>NC_017743.1:660000-3037500 GCF_000259365.1 Bacillus sp. JS | reverse complement strand
GTCCACCACTATACGGAGGAATACCCAAGTCTGGCTGAAGGGATCGGTCTTGAAAACCGACAGGGGTGTCAAAGCCCGCGGGGGTTCGAATCCCTCTTCCTCCGCCATACATATTCCCAATCATCGCGGGGTGGAGCAGTTCGGTAGCTCGTCGGGCTCATAACCCGAAGGTCGCAGGTTCAAATCCTGCCCCCGCAACCAAATTTTAAAATGGTCCGGTAGTTCAGTTGGTTAGAATGCCTGCCTGTCACGCAGGAGGTCGCGGGTTCGAGTCCCGTCCGGACCGCCATTTAAATACTTAGGCTCGGTAGCTCAGTTGGTAGAGCAACGGACTGAAAATCCGTGTGTCGGCGGTTCGATTCCGTCCCGAGCCACCATTTTATCAATATATATTTTGGCGGTTGTGGCGAAGTGGTTAACGCACCAGATTGTGGCTCTGGCATTCGTGGGTTCGATTCCCATCAATCGCCCCAAATAAAAATTGCGGGTGTAGTTTAGTGGTAAAACCTCAGCCTTCCAAGCTGATGTCGTGGGTTCGATTCCCATCACCCGCTCCATTTTTATATCGTCATGGGCCTGTAGCTCAGCTGGTTAGAGCGCACGCCTGATAAGCGTGAGGTCGATGGTTCGAGTCCATTCAGGCCCACCATGACTTTTATATTCCACAGTAGCTCAGTGGTAGAGCTATCGGCTGTTAACCGATCGGTCGCAGGTTCGAATCCTGCCTGTGGAGCCATATGGAGAAGTACTCAAGTGGCTGAAGAGGCGCCCCTGCTAAGGGTGTAGGTCGTGTAAGCGGCGCGAGGGTTCAAATCCCTCCTTCTCCGCCATATGATTACAGATATAAATTTATAATTGTCGGCCCGTTGGTCAAGCGGTTAAGACACCGCCCTTTCACGGCGGTAACACGGGTTCGAATCCCGTACGGGTCATCCAGAAGCCTTGCATATCCTGCAAGGCTTTTTTATTTTTATCAATCATGGATATGTCATAAGCTTCGTTCTTTATTTTAAAACAGGCAACAAAAATCTCCATATATTTTGTTTTTCTTCAGAAAATGAAGTTAATTGTCTATAAGTATAAGCGCTTTCAGGAAAGGGCTTTTTTTTATTTCTTCGAATAAATACTATAAATGAAAACTATGATGTCAGAAAGGATGATTACATGGCCGCTGCCAGCCCTACAGCACATGATGTTTATCTTTTTCACGAAGGCAGTCTGTTTAAAAGCTATCAGCTGTTTGGCTCGCATTTTCGTGAGCTGAATGGCACAAGCGGATATGAATTCTGTGTGTGGGCGCCTCATGCGTCGGAAGTACGAGTGGCTGGGGATTTTAACAGCTGGTCGGGAGAACAGCATGTGATGCACAGAGTGAATGATAATGGCATTTGGACGTTATTTATTCCGGGTTTAGGAGAAAAGGAACGATATAAATATGAAATCGTGACGAATTGCGGTGAGATTAGGCTGAAGGCAGATCCATACGCCATTTATTCAGAAGTCAGACCAAACACAGCGTCACTTACTTACGATTTGGAAGGGTACAGCTGGCAAGATCAAAAATGGCAAAAGAAACAGAAGACTAAGACGCTGTATGAGAAACCTGTTTTCATTTATGAACTGCATCTCGGGTCTTGGAAGAAGCATTCTGATGGCAGGCATTACTCCTATAAAGAGTTAAGTCAGACACTTATTCCGTATATCAAAGAGCATGGGTTTACCCATATTGAACTGCTTCCAGTGTATGAGCATCCATATGATCGTTCCTGGGGCTACCAAGGAACGGGGTATTACAGCCCGACAAGCAGGTTTGGCACACCGCACGATCTGATGAGGTTTGTTGATGAATGTCATCAACAAAATATCGGAGTCATTTTAGATTGGGTTCCTGGACATTTTTGTAAAGATGCACATGGCCTTTATATGTTTGATGGAGAACCGCTTTATGAATACAAAGAAGAACGTGATCGGGAGAACTGGTTATGGGGTACGGCAAATTTTGACCTGGGAAAACCAGAAGTTCATAGTTTTTTAATTTCGAATGCGTTGTACTGGGCGGAATTCTATCATATAGATGGATTTAGGGTTGATGCAGTGGCTAATATCTTGTATTGGCCAAATCAGGATGAACGCCACACGAATCCATATGCTGTTGAATTTTTAAAAAAACTCAATCAAACCATGAGAGAGGCGTATCCACAGGTGATGATGATCGCGGAAGATTCTACAGAATGGCCTCAAGTGACAGGTGCCGTTGAGGAAGGGGGGCTTGGTTTTCATTATAAATGGAATATGGGATGGATGAATGACGTACTGAAATACATGGAGACGCCGCCTGAAGAAAGGCGGCATTGTCATCAGCTTATCTCTTTTTCATTACTGTATGCGTTTAGTGAACATTTTGTGTTGCCGTTTTCTCATGATGAAGTCGTATACGGGAAAAAATCACTTCTTAATAAAATGCCTGGCGACTACTGGCAGAAATTTGCCCAGTATCGGCTTTTGCTGGGCTATATGACAGTGCATCCCGGAAAGAAATTAATCTTTATGGGATCAGAGTTTGCCCAATTTGATGAATGGAAAGATACAGAACAGCTTGATTGGTTTTTGGACTCCTTCCCCATGCATCAGAAAGCCAGCGTTTTTACGCAAGATCTTCTCCGCTTTTATCAAAAAAGCAAAATCCTTTATGAACATGACCATCGTGCACAATCATTTGAATGGATTGATGTCCATAATGACGAACAATCAATCTTTTCTTTTATTCGCTATGGCAAAAAGCATAGTGAGGCGCTTGTCATCATTTGTAATTTTACACCCGCGGTCTATCATCAATATGATGTTGGAGTTCCTTTTTTTACCCAATACATCGAAGTGCTGAACAGTGACAGTGAAACATATGGAGGCTCAGGACAAATCAATAAAAAGCCGTTATCGGCCAAAAAGGGAGCTCTTCATCATAAACCTTGTTATATCACGATGACCATCCCCCCTTACGGCATCTCGATTTTACGGGCGGTTAGAAAAAGAGGAGAGATAAAAAGATGAAAAAACAATGTGTAGCCATGCTCCTTGCCGGCGGAAAGGGCAGCCGTCTCAGCGGATTAACAAAAAATATGGCCAAACCGGCTGTATCTTTCGGGGGAAAATACAGGATTATTGATTTTACCCTAAGCAACTGTTCTAATTCAGGCATAGACACAGTCGGGATTTTAACGCAATATCAGCCGCTTGAGCTGAATTCCTATATTGGAATCGGCAGTGCATGGGATCTTGATAGATATAATGGCGGAGTGACGGTTTTACCTCCTTATGCCGAGTCGTCAGAAGTCAAATGGTATAAAGGGACGGCAAGCGCCATTTATGAAAATCTCAATTATTTGAATCAGTATGATCCTGAGTATGTACTGATTTTATCAGGAGATCACATATACAAAATGGATTACGGCAAAATGCTTGATTTTCACATTGAAAAGAAAGCGGATGTGACCATCTCTGTCATTGAAGTGGGCTGGGAGGAAGCAAGCCGGTTCGGGATTATGAAGGCCAATCCAGATGGGACGATCACACAATTTGATGAAAAGCCTAAGTTCCCTAAGAGCAATCTTGCCTCAATGGGAATTTATATCTTCAATTGGCCGCTTTTGAAACAGTATCTTGAGATGGACGATCAGAACCCTTATTCTAGCCACGACTTCGGCAAGGACATTATTCCTCTGCTTTTAAAGGAGAAAAAGAAGCTTTCCGCTTATCCGTTCAAAGGATATTGGAAGGATGTCGGAACAGTGCAGAGCTTGTGGGAAGCCAATATGGATTTATTAAAAGAGGACTCGGAGCTGAAGCTGTTTGAACGCAAATGGAAAATTTACTCCGTCAATCCAAATCAGCCCCCGCAATTTATTTCATCTGATGCGCAGGTTCAAGATTCGCTTGTGAACGAAGGCTGTGTTGTGTATGGAAATGTGTCTCACTCCGTTCTTTTTCAAGGTGTGACTGTCGGTAAGTATGCGACTGTCAAATCATCCGTCATCATGCCGGATGTGACGATTGGGGAGCATGTAGTGATTGAAAATGCCATCGTTCCTAAGGGGATGGTGCTCCCGGATGGTGCAGTGATTCGCTCCGAAAAAGACATTGAAGAGGTGCTGCTCGTTTCAGAGGAATTTGTAGAAAAAGAATTGATTTAATTACTGAACAGGGGGCAGAATCAGTGTTCAATAATCAAATGTTAGGTGTTATAGATGAAACCACATATAAGCATTCTCTTCAGGATTTAACAGCACAGCGGTCGCTTGGGGCGATTCCTTTTGCCGGCAGATACCGTCTGATTGATTTTATGCTTTCCAACATGGTGAATGCGGATATTAGGAGTGTTGCCATTTTTCCGAAGTATCGTTACCGTTCGCTCATGGATCACCTTGGGGCAGGTAAGGAATGGGATTTGCATCGGAAAAAGGACGGTCTCTTTTTTTTCCCGTCTCCCCATCTTCATCACGAATACGATGAATTCGGTTCCTTTCGCCAGTTTTCGGACCATCTAGATTACTTCCACAGAAGCACGCAGCAATATGCTGTTATCTCCAACAGCCATACCGTATGCAACATTCAATTTCAATATGTGCTGAAACGCCATCAGGAGGTTGGCTGCGATGTCACCGAGGTATTTCAGGACGGCCAGTCGCTGCAAATCTACATCATGTCTACAACACTTTTAAAGGAGCTGATCTACGGACATAGCGAAAAAGGCTATAAAACCATTCAGGAGGCTGTTGAAAAGGAAGCTTCCGCCTTGACCATTTGCCCTTATGAATATTCAGGTTATGCCGCTGTTATTGATTCGGTGGAAAAATATTATACCCACAGTATGGAACTCATTCAGCCTCGTTTTTGGCAGCAGGTGTTTTTGCCGCAGCAGCCGATCTACACAAAAGTGAAGGATGAACCGCCGACGAAATACGGAAAACACAGCACTGTCAAAAATTCTTTGGTGGCAAACGGCTGTGTGCTTGAAGGAGAGGTTGAAAACTGCATTTTGTTCAGGGCGGTCCATGTTGGAAAGGGTACGAAGCTGAAAAACTGCATTATTATGCAAAAAACGCAGATTGGCGAGGATTGTCTTCTTGAGCAGGTCATTTCTGATAAGGACGTTAAAATCGGCAAGGCGACGGAAGCTGCTGGAACAGCTGACCAGCCGCTTGTATTAAGAAAAGGTTTGGTGCAAGGAGAGCTGATGAATTCTTGAAGATATTATTTGCTGTGTCTGAATGTACCCCATTTGTTAAATCCGGAGGTCTTGCCGATGTAGCAGGTGCTCTTCCGAAGGCGCTTGCGCGATTAGACAATGAGGTAGCTGTGATGCTGCCGAAGTACAGCCAAATACCTGAGCCGTGGAAAATGCGTATGAAAAAAAAGGCTGAGTGTACCGTAGCTGTCGGCTGGCGGCAGCAATATTGCGGAATTGAACATATGGCAGAGGATGATGTGAATTATTACTTCATCGACAATGAGTACTATTTCAACAGGGATTCATTGTATGGGCATTATGATGACGGTGAGCGGTTTGCCTTTTTTTCAAGAGCTGTGCTGGAGGCTGCCAAAGTTGTGAATGTTCCAGCCGATATTGTTCATACTCACGATTGGCATACAGCGATGGTCAATTATTTGCTGAAAGAGGAGTACAGAAAACATCCTTTTTATGAACGGATGAAAAGCGTGCTCACGATTCACAACTTACAGTTTCAAGGCATATTCCCTCCCGATGTCACACATGACTTGCTGGGTCTTGAGATGGATCATTTTCACTATGAAAGGTTAGAATGCAACGGATTTGTTAATTTTATGAAGGCGGGCATCATTGCGGCTGATCATGTGACGACTGTGAGCCCTACTTACAGAAATGAAATCTTGACTCCGTATTATGGTGAGCAGCTGGAACAGGTTTTGCAATATAGGGAAAATGATGTAACGGGCATATTAAATGGCATTGATGATACGTTCTATCAGCCGAAAAGCGATCCTTATATAGAGGCGCAATACGACTCGGAACATCTTGCATGCAAGATGGAAAACAAAACGAAGCTTCAGCGGCGAATGGGGCTTCCAGAGAAAAACGATATTCCGCTGATCAGTATGGTGACAAGGCTCACTAAACAAAAGGGGCTTGATCTTGTCCGCAGAATTATGCACGAGCTTCTTGAGGAGCAAGACATACAGCTGGTTGTGCTGGGCACAGGAGAACGTGAATTTGAAGATTATTTCCGACATGCAGAATTTGCTTTTCATGAGAAGTGCCGAGCTTATATTGGGTTTGATGAGCCGCTTGCCCACCAAATTTATGCGGGATCTGATATGTTTTTGATGCCGTCGAAATTTGAGCCGTGCGGCTTGGGGCAGCTCATTGCTCTTCAATATGGCGCCATTCCCATTGTTAGAGAAACGGGCGGACTTTACGACACTGTCCGTTCCTATCAGGAGGAAGAGGGGACGGGCAATGGTTTTACATTTTCCGCCTTCAATGCGCATGACCTGAAATTTACGATTGAAAGGGCGCTGTCGTTTTATCGCCAACAGGATGTATGGCAGAGCATCATGAAGACCGCAATGAATGCAGATTACAGCTGGGGGAAGTCGGCTAAAGAGTATCAGCGCATTTTCGAGCATGTGACAAGGAGTGGACGGGATGTTCTCGAGTAAAGAACGCTTTGCAGATTTATTTTTAAAGCGCCTGGAAATGACGTGCGGAAAAAGCTTTAAAGATTCTGCCAAGCTGGATCAATATAAAACGTTGGGCAATATGGTCAGAGAGTATATCAGTGCAGATTGGATCAAGACGAATGAAAAAAGCAGATCCAATTCCGGGAAGCAGACATATTATTTATCAATCGAATTTCTGCTCGGTCAGCTCCTTGAACAAAACTTAATGAATCTCGGTGTTCGTGATGTTGTAGAAGCTGGTTTAAAGGATATCGGCATCAATTTAGAGGAGATCCTTCAGATAGAGAACGATGCTGGTCTCGGCAACGGCGGGCTTGGCCGGTTGGCCGCTTGCTTTTTAGATTCTCTTGCTTCGTTGAACTTGCCGGGGCACGGGATGGGCATCCGTTACAAGCATGGCTTGTTTGAGCAAAAAATTGTAGACGGGCATCAGGTGGAGCTGCCTGAGCAATGGCTGAAAAACGGGAATGTATGGGAAGTAAGGAATGCGGATCAGGCAGTTGACGTTCCATTTTGGGGCGAGGTGCATATGACAGAAAAAAGCGGGCGTCTGCATTTTCGCCACGAACAAGCGACAATTGTAACCGCTGTTCCTTATGATATTCCGGTCATCGGCTATGAAACGGGCACTGTCAATACGTTAAGGCTTTGGAACGCCGAGCCCTATGCGCATTATCATGGCGGTAATATTTTGTCTTATAAGCGGGAAACAGAAGCGGTTTCTGAATTTTTATATCCCGATGACACCCATGACGAGGGGAAAATTTTACGTCTGAAGCAGCAGTATTTTTTGGTATGCGCAAGCTTAAAAAGCATTGTAAACAATTACCGAAAAACACATAAATCTTTATCCGGCCTGCATAAAAAAGTGAGCATTCATATTAATGACACTCACCCTGCGCTTGCGGTGCCTGAGCTGATGCGGATTTTGCTCGATGAAGAGGACATGAGCTGGGAAGAAGCTTGGCATATCACTGTACATACGATCTCTTATACGAATCATACAACATTGTCAGAAGCGCTTGAGAAATGGCCGATTCATTTGTTTAGGCCGCTGCTCCCGCGCATGTATATGATTATTGAAGAGATCAATGAAAGGTTTTGCCGCGCAGTTTGGGAAAAGTATCCTGGAGACTGGAAAAGGATAGAGAACATGGCGATTACAGCGCATGGTGTTGTCAAAATGGCTCATCTGGCCATAGTAGGCAGTTACAGTGTAAATGGTGTTGCAAAAATTCATTCCGATATATTAAAGGAAAGAGAGATGCGTGACTTTCACTTGCTGTTCCCGAATCGTTTTAACAATAAGACGAATGGGATTGCCCACAGGCGCTGGCTGTTAAAAGCGAATCCAGGCTTGTCTGCCATCATTACAGAGGCGATCGGCGATGAATGGGTGAAACAGCCGGAATCACTGATCCATTTAGAATCGTACGCCTCTGATCCTGCATTTATTGAACAGTTTCAAAACAACAAAAGCAAGAAAAAACAAGAGCTTGCCGATTTGATTTTTTGCACGGCAGGGGTGGTTGTGAACCCTGACAGCATATTCGACGTTCAGGTGAAACGGCTTCATGCATATAAACGTCAGCTGTTGAATGTTCTTCACATTATGTATTTGTATAACCGCCTCAAGGAGGACGCTGGGTTTTCAATCTACCCGCAAACCTTTATTTTCGGGGCAAAGGCTTCACCAAGCTACTATTATGCCAAGAAAATCATTAAGCTGATCCATTCTGTCGCAGATAAAGTCAATTATGATCCGGCGGTCAAACAGCTGATCAAAGTTGTTTTTTTAGAAAATTATAGAGTTTCTATGGCTGAGCGAATTTTTCCGGCATCAGATGTAAGTGAGCAAATTTCAACCGCAAGCAAGGAAGCGTCTGGTACAGGAAATATGAAGTTTATGATGAACGGCGCTTTGACAATCGGCACGCATGATGGCGCTAATATCGAAATCCTTGAGCGGGTGGGCCCTGATTGTATTTACACGTTCGGCTTAAAAGCGGATGATGTTCTATCATATCAGGAAAACGGCGGTTATAGATCGAGGGAATATTATCAGCATGACCGGAGAATCAGACAGGTAGTCGATCAGCTGATCAATGGTTTTTTTGAGGGAGAAGCAGATGAGTTCGAATCGATCTATGACTCACTGCTCCCGCATAATGATGAGTATTTTGTACTGAAGGATTTCAGCTCATATGCAGATGCGCAAGAGCGAATTCAAGCTGATTATCGAGAACGAAGGAAATGGTCTGAGCGTTCGATTGTAAACATTGCTCATTCTGGATATTTCTCCAGCGACCGCACGATCCGGGAATATGCGAAGGACATTTGGGGCATCAAGCCGATGATATGAAAAAGCCGCTGTATAAGCGGCTTTTTTTGTTCACAGATTCATTGAATCGATAGTAAAGGATAAGAACGTCGCAAATGCACTCCATAAAAAATAAGGCAAAAGAAGATAGCTTGCGGCTCTGCTGTATTTTTTCGCAATGATCAGTAATACGATTGCTGTGATGGCGACAAGCAGGCAGTCAATCGATGCAGCCAGCAGATTTTTTTGCGTAAACTGGAAATAGCTGAATGCCTGATTGAGCACGTAATTTATTAAAAGCGCAAACCAAAAGCTTTTCGCACCTTTAAAAGAAAACGCAGCATATATAATGGCAGCTGAAAGGGAGATCAGGGCAAACAGAATGGCCCAAATGATGCCGATTGCAGAACCGCTTGGCGTCCAGTCGGGTTTTTTTAATGAATTGTACCATTCTTGGTCAACAGGAAACAGGTATCCTGCGGCTGAAAACAGCGCGTATGTAATCACAAAAACTGCTATGGCGCCGATTATCTTTTTCATGTTTGCAACCTCCGTATGTATTTATTTTACATTTATACTTACCCTTTAGCTTATAAAGATCAAACCCCCGATATGCGGGGGAAATGATGGATTTAAATCAGCTGCTGCAATGCGTTTGATTTAATGCGTTCATATTCAAAAGCTGATTCTAATTCTTCCTTCGGTAAAGCAGACTTGCGGACGTATTTTTCGCGAATGACATCGTAAAGCTCATAAGGAAACAGCATATCTATAAACATGACTTGTTTTTGTTCTTCAGTTAATGGGGCTCTGGATTCGTATGCGTTCAGCATGACATGAAATGTCTCGTCATCCCAAACGCCCGTCGTATCCAAAAGCGGAATAATCATTTTGCGCAAATCACGAATAGGCAGATCAAATGATACGGTATCTAAGTCGATGACCCAAATCTGTTCATTTTCTCCTAAGAGTGTATTTCCGGTTCCGTAATCCTGGTGGCAAAGGTTAGGGCTTTTTTTCAGCTGTTCAGTCCATGGAACATAGGCCGATTGCAAAAGCTGGTCTTTGATGCGCAGGCCGTCTTCAATGAAGCGGTCTATCTCCTGAAGATAAAGCTGTGAGAAAGGGTCTTCTTTTTCCGCTCTCGCCATCAGCTTCCACGTTTCCATCTGTTTGCACCGTTTCGTGTAGTGATTCGGCCAGCGCCCTAATTTGGTAAATACGGGAACGCCATTCGGCGGCTGATAACCGACGGACGCTGTATGGAAATCAGCAAGGCCTTTCATGATAAACTCCAAGTCCTGCTTTACAGTCAGCTCAAACGGTCTTCCTTCGATCCAATCATATACGACAAATAGAAAGGAGCCGTGCTTGGAATATAGGCTGCCTTTTTTGTTTGGGAGTATGCCAGGAACATTCATGCCTTTTTTTGCTAAATAATCCTGCGCAAAAATGGAAAATAACGCTTTCTTTTCTGGTCTGTGTATTCGTTTCAGACAAACCGCGCCGGAGCCTGTGTGGACCTTCCAGACCAGCGCCATCTGATTTCCCTGAATGACGTCTATTTTTTCAGCATGCACATCCCATCCTTGAAGCACATTTTCAGCCAGCTTCGTTAATTTTTTTTCATCTTCTGCTGATAAAGGAAGCTCTGATGAATTCCCCTCCTCAATGACTTCGTGGTTTTCTGCCATTAAAGGACACATCCTTACCTGTTTTACTCCTACCTTATGAATCAAAAGGAAAAAATGATTGAGATATTTGACTATATTTACTAGAAGAATATGGTTGTTTACCCGTTTTGTTTTTGGGGCAGTCCCAATCCGCACAAGTTGGTTGATCAGCCGTATCATGATTCTAACTAGTTAAAAATCATGCAGGAATGGAGGCTATGTATGAAAATAGCACTGATCGCCACAGAGAAGCTTCCTGTCCCATCGGTTCGAGGAGGCGCCATTCAAATCTACCTCGAAGCGGTTGCCCCTTTAATTGCCAAAAAACATGAGGTGACTGTGTTTTCTATTAAAGATCCTAATCTCGCTGATAGAGAGACTGCAGACGGTGTCCATTATGTACATTTGGATGAAGACCGTTATGAAGAAGCTGTTGGAGAAGAGCTGAGAAGGAGCCGCTTTGACCTTGTGCATGTTTGTAATCGCCCAAGCTGGGTTCCAAAATTGAAGAAACAGGCGCCGGACGCTGTTTTTATATTAAGCGTTCACAATGAAATGTTTGCTTACGATAAAATCAGCCAGGCAGAAGGAGAGATTTGCATCGATTCCGTAGCGCAGATTGTTACGGTCAGCGATTATATCGGACAGACGATCACAAGCCGTTTTCCGTCAGCCCGATCAAAAACAAAAACAGTTTATTCCGGTGTGGATTTAAAAGCGTACCATCCCCGCTGGACGAATGAAGGACAGCGGGCTCGCGAAGAGATGCGAAGCGAGCTGGGGCTTCACGGCAAAAAAATCGTCCTATTTGTCGGCCGTCTTAGCAAAGTCAAAGGCCCGCACATTTTATTGCAGGCTTTGCCGGACATCATTGAGGAGCATCCCGATGTCATGATGGTGTTTATCGGGTCCAAATGGTTCGGAGATAATGAGTTAAATAACTATGTCAAACATCTTCATACCCTTGGCGCGATGCAAAAGGATCATGTCACATTTATTCAATTTGTGAAGCCAAAGGACATTCCGCGCCTTTATACCATGTCAGATGTATTTGTGTGCTCTTCACAGTGGCAGGAACCTTTAGCAAGGGTGCATTATGAAGCGATGGCTGCGGGACTGCCTATCATTACAAGCAATCGGGGAGGCAATCCAGAGGTCATAGAGGAAGGGAAAAACGGCTACATCATTCATGACTTTGAAAATCCTAAACAATATGCCGAACATATCAATGATTTGCTGAGAAGCTCGGAAAAGCGGGAACGGCTTGGGAAATACAGCCGCCGTGAGGCAGAAAGCAATTTCGGCTGGCAGAGGGTAGCTGAAAATCTGCTCAGCGTCTATGAAAAGAACAGATAGAAGGGGTGAACAGAGTGTACCAAAAAGAGCATGAAGAACAGATTGTGTCTGAAATTCTCAGCTATTATCCTTTTCATATTGACAATGTGGCGCTGAAATCGAACAAAAGCGGGCGCAAAATCTGGGAAGTTCAAACTGATCATGGCCCAAAGCTGCTAAAAGAAGCGCAAATGAAGCCGGAGCGGATGCTTTTTATTACTCAGGCTCATGCCCATTTACAAGAGAAAGGGCTGCCGATAGCGCCGATTCATCAAACAAAAAATGGCGGTAGCTGCTTGGGCACGGATCAGGTTTCTTACAGCTTATATGACAAAGTGACAGGAAAAGAAATGATTTACTATGATGCAGAGCAAATGAAAAAAGTCATGTCGTTTGCAGGCCATTTTCATCATGCGTCAAAAGGATATGTTTGCACAGATGAAAGCAAGAAGAGAAGCAGGCTGGGAAAATGGCATAAATTATACCGATGGAAGCTGCAGGAACTTGAAGGGAATATGCAGATCGCAGCATCTTATCCTGATGACGTATTTTCGCAAACTTTCTTAAAACATGCTGATAAAATGCTGGCAAGAGGAAAAGAAGCACTTCAAGCGCTTGATGACTCAGAATACGAAACCTGGACAAAAGAAACGCTCGAGCATGGCGGATTCTGTTTTCAGGATTTTACATTGGCACGTTTGACTGAGATCGACGGGGAGCCCTTTTTAAAGGAGCTTCACTCGATTACCTACGATTTGCCTTCAAGAGACCTTCGTATTCTGCTGAATAAAGTGATGGTTAAGCTTTCTGTGTGGGATACTGATTTCATGGTTGCGCTGCTTGCGGCCTATGACAAAGTGTATCCGCTCACAGAAAAACAGTATGAGGTACTTTGGATTGATCTCGCGTTTCCGCATTTGTTCTGTGCAATCGGCCATAAATATTATTTGAAGCAAAAGAAAACGTGGTCAGATGAGAAGTATAACTGGGCGCTGCAAAATATGATTTCCGTTGAAGAATCTAAAGATTCGTTTTTGGATAAACTGCCGGAACTCTATAAAAAGATAAAAGCGTATCGGGAGGCGAATTGACATGAGGTCTTCGAGACAAAAAGCCTCTATTTCTAAATTGGATCTCGACCAATTCGTATTTACACCGCCTGGGTCAATGGGATGGCAGGCTCATGACTCAATCTCAGCTGAGAAGGAGGAAGAGGAGAAGCATTTAGCTGTGGGCAGCATCCGAGAGCTTCCTCACATCAATGCACCGAAAGAATATCAAGAAGAAACGAAGGAAAAGGAAACTGAACACAAAATCATCAATGATGAAGAAGAAACGAAATTTGAAACTGCTCGAGAGCCTGAGGAGGAGCGTGAGTCGAAACGCTCAATGCCGCTCTTTGAGGAAGAAGAGCATGATGATGAAGAACCAGAATTAGTGGAGGAAGCTAGAGTGGAAATCATCATTCTTCCAAGTGATTCTAAACCAGCTCCATGGTTTTCTTCAGCTGTAAAGCGAAAGGCATAAAGTCACTTTTATGCCTTTTTTTGAGCTCTCTGCAACAAAAAACAGCCCGTTTTGCAACGCGAGCTGTAGGTTTATGATTTTGCTTTCACAAAAAGCTGATTGATTGATGATAAATCAAGGTTTTGCGTCAGAAAAGGCGGCGGGAATTGTTTGTTTTTCGGGGTCAAAACGGATTGGTAAACTTCATTGAGTCGTTTGGCAGCATGTGTAAAGGTAAATAAAGCTTCTACATGCTTACGGCCGTTTTTTGTCATTTTGTTCATTAATTCTTGATCTGTAAAGGCTCTGTCAATTGCTTTTGCAAATGAAGAAGGTTTGTTGTAGCTGTCAATGACAAGGCCGGTGACTTCGTGTTTTACGACCTCTCCGTTACCGCCCCGGTTTGTGGTAATTAAGGGCGTGCCGGCTGCCATTGCTTCATAATTCACACGGGCGAGCGGTTCATTCCACTGAGAGCTGCAAACAAATACATCTGCCATCAGAAAAAGGTTTGGTATGTCGTCTGCGGGAATGAATTTTGTAAAGAGCACGTGGTCTCTGTACGGCAGCGCCAGCTTGCGAAGATAGGTGACATATTGATTTTCGCTGTCATCGCTGAACCACTTCCCGCCCGCTATGACAAGTACAGCATCAGGATGCTGCTGCAAAATCCGTCTCATGCTGTGGATGAGAAGGTGAGGTCCTTTTGTCGGGCTTAAGCGGCCGGCGAATAAAATAACTTTTTTATCCTCAATGTCGTATTTTTTTCGGTATGTTTCTCTGACAGCCGCGCCTTTCGTCGTCCAGACGGGCGGATAAGCGTGTAAATCAACGCCCGAGTACACGACTTTTGTGATGTCCTCGGCTTCAGGGAAACGTTCGATGACGGTTTGTTTAATAAATTCGCTGACAGTTGTAATCATGGAGACATTGTCGAGTACTTCTTTTCCTTGCGCGAAGGTCATCTTTTTTTCAGAAAACATTTCGTTATGCAGGCTCAGAATGATCTTGCTGTTTGGTGAAGCCTTTTTATATAAAGAGACATTTAAAGGCCTGTTAAACACATGAATGAGGTCGAAGGAAGAGGCTCGCAGCTCTTCGGCTACCGCCTCTCGGTAATGCTCTTTTGGCAGATGGATATAATGTACGCCGTTTTTCGTTTCTCTTTTTGGAAGCGATGGATCTTCTATTGAAAAAATGGTCAGGTCGTAGCGGCTGCTGAAATAGGGCGTGACACCGTCAATCATCATTTGAATAGCGCCGCCGCGTACCGCGGGCGCCGGCAGCTTTTCTGTACAGATAAAGGCAAGCTTCATTTTCATTCCCCCTGATACAGCGACGATAAATAGGCAATTTCGTTAGTCAAGCCATCCTTTAAGGATGTGGCGGGATCATAATGCAAGAGCTGCTTTGCTTTTGAAATATCCGCCCACGTGTTACTCGGTTCCCCTGCTATTTTGTCCGAAAAGTGCAGTATTGCTTTTTTACCGGAAATCTCTTCAATGAGGGAGACAACCTTTAAGACTGAGGCACGTTCAGCGCCGCCGATATTTACCGTTTCACCAATAAGGTGGGGTTTCCCAAGAACAGCGGTGATGCCTTTGACACAGTCGCCGATGTAAGTAAAATCTCTTGACTGCTGCCCGTCACCGAAGATCGTGAGCGGCTGTTGCTGAAGGTGCTGCTTGATGAGCCGGTGAAAAGCCATGTCCGGCCGCTGTCTTGGTCCGTAAACGGTAAAAAAACGGAGAATCACAATTGGAATGCCAAAGCTTTGTTGATACACATGGCAAAGCTTTTCACCGGTAAGCTTTGTTACCCCGTACGGAGATAAAGGAGAAAGCGATGTGTTCTCGCTGACTTTTCCTTGTTTTTCGCCATAGACGGAAGAGGTGGATGCAAAGATGAACGTTTGAATAGGATGTTCCCGGGATGCCTCAAGGAGTCTTTGGAGCGCTTGGATATTATGTGCGGCATATGGGTGAAAATGATTGCCCCAGCTTGAGCGGACACCCGGAATGGCCGCCAAATGAAAGATGACGTCTACCCCTTCTAGTAAGGGAGAAAGATCCGCTGTCAGCAGATTTTCCTTTATAAACGTAAATCGTTTTTCTAGCAGCAGGGTTTTAAGGTTTTTTAATTTTAAGGAAAATGGAGTAGGACCGATAAAGTCATCGATTCCGATAACGTGATGTTTCTTATCCTTCAGTAATTCTTCGCAGAGGTGGGAGCCGATAAATCCCGCTGCTCCTGTGACGAGTATTCTCATGGGCGCCCAACCCCCGTACAGATCAGGCCGCAAGCCTCGATCGGTTCTTTTTTCAGTACGTTGCGTCCGTCAATCACAAGACGCCCTTTCATGATGCCTGCAGCCTTTTTCCAATCAAACGCTAAAAACTCAGGCCATTCTGTCGCCAAAAATAAAAAGTCACTCTCTTCTATCGCATCAAAAGCTTGAGAATGCTGAGTTACATGTTGCTGCAAATGTTCTGGAAGGACAGCTTCAGGATCATATGCATGAACATCACATCCCAGCTCTGCCAGCCCTTCAATCAGTCTGACGGCCTGAGAATTTCTGGTGTCATCGGTATGGGGTTTGAAGGAAATGCCGAGTACAGCTGCTTTCTTGCCTTGAAGTGTATCGAAGAATGACTGTATTTTTTTGATATACAGGCCGAGCTGAGTGTCGTTAATGTGCTGCACGGCTTGAAGCAGGAAGGTCTCCGTGTTTTTTTCCTTGGCAGCAAATTGCAGCGCCTGCAGATCCTTTGGAAAACAAGAGCCTCCGTATCCGATGCCAGCCTGCAAAAAGTGCCTCCCGATTCTCGGATCTAGTCCAATAGCGCGGGAAATATCCGAGATATCTGAATGATAGGCTTCACATAAACGGGCCATTTCGTTAATGAACGAGATTTTGGCTGCTAAAAAGAAATTGTTGGCATATTTGATCAGCTCTGCTCCTGTTAAGCTTGTAATGATATAAGGGGTGTCAATGTGTTTGTAAATAGATTTGACGATTGCTGCCGATACGTGATCGCCTTCCTGAATACCGATGACCGTTTTGTCAGGATGCAGCATGTCATATAAGGCGTTGCCTTCCCGCAGAAACTCGGGATTGGATACGATGTTAAACAAACTTTCAGACACACCGGAGGCAACCAGCTGTTTTGCTATGTTTTCATTTGTCCCGGGCGGAACAGTGCTTTTCGTAATAATGGTTTTATACGATCGAATCGCCTCGCTCAAATCGCTGATGACGGACTGCAGGGCTTTCGTATCAGCTGACCCGTCCGAACGCGGTGGGGTTCCGACTGCGATAAAGATGACGGGACATTTCTCCATGCTCGATTTCACTTCAGAAGAAAACGAGAGATTGCCGTAATGGTTTATTGCATCAGAAAGCCCAGGCTCGTAAAAGGGAATGTCTCCATTTTTCAGCTGCTCGATTTTTTTGACGTCTTTGTCTGTGCATATCATGTCATGCCCGATGGATGCCAGTGCCGCTGATAAAGTTAAACCGACATATCCGGCGCCAACCACACAAATTTTCATCACCTGAGCTCCTTTTCAAGATTACTGGTCATATATCAATATCCTATTAAAAAAGGGCTGGTTCGTGATTCCGCTTTCTGCCCAGTTGCGTCCGCCTAATTTCACATGGACAAACATCGGGATGCGCTCTTGGAATATCATGTAATAAACATAAGCTGAGGGGAAAATACCATGATAAAAAAAGCGATCATTCCTGCCGGAGGATTCGGCACGAGAAATCTGCCGGTGACGAAGGTGATTCCGAAAGAAATGTTTCCGGTAGGGTCTAAGCCTGTAATTCATTATATTGTTGAAGAACTAAAGGAGTCAGGCATTGAGAACATTTTGATGGTTGTATCGAGCCATAAAAACCTGATTGTCGACTACTTCGATTCCTCTTTGGCACTCGAAGCTTTTCTGGCCTCCCGGGATAAACTTCATTTACTCAGTGAGCATCCAATTCCAGATATACGGATTCACTATGTGCGCCAGCCTTATGCAAAGGGTTTGGGTGATGCCATTTCTTACGGAAGGCCATTTGCAGGCGGAGAACCTTTTGCCGTCGTTTTGCCCGATGATCTGATTTTTTCCGCCAATCAGCCGGCTTTAGGGCAGCTGATTGAAGCGTATACGAAATATCAGTCCAGTGTGATCGGCTTAAAAGAAACAAAAACGGAGGATTTACATCATTACGGGGTGATAAAGGGGGAGCCTGTTGAAAAAGGGGTTTATCGCATCCAGGATATTGTGGAAAAGCCTAAAGAAAACCCGCCATCTCATTTTGCTGCAGCAGGACGTTATATTTTTACACCGGATATCTTTGATAAGCTGGACGAATTAGAAGCTGATAACGGAGGAGAAGTGCAGGTAACGGATGCGATTAAAGCTTCACTCGGGGCACGCAATGTTTACGGGAAATTGCTAGAGGGCGAGCGGTATGACATCGGCCTGCAAAAGGATTATTTGAGGCTGATTTCCGATATGCTGAAAACGGAAAAGAACCCCCGATAATCGGGGGTTCAATCAGCGTGGAGATCGCCGAATGTTGTCATGATTCCCTCTTCGTCAAGCTCTTCCTCATAACGCTCATGGGCCCTGCTTTGATAAACTGTAATTTCTTTGCCGGTGATATCAGTAGCAATGAAATTTTCGTAAGACTCCGTATTGCCGATATTCTCTTCGGCGTTCATCGTCATATCATCGTAGCTGAGCGGCGGATTTTCCATATCCTGCGGCGTTTGTGAGTTACCGTATTTTTCGACATCCTGATAGGAATCTTCACTGTCATATGGCGCTCTGATTTCTTCATCATCGTCAAATTCAAATTGCCCGAAAGGTGTTTCTTCTTCGATCGGACGGTCTTTGGACACCACGTCCTGTGACGAATACTCCGCGAGTGTTGTGGCAGTCGGAAGCGCTTCAAGTCTTTCGTAAGGGATTTCCTTTCCGCTGACTTCACAAATACCGTACGTACCGTTTTCTATCGCTTTTAATGAATGCTCAATGTCCCGAAGGTGCTCTCGCTCATGTAAATCGAGAGCGATGTCTTTTTCACGCTCGTAAAGTTCGGTTGCATGGTCTCCGGGGTGGTTATCATAAGCTGAAAGTTCACCCATTGAATCATAAGGAAAGGCTGAATTGAGCTGAAAATGGTCATTGTCTTTAAAACGGTTTAAAATATCTTTTTTCGTTTGTTCCAGTTCACTTTTTAAATGCTGCAGCTGGTCTTTTGTAAGCAATGTGATCGCCTCGTTTCTCTTTGATGCATACCTTTAGTATGAACAGATCGCCCGAGAACTTTCATAAATGCCGGATGGAGGAATATAGGAAGTTTTCCTTTTATGGTAAGCGGATACAAGCTTTGCTACCAGTGGAGAAAGAAATTTAAGCTTTGTTTCTTTTTCATTTCTGAAATTAGGTTTATAATAGGTAAGGCAGGCCATTTGGACTGCATGATCTGTGTTTGACACAAAGAAGACACAGGTGTATGGTATTAAAAGCATTTTAAGGATTATGGAGGAATGTCTCATGGTGACAACGGTGCAGCGTACGTTCCGAAAGGGAGTTCTACATGCATTACATAAAGCCAAAGAAGTCAACCATGCTGTCTTAATAAGCTATTCGAGACAAATCGAGTCTCTTGACCCTCTATCATTTTTCAATTACAGAGCAAAAAAATATACAGGCAATCGATTTTTTTGGTCAGATCCTGAAAGTGAATTGACAATAGTCGGTCTTGGCAAAGAAGCGGTTTTCCAGACAAATCAAAAAAACAGCGAGCGGTATCGTGAGGTTTTTGAACAATGGGAGCGCTTTAAAAAGACGGCTTTTCATATTTATGAAGAAGAAAAGCTGCAGCATTCTGCAGTGGGACCTGTGTTATTCGGAGGATTTTCTTTTGACCCTTGCGAAGAAAGAGGTACACAATGGGACCATTTCTCGGAAGGGGATTTCTTTGTGCCTTCGCTTATGCTGACAATGACTGCTGAAGGCCCGTTCTTAACAGTCAACAGATGGGTAAAAGGACAAGAAGATGCAGAGGCTGTTTTGGAAGGCTTACAAGCTTTTGCAGCGGAATTAATTGTTCCTGATTTAGATCTGGGAAGCCAGGCTATGATTGAAGCATCTCAAGAGCTGGATAAGGATGATTGGCTGAAAGCAATCGAAACGGCAACAAGCCAAATTAAAGAGAAACAATATGATAAAGTGGTTCTTGCCCGAGAGCTGCTGCTCACGTTTGACGGTCCAATCCAAATTGAACCGGTGCTTAAAACGCTTCTGAAAGATCAGCAGACAAGTTATGTTTTTGCAATTGAACAGGGAGGCAAAACCTTTGTCGGCGCATCTCCAGAGAGACTGATCAAAAGGGACGGCAGCACTGTCATGTCTACTTGTCTGGCAGGCTCCATTAAACGAGGCGTGAATGAAGAAGAAGACCGCCGGATCGGGCTTGAATTATTAAACGATGAGAAAAACCTGCATGAGCATGATATTGTCGTAGGCATGATTCATAATGCTTTTGAATCAGCCTGTTCAGAGGTTGAAAAGCCTGATGGGCCTGTATTGTACAAAACAAAAAGCGTTCAGCACCTATTTACGCCGATTGTCGGACAGCTGCGTGACTCTGCTTCGATTTTTGACTTAATTGAGAAGCTGCATCCCACTCCGGCGCTTGGGGGAGCACCTAAGGAAAAAGCTGTTGAAGTGATCCGAGAGATTGAACCGATGAATCGCGGCTGGTATGCAGCCCCTATCGGCTGGATTGACAGCCAGGATAACGGGGAATTCGCAGTAGCCATTCGTTCCGGACTGATCGAAGGCAGAACAGCAAGGCTGTTTGCCGGGTGCGGTATTGTGGAAGACTCGGAGCCAATCTCGGAATATGAAGAAACGCAGATTAAATTGAAGCCGATGATCTCTGCATTAGGAGGTGAGAGGCGTTGACTGTCAACCCGATTACTCATTACATCGGAAGTTTTATTGATGAATTCGCCCTTTCCGGAATTACGGACGCCGTCGTTTGTCCGGGCTCAAGATCCACGCCGCTGGCTATTCTTGCTGCCGCGCACCCCGATATTAGCGTCCATGTCCAAATTGATGAAAGATCGGCCGGGTTTTTTGCACTAGGATTGGCAAAAGCGAAGCAGCGTCCCGTACTATTGATCTGCACATCAGGAACAGCCGCGGCCAATTTTTATCCGGCTGTGGTTGAAGCCCATTATTCAAGGGTGCCAATTATTGTGTTAACTGCTGATCGGCCTCATGAGCTGCGCGAAGTAGGCGCACCGCAGGCTATTAATCAGCACTTCTTATTCGGTAACTTTGTTAAGTTTTTCACAGACTCTGCTCTTCCTGAAGAGTCTCCGCAAATGCTGAGATACATCCGAACGCTGGCAAGCCGCGCTGCCGGTGAAGCACAAAGACGACCAATGGGGCCTGTCCATGTGAATGTGCCGCTGCGCGAACCGCTAATGCCGGATCTTTCGGATGAGCCGTTTGGAAGAATGAGAACAGGCCGTCATGTGTCTGTAAAAACGGGTACGCAGTCTGTTGACCGCGAATCCCTGTCTGATGTGGCTGAAATGCTCACAGAGGCTGAAAAAGGAATGATCGTCTGCGGAGAGCTCCATAGTGAAGCGGATAAGGAAAACATTATTGCGCTGTCAAAAGCGCTTCAGTATCCGATTTTAGCGGATCCGCTGTCTAATCTGCGGAATGGTGTTCACGATAAAAGCACTGTCATTGATGCGTATGATTCATTTTTAAAAGATGATGAGCTGAAGCTGAAACTTCGTCCTGAGGTTGTCATCCGGTTTGGGCCGATGCCTGTTTCAAAACCGGTTTTCTTATGGCTCAAGGATGATCCGGCGATTCAGCAAATCGTGATTGACGAGGATGGAGGGTGGAGAGACCCGACACAGGCAAGCGCGCATATGATCCATTGTAATGCGTCTGTTTTTGCTGAGGAGATCATGGCAGGCCTTACTGCTGCCACCAGATCATCAGAGTGGCTTGAGAAGTGGCAGTTTGTCAATAGGCGGTTCCGTGCGCATCTGCAAACCATCAGCAGTGAAGATGTTTCGTTTGAAGGCAATCTCTATCGAATCCTTCAGCATCTTGTGCCTGAAAACAGCTCGCTGTTTGTTGGCAACAGCATGCCGATCAGGGATGTTGATACGTTTTTTGAAAAGCAGGAACGCTCTTTCCGGATTTATTCAAACCGGGGCGCAAACGGGATAGACGGTGTCGTCTCCTCTGCGATTGGGGTATGTGAAGGAACAAAAGCGCCTGTTACCCTTGTGATTGGAGATTTATCTTTTTATCATGATTTAAACGGCCTGCTCGCGGCCAAAAAACTGGGCATTCCTCTTACTGTGATTCTTGTCAATAATGACGGCGGAGGGATTTTCTCCTTTTTGCCGCAGGCTTCTGAGAAGACACACTTTGAAGATTTGTTCGGCACACCGACTGGGCTCGATTTCAAGCATGCGGCTGCACTTTACGGCGGAACGTATTCATGCCCGGCTTCATGGGATGAATTCAAAACAGCTTACGCGCCGCAGGCAGACAAGCCCGGACTCCATTTGATCGAAATCAAAACAGATCGCCAATCGAGAGTCCAGCTTCATCGCGATATGCTGAACGAGGCTGTGCGGGAAGTGAAAAAACAATGGGATCTGTAAACATAACGGTGTCAGATGGTGTCCGGTATGCTGTGACAGACGTCGGACAGGATGCTTCCGAAGCCGTCGTCTGTCTGCACGGGTTTACAGGCAGCAAACAATCATGGACTTTTCTTGATGAGATGCTGCCTGATTCCCGCTTGATCAAAATTGATTGTTTAGGGCATGGTGAAACCGATGCCCCGCTGAATGGGAAAAGATACAGCACTAGCCGGCAGGTTTCTGACCTTGCCGAGATTTTTGATCAATTAAAACTTCACAAAGTGAAATTGATTGGGTATTCTATGGGAGGAAGGCTTGCTTACTCCTTTGCGACGACATATCCAGAGCGGGTATCAGCACTTGTGCTTGAAAGCACAACGCCGGGGCTCAAAACGCTTGGGGAACGGCGGGAGCGAATCATGCGGGACCGGAAGCTTGCTGATTTTATTTTGCGTGACGGGATCAAAGCGTTTGTTGAGTATTGGGAGAATATCCCTTTGTTTTCATCCCAGCAGCGGCTGGCTGAAGATATTCGGCACAGGATACGATCGGGCCGTCTGCGGAACAATAAGATTGGGCTTGCGAACAGTTTAACCGGCATGGGCACCGGTTCACAGCCTTCCTTGTGGAGCCGTGTAGAAGAAATAGCCGTTCCTGTGCTCCTTATCTGCGGCGAGTGGGACGAAAAATTTTGCGCCATCAATCAAGAGGTGCATAAGATGCTTCCTTCTAGTAGAATAGAGATTGTTCCAAAGGCAGGACATACGGTCCATGTGGAACAGCCGCGATTGTTTGGTAAAATAGTGAGTGAGTTTTTGACAAGCATCTGACTCATTCACATAGAGAATAAAAGGAGGTCATCATATGGCTGAATGGAAAACAAAACGGACATACGATGAGATATTGTATGAAACGTATAATGGCATTGCAAAAATAACAATCAACCGACCTGAGGTACATAATGCGTTTACCCCTAAAACGGTTGCTGAAATGATTGATGCGTTTGCTGACGCAAGAGACGACCAAAATGTTGGGGTTATCGTGCTTGCCGGCGCAGGGGACAAAGCATTTTGTTCTGGCGGAGACCAAAAAGTGCGCGGTCACGGTGGATATGTAGGAGACGACCAGATCCCGCGTCTAAACGTATTGGATCTTCAGCGTTTAATCCGTGTCATTCCGAAACCGGTTGTCGCGATGGTGTCCGGATATGCGATCGGCGGAGGCCATGTGCTTCACATCGTATGTGACTTGACAATTGCTGCAGACAACGCAATTTTCGGACAAACAGGCCCTAAAGTGGGAAGCTTCGATGCAGGTTACGGTTCTGGCTATCTGGCTCGAATTGTTGGGCACAAAAAAGCACGTGAAATATGGTACCTATGCCGTCAGTACAACGCACAGGAAGCACTGGACATGGGTCTTGTCAACACAGTCGTTCCTTTGGAACAGCTTGAAGAAGAAACGATTAAATGGTGTGAAGAAATGCTTGAAAAAAGCCCGACCGCACTGCGCTTTCTTAAAGCTGCGTTTAACGCGGACACAGACGGACTTGCTGGAATTCAGCAGTTTGCAGGGGATGCTACCCTTCTTTACTACACAACAGATGAAGCAAAAGAAGGCCGTGATTCCTTTAAGGAAAAACGCAAACCTGATTTCGGACAGTTCCCTCGTTTCCCGTGATCAGCAATACTTAGTCAACCAACAGCTTGAGACTTTGCGGTCCAAGCTGTTTTCTTTTCAATACAGACATTTTACCTCGGAGATGATGACATGCTGACAGAACAGCCCAACTGGCTCATGCAGCGGGCACAGCTGACACCTGAGAGAATTGCTCTCATCTATGAAGACCAAACCGTAACTTTTGCAGAATTGTTTGTCGCGTCTAAACGAATGGCGGAACAGCTTGCCGCTCATTCGGTTCGGAAAGGGGATACTGCGGCTATTTTGCTCCAAAACCGTGCAGAAATGGTATACGCTGTTCACGCTTGTTTTTTGCTAGGTGTTAAAGCGGTGCTTTTGAATACGAAGCTGTCAACACATGAAAGGCTGTTTCAGCTGGAGGATTCCGGCTCCGGCTTTTTACTGACAGATTCAAGCTTTGACAGAAAAGAGTATGAACATATCGTTCAAACAATTGATGTGGATGAATTGATGAAAGAAGCCGCGGGGGAAATGGAGATCCAGGCTTATATGCAAATGGATGCAACGGCGACGCTGATGTATACATCGGGTACGACAGGAAAGCCCAAGGGAGTTCAGCAAACGTTCGGCAACCATTATTTCAGTGCGGTGTCGTCCGCGCTTAATTTGGGTATAACAGAACAAGACCGCTGGCTTATCGCATTGCCGCTCTTTCACATCAGCGGCTTGTCCGCATTATTTAAATCTGTGATCTATGGAATGACTGTCGTGCTTCATCAGCGTTTTTCCGTAAGCGATGTGCTGGATTCTATCAACAGGCATGAAGTGACAATGGTATCTGCGGTGCAGACTATGCTGGCCAGTCTTTTACAAGAAACAAGCCGCTGCCCTGAATCCATCAGATGCATTCTTCTCGGCGGCGGTCCTGCACCGCTGCCATTGCTTGAGGAATGCCGTGAGAAAGGATTCCCTGTCTTTCAGTCATATGGAATGACAGAAACTTGCTCACAAATTGTTACCCTGTCGCCGGAATTTAGCATGGAGAAGCTCGGATCTGCGGGGAAACCGCTGTTTTCATGTGAAATCAAAATCGAGCGGGACGGACAGGCATGTGAACCGTTCGAACACGGTGAAATTATGGTCAAAGGCCCAAATGTCATGAAAAGCTATTTTAACCGAGAGCGCGCAAACGAAGCCTCCTTTCAAAATGGCTGGCTGAAAACAGGTGATCTTGGGTATTTGGACAATGAAGGCTTTTTATATGTATTAGACAGACGTTCAGATCTGATCATTTCTGGCGGAGAAAACATTTATCCGGCCGAAGTGGAGTCAGTGCTGCTTTCACACCCCGCTGTGGCCGAAGCCGGAGTTTCAGGGGCTGAGGACAGAAAATGGGGGAAAGTGCCTCACGCCTATCTTGTCCTTCACAAGCCTGTGAGCGCAGAAGAATTGAGGGCATACTGCAAAGAACGTTTGGCGAAGTATAAAATTCCGGCAAAATTCTTTGTGCTTGACCGCTTGCCGCGCAATGCGTCTAATAAGCTCTTGCGAAATCGGCTGAAGGATGCGCGTAAAGGAGAACTGCTATGATCGAAATAGAAAAAATTACGCTTTACCATTTGAGCATGAATTTAAAGAAACCGTTTAAAAACAGTATCGAAACGCTTCAAGAGCGCAAATTTCTGATCGTGGAAGCCATTGATACATCCGGTGTTACAGGCTGGGGAGAAGTTTCTGCTTTCTCTTCTCCTTGGTACACCGAGGAAACCATTGGAACATGTTTGCATATGCTAAAAGATTTTTTTATTCCAAATGTCGTCGGCCGTGAATTTAATCACCCTTCAGAAGTGCCGGACAGCCTGGCGCGGTATAAAGGAAACCGGATGGCAAAAGCGGGACTTGAATCGGCTGTCTGGGATATCTATGCCAAAAAGAAGGGCATATCTCTTGCTGAGGCATTGGGCGGAACAAGAGATAAAGTCCCTGCCGGAGTGGTTGTCGGCCTAGCACCCCTTGACGATATGCTGAAGGAAATTGAAAGCTATCAAAAAGAAGGTTATCAAAGAATAAAAATTAAAATTCAGCCTGGGCAGGATGTGGAATTGGTCAAGGCCATCCGCAGCCGGTTCCCAAACATCCCGCTCATGGCT
The DNA here is from genome assembly GCF_000259365.1 of Bacillus sp. JS. NCBI lineage: Bacteria > Bacillati > Bacillota > Bacilli > Caryophanales > Bacillaceae > Bacillus > Bacillus sp. JS. The sequence goes on along the minus strand of NC_017743.1, from coordinate 3,011,465 downwards.
GATGCCAATTCCTCCTATGAGCTGAAGGATATCAGCCGCTTAAAGGAGCTTGATGAATTCCAGTTAATGATGATTGAGCAGCCTCTTCAAGCTGACGACATCGTTGACCACCGCCACTTGCAGAAACATTTGAAAACGGCCATTTGCCTTGATGAAAGCATTTGTTCAGTTGATGATGCGAGACGGGCGATTGAGCTGGGAAGCTGCAAAATTATTAATATAAAGCCTTCGCGTGTCGGCGGCTTAACAGAAGCTTTAAAAATTCATGATTTATGCCAAGAGCATCATATGCAGGTGTGGTGCGGAGGAATGCTGGAAACCGGCATATCGAGAGCGCAGAACGTTGCGCTTGCTTCACTGCCTCAATTCACAATACCCGGCGATATTTCATCATCTTCACGCTATTGGGATGAAGATATTGTGACCCCTGATATTCGTATTGATAATGGATTTATTTCTGTGTCAAAACAGCCTGGTTTAGGGGTTGAGGTGAACCAAGATATTATGCGAAAATATGTGACCAAAATGGATGTTTTCACACAGCATGGGTAAGAAAAAAGCATTTTGCTATTTTGAATGAATGACACTATGCTGTTACAGTAAAAGTGTTCATTGAATACATCCCTTCTCGTTTGGACCGGCTGCTGACCCAGCCGGTTTTTTTATGTAAATGGAGCTTGACAAAAATGGCCAAACGCGATAATTTTGCACAAAGGAAACTTTTTGTCCTGTGTAAACAAAATATGCTTTTGTCTAATTTAATGTCACATGTCTAAGAACTGACATCATAAGATAAAACAATCGGACATTGATGGCAAAGAGGAGGAGGAACATGAAACGAGGGCTGATGGCGGCAGTGCTTTTTGCGGCCTTTGCTTTAACAGGATGCGGAACAGATTCAGCCGGAAAGAGCGCTGATCAACAATTACAAGTGACAGCGACAACATCTCAAATTGCCGATGCAGCAGAAAACATCGGAGGCAAGCATGTAAAAGTCACCTCTTTAATGGGGCCGGGGGTTGATCCGCACCTTTACAAAGCTTCGCAAGGTGACACGAAAAAATTAATGTCAGCCGATGTTGTTCTGTACAGCGGGTTGCATTTGGAAGGGAAAATGGAGGACGTCCTCCAAAAAATTGGCGAACAAAAACAAGCAGCGGCAGTTGCTGAGGCCATTCCGAAAAACAAGCTTATTTCAGCGGGGGAAGGCAAGACGTTTGATCCCCACGTGTGGTTCAGCATTCCGCTATGGATCTATGCAGTGGATGAAATTGAAGCGCAATTCAGCAAAGCAATGCCTCAGCACGCAGATGACTTTCAGAAAAATGCCAAAGCATACAAAGAAGATTTGCAAAATTTAGATAAGTGGTCGCGTCAGGAGATCGCACATATTCCGGAGAAAAGCCGTGTGCTTGTGACTGCTCATGATGCGTTTGCGTACTTTGGGAATGAGTATGGATTTAAGGTAAGAGGCCTGCAGGGACTAAGCACAGATTCGGACTATGGATTAAGGGATGTTCAGGAGCTGGTTGATCTTCTGACAGAAAAACAAATAAAAGCTGTGTTCGTAGAAAGCAGCGTATCTGAAAAATCAATCAATGCAGTGGTGGAAGGCGCTAAAGAAAAAGGCCATACCGTCACAATCGGCGGCCAGCTTTATTCGGATGCCATGGGTGAAAAGGGCACCAAAGAAGGCACATACGAAGGAATGTTCCGCCACAATATCAACACGATTACTAAAGCGCTTAAATAAAGAAAAGAGGTGAAGGATATGTTCCCTGTTGAGCTTGATAATGTGACAGTTGCTTATCATAAAAGGCCTGTGCTGCAGGACATTTCGCTGCAGGTGCCGGAAGGAAAACTGATTGGCATTATCGGCCCAAACGGCGCGGGAAAATCAACTTTGATCAAAACCATTCTCGGTCTTGTGCCCCGGGCTTCAGGAGACATTTCTATTTACGGCAAAGACTATAAGGATCAGCGGACCAGAATCGGATATGTTCCGCAGCGCGGCTCGGTTGACTGGGATTTCCCCACAAGCGCGCTCGATGTCGTCCTAATGGGAAGATACGGAAGAATCGGTTTATTAAAGAGGCCAAAGAAAGCAGATGTGGAAATGGCGAAGGCCGCTTTAGCAAAAGTCGGGATGCTTGATTATGCGAATAGGCAGATCAGCCAGCTGTCAGGCGGCCAGCAGCAGCGGGTGTTTCTTGCCCGGGCACTCTGCCAGAACGCTGACATTTATTTTATGGATGAACCGTTTGCAGGTGTCGATGCAGCGACGGAGCGCGCGATTATGACGCTTCTGGCAGAACTCAAAGAAAAAGGAAAAACCGTGCTTGTCGTCCATCATGACTTGCAGACCGCCGAGGATTATTTTGATTGGATTTTACTGCTTCATTTAAGAAAAATCGCTTTCGGACCGGCGGAAAACGTTTTTACAATCGAAAACCTGCAAAAAACATATGGAGGAAGGCTTACGTTTTTAAAAGATAAAGTCATAGCAGAAGGGCATAAGGAGTGAGCGCAATGTTTGAAAGTTTGTGGCTGCAGCTCCAGCATCCGAACACACAGTGGGTGCTGGCGGGTACGCTTTTGCTCGGGGCGGCAAGCGGTGTTTTGGGCAGCTTTGTGCTGCTGAGAAAGCAAAGTTTAATCGGCGATGCGATGACCCATTCAGCTCTGCCGGGCGTGTGTCTCGCTTTTCTGTTCACCGGGCAAAAATCACTGCCTTTCTTTTTGCTGGGTGCGGCGCTTGCCGGACTGCTCGGAACGTTTTGTATTCAGGTGATTTCGCGGCTTTCAAAAACAAAGGAGGACTCGGCGATCGGGATAGTTCTTTCTGTGTTTTTTGGGGTTGGGATTATTCTTTTGACATATATTCAGCAGCAGGGGGCAGGAAGCCAAAGCGGGCTTGATTCTTTTTTGTTCGGCCAGGCGGCTTCATTGGTCAGACAGGATATCATTCTTATTGCAGGAATATCTGCTGTTCTGCTGCTCCTGTGTATTGTTTTCTTTAAGGAATTTACATTGATTACTTTTGATCCCGCGTTTGCAAAGGGATTGGGAATCCCGGTGCGTTTTTTGAACGGACTTTTGGCTAGTCTGATTGTCGGTGCTGTCATTATTGGGCTTCAGACGGTTGGTGTGATATTAATGGCGGCTATGCTGATTACACCTGCCATAGCTGCAAGATATTGGACCGAACGATTGACAGGGATGATCGTCATTGCCGGGATCACTGGCGGGGTCAGCGGAGTGGCCGGAACCCTGCTGAGCACGACCATGAAGGGAATGGCGACAGGGCCATTAATAATCATATCTGCAACGCTGATCTTTCTTTTTTCAATGATTTGCGCGCCTAAGCGGGGGTTGGCGGCTAAAGCCATAAGGCTGATGAGGCTTCGGCGCAGAACAAGCAGGGAGCAAGTGCTGCTGACGATTTATGAACAGTATGAAAAGAAAGATCTTTGTGTAACAGCTGAGAGTGTAAGAAAGAAAAGGCGTCTATCTCCTTCATTATGCCTTAAGGTTTTAAATGACTTGGAACAAGAGAGGTGCATTAAGTGTATCGAAAATGGAGTTTGGCAAATCACAAGCACCGGGATTGAAAAAGGCTACCACACAGCTTTGAAGCAGTGGATGTATGAAGTGTATCTCATGCATGAAATGGAGCTTGCCAATATAGAATTCGACCAGGACTGCTTTGATCCGGATCGTTTGCCAGGGGAAACGAGAGAACGGCTTTTTTCATTATTAAAGCTGTATGGCCGGATGCCTGAGCTGCGAAAAGCGTCTCATGAAGCCGAGAAGGGACAGATCGCAAATGAGTTTTGAAGCATGGATTATAGCTACCGGTGTATTAGTCGGTGTAAGCTGCGCATTGATCGGCACATTTCTTGTGCTGAGAAGCATGGCGATGCTGGCCGACGCAATCAGTCATACAGTGTTGCTTGGCATTGTCGGCGCTTTTCTAGTGACGGGAAGTCTCGATGGGATTTCTATGTTTATCGGCGCAGCCGCAACCGGTCTGTTAACGGCTTTCTTGGTTCAGCTTCTTCATAGCAAGGGGGTTCAATCAGATGCTGCCATAGGCGTTGTGTTTACATCCTTATTTGCAATCGGCGTCATTTTGCTTTCTGTTTATGGAGCGAATGTCCATCTCGATATTGAGCACTCGTTAATGGGAGAAATCGCTTTTGTGCCGTGGAATACGATGACGGCATTCGGAGTTGATATCGGGCCGAAAGCGTTTTGGATGCTGGCATCTGTTCTGGTTTTAAACGTAGTGTTGATCAGTGTGTGCTATAAGGAGTTTAAAATCGCTTCGTTTGATCCTCAAATGGCTTTAGCCTTAGGAATACCGGTTTTGCTCATTCATTACGTGCAAATGGGCATGCTGTCTTTGACGACTGTTGCTTCCTTTGATTCAGTGGGTGCTGTATTGGTTGTGGCCATGTTGATTGTTCCGCCTGCTGCGGCACATTTGCTGACAGACCGGCTTCTTTATATGCTGATTCTCAGCGCGTTGATTGGCGGGCTGTCGGCGATCATGGGCTATTTCTTCGCAACGTGGCTTAATGTTTCGATTTCAGGAGCGATGGCGGCCATGACAGGTATATGGTATGCAAGCGCCTTTTTGTTTTCACCTGCAAACGGGGTCATGACTAAAAAGCTGAGAACACTCAACATGCAAAAAGAAAGAGCTGGCTGATGCAGCTCTTTCTTTTAATTACAATTCATGCGGCTTAAACGTTTTGCAGTCTGTTTCCCGGCTGTTTTCAGCCGTTTCACCAGTATGGCTGACAACATAAATGGCATCAGCGGTGCATTTGTTTCCTTTGCCCCAATAAGAACAGTTGTTGACTTCGCATAGAATTTTCTGCTCCATGCCATCCCCTCCTTATAAAGGTTCTGGGTTAGTATAGCCGGCAGGCTTCACCTCTATTCCTCCTGGCGGATATAGCGTTTATCTCGCATAAACATTTTCCAGAAGAAATAAAAGCCCGGAAATAGAATGATAAATGCGACGATATACGTCGCAAACAGTGCCCTGAACGTTGCTGGCTCTGTGAAGCCTGACATGACTGTCACATCGGGATAAATCATATACGGAAGATGCGCCCGCCCGTACGCGTAGCTTGCGAGAAAATACTGTATTCCAATCGCGACAAGTGCAAGCCGCGGTTTTCCGATGTTTTTTCCAAAACTTTTGTTTGGCAGAAACAGAGCGATTCCAGCAATGACAAATGTAATAAACGATGCAATAATCCAAGTGAAATCATTCAGCATTCCGCTGTACAGCCAGTTTGCTTCATTCCGCATCGTCACCATAATGCATACAGCAAACAGCAGTGAAATCGGGCCGGTGATCAGGGCGCTTTTTCTGTAGGCCCGGTACGCATCCTGTTCCTCTGCTACATTTGAAAAATCAGCAAGCAATAGCGAGGATAAAAATAAGGTGCTTAAAATCGCAAACCCGATAAATGAATAGGCGTTGGGGCTTGAAAAGATTTTAGACATATTCAAGTTATAGATCCCGTCCGTTTTTTCGATAAATCCTCCGTGAGTCACAGGAAGCACCAAAATTAAAACAGCAGGAATGATAAAGCCGGAGATGCCGGAAATATATCTTAGCGTTTTCCGCTCTTTTGCTGTGTTTGAAAAAACGAGAAATCCGCTTCGGATCGCTAAAAGCAGCAAAATTATGCTGCCGGGAATTAATAACACGGTGCCGAGCACAAATGTCGCACCGGGGAAAAAACTGAAAAGCGCCACGACGATGGCCACAATAAAGACGTTTGTGACCTCCCAAGTCGGGGACAAAAATCGATTCGCAATATCGGTGGCCTTCATGTGTTCCTTGTTTAAATAGATCATAGACCAAAATCCAGCTCCAAAATCCATTGTCGCCATGACGGCGTAAATAAACACAAAGCCCCAGATAATTGAGATGGCGATCAGAGCGTCAGTTGAAATGTCCATTTGTCGATCTTCCTTCCATTTGGTTTCCTGTTTGCGGAGCCATTACGACTCCGCTGTATTTAAATCTTCGTCAACCGGGTGCTTGCGGAAATAGTACAAGAGCACGTAGACGACAGCTGCGCCTAACACGGCATAAACAAATGTGAAAAACAAGAAGAGCACTCCGATCGAACCAGTCGTTGTCACGACATCCGATGTTTTCAGCAGATGATAGATGACCCAAGGCTGCCTCCCCGTACAGGCGAAAATCCAGCCGAATTCAATGCCGATAAGACTAAAAGGGCCTGCTGTCATGAAAATGACCAAAAGCCACGTCGGGAATCGGTCTTTCTTGAGCACCTTTCTCCAGACCACACCGATAATGGAATAAAGAATCAACAGCATGCCTACTCCGACCATCGCATTAAACAGCGTGTGAATAAAAAGCGGCGGCCATTCATCTCTAGGAAATGCATTCAATCCCTTTACAACAGTGTCAAAACGGTTCGCTGCCAAAAAGCTTAAAGCCCATGGAATCTCGATAGCCCATTTTACTTTTTCTTCTTTCGGGTCGGTAAAACCGCCGATCGCGAGCGGAGCGTGGGATCTTGTTTCAAACAGGCCTTCCGCACCGGCTAATTTTTCGGGCTGGTATTCGTACAGCATCTGTGCTGATTCGTGTCCGTTCAAAGCGGTCAGCAATGAAAAAATACCTCCGATCGTGAGTGCGAGCAAAAGGGCTTTCCGGTGAAAGCGATAGACCTTTTCCTTTTTTCTCGTCCGGATCATTTTATATGCGGCCACAGAAGCTACGATAAACGCTCCCGTCATAAATGCGGATAAAACGACATGGCCTGCAGTGATAAAAAAGCTTGGGTTGAAGAACGCGGCCCACGGATCAACATCTGTGATTTTTCCGTTTAAAATTTTAAAACCTGCCGGAGTTCCTTCAAAGGCATGGACATTCGTGATCAGAACAGCGGATGCTGCGGCCCCGACTAACACAAAGAAAACAGCAACAATCCTCATTGCAGGTGATAAGCGGTCTGCTGCGTATACATAAATCGACATGAAAAGGGCTTCAACAAAAAAAGCATAGATTTCAATTTGAAACGGCAGGGACATGACCCGGCCGATGACTTCCATAAATCCCGGCCATAAAAGCGCGAGCTGAGTGCCCGCGATCGTTCCGGTCGGTATGGCGACTCCCAGTAAAACAGCTTGTGCTTTCGTCCACCTTTTCGCCATGATCGCATAATGGTCATCTTTCGTTTTTTGATAGATCAATTCCGCCACTAAAATCATGAGCGGCAGACCGACTCCAAGCGTTGCGAAAATGATATGGAAGCCCATTGTCGTACCAAAAAGGCTTCTGGCCAAAACTAAATCATCCACAATCGTAAACCACCTTTCTCAAAAGACGTTCTGTATGTATTTTGGGTTTATTATTTGCTTCCTAGGTTAGATTATTCTTCCTATTCTTAAATGCCATGAGGTTTACAATGAGAGAACAGAGGGAAGGATGTAAGAAGATTGACAAAACGTTTGTGACGTTATAAAATAAAACGTAATTATTACGATTTAAAGAAAGGGGATACTCATGAGAGAAGGAATTCATCCAAAAAACCACAAAGTCATATTTCAGGATGTCAACAGCGGCTATCGTTTTCTCAGCACCTCGACCAAAACATCTAATGAAACAGCAGAGTGGGAAGACGGCAACACATATCCCGTCATTAAAGTAGAAGTAAGCTCTGACACGCATCCGTTTTATACAGGCCGCCAGAAATTCAATGAAAAAGGCGGACGAGTTGAGCAGTTCAAAAAACGCTATAACATGGGGAAATAAGGCAGACCTGAGGGTTTGTCTTTTTTTATTATGACGAATAAACAAGTGTTGTGATATATTGAAGAGTAAAAAGAATAGAAAGGGACAACGAACATGAGTCTTCTAAATGATATTCTCGAATTTAACAAGACATTTACTGAACAAAGAGAGTATGAAAAGTATAAAACGTCAAAATTCCCCGATAAAAAAATGGCGATTCTTTCTTGCATGGACACTCGTCTGGTTGAACTGCTGCCGCATTCAATGAATATGCGAAACGGCGATGTGAAAATCATTAAAAGTGCCGGTGCGCTTGTGACACACCCATTCGGAAGCATCATGAGAAGTTTACTCGTCGCAGTGTACGAGCTGAACGCCGATGAGGTATGTGTGATCGGACATCACGATTGCGGCATGAGCAAAATCAGCAGCGAAAGCATGCTTGATAGAATCAAAGAAAGAGGAATTCCGGAAGAACGCATCGAAACATTAAAGTACTCCGGTGTTGATTTTGATCAATGGTTTAAAAGCTTTGATTCAGTAGAAGCAAGTGTGAAAGACAGCGTAGAAGTCATTAAACATCATCCGCTGTTCCCGGAAAACGTTCCAGTCCATGGCTTGGTTATTGATCCTGACACAGGAAAACTGGATCTTGTCGTAAACGGCTATAACGCTTAATGTTTGTGTTTCTTTTCAGGAACGGGATCGACTCCTCCCGGATGGAACGGGTGGCATTTTAAAATCCGTTTGATTGTCAGCCAGCCGCCTTTTAAAGCCCCATGTGTTTTAATCGCTTCGATTCCATATTGAGAGCAAGTCGGATAAAAGCGGCATGTTGGCGGCGTCAGCGGCGAGATGAATTTTTGATATCCTCTGATCAGAGCGATAAATAGGGTTTTCATATGTATTCAGCAACCTTTCTGATGCAAGTATAAGAAAAAAAACGCAGATTGAAAAGCTATTCGATTATTCTTATCGGAAAGGTATGTTATAATGAATGTACATTTTTAGAAAAGGGAGAGTGCCATTATGCCTTCAGTAGAAAGTTTTGAGCTTGATCATAATGCGGTTGTTGCTCCATATGTAAGACATTGCGGCGTGCATAAAGTAGGAACAGACGGCGTTGTAAATAAATTTGATATTCGTTTTTGCCAGCCAAATAAGCAGGCAATGAAGCCTGACACCATTCACACACTCGAGCATTTGCTCGCGTTTACGATTCGTTCTCATGCAGAGAAATATGATCATTTTGATATCATTGATATCTCTCCAATGGGCTGCCAGACTGGCTATTATCTTGTAGTGAGCGGAGAGCCGACACCGGCGGAAATCGTTGATCTGCTTGAAGACACAATGAAGGAAGCGGTAGAGATTACCGAAATACCAGCTGCGAATGAGAAGCAGTGCGGCCAAGCGAAGCTTCATGATCTGGAAGGCGCTAAACGTTTAATGCGTTTCTGGCTTTCACAGGATAAAGAAGAATTGCTAAAAGTATTTGGCTAAAATAGAAAAGACCTTTTTGCTCAAGCGCAAAAAGGTCTTTTTTGTGACGTCTCATATTTTTTGTACCATTTGTTGTAAGCGTTTGCTACTATTTAGGTAAACGATGAAAGGGTGATGGCATGAAAAAGATGTTGGTTGTTCTGCTTTTTTCTGCTTTTTTGCTTAACGGATGCGGATCTGGCGAAAGCAAAGCAAATACAGATGAGGCGCCCAAGGTTTTGGATGTCAAGCTGACCGGTCCTGAAAAAATAAAACCCGGAGACAGCGCTGCTTATGAAGCAGCCGTATCATACGGTGATGAAGCTGTGACAGATGCCGATGAAGTAGAGTTTGAAGTATGGAAAGAAGGGGAAAAAGACGCCAGCCAAATGTTTAAGGCGAAACAAGAAAAAGGCGTATACCGGCTGGAAACAACGTTTAAGGAAGATGGTGTATACACTGTCCAATCCCATGTCACAGCAAAAAAACAGCATAGCATGCCGACCTTAAAAGTCCAAGTCGGAGACGCCGATGCTGCGGGCAATCAGTCAGAAGAGAAGCAATCACATCATCATTGATTGTGTGAATCAGAGTGATTTTCTTGCGGTGGATCAATGGTATGCTTTACATTATAGGCTTTTACAGTCGTCCAAATGGTTACAAGCAACACAGCCAGCACAATCAAAATACTTATCGTAATGAGAAGCGTCATGACATTCCACCTCCCGTTTTTTAACAATTGTAGCATAATAGAAGAAATCGTGACAGATAAGGGTAAAAAAGAGGTTTTAGCGTACGATATTAAGGGTATACATAGTCATATAACAAGGAGGAGATACCATGTCAGAACAATTGATTCAAGCAGTGAACAAACAAGTAGCCAACTGGACGGTCATGTATGTGAAACTACATAATTATCACTGGTATGTGAAAGGGAAAGATTTCTTCACTCTTCATGAAAAGTTTGAGGAGCTGTACAACGAAACAGCAACTTATATTGATGACTTAGCAGAACGTCTTTTGGCGCTGAACGGAAAACCGATTGCAACAATGAAGGAATCCTTAGAAACGGCTTCTGTCAAAGAAGCGGCTGGAAATGAAACAGCTGAACAAATGGTTCAAAGCGTATACGATGATTTTACGGTCATCGCGGAAGAGCTGAAAAACGGCATGGATTTAGCTGATGAAGTCGGTGACGAAACAACAGGGGACATGCTTCTTGCGATCCATCAAAATATTGAAAAACATAACTGGATGCTAAAAGCTTACCTGGGGTAAAAGAACGGCCGGACGTCTAAAAACAGATGTCCGGCTTTTCTTTTTGTATCTGAAAAATAGGCGACAACCAGTCCATTTTTCTGAAAAATCCAATCCGGTCGGCTTGTTTTCCATAGAATATCGTAAGGCCGTTTCTGTGAAAGGATGTTGGGATAAATGGATAGAGACTTTGGCATCTTTTCGTTAATAGCAGTCAGCGTTTCAGCAGCGGGTTTTTTCTTCGGAGGTTTTCAGTATTCATTTCTGATTTTGCTCTCTCTTATGGCAATTGAATTTATCAGTACGACTTTGAAGGAAACAATTATTCACAAACTGTCGTTTAAGAAGATATTTGCCCGGCTTGTCAAAAAATTAGTCACGCTGGCTCTGATCTCTGTATGCCACTTTTTTGATCAGCTGCTGAATACACAGGGGTCCATTCGTGACTTGGCTATTATGTTTTATATTCTTTATGAATCTGTGCAAATTGTTGTAACAGCCAGTTCTCTCGGCATACCGGTTCCCCAGGTGCTTGTCGATCTTTTAGAAACGTTAAAAAATAAATTTAAACGCAAACCGTAACTTTTCCCTGTTCGCGGGTCATAATAAAGCCCAGAGCGTCAGTCGCACTTTTCAGCAATAGGTATCGCAAAAAACTGTACGAGCTAGTCTGTATGCAGAACCTGACGGCGTGCTGGGTTTCCCTTATTTTTTGATAAAAGGCTTCCGCAGAAACGTAACTGTGGTATGATGTATGGAAGATAGCTAGGAACGGATTTGAGGGATAAACATGTACGAGTTTAAAGATTATTATCAGAATACTGTTCAGCTTTCCTTTGACAATCAGCCTTTCTCGGACAGCCCGAAGCATGTCTGGGTGATTTGCCGTTTTGGCGGCAAATGGCTTTTAACAGAACATGAGGACAGAGGCTATGAGTTTCCAGGCGGGAAAGTAGAGCCGATGGAGTGCGCAGAAGAGGCTGCGCTCCGGGAAGTAAAGGAAGAGACGGGCGCGAGAGTCAAAAGCCTCAAGTATCTCGGACAGTATAAGGTTCTCGGTAAAGAAAAAGTGATTGTGAAAAATATATATTTTGCAGATATAGAAAAGCTTGAAGAGCAAGCTGATTACTTTGAAACGAAAGGCCCGGTTTTGTTTCACGAGCTTCCGGAGAACCTTTCCCGCAATAAAAAGTTCAGCTTTATTATGAAGGATTCCGTTCTTCCGATCAGTTTGAAAAAACTGAAAGAATCTGGATGGATCGAATAAAAAATCCGGCACATGTGCCGGATTTTTTATTATGTCCTGCCCTTCGTCCATTTCTTTTCCAGCAGCTCGACACCCTGATACATCAGTGTGGCAAAGATGGCGATGATCAGCAGGCTTAAGAAGACGAGTGTAAAATTGAAGACTTGGAATCCGTAAATAATCATATATCCCAATCCAACCTTCGAAACGAGGAATTCCCCTACAATGACGCCAACCCATGATAAACCGACGTTTACTTTTAATGTTGAAATAATCGCGGGAGAGGATGCGGGCAGTATGGCTTCTTTAAAAATAACCCATTTTTTTGCGCCGAATGTTTTCATGACTTTCGTATAGTTTTCGTCGACCTCCTGAAAGGCGGTGTACACAACGATGGTGGTGATAATGACGCTGATGATGGCTCCCATCGCAATAATGCTAATAAAACTGGGACCGAGTGCGACAATCAGGATCGGGCCCAGGGCCACTTTCGGCATTGCATTCAAGATCACAAGATACGGATCTAAAATCCTGGCAAGCCGATTGGACCACCATAACAAAGCGGCGAGGCACGTGCCCATAAACGTTCCAAGCAAAAAGCCTAGCACCGTTTCGAATAAAGTGACGCCGATGTGTGACAGTAATGAACCGTCACCGAGTTTCTCCAGCAATAAACGCCATACAGCTGATGGAGAGCTGAAGATCAGCGGATCGATCCAGCCTTGCCTGCTGGAGATTTCCCAGCCTGAGAAAAAGAGAATAAATATGGCAAGCTGAAAAGAATGGACATTCCACTTTTCCTTTTTTTGTTTGAATTGATACTGCTCATGAAGCAGATCAATGGTTTCTTTGCTGTTTCTCAAGAGAATTCAGCTCCTTCCATATCGTTTGAAACAGCGTCTGGAAGGATGGCTCCTGGCGGGCGTCAAAAGGCATCATCGAGGCCAATTCCTTAGGAATGGTAAAAATCTGATGGATGGTGCCCGGCTGATTCGAAAATAAAAAGATCGTATCGCTCATCGCTATCGCTTCCCCTATATCATGAGTGACAAGCACTGCTGTTTTTTGATATTCCTTTAATGTGCGGAATACCAGGTTTTCCAATGACAGCTTTGTCTGAAAATCAAGCGCGGAAAATGGCTCATCCAGCAAAAGCAGACTTGGATCTGGCGCAAGAGTTCTTGCAAGCGCGGCCCGCTGGCGCATCCCGCCTGACAGCTCTTTCGGATATTTTTTCTCCACATCTATGAGGCCGAACTCCGGCAATAGACCGAGTGCAGCGGCCTTGCTTTCTTCTGTCAGCGTGTCGGCGATTTTTAAACCGAGAAGCACATTTTCCTCGATAGATTTCCAGGGAAATAAGTAATCCTGCTGAAGCATATAGCCAATGTTATGTTCTTTTTGATTCGGCTCACGGCCTTCAATCAGAACTCTGCCTTCCGATGGCTCAATCAATCCGGCAATAATGGAAAGCAGTGTTGTTTTTCCGCAGCCGCTTGGGCCGAGAAATGAGATGAAATCACCTTTTTCGGCATCGAAATGAATATCCCGCACAGCCGTTGTTTTTTCTTTGATAGAAAAGTAAGTATGGGTTACATGGTCGACATGTAAGAAAGACATAGATGGCGCCTCCTATTTCTCCGAGGTGACTTTTTCAGCAATTTCTTTATTTACAAGCTGATTGTATGGAATGTGCTTCGGCAGTTCTCCCGCTTGATCCATAATGTCTTGGAGCAGCTCCCATTCTTTTTCGTTAAGCAGAGGATCTGGCGAATATGAATGCTGCTTTTTATAGCGTTCAATGGATGTTTCGATGACGTCTGGGTCGGTATCATCAAATTCATCTTTAATGGCATCTGTGATGTCCTTCGCAGAATGATTTTCAACCCACTGCTGCGCCTTGTAAATGGCTTTTGTAAACTTGACGGCTGTGTCTTCATTTTTCTTCAGGTAGCTTTGTTTCGCCATAAAGGTCGTGTAAGGAACCTCGCCTGATTCTTCTCCGAATGAAGCCACGATATGGCCGATGCCTTTTTTCTCAAAGAGAGAAGCCTGCGGTTCAAAGAGCTGTACATACTCACCGGTTCCAGAAGCAAACGCATTGGCAATATTGGCGAAATCTATGTTCTGGATGAGGTCTATATCTTTATGCGGGTCAATCTTATGTTTGTTCAGCACATACTCGCCGACCATTTGAGGCATGCCGCCTTTTCGCTGGCCGAGAAACGTTTTTCCGTTCAGCTGATCCCAGTTGAAGTGTTCAACATCTTCTCTCGCGACAAGGAACGTCCCGTCTGTCTGAGTCAGCTGGGCGAAGTTAATGACGGGATCTTTAGCCCCTTGCGCCTCGACATAAATAGATGTTTCTGACCCGACAAGCGCGATGTCGGAGCCGTTTGAAAGAAGCGATGTCATCGTTTTGTCTCCGCCCCAGGTCGTATTCACATTGACATCAAGCCCTTCTTCCTTAAAAAATCCTTTAGACTCCGCAACATATAAAGGTGCGTAAAAAATAGAATGGGTCACTTCAGCCACTTTAACTTTGGTCAGCGTTTCTTCTTGCTTGCAAGCTGCCAGGGCGATCATCAGAAAGATACTGCCGACACAGGCGAAGCCCAACCTTAACCATTTGTTCACATAGACAACCTCCTTATTTCGCATCAAGTTAATATCCTTTTTTGCTTTACATATCGTATGATGGGTATAAAAATGTGTGAATGCCTAATCAGTTTCACCGGATGTAATTTTGGAGTAAGGAAAGCATATAGAAAAAAGGAGGCGGCTGTTTTGATTGTAGAGAAAAGAAGGTTTCCGTCGCCAAGCCAGCATGTGCGTTTGTATACGGTCTGCTATCTGTCAAATGGGTTACGGGTAAAGGGGCTTCTGGCTGAGCCGGCGGAACCGGGACAATATGACGGATTTTTATATTTGCGCGGCGGGATTAAAAGCGTGGGCATGGTGCGGCCGGGCCGGATTATCCAGTTTGCATCCCAAGGGTTTGTGGTGTTTGCTCCTTTTTACAGAGGAAATCAAGGAGGAGAAGGCAATGAGGATTTTGCCGGAGAAGACAGGGAGGATGCATTTTCTGCTTTTCGCCTTCTTCAGCAGCACCCAAATGTCAAGAAGGACAGAATTCATATCTTCGGGTTTTCCCGCGGCGGGATTATGGGAATGCTCACGGCAATCGAAATGGGAAGGCATGCGGCTTCATTTGTTTCCTGGGGAGGCGTCAGTGATATGATCCTTACATACGAGGAGCGGCAGGATTTGCGGCGAATGATGAAAAGAGTCATCGGCGGAACACCGAAAAAGGTGCCTGAGGAATATCAGTGGCGAACACCGTTTGATCAAGTAAACAAAATTCAGGCTCCCGTGCTGTTAATCCATGGAGAAAAAGACCAAAATGTTTCGATTCAGCATTCCTATTTATTTGAAGAGAGGCTAAAACAATTGCATAAGCCGGTTGAGACGTGGTATTACAGTACATTCACACATTATTTCCCGCCAAAAGAAAACCGGCGTATCGTTCGGCAGCTTACACAATGGATGAAAAACCGCTGACAATGAAATATGGTATGATAAAGAAAAAAGAGAACGAAAGGGGATCTCACTTTGGGAATGCCTGTTGAATTTAATACACTGATTGTGACAAAAGGAAAAGAAGTTCGCATAGATGAAAATATATTCACGTTAGAGAAGGACGGATACCGTGTATATCCGATGGAGATTCCGATGGATGTGCGCAAAACAAAGCTTGGCGAAAAGTCGGGCACAGCTGAAGTGCAGAAGCTTCAATGGGAAGACGGCCGGACGCTCATTACGTACAAGCTGACTTCTTTGCATTCTGTCAATTAAAACAAGCCAAGAGCTAATTGCTCTTGGCTTTTGCTTTTTAAACGAGAGGGCCGCCTGCCTGTGCAATGGCATCTGTATGTGCGAACTTTTTAAAATTCTCTTTGAATTCATTTGCAAGGTAGAATGCCTTTTCTCTGTATTCTTCCTTGTTGGCCCACGTGTTTTCAGGCTGAAGGATGTGATCAGGAACGCCAGGAACATGAGCCGGGATGTGCAGGCCAAAAATATCGTCAGTTATGATTTCTGCATCCTCTAATTTACCTTCAATCGCTGCTTTGACCATTGCTCTTGTGTAAGAAAGCTTCATTCGTTCGCCAGTGCCATAGCCGCCCCCGGTCCAGCCGGTATTGACCAAGAAAACGTCTGCGCCGTGTTCATCGATCTTTTTGCCGAGCATTTCAGCATAGACGTGAGCAGGAAGCGGCAGGAACGGTGAGCCGAAGCAAGTGGAGAACGTCGTTTCAGGTGACGTCACACCTCGTTCAGTTCCGGCAAGCTTGCTCGTGTAACCGCTCAAGAAATGGTACATCGCCTGTTCCTTCGTCAGTTTGCTGATCGGCGGCAGGACTCCGAAGGCATCAGCCGTCAAAAATACAATTGCAGACGGATGGCCTGCCATGCTTGGAGTCACGATGTTATCAATCATATGGATCGGGTAAGCTGCCCGCGTGTTTTCAGTATAGAAGGAATCATCATAATTGGCTTCACGTGTGTCTTCATCAACAACGACATTCTCGAGAACTGATCCGAAACGAATTGCGTTAAAGATCTGAGGTTCCTTCTCCTCGCTTAAGTGAATGCACTTAGCGTAGCATCCGCCTTCGATATTAAAGACGCCTGTATCAGACCAGCCATGTTCATCGTCACCGATCAGCTTGCGGTCAGCATCGGCTGAAAGAGTGGTCTTTCCTGTTCCTGACAGTCCGAAGAAAAGGGCGACATCACCTTTTTCACCGACATTGGCGGAGCAGTGCATGGATAAAATGTCTCTTTCAGGCAGCAGGAAATTCATAATGGAGAAAATAGACTTCTTCATTTCTCCGGCATACTCTGTTCCTCCGATTAAAATCGTCCGTTTTTCGAAAGAGACAATAATAAACGTTTCGGAATGAGTGCCGTCTGTTTTTGGGTCCGCTTTGAAATGCGGAGCAGAAAGAATGGTGAACGGCTGCTCAACTGTTTTCTTATCATTGCCTTCCGGACGGATGAACAGCTGCCGCGCAAATAAATTGTGCCATGCGAACTCATTTACGACAGTGATCGGCAGCCTGTATTTCTCGTCTGCTCCCGCAAATCCTTCGAAAACAAACAGCTCATCTCGCTGTTTCAGGTAGCTGACAACTTTCGTATAAAGCCGATCAAACGCTTCTTCTGAAATCGGCTGATTCACCGGGCCCCAATCGATCTTATTTTTCGTGCTTTCTTCCTCCACGATGAATTTATCTTTAGGTGAACGTCCTGTGTAAGCGCCTGTTGTCGCGCGAACAGCACCCGTGGATGTTAAAATGCCTTCGTTTCGGGAGAGTACTTTTTCTGTTAGCTGTGCTGCTGATAAATTATGACGCACATTTGGACTTGTTAATAAGGCTTGTAAATCAGCGGTCAAATCAACTGAGTTCATATGAAACCTTCCTTTATCGTTTTTTGTGTTTTGCTAATTGTGAATTAGTATAACATATATTTTCAAATAGTCTATACTATTTATCATTTTTTGTGTGTGCATTTCCATTGTTTTCCCTCAATATAGGTGCCTATTTCTTCTGAATCATATTGACATTGCAAACCCTTTTACGATAAGATATTTCATTGAGCGGATACTCTTATCCCGAGCTGGCGGAGGGACAGGCCCTATGAAGCCCAGCAACCGGTTTCTCTGTTATTTATTATGTTGAACTGAGTGAGACAACCAAGGTGCTAACCTGTTGCAAGGTTGTATGATTCCTTGAGCGATAAGAGTGAAAGGCACAAAGACCAAACCCTTTCCTCGATGGAAAAGGTTTTTTTATTTCATAAATATGCCAATTAACATTCTCTAATATAACGTTACATTGTATAAGAGGGAGCGAGTTCCGTATCATATATGCAAGGTCTATCGGGAGACCTTGTGCAGGAGGAAGCAAATCATGAGTAAAAATCGTCGTTTATTTACATCAGAATCTGTTACGGAGGGGCATCCAGATAAAATCTGTGACCAGATTTCTGACAGCATTTTAGATGAAATTTTAAAGAAAGACCCTAACGCGCGTGTTGCTTGTGAAACATCTGTGACAACTGGTTTGGTTCTTGTCAGCGGAGAGATCACAACATCTACGTATGTTGACATTCCGAAAACAGTGCGCCAAACCATTAAAGAAATCGGATACACACGTGCGAAATACGGATTTGATGCGGAAACTTGTGCGGTTTTAACATCAATTGATGAGCAGTCTGCTGATATCGCAATGGGTGTAGACCAAGCGCTTGAAGCTCGTGAAGGCACAATGAGCGAAGAAGAAATTGAAGCGATCGGTGCTGGTGACCAAGGTTTAATGTTCGGTTATGCGTGCAACGAAACGAAAGAGCTTATGCCTCTTCCAATTTCACTTGCTCATAAATTAGCCCGCCGCCTAAGTGAAGTCCGTAAAGAAGATATTCTTCCGTACCTTCGCCCTGACGGCAAAACACAGGTAACGGTTGAGTACGATGAAAATAACAAGCCTGTCCGCATTGACGCGATTGTTATTTCAACTCAGCACCACCCTGAAATTACACTTGAGCAAATTCAGCGCAACATTAAAGAACATGTCATCAATCCGGTTGTTCCTAAAGAGTTGATTGATGAAGAAACAAAATATTTCATCAACCCAACAGGACGTTTCGTAATCGGAGGCCCTCAAGGGGATGCGGGACTTACAGGACGCAAAATCATCGTTGATACGTACGGCGGTTATGCACGCCACGGCGGAGGCGCGTTCTCAGGAAAGGATGCGACGAAGGTAGACCGTTCTGCGGCTTATGCAGCAAGATACGTTGCGAAAAACATCGTTGCGGCTGAGCTTGCTGATTCTTGCGAAGTGCAGCTTGCTTACGCGATTGGTGTTGCACAGCCTGTGTCAATCTCAATCAACACATTCGGTTCCGGAAAAGCTTCTGAGGAAAAACTGATTGAAGTTGTCCGCAATAACTTTGATTTACGACCTGCCGGCATTATCAAAATGCTTGATTTACGCCGTCCGATCTACAAACAAACTGCTGCGTACGGCCACTTTGGACGTCACGATGTTGACCTTCCATGGGAGCGTACAGACAAAGCGGAGCAGCTGCGTAAAGAAGCGTTAGGAGAATAATTTTATAGCCGCTTACTGGTTAAGCGGCTTTCCTTTTTTATCGTTGTATTCATGTTTATTTTTTTACATAACTGTGAAACCAAATACTATTCACAGCGTCTATAAATAGGGGTTCAATGATGACAATTTTAATTATGGAGGCAATACTATGTGTGGATTTGTCGGGGTTTTTAACAAGCATCCGTTAGCTCAAACCGCTGATCAAGAAGAACTAATCAAACAAATGAACCAAATGATCGTTCACCGCGGTCCTGACAGTGATGGATATTTCCATGATGAGCACGTCGGATTCGGATTCAGACGTCTCAGCATTATTGATGTAGAAAATGGCGGACAGCCTTTATCATATGAAGATGAAACATATTGGATTATCTTTAACGGGGAAATCTATAACTATATTGAACTGAGAGAAGAGCTTGAAGCAAAGGGGTACACATTCAACACGGATTCGGACACAGAGGTTCTTCTTGCGACTTACCGTCATTATAAAGAAGAAGCGGCGTCCAAATTGCGCGGTATGTTTGCCTTTCTGATTTGGAATAAAAACGATCATGTGCTTTATGGAGCAAGAGATCCATTCGGCATTAAACCGTTGTACTACACAACGATCAATGATCAGGTTTATTTTGCCTCAGAGAGAAAAAGTTTAATGGTTGCTCAGAATGATATTGAAATAGACAAAGAGGCATTGCAGCAGTACATGTCTTTCCAATTTGTTCCTGAACCAAACACGCTTGATGCCCATGTGAAAAAAGTAGAGCCGGGTTCACAGTTCACAATCCGCCCGGACGGCGATATCACATTCAAAACGTATTTCAAAGCGAACTTCAAGCCGGTTCAGACTGAAGAAGACAAGCTTGTGAAAGAAGTCAGAGACGCGATCTATGACTCTGTAAACGTTCATATGAGAAGTGACGTTCCTGTCGGTTCATTCCTGTCTGGCGGAATTGATTCTTCCTTTATTGTGTCTGTTGCGAAGGAATTTCATCCAAGCTTAAAAACATTCTCAGTCGGCTTTGAACAGCAGGGCTTCAGTGAAGTCGATGTAGCGAAAGAAACTGCAGCGGCGCTGGGCATTGAAAATATCAGCAAAGTCATTTCGCCTGAGGAATACATGAATGAGCTTCCGAAGATCGTATGGCATTTTGATGACCCGCTTGCTGATCCGGCAGCGATTCCGTTGTACTTTGTTGCAAAAGAAGCGAAAAAACATGTAACGGTTGCTTTATCAGGTGAAGGAGCGGATGAGCTCTTTGGTGGATATAACATTTACCGTGAACCGCTTTCGCTCAAACCATTTGAACGCATTCCGTCCGGCCTGAAAAAAATGCTTCTACACGTTGCTGCCGTTATGCCTGAAGGGATGAGAGGAAAGAGCCTTCTTGAGCGCGGCTGTACTCCGCTTCAAGATCGTTATATCGGTAACGCGAAAATCTTTGAAGAGTCTGTCAAAAAGCAGCTGTTGAAGCATTATAATCCGAACCTTTCATATCGCGATGTGACGAAGACTTACTTTACAGAAAGCAGCTCGTACAGCGATATCAACAAAATGCAGTATGTCGATATCCACACTTGGATGCGCGGCGACATTTTGTTAAAAGCGGATAAAATGACGATGGCGAATTCTTTGGAACTGCGTGTGCCGTTCTTGGATAAAGTCGTATTTGACGTCGCTTCAAAAATTCCTGATGAGCTGAAAACGAAAAACGGCACGACGAAGTATCTTCTTCGCAAGGCCGCTGAAGGAATTGTGCCTGAGCACGTATTAAACCGCAAAAAGCTTGGTTTCCCTGTACCGATCCGTCATTGGCTGAAAAACGAAATGAACGAATGGGTGCGAAATATTATTCAAGAAAGCCAAACGGATGCATATATCCATAAGGATTATGTCCTTCAGCTTCTTGAAGACCATTGTGCGGACAAGGCTGATAACAGCCGTAAAATCTGGACTGTACTGATCTTTATGATCTGGCACAGCATTAATATTGAAAAACGGTATATGCCTGAAGAGCTGAGCCATCAGCCTAAAGAAGTCATCTTTGTGTAACAGACAACAAGGCTTTCGATTAGTCGAAAGCCTTGTTATTATCCTTTTATTTCTCCATCATCATTGATTTATCCAATCCACACGAAATATTCAGAAAAATGATTTAATGATATTTTTTTCTAGGGGAGAAGAAAGCATGCAAAAACAAAAACAAGAGCTGCACCGCGGACTCGAAGAAAGGCATATTTCTTTAATGTCTTTAGGAGCTGCCATAGGAGTGGGGTTGTTCCTCGGCTCCGCATCAGCTATTCAGTTAGCAGGGCCAGGTATTTTGGTAGCATATGCCGCAAGCGGCCTGGTCATGTTTTTTATTATGAGAGCGCTTGGGGAAATGGCCATTCAAAAACCGGTTGCCGGTTCCTTCAGCAGGTATGCGCGTGATTATTTGGGACCGCTTGCAGGCTATTTAACAGGGTGGAACTACTGGTTTTTATGGGTTGTCACCTGTATGGCTGAAATTACTGCTGTCGGCATCTATATGGGGTTCTGGTTTCCTGATGTGCCAAACTGGATTTGGGCATTATCGGCGCTGATCATTATGACGGGTGTTAATTTCCTGGCTGTCAAAGCTTACGGCGAGCTGGAATTTTGGTTCGCATTGATTAAAATTGTCGCGATCCTATCTATGATTGCTGTCGGTTTATTGATGATTATTGCAGGAGTCGGCAATGGGGGCATTGCAACCGGAATCAGCAATTTATGGAATAACGGAGGATTTTTCCCTCATGGAATAAAAGGGGTTTTATTGTCACTTCAAATGGTGATGTTCGCCTATTTAGGGATTGAAATGATCGGGGTGACGGCTGGCGAAGTGAAAAACCCGCAAAAATCATTAGCCAAAGCAATCGATACAGTATTTTGGCGGATTTTGATTTTTTATGTAGGCGCTTTATTTGTCATTATGTCTATTTATCCGTGGCAGGAAATTGGCTCCCAGGGAAGCCCATTTGTTCTCACATTTCAAAAAGTGGGCATTCCATCAGCCGCAGGCATCATTAACTTTGTCGTGTTGACGGCCGCGCTGTCTTCATGCAACAGCGGTATTTTCAGCACAGGGCGGATGCTGTTTAACTTGGCGGAACAGAAAGAGGCGCCACAAGCATACGGTCAGCTGACGAAAGGCGGCATCCCGGGTAAAGCTGTTCTGGCTTCAGCGGGCGCTTTATTAGTCGGAGTGCTGTTAAACTACGTTGTCCCTGCGAAGGTATTTACTTGGGTTACAAGTATTGCGACGTTCGGAGCGATTTGGACGTGGGCAATCATTTTGCTTTCTCAAATCAAATACAGGAAAAGTTTGAAGCCCGAAGAAAAGAAACACTTAAAGTATAAAATGCCTTTCTTTCCGTTTACGTCTTATGTGTCATTGGCATTTCTGGCATTCGTCGTCATTCTTATGGCTTACAGCCCTGATACAAGAGTAGCCGTGATTATCGGGCCGATATGGTTTCTCATCTTGCTTGCCGTGTACTATGGAAAAGGTTTTCATAAAAAAAATGCGGCTAATGACAGTGAACGAAATATCAGCTGACAAAAAGAGCTCCCAGTGAGCTCTTTTTGTGTGCTCATAGAAAATAGAGAACAGGAAAGAATAGGTATGTGTTTTTGCAGAGGCTGTTTACAGTTTTGTGATAAGATAAAAGTCATACGTTTATATGTTTAATGCGACATGTGAACGTTTTATGGAAAAATTGAAACCCGAACCGTCATGACGTCCGGGTTAACGATGGTTATTGCTTTCAAAAATAATTTGAAAAATGGTAAAGTAAGACGAAGCAGGTCTTATGTTTGTTGAAGTGATTTATAATATTGGCCCTTTTCTACATATTCTGACCGTATTCTTTGCATATCTTTTCGATCTTCTTCCGTCAAAGGGCGGATGACTTTTGCAGGGCGGCCGAAGGCGAGATGGCCAGGCGGAATAATTTTTCTGGGCGGGACCAGACTGCCGGCACCAATAAAGGCGCCTTCGCCAATTTCGGCTCCGTCTAAAATGATTGAGCCCATGCCGATTAAGGCGTTCTTGCGGATGACAGCGCTGTGAAGTGTAACCTGATGGCCTATCGTGGCGTCATCTTCAATGAGCAGCGTCTTGTTCGGGCTTTGGTGGAGGCAGCTCAAATCTTGGATATTGACTCTGTTTCCGATTCTGGTCGGCGCAACATCTCCCCTTATGACAACAGAAAACCAAACGCTGGACTGTTCTCCGATCACAACATCACCGGTAATTGTTGCATTGTCAGCTATAAAGGCTGTTGGGTGGATATCTGGCATGTGTTCCTTATAAGGGTAGATCATAAGATTCATCCTTCTTTCTCTATTTAAATTTCGTATGAGGTGAAGAGCATGTGGACCTGGAAAGCAGACAGACCTGTTGCAGTGGTTGTAATCATTCACGGGGCAAGTGAATATCATGGACGATATAAATGGCTGATTGAAATGTGGCGATCTTCGGGTTATCACGTTGTCATGGGCGATTTGCCTGGACAGGGAACAACGACAAGGGCAAGAGGGCATATTCGCTCTTTTCAAGAATACATTGATGAAGTAGATGCTTGGATAGATAAAGCGCGAACCTTTGATCTGCCGGTTTTTCTTTTAGGTCACAGCATGGGCGGTCTGGTCGCGATTGAATGGTTTAAACAACAAAGAAATCCCCGCATTACGGGAATTATTTTATCATCACCGTGTCTCGGACTGCAAATTAAAGTCAATAAAGCGCTTGACCTTGCATCAAGAGGCCTGAATGTTATCGCTCCGTCGCTTAAGGTTGATTCGGGATTATCAATTGATATGGCGACGCGCAATGAGGACGTCATCGAGGCTGACCAAAATGATTCGTTATACGTCAGGAAAGTTTCTGTCAGATGGTACAGAGAGCTTTTAAAGACAATTGAGTCAGCGATGGTGCCGACAGATGCATTTTTGAAAGTGCCGCTTCTTGTGATGCAGGCCGGTGATGACAAGCTTGTTGATAAAACGATGGTCATCAAGTGGTTTAATGGCGTTGCTTCTCATAATAAAGCGTACAGAGAGTGGGAAGGGCTTTACCATGAGATCTTTAATGAACCCGAAAGAGAAGATGTCTTTAAAGCAGCAAGAGCGTTTACTGATCAATATATTTGAACTAGTTGGGGGTGCATGTGTTGACAGTACCGGAACATCCTTTTGGATTGATGGCAAAGGTATATCGAGATATTTTTCCGCTCGTTCATCAAGAGCTGGACATATGGAAGCAAAAATCAGAATCGATTCATAACAGTGAGTTAAAAGCGCAGGCAACCGCAAGTATTCGGGACAAAACGTTTCACTGTGAAGGCGGCGGAATACTGGCTTTATTGTCAGGCAGCCAAAAACAGAAATGTGTCGAGTTTATCATCGCGTATCAAACGATTAGTGATTATTTGGACAATCTGTGTGACCGCAGCACCTCACTTGACCCGCAGGATTTTCGGATGCTTCATGCCTCAATGCAGGACGCACTGACAGTAGGGGCTGAACTGCAAAACTATTATCAATTCAGAGAAGAACAGGATGACAGCGGATATTTGCATGAACTGGTCAAAACGTGCCAGCGTGTTCTCGGCTCCATTGAGCACTATGACATGATTAAACCTTATCTGCTTGAACTGTGCGGCTATTATTGCGATTTGCAGGTGCATAAGCATGTCATTGAGCATGAACGTGTTCCGCGGCTTGAAAAGTGGTTTACTCAATATGAATCAGAGCTCCCTGAGATGGAGTGGTATGAATTTTCAGCCTGTGCAGGTTCAACGTTAGGCATTTTCTGTCTAGTTGCGTATTCGTTCCAGCCTGATTTCACAGAAAGCACCGCTAAAAAAATCCGCGACAGTTATTTTCCTTACATACAGGGTCTTCATATTCTGCTTGATTATTTGATTGATCAAGAGGAGGACTTGCTGGAAGGAGACTTGAATTTCTGCTCGTATTATCAGTCTCATGAAGAGATGATGAATCGGCTTGAACACTTTATCCATAAAGCCGACGAGCATTTACAAGGCATTCCGCATGAAAACTTCCATCGTTTAATCAATCGAGGCTTGCTTGGCGTTTATTTGTCGGATGATAAAGTGGCAGGCCAAAAGGAAATGGGCCGGCTCGCAAGGAAGCTGATCAAAGCCAGCGGAAAAACTTCCTTTTTCTTTTATATCAACGGCAGAGCCTACCGGAAATTTCAAAAAATGTCCTGGATGAAAAACTCAAAGAAAAAAGCTCAAATCATTTGCTGATCTGAGCTTTTTTTTCGATGGCGACAATAAATGGCGGGTCATTTTGCTGATTGATAAATCCGTATGTTAATACACGGGCTGTTTGCTGGTCCAAGTCCCGGCAAAACTCAAGCACATCATTTTTTTCCGCTTTGCCTTCCGGGTGGCCGTGATAGACGACGAGAACGATCAGGCCTTCGTCTTTCATGATGCTGAGAAGCTGTTCAATTGCTTTGATCGTAGAACTGCCGTTTGTTGTAATTGATTTGTCCCCGCCCGGCAAATAACCGAGGTTAAATACCGCGGCCGCCACTTTGCCATGTGTTTCAGGCGGAAGGGATTCAGCGATTTTGTCATGGCTTTTGTGAAATAATGTTGTTCGCGCTTGATAAGTCTCACCGAGCCGTTCCTGTGTATTGGCCACGGCTGATTCTTGAATGTCAAAAGCGTATACGTGGCCGTTTTGACCGACAAGCTCCGCTAAAAACTGTGTATCATGTCCGTTGCCCATCGTTGCATCTACAACGATATCTCCTTCTCCCGCGGCCATTTTCAGCAGTTCTTTGCTGTAAGGAAGAATTTTCTTCAAAGTCATAGCGCTGATTCCTCCTCAAGCCGCTGAAAGAACTTTCCTTGATAGCTGCCTCGATTTTCCAGCTCTTTATTAATGGCGCCAAGCACTTCCCATTTGTTGACGCTCCACATTGGCCCGATCATCAACTCAATCGGTCCGTCACCTGTAATGCGGTGGACGATCATTTCCGGCGGAATGATCTCAAGCTGATCGCAGACGAGCTGCACATAATCATCTTGAGAAAGGAATTCCAGCTTTCCCTTTTCATATTGCTTGACCATCGGCGTGCCTTTCAGTAGGTGAAGCAGATGGATTTTAATTCCCTGGACGTCCAAATCTGCAACAGCCCTTGCCGTTTCCATCATCATGTCCCGGTCTTCCAAAGGCAGTCCGTTGATAATATGCGAGCAGACACGTATGCCGTGTTTTCTTAATTTATTGACGCCTTCCACATAGCAGTTAAAATCATGTGCGCGGTTGATCAGAAGTGCAGTCCGTTCATGAACCGTTTGAAGCCCAAGCTCCACCCACAAATACGTGCGTTCATTCAGCTCTGCCAAGTAGTCCACGACATCATCAGGCAGACAGTCCGGGCGTGTGGCGATCGAAATGCCGACCACATCATCTAAGGCGAGGACAGATTCGAATTTCTCACGAAGCACCTCAACCGGGGCGTGAGTGTTTGTGAAAGCCTGAAAATAAGCGATGTATTTGCCGTCCTTCCATTTTTCGTGCATGCGGTTTTTGATGTCATGGAATTGCGTAATTAAATCATCGGCCCGGTTCCCGGCGAAATCACCTGAGCCTGCGGCGCTGCAAAAAGTACAGCCTCCGTGGGCAACGGTGCCGTCTCGGTTTGGACAGTCAAAGCCGCCGTCAAGCGCCACTTTAAACACCTTATGGCCGAAATGATCTCTAAGATGATAATTCAATGTATGATAGCGTTTTTCCGTATTTGAATAAGGAAAAGGATTGTTCTGCATTACAATTCATGTGCCTCCTTGCGTACGATTGCATCCTAAAATTGTAGCACGCATTTCACAAGAGAACAAATGAATATCGACCATAAATTACTTTATTGAACAAAGTCAGATGAGGCTACAATAAGAATGATGGATGACTTCCATTACCAAGAGGAGGGGTTACTGTGGCAACAAGACAATCAGTAGATGAACATCTCCAGCAATGTATGCAGGCGTATGATTATGCTGAAGAACAGCTGAAAATCGCTTCTAAACAAGAGCATTATAATGATCAAGAATATAGTGATGCGCAAATGCAGCTTGAAGATGCGGTAAATGCCTTGAATAAGCTATGGCTGTCGTCAAATGATCAGCAGAGAGAACAGCTGTACAGAATGAGGCTTCAGCTTCAAGCTTTGCAAAATAATATGATCCTGCAGCACCCTCTTGATGTGTAGGAAACGGACCCTTTTCATAAGGGTCCGTTTTTTTGTAAAAAAAGGATTGACTTTAAGTGCCAAAGTATTTATTGTATTAAGTGTACTAATTGAAGTAATACACTATAGACACTGATATAACACCATTTATATATTGAAATTAAGGGAGGCAGTTATGAAACATAAAAAACGAAACAAACGTAACGTGCCGATGCTGATTGCGGCATCTGTGATCGCTTGTTCTTTTTTTCTTGTTCTCGTGATGATCGGTTTTGAATGGCAAAAAAGTATCATTGACCATTTTTATCTGTAAAAGGTTCAGATCGTATAGAAAGTAGGGAAGTAAATGATTCAAATCGATCCAAGAAGCTCAACACCCATTTACGAACAAATTATTCAGCAAATGAAAGAGCTTTGTTTGAAAGGGATCATGAAGCCTGGTGATAAGCTTCCTTCTGTCAGAGAATTGGCGACGATCATTATTGCGAATCCGAACACTGTCAGCAAAGCGTACAAAGAGCTTGAACGAGAGGGGATTATTGAAACGCTGCGGGGCAGAGGAACCTATATATCGGAGAATGCAAAAACGACACTGGTTGAAGGGAAGATGACGATGATTAAAGAGCAACTCAAACAGCTCATCATCGATGCACACTATGCAGGGGTTGAGCTGGAAAAACTGCAAGAATGGATAAAGGAAATCAGCGCTGATGTGAAGGGAGGCAAAGAAAAATGATTGAACTGCGGCAGCTGTCAAAAACGATTGACGGCAATCAAGTGTTAAAAGATGTTTCATTAACAATCGAAAAAGGAGAAATCTTCGGATTGCTTGGACGCAATGGATCAGGAAAAACGACGATGCTCCGCTTAATCCAGCAAATCATTTTCGCAGACAGCGGGACAATTTTATTTGACGGCGTAGAAATCAAAAAGCATCCGAAGGTCAAACAAAATATCATCTACATGCCTGTTCAAAATCCGTTTTACGATAAGTATACATACAAGCAGTTAGTCGATATTTTGAGAAGAATCTATCCGAAATTTGATGTCACGTACGCGAATGAGCTGATGAACAGATACGAAATTCCGGAAACGAAAAAATATCGCGAACTGTCGACGGGCTTAAAAAAACAGCTATCGCTCGTTCTGTCGTTTGCGGCGAGACCGGCGCTAATTCTTCTGGATGAGCCGACGGACGGAATAGACGCGGTGACAAGGCATGATGTGCTGCAGCTGATGGTCGATGAAGTGGCAGAGCGTGATACGAGCATCCTGATCACTTCCCACCGGCTTGAGGACATAGAGCGGATGTGCAACCGAATTGGTTTTCTCGAAGATAACAGGCTGACAAATGTAATGGATCTTGATGAATTAAAAGAAGAATACATCAAAATTCAAATGGCGTTTGATACAGATGTCAATTTGGCCATCAGAGAGAAAAACATTCCGATGCTCGATCAGGCCGGTGTGTTTTACACGGTGCTGATCCCGAAAAGCGATGAGGAGAAAAAGAGCTTTTTGAGAGAGCTGAAGCCAAAAGTATGGAATGAGCTTCCTGTCAACTTAGAAGAAGTGTTCATTGCGAAGTTTGGAGGGAAGCGGAGATGGTAGACCGAGGTCTCCTCTATCGAGAGTGGAAGCAGAATCAAGTGGTGATTTTGTTAAGTATCGTGTTTTTAGTGTTGGCAAATCCGCTCTCTATTGTGAATACGTATTTGTCTTATCAAGGATGTCTGGCTCATCAAGACCCGCAATATTGTGATTTTATTGTCAATTATAGAGTAAGCAATCTGATAGATATCAATTGGGTGCCGGGTGTCATTTTGGCGGTCTGCTTCATGGGAATGGAACGTTCGAAAGGCGCGATGGATTTTATATTAAGTCTCCCGTATAACAGAAGCCAAATTTTTCAGACGAAATTTTGGTTAGGCAGTTTTGTGATTGTGCTGTCACAATTGATTGGCTTTTTGCTCGCATGGCTGCTGATTCTTGTCTATAACCCTGAACACGTCTACTTTTTTGAGCACAGCAGCGTTGGAGTTATCGTAATTAGTTTTATGGCTTACTGTTTGTTGATGGCCGCTGGGGCATTAACGGGGAATGTTTTTGCCCAGTTATTAACGGGATTTGCTGCTGCGGTATTGCCGTATTTAATTGTTGCTTTGCCGGCAGGGAACTTTGAAGTTGTTTTTGGCGTGAGTATATGGAAACTATCCCCTTCCCCTGAGGCTTATTTTTCTCTAACGAGTAATTTATCATATCTAGTGCCTATTGGTTACGTTGCAAATGGATGGCTGTCTGACAGTAAATATATTTTATTCATTCCAGCTGTAATGAGCATGCTGTTTTACTTGATTGGCTATATAAGCTTCAAAAAGCATCCAAGTGAACGTAACGGATACTTTTTCCTGTGGAACAGATTAGACCGTCCTGTACAAATGCTGATTATCGTTTTTGGTATTCTTGGATTTGGTTTATTTGGACATTCTGCCGGACAGTCCATCATTGGTTACATTTTGGGAATGATCATTGGAGCCGTAGTTGGATTCTTTGTGAGCTACTTCTCTATTTATAAGAAAACGAAAAATTAAGAAATGCTTTCGATTTGGAGGGAAGTGGTGTGCCGGATTTCGGGCTGTTTTATAAAGAGTGGAAGCAAAATAAAGCTCTGTTGGCCATAATTATTTTAGTATTAATGCTTAGCAATCTTTTTACCGTTTTAAATACGTACATCTCATATCAAGGCTGTGTCACTCATCAGGACGAGTGGGTCGGAACCTGCGTATTTTCGATTAACTATTTAAACGGCACATTTATCTCATTTTTTTGGATTTGGGGAGTCGTTTTGGCGGTCAGCCAGCTTGGGATTGAACGTAGCAAGAGCTTCTTTGATTTTACATTAAGCCTTCCTTATACACGAGGGCAGATATTTCATGCGAAGTTCCTTACCGGCGGAATGGTGATTGTGGTGCCGCAGCTCATAGGTTACGTTTTGTCTGTTTTGCTGATCATGCTTTTGAAGCCAGATCAGGCCGTTTATTTTCACAATTACAGCCTTGGAATGATCATTGTCAGCATGCTGGCTTATTCGCTTGTTATGGCGGGTGGAGCTCTGACAGGCAATATTTTTGCACAGCTTTTGGTCTCATTTACCGTGGCCATTTCGCCATTTTTACTCATCAGCCTGCCTGCGATCAACCTTGAGATCCTTTTTGGCGGATCAATAGATTTTATCCATGGTCCAGTACCCAAATGGGTGCAGTATTTCATTCCGATAATCTATGTAGACGCGAAATGGGTTGAGAATTCACCATATTATTTAGTGATTCCGGCTATCATGACTATTATCTTCTACATCATCGGCTATATTAGTTTTGTCAAACTATCTAATGAAAGAAACGGGTACTTCTTCTTATGGAAGCCGCTTGACCGTCCGGTGCAGATCATCGTTATTATCATAGGAATCATGGGCTTTGGGTACTTTGGATTTTCTGCCAGCGAGAGCTTTACAGGCTATCTCATTGGCATGGCTGCCGGCGCGGTAATCGGTTTCTTGATTAGTTATTTTGCGATTTATAAAAAAACAAAACTTTTGTAAGGGAGAGAGAACATATGATAGATGTTCAGCATATCGACCATTCTTTCACGATCGGAAAAAAGGGCCGTGAGAATGAAGTTCCAGTATTGAAGGATGTTTCATTGAGCGTGGCGAAAGGGGAAATCGCCTGCATTGTCGGGCGAAGCGGATCAGGGAAATCAACGCTTTTGAATTTGATTTCCGGCTACATATCGCCGACAAAAGGGCGGATTGTCATTAATGGCACTGATGTTACGGGGTTTAATGAAAAGGAATGGGCGCAATTTCGACTTGACCATTTCGGGTTTATTTTCCAAAGCTTTCAGCTCATCCCGGGTTTAACGACGTATGAGAATGTTGAAATGCCGTTGGCATTAAAAGGAATCAAGCCCTCTGAGCGGAAGCAAAAGGTGCAGGACATGCTGAAACGCGTCGGTCTGGAAAATCACGCCGCTCATTATCCGAATGAACTGTCAGGCGGCCAGCAGCAGCGTGTCAGTATTGCTCGAGCGTTGATTTTAAATCCTTCGATTATCTTAGCGGATGAGCCGACGGGAAGCCTTGATTCGGAAACGGAACATGAAGTGCTGGAATTGATCCAGCAGCTGAATCGCGAGCGTGGCATTACATTTGTGATCATTACTCACGATGATGAAGTCGCTTCTATCGGACATTCAAAATTTCAGCTCCATGATGGTGTGCTAAAAGGGGGAATTACCGTTGAGGTTTAAGGATCAGGTTCATTTTATCAGAAGAAATATGAAGAAAAACAGGCTTCGCGTCTTTATGACGATACTTGCGACAACAATGGCGTGTGCGTTTTTGGTTGTGCTGTCGTCGGTTGGATTTGGGATTCAAAAGACGATTACAGATATGACAATGAGCCAGCAGATTGTAACGAAAGTCAGTGTAATGGGCAAGGAAGGAGACAAGCCGATTAAAAAAGCTGATTTAGAGAAGTACGATCACGTAAGGTCAGTTGTCGAAAGAACGCAAGTGTATGAACCAAACAAAGCTACTTTAGGCAATCGCACAAATGAAAGCTCAAATCTCATTTTTACTAATATGAATGATGAATTAAAGGCCAATATGGAATTGGAAAAGGGAAGAGTCGCAAAGTCGGAAAATGAAATCGTAGTAGGATACGACTTCGCAAAGAGATTATTGACGAAAAAAGAATCGGAAGAATATAACAAAAAAATCGAAGAGGCAAAAGGCAATCCAGAAGATATAAAAGAACCAAAAGGCTATACGAAAGACATTCTGAACAAGACGATTGAACTAAGTGTAGCGAAGACAGATCCTAAAACAGGCGATGTTACAAAAACAAAAACATGTGACTTTAAAATTGTCGGTATTACAAAAAAACCATCTCAAGACTGGATGGAGGACTCAAACATTTTCATCAGTGATCAATTCAAAAAGGATTTTTCGGAATTCTTAGATTTTAAAGGCGGGAACGTTGAAACTAACATTGGCGTTTTTGCTGATAAATTTGAGAACGTGGAACAGCTGACAAAGGATCTAACAGATGACGGATACTATGTCACATCAGTGACTACCGAACTTGAGGGAGCCAACACCTTCTTCATGGTCTTCAAAATCGGACTGATCTTTGTCGGATGTATCGCAGTTATTATTTCAGCGATCGGCATTTTTAACACGATGACGATGGCGGTGACAGAGAGAACGCAGGAGATTGGCATTATGAAAGCGATTGGGGCGAGCCCGTCTATCATTCGCCGAATGTTCCTGATGGAAAGCGCATATATCGGGATTTTAGGCTGTGTGATTGGAATTATCATTTCCTACGGCGTGAGCTACCTTGTCAACCTGGCCGTTCCGATGATTCTCGCGGCGACAAGCGGAAGCGATGCGGGCGATTTGAATTACACATTCTCCTACATACCGGCGAGCCTTGTGATCATTGCCGTTGTGATTTGCGGAGGGGTCGCAGTCATTTCCGGAATGAATCCGGCTAGAAAAGCAACCAAAACCAACGTGCTGACAGCGTTGAGAAGAGAATTATAATGCAAACGAGCCGGCTGAGACAGCCGGCTTTCTCTATAGCGCATGATGGCGTTTTGCTATACACTTGATAAAAAAGGAAAAAGTGCGGTGAGTCGATTGTTTAAACTTTTGCTGATTGAAGATGATGAATCGCTGTTTCAGGAGATCAAGGATCGTTTAACGGGATGGTCCTATGATGTATACGGCATTCAGGATTTCAGTCAGGTGCTGCAGGAATTTGCGGCGGTTAATCCTGATTGTGTCATTATTGATGTACAGCTGCCTAAATTTGACGGCTTTCATTGGTGCCGGCTGATCCGCTCCCGGTCAAATGTTCCGATTCTCTTTTTATCCTCCAGGGATCATCCTGCAGATATGGTGATGTCCATGCAGCTCGGGGCCGATGACTTTATTCAAAAGCCGTTTCATTTTGATGTGCTGATCGCGAAAATCCAAGCGATGTTCCGGCGTGTGCACCATTATAATACGGAGCCGGGCGCGATTAAAACGTGGTGCGGCGCTGCTGTAGACGCGGAGCAGAATCTCGTCAGCAATGACAAAGGATCTGTTGAACTGACCAAAAATGAAATGTTCATTCTAAAACAATTAATAGAGCAAAAAAACAAGATCGTCAGCCGGGAAGAGCTGATCAGAAGCTTGTGGAACGATGAGCGTTTTGTAAGTGATAATACGCTGACCGTCAATGTCAATCGCCTGCGAAAAAAACTGGACGCCCTACAGCTTGGCGTATATATCGAGACAAAGGTGGGCCAGGGCTACATCGCGAAGGAAGAGGATCAGTTCTATGATTAAAGCATTCCTAACTGAAAGACGAAGCTGGATTGCAGCGTTTTTGTTTCAGCAGGCTTTAATGCTGGTCGTAGCTTTTGTTGATCCTTTCATATCATTTGGAAATGTGCTTTATATGGTGTATTTGTGCATCTTGTTTTTTGTTATATTCCTTTGGTTCCGCTATCGGAAAGAAACCGCGTTTTATAAAAGCCTGAAAACATGGGAAAACAATCTCGATGTGACTGCCATAAATGAACCGGAAACGCCATTTGAAGCAATCGTTGACAGAAGCATTACCGGGCAAACGAAACACTTGAAGCAGACTGCAACACAGCATCGCTTAGCATTGGAAAATGAAAAAGATGAACTGATGGCATGGATTCATGAGGTCAAAACCCCATTAACAGCAATGCATTTAATCATTGACAGAATGGAAGAAAAAGCTTTGAAATCCCAGCTGTCATATGAATGGTTGCGTATTCACCTGCTTCTTGATCAACAGCTTCATCAAAAACGCATTTCATTTATTGAAAACGATCTGTCTGTAGAATTTATTCAGCTTCAGCCTTTGATTTTCAAGGAAATCAAAGATTTACAATCGTGGTGTATCCAAAAAGGGGTCGGTTTTGACATACAGCTTGAGGCTGAAGAAGTGCTGAGTGATGCAAAATGGCTGGCGTTTATCATCAGGCAGCTGCTGACAAATGCGGTGAAATATAGCGAAGCCTCTGAAATTGAGATCAAAAGCTTTCAAAAAGGGGAACAGACGCAGCTCCAAGTGAAAGACTGTGGCAGGGGCATTGACCCAAAGGATGTACCGCGTATTTTTGATAAAGGGTTTACATCCACAACAGATCACCATAATCAAGCGTCCACTGGCATGGGGCTGTACTTGGTGAAAAAAGCAGCGGCGCCGTTATTGATTCATGTTGATGTTGAGTCGGAGCTCGGTGCGGGGACAGTTTTTACATTAACCTTTCCGAAACGGAATCAATTTGAACGGGTCATAAGCGTGTGACGAAAATGTCACATGCTTTTCTTTTTTGTTCGCCGTATCGAAGGAAAAGCCCGGCATTCCTTTTTATAATGAGATTATCCAATATAAAGGAGACTGCATAAATGATGATTTTAGAAGCGAATAAAATTCGAAAAAGTTATGGAAACAAGCTGAATAAACAGGAAGTGCTGAAGGGCATCGATCTTCACATTGAAAAGGGCGAATTCGTCAGTATTATGGGTGCTTCCGGGTCGGGAAAAACCACTTTGCTTAATGTACTGTCCTCAATCGATCAGGTCAGTCACGGAACCATTCATATTAATGGAAATGACATGACGGCTATGAAGGAAAAGCAGCTGGCTGAATTCAGAAAACAGCATTTAGGCTTTATCTTTCAGGATTACAATTTGTTAGACACATTGACAGTGAAAGAAAATATCCTTCTGCCATTATCAATCACGAAACTGTCAAAAAAGGAAGCCAATCGTAAGTTTGAGGAAGTTGCAAAGGAACTGGGAATATATGAATTAAGGGATAAGTACCCGAATGAAATTTCCGGCGGCCAGAAGCAGAGAACATCTGCCGGAAGAGCGTTTATTCATGACCCGAGCATTATTTTCGCTGATGAACCGACCGGCGCGCTCGATTCGAAATCGGCCTCCGATTTATTAAACAAGCTGAGTCAGCTCAACCAAAAACGCCACGCCACGATTATTATGGTCACCCATGATCCTGTCGCGGCCAGCTACTGCGGCAGAGTCATTTTTATTAAGGACGGGCAAATGTATACACAGCTGAATAAAGGGGGCCAGGACAGGCAAACGTTTTTCCAGGATATTATGAAAACGCAAGGCGTGTTAGGCGGGGTGCAGCATGAACATTAATCAGCTCATCCTGCGAAATTTGAAAAAGAATCTTCGGAATTACTATCTGTATGTGTTTGCGCTCATCTTTAGTGTGGCGCTTTATTTCGCTTTTGTCACGCTGCAGTATGATCCAGCAATTAACGAAGTGAAGGGTTCAATCAAGGGAGCCGCGGCTATTAAAACCGCTTCGATTTTGCTTGTGGCTGTAGTGGCGATCTTCATTTTATATGCCAATACGATTTTTATTAAGAGACGGAGTAAAGAAATCGGGCTGTTTCAATTAATTGGAATGACAAAGCATAAAATTTTTCGCATCTTAAGCGCAGAAAATGTCATGCTGTATTTCGGTTCATTAGCGATCGGGGTCGCGGCCGGGTTTTCGATATCGAAGCTGGTCTTGATGATTCTGTTCAAAATTGTCGATGTCAAAGCGGATGCGAAGCTGCATTTTTCTGAGCAGGCCTTGGTCCAAACGGTCATTGTGTTCTGCGGCATTTACCTTTTGATTATGATCATGAATTATATGTTTATCAAAAAACAGAGTATATTATCTTTGTTTAAAGTAACGTCTTCCACTGAAGACAAAGTGAAGAAAATATCATTTTTCCAAATGATAATCGGCGCTTTAGGCATCGTGCTGATTTTGACAGGATACTATGTGTCTTCTGAGCTGTTTGGCGGAAAATTCAAGACCATTAATGAACTGTTTGGTGCGATGAGCTTTATTCTGGGGAGCGTCATTATCGGGACGTTTTTGTTTTATAAAGGTTCAGTTACATTTATCTCGAACATCATTCGAAAAAGCAAGGGCGGCTACTTAAATATTTCTGAGGTCCTGTCACTGTCATCGATCATGTTCAGAATGAAATCGAACGCTTTGCTGCTGACGATTATTACAACCGTTTCAGCGCTCGCGATCGGGCTGTTATCTCTTGCTTACATCTCGTATTACTCGTCAGAAAAGACCGCTGAACAAAATGTAGCGGCTGATTTTTCATTCATGAACGAGAAAGATGCCAAGTTATTTGAAAACAGTTTGAGTGAAAGCAACATCTCGTTTGTTACAAAAGTAACCCCTGTCCTGCAAGTAAATGTTGACATTGCAAATATCATGGATGGAACTCCGAAAGAGATGCAGGGTGATCCTAGCAACATGCAGCTTGCTGTTGTTAGCGACAAAGATGTAAAAGGTGTCGATGTGGCGTCTGGAGAAGCCGTTTTCTCAGGATACACCGACTTGCTGAAAAAAATAATGGTCTTCAAGGACTCTGGTGTTATTAAAGTGAAAAGCAAGCATGAGACGGAACCATTAAAATATAAAGGATTAAGAGAAGAATTTCTTGTGTCCTACACGTTTACAAGCGGGGGCATGCCCGCTGTCATTGTGGATGACAGCCTGTTTCAACAGCTGAACAAGGATAAAGACCCCCGCATTCAGCTGGCGCAATCAAGATTTATTGGCATCAATGTGAAACATAAGGATCAAATGGAAAAAGCGAATGAACTTTTTCAACAGGTAAACAAGAAAAACGAGCATTTATCAAGACTGGATACAAGCATTGCGCAAAAATCACTGTTTGGTATCGTGATGTTTATCGTTGGCTTCTTAGGGTTAACGTTCCTGATCACATCAGGATGTATCCTTTATTTTAAACAAATGGGAGAAAGTGAAGATGAAAAACCGAGCTATACAATTTTAAGAAAACTCGGCTTTACGCAAGGCGACCTGATAAAGGGGATACGCATTAAACAGATGTACAACTTCGGCATCCCGCTGGTTGTCGGCCTCTTCCACAGTTACTTTGCCGTCCAATCCGGCTGGTTCTTATTTGGATCAGAGGTGTGGACGCCTATGATTATGGTGATGGTATTATATACTGCGCTCTATTCCATTTTTGGTTTTCTGTCAGTTCTTTATTATAAGAAGGTCATTAAATCGTCGTTGTGAAACAGAAAAAGCTCCAGACATTCTGGAGCTTTTTGTTTATCGTTTTGGCGCCCGGTAACCGGCGGCTTCAGCCTCTTCAACTGAGCAAAACATTTCAGCCGGATCGGTTGTCCGGTCATAGTATGTACTGCCTGGCGTGTGGTAGATGCCGTTTTTGCTTCCTTTGATATGACAGCCTTCTGCTTTGTCAGCTGTCTTGGTTTCATCACTTTTATTCGTATTGCTTGAAGAACCTCCAGCGTCTTCATGAGAACTGGCAGTTTGGCTATTTGCCTCTTTTAATTGCTTTTCAAGCTTTGTTTTATCTTGTCGGAGTGTTTCATTTTCAGCCTTTACCGTTTTTGTATCTTCTTTGAGCTGCTTTTGATTTTCTTGAAGCTCTTTCAACTCAGTTTTTAATGATTTCTGAGTCTTTTTTAGTTCGCGATTTTCTTTTTCAAGCTTCTCAAGCTTGTCTTGATCATCTGTATTGTCCTTTAATTTCTTTGCTTCAGAGCTGACAGATTTATATTCTTTTTCAAGTTCCTCATGCTCTTTTGTGAGACTTTTATATTCGGCGTTTAGTGCTGAATATTTTTTCTCAGCATTTGCTGCGGCAGCATCAGGTTCTGACAAGCCTGCCCCGGTGAAGAGCAGCACCAGGCCCCCTATCAAAAGCGGCCAAAAAAGTTTTTTAGAGAAACGTTTTTCTTTTTTTAAAACATATCTGGCGAGGTGATACAATCCGTAGCCAAGCGAAATGAGACATGCAAGAAAACCTAAGAATGCTAATACCATTTCCATATTATTACCCCTTTTTCTATTTATTTTACATTTTTCGAACCATATTTGTTAGATTTTTTCACGCTCATCAGTTGAAAAATGTGAGATAGACAGATAGAATGAATGTGCTATGATAACTGGATTCATACGGAGCCGTTTTAGGTTTCGTTTTTTTCATGAGCTTTTTTAGGGAAGAAAGGGGGATGAGTATGCCGCGTGCTCTTAAAATATTAGTTATTGGAATGTTTATCAATGTGACGGGTGCTTCTTTTTTATGGCCGCTGAATACGATTTATATCCATAACCATTTGGGAAAATCGTTAACAGTAGCCGGACTTGTCCTGATGCTGAATTCCGGCGCCAGTGTAGCTGGAAATTTATGCGGCGGTTTTTTGTTTGATAAAATCGGCGGCTTTAAATCGATTATGCTTGGGATTGCGATTACGTTAGCAAGCCTGATGGGCCTTGTCTTTTTTCATGATTGGCCAGCCTATATTGTGCTGCTGACGATTGTGGGCTTTGGCTCCGGTGTTGTTTTTCCGGCTAGCTACGCAATGGCAGGATCGGTATGGCCTGAAGGGGGAAGGAAGGCATTTAATGCGATATACGTCGCGCAAAACGCAGGTGTGGCCGTCGGTTCAGCGCTTGGCGGTGCCGTTGCATCTTTCTCGTTTTCATATGTATTTTTGGCGAATGCCGTATTGTATCTGGTCTTTTTCTTTATCGTATATTTCGGATTTCGAAATATTCAGACGGGAGATGCGTCCCAAACATCTGTGCTTGATTATGATGCTGTGAACAGCAAAGCAAAATTTGCCGCGCTCATCATTTTAAGCGGAGGTTATGTACTCGGATGGCTGGCTTATTCTCAGTGGTCCACCACAATTGCTTCGTACACACAAAGCATTGGAATCTCTCTTTCCTTATACAGTGTGCTCTGGACGGTTAACGGAATTCTCATTGTGCTTGGCCAGCCGCTTGTCGGTTTTGTGGTGAAAAGATGGGCCGAGTCGCTAAAAGCGCAAATGGTCATCGGCTTTATCATTTTTATTGTGTCTTTCAGCATGTTGCTGACAGCAAAGCAATTTCCAATGTTTCTGGCCGCGATGGTGATCCTGACGATCGGAGAAATGCTTGTATGGCCTGCAGTGCCGACGATTGCCAATCAGCTTGCCCCTAAAGGGAAAGAAGGCTTTTATCAAGGCTTTGTCAACAGTGCGGCGACAGGCGGCAGAATGATTGGCCCTCTGTTCGGAGGAGTGCTTGTCGACCATTACGGCATTAAGGCTCTTGTTTTATCTCTGTTGGTATTGCTGCTGATCAGTATTGCCACAACGCTTTTATATGACAAACGGCTAAAATCAGCTAAAGAAACAAAAAAGCAGGCATCAATCTCTTCATAAATAAAAGATCCCGCCGGATGAGCGGGATCTTTTTACATAATCGGAAGCACTTTAACGGCATCCTTTACATTTGAATATGTTTTCAGCGACGAAAAATTGGCATCCAGTTTATTCATTTTCATGGCCAATTCAGGCTTAATGCCGGTAATGATTAATTCGGTTCCGGTCAATTTCAGCAAATGGCTCAGCTTAAAAATTTGGTCGGCCGTTTGTTCGTTCACTTGGGCCAATCCAGATAAATCAATGATCAAATAATCATCTTTGGATGTTGATAAGATATTCGTCAATGTGCAAACGATGGAATTAAATCGCTCCTCTGTCAGGTTTCCGACTAGCGGAAGAGCCGAAATGCCATTGCGAATCGGGACAATAGGAGTTGAAAGTGCAGTAATTTCTGTGAGGGAATCCTCGAGAAGTTTTTCATACTCTTTTTGCTCGGTGATATCTTTCTGAATTCCGACAAAATACGTTTTGTCCTCTATTTCCATTGGATCAATATTTAATTCATTCCAGAACATCGTTCCGTCTTTTTTATAGTTTTGGATCTGAACGGTGACTGGCTCTTTATTTTGTAAAGCGGTTCTGATGTTGTCTACTTCAGCGGGATTTGTGTGTTTCCCCTGTAAGAAGCGGCAGTTCTTTCCTAAAATTTCCTCGGCCTCATAGCCGGTGATTTGAACAAAGCCTTGATTGACGTAGACAATAGGATTATCTTCAAGTGCGGGATCTGTAATTACCACACCGACTCGCGCGTGATCAAGCGCTTTTTTGATGATTTCCAGCTGTTCTGGTATCCCAAATGATTGAAAACTAGCCATATAAATCCCCCTTAGGCCGTCAGCTTGCTATGCGAAAGCCTGATATTCCCCTTTTTTAAAATGAATTCTACAGTAACCCTAGCACAACACATGTTCTGATTCAAGCAAGCGCAGTTTGTTGTTTGTCATTAGGGCTTGTCCTCGTATACACTAAAAATAAGAACAGAATATGAACATATGAACGGAAAGGTTTTGACATGCTAAATAGGTAACTAGGTCAATGTCACTGGGTGAAAAATGAATCCAATGCATCAAGCTTACCGATCATGTGTTCACATATAATGGAAGAAACAAGCTTTTTTCAGATTTGCCAGTATGTAGATATCGAAAATCATCGGAATCGTTTAAGGGGGCTGGATGGCCTGAAGTCGCTTTACGAAATAAGGGCTTTAGGAAGGTGATGATGAAGATGCTGCATCAGGTACTTATTGCTTGTGTAATTGGAGGAATCATGGGGATTCTCGGTCACGTTAAAAAGAGAGGCAGGCTGGAGAAGCCCAGAATGACGAAGCGGTTTATCTACCTTGGATTTTTGGAAGATTGGTTTATCGGAATGACAGCTTCCATTTTACTTGTACTATCCGCTGACCCCGATTCAGGAATTCAACTTGTCATCTTATCCATTATCTCAGGCTACGGCGGTGAAGCTGTTCTCAGAAGTTTTGACTTTGTGAGAGAAATGAACAGCGGAGGCGAACCGGCCGAGTCCAAACGTCAAACCAAAACTCCACCCGAATAATTGTCCTCAATCTTCGCCCGTTCAGGGTACATTCCCATTGTATACAAACCTGCTTGCACTTATGAACAGAATTCTATAAAATACAGTTAGATTACGGTTGCGATAAGAACAATGAAGAGGAGCAGTAAGAAACAGATATTGTTGCAGAGAGTTGACGGCTGGTGAAAGTCAATCAAGTTTGTTTCCGAACTCACCTCAGAGTTGCAGCGGTGAAAAGCCGCTGACGCATAACTGCGTTAAAAGTATCAAGTGAGTGCGGTGTATGCCGCGCTAACGAGGGTGGTACCGCGGGAAAACGAAAGTCTCTCGTCCCTTTTAGGGATGAGGGAGTTTTTTTTAGTTTGGGAATATTCTGAATATAATCCTCTCCTTCCCGTCAATACTTGAACCATACACGCCGTATTCAATCAGAAGGAGGTTTTTACTTTGAGTTTTCAGCACAAAGAGATAGAAAAGAAATGGCAAACATATTGGCTTGAAAACAAAACATTTGCCACTCTTGATAATAATGAAAAACAAAAATTTTACGCGCTGGACATGTTCCCTTATCCGTCTGGAGCTGGGTTGCACGTCGGCCATCCTGAAGGATACACAGCAACGGATATTCTGTCCCGCATGAAGCGCATGCAGGGCTACGATGTCCTTCATCCAATGGGCTGGGACGCATTCGGCCTGCCGGCTGAACAATACGCGCTTGACACAGGGAACGACCCCGCTGTGTTTACGAAGCAGAATATTGATAATTTCCGCCGCCAAATTCAAGCGCTTGGCTTCTCATATGATTGGGATCGTGAAATCAATACGACTGACCCTGAATACTACAAATGGACGCAATGGATTTTCTTAAAGCTTTATGAAAAAGGCCTTGCTTACGTTGACGAAGTGCCTGTAAACTGGTGCCC
The DNA here is from genome assembly GCF_000259365.1 of Bacillus sp. JS. Taxonomy (NCBI): domain Bacteria; kingdom Bacillati; phylum Bacillota; class Bacilli; order Caryophanales; family Bacillaceae; genus Bacillus; species Bacillus sp. JS. The sequence continues at coordinate 2,969,447 of NC_017743.1, read as the reverse complement.
TGCACTCGGTACGGTTCTTGCCAACGAAGAAGTCATTGACGGCAAGAGCGAACGCGGCGGCCATCCGGTAGAGAGACGCCCAATGAAGCAGTGGATGCTGAAAATCACAGCCTATGCGGACAGGCTCCTTGAAGACTTGGAAGAGCTTGATTGGCCGGAAAGCATTAAAGATATGCAGCGCAACTGGATCGGCCGTTCGGAAGGCGCTCACGTTCATTTTGCTATAGATGGACATGATGAATCCTTTACGGTGTTTACAACAAGACCAGATACGCTGTTTGGCGCTACATACACTGTCCTTGCTCCGGAACACGCATTGGTGGAAAACATCACAACGGCTGAGCAAAAAGAAGCTGTTGAAGCTTATATCAAAGAAATTCAATCAAAGAGTGACCTTGAGCGTACGGATCTTGCGAAAACAAAGACAGGCGTATTCACAGGAGCGTATGCAATCAATCCTGTAAACGGAGAAAAACTGCCGATTTGGATTGCGGATTATGTGCTTGCATCATACGGAACAGGTGCTGTCATGGCTGTTCCTGGCCACGATGAGCGTGATTTTGAATTCGCCAACACATTCGGCCTTCCGGTGAAGGAAGTCGTAAAAGGCGGGAACATTGAGGAAGCAGCCTACACTGGCGACGGCGAGCATGTGAACTCTGATTTCCTGAACGGCCTTAACAAACAGGAAGCGATTGAGAAAATGATCGCTTGGCTGGAAGAAACGAAAAACGGCGAGAAGAAAGTGACGTACCGCCTTCGTGACTGGCTCTTCAGCCGCCAGCGTTATTGGGGCGAGCCGATTCCGGTCATTCACTGGGAAGACGGAACGTCAACAGCTGTCCCGGAAGAGGAGCTGCCGCTGATTTTGCCGAAAACGGATGAAATCAAACCGAGCGGAACGGGCGAATCACCGCTTGCGATCATTAAAGAGTGGGTGGAAGTCACAGACCCTGAGACAGGGAAAAAAGGAAGAAGAGAAACGAATACAATGCCGCAATGGGCGGGAAGCTGCTGGTATTTCTTGCGCTATATTGATCCGCACAATCCGGATCAGCTGGCATCACCAGAAAAATTGGAAAAATGGCTTCCGGTCGATATGTATATCGGCGGTGCAGAACATGCCGTGCTTCACCTTCTGTATGCCCGCTTCTGGCATAAGTTCCTCTATGATATCGGCGTAGTGCCGACGAAAGAACCGTTCCAAAAGCTGTACAACCAAGGAATGATTCTCGGCGAAAACAACGAAAAAATGAGTAAATCTAAAGGGAACGTTGTCAATCCTGACGAAATCGTGGCCTCTCACGGTGCTGATACACTGAGATTGTACGAAATGTTCATGGGACCTCTTGATGCTTCAATCGCCTGGTCTGAATCAGGATTAGACGGCGCGCGCCGTTTCCTTGATCGTGTATGGCGCCTATTCGTTGAAGACAGCGGTGAGCTTAATGGCAAAATCGTTGAAGGCGCTGGTGAAACATTGGAGCGCGTGTATCATGAAACAGTCATGAAAGTCACAGACCATTATGAAGGCCTTCGTTTCAACACGGGTATTTCCCAGCTGATGGTCTTTATTAATGAAGCTTATAAAGCAACAGAACTGCCGAAAGAATATATGGAAGGCTTCGTGAAGCTTCTTTCTCCTGTCGCGCCACACTTAGCGGAAGAGCTTTGGGAGAAGCTTGGCCATTCCGGCACAATTGCCTACGAAGCTTGGCCTGTATATGATGAAACAAAACTTGTGGATGATGAAGTTGAAATCGTTGTTCAGCTGAACGGAAAAGTAAAAGCGAAATTACAGGTTCCTGCCGATGCAACGAGAGAACAGCTGGAACAGCTTGCTCAAGCTGATGAAAAGGTCAAAGAGCAGCTTGAAGGCAAAACGATTCGGAAAATCATCGCGGTGCCTGGCAAGCTTGTCAATATTGTGGCAAACTAAGCCTAGAAAAAATCCCCTTTGCCAAAAGGGGATTTTTTTCATCAGTCTCAGAATAGCAATCGTTCAGCTGACTTTGATATACTGAACATGATCACTGTGAATAGGAGTGTTTTCTTTGGAAATAAAAGAAATCAGCACAGCCGCTTTGAAAGAAAAAATTGAGGCGGACGAAGAATTATATTTAATTGATGTCAGAGAAGATGAAGAGGTAGCGGAAGGCATGATCCCGCAAGCCGTTCATATTCGCATGGGTGATATTCCTGAAAAAATGGACACCCTTGATAAAGACAAAGAATACGTATTTATCTGCCGCTCAGGAATGCGCAGCATGAACGTCTGCAAGTACCTGGATGAGCAAGGCTTTAAAACAGTCAATGTTGAAGGCGGCATGATGGCCTGGGAAGGCGAAACAAAACCAAAAAACTAGGGGAGAGCGATCCCCTAGTTTTTATTTGTATTCCGGAAGCCAATCGCCATGTGCTGCAAATAAATCGTCACACATGGAAATGATGTCCTTCATGGAAAGCTCCGCACTTGTATGCGGATCAAGCATTGCAGCTTGGTAAACCGCTTCTTTTTTCCGTGTGACAGCCGCTTCGATTGTCATCAGCTGTGTATTAATATTCGTCCGGTTTAAGGCTGCAAGCTGCTCAGGCAGTTCTCCCGAGAAGCACGGTGTAATTTTTTTTCTGTCGGCGACGCATGTCACTTCCACAACCGCTTTTGAAGGAAGGTTGGTGATCAGTCCTGTATTCAAGACGTTTCCTCCGAAGGTGAATGGCTCGTTTGTTTCCATTGCTTCTATAATTCTAGAACCATATTCCTTGGAGCGTTCGTGCGTAAGGTTTTTATTGTTGACAATGTCATCCCGCATTTTCTCCCAATTTTCAATCTGCTTGACGCACCTTCTCGGATATTCGTCGAGCGGGATTTGCAGCTCGCTGATCAGTTCAGGGTAATTCCGTTTAATAAAGTACGGGTGATACTCTGCGTTGTGTTCGGATGATTCCGTGACATAATAGCCAAACTTATCCATTAATTCAAACCGCACCATATCATGATGCTTTGTTTTTTGTTTTTCTTTCGCTCTCCTTTTGATTTCTGGATACAAATCTGCGCCGTCTTTTTTGACTTCCAAAAGCCAAGCCATATGATTGATGCCCGCAATGCGTTCCTCAATTCCGTCATGCTCCATTCCGAGAGCTTTACATAAATCCTTCGTGCACACTTGGACACTGTGGCAGAGCCCGATTGTTTTGATATTGGTATAGCGAAGCATGGCGCCTGTAAGAGAAGCCATAGGATTTGTATAGTTTAAAAACCACGCATCCGGGCACATTTCCTCCATATCTCTTGCGATGTCAAATAAGACCGGGATTGTTCTGAGAGATCTGAATATCCCGCCGATGCCGACTGTATCGGCGATCGTCTGGCGCAGCCCATACCGTTTAGGAATCTCGAAATCGATGACTGTGCTCGGCTTGTAACCTCCAACCTGAATCGCATTGATGACATAGCCTGCGTTTTGCAAGGCAAGTTTTCTGTCATCATAGCTGTTGATCGCCACACTCGGGTTATAGCGGTCTCTTAGATTTTCGAGCATGAGCTGGGATTCCTGCAGGCGTTTGGGATCAATGTCGTAAAGCGCGAACTCAAATCCATTCAGTGCCTCTGTTAACAGGCAGTCTCCCAACACATTTTTGGCGAAAATCGTGCTTCCTGCGCCGATAAATGTAATCTTTTTCATATTGCTTCCTCCTTTAGTGTTAACCCTTTACCGCTCCGGAAGACAGGCCGGCAATAAAGTATTTTTGCAGCGCCAAAAACAGAACAACCATTGGCAGCATTGCCATAAGCGCCGCTGCGGCAACTAAATGCAGGTTGTTGGCGTTTTCTCCGAAAAAACCTGCCATGGCTACTGTTAATGTCTGAACCTTTTGATCTTGTAAAAAGAAAATGGCAAATTGATAGTCGTTCCATATAAAAACACAAGAAATAATACAGATGGTTGCAGTGATCGGCTTCAGCAGAGGAAACACAATCGTAAAAAAGATTTTCAGCATCCCTGCGCCGTCAATTCTTGCGGCTTCTTCAAGCTCTTTTGGAATGGTCGATCGGATAAAGCCCGAATACAAGAATACGGTTAACGGCATGTAAGCCGCTGTATTGATCAAAATGGCGATGGCGTGTGTATTGACCATTCCGGCGTCCACGACCATTCGGTACAAAGGGACCATGGATGTTAACGGAGGGATGATCATAATGGAAATCAGCAAGGCAAAAACGGCTTTATTCAGTTTTGTTTCCCGCCGGGCAAGCGGGTAGGCGGCAAGTGAGCCGAATATAATTAATAACAAGGCAGAAAAACCTGTGATGATCATGGTGTTCATAAAAGAGTTTCCTAGCGAAGCACGCTCCCACGCCTCTGAAAAATTGTGAAAGGAGATGTCGGCTGGAAATATCCATTTCGAACTGTAGTCTCCTTTTGCTTTCAATGAAGTAGTCAGCAGAATATAAAAGGGAATAAAATGCGCACAGGCTACAATGGCGGCAAGAAGCATAATGATCCGCGTGTTTTTTGAACGGGCGGCTCTCATGACATTTCCGCCTCCTTTCTTTTAAAGTACGCAAGCGCGCAAAAGCTGATGATCAAAATGACAAATGCCATAAATATGCCTTGTGTTGCAGCATAGCCGGCATCCTGTCGCTTGAAATACAAATCATACATAAACGTGGACATGGATTGTGATGCATTTCCGGGACCGCCCGCGGTGAGCGCAATGATGACGTCGAACAGCTTTAAGCCTCCGATAATGTTGATGACCATATTAATGGTAATGGAGGGCATTAACAGCGGCAGCGTGATGGTGAAAAACTGCTGGCCTTTTTTCGCGCCATCCATTTGTGCTGCTTCATAGTAATCTTTCGGAATGCTTTGCAGCCCGGCTAAGTAGACAACCATAGCGATCCCGACATATTGATAGGTGTTAATCATGACAATAATCCATGGATTGAGCGATGGACTGGCGAGCGCATTAATAGAGCTGATGCCGAAGACACCGAGCAAATCGTTGAGCGCGCCTCCGTCATAGGAGAAGAAAAAGTACCAAATGTAGCCCATAATGAGCGGGCTGATCATCACCGGCAAATAGACAATTGTTCTTGTTAGCGCTTTCGTTTTAATGCTTTGATTCAAGAGGAGAGCGTACAGAAGCCCGACCACATTTTGAAAAAAAGTGCTGCCAAGCCCATAAAGCAGGGTGTTTTTTAAGATGTGCCACGTGTCAGGGTCAGAAAACAGCCTTTCATATTGCGCGAATCCTACCCATTGGTAGACTTGTGAAAAGCCGTTCCAGTTTGTAAAGGTAATCAATGTGCCTTTCACAAACGGGTAAATCATAAAGACCAGAACGGAAAGCAAAGCAGGAATGTACATCCACCAAAGTGAGGACTGCTTTTTTGGCTTAACCTGTTTCACATGAACGTCCCTTGCGATCTCACTCATTGTTTTCAGCCCCCTGTGTTTCCGATTGCTCCCGGAGTCGTTTATATTCTCTTCCCAGCTTCTTCGAAATGTCTTGAGGCTCCAAAATGTCAGCCGTAAGCTCCTGTCCGACCGTGCCCAGGACATCCCACATTCCGTTTGGCAAGTATAAACGGTCGAAGTAAGGCTCAACTTTGACATTTTGATAATGCTCATAATCATTTGCGTAGAAAATATCAGCTTTCACATTGGTCAGCCCTGAAGGAAGCGATGTGGCCTCAGCCATTTGTTTGGCATTGGCCGGGCGGGCCATAAATGCGATAAATTCTTTTGCCTCTTCTAAGTGAGGCGAATCTTTCCATGCTGCAAGCGTGTAGCGTTCACCGCCAATCCATATTGGGTCATCACCGGGATGTATGGCAGGTGTCGGGATAATGCCGACCTTGACGTTCGGATTGATCTGGGCAACGTCTTGGCCGAGTGTGCCGCCTTGCATTGTAAAGGCGATTTTGTTTTGGGCCATTAATTCAATAAGCTGTGATTTTTTTGCCGTGACGGCGTCGATGTTTATCAATTTTTCTTTCTGCATTTGTTTGAGGATTTCTGATAAATAAGTGAATTTACTCCATTGAAAAGTGCCGTTGATGAGCTGTTTTTTTTCATTATGGGCAGGGTCTGTGATGAGAAGAGGTGTAGCGAATTGGTCGTAATATTGAGCGAATGAGCTTTTGTCATAGCCGGCAAACCAGAAGGGCACAATCTTTCCCTTACTCTTTTCTTTAATCGTTCTCAGCGCTTTCATAAAGTCATCCATGGTTTCCGGCGGGGCAATGCCATAACGGTCTAAAACATTGCGGTTATACGCCAGGCCGTCTTTTGCCTGATTGATCGGATAGGCATACACCTTTCCGCTTTTGTTTTTGAGGATGCTGTTTAAATTGGGATCGAGATCCTGAGTCCATTCCATCTCCCGGAGATCCGCTGTATATTCTCCGTACCTGATTTTCCCCCAGCCATGTGTATCGAATAAATCAGGCAAATCATTGGCCGCCATTCTGACACGCATCATATTTTCATAGTCATTGCCTGGGAAATGAAGGCTGACATGAATGTCACTGTGTTCCTTTTCGAATGCTGCCGCCAGTTTTCTGAACGTATCTCTTTCACTGTCGGTTGACATTGTGGAATAAATGGTTAACGTCTTTTTTGCGGTATCTGCTGAGCTTTTCTCTGCTGAGCATCCGGGCAGAATAAGCAGAATAAGAGAGAGAAATAAAACAAAAGTGTGTTTCATCTTTTCCTCCTTATCATCGTGATGAATATTTGCTTATGTCACCTCCTTAGCTGTACATCCGCAGCTTTGTCTTACGATTAATGTTGTGGGCAGGGTGACATGGTGGGGAAGGGTTCGTCCATTAAGACGGTCAAGCAGCAGTTTTACGCCTGTCCGGCCCATTTCCTCTGTGTATACCTTCACCGTCGTTAAAGGCGTGCTGGCAAATTCAGCTTCCTCAATCCCGTTAAAGCTTACGATTGCAGTATCCCGCGGCACTTGCAGCCCGGCTTCCTGGAGCGCTTTTAATGCACCGATCGCCATGGAATCGCTGGCAATAAAGAATGCTTCAGGCAGATGGCCTTGAGCGATTGCTTTTTTCATCAGGCGATAGCCCTCACGCATGCTGTATTCTCCGATCAGCACATGCTCAGGCTGGGGGGCGGCTGACTCCAAAAAAGCGGTGAGGCGTTTGTCTTCAATGGTTCTGCGAATGCTTTGGCCGTCCTTCAGCGTATGCTCTTTTTCCTGTCCGCCAATGTAGCCTAACCGTTTGTAGCCTAAGTCGAAAAGATGATCAATCGCCTGGCGTGAAGCCGATTCAAAATCGATGCCAATCGAATCGTATGTTTGCGGATCAGGAGAATGATTGATGAATACGGCATGCTCCAGCTTTCCGCTAATATGCTTAACCGCTTCATCATGAACACGGCCGATGACAATGACACCATCCAATTCCCGAAAGATATGTTCCTGAAAGGAGCCGAGATGAATCGAGTTTGTAATAAAAATTTCCTGTTCAAAGCATTCCTTTTCAATGCCTTTGCGAATGGAAAAAAAATAAGGGTCCTGCCTTTCCTGATCAGGGGACAGACAGCTCAGCACGCCGATCAGCGGCTGGGCCCGCGGTTTTTGCCCGCGGGCTTTCCGGCGTTTGGCAACGGTTTGATAACCAAGCTCTTCAGCGATATTGATGACTCTTTGTCTCGTTTCGCCCGCAACAGAAAGCGACTCATCTTCATTTAAAATTCTGGAAACAGTTGCACTGGAAACATTAGCTTTCAAAGCGATATCTTTAATACGAACCATGGGAATCCCTCTCATCTATTTAGTAAAATATTAACTCACCTGTTTTTGATAAATTGATACTATCATATAAAAGTAAGCGGTTACAATAATTATTTTCGGAATATTTCGTTATATTTACTAAATATTTAGTAAAGGATGTGATTTGTTTTGGAAAAATAAAGGGGAACCCAGATCTGTCTCGTAAATGTGAAGTAAGCGAATAAGGAAGGGTGATGGGATGAGAGCTGAAAGAAGAAAGCAACTGTTTCGATTGCTTGGTGATTTGCCTGACCGGAGGCCAATCAGTGTTGAGACATTACGTATTGTAGAAAGAGGAGAAAATATCGTTGAAACGCTCCTGCTTAATTTAAATGGACTTGAAAAGGTGCCCGCTTATTTTGTGAAGCCGAGGATAACAGAAGGAGCTTGCCCAGCCGTATTGTTTCAGCATTCACATGGGGGCCGGTATGACAGGGGGAAAAGTGAACTGATTGAGGGAGCGGATTATTTGAAAACGCCTTCTTTTTCTGATGAGCTTACTTCTCTCGGATACGGCGTGCTTGCGATTGATCATTGGGGATTTGGAGATCGGCGGGGAAAAGCGGAAAGCGAGATTTTTAAAGAAATGCTTCTGACCGGAAAAGTGATGTGGGGGATGATGATTTATGACAGTTTAAGAGCGTTAGATTATATGCAGTCACGCTCTGATATTCAGTCTGACAGGATCGGTACCATCGGCATGTCTATGGGAGGGTTGATGGCGTGGTGGACAGCGGCGCTCGATGACCGGATTAAGGTGTGTGTTGATTTGTGCAGCCAGGTAGATCATCACGTGCTGATCAAAACACAGAATCTTGACAGGCACGGCTTTTATTATTGCGTCCCATCGCTTGCAAAGCATTTTTCCGCATCGGAGATCCAAAGCCTGATCGCGCCGCGCCCGCACCTTAGTCTTGTTGGAATACACGATCGGTTAACGCCGGCCGAGGGCGTGGACAAAATCGAAAAAGAACTGGCAGATGTCTATGCTGGACAGGGAGCTTCTGATTGCTACCGGGTGGTCCGTTCTGCTTCAGGACATTTCGAAACAGCAGTCATGAGGCATAAAGCAGTCCGTTTTTTGCAAACATGGCTGTGACGGTTACAGGAAACAGGCGGAAAGGCGCAGAATTGAAGCGAGGGAAGTGGAACCAATGGAATGACAAGACATAATGGATTGGGCTTTCCGGCGGCATCTCAATCCATTCAGCTGGTATATTCGACCCCTTTTTTTATTAGTATTGGTTTATGCTGCGTATAAGCGCAGCTGGAAAGGAGTCATCGTCACTTTTGTATTGATGATGAGCAGTATGGTCTGGTTTCCGGAACCTGAGAAGATTGATCTGCAAATGAAAAAAGTGCTGGAATTCGAGCAAATGCTTTTAAGCAGTCCGGTCTCGGCTGTTTTAACAATTGCTTTCATGCTGGTTTTTCTCGGTTTTATTTTGGCTGCTTTCTGGAAGCGGTCACTTGTATTTGGTTTAATCCTATTGAATGTGACACTTGTTGGGAAGGTGGTCCTGTCCTTATTATTCACAGGTGAGAATGGTTGGGCACCGTTAGGCAATACGATTTTTGGGCTGATGATGGTCAATGGAATCAGCCTGTTCATCAAGTATCGAATTCAAAAAAAACGCAGAGGAATAGACATCTAAGGCTAGGACCGTTTTACTGTAAAACGGTCTTTTTTGCTCGTTTCAGGTCCGGCCCCACAATTCCTATATTGACAGAATCGTATGTGAATAATAATATTCTAATTGTTAACTTTAATTTATAAATGGTTAACATTTAGAATAGGATGTGATATACGTTCTTTAGTTATCAGTGAAAGGGCGAGGAAACATGCAAGAAGAAACATTTTATAGTGTCAGAATGAGAGCTTCTATGAATGGATCTCATGAAGACGGCGGAAAGCATATATCCGGCGGAGAACGGCTTATTCCTTTCCATGAGATGAAGCGTACAGTCAATGCCTTATTGGAAAAAGGGTTATCCCATTCAAGAGGAAAGCCTGATTTTATGCAAATTCAATTTGAAGAGGTTCATGAACCGATAAAAACCATTCAGCCATTGCCTGTTCATACGAATGAAGTGAGCTCCCCGGAAGAAGGACAAAAGCTCGCCCGATTGTTATTGGAAAAAGCAGGCGTTTCACGAGACGTGATTGACAAAGCATATGAACAAATGCCTGAATGGTCTGATGTCAGGGGAGCGGTGCTGTTTGATATTCACTCAGGCAGGCGAATGGATCAAACAAAAGAAAAAGGCGTGCGGGTCTCCAGGATGGACTGGCCGGACGCTAATTTTGAAAAATGGGCGCTTTACAGTCACGTGCCGGCACATTCAAGAATAAAAGAGGCCCTTGCGCTTGCTTCAAAGGTAAGCTGGCACCCGGCAGCCATTGCAGAATTATGCTGGTCGGATGATCCGGATTACATAACAGGCTATGTTGCGAGTAAAAAACTGGGCTATCAGCGTATTACAGCAATGAAAGAATATGGAGCTGAAGCGGGCTGCCGAGTCTTTTTTATTGATGGCTCCAAAGATGTAACCACGTACATACATGATCTGGAGAAGCAGCCTATTTTAATAGAGTGGGAGGAAGATTATGACTCATGATTTGATAGAAAAAAGTAAAAAACATCTCTGGCTGCCATTTACCCAAATGAAAGATTATGATGAAAACCCCTTAATCATCGAAAGCGGCAAGGGAATCAAAGTCAAAGACATAAATGGAAAGGAATACTATGACGGTTTTTCTTCAGTTTGGCTAAATGTCCACGGGCATCGTAAAAAGGAATTAGATGACGCCATAAAAAAGCAGCTCGGAAAAATCGCGCACTCCACGTTATTAGGCATGACCAACGTTCCTGCAACCCAGCTTGCTGAAGCATTAATCAACATCAGCCCAAAAAAGCTTACGCGGGTCTTTTATTCAGACAGCGGTGCAGAAGCGATGGAAATAGCCTTAAAAATGGCGTTTCAGTATTGGAAGAACATCGGGAAGCCCCAAAAACAAAAATTTATCGCCATGAAAAACGGGTATCACGGTGATACGATTGGCGCCGTCAGTGTCGGTTCAATTGAATTGTTCCACCACGTATACGGCCCGTTGATGTTTGAGAGTTACAAGGCCCCGATTCCTTATGTGTATCGCTCTGAAAGCGGTGATCCTGATGAGTGCCGTGATCAGTGCCTGCGAGAGCTTGAACAGCTGCTTGAGGAACATCACGAGGAAATTGCCGCGCTTTCCATAGAATCAATGGTACAAGGGGCTTCCGGTATGATCGTGATGCCGGAAGGATATTTGGCAGGGGTGCGCGAGCTGTGTACAACATACGATGTCTTAATGATCGTTGATGAAGTTGCTACAGGCTTTGGCCGTACAGGAAAAATGTTTGCGTGCGAGCACGAGAATGTCCAGCCTGATCTGATGGCTGCAGGTAAAGGCATTACAGGAGGCTATTTGCCAATTGCTGTTACGTTTGCCACGGAAGACATCTATAAGGCATTCTATGATGATTATGAAAACCTAAAAACCTTTTTCCATGGCCATTCCTATACAGGCAATCAGCTTGGATGTGCGGTTGCGCTTGAAAATCTGGCATTATTTGAATCTGAAAACATTGTGGAACAAGTAGCGAAAAAAAGTGAAAAGCTCCATTTCCTTCTTCAAGATCTGCTTGCTCTTCCACACGTGGGGGATATTCGGCAGCTTGGCTTTATGTGCGGTGCAGAGCTTGTTCAGTCGAAGGATACCAAAGAGCCTTATCCGGCTGATCGGCGGGTTGGATACAAAGTTTCCTTAAAAATGCGAGAGCTGGGAATGCTGACAAGGCCGCTTGGGGACGTGATTGCATTTCTGCCTCCTCTCGCCAGTACAGCTGAGGATCTCGAGGAAATGGTTGCCATTATGAAACAAGCGATCCATGAGGTTACGAGCCTTGAAGATTGATTCATGGCTGAACGAGCGGTTAGACAGAATGAAGGAAGCCGGCGTACATCGTAACCTGCGGTCAATGGATGGAGCTCCGGTTCCGGAGAGGAACATTGATGGCAAGAATCAAACGGTCTGGTCCTCAAACAATTATTTAGGACTTGCAAGCGATAGACGTTTGATCGATGCAGCCCAAACAGCATTGCAGCAATTTGGGACAGGAAGCAGCGGCTCACGTTTAACGACAGGCAATTCGATCTGGCATGAAAAGCTAGAAAAGAAGATTGCCTGCTTTAAACGGACAGAAGCGGCGCTATTGTTTTCGAGCGGTTATTTGGCCAATGTCGGTGTCCTTTCATCTTTGCCAGAAAAGGAAGATGTCATTTTAAGTGACCAGCTCAATCATGCAAGTCTGATCGATGGCTGCCGACTTTCTAAGGCTGATACAGTTGTTTATCGGCATATTGATATGAATGATCTTGAAAACAAGCTGAATGAAACGCAGCGTTATCAGCGCCGTTTTATCGTAACAGACGGAGTATTCAGCATGGATGGCACGATTGCTCCTCTAGACCAGATCATCTCGCTTGCGAAACGCTATCATGCCTTCGTGGTCGTTGATGATGCCCACGCAACAGGAGTTTTGGGTGATTCAGGGCGAGGAACGAGTGAATATTTTGGTGTTTGTCCCGACATTGTGATCGGCACCTTAAGCAAGGCTGTTGGCGCGGAAGGAGGTTTTGCGGCAGGATCAGCTGTCTCCATCGACTTTTTGCTGAACCATGCCAGAACATTTATCTTTCAAACCGCTATTCCGCCAGCCAGCTGTGCGGCTGCTCACGAGGCTTTCAACATGATTGAAGCCAGCAGGGAAAAACGGCAGCTTTTATTTTCTTATATCAGCATGATCAGAACCAGTCTGAAGAATATGGGTTATGCCGTGAAAGGAGATCACACGCCGATTATTCCCGTGGTCATCGGCGATGCCCATAAAACGGTCATATTTTCTGAAAAGCTGCAGGGCAAGGGAATTTATGCTCCTGCCATTCGGCCGCCGACCGTTGCGCCAGGTGAAAGCCGGATTCGAATCACAATCACGTCGGATCACAGTACGGGTGATATTGATCATTTGCTGCAAACATTTCATTCAATCGGAAAGGAGCTGCACATCATTTGAGGGGTTTTTTTGTGACAGGAACAGATACAGAAGTGGGGAAAACGGTTGTATCCAGCGGAATCGCCGCATTATTGCGAGAACATAACAAAGATGTTGGGGTGTATAAACCATTTTTAAGCGGTATATCACGCCATCATCCAGATAGTGATACAAGTCTGCTGAAAGACATGTCGCAGACCGGTCTCTCTCATGAAGACATTACGCCTTTTGCCTTCAAAGCGCCCCTTGCACCATACGTTGCAGGGAAACTCGAGGGAAAGACTGTCACCATGGAAGAGGTTTTAAGCCATTGGGGGCGGATTAAAGAAAAACATGAATGCTTCATCGTAGAAGGTGCGGGCGGTATTTCTGTGCCATTGGGAGAGGATTATTTGGTCAGTCATGTCATAAAAGCGTTACAGCTTCCCATGATTATTGTGGCGCGTCCAAACCTTGGAACCATTAATCATACCTTTTTAACTGTCAAATATGCAGAAAGCATGGGACTTCCAATCGCCGGAATTATCATCAATGGAATCAGTGATTCTCCCGATCAAGATGAAAAAACCAATCCTGAGATGATTGAACGCTTATGCGGTGTGCCGGTTTTAGGGATTACGCCAAAGCTTGCCAACGTGACGAAAGAAACGGTTCTACATATGGTAAAAGACCATATCAATCTATCATTACTGATGAATCAAGTGGGGGTATGAGAATGAATCAATGGATGGAACTCGCAGACCGGGTGCTGGCTGGAGCAGAAGTGACAGACGAAGAGGCGCTTTCAATATTAAATTGTCCGGATGAAGATATTTTGCTATTAATGCACGGGGCTTTTCACATCAGAAAACACTTTTACGGAAAAAAAGTAAAGCTCAATATGATTATGAATGCGAAATCAGGGCTCTGCCCGGAAAACTGCGGCTATTGTTCACAGTCTGCCATTTCGAAAGCGCCAATTGAGTCTTACCGGATGGTGAATAAGGAAACGCTGCTTGAAGGCGCAAAGCGGGCGCACGATCTGAATATCGGCACATATTGTATCGTGGCAAGCGGCAGAGGGCCGTCCAACAGAGAAGTAGATCAGGTCGTAGATGCGGTACATGAAATTAAAGAGACGTATGGATTGAAGGTTTGTGCGTGCCTCGGACTGTTAAAGCCAGAGCAGGCGAAGCGGCTCAAAGAGGCAGGAGTAGACCGTTATAATCATAATTTGAATACCTCGCAGAGAAACCATTCAAACATCACGACCTCACATACATACGATGACAGAGTCAATACGGTTGAAATCGCCAAAGAATCTGGACTGTCTCCGTGTTCAGGCGCCATTATCGGAATGAAGGAGACAAAACAGGATGTCATTGACATCGCCAAAAGCTTAAAGGCTCTTGACGCGGATTCCATTCCGGTGAATTTTTTGCATGCGATTGATGGTACGCCATTAGAAGGCGTCAACGAATTAAACCCGCTGTATTGTTTAAAAGTGCTGGCGCTGTTCCGTTTTATCAATCCATCAAAAGAAATTCGCATTTCCGGAGGAAGAGAGGTCAATCTCCGCTCATTGCAGCCATTAGGGCTTTACGCCGCAAACTCCATTTTTGTCGGAGACTACTTAACAACTGCCGGGCAAGAGGAGACCGAGGATCATAAAATGCTGAGTGATTTAGGCTTTGAAGTTGAATCAGTCGAAGAAATGAAGGCCAGTTTAAGCGCGAAAAGCTGAAAGAATCAATAAAAGCAATCGGTGTGATGTCGATTGCTTTTATTTTTGAACAGAAAGGAGAAGATCACATGACAATTGCATCTTTACATGCATCTTCTGAGTTTTTGAAAAATCCATATCCTTTTTACGACACATTGCGAGCTGTTCATCCTATATATAAAGGGAGTTTCTTTAAATATCCGGGCTGGTATGTCACGGGATATGAAGAAACGGCAGCTATTTTGAAAGATGCGAGATTCAAAGTCCGCACACCGCTGCCTGAAAGATCAGCCAAATATCAGGACCTTACACATGTGCAAAATCAAATGATGCTGTTTCAGAATCAGCCTGATCATCGACGATTGCGGACGCTTGCCAGCGGAGCATTTACGCCGCGAACAACAGAGTGTTATCGGCCGTACATCATTGAAGCTGTTCACCAGTTGCTCGATCAGGTGCAAGGTGAAAAAAAGATGGAGGTCATTTCGGACTTTGCTTTTCCGTTAGCAAGCTTCGTCATCGCTAACATTATAGGTGTGCCGGAGGAAGATCGGGAGCAATTAAAGGAATGGGCTGCGAGTCTCATTCAAACGATTGATTTTACCCGGTCAAGAAAGGGATTAACAGAGGGCAATCATATTGCTGTACAGGCTATGGCATATTTCAGAGAGCTGATTCAAAAGCGAAAACACCACCCTCAACAGGATATGATCAGCATGCTCTTGAAGGGGAAAGAAAAGGATAAGCTGACGGAAGAGGAAGCAGCATCTACGTGCATATTGCTGGCGATCGCCGGACATGAGACAACGGTCAATCTCATCAGCAATTCAGTCCTTTGTCTGCTGCAACACCCAGAACAGCTTTTGAAACTGAGAGAAAATCCAGATCTTATTGGTACAGCAGTCGAGGAAACTCTGCGATATGAAAGCCCCACGCAAATGACAGCCAGAGTTGCGGCAGAGGATATTGAAATCAGCGGGGTGACAATCCGTCAAGGAGAACAAGTCTATCTTTTGTTAGGGGCGGCTAATCGAGATCCAAGCATATTCGCACACCCCGATGTCTTCGATATTACGAGAAGCCCTAATCCGCATCTTTCATTCGGGCATGGCCATCATGTTTGCTTAGGGTCCTCGTTGGCACGATTAGAAGCGCAAATTGCGATTAACACCCTTCTGCAGCGAATGCCCAGCCTGAAGCTCGCAGATTCTGAATGGCGATATCGGCCGCTTTTTGGATTTCGGGCGCTTGAAGAGCTGCGGGTGATTTTTGAATAAACCAAAGCATGTGAGTGCCAAAAAAAGTGTCAGCCCCGCCGAAAATGGGCAATCTATAAAAAAGGGGAGTGAACACAGTGAAAAAAGTGCTGATTGCCGGCGGAAATGGTGTGATAGGGAGACTGCTTGCTGAAGGGCTTATTTCAGATTATGAAGTGACAGTGCTTGATAAAGACCATTTCGATGGCACAGCCTCTTTCATTCAGGCTGACGCCGCAAATTACGAGGATCTCTTGAAGAAGATTCCGAAAGATACCGATGTGATCTTAAATTTACTGGCTGTCAAAATTAAATACGATGTCATGGACATCGCTGAGTTTGAAAAAATGACGGATGTTTTCTATAGGGCAAGCTATTATCTGTGCCGCGCGGCAGCAGAGCTCGGCATTCAAAAGCTCGTGTTCGCCAGCAGCAATCATGTCACAGATGTATACGAAAAAGACGGGCACTCGCTCTTAGGACGGGAAATCACAACAAGCGATTATCCGCTGTCAAAAAACTTGTACGGTGTATTAAAGCTGACGTCTGAACAGATCGGCCATTTGTTTTATTTGGAAAAAAAGCTTTCAGTGATCAACCTTCGAATCGGAACAGTCGTCACAGATGAAATGGATACGCTGCATGAAAAAGAACGGACGAAAAAGACACTGCTTTCTCACCCTGATCTGCTGTCAATTTTTAAAGCCGCCATTGAAACCAATATCCGGTACGGCACTTATTACGCCGTCTCTGATAATCCGGGCCGGCCATGGTCCATTGAATCTGCTGTCAATGAACTTGGTTTTTCGCCACAAATCAATACGGCCGAGCTTCTGAGCGAGGAGGAAAACGGAGCATAATCATTTTCTAAGATTATGCTCTTTTTCTTTTGTCATTGGCTTTCATGTGCGGGATTCCCCACCCGGTCTGGGGCTCTGTTCAAATGATTATAGACATGGCAATTACTGATTTGCTACATTTTAGACACGATATCGTCACATGCTGCAGCTTGTTTAGGAAAGAATGATAACGCTTACAAAAGAGAGGTGGGAGCTATCGCACATTCACTGAAAAGTCGCTTGTTTGATATGTTGATTTACGGGTTTTTGCTGATGTTCGCTTTAATATGCGTACTGCCGTTCATTCATGTCATCGCAGCATCCTTCGCCACAGTAGAAGAAGTTGTGTCGAAAACATTTATTTTAATACCGACCACTTTTTCGCTAGATGCTTATCGCTACATTTTTTCAACAGATATTATTTATAAGAGTTTGCTTGTTTCTGTGTTTGTGACAGTGATAGGTACTGCAGTCAGCATGTTTTTATCTTCACTGATGGCTTACGGGTTATCCCGCCGTGAATTAATCGGACGGCAGCCGCTCATGTTTCTTGTTGTATTTACGATGCTGTTCAGCGGCGGCATGATTCCGACTTTTCTTGTGGTCAAATCGCTTGGATTGCTCGATTCTTACTGGGCGCTCATTTTGCCGACAGCCATTAATGCTTTTAACCTGATCATTCTGAAAAACTTCTTTCAAAATATCCCGGCAAGCCTGGAAGAGTCCGCGAAAATCGATGGGTGCAATGACCTGGGCATTTTCTTTAAAATCGTGCTGCCGCTGTCTCTGCCTGCGATCGCAACGATTTCATTGTTTTATGCGGTCACGTATTGGAACACGTATATGACAGCGATTTTGTACTTAAATGATTCAGCAAAATGGCCGATTCAGGTGCTTCTGCGCCAAATCGTCATTGTATCAAGCGGCATGCAGGGGGATATGTCAGAGATGGGCTCGGGCAGCCCGCCGCCTGAGCAAACGATTAAAATGGCAGTCATAGTGGTGGCGACCATCCCGGTTCTGCTTGTCTATCCGTTTATACAAAAGCATTTTGCAAAAGGAGCTTTACTGGGATCTGTTAAAGGATAAAAAATATGAAACGGAGGGGTACGATGGGAAACAAATGGAGGGTGCTTTTCATGGTGCTTGTACTGGCACTCGGCGGAGTGCTGGCAGGCTGTAAAGGGGCTGATCAGTCTTCTGCTGAAGGCAAAGCTGAATCGGATTCAAAGGTCAAGCTGTCTTGGATGGCGATTTTGTATCACCAGCAGCCGCCGAAAGACAGGGCGATTAAAGAAATTGAAAAGCTGACAAATACAGAACTCGACATCACCTGGGTTCCAGACGCGGTGAAAGAAGACAGGCTGAATGCGGCGCTTGCAGCCGGCAATCTTCCGCAAATCGTCACCATCCAGGATATTAAAAATTCGTCAGTCATGAATGCCTTCCGGTCAGGAATGTTCTGGGAAATCGGCGATTATATCAAGGATTATCCTAACTTAAACAAAATGAACAAACTCATTAATAAAAACGTAACCATCGATGGCAAGCTCTACGGGATATACAGAGAGCGACCGCTTTCCAGACAGGGAATCGTCATTCGGAAGGACTGGCTGGACAATTTGAATTTGAAAACGCCGGAAACGCTTGATGAGCTTTATGAAGTGGCCAAAGCATTTACGGAGGACGACCCGGACAAGGATGGGAAAGATGATACGTTCGGGCTGGCAGACCGTAATGACTTGATTTACGGCGCGTTTAAAACGATTGGCTCGTATGAAGGCATGCCGACAGATTGGAAGGAATCAGGCGGCAAATTCACCCCTGATTTCATGACACAGGAATATAAAGACACGATGAATTATATGAAAAAGCTGCGTGATAAGGGGTATATGAATAAGGATTTTCCCGTCACAAGCAAAACCCAGCAGCAGGAGCTTTTTTCTCAAGGAAAAGCCGGCATTTATATTGGCAATATGGTAGATGCCGTCAATCTGCGCGACCATGCTTCTGATAAATCGATGAAGCTTGAGATCATCAACCGCATAAAAGGCCCAGATGGGAAAGAGCGGGTATGGGCATCAGGAGGCCATAACGGCGTGTTTGCTTTCCCGAAAACGAGTGTGAAAACGGAAGCTGAGCTTAAACGGATCTTGGCATTTTTTGACCGGATTGCCGAAGAAGACGTCTATAGCCTGATGACTTATGGCATCGACGGCGTGCACTACAACAAAGGAGAGGACAAAACGTTCACACGCAAAGAAAGCCAGGTAAAAGACTGGCAGACTGATATTCAGCCGCTGTCCGCCTTAATTGCCATTGATAAAGCCTACTTAAAAAACACGGGAGACCCGCTTCGGACGGCGTATGAGGAGCTGACTGAGGACAATGAAAAGATCATCGTCTCAAATCCTGCTGAAAGCCTGTATTCCGCATCGGAGTCGGAACGGGGGGATGAACTGAAGAAAATCATTGATGATGCGACCTATAAATATATGATTGGCGACATCACAGAAAGCCAGTTCGATAAAGAAGTGGAAAAATGGGAGTCGAGCGGAGGAAAACAAATTATTCAGGAATACGAAGAAGCGTTTAAACAAACAAAATAACACTGGAAAAACCCAAAACCGCTTGCGTGTTTTGGGTTTTTTACATGCTTCTTTTTTGCTGGCGGTAGTTTCCCGGTGTAATTCCCTCCAGCTTTTTAAATGACCTGATAAAATTTTGCGAGTTTTTATATTTTAGTTTTTCCGCAATGGCCTTGACCGCCATGTCGGTTTCGGCAAGCCAGCTTTTCGCCATATGATGTCGGTAGCTTGAGACATACTCGCTGAATGAAATACCCATTTCTTTTTTGAAAATGCTGCTTAAATAGTTTGGGTTGTAATGGAGCCTGCGTGCGATTTCATCCAGTGTCAACTCAGATTCAAACTCATGGTGGATGATATGAATGATGTTGTCGGAAATATTTTTGTACTGGGCATCCGCGCGGGCGTTCACTTTGTCTGTCATCGGGTCAATAAACTCATTTTTGAGCCAGTTTTCGGTATCCTCGAACGTTTTCAGCTCGAAAATCTGGTCATACAGCATTTTGTTTTCTTCAAGCTCAAACAATTCGATCCCGAGCACATGCATCAGCTCAATCACATGGTTCAAAAAGCGCGCGATGGCGATCTGAAATTGGTACGGGTTAGTGTTCTGGGTGAAAATGGCTTGCAAAATCGCGTGCAGGCATTTGTCCGCTTTCTCCTTGTCTCCTGCTTTGACGGCATCGAACAGCTCATGCTGAAGCTGCTTGGGAAAATGGGTTTTGAAGGTTTTTTTCTGGTCCAGGTCTTCATAAAAGATAATCGATTTGTTTTCTGCTTTGAGCCGGTATTTCAACGCCTCCGAACCTTCAGCGTAGGCTGTTTTCGCCTTTGTCAGCGCATCAAACGGCTGGCTGATGCCGATGCTGACAGACAGCTGCAGCTCAGCTTCCGCTTTTTTCTGAATCATCCTTGCAGTCTCATTCAGCTCAGCCATGAATTCCTCCTTTGTCCCGCTTTGATTGATCAAAATCGTTGCCTGCTGTTTGTCCACCACGGCGGGGGCAAGATGTTTGTCCGTCGGGATGCTGCGCTCAATCAGGCTGTTGACGGCAAACAAAAGCAAATCCATATCTTTTTTCTCATAAGGTGTATGATTTAGTGTGTCAATTTGGAGCACAAGCAGGGCAAGGTGCCGCCAATTTTGCTTTAAACCGAGGCTTTCAAAGCGGTTATTAACCTCCTCATCCGTCAGTTTTCCGAGCATAAGCCTGACCATAAAATATTGCTGCAGGTGGGTGGCTTGCTGCTTCATCGTTTCTTCAAGATCATCATTTCTGTCCTTCAGCTGCTTAAAGCTCTGTTCAATTAACTCAAATTCATTTTGAGGCAGCTGTTTTTCTTGTATGGCACCATGCCTTGCGAATGATTCGTAAAGCACCCTGATCGGCTTGTAAAAATGGCGGGAACCCAGCCAAGAAAACAATAATGAAAGCGCTAACAAAATAAGGCATACTGTAAAAGTGATCCAGCCGATTGACTTGGCTTCTTTTTTTAGCTCAGGCAGGGAAACGAGAGAAAAATAAGTCCACGTGTTATAATCGGATTTTTGATAGGTGACTTTATATTGAATCCGGTCAATAACTGTTTCAAACTGACCGCTATTAGCGGTTTGCGCCAGCATTTTTTGGACAAAACCGTCGTTATGAAGAGATTCTCCGACGTCAGACATATTGTTATGCAGGATGATACGGCCTTTTTCATCCATGATAAACAGGTTGTTGGCGTTAGAATAGTCGGGCATATTTTTGACAAGCGAACAGCTCGGGATGCTTGCGGCGGCTAATCCTTTTGTATTTGTGCTGTTCAAAGGCAGCTGCTTAATTAAATTGATATTGTAACGGCAGTTATCTGATGTGCCTTCTTTTGTGGAAATCAAATGATTGTTTTCCTCAAGTGTCCAATATGAGCGGCTCGCTTTGTGTTTCGTGTATGCTGAGGCTGCTTCATGAAGAGTGTCTGTGTTTAAGCGGTACAAACCGGAATTGTTCATATACCATTTTTTCGTTAAACTGACTAACGTCAGATTGGACAGGTCGGTATCAAAGCTTTGCAGATAATTGAGCTCTTGGTTCACTTGGTTATAGATTTGAAATTGGTCAGAGTGCAAAGACTCGGACAATGTGCGAAGGAGAGGCGGCGAACTCACATAGTGGGTCAAAGAGTGATCAACGGTTTTCAAGATATGCTCGATGCTTTGCTGGGTCTGCTGGAGTGTGTCGAATTTTTCCTCCGAAACGTTGGAAATAGCCGTTTTCTGAGAGTGCTCGTACGAAAACAATCCGACCAAAATAACCGGAATGGTGCTGAGCAGGCAGAAAAACGTGATCAGCTTGTAGTAAAACTTGTATTGGCTTCTTTTCATAAAACCCCCCATTTCCTAAATCCACTTCACTTTAATACAATTAATCCAAAGATTGATAGATATTGTCAATAATCATTTTCTAATATCGGTGTCTTTATTTCAGGTGGAACTGCTGAACCATTGATCATAAAGGGATAAAACAGGATGTGATCATATGATTGTAGACGGACTTTTGCCTGCTGAGCTACAGTGAATGCAAGAACCTGTGAAAGGAGGCTTGAAAAAAATGAAAACAGCAGAAGCGCAAGCGCCGGCTGTTGATGCAGTCATTTTTAAAAAAGAAAAAAGAAAGCGCTTACTAAGTAAACTGATCCAGCAAAAATATTTGTACTTGATGATTTTGCCTGGGTGTATTTATTTTTTGCTTTTTAAGTATGTCCCGATGTGGGGGATTGTGATTGCATTTCAGGATTATCAGCCATTCCTCGGCATTTTGGGCAGTGAGTGGGTCGGGCTGAAGCATTTTATCAGGCTGTTTACTGAGCCTACATTTTTTCTCTTGTTAAAAAATACGCTCGTGTTATTTGCATTGAACCTGGCCATATTTTTCCCGGTGCCGATTTTGCTGGCGCTTCTATTGAACGAAGTGCGGATTGCTCTCTTTAAAAAATTTGTTCAGACGCTGATTTATATCCCGCATTTTATGTCTTGGGTCATTGTTGTATCGCTGTCGTTTGTGCTTTTAACGGTAGACGGAGGCTTGATTAATGAACTGATTGTGTTTTTTGGCGGTGAAAAAATCAATTTTCTGCTGAACGAAGAATGGTTCAGGCCCCTGTATATTCTTCAGGTTATCTGGAGGGAAGCTGGGTGGTCGACGATCATTTATCTGGCGGCCATTACAGCGGTTGACCCTCAGCTGTATGAAGCGGCGAAAATGGACGGAGCGGGACGGCTGCGGCAAATGTGGCATATTACGCTGCCCGCCATTAAAAGCGTTATCGTCGTTTTGCTGATTTTGAAAATCGGAGACACGCTGGAGCTTGGCTTCGAGCATGTGTATTTGCTGTTAAATGCAACGAATAGGGAAGTAGCGGAAATTTTTGATACGTATGTTTATACTGCCGGGCTGAAACAGGGGCAATTCAGCTACAGTACAGCAGTCGGTGTATTTAAAGCGGCAGTCGGGCTGATTTTGGTCATGCTTGCGAATCGTTTGGCGAAGAAATTTGGCGAGGAAGGAATTTATTAGGAAAGGGATGGGATCAATGGATCAATCAATCGCTGTAAAATCGCCTCTTACGTACGCGGAGGCATTGGCAAATACGATTATGAACACGTACACAGTCGAGGAGCTGCCGCCTGCAAACCGCTGGCATTACCATCAAGGCGTTTTCTTATGCGGTGTATTGCGGTTATGGGAAGCAACCGGGGAAAAGCGGTATTTTGAGTATGCGAAGGCTTATGCAGATCTCTTAATCGATGATTATGGCAATCTATTATTTAGGAGAGATGAGCTGGACGCTATTCAAGCGGGTCTCATTCTTTTTCCATTATACGAGCAGACGAAGGATGAGCGGTATGTCAAAGCGGCAAAAAGGCTCCGCGGCTTATATGGAACATTGAACCGGACGTCTGAGGATGGTTTTTGGCACAAAGACGGTTATTCTTACCAAATGTGGCTTGACGGCTTATACATGGGGGGGCCGTTCGCACTGAAATACGCGAATCTGAAGGAGGAGCCGGAGCTGTTTGATCAGGTCGTGCTGCAGGAGTCATTGATGAGAAAGCATATGAAGGATTCAAAAACCGGACTCTTTTATCACGCCTGGGATGAAGCGAAAAAAATGCCTTGGGCCAATGAAGAGACAGGCTGTTCACCGGAATTTTGGGCACGTTCCATCGGCTGGTACGTCATGTCACTTGCTGACATGATTGAAGAGCTGCCGAAGAAGCATCCAAACCGTCATGTGTGGAAAAACACGTTGCAGGACATGATGGAAAGCATCTGCCGCTATCAAGACAAGGAGACAGGGCTATGGTATCAGATCGTTGATAAGGGAGACAGGTCTGATAACTGGCTGGAAAGCTCAGGGTCCTGCCTGTACATGTACGCACTTGCGAAAGGAATCAATAAAGGCTATCTAGACAGAGCTTACGAAACAACACTACTAAAAGCGTATCAAGGCTTGATTCAGCATAAAACCGAAACAACAGAAGACGGAGCGTTTCTTGTCAAAGACATATGTGTCGGAACATCAGCCGGCTTCTATGACTATTATGTCAGCCGCGAAAGAAGCACAAACGATCTGCACGGAGCCGGCGCGTTTATTTTGGCCATGACAGAGCTGGAGCCTCTATTTAGGTCAGCGGGGAAATGACAAAAAGGATACGTACGGCTTTGTGGGTAATCGTCTTAGTGCTCTTTTTGGCATCATGCTCAAACAGGCCGGACGGAATGCATGTCATTCTCTTTTCTGATATGAAGGCTGGCGTACAGGAAAACATAAAAATGGCCGCTGGGCAGAATGCCGGGAAGGTCGATATCTTTCCAGCTTTTCAGGAAAAACTGCTGACTGAAATTACCGCCCATGAGGGAGATGTTTTCATCGTGCCTGAAGACATGTTTCAGGCTTACGATGATCCAGAAAATTTTCAGCCGTTAAACGGATTGTCTCCTGAAAAAACATCTCCTTATACAACGGTTAATAAAAAAACAGGAGAGAAAACAATCTATGCCGTTCAGATCGAAAAAGGGGAAAAACAGCTGAACGGCTATTCTTTTCGATTGAATCGCGATATGGCAGCGTTTATCCCTGTGTATGCTGAAAAAACAGAGGAAGCGCTGCAGCTGATTTCCCAACTAACTGAAGCCCGATAGAGGTGAGAACATTGAAGAACATCGTCATTTGCGGAGTGAGCAGCAGAGCTCTCAGTATGTTTATCAAACCGCTGGTGGAGCGGTTTTCAACTCATTATGAGATTACCGGATTGCTGGATGCCGATCCGAAACGTTTTGCCGTTTGCAAGGAGAAATTTCCCGAGCTGGCCCACGTGGCCGAGTTTAACGAAGATGCTTTCGACGAGATGATGCGCGTGTCAAAGCCTGATATCGTCATTGTGGCAGGCAGGGACGATACGCATGTCACATATATTGTAAAAAGCCTTCAGTGGAATACAGATGTGATTACTGAAAAACCAATGGTGACGACAGTGCAGGATGCGAATCGGGTGCTTGAAGCGGAGGCCAAAAGCGAGGGAAAAGTCACCGTCGCGTTTAACTATCGCTACAGCCCGTTTCATCGGAAAATCAAAGAAATGATACTGGAAGGAAAAATAGGCAGGGTCACCTCCGTTGATTTAAATTGGTATATTGATACGTATCATGGCGCCAGCTATTTTAAACGCTGGAACAGGTCGAGACCGCTTTCCGGAGGTCTTTCGGTCCATAAATCAACGCATCATTTCGATCTCGTCAATTGGTGGCTCGGGCAAAATCCGGAGGAGGTATTTGCTTATGGCGCCTTGAATTACTATGGGCCGGACAGTGAGTGGAACCCCTTGCCGGAAGAAGACGGGCGTTTTTGCGGGACGTGCCGGGTCAAAGAAAAGTGCCATTACTATTCTAGGTGGCATCCCCGTTCCTCCAAAGCTTCTGTAAAGGATGATCATCTCCAAGCAGGAGACCAGTCCAGCTTATATACTGCATACAGGCCTGACGCGTGTATTTTTGACGAAGAAATTGACATCGAGGATACGTACGTGGCGACAGTCAAATATGATGGCGGTGCACTATTAAGCTATTCGATTTTATTTTCGGCCCCGTATGAAGGCTACCGGCTGACGATCAACGGCACAAAAGGGCGGATCGAATCAAATGAATTTCACGAACCTTCCAGAATTCCGTTTGCTTTTCCTGAGCAGACAATCGAATACTATCCGCTTTTTGAATCAAAGCAGACGATACAAGTGGTCAAAAATGAGGGAGGGCATGGCGGAGGCGATCCGCTTTTGCTTGAGGATCTTTTTTTAGGGAAAGACCCGCTTCGCCGCTATGATATTTTAGCCGGGGCTGAAGCCGGAGCCTACTCCATCGCGGTTGGTGAGGGAATGTGGCGCTCGGTTGCCGAAAAGAGGCCGATCGGGATTAAAGAGCTTTTTCAGATGCAGAATGTATAGTGCAAAAAAGGGGGGGCCTCCATGGAACATGATGGTTCACTGGGGCGGATGCTGCGCTTTTGCGAATGGATCATGAGATTCGCGTATACAAACTTGCTGTGGCTGTTGTTTGTATTGCTCGGTCTCGGTGTGTTTGGCATCATGCCCGCGACCGCGGCTTTATTCGCTGTCATGCGGAAGTGGATTCAAGGGCAGGACAACGTTTCGGTGCTCAAAACGTTTTGGCGGGAATACAAGGCTGAGTTTTTTCGTTCAAATCTGATTGGCGCTGTATTGGCGATCATCGGATTGATTATTTATATCGATTTGGCCTTTATTTATCCGAGCCATTTCCTTCTGCATGTTCTGCGCTTCGCCATTATGATATTTGGCTTTTTGTTCGTATCCATGCTTTTTTATGTGTTTCCGCTGCTTGTCCATTTTGACTGGAAAAAACGTCTGTACGTGAAGTTTTCGCTCTTGCTCAGTGTAGCGTATTTGCAATATACGCTTGCGATGCTTGCGCTGACTGTGGCTCTCTTTTTCTTGCTTGCGTACTTGCCCGGCATTGTCCCTTTTTTCAGCGTCAGCCTGATCAGCTACTGCCATATGCGAATGGTTTATGCTGTACTGTTGAAAGTGGAGAACCAAGACGGTGTGCCGCAGAAGAAACACCATACAAAGAAAGCTTTTTATCCGGAGATGAGGTGATCATCATTTCTCTATCATAACGCTGTTCCAAACGGAATAGATTGATAGAGAAAGGAGAGCGGATAAGATGCTGAAGGTGGCAGTATTTGATGAAGAACATGAAAAAGACTTACAGACGGAAATCAATTCATTTTTAAAAGGGATATCGGAGGAGCAGCTGATTGATATCAAATATACGGTTTCGGCGGCGTGCGATCCGGACGGTGAGCAGCTTTACTGTTTTTCCGCCCTTATTCTATACCGCAAATAAAAAAAGATCTTCCCGCGTGCGCGGAAAGATCTTTTTTGTTAATATGCCTTTTTCACTCTTGGACTTCTCGGTTTGTCGATTTTCTCCGCTCTTTTGATCTCTCTTCGTTCTTTTGAGAGCGATTTATAGAGAGCGGCAATCATCAGCAGGATGACGATAGAAAACGGCAGCGCTGCCAGAATGGCTGTGTTTTGCAAAGCGGAAAGACCGCCGGAATACAAGAGGACAGCAGCCATGGCAGATTGAATGATGCCCCAGCTGAATTTTACTGAATTGGCTGGGTTCAATGAGCCGTAGGTCGTCTGCATGCCGAGCACAAATGTTGCAGAGTCAGCAGACGTAATAAAGAATACAGCGATCAGGATCAGTGACAAAATAGATGTCACCATCGCCAGCGGATAATGGTCAAGTGTTCCAAACAGCATCGTTTCCGTAGACAGCTTCG
The DNA here is from genome assembly GCF_000259365.1 of Bacillus sp. JS. NCBI lineage: Bacteria > Bacillati > Bacillota > Bacilli > Caryophanales > Bacillaceae > Bacillus > Bacillus sp. JS. Next base: position 2,942,297 of record NC_017743.1, on the reverse strand, counting down.
CTACATTGAATGTGCCGTTCTGCTGAAGATCCATAGCCGATACGCCAAAGATAGAGAACCATAGGAACGCGAGAATACATGGTGTTACCAAGACACCGATCAAAAATTCACGGATCGTCCGTCCCCTGGATACCCGGGCGATGAAAATGCCGACAAATGGAGACCAGGAAATCCACCATGCCCAATAGAAAATCGTCCAGCCGTTAATCCATTCGCGTTTTTCAGGATCGTACGGTGTCAGTCTGAAGCTCATTTGCACGATGTTTTGAATATACTGTCCGATAGAATCTGTAAATGAGTTCATAATCAGTACGGTAGGCCCGACAAACAGCACAAACAGCATTAACAGTCCAGCTAATACCATATTGGTGTTGCTCAAATATTTAATGCCTTTTCCGAGTCCGCTCCACGCAGAAATCAAGAAAAGCACAGTAACAATGGCAATCAAAATAAATTGAACGAGAAAGTTATTTGGGATGCCAAATAAGTAACTCAATCCGCCGTTAATTTGAGTCGCCCCGATACCAAGGCTTGTGGCTACTCCGACGACTGTGGCAAAAACAGCAATACAGTCAATTAATTTGCCGATCGGACCGTTAACTTTATCGCCTAGAATCGGTGACAGCGTGCTGCTGATTAATCCTGGAGCGCCTTTTCGGAATTGGAAATAGGCAATGCATAATGCCACGACGGCATAAATGGCCCAAGCGTGCAGACCCCAGTGGAAAAACGTATAGCGGAGTGCATCTCTAAAGGCTTGGGGGGTTTCTGTTTCACCTGATGGAGAGCTAATTGCGTAATGGCTGATCGGTTCAGCCGCACCGTAGAATACCAAGCCGATTCCCATGCCTGCGCTGAACAGCATGGCGAACCATGATAATAACCCGAATTCCGGTTTTTCATCGGGTCTTCCGAGTTTAATTTTGCCGATCGGGCTGAAAATCAAAAAGAGACAGAACCCGACAAACAATGAGACAACTAAAAGATAATACCAACCAAACGTATTGGTGATAAACGCTTGTGCGGATTGGGATACGTTTTGCAGGCTGTCTGGAGAAACAACGCCCCATAATACAGCAGCAGCTGTGATCACAATCACAATCCAAAATACACTAGATATATTTTTCAAATATTCTCACCCTCTAAATTTTTTGTGTACGCCTATATCTGCTCGCAGGCTTAGTATGGTCGTACGCTGGCAGATCATTCCTCTCTTAAAATTACCCCGCAATCAGGTGAAACAAAACAAGTCTCACCCTACCATGAATGCGGAGAATTTTCAAATGTTCAGCGTTTTGTAAAAATTTGAAAAGGCTGGTCAGGAGCGGGAAAAGCGACCGGCATTGAGCCCCGCAAGCCTTCCTGTTACTAGGGCGGAGGTGATATTGTATCCTCCTGTGTAGCCGTGGATATCCAGAATTTCTCCGCAAAAGTAAAGCCCCTCCATTTTTTTAGAGGCCATCTTTTTCGGGTCGATTTCTTTTACAGATACCCCGCCTCCCGTGACAAATGCCTTATCAAGCGACAGTGTGCCATTTGCGAGAACAGTAAACTGCTTGCAGTCCTTTACAAATTGTCTGAAAGGGTCCCTTGGCAGCTCAGAAAACGATACGTTCGGAGAGATGCCGTTTTTTTCGAGCAGAAATAGGAGGTAGCGCTCCTGCATCCAGGGTTTCAGTACGTTTTTAATGGCTTTTTTCGGTGCTTCCTTCAGTTCTTTAAACATCTTTTGGAAAAGAGTTTCTTCATTGATATCCGGATATAAGTCAATTCTGATAGGAACTTGGGGCTGTTTTTTCAGCTCTTTCACGACAAATTGGCTGCATCTGAGAATGGCAGGGCCTGAGAGGCCGAAATGGGTAAACAGCATGTCCATTTTATGTGTGATGATTGGTTTGCCTTTTTTATTTAACACACTGACGGCTACATCTCTTAGTGATAAGCCCTGAAGTGTTTTTTGCTTAATGAACGGTTCGCCAGAAGTGACGGGTACCTCTGTCGGAAACAGCTCTGTTATGGTATGGCCTGCGGCTTCAGCCCATTCATAGCCGTCTCCCGTGCTTCCGGTATGAGGCACACTTTTGCCGCCGACAGCGATAATGACAGCCTGGCTATGGATCATTTCGCCATTATTCGTCACAATCCCTGCCGCCTGTCCATCTTTATATATAACAGATTTAATTTTCTCGTTCGTTCTGATTGTTACACGGAGCTGCTTCAGCCTGTTTAACAGCGCGTCAACAACGCTTTGGGCTTTGTCGGTCACAGGAAACATTCTGCCGTGATCCTCTTCCTTTAATTGAATGCCAAGGTTTTCAAAAAACTTGATAATATCTTCATTATTAAATTCAGAAAACGCGCTGTATAAAAAACGCCCGTTGCCGGGGATGTGCTTAATAATTTCTTCCACAGGAAGGCGGTTTGTCACATTGCAGCGGCCGCCCCCGGAAATCGCGAGTTTCCGCCCTAATTTATTTCCTTTATCTATCAGCAAAACGCCAGCGCCCTGCTCCCCTGCTGCAATCGCAGCCATCAAGCCTGAAGGGCCGCCGCCAATTACGATTACGTCATATTGTTTCATCTTTATCATCAACTTTCTTTTCGTTTCGTATGCGGACATCCCGTCCGCAGTACTATTATAGCGAAAGAAAGCCGCTCCTTAAACGTCTTTTGCAGCGGATACGAATGTTCACAGGATTGCTTTTGTATTTATTACCGTCTAAATGCCCAGTTGTGGTAAAATAGAAAAGTTGAATCTTCGTAGAAAATGGTGATGAAGAAACATGTCAAGCAAACTGTTAAGAGGCACGTTTGTGTTAACGCTCGGTACATATATATCGCGAATTCTGGGAATGGTCTATTTAATTCCCTTCAGCATTATGGTCGGGGCGACAGGCGGTGCATTATTTCAATACGGATACAACCAATACACTTTATTTTTGAATATTGCTACGATGGGCTTTCCGGCCGCTGTTTCTAAATTTGTGTCCAAATATAATTCCAAAGGGGATTATGAGACAAGCAGAAAAATGCTCAAGGCGGGCATGTCGGTTATGCTCGTTACAGGAATGATAGCCTTTTTCATTCTGTATCTATCCGCTCCGATGTTTGCGGAAATATCGCTGGGAGGCAAGGATAATAACGGCCTGACAATTGATCATGTCGTTTATGTCATCCGCATGGTCAGCTTAGCGCTTTTGGTCGTACCGATTATGAGTCTTGTTCGCGGATTCTTCCAAGGGCACCAAATGATGGGTCCGACAGCTGTTTCCCAAGTCGTTGAACAGATTGTCCGCATCATCTTTCTATTGAGTGCGACATACCTGATTTTGAAGGTTTTCAACGGCGGTCTTGTCATCGCTGTCGGCTATGCGACCTTCGCAGCGCTGATCGGTGCCTTCGGAGGGCTGGTCGTGCTGTATATTTATTGGAACAAACGGAAGGGCAGCCTGCTGGCGATGATGCCGAATACGGGTCCGACAGCAAACTTAAGCTACAAGAAAATGTTTTTCGAGCTGTTCAGCTATGCTGCTCCGTACGTTTTTGTCGGACTAGCCATCCCTTTGTATAACTATATTGATACAAATACGTTTAACAAAGCGATGATTGAAGCCGGGCATCAAGCCATCAGCCAGGACATGCTGGCAATTCTAACCCTGTATGTGCAGAAGCTCGTGATGATCCCGGTTTCCCTTGCAACAGCTTTCGGACTGACATTAATTCCAACGATTACTGAATCGTTTACAAGCGCAAACTATAAGCTGTTAAATCAGCAGATTAACCAAACGATGCAGACGATCCTGTTTTTAATTATTCCGGCTGTTGTCGGGATCTCTCTATTGTCAGGACCAACGTATACGTTCTTTTACGGGTCAGAGAGCCTTCATCCTGAACTGGGAGCAAACATTCTGCTTTGGTATTCGCCAGTCGCGATTTTGTTCTCTTTGTTTACGGTCAATGCAGCCATTCTGCAGGGCATCAATAAACAAAAATTTGCGGTTGTCAGCCTTGTGATCGGTGTCGTGATTAAGCTTGTGCTGAATGTTCCGCTAATCAAGCTGATGCAGGCTGACGGAGCGATTTTAGCGACGGCTCTTGGATATATCGCTTCACTTTTATATGGATTTATCATGATTAAGCGCCATGCAGGCTATTCGTATAAGATACTGGTTAAACGAACTGTTTTGATGCTGGTCTTATCAGCTATTATGGGTATTGCCGTGAAAATCGTACAGTGGGTATTAAGCTTCTTTATTTCCTATCAGGATGGCCAGCTGCAAGCTGCGATTGTTGTGGTGATTGCGGCCGCTGTTGGCGGTGCTGTTTACCTGTATTGCGGCTACCGGTTAGGATTTTTGCAGAAAATTTTAGGCCGCCGTTTGCCGGGTTTCTTAAAGAAAGGCAGACATGCGGGCTGATGAACAAGATATGATGAAACGGAGGGCTCGCATGCTGCGGGCTTTCTTTTATAAAGGAGAGATGAGGAATGAGACTTGATAAGCTGCTTGCCAACAGCGGGTATGGTTCCAGAAAAGAAGTCAAAGCCGTTGTGAAGGCGGGAGCCGTTATGATCGACGGCAAACCGGCCAAAGATGTAAAGGCGCACGTTGATCCTGATACACAGGAGGTTACCGTATACGGGGAACCGGTTGATTACCGTGAGTTCATTTATCTTATGATGAATAAACCGCAAGGCGTGCTGTCGGCGACCGAGGACAGCCGGCAGCAAACAGTGATCGATCTGCTGACGCCGGAGGAGATGAGATTTGAGCCATTTCCCGCCGGCAGGCTTGATAAAGATACAGAGGGCTTTTTGCTGCTCACAAATGATGGCCAGCTCGCACATCGGCTCCTTTCTCCTAAAAAGCATGTCCCAAAAACGTATGAAGTCCATTTAAAATCACAGATTTCACCGGAAAACATTTCCGATTTGGAAACGGGTGTCTACATAGAAGGCGGCTATAAAACAAAGCCGGCAAAAGCGGAAATCAAAACAAACGACAATGGCAATACTGTGATATATCTGACAATTACCGAAGGAAAATACCATCAGGTCAAGCAGATGGCAAAGGCTGTAGGCAATGAAGTGGTTTATCTGAAGCGGCTTTCGATGGGGCGCGTTTCCCTGGATCCCGCTCTGGCACCCGGAGAATACCGGGAGCTTACGGAGGAAGAACTTCATTGGCTCAATGAACCGCAAGCATGAAAAAACCCCGCATACGAATGCGGGGTTTTATTTATAAGCGCACAAAAACAAGGCTCGGAAGTTTCTTCGCCCTGTATCTATCAGGCCGCTCACAGGCGGCCCTATGTAATTTTTCAATTTATGAGGTAATCTTTACTTTCTTTCTCGTTGTCTCCCACTTGCCACGGCTTGGACTATGAACAAGATCATTATATGCCAACACATTTAAGTCTCTTTGAATCGTTCTAGGTGTAATGCCGAATTCGTCAACCAGTTCCTGCGTTGTCACAAGACCTTTTTCTTGGATAAACATGTAAACTGATTTGATTCGAGTTAGCATACGGTTTGTTGAAGGTTTCAAAAAACCACTCCCTATCATAAGATCGGATGGACTTGACTAACCACAACTCACGACTATCAACTGCGTACGAAATAGCAACAAAGGCAGACATCTGTAATTGTTAAAATAATTCGCCCTCATTATACACGATATTGCAGCAATGAATCTAGGGATAACTCCTATTAATTTTTTCCAATTCTCGTTGGGCAGCCATCCTTGTTGGATTACTATGTATTTCGGCTCAATATTATTATGCTTAAAGAAACTTTTTTTATTCTGTTTCGTAGTAAATTTTGGAGGTGGGTGAGTTTGACAAATTTACTTGAAGCTTCAATAGAACAGGCGGGGTATACAAGCCGTAAAAAAGTGCTCACCGATGTTTTTCTGGAAGTCGGAAAAGGGGAGCTGGTCGGGCTGATCGGAGCTAACGGTGCCGGAAAAAGCACCGCAATGAAGGCGATACTCGGCCTCTCAGAAGATTTTAAAGGGCAAATTGCCTGGAACAACTGTTCATTTGCATACATTCCGGAGCATCCGTCCTTCTACGAAGAACTGACGCTGTGGGAGCATTTGGATCTGATCAGCACACTCCATGGCATTGAAGAGAGTGAATTTGCACAACGGGCCCAAAGCCTTCTGCAGACGTTTTCGCTTGATCATGTCAGGCATGAGCTGCCTGTCACCTTTTCAAAAGGCATGCAGCAAAAACTGATGCTTATCCAGGCTTTTCTCTCTAAGCCTGATATCTATGTGATTGATGAACCGTTTATCGGGCTTGATCCGATATCGACGAAACGTTTTGTGGACATGCTTAAAGCTGAAAAAGAACGGGGAGCTGGCATTCTCATGTGTACACACGTGCTCGATACCGCGGAAAAGATCTGTGACCGGTTTTACATGATTGAGAAAGGTTCTTTATTTCTCCAAGGCACGTTAAAAGATATTCAGGACAAGACCGGATTAGAGGGGCAGTCATTGCTTGACTGTTTTTATAAGGCAGTTCAAGGTGATCGGCCATGAACGGGCGTACGCTCTTTTTTCGGAGGCTGTTTGACTATTACAGGTATCAGTTTAAGGTATTGCATGCGGTCATTGACTGGACAGTCGCTCTCTATATCGTTTTGCCGGCGCTTGCTTTTGTCGTCTATCAGTATATTGATTTGATGAACGGAAGAGGCCTTCTTTATGAGTGGTCTGAAGTGGCGGAATGGAGATGGCTGTATGCTGTGTGTGTGCTGATCATGTTTACAGGCTCGATTCGCACATTTTTAATGGAAGCGGACAAAGTGTTTTTGCTGCAAAAGAAAGAAATAATCTATCAGTTAAAACGGTATGCGCTTTTGTATTCTTTTTTGGTCACGCTGGCCAAATGGCTGCTGCTCTTTTTCATTGTTTTTCCTTTAATCCGTCATTCTGTTCACATCACATTCGCAGAAAGCGCGCTTCTAATATGTTACTTATTTGGCCTTCATATGTTCTTTTTATCTTCAAAGCAAGACAGGATCAGAAAGCCGCGCTCCATTTCGAGATGGATTGGCGATATCTCTGCAAGAGCTATTCTTTTTGCTGGTTCTGCTATCTTGATTGTTTTGACTGAGTGGCACTTGCTTGCGCTTTTAGGCATTTTATTTTTGCTTTTTTCAGCCGTCCGCAGTTTGAAAAAGACAGCCACGTTTACGGGTTTTGAAGCTGAAGTGACTGAAGAGAAAAAAAGAAGGCTTGCCCTTGCAGGACTTGTGATGATGATGAGCCAGGAGGCGGGAATGCCAAAAGTAAAAGACAGGATGAGAAGAAAACCGTTATTATACCGCAATTCAAAAAGGATATTTAAAAGGCGAACGATCTGCACTGGCTATAAGGAATTGTTTTTCAAAGTCATGCTGAGGAATGGCGAGTATATGAGGGAAATGTACATGCTTTTGTCGGCCTTTACGATTTTGATTTTTGTCTCCCCGATTTGGCTGAAGGTGATAGCGCTTCTGGTTTATACAGGTGTTTGCCGTTATATCCTGACGCTTATTTTTGATAAGGTCATGGATGCCCCTTTTTTAATTGGCACCGATATGGAAAGTGATGAATATTACCGGGCCAGAAAAAGCTGTATCAACACTTTGCACTATGCGTTTGCCGCTTGCTGTTTTTTTGCGGCCGCCGTCTCTTTATTATTCATATAAAAAACCCAAACGACTGAGCGTTTGGGTTTTCTTTATGTGTTATAAAATAAACAGCTGGATGAAAAACAGTATGGCGAAAACGATAACGAGCGGATGAATCTCTCTCCATTTTCCCCGTGCCGCTTTTACAATCGGATACGAAATAAAGCCAAGGGCGATTCCTGTAGAAATGCTTGATGTCAAAGGCATAGCCAAAATGACGAGAAACGCTGGGAATGCTTCGTCCATCTCTTTCCAGTTCATATTGGAAACTGAGCCCATCATCAGACTGCCTACAATAATCAAAGCAGGCGAGGTGATGGCAGCTATGCCGGACAAGGCGCTGACAAGCGGACTGAAAAACATTGATGCCGCAAACATCACCGCCACAGTCAAAGCTGTAAGCCCCGTTCTTCCCCCGGCTGCGACGCCTGCGGAAGATTCGATAAATGCCGTCGTCGGGCTTGTGCCGAACACAGCTCCTACTGTCGTCGCGGTTGAATCAGCAAGCAGCGCTTTTCGCACGTTCGGCAGCTTATTGTTTTTCATGAGCCCTGCTTGCTCTGCTACTCCGATCATTGTGCCTGTCGTATCAAAAATGGTGACCAATAGAAAAGAAAAGACGACAGCGTACAGGCCGTGATGAATGACGTCGCCAAAAGCGGTAAATGGATTTGAGATCATCAATCCTTCCGGCAAATGAGGAAACGACATAAATCCCTTTGAAAAATGAAGCTGTCCGGTAAAAAAGGCGATCAAAGCGGTAGCTGCCATTCCGATAAATAAAGCGCCGCTTACATTCAGCACCATCAGGACCACGCTGATCAAAAGGCCGACGAGTGTTAAAATGACACCCGGTGAATGCAGATTGCCGAGAGTAACCAGGTTTGATTCATCAGCTGCCACAATTCCCGCTTGACGCAAACCGATAAAAGCAATAAACAGCCCGATCCCTGTTGTGATCCCGTATTTTAAATTGTTTGGAATCGCTTCTATAAGTTGTTTTCTTAAAGGCGTTAACGATAAAATAATGAAGAGAACCCCTGCTGTAAATACTGCACTGAAAGCTGTTGCGTATGTGATGCCGCCATCGCTTGCGCTTACGACATGAAAGGCTAAATATGCGTTCAAGCCCATGCCGGGCGCAATAGCAATCGGATAATTTGCTGCCAGGGCCATCCACAGCGTTCCGACAATGGAGGCAATGATCGTTGCGGTGAAAACCTGGTCGAAAGGAACCCCGGCGTTAGCCAAAATGACCGGATTAACCACGACGATATAGACCATTGTGAAAAAGGTCGTCAGCCCTGCTATGATTTCTTGCTTTATGGATGTTTGCTGCTCTTTTAGATGAAACATAGTATCCTCCAATTACGAACGTTTTAACAAAACACCATTAATATTATTCGTTTTATTTGGTTTTTGCAAGTCATTTCTTGCGGAAAGGGGATCATTATGAACTGGGAAGTTGAAGTGATCAGAAGAAAAGAGGATTTAATTCGTGATACGCAGGAATTTTTGAGAATCAACAGTGTCATGGACGAAACAACCGCCGGACCCGGCAAACCGTTTGGAGAAGGGGTAAACGCCAGCCTGACTTCACTGCTGGAGCTTGGAGAAAAAGAAGGCTTTACAACAAAAAATCTTGATGGCTTCGCAGGTCATATTGAATGGGGCGAGGGCGATGACATTGTCGGCGTACTTTGCCATGTTGACGTCGTGCCGCCGGGAGACGATTGGACGAGTGATCCGTTTTCAGCTGAAATCCGTAATGGGCGGATTTATGCAAGAGGCGCCATTGATGACAAAGGCCCGACAATGGCAGCATTCTATGCGCTGAAAATCGTAAAAGACATGAATTTGCCGCTGTCCAAGCGAGTCAGAATGATTATCGGAACAGATGAAGAAAGCGATTGGAGATGCGTAGAGCATTACTTCAAGCATGAAGAAATGCCAACACTTGGCTTTGCGCCTGACGCCGATTTTCCGATTATTAACGCGGAAAAAGGGATTATCGATGCTTCTTTACTTATCCCGCATGTCGCAAATCAAGCCGAGCCAAAGGCAGTGCTTGTCTCGTTTCAGTCAGGCCTCCGTTTGAACATGGTGCCTGACGCTGCTGAAGCCGTCATTGAAGGGCAGAAAAAAGAAGAGATTCTGTCTTCATTTAAAGACATGCTCCGCACGACGGATCAAAAAGGAGAAGCTGAAATAGAGAACGGACAGCTCATTTTGCGTATGTACGGGCTTTCCTGCCATGCGATGGAACCGAACAATGGGATCAATGCCGGCATTTTATTGTGCGAATTTCTGCAGCAGACTGAGCTTGACGATGCAGGACTGCGGTTTGTGCAAGTGGTGACAGACAAATTCTCAGGTGATACAAGAGGAAAGAAACTGAACATCGACTGTGAGGATGAAATTAGCGGTGAGCTGACATTAAACGTCGGAACACTGTGCTATAAAGAAGGGCAAGGAGGCGAGCTCGGGATCAATATCCGCTATCCTGTGACAGCAGAAAGCAAAGCGATCCGGGATGTATTCGAAAGCGCAACTGAATTTGAGCTGGGCGAATTCAAAGACAGCAAGCCGCATCATGTGTCAGCAGATCATCCGCTAGTCAAAACCCTGCAAAAGGTTTATGAAGGCCAGCTGGGTAAAAAAGCTGACTTAATCTCAATCGGCGGAGGGACGTATGCCAGATCGCTAAAAGCCGGTGTCGCCTTCGGCCCGCTGTTCCCCGGACGCCCTGACAGCGCACATCAAAAGGATGAATATATTGAAATTGATGACCTTCTTAGATCGACAGCATTATATGCGCAGGCCATTTACGAGCTTGCAAAATAAAAGGACCGGCTTCTGCTGAAGCCAGTCCTTTTTTTAAATAAATGACCATAAATCAGTTGATAAGTACCGTTCTCCTGTATCGGCTGTCATGCAGACGACAACTTTGTCAGGAGAGAGGCGTTTCGCTGTTTCGATTGCCGCGAAGCAGGCTGCTCCTGATGAAGGGCCGACAAGAATTCCTTCTTCAGCAGCAAGCCGTCTTGTCGTTGTATATGCGTCTTCATCAGAGATTTTGATAATTTCATCATAAACGTCTTCATTTAAAATCGGCGGTATAAAGCCTGGGCTTGTTCCTACAAGTTTATGCGCGCCGGGTTTTCCGCCGGATAATACAGGCGAACCCGCTGGCTCAACAACATGAACCGTGATATCCGGAAAAAGCTCTTTGAGCGCCTCACCTGTTCCGGTAATGGTTCCGCCCGTTCCCGATGAGGCTACAAAAGCGCCGAGCGGTTTTCCGATTTCCTCTATTGCCCGGGCAATTTCAGGCGCCGTTGTTTTCCGGTGTGCATCAGGATTGGCAGTGTTATCGAACTGCATTGGAATATAGCTGTTCGGAATTTGTTCGGCAAGCTCCTTCGCTTTTTTAATGCTGCCCGGCATTCTTTCCTCTCCGGGAGTTAATACAACCTCTGCACCGTAAGCTTTAAGCAGGTTGATCCGTTCCTTCGTCATCGTATCAGGCATCACTAAGATTGCTTTATATCCGCGTGCTGCCGCATTCATAGCGAGCCCGATTCCGGTATTTCCGCTTGTCGGCTCTATAATAACTGATCCCGGCTTGAGCAAACCGTTTTGTTCAGCTTCTATGATCATTTGATAAGCTGCTCTGTCTTTCACACTGCCGCTCGGATTGAAAAATTCAAGCTTTAAATAGACTTGTGCCGCATTTTTCGGCTGAAGCCGGTTCAATCTCACTAGCGGTGTATCTCCTATCAGATCAGCTGTGTTTTCAACGATTTTCAACATTGTCATTCCTTTCTGAATAAAACAAGTGTCATATAATATCCTAACATAATAAACGTTTGTGCGAGAGTGTTTTCATACACTGTTCCTCTATCCGCACAGCCTCTTTATTGATAAAATAATAGCTGTTAAAGAAGGGAGTGTCAGACGGATGCCAGATATACGGCCTCATTATTTCATCGGCGTTCCCATACCTGAGGGAATTGCAAACCCGATTTACCAGGCTGCGAAAAACGAGCCGGTATTGACGTTTCAAAAATGGGTGCACCCGCTTGACTATCATATCACGTTAATTTTTCTCGGAGCGGCGGATGAGACACAAATAAAGAAGCTTGAAGGTTCGCTAGCCGAGATTGCTTCAGAAATCGATCCATTTTCAATTGAGTTTGGCAAGATAGATGTATTCGGCGACCGCAAAAGGCCGCGCGTTTTACACCTGGAGCCTAAGAAAAACAACACGCTTGAAAGGCTGAGGGAGCATACAAAGCAGGCTGTGCTTCAGGCTGGTTTTCAAGTGGAAAAAAGACCGTATCATCCTCATATGACGCTGGCGAGAAAATGGACAGGCGAAGAAGGATTTCCGGCTCATGTTCCGTTTGAAAGCGGCGAGGTTTCGATGAGGGCTGAGCGGTTTTCGCTCTTTCAAATACACTTGAACCAATCACCAAAATACGAGGAAATATTCAAATTTCATTTATCTTAATTCATTGCGGAGTGGAGAAACAAACATGGCACAAATCATCAAAATTCATGATTATATATCGAGATATGAGCTTGATCCGTACCATTATATCAACCAGTTTGTACGGCTGAAAAAAGAGCGCTGGCTTTCACTGGTAGAAGCGGCGGAACGCCAGCAAGAAGAAAGGCAAGCCAGCGCTGAAGAACCGGAACCGGTGCAAAAACGAAAAAAATTTTCATTGAAAAGAAGAAAAGAAGAGATAAAAGCCGATATACAAGAAGAGAGACACCAATGGTTTGAGGATGAAGAAGATATTCATGTAAGGCTCCCAAAGAGCAGGATGGCGCTTGCTTCTTTTTATAAAAGACATTTATATGATTTTCAGCTCAAATGGGCAAGCTCTACTCTTTCAGAAATATCTCAACTCTCAAACCAGGTGAAGCAGGACCGCATTTTGCGTTATCTGACCCAACAGCTGCCCGATTCTTATTTCATTATGTATAAGCCTGTGCTGAGAATTCAGCAGGCGGCGGTTGAATTAAGCATTGTGATTATTTCTCCTCTGGAAATTTATTGCGTTTCTATTTTAGAGGCCGAGGAAGACAGTGTCTACATAGGGTCTAAAAATCGTTTTTGGGACAAGAAAACAGCCTCTCAGACTGCATCAGTGTTAAATCCGGGGCTGAGCCTGTTTCGAACGGACTCTGTTGTGTCAAAGATCGTAAAGGAAAAACAGGCCGAGATTCCGGTTCGAAAATTGCTTCTGAGCAGAACGTCGTACATCGATTACCCTGAGCCGCCATACGGCTTAGAAATTGCGGATAAGCGGAGCGCGGAAGAATGGATTGAGCGGCAGAAGAAAAACACTGCTCCGATCAAACACCATCAGGTAAAGGCTGCGAAGGCTCTATTGTCTTACTGCATGTCTGACTCCCATCGCAGACAAGAGTGGCTGGAGTAAAAGAGAACGATTTGAGCGGTTTTCTCATAACATAAGCAGGTGAGAAAGATGAGCCATTGGTTTTTTATTATTAATCCGACAGCAGGACATCGAAACGGCCTGCGTGTTTGGAAGTCCATTCAAAAGGAATTAATCAAACGAAAGGTTGAGCACCGTTCATTTTTAACTGAACATCCGGGACACGCCGAGGTGCTCGCCAGACAGATTTCAACGATACAGGAATATAAGCTGAAGCGCCTGATCGTCATTGGCGGAGACGGAACCATGCATGAAGTTGTCAACGGCCTGAAGGATGTAGACGATATTGAACTGAGCTTTGTGCCAGCGGGCGCGTATAATGATTTCTCACGGGGATTTTCTATTAAAAAAATCGACCTGATACAGGAAATTAAGAAGGTAAAGCGTCCGCTAACAAGAACCTTTCATTTAGGGAGCGTCAATTTCCTTCAGGATAAATCACAAATTCTTTATTTTATGAATCATATCGGGATTGGTTTTGACGCATATGTCAATAAAAAGGCGATGGAATTTCCGTTGAGACGGGTTTTTCTTTTTCTCCGCCTTCGATTTCTAGTGTATCCGCTTTCTCATTTGCACGCCTCAGCAACCTTTAAGCCGTTTACGTTAGCTTGTACAACGGAAGGCGAGACGCATGAATTTCATGATGTCTGGTTTGCGGTTGTATCCAACCATCCGTTTTACGGGGGAGGCATGAAGGCGGCGCCGCTAGCAAATCCCCGCGAGAAGACATTTGACATCGTAATCGTTGAAAACCAGCCGTTTTTGAAAAAATATTGGCTTTTATGTCTGATGGCATTTGGAAAACATACAAAGATGGATGGCGTCACGATGTTTAAAGCAAAAGACATTACGTTTTACACGAAGGACAAAATCCCGTTTCATGCTGACGGAGAAATCATGGGCACTACCCCGTTTCGTCTGGCATCTAGTCCTGCACCCCTCAGGATCAAAACATAAACGTGTTTGGAGGAGAGCTTCCGATGGTCAGCATCCGCCGCAGCTTCGAAGCGTATGTCGATGACATGAATATCATTACCGTCCTGATTCCTGCTGAACAAAAAGAAATCATGACACCGCCGTTTCGGCTTGAGACAGAAACAACAGATTTTCCTCTGGCTGTCAGGGAGGAATACTCCCTTGAAGCGAAATACAAGTACATCTGCGTATCCGACCATCCTGTGACATTTGGAAAAATCCATTTCGTCAGTGCATCCAGCGGCCACAAAACCGATCTCCAAATCGGCGCGGTCATCCGGACAGCTGCATTTGATGACGAATTTTATTATGACGGAGAGCTCGGCGCCGTTTATACTGCGGATCATACCGTATTTAAAGTATGGGCACCTGCTGCAACCTCAGCTGCAGTCAAGCTTTCACACCCCAATAAAGGCGGGCGCACATTCCAAATGACTCGCTTGGAAAAGGGCGTCTATGCTGTTACGGTCATGGGTGACCTTCACGGGTACGAGTATGTGTTCTGCATCTGCAACAATTCAGAGTGGGCGGAAACCGTTGACCCGTATGCAAAGGCCGTGACAGTAAATGGAGAGAAGGGTGTCGTCTTGCGCCCGGATCAAATGAAATGGACTGCTCCGCTTAAGCCATTCTCAAACCCTGTGGATGCCGTCATCTATGAGACGCACCTTCGCGACTTCTCCATCCATAAAAACAGCGGCATGATCAACAAGGGAAAATACTTAGCATTAACGGAAACTGATACACAAACCGCAAATGGCAGTTCTTCTGGACTGGCGTATATAAAAGAGCTCGGTGTTACACACGTCGAGCTACTGCCGGTGAACGATTTTGCCGGAGTTGATGAAGAGAAGCCGCTTGATGCTTATAATTGGGGATATAACCCGCTTCATTTCTTTGCCCCGGAGGGAAGCTATGCCTCAAACCCTCATGATCCTCAAACGAGAAAAACAGAGCTGAAACAAATGATCAATACCCTGCATCAGCACGGTCTGCGAGTCATTCTGGATGTTGTTTTTAACCATGTGTATCATCGCGAGAATTCACCCTTTGAAAAAACAGTGCCCGGTTATTTTTTTCGGCACGACGAATTTGGGATGCCGTCAAACGGCACTGGCGTTGGCAATGATATTGCATCAGAAAGAAGAATGGCGAGAAAGTTCATTGCGGATTGCGTGGTCTATTGGCTTGAAGAATACAATGCCGACGGCTTCCGCTTTGATCTGCTCGGCATTTTAGATATTGACACCGTGCTTTATATGAAAGAGAAAGCAATTAAGGCAAAGACCGGAATCCTGCTTTTTGGAGAAGGATGGGATCTGGCTACACCGCTGCCGCATGAACAGAAAGCTACTTTGGCGAACGCACCAAGAATGCCCGGTATCGGTTTTTTTAATGATATGTTTCGTGACGCTGTAAAAGGGAACACCTTTCACCTCATGGCAGCAGGGTTTGCACTCGGCAGCGGTGAATCAGCGCAAGCTGTTATGCACGGGATTGCCGGCTCTTCCGGATGGAAGGCATTCGCCCCGATTGTTCCGGAACCAAGCCAGTCCATCAATTATGTTGAATCACATGACAATCACACCTTTTGGGATAAAATGAGCTTCGCGCTTCCTCAAGAAAATGACAGCCGAAAGCGAAGCAGGCAAAGGCTTGCAGCCGCAATTATTTTGCTAGCCCAAGGGGTGCCGTTTATTCACAGCGGCCAGGAATTTTTCCGGACGAAGCAGGGAGTGGAAAACAGCTATCAATCCAGTGATAGCATCAACGAGCTGGACTGGGGTCGGCGTGAAACGTTCAAAGAAGATGTTGACTATATCCGCAGGCTGATCTCGCTGAGAAAAGCGCATCCCGCATTCCGTCTCAGGTCCGCTGCAGACATCCGGCGCCATCTTGAATGTTTGACGCTAAAAGAACACTTTATCGCATACAGGCTTTATGATCTCGACGAGGTTGACGAATGGAAAGATATCATTGTTATCCATCATGCGAGTGCGAACTCTGTCGAGTGGAGGCTGCCAAACGATAAACCATATCGGCTTTTATGTGATCCATCAGGATTTCAGCAAGACCCGGCAGAAATTAAGAAAACGGTTGCAGTAAACGGCATCGGAACAGTTATCTTATATTTAGCATCAGATCTTAAGAGTTTTGCTTGACGAAGTTTGTGCTATAGCGCTAAAATTTAAAGGACGGCTATTGATTAGCATACGAGACTCTCAATAGCTGTCTTTTTTATTTTCATACGATTCGTACGAAAAAGGCGCTCGCTGGATAGACTAGAGACGATTCGCCTTTATTCTAAAATATTTTAAGAAATGATGGGTTGAACATTGATATGAACTGGTTGGGACAATTACTAGGTAGCGATTGGGAGATCTTCCCCGCCGGAGGAGCTACAGGAGATGCATATTATGCGAAACATAACGGGCAGCAGCTTTTTTTAAAACGTAATAGCTCACCTTTTTTAGCTGTTTTATCCGCCGAAGGCATTGTTCCGAAGCTGGTTTGGACAAAACGGATGGAAAATGGGGACGTCATTACGGCCCAGCACTGGATGACCGGCAGAGAGCTGAAGCCTAAAGACATGAGCGGACGGCCCGTTGCTGAATTGCTTCGTAAAATACACACATCAAAAGCCTTGCTGGACATGCTGAAGAGACTTGGAAAAGAACCGCTGAACCCGGGGGCTCTTTTGTCTCAGCTGAAGCAGGCTGTATTTGCTGTGCAGCAATCTTCGCCGCTGATTCAAGAAGGGATCAAGTATTTGGAAGAACACCTGCATGAAGTGCATTTCGGTGAGAAAGTCGTTTGCCATTGTGATGTCAATCATAATAACTGGCTATTGTCTGAAGACAACCAGCTGTATTTAATTGACTGGGACGGCGCCATGATCGCTGATCCGGCGATGGACCTCGGACCTTTGCTGTACCACTACGTCGAAAAGCCAGCTTGGGAGAGCTGGCTGAGCATGTACGGCATAGAGTTGACAGAAAGCCTTCGATTGCGAATGGCTTGGTATGTGTTATCTGAAACAATCACTTTCATTGCCTGGCATAAAGCAAAAGGCAATGACAAGGAATTTCATGATGCAATGGAAGAACTGCATATCCTCATGAAACGAATTGTTGACTAATCAGGAATACGAATCCATTTGCTCTACCCATTGAGACAGGCTGTTCTGATGCTCTTGTATGTGTGAGTCGATGGATTTGGACGATATTCCTGATTGGCTGTAGCGGTAAACATCCTCAAGCACGTTTTTAAAATTTGAATCAAGCTCGGTGTTTGCCATCAGTGATTTAATCACACGCTCTAGCTGCTCGTACTCTGCGACTGTTCCGCAGCAGTCCAATTGATGGTCAGTCAAGATATCCTTCAATAAATGAACTTGATGCTCATAATGTAAACCCATATCGGTACACATCCCTTCAGTATCATACGGGTTAAATTGTTCAAAACAGAGCGTTTTTATACATGTGAAAGGAGTGTTCCAGCAGACGGGACCCTCTTTTTTTATGCACTCGGCCTTAAGAGAGATACACTGGAAAAACGAGCTTGCGGGTCTTTTTAATTCATGGTATGTTGTTAGTCGAAATAATAGATAGAGGTGTCAATCATATGAGAATGCGCCACAAGCCTTGGGCTGATGACTTTTTGGCTGAAAACGCAGATATTGCCATCAGCAACCCTGCTGATTATAAAGGGAAATGGAACACAGTGTTTGGCAACGACAATCCGATCCATATCGAGGTTGGTACAGGAAAAGGTCAATTTATTTCTGGGATGGCCAAACAAAATCCCGACATCAATTATATTGGTATTGAGTTATTTAAAAGCGTCATCGTGACAGCCGTCCAAAAAGTAAAAGACAGCGAAGCGCAGAATGTAAGGCTTCTGAATATAGATGCGGACACGCTGACGGATGTGTTTGAGCCGGGTGAAGTGAAACGGGTCTACTTGAACTTTTCTGATCCTTGGCCAAAGAAACGGCATGAAAAACGCCGCTTGACATACTCCCACTTTCTCAAAAAATATGAAGAAGTAATGGGAAAAGGCGGAGCGATTCATTTTAAAACCGACAACCGAGGTTTGTTTGAGTACTCTTTGAAGAGCTTCTCTGAGTACGGCCTGCTGCTGACATACGTCAGTCTCGATTTGCATAACAGCAATCTGGAAGGCAATATTATGACAGAATATGAAGAAAAATTCTCTGCACTCGGCCAGCCGATCTATCGGGCTGAGGTTGAATGGAGAACGTAAAGACAGACTCTGACAGGAGTCTGTTTTTTTTATGGCCCGTTTGCTACCATGATGACAGGGGGGATGAAAATGGAAACAATGAAAATTGGAAACATCACGTTGACCTGGCTTGACGGAGGCGTGACGCATATGGATGGAGGGGCGATGTTCGGCGTCGTTCCAAAGCCGCTTTGGTCTAAAAAATACCCAGTCAATGAAAAAAACCAGATTGAACTAAGGACAGACCCCATTTTGATTCAAAAGGATGGGCTTAATATCATCGTTGACGCCGGAATTGGATCAGGCAAGCTGACTGATAAACAAAAACGAAACTATGGCGTGACACAAGAGTCGAATGTGAAACCATCATTAGCTGCACTCGGGTTAAACGTTGCCGATATAGATGTGATCGCAATGACACACCTTCATTTTGATCATGCATGCGGTTTAACGGAATATGAAGGTGAACGGCTCGTCTCTGTCTTTCCGAATGCGGTGATTTATACATCAGCTGTCGAATGGGATGAAATGCGCCATCCGAATATCCGGTCGAAAAATACGTATTGGAAGGAAAATTGGGAGGCTGTAGCCGGCCAAGTCAAAACCTTTGAGGATTCTTTAACCATCACAGAGGGGATTACCATGCATCACACCGGAGGCCATAGCGACGGACACAGTGTCCTGATATGCGAGGATGCGGGTGAAACTGCTGTACATATGGCAGATCTAATGCCAACGCATGCCCACCGCAATCCGCTTTGGGTGCTGGCTTACGATGATTACCCGATGACCTCTATCCCGCAAAAGCAGAAATGGCAGGCGTTCGCAGCAGAAAAAGACGCTTGGTTTATTTTTTATCATGATGCCGAGTATCGCGCCCTTCAATGGGAGGAGGACGGAAGCATCAAAGAGTCAGTCAAGCGAATGAAGCAATAGCATATTTTTATGTTTACCCTGCATGTTTTCCGGCTAATAATGCAAACCTAGTACTAATTATGCTCAGAAAGGAAGAGGCAGGGTGAAACAATTCAAAGTAACAAACGAAGGAGACATTCAAACAACATTAAGAGGCCTTGAAGTGCTCTCTGTTCCTTTTTTGAACAAAGGTGTCGCTTTTACTGAGGAAGAAAGAAAAGAACTTGGTTTAAAAGGCTTTCTGCCGCCTAAGGTATTAACAATTGATGATCAGGCGAAAAGAGCGTATGAGCAATATTCCGCACAGCCAGACGATTTAAGCAAAAATGTTTATTTAACGGCGCTGCACGATCGGAATGAAACGCTGTTTTACCGCCTGTTAAATGACCATTTAGGGGAAATGCTTCCGATTGTCTACACACCGACAGTTGGAACGGCCATCCAGAGATACAGCCATGAATATAGAAAACCACGAGGGCTCTATCTTTCAATCGATGACCCGGACGGTATGAAAGAAGCCTTTAAACAGTATAAAGATCAAAGCGATACGATCGATTTAATAGTTGCAACTGATGCGGAAGGAATTTTAGGAATCGGTGACTGGGGCGTCGGAGGAATCGCGATTTCTATCGGCAAGCTGGCGGTTTATACGGCGGCTGCGGGCATTGATCCGAGCAGAGTGCTTGCTGTTGTTTTAGATGCGGGGACAAATCAGGAGAGCCTCCTGAACGATCCGCTTTATGTCGGCAACCAGCATTCCAGAGTGCGCGGGGAACGCTATGACCAATTTATTGACGACTACGTTGCGCTGGCGAGAGAAACATTTCCGAATGCATTGCTGCATTGGGAGGATTTCGGAGCGAAAAACGCGCGAAGCATTTTGAAACGCTATAAAGATAAAGTTTGTACGTTTAATGATGATATCCAAGGGACAGGCGCTGTTTCTTTGGCGGCAGTCTTATCCTGTGCAAAAGCGTCTAAAGTTCCGCTGAGGGATCACAGAGTTGTTATATTCGGAGCAGGAACGGCTGGAATCGGAATTGCCGAACAGCTGCGCGAAGCATTGGTGCGTGAGGGGCTGAGTGAGGAAGAATCATATCAGCGCTTCTGGTGCATAGACAGAAACGGACTGTTAACAGATGATATGAATCAGCTTCTTGATTTCCAAAAGCCGTATGCCCGTTCGGCTGATGAAGTGAAGGATTATCAGCGGAATGGAGATGGCGGAGGCATTGATCTCCTTGAAGTGGTCCGTCAGGCGAAACCGACAATCCTGATCGGGACGTCTACGGTTTCAGGTGCTTTTACTGAAGAAATTGTCAAAGAAATGGCGTCACATGTGAAACGGCCGGCGATTTTGCCAATGTCAAATCCGACAACTCTTTCTGAAGCAAAGCCGGAGGATTTAATCGAATGGACAGAAGGCCGTGCGCTGATCACGACAGGAAGCCCGTTCCCGCCAGTAGAGTATAATGGCGTAACGTATCATATCGGCCAAGCGAACAACGCGCTTGTCTTCCCGGGGCTTGGTCTTGGAACGATTGTCACCAAATCAAAATTAATTACAGACAGCATGTTTGAAGCATGCGCCCGGGCGATCGCAAGTATGGTCAATGTCGGGGTGCCTGGCGCGCCGATGCTTCCGAAAGTAGAGGATTTGCGGACTGTATCGGCAACCGTTGCGGTTGAAGTTGCAAAAACCGCAATGAAGGAAGGCGTCGCGACAGAAGAGCCTGAAGACATTATACAGGCTGTGCAGGATGCGATGTGGTATCCGGTATACAAACCGATTCGCGCGATATAATAAAAAGAGCCGCTGCGTAGGCAGCGGCTTCTATTTTATGCTTGTCCGGTGTTAAGAAGCGATTGTATCAATGACATCTACAATTTCCCCCGTTTTCGCATCCACCATGACTTCATACTGTTCTAATTCTCCGAAAGCTGATCGTGTAATGCCGGTTTTGTATACCTGTACCGTTTCTCCGTTAATATTGTAAGGCTCCGGCTGGGTGTAAATCCATGATCCGTCAATCGGGCCCCGCTGCTTAAAAGCGGATTTTACAATTCGAAGCGCTTTTTCTGAAGAAATATAAGGCTTAATCACATATTGTTTCACAACGACAGCCGTACAAATTCCAAGTCCTGCTCCTAAAAGAAGATGACGCAATTTCAAAATAAAGCACCTCCTGGTTGATCGTACTTTTCATTATACAGAAACAGCCAAAACCTGTTAAGCAATACGCGGCTGATTGAGCAGATTCGGTCAGGGTGCTTGGAAAACTTGATTGTTTCTAATAAAATAAAAGGACTACATAGAAATGAGGGGAAAACATGAATCAAGAAACGAAAGCGCTTTTCCAAACACTGACGCAGCTTCCCGGCGCGCCGGGCAACGAGCATCAGGTTCGTGCTTTTATGAAGCAAGAGCTAGCCAAATATGCCGATGACATCGTTCAGGACAGACTGGGAAGTGTTTTCGGAGTCAGACAAGGCGCAGAGGGTGCACCGAGAATTATGGTAGCCGGGCACATGGACGAAGTCGGCTTCATGGTGACATCCATCACAGACAACGGGCTGCTCAGATTCCAGACGCTCGGAGGCTGGTGGAGTCAGGTTTTGCTTGCGCAGCGGGTTGAAGTTCAAACAGATAACGGGCCGGTTCCGGGTGTGATTTCAAGCATACCGCCGCATTTATTGACAGATGCACAGCGAAACCGCCCGATGGATATCAAAAACATGATGATCGATATTGGAGCGGACGATAAGGAAGACGCCATCAAAATCGGCATAAAACCGGGACAGCAGATCGTGCCTGTCTGTCCGTTTACGACGATGGCGAATGAAAAGAAAATTTTGTCAAAAGCTTGGGATAACCGGTACGGATGTGGTTTGAGCATTGAACTTTTGAAGGAATTACAAGGTAAAGAGCTTCCGAACACGCTCTATGCGGGTGCAACGGTTCAGGAAGAAGTCGGGCTAAGGGGGGCACAGACGGCTTCTCACATGATTAAACCGGACTTATTTTTCGCCCTTGATGCCAGTCCGGCAAACGATATGAGCGGAGACAAAAATGAATTTGGCCAGCTTGGAAAAGGCTTTTTGCTCCGTATTCTTGACAGAACGACAGTCATGCATCGCGGAATGAGGGAATTTGTTCTTGATATGGCTGAAACGCATGATATTCCATATCAATATTTTGTATCCGGCGGGGGAACAGATGCAGGCAAGGTTCATATTTCGAACAGCGGCGTTCCGTCAGCGGTTATCGGAATTTGTTCCCGCTACATTCATACAAACGCTTCTATCATTCATATTGATGATTATGCTGCTGCTAAGGAAATGCTCATCAAACTTGTAACAGCCTGCGATAGACAGACGGTGGATGCAATTAAGAAGAATATGTAGAATTTATATAAAAGCTTGTTGAACGAGCAGTGAGCCCGGTTCGACAAGCTTTTTTCTTATTCTGTTTCAAATAGATATGAAAGGGCCTTGATGGCTTGGTTGACGGTTTCCACCGTAATATTCGCTTTATTGGAAAGCTCTTTTAATGGATGGTGGAGTGATTCCGGCCGGATGATAATCAGAGGTTTTCCTTTTGCGATCGCATATGATGCATCCATTGCCGTGTTCCACTGTTTGTATTTTTCGCCAAACAGGGCGATCACAAAGTCTGCTTTATTCATCAGGACGGCGGTTCTGAAGTTGTTGATGTCAGAGGCTTTGTCATCCTTCAAAACGGCATTTGGCTGTACGCCCATAATGTCTTCACCAATATTGTCTGAGCGGTCATGATTCTCCATCGGGCCGACAAACGTAATCGGCAGCTTCAGCGATTTTGTTTTCTCTTTGATTTCCTCGCGCCAATTGCTATGGATTTCTCCTGCTAAATAGACGATAAACTCCATACTAAAATCCCTCCTTATGTATGTCCAGCTGTAAATTTTACCCTCATGTACACGATGTTAAACGAAACGAGCTTGATAATGCAAATAAAATATGATAATGATAATGGGAAAGCCAATCTTACATATTCATTCGTTGCATATAAGTGGTTTTGCCTCAAGCAGTTTGGTATGATCCAAATGGACGAGTATCGATAAACAAACATGTAAGAACATAAACAACTGGAGGGATATGAAATGAAAAAAATTGAATCAACTCAAGAGCTGGAAAAAGCGGTACAGGATGACTGGGCTGTATTTATGTTTTCTGCCGACTGGTGCCCGGATTGCCGTTTTGTAGAGCCTTTCCTGCCTGAACTGGAAGCGGATTTTCCTGAATTCACTTACTACTACGTAGACCGTGACAAATTCATTGATACATGTGCAGAGTGGGAAATTTACGGAATCCCAAGCTTTGTTGTTTTTAATGAAGGAAAAGAAGTAAATCGTTTTGTAAGCAAAGACCGCAAAACAAAAGAAGAAATTGAACAGTTTTTAACAGATTCTCTCGCTAAAGCGTAAAGGAGGACATCGGTTTGAAAATGACCTCAAGGAAGCTGTCAGATATACTGAAACAGCGCCTTCAGCACGAGAATCGCTCCTTTCTGTTTGACAGAGAAAAAGACACTCTCCGTGTTGAGGATCAAACGACAAAAAAAGGGATTACGCTCGATTTGCCGCCGATTATTGCGAAATGGGAACTGAAAAAAGACGAAGCCATTGATGAGATCGTGTACTATGTTTCCGAAGCAATGACGGCAATGGAAGGGAAGGCTCAGGAAATGACCGGGAAAGAAACTCGCATTTATCCGGTCATCCGCTCGACTTCCTTCCCGGACAAGTCCAGCGAAGATATCCCGCTCATTTATGATGATCATACCGCAGAGACAAGAATTTATTACGCGCTCGATCTCGGGAAAACATACCGTTTAATTGACCAGCGCATGCTTGAGAAAGAAAACTGGACAAAAGAACGGATCAGAGAGACGGCCGCATTTAATCTCCGTTCTCTGCCGACGGTTGTCAAAGAGGATACGGTTGCCGGCAATTACTTCTATTTCTTCAGGGCAAACGATGGATACGACGCCAGCCGGATTCTGAACGAAGCGATTTTAAATGAGTACAAGCAGCGTGCAGAAGGGGAGCTGGCGATCTCTGTTCCGCATCAGGACGTTCTGATTCTTGCTGACATCCGGAATGAATCAGGGTATGATATTCTAGGACAAATGTCGATGAGCTTCTTTGCAGGCGGCACCGTTCCAATTACCGCTCTTTCATTTTTGTACAATGAAGGAAAGCTGGAACCGGTGTTTATCCTGGCGAAAAGCCGTCCGAAAAAGGATTAGAAAGGATTTTTACTTATGAACGCTTTTTATAATAAAGAAGGTGTGGGAGACACGCTCCTGATCTCTCTTCAAGATGTGACACGTGAACAATTAGGCTATGAAAAACACGGCGACGTCGTCAAAATTTTCAATAACGAAACAAAAGAAACAACGGGATTCAACATTTTCAATGCGTCTACTTACTTGACCATTGATGAAAACGGCCCGGTTGCGCTCTCAGAAACATTCGTGCAAGATGTGAATGAGATTTTAAACAGAAACGGCGTTGAAGAAACATTAGTCGTTGATTTATCTCCGAAGTTTGTTGTGGGTTATGTAGAATCAAAAGAAAAACATCCGAATGCCGATAAATTAAGCGTATGTAAAGTCAATGTAGGAGAAGAAACGCTTCAAATCGTCTGCGGCGCGCCTAACGTTGACCAAGGACAAAAAGTTGTCGTTGCCAAAGTCGGCGCTGTGATGCCTAGCGGACTTGTCATTAAGGATGCAGAGCTTCGCGGCGTTCCGTCAAGCGGAATGATCTGCTCAGCGAAAGAGCTTGATTTGCCTGACGCCCCTGCTGAAAAAGGCATCCTTGTGTTAGAAGGAGATTATGAGGCGGGAGAGGCATTTCAGTTTTAGACTCCCATAAATCCGCCCAAAAAAACGAATCATGTGAAAAGCCGCTAAGCCCCTGTTTAGCGGCTTTGTTTCTGCTGATAGCTTAATCTTTTCTGGGCCGACCAGCAGTGGTATACTAAAAACCGTCCCAGAAAACTATAAGGGAGTTAGAGATAAATTATGAGTTGGCTTCATAAATTTTTTGATTTGTTTTTAGGCGAGAGCGAAGAGGATGCTGAACGGGAGACAAAACCCGCTCAAATTCCGCAGCAACAAGAGGTGCATCATCCTGAAGGACAATTAAAAAGATTGGAAGATCCTAAAATATATTATGAATATCCAAAAGGCAAGTTCCGTTTTCCAGTCGTGCCTGATGGATACAAAAATCATGACCTGAGAAGGCGCCGTGCACCATCGGACGAACCGAAATCCGCGCCTCGTCCAAGCGCTGCACCTTACAGAGAGCGTCCCAGAAATGAAGAAGAGCAGCATACATATCAAGCATCAGAGCCGGCGAAGAAACCGTTTAAACCGACAAATATCCCTTCGCCAATCTATGGATTCAATCAAAAACCATCCGTTAAAAAGGATGTGCCGAAAAAGCCTTCTGAAACATTGAACGAACCGGATAAACCGGTAAAAGAGAAGGTAACACTGCTGTCAGAAGAGATCGAACGTGAACGCGGCTATCCTGCTTCAGACACACAGGCGCACTCCAAAAAAGAAAATCCTTTCTTTCCGGATATCCAATTTGAAAAACAGCCCTCTGGCGTTTTAAACAGAAAGGATACAGAGCGTGATGGGGCACCAGGTAATGAAGTGCCATTTGAATCAGGCGTTCAACAGCCGCAAAAAGAGAAGTCTCTCTTTCCAGCTGAACATGCCGAAGGGCAAGCAACGCCTGAGATACTCACAGATACGGCGAATGAAGGCCTTTCAGGCAGTGAAGTAAGCCGCGAAGACATCATGCCTGCATCGGCTGAGGAAGAACAAAGGGAAAAGCAGGCAGAGCAATTTGAAGAGCCTGTTTTCTCTGCTGAACTTGATGAAGAGCAAACAGCTCCTGAATCTCTGGCAGAGGCAGCATCTGAGGAGGAAAAATCAGAAGAGCCGTCAGACAGCATAGTATACAATCATCACGAAAACGCGGCAGAAGGTGCTGAGTCTCCGTTCGTTCAAGAAGAACAAATGGAATTTCATCAGGAAGAGCCTTCATTATTTACTGATCACCAGCATTCATTTGGAGCTCTGGATCAAGCAGAAACCGAGGCGGAAGAATCAGAAGAGCCATCAGACAGCATAATAAATAATCAGTATGACATCCCGGCAGAATCTAAGGAAACGAAGATAGATGTTCAGCCAGACAGCCATACAGAGCTTGAGGAAACTGATCGGATGGACCAAGCTTCCAAACCGCTTTCTGCAACCCATGAAAACCGGCAGGAAATCCGGGCAGGCAAACCTCACGAAGCTTCAAAAGAGCCGAAACCAAGGCCTGGTGTGCAAGAGAACAGGTCCGAACAAAACGCACCTTCTCAAAAAGGGCCATCCGTTCCTTTTAATGTCATGATGCTGAAAAGAGATACGCATAAACAGCAAAAAGCAGAGGAACGCCGCGGCAGCTATGTATTTCCGAATGTTGCACTGCTAGATGTCCCGCCAGCGCAGGTCCAAGATGATACTGCGTGGATCGAAGAACAGCGTCAGCTTCTTGATTTGACCTTGAAAAATTTCAATGTCCGCGCCAATGTCGTCCATGTAACCCAGGGTCCGTCTGTCACGAGATTCGAAGTGCATCCTGAACCAGGTGTAAAGGTGAATAAAATCACCAACTTGTCTGATGATATTAAGCTCAGTCTCTCAGCAAGAGATATTCGGATTGAAGCGCCAATTCCGGGGAAAAACACGATCGGAATTGAAGTGCCGAACCGCACGAGCAAGGTGGTTGATTTGCGCCAAATGATTCGCAGCTCAGCTTTCAGGACAAGCAAGTCACCGCTTACGGCTGCGCTGGGATTAGATATTTCGGGAAATCCTGTCGTTATCGACTTGAAGAAAATGCCGCATGGCTTGATTGCCGGCGCCACAGGCTCGGGAAAAAGCGTATGCATCAATACAATATTAGTCAGCCTGCTTTATAAAGCTGATCCGAGTGAGGTAAAGGTGCTGCTGATTGATCCGAAAATGGTCGAGCTGGCTCCTTACAATAAAATTCCTCATCTCGTCAGCCCGGTCATTACTGATGCTAAAGCGGCTACAGCTGCTTTGAAATGGGTGGTTGAGGAAATGGAGCGCCGCTATGAGTTGTTTGCCCATTCAGGTGTCCGTGACATTGACCGCTTTAATCAATTAACCGGGGAACACCAAATGGGTGAAAAGCTGCCGTATTTAGTTGTCATTATTGATGAGCTTGCAGATCTGATGATGGTAGCGCCAAACGATGTGGAAGAAAGTATAGCGCGGATCGCCCAAAAAGCAAGAGCATGCGGTATCCATCTTCTCGTCGCAACTCAGCGTCCGTCAGTAGATGTCATTACAGGCCTGATTAAGGCGAATATCCCGACGAGAATCGCCTTTTCTGTTTCAAGCCAGGTTGATTCCCGAACGATTATTGACATCGCCGGTGCAGAAAAGCTTCTCGGAAAAGGGGATATGCTCTTTTTGGAAAACGGCTCGGGAAAACCGGTCCGTCTGCAAGGTAACTTTGTGTCGGATCGTGAAATCGACCGCGTTGTTTCTCACGTCAGAAACCAAATGCCGCCAACCTATTTATTTGAACAAGAAGAGCTCGTAAGACAAGGATCAGCCCTGAAAGAAGAGGATGAACTGTTTTACGAAGCGTGTGAGTTTGTTGTAGAGCAAAACAGTGCAAGCACTTCAAGCCTGCAGAGAAGATTCAGAATCGGTTACAACCGGGCGGCAAGGCTGATCGATATGATGGAAGCGGAAGGCATGATCTCAGAGGCAAAAGGAAGCAAACCCCGTGAGGTGCTGATCACGGCAAGTGATTTAATAAACGAATAATATGGGTTCATTTTCACACCAAACATGGTATGATAGTGTTTAGAGCATTTAACAGCTATGCCGCTTTACAGCAGCTGCGCATAGACAAATCTTGATATCTAGGTTTAATCGGAAAGAAATAACCGGATACTGAACATAACAAAACATATAAAATACGCCGCCAAGGGAAGCTTTTCACCCGCCGCGGTCGCAAATTGAAATGAGCGTCATATACTGGGGAACAGATAGACGTTTGTTGGAGGTACAATTATGACTGTTTATCATTTTGTTGGAATAAAAGGGACAGGTATGAGTCCGCTTGCCCAAATACTTCATGATAATGGATATACTGTCCAAGGATCGGATATCGAAAAATTTATTTTTACGCAAACAGCGCTTGAAAAAAGAAATATTACGATTCTTCCTTTTAGCGCGGAAAATATTAAGCCCGGCATGACAGTTATCGCCGGAAATGCATTCCCAGACACGCATCCAGAAATAGAAAAAGCGATGTCTGACGGAATTCCGGTGATACGTTATCATAAGTTTTTAGGCGACTACATGAAAAAGTTCACAAGTGTTGCCGTTACAGGTGCACATGGCAAAACGTCGACTACGGGTTTGCTGGCTCACGTGATCCAAAATGCAAAACCGACGTCTTTCTTAATTGGAGACGGAACAGGCCAGGGAAATGAAAACAGCGAATACTTTGTGTTTGAAGCGTGTGAATACCGCCGCCATTTCTTAAGCTATCAGCCAGACTACGCGATCATGACGAATATTGATTTTGATCACCCTGATTACTTCTCAAGCATTGACGATGTATTTGACGCTTTTCAAGAGATGGCTCTTCAAGTCAACAAAGGCATTATCGCCTGCGGAGACGATGAGCATCTGCCGAAAATCCATGCGAACGTCCCGGTTGTGTATTACGGCACAGGGGAAGAAAATGATTTTCAAGCCAGAAACATCGTAAAAAGCACGGAAGGGACAACTTTCGATGTCTTTGTCCGCAATACGTTCTATGATACGTTTTATATTCCTGCGTACGGCCACCACAATGTATTAAACTCATTGGCGGTCATTGCGTTATGCCATTATGAAGAAATTGATTCCAGCATCATTAAGCATGCTCTCAAATCCTTTGGGGGCGTCAAACGCAGATTCAATGAGAAGCAGCTAGGGGATCAAGTGCTGATTGATGACTATGCTCATCACCCGACAGAAATAAAAGTGACAATTGAGGCGGCAAGACAGAAATATCCTGATCGTGAAATTGTTGCGGTATTTCAGCCTCATACATTTACGCGAACGCAGCAATTCCTTGACGAATTTGCAGAAAGCCTGAGCGGCGCTGACTGTGTGTATCTATGCGATATTTTCGGCTCAGCCCGTGAAAATGCTGGAAAGCTGACGATCGGCGATCTGCAGGGGAAAATTCATAATGCCAAGCTGATTGAAGAAGATGACACTTCTGTTTTAAAAGCTCATGATAAAGCCGTTCTCATCTTCATGGGGGCAGGAGATATCCAAAAGTATATGAGAGCCTACGAAAACGTCATGGCATAATAAAAAGCAGTGATCTCACTGCTTTTTATTTATCTGACGAGAAAGCTTATTAAAGGATTTTTTTACATAACGGAGAATAGTATGTATACAGCCCAGTACACATGTTTATGATTGAAGAAAACGGGTAAACAGCAGTATATCCTGCAGCAAGGAGGTTTGAGATGATTATTATTCTTTATTTGAGCGTTGCACTCATCGCAATTGCATTTCTCGTATTAGTGATCTACTTGTCTAAAACATTGAAGTCACTGCAGCTGACACTAAAACACGTCGCATCCACTCTTGAAGGGCTGGAGGGACAAATGAAGGGCATCACAACTGAAACAGCCGAGCTTTTACATAAGACTAACCGCCTGGCTGAAGATATTCAGGAAAAATCAGAAAAGCTGAACACGGTCGTTCATGCTGTTCAAGGGGTGGGAACTTCTGTACAGCAGTTCAATACATCCATGAAACAGGCGGCAGGGTCTGTATCGGCATCAGTTAGAGAAAATCAAGACAAGATCAATCAAGTTGTCACATGGAGCCAAGCAGCAATGGAAATTTGGGAGAAATGGAAGCAAAAGAAAAAATCAGCTCTGTAAGAGAAAAAAATACCTAGAGGAGGAATAATGATGAGCAAAGATGGAATTAATAGTAAAGATTTTTTAATCGGAACTTTAATCGGGGGAATCATCGGTGCCACTACAGCTCTTTTTCTAGCGCCTAAATCAGGCAAAGAACTTCGCGACGATCTCGGCAGCCAAGCGGTTGCATTACGGGACAAAACAGATAAAATGACGGCTGATGCGAAGGAAAAAGGCACGCAATATGTCAGCATCGCAAAAGACAAAACTTCCAACATCACACAGCTTGTAGCGGATCAGTCTGGGCAGATCATGAACAAGGTAAAGGATTTAAGAGACCGTTCCAAATCTGACAAAACGGATTCATCAACAATGCAAGATATGAAGGAAGAAGCGATGCAGGCAGCTGGCGAAACAAAAGATCAAGTCCTCCAGGCGAAAGAAGATGTAAAAGACGAACTGAAAGATGCACAAAAACAGGCTGAGCATATGAATCGCTGAGCAGGGAAGGAAGAGTTTGAATCATGGCTAAACAGCTTATTCAATCTGAAGAAGAATTTAAACGGATTGCAGAACAGGAAGGCGCTTTTGTCTTCTTTAAACACAGCACCACATGCCCGATCAGCCAGGCAGCATTTCATGAGTTTGATGCCTTTGCAAATCAGCATGAGGATGTGCCGGCTTACTATCTTCAAGTACAAGAAGCCCGGCCGCTGTCAAATTTCATCGCAGAAACATATGGGGTAAAGCATGAAAGCCCTCAAGTATTCATCATTCAGAACGGTGAAGTGAAATGGCATACCTCACATTCACAAATTACAGAGGCCGCCATTGAGCAGCATTTGTCATAGAAAAAAGCGTCCAGATATTATCTGGCGCTTTTTTTTGTAAAAAACCCTTGAACATTGCCCTCACATCATGTAGGATAGCTTCATAGATTACTTTATCACTTAAAAGCGTTTAGGTAATAAAGTAGAGTTTTTATAAAATTTTTTGTATTTCAGTATTTCCATTTGGAATTACTTATAGTAAGATGCATGATAACTACAAAATAAAAAATGAATGTGCAGGGAAAGGATGAAAAAAATGAGCAACACAGAGTTAGAGCTTTTAAGGCAGAAAGCAGACGAATTAAACCTACAAATTTTAAAATTAATCAACGAACGCGGAAATGTTGTAAAAGAGATCGGTAAAGCGAAGGAAGCACAGGGTGTCAACCGATTTGACCCTGTCAGAGAACGCACTATGTTAAACAATATCATTGAAAACAATGACGGTCCGTTCGAAAATTCAACCATCCAGCACATTTTTAAAGAGATATTCAAAGCCGGTTTAGAGCTTCAAGAAGAAGATCACAGCAAAGCGCTGCTTGTCTCCCGCAAGAAAAAACCTGAAGATACAATTGTTGATATCAAAGGCGAAAAAATCGGAGACGGCCAGCAAAGATTCATTGTCGGCCCATGTGCGGTAGAGAGCTATGAGCAAGTAGCTGAAGTGGCTGCAGCTGCGAAAAAACAAGGCATTAAAATTTTGCGCGGTGGAGCCTTTAAGCCTCGTACGAGCCCATACGATTTCCAAGGGCTTGGCGTAGAAGGCCTTCAAATTTTAAAACGTGTAGCGGATGAATATGATCTGGCGGTTATCAGTGAAATCGTAACGCCGGCTCATATCGAAGAAGCGCTTGACTACATTGATGTCATTCAAATCGGAGCGCGCAACATGCAAAACTTCGAATTGCTGAAAGCTGCCGGTGCAGTGAAAAAACCAGTGCTTCTGAAGCGCGGCCTTGCAGCAACGATCTCTGAATTCATCAATGCTGCTGAATACATCATGTCACAAGGAAATGACCAAATTATCCTTTGTGAGCGAGGAATCAGAACATACGAAACAGCAACGAGAAACACGCTTGATATTTCAGCTGTGCCGATTTTGAAACAAGAAACGCATTTGCCGGTATTTGTTGATGTTACGCATTCAACAGGCCGCCGTGACCTCTTGCTTCCGACAGCTAAAGCTGCTTTAGCGATCGGTGCAGACGGTGTCATGGCTGAGGTTCACCCTGATCCGTCAGTCGCGCTTTCTGATTCTGCTCAGCAAATGGCGATTCCTGAATTCGAAAAATGGCTGAATGAACTGAAGCCAATGGTGAAAGTCAACGCTTAATTGAACACTCCAAAAGGCCGCGCCTGCGGCCTTTTTTTATGCTTTCTCGTTTATTTAGTTATAAAATCCAAGTATACGTTTTCATCATCTATAAAAACGTGTATAATTTCATGAGAAGTAATTAAATTTGATGAATAATGAAAAATAATGTACACTACTGACTTACGCTTACAAATCATAAACGACATAAATTCGGACATTATGACATTTCTCTACATAAAGTGTTTATGCTATAGATAAGGATAAGTGTATCCAGTAAAAGGAGTGGTTTTAGGATGAGCAATATTACGATCTACGACGTAGCGAGAGAAGCTAATGTAAGCATGGCAACCGTTTCCCGTGTCGTGAACGGCAACCCGAATGTAAAACCGACAACACGGAAAAAAGTCTTGGAAGCCATTGACCGTCTCGGCTACCGTCCAAACGCGGTGGCAAGAGGGCTGGCAAGCAAAAAGACAACAACTGTAGGTGTCATCATTCCCGATATCTCAAGCATTTTCTATTCAGAGCTTGCGCGCGGAATTGAAGATATCGCGACAATGTATAAATACAATATTATTTTGAGCAACTCTGACCAAAACATGGAGAAAGAGCTGCACTTATTAAACACAATGCTCGGCAAACAAGTGGACGGCATCGTGTTTATGGGCGGAAACATTACGGACGAGCATGTGGCGGAATTTAAGCGTTCCCCAGTGCCGATTGTACTTGCCGCTTCTGTAGAAGAGCAGGAGGAAACACCGTCAGTCGCTATCGATTACGAACAGGCGATTTATGACGCAGTGAAGCTTTTGGTTGATAAAGGACATAAAGATATCGCATTCGTTTCCGGACCAATGACAGAGCCGATCAACCGCTCGAAAAAACTCCAAGGCTACAAACGTGCGCTTGAAGAAGCTAACCTTCCGTTTAATGAACAATTTATAGCTGAAGGGGATTACACATATGATTCCGGACTCGAAGCGCTGCAGCATCTGATGAGCCTGGATAAAAAACCGACAGCCATTCTTTCTGCAACTGATGAAATGGCACTCGGCATTATCCATGCCGCTCAGGATCAGGGCTTATCCATTCCGGAGGATCTCGACATTATCGGCTTTGATAATACAAGATTAAGCCTCATGGTTCGTCCGCAGCTTTCAACAGTTGTTCAGCCGACATATGATATTGGCGCCGTTGCGATGAGACTGCTGACGAAGCTCATGAATAAAGAGCCGGTTGAAGAGCATATCGTCGAACTGCCGCACCGTATCGAACTAAGAAAGTCAACCAAGTCATAAGAAAAACAAAGAGCAAGCTTCACCTTCATGGTGAATTCTTGCTTTTTTCATGGGGAGAAATGATGAAACGTTTTGATTATCTTACACCTGTTGGATTTGTGTTAGGAACGATTATTATTGTTATCGGGATTATTTCGGGATCAGGAGTAAGCGGTTTCCGCTCTTTTCTTGATCTAACCTCTTTCTTCATCGTAACAGGGGGACTATGCGCCGCTGTTTTTATCAGTTTTCCGCCAAGAGAGCTGAAAAAAGCGCCCTCTGTATTAAAGCAGGCATTCATCCGCCAGGAAGACAATGTGAAAGATCTTGTGAAAACCTTTGTCTCCCTTTCCGATCACGCGCGTAAACATGGGCTTTTATCATTGGATGATCAGGCTCGGGGAATCAAAGATCCATTCTTGAAAAAAGGGCTGCTTTTAGCAATTGACGGCTGGGATGAAGAAACGATTCGGCTTGTCATGGATTCAGAAATCGCAGCAATGGAGGAACGGCACCGCAAAGGACGGCGTGTTTTTGAAAAAGCGGGAGAATTTGCTCCGGCGTGGGGAATGATCGGAACACTCGTCGGGCTCGTGCTGATGCTCAAAAACTTAAATGATCCGCATATGCTCGGACCGAATATGGCAGTTGCGCTTCTGACGACTTTATATGGTTCATTACTGGCCAATATGGTCTTCAACCCAATCGCGGCAAAGCTTGAAGAGAAAACAGAAAGTGAAATTTTCATCAAACAGGTAATGGTGGAAGGGATTATCGGTGTTCAATCCGGAAAAAACCCGCGCAACCTTGAAAGCCAGCTGGTCGTTTTCAGTTCACGGGAAGAATGGCAGAAACAGCCGAATCAAGTAAAAACAAAAAAGGGATCTATACATGAAGCTTAGAAGAGAACGTTTTGAAAGAAGGAATGGAAACGGGAAAAACAGTCAATCTTCATCCAGCTGGATGGTTACCTTTACAGATTTGATCACCCTGGTCCTTGTGTTCTTTATTTTGCTTTTTTCGATGTCCCAAATCGATCTTCAAAAATTTAAAGCGGCAGTCGATTCGATTCAGAAGGATGGCGGCGGGCTTCAGCCGGACCAAACGTCCATAGAAAAAAAGAAAACACCTCCATCCGATGCGAAGAAGCAAGCGGATCAGCAGGATCAGCTTCTCAAGAAAGTAAATACATATATAAAAGACAATCACTTGAAGGCCCAAATGACAGCCAAACGGGATGAACGCGGTGTCGTGCTCGTTCTGCAGGAGGCGGTGCTGTTTGATACAGGTGAGGCAAAGGTGCTGAAAAATGCTGAAACACTTCTTCACCAAATCGCCGTACTTCTTCAAACCATTCCAAATGACATTCAAGTCGAAGGCCATACAGACAGCCGAAACATTTCGACATACCGATATCCGTCGAACTGGGAGCTATCAGCAGCACGGGCAAGCGGAGTGATTCAATACTTCACATCAAAAGAAAAACTTCCTTCGAAGCGCTTTATTGCTGTCGGTTATGCGGATACAAAGCCTGTAAAGGACAATAAGACAAACGAACACATGAAAGAAAACCGACGTGTGGAAATCGTCATCAAAAAATCAAAAACGACCTCTTCGTGAAGGTCGTTTTTTACTTTGTTCGTTGTTGCTCGGACCGTATCGCATATAATGCTTTGCTGACGGTTTGGGCATTTTTTTCTGTAATTTCAGGCTTGCGGGGAATCGGAGGATATAAATCAGCCGGATCGCTCCAGCTGGACGGCAGGGAGACGGGGCATTGTTTTTGCCATTTAGCGATCCATTCCGGCGGGATCTCGTGTCCCGGATCAATCCCCTTCATTTCAAGCCATATTCTGGCCCAGGCGCGGGGGACAACTCGCCAAATATCATATCCGCCGCCTCCGACTGCAATCCATTTCCCTCCGCAATATTGGTGAGCCAAAGTATGTGCAAGCCGGGGAATTTCTTCGTATATATTGATTGTTGCTGATAAATGCGTCAGTGGGTCGTAGTAATGGGCATCGGCGCCGTTTTGACTGATAATGACATCGGGCTCGAAATACGCGGCGACTTCTGAAACTGCTGTCCGGTAAGCTTCAAGAAAAGAATCATCCTCTGTAAAAGCGTCAAGCGGGATATTAAAGGAATAGCCATATCCTTTTCCGCTGCCTTTTTCCTGGATCTGGCCGGTTCCGGGGAATAAATACCTTCCTGTTTCATGAATGGACAGCGTGCATACGTCAGGATTATCGTAAAATGTAAATTGCACACCGTCCCCGTGGTGGGCGTCTGTATCAATATAAAGCACTCTGGCGCTATATTTTTTCTGGATGTATTGAATCGCCACAGCGCTGTCGTTGTATATGCAAAACCCTGAGGCTCTCCCGCGAAAGCCATGATGAAGCCCTCCACCAAGGTTTGCCGCATGCAGGGCTTGTCCTGACATGACCCAGTCTGCGGCCGTTAAAGTGCCGCCGACCAAGAGTGATGCCGCTTCGTGCATGCCGGCAAAGACGGGTGTATCTTCAGTGCCGAGCCCGTAGCTTTCTCCTTCTTCAGCGGGAAGCTTTCCGGCGCCCGCAAGCTTTACGGCCTGAATGTAATCATCCGTGTGGACAAGGGCTAGCTCCTCTTCTGAGGCGAGTCTGGGGGTGACAATGTCTCCATCATCAAAGGCATTGATCGTCTGAAGCAAATCATATGTTAACAGAACCCGCTGCTGATTAAAGGGATGCTCTTGATGAAACATGTAGGTTTGATAGGATGGAGAATAGATAAATACACTGTCTCTCATAGCAGATCCCTTTGCTCTGACGGCCATACGACGTGGTGCCCATTTCTTTGCAGTTCCTGCAAAAACGGCAGCGGATTCATCGTTTTTACACGGAAGACGAGCACTTTTACACCGGGATCGTCATGCGGATAAACAAGCACGCTTAATATTTTCACTTGAAGGTCTTGGCAAAGGCTGCTGATCTCAGCGAGGCTTTTGGTGATGTCGTTTACTTTTATTTCAATTTGCGAGCCCGGCTGGTCAGCGCCTGTCAATTTGACAAACGTCCGCAGCAAATCGGTTTTTGTCAAAATGCCTACTAATTTTTGATGCTGTACGACTGGAAGGCAGCCGATGCCATGCTCGTAGAACACCGCAGATATTTCTTCGACAAAATCTAACGGGTGGGCGCAGACGACCTCTTTTTTCATAATTGAATCTACGCTTCGTGTGAGAAATAGGCTTCGTTTGTTTTCTTCAAAAATACTGGGGCTCGCCTGTTTCATGTCTCTGTCTGTAATCATGCCGATCACGTGTCGTTCTTCATCTACAACAGGCAGATGCCTGATATGGAATTCCTTCAGTTTGCATATTGCTGTTTCAAGCGTATCCGTCTTCGTTAATGTAATGACATCTCTTTTCATGATTTGCTCAACAATCATTATTTTTTCCCCTTTGTCAGTGTCAGTTAATACATATAACGATGATAAAAACGGAGCCTGTCAAATTGTTCAATTGATTCTTGGCTGACGTTTTTTCCGATGCGGGCCATCAGACAGTTTGCAGGGTGGGAGCTGATCTCCGGCTCATCCGTTGCAAACCAGACCAATCCGCCTGCATTCATCATCTTTTCCATGATCTTTCTGTATTCCCACACATCTTTTTTCATCCCTTTTAAATCCCAATGCCAGTAATATTCTGTTGTCATCACAATATAGTTTTCCATTTGTTCATCCATCATGCTGACGGTCAGAAGGGTCTTTCCGACAGCGCATCCCCGATAGTCCGGCGCTACTTCGATGGCTCCGAGCTCAAGCAAATCCTCCATATTTCCTTCAGACCATCTTTCGAGCGGGTCAGGATATAAATACGTGACATAGCCGACAATGGTTCGGCCGTCTCTGGCAATAATAATGCGCCCTTCTGGAAGGCCTGCAATATCGACTAGCGCTTCATGCTGCTCGCGAGGCGGGCGAAATGCGGTTAAATCTTTATGAAACTCATAACCTGCCAAATCCTCTGGAGAGACAGGCCCTTCTATCAGTAAAGAGCCGGTTGCTGTTTTGATGTTTGCTGAATGGTATGTTTTATGATGTTCCACTAATTCACCGTCCCATCAATTCTTATAAAAATACATGCCTTCTTTAAGAATACCAAAATATAAAGCGTTTTCAACATGGTTTATATTTTAAAAATTGAGAAGAATATGAATTTATACTATAATAATTGTGACAACTTCAGCAAAGGGGGATGTTTGGGCATGAATTTGAAAGCGTTACCAGCAATAGAGGGGGATCATAACTTAAAAAACTATGAAGAAACGTACCGGCATTTTGATTGGGCCGAGGCAGAGAAACATTTCTCTTGGCATGAGACAGGGAAACTGAATGCGGCGTATGAAGCGATTGACCGCCATGCCGAATCGTTTCGAAAAAACAAAGTAGCCCTTTATTATAAAGACGCAAAACGGGATGAAAAATACACATTTAAAGAAATGAAGGAAGAATCAAACAGAGCCGGGAATGTGTTGAGACGGTATGGAAATGTGGAAAAAGGGGACCGTGTTTTTATTTTTATGCCGAGATCACCCGAGCTTTATTTTATTATGCTTGGCGCTATCAAAATTGGCGCCATCGCCGGGCCGCTGTTCGAAGCATTTATGGAGGGAGCGGTGAAGGACCGGCTTGAAAACAGTGAGGCAAAGGTTGTTGTCACAACGCCTGAGCTGCTGGAGAGGATACCGGCAGACAAACTGCCTCACTTGCAGCATATATTCGTAGTCGGCGGAGAGGCTGAGAGCGGCACAAACCTCATCAATTATGATGAAGCAGCGAAACAGGAGAGCACAAGACTGGATATCGAATGGATGGATAAAAAAGATGGTTTTCTGCTTCACTATACATCAGGTTCCACTGGAACGCCAAAGGGCGTGCTGCATGTCCATGAAGCGATGATTCAGCAATATCAAACAGGAAAGTGGGTCCTTGATTTAAAGGAAGAAGACATTTATTGGTGCACAGCTGATCCAGGCTGGGTGACAGGTACGGTATACGGCATTTTTGCACCGTGGCTGAACGGGGCAACAAATGTCATCGTCGGCGGACGTTTCAGCCCGGAAAGCTGGTATGGAACGATTGAACAGCTTGGCGTCAATGTCTGGTACAGCGCGCCGACCGCTTTTCGGATGCTGATGGGAGCGGGAGATGAAATGGCTGCGAAATATGATTTAACCTCACTCCGGCATGTACTCAGTGTTGGTGAGCCGCTAAATCCGGAGGTCATCAGATGGGGACACAAAGTTTTTAACAAACGAATCCATGATACATGGTGGATGACCGAAACGGGCAGTCAGCTCATCTGCAATTATCCTTGCATGGATATTAAACCCGGTTCGATGGGTAAGCCGATTCCGGGAGTGGAGGCTGCGATTGTTGACAATCAAGGAAATGAGCTTCCGCCATACCGAATGGGCAATCTCGCTATCAAAAAGGGCTGGCCTTCCATGATGCATACCATTTGGAATAACCCTGAAAAGTATGAATCGTATTTCATGCCGGGCGGCTGGTATGTGTCTGGTGATTCTGCTTACATGGATGAAGAGGGATACTTCTGGTTCCAAGGCAGAGTAGATGACGTCATCATGACCTCCGGTGAGCGCGTAGGTCCATTTGAAGTGGAGAGCAAGCTTGTCGAACACCCGGCCATTGCAGAAGCTGGTGTAATCGGAAAGCCTGATCCGGTACGGGGAGAAATCATTAAAGCCTTTATTGCACTCAGGGAAGGATTTGAGCCGTCTGACAAACTGAAAGAAGAGATCCGCCTATTTGTAAAGCAGGGTCTTGCAGCCCATGCGGCTCCGCGTGAAATTGAATTTAAAGATAAGCTTCCGAAAACCCGAAGCGGAAAGATCATGAGACGCGTGCTGAAGGCATGGGAGCTTAATCTCCCAGCCGGTGATCTGTCAACGATGGAGGATTAAAAGGCGGCGTTGACACGGGATTTTATTTATGTTAAAAATGATATAGCTTCATATGAAAAGGTAAAGATTGAGACAAGTAGAATATCCTTACGTTCCAGAGAGCTGATGGCCGGTGAAAATCAGCACAGACGGATATATCGAATACACTCATGAACCGCTTTTGCAAACAAAGCCGGCTAGGCTTTCAGTAGTGAAAGAACGGACCTGATCCGTTATCAGGCAAAGTGATAAGACGAATGTTTTGCATTCTCTTATTAGTAGGGTGGTACCGCGATAATCAATCGTCCCTTCGTGTAAACGAAGGGGCGTTTTTTATTTTAATCAAAAAAGGAGCTTTATCTTATGACAAACTTACTTGAAGATTTATCCTTCCGCGGATTGATTCAGCAAATGACAGATGAAGAGGGATTAAATAAACAGCTGAGTGAAGAAAAGATCCGCTTGTACTCAGGTTTTGATCCGACAGCAGACAGCTTGCATATCGGACACTTGCTGCCTATTTTAACACTTCGCCGTTTTCAGCTTGCAGGGCATCATCCGATTGCACTTGTTGGCGGCGCTACGGGCCTCATCGGTGATCCAAGCGGAAAAAAAGCAGAGCGTACTTTAAACACTGCTGACATCGTTTCCGAATGGTCCCAAAAAATCAAAAACCAGCTGTCCAGATTTCTAGATTTTGACGCAGCAGAAAACCCAGCTGTCATCGCAAACAACTTTGACTGGATCGGCAAAATGAATGTGATCGATTTCCTTCGTGATGTCGGTAAAAATTTCGGTATCAATTACATGCTGGCAAAAGACACGGTCAGCTCAAGAATCGAATCCGGCATCTCGTATACGGAATTCAGCTACATGATTCTTCAATCTTATGATTTCTTAAATCTTTACAGAGATAAAAACTGTAAACTGCAAATCGGCGGTAGCGATCAGTGGGGCAACATCACAGCGGGTCTTGAACTGATCAGAAAATCAGAAGAAGAAGGAGCAAAAGCGTTCGGCCTTACGATTCCGCTTGTCACAAAAGCAGACGGCACGAAGTTCGGAAAAACGGAAGGCGGCGCGATCTGGCTTGATAAGGAAAAAACATCACCATATGAATTCTATCAATTCTGGATCAACACAGATGACCGTGATGTTATCAAATACTTGAAATACTTTACGTTCCTATCAAAAGAGGAAATTGAAGCATACGCTGAAAAAACAGAAACAGCGCCGGAAAAACGTGAAGCGCAAAAACGCCTGGCAGAAGAAGTGACATCGCTTGTTCACGGACGCGAGGCGCTGGAGCAAGCCATCAACATCTCCCAAGCGCTGTTCAGCGGCAATATTAAAGAGCTTTCCGCTCAAGACGTAAAGGTAGGCTTTAAAGATGTTCCTTCTATGGAAGTTGACAGCAGCCAAGAGCTTTCACTTGTAGATGTGTTGGTGCAATCTAAATTATCTCCTTCTAAACGTCAAGCGCGTGAAGACATCCAAAACGGAGCTGTTTACATTAACGGCGAACGCCAGACAGAAATAAATTATATCCTATCGGCTGAAGACCGCATCGAAAATCAATTTACTGTTCTGCGCCGCGGGAAGAAAAAATACTTCCTTGTGACATATAAATAAGAAAAAGATCCTTTGCCACTGAAGGCAAAGGATCTTTTTGTTTACCGCATAGGAATGAAAGGAAAAGAGTATATTAGATAGGGCAAACACGATCAACCACATCACCTTTTAAAAGAAAGGAGCGCTAAAGCGTGAATCTCATGTGCACGATTGCTAAAGAACGGATACAGCGGGATTATTGGGAACGGCAGGCGCAAGATAGTGTTGGCCAGCAAGAGGCGAAAGACGAAACAGACGATAAAAAAACCCCAACCGCATAGCGGCAGGGGTTTTTAAAACGATTAACGAGAGTAGAACTCAACGATAAGCGCTTCGTTAATTTCCGGAGCAAGTTCAGAACGCTCAGGAAGACGAGTGAAAGTACCTTCAAGCTTTTCAGCGTCGAAAGTAAGGTATTCAGGAACGAAGTTGTTCACTTCAACAGATTCTTTGATGATAGAAAGGTTTCTTGATTTTTCGCGAACACCGATTGTTTGACCAGGCTTTACTTGGTAAGACGGGATGTCA
Source organism: Bacillus sp. JS (assembly GCF_000259365.1). Lineage (NCBI taxonomy): Bacteria > Bacillati > Bacillota > Bacilli > Caryophanales > Bacillaceae > Bacillus > Bacillus sp. JS. The sequence continues at coordinate 2,900,467 of NC_017743.1, read as the reverse complement.
ACGCGGCTTCCGTCTACAAGAATGTGACCGTGGTTAACCAATTGGCGAGCTTGACGGCGAGTACGTGCTAAACCTAGCTTGTACACAACGTTATCAAGACGAGAATCTAAAAGAACCATGAAGTTTTCACCGTGTTTACCAGCTAGTTTGCCAGCTTTGTCAAACAAAGTGCGGAATTGGCGTTCGTTTACACCGTACATGTGACGAAGCTTTTGCTTTTCTTGCAATTGCAAACCGTATTCTGATAATTTTTTACGTTGTCCTGGGCCGTGTGGACCTGGAGCGTAAGGGCGTTTTTCTAATTCTTTTCCTGTACCGCTAAGAGAGATTCCTAGACGGCGGGACAGTTTCCAAGATGGACCTGTATAGCGAGCCATAATGTGACTCCTCCTTTGGTTTTATTTTTGTGGAAAATAAAAACCGTCTGCTCTATTCGACCATGCACATTTTGTTTTCATGTATCCTCGCTCCAGCAGCAGAGAGTTACACGATACACCTTATGGATAAGGAACAAAATGAAAACATAGAAGCTGAACAAAAAGGCTGCAATATTTCACACAAAGGTCATTATATAATTTATTTGTTTTGAAGTCAACCATTCCTCCATTATTGCTTCACCGTTTATGATATAATAAACAAAAATTAGTGGTAAACTTTTAGGTGATAAAAACATGGTAGAACAAACTAAAGATCAATTATCCGCCTTTCATTATCATATGCTCGATTTTTTATTAACCAAATCGGAAAAAGTCACATTCACCGACTCTTTCATATGGCTGACTTCGGCTATTCAAACCTATTTTTCAACCCTTTGTGTTTCGCTTACACCGTCATCATCAGACTTTGTGACAAAACTGGCAGATGGTGAAGCCCGTTTTTCCGTTTCAAAAATAAACACTTCATGTTATCTGATAGAGGACGGCTCAGGCAGGCGTTTCCATCTTGCATGCAGGCAGGATGAAGAGATTCCTGAAGGGCTTCCGGATGTAGTTGCTTCATTTTTAAACCAGTCGATGAAACAAGAAACACTCTATAACAAAACGATCTACCAAAAAAAAATATACAAAATGACAGAGCTGTTCCATTCACTGCTTGATCAGACAGATGTGCTGAAGCAGCTTTTAGAAAGCTTGACCAGCACATTTTCTCTTTTTGAGTTTTCTTTATTTATATCGCACGATCAAGACCAATGTTTAGGGGTTCCTGCAAAAGAGCTGTATATGGAAGGGGAAAAATCCGATTCCTTTGCGCTCAAAGTGTATTTGTCCGGGGATATTTTGCGGAAAAATGAATCGGCCGCCTATATTCCGATCAAAGGACAGCAGGGCACATATGGGGTTTTGAAAGCTGAGGGAACGGGCGACAGCTTTCTTACTGATTCCTGCCTTGATGAAATGTCGCTGTTAGCAAACGCGGCGGGAAAAGCGTTTGAAAATGCCCAGCTCTACGAACAATCAAAAGCAAGCATCGCAAATTTGGAATTGATCAATGAAACATCACGCCGCTTGAATCAGCGGCTGACACTGACTGATACAATGAATGATCTGGCTGTGAGAATGGCAGAATCGTTTCAGGCAGAAGAAGTGGGATTTTTTCATATCGACCATTTTGAAAATCTAGCATTGCTCCCAGGAAGCACAGCATTTTTTAAAGAAGCGAAGCCATCAGACTTTTATAATGAGCTGAAAGAAAAGCTGTATGAAGGTGAAAAAGGGGTTTTCATCGGGAATGGCCAGTCTGTTTTTGGGCAGGCGGGGTACGGCTCGCTGATGGCTGCTCCGATGATTCAAAACGACCGTCTTTTAGGCTTTGCGGTTTTATTGAAACAGGAGCTGTATGCTTTTACATTTGAAATGTACAAGCTGTTTCAGGCGCTGATTCATCACGCGACACTGGCTGTAACCAATTCAATGCTTCGCGACCGTTTGGAGCATCTCGTAAAAACAGATCAGCTGACTGAACTGTATTCACGGGCGTATTTAGATGAAAAAATTCAATACAGCATGAAAATCCACCAAAAGGGTGTTTTTATTCTAGTTGATATTGATAATTTCAAGAATGTAAATGATACGTACGGCCATCAGACTGGGGACGAGATTTTAATTCAAGTTGCTTCAGTGATTAAAAGCAACATCCGAAAGCATGATGTCGGTGCCCGCTGGGGAGGCGAGGAGCTGGCGGTTTATTTGCCCAATGTGCCGGTTGCGGTGGGGAAACGGATTACCGAGCGGCTGGTTTATGCGGTCAGAAAAAATACGAAACCCAAGGTAACCATTTCCTGTGGTATCTCCTGCTGGACGACAGAAACAAGAAAGTCGCTGAAAGAGCTTGTGCATGAAGCTGATGAAGCGCTCTATAGCGCGAAACGGAGCGGGAAAAACCGTTTGATGATTCATGACTCAATAAAATGAAAAAAGCCCAAAACGATATCAGTTTTGGGCTTTTGTATTACTGCGCTAATGCTTTTTCTAGCTTTTCGGCAAATTGAGTTAAGTATTTTTCATCAATTTCGTCGAAACGGTTTTTCACTGGGCTGTCGATATCCAAGACGCCGACCATTTTTCCGTCTACACGAATCGGAAGCACAATTTCTGATTGAGACGCTGCATCGCAGGCGATATGTCCCGGAAACGCGTTTACATCCTCCACACGCTCCACTTTTCCGTTTGCGTACGCTGTGCCGCAAACCCCTCTGCCGAAAGGAATCCGTACACATGCCGGAAGGCCTTGGAATGGACCTAACACAAGCTGTCCATCCTCTTCTTTGGCAAAATAGAAACCAGCCCAGTTGACCTCAGGCAGCGAATGATACAGCAGTGCTGAGGCATTTGCATAGTTAGCTATTGGATCTGTTTCGTCTTCGGTCATGGCTTCGAGCTGTTTTAGCAGAAGCTGATAGTCTTTTTCTTTATCTCCAGATTGTTTTTCGACATGGAACATGGAAAACCCTCACTTTTTCTATAATATAAAACAAAGTTCCGGCTTTTCTGCCGGCATTTGTCGATAAGTTCTTACAGGAACAGCGGCTTCCTGCTTGAATAATATCAAGAGGAAGGAGTGAGCCGTATGAAAGTAAGCACCAAAGACAAAATTATTGAATCTGCTGTCATGCTTTTTAACCAAAAAGGATTTTCTGGCACGTCTGTCCGTGAAATCGCAAAGTCAGCTGATGTAAATGTTGCGCACATCTCCTACTATTTTAAAGGCAAAGGAGGCTTGATGGAACACTTAGTTTCAGAGTTTTATGAAGGCTACAGCAAAACGCTTGAAACAGCGGCAAGCAATATCTGTTCTCAAAGCACGCAGGAACAGCTTCTCCAATTGGTTTTCGATATTTTATCCTATCAGCATAATCATCGTCAATTAACTCGTTTTGTCTACCGGGAAGTCACAATTGACTCCACGTTAATCAGGGAAATTATGTCGACATATTTAATGAAGGAAAAGTATATCTTCCAGCTGATCATTGAGGAAGGAGAAAAACAGCGTGAACATTTAACACTGCCGCTGCCTCATTTTATTCTTCAATTAAAATCTCTCTTGATGATGCCCTATCTCCAGCCTCAATATATTTCAGAAGTGCTCTACATGCAGCCGCACGAGCCATATTTTTATAAAATGTATTTTGAAGAGATCAAGATTTGGATCAAAAGCGTCTTCCGGACAGGAGACGTGGCGCTCACCAATTAGCATCGTTCCAAAAACGCCTCATACGCATATCCGACATCTCCCGCTTGATGGGCATCAGACCCAAACACAAGCGGGATCTTCTTTTGCTTCGCTTCATTCAGCATCCAATCCTCGATATAAATACCGCCAGCGTACATTTTTCTTAAGCCGGAAGTATTGAAGTCGAGCTCCATTCCGTTTTTTTCAATGGCATCCAGACACTCAGAAACGAGACCGCGAATATGCTCTGACATGCTATACGGAAACAGCTTGATGAATTTTTGGACGAGTGTGATGTGACCGACTCTTTTTGGCTTATAGACGCCGAGAGATGCTACAATGGAAGAATAGATACTCCGGTAATATTGTTCATATACAGCTTCAATGCTTCCGCAGGCTGAAATCAGCTCTTTAAAGGTATGCTCGTCATAATCAAGGCACAGATAGGAAGAGCCTGTGCGCAAAAAATGAACGGATAAGATGCTGTCATCTAAATATGGCCCGTATGTATCCAGGAATAATGTAATTTCATCTTCAAATCCAGCAATATAATCGACTTCAAGCCCCGTCCGGATAGAAAGCTGTCCGCCATACTCTTTTTTTAATCCGGAAATTTCATGAATATAGCGTTCCAAAGAAGCTTGCGCCATCGCGCTGTCCTTCAGCGGCGTGGGATCGGTGAAAGAGGGCGGCAATGGGGCGTGTTCGGTAAAAGTAATCGATTCGAACCCTTTTTTTAAGGCTTCTTCTGCATATTGTCTGAGTGTGTCACTGGAGCCGTGAGGGCAAAATGGTGTGTGAATATGTCCGTCTCGCTTTTGCATTGATGTCACCCCATGAAAAAATAGTCAAATCCTGCCGATTTTGCACAAAAAGTTTTTGATTTCTGGTCAAAAAATGTTTGTTACATGGTATCATAATAACAATGAAAACGACAGTTTTTCTCAATACATATCCTGAAATCTTTCTGAATAAATAAAACACCCTGACAGATTAAGGTAAACAGCAAGGGGGCTCATTATGGAGTTTGTCATTGGATTATTAATTGTACTGCTTGCGCTGTTTGCGGCAGGCTACTTTTTCAGGAAAAAAATCTACGCCGAAATCGACCGGCTGGAATCGTGGAAGATTGAAATTCTGAATCGGTCGATTGTGGAAGAAATGTCCAAAATTAAACATTTAAAAATGACGGGTCAGACAGAAGAGTTCTTTGAGAAGTGGCGTGAAGAATGGGATGAGATTGTCACAGCCCACATGCCGAAAGTTGAAGAGCTCCTTTATGATGCCGAGGAAAATGCAGACAAATACCGGTTTAAAAAGGCCAATCAAGTGCTCGTTCATATCGACGACTTGCTGACAGCGGCGGAATCAAGCATTGAAAAGATTCTTCGGGAAATCAGCGACCTTGTCACAAGTGAGGAAAAGAGCCGTGAAGAGATTGAACAGGTGAGGGAGCGCTATTCGAAATCTCGAAAAAACCTGCTGGCATACAGCCACCTTTACGGGGACCTTTATGACAGCCTTGAAAAGGATCTGGACGAAATTTGGAGCGGCATCAAACAATTTGAAGAAGAAACAGAAGGCGGAAACTATATTACTGCACGAAAAGTATTGCTTGAGCAGGACCGGAATCTTGACCGGCTTCAGTCATACATAGATGACGTGCCGAAGCTGTTAGCTGATTGTAAGCAGACGGTGCCGGGCCAGATTGCAAAGCTCAAGGACGGCTATGCCGAGATGAAAGAAAAAGGGTACAAGCTTGAACATATCCAGCTTGATAAGGAATTAGAAAATCTGTCAAATCAGTTAAAACGGGCGGAGCATGTCCTGATGACTGAGCTGGATATTGATGAAGCGTCCGCAATTCTGCAGCTTATTGATGAAAATATTCAATCTGTTTATCAGCAGCTGGAGGGCGAAGTTGAAGCCGGTCAATCTGTACTAAGCAAAATGCCTGAATTGATTATTGCTTATGACAAGCTTAAAGAAGAGAAAGAGCATACGAGAGCGGAAACTGAGCTGGTGAAGGAAAGCTACAGGCTGACAGCCGGCGAGCTCGGCAAACAGCAGGCTTTTGAAAAGCGCCTTGATGAAATTGGCAAGCTGCTGTCATCTGTTAAAGATAAGCTTGATGCAGAGCATGTCGCCTACTCACTTTTAGTAGATGAAGTTACTTCAATAGAGAAGCAGCTTGAAGAAGTGAAAAAAGAGCATGCCGAGTATCGTGAAAATCTGCAAGCGCTCAGAAAAGAAGAGCTTCAGGCGAGGGAGACGCTCAGCAATTTGAAAAAAACAATTTCTGAGACAGCAAGACTGTTGAAGACTAGCAACATTCCAGGCATTCCGGGCCGTATTCAAGAGATGCTGGAGAACGCGCATCATCACATTCAAGAGACAGTCAATCAACTAAACGAACTTCCATTAAATATGGAAGAAGCCGGAGCCCATTTGAAGCAAGCAGAAGATATCGTCAACAGAGCAAGCCGGGAATCAGAAGAACTTGTCGAGCAGGTCATCCTCATTGAAAAAATCATTCAGTTCGGAAACCGGTTCAGAAGCCAGAATCATATTTTATCTGAACAGCTGAAAGAAGCGGAAAGACGTTTTTACGAATATGATTACAATGAAGCGTATGAAATAGCAGCAGCCGCAGTTGAAAAAGCCGCACCGGGTGCTGTCCGAAAAATAGAATCGCAAAAGACAAAAGAGCATCAATACCAATAAAGAGTATATAAAAGGCCGGCGCATACATGCTCGGCCTTTTATATGTATTCAGAATATAAAAAAGCCTTATTGGATGTGGATCCAATAAGGCTTTTTGGTTTTCGCTAGTTGATATTAACTGGTTTTTTATTCGAACCTGTAACAAGAGAAATCAGATAACCGGCAACGCCTCCAATGATTGCAGGGAGGACCCAACCAAATCCTAAGCTGTAAAGCGGCAGCGATTGACTGAGAACTTTATTTAAAGAACCGAGAGGAATGCTTGCGGCATTCAGGCCATCGATAATGCTAAAAATACCAGTTGCGATCAAACAAAGAATATATACTTCACGTCTGCCTTTAAATGATTTTTCAATAAATGAAAGCAGAATGATAACAATTGCTAACGGATAAATAGCTGATAAAATAGGAACTGAGAACAAAATGATATTTGACAGCCCAAAGTTAGAAATAATAAAGCTGAACACAGTGACAATCGTTACAACGGCTTTATAAGATAAAGAAGGAATCAGCTTTGAGAAATAATTTCCGCATGAAGAGACAAGGCCAATGCTTGTAGTCAAGCACGCGAATAGGATAGCGACGCCTAAAATGATATTTCCTAATGATCCGAACAGGTGCTGTGAAGATTCAGATAAAATTTTGCTTCCTGAACCGAGGAGTCCTACAGAATCTGTGCTTGTTGCTCCTAAATAGGCGAGTGAAACGTAAACCAGACCGAGTCCCGCTGCTGCAACAAGTCCCGCTTTAATACATACAGAAGCAACTGATTTACGGCTGGTGATGCCTCTGTCCTTAACAGCATTGACAACGACAATTCCGAACACAATAGAAGCAAGTGCATCCATTGTTTTATAGCCTTCTAAAAATCCTTTAAACAATGATCCGGAAGCATACGCTTCAAGCGGTGACCGAATGTCCCCCATCGGCGTTACGATGCTTTTGATGACTAATATAGCAATAACAGCAAGCAAAATAGGTGTTAAAACTTTTCCAATACGGTCAACAAGCTTTGTAGGATTTAAAGCCAGATAGTACGTAATAGCGAAAAAAATAAATGTGAAAACAAGCAGCGCGACCCAAGAAGGTATCCCGCTTACAAACGGTACAGCGGCAATCTCATAAGAGACTGTGCCTGTCCGCGGAATCGCGAACAGCGGTCCGATTGTTAAATAAAGAACGACAGTAAAAATTGTTCCGAAGACCGGATGTGCTTTATCAGCAAGGCCTTTGGCATCCGTCCCTGTTAAAGCGACAGCTACAACACCTAAAAGCGGCAAACCGACACCCGTCACGAGAAAGCCAGCCATCGCTTTCCAAACATTTTCCCCGGCTGCTTGTCCAAGTTCCGGCGGAAATATCATATTTCCTGCACCAAAGAACAGTGCAAAGAGCATAAGCCCAATCGCGATCGTTTCCTTGGCTGATAGTGATGATTTCATAATGTATAAGTCCTCCTAATTTTACTATGGTAGAATATTCTGTCAATTAATTGTCAGATAATATGACGAAAGTAACAAATCTAATTATAGGTGAATGCATGAAGAAGTCAATAGTAATTTTATTTACTTTTTCAGCAGTAATTTGTTATGGTAACATATAAAATTAGTTTTGTATCGCTTTCATATTAAAGGAGTAAAATGATGTTATATTTAGACAATAGTTCAACAACGAAGCCTTATGATGAAGTCTTGAACGTGTATGAACAGACAAGCAGCCGATATTTTGGCAATCCTTCATCTTTGCACCGATATGGAGCCGAAACGGAACAGCTGCTTCAGGCAGCCAAAAATCAAATCAAAAGGTCCTTAGGCCTAAAAAAATATGACATTGTCTTTACGTCAGGCGCCACAGAAGCCAATAATGCGGCTTTAAAAGGAGCCGCTTTGTCAAAAATAAAAACAGGCAAACATATCATTACCACTTCTATTGAACATCCATCCGTTACGGAATCGTTAGAACAGCTGAAAGAGTTGTTCGGGTTTGATGTTACTTATCTTTCTGTAAACGAAGACGGATTTGTTTCTATTGAAGAACTAAAAAAAGCCATCCGTCCCGATACCGTCCTAGTCAGCATGATGCATGTGAACAATGAAGTTGGTTCCGTGCAGCCGATTGAAGAGGCAGGAGAAGTGCTGAAAGAGCACTCGAACATTTTGTTTCACGTTGATTATGTGCAGGGCATCTATAAAGTGCCCTTGGCAATTGAAAAGGCCGGTATTGATCTATGTTCAATATCAGGGCATAAATTTCACGGTCTAAAGGGGACAGGCGCACTTATTGTAAAAGAAGGAACACGCCTTATTCCGCTCATAACGGGAGGCTCTCAGCAAAAAGGCATACGGGCCGGAACGGAACATACTGCGGGTGCGGTTTCGCTTGCCAAGGCCATTAATCTTGCCGCTGCTGATTTTGCTGCACGGCTTGACACGATGACTGCCGCAAAGGAATTGTTTATGAAAAGGCTGAGTGAAATTGAGGGCGTCGTTATCAACACGCCTCAAATGAATAGCGCACCGCACATTATTAATTTCTCTGTTCCGGGGATTAAAGCAGAAGTGCTTTTACACATGCTTGAAGAACAGGATATATTCGTCTCCACAACGTCTGCTTGCTCAGCAAAAGAACATAAGCCCAGTAAAGTTCTTTTAGAGATGGGCAAAGGAGAGCAGATTGCCGGAAGCAGCATCAGAATCAGTTTAAATTACAGCCAGACAAGCGATGTGGCAGAACCGTTTATAAACGCGCTTCGTCCTGGCATCAAAAAATTAAGGGAAATGATGAGGTAGAACATGAATTACGATCATATATTAATTCGTTTTGGGGAAATTTCGACCAAAGGCAAAAACAGAAAAAGCTTTATTGAGCGCTTAAAACAAAACGTGAGACTCGTTTTGAAAGACTATCCGAATTTGAAATACTTTTCCAATAGGGATCGCATGACGATTACATTAAATGGTGAGGACCCTGAGGCTCTTTTTCCTCATTTAAAGCAGGTGTTTGGGATTCAAAGCTTCAGCCTGGCGATTAAGTGTGACAGCCGCCTTGATGATATTAAGGCAACTGCTTTGCAGGCTATCAAGGATCAGTATAAACCAGGTGATACGTTTAAAGTTGCGACAAAGAGAGCGTATAAACAATTTGAATTAGATACAAACCAGATGAACGCTGAAATCGGCGGCCATATTTTGCGAAATACAGAAGGCTTGACGGTCGATGTCCGCAACCCAGACATCCCGCTCAGAATCGAAATCAGGGAAGAAGCAACATTTTTGACAATTCGTGATGAAAAAGGTGCAGGCGGGCTGCCGGTTGGTTCAGCAGGAAAAGCGATGCTCATGCTTTCCGGCGGTTTTGACAGTCCTGTGGCCGGTTTTTATGCAATGAAACGGGGGCTGTCGGTAGAAGCTGTTCATTTCTTCAGCCCGCCATACACGAGTGAGCGCGCAAAGCAAAAGGTAATGGATCTGGCAAAATGCCTGTCCCGTTTTGGGGGAAGCATGACGCTTCATATCGTTCCATTTACAAAAACGCAAGAGCTCATCCAAAAACAAATTCCTGAAAATTACACGATGACGGCAACCCGCCGCCTTATGCTCCAGATCGCCGACAGAATCAGAGAAAAGAGAAACGGGCTTGCCATCATTACGGGAGAAAGCCTCGGTCAGGTAGCGAGCCAAACGCTTGAAAGCATGTATGCGATTAATGCGGTGACGTCAACACCGATTTTGCGCCCGTTAATCGCCATGGATAAAACAGAAATCATCGAAAAATCACGGGAAATCGGCACTTATGAGACAAGCATTCAGCCGTTTGAAGATTGCTGCACGATCTTTACGCCGCCAAGCCCAAAAACACGCCCTAAAAAAGAGAAAATTGAACACTTTGAAAGCTTTGTTGATTTCGAGCCGTATATTCAAGAAGCGGTTGATAACATTGAGACAATGACCCTGTATAGCGAACAAGAGGCTAACGATAAATTCGCTGAACTCTTTTAAAGCCATTTCTAGCTCCTGTATACAATTACCAAAGTTTTTGTGAATGAAGCCATGTGTTTTAACACATTCTATACTCACAAGGAGGTGAGACACATGGCTAACAATAACTCAGGTAACAGCAACAACCTTTTAGTACCAGGAGCTGCTCAAGCGATCGACCAAATGAAATTAGAAATCGCTTCTGAATTCGGTGTAAACCTTGGAGCAGACACAACTTCTCGCGCTAACGGTTCTGTTGGAGGAGAGATCACAAAACGTCTTGTATCTTTTGCTCAACAAAACATGGGCGGAGGACAATTCTAATTTACAATTTCACATAATGGCTTTGGAGTGGGGGAATCCCCACTCCTTTTCATTTTTTACATATAAAAAAGGACCAGCGGCCTATAAAATCTATGTTTACAGAGGTTGTTTTTAGGCATATCCTTACGGAAAGAGCCTGTATTTATGTATAATGGGTGGAGAAAGTGAGGAGTTGTTCGTGTTAAAACGTGAAGATTTAATTGCCCCTATGCAATATAATTTAGTGAATGAAATGGAAAAGTTCAGTGCCGCTGGACAAAAAACCGCTCTTCTATGGGAGGACGAGTCGGGCAAGCAAGAATCATGGTCTTATGAAAAGCTGATGGAAGAAACAAATAAAATCGGAGCGGTCTTAGCTGATCTTGGATTTAAAAAGGGAGACAAGCTGATTGTAATGGTTCCGCGGGTGCTAGAAGCCTATGCAGTTTATTTGGCTATCCTGAAATCTGGAATGGTTGTCATTCCGTGCTCTGAAATGCTTCGTGCGAAGGATCTTGAATACCGAATTGAACATGCAGAGGTAAAAGGCGCCATTGTCTATTCCGAATTTATCGGCGCTTTCCGTGATGTCAGTACGGCTGACAAACTGATTACACTGTCTATTGGTGAGAATGATGCCGGCTGGAAAAATCTCTTATCAATTGAAGCGGACGGAAGCCAATTTAAAACAGCTGACACAACAAGAGATGATATGGCTTTCTTGTCTTATACTTCCGGGACAACAGGTCAGCCGAAAGGTGTTGTACATACACACGGATGGGCATTTGCTCATTTAAAAACTTCTGCCGGCGCTTGGCTTGATATTTCTGAAAAGGATATCGTCTGGGCGACTGCTGCCCCAGGCTGGCAAAAGTGGGTGTGGAGTCCATTTTTAGCGGTGCTAGGCAGCGGAGCAACGGGTTTTGTGTACCACGGCAGATTCAAAGCAGAAAAATATTTAGAGCTTTTAAACCGCTACAAAATCAATGTTTTCTGCTGTACGCCGACAGAATATCGCTTAATGGCGAAGGTCGAAGGCTTGGACCGTTTTGATCTTTCTGCCCTTCACAGCGCTGTTTCCGCAGGCGAGCCGCTCAACCGTGAAGTCATTGATGTTTTCCAAAAGCACTTTGGCATTAAGGTACGGGACGGATACGGCCAAACAGAAAGCACGCTTTTAGTCGGTGTTTTGAAAGATACGGCTATTAAACCGGGAAGCATGGGAAAACCAACACCGGGAAATCAGGTGGAAATCATTAATGAAGACGGTGAAGTCTGCAAACCTGGTGAGGTTGGCGATATCGCTGTTCACCTCAGCACGCCTGCGCTCTTTAAAGAATATTTTAAAGATCCGGAAAGAATGAAAACACAAATTCGCGGCGATTATTTCCTAACGGGAGACAGAGCGAGAAAAGATGAGGAAGGTTACTTCTGGTTTGAAAGCCGAAATGACGATATCATTATCAGCTCCGGCTACACGATCGGGCCATTCGAGGTGGAAGACGCGCTTGTTAAGCACCCTGAAGTAAAAGAGTGTGCTGTTGTCGCAAGCCCTGATGAAATCAGAGGCTCCATCGTTAAGGCATACGTTGTCCTGCAAAATCATGAAAAACGAAGTGATGAGCTTGTCAAAATACTGCAGAATCATGTGAAGACGATTACCGCTCCATACAAATACCCAAGAGAAATTGAATTTGTGGAAAGCCTGCCGAAAACGGCTTCTGCAAAAATCAGACGAGTGGAATTAAGAAAACGTGAAGAACAGCTCAAAGCCAATAAAAAGGCGTAAAGAAAGAGAGTGAACGTGAATGAAGGCGATATGGCACGGCGGTTTCATTTATACGATGCTCGAAGAAGGCGATCGGACAGAGGCAGTTTATGTTGAGGATGGTGTCATAAAAGGCACCGGCAGCTATGAACATCTGAAGGAAAAGTACGGCTCCCCGGAAACAGAAGAAATCAGCCTGAATGGAGCAGTGATGTTCCCCGGTTTTGTTGACAGCCATCTACATTTGATCGGTCACGGCGAAAAACAGCTTCAGCTTGATCTGTCCGCACTGACGTCTAAAGAAGCGATTGTACAGGCTGCAAAGGAAAGAGAGCGGCAGCTTCCTGAAGACGAGTGGCTCATTGGAGAGGGCTGGAATGAAAATCAGTTTGAGACACCGGACTATTTAAATAAGCATGATCTAGACCGCCTGTTTCCAGACAGGCCCGTCTTGCTCAAGCGAGTATGCAGGCATGCAATAGCTGTTAATTCTGCGGCTCTTCAAGCGGCGGGAATTTCAAGAAACACTCCTGATCCTGACGGCGGCGTCATCGTAAAAGATGCAAATGGAGAGCCGACGGGCCTTCTTTTTGATAAGGCGCAGGATTTGATTCTGAAGGCTGTCCCGCCGGTCTCCCAGCACTACGTTGATGAGGCATTAACGGCTGCAATAGAGGACTGCTGGACAAAAGGCCTGACAGGCGGACATTCGGAAGACTTGTCCTATTATGGTGATGTTTCGGTGCCGATGAAAGCTTATGAGAAAGCTGCCGCTAGCGGAAAGTATCCGTTCCGCTGTCATCTGCTCGTTCATCATGAGGCTGTCGACCGATGGGAGGAGCTGGAGAAGCCGTCCGGCCCGTATGTGGAGTTTGGAGCGATGAAAATCTTTGCGGACGGGGCGCTTGGCGGGAGAACGGCTTTATTGAAAGAACCATATCTGGATGATCCATCAACTCAGGGGGTTCAGGTTCATGATGACGAAACCCTTGGCCGGCTCATTCGCAAAGCGAGAGAAAAAGGGATGGAGGTTGCTGTTCATGCAATCGGCGATCTTGCTTTTGAAAAAGTGCTCAACGCAATAGAAAAGCATCCACCCCAAAACGGCCGGCATGACCGGCTTATTCATGCTCAAGTGCTTGATAGCAAATTAATCGAGAGAGCAGCAAACATGCCGATCGCGCTTGATCTTCAGCCGCATTTCGTTGCAAGCGATTTTCCGTGGGTCATTGACCGTCTCGGAAAAGACCGGATGAAGACTGCATTTGCCTGGAAAACCTTAATGTCTAAAGGCATTTTATGCGCGGGCGGTTCAGACGCTCCGATTGAGCCTGTTGACCCGCTTCTTGGGATCCAGTCCGCGGTGCTTCGCAAGAGCATTCATGAGCATAACGGGCCAAGCTATAATGAAAGTGAATGTTTATCTGTATATGAAGCGATAAAGCTTTATACAGAAGGAAGCACCGGAATCATTTATAAAGAGAAGTCACGCGGGAAAATTGCGGAAGGCTATGACGCGGATTTTACGGTTCTCAGTGGTGATCCGTTTTCCATTGACCCCGCACAGCTTCATCTTTTAGATATTAAAAAAACCGTGATTAACGGCCAGATTGTATATGAGAAATCATAAAAGGACAGGCAGCAGCCTGTCCTTTTATTTTTTATAAAAAAGTACGCTTCACTTTTTCCCAAAATGAATTGTCCTTTAGTTTGACTGTTTTTATTTTTTTATTAGACAGTTTGATTTCGATCGTTTTCACATTTCTCGTGCTGAGTGCTTCATTGTCCAAGCCGATGATTGGGTGTTCGTTGCCGTCTTGCACCACACGAAGGGTCAGCTTTCGGTCAGAGCTGAGGACAAATGGCGAGCCGAGTGTCCGGTAGGTGTTATTGTTAAGGGATGCAAGCTCTGATACCTGCATGCATGGAAGCAGCGGATCAACAACCGCTCCTGCAACAGACTTGTTATAGGCGGTGCTGCCTGTAGGCGTTGAGATAATCATCCCGTCACCTCTAAACGTTTCAAAGTGCAGATCGTCAATCAGCACGTCCATCACAAAGGTTTTAATGATGCTTGAACGGATGGATACCTCGTTTAAGCAGTGAAAAGGACTGGCATGATCCACTGTCACTTCAATCAGCGGATATTTTCTGACTTCAATTTGTTCAAACGTCATGGCATCGACCATTTTTTCTCGCTCATCACTATGAAAGTCGCAATATAAATGAGCTTTCCCCTTTTTGGTAATGCCGACGTACAAGCAGTCGTCGCGAAAATTCGTTTTTCTGACTGCCTGCAAAAATGTGCCGTCCCCGCCAATGCTGGCAATAATATTGGCATCTGAGTGCTGGTTCACAACGGTAAATCCATGCTCTTCAGCCAATTGTGTTAACGAGCGGGCTTGTTCGTTTGTTTCCTGGTCCTGTTTGTGAAAAAAATAAACATTACGGCGTTGTTCGGTCATATCCCATTTCCCCTTTGCTGTCATATTTAAGTTTTTCTGTCATCCAGTATTTGTGATAAAATACCTTTGGCCATAAGTGTACCACGTTTGCCGGCAGCCCGTTAAGCCGGAGCTTTCTCATGAAGTGAAACATTTTTCATATTGAATCGTATAATGAGAGAGTTTGGGAAAAAGGAGGAGAAAAAATGAATGCAAAAAGATGGATCGCATTAGTGATAGCTCTGGGGATTTTCGGCGTGTCTATTATCGTCAGCATCTCTATGAGTTTCTTTGAAAGCGTCAAAGGCGCTCAAACGGATCTTACATCATTGACGGATGAATCGCAGGAAAAGACGCTGGAAAACGGCAGTCTCTCAAGTAAAATTGCCGTATTAGAGGTCAGCGGCACCATCCAGGATAATGGGGATTCAAGCAGTCTGCTTGGTGCAGACGGATATAACCACAGAACGTTCTTAAAAAACCTTGAGCGCGCAAAAGATGACAAGACGGTCAAAGGTATCGTTCTGAAGGTGAATTCTCCGGGCGGCGGAGTATATGAAAGTGCTGAAATACATAAGAAGCTGGAAGAAATCAAGAAAGAAACAAAAAAACCGATTTATGTGTCGATGGGATCGATGGCGGCATCCGGCGGCTATTACATCTCAACGGCGGCTGATAAGATTTTTGCGACACCGGAAACCCTGACCGGGTCACTCGGCGTCATTATGGAAAGCGTCAATTATTCAAAGCTTGCCGATAAGCTCGGCATTTCTTTTGAAACAATTAAGAGCGGGGCTCACAAGGACATTATGTCTCCTTCTCGTGAGATGACGAAAGAAGAAAAAAACATCATGCAATCGATGGTTGATAATTCGTATGAGGGCTTTGTTGATGTGATTTCAAAAGGCCGCGGCATGTCGAAAGCAGAGGTAAAGAAAATTGCGGACGGCCGTGTGTATGACGGGCGTCAGGCGAAAAAACTGAATCTCGTTGATGAGCTTGGTTTTTATGATGACACTATTTCGGCGATGAAAAAGGATCACAAGGATTTGAAAAACGCCTCTGTCATTTCTTATGAGGAAAGCTTCGGATTAGGCTCATTGTTTTCCATGGGCGCAAACAAAATGTTTAAAAGTGAAATTGATTTTTTAAATATGAGAGAAATGCTTTCGCAATCCGGTTCGCCGAGAATGATGTATCTCTATGCGAAGTAGGAGGGAACAATAATGGACGCGACATATGAAGAGTTAGAGCGCAATGACATCAAAGGCCCGCAAGAAGCGGAGCAGCTGACACATGCCTATGCTGGCTTTTGGGTTCGTTTCTGGGCTTTCCTGCTTGATTGGCTCGTGGTATGGGGATTAAACCATTTACTCGTTTCTCCCCTCTTTACCGTAATGGATCTGCCGAAATCATCCGGCATGTTTACCTTCTCGGCCTACAGTGTGACAACGCTTATTGTTTATCTTGCCTATTTCGCACTAATGACAAAATACTTTAGGCAGACGCTGGGTAAAATGGTGTTCGGCCTCAAAGTGGTTTCTGTGAAGCAAGATTGCAAGCTGACATGGAGTACAGTGATTTTTCGTGAAGTGGTTGGACGGTATATTGATAAGATTTGGATTTTATATATCGTTGTTGCTTTTTCACCTACAAAACAAGGGATTCATGATTACATCGCGGATACCACCGTGGTGCATGAAAAATTATACCGCAAATAACTGATAACCCGGACCTCTGTCCGGGTTTATTTTTTTAGGATTTGGCGATAATGCTCCTAGAGGAAGTGAAGAATATGGTGTATGCACTGACAGCCATTCTTATTCTCATAGGGGTCGTACTGCTTCTCAGAATGAAAATCCATGTTGCGCTGGAGTATCTTCATGCCGATGATAATGACAAATTGACATTGAAGATTACGGCGCTGTTTGGCCTGATAAGGATCAAAAAAACAATCCCGGCGATTAAGCTGAACAAAGAAGACGGAACAGTGGATATCAAACAAAAAACTGAATCTAAAATGAAAAAAAGCAGCGGAAAGAAGAAAATCACACAAAACGATGTGCAGCAAAGCATTAGTAAGATTGAAATGCTTTTGCATCAGGTCACCAGATTACGGAAAATAAGTGCCTCTTTTCTCGCGCATTTACATATCACAAAGCTGGAATGGATTACAGTTATCGGAATTCAGGACGCGGCAGTGACAGGTGTGATAACAGGTGCTGTATGGGGTGTGAAAGGCGGTATCGCAGCGATGCTCTACGACCATCTGGACTTTGTAAATAAACCTGTTTATGAGGTGATCCCTTCGTTTCAAGTCCCGGTTTCCAAGACCCATTTTCAGTGTATATTCTTTTTTCGCTTTGGACATGCTATGCTTGCAGCTTTCAAATTCGTCAAATACGGACGGGAGCTATCCGTATTAAAGAAGAATCCGTCGGCTCGAATGACTTCAAAGAATGATTCATCAGTTTAAGGAGGAAGCGTATATGGCAGACCATCCCATCCAAGGTTTAATGAAAACCGCAATGGAAAACTTGAAGGAAATGATTGATGTTAACACCATCATCGGAGATCCAGTAGAAACGCCTGATGGAAGTGTGATTTTAACTGTTTCTAAAGTCGGATTCGGATTCGCCGCAGGCGGAAGCGAGTTTGGCGGAAAGCCAGCAGAAAAGAAATCGGAAGACGATGAGACAAGAGAACAGAAACTTCCTTTCGGAGGCGGAAGCGGGGGCGGTGTGTCCATTACGCCGATCGCGTTTTTAATTGTCGGATCGACAGGGATCAGAATGCTTCATTTAGATGAAAATACTCATTTAATAGAGAAAATTTTAGACGCAGCCCCTCAAACACTTGAACGCATTCAGCAAATGTTCAAGAAAAATAACAAGAACCAAGGCCAGAGCCAAAGTCAAAACCAAATGAACAATATGAATTATTAAAAAAGGTTAACTGCGCCGGCCGCAGTTAACTTTTTTTTGGCATAAACTTTGCAGTTTGCAGGAAACTTTACTATGATAGAGACATACATACAAAAGGGAGGAATTATAATGGCTGAAATTACATTCAAAGGCGGTCCGGTTACACTTGTCGGACAAGAAGTGAAGGTAGGAGATCAAGCTCCTGATTTCACAGTGCTGACTAACAGCCTTGAAGAAAAATCGTTAGCTGACATGAAAGGAAAGGTAACGATTATTTCTGTTATCCCTTCAATTGATACAGGTGTTTGTGATGCACAAACACGCCGTTTTAACGAAGAAGCTGCAAAGCTTGGAGATGTCAACGTCTACACAATCAGTGCAGACCTTCCATTTGCACAAGCGCGCTGGTGCGGTGCTAACGGAATCGACAAAGTGGAAACACTGTCTGACCACAGAGATATGTCATTTGGCGAAGCGTTCGGTGTGTATATTAAAGAACTTCGTCTGCTTGCGCGTTCCGTATTTGTCCTTGATGAGAACGGAAAAGTCGTTTACGTTGAATATGTAAGCGAAGCAACAAACCACCCGAACTATGAAAAGCCAATTGAGGCTGCTAAGGCATTAGTGAAGTAAGCAGGGAAAAAAGCTCCAGGCTGCCGCCGGAGCTTTTTTCATGGCAAGGAGGAACACATATGCAAAAAGACCATGTAGGTGCGGTGTATGAGCTGTTAGACGAAGCCGCGATTATGATAAAGAATGAATTGCAGATTTCATATATAGAGGCCCTGGCCGAAGCAGGAGAAATGTATTTTCTTGAAAAAACAGATCAGCTGAAACTGCCTGCTGATCAGAAAACCAAACAGCTTCAGGCTCTGCTTGAAAAAGCGGAATTCGGCACATATGAGCATGAGTGGGTGCGCAAAGCTTTTCAGCTTGCCGTCCTTAAAGGAATGAAGGATATCTCTCATCCGAACAGACAAATGACGCCGGATACGATCGGGCTTTTCATCAGCTATTTGGTGAATAAGTTTATGGCGGATAAAAAGGAACTGACCGTTCTTGATCCAGCCTTGGGAACCGGAAACCTTCTGTTTACCATGCTGAACCAGCTGTCTGGAAAAACGGCAACCAGCTTTGGCATTGAAATTGATGATGTGCTCTTGAAGATCGCGTATGCCCAAGCGAACCTACTGAAAAAAGAGCTTGAGCTTTTCCATCAGGACAGCCTTGAGCCGTTGTTTATCGATCCAGTGGACACGGTCATTTGTGATTTGCCAGTCGGCTATTATCCAAATGACGAAGGAGCAGAAGCGTTTGAGCTCAAAGCTGACGAAGGCCATTCCTTCGCGCATCATCTGTTTATTGAACAGAGCGTCAAGCATACCAAACCGGGCGGCTACTTATTTTTTATGATTCCGAATCATTTGTTTGAGAGCTCCCAAAGCGGCAAGCTGAAACAGTTTTTAAAAGATAAGGTTCATATCAACGCGCTGTTGCAGCTGCCAAAATCTATTTTTAAAGACGAAGCTCATGCCAAAAGCATCCTTGTGCTTCAGAAACAAGGAGAGAAGACGAAAGCGCCGGGGCAAATTCTGCTTGCGAATCTTCCGTCTTTCTCCAATCAAAAGGCGATGCTTGATATGATGGCTCAATTTGATGATTGGTTTAAAAAAGAAAAGTAATTGTTAAAAGCAGCTTAGGCAGCCGTATGAGATGGATGCCTAAGCTGTTTTTATTTGTCTTTTGAAGATCGGACTGACGAATTGAATCCAGCTTTGAAACACAAAATACAGAGAGAAAAACCGCAAATTGTAAGCGTTCATCAATACAAAACCTATAGGGAATGTGTCTGAAAATAACGACTTCTTATTGTAAGCGTTATCAATACGCAAGTTGACTTGAAAAGCCGACATGACAATGTTTAAATGGAAAAGTCAGATATTTTTCGGAGAAGATGTTGATATTCACCGGGAAAAAAGTACGAAAAACGAAGTTGTTGATACAGAGTATAAAGGAGCGTCAATCATGTCCAAAATTATTGCAATTAACGCAGGAAGCTCGTCTTTGAAATTTCAGCTTTTCGAAATGCCTTCAGAAACCGTTTTAACGAAGGGTTTAGTTGAACGAATCGGTATCGCCGACAGCGTATTCACAATTTCTGTGAACGGCGAAAAAAATACAGAAGTAACTGATATTCCGGATCATGCGGTAGCTGTTAAAATGCTGCTGAATAAGTTAACGGAATTTGGCATTATTAAAGACTTGAATGAAATTGACGGAATTGGCCACCGTGTCGTTCACGGCGGAGAAAAATTCAGCGATTCTGTTTTATTAACGGATGAAACCATTAAGGAAATCGAAGATATTTCTGAATTGGCACCGCTTCACAACCCGGCAAATATCGTTGGAATTAAAGCGTTCAAAGAAGTGCTTCCAAATGTTCCTGCGGTAGCTGTTTTTGATACGGCATTCCACCAAACAATGCCTGAGCAGTCTTACCTTTACAGCCTGCCGTATGAATACTATGAAAAATTCGGCATCCGTAAATACGGCTTCCACGGCACTTCACATAAATATGTAACTGAGCGTGCGGCAGAGCTTCTTGGCCGTCCGTTAAAAGACTTGCGCCTGATTTCCTGCCACCTTGGAAACGGAGCAAGTATTGCTGCTGTTGAAGGCGGAAAATCAATTGATACTTCAATGGGCTTTACGCCGCTTGCCGGTGTTGCAATGGGTACGCGCTCTGGAAACATCGACCCTGCCCTGATCCCATACATCATGGAGAAAACAGGCCAAACGGCTGACGAAGTACTGAATACATTAAACAAAAAAAGCGGACTGCTCGGAATTTCCGGCTTCTCTAGCGATCTTCGTGACATCGTTGAAGCAACGAAAGAAGGAAATGAGCGCGCGGAAACGGCTCTTGAAGTATTCGCAAGCAGAATCCACAAATACATCGGTTCTTATGCTGCTAGAATGAGCGGTGTAGATGCGATCATCTTTACTGCCGGTATCGGTGAAAACAGTGTGGAAGTCAGAGAACGCGTTCTTCGCGGTTTAGAATTCATGGGCGTATACTGGGATCCTGCGCTTAATAACGTGCGCGGCGAGGAAGCTTTCATCAGCTATCCGCATTCTCCAGTAAAAGTCATGATCATTCCGACTGATGAAGAAGTCATGATTGCGCGCGACGTTGTTCGTTTAGCAAAATAAATCGCATGAAAGCACATTCTCTTGAATGTGCTTTTTTGTTGATGCATGATAGTGACAGACAGAAAACATAAAAGAGGTGGGCCAATGAGCGTTCAAGAGCATAAACAAGAAGCTCCCGATATCGTTCGGTGTAAAGTGATTACTGTCAGTGACACGAGGACAGAGGAAACCGATAAAAGCGGCAAGCTGATGATCTCATTTTTAGAAGAAGCCAGTCATCATATTGCTGCATATGAAATCGTAAAAGACGAAAAGGATGCTTTGCAGCGGTCAGTGCTTGCGGGCTGCATGGATGAACAGACAGACGCGGTACTCTTAAACGGAGGGACAGGCATAGCAGATCGGGATGTCACAATTGAAGCCATAACGCCGCTGTTTTCGAAAGAGCTGCCCGGTTTTGGAGAAATATTCAGGATGCTGAGTTATACAGAGGATATCGGCTCTGCCGCAATCATGTCGAGAGCAACAGCCGGTGTCATTCAGCATACCGCTGTTTTCTCAACGCCAGGCTCAAGCGGTGCGGTTAAGCTGGCAATGAATAAGCTGATTATTCCCGAACTTGCACATGTGGTCAGAGAAATCAGAAAAGACAAGTAAATGAATAAATACTACGAAACTTCACCTGAAATTTAGGTGAAGTTTTTTTGATAAAAGGCTTGAAAAAACGAAACGTACTTGTTAAAGTGTATACATACAAAATGCATTTTTATTAAAAATAATTTATTTTTATACAAAATAGAAACACAGTTGAGAGGGGATTTTTATCATGTCAGAACAGAAAAAAGTCGTATTAGCATACTCAGGGGGCCTTGATACTTCCGTCGCAATAAAATGGCTTCAGGAGCAAGGATATAATGTCATCGCCTGCTGTCTGGATGTCGGTGAAGGCAAAGATTTGGCCTTTGTTCAGCAGAAAGCGCTTGAAGTCGGCGCGACAAACTCCTACGTGATCGATGCAAAAGAGGAATTTGCACAGGACTACGCGCTTATCTCTTTGCAGGCCCACACGATGTATGAAGGAAAATACCCGCTCGTGTCGGCATTATCTCGGCCGCTGATTGCGAAAAAGCTGGTTGAAATTGCGGAACAAGAAGATGCACAGGCGATTGCTCACGGATGCACGGGGAAAGGAAATGACCAGGTTCGTTTCGAAGTCTCCATTAAATCATTAAACCCTGACCTTGAAGTCATCGCGCCGGTTCGCGAATGGCAGTGGTCACGTGAAGAAGAAATTGAATATGCGGCGAGCCGCGGCATTCCGATTCCGATCAATCTTGACAGCCCGTATTCTATCGACCAAAACCTCTGGGGACGCGCGAATGAGTGCGGCATTTTAGAAGATCCATGGGCGGCGCCGCCAGAAGGTGCATACGATTTAACAGCTCCGCTGGAAAAAACGCCGGACACGCCGGAAGTGATTGAAATTGCATTTGAACAAGGTGTGCCTGTCTCCATTGACGGCGTATCTTACACGCTTTCTGAACTGATTTTGAAACTGAATGAAATGGCAGGCGCACACGGTGTCGGACGTATCGACCACGTGGAAAACCGCCTCGTCGGCATTAAATCCCGGGAAGTATACGAATGCCCTGGTGCGATTACACTGATCAAAGCGCATAAAGAATTAGAAGATTTGACACTGGTGAAAGAGGTTGCACACTTTAAACCGATCATCGAGCAAAAAATGTCAGAAATCATTTACAACGGCTTATGGTTCTCGCCGTTAAAAGACGCGCTGCACGCTTTCCTAAAAGAAACGCAAAAGCATGTCACAGGCATCGTTCGCGTGAAGCTGTTTAAAGGCCATGCAATCGTAGAAGGGCGTAAATCAGAATATTCTCTATATGATGAAAAACTTGCAACATATACAAAAGACGATGCGTTTGATCACCATGCGGCAATTGGCTTTATTGAGCTTTGGGGCCTTCCGACAAAAGTGAACAGCATCGTGAAAAAGAAGGAGCAGATTAAAGCATGAAGAAGCTTTGGGGAGGCCGGTTTCAAAAAACACCGGAAAAATGGGTCGACGAGTTCGGCGCATCCATATCATTTGACCAAAATTTAGTCACTGAAGACATAACAGGGTCTCTCGCACATGCTGCCATGCTGAAAAAATGCGGTATCCTGACAGCGGAAGAAGAGCTGAAAATCCGCGAGGGACTGAATACCCTTTTGCAAAAAGCAGAGGAGGGAGCATTGGAATTCTCAGTCGATTATGAAGATATTCATTTGAACATAGAGAAAATGCTGATTGACGAAATCGGCCCGCTCGGAGGCAAGCTGCATACCGGCAGAAGCCGGAATGACCAGGTGGCGACTGACATGCATTTATACTTGAAGAATCATGTCGGCCACATCATCGAGCTGATTGAGGCATTCCAAAGTGCGCTGATTGAAAAGGCGGAAGCGAACGTTGAAACGATTCTGCCGGGCTACACACATCTGCAGCGCGCCCAGCCGATTTCATTCGCTCACCATCTGCTTGCGTATTTCTGGATGCTAGAGCGCGACAAGGAGCGTTTTCAGGATTCGATGAAGCGGATTAACAAATCTCCGCTCGGCTGCGGGGCGCTCGCGGGAACAACCTTCCCAATCGACCGTGATTATTCAGCCGAACTGCTCGGCTTTGATTCTATTTATGAAAACAGCTTGGATGGCGTCAGCGACAGAGACTTCATTTTGGAGTTTTTAAGCAACAGCAGTATGCTGATGATGCACCTATCCCGTTTCTCTGAAGAAATCATTTTATGGTGCTCGCAGGAGTTTAAATTCATCGAGCTTGACGATGCGTACGCAACAGGGAGCAGCATGATGCCGCAAAAGAAAAACCCTGATATGGCGGAGCTGATCCGTGGCAAGACAGGGCGCGTATACGGCGATATGATGGGGCTGTTTACGATTATGAAAGGACTTCCGCTTGCTTACAACAAAGATCTGCAGGAAGACAAAGAGGGCATGTTTGACACAGTGAAAACGGTGGAGGGCAGCCTGCAAATCTTCACAGGCATGATCCAAACAATGATTGTAAACAAAGACGTCATGAAGCAAGCGACAAAACAAGACTTTTCAAATGCGACGGAACTGGCCGATTATTTAGCCAAGAAAGGAATGCCGTTCAGAGAAGCGCATGAAGTGGTCGGAAAACTTGTGTACACCTGCATCGAAAGAGGAATCTATTTAAGCGATATGCCGTTTGGCGAGTTTCAGCAGGCGAGCACACTATTCGAAGAAGATATTTACACTGTGTTAGACCCTTACTACGCAGTTGAAAAAAGAATGAGCGCCGGGGGCACCGGATTCAAACAGGTGGAGCAAGCGCTTGAGAAAGCGAAAGCTTGCGTCGCAACAGGAGTTTGTTAAAATTTCCTTCATAAAAAACCGTCATTATAGCCAACCTACCTCTATAATGATGGGAGGCAGAATGATGAAAAAAGAAACGGAACGCTATATTTATGATGAACAAGAAAGCCAGGAGACAACAAGGCTCATTTCAGAAGCATATCAAAGCGGTTATGTCGATATGCCTGATCAGGAGTCTTCATCTTCTGCAGAATAAGCTGTCTATACAGGCAGCTTTTTTTGTATGCCAAAGTGTAAAAAGTGATATTGCAAGCCTTTTATAGTAAAGTAGAAGAAGAAACACTTTATTGAAAGCGGCGACGTTGCTTTGGGAGGTATTCATGTGCGACATGCTTTAATTACTGCCGGTTCGAAGGGTTTAGGCCGCAAAGTGACTGAAACGTTGCTTGCAAAGGGGTATTCAGTAACAGTCAATTACAGACAGGATGAGGAGGCAGTCAGCCGCCTGAAGGAAGCCTGTCCCGATTGTCTTGACCGGCTGCAATTTGTAAAAGGTGATGTCACCAAAAAAGAAGATCTGCTGCGTATTGCAGACACTGCCTTAAACCGCTTTGGAAGGATCGACTTTTTGATTAACAACGCGGGACCATACATATTTGAACGTAAAAAGTTAGCCGATTATACTGATGATGAATGGTACGGCATGCTGGAAGGAAATTTAAGCGCCGTCTTTCATTTATTCAAAGCGGTTATTCCTATTATGAGAAAACAGCAATTCGGACGCATCATTACGTACGGATTCCAAGGTGCGGCTCACGCGCCAGGCTGGCTTCATCGCTCGGCATTTGGCGCTGCGAAAGTGGGCTTGGCTTCTTTGACGAAGACAATCGCCATTGAAGAAGCCGAATTCGGCATAACAGCCAACATGGTTTGCCCTGGAGACATTGTCGGCGACATGAAAGAAGCATCGATAGAGGAAGCTAGAATGAGAATCGGCAAAGAAAAAACGCCGATAGGAAGGTCCGGAACAGGCGAGGATATCGCCCGGATTATCGCTTTCTTGTGTGAGGAGAACTCAGACCTTGTGACTGGGACTGTCATTGAAGCCACCGGAGGCCTCAATGTTATTAACAAGAATCAAACAACATAAGTTTTTCAGCTTTTGAAAAAGGGAAAATAAAAAAAACAAAATTACGTGACGAGGTGAAAGAAATGAAAGTGACATATCACGGACATTCTGTAATTACAGTGGAAACGAAGGACCACCATATTATATTTGATCCGTTTTTAACAGGGAATTCGTTAACGGATATCAAGCCGGAGGATGTAAAAGCGGATGTCATCTTATTAACGCACGGCCACAATGACCATGTCGGTGATACTGAACAAATCGCCAAGCAAAATAACGCGCTGGTTATAGCACCGAACGAGCTCGCTGTGTACTTAGGCTGGAAAGGCTTGAATGTTCATCCGATGCACATCGGGGGCTCCCGCCAGTTCGATTTTGGAAAAGTGAAGCTCACACAGGCCTTTCATGGATCAGCCATCACAGATGAAGAAAACAAAACGATCACTTACACAGGCATGCCAGCCGGTATTTTGCTGACTGTAGAAGGTAAAACGATTTTCCATGCGGGTGATACGGCACTATTCTCTGATATGAAACTCATTGGCGAGTTGAATCATATTGATCTTGCTTTCCTGCCGATTGGCGATAACTTTACGATGGGGCCTGAAGACGCCAAGCTTGCCGCTGAATGGCTGCGCGCAAAACAGGTCGTGCCGGTGCATTACAATACATTCCCGGTCATCGAACAAGACCCAGAAGCATTCGCTGACAGCCTTCCGGGCGGAGTCGGCAAAGTCATGTCGGTCGGTGAGACGATCGAGCTGTAAGCGGTGAAACCATCTCCTGATGAATCAGGAGGTGGTTTTTATTTTTTCAGTTATCCTGTAATGGTCTTATCAGAGGTTCCTTCCAATTCTTTGCTGCGTTGCTGAAAACGTTTGGTTATCCGAGCGATCAAGTCCTTCGTGGCGCGGTCAAAATGAACTTCTTTTTGATTTGTCAACAGCCCTATGGGCGGGGTGATATCCAGGTTCAGAATTGGAATAACTTTAGTGCCGTTGAACGGTTTAGAATGTGCGGTGCTGGTAAAGATTGAAATTCCGATGTTTTCACGTACGTAATATTCATGTGACATGCTGCTTGTGAGCTCCATTTTTTTGTAGCGATTACCGAGTTCTCTATGTAAATGCTGTTCAATTTGTAAGCGAATGGGGCAATTGGCGGGCGTAAATATGAAGCGCTCTTCTGCTAAATCAGACAAATGGACAGCCTTCTTCTCAGCGAGCGGATGTTGATCAGATACAATCACATTTAATGTGTCATAAAAAAATGGATGGTAGTAATTTTCAAGAATCAGCTCCGGCTCGCCGCAGACCGCAAAATCAATCGTCCCGTCTAAGAGCTTTTGACTGCAAGTATTGGCGTCATCAACCTTGATATTAACCGTTATCTTTGGGTAATCCTTTAAGAAATCCTTTAAAATCTCGGGGAATATCAGACTGGCGGTCGGCTCTGAAATCCCTATGTTGATAATGCCTGCCTCTTCTTCCTTTAAGTCGGAGAGGTTGTGTTTAAGCGCCTCGTATTGTGTCAAAAGATCTCCTGTTCGTTCATAAAAAAGTTTCCCTGCTTTTGTCAACTGCAGGCTTTTTCCTCTTTCAAACAGCAGTACGCCTAAATCCTGCTCCAATTGCTTCATACGCATCGATATCGTCGGCTGCGAGTAGTTTAGTATTTCTGCAGCTTTATAGAAGCTTCCAAATTTCACAATCGTATGAAACGTTTTGATTGAGCGTAACTCCAATGTGCTCCCTCCTGTTTTTCATCATTAAAATTACTGAAGTGAAGGTTTACTTTTTTTGATTAGTCAAAGATCAGAGTATGCTTTATAGTATAAACAATAAAAGCTTAGTAAACAAATCGGGATTATATATTTTGTGAAGAGGAGTGACAAAAATGAGTGAGGATATTTTTCGACTGGCAACTGTTGAAGATGCACCGGAGCTGTTGAAACTGGTTAACAGCGCATTTTCGCCCATTCGGCAGCTGGATATTGATTGGCCATCCACAAGAGCTGATATCCAAATGGTATCAGAAAATATTGAACATCATTCAGCGATTGTGCTGGAGCGGGATGGGAAGCTGATTTCAACGATTACAATCAGGTTCCCGTGGGAGAGTGAGACGCCTCCTTCAAAATATCCGTTTGTGTGGTGGTTTGCGACACTGCCGGAATATAAAGGACAAGGCGCCGGAAGTAAGCTGCTTACGTATGTTGAAGAAAAAGTGCTTCGAGATATGCTGAAGGCTCCTGCACTGACACTCGGCACATCGGCGCGCAAGCATCCTTGGCTTGCTGACATGTACAGAAGGAGAGGGTATGAAGTGTATTTTGAGCAGGAAAAAGACGGGGACATAGGTGTGATGATGCACAAGGTTCTGATTCCGGAACGATTTAACCCAACGCTTTTAGGTGCGCCCAGCTGGGCATGATGTGAGGCAGCCTATGAATAAGCGCAAAGGATTGGTTTTGCTGCTGTCAGTGTTTGCATTACTTGGCGGGGGATGTTCGCAAACAAATAACAAATCAGATTCTCAGGCTCAAACGGTCATAGTCGGCACTGGAACAGATTTTCCGAATATTTCGTTTTTAGATGAAAAAGGCGATTTGACCGGGTATGACATTGAAGTGATGAAAGCCATCGATAAGGAGTTGCCTCAATATACATTTGAATTTAAAACGATGGATTTCTCAAATTTGCTGACAAGTCTCGGAAATAAAAAAATTGATGTGATTGCGCACAATATGGCCAAAAATAAAGAACGAGAAAAGCGTTTTTTATATCATAAAGTCCCATATAACTACTCGCCGATGTACATCACGGTGAAAGAGGATAATCACAAGATTCATACATTAAAAGACTTGCACGAAAAAACAGTCATAGTTGGCGCCACGTCAAATGCGGCAGATTATATTACAAAGTACAACAAAACGCACGGCAGCCCAATTCATTTAAAATATGCGGGACAGGGAAGCAATGACACCGCCAATCAAATTGAAACTGGGCGCGCAGATGCAACGATAGCTACACCGTTTGCCGTCGATTTTCAGAATAAAACGCACGCCTTCCGCCAAAAGACAGTCGGTGACGTGTTATTAGATACCGAGGTGTACTTTATGTTTAATAAAGGCAGCCAAACCTTGGCGGATGACACGGATCAAGCGATTAAAAAGCTGGAGAAAAACGGAACGCTAAAAAAACTAAGCCGAAAATGGCTCGGGGCAGATTATTCAAAATCAAGTTTTGAAAAATAAATGGGGCGATGAGATGAAAACGAAAGCAGCATTCATGGCAATATTATTTTCCCTTATAACAGTTCTGTCAGCTTGCGGTGCAGACAGTCAAACGACGGGAGCCGGGCAAAAGAAGGTACAGACGATCAC
This sequence comes from Bacillus sp. JS, assembly GCF_000259365.1. Lineage (NCBI taxonomy): Bacteria > Bacillati > Bacillota > Bacilli > Caryophanales > Bacillaceae > Bacillus > Bacillus sp. JS. The sequence continues at coordinate 2,871,631 of NC_017743.1, read as the reverse complement.
GGTTGGAACTGGAACCCAATTTCCCAATATTTGCTTTATTAATGAAAAAGGCGATTTAACCGGTTATGATGTCGAACTGATCAAAGAGCTTGATAAGCGCCTGCCAAATTATAAATTCACATTTAAAACGATGGAATTTTCCAACCTGCTTGTCAGCCTCGGACAGCATAAAGTCGATATTGTGGCACATCAAATGGAGAAAAGCAAAGAGCGAGAGAAAAAATTTCTGTTTAACAGGGTTGCCTACAACCATTTCCCTTTAAAAATTACTGTGCTTCAAAATAACGATACGATCCGTGGAATTGAAGACTTAAAAGGAAAACGGGTGATTACGAGTGCAACATCCAACGGAGCGCTTGTACTGAAAAAGTGGAATGAGGAAAATGGGCGGCCGTTTGAGATTGCCTATGAGGGCCAAGGCGCAAATGAGACTGCGAATCAGCTGAAATCGGGGCGTGCGGACGCAACGATCTCTACGCCTTTTGCAGTAGACTTTCAAAACAAGACGAGCGCTATTAAAGAAAAAACCGTCGGTAATGTGCTTTCAAATGCCAAAGTGTATTTTATGTTTAACAAAAATGAACAAACGTTAAGTGACGATATTGATAAAGCCTTACAGGAAATCATTGATGACGGAACGCTGAAAAGGCTCAGTTTGAAATGGCTTGGTGACGACTATTCCAAAGAGCAGTATTAGGTAAAAAGAGAGGGAGCAGTGATGGAAAAAGCGTTTGATATGAACATGATTGGAGATTTTGTGCCGACGTTAACCGCTTATTTACCGGTTACATTATACATTTTAACACTGTCCTTGCTTTTCGGTTTTGTATTAGGACTCTTTCTGGCACTGCCCCGCATCTACAATATTCCAATTGTAAATCAATTGGCAAAAGTGTATATCTCGTTTTTCAGGGGAACGCCTATCATGGTGCAGCTTTTCATCGTGTTTTACGGAATCCCGGCGCTTACTGGGCTTATCGGGATTGATACATCAAAAATGGACCCGTTTTATGCTGCTGTCGCAACCTATGCGTTAAGCAATGCAGCGGCAGTCGCAGAAATCATTCGAGCGGGAGTGGGCAGTGTAGATAAAGGCCAAACGGAAGCGGCGTACAGTATTGGCTTAAGCGGTAGTCAGGCCTTCAGGCGAATCGTTCTGCCTCAGGCACTTGTCCAGGCGTTTCCGAATATGGGAAACATGGTGATCAGTTCTTTAAAAGATACGTCTCTAGCCTTTTCCATTGGTGTTATGGATATGTCCGGAAGGGGCCAAACATTGATCACCTCAAGCAACCATTCTCTTGAAGTTTACATTGCGCTATCGATTGTTTATTATGCTGTAGCGGTTTTATTCGAATGGTTCTTTCAAGTGGCAGAAAAACGAATCAAGAAGAATCAAACAAGGATTGTTACTGTTTTTGACATGAACATACATTGATATATTTCTTCGGATGAGGGGGGAGAAGATTGCAATTTGACTTTCCATTTATTGTTTCCGCCATGAAAGAAATGGTAAAAACCATTCCTCTGACATTGATGATGGCTGTTTTGCCGATTGTGTTTGGATTTCTCGTGGCTCTTGGAAATATAATTGTTAGAATTTTTAGAATTAAGGGCTTGGTGGCTTGCTCAAGGTTTTATGTGTCTTTCTTTCGAAGTACACCTGCAATCCTTCACATTATGTTGATTTATTTAGGGATACCTCCTGTTGCAGATCAAGTCAGCAGTTTTTTTCATCTCGGCTGGTCCGCCAATGAGATACCGGTCTCCATGTTTGTCATCATGGCCTTGTCTTTAACTGCCGGAGCTTATCTGACAGAAATCATCCGGTCGGGCATTCTGGCGATGGATACCGGACAGGTCGAAGCGGCTTATTCAATCGGCTTGACACACAGCCAAACCTTTCGGCGTGTAATATTGCCGCAGGCGCTGATGGTTTGCATCCCAAACTTCACAAATTTGGGTATCGGCTTTTTGCATACCACCTCTATCGCGGCTATAGTGGCTGTCCCAGAGATTACAGGGACGGCGACTATCGTTGCTTCTGATAATTATGCATTTTTAGAAGCGTTTATCGGAGCAGCCATTATCTATTGGGTGCTGACTCTAATCCTAGAATCAGTAAATGGAGTATTAGAGAGAAAGGCAGCCAGATTTCAAGGGGGCACTTTATGATTGAGATTAAAAATATCCATAAACAGTTTGGCATCCACCATGTATTAAAAGGGATAAATCTCACGGTACGCAAGGGAGAAGTTGTGACGATTATCGGGCCGAGCGGATCAGGGAAAACCACCTTTTTACGGTGCCTGAATTTATTAGAACGTCCAGACGAAGGGATCATTTCTATACATGACAAAGTGATTAATTGCAGCTTTCCGTCCAAAAAAGAGGTTCACTGGCTCAGAAAACATACGGCAATGGTATTTCAGCAATACCACCTGTTTGCTCACAAAACGGTGATTGAAAATGTCATGGAGGGCTTGACGATTGCCCGGAAAATGAGAAAACAAGACGCGTATGCCGTAGCGGAAAATGAACTGAGAAAGGTCGGGCTTCAAGATAAATTGAACGCTTATCCGAGTCAGTTATCGGGAGGACAAAAGCAGAGGGTTGGGATAGCAAGGGCGCTTGCCATTCATCCTGATGTGCTGCTGTTCGATGAACCGACGGCAGCACTTGACCCGGAGCTGGTCGGTGAAGTGCTTGAGGTAATGCTGGAAATCGTGAAAACCGGAGCCACCATGATTGTTGTTACACATGAAATGGAGTTTGCAAGAAGGGTCTCTGATCAAGTTGTTTTTATGGATGAAGGAGTCATTGTTGAACAAGGGACCCCGGAGGAAGTATTCCGCCATACCAAAAAAGACAGAACGAGGCAGTTTCTCCGCCGTGTTTCGCCGGAATATTTATTTGAACCAAAAGAACACATAAAGGAGCCGGTGATATGATCCGCTTAAGTATTTTAGACCAAAGCTTGATTGGTGAAGGGGAGACAGCAGCTGATACATTACAACATACAGTGAAATTGGCACAAATGGCTGAAGAGTGTGGATATCACCGATTTTGGGTGGCCGAACATCACAACAATGATGAGATTGCAGGGTCTGCGCCCGAGGTTCTTTTAGGCTATCTTGCTGCAAGCACAAGGAAAATTCACTTAGCATCAGGCGGAGTGATGCTGCAGCATTACAGCCCTTACAAAGTGGCGGAGCAGTTCTATCTTCTATCAGCGTTAGCTCCCGGCCGTATAGATCTTGGAGTGGGCAAAGCGCCCGGCGGGTTTCAGCTGTCCACAGACGCGCTGCAGGCCGAATATGAAAAACCGGTGCGTCAGTTTGATGAAAAACTGGAGGAGCTTACTCATTTCGTACGGGATGATTTTCCTGATACCCACCGCTATGCCGCATTGCGTCCTAGGCCGCAGGTTGATCGGCAGCCGGGTATTTTTCTATTGGGAGGAAGCACAGAGAGTGCCATTTCGGCTGCAAAACTGGGAATCTCTTTTGTCTTTGCTTACTTTATTAACGGTGAAGAGGAAGTGCTGAAGGAAGCCCGTCGAGCATTTGACGCGCATCTCCCCCCAGGATCTGAGGCTGAATTTCATCTTGCTCCCGCTGTTTTTGCGGCACATACAAAAGAAGAAGCGGAAAAACATATTGTGTCGCGTGAATCGATAAAAGTGGTTTTGAAAGACGGGCGTAAGGTCAACGTCGGTTCCCGCGAACAGGCTGAGGCCTATCTGGAAAACGTCACAGAGCCATATGACATCATCGTGCAAAAAACCGGGATTATTGCCGGAACAAAGGAAGAAGTGGCAGAAGAATTAACACGTTTATCAGGCACATACAAAATTAATGATTTTGTTATTTTTACACCGATCAAAAATGCTGAAGAAAAACAGCTGTCTTATCAGCTGCTGAGCGATGCAGTTTTAGCTGCAAAACGTTAAGGAGGGACAGAAGAATGAGTGATGTTGTGAACATTGTGGTTTGGAGTAAAAAAGGCTGTTCGTATTGTGAGGAAGTCAAGAATTATTTGAATGAAAAAGGGTTCCCGTTCCAACATATCGATGTTTCAGAGAAAGAAAAGCTTCGAGATATTTTACAGGTGAAATATGGGGTGCGCCATGTGCCTGTGGTCGAAATCGGGCGCGGCAATCAGTATCAAGGGATAACTGAGATCGGCATTGAACACCTTGATCTGGCACTTGCGAATTATATCCAAAGATAAAGGAGGCAAAAAGATGACACGTTCAGATTTTATTCAGTTTGGAGCGATGATTCACGGTGTCGGGGGAACAACTGACGGCTGGCGCCATCCCGATGTTGATCCCTCGGCCAGCACGAATATTGAATTTTACATGAAAAAGGCACAAACAGCTGAAAAAGGTTTGTTTAGTTTTATTTTCATTGCAGACGGCTTATTTATTTCTGAAAAATCGATTCCTCATTTTTTAAACCGTTTTGAACCGATCACCATTTTATCTGCGCTAGCATCGGTTACCAAAAATATTGGGTTAGTAGGGACGTTCTCTACATCTTTTACTGAGCCATTCACGATCTCCAGACAATTGATGTCGCTGGACCATATCAGCGGGGGCAGGGCAGGCTGGAATCTTGTTACTTCTCCACAGGAAGGAGCGGCGCGCAACCATAGTAAGTCTAATTTGCCAGAACACACTGAACGTTACGAGATCGCACAAGAGCATTTGGATGTTGTGCGCGGGCTGTGGAATTCCTGGGAGCATGACGCATTTATACACAATAAGAAAACAGGGCAGTTTTTCGATCCGGCGAAGCTTCATCGCCTGAATCATAAAGGAAAGTATTTTCAAGTAGAGGGGCCCTTGAATATCGGGCGCTCTAAGCAGGGAGAGCCTGTAGTGTTTCAAGCGGGTTCATCAGAAACAGGCCGGCAGTTTGCTGCCAAAAATGCGGATGCGATTTTTACCCATTCCAATTCATTAGAAGAGACAAAAGCGTTTTACGCGGATGTGAAAAGGCGAGCTGCTGATGAAGGGCGGGATCCTTCAAATGTGCGGATTTTTCCGGGGATCAGCCCGATTGTGGCAGATACGGAAGAAGATGCGGAAAAGAAGTATCGTGAATTTGCAGAATTAATACCGATTGAAAATGCTGTTACTTATTTGGCCCGTTTTTTTGATGATTATGATCTGAGTGTTTACCCGTTGGATGAGCCATTTCCCGATATTGGCGATGTGGGAAAGAATGCGTTTCAAAGCACAACAGACCGGATTAAGCGAGAAGCAAAAGCCAGAAATCTGACATTGCGGGAGGTAGCACAGGAAATGGCTTTTCCGCGGCCGCTATTCATCGGAACACCAGAGCGTGTCGCATCCTTAATTGAAACTTGGTTCAACGCTGAGGCAGCGGATGGGTTTATCATTGGGTCGGATATACCGGGAACACTTGATGCTTTTGTAGAAAAGGTGATTCCGATTCTTCAAGAAAGAGGGCTTTATCGTCAAGATTATCGCGGCGGGACATTGCGGGAAAATCTCGGTCTCGGCATTCCGCAGCATCAATCCGTTTTACATTCATCACATCATTAGGTTTCGTCTGATCGAATGCGGAAGCTGAGAGGGGGAGGGTGACTTTTTTGACGATCATTGCCGGTACGGTTGTGAAAGGAAAACAATTAGGCAGAAAGCTTGGATTCCCCACGGCAAATGTAGATGCAAAAATGCATGGGCTGCGTAATGGAGTTTATGGGGTTCTGGCGACAGTCAATCATCAATTTTATTTAGGGGTTATGAATATCGGTGTGAAACCGACGGTCGGCTCTAACCTTAAAAAGACATTGGAGATTTTTTTGTTTGACTTTCATAGAGACATCTATGGAGAAAAAATCGAATGCAGTATTCTCTTTAAAATTAGAGAAGAAAGAAGGTTTGATTCTTTGGAGTCGTTAACAAAGCAAATTAAAAGGGATATTTCGTGCGTTGCAAAACGCTTTGAGCTGATTGGGATTATGGCACCGAACAAAAAAGAAAGCCTCCTTTCCCATCAGGAGTTAAATCTTCCGGATCTCTGCTTTTACAAGAAATGTAACAACCTATATGGCGTCAACCGGGGCGTATACAATGTCATTGATAACTGGTTTTTTGAGTACGGAATTACACAAGTAGCTTACAGGCGCATTTATATTTTATCTTTTTTAAGCTTTTTGAAAGAAGATAATCCGAAGGTTTCCAGCAAGTATATAAAATTTGGGGCGGGCGGTCTTAATGATAAATTGAACCGATTTATTTCATCTTATGTTGAAGAGTCTGAAGAAAATATATTGGGATAGGGAAAGGAGCAGAACATATGTCTTTGGATTATTGGAGAAATATAGAAGGCTCCTATCCTTATCAGACTACAGGAGATGACATCCTGAAGTTGAAAGGGGAGTATAATCCCGTAAATCTCTCAACGCTAGAAAAGCAGCTCATCGGCATTCGCCGGCACTTGCACCAATATCCTGAACTGTCAAAAGAAGAATTTGAAACAACTGCTTTTATAAAAAAATGCCTTAAAGAAAAGGGGATAAAGATTCGCCCTACTGCTCTAAAAACGGGTGTGTTCGCAGATATAGCAGGGGAGTCAGAAGGCCCGGCGATTGCTTTGAGGGCTGATATTGACGCCTTGCCAATTGAAGAAAAAACAGGATTGCCTTATGTGTCTAAACATAAAGGGATCATGCATGCGTGTGGTCATGATTTTCATACGGCAGCGCTTCTTGGTGCGGCCTTTTTATTGAAGGAAAATCAAGACAGTCTGAAAGGGAAAATTCGTTTATTATTTCAGCCGGCAGAGGAAGCAGGTGCCGGCGCTGCAAAAGTGATAGAGGACGGCCAACTGGATGGCATTGATGCAGTTATTGGGCTTCACAATAAACCGGATATCGCGGTTGGGACTGTAGGGTTAAAAACAGGCCCGCTTATGGCTGCTGTTGACCGTTTTAAAGTAGAGATAGAAGGGAAAGGAGCTCATGCAGCATTGCCGCATAATGGTTTTGATCCAATTGTCGGCGCCTCTCAGCTTATTGTCGCCCTGCAAACGATTGTAAGCAGAAATGTAAACCCGCTGCAAAGCGCGATTTTAACGGTAGGGAAAATCAATGGCGGCAGCACTTGGAATGTCATTCCGGATACAGTTTTCATTGAGGGCACTGTTCGTACATTTGATTCAGAGGTTCGTAATCAAGTGAAACAGCGTTTTTTGGCAGTCACAGAGCAGGTTTCTGCCGCTTTCTCGTTAAAGGCAAATGTGAAGTGGCATTCCGGACCGCCGCCGCTTTGTAATGATGAGGCAATAACGGGGCTGGTGCGAGACGCTGCGCATAAAGCGAAACTTCAAGTCATTGATCCCGACCCATCAACCGCGGGGGAAGATTTTGCTTATTATCTTGAGCATATTCCGGGGTCCTTTGCGTTTTTTGGAACAGACGGTGATCATGATTGGCACCATCCTGCATTTACAATTGATGAAACTGCCATTATCAAAGCCTCTTATTTTTTATATGAAAGTGCCAAGAGATTGTTAGATTCGTATGAAGAATCAAAAATATCTGATTGATATAGATGGGGTGTGCTGATGAAGAAATTAATCGTTTTTGCATTTATTGGTTTATTGTCGCAGTTAATAGACGGTTCGTTAGGTATGGCTTATGGGGTTACCTCAACTTCTTTGTTATTGGCGTTCAGCATCACCCCTGCTGTGGCTTCAGCTTCTGTGCATTTAGCGGAAGTCGTAACGACTGCCGCATCGGGAGTGTCGCATATTAAATTTGGCAATGTTGACAAACAAACCGTTTATCAGCTTGTCATTCCCGGCTCTATAGGCGCTTTTTTAGGCGCGGCATTCCTCAGCCAATTACCTGGAGATGTGGCGAAACCCTATATTTCTTTGTTTTTGCTCCTTCTGGGCGGATATGTATTGATCAGGTTTTTATTTCAATATAAGCCGGCTCTTGAGAAGAAGCATGTGCCGTTAAACCGAAAACAATCCATCCCATTGGGAGTGATCGCTGGTTTTGCAGATGCCACAGGCGGAGGCGGCTGGGGGCCGGTGACCACTCCGATTTTATTATCCCGCAAAGGCTTGAGCCCGAGGAAAGTTGTCGGGACTGTAGACACAAGTGAATTTGCCATCGCGGTATCTGCGACTGCCGGTTTTCTTATTTCATTAGGATGGGAGGACGTCAATTGGTTATGGGTGTTTTCACTTATGGCCGGCGGAATTATCGCTGCCCCTATCGCAGCATGGCTGGTGCAGAAGTTTCATCCGCAATTGATGGGTGTGCTTGTAGGAGGATTTATTATTCTGGTAAATGCCAGAACATTAATAAATGAATGGATCGCAAACACAGCTGTTTATCCATTGATCTATACGGCCATAGGGACGATATGGCTATTCGCAGTTTTCTTTGTTTTATCTAAAATAGGGAATCGAAATATTGTTAAGACAGCGGTTGATGTCCATTTAAAAGAAAAATAAGGGGTTTTTCCGCTTTACGATGTAAAAGGAATCACGAGGTCCTTGCGCTTGACTGGAACGAAATCAACGCTGTCAGAAGCCGGTCGGGCTTCTTTTTTATTTTCCAGCCTCATTGCGTATAAATCCTTTGAAACCTTATAATAAAAACAAGAAGACTGTCCTTAGAGGTGAAAGGCTTGGCAACGAAGCATGAACAAATTTTAACGTATATCGATTCACTGCCTGTCGGCGAAAAAATTTCTGTACGAAGAATTGCAAAGGAAATGAAAGTAAGCGAAGGAACCGCGTACAGAGCGATCAAGGAAGCAGAGAATAAAGGGTTTGTCAGCACGATTGAACGTGTGGGCACAATCAGAATTGAACAAAAGAAAAAAGAGAACATTGAAAAGCTTACCTATGCAGAGGTTGTAAATGTTATAGACGGACAAGTGCTCGGAGGCCGGGCGGGGCTCCATAAGACATTGAATAAATTCGTCATCGGCGCGATGGAACTGGACGCGATGATGCGTTATACCGCAGCGGGGAATCTTTTGATTGTCGGAAATAGAATCAATGCACACAGGCAGGCGCTTGAAGCAGGCGCGGCCGTATTGGTGACTGGGGGCTTTAACACGGATGAAAGCATTGTACAGCTGGCAGATGAGCTTGAACTGCCGATTTTATCCACGAGCTATGACACCTTTACAGTCGCTGCGATGATTAACAGGGCAATTTATGACCAGCTGATCAAAAAAGAAATTGTTTTGGTGGAGGACATCCTAACACCCGCTGACCGCACGGTATATCTTTCGCCCAAGGATAAACTTGAAAAATGGTATGAGAAAAATTTTGAAACGGGTCACGGCCGCTTCCCGGTTGTCGACGATCAAATGAAAATCCACGGCATTCTGACATCAAAAGATATTGCCGGCCATGACCGAAATGCATCCATAGAAAAAGTCATGACCAAAAATCCCGTTACGGTGATTGGGAAAACATCTGTCGCCTCAGCGGCACAAATGATGGTATGGGAAGGAATCGAAGTGCTTCCCGTCACTGACGGCCACCAAAAACTGATCGGGATGATCAGCCGCCAAGATGTGTTGAAAGCCCTTCAAATGATTCAAAAGCAGCCGCAGGTCGGGGAGAAGCTTGATGATATCGTTTCAAGAGGGTTTAAAGACGAGGGTGATGATAAAGAGGATCAAACGGTTTACGAGTATGAAGTCACGCCGCAAATGACAAATCAGCTTGGAACCATTTCATATGGTGTATTTACAACCATATTGACGCAGGCGGCAAACCGGTTTTTGCGCTCGAAAAAACGCGGCGAACTCGTAATCGAGAGCATCACCATTTTCTTTTTGAAGCCTGTGCAGATGGAATCGGTCATCGAAGTCAAACCGCGTATCTTGGAGGCCGGCAGAAAGTTCGGGAAAATGGAAGTGGAAGTGCACAGCCAAGGCCATATCGTGTCGAAAGCGATGCTGATGGTTCAGCTGATGGAAAGAAGCTAAGGGACGTTCAGGCGCCCCTTACGCGTGATCTCTTTCAGCTTCTTTGGCGTGAAGGGGATTGTAATGCCTGTAGGCTTTATAACCTGCCCAAGCGCTTCCTGCTCCTATGACGATAAAGATACCGCCGATTACTAACGTTAATACTGAATGGAATAATATCATTTGGTTGAGCCCGTAGAACAGGACTAGTGACCCTAAGGCCATGCTTGATTTTGCTGAATAGATTTCCTTTGCCAAAGATGGCTTTGCCCGTACGCCTTTTACTTTATAGTACACATAAAAGCAGGCTGAAAGCCCAATCAAAAAAACAAGAACCAGCATAAATGAAATCCTCCATCGTAAAAGTTTACAAACCCATTCTATACAAAAACGGGCTTGGTTTTGACGTTATTTTTCTTTTCCGTCGGCAGAGAATGTGATTTAATGAATAAAAACAATAAAGGAGAATCAAATGAAAACAGAACTGATCAGAACCATATCATTATATGACACGATTATCTTACATAGACATGTGCGTCCTGATCCGGATGCCTACGGATCACAGTGCGGGCTTACGGAAATCTTGCGTGAAACATATCCTGAAAAAAATATTTTTGCGGTTGGCACGCCTGAACCGTCCCTTTCCTTCTTATATTCCCTTGATGAGGTGGACAATGAAACATATGAAGGCGCACTTGTCATTGTCTGCGATACGGCAAATCAGGAAAGAATCGACGATCAGCGTTATCCTTCAGGCGCCAAACTGATGAAAATCGACCACCATCCGAACGAAGATCCGTACGGTGACCTTCTTTGGGTCGATACAAGCGCCAGCTCAGTAAGTGAAATGATTTACGAGCTGTATTTAGAAGGAAAAGAGCACGGCTGGAAGCTGAATACGAAAGCGGCAGAGCTGATCTATGCCGGCATTGTCGGAGATACCGGACGCTTTTTATTTCCGAATACCACGGAAAAAACATTAAAATATGCAGGCGAGCTCATTCAGTATCCATTCTCTTCCTCAGAGTTGTTTAATCAATTGTATGAAACAAAACTGAATGTGGTGAAGCTTAACGGCTTTATCTTTCAAAATGTGTCTTTGTCCGAAAACGGCGCCGCTTCTGTTTTCATCAAAAAGGATACGCTTGAAAAATTCGGCACAACAGCTTCTGAAGCGTCGCAACTTGTCGGGACGCTTGGCAATATCTCAGGTATCCGCGCTTGGGTGTTTTTCGTAGAAGAAGACGATCAAATCAGAGTCAGATTCCGTTCGAAGGGGCCTGTCATTAACGGACTTGCCCGCAAATATAACGGCGGAGGGCATCCGTTTGCTGCCGGCGCCTCTATTTACAGCTGGGATGAAGCCGATCGGATTTTAGCTGATCTGGAAACATTATGTAAAGAACACGAGTAGAGGGGAGACCCTCTCTCTTAGTGTTCATCTGTGACGGGGATGAACCAGCAGCCGAAATCAGTAAGGTCCTCGTAGACTTGGAGATTGTGAGATTGAAGTTCTTTTTTAATGAGGGAAGCGAGTGAGTTTGTTTCGGCATATGCAGAAAAACCTTGTCTGAGACGGGCTGCTTGATCTTTTGCTAACTGACGGTCACTGTAAACCTCCATTTCCCTTTCCTCCTTCCTTTCGCCATTAAGCCTCACATATAGTTTATAAAAAAGAATGGGAAAAAGCGACAGAAGTTTGGAGAATTTAAAAAAAATCCATAATTATGTGGCGAATGATATTTCAAGTTCTACTGTCAGCCTCGTATAAATAATCAATTCTTTGACGGTTGCCTCGTATTTTTTTTCATTGATCATATAGACTTTATTTTCAATTGTCCGTTTCAAAAGATCCTTTGTTTGATAGACGCTTTCTATGTCTTTGGTAATGACCTCTGAAATATCATCCTTTACATGCTCCTCGAATTTCGTTTTATCCGGCTGCGATATTTTATATTTATCCCCATTCAGCAACTTAACGCTGACGCTTTGAATCAGCAGTTTTCTTTTATTATCTTCATTCAGTTTATGGAGGTCTTCCTGATAGATCGAAATTTGATTGTTCAAGTCTTTTACATGCTCTTTTTGTTTTTCGATGAGGCTGACCTGCTCCTCTTGAAATGTTCCGTAAGTAAACAGGAAAAAGAACCAGCTGATTACGGCTCCGCACATCATTCCCGCGAAAAAACGCTGCCACCCCGGTTTTTTGTAATGCTGTGGGACCCTCATGAAGAAAGATGCTCCTGGGTCAGCCATGATATAATGAGCCAGCCGCTTTGCGCGCCTCCCATGGCTGAAATAATCAAAAGAAGCTGCTTAAAGATATCTCTCGTATTGCCTTCGAGTATGCCGCGTTCAAAGCTGTATACCGCATCAAAGGTGCCCCCGATAGCTGCAACAAGCGCCCAAATTTTTAACCGGTTCGCAAGCTTTGTAATGGCTGTAAGCGGGGGTTCGCCCGCCAAATATGCTCCGAGCCCTCCAATGAGTGCGCCCCCGATCAGCACCCCTAACGCAATGAAGTAGCTATTGATAAAATTCACCATAAATCCTGCTTCCTGATCCATCTTTATCACCTCACCTTTTATATCATATTGAGCTTTCAGGACAAGTATGATGATGAGTCAAAAAAGAACATTTGTTTCTTTTGGAAACCGGCCTTATAATGAAGAAAGAAATGGATCGTAATGAGAAAGAGGTGATAGCATGTCTTTTGTTCACCTGCAAGTACATAGCGGGTACAGCCTGCTAAACAGCGCCGCGGCTGTGGAAGAGCTCGTCAGTGAAGCTGACAGGCTCGGATATGCGTCTTTGGCGCTGACAGATGATCATGTCATGTACGGAGCTATTCAATTTTATAAAGCTTGCAAGGCGAAAGGGATTAACCCGATAATCGGTTTGACGGCTTCTGTTTTTACAGATGACAGCGAGCTTGAAGCCTACCCGCTCGTCCTGCTGGCAAAATCAAATACAGGCTATCAAAACCTGCTGAAAATCAGCAGCGTTCTGCAATCTAAATCAAAAGGCGGGCTGAAGCCGAAATGGCTTCACAGTTATCGAGAAGGCATTATCGCAATAACGCCCGGCGAAAAAGGATATATTGAGACGCTTCTTGAAGGAGGCCTGTTCGAACAGGCCGCTCAAGCTTCGCTGGAGTTTCAGTCTATATTCGGAAAGGGAGCCTTTTATTTCTCCTATCAGCCTTTTAAAGGGAATCAAATCTTGTCTGAACAGATTCTAAAGCTGTCAGAGGAAACGGGTATCCCTGTTACGGCCACAGGCGACGTGCACTACATAAGGAAGGAAGATAAGGCTGCCTACCGTTGTCTGAAAGCGATTAAAGCGGGGGAAAAGCTGACGGATGCACCTGCTGAAGTTCTGCCTGATCTCGATTTTAAACCAATTGAAGAAATGCAAAACATTTATCGAGAGCATCCAGAGGCATTGCAAGCTTCTGTGGAGATCGCGGAACAATGCCGAGTTGACGTCAGCCTCGGGCAGACTCGTCTGCCGTCTTTTCCGACCCCAGACGGAACGCCCGCTGATGATTATCTAACGGGTATCTGTATGGAGGGACTCCGCAGCCGTTTCGGCACGCCTGATGAACGATACCTTCGCCGACTTCAATATGAGCTTGATGTCATCAAGCGGATGAAGTTCAGCGATTACTTTCTGATCGTATGGGATTTTATGAAGCACGCCCATGAAAAAGGGATTGTTACAGGACCGGGACGGGGTTCTGCGGCTGGCTCTCTTGTGGCATATGTGCTGTATATAACAGATGTAGACCCGATTAAGCATCACCTTCTGTTTGAGAGATTTTTAAATCCCGAACGCATCAGCATGCCGGATATTGATATTGATTTTCCCGATACAAGAAGGGATGAAGTCATTCAATATGTTCAGCAGAAATACGGTGCGATGCACGTCGCACAGATTATCACCTTTGGAACACTTGCGGCAAAGGCGGCGCTTCGGGACGTCGGCAGAGTATTTGGCGTCAGCCCGAAGGAGGCAGATCAGCTTGCAAAACTCATTCCTTCAAGACCGGGCATGACGCTGGATGAAGCGAGACAGCAGTCACCGCAGCTGGATAAGCGGCTTCGGGAGTCAAGCCTGCTTCAGCAAGTCTATACAATTGCCCGAAAAATAGAAGGGCTGCCAAGGCATGCATCCACCCACGCAGCAGGCGTTGTCCTAAGTGAAGAACCGTTAACAGATGTTGTTCCGCTTCAGGAAGGGCATGAAGGGATCTATTTAACGCAATATGCGATGGATCATCTTGAAGACTTGGGCCTTTTAAAAATGGATTTCTTAGGCTTGAGGAATCTGACGCTGATTGAATCCATCACTTCAATGATTGAAAAAGAAGAAAACATCAAAATAGATCTTTCAAGTATTTCCTACAGCGATGATAAAACGTTCTCCTTGCTGTCCAAAGGGGATACGACAGGGATTTTCCAGCTCGAATCTGCAGGGATGAGAAGCGTCCTGAAGCGGCTAAAACCTTCAGGCCTCGAGGATATTGTGGCGGTCAATGCGCTGTACCGGCCCGGTCCGATGGAAAATATTCCGTTATTTATTGACCGTAAACACGGACGGGCGCCTGTCCATTATCCTCATGAGGATTTAAGGAGCATTTTGGAAGATACATATGGCGTTATAGTGTATCAGGAACAAATTATGATGATTGCTTCCCGCATGGCGGGGTTTTCTTTAGGCGAAGCAGACCTATTGAGAAGGGCTGTCAGCAAAAAGAAAAAAGAAATCTTAGACAGAGAGCGAAGCCATTTTGTTGAAGGGTGCTTAAAAAAGGAGTATTCTGTAGACACTGCAAATGAAGTCTACGATTTAATCGTCAAATTCGCAAACTATGGCTTTAACCGAAGCCATGCGGTGGCATACAGCATGATCGGGTGCCAGCTTGCGTATTTGAAAGCTCATTATCCGTTATATTTTATGTGCGGATTGCTGACAAGCGTCATTGGCAATGAGGATAAAATTTCTCAATATCTTTACGAAGCAAAGGGGAGCGGGATTCGTATCCTTCCTCCGTCAGTGAATAAAAGCAGTTTTCCGTTTACAGTTGAAGACGGATCTGTCAGGTACAGCCTCCGCGCCATAAAAAGTGTAGGCGTCTCAGCAGTCAAAGATATATATAAAGCAAGGAAAGAGAAACCATTTGAAGATCTTTTTGATTTCTGCTTTCGCGTGCCGTCAAAAAGCGTAAATCGCAAAGTGCTTGAAGCACTTATTTTTTCTGGTGCGATGGACGAATTTGGCCAAAACCGGGCCACGCTGCTCGCATCCATTGATGTTGCTTTGGAACATGCTGAGCTATTCGCCGCGGACGATGACCAAATGGGATTGTTTTTAGAGGAATCGTTTTCAATTAAGCCGAAGTATGTGGAAACGGAAGAGCTTCCGCTAGTGGATTTACTTGCATTTGAAAAGGAAACGCTCGGCATTTATTTTTCAAATCATCCGCTCTCCGCCTTCCGAAAACAGCTCGCTGCGCACGGAGCAGTCTCCATTCTGCAGGCTCAGCGGACAGTCAAAAGGCAGCTTTCGCTAGGCGTTTTGCTGTCGAAAATCAAAACGATTCGGACGAAAACAGGTCAAAACATGGCGTTTTTAACGCTCAGTGATGAAACCGGCGAGATGGAAGCCGTAGTCTTCCCTGAACAATTCAGACAGCTTTCACCCGTTTTAAGAGAAGGCGCTCTTTTGTTCACAGCGGGGAAATGCGAAGTAAGACAAGATAAGATCCAATTCATCATGTCCCGGGCAGAATTATTAGAAAATATGGATGCAGAAAAAGCGCCATCGGTTTATATAAAAATAGAAAGCAGTCAGCATAGCCAGGAGATCCTGGCGAAGATTAAGCGCATTTTGCTGGAGCATAAAGGGGAAACAGGCGTTTATCTCTATTATGAAAGGCAGAAACAGACGATTAAGCTTCCTGAGTCGTTTCATATCAATGCGGATCACCAGGTGTTATATCGCTTAAAAGAGCTGTTGGGTCAAAAAAACGTCGTTTTAAAACAGTGGTAACGAGTCACTTTTTGTTATACAATTGGAGCAATTATGTGATCCTGTTTAAATATTCAGATAGATTTTACTCCGCAGAATGCAGCAAACAACGCAGCAGTATACGAATCAAAAAATATCCATAAGGAGTGTTTAAGAGAATGTCATTAAGAGAAGAAGCATTACACCTGCATAAAGTCAACCAGGGGAAACTGGAGTCTAAATCAAAAGTAGAGGTCAGAAACGCGAAAGATTTAAGCCTCGCGTATTCTCCGGGTGTTGCAGAACCGTGTAAGGATATTCATGAAGACATTAACAAAGTATATGATTATACAATGAAGGGGAACATGGTAGCAGTTGTAACTGACGGTACAGCTGTGCTTGGCCTTGGAAACATCGGCCCTGAAGCCGCGCTTCCTGTTATGGAAGGAAAAGCCGTTCTATTCAAAAGCTTTGCGGGCGTAGATGCGTTTCCGATTGCTTTAAACACAAACGATGTTGATAAAATCGTAGAAACTGTTAAATTGCTTGAGCCGACATTTGGCGGCGTCAACCTTGAAGACATTGCAGCGCCAAACTGCTTTATCATTGAAGAGCGCCTCAAAAAAGAAACAAACATCCCTGTTTTCCATGATGATCAGCACGGTACAGCCATTGTAACGGTAGCAGGTCTTGTAAACGCACTGAAACTGTCTGGAAAATCAATGTCATCCATTAAGGTTGTCGCAAACGGCGCGGGTGCGGCCGGCATTGCGATTATCAAGCTTCTTCACCATTACGGCGTTCGTGACATTGTGATGTGCGATTCTAAAGGGGCCATTTATGAAGGGCGCCCGAACGGCATGAACGATGTCAAAAACGAAGTGGCGAAATTCACGAACCAAGACCGCAAAGACGGTTCTCTGAAAGATGTCATCGTTGATGCTGACGTATTTATCGGTGTTTCTGTAGCGGGTGCGTTAACAAAAGAAATGGTTCAAAGCATGGCAAAAGATCCGATTATCTTTGCAATGGCAAATCCTAATCCGGAAATCATGCCGGAAGATGCGCGTGAAGCCGGCGCAAGCGTTATCGGAACAGGACGTTCTGACTTCCCGAACCAAGTAAACAATGTCCTTGCATTCCCTGGTATTTTCCGCGGAGCGCTTGACGTTCGTGCCACTCACATTAACGAAGAAATGAAAATCGCAGCGGTTGAAGCCATTGCTTCACTGGTTTCAGAAGATGAGCTTAGCGCAGACTATGTCATCCCTGCACCGTTTGATAAACGTGTTGCGCCTGCTGTTGCGAAGGCTGTGGCAAAAGCTGCGATGGAAACAGGTGTTGCAAGAATCACTGTTGACCCTGAGGAAGTCGCAGAAAAAACAAGAAAACTTACGATTATTGGCGAATAATTTTAATTCGTTCCAAAAATGGCAGCGCGTTGGCGGAGACCAGCGCGCTGTTCTCAAGTTAAACTGTCGGCTGAAATTTTTTTAGGGGGTTGGCCTTAAAAAAATTTCAGCCGGGTTTAACATTATTTTTGAATACGCTGTCAACCTTGTCGTTTCAACACCTTATCTGATTTCATCCCAGCCTTTCCGAGCACGTCATCGAATAAAAAGTTGTCGAATTGAGGATGACAGCGTTTGACAAAAAAAGTACAATAGTTTCGGTAAAGTTATTAGCAAGTCTATCTGTTTGATGACATGCGGTGAAGAGAACCCTTCACAAAAGGGAGGTAATCATTTGTTAAAGGATATATTCACGAAAAAGAAAAAGTATGCTTCCGTACCATCTGATCAAGCGAAGCACGATGTTCCGGAAGGCATTATGACAAAATGTCCTAAGTGTAAAAAAATCATGCTCACTAAAGAGTTGGATAAAAATATGCGGGTATGCATGAACTGCGATTATCATTTCCCAATGAACGCAAAACAGCGTATCGAAAGCTTGATGGATGAACAATCCTTTGAGGAATTCAACCAGGGAATGCTGTCGGAAAATCCGCTTGGTTTCCCGGGATATCTGGAAAAGCTTGAAAAAGATCGCGAGAAAACATCCTTAAACGAGGCTGTTGTGACAGGTAAGGGCACCATCGGAGGACACCCGGCTGTTGTCGCCGTCATGGATTCTTCATTCAGAATGGGCAGCATGGGTTCAGTCGTCGGTGAAAAAATCACGCTTGCGATTGAAAAAGCAAAAGCTGATAAAGTTCCGTTTATTATTTTTACGGCTTCAGGCGGCGCTAGAATGCAGGAAGGCATATTAAGTTTGATGCAGATGGCTAAGACAAGCTCTGCGTTAAAACTGTTCAGCGATGATCAGGGTCTTATCATTTCTGTGATGACGCATCCGACTACTGGAGGCGTATCAGCAAGCTTTGCATCTCTTGGCGATTACAATTTCGCTGAGCCTGGCGCGCTGATCGGTTTTGCCGGAAGACGGATTATTGAACAGACAATAGGAGAAAAACTGCCTGAGGACTTTCAAACAGCTGAATTTTTATTAAAACATGGACAGCTTGATGCGGTTATTCATCGCGACGATATGAAAAAAACGTTAGAAAATCTGCTGGATATGCATCAAACAGGAGGTGACATTGAGTGGCTCCAAGATTAGAATTTGAAAAACCGGTGATCGAACTGCAAAACAAAATCACCGAACTAAAAAAATTCACCCAAGATTCCGATATGGATCTAAGTGCGGAAATTGAACGGCTGGAAGACCGTCTCGCTAAGCTTCAGGATGATATTTACAAAAATCTGAAACCATGGGACCGGGTCCAAATCGCACGTCTGGCTGACCGTCCGACAACGCTTGATTATATCGAACACCTGTTTACTGACTTTTTTGAATGTCATGGAGACAGAGCATACGGTGACGATGAAGCCATTGTCGGCGGGATTGCGAAGTTCCACGGCCTTCCTGTAACGGTAATCGGGCATCAGCGCGGGAAAGATACGAAGGAGAACCTTGTCCGCAATTTTGGGATGCCGCATCCTGAAGGCTACAGAAAAGCGCTGCGTCTGATGAAACAGGCTGACAAATTTAATAGACCGATTATCTGTTTTATTGATACGAAGGGGGCATACCCTGGACGAGCAGCGGAAGAAAGAGGACAAAGCGAAGCCATTGCCAAAAACCTATTTGAGATGGCCGGCCTCCGAGTACCTGTTATCTGCATCGTCATTGGTGAAGGCGGAAGCGGCGGAGCCCTTGGTCTGGGTGTAGGCAACCACTTGCATATGCTGGAAAACTCTACTTATTCTGTTATTTCTCCAGAAGGTGCCGCGGCACTTTTATGGAAGGACTCCAGTCTTGCTAAAAAAGCAGCAGAAACCATGAAAATCACTGCGCCGGATTTAAAAGAATTAGGTATTATAGATCATATGATTAAAGAAGTAAAAGGCGGAGCGCATCACGATGTAAAGCTGCAGGCAAGTTATATGGACGAAACCCTTAAACAATCGTTAAAAACTTTGTTGAAGCTGAGCGAAGAAGAATTAATTCAGCAGCGCTATGAAAAATATAAAGCGATTGGCAAAGTCTCGGTTGAAGATCAATATATCGGGGTAAACTAAATAAACGTGAAGCCTTTGGCTCACGTTTATTTTTTGTGACATTCCTTAAATTTTATTTAAAAACGATTTATTTAATTGTATAATAGGTAAGGTTTCATAGGGAGGATGGAGATCCCTTTTCATTGTTTTTAGGGCAATGATCATGTTATGTTTAATCATATATGTTGCTGAGGTGAATGGAGAATGAAACGTATAGGGGTATTAACGAGCGGCGGGGATTCCCCGGGAATGAACGCAGCAGTTCGCGCAGTAGTCAGAAAAGCGATTTATCATGACGTTGAAGTTTACGGTATTTACAACGGATACGCAGGATTAATCAGCGGAAAGATTGAAAAGCTTGAACTCGGATCAGTAGGCGATATTATACATCGCGGAGGCACAAAGCTTTATACGGCAAGATGTCCTGAATTCAAAACAGTTGAAGGCCGTGAAAAAGGTATAGAAAACTTGAAGAAGCTTGGTATTGAAGGCCTTGTTGTTATCGGCGGAGACGGTTCCTATATGGGTGCGAAAAAATTAACGGAACACGGGTTTCCATGTGTAGGTGTACCGGGTACAATTGATAATGACATTCCGGGCACGGATTTTACCATCGGTTTCGATACAGCTTTAAATACAGTAATTGACGCAATTGATAAGATTCGAGATACAGCGACTTCTCATGAACGTACATATGTGATCGAAGTAATGGGCCGTCATGCCGGCGATATCGCATTGTGGGCCGGTCTTGCAGGGGGCGCGGAATCGATCTTAATCCCTGAGGCAGACTATGACATGCACGAAATCATTGCCCGCTTAAAACGCGGCCACGAACGCGGCAAGAAGCACAGCATTATCATTGTTGCCGAAGGTGTAGGCAGCGGGGTTGAATTCGGGAAACGCATTGAAGAAGAAACAAATCTTGAAACTAGGGTATCTGTATTGGGCCATATCCAGCGCGGAGGTTCTCCGAGTGCTGCTGACCGTGTGTTGGCAAGCCGTCTCGGCGCATATGCAGTTGAACTGCTGCTTGAAGGAAAAGGCGGACGCTGTGTAGGTATACAAAACAATAAGCTTGTAGACCATGATATTATAGAAATATTGGAGACAAAACACACAGTTGAGCAAAACATGTATCAGCTTTCAAAAGAACTGTCTATCTAATGTGCAGCTGAAGGCTGAAGATTTCAGAAGGAAGTGAACCAAATGAGAAAAACGAAAATTGTTTGTACCATCGGTCCAGCAAGTGAAAGTATTGAAATGCTTACGAAATTAATGGAGTCAGGAATGAACGTGGCTCGATTAAACTTTTCTCACGGAGATTTTGAGGAGCACGGTGCAAGAATTAAAAATATCCGTGAAGCAAGCAAAAAACTTGGCAAGAACGTTGGAATTCTGCTTGATACAAAAGGTCCTGAGATCCGCACACATACAATGGAAAATGGCGGCATTGAGCTTGAAACAGGCAAAGAGCTTATCATTTCAATGGACGAGGTTGTAGGAACAACAGATAAAATTTCAGTGACATATGAAGGTTTA
This sequence comes from Bacillus sp. JS, assembly GCF_000259365.1. Taxonomy (NCBI): domain Bacteria; kingdom Bacillati; phylum Bacillota; class Bacilli; order Caryophanales; family Bacillaceae; genus Bacillus; species Bacillus sp. JS. The sequence continues at coordinate 2,850,541 of NC_017743.1, read as the reverse complement.
GTCGATGACGTTGCACAAGGTTCAACGATTCTGTTAGATGACGGCCTTATCGGTCTTGAGGTACTTGATGTAGATGCCGCTAAACGCGAAATCAAAACAAAAGTATTAAACAACGGAACACTGAAAAATAAAAAAGGTGTTAACGTACCGGGCGTAAGTGTCAATCTTCCGGGTATTACTGAGAAGGATGCGCGAGACATCATTTTCGGTATTGAGCAAGGAGTAGACTTCATCGCGCCATCTTTCATTCGACGTTCCACGGACGTGCTTGAAATCCGTGAGCTTCTTGAAGAGCACAACGCTCAGGATATTCAAATCATCCCTAAAATCGAAAACCAAGAGGGCGTTGACAACATCGATGCGATTCTCGAAGTGTCTGACGGCTTAATGGTTGCGCGCGGAGACTTAGGCGTGGAAATTCCGGCTGAAGAAGTGCCGCTTGTGCAAAAAGAACTGATCAAAAAATGCAACGCGTTGGGCAAACCTGTTATCACAGCGACACAAATGCTTGACAGCATGCAGCGCAACCCGCGTCCGACTCGTGCGGAAGCAAGTGACGTTGCAAACGCGATCTTCGACGGCACAGATGCGATCATGCTTTCTGGTGAAACAGCTGCCGGAAGCTATCCGGTTGAAGCCGTTCAAACCATGCATAACATCGCGTCCCGTTCTGAAGAAGCTTTGAATTATAAAGAAATTCTCTCAAAACGCAGAGACCAAGTAGGCATGACAATTACAGACGCAATTGGACAATCTGTCGCGCATACGGCGATTAACCTGAGCGCTGCTGCGATCGTAACGCCGACAGAAAGCGGCCATACAGCACGCATGATTGCAAAATACCGTCCGCAGGCACCGATTGTTGCGGTTACTGTAAATGACTCTATTTCCAGAAAGCTTGCCCTCGTATCTGGCGTATTCGCGGAAAGCGGCCAAAATGCAAGCTCAACAGATGAGATGCTTGAGGATGCTGTCCAAAAATCATTGAACAGCGGAATTGTAAAACATGGTGACCTTATCGTCATTACGGCAGGTTCTGTCGGTGAGTCTGGCACTACGAACTTAATGAAAGTTTATACTGTCGGGGATATCATCGCTAAAGGCCAAGGCATTGGACGCAAATCAGCTTACGGTACGGTTGTCGTTGCCCAAAATGCAAAAGAAGCTGAGCAAAAAATGACTGACGGTGCGGTACTTGTTACCAAAAGCACTGACCGTGATATGATTGCATCTCTTGAAAAAGCGTCTGCTCTTATTACAGAAGAAGGCGGCTTGACAAGCCATGCTGCGGTAGTCGGATTGAGCCTCGGCATTCCGGTTATCGTTGGTCTGGAAAATGCGACATCTATTTTGACAGAAGGCCAGGATATTACAGTTGACGCTTCCAGAGGCGCAGTCTACCAAGGCCGTGCGAGCGTTCTTTAATCACAGGTGAAAACGGAAGGGGAATCCCTTCCTTTTCTCTTTATCTTGCCTTATGTTGAACAGAGGCGTGTTACACGTGTGGGGGGCTTGGATATGAGATTTTTATTTTTGCTTTTTATTGTGTTTCCGGCAATAGAAATCGGCATATTCCTCTTTTCAGGCAAGCTGATTGGCATTTTGCCGACAGTTCTTTTAATGATTCTGACAGGCATTATCGGAGCAGCAGCTGCAAAAAAACAAGGAACCGAAGTGTATTATAAGGTTCAGCGTGATCTTCAATATGGCAAAATGCCGGGAGAAGCGATTGCTGACGGCCTATGCATTTTCATTGGCGGCCTATTGCTGATGCTTCCGGGCTTTTTATCAGATTTGGCCGGCGCCTGTCTTCTTATCCCGTTTACCCGCGGCTGGTGTAAGCCAATTCTGTTCAAATGGCTGAGAGGAATGTCAAAGAATAAGCGGATCATCATCAAATAAAAACGGCAGCCATGTAACATGGGCTGCTGTTTTATTTTTGCTGAACGGTGATATAGGACCATACTTCCTTTAATGCGCCTGTCGTAATGAAAGCTTGGATAATGACGAGAACAGCCGGCCCGGCAATCAGTCCTAAAAACCCGAATAATTTAAAGCCGGCAAACAGGGCGATGAGCGTTGCCAGCGGATCGATCCCGATAGATTTACTGAGTATTTTAGGTTCTGTCAGCTGCCGCTGAACAAGAACGACGAGATACAGTATGCCGATTCCGATCGCTTGGGGCAGCTGGCCTGTAATCGATAAATACAAAATCCACGGCACAAATACGGAGCCCGCACCCAAGTAAGGGAGAAGATCAACAAACCCGATTAAAAAAGCGATTGTTGCGGCATGTTCAACCTGTAAGAGAGAAAGGCCGATAAACACAATCACCATCGTGATGAAAACGAGGACGGCTTGTGCTTTGATAAAACCAGTCATTGCTTTTTTTAATTCGCTGCTGATCGCTTTACTGTTAGCTGTCACACGATCCGGCAGAAGCAAAACAAGCATGGCTTTCAGCTTATGCCAATCCTTTGTCATAAAAAATGTTGCCAGAAGAGAAAAAATCAGAACCGCCGCCGTATTGGGAAGAAGCGCGAAAAACCTCGGGATCATTTCTAGAATGTGGGACAGCAGCAGCCCGGCATTTTTAGCGGCTGAATCACCGAGTGTCTGGATGTGGGTGACGATGGAAGCCTGCTGGTTCGTTTCCAATTCTTGAAACAAAAGAGTTAACTCGTTATAGAGCGGCTGAATATGAGTTGTAAACAATTTTTCGCAATAGGAAATAAACGTGCTGATATGCGGAGGCAGCGTTTTTGCTAGATAGGCTGTACCCGTTACGATTTCGGCTACCAGAATGGTGAGAACGCCGAAGGCTGCGAGCAGAAAAAAAGCAAGCACGCCCAGAACATTTATCGTTCGGGGGAATCCTGTCACTTTGTCCAAATAATCGACAACAGGATGAATCACTGATGAAAGAATAAGTGCGATCAGGAACGGATAAGTTAACGGAAACGAATAATAGGCCGCAGCTATCGACCCTGCGGTAATTGATATGACAAAGAGGGTTCTGAAAAAAATAGTAATATAAGATTGATTCACGAAAACGGTCCTCCTCTCGTCAGCATGTCCTATTTTTTATATGTATTCACGCTGCGGCTGAATATGAATACATTCACCTTAAAGGAGGGATGGCATGTGTTTACACAAGCGAATTTATTTTTAATTTTACTCTTGGCCATCGCACTTATCGCAAAAAACCAATCATTGCTTTTTGCTGTATCCGTCCTTTTGATCATCAAAATCGTTGGACTTGATCAGAAATTATTTCCAACTATCCAGTCAAAAGGCATTAACTGGGGTGTGACCATTATTACCATCGCCGTTCTTGTCCCGATTGCCACGGGAGAAATCGGATTTAAGCAGCTTGGAGAGGCAATGCGGTCTTCCTACGCATGGATCGCCTTGGGAGCGGGAATCGCAGTGGCGCTGATTGCCAAAAACGGCCTGACTCTGCTGGAAAATGACCCGCATATTACAACTGCCCTTGTGATCGGGACCATTCTCGCAGTCGCGCTTTTTGGCGGAGTAGCAGTGGGCCCGCTGATCGGAGCGGGGATTGCTTATTTAGCCATGCAGATCGTAAAACTGTTCACTTCATGAAAAAAGCGGCCTTAAAGCCGCTTTTTTTCGTATGCAAAAACCCGCAAATAAAGGCGTTTTTTCGGGGAAATCACAGAATGAAAAAAAAAATTATAGGTAAACATTTAACAAATGTCTGATTATTGTTTATAATGAGAATAGGCTTAAACTTAAATAAGCTTATAAGAATTTGTTATGTTCTTTCATAAGCAAAGGGTTTTAGTACTAGCAGCCAGTAAAATGTAAGCATTTTCTTTTTGGGGGAGAGAAATACTTGCATCGTGCTTTTTAAGTAAGCCTCATGTTTTTACAACACTCTTAAAGGGGAAATTTATTGAAAAGGAGATGTTATATATGACAGCGACACGCGGTCTTGAAGGGGTTGTAGCAACAACATCATCTGTTAGTTCTATTATTGACGATACCCTTACATATGTGGGGTATGATATCGATGATTTGACAGAGAATGCAAGTTTTGAAGAAATCATCTACTTGCTTTGGCATCTAAGGCTGCCAAACAAAAAAGAGCTTGAAGAGTTAAAGCAGCAGCTTGCAAAGGAAGCTGCCGTTCCGCAAGAAATTATTGAGCACTTCAAATCTTATTCCCTCGAAAATGTTCATCCCATGGCTGCTCTTAGGACAGCAATTTCATTATTAGGCCTGCTTGACAGCGAGGCTGATACCATGAACCCGGAAGCCAACTACAGAAAGGCGATCCGCCTTCAGGCAAAGGTGCCTGGCCTGGTTGCAGCGTTTTCCAGAATTCGCAAGGGTCTTGAGCCTGTAGAACCGAGAGAAGATTACGGTATTGCGGAGAATTTTCTTTACACATTAAACGGTGAAGAGCCTTCACCAATTGAGGTTGAAGCCTTCAACAAAGCATTGATTTTACATGCTGACCACGAGCTGAACGCGTCAACGTTCACAGCGAGGGTCTGCGTCGCGACACTTTCTGATATCTATTCAGGCATTACTGCAGCAATCGGTGCGCTTAAAGGGCCTCTGCACGGCGGGGCGAATGAAGGCGTTATGAAAATGCTGACAGAAATCGGTGAAGTGGAAAACGCTGAGCCGTACATCCGCGCTAAACTTGAAAAGAAAGAAAAAATCATGGGATTCGGCCACCGAGTGTATAAGCATGGTGATCCGCGCGCGAAGCATCTGAAAGAAATGAGCAAGCGCCTGACAAACCTGACGGGTGAAAGCAAATGGTATGAGATGTCGATTCGTATAGAAGACATCGTTACATCAGAGAAAAAGCTTCCGCCTAACGTTGATTTCTATTCGGCTTCTGTATATCACAGTCTCGGCATTGACCATGATTTGTTTACACCGATTTTTGCTATAAGCAGAATGTCCGGGTGGCTCGCTCATATTCTTGAGCAGTATGACAACAACCGTCTGATCCGCCCGCGGGCAGATTACACAGGCCCTGACAAACAAAAATTCGTTCCGATTGAAGAAAGAGCCTAAAGAACCATTGGAGGCTGGCTTGCGTCAATGAGGTTAGCCTCTTGTTCAGAACATCAAATTTGAGTTACACTTTAAATTGAATGTTGAGAAAAATCATTTTGTTTTCTATATAAGAAAAATAAAATGTTTTCTAAATATGAATTACATACTGGGAGGTTTTTATTGTGGCACAAGGTGAAAAAATTACAGTCTCTAACGGAGTATTAAACGTACCAAACAACCCGATTATCCCGTTTATCGAAGGAGACGGAACCGGTCCTGATATTTGGAACGCGGCTTCGAAGGTTTTGGAAGCAGCAGTAGAAAAAGCATACAAAGGCGAAAAGAAAATTACATGGAAAGAAGTTTATGCCGGAGAAAAGGCTTATAATAAAACAGGTGAGTGGCTCCCTGCTGAAACATTAGATGTGATCCGCGAATATTTTATCGCGATTAAAGGCCCGTTAACGACACCTGTCGGCGGCGGTATCCGTTCTTTGAACGTAGCACTCAGACAAGAGCTTGACCTGTTCGTCTGCTTAAGACCTGTAAGATACTTTACTGGAGTGCCGTCACCGGTAAAACGCCCTGAAGATACTGATATGGTCATCTTCCGTGAAAATACAGAAGATATTTACGCAGGCATCGAGTATGCAAAAGGCTCAGAAGAAGTACAAAAGCTTATCAGCTTCCTTCAAAATGAGTTAAACGTCAACAAAATCCGTTTCCCTGAGACATCAGGTATTGGCATTAAGCCTGTTTCCGAGGAAGGAACAAGCCGTTTAGTCAGAGCTGCCATTGATTATGCAATCGAGCATGGCCGCAAATCCGTAACGCTTGTTCATAAAGGAAACATCATGAAGTTCACTGAAGGCGCCTTCAAAAACTGGGGCTATGAACTTGCTGAAAAAGAGTACGGAGATAAAGTCTTCACATGGGCTCAATATGACCGCATTGCTGAAGAACAAGGAAAAGACGCTGCCAACAAAGCGCAAAGCGAAGCGGAAGCAGCAGGAAAAATCATTATCAAAGACAGCATTGCTGACATTTTCCTTCAGCAGATCTTAACGCGTCCAAACGAGTTTGATGTCGTTGCGACAATGAACTTGAACGGAGATTACATTTCTGATGCCCTTGCTGCGCAAGTCGGCGGAATCGGCATTGCTCCTGGAGCGAACATCAACTATGAAACAGGACATGCGATTTTCGAGGCGACGCACGGAACGGCTCCTAAATATGCAGGCCTTGATAAAGTAAATCCATCTTCAGTTATTCTTTCAGGCGTTCTGCTTCTTGAGCATTTAGGATGGAACGAAGCGGCTGATTTGGTTATCAAATCTATGGAAAAAACAATCGCTTCTAAAGTCGTAACTTACGATTTTGCCAGATTAATGGATGGAGCGACTGAAGTGAAATGTTCAGAGTTCGGAGAAGAACTGATCAAAAACATGGACTAAGCAAGGAAAAAGCCTAAAACTAGCCATAAAGGAGAAGAGAGACATGGGAAATACTCGTAAAAAAGTTTCTGTTATCGGAGCAGGTTTTACCGGAGCTACAACTGCATTTTTAATCGCTCAAAAAGAGCTGGCAGACGTTGTTCTTGTTGACATTCCGCAATTGGAGAACCCGACAAAGGGAAAAGCGCTTGATATGCTTGAAGCAAGCCCGGTTCAAGGCTTTGACGCAAAAATTACGGGAACATCCAATTACGAGGATACAGCTGGCTCTGACATTGTTGTCATTACAGCCGGTATCGCAAGAAAACCTGGTATGAGCAGGGATGATCTGGTCTCTACAAACGAAAAGATTATGAGAAGCGTTACACGGGAAATCGTGAAATATTCTCCTGACTCTATTATTGTGGTGCTGACAAATCCTGTTGATGCAATGACATACGCGGTGTACAAAGAATCCGGCTTCCCTAAAGAGCGTGTAATCGGCCAGTCCGGTGTGCTTGATACGGCGAGATTCAGAACATTTGTAGCAGAGGAATTAAACCTGTCAGTGAAAGATGTGACTGGCTTCGTACTCGGCGGACACGGTGACGATATGGTGCCGCTAGTGCGTTATTCATATGCCGGCGGTATCCCGCTTGAAACTCTCATTCCGAAAGAACGGATTGACGCAATTGTGGAGCGCACTAGAAAAGGCGGAGGCGAAATCGTGAATCTTCTTGGAAACGGAAGCGCGTATTATGCGCCTGCGGCTTCTCTGACAGAAATGGTCGAAGCGATCTTGAAAGATCAACGCCGCGTCCTTCCTACAATTGCTTATCTTGAAGGGGAATACGGCTATGAAGGCATCTACCTTGGCGTTCCTACAATTGTAGGCGGCAACGGACTTGAACAAATCATTGAACTTGAACTGACAGACTATGAAAGAGCGCAGCTGAATAAATCAGTTGAATCTGTCAAAAATGTCATGAAAGTATTATCCTAATAAAAAGAGAGAAAGGCTTGCTTGATACAGCCTTTCTCTTTTTACTATATATGAAAGCGCTACCATTATCGTTTGTATTTCTTTTAAAAATGGTGTAAAAGGCGAATTGTCGGAATGTCCTGCTTTCGCTAAAATAAAATCATGAAACATGTTAAGATGACATAAAATAGAGAAATAGGATGTCGGGGAATTATAATACTGGAGGCACAGCATGAACAAGAAAATTTTAGTTGTGGATGATGAAGAATCTATTGTTACTCTTTTACAGTACAATTTGGAACGGTCAGGCTATGATGTTATTACCGCCTCGGATGGGGAAGAAGCACTCAAAAAAGCGGAAACAGAGAAACCTGATTTGATTGTGCTTGATGTGATGCTTCCAAAACTGGACGGAATCGAAGTATGCAAGCAGCTGAGACAGCAAAAACTGATGTTTCCCATTTTAATGCTGACAGCGAAGGATGAGGAATTCGATAAAGTATTAGGGCTTGAGCTTGGTGCTGACGATTATATGACCAAGCCGTTCAGTCCAAGGGAAGTAAATGCGAGAGTCAAAGCGATTTTAAGGCGTTCGGAAATGGCTGCGCCCTCTAGTGAAATGAAGAACGATGACATGGAAGGCCAGATCGTAATTGGCGATCTGAAAATCCTGCCTGATCATTATGAAGCGTACTTTAAAGAAAATCAGCTTGAACTGACACCGAAAGAATTCGAACTGCTGCTTTATTTAGGCAGACATAAAGGCAGAGTTCTGACAAGAGATCTGCTGCTGAGTGCAGTCTGGAATTATGATTTTGCCGGAGATACGAGAATAGTTGATGTGCATATCAGCCATCTTCGCGACAAAATTGAATATAATACCAAAAAACCGATCTATATTAAAACGATTAGGGGATTGGGGTATAAACTGGAGGAGCCAAAAATGAATGAATAAAAACCGTGTGCGCCTTTTTTCTGTATTCGTTGTCTGTTTGATTCTGGTGTTTTGTGTCCTCGGGCTGTTTTTACAGCAGCTCTTTGAAACATCTGGTCAAAGGAAAGCAGAGGAACACATTGAAAAAGAAGCAAAATACATGGCTTCGCTACTTGATGCCGGCAATCTAAATGATCGAGCAAACGAGAAAATCATTAAAGATGCAGGCGAGGCGCTTGATGTGAGTGCAGCCGTTATTGATACAGACGGCAAGGTGCTGTATGGGTCAAACGGGAGAGCGGCAGATTCCCAAAAGGTGCAGGCGCTTGTTTCTGGCCATGAGGGGATTCTTTCAACAGCAGATAACAAGCTTTATTACGGACTTTCACTTAGAAGCGAAGGTGAAAAAACAGGATATGTGCTGCTTTCCGCCTCTGAAAAAAGCGACGGCTTGAAAGGCGAATTGTGGGGAATGCTGACGGCCAGTCTTTGTACCGCATTTATCGTCATTGTTTATTTTTATTCCAGCATGACCTCACGTTATAAAAAGTCAATAGAAGCAGCGACAAATGTAGCCACAGAACTTTCTAAGGGGAACTATGATGCACGGACGTACGGCGGCTATATCAGACGCTCTGATAAGCTTGGACGTGCGATGAACAGCCTTGCCATTGATCTGATGGAAATGACCCGAACGCAGGAAATGCAGCGGGATCGGCTGCTGACAGTCATTGAAAACATTGGCTCCGGACTGATTATGATCGACGGAAGAGGTTTTATTAATCTTGTAAACAGGTCTTACGCCAAGCAGTTTCATATCAATCCGAATCAGATGCTGCGCCGTCTTTATCACGATGCATTTGAACATGAAGAAGTGATCCAGCTAGTCGAAGATATTTTTATGACGGAGACAAAGAAATGCAAGCTGTTAAGACTTCCGATCAAAATAGAACGGCGTTATTTTGAAGTGGACGGCGTTCCGATTATGGGGCCGGACGATGAATGGAAAGGAATTGTGCTTGTTTTCCATGACATGACGGAAACAAAGAAATTAGAGCAGATGAGGAAGGATTTTGTGGCCAATGTTTCTCATGAGCTGAAAACACCGATTACGTCCATAAAAGGGTTTACGGAGACGTTATTGGATGGGGCGATGGAGGACAAAGAGGCGCTTTCTGAATTTCTCTCTATTATTCTTAAGGAAAGCGAAAGACTTCAGTCTTTGGTTCAGGATTTGCTCGATCTCTCAAAAATCGAGCAGCAAAATTTCACGCTCAGTATCGATACGTTTGAGCCGGCCAAAATGCTTTGTGAGATTGAAACGCTTCTGAAGCATAAGGCCGATGAGAAAGGCATCTCCTTGCAACTGAATATTCCGAAAGACCCTCAATATGTGTCAGGTGATCCGTACAGGCTGAAACAGGTATTTCTTAATCTCGTAAACAATGCGTTAACCTACACGCCTGAGGGAGGCTCAGTGGCTATCAATGTAAAGCCCAGAGAAAAAGACATTCAGATTGAGGTCGCCGATTCCGGAATCGGAATTCAGAAAGAAGAAATTCCGCGCATTTTTGAACGCTTTTACCGCGTAGATAAAGACAGAAGCAGGAATTCGGGGGGAACCGGGCTGGGCCTTGCGATTGTGAAGCATTTAATAGAGGCTCATGAAGGGAAAATTGATGTCACAAGCGAGCCTGGACGGGGAACTGTCTTTACCGTGACGCTGAAACGGGCCGCTGAAAAGTCCGCCTAATGTTTACAAAGGTTTAACAATATCTTCATGCACTGTTAAACCTATGCTGGTAGGATGTAGTAGAACCCCTTCATCCAAGGAGCCAATTTTGACGGCGGGAACCTATTTGTGTTCCCGTCCTTTTTTGTGTGTTCTCTTATAGTTCACGTATTTTCCTTTCAAATTGAACTTTGTTAAAATAAGAGGAGCTAATGACTATGTAAGAGATGAATGGAAGCGTGAGGCTTCTTAGGAGGAAATTGAATGACGGAACGAAAAAAATTAGTGCTTGTAGACGGAAACAGTCTGGCTTACCGGGCGTTTTTTGCATTGCCGCTGTTAAGCAATGACAAAGGTGTTCATACAAATGCTGTATACGGCTTTGCGATGATTTTGATGAAAATGCTTGAGGATGAAAAACCGACGCATATGCTGGTTGCGTTCGATGCCGGGAAAACAACATTTCGTCACGGCACATTTAAAGAATATAAAGGCGGCAGACAGAAAACCCCGCCTGAGCTTTCCGAACAAATGCCTTTTATCCGCGAGCTGCTTGATGCCTATCAGATCAGCCGCTATGAACTGGACCAATATGAAGCGGATGATATTATCGGTACACTGGCCAAATCGGCTGAAAAAGACGGGTTTGAAGTAAAGGTTTTCTCAGGAGATAAGGATTTAACTCAGCTGGCAACGGACAACACGACAGTTGCCATTACGAGAAAGGGAATTACCGATGTTGAATTTTACACACCGGAGCATGTCAAAGAGAAATACGGGCTTACGCCTGAACAAATCATTGACATGAAGGGTCTGATGGGCGATTCCTCAGATAATATCCCGGGTGTGCCCGGCGTCGGAGAAAAGACTGCGATTAAGCTTTTAAAACAATTTGATTCCGTTGAAAAGCTGCTGGAGTCCATTGACGAGGTGAGCGGAAAGAAATTGAAGGAAAAGCTTGAGGAATTTAAGGATCAGGCATTGATGAGCAAGGAGCTTGCGACGATTATGACGGATGCTCCGATTGAGGTATCTGTTTCCGGCCTGGAATATCAAGGCTTTAACCGTGAACAGGTCATTGCCATCTTTAAAGATCTTGGCTTCAACACGCTTCTTGAACGGCTTGGGGAAGACAGTGCAGAAGCGGAGCAGGATCAGTCGTTAGAAGACATTAATGTCGAAATCGTTACAGACGTAACCAGCGGTATATTGGTTTCTCCATCTGCATTTGTCGTTGAACAGATTGGCGATAATTATCATGAAGAGCCGATTCTCGGATTTTCGATCGTAAATGAAACGGGAGCTTATTTCATTCCGAAAGACATTGCCGTTGAGTCTGAGGTGTTTAAAGAATGGGTGGAAAATGACGAGCAGAAGAAATGGGTCTTCGACAGCAAGCGGGCTGTTGTTGCCTTGCGCTGGCAGGGCATTGAGCTAAAGGGTGCCGAGTTTGATACGCTCCTTGCGGCCTATATCATCAACCCGGGCAATTCATATGACGACGTTGCGAGTGTGGCCAAGGATTATGGCCTGCATATCGTTTCGAGCGATGAATCAGTTTACGGCAAAGGGGCAAAACGGGCAGTGCCGTCAGAAGACGTACTGTCTGAGCACCTTGGCCGAAAAGCGTTAGCTATTCAAAGCCTTCGGGAAAAGCTTGTTCAGGAGCTGGAAAACAATGATCAGCTTGAGCTGTTTGAAGAGCTTGAAATGCCTCTTGCGCTTATTCTCGGAGAAATGGAATCAACTGGCGTCAAGGTCGATGTTGACCGTTTAAAACGGATGGGTGAAGAACTGGGTGCGAAGCTGAAGGAATATGAAGAAAAAATCCATGAGATCGCGGGAGAGCCGTTTAACATCAATTCTCCGAAACAGCTCGGCGTCATCTTGTTTGAAAAAATTGGCCTTCCTGTCGTAAAGAAAACGAAAACAGGTTATTCTACGTCTGCCGATGTGCTTGAAAAGCTGGCTGACAAGCATGATATTGTCGACTATATTTTGCAGTACAGACAAATTGGCAAGCTCCAATCAACATATATCGAAGGGCTTTTAAAAGTGACGAGACCTGATTCGCATAAAGTGCACACGCGCTTTAATCAGGCCTTAACGCAAACTGGCCGTCTCAGCTCGACTGATCCGAATCTGCAAAACATTCCGATCAGGCTTGAGGAAGGACGAAAAATTCGCCAAGCTTTTGTGCCGTCTGAAAAAGACTGGCTCATTTTTGCAGCCGATTATTCACAAATCGAGCTGCGGGTGCTTGCCCATATTTCAAAGGATGAAAATCTGATCGAAGCTTTTACAAACGATATGGATATTCATACGAAAACAGCAATGGATGTGTTCCATGTTGCTGAGGATGAAGTAACATCTGCGATGAGACGCCAGGCGAAAGCGGTCAACTTTGGCATTGTTTACGGCATCAGTGATTACGGTCTGTCACAGAACCTCGGCATCACCAGAAAGGAAGCCGGTGCATTTATCGACCGCTATCTGGAAAGCTTCCAAGGCGTAAAAGCGTACATGGAAGATTCAGTTCAGGACGCGAAGCAAAAAGGGTACGTAACAACACTTATGCATCGACGCCGCTACATTCCTGAGCTGACGAGCCGAAACTTTAATATCCGCAGTTTTGCGGAGCGGACGGCCATGAATACACCGATTCAAGGAAGCGCCGCTGATATCATCAAAAAAGCTATGATTGACATGGCTGCCAAGCTGAAAGAAAAACAGCTGAAAGCAAGGCTGCTGCTTCAAGTACACGATGAATTGATATTTGAAGCGCCACAGGAGGAAATTGAAATTCTTGAAAAGCTTGTTCCTGAAGTAATGGAGCATGCGCTTGCATTAGATGTGCCGTTAAAGGTGGACTTTGCATCAGGCCCATCTTGGTACGATGCGAAATAAACAGAGATAGGAAGTGATGGATGTGCCGGAATTACCAGAGGTTGAGACGGTCCGGCGCACTCTGACCGGGCTTGTAAAGGGAAAAACAATCAAATCGGTAGAGATCAGATGGCCGAATATCATCAAACGGCCTGCCGAGCCGGAGGAATTTGCGCGAAATCTAGCAGGAGAAACGATACAGTCTATCGGAAGACGGGGAAAGTTTTTGCTGTTTCATTTAGATCATTATGTCATGGTTTCCCACCTGCGAATGGAAGGGAAATACGGGCTTCATCAAGCGAAGGAGCCAGACGATAAACATGTGCATGTCATATTTACGATGACGGATGGAACCCAGCTCCGTTACAGAGATGTTCGGAAGTTTGGAACCATGCACTTATTTAAACCGGGAGAAGAGGCGGGCGAGCTCCCGCTTTCTCAGTTAGGTCCGGAGCCGGATGCAGAAGAATTTACGAGTGCATATTTAAAAGAACGGCTTGCCAAAACAAACCGCGCTGTCAAAACTGCCCTGCTGGATCAAAAAACGGTCGTCGGACTAGGGAACATTTATGTGGACGAGGCTCTTTTCAGAGCGGGTGTCCATCCCGAGACAAAAGCAAATCAATTATCAGATCAGACAATCAAAACCCTTCACGCTGAAATCAAAAATACCCTGCAGGAAGCGATTGATGCAGGCGGCAGCACAGTCCGCTCGTATATCAACTCCCAAGGGGAAATCGGAATGTTCCAGCTGCAGCATTTTGTGTACGGAAAAAAAGACAAGCCATGCAAAAATTGCGGAACGATGATTTCGAAAATTGTCGTCGGGGGAAGGGGCACGCATTTTTGCGCAAGGTGCCAGAAAAAATAGCAGCATAAAGCTTCATCGTCCAAGCTGTCGGTGCATATATCAGTAACTCTGTAATAGAGGATGCCATTTTTGAAACACGGATTTTTCACTTTCCCATATATATGATTGTGATGAATCCCGGGCATTTCACATCTGATACAAGAGCACCAACAGAAAGGAAGAAACGGATATGCAAATGGTTTCTATACTGCTGCTGGCGTTGGCTGTCAGCTTGGACAGTTTTTCAGTCGGATTTACGTACGGATTGAGAAAAATGAAAATACCGTTTAAAGCGATTTTGGTTATCGCCTGCTGTTCCGGTGCTGTCATGTTTATATCCATGCTGATCGGAAGCTTTCTCACAAAGTTTTTTCCTGTATATGTGACGGAGAAGCTTGGCGGTTTGATATTGGTCGGAATTGGTGCGTGGGTTCTGTATCAATTTTTCAAACCGGCGAAAGACAAAGAATACCTATTGCATGAAAAAACACTGCTTAATTTAGAGGTTCGGTCATTAGGGATTGTGATTCATATTTTGAGAAAACCGATGAGTGCGGATATCGACAAATCGGGTGTGATCAATGGAATTGAGGCGGTCTTATTGGGATTTGCCTTATCGATTGATGCCTTTGGGGCGGGTATAGGCGCAGCCATTCTCGGTTTTTCACCGATTGTGATGAGCATCGCCGTGGCAATCATGAGCTCACTGTTTGTATCAATCGGAATCAATGCCGGCCATTTTTTGTCTAAGTGGAAATGGATCGATAAAATGGCGTTTTTGCCAGGGCTTCTGCTGATCACGATTGGGCTCTGGAAATTGTAAAAAGGAGTGGATCTCTTGACCTTAGTCATTGGTTTAACGGGAGGAATAGCTAGCGGCAAAAGCACGGTAGCCAATATGCTGATTGAAAAAGGAATAACAGTTATAGATGCAGATATCATTGCAAAACAAGCGGTAGAAAAAGGGATGCCGGCCTACCGGCAAATCATTGACGAATTCGGTGAAGACATCCTGCTCTCAAATGGCGATATAGATCGAAAAAAGCTTGGGGCGCTGGTATTTACAAATGAACAAAAGCGTCTCGCCTTAAATGCAATTGTTCATCCCGCAGTCAGGCAGGAAATGCTCAAGCGCCGTGATGAGGCCATTGCAAATCGGGAGGCATTTGTTGTATTGGATATCCCGCTTTTGTTCGAAAGCAAATTGGAATCATTGGTTGATAAAATTATTGTGGTCAGTGTGACAAAAGAGCTCCAACTGGAACGTCTGATGAAGCGCAATCAGCTGACGGAAGAAGAAGCAGTCAGCCGTATTCGCTCTCAAATGCCCTTAGAGGAAAAGGCAGCAAGAGCAGATCAAGTCATCGATAACAGCGGCACGCTCGAAGAGACCAAAAGGCAGCTTGATGACATCATCAACAGCTGGGCATAATACAAAAACACCGTTCAATATGAACGGTGTTTTTTGCCATTAAAAATCAAAGTTGTCCGGATCAGGGCCGACGCGCAAATCTTCATTCAGGGCATCGATTCGGTTCATGTCATCCTGTGTTAATTCAAAGTCAAAGACACTTGCATTTTCTTTAATGCGGTGTTCCTTCGTTGATTTTGGAATTGTGATGATGCCATGCTGCAGATCCCAGCGCAAAATAATTTGTGCGACAGATTTGTTATATGCTTGAGCGATGTCAGCCAATACAGGGTGATCCAGCAGCTGCCCCTGCATCAAAGGTGACCAAGCCTCCATCTGGATGTCCTGATTTTGGCAGTAACTTATCAATTCTTTTTGTGTGAGGCGCGGGTGAAATTCCACTTGGTTAATCATAGGCTTAATTTCAGCTGCCGTCATCAGATCTTCAAGATGGTGAATTTGGAAGTTGCTTACGCCGATTGCTTTGATACGGCCTTCTTTATACAATGTTTCAAGCGCTCTCCAAGCATCTTTATACTTTCCTTCTACAGGCCAGTGGATGAGGTATAGATCTAAATAATCCAGACCGAGTTTTGACAGGCTTGTTTCAAATGCGGCGAGTGTTTCCTCGTAGCCTAAATCAGCATTCCATACTTTCGATGTAATAAACAGATCCTCTCTTGAAATGCCTGCTTCTTCAATGCCCTGCCGAATCCCTTCTCCGACTCCAGCTTCATTTCCATAGATAGCTGCAGTATCAATACTGCGGTACCCGTGGGCAATGGCAGTTTTAACTGCGTTTACCAGTTCAGATCCTTCCTCCACTTGGAAGACGCCGAGGCCGAACCAAGGCATTTTTACCCCATTATGAAGTGTTGCTGTTGCTTGTAAATGTGTTGTCATGTTTATTTCCTCCTTTAAAATTGTCAGGCTTCCTGCCGATCCCGTTTTTCCATCAAGCGGCTCCAGCCTGTTAAAATAACTGCTCCGGCCACCATTAATCCGCCTATCCAAGCGGTATGAATCAATCCGATTGAATCGGTGATCACACCACCAAGGTATGAGCCAAGCGCGATCCCTGCATTAAAGGCAGCGATATTCATCGCGGATGCGACGTCAACTGCACTCGGGACAAAACGCTCAGCCAGCATGACGACATACACCTGAAGGCCGGGCACGTTCATAAAGGCCAGCAATCCCATACAGAGAATGGTGATGAGGCCTGCTGCTTGATATGAGGCCGTAAATGTCAGTACAAATAGAACGATTGCCTGTACGATAAACATATAGAATAAAGCGGCAATCGGATTTCGGTTAGACAGCTTTCCGCCAATCATATTTCCGATAGCGATAGCGATTCCATATCCGAGCAGAATCACTGCAACAGTTCCGGCTTTGAAGCCTGTTACTTCCTGAAGCAGGGGAGACAGATATGTGAATACAACGAATGTTCCTCCGTACCCAAGAGCTGTAATGACAAATAAAAGCAATAACCGGCCGTTTGTCACAAGCTTCAATTGATCCCGCATCGTTGTTTTTGTCCCTTTTCGTAATTTGGACGGTACAAGAATGCCATTTGTAATAAAAGCAATGATTCCGACGGCGATAATGACCATAAAGGCAAAACGCCAGCCGAACTGCTGGCCGATAAATGTGCCGAAGGGAACTCCGGTTACAGTTGCCACAGTAAGGCCGGTAAACATAATCGAAATCGCGCTGGCCCTTTTATTCTCCGGGACAATATCCGCTGCGATTGTCGAACCAATTGACATAAACACACCGTGTGAAAATGCCGATATCACACGGGCTGCTAATAAAATCCCAATGCTTGAAGCGGTTGCTGCCATCGTATTACCGGCAATAAAAATAAACATGATCCAAAGCAATAGTGTCTTACGAGACATGCTTGAGGTCAATGAAGTTAATATAGGTGCTCCAAATGTAACGCCGAGCGCATAAAGGGAAACGGTCAATCCCGCTGTTGTGACTGGAATATGCAGGTCATCAGCAATGAGCGGCAAAAGGCCGACACTGATAAATTCGGTTGTCCCTATAGCGAATGCACTTACGGCCAAAGCCAGGAGTGCAGGAATACTGCTTTTATTGGCTGAAGTCATGATGTTCCTCCTTTGTATGTGTGTTGTATGATTGAAATTCTGCTGAGTAAGCTATATAAATAAAAAAGAGCAGATTCAAATCAGCCGGCAAATGTGATTATGAAACATATCGTTAGGAAAGAAAAGTACGTACTTTTAAGTGCTATAGTCACTTTTTGGTGCCTGTAAGGAGAATGGATTGTATGGAGAAGAAAAAATATAACATTTCTGTTGAAGCGACTCTCGAAGTGATTGGCGGGAAGTGGAAATGCGTGATTTTATGCCATCTGACGCACGGAAAAAAACGCACGAGTGAATTAAAGCGCCTGATGCCCAACATCACGCAAAAGATGCTGACCCAGCAGCTGCGTGAGCTGGAAGCGGACGGTGTCATTAACCGGATTGTTTATAATCAGGTTCCTCCAAAAGTGGAATACGAGCTCAGCGAATACGGGCGCAGCTTAGAAGGGATATTAGATATGCTGTGTGCTTGGGGAGCGAATCATATTAACAGAGTGTACGGAGATACATTTTCTGTGTTAGAAGAAAGTGTGCTCAATGATAAGTTGAAACAGGAATCATAAGTATGAAGGCAGTCAGTGCAGAGCGCTGGCTGCTTTTTGGCTTTACGCCTGATATTTTGTGCAAGAAAACATATGATGTATCATAAATTAGCGTTATAATCGTTGATTTTTATCAATATGTACTGGCGAATTTGTTTTAATGTGTTATACTAATTTTAGATAGTAACATATTAGGATGGCATAATTGATAAGGGGTGTCCAACATGAAGGTAAAAGTAGCGATCAACGGGTTTGGAAGAATCGGAAGAATGGTTTTCAGAAAAGCGATGTTAGACGATCAAATTCAAATAGTGGCCATTAACGCCAGCTATTCCGCAGAAACGCTGGCTCATTTAATAAAGTATGACACAATTCACGGCAGATACGATAAAGAGGTTGTGGCTGGTGAAGACAGCCTGATCGTAAATGGAAAGAAAGTGCTTTTGTTAAACAGCCGTGATCCAAAACAGCTGCCTTGGCGGGAATATGATATTGACATAGTCGTCGAAGCAACAGGGAAGTTTAATTCAAAAGATAAAGCGATGGGCCATATAGAAGCGGGCGCAAAAAAAGTCATTTTGACTGCGCCGGGAAAAAATGAAGACGTTACCATTGTGATGGGGGTAAATGAAGACCAATTCGACGCTGAGCGCCATGTGATTATTTCAAATGCGTCATGCACGACAAACTGCCTTGCGCCTGTTGTAAAAGTGCTGGATGAAGAGTTTGGCATTGAGAGCGGGCTGATGACTACAGTTCATGCGTATACGAATGACCAAAAAAATATTGATAACCCGCACAAAGATTTGCGCCGGGCGCGGGCTTGCGGTGAATCCATCATTCCGACGACAACAGGAGCGGCAAAGGCGCTTTCGCTTGTGCTGCCACATCTGAAAGGAAAGCTTCACGGCCTCGCTTTGCGTGTCCCTGTTCCGAACGTCTCATTGGTTGATCTCGTAGTTGATCTGAAAACAGATGTTACGGCTGAAGACGTAAACGAGGCATTTAAACGCGCTGCCAAAACGTCGATGTACGGTGTACTTGATTATTCAGATGAACCGCTTGTATCGACTGATTATAATACAAATCCGCATTCAGCGGTCATTGACGGGCTTACAACAATGGTAATGGAAGACAGAAAAGTTAAGTTGCTGGCGTGGTATGACAACGAATGGGGCTACTCCTGCAGAGTTGTTGATTTGATCCGCCATGTAGCGGCACGAATGAAACATCCGTCTGCTGTATAAAATAAGGTCATGGACACATTTTAAAGAAAAAACCCTTAACAGCATATTTCTAAAAAAACGCACCTTGCAAATTAGACTTAAACACAGTATACTATTTTTCGTGAACTTCTTGCTTGAGACTGTTTCGGAATTACTTAAAGGGTTAGGACCTCTCCGGACTAACTTTCCCCCGTGGTAAATGGCCGACCCAGTTGTTGGAATTTCACTTTTTAATTCTTGTTAAGGGGGGTCCATGACTATGGAAACAATGGGGCGTCACGTTATCTCCGAGCTATGGGGATGCGATTTTGATAAGCTGAATGACATGGATTTTATTGAAAAAACGTTTGTAAATGCTGCTCTAAAATCAGGTGCTGAGGTGCGCGAGGTTGCATTTCACAAATTTGCACCGCAAGGCGTAAGCGGAGTTGTGATTATTTCTGAATCACACTTAACGATTCACAGTTTTCCTGAGCACGGATATGCGAGCATTGATGTTTATACTTGTGGAGACTTAGATCCTAATGTTGCTGCTGATTACATCGCAGAGGCATTACATGCTGATACAAGAGAAAACATTGAAATACCGAGAGGAATGGGGCCTGTGCAAATTAAACAGGCGCAAGCGAAAGTACTATAAAGTAAATGCGAACACAAAGGGAGCTAAAGCTAGAAGGCCATTATGCGCTTTTTAGCTTATGCTCCTTTTATTTTTATAAAGAAACGAGAGTGTCAGCTTTTTCTTTTTTCATTTTTTTTGTAAAATAAGAAGGAGATTTTCACAAACCACCTAATGCTATAGAAACATATTGAACAACGGCTCTCCCGACAGATGCTGTCACAAAAGGCGGAGGCTGCCGAAAATACATTGCAGGGAACGATATAGTTGGGAGCTGATTTTATTGAAATGTCCTTCATGCCAGCATAACGGAACGCGAGTCCTTGATTCACGGCCTGTAGATGACGGAAAATCGATTCGACGAAGACGCGAGTGTGAATCCTGCCACTACCGGTTTACGACCTTTGAGAAAGTGGAGGAAACCCCGCTCATCGTTGTGAAAAAAGAAGGTGTGCGTGAGGAGTTCAGCAGAGAAAAAATGCTGCGCGGCCTCATAAAAGCATGCGAAAAAAGGCCTGTTTCACTCAAAACGCTTGAAGACATGTGCTTTGATATTGAAAAAGAACTTCGCAATCAAGGCTGCTCTGAGGTGAAGAGTGAGTTCGTCGGAGAAATGGTCATGGACCGGCTGGCTAAGATTGATGAAGTCGCATATGTGCGGTTCGCGTCCGTCTATCGGCAGTTTAAAGATATAAACGTCTTTATCGACGAATTAAAAGACTTAATAAAGAAAGAGCGTTAAAAGAGCTAAGAGGATTCTTCTAGCTCTTTTCTCATGTGCAAAATTGGCATTTGATAGATATAAGAAACGGTGTAAAATGAAAGGTAGAAACAAATTCGGAAGGTTTGAGAATGTATGGCTGACTATTGGAAAGATGTACTGCCTGTAGACCCGTATGTGGTGAAAAGCAGATCGATGCTGCAGGATATTGACAGACAAATTATTACACAACTGTACCAGCCCTTAATCGGCCCAGTTGCATTCTCTCTTTATATGACATTGTGGGGAGAGCTTGAACAAAACCGTCTGTGGGGCGGAGAGTCCACACATAGACAGCTGATGGGGATGACACAGTCCAACTTAAAAACGATCCATCAGGAACAGGGGAAGCTCGAGGGCATCGGATTGCTGAAAGTATATATGAAAGAATCCGAGCGGCAGGAGCGCCTCTTTATATATGAACTCCTTCCGCCGCTCAGGCCAAATGAATTTTTTGAAGACGGAATGCTGAATGTTTTTCTGTACAACAGGGTCGGAAAAACGAAATATCAGCAATTAAAACAATTTTTTACGCACCCGGCCATTTCAGAAGATGCGAAGGACATTACGCGGCCGTTTAATCACGCGTTTGAATCGCTGCAGCCGAGTGAATGGAAGCTCACATCTGATATGGAGGAAACGGTAAGACTTGCCGAGGGGAACGAGTATACTTCTGTCGGACAGGCTCCGTCCTACACTATAACGGAGGATGTGTTTGATTTTGATTTGTTTTTAGCGGGACTTTCTGAGACGATGATTCCGAGAAAAGCGATGACCCAGCAGGTGCGGGACACAATCAAAAAGCTTTCTTATCTGTACGGAATTGACCCATTGCAGATGCAAAATGTCGTGATGAGCGCAATTGATGAGCATGATGTCATTACGACGGAGGCATTAAGAAAAGCGGCCAGCGACTGGTATCAAATCGAAAGAAACGGACAGCTGCCCGATTTAGTGGAAAAAACACAGCCGGTGCATCTGCGTGAAGGCGAAAAACCGGTAGAAGAGGATTCTCTGGACGGGAAGCTGATCGCATTGCT
Source organism: Bacillus sp. JS (assembly GCF_000259365.1). Taxonomy (NCBI): domain Bacteria; kingdom Bacillati; phylum Bacillota; class Bacilli; order Caryophanales; family Bacillaceae; genus Bacillus; species Bacillus sp. JS. The sequence goes on along the minus strand of NC_017743.1, from coordinate 2,828,965 downwards.
GGAGACGATTTCTCCGAAGAAGCTTCTGCAGGACATTGCTGACGGAACAGAGCCGTCAAAAGCGGATCTGAAAATCATAGAAGAAATTATGTTCGAACAGAAACTCGAGCCAGGCGTCACAAATGTGTTAATTTATTATGTCATGCTGAAAACCGACATGAAGCTGTCGAAAAACTATATTCAAAAAATCGCGTCACATTGGGCACGAAAAAAGGTGAAAACGGTCAGGGAAGCGATGAAACTCGCGATAGAAGAGAACCGCCAATACCTTGAATGGGCTGAGGGAAAAACAAAGTCTTCGAAACGAAACCAAAAAGTGATTCGCGAAGAAAAGCTTCCTGACTGGATGAAAGAAAAAGAAACAGCGTCCGATTCAGAATCCGGACAGCAGAAGCTGCATCCGCAAGATTTGGAAGAACAGAAGAAAAAGATGATGGAAGAAATGCAAAAACTGAAAAAATACTCTGCCTATTAAAGACAGAGATGCGGGGTGAGGAATAGATGGAACCAATCGGCCGTTCCCTGCAGGGCGTAACCGGCAGGCCGGATTTTCAAAAACGTCTTGAACAAATGAAGGAAAAGGTCATGAAAGATCAAGATGTTCAAGCATTTTTGAAGGAAAATGAAGAAGTGATTGACCAAAAAATGATCGAAAAAAGCTTAAATAAGCTTTATGAATATATCGAACAAAGCAAGAATTGCTCCTATTGTTCGGAAGACGAAAATTGCAACAATTTGTTGGAGGGCTACCATCCGAAGCTTGTTGTCAATGGGCGGTCTATTGATATCGAATATTATGAATGCCCAATTAAACGGAAGCTCGACCAGCAGAAAAAACAAAAGTCTCTTATGAAAAGCATGTATATCCAGCAGGATCTTCTCGGTGCGACGTTCCAGCAGGTCGATATCAGTGACCCGAGCAGGCTCGCGATGTTCCAGCATGTTACAGATTTTCTGAAAAGCTATAACGAGACGGGAAAAGGCAAAGGACTATATTTATACGGGAAATTCGGGGTGGGAAAAACGTTTATGCTCGCTGCGATTGCCAATGAGCTGGCTGAAAAAGAATATTCATCCATGATTGTCTATGTGCCCGAATTTGTGAGAGAGCTTAAAAATTCGCTGCAAGACCAAACATTAGAAGAGAAGCTCAATATGGTAAAGACCACACCCGTATTGATGCTAGATGACATCGGAGCTGAATCAATGACAAGCTGGGTAAGGGATGAAGTCATCGGAACAGTGCTTCAACACAGAATGTCCCAGCAGCTGCCCACTTTCTTTTCTTCTAATTTCTCACCTGACGAGCTGAAGCATCATTTTACGTATTCGCAAAGGGGAGAAAAGGAAGAAGTAAAAGCGGCAAGATTAATGGAGCGGATATTATATTTGGCTGCTCCGATCCGCCTTGACGGAGAGAACCGCCGCCATCCGTAACTGCTGCGGTTCAAAGGGGAAGGAACTGAGGGTATGAAACGAAAAACCGCTTTTAAATGGCTGGCAGTGCTGGCAGGTGCAGGTTTAATCTTTTGGGGAAATAAAAGATATTTGAATGTATCGCCGAAAGAGATCAGGGTATGGGTATTGTCGTTCGGTGTTTTTGCTCCGCTGATGTTTATCGGGATATCCATCGTCAGGCCGCTCGTTTTATTTCCGGTGTCTGTTATTTCAATAGCGGGCGGACTTGCGTTTGGTCCGCTTCTCGGCACGTTTTATACGTTAGTCGGTTCAATGTGTGCTTCAGCTGTTTCGTTTTTTGCGGCCGGTTTGTTTGCGGCGAAAAAGAACGGCTATTATGAAAAGCTTGAAGCCATCCAGAAGCAAATGGAGGATAACGGATTTTTCTATATCTTCCTTTTAAGAATCCTGCCGATCAATTTTGATTTCGTCAGCTATGCGGCAGGCCTTTCCAATGTCAAAGCGATGCCGTATTTTGCGGCGACGGCTGTGGGAATCATCCCTGGGACCATTGCGCTGAATGTTCTGGGAGCAAGCTTTTTGTCTGGTAATCTGCCAGCTTTCTTTCTTGTTCTCGCTCTGTATATCGTGTTTATTTCGCTGCCATTAATCTTCAGAAAGAAAATGCAAAACTTGTTCCAGGAATCAAATTAAGATTTGCCAGTGACCTTTACGTCTATTTTAAAAACATCCCCCATATACTTGTAACAGATGCCGTAAGGGGGGACAAACATGCTTGAAATAATCTTTGAAGATGACCATGATGCAGCCGCTTTTTTACATCTCATTCAGCATTCGGACGATCGGAACAATATCATTGTCCGTGAAGGCATACGAAAAATCGGGATTAAAAAAGCGAAGCCGGCTTTCTCTATTCAACGTTTTATGGAGCCGATTCTGGTCAAATTTTTTTTGGAATGCAAAGAAGACGAGCATATGCTGTCATTGATTGAGGAAACATATTGTTTCACTGACCAGGATGAACAGCAGCAAATTCTTCAGCTCGCACACAGTATTATGGAAGGTGAAGCAGACGATCTTCAGTTTGAGCCGCTGAAGCTTTCACGGAAACAATCTATTTTGGATGAACTCCAAACGATCTGTTTAGAGGAAGGCGTATTTTACATTCGCTCTTTTCAGACCTTCCGACTTGGATCATACTATAAGCAGCTGAGAGATATTACAGAAGCAGCGATTGATGAATATAAGATGGAACAGGAATATCAAAACTTTATTCAAACACTCAGAGACTATGTAAACGCCAAACAGCCGCGTATCAAAAAAGTGCATATTGTCCATGATGGTTCCTTTACATTATGGGAGCTGCGCTATGTGCCGGAACGGGAAAAAATGAAATACATAGACAGGCGGTTTGTCCGGGATCATCCTATGTATATTGATTCTCATTTGCTCGCGCCTCTGATTTCCATTGCGCCTGATGAAGTCGTGCTTTATACCGACCAGCCAGAGCACATGATGGCAAGGACCATTCAAAACGTGTTTCAAGAAAGAGTGGAAATGCTTCCGCTGCACGCTTTTTCAGATGCAGAAACAACGGTGAAGCAATCGGAAGGATAAGGGCCGGCAGCCTGTATATATAAGGCTGTCGGTTTAAAAAAAGGAAACGCGGCCGTGTTGATTTTTTAGATTGAACAATTTATAATACATAGGAGATTAAGAAAGACACACGTATTGATAAGGACACGAAGGAATGATACCGGCTCAAAGAGAGGGAAGCCCCGGCTGCAAGCTTCCCAGCTAAGGACCATTCGCTTTACCGCCTTTGAACTTCAGCTGTGAACCCCTTGAAAAGGAACAGTAATGGCTGACGGGAACTCCCGTTACAGAGCTTAGAGCCGCAGGTGCCGTATTGGCTTTGCGGAAAAAAGGGTGGAACCACGATTCCGTTTATTCAACCTCGTCCCTTTCATAGGGGGCGGGGTTTTTTATATGCAAAAAAAGGAGTGACAAAGATGTCAGATATGGTAAAAATCACATTTCCTGATGGAGCAGTCAAGGAGTTTGCGAAAGGAACAACAACAGAAGATATCGCGGCATCCATCAGTCCGGGCTTAAAGAAAAAATCATTAGCCGGAAAACTGAACGGAAAAGAAATCGATTTGAGAACGCCGATCAATGAAGACGGTACAGTGGAAATCATTACAGAAGGCTCGGAAGAAGGTCTTCAAATTATGCGCCATAGTACGGCTCACTTATTGGCTCAAGCGATTAAACGTATCTACAAGGATGTTAAATTCGGCGTCGGTCCGGTCATCGAAAACGGTTTTTACTACGACGTAGAAATGGACGAAGCGATTACACCGGAGGATCTGCCGAAAATCGAGAAAGAAATGAAAAAAATCGTCAATGCGAACCTTCCGATCGTTCGAAAAGAAGTCAGCCGTGAAGAAGCGAAAGCCCGTTTTGCGGAAATCGGTGACGACCTGAAGCTTGAACTATTGGATGCGATTCCTGAAGGAGAAACCGTTTCGATCTATGAGCAAGGCGAATTCTTTGACCTGTGCCGCGGCGTCCACGTTCCTTCAACCGGGAAAATCAAAGAATTTAAGTTGTTAAGCCTTGCAGGCGCATACTGGCGCGGTGACAGCAAAAACCAAATGCTTCAGCGCGTATATGGTACAGCTTTCTTCAAAAAAGCTGATCTTGAAGAGCATCTTCGTATGCTAGAAGAAGCGAAAGAACGCGACCACAGAAAGCTCGGCAAAGAATTAAAGCTGTTCGCGAACTCTCAAAAAGTCGGACAAGGCCTGCCGCTTTGGCTGCCAAAAGGCGCAACAATCCGCCGCGTCATCGAGCGATACATTGTCGATAAAGAAATCAGCCTCGGCTATGAGCATGTATACACACCTGTGCTTGGCAGCAAAGAGCTGTATGAAACATCAGGGCATTGGGACCATTATCAGGAAGGCATGTTCCCTCCGATGGAAATGGACAATGAAACACTTGTATTGCGTCCGATGAACTGTCCGCACCATATGATGATTTACAAACAAGACATTCACAGTTACCGCGAGCTTCCGATTCGTATTGCAGAGCTTGGAACGATGCACCGCTATGAAATGTCAGGTGCGCTGTCAGGGCTTCAACGGGTACGCGGAATGACGTTAAACGATGCACACATCTTTGTGCGCCCGGATCAAATTAAGGATGAGTTTATCCGTACAGTCCGTTTAATCCAGGATGTATATGAGGATTTCGGTTTAAGTGATTACACATTCCGTCTGTCTTACCGCGATCCGGAAGATACAGAGAAATATTTTGATGACGATGAAATGTGGAACAAAGCGCAATCCATGCTGAAAGAGGCAATGGACGAAATCGGCCATGACTATTACGAAGCAGAAGGTGAAGCGGCATTCTACGGCCCTAAACTTGATGTTCAAGTAAAAACTGCAATCGGCAAAGAAGAAACATTGTCTACGGTTCAGCTTGATTTCTTATTGCCGGAACGTTTCGATCTGACATACATCGGTGAAGACGGCAAGCAGCACCGTCCGGTTGTCATTCACAGAGGCGTCGTCTCAACAATGGAACGTTTTGTCGCCTTCTTAATCGAAGAACACAAAGGCGCACTGCCGACATGGCTTGCACCGGTTCAGTTCCAAGTCATCCCGGTTTCTCCGGCTGTGCATTTAGACTACGCAAAAAAGGTACAGGAACGCCTGCAGCGTGAAGGCCTGCGTGTTGAGGTCGACAGCCGTGATGAAAAAATCGGTTACAAAATCCGTGAAGCACAGATGCAAAAAATCCCGTACATGCTGGTGGTCGGTGACCAAGAAGCAGAAAACGGCGCGGTAAACGTCCGGAAATACGGTGAACAGAACTCTGAAACGATTTCTCTTGATGAGTTTGTCAAAAAGGCAGTAGCTGAAGCGAAAAAATAAAATAAAAAAGCATGATCTCATTGAAGAGATCATGCTTTTTTATTTCTCTAATATAGGAAACAAATCATGAAGGCTGCTGATGATGTAATCAGGCGATACGTCAGTTTCGTTTTTCTTATCCGTCCGGTTGATCCAAACGGTTTTGATTCCGGCTCTTGAAGCGCCTAAAATATCAGTATTCAAATTATCGCCGACCATGATGGCATCGTCTTTTTCAATATTCATCAGCTTAAGGCAATGTTCAAAAATGGAAACATCCGGCTTGCCCTTGCCGAATGCGCCAGAGATGACAATTTCATTGAAGTAAGGGGCGAGCTCAGGCACACCGGCAAGCTTCTCCTTTTGCAGACTCGGATCGCCATTAGTCAAAAGCAATAATTCATATTTGCCTTTTAATTGATCGAGTACAGCAAATGTTTCATCATATACAAACGGGCGTTTTCTGCGCTCTGCCGCAAAAAACTCTCCCAAGTATTCGCCATATGCAGGATCATCGATCCCAAGCGCTTTAAGTCCGTTTGTCCACGCATTTCTTCTGTACTCCGGCACAATCTTGTTCAACTTTTGAAAGCCCTCACTGATAGGCTCTGAGAAATTGGACCACAGCCCTTCAAACGGGTTAATGCCGATCATCACTGTATATGGATACGTCTCATATGACATGTACAATTCTCTCGCCGCTTCGCGAACAGCTGCTTCGAATTCCTCAGGGTCAAGGCCATATTTTTTCTCCGCCTGTAAGCAAGTTTCTGCAAATGTTGTTCTGACGCTTTTTTCGTCCCAAAGTAGTGTATCATCTAAATCAAAAAATACGGCTTTCATGATCTTCTCCTCTGCTTCAGATTCAAATCTTTCTGCCAAAAGGCTCATGTTTTATTTTACAATAGATAAAAGCCTTGTGAAATATGTTTTCAGATGATTTTAAAAAAACAGTCAGCCGCAAAACGAAAACATGCTAGAATGAAAACGGAAAGAACAGGTGACATGAATGATTCATTTGATGATTATGATGCTTGAGAGGGTAGGGATTATTGTTATATTAGGGTTCATTCTCGCCCATACGAAACTTTTCAGACAAGCTCTTCAGAATCAGGACGGCTATAAAGGAAAAGCGGTTTTGATTTCTATTTTTTCTCTTTTCAGCATCATCAGTAATTATACAGGTATCGAAATTCAAAGAAATATGATCGTAAATAATGACTGGGTGCTTACGATAGATCCATCGGGCTCTATCGCGAATACCCGTATTTTGGGTGTGGAAATCGGAGGCCTTCTCGGAGGTCCGTTTGTAGGGACTGGAATTGGCATACTGGCGGGCCTGCATCGTCTTTCACTCGGTGGCAGCACGGCCTTAAGCTGTGCCGTGTCATCCATTTTAGCGGGTGTTCTTGCAGGCTTGATCGGCAGGTATTTTACGAAGCGATATCGAATGCCGACACCGCGTATCGCCGCTCTTGTGGGAATCGGCATGGAGTCCCTGCAAATGCTCATTATTTTGCTGATGGCAAAGCCGTTCAGTGACGCTTGGGAGCTTGTCAGCATGATCGGGATTCCGATGATCCTGATCAATGGTACAGGCAGTTTTATTTTCCTGTCGATTATTCAAGCAATCATTCGCAAGGAAGAGCAGGCGAGGGCTCTCGAAACGCATCGAGTACTGACGATTGCTGATCAGACACTTCCATTTTTTCGCCAAGGATTAAATGAAAACTCCTGTAAAAGTGTAGCGGCTATTATCCATAAGCTGACTGGAACAGATGCGGTGTCTCTCACTGATAAAGAAAAGATCCTTGCGCATGTCGGCGCGGGCATGGATCACCACATTCCATCAAAAAGCTTGATCACCGGCCTGTCTAAAAAGGTAATTAAAACAGGACATATCATGAAGGCGATTTCGAAGGAAGAGATTGAATGCACGCATGCTGAATGCCCTTTGCACGCCGCAATTGTCCTGCCGCTGACATCGAACGGCAACACAATAGGCACCTTAAAAATGTATTTTAAAAGCCCGGCAGGCCTTAGCCAGGTAGAGGAGGAGCTTGCTGAGGGACTGGCCATGCTGTTTTCGACACAGCTTGAGCTTGGGGAAGCAGAGCTGCAAAGCAAGCTTCTCAAGGATGCTGAAATCAAGGCGCTACAAGCACAGGTGAATCCGCATTTTTTATTTAATGCGATCAACACGATTTCTGCGCTCTGCCGCACAGATGTTGAAAAAACCCGCAAGCTCCTATTGCAGCTCAGTGTTTATTTTCGTTCAAACCTTCAAGGAGCGAGACAGCTGCTGATCCCGCTCTCAAAGGAGTTAAACCATCTTAACGCCTATTTGTCATTAGAACAGGCGCGTTTTCCCGGGAAATATAAAATTGAGCTCAATATCGACAGCAGACTGGAGCAGATTGAAATCCCTCCGTTTGTTTTGCAGGTGCTAGTCGAGAACGCGCTTCGGCACGCGTTTCCGAAAAAACAAGACATGTGCAAGGTTACAGTCTGTGTCATATCTGATAATGCGTCCGTCTATATGAAGGTGACGGATAACGGACGCGGAATACCGGCGGACGTCCTGCAGGAACTGGGGAAGAAGCCATTTCCGTCTAAGGAGGGAACCGGTACAGCGCTTTATAACCTAAATCAACGGCTGATCGGTTTATTCGGACAGCAGGCTGCACTGCATATCAGCAGTGAGGTTCATAAAGGGACAGAGGTTTCCTTTCAAGTGCCAATGCAACAGATGAAAGAGGGAGAAGAACATGCTCAGGGTGTTAATAGTTGATGATGAGATGCTGGCAAGGGATGAACTGGCTTACTTGCTCAAGCGGACCAATGAGGAAATGGAAATCAATGAAGCGGAAAATATTGAATCCGCTTTTGACCAAATGATGGATCAAAAACCTGATTTGCTGTTTTTAGACGTTGATTTATCCGGAGAGAACGGTTTTGATATCGCAAAGCGATTGAAGAAAATGAAGCATCCTCCTGCTGTTGTGTTTGCGACAGCGTATGACCAGTATGCGCTCAAAGCGTTTGAGGTAGATGCTCTTGATTATTTAACCAAACCTTTCGATGAGGAAAGAATTCAGCAAACGCTGAAAAAATACAAAAAAGTCAATCGGGATATTGTCGAAACAGATCAAAACAGCCATGCCGGGCAGCATAAGCTCGCGCTATCTGTGGGAGAATCGATTGTGATCGTGGATACGAAGGACATTATCTATGCCGGAACAGAGGATGGCCATGTTAATGTAAAAACCTTCGATCATTCTTATACGGTCAGCGAGACGCTTGTTGTGATTGAGAAAAAGCTTCCGGATTCTGATTTTATCCGCGTCCATCGGAGCTTTGTCGTCAATACCGAATATATTAAAGAAATTCAGCCATGGTTTAATTCAACGTATAATCTGATCATGAAAGACGGATCGAAAATACCGGTCAGCCGGACATATGCGAAAGAATTGAAAAAGCTGCTCCATATTTGATGGGCGGCTTTTTGCATTTCAGCCATTTGATTCTGCAACTCAGGCCCGCTATTCGGCATGTTATCTTGTAAGCGCTTCATAATGGGAGATTCTTATTTATAATGAGGGTACCAAAGAGAAAGAGGTGAAGAAAATGAGTGCTAAAAAAGTGTATGGGTTTTTAACACAAGCATTTATTTTTGCCGTCATTATGCTGGTTTCGAATATGATTGCCGCTATTGTCCCAATACCTATCCCCGCATCGGTTGTAGGGTTGGTCTTATTATTTCTCCTATTATGTTTGAAAGTCATTAAACTGGAACAAGTGGAAACGCTCGGAACGTCTTTAACCTCTCTGATCGGATTTTTATTTGTTCCGTCAGGTATATCTGTTATGAATTCGCTTGGTGTGATGCAGCAATACGGCCTGCAAATTGTTCTTGTCATTCTGCTCGCAACGATTATTTTGCTGGGGGCTACGGGATTGTTTTCTCAGCTGATTATTTCGCTGGGCGGAAAACGCAAAACCGCAGCGGACATGAAAACAAAAACAGTGCAAAGCCCGCAGAACAATAACGAACTTGTTCACCATTAAAGAAACAGGAGGTTCATCACATGGAAAGCACAATGAGTCCTTATTTTGGGATTGTCGTATCACTTGCTGCATTCGGCATCGGCACCTTTTTATTTAAGAAAACAAAAGGCTTCTTTCTTTTCACTCCTTTGTTTGTTGCTATGGTGCTTGGGATCGCATTTTTAAAAATCGGCGGTTTTTCCTACGCAGACTATAATAACGGAGGAGAAATCATTAAGTTTTTCTTGGAACCGGCGACGATTGCTTTTGCCATTCCTTTGTACAAACAAAGAGATAAGCTTAAAAAATACTGGTGGCAAATCATGGCCTCCATTATTGCCGGCTCTATCTGTTCTGTCACGATTGTTTATTTGCTCGCAAAAGGCATTCATCTCGATTCGGCCGTAATGAAAAGCATGCTTCCGCAGGCGGCTACAACGGCAATTGCGCTTCCTTTATCAAAAGGCATCGGGGGCATCAGCGACATCACAGCCTTTGCGGTCATCTTTAACGCTGTCATCGTATATGCGCTCGGAGCATTGTTCTTGAAGGTGTTTAAAGTAAAGAATCCGATTTCTAAAGGATTGGCTCTCGGAACATCCGGACATGCACTTGGTGTAGCGGTCGGGATTGAGATGGGAGAAGTTGAAGCTGCGATGGCGAGTATTGCGGTTGTCGTAGTAGGAGTGGTAACGGTTCTGGTCATTCCTGTGTTCGTGCAGTTGATCGGAGGATAAGCCAAGGCTGAATGCCTTGGCTTTTTTCGTTTATGGTGCGTGGATGAGCGGTTCATAAACTTTACATTCTGGTTGAGGATGAAAGATTTTCTTTTTCTCTCTTGCGCTCATAGAAAACCCATGTTACAATGTAAAAGTTGTTCCGGATAAGTCGTCCTTGACTAAAGATCCGGTATTGTGTAGAATAGTTATTGAATTGAATATAAATCACAAGCAGAAGCACCCGCTTCTCACCTGATTGACACATGCATGTAGTTGGCAGGTTGACCGTACATTTTTATTGATACAGATGTTCGTAGTGTGGGTGTTTTATAATGCCCACACTTTTTGTTTGCCTGCAGAATGCAGTCAAAATGAGTTGTGAATCAATTCGAAGAAACTATGGAGGTGGCTCATTATTAGCAAAGATCAATTGGTTAATGAGGGTATCCGTGCACGTGAGGTCCGTTTAATCGGACAAAATGGCGACCAGCTTGGAATCAAGTCCCGTCAGGAAGCACTTGAAATCGCCGGCCGCGCAAATCTTGACCTTGTGTTAGTTGCAGCGAATGCAAAACCGCCTGTCTGCCGAATCATGGACTACGGTAAGTTCCGATTTGAGCAACAGAAAAAGGAAAAAGAAGCACGCAAGAATCAAAAAATCATTAACTTAAAAGAAGTTCGGTTAAGTCCGACAATCGATGAGCATGACTTTAACACGAAATTGCGCAATGCGATTAAATTCCTTGAAAAAGGCGATAAAGTGAAAGCTTCTATCCGCTTTAAAGGACGCGCAATCACTCATAAAGAAATCGGTCAGCGTGTGTTAGACCGTTTTTCTGAAGCATGTGCTGAGGTTGCGACTGTCGAAACAAAACCAAAAATGGACGGCCGCAGCATGTTCTTAATGCTCGCGCCGAAAAACGAAAAGCAATAAGGAGGAAATCCCATGCCAAAAATGAAAACTCACCGCGGATCTGCTAAACGTTTTAAAAAGACAGGTTCTGGGAAGTTAAAACGTTCTCACGCGTATACAAGTCACTTATTCGCTAACAAATCTCAAAAGCAAAAGCGTAAGCTTCGCAAGAGTGCTGTTGTAAGTGCAGGAGACTTCAAACGTATCAAACAAATGCTTGCTAACATCAAGTAATCGGATAAGGAACAATTAGGAGGGAAATTTAATGCCAAGAGTAAAAGGCGGAACTGTTGCGCGTAAGCGTCGTAAAAAGGTTCTTAAATTAGCAAAAGGTTATTTCGGTTCAAAACATACATTATACAAAGTAGCTAACCAGCAGGTCATGAAATCTGGAAACTATGCTTTCCGTGACCGTCGTCAGAAAAAACGTGATTTCCGTAAACTTTGGATCACTCGTATCAACGCAGCTGCTCGCATGAACGGCCTTTCTTACAGCCATTTAATGCACGGTCTTAAGCTTTCTGGTATCGAAGTAAACCGTAAAATGCTTGCTGATCTTGCTGTAAACGATCTTACTGCATTCAATCAGCTTGCTGATGCTGCTAAAGCTCAATTAAACAAGTAATCATATAGAGCCGCTCTCCAGTAGAGCGGCTTTTTTATATAAAGGATGAGGCAACATGGTTATTGCAGTCTATTTGGTGTTGATGAATCTGTGCGGTTTTTGGGTGATGGGCGTTGACAAACGCAAAGCGCAGCAGCACAAATGGAGAATTTCTGAAGACCGGCTGTGGCTGATAGCCATCGTGTTTGGAGCGCTCGGTATCTGGCTTGGCATGCAAACCTTCAGACATAAAACGAAACACGCTTCTTTTAAGTACGGAGTACCGCTTCTTCTGGTAATAGAAGCGATTCTCATCGGTATTTACTACAGTCCGTTTGATTTATAAAAAGCAGAAAAGCGTTTTAACGCTCTTCTGCTTTTTTTGCAAGTTTAATGGGCTGGTCCCAGTCAATTTTACAATTTGGATATCGTTCCAGCACTTTTTCTTCAATGTTCTCAAAATCTTTTGCAGAGAAATGCTTCAGCTTCTCAGGAGATTCTGTCCAGACAAAGATGGTGTGGATAAACAGAGGATGATCCTTGGAAGGAATATGCTTTTCTCCTTCAAAAAGCACGCCTTTATACGTCAGCTGAAAGTTCTTTCGGGTATTGTTCTGTTCATCGATAATATAAAAATGTTCTTTTGATTGGGCCAGCTTAAGCCTTCTCTTTGGATTCGCGACATATTTGACCACGGCATAAATACAATAAGCAAAAAGTGCAAGCAAAATAATCCTTAGAACCATGACAAACATTGTGTGAAGGCACCTCCCTTATTGTGATGATCTGATGTAATACGAAGAGCATAGAAAAAAGTTTCACTTTTTCTAAAAGAAAGTTCTAAAAACATATACCCGATTTTCAAGTGAAATAGTCGTATGGTTAGCGCCATGTTTTGTATAATAAGAATGCAGGACTGATGAAGGAGGGTTTGGAACATGGAAAAATTAGATAAAACATTGACCATGCTGAAAGATTTAACAGATGCAAAAGGCATACCGGGCAATGAAAGAGAAGTAAGGCAAGTGATGAAATCATACATAGAACCATTTGCTGATGAGGTGACAACAGATCGCCTGGGCAGTTTAATTGCTAAAAAAACTGGTGCAGAAAACGGCCCGAAAATTATGATCGCCGGACATTTGGATGAAGTCGGCTTTATGGTGACACAAATCACAGATAAAGGCTTTATCCGTTTTCAAACCGTTGGCGGCTGGTGGGCTCAGGTTATGCTTGCCCAGCGCGTCACCATCGTCACAAAAAAAGGAGAAATCACAGGGGTTATCGGATCTAAGCCGCCTCATATTTTGTCTCCTGAAGCAAGAAAAAAATCAGTGGAAATAAAAGATATGTTTATTGATATCGGAGCTTCAAGCCGGGAAGAAGCCTTGGAGTGGGGCGTGCTCCCGGGAGATATGATTGTTCCGCATTTTGAATTTACGGTTATGAACAATGAAAAATTCCTGCTCGCAAAGGCTTGGGACAATCGCATCGGCTGTGCGATTGCAATTGATGTATTAAGAAACTTACAAAACACTGATCATCCAAACATTGTGTATGGCGTCGGAACCGTGCAGGAGGAAGTCGGCCTGAGGGGAGCGAAAACGGCTGCACACACCATACAGCCTGATATTGCGTTTGGGGTCGATGTAGGAATCGCAGGAGACACGCCTGGCATTTCCGAGAAGGAAGCGCAAAGCAAAATGGGTAAAGGCCCGCAAATTATCGTTTACGATGCATCTATGGTCTCTCACAAAGGTTTGCGCGATGCAGTTGTCGCTACCGCGGAAGAAGCAGGCATTCCGTACCAGTTTGATTCGATTGCCGGCGGCGGAACTGATTCGGGAGCCATCCATTTGACGGCAAATGGCGTTCCTGCGCTGTCCATTACCATTGCAACGCGCTACATTCATACGCACGCAGCCATGCTCCATCGTGATGATTATGAAAACGCCGTTAAGTTAATTACAGAAGTCATTAAGAAGCTAGATCGTAAAACGGTTGATGAAATTACGTACCAATAAAGATACGGAGGAATCCGCCTGTTGAGGCGGATTATATTTTTTTGTCTGTACAAATTACAGCGGAGTGACTACAATAAAGAGGATACCGAAAATGTCCTGAACATGAAGATCTACGATACCCAGCTCATTTGAAAGGAAGGGAGGGTAAACAATCTATTTTGTAAGCGCTTTCTAATTTAAGGGAGGATGAACAAAATTGAAAACAAAAAAAACATGGAAACGTTTCTTTCACTTTTCGAGTGCCGCTCTGGCTGCAGGTTTGTTATTCACTTCCGCTGCTCCCGCAGAGGCCGCGTTTTGGGGTGCATCTAATGAGCTGCTTCATGACCCGACTATGATTAAAGAGGGGAGCTCATGGTATGCGCTCGGCACAGGGCTTACGGAAGAACGGGGACTGCGGGTGTTGAAGTCTTCAGACGCTAAAAATTGGAACGTACAAAAATCTATTTTTAGCACACCGCTATCGTGGTGGTCCAATTATGTGCCGAATTACGAGCCAAACCAATGGGCGCCGGACATCCAATACTATAACGGAAAGTACTGGCTGTATTATTCTGTTTCTTCTTTTGGAAGCAATACATCTGCCATTGGCCTGGCATCTTCCACAAGCATCAGTTCGGGGAGTTGGAAGGACGAGGGCTTGGTGATTCGTTCGACAACCTCAAATAATTATAACGCCATTGATCCGGAGCTGACATTCGACAAGGATGGCAACCCGTGGCTCGCGTTCGGCTCGTTTTGGACCGGCATTAAGCTGACCAAGCTTGATAAGAATACGATGAAGCCTACAGGATCGCTCTATTCGATTGCATCCAGACCGAATAATGGCGGTGCATTGGAAGCCCCTACTCTTACGTATCAAAATGGTTACTACTATTTAATGGTTTCATTTGATAAATGCTGTGCCGGCGTAAACAGTACGTACAAAATTGCTTACGGAAGATCTAAAAACATTACAGGCCCTTATCTTGATAAAAGCGGAAAAAGCATGCTCGAAGGCGGAGGCACCATTTTGGATTCGGGCAATGATCAATGGAAAGGACCTGGAGGCCAGGATATTGTAAATGGAAACATTCTTGTTCGCCATGCCTATGATGCCAATAACAACGGCATTCCAAAGCTTCTTATCAATGATTTGAATTGGAGCTCGGGCTGGCCGTCCTATTGAATCAAAAAGCCGGGGGCAGAGCCCGGCTTTTTTTAAAAGAAAAGATTGACAGTGTAATAGTCAATTACTATAATGAAGTTGTTCGTACAAATTATTATTTATAGGTTTGTTTTCTATCATTAGTACGTATCTTTTTTTCTTGTGTTTGAAAGCGTTTTATTTTATGGGAAAGGGGCAGTTTACATGCTTCAGACAAAGGATTATGAATTCTGGTTTGTGACAGGAAGCCAGCACCTATACGGGGAAGAAACGCTGGAACTGGTGGATCAGCATGCGAAAAGCATTTGTGAGGGGCTCAGCGGGGTTTCTTCCAGATATAAAATGGTTCATAAGCCCGTCGTCACTTCACCGGAAACGATTAGAGAGCTGTTAAGAGAAGCGGAGTACAGTGAGACGTGCGCTGGCATTATTACATGGATGCACACATTTTCCCCTGCAAAAATGTGGATAGAAGGCCTTTCCTCTTATCAAAAACCGCTTTTGCATTTGCATACCCAATATAATCGCGATATTCCGTGGGGTACGATTGACATGGATTTTATGAACAGCAACCAATCCGCGCATGGCGATCGAGAGTACGGTTACATCAACTCGCGAATGGGGCTTAGCCGAAAAGTCATTGCCGGCTATTGGGATGATGAAGAAGTGAAAAAAGAAATGTCCCAGTGGATGGATACGGCGGCTGCATTAAATGAAAGCAGACATATTAAGGTTGCCAGATTTGGAGATAACATGCGTCATGTCGCGGTAACCGACGGAGACAAGGTCGGAGCGCATATTCAATTTGGCTGGCAGGTTGACGGATATGGAATCGGAGATCTTGTTGAGGTGATGAATCGCATTACGGACGACGAGGTTGACACGCTTTATGCGGAATATGACAGATTATATGTGATCAGCGAGGAAACAAAACGTGACGAAGCAAGGGTAGCATCCATTAAAGAGCAGGCGAAAATTGAACTAGGCTTAACCGCTTTTCTTGAACAAGGCGGATACACAGCGTTTACGACATCGTTTGAAGTGCTGCACGGAATGAAACAGCTGCCGGGACTTGCCGTTCAGCGCCTGATGGAGAAAGGCTACGGTTTCGCCGGTGAAGGGGATTGGAAGACAGCGGCCCTTGTACGGATGATGAAAATCATGGCCAAAGGAAAAAGAACTTCCTTCATGGAAGATTACACGTACCATTTTGAACCGGGAAATGAAATGATTCTGGGCTCTCACATGCTTGAAGTGTGTCCGACTGTCGCTTTGGATCAGCCGAAAATCGAGGTTCACCCGCTTTCGATCGGCGGCAAGGAGGACCCTGCGCGTTTTGTATTTAACGGCATCAGCGGTTCGGCCATTCAAGCCAGCATTGTTGATATTGGCGGGCGTTTCCGCCTTGTGCTGAATGAAGTCAACGGCCAGGAAATTGAAAAAGACATGCCGAATCTGCCGGTGGCCCGAGTTCTCTGGAAGCCGGAGCCGTCATTGAAAACAGCAGCGGAGGCATGGATTTTAGCCGGCGGCGCACACCATACCTGCCTGTCTTATGAACTGACAGCGGAGCAAATGCTTGATTGGGCGGAAATGGCGGGGATCGAAAGTGTTCTCATTTCCCGTGATACGACAATTCATAAACTGAAACACGAGTTAAAATGGAACGAGGCGCTTTACCGGCTTCAAAAGTAGAGGGGGATGTCACATGGCTTACACTATAGGGGTTGATTTTGGAACTTTATCTGGAAGAGCGGTGTTGGTTCATGTCCAAACAGGGGAGGAACTTGCGTCTGCTGTAAAAGAATACAGGCATGCTGTCATTGATACCGTCCTGCCCAAAACGGGCCAAAAGCTGCCGCGCGACTGGGCGCTGCAGCACCCTGCTGATTATCTCGAAGTCTTGGAAACAACCATTCCGTCTTTACTTGAACAGACGGGCGTTGAACCAAAAGACATTATCGGAATTGGGATTGATTTCACGGCATGTACAATCCTTCCTATTGACAGCAGCGGACAGCCGTTGTGCATGCTGCCTGAATATGAAGAGGAGCCGCACAGCTATGTGAAGCTCTGGAAGCATCATGCGGCACAAAAACATGCTGATCGGCTCAATCAAATCGCGGAAGAAGAAGGAGAGGCTTTTTTACAGCGGTACGGAGGAAAAATTTCATCAGAATGGATGATTCCAAAGGTCATGCAAATAGCTGAGGAAGCGCCTCACATTTATGAAGCGGCTGACCGGATCATCGAGGCTGCGGACTGGATCGTGTACCAGCTGTGCGGCTCGCTCAAGCGAAGCAACTGTACTGCAGGGTATAAAGCGATTTGGAGTGAAAAAGCGGGATATCCGTCAGATGGTTTCTTTGAGAAATTAAACCCTTCAATGAAAACGATTACAAGAGATAAATTGGCAGGGCCGATTCATTCAGTAGGGGAAAAAGCCGGCGGCCTGACTGACAAAATGGCAAAGCTGACAGGGCTTCTTCCGGGAACGGCTGTTGCGGTTGCCAATGTGGATGCTCATGTTTCCGTGCCGGCGGTCGGCATCACAGAGCCAGGGAAAATGCTGATGATTATGGGAACCTCAACGTGCCATGTTCTTCTTGGTGAAGAGGTGCATATCGTTCCAGGGATGTGCGGCGTTGTGGACAACGGAATTCTCCCGGGCTATGCGGGATATGAAGCCGGACAGTCCTGTGTAGGCGATCATTTTGACTGGTTTGTGAAAACGTGTGTTCCGCAAGCGTATCAAGAGGAAGCAAAGGAAAAAAACATTAGCATTCATGAGCTGCTGAGTGAGAAAGCAAACCATCAAGCGCCGGGTGAAAGCGGCCTGCTTGCTTTAGATTGGTGGAATGGCAACCGTTCAACTCTTGTTGATGCAGATTTAACAGGGATGCTGCTTGGCATGACCCTGCTGACGAAGCCTGAAGAGATTTATAGAGCGTTAGTTGAAGCGACAGCCTACGGAACACGGATGATTATCGAAACGTTCAAAGAAAGCGGTGTTCCGATTGAGGAGCTGTACGCAGCCGGCGGAATTGCTGAGAAAAACCCGTTTGTCATGCAGATTTATGCGGATGTGACGAACATGGACATTAAAATTTCTGGTTCACCACAAGCCCCAGCCTTAGGATCTGCCATTTTCGGCGCGCTAGCCGCAGGCAAAGAAAAAGGCGGATACGACGACATCAAAGATGCAGCGGCGAACATGGGAAAACTGAAAGATATATCTTATACGCCAAATGCCGAAAATGCCGCGGTCTATGAAAAATTGTACGCTGAATATAAAGAGCTGGTTCATTATTTCGGAAAAGAAAACCATGTCATGAAGCGTCTGAAAACCATCAAAAATCTTCAATTTTCATCTGCCGCCAAAAAGAATTGATAAAGGGTGATGGAGCATGCTTGAAACATTAAAAAAAGAAGTGCTGGCTGCCAACCTAAAGCTTCAAGAGCATCAGCTGGTAACCTTTACGTGGGGAAATGTCAGCGGCATTGACCGTGAAAAAGAAAGAATTGTCATCAAACCTAGCGGAGTCGAATACAGCGACCTGACAGCAGATGACTTGGTTGTTTTGAACCTTGAAGGAGAAGTCGTCGAAGGTTCGCTTAAGCCTTCTTCAGATACACCTACCCATGTTTATTTATATAAAGCCTTTCCGAATATCGGGGGAATAGTCCATACCCATTCTCAATGGGCGACAAGCTGGGCGCAATCAGGCAGAGATATTCCGCCTTTAGGCACGACTCATGCTGATTATTTTGACAGTGCGATTCCGTGTACTAGAGAAATGTACGATGAAGAAATCATTCATGAGTACGAATTGAATACAGGAAAAGTCATAGCGGAAACCTTTCAGCATCATAACTACGAACAGATTCCGGGTGTGCTCGTGAATAATCACGGACCGTTCTGCTGGGGCACGGATGCCTTAAATGCCATTCATAACGCAGTTGTATTAGAAACGGTTGCCGAAATGGCCTATCACTCCATTATGCTGAACAAGGATGTAACCCCAATTAATACAGTCCTGCATGAAAAGCATTTTTATCGAAAACACGGAGCAAATGCGTATTATGGCCAGTCATGATACGCCTGTGTCACCGGCTGGCATTCTGATTGACTTGGACGGTACTGTATTCAGAGGAAATGAGTTGATCGAAGGAGCAAGAGAAGCGATCAAAACGCTTAGGAGAATGGGAAAGAAAATCGTCTTTTTAAGCAACCGGGGGAATATCTCCCGTGCCATGTGCAGAAAAAAACTTCTTGGAGCGGGGATTGAAGCGGATGTAAACGACATTGTTCTGTCGTCGAGTGTAACGGCGGCCTTTCTGAATAAACATTATCGTTTTTCAAAGGTATGGGTGCTTGGAGAACAAGGTTTGGTTGACGAGCTGAAACTGGCCGGTGTGCAGCGTGCGAACGAACCGAAGGAAGCGGATTGGCTCGTTATCTCCCTTCACGAAACACTTACGTACAAAGATTTAAATCAAGCCTTTCAAGCGGCCGCCGGCGGCGCTCGTATCATTGCTACAAACAAAGACCGCTCTTTTCCAAACGAAGACGGAAATGCCATTGATGTGGCCGGAATGATTGGGGCGATAGAGGCTTCCGCTCAAGCGAAGACTGAACTTGTTGTCGGAAAGCCGTCTTGGCTGATGGCTGAGGCTGCCTGTACAGCAATGGGGCTGTCCGCACATGAATGCATGATTATAGGAGACAGCATTGAATCTGACATTGCAATGGGAAAGCTTTATGGCATGAAAAGCGCCTTAGTGCTTACTGGTTCTGCGAAACCGGGAGAACAGCGTTTGTATACGCCGGATTATGTGCTGGAGTCCATAGAGGATGTAATCAAATTGGCTGAGGAGGGGATTCTGATATGAATCGTATCGCAGCTGACGTTCAGCGTGCTTTTGAACACGCCGGAGAAGAGACGTCTCCTATAGAAGTTGAAGAAATTGTCCTCGGTAAACAAGCAGCTGATTCGCTTTTGGATTATGTAAAACGAAAAAACTACAAACATATTGTCCTTGTTTGCGACGCGAATACACACCGCATTGCAGGAATTGATTTGGAAAACCGACTGAATCAAGCAGGATTTCAGGCCGAGTGCCTGATCATTCCAGAAAATGAAGCCGGAGATGTGACAGCTGATGAACGATCGCTCATTCATGCGCTGATCCATACGAAACAAACAACGGATGTCATGATTGCTGTCGGTTCGGGCACGATTCATGATATCGTCCGCTTTGCGGCGTTTCAGAGAGAGTTGCCGTTTATTTCTTATCCGACTGCTCCATCTGTAGACGGTTTTACGTCAGCCGGGGCGCCGATTATTTTATACGGCACGAAAACAACCATTCAAACGAAGGCCCCATCTGCGCTGTTCGCTGATCTGGATCTATTAAAAGCGGCACCGCAATCAATGGTGGCGGCTGGGTTTGGTGACATGCTCGGTAAAATAACATCTTTAGCAGATTGGGAAATATCCCGGCATCTTGCCGGCGAGCCTTATTCGCCAGCAGGAGCTAAGATCGTTCAGGAGGCGCTTGACGCCTGTATCGCACACACAGAAGACATCGCGCTGAAAACGGAAACTGGCATACGGGTTTTGATGGAGTCTTTAATCGTATCGGGGCTTGTCATGCTGGCCTTAGATCATTCCCGTCCGGCATCAGGCGGCGAGCATCATATTTCACATTGGATTGAGATGGAGTTAATGGAGAAAAAACGGCCTCAGATTCTTCATGGGGCAAAGGTGGGCTGTGCCGCTGTTTTATTAACTGACACATACAGAAAGCTCGCTAAGGATGAGGGATTGAACGAATTTTCACCAAGCCGGCGGCAAGCCATCCAATCGGCTTATCAAACACTCCCGGAAGGAGAAGTGCTTGCTGATTGGCTGAGATCAGCCGGAGGCCCTGCGTATTTTGACGAAATCGGTGTCGGGCAGGATTCCGTCAAAAATGCCTTCAGACACGCGCACACCTTAAGAGACCGCTGCACCGGATTAAGAATCATCAATGAAAACAAAACGCTGATCAATCATGGTCTATATGAATAGCCCGCACCTCGAATGGAAGGGGTAACGCAGATGAAAAAAATGACTGTCTGTTTTCTTGTGCTCATGATGCTGCTGACATTACTCATTGCCGGGTGTTCAGCAGAAAAATCATCCGGCAAATCGGGTGAAACTGAGCTGACCTTTTGGACATTTAACGGGCTTCATGAGCAGTTCTATGTGGAAATGGTGAAGGAATGGAACAAAAAATATCCTGACCGCAAAATTAAGCTGAATACGGTCGTTTATCCGTATGGACAAATGCATGATAACTTATCTATCTCCTTAATAGCGGGAGAAGGCGTCCCTGATATTGCCGATGTGGAATTGGCCCGTTTTTCAAACTTTTTAAAGGGCTCTGACATACCGCTTGCCGACTTGACTCCGCTGATTGAAAAGGACCGCGATAAATTCGTAGAGGCGCGGCTGACCCTGTACAGCAAAAACGGAAAGCTTTACGGACTCGATACGCATGTAGGGACTACAGTCATGTTTTATAACATGGATGTGATGAAAAAAGCCGGCGTCAACCCTGACGATATTAAAACATGGGATGATTACCATAAAGCCGGACAGAAAGTGCGCAAAGTGACAGGGAAGCCGATGGGAACGGTGGAAACAAATGATTCCGGAACCTTCTTATCTATGATTTCACAGCAAAACTCAGGCTATTTTGATAAAAACGGCAAGCTAATCCTCAATAATGACACCAACGTAAAAACACTTCAATATTTAAAAGACATGATCAATGATAAAACGATGATTCCTGCTCCAGGCGGCGGGCATCACAGTGAAGAATACTACGGTTTTATGAACCAAGGAGGAGCTGCTTCAATCCTCATGCCGATTTGGTATATGGGAAGATTTATCGATTATATGCCTGATCTGAAAGGGAAGATTGCCATCAGACCGCTCCCGGCATGGAAAGAGGGGGGCGACCGCTCGGCAGGCTTGGGCGGTACGGCAACCGTTGTACCGAAGCAATCCAAGCATGTTGAGTTAGCAAAAGAGTTTTTGGCCTTTGCGAAGGGCTCTAAAGAAGGAAATAAAAAACTCTGGAGCGTACTCGGGTTTGACCCGCTTCGCTGGGATGTTTGGAGCTCCAAGGAATTGAAAGAGAAAAACAAATACACGGATTACTTCCAAAACGGAACAGGCATTTTTTCTGTGCTGCTCGATATCAAGGATGAAATCAATCCAATTTATTTACATGAGGATTTTGCAAAGGCTTCAGACCTTGTCAACAGAAGCGTATTGTTCGACGCGCTTAAATCCCAGCAAAAAACGCCTAAACAAGCCTTGGACAGAGCGGCAGGTGAACTGAAACAGAATTAGAATCCCATTCAAAAAGTGAAAGCGGGGAGGTTCTCATGAAACCTGTGAAAACGGGAACGGTTCATCCCGTTCCTTCAGCTGCGAAACAATCAGGCTGGCGAGATCTATTTTATTCGAAAAAAGCGGCGCCCTATCTGTTTACAGCGCCATTCGTTTTATCCTTTCTCGTATTTTTTCTATACCCCATCATTAGTGTCTTCATCATGAGCTTTCAAAGAATTTTGCCGGGAGAGGTGTCGTTTGTCGGATTGTCTAATTATACAGCGCTAAACAACCCGACGTTCTATACCGCCCTTTGGAATACGCTGGAATACACCTTTTGGACGCTGATCGTGCTGATTCCTGTCCCATTGCTTCTAGCCATATTCCTGAATTCAAAGCTGGTCAAATTTCGAAATATATTTAAATCAGCGCTATTCATACCGGCATTGACCTCCACCATTGTCGCGGGGATCATTTTTCGGCTGATCTTCGGAGAAATGGAAACGTCTCTGGCTAACTCCATCCTACTCAAACTCGGCTTATCACCTCAGAACTGGATGAACAATGAACATACCGGCATGTTTTTGATGGTGCTGCTTGCTTCGTGGAGATGGATGGGAATCAACATCCTTTACTTTTTAGCAGGCCTGCAAAATGTGCCGAAAGAGCTGTACGAAGCCGCTGATATAGACGGGGCGAATACGATGAAAAAATTCCGACACATCACGCTGCCGTTTCTCAAGCCTGTTACCGTATATGTGCTGACCATCAGCATTATCGGCGGCTTCAGAATGTTTGAGGAAAGCTACGTGCTTTGGCAGAATAATTCCCCGGGTAATATTGGTCTGACGCTTGTCGGATATTTGTATCAGCAGGGGCTTGCCTACAACGAAATGGGGTACGGAGCGGCCATCGGCATTGTGCTTTTGATTGTGATACTTGTTGTCAGCCTGATTTCATTAAAGCTTTCAGGCTCGTTTAAGGGGGAGGGATAAATGTTGCGGCACAGTCCTCAGTTTAGCGTTTACAGAATTGCGCTGACCTTGTTTTTTATGATGCTGAGCCTATTGTATATTTTTCCGATTTTCTGTTTGCTTTTAGGGTCCTTAAAGCCGTCATCTGAGCTTTTGCGTGTGGGGCTGAATCTTGACATTGATCCTAAAGTAATGAGTCTTGATAATTATACATTTCTGTTTAACGGCGGCAGCATTTATTTCAAATGGTTCTTTAACAGCCTTGTGCTTGGGCTTTTCACAACCGTGCTCACCCTGTTTTTTTCTTCGATGATCGGGTACGGGCTTGCAGTTTATGATTTTAAGGGAAGAAGTATCATCTTTGTTCTTGTGCTGATTATCATGATGGTTCCGCTGGAGGTTATGATGCTTCCTCTGTTTAAGCTAACCGTCGGTCTACACTTGATCGATTCATATACGGGTGTCATATTGCCGTTCATCGTTTCACCTGTTGCCGTATTCTTTTTTAGGCAATATGCGCTTGGTCTTCCAAGGGATCTGTTGGATTCTGCAAGGATGGACGGCTGTACGGAATTTGGCATCTTTTTCAGGATTATGGCGCCGCTGATGAAACCGGCTTTCGGCGCGATGATCATCCTTCAGTCCTTAAACAGCTGGAACAATTTCTTGTGGCCGCTGATTGTGCTTCGGTCGAAAGAAATGTTTACGCTTCCAATTGGTCTGTCCAGCTTGCTGAGCCCTTATGGAAATAATTACGACATGCTTATATCCGGCTCGGTATTTGCGATTTTGCCGGTCATTATCATTTTCTTGTTTTTCCAAAAATACTTTATCTCCGGCCTGACGGTAGGGGGAGTCAAAGGTTAATGAAGGAGGAAACGTGTGATGAAAAAAGCGCGAATGATTGTAGACAAAGAATATAAAATTGGTGAAGTAGACAAACGGATTTACGGATCGTTTATCGAACATATGGGGCGTGCGGTATACGAAGGCATATATGAGCCTGATCACCCTGAAGCGGATGAAAATGGGTTTAGAAAAGATGTCCAGTCGCTGATCAAAGAATTACAGGTTCCGATCATCCGTTATCCGGGCGGAAACTTTTTATCCGGATACAACTGGGAGGACGGTGTCGGACCAGTTGAAAATCGCCCGAGACGGCTTGACTTGGCATGGCAAACGACAGAAACCAATGAAGTGGGAACAAATGAATTTTTAACTTGGGCAAAAAAGGTGAACACCGAGGTCAATATGGCCGTCAATCTCGGCACAAGAGGCATAGATGCCGCCCGTAATCTCGTTGAATACTGCAACCATCCGAAAGGCTCTTATTGGAGTGATTTAAGAAGATCACATGGCTATGAACAGCCGTACGGCATCAAAACATGGTGCTTAGGAAACGAAATGGATGGACCGTGGCAGATCGGCCACAAAACAGCTGATGAATACGGACGGCTAGCCGCAGAGACGGCAAAGGTCATGAAATGGGTTGACCCATCAATTGAACTTGTTGCCTGCGGCAGCTCAAACAGCGGCATGCCGACCTTTATCGATTGGGAAGCGAAGGTGCTTGAGCATACGTACGAGCATGTTGACTATATCTCTCTTCACACCTACTACGGAAATCGGGATAACAATCTGCCAAACTATTTGGCCCGTTCCATGGATCTGGATCATTTCATTAAATCTGTCGCCGCAACCTGTGACTATGTAAAAGCAAAAACACGCAGCAAGAAAACAATCAATCTCTCTCTGGATGAATGGAACGTATGGTATCACTCAAATGAGGCTGATAAAAAAGTCGAGCCGTGGATCACTGCGCGTCCGATTTTAGAGGATATTTACAATTTTGAAGATGCCTTATTAGTCGGCTCGCTCCTCATTACGATGCTGCAGCACGCAGATCGTGTGAAAATCGCGTGTCTTGCGCAGCTTGTCAATGTCATCGCGCCGATCATGACGGAAAAAGGCGGAGAAGCATGGAGACAGCCGATTTTCTATCCATACATGCATGCTTCTGTTTACGGAAGGGGCGAGTCACTGAAACCGCTTATTTCTTCTCCGAAGTACGACTGTTCTGATTTTACTGATGTGCCATATGTTGATGCTGCTGTTGTGTACTCTGAAGAGGAAGAAACCCTCACTATTTTTGCGGTAAACAAGGCTGAGGATCAGATGGAGACGGAGATTTCGCTCAGAGGCTTTGAATCCTACCAAATCGCAGAGCACATCGTGCTTGAGCATCAGGATATCAAAGCGACAAACCAGCATAACAGAAAGAATGTCGTCCCGCATTCCAACGGAACATCGTCTGTTAGCGAAAACGGCTTAACTGCTCATTTCACGCCGCTTTCCTGGAATGTGATCCGCCTGAAAAAACAATCATAAGAGAAGCAAAGCCGGAGATTTCTCTCCGGTTTTTCTTTTTTCTCAGTAGATATCATTCAGTACCTTGTAATGTTCAGTAGTGGATGTTACCATATGGATAAGTGATGGGAAAAATAAACAAAATTGACCAGCCGCAGGGAGGAGCTTATGATGAATGCTCAATTCAAAAAGGGAGCATTAGAGCTATGTGTGCTTGTATTAATATCCGAAAAAGACCAATACGGATATGAGCTTTCTCAAAACATTTCCAGACACATGGCGATAGCTGAAGGCACCTTATATCCTCTTCTCAGGAGACTGACGAAAGAAGAATATTTAGAAACATATATGGCGCCGTCTTCCGAAGGGCCTGCCAGAAAATATTACACGATGTCAAAGCTTGGTTTCGTGCGAATGAAACTGCTGCTGGCAGAATGGGATCAGTTCACAGCATCTGTCAATCAAATCATTGATGCGGCAAGGGGAGGAGAACGATGAATCAAGAAAAGTTTTTACAGGAGTTAAGTAAAGCGTTACAGCCGCTTTCTAAAGAAGAGCGGAATGAAATCTTATTTGATTTTGAAGAACATATTACAGAAGGGATGAAAGAAGGCAGGCCGGAAGCGGACATCATCAGGGAACTCGGCTCCCCAAAACAAATAGCAAAGGAATTGGTGCCAGATGTCACGGAAACTGCTCCAGCAGTGCAGCGCCCTAAGAAGAACCTCTTTCAGATGGCATGTTCAGCAGCAGCGATAAGCATCTTAAATTTGATTTTTGTGCTGGGACCAGCTATTGGCATTTTTGGAGTGTACGTGGGTTTATGCGGGGCGGCGCTTGCACTTTCTGTATCACCAATTATGTTTGTCGGCATGGTGATGTTTCAAATGAATACGCACATGATGCTGGAGTTCTTTTTATCACTCGTGTTTGGCAGTCTGGGGCTGCTCTTGTGTATAGGGCTGTGGCATTTAGGCAAGCTGCTGTATGGCATGAGTTTGCGATATATCAGATATAATTTAAAGCTGGTGACGGGGGCGCAGACATGAAAAAAATCATAATAGGATTGATCGCAGTATTTGCAGTCGGGGTAATCGGGGCTGTCATCTCTGCTGCTACCTCGGATTTTACAAAAGAAGAGGTGAAAGCTGCCGAAACATATGATCCTGCAGATATTAAAAAAATTGAGGTAACAACGAGCTCGATGCATGCAGAGGTCAAAAGCGGGCAAACGGATGATATTCAGGTAGCTGCTGAAGGGCTAGTCAGTGATAAAAGCAAAAAGCTGTTCGATGTGAGCCAAGATGGCAATTCATTAACAATCAATCAAATAGCACGCGAGAATATCATCTCTTTTATACCGTGGGGCAGCGAAAAGGATATGAAAATCACAATCACGATTCCGGAAAAGAAGTATGATGAGATAACCGTAACGACAACCTCTGGCGATATTCTGATAGAAAATACGCAAGCGGATCAATCAGCTGCTGACTCTACATCAGGAAATATTGAGCTGAAGCATACACGCATCGAAAACGAGCTGACGCTAAAAACAACGAGTGGGGAAATTCAAACTGACCAAAATTCATTCGGCCAAGGTGAGGTAAAGACAACAAGCGGATCAATAAAAAGCAGCCGCACAACAGCTGAAAAGGTGAACTATAAGACAACTTCCGGTGATATTGATCTTCTTCAGGATCATCAGAACGAAGAGATCGACATCGTCACTACGAGCGGAAGTGTGTCAGTAGAGTATCAGAAAGAACCTGCATCTTTGGCAGTGGATTTTCAGGCAGACTCAGGGGATGCCGCGGCCAATCTCGATCACATCTTGTATAAAGAAAAATCAGAGCACCGTATTGTAGGTTATGTAGGTGATAGCCCCTCTAACCATTTAAAAGTTCGTACAACATCTGGAGACATTGAACTAAACTAACTGCCACAAGCCGGCCCATCCCAGCCGGCTTTTTTGTATAGGAAAAAATGACCGCTTTTCCCCATGAAATTATGATATATTTATGAAAAACAGCAAAGGGGATGGGAGAAAATGAATGCGGTTACAATTGTGATAGCGTCAATGTGTATTTTGGCTATTGCCTATCGTTTATACGGAACATTTATGATGGTGAAGGTTCTCAAAGTGAATGATGACAAGCCGACACCCGCTCACACGCTTGAGGATGGGAAAGACTATGTGCCTACAAATAAATGGGTTTCGTTCGGCCACCATTTTGCCGCGATCGCAGCGGCCGGGCCGCTGGTCGGACCCATTCTGGCGGCGCAGTTTGGCTATTTGCCGGGGTTATTGTGGCTGTTAATCGGGGCGGTAATAGGGGGAGCCGTCCATGATATTGTTGTGCTGTTTGCATCAATGCGCAAAAACGGAAAATCGCTGTCGGAAGTGGCGAAGGATGAGCTTGGCCCTGTTGCCGGCTTTTGTACGGGACTGTCCATGCTGTTTATTATCACGATTACGATGGCGGGTCTCTCGATGGTCGTGCTGCACGCGCTTGAACGCAATCCATGGGGAACATTTGCGGTAGGGATTACGATTCCGATTGCGATGGGCGTGGGCTTATTTTATAAGAAAACGGGAAATTTAAAGCTCGCGTCAACGGTCGGTTTTCTCTTTTTAATGACAGGAGTCTTTATCGGCCCATGGGTACAGACTACCGCGCTCGGTGACTTTTTAACACTAGATACGAAAACGCTTGCAATCGCGCTTCCTGTTTATGCGTTTTTTGCCGCTGCGCTTCCTGTTTGGCTGCTTCTCGCACCGCGTGATTATTTAAGCAGCTTTATGAAAATCGGTGTTTTTATCGCTTTGATTGTTGGTGTGTTTGTCGTCAATCCGTCCATTCCGTTTCCTGCGTTTACAGAATTCGTAAAAGGAGGCGGGCCTGTGCTGGCAGGACCTGTCTGGCCGTTTATCTCAATAACCATCGCCTGCGGGGCGATCTCTGGGTTCCATGCCTTTGTCGGCTCAGGAACGACACCCAAAATGCTGAATAAATGGAGTGATATGAAGCCGGTGGCGTTTGGCGCAATGCTTGTTGAGTGTCTTGTCGGCATCATGGCACTGATTGCGGCCACCGCCTTACAGCCTGCTGATTACTTTGCGATTAACAGCACGCCGGAGGTTTTCCGTACGCTTGGCATGAATGTCGTCCATCTGCCTGAATTGAGCAGGGAAATCGGCTTGGACTTAGAAGGGAGAACTGGGGGAGCCGTCACGCTTGCGGTGGGTATGACTTATATTTTTACCGGAATGCCGTTTTTCAGCCATTTGGCCTCATACTTTTTCCAATTTGTCATTATGTTTGAAGCGGTATTTATTTTAACAGCGATTGACGCCGGCACACGTGTTGCCCGTTATTTGATCCAGGATTTCTTCGGAGAGGTGTATAAACCGCTGAAGAAAACAGACTGGATTCCAGGCTCTGTATTTGCCAGCGCGCTTGCCTGTTTGATGTGGGGGTACTTGCTGTATTCAGGAGATATCGGTTCCATTTGGGCGCTGTTCGGTGTTTCCAATCAGCTGATGGCGTCAGTAGGGCTGATTATCGGAGCGACCATCGTGTTGAAAATCGCCGATAAACGCCGATACATTTTGACATGTCTTATCCCGCTTGCCTATTTATATGTCACTGTCAACTATGCGGGCTATTGGATGGTGCGCCATGTGTATCTTAATCCTGAAGCAGCAGGATATAGTGTATTGAATGGCGTATTATCTATCATCATGCTGGTGTTAGGCTTCATCATTATTGTGGCGGCCGTGAAAAAGTGGGCGCAGATGTGGAGAGATCCGAGTTTAAGGATGGAAGCATCTATACCGGGCTAGAAGGACTATTGAAATGCTGAGGGGGCGTGGCAATGAATCTATCAATGAAATATCTTATTCTATACGTATCGGACAGCAAGCGGGCTATTCATTTTTATCGGGATATTTTAGGACTGCCGATTCGTGCTGAACACGGCACATATGTCGAATTTGAAACAGGATCGACGATATTGGCCCTTAATACGAGGGAAAGCGCTAGAAATATCACAGCGCTGGATATTCCGGAAACATCTGCTTCAAACACATTTGAAATCGGGTTTGTTACTGAAAATGTAGAAACTGTCATCAAAAGGATGAGAGAACAAGGCGTCTCGATTATCGGGGAGCCGAAAGTGAAACCATGGGGGCAGACGGTCGCCTATATCGCAGATCCGGATGGACATTATATCGAAATTTGCAGTCCGATGGAATAACGAACAAAAGCCCAAAACAATTTCTGTTTTGGGCTTTCTCATGTTGTTTTCTGCCCGGTTGCTTCTAATAGCAAATCAGCCAGATGAACGGCTCTGACTTTACCGCTTAGTCCTTCGCGTTCAATCCCGAGCTTCATCTGCAGCAGGCAGCCGGGGTTTGCTGTTACAATGAGGATCGCTTCGGTTGCTTTGACGGCAGCCATTTTACTGTCCAGTATTTTCATAGACATTTCAGCTTCGACGATGTTGTAAATTCCCGCTGATCCGCAACAGCTGTCTGCTTTCTCCATTTCTCTGAATTCAGCTCCTTTGATGCTTTGGAGCAGCTGGCGGGGCTCAAGCGACGTATGCATTACATTTCTTAGGTGGCATGAATCTTGATAGGTAACGACCTGAGGCGTCCTGAGCGCTAAGTCCATTTGATGGAAATCGAGTTCAACCAAAACGGAAGAAAAATCCCTCAGCTTTTGAACAAAAGCGGCGGCACGCTCCGACCACTCCGGCTCATCCTTCAGCAAATGATCATATTCAGTAAGAAAGGCTCCGCATCCTCCTGCGTTTGTGATGACAGCATCCACGTCTAACGCTTCGAAAGCAGCGATATTTTGTTTCGCGAGCTCTTTCCCTGCGTTTTTTTCACCGCTATGCCCATGCAGTGCCCCGCAGCAAGCCTGTTCAGGCGGGATGACAATGTCGCAGCCTGCCAGCTGCAGCAGCTTCAATGTGGCATTGTTAGTCGGTAAAAACATCGTATCCATTAAGCAGCCCGAAAAAAAGGCGACCCGTTTTTTCATGGGGCCAATGGACGGCAGGAAATGCGGCCGATTGTTCATTTCTTTGCTTTTTGGAACATCAGGAAGAACAGCTTCCATCGTCCGCAAATGCTCAGGCAGGACCCGAAGCATACCGGTTTTTCGCACAGCGGTTTGCAGTCCTGACCGCTGATACAAACCGATAAGGCTTACAGCTGAGCGCATGCGGTTTTGGTGCGGAAACAGCTCGTGAAAAGCCGTCTTTCGCATGACACGTGCGCCAAGCGAGTGTTTTTTATTTTGGTGGATAATATCTCTGGCTTCCTCCAGCAGCTGACCGTATTTCACGCCGGATGGGCATACGGGTTCACAGGCTCGGCAGCCGAGGCAAAGTGACAGCGAACGTTCGACATCATCATCCGGTTCAATCATACCGTCCGCCACGGCTTTCATTAAGGCGATACGCCCGCGCGGGGAGTGTGTTTCCTGAAACCCTGATTCGATATAGGTCGGACAGGAAGGAAGACAAAATCCGCAGCGCATACAATTTAATAACTCACCTTCATCCATACGCTCTTTAAATTCATTTTGGATCTGTTTCATTTCTTTTTCTGTTGTCATCTTTGTGCCACCACACGTTTTCTGGCATCTTTTGCAAACACTTTGCCGGGATTTAATATGTTCTGGGGATCAAATGCCGCTTTCAACGCTTTCATCGCATCAATGCCTTCTTTTTTTAGCTTCATCTCCAAGTAAGGCGCTTTCATGGCCCCGACTCCGTGCTCTCCGGTTATCGTGCCGCCAAGTTCAATCGCTTTCTCAAAAATCTCGGCAAAAGCCTGTTCGACACGCTCCATCTCATCTTCATTGCGTATATCTGTCGTGCATGTCGGATGGAGGTTCCCGTCTCCTGCATGGCCGAAGGTGCAAATGGAAATATCGTATTTAGCAGCAATATGATTAATCGCTTTGACCATATTGGCGATTTCTGAGCGAGGAACAGTCGCATCCTCTAAAATCGTCGTCGGCTTGAGGCGTGCAAGGGCAGAAAGGGCGGAGCGCCGAGCTTCAGTCAGGGCGAATGCCTCCTCCTCCGTTTGTGCGGTCTGAACGGAAACGGCGTCGCCTTTTTTGCAGATCGCCTCAATCTTTTCCATATCCCGTTCAACGGTTTCAAGCGGCCCGTCTTGTTCAATTAACAGAACTGCTTTTGCGCTTGTCGGAAGTCCGATTTTGGCATAATCCTCAATTACCAATAGTGTAGGCTGGTCGAGAAATTCAAGCGTTGCGGGTATCATTTTCGCGGCAATAATGTCCGATACCGTTTGAGCAGCAGCATCAATGCTTTCATAAAGGGCAAGCAGCGTCTTCTTGGTTTCCGGTTTTGGAACAAGTTTGACGATGGCTTCTGTCACAATGCCGAGTGTTCCTTCTGAGCCGACAAAAAGACGCGTCAGATCGTATCCGGCCACATCCTTCGCGAGTTTTCCTCCGGTGCGGATGATGTCTCCATTTGCGAGCACAACCTCCAGACCAATCACATAGTCGCGGGTGACGCCGTATTTTAATCCGCGGAGCCCGCCGGAATTTTCATTGATGTTTCCGCCGATGGTTGATATTTTCATAGAACTCGGATCGGGCGGATAAAATAAACCTTTGCTTTCAACTGCACGGATCATATCCAACGTAATGACGCCCGGCTGAACTGTGGCAGTTAAATTTTCTTCATCAATCTCAAGAATCTTGTTCATGTGCTTAAAGAGAAGCACAAGGCCGCCTTCAGTCGGGCACGTGCCGCCGCATAGGTTTGTCCCTGATCCTCTCGGAACGATCGGCACGCGATGTTCTCTGCAAATCGTTAAAATTTGTGAAACTTCATCAGTATTCCTGGGCGCAATCACGGCATCAGGCATAGATTGAAACTGCGGCGTCGCATCATAAGAATAAACGAGCCGGCCGGCTTTTGAGTCATCAAAGTTTTCGGGTCCGACGATTTGAATCAGCTGTCCTTTTACATCCTTTGTGATCATTTCACCAATCCCCCTGTTGAAAAACGCTTTCAATCTATTGTAAAAGAAAAAAAGAAAAGCTTTCCATGGAGAAACATACAAAAAATGAAACTAAAACTCTTTCTATTTTGTATCTTGATCTAAAAAATAGAGTGCGACGTACATCGTGACGATGTCCTCGGTGCGGTCAAAGTGCAAACCGGTCAGCTGTTCAGCCTTAGCCAGACGATAACGCAATGTATTGATATGAATATGCATATCTTCTGCGGTTTGTTTCAAAGACAAATCATGTAGAAAGAAGGTCCGTATCGTTCTCATTAGTTCCTGATGCCGAAGCGTCTCTCTGAATACTCTTTGCGGAAATTCATTTCTGGTCCCTGGGCTGATTTCCGTCAGACACATATCAAGCTTCAGATCCTCTTCGAATATGGGCGTCTTTCGCTTAAGGCTGACAGCCAGCGCTTTTTCCGCTTGCTCGTATGAATCTGTCAGGCTGGAGCTTGCGACAGCCCTTCCGGCGCCAGCTGCTGCCAATTGGCTGTTTGCGGTATTGGCAAACGAACAAATGTGAAGGATCTGCCGTAAAAGCCGATCTCTTTGTTCATGCTGTGGCACTTCGTGATTAATCAAAATCCGTTCATTTCCCCACCTGATGAACAAATCCGCAGGGTACGAGGATTTCCAGCTGCGTCCCATTTGCTCAATATCATGAGGTGACCACTCATACCCCTGAATCAGAATCATTTGACGCCGGGAGGCAAGGTCAACACCAAGAAGCTGAGCTTTCTCAAGAAAACCCGAAGACCACTCTTTTAATTGCAGCCAATCGATCATGAAAGATTCCAGCATTCTTTCACGCCACTGGGACTGCTCTAAATGCCATGATTCCTTAATGAACAGCTCTGTCATTTTTCGAAGCAGTTCTCCGTAAGGCTGGATCTCAGCGGGCTCACCTGTCAGCCCGAAGACAGCAATCACATCATGATCAGAAAATACAGGGAGGTTAATGCCCGCCTTTACTCCTTTTAACCTTTTTTCATCTTCCTTTGTAATAATGACGCTGCGTTTTTCTTTTGCGCAGAGAAGCGCTCCTTCATGAAATTGTCCGACCCGCTCATCGTTTGTGCTCGCCATAATAAGGCCGTCCGTGTTTACGATAATGACCTCACGTTCGTACATTTTTTTGACTTCAGCAATAATTTTTTTCGCTAATAATGGCTGTAAAAACATGGCGTTCCCCCTCATCATGTTTTTATTATATAAGAAAAAAACCGGGCGCAGTCACCCGGTTTCATGTCTTATTGGGCAGGTTTTAATCCGCCTTCAAGCGTTTTCAGCATTTCGTTTTTCTCACTTTCGGATGCGTGCTGCCAAATGACTTCAAATAAAACGCCGAGCCCTGGAAGCATTTTTTCTTCACCGCTTTGAATCGCATCTACAATTGTATGCTCAAGCTGTTCCTGATTATTGCCGGTTACGTTGGCAATGACGGCATGACGTAAATTAAGATCCATGTAAAACGCTCCTTTTCCTAAAATGTAATACGTATATTCTAACCCTGCACCTGGTTTATTATGTGCTGTTCTTGCGATATAATAACATCATGTTAAAAAAAGGAGCGCCACACAGACAGTGAAACATATAGAATCAGCAAAAAACCAAAAAGTGAAGGATTGGAAAAAGCTTCACACAAAAAAAGAACGAACAAAAACAAATACATTTCTGATAGAGGGAGAACACCTCGTTGAAGAGGCGCTGAAAAGCCCGGGTACGGTGAAAGAAATTCTTGTAAAGGATGAAACAAAGATTCCTTCAGATCTTGAGGCGGGTATCCAGTGCTATGTGCTGAGCGAAGATGCGTTTTCAGCTGTGACTGAAACCGAAACGCCGCAGCAGATTGCCGCCGTATGCCATATGCCTGAAGAACAGCTGGCAACGGCACGTAAGATGCTGCTGATTGATGCCGTTCAAGATCCGGGAAACCTAGGCACAATGATTCGAACGGCTGATGCGGCCGGTTTGGATGCAGTTGTACTCGGTGACGGCACGGCCGACGCCTTTAACGGAAAAACACTGCGGTCTGCGCAAGGATCTCACTTTCATATTCCTGTTGTGAGAAAAAACCTGCAGTCATATGTGGACGAATTGAAGGCAGAGGGCGTAAAAGTGTACGGCACGGCGCTGCAAAACGGAGCGCCTTACCGGGAGATCCCTCAGTCTGAATCCTTTGCGCTCATTGTAGGAAATGAAGGCGCAGGGGTGGATGCTGCATTGCTGGAAAAAACGGATTTGAACCTGTACGTGCCGCTTTACGGACAGGCTGAATCACTAAACGTTGCAGTTGCGGCTGCCATCCTCGTGTATCACTTGCGAGGATAGTGTTGCGTCAAGCGTTGGATTTCTCTATAATAGAACATAATATTTCAAAAACCGTGACAGAGGACCTCAATTTCTGATCAACTGCTTTCCAGGGAGAAAATGCCGCTGACTGAGAGCATTTTTAACGCAGCCGGAAGTTGGCTTCACCTCTTGAGTTGTCGCCGGGACCGCGCCACACAGCGCGTAAAGGTGAACCGGAATCTGATTCCGTTATGTCAATGAAGCTGACGACAGCATCAGTCTGTCTGAAATAAGGGTGGTACCGCGGCCACAACTCGTCCCTTGTATAAGGGGCGGGTTTTTTTTGTTTTCCAAAGACATATGACGGTTTGTTTACATAAAAGGAGGATGCAAAATGGAAGAAAAGCTAAAACAGCTGGAACAAGAAGCTTTAGAACAAGTAGAAGCGGCAAGCTCATTAAAGGTTGTCAATGATATTCGGGTGCAATATCTCGGAAAAAAAGGGCCGATTACAGAAGTGCTGCGCGGCATGGGCAAACTTTCTGCTGAGGAACGTCCGAAAATGGGCGCGCTCGCGAACGAAGTAAGAGAGCGTATCGCCAATGCGATTGCTGACAAAAACGAGAAGCTTGAAGAAGAGGAAATGAAGCAGAAGCTTGCGGGACAGACAATTGACGTCACGCTGCCTGGGAATCCTGTTGCAGTCGGCGGCCGCCATCCGCTCACTGTTGTCATTGAAGAAATTGAAGATTTATTTATCGGGATGGGCTACACAGTCGAGGAAGGGCCAGAGGTTGAAACGGATTACTACAATTTCGAATCGCTCAACCTGCCAAAAGAACACCCTGCGCGCGATATGCAGGACAGCTTTTACATCACAGAGGAAACTTTGATGAGAACGCAAACTTCTCCTGTCCAAACACGGACGATGGAAAAGCATGAAGGCAAAGGGCCTGTTAAAATCATTTGCCCGGGTAAAGTTTATCGCCGTGATAACGATGACGCGACGCACTCTCATCAATTTATGCAAATTGAAGGGCTTGTCGTTGACAAAAACATCAGCATGAGTGATTTAAAAGGAACGCTTGAACTCGTTGCGAAAAAAATGTTCGGGCAAGACCGCGAAATCAGACTCCGCCCAAGCTTCTTCCCGTTTACTGAGCCTTCAGTAGAAGTGGATGTGACATGCTTTAAATGCGGTGGAAACGGCTGCTCAGTATGTAAAGGAACAGGCTGGATCGAAATCCTCGGCGCCGGCATGGTTCACCCGAATGTGCTTAAAATGGCTGGCTTTGACCCGAAGGAATATCAGGGCTTCGCATTCGGAATGGGTGTTGAGCGCATCGCGATGCTGAAATACGGCATTGATGATATCCGCCATTTCTATACAAACGATGTCAGATTTATTTCGCAGTTTAAACAGGCGTAAGAGGAGGATGCAAGGATGTTTGTTTCTTATAAATGGTTAGAGGATTATGTTGATTTAAAAGGCATGGACCCGGCTGTTCTTGCTGAAAAAATTACAAGAGCCGGTATTGAGGTTGAAGGAATTGAATACAAAGGAGAAGGCATCAAAGGCGTTGTCATCGGCCATGTGCTGGAGCGCGAGCAGCACCCGAATGCTGATAAGCTGAATAAGTGCCTTGTGGATATCGGAGCGGAAGCCCCTGTACAAATCATTTGCGGCGCGCCGAATGTGGATAAGGGACAAAAAGTCGCAGTTGCAACAGTCGGAGCGGTGCTGCCGGGCAATTTCAAAATCAAAAAAGCCAAGCTTCGCGGTGAAGAATCAAACGGCATGATCTGTTCTTTACAGGAGCTTGGGATTGAAAGCAAACTTGTGGCGAAGGAGTATGCGGAAGGCATTTTCGTATTCCCGAATGACGCTGAAACAGGAAGCGATGCTTTAGCGGCTTTACAGCTTGACGACGCGATTCTTGAGCTTGGCTTAACACCAAACCGCGCGGATGCCATGAACATGCTTGGTGTTGCTTACGAGGTTGCGGCGATTTTAGACACTGAGGTAAAGCTTCCGCAAAGTGATTACCCGGCTGTTTCAGAACAAGCGTCTGATTACATTGCTGTCAAAATCGAAGATCAAGAAGCGAACCCGCTGTATGCTGCAAAAATCATTAAAAATGTCACGATTGCTCCGTCACCGCTTTGGATGCAAACAAAGCTGATGAATGCAGGCATTCGTCCGCACAACAACGTTGTTGACATCACAAACTTTGTCCTGTTGGAATACGGACAGCCGCTTCACGCGTTTGATTATGACAGATTTGGCTCTAAGGAAGTCGTAGTAAGAAAAGCAGCTGAGAATGAAATGATCGTCACTCTTGATGATCAAGAACGTAAGCTGTCTGCCGATCACCTTGTCATTACAAACGGAACGAAAGCGCAGGCCGTTGCCGGTGTCATGGGAGGAGCAGAGTCAGAGGTTCAGGAAGAGACGAAAACGATTTTGCTTGAGGCTGCTTATTTCAACGGGCAGACGGTTCGCAAGGCTTCCAAGGACCTTGGTTTGAGAAGTGAATCAAGCGTAAGGTTTGAAAAAGGAATTGATCCTGCGCGCGTACGCCTTGCAGCAGAACGGGCTGCACAGCTGATCCATCTGTATGCCGGCGGTGAGGTGCTTGCTGGAACGGTTGAGGAAGATCACCTGACAATCGAAGCAAATAACATTCATGTATCTGCTGACAAAGTGAGCAGCGTTCTAGGCATGACGATCAGCAAAGAAGAACTGATCAGCATTTATAAACGTCTCGGTTTTACGGTTGGTGAAGCGGATGATCTTCTCGTTGTGACCATCCCATCACGCCGCGGCGACATTACAATAGAAGAGGATTTAATCGAAGAAGCGGCAAGGCTGTACGGCTACGATAACATTCCGTCTACGCTTCCTGAGACAGCGGGAACAACAGGCGGATTAACGCCATATCAGGCAAAACGCCGTAAAGTCAGACGTTTCCTTGAAGGCGCAGGCTTATCCCAAGCCATCACTTACTCATTGACAAATGAGAAGAAAGCGGCAGCGTTTGCGATTGAAAAATCACTGAACACTGTGCTTGCGCTTCCTATGAGTGAAGAAAGAAGCATTCTCAGACACAGTCTTGTTCCGAATCTGCTTGATTCTGTTTCTTACAACCTCGCGAGACAGACTGACTCAGTTGCACTGTACGAAGTCGGCTCCGTTTTCCTGACGAAGGAAGAGGACACAAAACCTGTTGAAACAGAACGTGTGGCAGGAGCTGTTACCGGATTATGGCGCAAGCAGCTATGGCAGGGTGAGAAGAAACCAGTTGATTTCTTTGTTGTCAAAGGTATTGTCGAAGGGCTGTTAGACAAACTCAACGTCCTAGACAGCATTGAATTTGTACAGTCTGAACGCAAACAGCTGCACCCGGGCAGAACAGCGAACATTTTACTGAATGGCTCTCTGATCGGCTTCATCGGCCAAGTCCACCCTTCATTGGAAAAAGAACTGGATATAAAGGAAACATACGTATTTGAGATTGATCTTCATGCGTTACTTGCAGCAGAAACAGCACCGCTTGTTTACACGGCGATTCCGAAATATCCGTCTGTGACACGTGATATCGCTCTTGTAACAGATAAAACCGTCACAAGCGGCCAGCTCGAGAGCGTCATTAAAGAGGCCGGCGGCAAGCTTCTGAAAGAGGTAACCGTATTTGACGTATACGAAGGAGAGCATATGGAGGAAGGCAAGAAGTCAGTCGCTTTCTCACTCCAGTATGTTAACCCTGAACAAACACTGACTGAAGAAGAAGTGACAAAAGCGCACAGTAAAGTGCTGAAGGCGTTAGAAGACACATATCAAGCTGTTTTAAGAGGCTGATAAAAAAAGCTTGCAGAGAAATCTGCAAGCTTTTTTCTATGAACGTTTTTTATCAGCAAGGCGCTGCGCTTTTTGCGTATTGGCGAAATGGAGTTTTGTAAAGGCTCTGAGTGCGGATGCCCCTTTTTTGAGGATCAGCTTGGCTGCCGCTTCATCGACGTGCGGACCGGCTCCTTTCGGCAGCGTCATTCCTGCCTCGCGTGATAGTTTATCCATTTCCATTAAAAATGAATATCTTGCAATGATTGAAGCAGCGGCGACAGCCAGGTGAATACCTTCAGCTTTTGTGCTAAAATAGGTCCGCTCCTTCACAATGTCTCTACCCTTTAAATGATTGAAGTAGACGCCTGGCTCAGCGAATTGGTCAATCAAAATGGCCTCAGGCTTTATTCCATCCATTTTCCTTAATAAATGGGTGATCGCCTGATTGTGCAGCAATGCTTTCATTTTCCCTTGGCTCATGCCTTTTTCCTGCATGCTGTTATACTTTTCATTCTTTAACACCAGCAGGCTGTACGGAATGGTTTTAATCAGGTTTCGGGCAATCTCGATGATCTGTGGATCCTTTAGATCCTTAGAATCTTTCACACCGAGTTCCTTCATTAAAGGGAGCATGGTTTTGTCGACGTACGCGCATACAACTGTCATTGGACCAAAGTAATCTCCGGTTCCGACTTCGTCAGAGCCGATAACAGACATGCCGGCGATATCTGCCGGAGGGGCATAGCGTGGATCAGCCGGCTTTTTGGCCGGTTTCTTCTTTTCCTGAGGCTCAGCTGTTCCCCAGCGCGCGGATTCTGCCGCTGCGTTTTTGCCTTGAAACAGGACCTTGCCTGATTGATATGCTGTAATGGTACAGCCGGGCGGTTTCGCCTGAAAAACGGCTCCCTGCGGAACAGAGGCGGTAAGCGAACCGCTGTACGTCATTTTCATTTGGTCAATAGCAGACAACGATACTTTTATCACTGAATGGGACACGTAATAATCTCCTTTTTTTACACTTTTCACTGTATATACCAGTGTATCATAACAGCGGGAGGCTCGTCTTTCCATTCATTTAATAAACGTGTTATGATAAGAACTAGGATTCTCGCGGAATGGAGGAGAAACGTTGTCTGACGGCAAAAAAACAAAAACAACCGTTGACATTTACGGCCAGCACTTCACGATTGTCGGTGAAGAAAGCAGAGCCCATATGAGGTATGTCGCCGGAATTGTTGATGATAAAATGAGAGAAATCAATGAAAAAAATCCATACCTTGATATAAATAAACTTGCAGTGCTGACAGCGGTAAATGTGGTGCACGATTATGTTAAGTTACAAGAGAAATGTGAAAAACTGGAGCGTCAGCTTAAAGAAAAGGATTGAACAACTATGCTGGATATCATCATCTTAATCTTGCTCCTGATGGGGACTTTACTGGGGTTAAAACGCGGTTTTATCCTGCAGTTTATCCGCTTGACGAGCTTTATTTTATCGATCGCCTTTGCGGCTTTATTCTATAAAAATGTGGCGCCGCATTTAAAGTGGATTCCCGCACCCGACTTTTCAGCGGGACAGCCGGCTCTTTCTTTTTTTACGGGAAATTTAGAAGCGGCCTATTATAATGCGATTGCGTTTATCGTTTTATTTATCATCGCTAAAATCTTACTGAGAATCATCGGCTCGTTCTTGAGTATTGTCGCCGGCATTCCGGTGATCAAACAAATCAACCAGTTGCTGGGCGCCGTTCTCGGTTTTCTAGAAGTCTATTTATTTACATTTGTGCTGTTGTATGTCGCATCCGTTCTGCCGGTAGATGCGTTGCAGCAAATGATGGGGCAATCGTCTCTCGCAAATGTGATCATTAACCATACACCGTACTTGTCAGGGCTTTTAGAAGAGCTGTGGACACAGTACGGGGCATAAAAAACTTCTCTTGTCCGGAGAAGTTTTTTTCGAGTATGATGGAAACATATGTGAACGTCTGGGGGTTATTGTATGCATAAAAAAGATATTATCCGGCTGCTTGAAACCATTGCAGTCTATATGGAACTAAAGGGGGACAACCCGTTTAAAGTGTCCGCATTCCGAAAAGCAGCGGCAGCCCTGGAACAGGACGACCGAAGCTTATCTGAAATGGACGATATGATGTCGCTGTCCGGCATTGGAAAAGGAACGTACAGCGTCATTAAGGAGTATATAGATGAAGGAAAATCAAGCACGCTCGAATCGTTGCAGAAAGAAGTGCCGGAAGGACTCGTGCCTTTATTGAAGCTGCCGGGGCTCGGCGGTAAAAAAATCGCAAAGCTGTATAAAGAGCTCGGCGTACATGATGCAGAATCTCTGAAGGAAGCCTGTGAACAGCAAAAAGTGCAAGGCCTTGCGGGTTTTGGCAAAAAATCAGAAGAAAAAATATTACAGGCGCTCGGAGAAGCCGGAAAGCAGCCTGAGCGGTTCCCGATCGGATATGCCCTCCGGATCGCGCGGGATATTGAGGAGCATCTTTCTCAATTTACGCATATCATCAAATTTTCTCGTGCCGGAAGTCTTCGCAGAGCGCGGGAAACGGTGAAGGATTTGGACTATATCATTGCTACAGATCAGCCGGCTGAAGTAAGGGAACAGCTTCTTGCACTGCCAAACATCAAAAGCGTGATCGCGAGCGGAGATACGAAGGTGTCCGTCATCCTTTCCTTTGAATATGAAACGAGCGTCGATTTCCGTCTTGTGACGGAAGAGCAGTTTCCGACAACACTCCATCATTTTACGGGATCAAAGGATCACAACATTAAGATGCGCCAAATCGCAAAAGAACGCGGCGAGCGGATAAGTGAATACGGCGTTGAGACAGTTGAAACCGGAGAGATCAAAACATTTCCGAGCGAACGTGAATTTTATGCGCACTTCGGCCTGCCGCTGATTCCGCCGGAGCTCCGTGAAAGCGGGCAGGAAGTGGAAACCTACAGCGATAGCATTGAGCTGATAGAGCCCGGGCAAATCAAGGGAGATCTCCACATGCACTCAACGTGGAGCGACGGTGCGTTTTCGATCAGAGAGATGGCTGAAGCATGCATCAAAAAAGGCTATCAATACATGGCGATCACCGATCACTCACAATATTTAAAGGTCGCCAACGGGCTTACTGCAGAAAGACTTAAACAGCAGGCAAAAGAAATTGACGCGCTGAATGCTGAGTTCGAAAACTTCCGTATCTTAAAAGGTGTCGAGATGGATATCCTGCCTGACGGTACGCTCGATTATGATGACGATGTGCTGGCGGAAATGGATATCGTTATTGCATCGATTCACTCAAGTTTTAATCAGCCGGAACACGTGATTATGAAGCGGCTTGAGACGGCACTGACAAACAAACATGTTGACATTATCGCACACCCGACCGGACGCCTGATCGGCAGACGGGCCGGTTATGAAATCGATATTGATAAGCTGATTGATCTTGCGAAAAAAACAAATACGGCGCTTGAA
Source organism: Bacillus sp. JS (assembly GCF_000259365.1). NCBI lineage: Bacteria > Bacillati > Bacillota > Bacilli > Caryophanales > Bacillaceae > Bacillus > Bacillus sp. JS. The sequence continues at coordinate 2,786,754 of NC_017743.1, read as the reverse complement.
CTCAACGCTAACCCTGCGCGCCTCGATCTGCGCACAGAGCATTTACTGAAAGCAAACGAACAAGGGGTTACATTGGTGATTAATACTGATGCCCATAATATTGAGATGTTAGACGATATGAAAACTGGCGTTACTGCCGCGCGCAAAGGATGGACGGAAACGAAAAACGTTCTGAATGCCCGGTCGCTTGAAGACGTAGAGGCATTCCTGAAGCGCAACGATTAAGTAAGGAGGCTCACACAATCGTGCAGCAAAAAGTATTATCAGCTCTTGAATTTCATAAAGTGAAAGAACAGGTTATTGAGCATGCCGCTTCATCGCTCGGAAAAGAAATGCTTCTTCAGCTTAAGCCTTCTGCTTCTATAGACGAAATCAAAAAACAGCTGGATGAAGTAGACGAAGCTTCTGCCATTATCCGGCTGAGAGGCCGAGCGCCGTTTGGCGGTCTTGTTGATATCAGAGGAGCATTAAGACGAGCGGAAATCGGCAGCGTTCTCAGTCCTTCAGAATTCACTGAAATCTCTGGCCTGCTTTATGCAGTTAAACAAATGAAACATTTTATCACCCAAATGGCTGAAGACGGTGTTGACATTCCGCTGATCCATCAGCACGCTGAACAGCTTATCACGCTGTCCGATTTAGAACGGGACATTAATTCCTGCATCGATGATCACGGAGAAGTGCTTGATCATGCATCGGAAAAATTGAGAGGAATCCGCACGCAGCTCAGAACACTCGAATCGAGAATCAGAGACCGGTTAGAGTCAATGCTGCGTTCCTCTTCTGCTTCAAAAATGCTGTCTGATACGATTGTTACGATTCGGAATGACCGCTTTGTAATCCCGGTCAAACAGGAGTACAGATCAAGCTACGGCGGAATTGTGCATGATACTTCGTCCTCCGGCGCAACACTATTCATTGAACCGCAGGCAATTGTAGATATGAACAATTCCCTTCAGCAGGCAAAAGTGAAAGAAAAGCAAGAAATCGAACGGATTTTGCGTGTGCTGACAGAGAAAACGGCAGAGCATACAGAAGAGCTATTTCTAGATTTGCAAGTGTTGCAGACGCTTGACTTTATTTTTGCAAAAGCAAGATATGCAAAAGCGGTCAAAGCGACAAAACCGATGATGAACGACACCGGCTTTATTCGTTTAAAAAAAGCCCGCCATCCATTGCTTCCGCCTGATCAGGTTGTTGCCAATGACATTGAGCTTGGCGGCGATTTTTCAACCATTGTCATTACAGGGCCAAACACCGGGGGGAAAACAGTCACCCTTAAAACGTTAGGCCTGTTAACCTTAATGGCACAATCAGGTCTTCATATCCCGGCAGATGAAGGGTCAGAAGCGGCGGTATTTGAGCACGTATTCGCTGATATCGGTGATGAACAGTCGATTGAGCAAAGCTTAAGTACGTTCTCATCCCATATGGTGAACATTGTCGGCATTTTAGAACAGGTCAATGAAAACAGCCTTGTGCTTTTCGATGAACTTGGTGCAGGGACAGATCCGCAGGAAGGGGCGGCCCTCGCCATGAGCATCCTGGATGACGTGCATCGCACCAATGCACGAGTGTTAGCTACGACGCATTATCCGGAATTGAAGGCGTACGGCTATAACAGAGAAGGCGTCATGAATGCGAGCGTTGAATTTGACATCGAAACGCTGTCACCGACCTATAAACTTTTAATTGGTGTGCCGGGACGAAGCAACGCTTTCGAAATTTCAAAACGCCTTGGACTTCCAGACCATATCATCGGGCAGGCGAAGTCAGAAATGACGGCCGAGCATAACGAAGTTGATACAATGATTGCGTCGCTGGAACAAAGCAAAAAACGTGCGGAAGAAGAGCTTTCCGAGACAGAATCAATCAGAAAAGAAGCGGAAAAACTGCACAAAGAGCTGCAGCAGCAAATCATCGAGCTTAACAGCAAAAAAGACAAAATGCTCGAGGAGGCTGAACAGCAAGCGGCTGATAAAGTAAAAGCGGCAATGAAAGAAGCCGAAGATATTATTCATGAATTGCGCTCCATAAAAGAAGAACACAAATCCTTCAAGGATCATGAGCTGATCAACGCGAAGAAACGGTTAGAAGGCGCAGTTCCTACCTTTGAAAAGTCCAAAAAACCGGAAAAAACGAAAACGCAAAAACGTGACTTCAAGCCAGGTGATGAGGTGAAAGTTCTCACCTTCGGGCAAAAAGGGACATTGCTTGAAAAAACCGGCGGCAATGAATGGAATGTACAAATCGGCATATTAAAAATGAAAGTAAAGGAAAAAGATCTGGAGTTTATCAAATCAGCTCCGGAGCCAAAAAAAGAAAAAATCATTACGGCGGTCAAGGGAAAGGATTATCATGTATCGCTTGAGCTTGATCTTCGAGGCGAACGCTATGAAAATGCCCTCAGCCGTGTTGAAAAATATTTGGACGATGCAGTGTTAGCCGGATATCCTAGAGTGTCAATCATCCACGGAAAAGGAACCGGCGCTTTAAGAAAAGGCGTGCAGGATCTTCTGAAGAACCACCGCAGCGTCAAAAGCTCCCGTTTCGGTGAAGCAGGTGAGGGAGGATCAGGCGTTACGGTTGTTGAACTAAAATAAAAGGGAGTATGGCCATGAGTGATTTTTGGGAAAACGAGCTTGTGGAAATCGCGGCGTATTACAGTGTCGCGGTTCTCTGCCTCGTCCTCTTTTTGACTGTGTTTGAGCTGGTGACGGCTTATAAAAACTGGGAAGAGATTCAAAAAGGAAATCTTGCGGTGGCAATGGCAACCGGCGGAAAAATTTTAGGAATCGCAAACGTATTCCAGCATTCCATCTCCCAGCACAATTCGCTGCTGCAAATGATAGGCTGGGGCGTTTACGGATTTGTTATGCTTCTTTTAAGCTATTTTATTTTTGAGTTTTTGACTCCGCGGTTTAAAATTGATAAGGAAATCGAAAATGATAACCGGGCTGTCGGCTTTATTTCATTTGTCATTTCTGTCGGGCTTTCATTTGTGGTGGCAGCCGGAATATAAGGGGACGGAGAATAGATGGAAAAGCTTGCAAAAGTACTGCTCGCCGCGGCGGGAATCTTTTTGTTAATTGGCCTTATATATCTGTTCGTATGACGAGAAAAAGAAAGATTTACCTTTCTTTTTCTTTTTTTTGCCGTCCATCTGCTATAATGATAGGGTGGAACTCTAAAATCGAAAGGGGGAGGTTTTATGCAGTCTAAAAAGCCGTGGCTTGCCGAGTATCCCGACGATATCCCGCATGAGCTTCCGTTGCCGAATAAAACCCTGCAATCCATCCTGACAGACTCCGCCGCACGATTCCCTGACAAAACCGCAATATCTTTTTATGGAAAAAAACTCACCTTTCATGACATTCTGACGGATGCTCTTAAACTCGCAGCTTTTTTGCAGTACAATGGCCTGCAAAAAGGAGACAGAGTGGCTGTTATGCTGCCCAATTGCCCACAAACAGTGATTTCTTATTATGGTGTCTTGTTTGCTGGCGGCATCGTGGTGCAGACGAACCCGCTTTATACCGAGCATGAGCTTGAATATCAGCTCAGAGACGCTGCAGTAAGTGTGATCATCACCTTAGATTTGCTTTTCCCGAAGGCAATAAAAATGAAAACGTTATCAATAGTCGAACAGATTTTGATCACCAGCGTAAAAGACTATTTGCCTTTTCCGAAAAATATTCTTTATCCGCTCACACAAAAACAAAAAGTTCATATCGACTTTGACAAAACAGCTAACATTCACACGTTCGCTTCCAGTTTGAAGCAGGAAAAAACTGAACTCCTGACAATCCCGAAGATCGATCCTGAGCATGATATCGCTGTCCTCCAGTATACCGGGGGAACAACCGGAGATCCCAAAGGGGTCATGCTTACGCACCAAAATATTTTGGCCAATACTGAAATGTGCGCCGCTTGGATGTTCGATGTGAAGGAAGGCGCTGAAAAAGTGCTGGGCATTGTCCCGTTTTTTCATGTCTACGGACTGACGGCAGTCATGAACTATTCGATTAAACTAGGCTTCGAAATGATTCTTCTTCCTAAGTTTGATCCGCTTGAAACACTTAAAATCATCGACAAACACAGACCGACGCTCTTTCCAGGGGCACCGACAATTTACATTGGCCTTTTGCATCACCCCGAATTGCAGCATTATGATCTGTCATCCATTAAAAGCTGTCTTAGCGGATCAGCCGCGCTCCCTGTGGAGGTAAAGCAGAAATTTGAAAAGGTGACTGGCGGAAAACTTGTGGAAGGCTATGGTTTGTCAGAGGCATCCCCAGTGACGCACGCCAACTTTATCTGGGGGAAAAACAAGCCGGGCAGTATCGGCTGTCCTTGGCCGAGTACGGACGCCGCGATCTATTCTGAAGAGACGGGTGAGCTTGCCGCTCCGTATGAGCATGGAGAAATCATTGTAAAAGGTCCGCAGGTCATGAAAGGATATTGGAACAAACCAGAGGAAACCGCCGCTGTTCTGAGAGATGGCTGGCTGTTCACCGGGGACATGGGCTATATGGATGAAGAAGGTTTTTTCTATATTGCTGACAGGAAAAAGGATATCATCATTGCCGGAGGTTACAATATTTACCCGCGTGAAGTAGAAGAAGCGCTTTATGAACATGAAGCCGTCCAGGAAATTGTCGTCGCAGGTGTGCCCGACTCCTACAGGGGAGAAACAGTAAAAGCATTTGTCGTATTAAAGAAAGGCGCAAATGCCGATGCAGAAGAACTGGACGCCTTTGCGAGATCCCGACTGGCGCCATACAAGGTGCCCAAAGCCTATGAGTTCAGAAAAGAGCTGCCGAAAACGGCGGTCGGAAAAATTTTAAGAAGGCGTTTACTTGAAGAAGAAGCGGAAAATCATCATATCAAATAAAAAAGAACGCCTATGAATAAACTTGACAAACCCGAAAATCCTTCTTATCATGATTATGAATGAATAGTCATTCATTTCTATAGGAAGGAACGATGAACATTGAAGCAAAAACGGCCAAAGTATATGCAGATTATTGATGCAGCAGTAGAAGTCATTGCGGAAAACGGCTACCACCAGTCACAGGTATCCAAAATTGCCAAACAAGCCGGAGTAGCGGACGGCACCATCTATCTCTATTTTAAAAACAAAGAAGATATTTTAATTTCTCTTTTCAAAGAAAAAATGGGCCAATTTATTGAGCGGATGGAAGAGGACATTAAAGAAAAAACAACAGCGAAGGAGAAATTGGCGCTTGTGATTTCAAAGCATTTTTCCCTTTTAGCAGGTGACCATAATCTCGCGATTGTCACTCAGCTTGAACTACGCCAATCCAACTTGGAGCTGCGCCAGAAAATCAACGAAATATTAAAAGGCTACTTAAATATTTTAGATGGCATTTTGACGGAAGGCATACAATCAGGCGAAATAAAAGAAGGCCTCGATGTCCGCCTCGCCCGGCAGATGATTTTTGGAACGATTGACGAAACCGTGACAACTTGGGTGATGAATGACCAAAAGTACGATCTTGTTGCGCTTTCAAACAGCGTTTTAGAATTATTGGTATCCGGAATTCACAATAAGTAAAGGAGTTCTGTCCTATGAATGCAATTTCACTTACGGTGGATCAATTTGTGGCAATCTTGACGATTCACAATCCGCCGGCAAACGCGCTTTCCAGCCAGATATTAGAAGAGCTGTCTTCCTGTCTTGATCAATGTGAGACAGATGCAGGCGTACGAAGCATTATCATTCACGGCGAGGGAAGATTTTTCTCAGCCGGCGCTGATATTAAAGAATTCACATCGTTTAAAGGCAATGAGGATTCCTCATTGCTCGCTGAGCGCGGCCAGCAGTTAATGGAGAGAATCGAAAGCTTTCCAAAACCGATTATCGCAGCGATTCACGGCGCTGCTCTCGGAGGCGGGCTGGAGCTTGCAATGGCCTGTCACATCAGAATCGCGGCAGAAGATGCTAAGCTGGGGCTCCCAGAGCTTAACCTTGGTATCATCCCGGGTTTTGCAGGAACACAGCGTCTTCCGAAATATGTCGGTACAGCCAAGGCACTAGAGCTCATCGGCTCAGGAGAACCGATATCCGGAAAAGAAGCGCTTGATCTCGGACTTGTCTCAATTGGAGCAAAAGATGAGGCAGAAGTGCTTGAAAAAGCAAAAGCACTTGCCGCTAAGTTTGCAGAGAAAAGCCCGCAAACGCTTGCGTCTTTGCTTGAGCTTCTTTATTCCAACAAGGTGTATTCCTACGAAGGAAGCTTAAAGCTTGAAGCAAAACGATTTGGGGAAGCATTTGAGTCAGAGGACGCCAAGGAAGGCATCCAGGCATTTCTCGAAAAAAGAAAGCCTCAATTCAAAGGCGAATAAAAGGGGATATGATCATGAATCTATTTGTACTGATGAAACGGACGTTTGACACAGAGGAAAAAATCGTCATTGAAGCAGGAAAGATTCAGGATGACGGAGCGGAATGGATCATTAATCCATATGATGAGTACGCGATAGAAGAAGCCATCCAGCTGAAGGAAAAGCACGGCGGTTCGATCACCGCAGTCACGGTCGGCGGTGAAGAAGCGGAGAAAGAGTTGCGTACTGCGCTTGCCATGGGATGTGACCAAGCCGTTTTAATCAACATAGAAGATGATCTCGAAGAACCCGACCAATACTCCATTTCTCAAGTGTTATACCATTATATGAAGGATCAGGAGTTTGACTTGATTCTCGGCGGAAATGTTGCCATTGACGGAGGCTCAGGACAAGTGGCGCCTAGGCTTGCCGAGCTCCTGGACATTCCGTGTATCACTACGATCACCAAACTCGACATCAACGGAACTGATGCAGAAGCAGAAAGGGATGTCGAAGGGGATGTTGAAAAAATCAAAACGACGCTTCCATTGCTTGTCACAGCTCAGCAGGGCTTAAACGAGCCGCGCTATCCATCACTTCCGGGAATTATGAAGGCTAAGAAAAAGCCGCTTGAAGAGCTTGAGCTTGATGATCTTGACCTGGACGAGGAGGACGCCGAACCAAAGCTGAAAACCATTGAACGTTTTCTGCCGCCGAAAAAAGAAGCCGGGAAGCTTCTGCAGGGAGAGCCTGCCGAACAGGCAAAAGAGCTTGTCTCATTGCTCCGCAGCGAAGCTAAAGTCATTTAAAGCTTGGACATTCAAAGAAACAGGGGGATGTTAGAATGGGAAAAAAAGTGATCGTACTCGGAGAAATACGCGACGGAGAATTACGAAATGTCACCTTTGAAGCAATAGCTGCAGGAAGGACCATTTCAGGCGATGGAGAAGTTATCGGTGTTCTGATCGGCGAAAATGTACAAAGCATTGCACAAGAACTTATTCATTACGGAGCAGATAAAGTTCTCACAGCCGAGGATCCGAAGCTGAAATCATACACGGCAGACGGATACAGCCAGGTCATGAGAGGTGTGATTGAGCAAGAAAAGCCTGATTCAGTCATATTCGGGCATACGGCAATGGGGAAGGACCTTTCGCCGAAGCTTGCTGCCCGGCTGCAAACAGGCTTAATTTCTGATGCTACAGATGTAAGCGTTACCGGAGGGAATGTTGTGTTCACACGCCCGATTTACTCGGGGAAAGCTTTTGAAAGGGTCATTTCCACCGATCCGATGATTGTTGCAACGATTCGCCCTAATAACATTCAAGCTTTAGAAAAAGACACCAGCAGGTCGGGAAGCATCGAAAGCGTTGATGTTTCTCTAACTGATCTCCGTACCGTGATCCAAGAGGTCGTGAAAAAAACAGCCGACGGTGTTGATCTTTCTGAAGCGAAAATTATCGTTGCGGGCGGCCGCGGAGTCAAAAGCAAGGAAGGATTTCAGCCGCTGGAGGAGCTTGCTGAGGTCCTGGGAGCCGCAGTCGGGGCTTCTCGCGGTGCATGTGACGCTGATTATTGCGATTACGCTCTCCAAATCGGGCAGACCGGGAAAGTCGTCACCCCGGATTTGTACATTGCATGCGGCATTTCCGGCGCCATTCAGCATTTGGCCGGCATGTCAAACAGCAAGGTGATCGTCGCCATCAATAAAGACCCTGAAGCCGACATCTTTAAAATAGCCGATTACGGCATTGTCGGAGATTTATTTGAAGTCGTCCCGTTATTAACTGAGGAATTCAAACAGTTGAATATACACTCATAAAGGAAAACCCGGACTTTTAAAGTCCGGGTTTTTAAATTTATAAATACATACGTACAAATATAAATAAGATAGAAAATATCGTTGACATGTACGAACATATATAATATGGTTACTTTAAAAGCGCTTACATTCATGCTGACTCCTCAGGCAAACGACAGATCACATATTTGACTGTGGTGCTTTTCATATTCGTATGAAAGGAATGATCAGAGGCATGTCTGAACATCAAGCTGTGATTCAAACAGATATCGTAAAAGGAACCATTAACAAAAATATATACGGTCATTTTGCTGAGCATTTAGGAAGAGGGATTTATGAGGGGATATGGGTCGGGACGGACTCAGACATTCCCAATATCAACGGAATACGAAAGGACGTGCTGGAAGCGCTCAAACAGCTGCATATTCCTGTCCTCAGGTGGCCGGGCGGGTGTTTTGCGGACGAATACCATTGGGCAAACGGTGTCGGTGACCGTAAAACAATGCTTAACACTCACTGGGGCGGTACAATTGAATCAAATGAATTCGGAACGCATGAATTTATGATGCTTTGCGGGCTGCTTGAATGCGAGCCATATATTTGCGGCAATGTCGGAAGCGGAACCGTTCAGGAAATGGCGGAATGGATTGAGTACATGACATTTGAAGAAGGCACGCCCATGTCAGACTGGAGAAAACAAAATGGAAGAGAAGAGCCTTGGAAGCTGAAATATTTTGGCGTAGGCAATGAAAACTGGGGCTGCGGCGGCAACATGCATCCCGAATACTACGCAGATCTGTACCGCTGTTTTCAGACTTATGTCCGCAATTACAGCGGGAATGAAATTTATAAAATTGCAGGCGGCGCAAATGTCGATGATTTTAACTGGACGGACGTGCTTATGAAAAAAGCCGCTGGCCTGATGGACGGGTTGAGTCTTCATTATTACACGATTCCGGGCGATTTCTGGAAGGGCAAAGGATCAGCCACAGAATTCACGGAGGATGAATGGTTCATTACAATGAAAAAAGCCAAATACATCGATGAATTGATTCAAAAACACGGCACGATTATGGACCGGTACGATCCGGAGCAGCGGGTCGGGCTGATTATTGATGAATGGGGCACGTGGTTTGATCCTGAGCCAGGCACGAATCCAGGTTTCCTTTATCAGCAAAACACCATACGTGATGCACTGGTGGCGGCTTCTCATTTTCACATTTTCCATCAGCATTGCCGCCGGGTGCAAATGACCAACATCGCTCAAACAGTAAACGTTCTTCAAGCGATGATTTTGACTGAGGGAGAGCGGATGCTTTTGACACCGACGTATCATGTGTTTGATATGTTTAAGGTGCACCAGGATGCTTCTCTTTTAGATACAGAGGTATTGTGTGCCGACTATGAATGGAAGGGTGAAACGCTCCCGCAAATCAGCATTTCAGCGTCAAAACAAGCTGGAGGCGATATCAATATCACGATTTGCAACATCGATCACCAAAACCAAGCAGAGGCTGAGATCGAGCTGAGAGGCTTACACAAGGCAGCGGACCATTCCGGAGTCATTCTTACGGCAGAAAAAATGAATGCACATAACACATTTGACGATCCTCATCACGTCAAACCGGAAGCGTTCAGACAATACACGCTCAGCAAAAACAAACTGAAAGTAAAACTCCCGCCAATGTCAGTCGTCTTGCTTACGCTGCATGCTGATTCATAATCGCGCGAGAGCGCCGGCGCTTTGTGCCGGCGTTTTTTCATGTTTTAAAACAGTATTAAAAGGGCATGGTAAAGTACATGACAGTGAAGAGGAGATGTTATCCCATGCTTCGTACTATTCTAATGATTATCGGGGCTATTGTAGTAATCGGTGCCATTATCAGATTCGTGTTTTAATAAAAGTGACACATCCCATTCAACCCGGATAAAAATGAGTAAACCGGTTATGATCAGGAAAAAATAATTTGTAAGCATTAAGATAGCGTGAACGAATGGGAGATGCTATACTAAAAATCATCATTTCACATTGGAGGAATTCAATAATGGCTATCGTAAAAGCAACTGATCAATCTTTCTCAGCTGAAACAAGCGAAGGCGTCGTACTGGCAGACTTCTGGGCTCCTTGGTGCGGACCTTGTAAAATGATTGCACCTGTTCTTGAAGAACTGGATCAAGAAATGGGAGATAAACTGAAAATCGTAAAAATCGATGTAGACGAAAACCAAGAAACAGCTGGAAAATACGGCGTTATGAGCATCCCGACACTTCTTATCTTAAAAGACGGAGAAGTAGTTGAAACTTCAGTCGGTTTCAAACCGAAAGAAGCGCTTCAAGAGCTTGTAAACAAACATCTTTAATTTTCGGCTGCTTACATGCCAGAGCGATTCCGATTGAGGGATCGCTTTTTTTATTCGCCAATTGTGAATCCTAGAGAAAAACAAACGTTCGTGTTAAACTGGAAACAAAGGATTAAGTATAAGGAAGGGTACCATATGAACAAACAACTGAAAGAAAAACTCGCCCTCCTTCCCGATCAACCGGGTTGTTATCTCATGAAGGACCGGCAGCAGACTGTGATCTATGTAGGAAAAGCAAAGGTGCTGAAAAACAGAGTGCGCTCCTACTTCACCGGTTCTCACGACGCGAAAACCCAAAGGCTTGTGACGGAAATCGAGGATTTTGAATATATCGTGACGTCCTCCAATCTTGAAGCGCTTATTTTAGAAATGAATCTGATCAAAAAGCATGATCCGAAATACAACGTCATGCTCAAAGACGACAAAACCTATCCTTTCATAAAACTCACCCATGAACGCCACCCAAGGCTGATTGTCACCCGCAATGTCAAAAAAGACAAAGGGCGATATTTTGGGCCGTACCCGAATGTACAGGCAGCAAGGGAAACAAAAAAATTGCTCGACCGTCTGTACCCTCTCAGAAAATGCTCCAAGCTGCCGGACAGAGTGTGCCTTTACTATCATCTGGGCCAATGTCTTGCTCCGTGCGTAAAGGACATTTCCGAAGAGACGAACAGAGAGCTGGTTGAAAGCATTACCCGTTTCTTAAGGGGCGGCTATAATGAGGTCAAAAAAGAGCTCGAAGATAAAATGCACGAAGCCGCTGAGAATCTTGAGTTTGAACGGGCAAAAGAGCTTCGTGACCAGATCGCCCATATTGAATCAACGATGGAAAAACAAAAAATGACGATGAACGATCTAGTCGACCGGGACGTGTTTGCGTACGCATATGACAAGGGCTGGATGTGCGTGCAGGTCTTTTTCATCCGCCAAGGGAAGCTCATTGAGCGCGATGTCAGCATGTTCCCGCTTTATCAGGAAGCGGATGAAGAGTTCCTTACATTCATCGGACAGTTCTATTCAAAAAACAACCACTTCCTTCCGAAGGAGATTTTAGTTCCGGACAGCGTAGATCAATCCATGATCGAGCAGCTGCTGGAAACAAACGTTCACCAGCCGAAGAAGGGCCAGAAAAAAGAACTGCTCATGCTGGCCCATAAAAATGCGAAAATTGCACTGAAAGAAAAATTCTCCTTAATCGAACGGGACGAGGAGCGTTCAATCGGGGCTGTGCAGAAACTCGGTGAGGCATTGAATATTTATACGCCGCACAGAATTGAAGCGTTTGATAACTCAAACATACAGGGGACAAACCCGGTTTCCGCGATGATCGTGTTTATCGACGGCAAACCGTACAAAAAGGAATACCGCAAATATAAAATCAAAACCGTTACAGGACCGGATGATTACGGTTCTATGAGAGAGGTCGTCAGAAGACGCTACACGAGAGTGCTTCGTGAAAATCTGCCGCTGCCTGATCTGATCATCATTGACGGAGGAAAAGGGCAGATCAACGCTGCAAGGGATGTCATTGAAAATGAACTCGGCTTGGATATCCCGATCGCCGGTTTAGCGAAAGACGAAAAGCACAGAACCTCAAACTTACTGATCGGGGAGCCGCTGGAGGTGGTGTATCTGGAGCGAAACAGCCAGGAATTTTACCTCCTGCAGCGCATTCAGGACGAGGTGCACCGTTTTGCAATCAGTTTTCACAGGCAAATCCGCGGGAAAAGCGCGTTTCAATCCGTATTGGATGATATCCCGGGTATCGGAGAGAAAAGAAAGAAAATGCTGTTAAAGCATTTCGGTTCCGTTAAAAAAATGAAGGAAGCAAGCCTTGAGGACATCAAAAAAGCGGGTGTTCCCGCTGCGGCGGCTCAGCTCCTTTACGATAAATTGCAAAAATAATGTTGTCCTTTTCAATAAGATCTGATAAAATGTGAACTAATTTCATAGTTAGATCGTGTTATATGGTGAAGATAGAGGTGCGAACTTCAAGAGTATGCCTTTGGAGAAAGATGGATTCTGTGAAAAAGGCTGAAAGGGGAGCGTCGCCGAAGCAAATAAAACCCCATCGGTATTATTTGCTGGCCGTGCATTGAATAAATGTAAGGCTGTCAAGAAATCATTTTCTTGGAGGGCTATCTCGTTGTTCATAATCATTCATGATGATTAATTGATAAGCAATGAGAGTATTCCTCTCATTGCTTTTTTTATTGTGGACAAAGCGCTCTTTCTCCTCACCCGCACGAACCAAAATGTAAAGGGTGGTAATACATGGGTCTTATTGTACAAAAATTCGGAGGTACTTCCGTCGGCTCAGTCGAAAAAATTCAAAATGCGGCAAACCGCGCGATTGCAGAAAAACAGAAAGGCCATCAAGTCGTTGTTGTCGTGTCAGCTATGGGAAAATCCACTGACGAACTGGTCAGCCTTGCAAAAGCCATTTCTGACCAGCCGAGCAAACGCGAAATGGACATGCTGCTGGCGACAGGCGAACAGGTCACGATTTCACTCCTCTCAATGGCATTGCAGGAAAAAGGCTATGACGCCGTGTCTTATACTGGCTGGCAGGCGGGAATCCGTACGGAGGCCGTTCACGGAAACGCCAGAATTACAGATATCGACACATCGGTTTTAGCAGACCGGCTTGAAGAAGGAAAAATCGTCATTGTTGCAGGATTTCAAGGCATGACAGAGGATTGTGAAATTACGACATTGGGCCGTGGCGGTTCAGATACAACAGCAGTAGCTTTGGCTGCCGCTTTAAAAGCTGATAAATGTGACATATATACAGACGTGCCCGGCGTGTTTACAACCGATCCGCGCTATGTGAAATCAGCGAGAAAACTTGCCGGCATCTCATACGATGAAATGCTTGAGCTTGCCAATTTAGGCGCCGGCGTTCTTCATCCGAGAGCTGTTGAGTTCGCGAAAAATTACCAAGTGCCGTTAGAAGTGCGTTCAAGTACAGAAACCGAAGCGGGTACATTAATTGAGGAGGAATCATCCATGGAACAGAACTTAATTGTCAGAGGCATTGCATTTGAAGATCAAATCACAAGGGTAACCATTTACGGGCTGACTAGCGGCCTGACAACTTTGTCTACTATTTTTACGACACTTGCCAAAAGAAACATAAACGTGGATATCATTATCCAAACGCAGGCCGAGGACAAGACTGGAATTTCCTTCTCTGTCAAAACAGAAGATGCAGACCAAACCGTTGCGGTGCTTGAAGAGTATAAAGACGCGCTGGAATTCGAGAAAATCGAGACAGAAAGTAAATTGGCCAAAGTATCCATTGTCGGATCAGGCATGGTCTCAAATCCCGGTGTAGCGGCTGAAATGTTTGCTGTACTGGCGCAAAAAAACATTTTAATTAAAATGGTCAGCACATCTGAAATCAAAGTGTCAACCGTCGTAAGCGAAAACGATATGGTGAAAGCAGTCGAATCGCTTCACGATGCATTTGAGCTTTCAAAACACCCTTCAGCTGTGTAATGACAATCAAAAAGGCGGGACTATGCAGTCACCGCCTTTTTGATTACACTGGGTCTTTCATATCCCATTTCACAGTCAGAACCACTTTATCGGCTCTCTTTTTCACTTGTTCATATGATTCGGCAATCTGATCATTCATCAATTGAATTTGTTCAGCGATAAAACCAGCTTCCAGCTGAAAGCAAGGTTCTTTCTGATGTTTAAGCCGGTTGGAAATGATCGGCCCTTCAAGTTCAAATTCAAGCTCCTGTTTTTTAGCGCTTACGTTGGTGAGGGTTCCCCAGCCCGCTTCTTCAAAGAAGGCCGGAAATTCCTCCCATGATTCAAGAGGAAACTTACGGGCGAGATGTTTTCCTGCCCAATACATCATGGAAGAGTAATCTTGGCCAAGCATATCTGGGAGAACGATCTCTCGTATTAGTTCGTAGGCATAGGCGTTCATTTCAATTTCTTTTAGGTTGTCAATAGATGCTTCAAATTTAGACTTCATATCTGTCTCCCCTCTCTCCTGCGTATATTATAGCTCAAACAGGGGGGAGGATTACAGAATGATCCTGTAATTCTTATGAAAAATTAAGTGAGAAATATATATTGATAAAATAAAATTTTTCAATCAACTAATCAATTCGGAAAATTATAATTTATGTACGCGTTTTCTTGACGCCCTTTTGAGGGAGGAGTAAAATGAAATTGTCAATAAATCTTAATAAAGTGCTTACAATTGAAAGAAGTGGAGGAAGAGATTTAGCACATTTCGCACTTATCAAACAGGGGGTAAAGTAATGTCTGGGAACAGAGAGTTTTATTTTCGAAGATTGCATTCCTTGCTTGGCGTCATACCGGTCGGCATCTTTCTCATTCAGCATTTAGTCGTCAACCAGTTTGCCGCAAGGGGCGCTGAAGCATTCAATAGCGCTGCTCATTTTATGGATAGCCTGCCTTTCAGGTATGCCTTGGAAATTTTTATTATCTTCTTACCATTAATTTATCATGCAGTTTATGGTGTGTACATAGCGTTTACTGCGAAAAATAACGCAGGCCAATACAGCTATATGAGAAACTGGCTATTTGTCCTGCAGCGTGTAACCGGTATCATCACTCTTATTTTCGTCAGCTGGCATGTGTGGGAAACCCGCATTGCCGCACAAATGGGCGCTGAGGTCAATTTCGACATGATGGCGAATATTTTGAGCTCTCCGGCTATGCTTGGCTTTTACATTGTCGGTGTTTTATCAACAATTTTCCACTTCTCGAACGGTTTATGGTCTTTCGCTGTTACATGGGGCATCACGGTAACGCCTCGTTCTCAAAGAATTTCGACATACGTTACGCTGATTATTTTTGTTGCACTGTCATACGTAGGCTTAAAAGCGATTTTCGCATTTGTTTAAGAGTACTAGATTACTAGAGGGAGAGGGGCTATCATGAGTCAATCAAGCATTATCGTAGTCGGCGGAGGTCTTGCCGGCCTCATGGCGACAATTAAAGCAGCGGAATCAGGAATGGCGGTTAAGCTGTTTTCCATCGTTCCTGTCAAACGTTCTCATTCAGTTTGTGCGCAAGGCGGCATAAACGGAGCGGTCAATACAAAAGGGGAAGGTGACTCTCCGTGGGAACATTTTGATGACACGGTATACGGGGGAGACTTTCTTGCCAACCAGCCGCCGGTTAAGGCAATGTGTGAAGCGGCGCCTTCAATCATCCACTTATTAGACCGGATGGGTGTTATGTTTAACCGGACGCCTGAAGGCCTGCTTGATTTCCGTCGATTCGGGGGTACACAGCATCACAGAACGGCTTATGCGGGTGCGACGACGGGACAGCAGCTGCTTTATGCACTGGACGAGCAAGTGCGCAGATACGAAGTTGCGGGTCTGGTCACAAAATACGAAGGCTGGGAATTCCTTGGCGCTGTATTAGATGATGACAGAACCTGCCGCGGAATTGTTGCGCAAAACCTGACAAACATGCAAATTGAATCCTTCCGTTCTGACGCGGTCATTATGGCGACGGGCGGACCGGGGATCATTTTTGGAAAATCAACGAACTCCATGATTAATACAGGATCTGCTGCTTCAATCGTTTATCAGCAGGGAGCGTACTATGCAAACGGAGAATTCATTCAAATCCACCCGACAGCCATCCCGGGCGATGACAAACTAAGACTGATGAGTGAATCAGCGCGTGGTGAAGGCGGCCGCGTGTGGACATATAAAGACGGCAAACCGTGGTATTTCCTCGAGGAAAAATATCCGGCATACGGAAACCTGGTGCCGCGTGATATTGCGACACGTGAAATATTTGATGTGTGTGTGAACCAGAAGCTTGGCATTAACGGTGAAAACATGGTCTATCTCGATCTGTCTCATAAAGATCCGAAAGAGCTGGATATTAAGCTTGGCGGCATCATTGAGATTTATGAGAAATTCATGGGAGACGACCCGCGCAAGCTTCCAATGAAAATCTTCCCGGCGGTCCATTATTCTATGGGCGGTTTATGGGTGGATTACGATCAAATGACAAACATCCCTGGACTGTTTGCGGCTGGAGAATGTGATTACTCTATGCATGGCGGCAACCGCTTGGGAGCTAACTCCCTGCTGTCTGCGATTTACGGAGGCATGGTGGCCGGACCGAACGCGGTGAAATATGTAAACGGCTTAGAATCTTCAGCGGAAGACATGTCTTCTTCTTTATTTGACGCTCACGTTAAAAAAGAAGAAGAAAAATGGGCTGATATTATGAGCATGGACGGAACCGAAAATGCCTATGTTCTTCACAGGGAGCTCGGTGAGTGGATGACGGCGAACGTAACGGTTGTCCGCCATAATGACAAGCTTTTGAAAACGGACGACAAAATTCAGGAATTAATGGAGCGCTTTAAAAAGATCAACATCAATGACACGACAAAATGGAGCAACCAGGGGGCGATGTTCACACGCCAGTTCTCGAACATGCTCCAGCTTGCGAGGGTGATTACCCTTGGCGCTTACAACCGTAATGAAAGCCGGGGCGCCCATTATAAACCGGATTATCCTGAACGTAATGATGATGAATGGCTCAAAACAACAATGGCTAAACATGTAAGCCCGTATGAAGCGCCGGAATTTGAGTATCAGGATGTCGATGTATCACTGATAACGCCTCGGAAACGGGATTACTCGAAGAAGAAGGTGGCGAAATAATCATGAGTGAACAAAAAACCATACGATTTATTATCACACGTCAAGATACAGCCGACAGCACGCCTTACGATGAAGAATTTGAGATTCCATACCGCCCGAATCTGAACGTCATTTCCGCTCTGATGGAAATCCGCCGGAATCCGGTTAATGTCAAAGGTGAAAAGACAACCCCTGTCACATGGGATATGAACTGTCTTGAGGAAGTATGCGGCGCATGTTCAATGGTCATAAACGGAAAGCCCCGCCAGTCTTGTACGGCGCTTATCGACCAGCTTGAACAGCCGATTCGTTTAAAACCAATGAAAACATTCCCAGTCGTTCGTGATTTGCAGGTTGACCGCAGCAGAATGTTTGATTCATTGAAAAAGGTAAAAGCGTGGATACCGATTGACGGCACGTACGATCTAGGACCGGGGCCGAGAATGCCGGAAAAACGCCGTCAATGGGCATATGAATTATCGAAATGCATGACGTGCGGCGTCTGCCTCGAGGCCTGCCCGAATGTGAACAGCAAATCGAAGTTCATGGGGCCGGCACCGATGTCGCAAGTCCGCCTGTTTAACGCACATCCGACAGGCGCCATGAATAAATCTGAACGATTAGAAGCATTAATGGATGAGGGCGGCCTTGCAGATTGCGGCAACTCGCAAAACTGTGTCCAATCCTGTCCGAAGGGCATTCCGCTTACCACTTCGATTGCAGCTTTAAATAGAGATACAAACTTACAAGCGTTCCGCAATTTCTTCGGGAGCGACAGAGTATAAGAAGAAAAAACCTCTTCCGCATGGGAGAGGTTTTTTTAAAAAATAAGGAGATGAAAAAAGATGAAGCTTCCCGCTTATATTGATATGCCGTTTCCAGAATGGAAAAGATCCTTTTCTTTTTTTAATGAGGTATCCGTAAGATTTTCCGAGACGGACATGTTTGGGCATATGAATAATGTAACCCCTTTTATATATTTTGAGGAGGCGCGAATTTCTTATTTTAAAAAGCTGAATATGATGAGTGAAAATAAACAGACCATGACAGTTGTGGCAAGCCAGCAGTGCGATTATTTGCGCCAAGTCATGCCTTATGAAGAGCTGCGCATCTATGTGAAAACAGGCGCTGTCGGCAGTTCATCTCTTACCTTGCATTATCTCGGAGAGAACCACAAAGGCGAACCTTGCTTCACCGGAGCAGTCGTGATGGTTCAAGTCTCAAAAGAAAGCGGCAAGGCTGTCAGCTGGACGGATGAGGAGAAAGAAACGCTTCTCCATACACGATAAACTAATTCTCTTGTAAACGTCACCTCCTGCGCCCTTCTTACATATGATATCTCGACTATATCAAAACCCATTCGTTTCTGATTCGCTCTCACCTTAGCAAGGAGGGTTACAATACTTGAAGGAGAAAGAATTTCAATCGAAGCCGCTGCTAACGAAAAGAGAAAGAGAAGTGTTCGAATTGCTCGTTCAAGATAAGACAACAAAGGAGATTGCAAGCGAGCTATTTATCAGTGAGAAAACCGTTCGAAACCATATTTCAAATGCCATGCAGAAATTGGGTGTGAAAGGGCGTTCGCAAGCCGTTGTTGAGCTTCTTAGAATGGGTGAGCTAGAGCTTTAATTCTTGCCGGTATTCCTTCTTTTCAGGAAGGAGCCGGTTATTGCTGTTTGTTTGGAACATTCGAAACCATATTTTTGAATGCTGTGCAAAACGTAGGCAAGTCATAAAATGAATTTTTTTGCTTGATGTTGTTTGACTAAAGTCCTCTATTTCTCTCCTGCGAGTCTTGCATTTTCTTCAAAAAAGAAGGAAAATAGACACGGAACGCTTTTGTGCGTAAGAGATCCTTGAGTGAGGGATGGACAAATGACATCAAAACCTTTGGAGCATGTTGCGGATATTGAAAAGTCTCTCCGCCACATTGCCGCGATCATTAAGCAAAAAGGACGAGAAATCCTTAACCAATATGCAATTACGCCGCCGCAATTTGTCGGCCTGCAATGGCTTTATGAACTGGGAGATATGACAATCGGCGAACTATCGGGCAAAATGTATCTGGCATGCAGCACGACAACGGACTTAATCGACCGCATGCAAAAAAATGAGCTTGTTGAGCGGGTCAAGGACCCGGCGGACAGACGTGTTGTCCGGATACATCTGCTGCCTGAAGGAGAACGGATTATCCAAGAGGTCATTACTAAAAGGCAGGAATATTTGCGTGATATGTTCGAATCGTTTACAGATGAAGAAATAGCCATCTTCGAAAAATCTTTGATGAAACTGCAGCATGAAATGAAGAGAAAATGAGGCGATTTTGTTGGAACAACCAATAGGGGTCATTGATTCCGGGGTTGGCGGTTTAACCGTTGCGAAGGAAATCATGAGACAGCTACCTAAAGAAAATATTATCTACGTCGGGGATACGAAACGGTGTCCGTACGGGCCGCGCCCTGAAGAAGAGGTGCTTCAATATACGTGGGAGCTGACGAATTATTTACTCGAAAACCACCACATCAAAATGCTCGTGATCGCCTGTAACACAGCAACAGCGATCGCTTTGGATGACATCCAGCGCAGCGTCGGTATACCGGTGGTCGGAGTCATCCAGCCTGGTGCGAGAGCAGCGATAAAAGTGACGGATAATCAGCATATCGGTGTCATCGGCACAGAGAATACGATTAAGAGCAATGCATACGAAGAAGCGCTTTTGGCATTAAATCCTGATTTGAAGGTTGAAAACCTTGCCTGCCCGCTGCTTGTGCCTTTTGTGGAAAGCGGGAAGTTTCTCGACAAAACAGCAGACGAGATTGTCAAAACCTCGCTGTACCCGTTAAAAGACACATCGATTGATTCGCTGATTTTAGGCTGCACCCATTACCCTATTTTAAAAGAAGCCATTCAAAGATATATGGGAGAGCGCGTAAACATTATTTCGTCCGGCGATGAAACAGCCCGGGAAGTCAGCACAATTCTCTCTTATAAAGGGCTGCTGAACCAGTCTCCGATTGCCCCGAATCATCAGTTCCTGACAACAGGGGCGCGTGATCAGTTTGCAAAAATCGCAGACGATTGGTTTGGCCATGAAGTGGGGCATGTGGAATGTATCTCACTGCAAGAACCGATTAAAAGATAGGTTTTCCCGCAACGGAATGTTGCGGGTTTTTTCTGTTTTGCCGGAATTCTTCGGTCTATTTCCTAAAGAGGCTCGTATACATAATAGTACAAACATCCTTAGGAGGGAAAAGTATGCTGAAAAAAGGACCTGCAGTCATTGGTGCGACTTGTCTCACCTCTGCCTTGCTTTTATCCGGATGCGGTTTGTTTCAATCTGATAAGGCAGCCAAGGAAATTGATCCGCCTCAAGACGTTACATACGTGAACGATGAAGCGGGGGCTAAGTCAAATACTACAGCAGCCGAAAAAACAGAGAATAAAAAGAGTGATACCGCAAAAACGGATCAAGCCTCATCTGCTGTTATGAGGGAGCTATATCTTATTGATAAAAACGGGTATGTCGTCGCGCAAACGCTGCCTCTTCCTAAAAGTGAGAGCACGGCTAAGCAGGCGCTTGAATACCTCGTACAGGGCGGGCCTGTGTCTGAAATTCTTCCGAATGGCTTCAGAGCAGTATTGCCGGCTGACACAACCGTTAACGTTGACATCAAAAAAGATGGAACCGCGATAGCTGATTTCTCTAATGAGTTCAAAAATTATAAGAAAGAGGACGAACAGAAAATCGTTCAATCTGTGACGTGGACGCTGACGCAATTCAGTTCGATAGATAAAGTGAAGCTGAGAATAAACGGGCATGAGCTGAAGGAGATGCCTGTAGGAGGGACGCCGATCTCAGATGATTTAAGCCGCAAAGACGGCATTAATTTGGAAACAGCCGGTGTAAATGATCTCACTGCTACCCACCCGCTGACAGTCTACTATTTGGCGGAAAACGAAGACAGTGAGTACTACGTGCCTGTGACGAAACGAATCGACAATTCGGAAAAAGACGACATTACAGCAGCCATCAATGAATTGGCTAAAGGCCCAAGCAAGGTGAGCGGGCTGTTAACAGACTTCAATGAAGATGTAAAGCTGGTCAGCAAACCGAAAATGAAAGACGGTCGCGTGACGTTGGATTTCAATCAATCTATATTCGGCAGCGCCGATGAGAAGACGAAAATGATTTCTTCAGAAGTGCTGAACAGCATTGTGCTGACGTTAACGGAACAGCCGGATGTAAAAGGCGTCTCTGTTAAAGTGAATGGAAAATCAGAGCTTGTAAACGAAAAAGGCGAAAAGCTCACAGAACCGGTCTCCAGACCTTCTCAAGTGAATACGGGTAGTTTTTAAATTGGGATTTTTGATATACTAGAAAGAAAGAGGTTAGCGTTCCGGCTGCCTCTTTCTTTATTCAATTCCGGGACAAAAATGGTTTATGTACATACAATCGGAGGTAAAACATGAGACATGACGGAAGACAACACGATGAGCTGCGTCCAATCACATTCGATTTGGATTTTATCAGCCATCCGGAAGGTTCTGTTCTAATAACAGCGGGAAATACAAAGGTAATCTGCAACGCGTCTGTTGAGGACCGCGTACCGCCGTTTTTGCGGGGCGGAGGGAAAGGCTGGATTACAGCAGAGTACAGCATGCTGCCGCGGGCAACTAATCAAAGAACAATTAGAGAATCTTCTAAAGGGAAAATTTCCGGCAGAACAATGGAGATCCAACGCCTGATCGGCCGCGCGCTTCGGGCTGTTGTAGATCTGGAAAAGCTCGGTGAACGGACGATTTGGATTGACTGTGATGTCATTCAGGCTGATGGCGGAACAAGAACAGCTTCCATTACAGGTGCATTTCTTGCGATGGCGATTGCGATTGGCAAGCTGATCAAAGCAGGAACAATCAAGACAAATCCGATCACGGATTTTCTCGCTGCGATCTCTGTTGGAATTGATAAGGAACAGGGAATTTTGTTAGATTTAAATTATGAAGAAGATTCCTCTGCTGAAGTTGACATGAATGTCATCATGACAGGCAGCGGCCGTTTCGTGGAACTGCAGGGAACCGGCGAAGAGGCGACTTTTTCAAGGGAGGATCTGAATGGTCTTCTCGGTCTTGCGGAAAAAGGAATTCAAGAGCTGATTGACAAGCAAAAAGAAGTGCTGGGGGATTCTCTGCCAGAACTGAAATAAAGACAGAAAGGCTTGATCATCATGAAAGAAGCAATTATTGCGACACATAATCCGGGAAAAGTGAAGGAATTTAAAGAAATTCTTGAGCCAAAAGGCTATGATGTCAAATCGTTAGCTGAAATTGGATTCACAGAAGAAATTGAAGAAACAGGCCATACATTTGAAGAGAATGCCATTCTGAAAGCGGAAGCTGTTGCCAAAGCAGTGAACAAAATGGTGATTGCGGACGACTCAGGCCTATCCATCGATAATCTTGGCGGCAGACCCGGGGTTTATTCAGCACGCTATGCAGGGGAACAGAAAGACGACCAGGCAAATATCAATAAAGTGCTCAGCGAGCTGAAAGGAATCGAAAAAGAACAGCGCACCGCCCGTTTCCGCTGCGCATTGGCCGTGAGTATTCCGGGAGAGGAAACAAAAACAGTCGAAGGCCATGTTGAAGGGTATATTGCTGAAGAACCGAGAGGAGAATACGGCTTTGGCTATGATCCAATCTTTATCGTGAAAGATAAAGATAAGACAATGGCTGAACTGACTAGTGATGAAAAAAATAAAATCAGCCATAGGGCTGACGCGCTTAAAAAGCTGTCTAAGCTTTTGGAGGCATAAGGAGGGAGCTCGTACATGAACGTGCTGATTATCAGTGACAGCCATGGGCTTGAAGAAGAACTCCAGACCATTGCGAAACGGCACGAAGCAGAAGTTGACCTTATGATTCATTGCGGAGACTCTGAGCTAGAAACAGGGCATCCGGCATTGGAGCCTTATGCGGTTGTAAAAGGCAATTGCGATTTTGCCGGCGATTTTAAGGACGAGCTTCTTCTAACTGCCGGTTCAAGAAAAATACTGGTCACACACGGCCACCTTCACGGTATAAAACAGACCTTGTTAAACGTATACTATCGTGCAGAAGAGCTCGGAGCGGATATTATCTGCTTCGGGCATTCGCACATCGCGGGAAGCGAAGTGCTGCGCGGAAAACTGATGATTAACCCAGGCAGCATCCGGCTTCCAAGGGTGCGCAGGACAGAAAGCTATGCTATACTGACATTAGAAAATGATGCTGCGACAGTCCGTTTTTACGACCAAGCAGGCAATGAAATTGAGGATCTGCAAAACCGAGTCACACTATGAAAATGTCATGAGGAAGAAAATTTTCTTCCTCATGAAAAAAATTCTAAAAAACCGTTGACTTATTGTTGCATCCCATATATAATAAATCTTGTCGCTGATAGTTAAAGCGAAAAACAAAAAACAAAACGTGTCCCAGTAGCTCAGCTGGATAGAGCAACGGCCTTCTAAGCCGTCGGTCGGGAGTTCGAATCTCTCCTGGGACGTACCAAAAGAAAAACCTCAAATCCTAATTGGATTTGAGGTTTTTTGTTGTCGGTCTATGATTTTTATTTATTATTTAACGGATCATCATCATCCAAGCCGTCAACTTTTCCTTCTTTATTCAGACGAGGTTCTTCTTTTTTCACAGTTTCAGAAATATGTTCATTTTCTTCAACAGTGCGTTTACCGACAACCACTTCATCAGTGACAACTGGTTTTTTAGTCACTTCCAGCTTTTCCTCAACGATTGGCACTCTGATCTCTTCCGAATCGTTGACGGGAGAAGCATCCGCTTTATTTTCATCCACTGGCCGGCGTTCGACATAAATTTCATCGTGTCTCACGGGGATGTCCATATCTCTTTTTTCTGTTTTCACTTCTTTTCCTATCTCTACTTCGCCGGTTTGAACGTCTTCCTTATCGACTTTCAGCTGTTCTTCCCGGAGCGGCATCGCTTTTTCTTCTTTCGTTGTATAATCCGCCATTTCATTTGTGCTTGAAAAGCCGCCTGAAAGGGCATTGCCGTTATCCATAGGAGCATTTACGTCTGCATCTGTATCGACGGCTACCAGAAGTTTTCCGTCATCCAAATCTTCTTGATACTTGTCTATTTCATCCGTTTTAATATCCAAATCGGATAATGCTTTGCTGTGTGCAGCAGTATCATCCATTGTGAAATAATCTTTCAGTTTATCGAAAAAAGATTCAGATTCGCCCTGATGTGCATCGATGGCTTGATTGACCTCTGTTCCTGTACGTGACTCCAAATAATCTGTATCTCGCCGGCTTGTTACAACAGAGATGTCGTCAGAATCATAGCCTTTTGTGAGTAAGCCTTCAATCGCTGCGATGGTTTCCTGCGGAGTTTCGAATACACCAACTATGCTTTTCATATCAATCTCCTCCTTCATGAATTTGCATGATATCGTTCATGTCGTTTGTAATTCCCGCTGTTCTTTGAATTAAACAAAATTGAAAACATTGGCGGGTATCAAAAGGGTGAAAAGTGTGTAAATACAAAAAAATAGATAAGACAGACTTTCCTCTGTCTTATCTATCTTCATAGTTGCAGCTCCTTCGTCATAAACACACTGTTCGGATCTTCGACATAGTCTGCAAACGGTTCGCAATACTGGAAACCGAAGCTTTCATACAATTTTCTTGCCGGCTCAAATGAAGCCATTGAACCCGTTTCTAAGCTTAGTCGCTCATAACCTCGCTTCTCGGCTTCTTCAATGATGTGCTGGAGAACTTGTTTGGCAACGCCTTTTCTTAAATGTGAAGCAGAAGTTCGCATTGATTTGATTTCTCCATGCCGGCTGTCCAGTTCTTTTAGCGCTCCGCAGCCGGCGAGTTCATCACCCTCCCAAGCGCTCCAAAATGTTATTTCAGGCTCTCTTAGTTTCTCTAAACCTAAGGCATGAGTGCTTTCTGGCGGGGACATAAGCGTCATGCTATGTAGATGCTCATTCACAAGTGAGACCACCTGACGTCCAGTTAAATCGTCTATTTTTATATGCAATTTTATTCCTCCTCAAACTTTGATCTTAATCATATTTCATCCTGTTTCCAACTTTAAAGACAGAAAATCTGACAGTATTGAAGCCCCTTTGGAATATATGAGTTGCGAAAGATGTTTGAAAGTAAAAAAAGGCCGAACTCGTAGTTCGGCCCTTGTAATTTTCTTTAATATCTAAAGCCACCATGCACACCGGCTGTTCCGCTAAAACCACCGACATGTGTCGCCGGAATACTGAACCCGCCGCTATGGCCGCTGAAGCCAGTGCCTGAAAATTGCTGCCCGAAAAAATCTGAAGTGTATGGATAAGAGGAGTACATAGCAGAGGGAGTGGTCAACGGGCTGTATGCCTGGCTGAACGGCTGTCCGTATCCGTATCCTCCAAATGGCTGCTGGCTTTGCTGGTAAAAGGCAGGGGAAGCAGGATAATGCTGCTGTGGAAAGCTGGGGAAGCTTGGAAAGCCCACAGGAAATCCTTGCATGTCTGCAAATGATTTATTCATCGTATCACCTTTTCTTTGCAAGATACCATTAATGTATGCCGAGGGAACAAGGGGAGTGCCTATCCAGATTCAAATGGTTTGCAAGATGATCTGCCAGACTCAATTCCCATATGAATTATAGCGTGTTATAAAATCTTACACGTTTATGTAAAATTGAATTATTCTGGTGTATCCTTGATAGATTAATAAAAAAATTATAAAAACTTTTAACATTTGCAATTCCTTTTGTACCAATAATGAAAGCGTATACAATATAGATTGATTAATCAAAATTGTCTAATAATTTTAAAAAATGCTGTTGACACTGCGTCCAAAGCGGCGTAATATGAGTTCAACAAAAGATAACGCAAGCTTCACAAGCGAAAATGATCGCAATATGATTCTGAAAAAATGAAAAACAATCGACCTTCTTGAACAGCTTGCAAGGCGTTCTGAAGGCTGAATATGAAAAGCGCAGATGAGGATAAGTAGCCTTGATAAAGCTTTCCACAGAGAACCGGGTTAGCTGAGAACCGGCGAAGCTTTACAAGGTGAACTCGCCTCAGAGTGCCAGTCTGAAATGACAGTAGGACTTGGCCGGGTGAACTTGATTCACTCGTTACTAAAGCGGATAGAAATATCCATGAGACGGCCGACTAAGGCCGTAAACAAGGGTGGTACCGCGGAAAGAAAAGCCTTTTCGCCCCTTTTAGCTATCGCAGTTACTGCGCGGCTGATTGTGGGTGGAAGGGCTTTTTTTATTGAATAATCAGCTATCTAGCTAATGAAAAGATGATCTTTAAAGGATGAAAATCCAAAAGGAGGAACTAAAATGGGGACTAATGTACAGGTGGATTCAGCATCTGCCAAATGTACACAGACGATGAGCGGAGCATTAATGCTGATTGAATCATTAAAAAAAGAGAAAGTAGAAATGATTTTCGGTTATCCGGGCGGGGCTGTGCTTCCGATTTACGATAAGCTATACAATTCAGGATTGGTACATATCCTTCCCCGTCACGAACAAGGCGCGATTCATGCAGCGGAAGGATACGCAAGAGTCACTGGAAAACCGGGTGTCGTTATCGCCACATCAGGACCGGGAGCGACAAACCTTGTTACAGGCCTTGCTGATGCCATGATTGATTCATTGCCGTTAGTTGTCTTTACAGGGCAGGTGGCAACCTCTGTTATCGGGAGTGATGCATTTCAGGAAGCAGACATTCTAGGGATTACGATGCCAGTGACAAAACACAGCTACCAGGTTCGCCAGCCGGAAGATCTGCCGCGCATCATTAAAGAAGCGTTCCATATTGCAACAACTGGAAGACCCGGCCCAGTATTGATCGATATTCCGAAAGATGTAGCAACTATTGAAGGAGAATTCAGCTATGATCATGAGATGAACCTCCCGGGATACCAGCCGACAACAGAGCCGAATTACTTGCAGATCCGCAAGCTAGTAGAAGCCGTGAGCAGTGCGAAGAAACCGGTGATCCTGGCGGGTGCGGGCGTACTGCACGGAAAAGCGTCAGAAGAATTAAAAAATTATGTCGAACAGCAGCAAATCCCTGTGGCGCACACCCTTTTGGGGCTCGGAGGCTTCCCGGCTGACCATCCGCTTTTCCTGGGGATGGCGGGAATGCACGGTACGTATACAGCCAATATGGCTCTTCATGATTGTGATCTTTTAATCAGCATCGGCGCCCGTTTTGATGATCGTGTCACAGGAAACCTGAAACACTTTGCCAGAAACGCAAAGATTGCCCACATCGATATTGATCCAGCTGAAATCGGAAAAATCATGAAAACACAGATTCCTGTAGTGGGAGACAGCAAAATTGTCCTGCAGGAGCTGATCAAACAAGATGGCAAACCAAGTGATTCAAGCGAATGGAAAAAACAGCTCGCCGAATGGAAAGAAGAGTACCCGCTTTGGTATGAAGAGAATGAAGAAGAGGGTTTTAAACCTCAGAAATTGATTGAATATATTCATCAATTTACAAAAGGAGAAGCCATTGTCGCCACGGATGTAGGCCAGCATCAAATGTGGTCAGCGCAATTTTATCCGTTCCAAAAAGCAGATAAATGGGTCACGTCAGGCGGACTTGGAACGATGGGATTCGGCCTTCCGGCGGCGATCGGTGCACAGCTGGCTGATAAAGATGCCACTGTCGTCGCGGTTGTCGGAGACGGCGGTTTCCAAATGACGCTTCAAGAACTCGATGTCATTCGCGAATTAAATCTTCCGGTCAAGGTAGTGATTTTAAATAACGCTTGTCTCGGAATGGTCAGACAGTGGCAGGAAATTTTCTATGAAGAACGCTATTCAGAATCTAAATTCGCTTCTCAGCCTGACTTCGTCAAATTGTCCGAAGCATACGGCATTAAAGGCATCAGAATTTCATCAGAAGCGGAAGCGAAGGAAAAGCTGGAAGAGGCATTAACGTCTAGAGAACCTGTTGTCATTGATGTGCGGGTTGCCAGCGAAGAAAAAGTATTCCCGATGGTGGCTCCGGGAAAAGGGCTGCATGAAATGGTGGGGGTGAAACCTTGAAAAGAATTATCACATTGACTGTGGTGAACCGCTCAGGCGTGTTAAACCGGATCACCGGTCTATTTACAAAAAGGCATTACAACATTGAAAGCATTACAGTTGGACACACAGAAACAACAGGCGTTTCCAGAATCACCTTTGTCGTTCACGTTGAAGGAGAAAATGATGTTGAACAGTTAACAAAACAGCTCAACAAACAGATTGATGTTCTGAAAGTCACAGACATCACAAATCAATCGATTGTCCAGAGGGAGCTGGCCTTAATCAAGGTCGTCTCCGCACCTTCAACGAGAACAGAGATTAATGGAATCATAGAACCGTTCAGAGCCTCTGTCGTCGATGTCAGCAGAGACAGCATCGTTGTTCAGGTGACAGGCGAATCTAACAAAGTTGAAGCGCTTATTGAATTGTTGAAACCTTATGGCATTAAAGAAATCGCGAGAACAGGTACAACGGCTTTTGCGAGGGGTACCCAGCAAAAGGCGTCATCCAATAAAACAATATCTATTGTATAAAACATAACAAGGGAGAGATTGAAATGGTAAAAGTATATTATAACGGTGATATCAAAGAGAACGTATTGGCAGGCAAAACAGTAGCGGTTATCGGATACGGTTCGCAAGGCCACGCACATGCCTTGAACCTTAAAGAAAGCGGAGTAGACGTGATCGTCGGTGTTAGACAAGGAAAATCTTTCACGCAAGCCCAAGAAGACGGACATAAAGTATTTTCCGTAAAAGAAGCGGCAGCCCAAGCTGAAATCATCATGGTTCTGCTTCCTGATGAACAGCAGCAAAAAGTATACGAAGCTGAAATCAAAGATGAATTGACAGCAGGAAAATCATTAGTATTTGCTCACGGATTTAACGTGCATTTCCATCAAATTGTTCCTCCGGCGGATGTAGATGTATTCTTGGTAGCGCCTAAAGGTCCGGGACACTTGGTCAGAAGAACATATGAGCAAGGAGCCGGCGTACCTGCATTGTTCGCAATCTATCAAGATGTGACAGGAGAAGCTAGAGACAAAGCTCTCGCATATGCAAAAGGAATCGGCGGCGCAAGAGCGGGCGTATTAGAAACGACATTTAAAGAAGAAACAGAAACAGATTTGTTCGGTGAGCAGGCGGTTCTTTGCGGCGGATTAAGCGCGCTTGTCAAAGCAGGATTTGAAACATTAACTGAAGCAGGTTATCAGCCTGAACTTGCATACTTCGAGTGTCTTCATGAGCTGAAATTAATCGTAGACCTTATGTACGAAGAAGGACTTGCAGGAATGAGATATTCAATTTCTGACACAGCACAGTGGGGAGATTTCGTATCAGGCCCTCGCGTTGTGGATGCTAAAGTAAAAGAATCGATGAAAGAAGTATTAAAAGATATCCAAAACGGTACATTCGCAAAAGAATGGATCGTCGAAAACCAAGTAAACCGTCCTCGTTTCAACGCTATCAATGCGAGCGAGAACGAGCATCAAATCGAAGTAGTGGGGAGAAAGCTTCGTGAAATGATGCCGTTTGTGAAACAAGGCAAGAAAAAGGAAGCGGTGGTCTCCGTTGCGCAAAATTAATTTTTTCGATACGACGCTTCGTGATGGTGAACAGTCCCCTGGAGTGAACTTGAATACACAGGAGAAACTTGCCATAGCTAAGCAGCTCGAAAGACTCGGGGCAGATATCATTGAAGCGGGATTTCCCGCTTCGTCCCGAGGTGACTTTTTAGCTGTTCAGGAAATCGCTAGAACCATTAAAAATTGTTCAGTGACTGGTCTGGCCCGTTGTGTAAAAGGTGATATTGATGCTGCTTGGGAAGCGTTAAAGGATGGTGCTTACCCGAGAATTCATGTTTTTATCGCCACATCGGACATTCATTTGAAACACAAGCTGAAAATGACACGTGAGCAAGTCATTGAAAGAGCAGTTGAAATGGTGACATACGCAAAAGAACGTTTTCCGGTTGTGCAGTGGTCAGCTGAAGATGCCTGCCG
This sequence comes from Bacillus sp. JS, assembly GCF_000259365.1. Taxonomy (NCBI): domain Bacteria; kingdom Bacillati; phylum Bacillota; class Bacilli; order Caryophanales; family Bacillaceae; genus Bacillus; species Bacillus sp. JS. The sequence continues at coordinate 2,756,496 of NC_017743.1, read as the reverse complement.
TACTGAGCTGCCGTTTCTGGCAGAAATCGTCGAGAAAGTGATTGACGCAGGCGCCAGTGTTATCAATCTTCCAGACACTGTCGGCTACCTGGCTCCAGCGGAATACGGAAATATCTTTAAATATATGAAGGAAAACGTTCCGAACATTCACAAAGCAAAGCTTTCAGCTCATTGTCATGATGATTTGGGAATGGCAGTTGCAAACTCTCTTGCTGCGATTGAAAATGGCGCTGATCAAATTGAATGCGCTGTGAACGGGATCGGTGAAAGAGCCGGAAATGCGGCATTAGAGGAAATTGCCGTTGCCCTTCATATCAGAAAAGATTTCTATCAAGTCGAAACAGGTATTACATTGAACGAGATTAAGAGAACAAGCGATTTAGTAAGCAAGCTGACCGGCATGGCTGTCCCGCGCAATAAAGCAGTTGTGGGCGATAATGCATTTGCTCATGAATCAGGCATCCATCAGGACGGCTTTTTAAAAGAGAAATCAACTTATGAAATTATTTCGCCGGAGCTTGTCGGTGTAACCGCAGATGCGCTTGTCCTAGGTAAACATTCTGGACGCCACGCATTTAAAGACCGGTTGACTGCTTTAGGATTCCAATTTGACAGTGAAGAGATTAATAAATTCTTTACGATGTTTAAAGAGTTGACTGAGAAGAAAAAAGAAATCACTGATGAGGATCTTGTTTCTCTTATTTTAGAAGAAAAAGTAACAGATCGCAAGATTGGGTATGAATTTCTTTCTCTGCAAGTACATTACGGAACTAGTCAGGTCCCTACGGCTACTCTTTCTTTGAAAAATCAAGAAAACGCAGAGCTTATTCAGGAAGCTGCAACTGGGGCCGGAAGTGTGGAAGCAATCTACAACACGCTTGAGCGCTGCATCGATAAAGACGTGGAGCTCTTAGACTACCGCATTCAGTCTAACAGAAAAGGCGAAGATGCATTTGCCCAGGTGTATGTAAGAGTTTTGGTGAACGGAAAAGAATCAGCAGGGCGGGGCATAGCGCAAGACGTATTAGAAGCATCAGCGAAAGCCTATTTGAACGCAGTAAACCGTCAATTGGTTTTCGAGTCGAATATGAGCGGACTTAAAAACCACACAGCTGTCGGATCATAAAAGAAAGGAGAACGGTTAATTTGAAGAAACGTATTGCTCTATTGCCCGGAGACGGGATCGGCCCTGAAGTATTAGAATCAGCGACAGACGTACTGAAAAGTGTTGCCGAACGCTTTAACCATGAATTTGAATTTGAATATGGCCTGATTGGAGGGGCGGCGATTGACAAACATAACAACCCCCTCCCAGAGGAAACCGTTGCCGCTTGTAAAAATGCAGATGCGATATTGCTTGGCGCTGTCGGCGGACCGAAATGGGATCAAAACCCTTCGGAGCTGAGACCGGAAAAAGGGCTGCTCAGCATCAGAAAACAGCTTGATTTGTTTGCGAATTTACGGCCAGTGAAGGTGTTTGAAAGCCTTTCTGACGCTTCGCCTTTGAAAAAAGAATACATCGATCATGTTGATTTTGTTATCGTCCGAGAGCTGACAGGCGGCTTGTATTTCGGCCAGCCGAGCAAACGCTATGTAAACACTGAAGGTGAGCAGGAAGCAGTAGACACCCTGTTTTATAAGCGGACGGAAATTGAACGCGTGATCAGAGAGGGCTTTAAAATGGCAGCAGCCAGAAAAGGAAAAGTAACCTCTGTTGATAAAGCAAACGTTCTAGAATCAAGCAGACTGTGGCGTGAAGTGGCCGAGGACGTTGCAAAAGATTTTCCTGATGTAAAGCTGGAGCACATGCTTGTGGATAATGCAGCCATGCAGCTGATTTATGCACCGAATCAATTTGATGTCGTGGTGACTGAAAATATGTTTGGTGACATTTTAAGCGATGAAGCGTCGATGCTTACAGGCTCACTCGGAATGCTCCCGTCAGCCAGCCTATCAAGCTCAGGTCTTCATCTGTTTGAGCCTGTTCATGGCTCCGCGCCTGATATTGCCGGCAAAGGGATGGCAAATCCATTCGCGGCCATATTGTCAGCGGCAATGCTTTTGAGAACATCTTTCGGGCTTGAAGAGGAAGCGAAAGCTGTAGAAGATGCGGTAAACAAAGTCTTGGCTTCCGGAAAAAGAACAAGAGACTTGGCACGGGGTGAAGAGTTCAGCAGCACTCAGGCCATTACGGAGGAAGTTAAGGCAGCAATCATGAGTGAAAATACAATTTCTAATGTGTGACAGCTTACGATAAGCGGTCTTAGTTCATAGGTAGAGGGAGGAAATAAAGATGATGCCTCGAACAATCATCGAAAAGATTTGGGATCAGCATATTGTAAAACATGGTGAGGGAAAACCCGATCTTCTCTATATTGATTTGCATCTCATTCATGAGGTGACGTCACCTCAGGCATTTGAAGGTTTGAGACAAAAGGGAAGAAAGGTCAGAAGACCCCAAAACACATTTGCGACAATGGACCATAACATCCCGACCGTCAATCGTTTTGAGATAAAGGATGAAGTTGCGAAACGCCAAGTAACGGCGCTTGAAAGAAACTGTGAAGAATTTGGCGTGCGCCTTGCCGATCTTCACAGTGTGGATCAAGGGATTGTCCATGTCGTCGGCCCTGAACTGGGCTTAACGCTTCCAGGGAAAACGATCGTGTGCGGCGACAGTCATACATCAACACATGGCGCTTTCGGCGCTCTTGCATTTGGAATCGGGACGAGTGAAGTTGAACATGTCCTTTCCACACAGACTCTTTGGCAGCAGCGTCCGAAAACACTTGAAGTGCGTGTAGATGGAACGCTTCAAAAAGGGGTAACGGCAAAGGATGTCATTCTTGCTGTCATCGGTAAATACGGTGTGAAATTCGGCACTGGCTACGTCATTGAATACACTGGGGAAGTATTCAGAAATATGACGATGGATGAACGAATGACCGTTTGCAACATGTCAATTGAAGCAGGAGCAAGAGCAGGTTTGATTGCACCTGACGAGGTAACATTTGAATATTGCAAAAACCGCAAGTACACGCCAAAAGGCGAAGAATTTGACAAGGCTGTAGAGGAATGGAAAGCGCTGCGCACAGACCCGGGCGCTGTTTACGATAAATCTATCGTCCTTGACGGCAACGACATTTCTCCTATGGTGACATGGGGCATTAACCCGGGAATGGTTCTTCCTGTCGATTCTGAAGTTCCAGCGCCGGAAAGCTTTTCTGCAGAAGATGACAAAAAAGAAGCGATTAGAGCTTATGAATATATGGGGCTGACTCCCCATCAGAAAATCGAAGACATTAAAGTGGAGCACGTATTTATCGGTTCCTGCACAAATTCCCGCATGACAGACCTTCGTCAGGCTGCAGATATGATCAAAGGGAAGAAGGTAGCTGACAGCGTTAGAGCCATCGTCGTGCCAGGATCCCAAAGTGTGAAGCTTCAGGCTGAACAAGAAGGGCTTGACCAGATTTTCTTGGAAGCTGGATTTGAGTGGAGAGAGTCAGGCTGCAGCATGTGTTTGAGTATGAATAATGATGTTGTTCCTGAGGGAGAGCGCTGTGCGTCAACCTCTAACCGCAACTTTGAGGGAAGACAAGGAAAAGGTGCAAGAACACATCTCGTCAGCCCGGCAATGGCTGCGATGGCTGCCATTCACGGACACTTCGTTGATGTCAGAAAGTTTTATCAGGAAAAAACAGTTGTGTAAGGAGTGCGCGAGATGGAACCTTTGAAATCACATACGGGGAAAGCGGCCGTATTAAATCGGATCAATGTTGATACTGACCAGATTATTCCTAAACAATTTTTGAAGCGGATTGAAAGAACAGGCTACGGGCGTTTTGCATTTTTTGACTGGAGATATGATGCGAATGGTGAACCGAATCCTGAATTTGAATTAAACCAGCCTGTTTATCAAGGAGCTTCCATTTTAATAGCAGGAGAAAACTTCGGCTGTGGATCATCGCGCGAACACGCTCCGTGGGCGCTTGATGATTATGGGTTTAAAATTATCATTGCGCCGTCATTTGCTGATATTTTCCATCAGAACTGCTTTAAAAACGGGATGCTTCCAATCCGCATGCCATATGACAATTGGAAACAGCTAGTCAGCCAGTATGAAAACCAGTCATTGCAAATGACTGTTGACCTTGAAAATCAGCTGATTCATGACAGTGAAGGCAATCAAATTTCATTTGAAGTTGATCCGCATTGGAAAGAGATGCTCATCAACGGCTATGATGAAATTTCATTAACGCTGCTGCTTGAAGATGAAATCAAGCTATTTGAATCGAAAAGAAGCTCTTGGCTTCAAGCCTGAAGAAGCGGCCGGTCTTTGTCCGGCGGCTTTTTTTGCCTGGTGAAACCTTTCATTTCTTGTGTTTGTTCACAGGTGTTGATACACTTGAACAAAATAAATGCCTGAAAGGAATATAGGTATGACGCATGACAAGAAAAACGCAAAAATTATTCCTTTTCCTCATCTAAAAGACCGCCTCGTGGAAAAAGGGATGTCATCACTCAAGGAAAAAAAGTATCAAGAAGCGCTTGAGCTGTTTTCAGAAGCAATGAAATATGATGATACTGAATCTGATCTTCACTTAGGGATGGCCATCTGCTTTTTAGAGCTGGGCGAGCTGGAAGAGGCAAAAAGTGTGTGCGAGAAGATGCTCAAAGAAGGTTATGGCCATTATTTTACGGTTTTGCAGGTGTACATGACCATCTTAATTCAGCTTAAAAAATACGAAGAAGTCAAAAGCACTATTGAAGCCGTTTTGGAAGAAAATCAGCTGCCGGCAGAAAGCGCCGAGCAATTTTACAAGCTGCTTGATTTCAGCCGGAAAATGACCGATCCGGATCGAGAGGACGAGGCTTGGGCTGAAGAATACGAGGATACAATTGACACTGAGAAAGTGCTGGCAAGCCCTGAGGAGCAAATGAATCTCATTCATTCCTTAAAAGACCGTAACGTAGCAAAGTATACAGGATTGCTCAAAACAATCCTTCAAGACCCCTCAGCCCACCCGATTATCAAAACGATGATTGTTATGCTGTTGGCCGAGCATGAGTACAGTAAACCTGTGCACATTAGTAAATTTGGCGAGTCGTTGACAATTGAACCGTCTGAGATTGTCCCGCCTGATGCCGCTCCGATTCTGCACCGTGTTCTCAGGGTGCTGGATGAGACACTTGGAAATGAAAATCCAACCTTGTATGCGGCCGTAGAAGAATTGTGGAGAAGACATTTATACGTTTTATATCCGTTCCAGCCGAAATTGCTGTCGGCTGATCTTTGGGCGGCTGCCCTGCATAAAGTCGGCTACGAGATGCACGGGATTGAAATTGAAAGAGAAGAACTTCATATGATGTATGAATTTACCGACAGAGAACTCGATGAAGCTTGCACTATGATAAAAGATATTGAAGAAATTTCTTATTTGTAAATCACGCCATATAGTTGAAAGCGCTATGTGTTATGTTATAATATAGTGGTTGTATTTGTGTATAACGGGTTATAAGAAATACGGTTGGACAGGCTTTGCAGTTCATTATTAACATCTATACATAATGATTCTGATCTTTGGCAGCTTTGTTTTTGTTGGACGAAGCCGAATGATTGCTTTAGAATGGAAGACCGACACAACCTGAATAGATTTTTGGAGGGAAACACATGTCTGTAAAATGGGAAAAACAAGAAGGCAACGAAGGCGTTTTAACGGTTGAAGTTGATGCTGAAACGTTTAAAACAGCACTTGATGATGCATTTAAAAAAGTAGTAAAACAAGTTTCAATTCCTGGATTCCGTAAAGGTAAAATTCCTCGCGGATTATTCGAACAGCGCTTTGGCGTAGAAGCTCTTTACCAAGATGCTTTGGATATTCTTCTTCCTGTAGAATACCCTAAAGCGGTTGAAGAAGCTGGAATCGAGCCTGTAGACCGTCCTGAAATCGATGTTGAAAAAATCGAAAAAGGCGAAAGCTTAATCTTCACTGCGAAAGTAACAGTAAAACCTGAAGTGAAGCTTGGCGACTACAAAGGCTTAGGCATTGAAAAAGACGACACAACTGTAACTGACGAAGATGTTCAAAACGAACTAAAAGCGCTTCAAGAGCGTCAAGCTGAACTTGTTGTAAAAGAAGAAGGCGCTGTTGAAGAAGGAAACACAGTTGTTCTTGATTTCGAAGGATTCGTTGACGGCGAAGCATTCGAAGGCGGAAAAGCTGAAAACTACTCTCTAGAAGTAGGTTCTGGTTCATTCATCCCTGGCTTCGAAGATCAATTAGTTGGCCTTGAAGCAGGTGCTGAGAAGGATGTTGAAGTGACATTCCCTGAAGAGTACCACGCTGAAGATCTTGCAGGCAAACCAGCTGTGTTCAAAGTGAAAATTCACGAAATCAAAGCGAAAGAGCTTCCTGAGCTTGACGATGAATTCGCTAAAGATATCGATGAAGAAGTGGAAACACTCGCTGAATTAACTGAAAAAACTAAGAAACGTTTAGAAGAAGCGAAAGAAAACGAAGCTGACGCTAAATTGCGTGAAGAGCTTGTTCTGAAAGCTTCTGAAAATGCTGAAATCGATGTGCCGCAAGCAATGGTCGACACTGAGCTTGACCGCATGCTGAAAGAATTCGAACAGCGTCTGCAAATGCAAGGCATGAACCTTGAGCTTTACACTCAATTCTCAGGCCAAGATGAAGCTGCGTTAAAAGAGCAAATGAAAGAAGATGCTGAAAAACGCGTAAAATCTAACCTGACTCTTGAGGCGATTGCGAAAGCGGAAAACCTTGAAGTATCAGATGAGGAAGTTGATGCTGAGCTTACAAAAATGTCTGAAGCATACAACATGCCTGTTGAAAATATTAAACAAGCCATCGGTTCTACTGACGCGATGAAAGAAGATTTAAAAGTTCGCAAAGCAATTGATTTTCTTGTAGAAAACCGTTAATATGGTGCATAATAATAGTAATAATAAAACAGGGCGCGAATCATTCGTGCCTTGTTTTGTACAATTATGAGTTATCTCTTTTTCTTGGGGCAAGATAGTTAATGCAGGGCAGTTTTTTGTCATACATATAGAATGTGCAAGTCAGAAACACATTGTTACCGTCTTTTTGGAAAGTATGGTAAAATGCAATACATACTCGTTTCGTTTCAAGAATCATTTTCTTTTGCTCTGCCGGTAAAAGAAAAAGTGAGACAAGATTAAGGGGTGAAAGAATGTTTAAATTTAACGAGGAAAAAGGACAATTGAAATGCTCGTTTTGTGGAAAAACACAAGATCAGGTTCGTAAGCTTGTAGCTGGGCCTGGTGTATATATATGTGACGAATGTATCGAACTCTGCACTGAAATTGTAGAGGAAGAACTCGGAACAGAAGAAGAAGTAGAATTTAAAGACGTACCAAAGCCTCAGGAAATTCGTGAAATCTTGAATGAATATGTCATCGGCCAAGATCAAGCGAAGAAATCACTTGCTGTTGCTGTGTATAACCACTATAAGCGCATTAACTCCAACAGCAAAGTCGATGATGTTGAGCTTTCAAAAAGTAATATTTCATTAATCGGGCCTACAGGAAGCGGTAAAACCCTTCTGGCGCAAACGTTGGCTCGCATTTTAAATGTGCCGTTTGCGATTGCAGACGCTACATCTTTGACTGAAGCTGGATACGTGGGTGAAGATGTAGAGAATATTCTCTTGAAACTCATTCAAGCTGCTGATTATGATGTGGAAAAAGCCGAAAAAGGCATTATCTATATTGATGAAATCGATAAAGTGGCTAGAAAATCTGAAAACCCGTCTATCACACGTGACGTGTCAGGTGAGGGCGTACAGCAGGCATTGCTTAAAATTCTTGAGGGTACAGTGGCGAGCGTGCCGCCTCAAGGAGGACGTAAGCATCCTCATCAAGAATTCATTCAAATTGACACAACAAATATTTTGTTCATCTGCGGCGGAGCTTTCGATGGTATCGAACAAATCATCAAACGCCGTTTAGGCCAAAAAGTGATTGGATTCGGTGCTGACAACAAAGCTGCTGATCTTGAGAAAGAAGATCTTCTTTCAAAAGTGCTTCCTGAAGATTTGCTCCGCTTCGGGTTAATTCCTGAGTTTATCGGACGTCTTCCGGTTATTGCAAGCCTTGAAAAGCTTGACGAAGAAGCTTTGGTTGCGATCTTAACAAAACCGAAAAACGCTCTTGTTAAGCAATTCAAGAAAATGCTTGAGCTTGACAACGTTGAGCTTGAATTTGAAGAAGAAGCGCTTTCTGAAATCGCTAAAAAAGCGATTGAACGCAAGACTGGCGCACGCGGACTCCGTTCTATCATTGAAGGCATCATGCTTGATGTGATGTTTGAGCTGCCTTCTCGTGATGACATTGAAAAATGTGTGATTACCGGGGCAACTGTGACACACGGAGAGCCTCCTCGCCTTTTATTAAAAGACGGCACTGAGGTTAGCCAAGATAAAACATCTGCATAAAGATAAACACAAACCTCCTGAATGAATCATTCAGGAGGTTTTTTGCATGTAAACTCTTCCGGAAAAACGTTTATTCCCGCCTCCTATGGGAGATACTAGCAATCAGAGGAATGAATTGGATACATAAATTGTTTTTCAGGAGGGACCACCATGAGTTGGACAGGGATCGCGTTATTTATTCAGCTGTTTTTTGGGATCATCATTGGTTTGTATTTTTGGAATTTGCTTAAAAATCAAAGGACACAAAAGGTCACGATAGATAAAGAATCAAAGAAGGAAATGGAGCAGCTTCGGAAAATGCGCGCTATCAGCTTGTCCGAGCCATTATCTGAGAAGGTCCGCCCCAAAAGCTTTCAAGATATTGTCGGACAGGAAGACGGTATTAAAGCATTAAAGGCGGCTTTGTGCGGACCGAATCCTCAGCATGTCATTGTCTATGGACCGCCGGGAGTTGGAAAAACGGCTGCTGCGCGGCTTGTGTTGGAAGAAGCAAAAAAACATAAACAATCACCGTTTAAAGAGCAAGCTGTTTTTGTGGAACTTGATGCGACAACAGCCCGTTTTGATGAAAGAGGAATTGCCGATCCGCTCATCGGCTCTGTCCATGACCCGATTTACCAAGGGGCCGGAGCAATGGGGCAGGCTGGGATACCGCAGCCGAAGCAGGGAGCTGTCACTCATGCCCATGGCGGTGTGCTGTTTATTGATGAAATAGGGGAGCTGCATCCGATTCAAATGAATAAAATGCTGAAGGTGCTTGAGGACAGAAAAGTCTTTTTAGACAGTGCGTATTACAGTGAGGAAAATACACAAATTCCGAATCACATTCATGATATTTTTCAAAATGGGCTGCCGGCTGATTTTCGCCTGATTGGCGCAACCACAAGAATGCCAAACGAAATTCCGCCAGCTATCAGGTCCCGCTGTTTGGAGGTTTTTTTCCGTGAGCTTGAAAAGGACGAACTGAAAACTGTTGCCAAAACAGCAGCGGATAAAATTGAAAAAAATATCTCTGAAGAAGGCCTCGATCTGCTGACCAGCTATACGAGGAACGGACGGGAAGCTGTCAATATGATTCAAATCGCAGCGGGGATGGCTGTTACGGAGAATCGGAAAGACATTACCATTGAGGATATTGAATGGGTCATCCACTCTAGTCAGCTTACACCGAAGCATGAGCAAAAAATCGGTGTTGAACCGCAGGTCGGCATTGTAAATGGGCTTGCAGTCTATGGGCCTAACAGCGGGTCGCTTCTGGAAATCGAAGTAAGTGTAACCGCGGCTCAAGATAAAGGATCAATTAATATCACAGGAATAGCTGAAGAAGAAAGCATCGGCAGCCAATCAAAATCAATCAGACGAAAAAGCATGGCGAAGGGTTCGGTTGAAAATGTGTTAACTGTGCTCCGGACAATGGGAATGAAGCCGTCTGATTATGATATTCACATCAATTTCCCAGGAGGGGTTCCGATTGATGGGCCGTCAGCGGGCATCGCGATGGCGGCGGGGATTTTCTCGGCGATACATAAAATTCCTATTGACAATACCGTTGCGATGACAGGCGAAATCAGCTTGAACGGCCTTGTGAAACCTATCGGAGGCGTTATTCCGAAAATAAAAGCGGCCAAGCAGTCCGGTGCGAAAAAGGTGATTATTCCATATGAAAATCAGCAGGCGATCTTAAAGCAGATTGACGAAATCGAGATTATTGCAGTGAAGACGTTCCAAGAAGTGCTTGATGAAATTTTAGTGAATCCGCCAACGGAACAAAAACCGTTCCATATTGAAATTAATAAAGAATCCGTTTAAACCCTATTTTTATAATAGGGTTTTTTTCATGAAGGACATCTTTTCCTTTTTCATATCAGAAAGAAAGGGTATACTACGAGGAGACTGCTTTATAGAAAATGGAACCATGCCGTTTATTGTACAAGGATGAAAAAGTTGTATTATAATGGTTCATACTAAAGTCACGGAGGTGTCAGTCACATGGCAGAAGAATTAAAACGCAGCATCCCGCTCCTCCCTTTAAGAGGTTTATTAGTGTACCCGACGATGGTTTTGCATTTAGATGTAGGACGTGACAAGTCGGTTCAGGCTCTTGAACAGGCAATGATGCATGATCATATGATATTTTTAGCCACTCAGCAGGATATTTCGATAGACGAACCTGGTGAAGACGAGATTTTCACTGTCGGCACCTATACAAAAATTAAGCAAATGCTAAAGCTTCCGAACGGTACGATTCGTGTGTTGGTGGAGGGCCTCAAGCGCGCCCAAATCGTTAAATATAATGAACACGAGGAATACACGTCGGTCGACATTCAACTCATTCATGAAGATGATTCAAAAGATACAGAAGACGAAGCGTTGATGCGGACTTTGCTAGACCACTTTGATCAGTACATAAAAATTTCTAAAAAAATCTCGGCCGAAACGTACGCCGCGGTTACTGATATCGAAGAGCCGGGGAGAATGGCAGACATCGTTGCTTCTCATCTGCCCCTTAAACTAAAGGATAAGCAGGATATTTTAGAAACGGCAGATGTCAAAGACAGGCTGAACAAGGTCATTGATTTTATTAATAATGAAAAAGAAGTGCTGGAGATTGAGAAAAAAATCGGCCAGCGTGTCAAACGTTCAATGGAACGTACGCAGAAGGAATACTATTTGCGTGAACAGATGAAGGCGATCCAAAAAGAGCTTGGCGATAAAGAAGGCAAAACTGGCGAAGTTCAGACGCTGACTGAAAAAATTGAAGAAGCAGGCATGCCTGATCATGTGAAGGAAACAGCCCTTAAGGAATTGAACAGATATGAAAAAATTCCGTCAAGTTCTGCGGAAAGCTCCGTCATCCGCAGCTATATCGACTGGCTGATTGCTCTCCCGTGGACGGATGAAACAGATGATAAGCTTGATTTGAAAGAAGCAGGACGTCTCTTGGACGAAGAGCATCACGGACTTGAAAAAGTAAAAGAACGTATTTTAGAATATTTGGCTGTCCAGAAGCTGACAAAATCCCTGAAAGGCCCGATCCTCTGTTTGGCAGGACCTCCAGGTGTCGGAAAGACGTCTTTAGCCAAATCAATTGCAAAAAGCTTGGGACGGAAATTCGTCAGAATCTCACTCGGAGGAGTACGGGATGAATCAGAGATCCGCGGACACAGACGAACCTATGTAGGAGCAATGCCAGGACGGATTATACAAGGGATGAAAAAAGCCGGCAAGCTGAATCCAGTTTTCTTATTAGATGAAATTGACAAAATGTCATCTGATTTTAGAGGAGACCCGTCATCTGCTATGCTTGAAGTGCTTGATCCAGAGCAAAACAGCAGCTTCAGTGATCACTATATTGAAGAAACCTTTGATTTATCAAAAGTGCTGTTTATCGCAACGGCGAACAATTTGGCTACAATTCCAGGGCCGCTCAGAGACAGAATGGAAATTATTAATATCGCAGGCTACACAGAAATAGAAAAACTCGAAATCGTAAAGGATCACTTGCTTCCAAAGCAGATCAAAGAACACGGGCTGAAGAAAAGCAACTTGCAGCTGCGTGATCAGGCGATTCTTGATATTATTCGTTACTATACGAGAGAAGCGGGTGTAAGAAGCCTTGAACGCCAGCTTGCCGCAATTTGCCGTAAAGCTGCAAAAGCCATTGTTGCTGAAGAGCGAAAACGAATTACGGTTACTGAGAAGAACCTTCAAGATTTTATCGGAAAACGCATTTTCAGATATGGACAAGCTGAAACAGAGGATCAAGTTGGTGTAGTGACAGGGCTTGCGTATACAACCGTTGGCGGAGATACGCTTTCGATTGAAGTATCGCTTTCACCGGGAAAAGGGAAATTAATCCTGACTGGAAAGCTCGGAGATGTAATGAGAGAGTCAGCTCAGGCAGCATTCAGCTATGTGCGATCCAAAACAGAAGAACTTGGCATTGAACCTGACTTTCATGAGAAGTATGATATTCATATACATGTACCAGAGGGTGCGGTGCCTAAAGATGGTCCGTCAGCCGGCATTACGATGGCAACAGCACTTGTTTCTGCTTTAACGGGGCGGGCAGTTTCTCGTGAAGTCGGCATGACTGGGGAAATTACGCTTCGCGGGCGCGTGCTGCCAATCGGCGGACTGAAGGAAAAAGCGCTTGGCGCCCATAGAGCGGGGTTGAAGACCATTATTGCGCCTAAAGAGAATGAAAAAGATATAGAGGATATTCCTGAAAGCGTCAGAGAGGGGCTGACATTTATATTGGCATCCCACCTAGACGAAGTTTTGGAACATGCCTTAGTAGGAGAGAAGAAATGAAAGTCACAAAGTCAGAAATCGTGATCAGTGCAGTAAAACCGGAACAGTACCCTGAAGGAGGGCTACCGGAAATTGCATTGGCCGGAAGATCAAACGTAGGAAAATCGTCTTTTATCAATTCATTAATCAATCGCAAAAATCTTGCGAGAACATCGTCAAAGCCTGGAAAAACACAAACGCTTAATTTCTATATTATCAATGATGAGCTGCATTTTGTGGATGTGCCGGGGTACGGTTTTGCTAAAGTGTCAAAGTCTGAGCGTGAAGCTTGGGGCAGAATGATTGAAACCTATATCACGACACGCGAGGAATTAAAAGCAGTGGTACAGATCGTTGATTTGCGGCATGCGCCATCCAATGATGATGTACAGATGTATGAATTCTTAAAGTATTACGGCATTCCTGTTATTATTATCGCTACAAAGGCGGATAAGATCCCGAAAGGAAAATGGGACAAACACGCGAAGGTTGTCCGACAAACATTAAATATTGATCCGGAAGACGAGCTGATTCTCTTTTCCTCAGAAACGAAAAAGGGGAAAGACGAAGCTTGGGGAGCGATCAAAAAAATGATAAACCGGTAGAGAATCCTCTACCGGTTTTATTTATCGTATAGATTTTTTCCGTTTTATCAATAATAACAATAAACTGATTCCAATAAAGACAAACGGCCAATACTCCTTCAGAAGTGCTGTTGGAATATGCGCAGACTCAAGCCACGCCATAATTTGTTTAAAAAAGTACAAAAACAGGGAAAAACAAATCATCGACACAGCCTCATATACATATTCTTTTTTTTGAACGGTTGAAACGAGTAGTGAGAAGCCGATCATAAAGAGAATCATTTCAAAATCATCCGGCCACCATACCCATTTCGGCTTGGCAAAAAAGTGTAAACCGATCCCGAAGAGAAGCAAACCGATAAAGAAATGGGGTGCAACGGCTTCTTTTTTTCCTTGATATACAAAGGCTGCGCCTAACAGCATGAGGAGAACAGGCCATTGATCCTGTCCTGAAAACAGTTCCGCTTGGCCGCTTTCAAGCCAAGCATATACAGAAGCGGCAAGCAGCAGACAAGGGAATAAAATTGATTTTTGTTTCATGCATATCACCTTCTTGTTTTTTAGAGCTGATGTGTAGTAAATTTCTGCTGTTTTTGGTATTGTCAATAGGAATGCTTCTTTTCCCTGAAGCTTTTTCTAATATAGCATAAGAATTTTAAAATCTGTTCACATTTTGTGAAAGAATCTATGTTATAATTATTATAAATAATGAGTTCTATGTTAGAATAATTATAAATTAAGATTGGGTGTTGGGGGTGTAATTAAAGCGATGCATATACTTGTTGTGGGAGTAGATTATAAATCCGCCCCTATTGAGATACGTGAAAAAGTAAGTTTTCAGCCGAATGAGCTGGCAGACGCAATGGTGCAGCTGAAAGAAGAGAAAAGCATTCTGGAAAACATCATTGTCTCCACCTGCAACCGCACTGAAATTTATGCGGTAGTCGACCAGCTCCATACCGGCCGTTATTATATAAAAAAGTTCTTAGCTGATTGGTTTCAATTAAGCAAAGAAGAGCTGTCACCGTTCTTAACATTTTATGAGAGCGATGCAGCTGTTGAGCATTTATTCCGTGTAGCCTGCGGACTGGATTCGATGGTGATTGGTGAAACGCAGATTCTCGGACAGGTACGCGACAGCTTTAAAACAGCTCAGCAAGAAAAAACGATCGGGACTATTTTTAATGAGCTGTTTAAGCAGGCCGTGACAGTGGGCAAACGGACTCACGCCGAAACAGACATTGGCTCAAATGCGGTGTCTGTAAGCTATGCTGCAGTTGAACTTGCTAAAAAAATCTTCGGAAATCTCTCAAGCAAGCACATATTGATTCTCGGTGCGGGAAAAATGGGCGAGCTTGCTGCGGAAAACCTGCACGGACAAGGAATCGGCAAGGTCACTGTCATTAACCGAACATACTTGAAAGCCAAGGAGCTTGCTGACCGTTTCTCCGGTGAAGCGAGAAGCTTGAATCAGCTTGAAAGCGCGCTTGCGGAGGCTGATATTCTAATCAGTTCAACCGGTGCAAGTGAATTTGTCGTGTCCAAAGAGATGATGGAAAACGCGAATAAGCTTCGCAAGGGACGTCCGCTGTTTATGGTGGACATTGCCGTGCCTAGAGATCTTGATCCGGCGCTGAATGATCTTGAAGGTGTTTTTCTTTATGATATCGACGATCTGGAAGGCATTGTAGAAGCGAACATGAAAGAGCGGAGAGAAACCGCTGAAAAAGTTGAACTGTTAATTGAAGAAACCATTGTCGAATTTAAACAATGGATGAATACACTTGGTGTTGTGCCGGTTATTTCTGCATTGCGCGAAAAGGCGCTTGCCATCCAGTCAGAAACGATGGACAGCATCGAGCGTAAGCTGCCTCATTTAAGCACAAGAGAGAAAAAACTGTTGAACAAACACACCAAAAGTATCATTAACCAAATGCTGCGTGATCCGATTTTAAAGGTGAAAGAGCTTGCAGCAGATGTTGATTCTGAAGAAAAGCTCGCGTTGTTTATGCAGATTTTTGATATTGAAGAAGCTGCGGGACGTCAAATGATGAAAACCCTTGAAAGCAGCCAGAAGGTCCACTCTTTTAAAAAGGCTGAATCAAAAGCGGGCTTTAGCCCACTTGTAAGTGAGTGAAAGCTGAATGATTGATACTGCAATGGCAAGACTTAATGAGGGGACAATTGTCATTTACGCGTTAAGTGTACTCTTTTATTTTATAGATTTTCTTCAACACAACCGGAAGGCTGGAAAAATGGCCTTCTGGTTGCTTTCTATTGTCTGGACTCTGCAAACCGTGTATTTGGCCTATTTTATGTGGGTGACGGGGCGGTTTCCGGTATTAAATGTCACGGAGGCGCTTTATTTTTATGCCTGGGTGCTTGTCACGCTGTCACTTGTACTGACAAAGCTTTTACGTGTTGACTTTATTGTGTTTTTTACAAATGTTATAGGATTTTCTATGATCGCCATTCACACATTTTCACCGACAGAGCAGCAGTCAGCGGCTTTTTCCGGGCAGCTTGTGTCAGAACTTTTGGTGATTCATATTACAATGGCGATTCTTTCATACGGCGCTTTTTCCCTTTCTTTCGTTTTTTCTGTGTTGTACATGTTTCAATATCATCTGCTGAAAAAGAAAAAGTGGGGAAAATGGCTGTTGAGAATAGAAGATTTATCAAAGCTTGATTATATGGCGTATGTTTTAAATGTGATCGGCGTTCCGATGCTGCTGCTGAGTTTGATTCTCGGCGTTATTTGGGCATATGTCTCTCTAGAAACGCTGTATTGGTTTGACGCCAAAGTGCTTGGTTCATTTGTCGTCCTGCTGCTGTACAGCTATTATCTTTATATCAGGCTGATTAAAGAGCTGCAAGGAAAGGTCGCTGCACTGTGGAATACGGCTTGTTTTCTCGTGCTGATGATCAATTATTTCCTGCTTGGAAGCCTGTCGCAATTCCATTGGTTCAGTTAAATGATGTCCCAAGCAGATTCGGGAGGAAAGAAATGATGAGAACGATTAAAGTAGGTTCCAGACGAAGCAAACTCGCTATGACTCAAACAAAATGGGTTATCCAAAAACTGAAAGAAATCAACCCTTCGTTTACTTTTGAAATTAAAGAGATCGTGACAAAGGGTGACCGGATTGTCGATGTCACACTCTCAAAAGTGGGTGGAAAAGGGCTGTTTGTCAAAGAAATTGAACAAGCGCTTTTAAACGAAGAAATTGATATGGCAGTGCACAGCATGAAGGACATGCCTGCTGTTTTGCCTGAAGGCCTTGTGATCGGCTGTATTCCTGAACGGGAAGATCCTCGTGATGCCCTTATTTCAAAGAATCGCGTAAAGCTTTCAGAAATGAAGGAAGGCGCTGTCATTGGCACAAGCAGTTTAAGAAGAAGCGCACAGCTTTTGATTGAGCGGCCTGACCTTACAATTAAATGGATTAGAGGGAATATAGATACGAGACTTCAAAAGCTTGAAACAGAGGATTATGACGCGATTATTTTAGCCGCTGCCGGCCTTTCCAGAATGGGGTGGAAGCAGGATGTCGTAACCGAATTCCTTGAGCCTGAGCGCTGTTTGCCTGCTGTGGGGCAAGGAGCACTGGCGATTGAGTGCCGAGAATCGGATGAAGAGCTGTTGGCGTTGTTTTCTCAGTTTACAGATGAATATACAAAACGGACTGTTTTGGCAGAACGTGCTTTTTTAAATGCGATGGAGGGCGGCTGCCAGGTTCCGATCGCAGGCTACTCTGTGTTAAACGGACAGGATGAAATTGAAATGACAGGGCTTGTCGCTTCTCCTGACGGCAAAATCATTTTTAAAGAAACCGTCACCGGGAACGATCCGGAGGAAGTAGGAAAGCGTTGTGCCGCTCTTATGGCTGACAAAGGAGCAAAAGATTTAATTGATCGTGTAAAACGGGAGCTTGATGAGGATGGAAAATGATTTTCCCCTGAAAGGAAAAACAGTGCTTGTCACCCGGAATAAGGCACAGGCTACATCATTCCGGCACAAAGTGGAGGCGCTCGGCGGAAAAGCGGTTTTGACCTCTTTGATTACGTTTCGCCCCGCTTTGCCGAATGATGTTGCGGAACAGGTGAGAGAGGATCTTGCCGCGCCAGGCTGGCTTGTTTTTACAAGCGTGAATGGGGCAGACTTCTTTTTTTCTTATCTGAAGGAAAATCAGCTTATTCTCCCTGCACATAAAAAAATTGCGGCCGTCGGTGAAAAAACCGCCTGCCGTTTAAAAACGCATAACGTATCGGTTGATGTGATGCCACAGGACTATATTGCTGAACAATTGGCTGCAGCTCTTAAGCAGCATGCTGAACCGGGAGAGCGGATTACCGTGATGAAGGGGAATTTGTCACGTGATGTGATAAAACAAGAGCTTGTTCCGCTCGGTTTTGAAGTGAAGGAATGGGTTCTCTACGAAACGATTCCGGACGAAGAAGGCATCAAGGCACTGAAGAAGGCTGCGGGTCAATATTCCTTTGACTATGTAACATTTACGAGTTCATCAACCGTACATACGTTTATGCATGTCTTGGGAGAAGAATTAAAAAAGTGGAAGGCGAATGAGACTGCCTGTATCACCATCGGACCTTTAACAAGGGACGCCCTTCTGACGTATGGCATTACATCGTATACACCAGATACATTTACAATAGATGGCATGCTTGAGTTAATGTGCAGCATGTCTAGAGAGGAAGAGAGAATATGAGTCAATCATTTAATAGACACCGCCGCCTGCGGACATCAAATGCAATGAGAGAGATGGTAAAGGAAACACGTTTGCATCCATCCGATTTTATCTATCCGATTTTTGTCGTAGAAGGGCTTGAAGGCAAAAAAGCTGTTCCGTCAATGCCTGATGTTTATCATGTATCATTAGATCTATTGAAGGATGAAGTAGCTGAGCTGGTCAAACTGGGAATTCAATCTGTTATCGTGTTCGGCATCCCGGAAGAAAAGGATGATTGCGGAACTCAAGCGTACCATGATCATGGTATCGTTCAAAAAGCCATCACGGAAATTAAAAAACACTTCCCTGAAATGGTGGTTGTCGCTGACACGTGCTTATGCGAATATACAGACCACGGCCATTGCGGACTTGTCAAAGACGGGGTCATCCTCAATGATGAATCGCTTGAGCTTTTAGCACAGACAGCTGTCAGCCAAGCGAAGGCAGGTGCGGATATCATTGCGCCATCAAACATGATGGACGGATTTGTTACAGTGATCAGAGAAGCGCTCGATAAAGAAGGATTCGTCAATATTCCAATCATGTCTTACGCTGTAAAATATTCAAGTGAGTTTTACGGTCCGTTCCGTGACGCAGCAAACAGCACACCGCAATTTGGTGACCGCAAAACATATCAGATGGATCCTGCCAACCGTATGGAGGCACTCCGCGAAGCACAATCAGATGTCGAGGAAGGCGCGGACTTTTTGATTGTCAAACCTTCGCTTTCCTATATGGATATCATGCGTGACGTGAAAAATGAGTTTGCTTTGCCGCTCGTCGCTTATAATGTAAGCGGAGAGTATTCAATGGTGAAGGCTGCAGCGCAGAACGGCTGGATCAAAGAAAAAGAAATCGTGTTGGAAATTTTGACAAGCATGAAGCGCGCGGGTGCCGACCTGATTATTACGTATCATGCGAAAGACGCAGCGAAATGGCTTGCGGAGTAATTTTATTCAGTTGACAGGAGTTGAGGCAGATGAGAAGCTATGAAAAATCAAAAACGGCTTTTAAAGAAGCGCAAAAACTCATGCCGGGTGGTGTGAACAGTCCCGTTCGCGCATTTAAATCAGTAGACATGGACCCGATTTTTATGGAGCGCGGAAAAGGCTCGAAAATCTTTGATATTGACGGGAATGAATATATTGACTACGTCTTGTCATGGGGGCCTTTAATTTTAGGACATACGAATGACCGCGTTGTTGAAAGCCTTAAAAAAGTGGCTGAATACGGGACAAGCTTCGGTGCTCCGACAGAAGTGGAAAATGAACTGGCAAAGCTCGTCATTGATCGTGTGCCATCTGTAGAAATTGTACGTATGGTCAGCTCCGGAACGGAGGCTACAATGAGCGCCCTCCGTTTGGCAAGGGGCTATACGGGCCGCAACAAGATTCTAAAATTTGAGGGCTGCTACCACGGACACGGCGATTCCCTCTTGATTAAAGCAGGTTCAGGTGTAGCCACTCTCGGTCTGCCTGACAGCCCTGGTGTGCCTGAAGGCATTGCAAAAAACACCATCACCGTTCCGTACAATGATTTAGAAAGTGTAAAGCTTGCTTTTCAGCAATACGGTGAAGACATTGCGGGAGTCATCGTAGAGCCGGTTGCCGGAAATATGGGCGTTGTTCCGCCGCAAGAAGGCTTCCTGCAGGGTCTGCGTGATATCACTGAGCAATATGGCTCCCTGCTGATTTTTGATGAAGTGATGACAGGCTTCCGCGTCGACTATAACTGCGCTCAAGGCTACTTCGGCGTAACGCCTGACCTGACTTGTTTAGGAAAAGTAATCGGGGGCGGACTTCCTGTCGGCGCTTATGGCGGAAAGGCAGAAATCATGGAACAGATCGCTCCGAGCGGTCCGATCTATCAAGCGGGTACATTGTCAGGCAACCCGCTTGCGATGACGGCTGGATTAGAAACATTGAAGCAGCTGACACCTGAATCCTACAAGAATTTCATCAAAAAAGGCGACAGGCTGGAAGAAGGAATTTCAAAAGCCGCCGAGGCACATGGCATTCCGCATACCTTTAACCGTGCAGGCTCCATGATTGGTTTCTTCTTTACAAACGAACCTGTCATCAATTATGAAACAGCGAAATCATCAGATTTGAAGCTGTTTGCAAGCTATTATAAAGGGATGGCAAATGAAGGGGTATTCCTTCCGCCATCACAATTCGAAGGACTGTTTCTCTCAACGGCCCATACTGATGAAGATATTGAAAACACAATCCAGGCAGCTGAGAACGTATTTGCTGAGATCAGCCGCAGATAAGAGTGAAAACCGGCATCAAGGACTCCTTGTGCCGGTTTTTTCGTGCACTCCCACTCATATTTTCTCCAGTTCATACATACACCTTTAGTGACATCTAATTTTAAGGATTAGATGAAAGGAGGATATGAACTTGCCGCAAAATCATCGATTGCAATTTTCTGTAGAAGAATCGATCTGTTTCCAAAAAGGACAGGAAGTTTCTGAACTGCTTTCAATTTCATTAGATCCTGATATCAGGGTTCAGGAAGTAAATGATTATGTATCAATCAGAGGATCGCTTGAACTTACAGGTGAGTACAACATAGATCAAAACAAACATACCGAAGAGATGTATACAGATAAGCGGTTTGTTGAGCAAGTCAGAAAGAGAGAGGATGGAAGTGCGGAACTGGCTCACTGTTTTCCTGTGGATATTACCATTCCAAAAAATAAAGTGAGCCATTTACAGGATGTCTTTGTTTTTATTGACGCATTTGACTATCAATTAACGGATTCGCGCATTTTAACAATTCAAGCTGATTTAGCGATCGAAGGTCTTTTAGATGATACGCAAGACAAAGAACCGGAGATACCTTTATATGAAGCTTCTGAGGCGTTCAGGGAGGAAGAGCTTTCAGAGCCGCCGGCACATAATGTAGAAGAACCAGGTGCATCATCGGCAGAGAAAGCAGTTCTTCAGGATGAACCGCCAGAACTTTTTGTCTCAAAAGCAGGGCTCCGTGAAGAACTGGAGACAGAAAAAGCAGAATCTGAGCCGCCTGAATCGGTTGCTTCAGAACCAGAGGCCAGAGAAGATGGAAAAGAGGAAGACGAGGCTGAAGAGCCTGCAGTGATGGAAGCAGAGGTTCGTACAGAAAAAGCAGAATCGGAGCCAGAACCTGCTGCTTCAGAAATAGAGATTCATGAGATCGTTAAAGCAAAAAAAGAAACGGCAGAGCCGGCAGCTGCAGCAGATGTTCGTGAAAAAGCAGACTCTCCAGCGGAGGATGAGCTTCGTGAACACGCTGGCGCAGAAGAATCGCCTGCATTGGAAGCTGAACATCATTCAGAGACTGTGGTCAAAGAGGAAAAAGCAGAAACATCTATTCATGAATACGCATTGCGTCAAGAGGCTCAAAATGAAGAAGAGCCTCAATCAGATCAGGCTGGTACGGCGCTTTGTCAAGAAGAAACGGAACAGGATGGAGCTTTGGAGAATGTACCAGAGGCCGCTCTCTCCATAGAAGATAGCAGAGAATCAGCTTCAGCTGTATATGCGGAGAATGACAAAGCCGATTTGCATTTCCATTTCCATCAAAAAACAAGCTCGGAGGAGGCATCCCAAGAAGAATCGCCTGAACCGGCCTATCGTACCTTCCTGCCCGAACAAGAAGAGGAGGATTCTTTTTATTCAGCGCCTAAGCTACTGGAGGAGGAAGAACAAGAGGACGAAAGCTTCGAAATTGAAGTGAGAAAAACACCACCGGCTGAAGAGCCTATGGAAGAAACACCTTTTCAATCCTTCCAGCTGCCTGAATCCTCTGAGACTGAAAGGAAGGAAACGAATGCTGTTTCTAGGGTTTCTCCTGCTGCTGAAACGAAGGAACCTCAAACAAAGGAAAGTGATAATTCTCTTTATCTAACGAAACTTTTTACAAGAGAAGAGGATGAGTTTTCGAGAATGAAAATCTGCATTGTGCAGCAGGAAGATACGATCGAACGTTTATGCGAACGGTATGAAATTACATCCCAGCAGCTGATCAGGATGAATTCTTTAGCCTTGGATGATGAATTAAAAGCAGGACAGATTCTCTATATTCCTCAATATAAAAATAGCCATGCATAAACCGTAAGCGATCGGAAAATGTGGTGAATGAAATGGAAGATACCCAATCGGTTCTTCAGGAATACGGACTGACTGCTCAATTTATTGAGCCTGTCAGTCCTCTTGTTTGGAAAGTGTATACAGACTACGGCGTATTTGCCCTGAAAAAGTTGAAAGAGGGTCGCGGCAGGCAATTTACAGATCATATGGTGGCGATTGAGGAAAAAGGTTTTCGTTCATTTGTTCCTGTATACAGAACAAATAGCGGTGAGTTTTTCTCAGCAGGCAGGCAATACGGAGATACCTACTATTTAATGCCTTGGCTCCAATTTGACCAAGAAGAAGAACGTGATCAGAAACATGCTTATTTATTTAGAGAGACAGCCCGCCTTCACGAAAGAACCATGCAGGAACTAAAGGTTAGGCGTGATGAGATTGAACGGTATTACGGTCAAACGAAAAAAAAGTGGGAACATGATAAGATCTTCTATGAACAGTTTGTCGATAGAGCAGAGAAGGAATGGTACCTTTCTCCTTTTGAACTTCAGACCATCACCTATTTTTCAGAAACCATTTCCGCGGTGAACTTTGCGCTGGAGCGGCTGGAAGACTGGTATGAGTCGGCAAAAGAAAAGGATGTTTCAAGGGTTGTAATGAACCACGGCAGCCTGTCTATACACCATTTTCTATATAATGATACCGGGACGGGATATTTTACAAACTTCGAAAGAGCTTCTGTCGGCCCGCCGCAAAACGACCTGCTCGGCTTTTTTACAAAAATGTTCAGAGGCTTTCCGAAAGCTTGTCCGGAATGCGTCGAATGGTTTTATGGATACACGAAATCATTTCCTTTACGTGAAGCGGAAGTCAGTCTATTTCTCAGCTATATGGCTTATCCGCAAGCCATGTACAAAGTGCTGAACGGTTATCAAGCCGGGAAAAGACAGCATGAAAAAGAAGAATGTACACAATTATTAAAGGCGTATTGGCAAATGAAAAATATAGAGCCGTTTGTGATGAAAATTCATCAGATTGAACAAGAGAAAAAATTTCAGGCTGAAAACGAGTCCACGTCTTAATGGCGCGGACTTGTTTGTTTATATCCATTCTAAATGAAGGGCGCAAGCTAAAAAGATTAGGATTGCGAGCAGCAAAACATCAAAGGTTGTCGGAAAGAAAATGGTTCTGATTCCTTGAAAAATCGTAATGGGAATAATCACTTGTGCGGATACAAGCCGAATTTGTCTGACCCATGGCGGCAGCGAATAAGAGCTGAAACGTTTCTTCACAGTGCATCCTCCTCTGCGCATTTACAAGCATCATATGTAAACTTGGGCAATAGGTGCCTGCCTATCTGTATAGAAAGCGGTGTTTTTGGAAAAGATGATTGACGAATCAAAAACACTTTTACTATAATAAAGAACATAAATAATGTATACAATGAGCTGATAAATACACCTGCTTAGAACGGGAAGAGTACAAAAAAGGCGCATGCAGAGAGAGAAGCCGTTTGCTGAAAGGCTTCTTATGCTGTCTGATTGGAAGGTCGCCCGGGAGCATAATTTCTTGAAGGAAGAGTAGAGAAATTCGGGAAACACCCGTTATCCGTTATAAGTGCATGAACTGATAGAGTTCATGAAAAAAGGTGGTACCGCGAAAGAGTTTTTCGTCCTTTTACAGGGATGAAGAGCTCTTTTTTCGTTCTCAGCCATTTTTAAACATGCTGGAGGGTTATGATGGAAACGAATGAACAAACAATGCCGACGAAATATGATCCGGCAGCGGTCGAAAAAGACCGATATGATTTTTGGCTAAAAGGCAAATTTTTTGAAGCGGGCAGTGACCAAGCAAAAGAGCCGTACTCTGTTGTTATCCCGCCGCCAAACGTAACTGGAAGACTACACCTTGGCCACGCATGGGATACAACGCTGCAAGACATTGTAACAAGAATGAAACGCATGCAGGGCTATGATGTGCTGTGGCTGCCTGGCATGGACCACGCCGGCATCGCGACACAGGCTAAAGTGGAGGCGAAACTTCGTGAAGAAGGCAAATCCCGCTACGATTTGGGCCGTGAAAAATTCCTCGAAGAAACGTGGAAGTGGAAGGAAGAGTATGCTGACTTTATTCGCAGCCAGTGGGCGAAATTAGGTCTTGGCCTTGATTATTCCCGGGAACGTTTTACGCTGGATGAGGGCTTAAGCAAAGCGGTACGGGAAGTATTCGTTAAGCTTTATGAAAAAGGCCTGATCTACAGAGGCGAATATATTATTAACTGGGACCCAGCGACAAAGACAGCCCTATCCGACATTGAGGTGATTTACAAGGATGTTCAAGGCGCGTTCTATCATATGAGCTATCCGCTTGCTGATGGGACAGGTTCAATTGAAATTGCGACGACACGTCCTGAAACGATGCTCGGTGATACAGCAGTTGCCGTTCACCCTGAAGACGAACGCTATAAACACCTTATCGGAAAAACGGTGATCCTGCCGATTGTAAATCGTGAAATTCCGATTGTCGGTGATGACTATGTTGATATGGAATTTGGTTCAGGTGCGGTGAAAATTACGCCTGCTCATGATCCGAACGACTTCGAGCTTGGCAACCGCCACAATTTAGAACGCATTCTTGTCATGAATGAAGACGGCACGATGAATGAAAATGCATTGCAATATCAAGGTATGGATCGTTTTGAATGCCGCAAAAAGCTCGTGAAAGATTTACAGGAAGCGGGAGTTCTCTTTAAAATCGAGGATCATATGCATTCTGTCGGCCATAGTGAACGAAGCGGGGCTGTTGTGGAGCCTTATCTTTCTACACAATGGTTCGTGCGCATGCAGCCGCTTGCTGATGCAGCGATTGAACTGCAAAAGAAAGAAGAAAAAGTCAATTTTGTGCCTGACCGTTTTGAAAAAACGTATTTACACTGGATGGAAAACATTCGCGATTGGTGTATCTCCCGTCAGTTGTGGTGGGGCCATCGTATTCCTGCCTGGTATCATAAAGAAACAGGAGAGCTATATGTCGGGCTTGAAGCGCCGGAGGATAGCGAAAATTGGGAACAGGATACAGACGTGCTGGATACATGGTTCAGTTCTGCGCTATGGCCTTTCTCCACAATGGGCTGGCCTGATGTAACAGCTGAAGACTTTAAACGCTACTATCCGACAGACGTTCTCGTGACAGGGTATGACATCATTTTCTTCTGGGTGTCACGCATGATTTTCCAAGGCATTGAATTTACAAACGAGCGCCCGTTCAAGGATGTTTTAATTCATGGCTTAATCCGTGACGAGCAAGGCCGGAAAATGAGTAAATCTCTTGGCAACGGTGTCGATCCGATGGATGTCATTGACAAGTACGGAGCTGATTCTCTGCGTTATTTCCTTGCGACTGGAAGCTCTCCTGGCCAGGATCTGCGCTTCAGCTATGAAAAAGTGGAATCGACATGGAATTTTGCCAATAAAATTTGGAACGCCTCTCGTTTTGCATTAATGAACATGGATGGCATGACGTACGATGAGCTTGATCTGTCAGGCGAAAAATCAGTCGCTGACAAGTGGATTTTAACGCGATTAAATGAAACGATCGAGCACGTGACCCAGCTTGCTGACCGATATGAATTTGGTGAAGTCGGACGCCATTTATATAACTTTATTTGGGATGATTTCTGTGACTGGTATATTGAAATGGCGAAGCTTCCGCTTTATGGAGAAGACGAAGCGGCTAAGAAAACTACCCGCTCCATCCTTGCTTACGTGCTTGATCAAACGATGCGTCTGCTCCATCCGTTTATGCCATTCTTAACAGAGGAAATTTGGCAGCACCTTCCTCACCAAGGGGAATCGATTACAGTAAGTCAATGGCCTGTTGTCGTGCCGGAGCATACTGATACGGAAGCGGCAGCTGACATGAAGCTTCTTGTTGAGCTGATCCGTTCTGTGCGTAATATCCGCAGTGAAGTCAATACGCCAATGAGCAAGCAGGTTGAACTGTATATTAAAACAAGCACAGACGAAATAGCAGCCCGCCTCGAAGCGAACCGTTCATATGTTGAACGCTTTACGAATCCGAGTGTGCTTAAAATCGGCACGGATATCGAGGCTGTTGATAAAGCGATGACGGCCGTTGTTTCAGGAGCAGAGGTTATTCTTCCGCTTGAAGGCTTAATTAATATTGATGAAGAAATTGCCCGTCTGCAAAAAGAATTCGATAAGCTGACGAAAGAAGTCGAGCGCGTCCAAAAGAAACTTGGAAATGAAGGATTTATGAAAAAAGCGCCTGCACACGTAATTGATGAAGAACGTGAAAAAGAAAAAGATTATGTGGCAAAGCGTGACGCTGTTCAAAAAAGAATGGCTGAGCTGAAGGGCTAATGAAAAGCCGGGGCGGTTTCTAGAGAAACCGCCTTGTCTTATAAAAGAGGGGATTATCATTGTTTACTGCATATCAAGAAGCGCGCAGCTGGATTCACGGGCGGCTAAAATTCGGGGTGAAACCCGGGCTTGGCCGAATGGAGCAGCTGATGGCGCGTTTAGGACATCCTGAAAAAAAAATCCGCGCGCTCCACGTCGCAGGAACAAACGGTAAAGGATCAACTGTCGCTTTTATCCGTTCTATGCTGCAGGAAGCCGGATATACGGTAGGAACGTTTACATCGCCTTATATCATTACGTTTAATGAACGGATCAGCGTAAACGGGACACCGATTACAGATGAGGAATGGACAGCACTCGTTAATCAAATGAAACCGCACGTTGAAGCCCTTGATCAAACGGAACACGGACAGCCGACAGAATTTGAAATTATGACGGCCTGTGCATTTTTATATTTTGCAGAATTTCATAAGGTAGATTTTGTTATTTTTGAAACAGGTTTGGGCGGCAGATTCGATTCTACGAATGTAGTAGAGCCGCTTTTAACTGTAATCACAAGCATCGGACACGATCATATGAACATTTTGGGAAACACCATTGAAGAAATTGCAGGAGAAAAGGCCGGTATTATTAAAGAAGGTATTCCAATCGTTACAGCAGTTACCCAGCCGGAAGCTTTACAGGTCATCCGCCATGAAGCTGAACGGCATGCTGCGCCGTTCCAGTCATTACATGATACCTGTGCTATTTTCAATGAAAAGGCTCTGCCTGCAGGAGAACAGTTTTCATTCAAAACGGACAAAAATTGCTATGAAGATATTCGGACATCCTTGATTGGCACCCACCAAAGACAAAATGCTGCTTTATCCATTTTGGCTGCGGAGTGGCTCAATAAGGAGAATATTGCCAATATCAGTGATGAAGCGTTAAGAAGCGGGCTTGTGAAGGCTGCTTGGCCTGGACGGTTAGAGCTTGTTCAAGAAGATCCTCCGGTTTACTTAGACGGTGCGCATAACGAAGAAGGTGTTGAAAAGCTGGCGGAAACGATGAAGCAGCGTTTCGCCAATTCACGCATTTCTGTGGTATTTAGCGCGTTAAAGGACAAACCGTATCAGAACATGATTAAAAGACTGGAAACCATAGCTGATGAGATTCATTTTGCTTCTTTTGATTTTCCCCGTGCTTCTCTTGCAAAAGATCTCTATGATGCAAGTGAAATCAGCAATAAAAGCTGGAGTGAAGATCCAGACGATGTGATCAATTTCGTAGAAAGCAAAAAGGGCTCACATGAAATTGTACTGATTACCGGATCTCTTTATTTTATTTCTGACATTCGCAAACGGTTGAAATAAACGCATCAGGTTCCGGCAGAATCGAAAAAAGATTCTGCCGGCTTTTTTATGTGTAAAATTGCATAATCCCGATTGGAGTTCAGGTTTCTCATTTTGCTACAATCAATACCATAACTCAGTGAGTAAAGGTGTGTTGTCTATGCTATTCATTCTTTTTATCTTCGGGCTTATCCTTGGTTCTTTTTACTATACGGCCGGACGCCGTATCCCCTTACATCTATCTATTATCGCGCCCCGTTCATCATGCTCGTTTTGCCGGCGGGCTTTGACCCCTGCAGAATTAATTCCCATCCTGTCATTCCTATTTCAAAAAGGTAAATGTAAAAGCTGCGGGCATAGGATTTCTTTTATGTATCCCGCGGCAGAGCTTGTGACAGCGTGTTTATTTGCCGCCGCAGGAATACGCTTTGGCATGTCGCTGGAATTGTTAACCGCTGTCGTGTTTCTCTCTCTTCTCATTATTGTTGCAGTGACAGATCTTCATTATATGCTGATTCCAAATCGAATATTGATTTTTTTCCTTCCCTTTTTGGTCGCTGCGAGATTGATTTCTCCGCTTGATTCCTGGTATGCAGGCCTGTTAGGTGCTGCAGCCGGATTTCTATTTCTGGCTTTAATTGCCGCAATCACTCATGGGGGAGTAGGGGGAGGAGATATTAAATTATTTGCGGTGATTGGCTTTGTGCTTGGTGTGAAAATGCTGGCGGCTGCCTTTTTCTTTTCTGTTTTGATAGGCGCATTGTACGGGTCGGCAGCTGTTCTGACTGGTAGACTCGCCAAAAAGCAGCCGCTTCCCTTTGCCCCCGCAATAGCGGCAGGGAGTATTTTAACCTATTTATACGGGGACTCTATCATTTCGTTTTATATCAAAATGGCATCGGGATGACTGCTGAAAAATTTGACGAACGTTTTTTGGACAAGACGACAAAAGTCTTGTTCTTTTTTTTTTCGCCTGTGCTAAAGTGTGTAGCATGAAAAGCCGACAAGAACGGTCAAGCAAATGAAGGGAGGAAGCGGAATTGAAAAAAAGAAAGAATAAAAAAAACAGTAAAGCCGCAGAAAAAGCCCTCAAGGTGACGATTAATGGAAAAGAAGAGACAGTTTACGAACAAGAGACGCAAGATACAGAGGCGGATAAAAGCATGACATTTTCAAATTGGGAGGAAAAAAGAAAGGCAGAACAAGAGGTTGCGGCATCCCAGGAACATCCTGATGAAGATGAATTTAATTGGGATTCCGAGGAGGACAAGGTGTTTAAAGAGGACCCTAAAGTTGTTCCTCCTTATCAAAAGAAAAAATCAAAGTCTTATGCAAAAGGAAAGACCGGGACTGCCAAACCAGTAAAAAGAGTGGCTGCGACGATTGCCTTCGCGGCTGTCATTGGCACTGGGTTAGGGCTATTCGCGTTAAGCATGTCGGGGAATAAAGAAGCGTCAGCACCGGCCTCTTTAGAGGATTCTCTAGGCAGCCAAACGGCAAAAGCCGGAGATGCTTCTGCTGATAAACAAACCTCAGGCACAGAAAAACAAGCGGCACAAACTGAAGGTACATACAAAACATACGCTGTGCAAGCCGGGAAATTTTCAAATGAAAAGGGTGCCGAAACGTTAACAAAACAATTGACCGAAAAGGGTTATTCCGCCGTGTCACTGTCAAAGGATGATGGGTATACGTATGTTATTGCAGGCTTAGCAAGTGAAAAGGATGTCTCACAGCAGTTAGGACAGCTTTTAATCGACAGTGATTTTGAAGCTTGGGGAGGAAAGGAGCTTTCTTTATCAATAGAGTCGGATATGACAGATTCTTTTAAGGAAACAGCGGAGCTTGCGACAAAGGCGATTCTCGGAGAAGACATTGCAAAAGCGAGTGTAGAAAAAATAGAAAAGTCGCTTGGTGAAACAAAAGCGACAGAAACAGGAGAGAAAAAAGCGATTCTGCAGGCATTAAAGGAGTTAGAGGAGCCAAGTGCTGCAGCCGGATGGAAGGCTCAGCAGCAGCTGTTAGCCGTCGTTAAATAAGAGAAAATGCGTGAGCCTTCGTCCTTTAGTGACAGGCTTTTTTTATTTTGTCATGAAAAAGTTATTTTTCTGAAATTGTGACAAGCCCCGTGATTTGGTAGGATAAACGAGTATCTTTTTTTCTTAAGCAAACCCTGAAAGGATGACGAACATGACAAAACCGCTAATACTTGCATCACAATCTCCGCGCAGGAAAGAACTCCTCGATCTTCTCCAGCTGCCCTACTCCATTATTGTCAGTGAAGTAGAAGAAAAATTAAATCGAAACCTTTCACCGGAAGAAAACGTCCAATGGTTGGCAAAACAAAAAGCTAAGGCTGTTGCTGATCTCCACCCGCATGCAATTGTTATCGGTGCTGATACAATGGTATGCCTTGACAGCGAATGCCTCGGAAAACCGCAGGATCAAGAAGAAGCTGCATCCATGCTGCGGAGGCTTTCAGGCCGAAGTCACTCAGTAATAACCGCGGTCAGCATTCAAGCTGAAAATCACAGCGAGACTTTTTATGATAAGACAGAAGTTGTGTTTTGGCCCCTCAGTGAAGAAGAGATTTGGACGTATATTGAAACAAAAGAGCCGATGGATAAAGCAGGTGCATACGGCATCCAAGGAAGAGGCGCGCTTTTTGTAAAGAAAATAGACGGAGATTATTATTCAGTCATGGGCCTTCCTATATCAAAAACAATGAGAGCTCTACGTCATTTTGATATAAAGGCATGATGATTTTATAAACGGGAAGGGAAAGAAAAGGAGTGCTTGGTCATACACGATCTGCCATTAAAACTCAGAGATTTCCCAACGAAAGAAAAGCCAAGAGAACGGCTCCTGAAAGTCGGAGCCGAGAACTTAGCGAATCATGAACTTTTGGCTATATTATTGCGGACAGGGACTAAACACGAATCTGTTTTGGAGCTGTCAAACCGGCTGCTGCGCTCTTTTGACGGGCTGCGTCTGCTGAAGGAAGCATCGGTTGAAGAGCTGTCAAGCATCCCGGGAATCGGTATGGTAAAAGCGATTCAAATACTGGCAGCAGTTGAGCTCGGAAGCCGGATTCATAAATTAGCCAACGAAGAACATTTCGTCATTCGCTCCCCGGAAGACGGCGCTAATCTTGTCATGGAGGATATGCGCTTTTTAACCCAGGAGCATTTTGTCTGTTTATACTTAAATACAAAAAATCAAGTCATCCATAAACGCACCGTATTTATCGGAAGCCTGAATTCATCTATTGTCCACCCGCGAGAGGTGTTTAAAGAAGCGTTTAAACGATCTGCCGCTTCCTTTATCTGTGTTCATAATCATCCTTCTGGAGATCCGACGCCGAGCAGGGAAGATATTGAAGTGACAAGACGGCTGTTTGAATGCGGAAACCTGATTGGCATCGAGCTGCTCGACCATTTGGTGATCGGGGACAAAAAATTTGTGAGTTTAAAGGAAAAAGGATATTTGTAACACTTTTTTTTTCGTCGAATTAAGCTATAATAGAGTTTATGAGTTTTTCCCTTTAGGGTATTTTTGCTTTAAGAAAGGAAGATACATACATATGTTTGGAATTGGTGCAAGAGACCTTGGTATAGATCTTGGAACTGCGAATACGCTTGTTTTTGTAAAAGGAAAAGGAATTGTTGTGAGAGAGCCGTCAGTTGTCGCTTTGCAGACGGATACGAAATCGATTGTTGCTGTCGGAAATGATGCGAAAAATATGATTGGACGGACACCGGGCAACGTGGTGGCTCTGCGCCCGATGAAAGACGGCGTTATCGCTGATTATGAAACAACGGCGACGATGATGAAATATTACATCAATCAGGCCATTAAAAATAAAGGCATGTTTGCCAGAAAACCATATGTAATGGTATGTGTTCCATCAGGTATTACAGCTGTTGAAGAACGTGCTGTTATCGATGCGACAAGACAGGCGGGAGCGCGTGACGCGTATCCGATTGAAGAGCCATTTGCTGCAGCAATCGGAGCCAATCTGCCAGTTTGGGAACCGACTGGAAGCATGGTTGTTGATATCGGAGGCGGTACGACAGAAGTTGCGATTATTTCCCTCGGAGGCATCGTAACGTCTCAATCAATCCGCGTAGCCGGTGATGAGATGGATGACGCGATTATCAACTACATCAGAAAAACATACAACCTGATGATCGGTGACCGTACGGCTGAAGCGATTAAAATGGAAATCGGATCTGCAGAAGCTCCTGAAGAGTCCGATAACATGGAAATCCGCGGACGCGATCTGCTGACAGGTCTGCCGAAAACAATCGAAATTACAGGAAAAGAGATTTCTAACGCTCTACGCGACACTGTATCTACAATTGTTGAAGCCGTGAAGAGCACACTCGAAAAAACACCGCCTGAGCTTGCAGCAGATATCATGGACAGAGGTATAGTGTTAACCGGCGGCGGAGCGCTTCTTCGCAATTTGGACAAAGTCATTAGCGAAGAAACGAAAATGCCGGTCCTTATCGCCGAAGATCCGCTTGATTGTGTAGCGATCGGAACAGGGAAAGCACTGGAGCACATCCATCTTTTCAAAGGGAAAACTAGATAATCGGGAGTTCAATAGAAGAGGTGTAACACGATGCCGAATAAGCGGTTAATGCTATTACTTCTGTGTATTATCATATTGGTGGCTATGATTGGATTTTCGCTGAAGGGCGGCCGCAATACCACCTGGCCTGAGAAAGTGATCGGCGATACGACGGGAGTATTTCAAAATATTTTTCATACACCTGCCGAATTTTTTGCAGGAATATTTGAGAACATCAATGATTTAAAAAACACATACAAAGAAAACGAGCGTCTGAGAGAAAAGCTTGACGGACAGACACAATATGAAGCCAAGCTTCAAGAGCTTGAAGAAGAAAACAAATCCTTGCGTGCCGAGCTTGGCCATGTCAAATCGATTAAGGATTACAAGCCGATTTTGGCAACGGTCATCGCCAGAAGCCCTGATAATTGGGCGAAACAGGTCACCATTAACAAGGGGACTCAGCAAAACGTAGCGAAAGATATGGCCGTTACGAACGAAAAAGGTGCATTAATCGGCAAGATCAAAAGTTCCGGACTGAACAATTTCACTTCAACTGTTCAGCTTTTAAGCGATACTGACCGCAATAACAGAGTCGCGACGAAAATTTCCGGAAAAAAAGGCAGCAAAGGCTACGGCTTGATCGAAGGATATGACAAAGAGAAAAAACGTCTTAAGATGACAATTATTGAGCGTAAGGATAAACAAGACGTGAAAAAAGGCGATCTTATTGAAACATCAGGAACAGGCGGTGTTTTCCCAGAAGGGCTGACAATCGGTGAAGTGACTGATATCGAGTCAGATTCCTATGGATTAACGAAGGTTGCTTATGTAAAACCTGCGGCTGACCTTACCGATTTAAATAATGTGATCGTTGTTAACCGTGACGTGCCGACTGTCGATACAGAGGAGGAAGGATCGTGAAACGTTTCCTTCTCCCTTTCGTTATGATGCTTGTTTTTTCTGCGGAAAGCATTTTTACAGATTTGGTGCATTTTCCTTTCGTTACAGACGACCAAGTGCTCGCTCCGCGTTTTTTGATGCTTGTATTGATATTCATGTCGGCTTTTATCAATCAAAAACACGCGATGATTTACGGATTTATTTTTGGTTTTCTATATGACATGAACTATACAAGTCTATTAGGGGTTTACATGTTTGGTTTTGCAGGGCTATGCTATTTGGCTTCAAAAGCGTTTAAAGTGCTGCATACAAACGCATTTGTAGTGATATTGATAGCAGTTCTGGCTGTCTGTCTGCTCGAATTTTACGTATTCGGCATTCAGTCTTTGATTCATAAAGATATTATGACGTTTAACGGATTTGTGCTTGACCGGTTTATACCGACAATTTTATTGAATATTGTAGCAGCTCTTATTCTTGTTCTGCCGTTTAGATTATTTTTTATGAGTCTAAAGAAAGAATTGAGAGATGAGTAAAAAGGATTTTATCTTTTTTTGACGAAATGAGTATGTTGTTGAGGTGAATATTGTGAAGACCAAAAAGCAGCAATATGTAACGATAAAAGGAACAAAGAATGGGTTAACATTGCATCTGGATGATGCGTGTTCTTTTGATGAGCTTCTCGATGGTCTTCAGAATATGCTGTCAATTGAACAATATACCGATGGAAAAGGCCAGAAAATCAGCGTCCATGTTAAGCTGGGAAATCGCTTTTTATATAAGGAGCAAGAGGAACAGCTGACCGAATTGATTGCGTCAAAGAAAGATTTGTTTGTTCATTCTATTGACAGTGAAGTCATTACTAAAAAAGAAGCACAGCGGATAAAAGAGGAAGCCGAAATTATTTCCGTTTCAAAAATTGTCCGTTCAGGCCAGGTGCTGCAGGTAAAAGGCGACTTGCTCCTGATCGGTGATGTGAATCCCGGCGGAACAGTAAGGGCCGGAGGGAACATTTTTGTTCTGGGCTCCCTGAAAGGAATCGCGCACGCCGGTTTTAACGGAAATAATCAAGCGGTCATCGCCGCCTCTGAAATGCTGCCGACACAATTAAGAATCAATCATGTGTTAAATCGCTCCCCAGACCACATTCAAAAAGGGAACGAAATGGAATGTGCTTATTTAGATACAGACGGAAATATGGTCATTGAACGCCTTCAACATTTGGCTCATTTAAGACCTGATCTAACAAGGCTTGAGGGAGGAATGTGAATTGGGTGAGGCTATCGTAATAACTTCGGGAAAAGGCGGAGTAGGTAAAACAACAACATCTGCGAACCTCGGTACCGCCTTAGCCATTTTAGGGAAGCGCGTATGCTTAGTGGATACTGATATAGGACTGCGCAACCTTGATGTTGTAATGGGTCTTGAAAATAGAATTATTTACGATCTTGTAGACGTTGTAGAGGGCAGATGCAAAATGCATCAGGCGCTCGTAAAAGACAAACGTTTTGATGATCTGCTCTATTTAATGCCTGCTGCTCAAACGAGCGATAAGACAGCTGTTGCTCCTGAACAAATTAAAAACATGGTCCAAGAGCTCAAACAGGAATTTGACTATGTCATCATAGACTGTCCTGCGGGAATCGAGCAAGGGTACAAAAATGCCGTTTCCGGAGCTGATAAAGCGATTGTGGTCACTACGCCTGAAATCTCAGCCGTTCGTGATGCTGACCGTATTATAGGGCTGCTGGAGCAAGAAGAAAATGTTGAATCGCCGCGGCTTGTTGTAAACAGAATCAGAAATCACCTGATGAAAAACGGTGACACGATGGATATCGACGAAATCGTACAGCATCTGTCGATCGATTTGCTCGGAATCGTGGCTGATGATGATGAAGTCATTAAAGCTTCCAATCATGGCGAACCGATTGCGATGGACCCGAAAAACCGCGCTTCCATTGCATATCGAAATATTGCCCGCCGTATTTTAGGTGAATCTGTTCCTTTACAAGTGCTTGAAGAGCAAAACAAAGGAATGATGGCTAAGATTAAGTCATTTTTCGGCGTAAGATCTTAATGTGATAGAATCAAAGAGAAGAATCTGACAAAGCAAATGCTGTGTCAGGTTTTTTTGTTTTTGTCTGCTTTGTTCCTGACTAAACCGAATATTTGCCATGGACAAGACATATGATGTACAAACCCAACGAATGCAAAGGATGATGGCAATGAGTCACAGAGCAGATGAAATCAGAAAACGATTAGAGAAAAGAAGAAAACAGCTTTCCGGCTCAAAACGTTTCTCTACTCAGACAGTTTCTGAAAAGCAGAAACCCCCGTCCTGGGTGATGGTAACGGATCAGGAAAAGCATGGAACACTTCCGGTCTACGAAGATAACATGCCAACATTCAACGGAAAACACCCATTGGTGAAAACAGATTCAATTATCCTGAAATGTCTTCTTTCGGCCTGCCTTGTTCTCGTTTCGGCTATAGCCTATAAAACAAACATTGGACCTGCCAGCCAGATTAAACCCGCAGTTGCCAAAACTTTCGAAACTGAATTTCAATTTGCTTCGGCAAGCCATTGGTTTGAAACGAAATTTGGAAATCCGCTTGCTTTTCTGGCTCCTGAACACAAAGATAAGGAACAGCAGGTTGAAGTAAGCAAAGATCTGGTCGCGCCTGCATCCGGGAAAGTACAGCAGGATTTTCAGAACAATGGGGAAGGAATTAAAGTTGAAACAAGCAGCGATACGATTGATAGCGTAAAGGAAGGCTATGTGGTTGAAGTCAGCAAAGACAGCCAGACGGGATTGACGGTTAAGGTGCAGCATGCTGACAACACCTACAGTATTTATGGCGAGCTCAAAGATGTGGATGTTGCTTTATATGATTTTGTGGATAAAGGCAAAAAGCTTGGTTCAATTAAGCTTGATGATCATAATAAAGGGGTCTATTATTTTGCCATGAAAGACGGCGATAAATTTATTGATCCGATTCAGGTGATTTCATTTGAATAAATGGCTCGACCTTATCTTAAAGATCCATGTGCATCCTTTTCTTTGGATTATTGCGGCGCTAGGGCTGCTCACAGGCCATATGAAAGCATTATTATGTCTGCTCCTGATTGTATTGATTCATGAGCTGGGGCATGCTGCTCTGGCTGTGTTTTTTTCTTGGAGAATCAAGCGTGTATTTTTGCTGCCGTTTGGCGGAACGGTTGAAGTGGAAGAGCACGGGAATCGGCCGTTAAAGGAAGAATTTGCGGTCATTATTGCCGGCCCTCTTCAGCACATCTGGCTTCAGGTTGCTGCCTGGATGCTTGCAGAAGCCTCAGTGATTCATCAGCATACCTTTGAACTCTTCACCTTTTATAATCTTTCTATTTTATTTGTCAATCTACTGCCGATTTGGCCGCTGGATGGCGGAAAACTGTTATTTTTATTGTTTTCCAAACAGCTGCCCTTTCAAAAGGCTCACCGGCTCAATCTAAAAACGTCGCTCTGCTTCTGCCTGTTGCTCGGGTGCTGGGTTTTATTTGTGATTCCTCTGCAAATCAGCGCATGGGTTTTGTTTGTCTTTCTGGCTGTTTCTTTGTTTGAGGAATATAGGCAAAGGCACTATATCCATGTGAGATTTCTTCTTGAAAGGTATTATGGGAAAAACCGGGATCTTGAGAAACTTCTGCCGCTGACAGTAAAGGCGGAGGATAAAGTCTATCACGTGATGGCCGAGTTCAAACGCGGCTGCAAACATCCAATTATTATTGAGAAATCAGGCGAGAAGCTCAGCCAGCTTGACGAGAATGAAGTGTTGCACGCTTACTTTGCCGATAAGCGGACGAATTCCTCCATGGAGGAACTGCTGCTGCCTTACTAAAACTGATTGACAAACGCCTTGTATTTTGATATATTTTTTAATGTTATGGATGTAGCACCATTGCTACAACCGCTCAGTACAGGTGTTAAGAGCTTTTACAGCCCCCTGGTATCTGGCGAGTCTTAGTCTAATAGGAGGTGCAGAGAATGTACGCAATCATTAAAACAGGCGGTAAACAAATCAAAGTTGAAGAAGGCCAAACTGTTTACATCGAAAAACTTGCTGCTGAAGCAGGTGAAACAGTTACTTTTGAAGACGTTTTGTTTGTTGGCGGAGACAACGTGAAAGTCGGCAACCCTACAGTTGAAGGCGCGACAGTAACGGCTAAAGTTGAAAAACAAGGCCGCGCGAAAAAAATCACTGTTTTCAGATACAAAGCAAAGAAAAACGTTCATAAAAAACAAGGTCATCGTCAGCCTTACACTAAATTGACGATCGAAAAAATCAACGCGTAAGCATGATTCAGGCAACAATCAGAAGGTCTCATGATAAAGGCATATTGTCTTTTGAAATGACGGGCCATGCGAATTTTGCTGAACATGGACAAGATCTTGTTTGTGCCGGAGTGACAGCCGTTGTGTTTGGAGCCGTTAACGCGGTCATTGTGCTCGCAGGCTTCGAGCCGCTTCTTGATATAGGAGAGGACGGGGGTTATTTTTATTTTGAATTTCCTGAATCTCTTGATCCGGATGCGCGCCAAAAAGCTCAGCTGCTGATTGAAGGCATGATTGTTTCGCTAGAGACAATCGAACGAGATTACAAAGACAACTTGCGTGTGACCACAAACATAATATAGGAGGTGAGCTACATGCTTAGATTAGATCTTCAGTTTTTCGCTTCTAAAAAAGGAGTAGGTTCTACAAAGAACGGACGTGACTCTGAGGCTAAACGTTTAGGTGCTAAACGTGCTGACGGTCAATTCGTAACAGGCGGTTCTATCCTTTACCGTCAACGCGGAACAAAAATTTACCCAGGTGAAAACGTGGGCCGCGGCGGAGATGACACTCTATTTGCGAAAATCGACGGAACTGTTAAATTCGAACGTTTCGGCCGTGACCGCAAAAAAGTGAGCGTATATCCTGTAGCTCAATAATGATTCAAAAAACTCCGGTCGTTGATGACTGGAGTTTTTTTTGCAATACGCGGAGTAAACACCTAGAATGAAATGCAGAGTATGTGCGAGCAGACCCCGCCAAGAATGAGAATAAACATCTCAAACCCACTGGATATGTTCCCCAAGCAGTAATACATAAAATGTTCTGCCTGGCTGCAAATCAACCAAAGCGCCAGAAAAAAGGAACATGATATTTCTGGGAAAAACAATTGTTTTTCTAACAAAGCCTTCTCTGTTATAATTCATAATACACACTTATACAGACTCCTAAATAAGAAATTAAATGATTGGGAGTGCGAAAATGAAGGATGTTTCAAAAAATCAAGAAGAAAATATAAGCGACACGGCATTAACAAACGAACTGATTCATCTGCTTAGCCATTCCCGGCATGATTGGATGAATAAGCTGCAGCTGATTAAAGGAAACTTAAGCTTACAGAAGTATGATCGCGTCTTTGAAATGATTGAAGAAATGGTTATAGACGCAAAGCACGAATCAAAGCTCTCAAACCTGAAAACACCGCATTTGGCGTTTGATTTTCTTACATTTAATTGGAAAACCCATTATATGACGCTTGAATATGAAGTTCTTGGAGAAATTAAGGATTTGTCGGCTTATGACCAAAAGCTGGCGAAACTGATGAGAAAGCTGTTTGATTTGTTTGATCAAGCGGTCAGCAGAGAGAGTGAAAACCATTTAACGGTTTCGCTCCAAACAGATCATCCTGATAGACAGCTGATTCTGTACCTTGATTTCCACGGCGCCTTTGCCGATCCATCTGCTTTTGATGATATTCGGCAGAATGGATATGAGGAAGTTGATATCATGCGTTTTAAAATCACAAGTCACGAATGTCTGATTGAAATTGGATTGGACTAGCGGAGTTTTAACGGTTAGAACGGAGGACATTATGTTTGTAGATCAGGTCAAAGTATATGTAAAAGGCGGCGACGGCGGCAACGGGATGGTTGCGTTTCGCCGTGAAAAGTATGTGCCGAAAGGCGGCCCTGCCGGCGGCGACGGAGGAAAGGGAGGAGACGTCGTTTTTGAAGTGGATGAAGGTCTCCGCACCCTAATGGATTTTAGATACAAAAAACACTTTAAAGCGATTCGCGGCGAGCATGGCATGTCCAAAAACCAGCACGGACGAAATGCTGATGATATGGTCATTAAAGTTCCGCCAGGCACCGTTGTGACAGACGATGATACAAAACAGGTCATCGCTGATTTAACAGAGCACGGACAGCGGGCTGTCATTGCAAGAGGCGGAAGAGGCGGAAGAGGGAATAGCCGCTTTGCTACACCGGCTAATCCCGCGCCTCAGCTTTCAGAAAACGGCGAGCCGGGAAAAGAACGCTACATTGTTCTTGAATTAAAAGTGCTTGCAGATGTCGGACTCGTCGGGTTCCCGAGCGTAGGAAAATCGACGTTGCTGTCTGTTGTCTCATCTGCAAAACCGAAAATTGCGGACTATCACTTTACAACGCTTGTGCCGAATCTCGGTATGGTTGAAACGGATGACGGACGCAGCTTTGTAATGGCAGATTTACCAGGACTGATTGAAGGCGCACACCAAGGCGTCGGACTTGGCCATCAGTTTTTGCGCCATATTGAACGGACACGAGTTATTGTTCATGTCATTGACATGTCCGGCTTAGAAGGCCGCGATCCGTATGATGATTATGTCACGATTAATCAGGAACTGAGCGAGTACAATCTGCGACTCACTGAGCGTCCGCAAATTATCGTTGCAAATAAAATGGACATGCCGGAGGCTGCAGAAAATCTTGAAGCCTTTAAAGAAAAACTGACGGATGATTATCCGGTATTCCCGATCAGCGCGGTGACAAGAGAAGGCCTTCGCGAGCTTCTGTTTGAGGTTGCCAATCAGCTTGAGAACACACCGGAGTTCCCGCTGTATGATGAGGAAGAGCTTACACAAAACCGTGTCATGTACACGATGGAAAATGAAGAAGTGCCATTTAACATTACACGCGATCCAGACGGTGTATTTGTGCTTTCAGGAGATAGCCTTGAGCGATTATTCAAGATGACTGATTTCTCACGTGATGAATCGGTTAAACGGTTTGCGAGACAGATGCGCGGAATGGGTGTTGATGAAGCACTCAGAGAACGCGGAGCCAAGGATGGAGATATTATCAGGCTTCTTGAATTTGAATTTGAATTTATTGATTAATGAAAGTTGGCTGAGAAGAGAGCCTGGTGTCAGGCTCTCTAT
The DNA here is from genome assembly GCF_000259365.1 of Bacillus sp. JS. Lineage (NCBI taxonomy): Bacteria > Bacillati > Bacillota > Bacilli > Caryophanales > Bacillaceae > Bacillus > Bacillus sp. JS. Next base: position 2,715,886 of record NC_017743.1, on the reverse strand, counting down.
TTTAAAGGGGAGATGCAAATGAAAGAGGAGACATTTTATCTTGTCCGTGAAGATGTATTGCCCGATGCAATGAGAAAAACGTTGGAAGTCAAAAAGCTGCTTGATCGAAAAAAAGCAGACTCAGTAGCAGATGCCGTTCAAAAGGTTGATTTAAGCCGAAGTGCATTTTATAAATACAGAGATGCTGTTTTTCCATTCTATACTATGGTTAAAGAACAAATTATCACACTTTTCTTTCATTTAGAGGACAGGTCAGGTGCGTTATCTCAGCTCCTTCAGGCGGTAGCTGATTCTGGTAGCAACGTTCTTTCCATTCACCAGACCATTCCGCTTCAAGGGAGAGCAAATGTGACACTGTCTATCAGTACGTCTGCAATGGAAGAAGACATTCATACATTAATGAATAAGCTCAGGAAGTTTGATTTTGTAGAAAAGGTTGAAATATTAGGTTCAGGTGCATAAGGGAGAGAAAATCGTCATGAAAGTCGGTTATTTAGGTCCAGCAGCTACATTTACACATCTAGCAGTCAGTTCTTGTTTTCAAAACGGCGCCGAACATGTGGCTTACCGCACCATTCCGGAGTGTATAGATGCGGCAGTTGCAGGCGAAGTTGATTTCGCTTTTGTTCCTTTGGAAAATGCATTAGAAGGATCAGTAAATCTGACAATAGACTATTTAATACATGAACAGCCCTTGCCAATCGTGGGTGAAATGACGTTGCCGATCCATCAGCATTTGCTCGTCCATCCCTCTAGAGAGAATGCGTGGAAAGAGCTCGACAAAATTTACTCACATTCGCACGCGATTGCGCAATGCCATAAATTTCTCCATCGTCAATTTCCTTCCGTTCCATATGAATACGCCAATTCTACCGGGGCGGCAGCAAAGTTTGTCAGTGACCATCCCGAGCTGAATATCGGGGTCATTGCCAATGAGATGGCAGCTTCTACATACGAATTAAAAATCGTGAAACGGGATATACAGGATTATAGGGACAATCATACAAGATTTGTTATCCTGTCCCCGGATGAAAACATATCTTTTGAAGTGAATTCAAAATTGAGTTCCAGGCCGAAAACGACCTTAATGGTCATGCTTCCGCAGGATGATCAGTCGGGGGCGCTGCATAGAGTGCTGTCTGCATTTTCTTGGAGAAATTTAAACTTGTCAAAAATTGAGTCACGTCCGACTAAAACGGGATTAGGCCATTATTTCTTTATTATTGATATTGAGAAAGCGTTTGATGATGTATTGATTCCAGGAGCCATGCAGGAGCTTGAAGCGCTTGGCTGCAAAGTGAAGCTTTTGGGTGCATACCAGTCCTACCAATTATAAAAAAGCCCTCTAGAGGGCTTTTTTTAGTCTTTAATTAAAATGCCGGCTTCTTCGAGTGCTTGGCAGGCTTGATCGATGCGGTGTTCATCAGATGCTGTCAGTGTATGCAGATGGACGCCGTCGGTCAGCTGTGACAAGTAGGCAGCATTCGTAGAATTGATTTTTTTAATGAAATGGCTAACTTCCTTCCGGGTGCCTACTTGGATGGCTGCAGTTAAATCTCCGTAAACGGGATGCTCAATTTTTACGTCTTTCACTGTAACGCCTTCGTCCACGATGAGCTGCAGTTCCTCTTCTGTCCGTTCAGGACTGTGTAGACATGCTATGATCCTTTCCGCCTGCTGGTGCTGCTGAGCGGCCGCATCCATGTATACATATCCTTGGCTTGTGGCGATAATCGGTTCATTTTTCGCTTTCAAGAGCGATATATCCTGTACAATAACCTGTCTTGAAACGTTTGCTTTTTTTGCGAGTTCTCCTCCTGTCAGCGGTGATGCAGATTCCTTCAGCCACAGAAGAAGCTGGTCACGCCTGTTGGCGCCCATAAGCTTTAATTCCTCGGTCAATATCAAATTCTCCTTTCTTTTGTTCCCAAAGCATTGTAAACGTATGTAATAACTGATCCAGCTGGTCAGCTGTTGTATGCCTGCCAAAAGAGATGCGGATAAATTGCAGAGCCTCTTGTTCCGTTTTTCTTAATGCTTTCATCGTTGCTGACGGACCGTGGTAACCGGCAGAACAAGCGCTGCCCGTTGAAATGCAAATATTGCTCCGATTACATTCTAACATAACATATTGTCCTTCAAATGAGTGAAAAAAACACCCTACAATATGCGGAAGACATTCTGTTTGTGAAGTGTCTGCCGCAAGGGTTACAGGGAGAGAACGCATACGGATTTGGTCTAGAAAGTATGTTCTTAATGCCTCATTGCGGGGTATCTGTGTTTCCATTTCGCTTACGATCCATTCCGCCGCGGCAGTGAAGGCTCCGATCCCGGGAACATTTACGGTGCCGGCTCTGAATCCTCGTTCGTGAGTAGTGAGAGGATAAACGGGTTTCCAAGGGGCATCCGGGCGGATATAGACCGCACCCACTCCTTTAGGTCCATGGATTTTATGGCTCGATATTGAGAGTGCATCTACTCCCAAATCTTCTGTATTGATAGGAATTTTCCCAAACGTTTGAACAGCGTCGCAATGAAGAAGAATATCCCTGTTATGCAGGTATGAAGACAGACGTTGAATGGGCTGAATGATCCCGGTTTCAGAATTGGCATGCTGAATCGATATCAAGCCTGTCTCTGGACGGATATGAGCTGCTAATATTTCCTCGGTAATAAGCCCGTATTCATTCGGTTGAATGATGGTGACATCAAATCCATGCTGTTCCAGATATGCAGCACAGTTTTGAATAGACTGATGCTCCATGGCGGTCGTAATAAAATGTCTTTTCGTTTTTGGCAGGCCGTTTAGCAATGATTGAATGGCCAGAAAATTAGATTCAGTGCCGCCGCTTGTAAAATAGATGCCGCTTGCTTTACCGCTAATGATGTTGGCGATTTTTTCACGGCAGTACTCCAGTATGTGATTTGCTTTTCCTCCTGCATCGTGCAGGCTGCTTGCATTTCCGTACATATCCATGCTGAGCTTCTGATAAACGTTAAGAGCCTCCTCACAAATCGGCGTTGTCGCTGCATAATCTAAATAAATCATCCGGTCTTCCTCCATCCGTTCTCCATAAAAAACTCTTGAGTTTATTTTATCCTTGTGTAAATATAGGTGTCAAGACAGGTGTAAACAACAGGAGGGTGACATATGTCTAAAAAGACGATTGCAGTCATCGGTTCAGGGGCGGCGGCACTTTCTTTAGCGGCAGCTTTCCCGCCGTCATACGAAGTGACTGTTATCACAAAAAAAAGCGCCAAAAACAGCAATTCTGTCTATGCACAAGGCGGGATTGCTGCGGCCTATACAAAAGGTGACTCGATTGAAGCCCATCTGGAGGATACGTTATACGCAGGGTGCGGCCATAATAATCCAGCTATTGCAGCAGATGTGTTACATGATGGAAAAATGATGATTCAAAGCCTATTGGAGCGTGAATTTCCATTTGACCGCAATGAACGAGGCGATGTTTGTCTCGGAAGAGAAGGAGCCCACTCATACAACCGTATATTTCATGCGGGCGGAGACGCAACAGGCAGGTTGCTTGTCGATTATTTGCTCAAACGGATCGACAGCAAAATTAAGTTAATCGAGCATGAAACGGCAGCAGAGTTGCTTATAGAGGATGGCCGCTGTATCGGCGTTATGACAAAAGACTGCAAGGGGCGGCTCAAGGTAAGGCATGCAGACGAAGTTGTGCTGGCTGCCGGCGGCTGCGGAAACCTGTTTCTTCATCATACGAATGATCCCTCTGTCACAGGTGACGGTCTTTCTCTTGCTTACAGGGCCGGAGCGGAAGTAACGGATTTAGAGTTTACACAGTTTCACCCGACACTGCTTGTGAAAAATGGTGTTTCCTATGGGCTTGTTTCAGAAGCTGTCAGAGGGGAAGGCGGATGTTTAGTAGACGAAAACGGCCGCCGGGTTATGGCTGAACGGCATCCTTTAGGTGACCTGGCTCCAAGGGATGTTGTCTCACGGGTTATTCATGAGGAAATGGCAAAAGGAAATCACGTTTATATTGACTTCAGTGCGATTTCTGATTTTGAAGCGCGTTTCCCTACCATCACCGCCATTTGTGAAAAAGCAGGGGTTGATATCCATAGTGGAAAAATCCCTGTTGCTCCGGGAATGCACTTCTTAATGGGAGGTGTTTCAGTTAATCGCTGGGGAGAAACGACAGTACCGGGGCTTTATGCGATTGGCGAGACTGCATGCTCTGGTTTACATGGAGCAAACCGGCTTGCGAGCAATTCCTTATTGGAGGCGCTGGTGTTTGGAAAAAGAGCAGCAGAGCATATTATGCAAAAACCGGTTTATAACAGGCAATATCAAGCGACTCCCAAAAACGTATTCTACGAGGTGCCGGATATAGAGGTGCATGAACTGCAAAGCAAAATGACAAGCCACATGTCTATTCTGCGGGAACAAAGCAGTTTGATTGAGCTTAGCATCTGGCTTCATACGCTGCCTTTTCAAAAAATGAATGTGAAGGATATCACAATTCGGCAGCTGGAGCTTTCTCATTTATGGCAAACTGCAAAGCTGATGACGTTTTCTGCGCTTTTACGGGAGGAAAGCAGGGGGGCACACTTCCGCACCGATTTTCCTCATGCTGAGGTGAGCTGGCAGGGAAGACAAATTGTCCATACAAAAAAAGGAACGAAGATCAGAATAAACGAGGGGATTTGGAACAATGAATCATTTACAGCTGAAAAAATTACTGAATCACTTTTTTCTTGAGGATATTGGGTCAGGGGATCTTACATCGCAGTCTATTTTTGGAGAGCAGAGCTGTGAAGCGGAGATTGTTGCAAAGTCAGAGGGGATCTTTGCAGGGGCTGCGGTGATAAAAGAAGGCTTTGCTTTATTAGATAAAAATGTTCAAATCATTTTACACAAAAAAGATGGGGACATTTTGCGAAAAGGTGAAGTGATTGCAGTATTACGAGGTCCGGCGGCAGCGCTTCTTTCAGGAGAGCGGGTCGTATTAAATCTTATTCAGAGGCTGTCAGGAATTGCGACGATGACAAGAGAGGCTGTCCACAGGCTGGATGATGAACAGATTAAAATTTGTGACACGAGAAAAACAACACCGGGGCTGAGAATGCTGGAAAAATACGCTGTCAGAGCGGGTGGCGGGTATAATCATCGATTCGGCTTGTATGACGGTGTCATGATTAAAGACAATCATATTGCTGCATGCGGCTCTATTTTAGAGGCATGCCAGAAAGCTCGTCAGGCCGTGGGGCACATGGTAAATATCGAAGTGGAAATTGAAACGGAGGACCAGCTTCGAGAAGCAATTGAAGCAGGAGCAGATGTTATTATGTTTGACAACTGTCCGCCAGATACGGTCCGTCATTTTTCAAAGCTCACACCGGATCATATAAAAACTGAAGCCTCTGGCGGGATTACGTTAGAATCTTTGCCTGCTTTTAAAGGGACGGGTGTGAATTATATTTCCTTAGGATTTCTGACTCATTCCGTCAAAAGTTTAGATATCAGCATGGATGTTACGTTATCAAATGAATCTGTGGAGGAATGCCGTTATGTCAATTCTTGATGTGATCAAACAATCGAATGATATGATGCCGGAAAGTTACAAAGGACTGTCAAGAAAGGATATGGAAATGCGTGTTGCCGCCATTAAGGAAAAGTTCGGCAGCAGGCTCTTTATACCAGGCCATCATTATCAAAAGGATGAAGTGATACAATTTGCTGACCAAACAGGCGACTCCCTGCAATTGGCCCAAGTAGCGGAAAAAAACAAAGAAGCGGATTACATCGTATTTTGCGGCGTTCACTTTATGGCAGAGACCGCTGATATGCTGACAGGCGAGCAGCAAACGGTTGTCCTGCCAGATATGAGAGCTGGATGTTCTATGGCTGACATGGCTGACATGCAGCAAACCAATAGGGCATGGGAGAAGCTTCAGCATATATTTGGAGATACGATCATACCTTTAACTTATGTGAACTCCACTGCGGAGATCAAGGCATTCGTCGGAAAGCATGGCGGAGCAACTGTGACTTCTTCGAATGCGAAAAAAGTGCTTGAATGGGCGTTTACACAGAAAAAAAGAATTTTATTTTTGCCTGATCAGCATTTAGGGAGAAATACGGCTTATGATCTGGGCATTGCGCTTGAAGATATGGCGGTGTGGGACCCGATTACAGATGAATTAGTGACTGAATCCGAGCATACGAATGTGAAAGTGATTTTGTGGAAAGGGCATTGTTCTGTTCACGAGAAATTCACCACTAAAAATATCCATGATATGAGAGAGCGTGACCCCGACATTCAGATCATTGTGCACCCGGAATGCTCCCACGAAGTCGTGACACTAAGCGATGATAGCGGATCAACTAAATATATTATCGACACAATCAACCAGGCTCCGGCGGGAAGCAAGTGGGCAATCGGGACAGAAATGAATCTTGTCCAGCGGATCATTCATGAGCACCCTGATAAACAAATCGAATCACTCAACCCTGACATGTGCCCTTGCCTGACAATGAACCGAATCGATTTGCCGCATTTGTTGTGGTCGTTGGAACAAATTGAAAAAGGAGAGCCTTCAGGCGTCATTAAGGTGCCAAAAGCCATTCAGGAGGATGCACTCCTTGCCCTGAATCGAATGCTTTCGATCACGTAGATCAGAAATATTTCCCTTCCTGTACTCATAACTTCTTTTGTTCAGGCATATGTTGTGAAGAAACATATTGTAAGCACAGCTGAACTGTTCACGTTTTGCATAGGAGGGGAAAACGTTGAAAATCCATATCGTTCAAAAAGGCGATTCGCTCTGGAAAATAGCTGAAAAGTACGGAGTCGATGTTGAGGAAGTGAAAAAACTCAATACACAGCTTAGTAATCCAGACTTAATCATGCCTGGAATGAAAATAAAAGTGCCGTCAGAAGGCGTCCCGGTCAGAAAAGAGCCAAAAGCGGGCAAAAGTCCTGCGGCCGGGAATGTGAAGCAAGAACATCCATATGCGAAAGAGAAGCCTAAATCCGTTGTCGACGTAGAAGACACAAAGCCGAAAGAAAAGAAGTCTGTGCCGTATGTCCCGCCGATGCCTAATTTGCAGGAAAATGTGTATCCTGAAGCTGATGTGAACGAGTATTATGATATGAAACAGCTTTTCCAGCCTTGGTCGCCTCCTAAACCGGAGGAGCCGAAAAAACATCATGACGGAAATATAGATCATATGTATCATATGCAAGATCAATTTCCACAACAGGAGGCTATGAGTAATATGGAAAATGCAAATTATCCGAATATGCCTAATATGCCAAAGGCGCCAGAAGTAGGCGGTGTAGAAGAAGAAAACGTTCATCACACAGTTCCGAATATGCCGGCTGTTCAGCCTTATTTTCATTATCCGGCTCATTTTGTACCATGTCCGGTGCCTGTTTCGCCAATTCTTCCAGGATCCGGATTGTGCTATCCGTTCTATCCTGCACATGCTTATCCGTATCCGATGCATGGATATCAGCCAGGCTTTGTCTCGCCTCAGTATGACTCGGGTTATGAAAACCAGCATCATGAAAACAGCCACCACGGACATTACGGTTCATACGGTGATCCGCATTACGCATCTCCGGCTTATGGATCTCCGTATGGACATATGCCATATGGCCCTTATTATGGCACTCCCCAAGTAATGGGAGCGTACCAGCCTGCTGCGGCTCCTGGTTTCATGCCGTACAAAGATCATGACGACTGCGGCTGTGACGGTGATCATCAGCCATATTTCTCTGCGCCTGGCCACTCGGGACTGGGATCTTATGGAAGTCCTAATATGCCATATGGCACAGCTAACCCAAATCCAAACCCATATTCGGCAGGAGTTTCTATGCCAATGACGAATCAGCCTTCTGTAAACCAAATGTTTGGCCGGCCGGAAGAAGAAAATGAGTGATCGTTCGGAACGATGTAAATCGTTCCTTTTTTTGTTTTCAAGCAGATCACTGCCAAATGGACAGAACTGACACGCTTAACATGCCCCTCGGACGCACATGATAAAAACGAGCAAACATGCTCAATTCGTCCACGGGGGGTTTTTCCATTGGGTAAAAAAATGACGATCGCTAGCTTGATTCTTATGACAGCCGGCTTAACAGCATGCGGAGCAAACGATAATAATGCGATGAATGATACGCGCAATAACGGCAATACCCGTCCAATCGGATATTATACAAATGAAAACGATGCTGACAGACAGGGAGACGGAATCGACCACGATGGTCCTGTTTCTGAATTAATGGAGGATCAGAACGACGGTAACCGAAACACCACGAATGTAAATAACCGTGACCGTGTTACTGCCGACGATCGCGTTCCTCTGGCTACTGATGGAACATATAACAACACGAATAACCGAAACATGAATCGGAATGTGGCGTACAACGGGTATGACAACCAAGAAAACAGAAGACTGGCGGCCAAAATTGCCAACCGTGTGAAACAAGTGAAAAATGTCAATGACACACAAGTGATGGTATCGGATGACCGAGTAGTTGTCGCAGTCAGAAGCCACAGGGATTTCACAAAGTCTGACAGAGATAATGTCGCAAAAGCTGCTCGCAACTATGCGAATGGCCGTGACGTCCAAGTATCGACAGATAAAGGGCTGTTCAGAAGACTTCATAAAATGAACACCCGCTAAGGATGAAAGGCTGCCGGAAGTGATAGTGATATTCGGCAGCCTTTTTCTTTGCATCAGCGAACAATACCCATTAAAGTGTACATAGAAAAAGGAAAGCAGGTGAAAACATGGCAGGCCATTCTAAGTGGAAAAACATACAAAAGAGAAAAAATGCACAGGATGCAAAGCGCGGGAAAATATTTATGAAGCTTGCGAAAGAAATCTATGTGGCAGCGAAAGAAGGCGGAGCGGATCCGGAAGCAAATTCAGCATTGCGTCTTGTTATCGAAAAAGCAAAGGGCGCCAATATGCCAAATGAAAATATAGACCGGGCCATTAAAAAAGCTGCGGGAGGCCAAGATGGAAGCAGCTATGAAGAAATCACCTACGAAGGCTACGGTCCTTCAGGGATTGCCGTCATGGTTGAATGCGTTACAGATAATAAAAACCGAACGGCGTCAAATGTGCGAACTGCCTTTAATAAAAATGGCGGAAGTCTGGGAGAGAGCGGATGTGTAGCCTTTTTATTTGAACGGAAGGGATTCATTACGATAGACCGGACTAAACAGCAAATAGAAGAAGATGAACTCATGCTTGATGTGCTGGAAGCAGGAGGAGAAGAGCTGCGGGCTGAAGAAGACCTATATGAGGTTTTAACAGAGCCTGAGCATTTTGAAGAGGTAAAAACAGCGCTCAAATCGAAATATCCAATTTCTTCAGCGGAGGTGACCATGCTCCCCAAAACCTATGCAGATGCCGATGACCAGGCTGTTGAGAAACTGGAAACATTAATAGACATCCTTGAAGATGATGATGATGTTCAAGAAGTGTATACCAATTATCGCTCATAAAAAACCGGCACGATGTCATATCGGGCCGGTTTTTAGTTTGTTTAAGAGACACGTTCATTTTCGTTAGTGTATTCTTTCTCCCAGAAATCAGCGTTTTTGATACCCAGCGCTTTCGGATCAAAGACCGGGTCTAAGCCCTGCTTCTTTTGGCGTTCATAATCCTTTAAAGCGAGAAGCGCCGGTTTGGCAAGCAGCACAATGGCAATGACATTCAGCCATACCATAATGCCAAGCCCTGCATCGCCCAATGCCCAAGCAAGTGAAGCTGTTTTCACAGTCCCATAGAACGTGGCGGCTAAAATAATCAGTTTTAAGCCGAGCATTGCCCATTTGCTTTCTCTGCCCCGTGCTAAATAAGCAATATTTGTTTCTGCGATATAGTAATACGCCATAATTGTTGTAAATGCGAAGAAGAATAAAGCGATGGCAACAAAGCCTGCACCAAATCCGGGGAGAACACTGTCAATTGCCGCTTGTGTGAAACCAGGTCCTGCTTCTACGCCTTTAAGGTGATGGACGATAAAGGAATCATCTGCAGCCTGGGTATTGTACATACCGGTAAACAAGATCATGAAAGCTGTAGCGGAACATACAAACAAGGTGTCGATATAAACAGAAAATGCCTGAACCAGCCCCTGCTTGACCGGATGAGAAACTTCTGCAGCGGCTGCCGGATGCGGCCCTGTTCCCTGGCCAGCTTCGTTTGAGTAAATCCCACGTTTAACACCCCAGGAAATCGCCATGCCAATTAAGCCGCCAAAAGCGGAATCCAATGCAAAAGCGCTTTTGAATATCAACGAGATCACAGCAGGCAATTCAGACACGTTCATGACAATAATAATCAAAGACAGCAGGATATATCCAAGGGCCATAAAAGGAACAATCATTTGCGCCGCATTAGCAATTCGTTTGACGCCGCCAAAAATAATAAACCCTAATAATAAAACGAGAGCACACCCTGTGATGAAAGGAGAGATGCCGAATGCATTTTTGACCCCGGCCGCAATGGAGTTGGACTGTACGCCCGGCATCAGAAGGGCCATTGCAATCAGGGCAGCAGCGGCAAATAAGACGGCAAACCACTTAATGCCTAAGCCTTTTTCTATATAATAAGCGGGGCCGCCCCGATATTGACCGTCTTGTTTCACTTTATAAATTTGGGCAAGCGTTGATTCAACAAAGGCACTCGCCGCCCCGATAAAGGCAATCGCCCACATCCAGAACACAGCGCCGGGTCCGCCAAATGCAATTGCTGTCGCCACTCCTGCGATGTTTCCTGTACCCACTCGGCCGGAAAGCGCAATTGATAATGCTTGAAAAGAAGAAACGCCAGCTTCAGAGCTCTTTCCTTTAAACATCTGAACAATCATTCCTTTCAAATGTCTGACTTGTAAAAAACGGGTCATAATTGAAAAGATCAATCCAATTCCCAATAAAATATAAATGACGGGGGTACTCCATAAGATCGCGTTTAAACTAGCAACAATATCTGCCATCAAGCTTCCTCCTCACTTCCATTCGAATACATGTATAAAAAGGATTTTGGGCTAATCGAACTATTTCTACAATCGATTTGTCACATTATATGACTGATAATTATCAATAAGAAGAGGAAGGAAAAAAGAAAAAACGCGGCGTATCGATTACGCTGCGTTTTTCTGCAGAGGCCGACTTAGGGCATTTGTTATAAAATTCTTGCAACAATTAGCCTAGTTCAGTCAATCCGTATATAAAAGAACAAGCGATCACAATTGCTTGTTTTTCTTATTCATGTATCGTCACCTCACTTGTGCCTGAGGCGGTTCTTCACGGATCCAATGATCATCTTTTCGCCAATCATACGTTTCATCAGTATCGAGGTGTAATGTCTGATTGCCGATTTTCACTGTGTTGTGATTGATCCATGTCACTGCTGGACGGCTGTCCGGATAATTCCAATAGATTGTTCTCTTAACAAGTGTTTTTTCATTTACAAGTTCACCTCTGGCCGCATCTAAGCTTAAGGTGTTTTCGGATACGTAAGTGTTTAACGTATAGCTGCCGTCAGGCGATTCAACCGATTGGACGAGGTTTCCTTTCGGAACGTTTTTTAGTGAAAATAACATCCAATAAACGGCGCCGCTAAAGAATACCAGCAGCATAAACATCAACGGGACTTTACTGCGTGTCTTGATGTGACTCTCTCCCTTTTTTTCTCTCATTTTACCATATATCGGATTCATATGATCTTTACATTTCTTTAAAATTAACTCAATAAAGCAATGATATGATGAAATAAAACCAATAAGGGTGAGGGGAGACAGAAAATGAAGAAAACGTATTGTCATTCCGGAGAGAAGGACTCAGAAGCGGTCTACTTAACTGTGAGAGGCTATCGAATTAAGCTGTCGCCTGAACAAATGAAACTGATTTCTACCGTAAGATAGTAAACATACAGAACAAAGGCAGCCACACAAGCGGCTGCCTTTTTGATTTAAGAATACTTTCTTTTCCGCTGTGCGAAATGCCTTTGAAACCAATCTTTCTTATATAAAAATGCGATGATCTCCAGCCAAAAACCCGGAATCTTTTTGGGGAATATCGGTTTTTTGTAGAGTGAATGATATGCTGATTTTAAGTCGTCCCACTGCGTGCATGTTTTTGTCTGCTCAAATCTCGCAACATCAATCACCCGCACCGCTCCGGTTTCTGTCAATATCAGATTCCGCAAATGAATGTCTGACGGGTTCAGTCCGGCTGCCCGGGCGTCAGAAAGCGCTTCTTCAACCTGCTGAATCATGTTATCACTGATTGCAATGCCTTTCTTCAGACAGTTATAAAAGGTTTCACCTTTAATATATTCCATAAGAATAAATGAATCGCCAGTTTCGTAAATGTCAGGATAGAATGCGGACCCGGCTAATTTTTCATAGATCGCGGCTTCTTTGACTGCTGTCGCTTGATACTCCGGAAAAAATACTTTCAGCGCCATTTTCCGGCCGCCTTCTGTTAAGGCAAACACATAGGCGCTTCTACCCTTGCCGATTAGTGTTAATTCCTCGGATTTCTCTTTGACTTTATCAAATCTGCTGTTTTTGCGGTATATGACTGAATGGGCCAGTTCCTCTGCTTTTGTCAGCATTTCATTCACCTTCTTTGCTCTATTTTATGCAGTCGTTTATAGGAAAATCATAAACTGTTCAGGAAAAAGAGCCTAATTCTAGTGTATCTGGTCTTGGAGAAGAAGGCTACTTATAAGCATAAATTGTGATAAAAGAGACATAGAGCGTTTATTTCCATTCTTGAAAAGCGCTTACAAATGGGATAGTATTAATTTTAAATAAAGCGCTTTCGTGAATATTCAAGGGGGAACATGCGATGACAAAACAGATTGTGACAGGGATTATCGGTGCAGGCCGCATCGGCAAACTTCATGTTCAAAATATAAGCCGGATTCCTCACATGAAATTAAAAGCAATCTCTGATATTCAGGCGAGCCGTATAAAAAGCTGGGCCGACAGTCATCAGATTGAATACATAACTTCTGATTATCGTGATTTATTACATGATCCTGAAATTGATGCTGTTTTTATTTGCTCACCTACAGCCGTCCATGCACAGATGATCAGAGAAGCAGCCGAAGCGAAAAAGCATATTTTTTGTGAGAAGCCAGTTAGTTTCTCTCTAGATGAAACAAGAGAAGCGCTTGCGGCCGTCCGGAAACATGGAGTAACACTTCAAGTCGGTTTTAACCGCCGCTTTGATCCTCATTTTAAGAAAATCAAAACAGTTGTTGAAAATGGTGAAATCGGTACACCTCACTTATTAAAAATCACGTCTCGGGATCCAGAACCCCCGAATATAGATTATGTCCGCATGTCAGGCGGCTTGTTTATGGATATGTCAATCCATGATTTTGATATGGCCAGATATATTATGGGAAGCGAAGTGACAGAAGTGTATGCAAAAGGGGCGGCTCTGGTGAATCCTTCTTTTGCGGAGCTGGGCGATATTGATACAGCTGTTATTACACTGACTTTTGAAAACGGTGCCATGGCCGTGATTGATAACAGCCGCCAAGCAGTGTACGGATATGACCAGCGGGTAGAGGTTTTCGGGACGAAAGGCTCTGCAGCGGCGGACAATAGCAGGCCGACGACGGTTGAAGTGTCAACCGCTGATTTTGTGATGAAGGATAAACCGCATTTCTTTTTCCTTGAACGCTATAAGGATGCGTATGAGGAGGAGATTCTCCGTTTTGCAGAAGCGATCGGCACAAATCAGGAGACTGCCTGCACCGGCAATGACGGTTTACAGGCCGAACGGATTGCCAGAGCAGCACAGCAATCGCTTGCTTTTGGCATGCCTGTCAGTATTGAGCACACTGAAAAAATCGCTTTTTAATCAAAAAGGATTACAATTCCGCAAGCTTGGGTATATACTCCATTGATACTTTAAGTAGGCGGTGGAGAAAATGAATACAGTACATGCTAAAGGAAATGTTTTGAACAAAATCGGAATTCCTTCTCACATGGTTTGGGGTTATATTGGCGTTGTCATCTTTATGGTTGGAGACGGCCTCGAACAAGGCTGGCTGTCTCCTTTTCTCGTGGATCATGGTCTCAGTATGCAGCAATCCGCATCGTTATTTACCATGTACGGCATTGCTGTCACCATCTCGGCTTGGCTTTCAGGAACGTTTGTGCAAACGTGGGGGCCGAGAAAAACGATGACGATCGGATTGCTTGCGTTTATCCTCGGTTCGGCCGCTTTTATCGGCTGGGCGATTCCTCATATGTATTATCCGGCTCTCTTAGGCAGCTATGCCCTTAGAGGCTTGGGATATCCGCTGTTTGCATACTCTTTTCTCGTGTGGGTATCATACAGCACCTCTCAAAAAATTCTCGGAAAAGCTGTCGGCTGGTTTTGGTTTATGTTTACGTGCGGCCTTAACGTACTCGGCCCGTTCTATTCCAGCTATGCAGTTCCTGCCTTTGGAGAAATCAATACGCTTTGGAGTGCATTGCTGTTTGTGGCGGCAGGCGGATTTCTGGCCTTATTTTTTAACAAAGATAAATTTACCCCAGCAAAAAAACAAGATCACCCGAAATGGAAAGAACTGTCGAAGGCATTTACAATTATGTTTGAAAACCCTAAGGTCGGCATCGGCGGAGTGGTCAAAACGATTAATGCAATAGGACAATTTGGATTTGCCATCTTTCTTCCGACTTATTTAGCACATTACGGGTATTCGGTTTCGGAATGGCTGCAAATTTGGGGGACGCTCTTTTTTGTGAATATTGTGTTTAATATCATTTTTGGCGCAGTTGGAGATAAACTTGGCTGGCGCAATACCGTCATGTGGTTTGGCGGTGTCGGATGCGGCATTTTTACGCTGGCGCTTTATTACACGCCTCAGCTGATCGGGCATCAGTATTGGGTGATGATGATGATCGCCTGCTGCTACGGCGCAGCATTAGCCGGCTACGTTCCATTAAGCGCTCTTTTGCCGACGCTTGCGCCTGATAATAAAGGCGCTGCCATGTCAGTGTTGAATTTGGGATCTGGTTTGTGTGCGTTTATCGCGCCGGGTATCGTGAGCCTTTTCATTGGACCGCTCGGTGCAGGCGGCGTAATTTGGATCTTTGCGGCATTGTATTTTTTCAGTGCTTTTCTGACGCAATTCTTGACAATTCCTGAGCAAGGAACAGAGGTGTATACGGAGGAACGGTTTATCAGGGAAAATGTGCAGACAAATTTTGATAAAACGGTTAAGCAGTAGCCTCTTTGGTCAAACTAATCATAAACGTGTGCAAAGAGGTGTAGAGGGTGAAACGATTCAGCACGGCGTATCTTTTGCTGGGCATTCTTTGCTCAGCGGCAGTATTTTTAATAGGAGCTCCTTCCCGCGCACTTGGCGCGGAAGTGGAGCACTATGAGCCGCTGCAGGTGCATGTGCAGCTTGAAAAGGTGTATTTGGACGGCGATGTCAGCATTGAGCATAAGCATGAAAAAGTGTTTTCTATGGATGATTTTTGGGCAGCTTATGCCGGATGGACGCTTGTGGAACAAAAAAAGGGATATGTGCTCTTTCGGAAGCAAATGGACGATATTTCTCCGCTCAGCAAGGTCAACGGGTATATCGGTGTATCGGATAATGGAGTGATTTCCACTTTTCATGGGCGGCCTGAGCCAGCTTCCGAACCAATTCAGTCTTTTTTTCAAATTGATTTAGAAAGGCTGGAAAGCCACATGCAAAAAAATCTGTTGAAAGGCATTCCATTTCGGACAAAAGCGGAGTTTGAGGATGTCATCGAACATATTAAGACATACAGCGGGTAACGTCATCTGATTGAAGACATGTATTCATGTCTTTTTTTTCGTGAAAGAATGAGAGAGAAGCGAACGTATGTTAACTTTTCTATAAGACTTTGGCTGTTTTTATGGTACAATGAAGAACAGTCAAAGAGGTGAATGTGCGTGATTGAATTTGTTAAAGGGACGATTGATTATGTATCTCCCCAATATATAGTCATAGAGAACGGAGGCATCGGCTATCAGATTTTTACGCCGAATCCGTTTATATATAAGGAGAGAAACCAAGAAACGATTTTTACATATCATCATATCAGAGAGGATGCTTTTTCGCTTTACGGTTTTTCAACGAGAGAGGAGAAGGCGCTCTTTACAAAGCTGTTAAACGTGACCGGAATTGGGCCGAAAGGAGCACTTGCCATCTTGGGCTCGGGTGATCCGGGAGCGGTCATCCAAGCAATTGAAAATGAGGATGAAGCTTTTTTGGTCAAGTTTCCTGGAGTAGGAAAGAAAACCGCACGCCAGATTATTCTAGATTTAAAAGGAAAGCTGGCAGATGTTGTGCCTGAAATGATTGAAAATCTGTTTAATCATGAAGAAAGGCTTGAAAAGCAAACAGCGGAAACGGCTCTCGAAGAAGCACTTGAAGCCCTCAGGGTTCTCGGATATGCTGAAAAAGAAATCAAAAAGGTGCTTCCTCACCTTAAAGAAGAAATTGGGCTGACAACAGACCAATATGTGAAAAAAGCATTACAAAAACTATTAAAGTAAGGTGATGTTCATGGATGAACGGCTCGTCTCAAGTGAAGCAGACAACCATGAATCAGTGATAGAGCAAAGCCTGAGGCCGCAAAATCTGGCACAGTATATCGGACAGCATAAGGTGAAAGAAAATTTACGCGTGTTTATAGATGCGGCGAAAATGAGACAGGAGACGCTGGATCATGTTCTTCTGTACGGACCGCCCGGACTTGGGAAAACAACGCTGGCTTCCATTGTTGCAAATGAAATGGGAGTGGAATTGCGGACGACATCAGGGCCTGCGATTGAAAGGCCTGGTGATTTGGCTGCTATATTAACGGCGCTTGAACCGGGAGATGTATTATTTATTGATGAAATACATAGGCTGCACAGATCGATTGAAGAGGTGCTTTATCCTGCAATGGAAGACTTTTGCCTGGATATTGTGATCGGCAAAGGCCCTTCTGCCCGCTCAGTGCGGCTTGACCTGCCGCCGTTTACGCTGGTGGGAGCTACGACGAGGGTAGGACTATTGACGGCTCCTTTAAGAGACAGATTCGGCGTCATGTCACGCCTTGAGTACTATACACAAGAAGAACTGGCCGATATTGTCACGAGAACTGCGGATGTATTTGAGGTTGAGATTGATAAACCGTCTGCTCTTGAAATTGCAAGGAGATCTAGAGGTACGCCGCGCGTGGCGAACCGCCTGCTGAGAAGGGTGCGCGATTTCGCCCAAGTCCTGGGTGACAGCCGGATTACGGAAGACATTTCTCAGGATGCGCTGGAGCGGCTTCAGGTTGACCGTCTCGGTTTGGATCATATTGATCATAAGCTGTTGATGGGCATGATCGAAAAATTTAACGGCGGGCCAGTGGGCCTTGATACGATTTCCGCTACGATCGGCGAGGAATCGCATACGATTGAAGACGTATATGAACCATATCTGCTGCAAATTGGATTTATCCAAAGAACGCCGCGTGGAAGGATCGTGACACCGGCCGTTTATCATCATTTCCAAATGGAGGCTCCCCGATATGACTGAGTTTCCTAAGATCATGATGATTCTTGGTGCTGTTTTGCTTATTATCGGAGCAGTTTTGCATTTTGTCGGCAAGCTGCCGGGAGATATTTTTGTGAAAAAAGGAAATGTCACGTTTTTCTTCCCGGTTGTCACTTGTATTATCATAAGTGTGGTATTATCAATTTTGCTTAATCTTTTCGGCAGAATGAAATAACAAAAGACTAGAATAAAGGTGAAGTTATCATGAAAGTCGATTTATTTGATTTTGAACTACCGGAACGTTTAATTGCACAAGTACCGTTGGAGCAGCGCGATGCTTCAAGGCTGATGGTGCTTGATAAACATACAGGAGAGCTGACTGACAGCTCGTTTAAACACATTATCAGCTTTTTTAACGAAGGAGATTGTCTTGTGCTGAACAATACCCGTGTGCTGCCTGCGCGGTTATTCGGCACAAAAGAGGATACCGGTGCGAAAGTGGAGCTTCTTTTGTTGAAACAAGAAACCGGCGATAAATGGGAAACACTTGCGAAACCGGCGAAACGGGTGAAAAAAGGAACCGTTGTCACATTTGGAGACGGAAGATTGAAGGCAGTTTGCACGGAAGAGCTGGAGCATGGCGGCAGAAAAATGGAATTTCAATATGACGGTATTTTCTACGAGGTGCTGGAATCCCTTGGAGAGATGCCGCTTCCGCCATATATCAAAGAACAGCTTGATGACAAAGAGCGCTACCAGACCGTGTATTCAAAAGAAATCGGCTCTGCCGCTGCGCCTACAGCAGGCCTTCACTTCACGGAAGAAATTTTACAGCAGCTGAAAGATAAAGGTGTGCAAATTGAGTTCATCACACTCCACGTTGGCCTTGGAACATTTCGCCCTGTGAGTGCCGATGAAGTGGAAGAGCATAATATGCATGCAGAGTTTTATCAAATGTCGGAAGAAACGGCTGCGGCTTTAAACAAAGTAAGAGAAAATGGCGGCAGGATCATTTCTGTCGGCACGACCTCGACACGCACGCTTGAAACGATTGCCGGGGAACATGACGGGCAATTTAAAGCATCGAGCGGCTGGACATCTATTTTTATTTATCCAGGCTATGAATTTAAAGCCATTGACGGAATGATTACAAACTTCCATTTGCCGAAATCGTCATTGATTATGCTGGTCAGCGCGCTTGCTGGAAGAGAAAACATTCTGCGTGCCTATAACCATGCAGTGGAAGAGGAATACCGTTTCTTCAGCTTCGGAGACGCGATGCTGATTATCTAATTTGAGAACAGGAGGCCTCATTAAAAGTGGCTGAACAACCAATACGCTATGAATTTATAAAAGAATGCAAACAAACAGGAGCGCGGCTGGGCAAAGTGCATACGCCTCACGGCTCCTTTGAAACGCCGGTTTTTATGCCGGTTGGCACACTGGCGACAGTCAAAACAATGGCGCCTGAAGAGCTGAAAGCAATGGATGCGGGCATCATTTTAAGCAATACCTATCATCTATGGCTGCGTCCGGGTCACGATATTGTCAAAGAAGCGGGCGGGCTTCATAAGTTTATGAACTGGGACCGCGCCATTTTAACAGATTCAGGCGGTTTTCAGGTCTTTTCTTTAAGCAAGTTTCGTAATATAGAGGAAGAGGGCGTCCATTTTCGCAACCACCTAAATGGGGACAAGCTGTTTTTATCTCCGGAAAAAGCGATGGAGATCCAAAACGCACTCGGCTCTGATATTATGATGGCGTTTGATGAATGCCCGCCATACCCGGCGGAGTACGACTACATGAAGAGGTCAGTTGAACGGACAAGCCGTTGGGCGGAACGTTGCCTGAATGCCCACAATCGTCAGGATGAACAAGGGCTGTTTGGTATTGTACAAGGCGGAGAATATGAAGATCTGCGCACACAAAGTGCGAAGGACTTGATTTCCCTTGATTTTCCGGGATATGCTATAGGCGGATTGTCTGTAGGTGAACCGAAGGATGTCATGAACCGTGTACTCGAATTTACAACACCGCTCTTGCCGAAGGATAAACCGAGATATCTGATGGGAGTCGGTTCTCCGGACGCGCTGATCGACGGAGCAATCCGCGGGGTCGATATGTTTGACTGTGTGCTGCCTACTCGGATTGCAAGAAATGGCACAGTGTTTACCGCTGAAGGACGACTCAATATGAAAAATGCGAAATTCGAAAGAGATTTCCGTCCGATTGATGAAGAGTGTGATTGCTATACATGTAAAAACTACACTCGCGCGTATATTAGGCACTTGATTCGCTGCAATGAAACATTTGGCCTTCGATTAACAACTTACCATAACCTTCATTTTCTGTTACACTTAATGGAGCAGGTAAGACAGGCCATTCGCGAGGATCGTCTGGGTGATTTCAGAGAAGAGTTCTTTGAGCGTTACGGCTACAACAAGCCAAATGCGAAAAGCTTCTAAATAAACAATAACAGGCTTACAGAAAGGGGTGAAAATGATGACTGGCACTTTAGGCACATTGGTTCCTATTATTTTAATGTTTGCGGTCCTTTACTTCTTGCTGATTCGTCCTCAGCAAAAGCAGCAAAAGGCTGTACGCCAAATGCAGGAAGAACTGAAAAAAGGCGATTCAGTAGTGACAATCGGGGGATTGCACGGTACTGTTGACTCGATCGATGAGAGCAAAGTCGTAATTAAGACTGGTGAAAACACACGTCTTACGTTCGACCGCCGCGCGATCAGAGAAGTTTCTGCTGCTGAATAACAGCAGGAGCTATACATAGCAAACAAAAAAAGAGCGGGTGAGCCCGCTCTTTTTTATGTGGAAGACCTGTTTCCCCTTATGTTTACGCCGAAAATCCCGCCCAGCATGCACACCCCTAAAAACCCCAGATGGAAGAGCAGCTGTTCTGCCGTAAATGTCTTTCCAAATCCTAAATACTGAAACAATAAAATAATCAGTGAAAAACTTAAAGCAGTCAATGCGCCAATCATCCAGCCTCTTTCCTTGCCTTTCCCGCCTGAAATGAATCCGCCTATAAATAAAGAGAGAAATGAGATAGCGGTGATCAGCCAGTTAAATGATGACTCTTCCAGCGAGGTTGCGGTCAATAAAAGTGAAACCGCTAAACTTGTCAGGAGCATGGCTGAAAATATGGCGATTAAGCCGTAAAGAATGCCTTTTCCAACTTGTTTCGTTTCCTCCATGATTGTCTCCTCTCTGCCTGTATTAAAAGGCTTCTGTTCTTTTTGTACAAAACCGTCAGACATGCTGATGGCTCGTCTTTGTAAAAATGTATTCCCTTAACCCTTGAATTAGACGTAAAAGCTTTATGAAATACAATCGGTTTTTCTTACATAAATTGTTCGTTTTGTTGCATCCTATGACGAGTCGGAGGTGCATGATGGAAGAGCTTCTCACTATTGCGTTTCGCACAATCGTATTGTATTTTGTGATACTGATCATTTTTCGTTTCATGGGCAAACGGGAGATCGGGGAGCTTAGCATTTTAGACCTCGTTGTCTTTATCATGATGGCTGAAATTGCCGTTTTGGCCATAGAAAACGTAGAAGATCATTTGTTTCACACCATTTTGCCAATGCTTGTATTAATGGTTATTCAAGTGACATTCGCATACCTATCTTTAAAAAACCGAAAAGTCCGCCAGCTTCTTGACGGTAAGCCGACCATAATTATTAAATATGGGAAAATTGACGAAGACGCCATGAGATCACAGCGGTATAATTTTGATGATTTAATGGTTCAGCTCAGAGAAAATAGTATCGACAGAGTAGCTGATGTATCATTTGCCATTTTAGAACCGTCGGGCAAACTGACTATTGTAAAGAAAGAAAATAGCGGAGAGCATCGGCAGCTCGATTTGCCAATCATCCTTGACGGCTCCATTCAAACCGAAAACCTGTACAGAATCGGTAAAGATAAACAATGGCTGCTTGAAAATTTGCAAAAACACGGATACACAAACCCTTCAGATATTTCATTTTGCTCGTTTACAGACGGAGAATTATTTATTGATGAAAAAGATGGGCACCGTACGTGACCATTATCGGATGATCAAACGTCCGATAATGGGAATGCGGCGAAGCTCATCTTTTTTAATTAAACGGAAAACGAGCAGGAGGGCAATGTAAATAGCGGCGCTCACCGCAATCCATCCAGCGAGATTCACAGCCTCAGATGCTCCAAAATGAATATATTGTTTGATGGCGGAGCTGATGAATCCGCTAATCACAATAACAGCGAAGCTGAGTGCGTATTCCTTAATTTTAATGCTGATCGGCAGCACTTTGCTTACAGTTGCTGCATGCAATAGCGTGACGAGCACCATGCCTGTAACAATGGCCAATGCCGCCCCCATAATGCCAAGAGACGGTCTTGTGGCTAGGACAAAAATAAGACCTGTTTTGACAAGCGCTCCGATTAAGCTGTTCATCATCGCAGCTCCTGCCAAATTAAGCGCCTGCAGCACAGCTTGAAGCGGGCCTTGGAAATAATAAAGCAAAAAAAACGGGGCCATCACTTTTATAAATACAGCTGCGCTTGAGGAACCGTACATCACTCTCATCAGTTCATCCGCAAATACAAATAAAATAACAACCGAAATGCCTCCGCTGAGCAGACAGAGACGCATCGCCTGTTCCAAGCGGTATTCCACCACCTGCAATTTTTTCTGCTCCATTCCTTCACTGATCGCAGGAACAAGCGCGGTCGACAAAGAATATGTAATAAAGCTGGGCAGAGTCAGCAGAGTCATGGCAAAGCCGGTCAGTTCACCGTATTGCTTTGTTGCGGAAATTGTCGCCACACCTGCAATGGCAAGGCTTTGAGCGACGACAATCGGCTCGAAAAACCAAGAAAGGTTTCCGATAAAGCGGCTTCCCGTAGTTGGAAGGGATACGCTCATTAATTGGGTAAAGGTTTGTTTTCCATTTTTAATTGACTGGAAAAAATGCTTTCTGATTTTAATTGTTTTTTTATACTTAAAGCAAACAAATAAATAAAGAAGGGATGCTAGCTCACCTGCTACTGAGGAAAGCATGGCCCCCGCTGCAGCATATTCAATTCCGTAAGGGAGAAAAATCGTCGTGCAGACAGCTACGAGTGAAATACGGACGACCTGTTCAAGGACTTGTGACATAGCGAGCGGGTTCATATTCTGTTTTCCTTGAAAGTACCCCCTCAGCACACTCGAAATAGCAATAATCGGCACAACCGGCGTAATGGCCAGAAGCGGGTACAGTGTTCGCTTATCTGTCAGCATCGTTTCAGCCATAACCGGGGCGAAAAACAGAAACAGCGGTGTAAAGATGAGGCTAAGCACTCCCGTGATGGTCAGAGACATGACTAAAATGTTTTTCGTTTTTTGATGATCTCCGCGCGCACTGGCTTCAGCGACAAGCTTGCTGATCGCGACCGGCAGACCGAATTGAGTTAATGTAGTGGCCAAGAAAAAGGTAGGCGCCGCCATCATGTAAAGCCCGACCCCTTCTTCACCGATAAAACGGGCGATAACCACCCGGTTGACAAACCCGAGCATTCTTGTAACCATTCCTGCTGCGATAAGAATAAGAGTGCCCTTTAAAAACGTCTGTTTCGCCATTTTTACCCCCTGCCTTCTCAAACTACCTGGAATCATATACAATAAAGATATGCGTATATATCGTCCAAGCATGACAAGTCTTCATGAAAAACAATAAAAAAGGAGCGTGGAATTCATGGAGAAGCATCCCGCAGATCTATATAAAGACCACGTCAGGCCGTTTCTTTACAGCAAACTGGAAGAGTTTAAGATTCTCGGGTATGATGATGTTGAACTTGAAAGTTTGTGGTCATACTTAACAAATAAGAAGTGGAAAAAGAAAATGGAACTGAACATTTATGAACTGGCGAGTGATATTTTATCAGTGAAAATTGGCGAATTTATGAACTATGCAACCGTTGAGTCATTCAAAACGTCTAATTGGCTGGGCAGTGAAGAAGGACAGGAAGCATTGGAAGAACTGCTGAGATAGCAGATTGATTCGCACAGGTTTAAGGGAGGATATACATAATGAAAAAAGGACGCTTGATTGCGTTTTTCCTTTTCGTTTTATTGATCGGCACGGGCTTGGGCTACTTTACGAAGCCTGCCGCGAACAATATTACGTTAGGATTGGATTTGCAAGGCGGATTTGAGGTGCTGTATGATGTACAGCCTGTAAAAAAAGGTGACAAAATCACAAAAGACGTTCTGGTCAGCACAGTAGAGGCGTTGAACCGCCGGGCCAATGTTCTCGGTGTCAGCGAACCGAACATCCAAATTGAAGGAAATAACCGGATTCGCGTTCAGCTCGCTGGGGTGACAAACCAAAACAGAGCGCGTGAAATTCTGGCAACTGAAGCGCAGCTTTCTTTCAGAGATGCAAATGATAAGGAACTGTTAAACGGTGCTGATCTTGTTGAAAACGGAGCTAAACAAACATATGACAGCACAACAAACGAGCCGATTGTCACTATCAAACTGAAAGACGCTGATAAATTTGGTGAAGTGACCAAAAAGGTCATGAAAATGGCACCAAACAATCAGCTTGTCATTTGGCTGGATTATGATAAAGGTGATTCCTATAAGAAAGAAGTTCAAAAAGAGCATCCTAAATTTGTATCCGCTCCAAATGTAAGTCAGGAGCTAAATACAACTGATGTAAAAATTGAAGGGCATTTCACAGCTCAAGAAGCGAAAGATTTAGCCAGCATTTTAAACGCTGGTGCACTTCCTGTGAAACTGACTGAAAAGTATTCGACATCAGTAGGCGCACAATTTGGACAGCAAGCTCTCCATGATACGGTGTTTGCCGGTATTATCGGTATCGCAATTATTTTCTTATTTATGCTTTTCTATTACCGTCTGCCGGGATTTATCGCGGTGATTACGCTATCCGTTTATATCTACATTACACTCCAGGTCTTTGACTGGATGAATGCTGTACTTACGCTTCCGGGGATTGCCGCGCTCATTTTAGGGGTAGGGATGGCGGTTGACGCCAACATCATTACCTATGAGCGGATTAAAGAAGAGCTTAAGCTAGGCAAGTCAGTTCGCTCTGCCTTCCGTTCAGGAAACAGACGGTCATTTGCGACAATTTTTGACGCGAATATTACAACGATTATTGCCGCGGTTGTGCTCTTTATCTTTGGGACAAGCTCTGTTAAAGGGTTTGCGACAATGCTGATCCTATCGATTTTGACAAGCTTTATCACTGCCGTTTTCTTATCAAGATTTCTACTCGCTCTCCTTGTGGAAAGCAGATGGCTTGATCGGAAAAAAGGCTGGTTTGGCGTTAATAAGAAGCATATTATGGATATTCAGGATACGGACGAAAATACAGAGCCGCATACGCCGTTCCAAAAATGGGATTTCACGAGCAAACGCAAATATTTCTTTATTTTCTCCAGTGCGGTCACGATTGCCGGGATTATTATCTTGCTTGTGTTCAAGCTGAATCTTGGCATTGACTTCGCAAGCGGTGCACGGATAGAAGTGCAAAGTGACCATAAGCTGACGACAGAGCAAGTTGAGAAGGATTTTGAATCTCTGGGCATGGACCCTGATACTGTTGTTCTGTCAGGCGAAAAGAGCAATGTCGGTGTTGCCCGTTTTGTTGGAGTGCCTGATAAAGAAACGATTGCCAAAGTGAAAACGTACTTTAAAGACAAATACGGGACAGAGCCGAATGTCAGCACAGTTTCACCGACAGTCGGCAAAGAGCTGGCAAGAAATGCGCTGTACGCAGTTGCTATAGCTTCTATTGGCATCATCATTTACGTTTCAATCCGATTCGAATACAAAATGGCGATTGCCGCAATCGCTTCACTGCTATATGACGCATTCTTTATCGTCACGTTCTTCAGTATTACAAGGCTGGAGGTAGATGTTACGTTCATTGCGGCCGTCTTGACGATTATCGGGTATTCGATTAACGATACAATTGTTACATTTGACAGGATTCGCGAGCATATGAAAAAGCGCAAGCCGAAAACATTTGCCGACCTGAACCATATTGTAAACCTGAGCCTGCAGCAAACCTTTACACGATCTATTAACACTGTATTAACTGTCGTGATCGTTGTTATCACGTTGCTGATCTTTGGAGCATCTTCTATTACAAACTTCTCAATTGCTTTATTGATCGGGCTGTTAACAGGCGTTTATTCCTCTCTATACATTGCCGCACAAATTTGGCTTGCATGGAAAGGGAAAGAATTGAAAAAAGACTCGGCTCAATAAAACATCTCAGGCTGTCCTCTGCAGGACAGCCTGTTTTTTGAAGTTTCATTGAACTTAAAACAGGCATTTGCTATAATGACATACGCTTACATTTAAACATATATATGGTGTTAAACGTGTTTGTGACTGGTTTTCAGATATGTAGGAGGGTTTATATATGAGGGTTCGCGAATCAGAGCTGCCGGGCATAGGACAAAAAGTTGAAATGGTTACTAGAAACCGTGATAAAATTTCAATTATCATTCATCATGACGGACGGAGAGAGCTTTACTATTTTGACGAAAACGACCATGAAGAATGTGTTGCCTCCATGCAGCTTGATGACGCTGAAGCAAGGCAGATTTCTGCAATTCTTGGCGGAATGGCATATAAACCGAAAGCAATAGAACAGGTTGAGTCAGCCCTTGATGATTTTATGATAGAGTGGTGTAAAGCAGAAGCGGGAGCGCCTGCCATTCATCAGACGATTGGTGATTTGGATATGGGGCAGGAATATCATGTGACGGTCATTGCAATGATTAAGAAGAATCAGGATAAACAACTAAATCCGAGCTCTGAAACAATCATTGATGAAGGCGATACACTTGTCATGTCCGGTGAGGGAAACGGACTGAAGAGGCTGATCCGGGAAAAATTGACCGCAAACATGGCTTAACCTAGTGTTAAGCCATGTTTAAAACCAGTCTTGATAGGGAAAGTTACCTCAATAAAAAGTTTGGGGGAAAGAGAATGAATAAACAATGGACCATTATTTTCGCACTTATTTTTACCTTAATTGTCGCTATTTTTGCAGTTATTAATGTTCGATCCGTAGAAGTTGATTACCTGTTTGGCAGGTCAGAATGGCCGCTTATTCTTGTTATTTTAGGCTCGGTTTTAATGGGAGCGCTCATTGTATTTTCTGTCGGCATTTTTCAGGTGATGAAATTAAAGCGGGAAATCAAAACGCTGCGGAAAGAAAATAGAGCTGCAATCCATAAACAAGAGGATATCCAGCTTGCTGATCAGACCGACACACAGGATGCTTCAGCCATGATTGAGAAAAAAGACTAGTTTTCGAATATTATTTGAAACCCTTCAGCCTGCTCTAGTATAATAGGGTGGTTGAGGGGTGAATTTATGTTAGCGTCAAAAATGCGATGGGAAATCCAGCGACCAGATCAGGATAAGGTCAAATCACTCACAGAACAATTGCATATAACACCTCTTGTTGCGTCCCTGCTTGTAAAAAGAGGCTTTGATACGGCAGAAAGCGCTAGGCTGTTTTTACATACAAAGGATGCCGATTTTTATGATCCTTTTGAAATGAAAGGCATGAAAGAAGCGGCAGATCGAATAAAACAGGCGATTTCACAACAAGAACAGATTATGATATATGGCGATTATGACGCCGATGGGGTTACCAGTACGTCAGTGATGCTTCACACGCTGCAAAAACTATCGGCTCAAGTTGATTTTTATATACCTGACCGTTTTAAAGAAGGATATGGACCTAATGAACAGGCGTTTCGTTCGATTAAAGAACGGGGCTTCTCTTTGATCATTACGGTTGATACAGGAATTGCCGCTGTGCATGAAGCGAAGGTGGCGAAAGAACTCGGGCTGGATGTCATTATTACAGATCATCATGAACCGGGACCGGAGCTTCCGGATGTCCATGCGATCGTCCACCCGAAGCAGCCGGGCTGCACTTACCCGTTTAAAGAGCTTGCAGGGGTCGGAGTCGCGTTTAAGCTGGCCCATGCTTTATTGGGTGAACTTCCGGATGAACTGCTTGACCTGGCGGCAATCGGCACCATTGCTGACCTTGTCCCGCTGCATGACGAAAACAGATTAATTGCAACACTAGGACTTGAAAGGCTCCGGCGGACAAACCGGCTCGGCTTAAAAGAACTGATTAAGCTGTCAGGCGGAGACATTGGAGAAGCGAACGAAGAAACTGTCGGATTTCAGCTCGCTCCAAGGCTGAATGCCGTCGGAAGAATCGAACAGGCGGACCCAGCTGTTCATTTGCTCATGTCAGAGGATTCGTTTGAAGCGGAAGAGCTTGCCGCAGAAATTGACCAGCTGAACAAAGAGCGCCAAAAAATGGTCAGCAAAATGACGGATGAAGCGATTGAAATGGTTGAACGGCAAGGGCTCGATCAAACTGCAATTGTCGTGGCAAAAGCCGGATGGAACCCGGGAGTCGTCGGGATTGTGGCCTCAAAGCTTGTGGACCGTTTCTATCGCCCTGCTATTGTGCTTGGCATTGATGAAGAAAAGGGGATCGCTAAAGGTTCGGCCCGAAGCATCAGGGGATTTAATTTATTTGAGAGCCTTTCTGAATGCAGAGATATTCTTCCTCATTTCGGCGGCCATCCAATGGCAGCGGGGATGACGCTCAAAGCCGAGGATGTGCCGAATTTGCGAAGCAGGCTGAATGAAATAGCGGACAATACGCTTACGGAAGAGGATTTTGTTCCTGTACAGGAAGTCGACCTTGTCTGCAGCGTCGAGGACATTACAGTTGAAAGCATCACAGAAATGAACATGCTTTCTCCTTTTGGCATGCTGAACCCGAAACCGCACGTTCTCGTAGAAAACGCAGTACTGGAAGATGTCCGCAAGATAGGGGCAAATAAAACTCATGTCAAAATGACGATCAAAAATGAGTCGTCTCAGCTTGATTGCGTCGGTTTTAATAAAGGTGAGCTCGAAGAAGGCATCGTACCTGGATCAAGAATTTCCATTGTCGGTGAGATGTCAATCAACGAATGGAACAATCGGAAAAAACCGCAGCTTATGATAAAGGATGCCGCTGTTTCTGAATGGCAGCTGTTTGATTTAAGGGGAAAACGGACGTGGGAAGATACAGTTTCCGCCCTCCCATCTGCTAAACGGGCCATTGTCTCTTTCAAAGAAGACTCAACAACACTTCTTAAAACTGAAGGCCTTCGTCAAGAAGTGCAGGTCATCAGCTCAGAAGATCAAGCAAAGGCGTTTGACCTCGATGGTGCATATATTGTATTGCTGGATCCGCCGCCTTCGTTGGACATGCTCGCACGTTTGCTGGAAGGAAAGGCGCCTGAGCGGATATATTTTATTTTTCTCAATCATGAGGACCACTTTTTATCGACTTTTCCCGCAAGAGACCACTTTAAATGGTATTATGCGTTCTTGCTGAAAAGAGGCGCTTTTGATGTGAAAAAACACGGTTCAGAGCTTGCAAAACATAAAGGCTGGTCTGTTGAAACAATCAATTTCATGACAAAGGTGTTTTTTGATCTCGGTTTTGTTAAAATAGAGAATGGTGTGCTGTCTGTTGTGAGCGGAGCAAAGAAACGCGACTTAACAGACTCACAAACATATCAGGCGAAACAGCAGCTGATGGAACTGGATCAAAAGCTGAATTATTCTTCTGCTGAAGAGCTGAAGGAATGGCTGAATAAGCTGATGAAACAAGATTCAGAGGCTTATGAAAGTACGAGGAGGACATAAAACAGATGGATTTAAAACAATACGTAACAATTGTACCGGATTACCCGAAAGAGGGCGTGCAATTTAAAGATATTACAACACTGATGGATAAAGGTGATGTATACCGCTATGCCACAGATCAAATTGTTGAATATGCGAAAGAAAAGCAAATCGATTTGGTCGTTGGCCCTGAAGCGCGCGGCTTTATTATCGGCTGTCCCGTTGCTTACGCGCTTGGCGTAGGTTTTGCGCCGGTCCGCAAAGAAGGCAAATTGCCTCGTGAAGTAATCAAAGTGGATTATGGCTTGGAATACGGAAAAGACGTATTAACGATCCACAAAGATGCGATTAAGCCTGGTCAGCGTGTGCTTATTACAGATGACCTGCTTGCGACAGGCGGCACAATTGAAGCGACAATCAAACTTGTTGAAGAACTTGGCGGCGTTGTTGCTGGTATCGCTTTCTTAATCGAGCTTTCTTACCTTGACGGCAGAGATAAGTTGGAAGATTATGACATCTTAACATTAATGAAATACTAAGGATAATCGCATAACGAAAAAAGCACTCCATGTCAGGGTGCTTTTTTCCTATTGTTTTGCATTTATTTTATATAATATTTGGCTATTTGAACTTCTGCTCTTTACATCTTTCGTTTTTTTCTTGATAATAAACTACAATACAGTTTACATTTTAAAAAAGGTGATTCCATGGCGAACGAACAAGTATTGACTGCCGAGCAAGTTATTGATAAAGCGCGAAGCTATCTATCTGATGAGCATATCGCATTTGTCGAAAAAGCATATCTGTACGCTGAAGATGCTCACCGCGAGCAATACCGCAAATCGGGCGAGCCATATATTATTCATCCGATTCAGGTTGCGGGGATTCTCGTCGATCTTGAAATGGACCCTTCCACAATTGCGGGCGGATTTTTGCACGATGTGGTGGAAGATACAGATGTGACGCTCGATGACCTGAAAGAAGCATTTTCCGAAGAAGTGGCAATGCTTGTAGACGGCGTAACAAAACTCGGCAAAATTAAATATAAATCTCAAGAGGAACAGCAGGCGGAAAATCATCGCAAAATGTTTGTCGCTATGGCTCAAGATATCAGGGTCATATTGATCAAGCTGGCGGATCGTCTTCACAATATGCGGACACTGAAACATCTGCCTCAAGAAAAACAGCGAAGAATCTCCAATGAAACGCTGGAAATTTTTGCTCCTTTGGCGCATCGTCTCGGGATTTCAAAAATTAAATGGGAATTGGAAGATACGGCGCTCCGTTATTTGAATCCTCAGCAATATTACAGAATTGTCAACCTCATGAAGAAGAAACGCGCAGAACGTGAGCTCTATGTCGATGAGGTTGTCAATGAAGTGAAGAAACGTGTCGAAGAAGTGAATATCAAGGCTGACTTCTCGGGACGTCCGAAACATATTTACAGCATTTATCGAAAAATGGTGCTGCAAAATAAGCAATTTAATGAAATTTACGATTTGCTGGCTGTCCGTATTCTTGTGAATAGCATAAAGGACTGCTACGCGGTGCTCGGCATCATTCACACATGCTGGAAACCGATGCCCGGAAGATTCAAAGATTATATCGCAATGCCGAAGCCGAATATGTATCAATCGCTTCATACAACGGTTATCGGCCCTAAAGGCGATCCGCTGGAAGTGCAGATCCGCACCTTCGAAATGCATGAAATCGCTGAATACGGGGTTGCGGCTCACTGGGCTTATAAAGAAGGGAAAGCAGCCAATGAAGGCGCAACCTTTGAGAAAAAGCTTTCTTGGTTCCGTGAAATTTTAGAATTTCAAAATGAATCGACAGATGCAGAAGAATTTATGGAATCGCTCAAAATTGATTTGTTTTCTGACATGGTGTATGTCTTTACGCCAAAAGGAGATGTAATCGAGCTTCCGTCCGGTTCTGTTCCGATTGATTTTTCTTACCGGATTCACTCTGAAATCGGCAATAAAACAATCGGTGCCAAAGTGAACGGAAAAATGGTTACGCTTGACCATAAGCTTCGGACAGGTGATATCGTTGAAATTCTCACTTCTAAGCATTCCTATGGTCCGAGCCAGGATTGGGTGAAGCTTGCCCAAACATCCCAAGCGAAGCATAAGATCCGTCAATTCTTTAAGAAACAGCGACGTGAAGAAAATGTCGAAAAAGGCCGTGAACTGGTCGAAAAAGAAATAAAAAACCTGGATTTTGAATTGAAGGATGTCTTAACACCGGAGAATATTCAAAAAGTTGCTGACAAATTTAATTTCTCAAATGAAGAAGATATGTACGCAGCGGTCGGCTACAACGGCATTACAGCTCTCCAGGTGGCAAACCGCCTAACAGAAAAAGAGAGAAAACAGCGCGATCAGGAAGAACAGGAAAAGATCGTTCAGGAAGTCACCGGGGAACCTAAGCCATACCCTCAAGGAAGAAAACGGGAAGCTGGTGTTCGCGTCAAGGGCATCGACAACCTCCTTGTCCGTTTATCAAAATGCTGCAATCCTGTGCCGGGTGATGATATTGTCGGCTTTATCACAAAAGGCAGAGGGGTTTCGGTCCATCGCGAAGATTGTCCGAATGTCAAAACGAATGAAGCCCAAGAGCGGCTGATCCCGGTAGAGTGGGAACATGAGTCACAGGTTCAAAAGCGCAAGGAATACAATGTTGAGATAGAGATTCTTGGGTACGACCGTCGCGGATTGCTGAACGAGGTGCTTCAGGCAGTGAACGAAACAAAAACAAATATTTCATCTGTCTCTGGCAAATCGGATCGCAATAAAGTGGCAACCATTCATATGGCGATTTTTATTCAGAACATCAATCACTTGCACAAAGTCGTCGAGCGTATTAAACAGATTAGAGATATCTACTCTGTGCGCCGCGTCATGAACTAAAGGGGTTAGAAAATGAGATTAGTTGTTCAGCGAGTAACAGAAGCAAGCGTTACAGTGGACGAAGAGGTCGTCGGCAAAATTGGACAAGGCCTCATGGTGCTGGTCGGCATCACTCACGATGACACAGAAGAGGATGCAGCTTATTTAGCCGATAAAGTTGTCAATCTCCGTATTTTCGATGACAGTGTAGGAAAAATGAATCTGTCTCTTTTAGATATAGGAGGAGAAATTTTATCTGTCTCACAGTTTACGCTTTATGGAGATACGAAAAAAGGGCGCCGGCCGAACTACATGAATGCGGCCAAACCTGATAAAGCTTTAGGCCTTTATGAAAAATGGAATGACCTGCTTCGTGAAAAAGGAATCAAAGTAGAGACCGGAACGTTTGGAGCCATGATGGATGTTCAGCTTACAAATTCCGGACCGGTCACGCTTATAATGGATTCAAAATAAAAAAAGCTGCCAAGAGGCAGCTTTTTTTATTGGAAGTATTTCTCTAATCCGCTTTCGATCCCATCTGTTACTTTTTCTTGGTATGAATTGCTATGTACAATGGCTTCTTCCTGCGGATGGCTTACATATCCCAGCTCATACAGCATAGCGGGCTGTCTGTTTTCCCGGAGCACATAATAATCCCCGAATAATACGCCGCGGTCTGGAATGGAAGACCGCTTTACCACTTCAGAGTGGACATCTGATGCGAGTTCCTGATCTTTGGCAGGGCTGTAGTAGTAAGCAGTACTGCCTCTTGTGGAGGTATCCGCATAGCTGTCATAGTGAATGCTGATAAAGGCGTCAGCGTTGCGATAGTGAGACGTGGAGACCCGTGACTGCAGGCTGACAAAGGTATCATCCTGGCGTGTCACATACACATCTGCCCCAGCCGATCTAAGTTTGCTGGCGAGCAGTTTTGCCGTTTTGATCGTCAGGTTTTTCTCGAATTTCCCCGAATACCCGATTGTTCCGCTGTCTTTTCCACCGTGTCCCGGGTCAACAATAATCGTTTTATTGTTGAGAGAGCCGTTTCCAGACGGAGAATCAGAGACTGGCGGTTCACCTGCTTCTTCTGCGCTTTTAGATGTTTGGACTACCCAATTGGCTACATAAGCAGTCTGCCCGTTATCAAGTTTGATTTCATACCAGTTTCCCTTTGAACCGGTAATGGCGTATGAATCTCCTTTGGCAGCACGCTCAACGATCGAAGCTGATGTTGACGCATCGCTTCTTAGATTCGTTCCTCCGTACATAATATAGGCTTTTTTAGCGGAGGACGAACTGCCTGCATTTGCCGAATTCTCAGCTGGATCAGAATTAGTCAAAAGGTAATGGCTTGCAACCCAGCCTTTCAGCCCATTCACCTCAATGTGAGCCCAGCCATTTTTCTCGTTGAGAACCGTCAGTATCGTTCCGCGGTCAAGTTTTGTTATAATTGCCGCGTCATGTGAGGCGGAGGCTCTTACATTTAGTGAAGAAACACCGACTGTGCCCGTGGTTGACGCACCGGAATCCTCGGTTTGGTCACTCTCATTAGATGCTGAACTGCTGCCTCCTGACGTGACATACTCAGATGACACCCATCCGGTGGCATTTTGATAGGAAATCTTGATCCAGCCCGAATCTTTATCAATGACAGATGCTTGGCTGCCTTGCGGGAATTTGCCGATGACTTCGTATGAAGTACCCGGGCCGGTTCTCATCCGCAGATCGGGGTCTGTTGATGTCACAGTGTCACTGCTTCCTGAAGAGCTTGTGCTGGCCTGGTTTTCCTTTGTAATTAGCCAGGAGACTACCCAGCCCTTTTCTCCGGAACCAAGCTGGATCTGCACCCAGTCCCCATCTTCCTTTAAAATGGGATAGCGTTCTCCCTTTTTTACTTCCGCTGTAATGCCGTAGCTAAGCCCCGGGCCGCTTCTGACGTTCATTTCATTTGTTGCGATGACTGCTTCTCCTTGAGCGGCTGTAACGGATGAAAATGTCGGGAAAAGCGCTCCGGTGAAAATAATACATACAATAAGGACAAAGTATTTCTTGCTCATTGTGTCCTCCTTTCAGATGATCATTAAAAAAGCATTCTTGTTTAATATCGTAAAGTCCTTTCTGATTTTTAAATAAAAATAAAATGATTTGTTTATACTAAGCGTAAATACAATCAAAAAGGTGTGCAAATCATGAAATATCATCCAAAAATGGGACGGGCATTTCAAGACGGTGAAGCAAATCTGCATTACAGCGATCACGCAGATCCCGATACGACTGGTTATCTAACGGAAACAGCATCTGAATTTGGTCTTATGTCCAAAGAAGCAGCGCTGAGGAAAAACAACCGGAATAAAGCTTGACAGAGAACCCCAATCCCATTATTATAATAGAAATTGAGTACATAGCAAATGATGAAAGATTTGAACCAATAATGGAGAAGAGTAGGTCAGATTGCATGGCTAGAGAGGAACCCGCCCCAGGCTGAAAGCGGATCCCATTGCGTCTTTCTCGAAACAACACTCCGGAGGTTTCCTGCTGAACGCGTGAATAACGCCATTAGGCAGCGAACGTGAACCTGCGTTAAAGGATCGAGCGGGAATATGAACATATTCCAACTAGGGTGGCACCACGGGTATAACTCTCGTCCCTACTATCATGTATAGTAGGGGCGGGAGTTTTTTTCATTTTCATCATGAACGACAATTGTATATTTTAAAAGGAATACATAAGGAGGTCTACTTATGGGATATAACATTCCAAGAGGAACACAGGATATTCTGCCTGGAGAATCAGATCGCTGGCAGTTTGTTGAACAAATTATGAGAGACACTTGCCGCACTTATCAATATAAAGAAATCCGCACACCGATTTTTGAGCATACAGAACTGTTTGCCAGAGGTGTCGGAGAATCAACAGATATCGTACAAAAAGAAATGTATACCTTCGAGGACCGCAAAGGCAGAAGCCTGACGCTTCGTCCGGAGGGAACAGCTGCTGCGGTTCGCGCTTTTAATGAAAACAAGCTGTTCGCAAATCCTGTACAGCCGACAAAGCTTTATTATGTAGGGCCGATGTTCCGTTATGAACGTCCTCAGACGGGCCGTTACCGCCAGTTTTATCAGTTTGGAATTGAAGCGATTGGCTCGAAAGACCCAGCAATCGACGCTGAAGTGATGGCGCTTGCGATGAGTATTTATGAAAAAGCAGGTTTAGAAAACGTTAAGCTTGTCATAAACAGCCTCGGCGATCAAGCTAGCCGCAAAAGCTACAGAGAAGCGCTCGTGAAACACTTCGAGCCGCGCATCGAAGAATTTTGTTCAGACTGCCAGTCACGGCTGCACACAAATCCGCTTAGAATTTTGGATTGCAAAAAAGACCGTGATCATGAGCTGATGAAATCGGCACCTTCGATTTTGACATATTTAAATGAAGAATCTGCCGCTTATTTTGAGAAAGTGAAACAATACTTAAGCGATCTTGGCATTTCGTATGAAATTGATCCGAACCTTGTGAGGGGGCTGGACTATTACAACCACACCGCATTTGAAATTATGAGCGATGCGGAGGGCTTCGGCGCGATTACGACACTTGCCGGCGGCGGACGCTACGACGGGCTTGTCGAACAGATCGGCGGACCTGAAGCGCCGGGCATCGGATTTGCGATGAGCATCGAACGCCTGCTTGCCGCAATTGATGCTGAAAAAAGAGAGCTGCCTGTTGATAAGGGAATCGACTGCTATATCGTCACACTCGGCGAAAAAGCAAAGGATTATTCTGTTTCATTGGTGTACAAACTGAGAGAAGCAGGCATTTCCAGTGAAATCGATTATGAAAATAAGAAAATGAAAGGCCAGTTTAAGACAGCTGACCGCTTGAATGCGAGATTTATTGCGATTTTGGGTGAAGATGAGCTGGCCCAAAACAAAATCAATGTAAAGGATGCACAGACGGGCGAACAGATTGAAGTGGCACTTGATGAATTTATACATGTAATGAAGGCAAACCAAAAGGGATAAGGAGTGGAACACATTGTTTGGTAGAACATATTATTGCGGTGAAATAACTGAACAAGCAATCGGTGAATCTGTAACGCTGAAAGGCTGGGTCCAAAAAAGACGGGACCTCGGCGGATTGATTTTTATTGACTTGCGTGACCGTACGGGAATTGTTCAAGTCGTTTTTAACCCAGATGTGTCAAAAGAAGCGCTTGCTATTGCGGAAGGCATCAGAAATGAATACGTGCTTGATATTCAAGGGAAAGTGGTGGCGCGTGAAGAGGGAACAGTTAATCCGAATTTGAAAACAGGCGCGATCGAAATTCATGCTGATGGAGTGAACGTATTAAATGCTGCAAAGACACCTCCATTTGCGATTTCTGATCAAGCAGAAGAGGTATCAGAGGACGTTCGTTTAAAACACCGTTACTTAGATTTACGCAGACCGGCTATGTTCCAGACGATGCAGCTGCGCCATAACGTGACGAAAGCTGTTCGCAGCTTTTTAGATGAAAACGGGTTTCTTGATATTGAAACGCCGATTTTAACAGGAAGCACGCCTGAAGGCGCACGTGACTACTTGGTGCCGAGCCGTGTGCATGAAGGTGAGTTCTACGCGCTGCCGCAGTCCCCGCAGCTATTTAAACAGCTTCTGATGGTATCAGGCATTGAACGATATTATCAAATTGCCCGCTGTTTCCGCGATGAAGACTTGCGCGCGGACCGCCAGCCTGAGTTTACGCAAATTGATATTGAAATGTCCTTTATGAGCCAGGAAGACATTATGTCATTGGCTGAGGAGATGATGGCAAAGGTTATGCGTGAAACAAAAGGTGTGGAACTTAAGCTTCCTCTCCCTCGAATGACGTATGACGAAGCAATGAACAAGTACGGTTCTGATAAACCGGATACGCGTTTTAACATGCTATTGACGGATGTGTCTGACATTGTAAAGGATACGGAATTTAAAGTGTTCTCATCAGCTGTAGCAAACGGCGGCGTGGTCAAAGCCATCAACGTAAAAGACGGTGCTGGCGACTACTCCCGAAAAGACATCGACGCTCTTGGCGCTTTTGCTGCAAACTACGGGGCAAAAGGGCTTGCCTGGGTGAAAGTTGAGGCAGACGGAGTGAAAGGCCCGATCGCTAAATTCTTTGATGAAGAAAAGCAGTCTAAGCTGATTGAAGCACTTGATGCTGCTGAAGGTGATTTGCTGCTGTTCGGAGCGGATCAATTCGAAGTTGTGGCCGCATCACTCGGCGCCCTGCGCTTAAAGCTTGGGAAAGAACGCGGACTGATTGACGAAAAATTGTTCAATTTCTTATGGGTCATCGACTGGCCGCTATTAGAGCATGATCCGGAAGAAGGCCGTTTTTACGCAGCGCACCATCCGTTCACAATGCCTGTCCGCGAAGATCTTGAGCTGATTGAAACAGCGCCTGAAGACATGAA
This sequence comes from Bacillus sp. JS, assembly GCF_000259365.1. Taxonomy (NCBI): domain Bacteria; kingdom Bacillati; phylum Bacillota; class Bacilli; order Caryophanales; family Bacillaceae; genus Bacillus; species Bacillus sp. JS. Next base: position 2,678,254 of record NC_017743.1, on the reverse strand, counting down.
AGCACAAGCCTATGACCTCGTTTTAAACGGCTATGAGCTTGGCGGCGGTTCAATCCGTATTTTCGAAAAGGATATTCAGGAAAAAATGTTTGCGCTTCTCGGCTTCTCACCAGAAGAAGCGGCTGAACAGTTCGGATTCCTGCTGGAAGCATTTGAATACGGCGCTCCTCCGCACGGCGGAATCGCACTCGGCTTAGACCGTCTCGTTATGCTTCTAGCTGGACGTACGAACCTGAGAGATACGATTGCATTTCCGAAAACGGCAAGCGCAAGCTGCTTGATGACAGAAGCGCCAGGCGAAGTAAGCGATGCTCAGCTTGATGAGCTTCATCTTTCTATCAAGAAAAAAGTTAAGAACTGAATGTGCAGTTCGATTCTTGAAAATCAAAATCGTCTGTGATATGATTTTGACAAGTTAAATAAAGTCCTGATGTGTTAGTTGTACACCTAGTTTTGACCGAACATTTTTTTGATTTGGGAGCCCGCATTTTTAAATGGCGTACATGCCTCTTTTCATTCGGTAAAGAGGACTTACAAGATTTAAAAGAGGGCACCCACCTGCTGAGAGCGGGTTCAAAACAAAGGAAAGCTGCAACGGCACTATTGGGACTTTATTTTTTGTGCGCAGAAAAACGGCTGCTCATGAATCAGCCATTTTATAGATGAAACCAGAATACGAATGTGGAGTGAGGTTCTTGTTACACCAGTTTTCACGCAATGAATTAGCTATCGGAAAAGAAGGCCTTGAAACGCTGAAAAACAGCACGGTGGCTGTACTTGGGGTTGGCGGAGTCGGGTCGTTCGCGGCGGAAGCGCTCGCGCGGTCAGGCGTCGGCCGCATTCTGCTTGTCGACAAAGATGATGTGGACATTACAAATGTAAACCGTCAGCTTCACGCGCTGCTTTCAACTGTCGGACAGCCGAAAGTTGATTTAATGAAGGAGCGGATCGCTGACATTAACCCGGAGTGCGAAGTGATCGCGTTAAAAATGTTCTATACGGAAGAAACGTACGAGCAATTTTTTGACTATAATCTCGACTATGTCATTGACGCGTCAGACACGATTCATTATAAAATCCATTTAATGAAAGAATGTCTGAAACGGGATATTCCGCTCATTTCCAGCATGGGTGCCGCGAACAAAACGGACCCGACACGCTTCCAAATCGCAGATATTTCAAAAACGCACACTGATCCAATTGCGAAGGTCGTCCGTACGAGATTACGCAAAGAGGGCATCAAAAAAGGCGTTCAAGTGATTTTTTCTGATGAAAGCCCGATTGTCATTCGGGAAGATGTCAGAAAAGAAGTGGGAAATGACGAAGCGAAAATCCGTAAAGCGAAAATGCCGCCATCCTCTAATGCGTTTGTGCCGTCAGTCGCAGGCTTGATTATGGGCGGACATGTTGTCATGGATCTTTTGAAAGACATTGAAATCAAACGCGTAAAGGATAAATAACGCATAAAAACAGCCTTGAAGAGCAAGGCTGTTTTTGTTTTATTTTCTTTTCATTAATTTGTCGTACACCTGCTTTAAGGCGGATTCGAACTTTCCTGTCTGTTTCGGCTTGTAGTATTGCTTATTCTTTAAAGGATCAGGGAGATATTGCTGTTCGACCCATCCATTGTCGTAATTGTGCGGGTATTTATAGTCGATTCCTCTTCCTAATTCCTGAGCTCCTTTATAATGCGCGTCCTTTAAATGCTTCGGTACATCACCGATTTTTCCGGCTCTGATATCAGCCAGAGCCTCATCAATTGCCAGAATGGCTGAGTTTGATTTCGGTGAGAGGCAAAGCTCAATGACTGCGTTGGCCAGCGGGATTCGCGCTTCGGGAAAACCGACTCGCTCAGCGGTCTGAATAGCGTGCAGCACTCTCGGACCGGCTTGCGGGCTTGCTAAGCCGATATCTTCATAGGCGATGACGAGCAGGCGTCTTGCGATGCTCTCCAGATCACCGGCTTCAATTAATCTTGCCAAATAGTGAAGAGCAGCGTTGGCATCAGAGCCGCGGATCGATTTTTGAAAAGCGGACAGCACATCATAATGCGCGTCACCATCTTTATCGTGAGAAAAGCTCTTTTTCTGCAGACATTCTTCCGCAGTGTCTAATGTAATATGAATCACACCGTCTGCTGACTCCTTCGTTGACAACACGGCCAGCTCAAGTGCATTTAAAGCGGAGCGGACATCTCCTCCGCATCCGTGAGCAAAATGCTCCATCGCCTGATCATCAATGGATACAGAATATGTGCCAAGGCCTCGATGTTCATCATGAAGGGCCCTTTCCAGCGCTTGTTTGATCAGTTCAGGTGTTAACGGCTCAAGCTCAAAAATCTGGGTCCGGCTTCTGATCGCCGGATTAATGGCATGATACGGGTTAGCCGTAGTTGCTCCGATCAAAATGATCATCCCATTTTCTAAATAGGGCAATAGAAAATCTTGTTTTCCTTTATCCAGCCTGTGGACTTCATCCAGAATCAAAATCACTTGGCCGGACATTTTGGCTTCTTGGGCGACGATTTCCATATCTTTTTTATTGTTAATGACAGCATTCAGCTTTCGAAAAGCAATACTTGTTGAACCGGCGATTGCTGTGGCGATTGATGTTTTTCCAATTCCGGGCGGCCCGTACAAAATCATGGATGACAAATGTTTTGCCTGGACCATTCTGCCGATAATTTTATCTTCGGCCACCAGATGCTGCTGGCCGATAATATCCTCTATTTTTGTCGGACGCATTCGATATGCCAATGGCTTCATCTATCATCTCTCCTTACTTAATTACAGGGTAACGGAAAACCGTACATTAGAAAAGGGGAAAGGCCCGTTTCCTTTTGCCTCAATGAAAATTCGCTGAAGGTATGTTATAATAACAGTTGGTCTATTAGATAATAAACGGACGAAACATATAGAAATTACCATTATAAATGTGAAAAATCATGAAATAACAGAGGTGTTCATGTTGAAAATATCAACTAAGGGAAGATACGGGCTCACCATTATGATCGAGCTTGCAAAAAAGCATGGTGAGGGCCCGACTTCATTAAAAAGCATCGCACAGACGAATAATTTGTCCGAGCATTATTTGGAGCAGCTGGTATCGCCGCTCCGTAATGCCGGTTTAGTGAAAAGCATCAGAGGCGCATATGGCGGATATGTATTAGGCAGTGAGCCGGATGCCATTACGGCGGGAGATATTATCCGTGTGCTAGAGGGGCCGATCAGCCCTGTTGAAGTGCTGGAAGATGAGGAGCCTGCCAAGCGTGAACTTTGGATTCGCATCCGAGACGCTGTAAAAGAGGTTTTAGACAGTACAACATTAGAGGATCTTGCCAGCTATACAGACGGAGAGCAAGAAGCTTATATGTTCTATATTTAGATCAGAGGTGTAAACATTATGGAACGGATTTATTTAGATCATGCCGCAACATCTCCGATGGATGAGCGCGTGCTGGAAAAAATGATACCGCATTTCTCAGGCAGTTTCGGTAATCCATCCAGTATTCACTCATTTGGCAGAGAATCTCGAAAATGGGTGGATGAAGCAAGAGCGCAGATCGCAGCAGAAATCGGAGCGGCAGAGCAGGAGATCATTTTTACAAGCGGGGGCACGGAAGCTGATAACTTGGCGATTATGGGAACCGCGCTTGCAAGAAAAGATCTGGGCAGACATATCATCACGACAAAAATTGAACATCATGCTGTGCTTCACACATGTGAAAAACTTGAGGAAGACGGATTTGACATAACGTATCTGGACGTTGACCAAAATGGAAGAGTCAGTGCAAAACAGGTGAAAGAAGCACTGCGTGATGATACAATCCTTGTGACAGTGATGTATGGAAATAATGAAGTCGGAACAGTGCAGCCGATCGATGAAATCGGTGAGCTGCTGAAGGAACACAAAGCGTATTTTCATACCGATGCTGTTCAGGCGTTCGGGTTGCTGCCAATTGATGTGAAAAACAGCCATATTGATCTTCTGTCTGTTTCCGGGCACAAGCTCAACGGGCCAAAAGGGACAGGCTTTTTATATGCGAGTAAAGATGTGAAGCTTTCACCGCTATTATTCGGAGGAGAGCAAGAAAGAAAACGCCGTGCTGGAACAGAAAATGTTCCGGGCATTGTCGGGCTGAAAGAAGCGATTAAGCTGTCAAGTGAAGAACGGGACGAAAAAAACGAGAAGTATCAATCGTTTAAAGCAATCTTTGCCGACACGCTTAAAGATGCAGGTGTGGCATTCGAGATCAACGGGGACAAAGAGCATAGTCTGCCGCATGTTCTGAATCTTTATTTCCCCGGTGTGTCAGTGGAAGCGCTGCTGGTCAATCTTGATATGGCGGGTGTCGCTGTCTCAAGCGGTTCAGCGTGCACGGCCGGTTCAGTCCTGCCGTCACATGTTCTGACTGCTATGTTCGGAGAAGAGAGTGACAGGCTGACGTCCTCTATTCGAATCAGCTTCGGCCTCGGCAATACGGCTGAGCAAGTGAAAACTGCTGCCAAACATGTGGCCGACGTTGTCAAACGACTGACACAATAAGGCGGCTTAGTTATTGGAGTGAATGAAATGGAAAAACGGCCGGAGGATACAAGAGTCGTCGTCGGCATGTCCGGCGGAGTAGACTCATCTGTGGCGGCCCTGCTGTTAAAAGAACAGGGCTATGATGTAATCGGAATCTTTATGAAAAACTGGGATGACACGGACGAAAACGGTTTTTGCACGGCGACAGAGGATTATGAAGATGTGATCCGCGTCTGCAACCAAATCGGAATCCCGTATTATGCCGTAAACTTTGAAAAGCAATATTATGAGAAAGTATTTCAATACTTCCTTGATGAATATAAAGCAGGCAGAACACCAAACCCGGATGTACTGTGCAACAAAGAAATTAAATTCAAGGCATTTTTGGAGCACGCATTGTCACTTGGCGCCGACTATTTGGCGACTGGCCACTATGCAAGAGTAGACAGAAGCGGCGGAAAAGTCAGAATGCTGCGCGGCATTGATGAAAACAAGGATCAAACGTACTTCTTGAATCAGCTGACAGAAGATACGCTGAGCAAAGTCATGTTCCCGATCGGCGAACTTCAAAAAAGCCGTGTGCGTGAAATCGCCAAAGAAGCAGAACTTGCAACGGCGACGAAAAAAGACAGTACAGGCATCTGCTTTATCGGCGAGCGTAACTTTAAAACGTTTCTCAGCCAATATCTCCCTGCACAGCCGGGCGATATGATGACGATGGACGGCGAAGTTAAAGGCCGCCACGACGGGTTGATGTACTACACGATCGGACAGCGTCACGGCCTTGGCATCGGCGGAAGCGGCGAGCCGTGGTTTGCGGTAGGGAAAGATCTTGAAAAGAACATCCTCTACGTAGATCAAGGGTTCCATAACCCGCTTTTATATTCCGACAAAATCACAGCAACAAATATCAGCTGGGTACGTTCGGATATCATGAAGGGCGAAGAGATTTCCTGCACGGCTAAATTCCGTTACCGCCAAGAAGATCATAAAGTGACGGTGCGCATGACTGGCGAAGGTGAAGCGGAAGTCATCTTTGATGAACAAGTCAGAGCTGTAACGCCGGGACAAGCCGTTGTCTTCTATGACGGTGAAGAATGCCTTGGCGGCGGGACAATTGATGATGTGTACAAAGACGGAACAAAATTGTGGTACGTATAAAAGATGAGAAACCTCAACACTGAGTTGGGGTTTTTTAGTGAAAGGAAGATGATCGGTGGATTATAATCAACTCGGTATAGAGGCGATGCAGGAAGGCGATTACGAGAAAGCGGCAGAGGCATTTACAAAAGCGATTGAAGAAAATAAAGAAGACGCGATTCCGTATATCAATTTTGCCAACCTGCTTTCATCCGTAAACGAGCTGGAACGTGCGCTTGCGTTTTATGATAAAGCGCTAGAATTAGACAATAGCGCAGCCACTGCTTATTATGGAGCAGGAAATGTCTATGTTGTAAAAGAAATGTACAAAGAAGCGAAAGACATGTTTGAAAAAGCGCTTCGTGCGGGGATGGAAAACGGCGACCTGTTTTACATGCTCGGAACGGTTCTTGTCAAGCTCGAACAGCCTAAGCTTGCACTGCCATATTTACAAAGAGCGGTTGAGCTGAATGAAAACGATACGGAAGCACGCTTTCAATTCGGGATGTGCTTAGCCAATGAGGGCATGCTGGACGAAGCGCTCAGCCAGTTCTCAGCTGTAACAGAGCAAGATCCCGGGCATGCAGATGCATTTTATAATGCCGGTGTCGCTTATGCTTATAAAGAAAACCGAGAAAAAGCGCTGGAAATGCTGGACAAGGCGATCGATATCCAGCCAGATCATATGCTTGCGCTTCATGCTAAAAAACTGATCGACCCATCATAATAGGCACAGGAGGAGGGAAAGCTCGTGCAGCAGCATCCGGATCAGCTTAAACTGGAGGAAGAGCCCTATTTAAAAGGGACAGTTAACACAGTCATCTATCATAATGACACCAATTTATATACGGTTCTGAAAGTGAAAGTCACAGAGACCTCCGAAGCCATAGAAGATAAAGCCGTATCCGTGACGGGCTACTTCCCTGCGCTTCAAGAAGAAGAGACCTACACGTTTTACGGAAAGATCGTAACACACCCGAAATTCGGGCTCCAATTTCAAGCGGAGCATTTCAAAAAAGAGATACCGACGACTAAGGAAGGCATTATACAATATTTATCGAGTGATTTATTCGAGGGAATCGGCAAAAAAACAGCTGAAGAAATTGTGAAAAAGCTGGGCGACAGCGCCATTAACAAAATATTGGCTGACGCTTCAGTGCTTTATGATGTTCCGAGGCTCTCAAAAAAGAAAGCAGACACGCTGGCCGGTGCCTTGCAGCGGCATCAGGGGCTGGAGCAAATCATGATTTCCCTGAACCAGTTTGGCTTTGGCCCGCAGCTGTCCATGAAAATCTATCAAGCCTATGAATCCGAGACGCTTGAAAAGATTCAAGAAAATCCTTATCAGCTTGTGAAGGACGTAGAAGGCATCGGGTTTGGAAAAGCGGATGAGCTGGGCGGCAGAATGGGTCTTTCGGGTAATCATCCTGAGCGGGTAAAAGCTGCGATTCTGTACACGCTTGAAACGACTTGTCTGTCAGAGGGGCACACGTACATAGAAACGGAGCAGCTGATCATCGATACCCAATCACTGTTAAACCAGTCAGCAAAGGAAGATCAGCGCATCACAGAAATGGATGCCGCTAACGCGATTATTGCTCTTGGAGAAAATAAAGACATTGTCATAGAAGATGGACGCTGTTATTTTCCATCGCTGTTTTACGCTGAACAAAATGTTGCTAAGCGAGTGAAACATATCGCAAGCCAAACTGAATATGATGACCAGTTTCCCGAATCAGAGTTTTTGCTCGCTTTGGGGGAATTGGAAGAACGGATGAACGTTCAGTATGCCCCCAGCCAGAAAGAAGCGATTCAAAAAGCTCTTTCCTCGCCGATGCTTCTTTTAACAGGCGGCCCAGGAACAGGGAAAACGACGGTTATCAGAGGGATTGTCGAGCTCTACGGAGAGCTTCACGGTGTGTCACTAGACCCGTCAGCTTATAAAAAGGATGAAGCTTTTCCGATTGTTTTGGCCGCTCCGACAGGGAGAGCAGCAAAACGAATGAGTGAATCAACGGGACTTCCTGCAGTCACGATACACAGGCTGCTTGGCTGGAACGGTGCTGAAGGCTTTACTCATACAGAGGATCAGCCGATCGAAGGGAAGCTGTTAATTATCGATGAAGCCAGTATGCTTGATATATGGCTGGCGAATCATTTGTTCAAGGCGATCCCTGATCATATCCAAATCATCATTGTCGGAGACGAAGACCAGTTGCCTTCTGTAGGTCCGGGCCAAGTGCTGAGAGACCTACTGGCATCCCAGGTGATTCCCACGGTGAGACTGACAGACATCTACCGCCAGGCTGAGGGGTCATCAATCGTCGAGCTTGCCCACCAGATGAAAAATGGATTGCTGCCGAACAATTTGACTGCCCCCACAAAGGACCGATCCTTTATTCGCTGCGGAGGCTCGCAAATTAAAGAAGTTGTTGAAAAAGTTGTCGCCAATGCATTGAAAAAAGGCTATACGGCAAAGGACATTCAGGTCCTCGCTCCGATGTACAGAGGAAAAGCTGGCATCAATGAGTTGAATGTGATGCTGCAGGACATTTTAAATCCTCCTAAAGAAAAACGGAGAGAATTGAAGTTCGGGGATGTTGTCTACAGAACCGGAGATAAAATTTTGCAGCTTGTCAATCAGCCGGAAAACAATGTATTCAACGGAGATATTGGCGAAATTACGTCGATATTTTATGCAAAGGAAAATACAGAAAAAGAAGACATGGCCGTCGTTTCTTTTGATGGCAATGAAATGACGTTTACGAAAAAAGATTTTAATCAATTTACCCATGCGTATTGCTGTTCTATTCATAAATCGCAGGGAAGTGAATTTCCGATTGTGGTTTTGCCTGTTGTGAAAGGCTACTATAGAATGCTCAGAAGAAACCTTCTTTATACCGCGATTACAAGAGCGAAGAAATTTCTCATTTTATGCGGGGAAGAGGAGGCGCTGGAGTGGGGCGTGAAAAATAATGATGCAACTGTCAGACAGACCTCCTTAAAAAACAGGCTGTCCGTACAGGTTGAGGAAATGGATGCCGAGCTTGAGGCTCTCCAAAAAGAGCTCCCATTCAGCGTACACGACGCCAACATTGGCATGGAAGGCATTACACCATTTGATTTTATGAAAGAAGAACAGCTGTAAACATGCTCCCGTGTAAGCGGGAGTTTTTTCATTTGCAGTGGAATTGATTTCATCGTATGAGTCTAAGGCGCAAAGCAAAACCTAAGCCTGTTCAACAAAAGGTGGTTGATCACACTTTGAGAACATGCCATGAAGTAGAAGGATTCCCAGTATACTCAGAACGAACTTCTTGTTATCTCGGGACAATTTCTGATATTTGTTTTTCTCTGCAGGGAGATTGTCTCGGGTTTATTCTTGCACAAAAACGGTTTTTGCATCATCATCATGCGCTATTACGGGCGTGTGATATCTCTTCCGTTCTTGATGACCGCATATTGGCTTCGGTCAGTTCAGAACAGCTTCTGCCTCTTCCGAAATCATGCTTCACATACGAACAGATGAAAATGAAGCTTGTGAAATCGCAAGAGGGGGATATATTGGGGATGCTGGAAGATGTATACTTTTGTTTGGACAGGGGCATAATCGTAGCATATGAACTCTCGGACGGTTTCTTTTCTGACCTGGCGGGAAGCAAGCGCCAGATCCAAAGAGCGGATTCGCTTGTCGAGGTGCGGAAAGACGAGATCGTTCTGAACGGATAGAGGTGTGAGATATGCTTATATGCCCGAATTGCAAAAGTAAGGATATCGGGAAAATCGGCGTGAACCAATATTATTGCTGGGGCTGTTTTATTGAGCTGACTGTGGCGAAAGGGAAAATTGCAACTCATCAGGTGGAAGAAGACGGAACGTTAAGCAGCTTGGATGATTTGTTTTCTGAGGATGAACGCAGCATCAATTTTTAATCATGAAAGGAGATGCGCAGGATGAATCGGACGATGACTTCTCTTTTGGCAATGGGAGCCGGAGCTCTCGTGTACCGAATGGCGACTCAATCTGACATGCTGAATAATCGAAGCATGAAGCGGATGAGAAGAAGAATGATGAAAATGTTTTAATGCAAAAAGGATACTCTCTAAAGAGTATCCTTTTCTATGTTTGCCGTGCCTCAAGGCGCCTTGCTGCGATTGAAAGGAAGTAATTGACTGCCACATACATAAGTGCCGTAAGTAAAAAGATCGAAAAAAATAACCACCGTCTGATCAGTTCGGGCAGAGCAATCACAACAGCAAGCGATGTATCTAATGGGCGGAACCATGCAGCGAAGCGCTTGCGGCATGAAAAGAACAAAGTCAGTGTAGCTCAGCCCGGTGGAACACGACGCTTCTATCAGCCGCTTCTGTAATTTCAGATAGCATAGCGGATTTAAAAACACACTAAACGATCTGAAAAAATGTCCACAACTTATGACTGGCTGAAAACATAAAAGAATAATTCTGTGTAAACCTCAAAAGATATAGGTGAGGTGAAAGCAGATGCTTCAAAAACCGGTGCAGCTTTTGTTATGGGTGGCCATTTGTTTGCTGGTTCTGTTAACAGTCTACGTCTTTTTTATGCTTGATATGTTATGGACACCCTTTTGGTACGTCATAAAAACGATCTTTATTCCTTTGATTATTTCCATTTTTATATCTTATTTATTGCTTCCGGTCACGGAATGGCTGCATGGCAAAGGATTGCCTAGGACTTTGAGCATCTTGGTGATTTATGTTCTTTTTTTTGGCGGGATTGGCTGGGCGCTGTATAAGGGGGTGCCTGTTCTCATCGTGCAGCTGACGGAGTTGTCAGAAAATATACCGATGTTTGCCGAAACGTATAACGGGCTCCTTCTTCATGTGCATAATCATACGGATGATTGGCCTGATGGTATGCATCACCGTATAGATAAAATGATCAGCCAGGCGGAGGCGTTTTTTGCTGGAACGATCGAGGGTGCGATCAGCGGAATCCGAAACGTGCTTGATTATTTCTTAATTGCGGCAACGATCCCTTTTCTTGTGTTTTATATGGTAAAGGACATTGAGCTAATGAAAAAGACGGTATGGTACCTGACTCCGAAGTCGTGGAGAAAGCGAGGCAGCGCCTTTTTGCGCGATGTGGATGACTCTCTTGGAGATTACATCCGCGGGCAGCTTTTGGTCTGCTTGATTCTCGGCGTGATTGCCGGCTTTACGTTCTGGGTATTTGGGCTTCCGTATCCGCTGATACTCGGCCTTATCTCTGGGATCACGAATGTCATTCCGTATTTTGGCCCTTTCATTGGAGCTGTTCCTGCATTGTTAATTGCGATGACAATCTCAGTGAAGGCGGTTCTTGTTGTGGTGATTACGGTGTTTATTCTGCAGTTTATGGAAGGCAATATCCTTAGTCCGTTCATTGTCGGCAGAAGCCTTAAAATGCATCCGGTCGTAATCATGCTTGCGCTCCTCGCCGGAGGGGAGCTTGCGGGAATCGTCGGGATGATTCTGGCTGTTCCTGCGACGGCTGTTTTAAAAGTGATGATGATCCATTTTTTGCGGATGAGGACAGAGCATTGACATTGGCGTGCCGCTTGTCTATAATTTCTCGTAGAATACATACGAATCTCGAGTGACGGATCTGAGTACGCCGAAGCCCTGTTAAAGAGAGAAGCTCCATAAGCTGAAAGGAGCTTTAGCAGAAGATCGGAGGAAGCTAATCCTGAGTGCAGTTAATCACTGCCGCACATCCTGCGTTACAGGGTTTAAGGTGACGGGCGAATGAAGCCCGTAATCAGGGTGGTACCGCGAGACAGCTCTCGTCCCTGTGTAAACGTTGGTTTGCATAGGGGGAGGGCTTTTTTGCTGTCACTGAAGAGAATTTCGATTTTTATAGAGGAGGAAATACAATGAAACACTTAACTTCTGCGGAAGTGCGTCAAATGTTTTTGGATTTCTTTAAAGAAAAAGGGCATGCGGTAGAGCCAAGCGCGTCATTAGTGCCTCATGAGGATCCCTCACTGCTTTGGATCAACAGCGGTGTTGCGACGCTGAAAAAATATTTTGACGGCCGTGTTGTTCCGGAAAATCCAAGAATCGTAAACGCTCAAAAAGCGATCAGAACAAACGATATAGAAAACGTAGGTAAAACTGCGCGCCATCATACTTTCTTTGAAATGCTCGGAAACTTTTCCATCGGCGATTATTTTAAAGAAGAAGCCATTACATGGGCTTGGGAGTTTTTAACGAGCGATAAGTGGATCGGCTTCGACAAAGAACTTCTCTCAGTTACGGTTCATCCTGAGGATGAAGAAGCGTATGAGTTTTGGGCGAAAAAAATCGGTATTCCTGAAGAAAGAATCATCCGTCTGGAAGGGAACTTCTGGGATATCGGTGAAGGGCCGAGCGGACCGAACACGGAGATTTTCTACGACCGCGGTGAAGCATATGGTAATGATCCAGAAGATCCGGAGCTTTACCCAGGCGGAGAAAACGACCGTTACTTAGAAGTATGGAACCTTGTATTCTCAGAGTTCAACCATAATCCTGACGGCACGTACACACCGCTTCCGAAAAAGAACATTGATACAGGCATGGGACTTGAAAGAATGGTATCTGTCATCCAGAATGTTCCGACAAACTTTGATACTGATTTGTTTGTTCCGATCATCAAAGCAACAGAATCGATTTCTGGTGAAACATACGGCAAAGACAATGTGAAGGACACTGCGTTTAAAGTGATTGCCGACCATATCAGAACAGTTGCCTTTGCTGTCAGTGACGGGGCGCTGCCGTCAAATGAAGGCCGCGGCTATGTATTAAGACGCTTATTGCGCCGTGCCGTCCGTTATGCCAAAACGATCAACATCCACCGTCCGTTCATGTTTGATTTAGTGCCGGTTGTCGCAGAAATCATGGCTGATTTCTATCCTGAAGTGAAAGAAAAAGCGGATTTCATCGCAAAAGTCATTAAAACCGAGGAAGAACGGTTCCATGAGACTCTTAATGAAGGGCTTGCGATCCTGTCAGAAATGATCAAAAAAGAAAAAGACAAGGGCAGCAGCGTCATCTCAGGTGCTGATGTGTTTAAACTGTATGATACGTATGGATTCCCTGTTGAACTGACTGAAGAATACGCAGAAGACGAGAACATGACGGTTGACCATGAAGGCTTTGAGGAAGAAATGAACCAGCAGCGTGAACGGGCAAGAAACGCCCGCCAGGATGTCGGCAGCATGCAGGTGCAGGGCGGCGCATTGCGCGACGTGACCGATGAAAGTACATTTGTCGGCTATTCTCAAACCAAAGCTGATGCCAATGTCATTGTGCTTCTTCAGTACGGCCAATTAATCGAAGAGGCTCATGAAGGCGAAAGCATTCAATTCATTCTTGATGAAACACCGTTCTATGCAGAAAGCGGAGGTCAAATCGGCGACAAAGGCTATCTCCGCAGCGAGCAGGCAGTTGTGAGAATTAAAGATGTCCAAAAAGCGCCGAACGGCCAGCATGTGCATGAAGGTGTTGTGGAGAGCGGTACTGTTCAAAAAGGCTTGCATGTTACTGCTGAAGTTGAAGACCATATGAGAAGCGGCGTCATTAAAAACCACACAGCAACGCATTTATTGCATCAGGCTCTAAAAGATGTTCTTGGAACTCATGTCAATCAGGCGGGCTCTCTTGTAACTGAAAACCGTCTTCGTTTTGACTTCTCACACTTTGGCCAAGTGACAAAAGAAGAGCTTGACCAAATTGAAAGAATCGTAAACGAAAAAATTTGGGCGAGCATCCCGGTCAATATTGATTTGAAACCGATCGCTGAGGCAAAAGAAATGGGTGCGATGGCTCTGTTCGGCGAAAAATATGGCGATATTGTCCGTGTCGTTCAAGTTGGGGATTACAGTTTAGAGCTGTGCGGCGGCTGCCATGTCAGAAATACAGCAGAAATCGGCTTGTTTAAAATCGTTTCTGAATCTGGAATCGGGGCAGGCACAAGACGGATTGAAGCTGTGACGGGGCAAGGCGCTTACGTCGAAATGAACAGCCAGATTTCTGTATTGAAGCAGACTGCTGACGAGCTGAAAACAAATATCAAAGAGGTGCCGAAACGGGTCGCGGCTCTGCAGGCTGAGCTGAAGGAAGCACAAAGAGAAAATGAATCTCTTCTTGCGAAACTAGGCAATGTGGAAGCAGGAGCGATCCTGTCGAAAGTAAAAGAAGTTGGCGGCGTAAACGTGCTTGCGGAAAAAGTTAATGCAAAAGACATGAACCATCTCCGCACAATGGTTGATGAACTCAAAGCAAAGATTGGCTCTGCGGTGATTGTGCTTGGTGCGGTACAAAACGATAAAGTAAATATTTCTGCCGGAGTCACAAAGGACCTTATTGAGAAAGGCCTTCATGCCGGCAAGCTGGTTAAACAAGCTGCGGAAGTTTGCGGCGGAGGCGGCGGAGGCCGTCCGGACATGGCGCAGGCAGGCGGCAAACAGCCGGAAAAACTAGAAGAAGCTTTGGCTTCTGTAGAAGATTGGGTGAAATCCGTTTTATAATTCGCCCATGTAGTGTAGAATGATGGTAAGATTAGGACCCCAGGCTGAACTTTGCCTGCGAATTTGGGAAAGAGGTGCAAAACGGTGAGCTCGTTTGATAAAACGATGAAATTTAATTTCTCCGATGATTCTGCTGAGACTAACGTAAATGAGGTGCTGATTACTGTGTATGACGCGCTTCAGGAAAAGGGCTACAATCCAATCAACCAGATTGTCGGATACTTGCTGTCAGGTGATCCCGCTTATATTCCTAGGCATCGTGACGCTCGCAATTTAATTCGCAAACTTGAAAGAGACGAATTAATCGAGGAATTGGTGAAGTCTTATTTAGAACAGCATAAAGAGGCGTAAATAAAGAATGAGAATATTAGGACTCGATTTAGGAACCAAAACACTCGGTGTAGCTCTGAGCGATGAAATGGGCTGGACTGCTCAAGGCATTGAGACCATAAAGATAAATGAAGCGGAAGGCGATTATGGTTTATCTCGTTTATCTGAGCTGATAAAGGACTATACTATAGATAAAATCGTGCTCGGCTTTCCTAAGAACATGAACGGAACAGTCGGCCCGAGAGGCGAAGCCAGCCAAACATTTGCTAAAGTGCTTGAAACAACGTACAATGTTCCTGTTGTGCTGTGGGACGAGCGTCTTACCACAATGGCGGCTGAAAAAATGCTGATTGCAGCTGACGTAAGCAGGCAAAAACGAAAAAAAGTCATTGATAAGATGGCGGCTGTCATGATTTTACAAGGATATCTCGACAGCTTAAATTAAAGCCAGAGGTGAAAAAAATGGAACACGGCGAAAAAAATATTACAATTGTTGACGAGCAAGGAAATGAACAGCTTTGTGAAGTGCTGTTTACATTTGAAAACGAAGAGTTTGGCAAGTCTTATGTATTGTACTACCCAATCGAATCAAAAGATGACGAAGAAGTAGAAATTCTTGCTTCCAGCTTCACGCCAAACGAAGACGGTGAAAACGGTGAGCTATTCCCGATTGAAACTGACGAAGAATGGGATATGATCGAAGAAACACTAAACACATTCCTAGCGGACGAAGACGAAGAATAAGTCATCGTGCCAAACCAAAGCCGGAGCTATACTGCTCCGGTTTTTTTCTGCTTGATGCAGGCCTCTTTTTGTAATAAATTGCCGAAATACAATGAATCATGTAGTATAAGAGCTGATGGGAGGAGACCTAATGTATATCAATCAGCAAAAAAAATCGTTTTTTAATAAAAAAAGAATCATACTGTCTTCCATTGTTGTGCTGTTTCTCATCATTGGCGGGGCATTTTTATATGGGAAATCATTGCTTGAACCTGTTGAAAATGACAGTAAAACGGCAGTGAATATTAACATTCCGAGCGGTTCGTCTGTTTCAGCCATCGCATCGATATTAAAGAAAAATGATGTCATAAAAAGCGAGAAGGCATTTCAGTACTATGTGAAATATAAAGGTGCTTCCGGGTTTCAGGCCGGATTCTATCATCTGAATAAAGGAATGGATTTAGATGCCATTATTCAGAAGCTGACAAGCGGGGCTACAGGCTACGCTTTTCAAATCACAGTGACTGAGGGAGCACAGCTGACCCAAATCGCAGCTGCTATTGCTGATGAAACGAAATACTCGAAAAAACAAGTCATAGCGAAGCTGGACGATGAAACATTTATCAATCAGCTGAAGAAAGAATTCCCGGACACTGTGACAAACGATGTTTTCAATCAAAACATTAAGCACCCGCTTGAAGGGTACCTATTCCCGGCTACATACCCTTTTAACGATCCGAACACATCACTTGAAGACATTATCAAGGCAATGATCAAGCAGACAAATTCTTATGTGGAAACATATAAATCAGAAATGAAGAAAAACAAACTTTCTGTGCATAAGCTGCTGACGATGGCTTCTTTAATTGAAGAAGAAGCGACAGAAAAAGCCGACCGCCATAAAATTGCGAGCGTCTTTTATAACCGCCTGAAAAAGAAAATGCCGCTCCAAACAGATCCGACCGTCCTGTACGCGGCAGGCAAGCATAAAGATCGGGTTCTTTATAAGGATCTGGAAATCGATTCACCATACAATACGTATAAAAACACAGGACTGACGCCAGGGCCGATCGCCAATGCCGGCATGTCGTCATGGGAAGCGGCGCTGCATCCGGATAAAACGGACTATCTGTATTTCTTGGCCAAATCAAATGGTGAGGTCGTATTCACAAAAACGCTAAAAGAGCATAATAAAGCAAAAGAAAAATACATTTCCTCAAAAAATGCGAAATAAAAGGAGAGCAAAAAGCTCTCCTTTTGTTCGCTTTCCGCAAGGTTTTATGATAAAATATATCGGGTTGTTTACCGATGTATCATGATGTATTCAGAGAGTGTCCTGTGCATAAGACTGGGGCACTCCTTTTTAGAACGGGAGGCTGTTTGTAGTGACTGACCGGTATGAACAAATAAATGACTATATAGAAGCATTATTAAAGCCTCGGCCGGATAACGTGAAGAAGCTTGAAGCATATGCAGAAGAACATCATGTCCCGATCATGGAAAAAGCGGGCATGGAGGTGCTGCTTCAAATTTTGTCTCTGAAACAGCCGAAAAAAATACTAGAAATCGGAACGGCCATTGGTTATTCTGCCATTCGAATGGCGCTGGAGCTGCCGTCTGCTGAAATATATACAATTGAACGCAATGAGAAACGGCACGAAGAAGCGGTAAACAATATCAAGGAATTTCAGCTTGATGACCGGATTCATGTTTTTTACGGAGATGCGCTTGAATTAGCTGACGCCGTTCATGTAACTGCGCCTTACGATGTCATTTTTATTGACGCTGCAAAAGGTCAGTATCAAAACTTTTTTCATTTATATGAACCGATGCTTTCACCGGACGGGGTGATTTTAACGGACAACGTGCTGTTTAAAGGTCTGGTGGCAGAGGATTACAGCAAAATAGAACCGAAGAGAAGGCGCAGGCTTATAACAAAAATTGATGAATATAATCATTGGCTGATGAATCATCCGGATTACCAAACTGCGATTGTTCCTGTCGGGGACGGACTTGCGATTAGTAAAAAGAAGAGGTGAACGTCATGAAAAAACCAGAGCTCTTAGTGACGCCGACAAGTACGGCTGACATTTTGCCGCTCATACAGGCGGGAGCAACTGCGTTTTTAGTTGGGGAACAGAGATACGGCTTGAGATTGGCCGGAGAGTTTTCTTGTGAAGATGTAACGAAAGCCGTAGAGATTGCCCACAAAGAAGGGGCAAAAGTATATGTTGCTGTAAATGCAATTTTCCATAACGATAAAGTGGGTGAGCTTGGCGAATATCTGGCTTTCTTAGCGGAAGCCGGTGTCGATGCAGCGGTATTCGGCGATCCTGCCGTGCTGATGGCTGCCCGTGAATCTGCGCCTGATCTGAAGCTTCATTGGAGTACAGAAACAACAGGCACCAACTACTATACATGCAACTACTGGGGGCGCAAGGGCGCGGCGCGTTCTGTGCTTGCCAGAGAATTAAACATGGATAGCATTGTCGAAATGAAAGAAAATGCTGAAGTCGAAATTGAAATCCAGGTGCATGGAATGACGTGCATGTTCCAATCGAAGCGTTCTCTGATTGGAAACTATTTTGAATATCAAGGCAAAGTCATGGACATTGAAAGAAAGAAAAAAGAATCTGGCATGTTTTTGCACGATAAAGAACGTGATAATAAATATCCGATTTTCGAAGATGAAAACGGCACTCATATTATGAGCCCGAACGATGTGTGCATCATTGATGAGCTCGAGGAATTGATAGATGCCGGAATTGATTCCTTCAAAATTGACGGTGTCCTGAAAACGCCTGAATACTTAATAGAAGTCACCAAAATGTACAGAGAAGCAATTGATTTGTGCGTGGAAGACCGTGACGAATACGAAGCGAAAAAAGAAGACTGGATTGAACGCATTGAAAGCATCCAGCCAGTGAACAGAAAAATCGATACCGGATTCTTCTTCAAGGAAACGGTTTATTAATCAAAAGGAGGTTAAGCTATGACTGCCGTAAATGATAAAATATCCACAATCGTCAATGGTAAGCGTGTGATTACGAAAAAGCCGGAGCTTCTCGCACCTGCGGGTAATCTTGAAAAGCTGAAAATCGCTGTTCATTACGGAGCGGACGCGGTCTTTATCGGAGGACAGGAATACGGGCTGCGCTCGAATGCCGATAACTTTACGATCGAAGAAATCGCAGAAGGCGTTGAATTCGCGAAGAAATATGGCGCGAAGATTTATGTAACAACGAATATTTTCGCTCATAATGAAAACATGGACGGGCTTGAAGACTATCTAAAAGCGCTTGGAGATGCCAACGTTGCCGGCATCATTGTGGCGGATCCGCTTATTATCGAAACATGCCGCAGAGTGGCGCCGAATGTTGAGGTTCACTTGAGCACACAGCAGTCTCTTTCAAACTGGAAGGCTGTCCAGTTCTGGAAGGAAGAAGGTCTTGATCGCGTCGTGCTGGCACGTGAAACAAGCGCTCTTGAAATCAGAGAAATGAAAGAAAAGGTAGATATCGAAATCGAATCCTTCATTCACGGCGCAATGTGTATTGCATATTCCGGCCGCTGCGTGCTGAGCAATCACATGACAGCGCGGGATTCCAACCGCGGAGGCTGCTGCCAGTCATGCCGCTGGGATTATGATCTCTACCAAACAGACGGTGCCAACGCCGTTGCTTTGTATGGTGAAGAAGATGCACCATTTGCGATGAGCCCGAAAGATTTGAAGCTGATTGAATCCATTCCGAAAATGATCGAAATGGGAATAGACAGCTTAAAGATTGAAGGCCGCATGAAATCCATTCACTATGTAGCAACTGTTGTCAGCGTATACCGCAAAGTAATCGATGCTTATTGCGCTGATCCAGAAAACTTTGTGATTCAAAAAGAATGGCTTGAAGAGCTTGATAAGTGCGCCAACCGGGACACTGCGACAGCTTTCTTTGAAGGAACGCCAGGCTATGAAGAGCAAATGTTCGGCGAGCACGCCAAAAAAACGACATATGATTTTGTCGGCTTAGTGCTGAATTATGATGAAGACACACAAATGGTCACGCTTCAGCAGCGCAATTTCTTCAAAAAAGGCGACGAAGTGGAATTTTTCGGTCCGGAAATCGAAAACTTTACACATACGATTGAAACCATTTGGGACGAAGACGGAAATGAGCTAGATGCTGCCCGCCATCCCCTGCAAATTGTCAAATTCAAACTAGACAAAAAGATTTATCCGAGCAACATGATGAGAAAGGGGAAGTAACAGCCCATGGGTAAGAATCCAGTAGTCATTGGAATCGCAGGAGGTTCCGGTTCAGGAAAAACGAGTGTCACACGGTCCATTTATGAACAATTTAAAGGACACTCGATTTTAATGATCCAGCAGGACCTTTATTATAAAGACCAAAGCCATCTTCCGTTTGAAGAAAGGCTGAACACAAACTATGATCATCCGCTTGCGTTTGATAATGACTATTTAATCGAGCATATTCAGGATCTATTGAATTATCGCCCGATTGAAAAGCCGATCTATGATTATAAGCTGCACACACGTTCAGAAGAAACGGTTCACGTAGAGCCAAAGGATGTTATTATCCTTGAAGGCATTCTTGTGCTTGAAGACAAAAGGCTTCGTGATCTGATGGATATCAAGCTTTACGTTGATACGGACGCTGACTTGCGTATCATCAGACGGATTATGAGGGATATTAATGAGCGCGGACGCTCTATTGATTCTGTCATTGAACAATATGTGTCAGTGGTCCGCCCGATGCATAATCAATTCGTCGAGCCGACCAAACGATACGCTGATATTATTATCCCGGAAGGCGGACAGAATCACGTCGCAATTGATCTGATGGTCACAAAAATTCAAACCATTCTTGAACAAAACGCGATTTTGTAATACCATAGCATAGACATAAATAACTCTGACCATATTATGTATAGGCAGGAAGGGAATGTGCGAATTCCCTTCTTTCCCTGTTTATAAACGCGAAATATTTGCAGAACGACAAGATTCAGTTTAAGATAAACAGTACCTATATGGGAGAGAAGAACGAGGACTGCCCTGTGTTCTCATTCTTGTATTTTTTAGTTTATGCTCTCATACATAATCGAAGATGTTGAGGGACAACCAGAAGGAGTGAAGGGACATGGCACAAGAGAAAGTTTTTCCTATGACTGCAGAAGGAAAACAGAAACTTGAACAAGAATTAGAATATTTGAAAACGGTTAAACGAAAAGAAGTAGTAGAGCGCATCAAAATTGCGAGAAGCTTCGGAGACCTTTCCGAGAACTCTGAATACGATTCAGCGAAAGAAGAGCAGGCATTTGTAGAGGGCCGCGTGACGACTCTTGAAAATATGATTCGCAATGCGAAAATCATTGAAGATGACGGCGGATCTAACGTAGTCGGCTTGGGTAAAACCGTCACTTTCGTCGAACTGCCTGACGGCGACGAAGAATCATATACGATCGTCGGAAGCGCTGAAGCTGATCCGTTTGAAGGGAAAATCTCAAACGATTCACCGATCGCAAAAAGCCTTTTAGGCAAAAAAGTAGACGAAGAAGTCACAGTTCAAACACCGGGCGGAGAAATGCTCGTGAAAATTGTGAAAATTTCATAATATCTGTTTAGCAGCGAAACACCTCGTCCACAATGTGGGTGAGGTGTTTTTTTATGATGATATCGAAACGAATGAAGCTGGCAGTCATCGCTTTTTTGATTGTATTTTTTCTGCTTCTGCTGAGGCTTGCGGAAATCCAGCTGTTCTTCACAGAATCATTTTCTAAAAAGAAAATCAATTTGATCCAAGAAAGTGTGAAACAGCGAACGGAGGAAGTGCTCATTTCTGATGGAAGAGGCTCTTTTTTAGATCGGAACGGGCGGGCGCTGACAGGCCAAAGCGAGCCTGCGGTTGTTTTGTTCCCTTTTCTGCTGACACAGGATTGGCCGATCAAAAAAGTTGCGGACATCCTCGGCATGTCTGAAGACGATTTGCGCCAGACACTAGGTAAGGCAAAAAAACCGGTCATTTTGCAGCAAAAGAAAATCAAAACACTTTCAAAACAATCTATCACAAAAATCAATTCTTTGAAATATCCCGGCATTTACGGCGTATATATGGAGAATGAAGACAAGCCAAGCCTTGCTTCACATACAATAGGGAGCACGAATCAAGATCCGGCGCTGCTCCGAAAGAAATATCCTGACAAGGAGAACCTTCCGATTACGACAGAAATCGGAACAACCGGTTTAGAACGGACATTTGATGAATTTTTGCTTCCGGAACAAGACACAAAGCTTTTATATCATGTGGACGGAAAGGGAAACCCTTTGTTTGGCATGGACGTCAAATATACAGCTGAAGCCAATACATTTTATCCGCTCCAGGTCAAAACAACGATCGATCAAAGCATTCAAAAAGCGATGGAGGAGGTATTGGATGAACAGGGGCTGAAAAAAGGAGGAGCTGTGCTGCTGGACATCGAAAATAGCAGCGTTTTGGGTATTGTAAGCAAACCTAATGCGGATGTGTCCCGGCAAAACACACTTCAAAATTATATGCTGACGCCAATCTATCCCGGATCAGTTTTTAAAACAGTTATTGCAGCGGCAGCAATCGAAAATAATACGGTGAAGCCGAGCCAAACCTTTAATTGCAATTTAAACCTGTACGGGGAACCGGGGGACGACAAAGGAACCTTGTCTTTTGATGAAAGTTTTGCCCAAAGCTGCAATTACACATTTACGAGTCTTGCAGAACAATTAATGAAAAAAGACAGCTCGGTTATTGAATATATGTCTGAGAAGCTGGCTCTCACTGATCGGGCAGGCTGGGAGGGAAAGCTGTACCACGAAACCGATTTCCGTCAGCTGTATAACGAAAAAAGCGGCGTGATATGGGGGGATGAAAAAGACAAATCAGTCAAAAAAGCCATTGCGCAAACAGCGATCGGGCAGAAAAATGTAAAGGTAACGCCGCTCGAGGTAGCCAATATGATGGCGACAATCGCCCGCGGCGGAGAAAAACGGCAGGTGAAAATTGCCGAACAAATTGAGTATAAGAATGGCACAACGCTCGTTACGTTTAAAGATCAGAAGCTTAAAGGAGAAACGATAGACAAATATACGTCACAGCAGCTTCAAAAAATGCTGCGGCGGGTGGTAGAATCTCCTTCCGGAACGGGCAGAAGGTTTCAAGATCTTCCGTATACTGTAGCAGGGAAGTCGGGCACAGCCCAGACAGGCAAGCTTTCAAAAGAGAAAGAAACGCTTTATGAAAAATGGTTTGCCGGATACTTTCCCGCGGATAAGCCGAAATACGCTCTTGTTGTTTTACACATGGATACACCGGGAGATAAGGCTCTGACAAATTCAGTGTTTTATGATATTGTTAAAAAAGTACACGAAATTGAAATCAATCAGAAATAGAACAACTTCTCAGCACATGTTAAAATATATGCTGAGCCAAGAGGGATAAAGGAGTGCAGAATTATTGAGCAATAATCAATCTCGTTATGAAAACCGTGATAAGCGCAGAAAAGCCAATTTAGTGCTTAACATTTTAATCGCAATCGTATCCATACTAATTGTCGTAGTAGCAGCGAATCTCTTCATTAACAGTCCTTCTAGCAAAGATGTCAGCAAGGATTCTGAAACGACACAAAAACAAGAATCTCCGGCTTCAGGAAAGACGGAAAAGAAATCGGATGAGGATATAAAAGACAGCAAGAAAGATACTTCTGACAGCGAAAAGGATTCTGAGAAGTCTTCAGATGCTGATTCAGATTCAAAAAAAGATGATTCTTCTTCTAAAAAAGATGACTCTGACTCAGATACAGCAGGTGACGGGCTTAAAGATGCAAAAGTTACAGAAGGCGGCTCATCAAGCGATGTGGAAAAAACGTATGAAAATTCTGACTGGAAAGCAGTCGGAACTGAGCAGACAGGCGAGCATGCCGCTACTTATGATTCAAGCTCACAAGACTGGGCTGAGATGCTAAAAGCCATTTCATATGCAACAGGTGTCTCAACAGATAACATGACGGTGCTCTGGCTCGGAAATAACGGCAGCCCTCAGGACGCCAAAGGCAAGATTTTAGACAAGGCGACTGGGAATAAATATCAAGTCACGATTACATGGGTTGATAAAAAAGGCTGGAAGCCGACAAAAGTAGAAAAGCTAAAATAAACAAAAGCAGCCGGGCTATAACCGGCTGCTTTTGTTTTAGGCTTCTGCTGCGAAATGAACCACCGCGCTATACAATATTCTTCCTTCTGCCACAGCAGTTTGGTGTGAAACAGATTTCACCCGGAGCATGATGGCTTTATTGTTTTCAATTTGTGTATTAATTTTCTTTTCAAGCTCCTGCAATGAAGCCGCTTCAAAAAATTCCACTTTGTCTTTAATCAGATCTAATTGAAAATTCATGTCTTGACCCTCCAGCTTTCACAAGTCATATGAAGTATAAGCTTTTTTGCAGTCTTTGCGCAATATGAGATGGCATAAAATACACAAAGTGTTTTAGTACCTGCTTTTCAGAAGATGTGGTATGATAGGAACTGTTCCATCGTTAATTCATAGTATACTTATAGGAATTATTAAATATGGAGTGTGACAAATATGGGACGTGAATTTATCCCTCTCTTTGAAGATTGGGCAGCAACTTATGATCAAACAGTACAAGGCTTTGATATTCAGTATAAAGAAGCGTTCAGAGGCTACGATCATATCCTTGATGCCATCGTCAGCAAATCTGGAATGCACGTGTTAGAATTTGGCCCGGGGACCGGGAATTTAACAGCAAAGCTGCTTGATGCGGGCAAAACTGTATTTGGAATCGAACCTTCTCCAGCAATGCGTAAACTGGCTTCTGACAAGCTTTCAGGCAGAACGGAAATCGTAGACGGAGACTTCTTGACATTCCCTAAGCCGCCATTTCAGGCTGATACCATTGTCAGTTCATACGCTTTTCATCATTTAACCGACGAAGAAAAGCGGGCCGCCATAAAGCAATATGGCAAATACCTTCATTTGCATGATAAAATAGTGTTTGCCGATACCGTCTTTGAAGATGCGCAAGCGTATCAACAGGCTATCGATAAAGCCCGTTCTCAAGGCTTCTATCAGCTTGCAAATGATTTAGAGACAGAACATTATCCTACATTGGATGCGTTGAAAGAGATGTTTACAGCTGAAAGTTTTGCAGTCCAATTCACTCAGCAAAACGACTTCGTGTGGATAATGGAGGCGATCAAACGGTAAAATGAAGGGAATGTGAATAGATGAAACTAGCAGTCATCGGAGCAATGGAAGAGGAAGTTACCATCCTAAGAAACAAACTTGAAAATGCAAAAACAGAAACAATCGCACACTGTGAATTTACAACTGGCGAATATGAAGGAACTGAAGTGATTCTTCTAAAATCAGGAATTGGAAAAGTGAATGCTGCTATCAGCACGACGCTTTTGCTTGACCGTTACAAGCCTGATTATGTGATTAACACAGGCTCAGCGGGCGGATTTCATCATACATTGAATGTAGGAGATGTCGTCATTTCCACTGACGTTCGCCACCACGATGTAGACGTAACGGCTTTTGACTATGAATACGGGCAAGTGCCAGGTCTTCCGGCTGCTTATCCGGCGGATGAAAAGCTGATCAGCATCACGGAAGAAGCGGTTTCCGAACTTGACGGCATTCAGGTTGCAAAAGGAACGATTGCAACAGGCGATTCTTTTATGAACGATCCGAAGCGGGTTGAAGAGGTGCGTGCGAGATTTTCTGATCTATACGCGGTTGAAATGGAGGCTGCGGCAGTGGCTCAGGTGTGCCATCAATTTAAAACGCCGTTTGTCGTCATCAGAGCGTTATCAGATATCGCAGGAAAAGAATCACATGTTTCATTTGACCAATTTTTAGAGCAGGCGGCTGTCAATTCAACAGAGCTTGTGTTAAAGGTGATCAAACGAATTCATTAAAACGGAGGCATGTTCTCCTCCGTTTTTCTAAAAACAACCTCTAATAAGGAGGAGGACATACATGACAGTGATTACGGACATTACCGAGCTGATTGGGAATACACCGCTTCTCCGCTTAAAGAACTTTGATGTTCCAGAAGGAGTCGCGGTGTATGCCAAGCTTGAAATGATGAATCCCGGCGGAAGCATCAAAGACAGACTGGGAGATATGCTGATTCGTGACGCGCTCGATTCAGGCAAGGTGAAGCCCGGCGGAGTGATTATAGAAGCGACGGCAGGCAATACAGGGATCGGCCTTGCGCTAAGTGCCAGAAAATATGGGCTCAAAGCGATTTTCTGTGTCCCGGAACATTTCAGCACAGAGAAGCAGCAAATTATGCAGGCGCTTGGAGCATCAATCATTCATACCCCGCGTGAGGACGGAATGCAGGGCGCCATTCAAAAAGCCATGCAGCTGGAGACTGAGATTGAAAATTCTTATTGTGTTTTGCAATTTAAAAACCGAGTAAATCCATCGACTTACTATAAGACGCTTGGACCTGAAATATGGGAAGCGCTTGACGGGAATATTCATACGTTTGTCGCCGGGGCAGGATCAGGGGGCACGTTTGCAGGAACAGCTTCCTACTTGAAAGAAAAAAATCCAGCAGTCAAAACGGTGATTGTTGAACCGGAGGGTTCGATTTTAAACGGAGGAGAGCCTCATGCTCATAAAACTGAGGGCATCGGCATGGAGTTCATCCCCGATTATATGAATAAGAATCACTTTGACGAGATCTACACCGTAACAGATGAGAATGCGTTTAGACTTGTGAAAGAAGCGGCAGAAAAAGAAGGCCTGCTGATCGGAAGCTCTTCAGGTGCAGCGCTTTATGCAGCATTGGAGGAAGCGAAAAAAGCATCCGCGGGAACTAACATTGTTACTGTATTTCCTGACAGCAGCGATCGATATATCAGCAAACAAATATACGAAGGAGGCATCTGATATGAAGAAAAAAACAATGATGATACATGGCGGAATCACAGGTGATGAGAAAACAGGCGCAGTTTCCGTGCCCATTTATCAAGTAAGCACGTACAAGCAGCCGAAAGCAGGGCAGCATACAGGCTACGAGTATTCAAGAACGGCCAATCCGACTCGAACCGCTCTCGAAGCACTTGTGACAGAGCTGGAAGACGGGGAAGCAGGCTATGCGTTCAGCTCAGGAATGGCTGCCATTACAGCAGTTATGATGCTGTTTAACAGCGGAGATCATGTCGTGTTGACTGATGATGTGTACGGCGGAACATACCGCGTGATGACAAAGGTGCTTAACCGTCTTGGCATTGAATCAACATTTGTCGATACGAGCAGCAGAGAAGAAGTTGAAAAAGCAATTCGTCCTAACACAAGAGCCATTTATATTGAGACACCGACAAACCCGTTGCTCAAAATCACCGACTTGACGCTCATGGCGGATATCGCAAAAAAATCAGGAGTACTGCTTATCGTAGACAATACCTTTAACACGCCTTATTTTCAGCAGCCGCTTACTTTAGGCGCTGATATCGTGCTTCATAGTGCGACAAAATATCTTGGCGGACACAGTGATGTCGTCGGAGGTTTAGTTGTAACAGCCTCGAAAGAGCTTGGAGAAGAGCTGCATTTTGTGCAAAACTCCACAGGCGGTGTGCTCGGCCCTCAAGATTCCTGGCTTTTGATGAGAGGAATCAAAACGTTGGGACTCAGAATGGAAGCGATCGATCAAAATGCGCGGAAAATCGCAAGCTTTCTTGAGAATCACCCTGCTGTCCAAACGTTATATTATCCCGGTTCTTCAAATCATCCCGGACATGAGCTTGCAAAAACGCAAGGATCTGGCTTCGGCGGCATGATCTCCTTTGATATCGGCAGTGAAGAACGGGTAGATGCGTTTTTAGGAAATCTGAAACTGTTTACCATTGCTGAAAGCTTGGGGGCGGTTGAAAGCTTAATTTCTGTTCCGGCTAGAATGACACACGCCTCTATTCCGAGAGAACGCCGGCTTGAGCTCGGCATTACGGACGGCTTGATCAGAATTTCTGTGGGAATTGAAGATGCGGAAGATTTGCTGGAAGATATCGGCCAAGCGCTTGAAAATATATAACAAATGGATAGAATTACTTTCTCTGTAAGTCGCCGGATTATATTATAATAGTCGTATACTATGAATCTGGCAGGTGATTCTTTTGAATAAAAATAGAATGAAATCTTTAAAAGAAGACTACAAGCATTTTGCTTTTACATTGCTTGCAGTCAGTACTTTTTTATATATAGGCGCAGTTCTCCCTGATCAAGGCTTAACATTAGGCCAGAAATCGACTATGTTTTTAGCGGATTGCGTATTTTTAGCCGGTGCCTTCTTTTGCGCTGACCGTTCACTTATTTACAAGAAGCGTTTGGAAGAAGCCGACGAATAAAAAACAGCCATCATCGCGATGGCTGTTTTTCTGTTATTTTTCTCGAAGTTCTTTTCCCATGCCTTTTAAAAACTGAAGGCCGAAGCCGACGGCTCTGTTGATGTCAGGATCGTTCATTGCTTTTAACAGGTCGAGAATCCCGACTTTCTTGTCTTCTTTTAAAAAGCTTTGTGCCTGTTCAGTCCCAGCCATTACGCTTTCTAAAAGCTTTGCTGTAAACTCAGGGTCGGCTTTTGTCAATGCGCCTCCGGCGGCCATCATCGTGTTGATGAGGTTGGTGACAGGCTCACGGGAAACCTGGCCAAGCGCAATCTTGGCAATGTCTTCCTTCGCTCTGAGCATGCTTGTTGCCGCGTCAAAAATTCCTAGATCATTGAGTTCATTCATTAAAGTCATCGTTTTAGAGACGGCGTCCTCGTTTTCCGCCAGCAGCTCTTTCAGTTCTTCTATTTTTTCAAGCTTCATTTGCTCGGCTGTTTTTGTTTCTTTTTTGATCGTCGTAATGGGAGTGGCCATTCGTTTTCCTCCTATCGGTTAATCAGTCAGATGGACATAGCCCGGGCGGTTCCATTTTCTTTCTGCTTCGACTCCGTTTTGCGGGTGCCGTTTTTTGTTGCGCGGATTTGTTTTTGGAAGCGGCGCTGTTTCACAGCCGCCAAGCACTTCCATGCGGACCTTTGTCTGTTTATAAGCAGGCGTGTTCGTCCGTTTATCAGCTGCAGGTCCCGTCAAGAAGTTAATCGCTGACTCCTTGTCTGTCGAGTTCATTGGCAGATAGAGTTCATTTTTCCGTACCCGATCTGTGATCAGCGCGTTCAATTTGACTGCTCCGAACGGAGAAACGAGGCGTACAAGCGAACCGTCACAAACACCTCGCTCTTGTGCAAGCTCAGGTGAGATTTCAACGAATACATTCGGCACTTTAGCTTGGATGCCTTTCGATTTATTTGTCATGTTTCCTTCGTGGAAATGCTCCAGCATCCGGCCGTTATTGATATGAAGATCATATTCCTCCGGAAATGCCGCTGGCTCAGTCCAATCAGAAAGGGCAAAGCGGGCTTTTTTGTCAGGGAAATTAAATCCGTCTTCATACAGAAGCGGTGTGCTTTCACCTGTGAAGCTGCCCCATAGGAAGCTGTTCCAGCCTTCTAGCACCTCATAGCTTGCTTTGGCAAACAGAGGAGAAAGGCTCGCCATTTCAGAGAAAATGTCACTTGGATGGCTGTAATTCCAATTCGCTCCTAAACGGTTTGCCACCTCTTGAATAATCCACCAGTCCGGCTTTGCGTCACCAAGCGTCGGAAGCGCCTGATACAATCGCTGCACACGGCGTTCTGTGTTGGTAAATGTTCCGTCTTTTTCAAGTGAAGGAGTGGCCGGCAAGACGACATCGGCATATTGAGCTGTTCTTGACAGGAAGATGTCCTGTACCACGAAGAAATCAAGGCTTGATAAAATATCATGCACATGGTTCGCGTTTGAATCGACCAGTGCCATATCCTCACCGACAAGATACATGGCCTTCATTTTGCCTTCTTCAATGGCATGAAGCATTTGAATATTATCTAAACCAGGCTTTCCTTCAATCTCGACACCGTATGCCTCTTCAAATTTAGCGCGGGCTTTGTCATCTGTAATATGCTGATATCCCGGCAGCCAGCCAGGCAACGTTCCCATATCACAAGCGCCTTGCACGTTATTGTGTCCGCGCAGAGGATAAGCGCCTGCACCCGGACGGCGATAGTTGCCCGTAGCGAGAAGCAGGTTTGATATGGCTGCTGATGTATCAGAACCGCCTGTATTTTGTGTGACACCCATTCCCCAAAGGACACAAGTGCCGTCAGCATCACGGATCATTTCAGCGATTTGGATGATGTTTTCTTTTGAAAGGCCTGTGATGCGTTCTGCATAATCAAGCGTATACGTTTTAAGGGTTTCTTTATAATCTTCAAAGTAATTGACGTTCTCATCAATAAACGTCTGATCGTGCCAGCCTTGGTCGATCATATATTTCGTAACAGCCATCAGCCAAACTTGGTCTGTGCCTTGTTTAGGGCTGATGAACAGATCAGATCGCTCAGCCATCTCATTTTTACGCAGGTCGGCAACAATCAGTTTTTGACCGTGGAGCTTGTGTGCCCGTTTGACGCGTGTTGCGAGCACTGGATGTCCTTCCGCCGGATTGGCGCCGACGATGATGACGAGACCGGCTTTGGCGATATCTTTAATCGTGCCGGCGTCACCGCCCATGCCGACAGTGCGGAACAATCCGTCTGTGGCAGGAGACTGACAGTAGCGTGAACAGTTATCGACGTTGTTTGTTTCAAATACCTGACGCGCTAGCTTTTGAATGACGTAGTTTTCTTCATTCGTAATTTTAGATGAAGAGATAAACCCGACAGAGCCTTTACCGTACTGCTCTTTAATTGATCCTAGTCTGCTTGCGACAAGATCGAGGGCCTCTTCCCAAGAAGATTCCACAAAAGCTCCGTTTTTACGGATTAAAGGCTTTGTGATCCGCTCTTCAGAATTGACGAAATCCCAGCCGAATTTCCCTTTGACACATGTGGAAATCGCGTTAACCGGAGCATCAGAAACAGGCTGGATCTTTAGAATATCCCGGCCTTTTGTCCATACTTCAAAAGAACATCCGACACCGCAGAACGTACATACAGTTTTTGTTTTTTTCGTTCTCGTTTCTCGCATTGCCGCTTCAACTTCCGAAATGGCAAAAATGCTGCCATATCCCGGTTCAACGTTTTTCACGAGGTCAATCATCGGCTCCATAACGTCCTCTTTAATGCCTGTCATAAAGCCAGCCTGACCGAGCATTGATTTTTCCATCAGTGCATTACATGGACATACTGTGACACACTGACCGCAGCTGACACAAGAAGATTCATTGATCGGAACTCCCTCATCCCAAATAACGCGAGGGCGTTCGCGTTCCCAATCGATTGAGAGTGTTTCATTTACCTGAAGGTTTTGACAGACTTCAACACACTGGCCGCAGGCAATACATTGGTTTGGATCATAGCGGTAAAAAGGATGAGACATATCAACCGCGCAAGAAGGATCTTCTTTTGGCGTATATGGGTATTTTTGATGCTCAATCCCCATCATTTCCGCTGTATTGTGCAGCGTACAGTTCCCATTGTTGTTATCGCAAACCGTACAATACAGCAAATGGTTTTCAAGAAGGCGGTCCATCGCCTCGGTTTGCGCTTCTTTCACTCGATTTCCCGAAAGATCAATTGACATTCCGTTTTCTGCGACCGTCGCGCATGAACGAACCAGCTTGCCATTTGCTTCTACAATGCAAGTATCACAAGTTTGAATCGGATCAACCTCAGGTACGTGGCAAATCTGCGGGTATTCAATTCCGTTTTCATTTAAAATATCTAAAATTGTGGCCCCTGCTCGTGCTTGAATTTCTGTTCCGTCTACACGGATACTGATCGACTTACCGTCCATCATATTCATATTCCCCTCCATCTTTCTTTCACGAAGTCAAAAAAAGCCATGTATAGATACACCTGTCCTTAATTCTAAGAAGGTGTAAACACACATGGCGGAATAGTTCACTAGCAAGTCTTACTAACAGACCAATCCTTGATTTTTATAAAACGATAGACTCATAACAAGATCCTATTACAAATCCATCAACACTGCTTTTATTATAAAGTGATATTTATTATAATACAATATGGTAGGAAAATTTTAACCAAGTGAAATGTCCTAAGGGGAACCGGGAAAAGCCTTTATAAGGCAATATCGGAAGGGGTAATCAGCATGTCTAAAAAAATTCACGAATTCAATGATATCATTCGAAAGCTTCGCAAAGAATTGTTCGGAAAAGGGCCTGAGCGAATTCATACTGTATTTGTAGAAAACATGGCAGTTTCAACGCTATACGGAAATCTGAGTGCAAGCGAGCAGTTTATCGCCCGTACGCCTGAAGGAAGAGAGATGGTGCATGCGGCTCGGACAAGCCTGATTCAAGACCTTTATTCCAAACAAACGCCAGAAGGGATGGAGGAACTTATGGGAGCTAAGCTAGTCCATTTGTTTTCTGATATTAAAATTGAGGAAAACATCGCTGTATCTGTATTTGTTTTTGACCGAAAAATAGATGATCAAAAAGAAGCTGTGCAAAGCTAGCATATTTGCCATTGACACAAATTTGTCACATTTGATATGATGTTGCTACAGTTATAGAAGGCTAAAGCAATGGAATGTATGCACGAACTGTATATATTCTCTTTCAATATCTTACATACTGCTTGATATTGTTGTATGGGTATGCATACAAGTTAGGCAGCATTCAAACGCCTGGTTTGACACAGGTTATTTGAGTGCTGTCTTTTTTATTGCCTTTCTTGCATAACTGTTAGAAAAGAAGAAGTATGGAGGCGTTTTATTATGGCTTTTCGAAAACCGGATGAAATAGCGGAAGCAGCAATAGAAGCAGGGATGAAAAAAATAAAGCTCCCGCTGCCGTCACTGCTTGTGCTGGGGTTTTTAGGCGGTGCATTTATCGCACTTGGGTATTTGCTTGATATCAGGGTGATCGGTGATCTTCCGAAAGAATGGGGGAGCCTGTCCAGTTTGATCGGTGCAGCAGTATTTCCAGTCGGTCTGATCCTTGTCGTTCTCGCTGGCGCTGAACTGATCACAGGAAATATGATGTCAGTTGCGATGGCGTTATTTTCGAGAAAAATATCAGTAAAAGAGTTGGCGATTAACTGGGGAATCGTCACAGTTATGAACTTAATCGGCGCATTGTTTGTTGCGTACTTTTTCGGGCATTTGGTTGGATTGACTGAAACAGGTCCTTATTTAGAAAAAACGGTTGCCGTTGCCCAAGGAAAACTCGATATGAGCTTTGGAAAGGTTCTCGTTTCCGGCATCGGCTGTAACTGGCTTGTATGTCTTGCAGTGTGGCTTTCTTTCGGCGCCCAAGACGCAGCAGGTAAAATCCTTGGCATCTGGTTCCCAATTATGGCTTTTGTGGCTATCGGATTTCAGCACGTTGTCGCCAACATGTTTGTGATCCCTGCTGCCATTTTTGCAGGCTCGTTCACGTGGGGGCAGTTTATCGGAAACATCATTCCTGCTTTTATCGGCAATGTCATCGGCGGAGCTGTATTTGTCGGACTCATTTATTTTATTGCATATCATAAGAAAGACCGCTCCAGAAAAGAAATGAAGCAGGTATCATGAGCAACGGGCAAAACCATTCGATGATTTGCACAATTTCAGTCCATTTTTAGAAAAAGATGTTTACAAAATGGAATTTGGTGGATATACTTACAAAGTAAGAAAAAAGAGCAAAGGAGGCTGAACCAAAATGACAATGAGACAACGACGTCAACCTGTACGTGATACACAAGGAAAAGTTCATGGTTTATTCAGCCTGTGGAAGAGTTCGTGTCCTTCCTTAACCGATGCTTATCGCACGCATTAAATTCGGAATAGTCGGACATACGCAACTCCCCGCAGGCAGTAGAGGCATTGGTGTCTTCTTTTGTCTGCGGTTTTTATTTGCCCGCGGCAGAAGGATTGATGCTGCGGGCTATTTCGCTTGGTGCGGACTTTGAAAGGGGGTGAGCATATGACGATTAACCTATTCTTTTTAACGTTAACGATAAAAAAACGGTTTAAGAGCCTGGAAGAATTCGAACGAGAACAGCAGATTGAGCAGATTTATGATGAAATGAAGGAGTCTCAGTTAAAGCATCTTTATTTAACAAACTGGCGCTAAAAGCAATAAAAAAACTGAAGGGGGAATGGCATATGCTTAGAATGGAATTATTGATGCATTATACAATGGAGAAGGACCAAGTTTAGCGAAACAGCTGTCAAGAAAATGCGCGCCTGCATATAGTAAATCAACGTTATTGTGAGGCAGGTGATGGCATCATGAACGATGATCAAAAAAGGCTGCCGTCGATTGGCCATGGTTATGCGTCCATGCCGCATTCCTTCAAACATGGCTATGGAAATCCGTTCCGACAGCAGAGGCTGATGGCAATGCAGCAGCAAAGGCTGTATGTATTCCCTTATCATTGGCATTAGAAAGAGGGCAGAAAACATTTTGTTTTCTGCTTTTTTTGCGGGAAAAATGAAAAAGTTTAGTTCTATCGAAACGTTTTTAGACACATTGCCGTCTAGTTGGTACCTTCCTTCCCTTTTAGAAAAGAAGATGATGTTTATTTTTCGAATATAATAAATAAACATAGGAAACCAAAAGCAGGTGTTTAAAATGCTAGAAAATAGACTCTATAAACGATCGAATCTTTGGAAATTATTTTCTCGGAAATATAAGCAAATTAAAACCATTGAGCATATGATGATTGACTCTATAGATATACAAGGAAATGACAGAATTTTAGAAATTGGAATCGGAAATGGCACTGTTTTTAAAAGCATAGCCAAGAAACTAGACAAGGGGAGCTTAAAAAGCATTGATCCTTCAAAGCGAAAGGTAAGGCAGATATCCCGTGCGAATCGAAAAAACATGGGGAAAGGGGAGGTTTTTCATGGCTTTCCAGAGAACCTTCCCTTTGATGACCGTATCTTTAATAAAGTGTTTTCTTTACATACGGTTCAGAGCTGCACCGATATTAGGCTTGCATTAAGAGAAATTTACAGGGTGCTTCAAATTGACGGCCGGTGTTACATCAGTATTGATGCAAATACCGGTGAAAAAGAAAAAACGTATATTCAACTGTTGAAAGACCAGCATTTCAGGGAACTTTCTGTCATCAGGCGTGATTCCTGTCTATGTATTGTGGCTGTTAAATAAAAAATTTCTCGGGAAATATATCCAAGGTCCTTACATTAGGGATTGGGTATATTTTCTTAATTTTTTATTTTTTGCATATACTTTATATTAAAAAAAGTTTTTTTCATATAAACTTATAACAGAAGAAAGAACAAAGAGGTGATATCAGATAGGGCAGATATTATTTATGAACAAAAGGAATGAATATTCATTCCGCAAACGAATCGGAGGTTGCATTACATGTTATCCGAATCCAGCAGTAAATACGACATGATTATGAAAGCGTCGGTCTCGCTTTTTACAGAAAGGGGTTTTGACGCTACCACTATTCCTATGATAGCTGAACGTGCTCATGTGGGGACAGGGACGATCTATCGTTATTTTGACAGCAAAGAAACACTCGTCAACGTACTGTTTCAAGAAAGCATTCAGCGATTTACAGAAAAGCTGAAGGGAGACATTTCGGAACTGCCTGTCAGAGAAGGCTTCCATCACGTATTTAGCTGTCTCGTTCAGTTTACGAAAGAGAGCGACTATGCGCTTTTTTTTCTTGAAACCAAAAAAGACGCTCATTACTTAAATCATACAAGCAAAAAAATGATAGAAAATCTGACTCAAATGCTTGATGACTATTTTAATAAGGGAAAAGCGGAAGGCGTGATTCGCAGCCTGCCCTCTAATGTGTTAATTGCGATTGTATTAGGGGCGTTTCTCAAGTTATATCAGCTCGTCCAAACAGGTGATATAGAGATGGACACTGGTTTAATTACTGAATTGGAACAGTGCTGCTGGGATGCCATTAAGCTTCAATCATCACAAAAATAGGAAAGGGAGATGTCAATGAAACAGGCAAGCGCAATACCTCAGCCCAAAACATACGGACCTTTAAAAAATCTTCCGCATCTGGAAAAAGAACAGCTTTCTCAATCTTTATGGCGGTTAGCTGATGAATTGGGGCCGATTTTCCGTTTTGATTTTCCGGGAGTATCCAGTGTTTTTGTCTCAGGCCACAATCTTGTGACTGAAGTGTGTGATGAAAGCCGCTTTGACAAGAACCTTGGCAAAGGTTTGCTAAAGGTGCGCGAGTTCGGCGGAGATGGCTTATTTACAAGCTGGACGCACGAACCGAACTGGCAAAAAGCCCACCGCATTTTGCTGCCGAGTTTTAGCCAAAAAGCGATGAAAGGCTATCATTCTATGATGCTGGATATCGCAACCCAGCTTATACAAAAATGGAGCCGCCTTAACCCCAATGAAGAAATTGACGTAGCGGACGATATGACGCGTCTGACGCTTGATACGATTGGGTTATGCGGGTTTAACTATCGGTTCAACAGCTTTTACCGTGATTCGCAGCATCCGTTTATCACCAGCATGCTCCGTGCCTTAAAAGAGGCGATGAATCAATCAAAAAGACTGGGCCTGCAAGATAAAATGATGGTGAAAACGAAACTGCAGTTCCAAAAAGATATAGAAGTCATGAACTCCCTTGTCGATAGAATGATAGCGGAGCGAAAGGCGAATCCGGATGAAAACATTAAGGATCTCTTGTCTCTCATGCTTTATGCCAAAGATCCAGTAACGGGTGAAACGCTGGATGACGAAAACATAAGGTATCAAATCATCACATTTTTAATAGCTGGACATGAGACAACAAGCGGTTTGCTTTCCTTTGCGATTTATT
Organism: Bacillus sp. JS; assembly: GCF_000259365.1. Lineage (NCBI taxonomy): Bacteria > Bacillati > Bacillota > Bacilli > Caryophanales > Bacillaceae > Bacillus > Bacillus sp. JS. The sequence continues at coordinate 2,642,109 of NC_017743.1, read as the reverse complement.
GTCTGCTTACACATCCGGAAAAACTGAAAAAAGCTCAGGAGGAAGCGGATCGCGTGCTAACGGATGACACGCCTGAATATAAACAAATCCAGCAGCTCAAATACATTCGGATGGTGTTAAACGAAACCCTGAGACTGTATCCAACAGCTCCGGCTTTTTCTCTATATGCGAAGGAGGACACTGTTCTAGGCGGGGAATATCCGATCAGCAAAGGGCAGCCTGTCACCATTTTAATTCCGAAGCTGCATCGGGACCAAAACGCTTGGGGAGCGGATGCGGAAGATTTCCGTCCGGAACGGTTTGAAGATCCTTCAAGTATCCCTCATCATGCGTATAAGCCGTTTGGAAACGGGCAGCGCGCTTGTATCGGCATGCAGTTTGCTCTTCAAGAAGCGACAATGGTTCTTGGTCTTGTATTAAAGCATTTTGATATGCTCAACCATACTGGCTATAAACTAAAAATCAAAGAAGCATTAACAATCAAGCCGGATGATTTTAAAATTACTGTGAAACCGCGGAAAACAGCGGCAATCAATGTACAGCGAAGAGAACAGGCAGACATCAAAACAGAAACTAAGCCAAAAGAAACCCAACCTAAACACGGCACACCTTTACTCGTTCTTTACGGTTCAAACCTTGGGACAGCTGAGGGAATAGCCGGTGAACTGGCCGCTCAAGGCCGCCAGATGGGCTTTACAGCTGAAACGGCTCCGCTTGATGATTACATCGGCAAGCTTCCTGAAGAAGGGGCAGTCGTCATTGTTACGGCTTCTTATAATGGGGCGCCGCCTGATAATGCTGCCGGCTTTGTAGAGTGGCTGAAAGAGCTTGAGGAAGGCCGATTGAAAGGCGTTTCCTATGCGGTTTTCGGCTGCGGAAACCGGAGCTGGGCCAGCACGTATCAGCGGATTCCCCGCCTGATTGATGACATGATGAAAGCAAAGGGGGCAACGCGTTTAACAGCGATTGGGGAAGGTGATGCGGCCGATGATTTTGAAAGCCATCGCGAGTCTTGGGAAAACCGCTTCTGGAAGGAAACGCTGGACGCATTTGATATTAACGAAATCGCCCAGAAAGAAGACAGGCCTTCATTGTCGATTACTTTTCTCAGTGAAGCGACGGAAACGCCGGTTGCCAAAGCATATGGCGCGTTTGAAGGGATTGTATTAGAGAATCGAGAGCTCCAGTCAGCTGACAGTACGCGTTCGACCCGCCATATTGAATTGGAAATTCCGGAGGGGAAAACATATAAAGAAGGCGATCATATCGGAATCCTTCCGAAGAACAGCAGAGAGCTTGTTCAGCGGGTTCTCAGCCGATTCGGTTTGCAGTCCAATCATGTAATACAAATAAGCGGAAGTGCTCATATGGCTCACCTGCCGATGGACCGGCCGATTAAAGTAGCGGATTTACTGTCGTCCTATGTAGAGCTGCAGGAACCGGCTTCAAGGCTTCAGCTTCGCGAGCTGGCTTCTTATACAGTCTGCCCGCCGCATCAAAAAGAGCTGGAACAGCTCGTTTCAGATGATGGCACTTACAAAGAGCAGGTGCTTGCAAAACGTCTTACCATGCTTGATCTTTTAGAAGATTATCCTGCCTGCGAAATGCCGTTTGAACGGTTTTTAGCACTTTTGCCATCACTAAAACCGAGATACTATTCCATTTCAAGTTCACCGAAAGCCCATGCAAATATCGTGAGCATGACGGTAGGAGTTGTGAAAGCCTCAGCCTGGAGCGGCCGAGGTGAATACCGGGGTGTCGCCTCTACTTATTTAGCAGAATTGAATACAGGTGATGCAGCAGCCTGCTTCATTCGTACGCCGCAGTCCGGATTCCAGATGCCGGATGACCCTGACACGCCTATGATTATGGTTGGTCCGGGTACAGGAATTGCGCCATTCAGGGGCTTTATTCAGGCAAGATCTGTTTTGAATAAGGAAGGAAGCACGCTTGGTGAAGCACTTTTATACTTCGGCTGCCGGCGCCCGGATCATGACGATCTTTACAGAGAAGAGCTGGATCAAGCGGAACAGGAAGGTTTGGTCACAATCCGCCGATGCTACTCACGCGTCGAAAACGAATCAAAAGGATATGTCCAGCACTTGCTCAAGCAAGATTCACAGAAATTGATGACACTCATTGAAAAAGGAGCCCATATTTACGTATGCGGTGATGGATCGCAAATGGCTCCTGACGTAGAGAAAACTTTGCGATGGGCATATGAAATTGAAAAAGGGGCAAGTCAGGAAGAATCCGCCGATTGGCTGCAAAAGCTGCAAGACCAAAAACGTTATGTAAAAGACGTTTGGACAGGAAATTAATAAAAAATAAAATCCCGCCAATCTGATTGGCGGGATTGCTTTGCATGTGAGAAAACCGGCACGATAATGAAATCTACTGAAAAGGATGTTATAGGGAGTATCGCGCCGGCCTTATTATTCATATCGTCATATAGAGACAAAAGTTTAGTTCTTTTTACCTTATTTTTAAAAATAAATAGTCTAAAAGTCTTGTTTTTGATTTTCGACTCAGGCTTTTGGCATTTTGTTCTTTCTTATTCCTTAAGATCGGTCATCTGTTGAAGATTGATGCTTGAATTGCCGTTCCACATGTTTACGGTAATGAAGGTCATGAATCAGCCGAATGGTCGGCCTGATTAACAGCAGCAAGCTTCCGACCGCAAACAGCCATATCCCTGCAGACTTTAAACGGTCATAGAAAAAGAAAAAGCTTCCAACGAGAAACAAAGCACCGATGATAAAATCGTTTACTGTATAAAGAATCTTATATCGTTTTTTGAAAAAAAGCTCATATCGTTTCAGCTCTTTTTGGATGTCATATTCTTCATTTCCTTTCATTATCATCCCTCCATTCAATTTTGGCTTACCCTTACGTAAACGGCATGTAAACATAAGGGCTGCCTTGCTGAAAGGAGACATAATCAACGATCAGAAACTAAAGTAAAAAAGTGATTCGTATAGGATCTCTTTTTTACGATTTCATCGCCTGAACAATAAGAGCAGTCAAAGCTTTTGCCCCTTTAGGAACCAAGTGAACACCATCAGGGGTAAAATATTCCGGATGCTGAAGGGCTTCTGTATGCCAGTCAACTAACGTAACATTTTGATGTGCGCTTGCCTGGTGCTGTAAAGATTCATTAACCTTGCTTTCCCATTGGCGGGGAACACGTGTATTGACAAGATAGATATGGGCTTTTGAGAAAGATTGAAGCAGTTGTTCGATTTGGCTGTTTGTAAAGTAGCCATTGGTTCCAAGCTCAATGATGACAGTCTTGTTGGGCTGATTAAAAGACTTGTATTCCTTTGCGAGTTCCAAAGCTTGAGACATTTGTCTTCCCACCTTTCCATCAATCGTCACATTTGAAAGTGACTGATGCAGGTGTGAAGAAATATCAAGCATGACGGAATCGCCTATAGCTAACACTTCTTTCGCAGTGTCTGCGAGTTCTTTCGACTGTTGAGATTGCGTGTCTTTCTTTTTATGAGTCTCTTGCCCATTATTTTTATTTTCCTTTTGTCCTTGCTTGGAGCCTGGTGTTTTTTGTTCAGGATTGTGTTTTTTATCTGCTGCAGCATCCTTTTCATCCCCAGAAGCTTGGCTGGTGTCAGCATTTGTTTCTTGTGAGCTATAGGTCCATTTGGTAGGGTGCTTTTGCTCTCCGGCTAGCCCAGACAGCCCTCCTGCAAAAATAAGTATAGCGAAAATGACGAAACCAATTGACATTTTGCTAATAACAGATGTCGTTTTCCATTCCTTGATTCTATGTATCAAAATACCGCTGAAAAATGTTCTAAATCCCTGTGTCCGTATCGGCTTCTCAATAAAATGATAGGAAAGCTCGGCAAGTATACATGTCACAATAATCTTCAGCACGATATGCCAAAACACAGGGTTTCCGATTTCTTGAACTGGTGTGCTCAACACAATAACAGGGTAGTGCCAAAGATAAATACCGTAAGACCTTGTTCCAAGCCACCGAAGCAGCCTCCATGAAAGGAGCTTGCCTAAAAAGCTGCTCGGATGGCAAACACATGCGATAAGGATTGCGGCAGTGATGCTAATGAATAGCATTCCGCCTCTGTAAAGAAAAGGTTCGTATTCATCTGTGAAATAGACACATAACACTAAAATACAAAATGCCGAAAATTCAGTCGCGTGCAAAGTGTGCTTCAGTTTGCTTGGCAGCCTGTTGGAAGACAGCCTTTTCATCGGCCATACCAAAGCCAAGGCGCATCCGATGAGAAGGTCAAACGAACGAGTGTCTGTGCCATAGTAGACGCGGCTCGGATCTCCGCCAGGTTCATACAGTATGCTCATCATCATGGCTGAACAAAGCGCAAGCAACGATATTACCGCAGCCAATCTGGCACGGCTTTTCAATATGTACATTCCAAAAACGAAAAACATTGGCCATATGATATAAAATTGTTCTTCAATCGCCAGCGACCAAAGGTTTTTTAGAGGTGATGGGGAACCGAAACTATCAAAATATGATAGCTTGTGAAAAATAAACCACCAATTGCTCATATAAAAGAGAGAAGAGATCGCATCCCCGCGTACGGTGTGCAATAGTTCCCGGTCAAACAATACGACCCAAACAACAGTGGAAAAGATCATAAGGTAAGCCGCTGGCAAAAGCCGCCGAATGCGGCGCACCCAAAAGTCCCGAAAATCAAGATTAATATCATTTCCATATGCCGGCAATAGAATGGAGGTAATCAAATATCCGGATAAAACAAAAAAGATATCAACTCCGATAAAGCCTCCGTTAGCCCAATTGAAATTTAGGTGATAAGCGATAACGGACAGGACGGCAAAAGCCCGAAGGCCATCAAGTCCAGGGATGTATCGATGATGCTGTGTCTTGTGATACATGGGTATTCCTCCAATAGTATGCAAATATTCTCGTTTGTTTTTGATAGCGAGGTTACGACCTCAAATAGAAAAGAGAGAAAACATCCATAATCTAAAATGGATGTTTTTTTATTTTATCGAATATAACGTTCTCCCACGAGCAAGTTTGAAATGACGCTGGTTGGAATTTTAAACTCGGTAACGCCCATATAGCCGGGGGCGACTTCATATTCGTCAAATGAGATCATAAGTTTATGGTCCTCAGTAATGTAAAACGTTTGATCAGGAAGAATCGTTTTGAACGGTTCAGCATCTTCATCAGTGAGCCAATATATTTTATTAGGATCTTCCTTCATTTGCTGTTTCATTTGCTCTTTGATGTTTTGACTGATGACTTTGATATAGCGCTCATCTTTGAATAAGCTTTTTAATGTAAGTAAAATATCATTCTTTTTGTCAATCGTAATATAACGGCTTTGTGTGTAGGAAGATGCTTGTGTTGTTTCAATATTGCGCCGGATCGAGAGCAAATCTGGCGTGTCTGTGACCGTCTCGTAATCACTGTAGATGCTGAGATGCCCTTTTTTGTTTTTGGATGTGGATTGTATAAACTCTTTATACAGCTGCTGGCTTTCTTTCAAGTATTTCTCGTTAATGCTGTTTTCAAGCTCTTTATTAGAAAGTCCGGACAAAGCAGGTGTTTTGACATCAATGCTTGATTGGTCTTTTTCCTCTTTGATTTCAATAAAGGTGATCGCTTTGACGATTTTGCCGATGACAGGGATCTTAGACATAGCGTGAGCGGCGTCAGGGTTGATATTCACAAGCGCAGTGAATAAAATAGCTGCAGCGATTGCTGCTGATGTCGGCCACATGACGATTCTTTTCTTTTTTGGTTCTTGCTGAAGGGCTTTTTCAACAATGACATCCAATTCTTTAGGAATCGGAACATTTTTATATTCTTCTTTTAATTGCTGTAATCTCTTATCCATTAAGAAAGATCCTCCTTCGTCAACTGAATGCGCATCAGCTTCAATGCTCTGTATAGGCGCGTTTTGACGGTATTCGTGTTTTCTCCTGTAATTTCCGCAATTTCTTCTAATTTGAGGTCTTCAAAAAAACGTAAAATAATAATGGTTTTATAGCGGTAAGGCAATTCGTCAAGCGCTTCATGGAGATCAGTATCCTTGTAATGGTCTTCTTTTCCCTTGCTTAAAAATTCTATCGTTTCGTCGTCCATCACTCTTATCTTTTTTTGTTTGCGCAAAAAATCAATAGCTGTCCGCACCAAAATTTTATAAAACCAGCTTTTTATCGTCTCGGGGTTTCTGATCGTTTCAACTGAGCTCAGCGCTTTTTTTATCGATTCTTGAACAATATCTAATGCGTCATCTTGATTTTTCACATAACTGAAAGCCAACCGGTAGAAATCTTGCTTATGATCAGTTATGCATGTGACAAGCAACGCTTTTGTTGTTTGTTTTTTCTTCATTGCAATAAAGGGCTCCTTTTTGAATATACGTATATCTTAGGCTGTTACCTAGGATAGACGCGGCAGGCTGAAAAATAGTTTGCGCAGAATCACATTTTTTTAAAGAAGTAAATCAGCATGGGGAAGTTTTTATGCATAAAAAAACAAGGCTTATTTCGTACAAGCCTTGTTTTTGGGGTAAACGATGCCAAACGCTATTCCAAGTAATGTTTTTTGAAATCTGAGTGGATAGAAAATTTACGGCGCAATTGGATGAGGTTTTTCCCAAAGCTTTCTTCCAAAAGCTCTCTATGCTTTTTCAGAATTTCCATAAGATACAGATCATGAATGATCACTTCAGTAATAGGCATGACTAAACCTACATGCATCGTCCATGCGGCACGGCTGTCGTTGCCAAGCGAGACAATGCCCGCAACTACTTCTGAATCATCTCCGCTATAGACAAGCCACCGTCCGTCATACTCTTCTGTAATTTCACTGCTCATATCATGCAGGTAAATATTAGCGAAATCAGATACGATGTCTCCGTAAGCAATAATGGTGACAATAACGCCTTGATCTGCCGCCTGTTTGAGCTCTGATTCTATCTCTTCAAAATCCTCTTTCCATATTTCTAAGAGGATTCTTTTTTTGGCGGATAAGATACAGGCCTTCACTTTTTCAAGAATTTCACTGCGGCCGGTGATATTCCAGATGTTTTCCCGGTCATTTGCGGTCTGCTCGAACTTTTCAAAATATTTTTCAGCCTGATCAAAATGTTCTTCCGCTTTGAGCCGGCGGTTTTTAATCAGTTCTTTCGCGGGGACAGGAACATACTGAGGCGTATTTCCATGACTGACAAAAACATCTCCTCTGATCACAAGACTTTCCAGGACTTCATAAATTTTAGAACGGGGCACTCCGGATTTTTTGGCAACGGCGTAGCCTGTTAAAGGTGATTCTTGCAATAACGCCAAATAAGCTTTCGACTCATATTCTGTAAAATTGAGGTTTTTCAAAATGTCTAACATATTTTCCTTCATATATCCTCCAATATAAAGAGCAATTACTGCCTTTGTAATCGCTATTTTAACAAACCATATTGATTTATTCCAAACGCATTGATACAATTTTTATAAGTAGTTACTTTTGTAGTCACTATATGATTAAGGGGATTTTTAAAGGGGGAGAGAACAATGCACAGCTTACTCGCATACATACCGATCGCTGCCATGATGGTTATCATGCCGGGTGCAGATACGATGCTTGTGATGAAAAATACGCTTCGATATGGCCCGAAAGCCGGACGTTATAACATTCTCGGATTGGCAACTGGACTATCCTTTTGGACGGTGATTGCCATTTTAGGATTATCGGTGGTGATTGCAAAGTCAGTGATCCTTTTCACAACGATCAAATATTTGGGAGCGGCGTACTTAATTTATTTAGGCGTAAAAAGTTTTTTTGCAAAAAGTATGTTTTCGTTAGATGACATGCAGTCCCGAACAAAAAATATGGCAAGTTCTCCGAAACGTTATTATAAAACTTCCTTTATGCAGGGATCACTCAGTAACATTCTCAATCCTAAAACTGTTTTGGTGTATGTTACAATCATGCCCCAATTTATCAATTTAAACGGAAATATCAACCAGCAGCTCATCATTTTAGCTTCAATCCTAACCTTATTAGCGGTGTTGTGGTTTCTGTTTCTTGTTTATATTATTGATTACGCGAAAAAATGGATGAAAAACTCGAGGTTCCAGAAAGTGTTTCAAAAAATAACCGGAATGATATTAGTAGGTTTCGGCATCAAAACTGGTTTGAGTTAACACTTAAATGAAGTGAATGAAATTTAAAACTTAGTGTTTGGCCATAAAAAAGACAAGGGAGTGAGTATCCCTTGTCTTTTTTTATTTCATCTGATGTCCTCTGCGGGTCTGCACCTTATACAAAATAATCAATAAAACAAACCAGACCGGGGTGACAAACAAAGCAACACGTGTATCATTCGCCAGTGCCAATATGACAAGAATGAATGCAAGAAATGCAAGTGTTAAATAGTTGGATAATGGATAAAAAGGCATTTTAAATTTGTTTGCCTTCGCTTCATGCTGCCTTGTTTTTCGATATTTCAAATGGCAAATCACCGTGATGCCCCAAATAAAAATGAAGCATATTGTAGAAACACTTGTAATCAGTGTAAAGACTTGCTCAGGCATTAAATAATTCAGACTAACGCCAATCAGAATGGCGATGGTTGAAAAGAACAGCGCATTGCTTGGAACGTTAGAAGAAGTCAATTTCTTTAATAGTCCAGGTGCGTGATGATCCTTTGCAAGTGAATAGACCATTCGGCTTGTGCTGAATAAAGCGCTATTGGCAGCTGATGCGGCTGATGTTAATACAACAAAATTGATCAAACTGGCGGCCACAACGATGCCCACAGCAGAGAAGACCTGAACAAATGGGCTTTCGTTTGGATTCAACACATTCCAAGGATAGATACACATAATCACGAAAAGTGCGCCTACATAAAAAAGTAAAATCCGGACAGGGATTTGATTGATGGCTTTAGGGATCACTTTTTGGGGATTTTCTGTTTCACCAGCTGTCAGTCCAACAAGTTCAATACCCACGAAAGCGAAGACGACCATTTGGAACGATAGGATAAACCCATGCCATCCATTTGGGAACATGCCGCCATGGCTCCAAAGGTTGGTAAGGCTGGCAGGGCCGGAAGCTGCGGAAAAACCTTTCACAATCAGGAAAATACCAGTTACGATCAGAGCCAGTATGGCAATGACTTTGATCAATGCAAACCAAAATTCTAATTCTCCGAAAAGTTTAACGGTGGCAAGATTCATGATCAGCAGGATAATAAGCGCAAGAAGGCCGGGCAGCCATTGAGGCACATTGGGCAGCCAATATTGCGTATAAATGCCGACCGCCGTTAAATCAGCCATCGCGAGGGAAATCCAGCAGAACCAGTAGGTCCACCCAGTAATAAATGCTGCCATGTTTCCTAAATAGTCCCTTACAAAATCCACAAAAGAGTGATATCCCGCATTTGATAAGAGCAGTTCTCCGAGCGAACGCATAATGAAAAAGCAAAATACGCCGGTGATCAAGTAAGCAAATAAAATGGATGGCCCTGCAAAGTGGATGGATTTACCTGACCCTAAAAATAAACCTGTACCGATTGCACCTCCAATCGCCATTAATTGTATATGCCTGTTTTTAAGGCCTCTAGACAATTTCTGTTGCTGGCCAAAATTGTCTTTGCTAGAATTGCCTATCAATTTTATTTTCCTCCAATAATAAAAAGATGAGTAAAGTTTTAACGGATATTATAACATTTAAAAGAGGAGATGCTTTTATTTTTAAATTTTAAAACTATTTTGAGTTTATGAATAAAACTTGCAGTTCTATTGAATAACAGAATAAACAGGAACGTCATTTGGACGATCTGATAGGCTATTTTTTAATAGGCATCGATTTGAACCATTGTATGCCCGCTATAATGGTGGCCTGCAGGGGATATCGGAGATTTTTCTATCCTAGGTGAATGGCTGTAAGACATCATCATTGCTGATAAGTTTACCGAATCATTAACTTTCCAGATGTATTGTAAAAATGAAGAATTTTTGCATATCGTGCTACTGTGGCGAACACATAGAGTGACCGCCCTTTTTAATTGTGAATAAATCTCCCGGGGGTATTTAGGAAATTTGTCCTGAGCTATAAGGTTCATTTTTTGTCATTGATGATTTTGACATCATTACATTCCTCAAGAATGATAAACTGTTTACTGATTATTACTTTTGAAGGGGACTTGCCCTCAAGAACTGCGAATCTATCATACTAAGATGAGATTCAAATGGTTCAAAATGTAAACATATACGCATAAAAATCAGCTTTGTCAATCTGCTATAGAGACCTTTTTGAACGAAGCAGATCATCTCAAGGCGGACTGTAAAATTCGGAATATTCTTGTTAAAGGCTTATCTAATAAGGACAAAGGATGATAGATGTGAAAAGAATAGATAAAATATACCATCAGCTCATGCATAATTTTCATGATTCAACCTTAGATCATCTTTTAAAAATACAAGGGAATTCAGCAAAGGAAATTGCTGAGCAGTTGAAAATGGAGCGGTCCAATGTCAGCTTTGAGCTGAACAATCTTGTCCGGACCAAAAAGGTCATCAAAATTAAAACGTTTCCTGTGCGCTACATCCCAGTCGAGATAGCAGAAAAGGTATTCAGCAAGAAATGGGATACAGGGATGATGGAAGTGAAAGACCTTAAGGTGTTTTCTGGGGATATAAAACAGAATCATCAACACATTTCCACGAATCCTCTAGAGCTTATGATTGGGGCAAAAGGGAGTTTGAAAAAAGCGATCTCCCAGGCAAAAGCAGCTGTCTTTTATCCGCCTAACGGTCTGCATATGCTCCTCCTAGGGCCGACTGGTTCCGGTAAATCCCTTTTTGCGAACCGAATTTACCAGTTTGCCATTTACTCTGACATTTTGAAGGCCGGCGCACCATTTATTACATTTAACTGTGCAGATTACTACAACAACCCTCAATTATTGCTTTCTCAATTATTCGGACACAAAAAAGGTTCATTTACAGGTGCCGCCGAGGATAAGGCAGGTTTAGTCGAACAGGCCAATGGGGGCATTCTGTTTATGGATGAAATCCACCGTCTCCCTCCTGAGGGACAGGAGATGCTGTTTTATTTTATTGACAGCGGTTCTTATAACAGGCTTGGAGAATCTGAACATAAACGAACATCGAACGTATTGTTTATTTGTGCGACTACAGAAAATCCGAGTTCTGCCCTATTGAAAACATTTTTGCGAAGAATCCCAATGACCATTCATATTCCTTCGCTTGAAGAACGATCGCTTAAAGAAAGAGTGGATCTGACAACGTTTTTATTAGGGAAAGAAGCAGAGCGGATTAAGAAGAATCTCAGTGTGCACATCGATGTCTATAATGCGCTTATTCATTCCGCGAAATTTGGGAATGTCGGACAGCTGAAATCAAATGTCCAGTTAGTTTGCGCACACGGTTTTTTGCATAACCTTGACAGAAATGAGGTTATTGAACTGACGGTTCGGGATCTGCCTGATGAAATCAAGCAAGAATGGATGTCCAGCAGCAAAAACATGCAAAGAAGCAAAGCCATTTCAGAATACGTCAATATTACAACGATTATCTCTCCGATTGTAGAAGATGAAACAACAAAAATTGACGAAGACCTCTCCTTTAACTTATATCATTTGATCGAGGAAAAAGTAAAAACGCTTATGAAAGAAGGTTTATCCAAAAAGGATATTAACCAATACATCTTGACTGATGTCCATTTGCATGTCAGAAGTTTTTTTCATCATCAAGCCTTTCAAAAGGACAGCCTGCTGACATTCGTTGAAGATGACGTGATTCAAATGACAAAACAGTTAAAAGAAATAGCTGAACATGAGCTGGATTGCACATTTGACCGTAAATTTATTTATTTCTTGAGTATGCATATTGACGCATTTTTAAAGCGCGGAAAGCAAATTGATGTCTTAAATACACAGGAGACGGATGAAATTCGTGATACGCACGTGAAAGAATATCGGGTGGCGATGATTTTTAAAGATAAAATGCAGGAATATTTTAAAGTGGCTATTCCTGAAATAGAAGTCATCTACTTAACGATGTTAATTCATTCGATCAAATCGTTAAAAGAGAACAAAAGAGTCGGTATTATCGTTGCTGCTCATGGAAACAGCACGGCGAGTTCAATGGTTGAAGTTGCGACAGAACTGTTAGGGAGCACGCCGATTGCAGCAGTTGATATGCCGCTTTCTGTTTCACCTTCGGACATTCTTGAATGCGTAGCAGAAAAAATGAAACAGGTTGATGAAGGCGAAGGTGTGTTAATGCTGGTAGATATGGGCTCGCTTGCGATGCTGGAAAGCAGGCTGGAGGAAAAGACAGGCATTGCCATCAAAACGATCAGCAATGTTACAACCTCAATGGTGCTGGATGCTGTCAGAAAGGTCAACTATTTGAATTTGAATTTGCATGCGATCTATCAATCGGTTACGAAGGATTTTATCGAGTTATGGGAGCGCCAGCCAGCGGCAGCCGGCAAAAAGAAGGCTTTGGTATCCATCTGCACGACAGGCAGCGGAACGGCCAAAAAGCTGGAAGACATTTTAACCACGATCGTAAACAAGGCCTCCGATACCCCGATTCACATATTGACCGTATCATCGATTAAACTGGCCAACAGCATAAAAGAAATCGAAAAAGAGTATGAAATCCTTGCCACAGTCGGAACGAAAGACCCTAAAATGAATGCTCCGCATGTATCCTTAGAAGTGTTAATTGAAGGGGAGGGAGAGAAGCTGATTCAACAGGCGATTACAAAAGGAAGCATTCCCTTGAGCAATGGATTAAATGAAGCAAATATTATTGTCAGGGAGCTTTGCGAGGATAGCTTGAAAAAGTATCTTGTCTTCTTAAATCCCCATCATGTAACCGAAATGTTAGTAGAGTGGCTGCAAACCGTTCAAGATGAGCTGGGTGTCATTTTCAATAATGCCGTTTTGATCAAAGTCATTATGCATACAGCTTTCGCCTTTGAAAGGGTAATTAAGCAGAATCCGATCGCTTTCTCGGAGGAAGAAGAAATTAATGATCAGCTGAAGGAAATGGTGAACGTCACAGAGCGGACACTAGCCCCTTATGAAGAAAAGCTCGGACTTCGCATAAGTGATGATGAAAAATTATTTATAGCCGCCATATTTGCTGAAGAAGTGCATGGCCATCTGTTTTAAAACCAGTTTTTTCATATGAACCTGTATTAAATGGAACACCATTTTAATACAGGTTTATTTTTTTCGTTTTAAGTGTTTCAACAACAAACTGCGATTGGCTGAAATATCAATGAAAACGCTTAACACAAATGTGTTGGCACGATCCTTGCATTATATATGGGTGTACAAAACAGGAAAGGAGCAATAGATATGATTTCAGTTATTATCAGTGGTCATGGAGATTTTCCCATAGCATTAAAAGAGTCTTCAGGGATGATATTCGGTGAAGAAAACAACCTGATTGCAGTGCCGTTTTTTAAAGGGGAAGGGATTCAAACGCTGCAGGAAAAATATCATCAGGCGCTCAAGGACATTCCGGAAGAACATGAAGTGCTTTTTTTAGTCGATATTTTTGGAGGGACGCCATATAACGCGGCAGCTTCCATCATTGCTGAGGATCAAAGAATGGATATGGCAGCCGGCGTAAACCTGCCGATTTTGCTGGAGGTATTAAGCTTGAGAGAACATCTGGCTCTCAAAGCTTTGCTGAACAACTTAAAAGCGATGAGTCAGCAAAGCTTTCAGGTGTGCAGTGAACATTTAGAAAAAGTAAAAACAGCCAATCAAGATACAAGAGAGGATGAACTATGATGAACATTGTGTTAACAAGAATTGATGACCGCTTTATTCACGGCCAAATCCTGACAAGGTGGATTAAAGTACATGCGGCCGACCGAATCATCGTTGTCTCCGATGATATTGCTCAGGATGAAATGAGAAAAACGCTGATCCTATCTGTTGCGCCTTCAAATGTTAAGGCGAGTGCCGTCTCTGTTTCTAAAATGGCAAAAGCCTTTCATAGTCCGCGCTATGAAGGAGTAACAGCAATGCTCTTGTTTGAAAATCCGTCCGATATCGTATCCCTCATAGAAGCAGGCGTACCGATCAAAACCGTAAACGTCGGGGGAATGCGTTTTGAAAATCAACGCAGGCAAATCACAAAATCAGTCAGTGTCACAGAGCAAGATATAAAGGCATTTGAAACATTAAGTGACAAGGGCGTGAAACTGGAATTAAGGCAGCTGCCTTCAGATGCCAGTGAAGATTTTGTACAGATATTACGGAACGTAACAAAATAATCAAGGGGATGAGAATATGTCTTCATTACAAATTATTTTGTTGTTAGTCATTGCAGCAATTACCGGAATCGCAAGTGTATTGGATGAAGGGCAGACACACCGGCCGCTTGTGGCCTGTACGCTAGTTGGCCTGGTGCTGGGGGATTTAAAAACGGGGATTATCCTTGGAGGCACACTGGAGCTGATGGCGCTCGGCTGGATGAACGTCGGGCTTGCCATGGCGCCTGATACGGCGATCGCTTCTGTCATCTCAACCATTTTAGTTATTACAGCTGATCAGGGAATTGGCGAAGGGATTGCTGTCGCTGTTGCTTTGGCAGCTGCGGGTCAGGCGCTGACGATTTTTGTTCGGACGATCACTGTCTTTTTCATTCACCGCGCTGACAAATATGCAAAAGAAGGAAATATAAAAGGAATTGAAATTATGCATATTACCGCGATGGTGTTTCAAGCTTTGCGCGTCATGATTCCTACATTGATTGTTGCTTTAATTAGTGTCAGCGCTGTTCAGGCATTCCTGGGAAATATTCCTGATGTCATTACAAAAGGACTGCAAATAGGCGGAGGCATTATTGTGGTTGTCGGGTATGCCATGGTGATCAATATGATGAATATTCCTTATTTAAAGCCATTTTTCTATATCGGTTTCTTATTAGCGGCGTTTACCGATTTTAACTTAGTGGGATTCGGAGCCCTTGGTCTTTGTCTGGCGCTTTTATATCAGCAGGTGATACAAAAACAAAGCGCTCACGGAGCAGTCGCGGCCGCATCAGACAGTGGCAGTGTTGCTGTTTATGATGACGATGATGACGATCTTGATGCCTAAACAATGAGGGGGGATGAAAAAATGGAGAAAGAAAAACGATTAACGAAAAAAGAAATTTTCAGCATGTTTATTCGTTCAAATTTTTTGCTCGGTTCCTTTAACTTCGAACGTGTGCAGGCAATGGGATATTGTTATGTCATGATACCGGCGATCAAAAAATTGTACGCTCCCGGAGCGAAAAGAAACGAAGCCCTGCAGCGCCATTTGGAATGGTTTAATACACACCCGTGGCTGACAGCGCCTATATTTGGCGTGACGGCAGCCATGGAAGAAGAAATGGCGAACAATAAAGGAATTGATGGAAAAGCGATAAGCGGAATGAAAATCGGTTTGATGGGACCAATAGCGGGCGTAGGCGACCCCATTTTCTGGGGAACGATTCGCCCGGTCTTAGCTGCCTTAGGAGCCTCTCTTGCTTTAGGAGGAAACATTGCCGGCCCTTTGCTATTCTTTTTCTTGCTGAATGCTATAAGATTAAGCACAAAATATTACGGATTAAAGTATGGCTATGTGAAAGGAATGGAGATCCTTCAGGATTTAGCGGGGAATCGCATTCAAAAGCTTACAGAGGGTGCTTCGATTCTCGGGTTATTTGTTATGGGGGCCCTCGTGTCCAAATGGACCACCATCAACATTCCAATCGTTGTATCCAGGATTAAGGATGAAAGCGGCAAAGTAGATGTTCAAACGGTACAAAATGTGTTAGACAGCATTATGCCGGGTGCGCTGCCGCTCGGATTAACGTTATTGGTGGCTTGGATGCTGCGCAAAGGAGTGAACCCTCTTCTCATTATTTGCGGCATCTTTATCATCGGGATTCTCGGGTTTTGGGCTGGATTCTTAGTATAAGCTGTGTGAAGGAAGAAGAGAGAAACTGCAGCAGTCTTTTAAGATATAAATGATTCGGATAACAGCGAAACAGAAGAGAATTTCCAGAAACGGACCAGCTTGCGCAGCAGTCTCTCTTGAAAGTGTTTAAACATGAAGAGAGGAGCGAAGGAACAAATGAAAAAGAGACTTATTCAAGTCATGATCATGTTCACCCTGCTGTTGACTATGGCATTTTCGGCGGATGCAGCCGATTCAAGCTACTATGATGAGGAATACCGTCCTCAATATCACTTCACACCGGAAGCAAACTGGATGAATGACCCAAACGGAATGGTATATTATGCGGGGGAATATCACTTGTTCTATCAATACCATCCTTACGGGCTTCAGTGGGGGCCAATGCATTGGGGGCATGCCGTCAGCAAAGATTTGGTTACATGGGAGCACCTTCCTGTTGCGCTGTATCCGGATGAAAAAGGCACGATCTTTTCTGGAAGCGCAGTTGTCGATAAAAATAACACAAGCGGTTTTCAAACAGGCAAAGAGAAGCCGCTTGTGGCCATTTATACACAGGATCGGGAAGGCCATCAAGTGCAAAGTATTGCCTATAGCAATGACAAAGGCAGAACATGGACGAAATACGCAGGCAACCCTGCCATTCCAAACCCGGGTAAAAAAGATTTTCGCGATCCAAAAGTCTTTTGGTATGAGAAAGAGAAAAAGTGGGTGATGGTACTGGCAGCTGGTGACCGAATTCTCATGTATACATCAAAAAATCTGAAGCAGTGGGCGTATGCAAGTGAATTTGGACAGGGACAAGGAAGCCACGGGGGGGTATGGGAATGTCCGGATTTATTTGAGTTACCGGTAGATGGCAAACCGAATCAAAAAAAATGGGTCTTGCAAGTCAGTGTCGGAAACGGAGCGGTTTCGGGAGGATCAGGCATGCAATATTTCGTAGGGGACTTTGATGGGACTCATTTTAAAAATGAAAACCCATCAGACAAAGTTCTCTGGACGGATTATGGCAGAGACTTTTACGCAGCTGTATCCTGGTCCGATATTCCATCCAGAGACGGCCGGAGGCTTTGGTTAGGTTGGATGAGCAATTGGCAATATGCGAATGATGTTCCGACATCTCCATGGAGAAGTGCAACGTCTATTCCAAGAGAGTTAAAATTGAAAGCGCTTACTGAAGGGGTTAGAGTAATCCAAACACCAGTAAAAGAGCTGGAAGCCATTCGCGGGACCTCTAAGAAGTGGAAGAATCTGACCATATCGCCTGCAAGTCATAATGTGTTATCGGGGCTATCTGGAGATGCCTATGAAATAAATGCAGAATTTAAAGTAAGCCCTGGTTCAGCTGCTGAATTTGGTTTTAAGGTCCGAACAGGAGAAAAGCAATTTACGAAAGTCGGCTATGACCGAAGGAACGGCAAACTGTTCGTTGACCGGAGCAAGTCGGGCAACGTCACCTTTAATCCGGCCTTTGACACCGGAAAAGAAACAGCACCGCTGAAGCCGGTAAATGGAAAGGTTAAGATGCGCATTTTTGTTGACCGCTCCTCGGTTGAAGTATTTGGGAATGACGGACAGCAGGTCATAACAGATGTCATTCTCCCAGATCGATCAAGCAAAGGGCTTGAATTATATGCTGCAAATGGAGATGTAAAGATAAAATCTTTAAGGATTCACCCTTTAAAAAAGGTATGGGGCACGTCACCTTTTATGTCCAATGTAACCGGCTGGACAACGGTAAATGGCACGTGGGCCGACACAATTGAGGGAAAACAAGGGCGGTCGGATGGCGATTCCTTTATCTTGTCTTCAGCATCCGGGTCAGACTTCACTTATGAATCTGATATCACCATAAAGGATGGAAACGGAAGAGGGGCGGGAGCACTCATGTTTCGCTCTGACAAAGATGCCAAAAACGGTTATCTTGCCAACGTGGATGCGAAGCATGACCTGGTGAAATTCTTTAAATTTGAGAACGGTGTTGCTTCTGTCATTGCTGAATACAAAACGCCGATAGATGTTAATAAAAAGTATCATCTAAAAACAGAGGCCAACGGTAATCGTTTTACAATTTATTTAGATGATCGTCTTGTGATTGATACCAATGATTCCACATTTTCAGAAGGCCAATTTGGTTTGAATGTGTGGGACGCGACTGCTGTCTTTCAGAATGTAAACAAGAAGTCTTAATTTTTAAGAAGGCACAGACCTGAACAATCTGTGCCTTCTCGTTATTTCAACAAAATAATGATTCGCGGTTACATGCTTCCAAATCATCTTAGAAAATCCGTATCAACGTTAATCTGTTTACACTCATGAGGCCCGAAAGATGAAAAACACTGTTCATAGCGACTTGAACAACAGAAGCTGAGGAGCAGTTTTGGTCTATCAATACTGTTCCTCAGCAAATCAGTCATTGTATGTTAAAGGGTTGGCAATTGAATCGCTGTATCAATATTTTTCAAATGTAGCTTGACTTGTTCGTCAGTATTCCAAGGATGGTACCAGCATTTTTCCATCATATAGCTTGAGAGTTGTTCATGCATATCGAGTGCTTCTTCCAAATGGCGGATAAGGACCTCTTTTACTTCAGGCGTTCCGGCTTCAGTGGCTGCCATCGCATAATTTCTGACTCCGTTTTTTGCTGAAATTAATAAGTCCATAGCAATGATTTGGTCTGTCAGAACGTTCATGCCTGTTAGATATTCAATGATAGGATTCATTTTTCACTCATCTCCTCAACTTGCTTTGCATTAGATAAAATAGAGGCAAATTCCTGCAGCTGTCGGGTTGTGATGTCAACGTCTTGCTGCATGATTTCTTTAAGCTTCGGATCAGATACCAATGCTTTCATTGTTTTAGATTTCGTCAAACAGAGGGTCTTGAAAGCAGTCATTTCCTGGACCTCAAGCAGTTCATGTAAGGCGTATTCCATTTCTGTCACCTCCGTTTTTTAAGGCTTTAACACAACTTTTATACAATCATCCATTTTTGCATCAAAAATGTCATAGCCATGCTTGGCTTCACTAAGCGGCAGAACATGGCTGACAACATCTCCCGGATCAATTTTGCCCGTTGATACGAGTTCAAACATGTACGGCATATAGTGGATTACAGGAGCCTGTCCAGAGCGTATATTGATGTTTCGCTGCATGATATCTCCTAACGGAAAACCGTTATATCTGCCCCCGTACACACCTGTAATTTGGATGGTTCCTCCTTTGCGAACAGCTTGGGAAGCAATGACCAATGCACTCATCGTTCCGCCATGAAGCTTTAATCCGCTGGCTAGGAACTCGAGATCGCTCATTTTCCCATCCATCCCAACAGCGTCAATGACTACATCCGCCCCGCCTTTCGTAATTTCCTTTAAATAATTCCCTGTATTCTCATGGTCTTCAAAATTAACGATTTCTACTTTGTTTGTACGTTTCGCATGCTGTAAGCGATAGTTTACATAGTCAACTGCTATGACGCGTTTAGCGCCTTTTAGCCAACAAAACTTTTGAGCAAACAGGCCGACTGGTCCGCAGCCGAGAACGATAACTGTATCGCCTTCTTTCACGCCGGCATTGTCAACACTCCAAAAGCCAGTGGTCATGGCATCGGCTATCACGCTTAATTTCTCATCAGGCTCCTCACAAGATTCAGGAATTTTAAAATGGGTAAAATTCGCAAAGGGCACTCTTAAATATTCGGCTTGGCCGCCCGGATAACCGCCAGTTTGCCCTGAATATCCGAAATAAGCACCCATTTCCCCATTTTCATTAGACTGATCACATTGGCTTTCTAGCTGGTTTTTACAAAAAAAACATTCCCCGCAGGCGATTGTAAAAGGGATAATGACGCGGTCACCTTTTTTGACCTTTGTAACCCCTGGCCCAACTTCTTCAACGATTCCCATCGGTTCATGGCCGATGACATAGTCTTCTTGCAGATTAGGAATGAATCCATGGATTAAATGTAAATCTGATCCGCAAATGGCTGTACTGGTGACCTTTATAATCATGTCATCGGATTTTTCAATCTTTGGATCGGGGACATCTTTGACCACAACATTCTTGATGCCTTGATACGTTACTGCCTTCATGCTGTCAAACCTCCAGTATTAGTGTTCATCAGGTGTCCGGTCAAACATCCCTTTTCGATTTGTTTCATCAGGAAAGAGGTTCATATTGCCGACCATGATCGTGTTTTTTGCAGAGAGCTGATCCAGCTTATACTGTTCGCTCAGCTCATATGGATGGAACCATTTTTTGCTGATCATCAGTTCTGTAATCTCTTGGTGCATCGCAATTCCTTGCATCAGCTGTTTCCGCAGCAGGGCTCTTACATCTGGTGACGCGGTTTCTGTCAAAGCTACAGCAGTATTCCGTACGCCTTCCTTAGCTCGTATGAGAAAATCCATCGCGAATGTAGTATCTGCAAGTTCAGGCACATTCAGCGAATTAATAGGGTCTAAATGATCATTATTCAAAGAGGCCTACCTTCCTTTCAATTGATGATTGGCGTTGGGCGGCTTTGAGGGACAGGGGCCTGAAATGAGGCACGCTCATAAACCGCTTGTAATTCAGTAAGGTCTTGAATGGATTGCTGCACATCTTTTTGCATCAAGTCCTTCAGTTCTTGGTCAAACACAAGTCCTTGCATTAACTTTGATTTCGCTATACAAAGTGTTTTAAAGTTCACGATTTCATGTAGGTCTACAGCCTCGTGAGCTGCTAATGTTTGCTGATCCATATTGATGCAACCTCCTTTTATCAACGTTACATTTCCCGAAATGAAGTTGAAGCATACAGAAAGAACACCTTGGTATCATTTTTTGTTGATGTAGAAGCGCTGTTTTTGCTCGTTAGCGTAATTTCTCATGACATATAATAAACTGCACCTTAAATGGTAAGTATATTTTGAACCTAAAAGACGAGTGAAGTTTTTTTATGGAAACTTGACATCATGCTGTCAGGTTTCTTTTTGTATCATTAAAATGTATGACCAGTAAAAAGTATGTTTTATGGGAGGCACACAATATGAAGCTGCTGCAAATTAGACTTTTGGTGAACGATTTTAAGAAAAGCGTCGATTTTTATAAAGATTCATTAGGACTTCCGATAAGTTGGTTAGAGAATGAAATGGAATATGCACTCTTTGATAATGGGGAGACGAAAATAGAGATATTATCTCGAGAAACGATGGCTGAAATCATTGGAGAGGAAAAACAATCTTTGGAAGGAGAAACTCAATCAAAATTTTTGCTTCAGTTTCAGGTAGAAGATGTTGATAAAACGTATGACGATTTACACAAAAAAGGAGCGAAATGTGTGAATAAACCTCATGATCGCAAGGAATGGAGTGCCCGAGTCGCTCACTTCAGAGATCCAGATCATAACCTGATTGAAATATATAAAATGCTATGATTTTTCGACTTGCAAAATGATAGAATCAGCCTTTGATAACGTACCTTGTCCTTTTTATATACGTTCTAGAAAAGAAAACAAAGCCATCACACCCTTTGGACACTGAACTTACAGCATTTACGCTGGTATGTTTGGTGTTCGTTTTTGGTTAGATGAAAAAGGAGAAGTATCCACGAATCGAGGAGAAGCGCGGATACAAGGCAGCAGTACACGGATAGAGTTAATTGGTGGAAATGAACCGCATGATCCAAGTCCTTAATATTAAGCCTGACTGCTATTTATTTTGTATTTTTAATTGTCGAAAACATAGGAATAATTCCACTTTTGAAAGATCTAGTTTATGGTACATTGGTACATATATGGGAGGGGGCCTGTGTTCTAAAAGTAGATCCTTAACTGGATGGAAGTAAGTTAAACGTACGGCATTTATAAGGGGAGGGTATAAGGTGAATAAGCTAAAGAGACTAGGTATGCTAATGGTAATGATCGCATCATTGTTCGTTTTTTCTAGTCATGCACTTGCGGCTCAGTATTATACGGTTTCAACAAGCAGCGGTGCGCCTGTAAATATGCGCAGCGGCCCAGGTACAAGTTGGGGAATTGTAACGACCATTCCGAGCGGAACCCGCATCCCGATCTATTGCTACAAAACCGGTACAACTGTAACTGGAAAGTATGGGACGAGTAATATTTGGAATTACACAGAGCGGACGCTTGCAAGCGGCGAGATCGTTCCTGGTTTTGTCTCTGATACTTATATGTATACAGGCTCAGACGGTCCGGTTGTTCCTAAATGCAGCTGGTAGCATTGTTCTATCGATTCTCAAAATGAAGAAATTGAAGAAAGAGGGATGACATTGACTAAACTGAAAATGCTCAGTATGTTAACCGTTATGATTGCATCATTATTCATTTTTTCCAGTCAAGCGCTTGCCGTTCAGTACTTTACTGTCTCAACAAGCAGCGGTGCGCCTGTAAATATGCGCAGCGGTCCAGGTACAAATTATCCTATTATGCTTTCCATTCCGAGCGGCTCCCGTGTTCCTTATTATTGTTATGCTTATGGAACAACAGTGACTGGGAAGTATGGAACGAGTAATATTTGGGACCAAATCCAATGGAAAGATTCCCGGGGGATCGTGAATATTGGATATGTGTCTGACACGTATGTGTACACAGGCTCAGATGGCCCAGTCGGTTACAAATGCAACTAGCGATATACGGATCTCCCTTTTAAGGGTCTATCAGAGAGAAACCATACCAATCACAATAGTTGGTATGGTTTTTGCTATGCTTGCGTCTTCTATTCCTGCATTTGTGGTGATTTTCAAAGTAGCTTCATGATGTTAGACACTGGTTGTTGGTGAGGACAAAATAACCAGCCGCATTAGGGTTGTATCTAATGCTCTAAAATACGAAATGAAGATAGGGAACATCTCACATTGCCGTTCTCGTTATTGAAAAGTTCTCTTGGTCCTTTTATGAAAATTTTAATCAATCCTTAACCCGTATGTTTATTTTTTTCTAACATGTCGTGTAACCTCTCAGAAAATTCTTTATGATGCATGGTGTACCCCGTATGATTTCCGGGGAATTCAACCAATTCTGTTTCCAATTGTTCTGCTAGGGCGTTCGCGCAGCGATAAGGAAAAAGCTCCCGTGAAGCACTTCCGCCAGCTGGGATTATCTTCACCGATGCAGATGTAAACACAGTTTTTAATGCTTCGATATCTAATGTATAGTTGAGAATTCCTTGAATTTCATAATCAGTGAAATACGTTGAATTGCTGAGGAGCCGTTTTGTCAGGACATTCTTTGATTGTTCGTCAATCTCTAATCTTGCTATTAACTTCGTGACTTCACCTCGATGATTTATCTTAAGGTCCTCCATGAATTGCTCGGCTTGTTTCAGCTCATTTCCATGCAGAAGCTGCAATAGGATTGGTTCGTGCGGGATCATGACACGTACTTGTTCAGGGTGTCGTATGCACAGATCAAGCCCTATAACAGCACCGGAGCTGCTTCCAAATACATAGGCCGGCTTATTGGTGATTTTAGCTAGAAGACGGTGAGCATCGTCGCTGTGTGTTTCCACACGGTAATTCTCAACCTGATGGGCGAGATTGCTGCGGGAATGGCCGCGGCGATCGTAAGTAACAACCGTGTACCAGTTAGCCAGATGATTGGCAACATGATGGAACTTGTCGGCATCACCGCCTCCGCCGTGGACCAAAAGAATGATTGGACCTGTGCCCCGCACCTGATAGTGGATGTTGGCGCCGGGTACTTGCAACGTTCCATTGTTTATCGTCATTTGTAAAACCTTCCTTTCTTCTCTTCTCCCTTAACTTTACACAATGAGCCTATGGGATCATATGCAGGAAATAACTAAGAAACAAACTCGCCATATAAAAAGCACTGATTATATTTCATCAGTGCTTCCGTTTGGTTTATTTAGAGTAGACAATTTTTTTTATTGTTTCATCAGAGAGGTGATATTCCTCACATAATTGATGAATGGTTTTGCCGTTTTTAAATGCTTTTTTAATAGAAGCGTTTCTGTCATCGATCAGCTTTCTTGTTCCTGAACACGCGCCCCATTTTTGATGAGAGGTTTCAGGTTTAGGGATATATATTGTTTCTCCTTGAACATACTTTTGAATTTCCGATATCAGCTTTTCAGGTAAAATAGCGGTTGCTTTTACATATGCCATTTCTGCCAGCTCCTTATTTTTTATGTTAAATAAGGTGCAAAGCCACTATATCAGAAAAGCTTACTTGGGCGATCTTTTAGAAAGTCTACCCCATGCAAAGTATCGCCTTCCCAATAATAGGCTTTGCATGGGACGTTGCGGAATCTGGCATTCTCATCTTGCTTGCCATTTACATCACCTCCATACCTATTTTCGATGATCATTTCTATTATAAATTAGAGTAAAGCTTTATGGCATCTTGTTAATGAAAGTTGAAGCAGTATGAAATTCAAAGGGGGACCTTCCAAGTAAGAAGGGCTGAGGCTGATTGGCAAAGAAAAGAGTAAGATGCAAGTTATATTACTTTGGATTCAAAATATTGACAAAACAATGTATTTTCAACAATAGGACAGTCTCTTCATGTATACTAAGTCTGGATTTACAATATTTAGAAGGAGGCAATAAAATGAATATCAGTTTGAAGAAAAAAGCGGACTTCTGGAAAAAGGCAGCAATCTCATTACTTGTTTTCACCATGTTTTTTACCTTGATGATGAGCGAAACGGTTTTTGCGGCGGGACTGAATAAAGATCAAAAACGCCGGGCGGAACAGCTGACAAGTATCTTCGAAAACGGCACGACGGAGATCCAATATGGATATGTCGAGCCATTGGGTGACGGGCGAGGCTATACATGCGGACGGGCAGGTTTTACAACGGCTACAGGGGATGCATTGGAAGTAGTGGAAGAATACACAAAGGCAGTTCCGAATAACAAACTGAAAAAGTACCTGCCTGAATTGCGCCGTCTGGCCAAGGAAGAAAGCGATGACATAAGCAATCTTAAGGGCTTCGCTTCTGCCTGGAAGTCGCTTGCAAATGATAAGGAATTTCGCGCTGCCCAAGACAAAGTAAATGACCGTTTGTATTATCAGCCTGCCATGAAACGATCGGATAATGCCGGACTAAAAACAGCATTGGCAAGAGCTGTAATGTACGATACGGTTATTCAGCATGGCGATGGTGATGACCCTGACTCCTTTTATGCCTTAATTAAACGTACGAACAAAAAAGCGGGCGGGTCACCAAAAGACGGAATAGACGAGAAGAAGTGGTTAAATAAATTCTTGGACGTACGCTATGACGATCTGATGAATCCGGCAAATCATGAAACCCGTGACGAGTGGAGAGAGTCGGTTGCCCGTGTGGACGTGCTTCGCTCTATCGCTAAGGAGAACAACTACAATTTAAATGGGCCGATTCATGTCCGTTCAAACGAGTACGGTCATTTCGTAATCAAATAAGCATTGAATAAAGCGGCATCGTTTCTTGCCGCTGCATTCTCCCCATGATGTGAAAAAGACAAGAGACAAACAAGCTCTTGTCTTTCCTATATATGATCGTTCAGCATAAATATTTTAGAAAAATGTCAGTATCAAGTAATGAATGTATCACCAGGCGTATGCTTCAGGTGTCTCTCCTCCAGGTCCGTTAAAGATACTGTGTGTATTCGATCGACCATCAAACGGTTGCCTGAAAAGTATCGAGAGGCGCTCGAGTTAACTGAATATCAGGGGTTATCACAAAAAGAGCTGAGTGAAAAGCTCGGCATTTCTTACTCGGGAGCAAAATCAAGGGTACAACGCGGAAGGGGAAAATGAAAACAGCTGCTTGAGGGATGCTGTCATATTGAAGCGGATCGATATGGAAATATCGTAGACTT
The DNA here is from genome assembly GCF_000259365.1 of Bacillus sp. JS. Classification (NCBI taxonomy): domain Bacteria; kingdom Bacillati; phylum Bacillota; class Bacilli; order Caryophanales; family Bacillaceae; genus Bacillus; species Bacillus sp. JS. Next base: position 2,616,303 of record NC_017743.1, on the reverse strand, counting down.
TCGTATTGTAAAGGAATAACTGATGAACAAAGTCAGTTTTCTAATTTAAATGGCCATCCGCTGCCAGATACGATTCTGAAATAGGTAGATGAAGTTCCCGTTGATGTAGGAAAGAGATAGATGTATAATATAAATCGTAACGTTTTCGATTTAATAAAAAGGAGTGTTGGAATGAAGATTTTATTTGCAAAGAGGCTAGGTATATTAACTATAGGTTCATTACTCGTATTGGCAGGATGTCAGACTTCCGATTCATCTAAAGAGTCTAATCAAACAACATCATCCTCAGCAGCTGAAGAAAACTCTTCCAAAGCGCAAGAGCACACATCTGAAAGTCACACACATGAACATTCTCACGATCATAGTCATGCGCATGATAAAGAAACAGAAAAAATGTATGAAGGCTATTTTAAAAACAGCCAAGTAAAGGATCGCCCACTTTCTGATTGGGAAGGAGATTGGCAATCTGTATTTCCATACCTGCAAGATGGTACTCTTGACGAAGTGTTTTCTTATAAATCAGAACACGAAGGCGACAAGACAGCTAAAGAATATAAAGAGTATTATAAAAAAGGCTATCAAACAGATGTTGACCGTATTGTAATCCACAAAGAAACTGTAACCTTCTTTAAAAATGGAAAAGAATATTCTGGTAAGTATACGTATGACGGGTACGAAATTCTAACATATGATGCGGGCAATAGGGGGGTAAGATACATATTCAAACTAGCTAAAAAAGCGGAAGGGCTTCCTCAGTATATCCAGTTTAGCGATCATAGTATTTATCCCACTAAAGCTAGTCATTACCATCTCTATTGGGGTGACGACCGTGAAGCTTTACTTGATGAAGTCAAAAACTGGCCTACCTACTACCCATCAAAAATGGATGGGCACGATATTGCCCATGAGATGATGGCTCATTAAATGAGGATTATTCTATGAAGTATGGTGCTTTTTTATCATAAAGTATGGAATGAAATGTTTATGCGCCCCTGTATTAGCTGCTGACCCTTCGCCAGCAGCTTTTTGTCCTCTTTAGTTTTTGGCGTTTCTTCTCTCCGCTGACGGTGAGTTCTAACAAAATAAAGGTGGTCTATAAGCCTGACAGCATCCAATTAAAAGTCAAGGGAAAATAGTGTGCTGCCCTGATCTTACTAGTTATCATTTTCTAATTTTGTTGAAATAGAAACAATAAATGAATATAATATGGCTAGTGCACCAACTGGTGGGAGGGCAGGCCATGAATAAAGAAGAACAGCTCATATTGAATTTCAGAGACTTATTTAACAAGATGGTGTTGCTTAATAAGTCTAAGATGGAAGACAGTTTGAAGGGGTACAAGCCTTCTGAAGTACATTGTATTGAATCCATTGGGAAAAATGCTGATAGCAATGTGAGAAAACTTGCGGAGTCCCTTTATATGACGAGAGGTGCCATAAGTAAATTAACTAAGAAACTGATAAAAAAAGACCTTATTGAAAGCTACCAGAAGCCGGATAATAAAAAAGAAATTTATTTTAGGCTTACTGCGCAAGGCAAAGTAATTTATAACATCCATGAGGAACTCCATAAAGAGTTTCGAGAACGGGACAAAGTCGTTTTTGAACAAGTTACCGAAGAACAATTTGACAGTATGCTTAGCTTCGTGGAAAAGTACAGTAGGCATTTGGATACTGAAATAAAGAAACAGGGAATAGCTGTTAATTAAATCGGATAAATAGAATAAAGAAACCAAAGTCAGCCCAACTCTATTGTGAATGGGCTGTCTTTTTTTATTCTTAATTTTGTTGACAAGGAAACAATATGGTGATATCTTTTTGTTGACAGGGAAACAAAATGGTTTCTGAGAGGAGAATAATATGTCAAAAGATCAAATAAAGAAATCAGGCTTATCGAAAGAAATTCTCTCGGCTGCCTGGGCAATTGCACTTGGAGCAATTGCTCCAATGCTTGATTCAACTATGGTAAACATTTCCATTGACAAATTAAATAAAGATTTCAGCACGACGTTGGATACCATTCAATGGTCCATTACAGGTTATGTTTTAGCCCTTGCTATTGCAGTTCCTGTATCCGGATGGCTTATGAACAAATTTAACGGAAAGAAAATCTTAATCGGTGCAGTCATCGCCTTTGGTGTAACTTCTGTTTTCGCTGGTGTTAGTTGGAATATTTCTAGCTTTATCTTATTCCGTTTGCTTCAAGGGTTTAGCGCTGGGATTATTACCCCGCTTATGTCAACGCTATTGGTTAAAACAGCAGGCCGAGAGCATATAGGGAAAGTGATGGCTATTGTCAGCACACCAATGATTTTGGGCCCAATCTTAGGACCTGTAATCGGGGGCTTCATCGTCCAAGCTACTTCATGGCATTGGATTTTCTTCATCAACGTGTTCATCGTTTTGATTGCTGCACCACTGATGATGAAAACTCTTCCAGACTTTGAGCCATTCAACAAAAATAGCAAACTTGATATTTTTGGAATTATCAATTTATCCTTAATGAGTGCAGCAATGATATACGGAATTACGAAAGCAGCGGACCATGCATCATTTAACAATAGCGAAACAATCCTATGGACGGGCATCGGCCTCGCATTAGCTGTAATTTACATCGTATATAACCGAATCAGAAAATATCAAACCGTACTCCCCATAAATTTGTTTGCGCACAAAAACTTCTTAGCATCCAGCGTCGGGTTATTATTAGCGAATATTGCCGTCATGGGACCCATGTTAATACTTCCATTGTTCTTTCAAAACTTCCGTCATTTCACGGCAATCGAAGCTGCGCTAGCATTAATCCCTCAAGGAGTCGGGATGCTTGTTACTCGGCCAATGATTGGAAAAATGATTGATCGGATCGGTGCGAAATACGTCGTTATGGCCAGTCTTGTTCTTTCGCTTATCGGGTCTATTCCACTTATCTTTATCACCGATAAAACGAGTATGATTTGGATTTCCATCATATTATTCATCCGTGGGACCAGTTTTGGAGGAATTATGCTTCCATTGACGAGTGATGCTTATACAGGACTTGGCAGCAAACAACTTCCAGAAGCAGGTGTCGGTATTCATATTATTGAAAATCTTGGTTCGAGCTTTGGTACGGCTGTTATCGCCACTGTGGTCGCAACTGTCATGCAAGGATTACAACCAACGATTGCGAATGGCTTAAAAGGTTACCATGCTGGGTTCTTAGTATCCACCATTGTCCTTGCTGTAATCTTCATCCCAAGTCTATTCCTCACACATAAAAAAGCTAAATAGAGAAATAGAAATTGTTGGATTGGTGTGTTTGTATCATATTTAATGTGCTGGAAGCGTTTATGAGACTGAATAATCTTTCGCGGTAAGAGGTTAGCAGAAGCAGCGCCGTTACCCAGCCCAAGATACAAAGAAAAAAGAGGCCTGGTTATAGACATTCCAAGCCTCTTCATACTTTTACTCCCTTCACATGTAACATCTCATCTTTTCCGATTTAGTACATTGATCTAGCTATTTTGATATGAAGGTGTCGTCCTTTCTAATAATTGAGTGTATTTGCTCAAAAAAGATCTTAAGGGTAATAACCAGTTGACACTGGCGTAGTGTGCTTATGACAATCTGAAATGGAACCAAGCTAGATGTTAAGTATTTGAGCTTTAATCCATTCAATTTTAAATTTTCAAAAAACGGTAGACAAACGCTTTCAGGAGTTGTATAGTGTTCTCATAAGTTACTTGTAATACAAGTGAACAAGTAACTGAGTATTCGTGTTTCTATCTTAATAATGACTGAGGTGATCGGAGTGAAAGAAATAAGTATTGCGGAACTCCAAGAGAAAGCCATTGAGCTTAGGAAAACAGCGGTAACAATGATTTACGAAGCGCAGTCCGGGCATCCAGGAGGTTCATTATCTGCTGCTGATATCATCACAGCCCTTTATTTTAAAGAAATGAAAATAGATCCCAAAAATCCCAAGTGGGAAGACCGGGACCGTTTTGTCTTATCGAAAGGCCATGTGGCGCCTATTCAATACGCTGCTTTAGCGCTGCGAGGCTTTGTCCCTTATGAAAGCGTATACAAATTAAGGCAGTACGGCTCGCCTTTTCAAGGGCATCCTGATATGAAGAAATGTCCAGGGATCGATATTTCAACTGGTTCACTAGGCCAAGGGCTTTCCTGCGGTGTCGGTATGGCGCTTGCAGGAAAACGGGACGACAAAGATTACCGGGTGTTCGCTATGGTAGGTGACGGAGAATGCCAAGAAGGACAAATTTGGGAAGCGGTTCAAACAGCAGTGAAATACAGCCTTGATAACTTAATTGTTTTTGTCGACAATAACCGTCTGCAAATTGATGGATTCTGTGATGAAGTAATGCCACTTCAAGATATCGAGAAAAAGTTCGAAGTATTTGGTTTTGAAACAAAGCGAATTGATGGACACTCGATGGAAGAGATTGTAGAGACATTAGACATCGTAACAAAAACGAAAAATGGAAAGCCGAAATGCATTGTAGCAGACACGATTAAAGGCAAAGGCGTGTCTTACATGGAAAATATCTGCTCATGGCACGGAGTAGCGCCAAAGGAGAAAGAATACGAACAAGCATTAGAGGAACTGGCAGGAGGTTTAAGATCATGAGCCAAACCGAAAAAGCATTAATCACGAAAAAAGCGACGCGGGAAGCTTTCGGTGATGAAATCGTTCAATTGGGAAAAGAAAATAAAAATATTTACGTAATCGATATCGATATCGGCAAGTCATGCAAAACAGGAGAATTCATAAAACAGCTCCCCCATCAGCATGTGAACGTCGGGATTGCGGAACAGAACGGCGCCGGCCTGGCAGCAGGTTTGGCGACAACAGGTAAAATCCCATTTGTAAGCACTTATGCCGTCTTCGGTTCGCTGCGCATGGCGGAACAAATTCGCCAAGAAGTTTGCTATCCAAATTTGAATGTGAAAATCGCCTGCTCACACGGCGGACTAACGCCGGGAAACGATGGCGGGAGCCACCAGGCGATTGAGGATATGGGCGTCTTAAGATCATTCCCAAATATGACTGTGATCATGGGTGCTGACTACCACTCAACTAGAAAACTGATCAGGCGGGCAGCGAATACGTACGGCCCAATGTATCTGCGTTTTACTCGAGACGCAGTGCCGGTTATTTACGACGAAAATGAAGAATTTATCATTGGAAAAGCCAAACGATTAAAGCACGGAAAAGATATCGCAATCATTGCGAATGGCGATACAGTATATCTTGCCTTAGAAGCGGTCAAACAGCTGGAAGAGCAAGGGATTTATGCAACACTTTTAGACATGCATACAATCAAGCCTTTGGATAGAGAAGCCGTGGTAGAGTGTCTGGATATCGGCAATATCGTGACTGTAGAGGATCACAACATCCTGAATGGACTGGGAAGTGCTATATGTGAAGTAGCAGCGGAAGAAGGGAGGGGCCGAGTCAAACGAATCGGAGTTCAGGACCGGTTTGGAGAATCAGCTCCTTATGAGAAGCTGCTGGAAATCAACGGCATTACCATTGAAAATATTATAAAAACGGCCAAGGATATGCTTAGAAGATAAAATATGAAAGTGGGAGAACGCCATGTTTACATTAAATGATCAGGTAGCTATCGTGACAGGAAGTGGGTCTGAAAAAGGAATCGGCAGAACCATTGCATTAACTCTTGCCAAACAGGGAGCTTCAATTGTAGTAGCAGATATGAATCAGACAGGTATTCTAAAAACAGTAGAAGCTATCACAGAAAGCGGAGGGAGAGCGGTTGGTGTAGAAGTTAATGTAACGAATAAAGAATCAGTTGACCATATGATAGCCAAAACACTTGAAGAGTTCGGGCGCATTGATATTTTAGTGAATAACGCAGGAATTTCTCAAAAAGTAACGGTACAGGATATGACATTGGAAGATATGACAAGAGTATTCAACGTCAATATGTTTGGGCTGTTCTTGTGCACACAAGCCGTTTTAGAAACAATGAAAAAGCAGCAATATGGCCGTATTATCAATCTTTCTTCTGTATCTGCAAAAAGGGGCGGCGGCGTTTTTGGCGGTGCTCATTACTCCGCTTCCAAAGCAGCCGTATTAGGCTTTTCTAAAAACCTTGCCCGTGAAGTAGGGAAGGATGGTATAACTGTGAATTGCGTAGCGCCTGGCCTTATCAATACCGACATTTGGAAATCACTTTCTGAAGAAGATGCGAAAAAAGTCATTGATAATATCCCCATGGGTCGCCCGGGTGAAACAGAAGAAATTGCCGCCGCAATTACGTTTTTGGCTACTAAGGAAGCAGCCTACATCACAGGAGAAGAAATTGATATTAATGGCGGTTCACACATGGACTAGTGGATCTATGCAGAGCAGGTATGTTAAACATGCCTGACCCTCTTCTATCAAAGACGAAACAAAACAAGAGAAAAATGTAAGCGTTTAACAAAGAGAGGAGAACTTTTGTTTTTGAAGAAAATGTGATTCTTTTATCTTTGGACAGGGCAGCACCTAGAAGGACAAAACTAGGGTTAAGGGGGAGTCTTTTTGGATCAATTAGCATTAGAGCGTTCAACCACTCGTAAAGTAACAATCCGGTTAATTCCATTTTTATTCTTATGTTTTATTATCGCGATTTTAGACCGAGTTAATATCGGTTTTGCAGCTCTCCAGATGAATGAGGATCTAGGGTTTTCAAATGCTGTATTTGGACTGGGAGCAGGGATCTTCTTTCTTGGTTATTTCATTTTAGAAGTTCCGGGTAGTGCTATCATGACAAAAATCGGGGCGAGAAAATGGATCAGCCGGATTATGATCACGTGGGCCATCATCGCGATATTAATGGCTTTTGTACAAGAACCATGGCAGTTTTATACTGCGCGGTTTTTATTAGGTGCTGCGGAAGCTAGTTTTTATCCATGTATGGTCTTTTATTTGAGTGGATTTTATCAAACGAAACACCATGCTAAAGCAATTGCTGGATTTATGCTGGCCATCCCCGGGGCGAATGCATTGGGTTCTCCGCTTTCTACATTTCTCTTAGGAATTGAATGGCTTGATATATCTGGATGGCAGTGGCTGTTTATTTTAGAAGCGATTCCTGCGCTTATACTTGGTGTAATTGCATTTTTTTACCTAGATGACAAAATCGAAGATGTGAAATGGCTGAATAAAGATGAAAAGCGGTGGCTTATTAACGTAACAACAAAAGAAAGGATGGAAAAAGAACAGGTAAAGCACTATACATTTGCTCAAGCCTTAAAAGATCGGGATGTGTTAATTCTATCGATCGGCTATTTTTGCTGGATGATTGGATATTACGGCATTAATATGTTCTTGCCGACGATCTCACAAGGATTATCTGAAACGATTTCCCTAAGCACACAGGGGATGGGCTGGCTGTTAGGCGTTATGTATTTCTGCGCTATGGTGGTTATGATTTTCGTTGGAAATCATTCTGACAAGAAAAACGAAAGACTCTGGCACGTAGCTGCTTGTTTAACTGTCAGTGCTGTTGCAATGGTCATTAGCAGCTATGTAGCAAATTCAAGTGTTATATTAGCATTTGTATTTTTAACAATTGCGTTATGCGGCGCTTTTGGTGCCTATTCTCCTTTTTGGGCAATTCCGCCTTCTTTCTTAACAGGAGCTGCAGCGGGTGGTGCGATAGCATTAATCAACAGTATCGGAAATCTTGGCGGATTTTTCGGTCCATACATTGTCGGTTATATTAAGGATATGACAGGTTCTTTTAATATAAGTATGATTTTCTTAGGCTTAAGCATGATTCTAGCTTCTCTAATTCTTGTATTTCTGGTGAAACAGTCTGGAAAAGCGCTTAAAGTAAAAAATGACACATATAAATCCAGCATTGAAAAGTCTAGTTGAAAAAGGTTTGTGATTAAGAGCCAATGGGTGATGTTCATAACGACAGTCATTTTTTGAATATAGAAAACTCAAAATCTTGCAAAGTGTCCATAAAATTTAGGGTTAATCAGCGAAAGGATGATCCAGGAATGAATACTGTCATTTCGGGCTGTGGTCACAGACGTTGTGGGGAAGCGGCCATCAAGCCTTGATTTGATGAGGGCATTTGTGAAATAAAAATGATTGGAGGCAATAAAGCCATGGTACAGAAATCAAAAGTGCAACAAGATACGATTGTATGCCAGGTGTGTGAAAAAGTGATCGATACAGTTTATAGTTCTGAAGGTGTTAAAGTCTTATATGGTATTTGTCAAAGATGTTTAGGACCAGAAGACCAAAAAGGAGAATAGGTAGGTAAAGGCGTATAGAAATGGAGGTCATATTGTAGCCACTATACGCCAGATTTTTTTTAATAAAGGACTTGTTCTAACAGAGTTTAGCTTTTCCAATATCGTTCATATAAGTTCTGCATGTGGGCAGTCATTCGCTCAACAGCTTCTTTTTCGTTACGGTCTTCAATTGCTTTAATAATCAGTTTATGTTCCTGAAAATTCACTTCGCGGTATTCTGAACGAGTAACGGTTCGGTCACGGATAAACCGCCACATTTCCTGCTGCTTCATAGCATTCGTGATAGCGGACATGAAGGTAATAAATAAATCATTATGTGATGCTTTCGCAATCCCCATATGCAATTGTTCGTCAGTTTCAGGAACGTACACACCAGACATCGTTTCTTCTTCCATTTTTTTTATTGTCTTCCTAAGCTCCTGAATATCATCGTCAGTCGCTCTCAAAGCCGCAAATTTTATAATTAAAGGCTCAATGTGCATTCTTGCCTCCACAATATCTTCCGGAGATGCTGACTCCATGGAAGCAGAAATCCCATTGGTTATTGTGGTATTCTTAACAAACACGCCTTCTCCCTGGCGAGAATAAATGACCCCATTCATTTCCAAGGCACTCAAAGCCTGCCTAACCGGCGCGCGGCTGACACCAAACTGCTCACATAATTCCCTTTCTGAAGGCAGTTTATCACCTACTTTAAAAGAACCTAACTGAATTTCCGAAAGGATCTGATTATAAATTTGTATGTATAATTTTTTATTGGAAACAGGATTGAATTTAATAAAAATCATTCCTTTCAATTGTCATACAAGTATATTTATTATATACCTTTCAGATTTGAAGGGCAAAATAATTATTCCTCAAAATGTTCCTGTAATCGGGAACTAAAAGCCTCTGTGCTTACTAATACTACGGAAATCAGAGGAGAATTAAAGCAAAAGAAGATTGATTAGAAGAGATGCCCGTCCAATGACTTTTATCCCTTAAGAGAGCGGTATGCATAGTAGACAAATGTAAAAAACAAATGAAGAGAATGTAAAGGGGAACCTTAATTTTTTCCGCGCTTATCACGTAGTATGTAGCTGAAAAGAAGGAGAATACAGACAAGTGATTCGTTTAAAAAAGAACCGCCTTCGACCTTAATAAGTTGAAGCAGTTTTGCTGTACAAACAGTTAGCTGACTTGGCTACCGGTCGGGCTGCTTACCAAAGCTAACTGTTAAATTGAAATGAAAAAAGGGCCTTTTAAAGCCCCTTTTAAGCCAATTGCCGCACTGGTTGCTCGACATGTTTTAGTTTTTCACAACGGACAAACTGACACTGTTGCCTGAGACTGTTACTTTAGCGAAATCTTGAGTATCAATCACAGGTGTTATAGCTTTGTTGTCGATGGTGATGTTTGTAAAAGATGTTGAAAAATTTGATTTGATAGATTGGCGTGAACCTGTTGTTGCAACTGTAGCGAGCGCTTTCCACTTCGAGATGGAGCCGACATTTGTTTTGCTGATTTCTGAAATGAGACGGCCATTGTATCCCGCATTGTTCGTGCCCCAGTAGGTAGCGCGGGTATTGCCGTTAAGATTTTTGTAGATGGTAAGTTGTACGGTGCTGCCTGGACGGAAACCTTTCGTATTCGTGAATTGGCTTCCACCTTCGAGGTACTGAACCTGATCCTGTCCTTTTGAACCAACTTTCATATATGGTTTCCATACATTATATTTTTCACTGTACTGAAGCCCGATATCGGATTCTGTGCCTCCGCTAAAGCCAGAGTAGATGTAGGCTGTCCCATTTGAAACTTGAACGGAGCTAGGAAGCTGGATTTTCGTAACAAGAATGGCACCGGTGCTGTTCAAGTAAGCCCTCCCGCCGATTCCATCAGTTAGCTGTGATGCAGCTTCTGCGGTTTTTGGGCTAATCATACCCGGCACATCTACTGCACATGTGCCAAAAAGCACGGTTGCCGTAAGCACACCCGCAAGCAGTCCTTTTTTCATCATCATTGTTTCCCCCTATCATTATAATTAGAAAACGCTATCATCTTGTATTATAAAACATTATGAAAAAAATTCCATAATAAATATGCATATAGACACAGAATTTACACATTATGACTTTATAGATCTGGCAAACGGTTGAATCGTAATCTCAAATAATGTCCTATGAAGTGCAAAATTAACTATATATTTCCGGATGCTTGTGCTTAAAAGAAATCAATATAGAAAAAGGGGGAGAGATAAGAGAGGGAGGGAAAAATATAAACATAAAAAGAGGGTATTGAAGTGGGCTTTTGAAGCCCACTTCTTAGTTCATATTTCCCTTCAGAAGACTGCCTCTATCATTTTGTACATTTACTGAAAACCCATAATTTGCATTGTTTATAACCAGGAGCCCTTACATTCAATGTCCAACATGACTCCTTTGATTTTCATCTAATATTTCAAACAATGTTTTGTACTTTAATACGATTTCGTGGTCATCGAATTTATGGCCTGAATTGAAAAAGGTGATTGAGCCCGATCCTTTACCAAGCTGGTTACGCTCTGCAAGTATTTTCTTCAACTGTTTTGCAGTACCGACGCTGCCTGAAATAATATCAACTTTTTTTCCAAACAGTTTTTCAAAACTGTTTTTGAAAAACGGAAAATGAGTGCATCCTAACACAATGGTTCCGTATTGTTTCAAATCAAAAGAAGATAGTTCATTCTTTAGATATTTAATGATCTTGTCTTCATTAAAATCAAAGTTCTCAGCAAATTCAACCAGTCCTGGAAGAGCTAGGCAATCAACGAGGTCATGATGATCAACTTCTTTTACTAGATGATGAAATTTCTCTTCTTTAAGCGTCAAATGAGTAGCAACTACGAGAACTCTTTTCCTTTCCTCCTCACAGTTTTTTATAGCAGGTTTTACAGCAGGCTCTATTCCGATTATCGGAAAGTCGAAGTTTCTCCGAAGATCTTCTATAGCTATGCTAGTAGCTGTATTACATGCAATAACAAGAACTTTGATATTTTGACTGGCTAGAAATTCAACTGCATTAAAAATATATTCTTTCACTTCTATCTTTGATTTTTCACCGTATGGAACATGTAAAGTGTCTGCATAAAAAATGTAATCTTCATAAGGAAGAACTTTTATGGCCTCATACAATACAGTCATTCCACCTATTCCAGAATCAAAGAAACCTATTTTCATAACTTTTCACGCTTTCTATCTAATCTTTTTTTATCATATGACTTCATATCATTTGAATCAAATGAAAAAGGCTGATTTTAATATTCGAGTTAAATATGGGAGCTATCGATTTTTTGAATAGGCAGCAACTCTTGAGAAGAGAGAGAAGACCAATAGTGAAAACTTGGTGATGTAAATGTGGCGAAAACATCAAGATCGCACCAACCAGTCAAGTTTTCGGATTCTGGGCTAGATTCTGGATGATTTTACGGTTCAGGGTGCGAAATCACAAAAAAAAGCAAACTGCCTTGTCGGAGTTTGCTTGTTGGCTCTATCCAAAGAATGAGCTGCACCTATATTTTTATATCCTCTGGGCAAAGCTTATGTAAAAGCTGCTTAACCGACATTTCCTCAGTTAATGATCGTATCCCTTGACCTGCCCATAAAGACATCTGATCATGGTTGTTTTGAAGTGAAGCCTGCTGTCTCATTGCCTTTGTTAGTGTATTTTGATAAGGATACGGAAGGGTTTGTGTCTCATACTGTTCTTTTTCTTCCATCCATTTATTTACGATTCCTCTGGCCTCTTTACCTGAAAATAGTTTCGTAAGCTTTGTATCTGCTTCGTTTGCCTCTCGTATTTTCTGTTTATGCACTGGATGTGCGCTGCTCTCGTGACAAATTAAAAAGGCAGACCCAATTTGAACGCCTTGGGCTCCAAGGGTTAAAGCTGCTTTTACTCCTCTGTGGTCTATAATTCCCCCAGCAGCTATGACAGGTACACTCAATGCATCTGCCGCTTGTGGAATCAGAGCCATTAAACCTATGGCAGATTCACCTTTGGAAGGTAAAAATGCTCCGCGATGTCCACCGGCTTCGCTTCCTTGAAGGACGACGATATCCATTCCCCGTTCCTCCATTAACAATGCTTCTTCCACTGTTGAAGCGGTTCCAATTAAACAGCATCCAGCAGTTTTTAGCTCCTTGACTGCGTCTTCCGGAGGCAGATCAAAAGTGAATGAGCAAGCCTTTACCTTGTATCTTAAAATCATATCAATTTTTTGATAGAAATCATCCCACTCTTCTTGCACAGGTGTGAATTGATTTACTTGATTCGCTAACGGTATGTTTGCTTTCCACTTTTTAACCTGGTCTTCTGGCGGCATTTCTAGACCCAGCGGAACAAACACATTAATTTGAAAAGGAGCGTCTGTCAGCTCAAACATTTCTTTTATTTGTTGTTCTAGCAGTTCTGGCTTAAGGTACCCCGATGCTAAACTACCAAGAGCCCCTTGATTTGAAACAGCAGAGGCCAGTCGAGGCTTTGTAATGCCGCCAGCCATTGGAGCTTGAATAATCGGTTTTGTTAAGGAAAACTTCTTCATAAATTCATTCATACCGAATCCCCCCGTTAAGACATGACTTTTGAAAAAGTGTCATTTCTCATTTTTCTCAAAAACTCGTATTCGCTTAAATATATCGTTTTCCTTCTTTTTGTCAACCAATGTTTTTCTGAAAATGGTCCCTCATATTCGTTAAAAAAGCAGTTAAAGCAGGGGTAATGAAAGTGTCTTTTCGCCTGATAAACATGGTTGATACTAAGGAATATTTGTCAGAGATCGTGTGGCTGCGGATGCGGCCTTGTTTTTCGTGCGAAGCAATGATTGAACGAGGCAGCAGCGAAATACCCAAGCCGGCGCTCACACAGCCAATGATCGCTTCAAGAATGCCAAATTCCATTAATTTTAGGGGTAATAAACCTTCTTCTTGCAGGATATGATTGAGCTTTGCTCTGTAAGAACAACCTTCACGCAATACCAGCATTGTTTGTGTTTGAACATCCTGAATGGAAGAAATCTCAGGGTGTGAAGCACTTGTAACAAGAACCAGCTCTTCATCCAATATCTTTTCTTGAACTAAATCAGGGTGTTCAATAGGCCCGGAAATAAAAGCGCCATCTAACTCGTAATGCAAAACTGCTTGTATTTGCTGTTCCGTTGGACCGGTTACCAGGTTAAAATCAACATTTGGATAGAGGTTATGATAATGTGCAAGGAGTTGCGGAAGCCAAACGGCAGCCGTTGTTTCCATTGAGCCAATACGCAGAGGTCCAGAAGGCGCAGATGATTCGCCCATGGCTGCTCTAGCTTCTTCAATTGTATGTAGAATTTTTTCTGAGTAAGAAACAAGAATTTGCCCAGAGGGAGTAAGTGTGATTCCTCGACTATGGCGATAGAATAATGTTGTCTGTAAATCGTTTTCTAGCTGTTGTATTTTATTCGTTACGTTCGATTGTGCATAATTTAAAGTCTGGGCAGCCTTGGAAATACTGCCTTCACGAGCAGTAGTGAGAAAAACCTGTAACAACTGAATATTCATATAATCCTCCATAGCTGATATCTGTTTTTAAGATGTCTTTCATCTTAATTTCGAATTATATATGATAGGAGAACTTCATGTAAACTAAAGCTTAGAAGACTAAATCATTTCGTGAGTGGGTCATATACATAAGGTTGTAAATGACGTGCACAAAAATATATGGATGACACCTTACATAAAATTGGAAGATGGAACTGACAACCATTGATAATGAAAATTCTTTATTTCATAATAAAATCAATATTCGGTTTTAGAGTTAGATGTTAGGCTGTATAAAGAAAAGTCTGAAACGGAGGAATACATGCAATGCGAAGTGAACAGGAAATGATGGATATGTTTTTAGACTTTGCTTTGAACGATGAGAGAATCCGATTGGTCACTTTAGAAGGGTCACGTACAAACAAACATATTCGCCCCGACAACTTCCAAGATTATGACATTTCTTATTTTGTAACTGATATAGAATCTTTTAAAGAAAATGATCAGTGGCTTGAAATCTTTGGGAAGCGTATTATGATGCAAAAACCCGAAGATATGGAGCTTTTCCCTCCCGAATTAGGTAATTGGTTTTCATACATTATTCTTTTTGAGGATGGCAACAAAGTAGATCTAACCCTTATTCCAATTCGTGAAGCAGAAGATTATTTTGCTAATAACGATGGTTTGGTTAAGGTCTTGCTCGATAAGGATACGTTCATCAGCTATGAAGTGACCCCAAATGACCGCCAATATTGGACGAAAAAACCGACTGCAAGGGAATTTGATGATTGCTGTAATGAGTTCTGGATGGTTTCGACTTACGTAGTCAAAGGATTAGCAAGAAATGAAATCCTTTTTGCCATTGATCATTTAAATGAAATCGTCCGTCCTAATCTATTGAGAATGATGGCTTGGCATATCGCATCCCAGCAAGGGTATTCATTTAGTATGGGGAAGAACTATAAGTTTATGAAACGTTACCTTTCAAATAAAGAATGGGAAGAACTCATGTCTACCTATTCTATGAGTGGGTATCAAGAAATGTGGAAGTCTTTATTTACTTGCTATGCATTATTTAGAAAGTATTCAAAAGCTGTATCAGAAAGTCTTGCATATAAGTATCCTGATTACGATGAAGGTATCACTAAGTATACGAAAGGTATTTATTGCTCAGTAAAGTGATAAGAATAGAGATCGTCTTCATATGATATTTGATTCTGGCTGATATGTAGAATTGCAGTATGATTATCATCAGTTCCTGTTTTTATTTCACTCATCCTATACTCTTCTATTCTTAAATGGCTTCACGAGCTTATCAGCATGTTAGTGTAAGCATGGAGATTTTCAGTGATTCATTTACTAGGCAGCACGCTTGTAAAATTTTTGTTCTTTTTAACGAAATGGTGCATTATAATAAACCTATAGATATAGAAAAAACAAAAGAATAAAAAGGAGGATTTTTGTGTTTCAAACCTTAGAGCATTTTTTGAAATCTTGGGAGTTCGAAGCAGATGCTACACAGAAACTATTAAATAGTCTGACTGATGAATCACTTAAACAAGAAATAACTTCACAAAATTGGACTCTAGGCCGTATTGCTTGGCATACCGTTGCTGCCATTCGCATCATTACCTCAAACACAGACTTAACGTTCCAAGCCCCAGCTGAAGATTATCCTGTTCCAACTTCTGCTCAGTTTATTGCTGACAGCTATCATCAAGCCAGTAATGCATTTGTACAGGCATTAAAAACCCAATGGACTGACCATACACTTCAAGAAAATATCAACTTTATTGGACAACAAATGCCCAACGGTTCACTTTTGATGTTTTTGATTCAACATCAAAATCACCATCGAGGACAAATGACTGTTCTCATGAGACAAGCAGGTTTAACTGTTCCAGGTATTTATGGTCCAGCAAAAGAAGAATGGACAAAATTTGGTTTGGAAGCCCCGAAAATGTAATCAAACTTTTTATAAAAAAGTTACGCTATGACAACATATAAGAAGATGTTTTGATCATTCTCTTATCAAAACATGTTCTTTTTTTGTGAGTTTATCAACAATATTTTCCAAACACTTCAAATAACAATGACCTTTCATACCAATGATTTAGGTATGATTTTTCATGCTGTCAAATCTTCTAGATATACATATCTCTATAGATTCCTCTAACAAAATCCATGTCTTTTTTTAACTGCCCGATATGATGTTGGAAGGCAGGTTATTACCGCATCACCACCTAAATTCATACAAAGAGTAAAGCCTCCCAGCGAGAAGCGAGGTCAACATAGTCATTACTTCGTTCGACAAATTCTGCAAATCGTAGACAACCTCCTGATTATTTGGATAATTAACTGGATAGGAGGGGGAAAGTTGTCATATTTCATTATACTTATCATCGTTCTATTAATCGGAGCATTGGTAACTGCAGCAGTCGGTATCATCTCTTCAAAAATGGAGGTAACCTCGCCGAAAACCACAATTGAATCTAAAGAGGAAGAACAGAAAAGTTTTTATACGCTGAAATAAAGGAGAGAAAGAGCATCTCCTACGGGGGTGTTTTTAATAGAGGAGTTGGAAAAACTGAATCAGGCTAATTTACTTTTAAGATTCATCCTTGAAATCGCTGCACTAATCTCCATAGGAGTGTTTGCTTGGATAAGCTTTGATGGTTATTTTAAATATGTTTTAACTTTGGTTTTACCTATTGCAGTTATGATTGTCTGGTCTGTATTTGCAGTACCTCATGATCCTAGTCGAAGTGGACAAACTGTAATACCTGTAAACGGGATAACAAGGTTAGTTATTGAATTATTGATCTTTGCAATGGCTGTTGCAGCGCTTTATTTTAGTCACTTCAAACCAGTTGGCATTATCTTTTTATGTCTTATCATACTGCACTACATCATTTCAGCTGAGCGTATCAAATGGCTTCTAAATCAATAGTCTTTCATTTCAGCACTCCTTATGAGAGTGCTTTTTATTATTCTCTGTCGATTCAGTGGTTCGCAGAATAGATTATTGGCGGTTAATAGCTTGGACACAGTTGCAGTTTAGAACGCATTTTCCAATAAGGAAGGCGCTCATGAAATTCACCATTAAACAATTGTACAAAAGTAAAATTTGTATTTAAAATGTAGTAATAAATAGAAATTCTGCGTAGGAGGGTATCTTGTGGAAGAAAAGAAAAAAGCTTTAATCATTGTGGATGTACAAAAAGCCTTCGATGATAAAAAATGGGGGGAACGAAATAACGTAGAGGCGGAAGAAAACATTAGTAAAATACTAAAATTATGGAGAAAAAAAGGATGGACAGTCATATACATACAACACACTTCTGATAAACCTCATTCTTTATTCCATCCAAAGAATGAAGGGTTTGTTATAAAGGAAATAGTTAAGCCTATGGATGAAGAAGTCATTATAACCAAGAAAGTAAATAGCAGCTTTATTGGTACGAATTTAGAAGAATACTTAAAATTAAATGGAATAACAACTGTGGTAATAACTGGTTTAACCACGCCTCACTGTGTATCAACAACCACAAGAATGAGTGGTAATTTGGGGTTTGATACATACCTGATTTCAGATGCAACAGCAGCCTTCGGAATGAGAGACCAAAATGGTACATATTATGATGCGGCGACTATTCATAATATATCTCTAGCTACATTGCATGATGAATTTGCCACAATAGTAACAACTGATCAATTAATAAATGATGTTATAAAAACTCACTGATGAAAACATTTAATAATAAAGCGGCAGGCGCCTTTCCAATAGGAAGGGCGCTCTGATTCGAATTCCCGCTTTATTTGCTCAACGGAACTATTAACCTCAGGCAGCACAATTTCTGTCCAAACCGCATTTCCACAGTACACAGGCACAAATAGCCAGCCCTTCGCCTTGATTGGCTCATTCATTAAGATATATGGGATGGCTGGGACAATTAAACCCCTTCTGTAGCGCCTGCAAATCTCAGGAGAAAAGCATATGAAGATGTGATGCGTGAACATGGAAGACAGCCTATTACATATGAAGTGTCATTTCATGAAGACTACCAGAACATCATTTCAAAACTATTCGATGAACAGCCTGCAGTTGACGGAATTTTTGCCAGTGATGATATCATGGCTGCCGGAGTCATTACAGAAGCCAAAAAACGTGGAAAAGACGTTCCAGGTCAATTAAAAGTGATTGGTTATGACGGTACAGAAACCATTCAGGCTATTCTGCCGGAATTGACTACAATCCAACAGCCGATTGAATTAATTTCCAAAACAGCCATTGAGATTTTAGAAAAACAAATTGAAGGCGAATTTGATGATTTACCACTTGAAACGTATTTGCCCGTACAGCTTTTCGAAGGCAAGACGACGTAATGAACATGGCAGAAGAGTTCCACGGAGTTAGATGATCTCTTTTTATAGATGGCCTTTTAACGCTTCTAATTGATTTGCTTGTTCTATATTTGATACACATAAAATTAGAAGTAAGAGAAATTGAGAAGGATCATTTGCAGAGGATCTATATCAAGAAGAAAACATACCAAATTGATTTTGGTATGTTTTTATTTATGTATTGAATCTCTTAAAAGCATCCATACATGCTCCCAATGCTGTGTGCGTGTAAGGTACCCGAGACAAACATAGCATCACCAAGTTAGAGGAGTAAACCTTGAGTTTGCTCCTCTTTTTATATGCTAACGATGATTCTTGTGAAGCGATATGGGGAAGATTAAAGACTAATCTGGAATTTTCATAAAAAATATTTTGACATTTCAATGTAAAAAACTTATATTCATATATGAGCATACATTCATATAATTATTTTGCATCACGTTAGAATGCTCAATAACAGATGTAACATCATAACTACATATGTATCAACAAACTTTCGTTAAGGAGGAGATTTTTATGGGTCATAATCATACCGAAGGAGCCAATAAAAAAGTTTTATTGTTCTCTTTTATCATCATTACAGGTTATATGATGATAGAAGCTATAGGCGGATTTCTAACAAATAGTCTGGCGCTTTTATCAGATGCAGGCCATATGCTGAGTGATTCAATCTCATTAATGGTTGCCCTGATTGCTTTTAGATTAGCTGAAAAGAAGGCAAGTCACAATAAGACATTCGGATATAAACGATTTGAGATTCTCGCCGCGGTGATAAACGGGGTTGCATTAATTCTTATTTCCCTTTACATCATTTATGAAGCAATCGAACGTTTCTCTCATCCACCGGAAGTTGCTACAACTGGCATGCTTACGATTAGTATTATCGGGTTAATTGTGAATGTATTGGTTGCATGGATTATGCTGAGAGGCGGAGACACAGAGGGTAACCTGAACATAAGAGGAGCTTATTTACATGTGCTAAGCGATATGCTCGGCTCTGTAGGCGCCATTTTAGCTGCCGTACTTATCATCTTCTTTGGGTGGGGCTGGGCAGACCCATTGGCGAGCGTCATTGTGGCTATTCTTGTTTTAAGAAGCGGTTACAATGTGACTAAAGATGCTATTCACGTATTAATGGAAGGAACACCAGAAAATATCGATGTCACTGACATTATTCATACAATTAAAGAGACAGAGGGAATTCAAGACATTCATGATTTACACATATGGTCTATCACAAGTGGATTAAATGCTCTTTCCTGCCACGCTGTTGTTGCCGATCAACTGACCATTTCAGAAAGTGAAAATATTTTACGCAAAATTGAACATAAGCTTGAGCATAAAGGCATTACGCATGTAACCATACAAATGGAAACCGAAGCGAATCATCACGATAATACGATCCTTTGTCAGGCCAAAATTGAGAAGCCTCTTGACCACCATCACCATTAAATTTTTTCTCTCATTATATAGTGAGGAGATCAATAGCATTTTGCAGATTTTGTCTACTGACAATATAAAATTGATGGAGGGCTTAATATGTACGACACTATCGTAATCGGGGCTGGTCAAGCAGGAATCTCAATAGGGTATTATCTTAAGCAGACCGGCCAAAAGTTTCTCATCTTGGATAAAAGCCATGAGGTTGGGGAGAGCTGGAAAGATCGATATGACTCATTGGTTTTATTTACTTCTCGAATGTATAGCTCATTGCCTGGAATGCATCTTGAAGGAGAAAAGCATGGATTTCCTTCAAAAAATGAAATTGTTGCTTATCTAAAGAAATATGTTGAAAAATTTGAAATCCCAATCCAATTACGGACAGAAGTAATAAGTGTCCTAAAATCAAAGAATCATTTCTTAATAAAAACCAATAAGGAAGAATATCAAGCGAAGAATCTTGTCATTGCTACAGGTCCTTTTCATACCCCTCATATTCCATCAATATCAAAGGATTTAGCCAGTAATATTCATCAATTACACTCGTCACAATATAAGAATTCAAAACAATTGGTAGATGGAAATGTACTAGTAGTTGGTGGGGGGAATAGTGGTGCTCAGATAGCTGTTGAATTATCCAAAGAAAGAGTTACATATTTAGCTTGCAGCAATAAACCAGTTTATTTCCCTTTATTGATTGGAAAAAGAAGCATCTTTTGGTGGTTTGATAAATTAGGAGTTTTACATGCAAGTCATACATCAATATTAGGAAAATTCATTCAAAAGAAAGGAGATCCAATATTTGGGTTCGAATTAAAACATGCCATAAAACAGAGGGAGGTCATCTTAAAAACAAGAGTCATAGGGGGAAAGGAAAATGAAATCGTTTTTAATGATGCATCTTCATTAGAAGTAAATAATATTATTTGGGCTACAGGTTTTAGGAATCCCCTTAGTTGGATAAAAATAAAAGGTGTTTTGAATAAAGAAAATCGAATCATACATCATAGAGGTGTTTCACCTATAGAGGGATTGTACTTTATTGGTTTGCCTTGGCAGCATAGGCGAGGTTCAGCATTGCTTCAAGGTGTTGGAAATGATGCTGAATACATTGTAAAACAAATGAACGGTGAATAAATTGAGTAGAGCAGTAACTCACAAGTTTACTGCTCTATTTTTTGTGTGAGTAAGTGTCGTTATGTTACGGTGTAAAGCCGCAAAGGTATCGCTGTTGTATCTCTTGACTTGCAATCTTCTCGTGCTACATGTGCAGCACGTAAGGTTGCTTCCCAAATCGTAGGATGAACTGAAGAATGACTGATAATGCCTGTTGTAATACACTTCCTCTTTATTAAGAGACTCTTTAGTATATGTAAAAAGCGATTTTTCAAATCGCTTTTTTTGCAAAAATCATGTTAACCTCTAACTTCTTTATCAGTAAGAACTTTTAAAGCATCTCTTACTTTTAATGCGAAGTTGATAGGTTTATCGATTGATTCGAAATGAATATACATCAGTCTTGGTTTATCAAACAACCAGTGATTATGAAGTGACGTGACAATCAGATCATGTTCCCGAAGCACACTAATAAATGGATTGATTTCTTTTTGAAGAATCACGGTTTCACCACTGCAAAGAGCGCGGCCATCTTTTGTCATTGATTCAAATGAAAACAACTGAGGAATGAGTAAAAATGATCTTCCCGGTCTTCCCAGTACTTTTGGTTTTATATTCGTTCGTGATCTCATCACTGTGCAAATTCCATTTTCAAAAGTATGCATGGTTCCACCTAAAATATCGTTGAATTCGTCACAAAGACCATGCTGTTGAATCATTTCACCATCAACTTTTGCTTCCGCACGGACTGTTCTCTTGATAAGAACTTTCATAGCCTCCCTGACTTTTCTTGCAAATGTGAGAGGTTCGTCTATTGATTCAAAATGCATAAACATCAGACGTGGCTTATCAAACAGCCAATGGTTATGAACGGCAGTTACAATAATACCAAATTCGCGTAACTCACTCATAAACGGATTTACTTCTTCTTGAAGTAAAACAGTCTCACCTAGACATAAAGCTCTGCCATTCCGATCCATGCTTTCAAATGAAAAAGCTTGAGGAATAAAAGGAAATGCTTCTGCTCTTCTTCCAAGTACCACTGGATGAATGTTGTTTCGAAATCTTGTAGCCGTACATACACCATTTACGACACTAGGTGTTGAATTGAGAATCCTTGCAAATTCCCTGCAAAGTTGGGATGGCTCCATGCCCATTTCTTCCACTGAATATCTCCTCCTGAATATATTTACACCTTACTTTAAAGATATGTGGAGATGGAAAAAATGTAACACGGCATGAGTCCATATAGGAGTAATTCAATTGTTAATTAAGTTTCAAAATGATCAATATTCCTCTAAATTCAAAAATAGCTTTTTTAATATGACAGTATAAAATCCTTTGAGTAAAGAAACCTATTGGAAAAGGTTCGCTGAAAGGAGGAAGAGTATGTGGGGAAGAAAAAAATTGAAAACAAAACATCCTTAGTCTGGAAAATGGCTATTGCATCTGCTGTTTCTTGGGAAGCGGCAAAACTAGTGGGCTCTAAACACCCGTATTTAGCACCTCTATCTGTTATATTATGTTTGCAAACGACCATCGATAAGTCGATTCGATTTTCTTTTCACAGGATTGTGGGAACGGCAATCGGGGTCATGTTAACAGCCTATCTTGTTAGTCATTTACATATGAATGGTTGGATATTGGGTCTTTTAATGCTAGGCGGGACCTACATTGCAAAGTGGTTAAGATTAGATGAAACGGTTTTACATCAGGTTGCCCTCACTATTTTATTAGTATTTACGTTTGAAAGAACATCTAAAGATTATGTGATAGATCGGATCATCGATACGATTATTGGAGTCATTATCGCTATTTTGATTCATGTGTTACTTTTTCCGCCAGACTTTACAAAAAAGGCAGCCGGATCTTTTCAAACATTAGCTCATCAGCTTTCTGACATACTTTTAGAACTGTCCAAATGGGTTCAATTAGAGTGGGGACAAGGAAAAGGGAACTTAATGGAGTATAAAATGAACCATCTCCTACAGGAGCTGCATGCGACAAAAGAAATGTTACAAACGGCTTCTCAGAGCGTAAAATTCAACCCTATCAGAAAAAAGCATAAAATCATTCTCTCAAGATATCAAATGCAGATGCAAAAGATGAATGCAGGATATGAGTATGTATCAAATATCGCGAAATCGTTAAAAGAATGGGAAAAAGAAGGGACTTTATCTTCAAGTGACAAAATGGAGTTGAGCAATGATTTAAAAATGTTAAGTGAATTTTTTGAGGAATTTAAAGGAATACAACAGGGGCAAATAAACGATTGGAAACAGAACGAACAGAACATGCTATTGGAATCTCTTCGTTCAAAACTGATGTTGTATCCACCGCCTAATCATAAGGTCTATAAAGACTCTTTTTTTTTAGAAACGACGAAATTGCTGAAAAACCTATAATATTTTTTTAAAAAAAGAATATGGATATACAGATGTAGATGTAATGAGGTAAAAGCGGGGGAATAAAATGGATGATATACACCGGATTTTGGATGCAGTCGCCAATTCTAAGAATGCTATGGTATTGGCTACCATAATTAAAGTAGAGGGGTCCGCTTATAAAAAAGAAGGGGCCTCCATGTTAATTTTAGGGGACAAAACAAGAGTTGGCATGTTATCTGCCGGTTGTTTAGAAGAGGATCTTGTTGAAAGGGCAGAGCAAGTTTGGACTACAGGAGAGCCCTTGATTGTTCATTTTGATATGAGTGAAGAGGACGATTTATCGTGGGGACAGGGAGTTGGCTGTAATGGTGTTTTGACGGTTTTACTCGAGCCTGTAAAAGGGGAATTAGAAAGAAATCTTAGGACAGTAAAGAAATGCTTAGATATAAAAAAGTCTGTTACTCGAATGAAACGATTCACTAAAAGGTTAGAGCCAAGGGAAGATATGTATATCGTTGAAGATGGCAGCGTGTTTGGAACCGGGGATGTTAAGGAGCTAGGCTGTATTCAAAAACTGAGAAATCAGAATCCCCTTTATGATACAGAAAAGGGAATCAAAAGAGATGAATATACGTCTGATTTATTTTTTATCCATCAGATGGTTCCAAAACCTTGTTTATATGTCTTTGGAGCAGGGGAAGATGCGAAGCCATTAGTTTCTTTGGCAGCTGGTATAGGCTTTCATGTCACAGTGATTGATTGGCGTCCTTCTTTATGTCATAACGGCCATTTTCCTAAAGCCGACGATTTGATTGTAGGAGTACTGGAAGAAGTAATGGAGGGTCTGAGCATTACAGAAAGGGATTTTATCGTCATAATGACACACAGCTTTCAAAAAGATCAGATCATTTTACATAAATTTAAAAATATGGATGTGTTTTATAAAGGTGTATTAGGCCCTAGGAGGCGAACGGAACGACTATTAGGCGGGGCTCAGATTCCAGAAGATATTCATTCCCCCATTGGACTTCCCATTGGGGCACAAGGCCCCGAGGAAATTGCTATAAGTATTGTTGGCGAGATGATTAAAAACATGCGAAAACAAAGGTCTACCTCATGAAAACAGCAGCCATATACTTGGCAGCTGGTACAAGCAGACGTATGGGAACAGATAAGCGAAGTTTATTTCTTAATGGAGTCTCCCTAGGAAGTATGGCTCTTAAAAATGCCTTGTTATCTAAATTAGATCATATTTTCGTTATTACGAGAAAGGGAGATTCACTGCATTGGCTTTCGGCTTTTTTCTTTTTATATCCTATGTCAAATAAATGGAGTCAGGTGGAATGTGAGCAAGCGGGTAAGGGCCAGGGCCACTCCATACAATGTGGTTTAAAAAGAGCAGTAGAGTATGAGGCTGATGCCGTTATCATTCTTCTTGCAGATCAGCCATTTGTCACCACAGATATCATCAATACGTTAATTGATTCCTATCAAAGAGAGCACCACTATTCATTTATAGCTGCTGAAAATCAACATCTGCCTATGCCCCCTATCTTATTTTCAAATCAATGTTTTCCAGTGTTACATCAGTTAAAGGGAGATCAAGGCGCTCGGTATGTCATCCGTGAACGTATTTTAAATATGGGAAAAATGATTAACTTCCAAGACCCTTTGCTTTTTTATGACGTAGATACAGTTGAAGATTACAATTTACTACTGAATAAATTCGGGGAGTGAATGAGTTGGAGTATATCGGGAAAAGTGTTATACGAAAAGAGGCCCTTGAAAAAGTGACAGGAAAGGCGAAATATACAAATGATTTTCAAGAAACAGGGACATTACACGCAAAAATGTTGGTTAGTCCGTATGCTCATGCGAATATTGCTTCTATAGACTTTTCAGAAGCTTGGAAGATTCCTGGAGTGAAAGCGATATTGGGTGATGAACCTTTTCCGCTTGTAGGTGAAGAAATTAAAGACAGGTCGCCGATTGCTTATAAAAAAGTTAGATACCATGGTGAGCCAGTTGCTGTAGTTGTTGCGGAAAATCCAATCATAGCTCAAAAGGCGGCGGATGCCATCAAAGTGTTATATGAACCTCTTCCTGTCGTAAATTCCCCCCGTGCGGCCTTCCAGAAGAATGCTCCTCTCGTCCATGAACATTTGGACCGCTATGAGAAGAAGGAAGGTGTATACCCGGTTCCGAAGACAAATATCGCAAACCTAGATAAAATCAGAAAAGGAAATATAGAAGACGGGTTTAGGGAAAGTGATGTGGTAGCAGAGTTTCAAATTTCCTTTAATCCTTCTGATCACGCTGCTATGGAAACAAGATGCTCGATTGCTGAAATTCGAGCGGATGGAGAGATTATCATCACCACATCCTCTCAAGCTCCTTTTGCCATTAAAAAATTAATGGAGTGGTATTTTGGAATTGAACCTGGAAAGGTTATCGTCAAAACCCCTTTAGTAGGAGGGGCGTACGGGGGAAAAGCAGCAGTTCAGTTAGAGGTTATTGCATTTTTAGCATCAAAAGCAGTTGGTGGCCAGCCCGTAAAATTATTTAATTCAAGAGAAGAGGATATGATCACATCTCCTGTTCATATCGGATTGGATGCCATCGTAAAATTAGGAGCAACAAAAGATGGCATCTTAAAGGCGGCAGACATTCAGTTTTTATTTGACGGCGGAGCATACTCTGATAAAGGAGTTGACGTCAGTCGAGCTGGAGTGGTTGATTGTACGGGTCCATACGCGATCGACCATATATGGTGTGATTCATATTGTATGTATACGAATCATCCATATCCCAGTGCATTTAGAGGCTATAGTCATGCTGAAGTTTTATTTGCCTTTGAGCGAACAATGGATGTATTGGCAGAAAAGCTAAACATGGATCCATTAGAACTTCGCTATAAAAATGCCATTCGTCCTGGTGATACTACACCTACTCAAGTTCTTCTCAATTCAAGCACGGTTGGAAATGTACCAAAATGTATTGAAAGATTGAAGGAATTAATGAATTGGGATGAGGGACAGAGAATTGAAATCGGTGATCGGAAGATACGGGCAAAGGGGATCAGCTGTATTTGGAAAACGTCAACATTTGATACAAATGCAACGTCCGGGGTTATTTTAACCTTTAATCCTGACGGAAGCATTAATTTGATGTCAGGGGTAGTGGAAATTGGAACAGGGACAAAAACAGTGTTAGCCCAAATCTTAGCGGAACGAATGAAAATGGACATAAGCAAAATTCATGTAAAAATGCTTATCGATACTCAAACAACACCTGAGCATTGGAAAACTGTAGGCAGCAGAGGGACTTTAATGGGAGGAAGAGCTGTACTGAATGCAGCGGAGGAAGCCATTCGAAAGCTTAAGGACGTGGCATCTTGTGTGTTAAGAGTTCCTGTTGAGGAATTAGAGGTGGCTGATGGAAAGGTTTATTTTTTAGATAATCCTAATGTGAATGTTGAAATAAAAGACATTGCTTACGGATATACATTTCCAAATGGAAATACCATTGGCGGCCAAATCATTGCGAGCGGCAACTACACATTAACCCGGATGACGAATTTAGACCAAGAAACAGGAAAAGGAAAGCCGGGACCCGAGTGGGCTGTAGGCGCTCAGGGAATTGAAGTTGAGTTGGATAAACGGGATTATACGTATCGAATTACGAAGGCCTATTCTGTTGTGGATATAGGAACTGTACTGAATGAAAAAGCTGCAAGGGGTCAAGTGATGGGGGCGATGAGTATGGGAATCGCATTTGGAGGAAGAGAAACCTTTGTGTTTGATCCATACGGCAGAGTATTAAATCCTCAGCTTAGAACATACCGCCCCCTTCACTATGGAGAGCAGCCTGAATATATCATTGAATTTGTTGAAACCCCGCATGTGATTGCGCCTTATGGAGCGCGCGGCGGCGGGGAACATGGCCTGTTGGGGATGCCGGCAGCATTGGGAAATTGCCTTTCCACTGCTTTAGGTGTCCAATTGAATCAACTTCCTCTGATTCCTGAACATTTATGGAGGACGCAAGAGGGGTGGAAAGATGATACCGTTTGATTTCGACTATTTTAAACCGAAGACCATTCAAGAAACAACCCGCCTGTTTCACTCTCTTGCGGCCGAAAAGAAAACACCAATGTATTATTCCGGCGGCACAGAAATCATAACACTAGGAAGGTTGAATCTCATCTATACGGATGCAGCTATAGATATTAACGCACTTCCGGAATTTCATACCATCCGTTTTCATGAAAATTATCTAGTGATGGGAGCAGGTGTGTCATTAACGAAAGTGGAGGAAGAAAATCCGTTTCCGTTATTGAGTAAAACAGTAAGTGAAATCGCGGACCGGACGGCTCGAAATAAAATCAGCCTGGGTGGAAATATTTGCGGGAACATCTATTACCGTGAGGCAGTCTTGCCGTTGTTAATTTCCGATAGTTTGGTAGGAGTCGCAGGGAGAGCAGGGCTTCGTTACCATCCTATTAATAAAGTATTTAACAGGGAAATACAATTACAAAAAGGGGATTTTTTATTTCATATCCTTATAGATCGAACGTATATAGAATTGCCATTTATAAGTATAAAAAGAAGACAACAGTGGAATGTTGGGTATCCATTGGTGACAGTTTGTGCACTGAAAAAAGATGAAGAGGTTAGAATGGCCTTTAGCGGCGTATGTCCATTTCCTTTTCGTTCTATTGAAATGGAGAAAATGTTCAACGATAAAAGCTATTCATTAGAAGACAGAGTGCGCAGGTCTTTACAGTATCTGCCCAAACCCATTCTTGATGATGTAGAAGGCTCAAGTGAATATCGAATATTTGTCTTGCAACATGCAATCTTGGATGCCTTACATGAATTAGAAGGAGGCCCAAATGTCTAACCCTATTACATTAAAAATAAATGGCAAGGAAAGACGGATTACTGTCAGACCAGCCGATACTTTGTTATATGCCCTTCGTCTTCGTCTTGGATTAACTGGTTCAAAGCCAGGCTGCTTAAATGGCGATTGTGGCGCCTGTACGATATTAATAGATGGAGTACCGATGAAATCTTGTTTGATGCTTGCAGTAGAAGGTGAAGGTAAGGATATTACTACAATTGAAGGACTTATAAATACGCCAATCCAAAAGGCTTTTATTGAGAAATTTGCGTTTCAATGTGGCTATTGTACCCCGGGTTTTCTAATGAATTGTCATGCTTTAGTGAATACTGAGCCGAACGCTGGCGATGAAACGATAAAAGATTGGCTGCAGTCCAATATTTGCAGATGTACTGGTTATAGGGAGATTGAAGAAGCAGTTAAATCTGTTTTACATACAGAGAAAGGGAATCATTAGCCCGGCATAACTGATTACCAAATATTACGTAAGATTTTTTCTTCTAATGAGATCCTTAAAGCCTGAGATGAACTGAATGTTTCATCCAGGCTTTTTAAGGTATAACATGGCCTTATCCTAGAGATAATGCATATAGCCAATGATGAGTCAGCTTCCTGTAATGAAGAAACGTTTCTCAGCAAACGAAGGAGGCTTGGGTATCTATAGCTCTTTTACCATTACCTTTTCGCCATTAAAATCGAGTTCACCATTAAAGTGAAAACCAAACCTTTGATAAAGGCGAAGAGCATGAATATTATTTTCAAATATACTTAAATAAATTCTCTTACATTTATATAGCTCAGCAAGGTGCTGAATGAGAGCTTTAAGCATTTTCTTCCCTAATCCTTTTCCTTGATAGTGTTCGTCGATAAAAAATCGGTCAAGCCAAACTCGTCCATTTTTATTATCTTCATCATACTCGGGAAACAATCCATACATTGCAAAACCGACTAGATCTCCTTCAGAGTAAAGCCCGACAGGTTTATAATAGGGGCATTCTTTTGCATCCTCTAAACATACTTTTGTTGATTCAATATATGATAGTTGATTCTGGCTGACATGCAGATCAAGAATGGCAGCACGATTATCATCAGTTACTGCTTTTATTTTTATACTCATACTACATTCTCCTTATTTTTCTTATCCCCCGGTTAGGCTGCGGCTTAAGGTGATGGCAGATGGAATTGATATTGCTAAAACTCTGCATAACTATATTCACGTCAAGCAACATGTAGCCTATCAAATTAAGTACCTTATCTTATTGTGCCTAACCAGGGGCATTCCCTGCAGCCAAATGACTTGACTTTATAGAGAATGAATTAATTCAAAGCTGCAGCATCATTCTTATTTTCTTTCCAAACCATTGTAAGACCAAGGCCGATCACCATAACGAAACCTGCAAATAGGAAAGGGAAATGAATGTTAAGATCAAATAGGATACCGCCTAGAGCGGGGCCAAATATATTTCCCAGGCTGGTGTATGTGGAGTTCATGCCTGCTACGAAACCCTGCTGGTTACCGGCCATATTGGATAAATGAGCAGTTAAGGCCGGACGTAGCAAATCGAACGCCAGAAAAATAAAACAAGTTACAAGCAAAACAGTTAAAAATCCTGACATAACAGTAGACACGAAAGCCAAGATCGCTCCGGTTATTAAGCATAGCTGAATGATTCTTTTCTCTCCAAGTTTGTTGACCAATTTCCCGAAAAGTAAAACTTGAATAACTACCGCCACAATGGAACTAATCGTAATAATGGTTGCAATATCTTTTGGTGTGAAGCCAAATTTATGATCAGAAAACAAGCTGAATACCGTTTCATAAGCTGATAAACCAAAAGCCATTACAAAGACGATAATAAATGCAATGAAATAGACAGGATGAATGGACCTCTTCAAGTCTTTAATGAAATTTGATTCCTTTGTATGAGATGAGAGTTGATGGCGTTCTTCTATCGACAATGACTCTTTTAGTATAAAAACGGAAGTGACAGCTGCTATTAACGCGATGGCGGAGGCGAAGAAAAACGGCATGCGGATGCCAAAGCCGGCAATAAATCCTCCCGCACCAGGTCCAATAATAAAGCCTGTGCTAATTGCAGCAGAAACATACCCCATAGCTTTTGACCTTTCCTTTAGGGTTGTCATATCAGCTACATATGCTGTTACCGCGGTCATGATAAAAGCCGCACTTATGCCACCCAATATCCTTGAAACATAAAAGATTGAAACATGGGTCCCTAATCCGAAAATCAGCTCTGATAAACTGAATATAAGCAACCCGAGAATAATCATTTTTTTTCTGCCGAAACGGTCAACCCACCTACCTGCAAAAGGTGACGCAACTAACTGAGAAATGGCAAAAGCCGCAACAAGATAACCCATAGTGCTGCCGGATAAATGCATGATTTTCATAAAAGAAGGCATAACCGGAATAATTAAACCGATACCAAGAAATGCTACGAAGATGTTGCTCAATAGTATAATGAAAATCGTTTTTTGCTCACTTATTGATTTTTTCATTTAAATTCCCCTTTACTCAATTGAACCCTTTTACCTATCCTTTTCACTTGAAGCTTTTTTCAAGTACAATCAAATCATAAGGTATATGGTTACCGTATAGTCAAGGAGGTTTTTATGGGCGAAGATGTTAGGAAGTATTTCACAACAGGGGAGTTTTCAAAGCTCTGCCGTGTAAAAAAACAAACCTTATTTCATTATGATGAGATTGGTCTATTCTCACCGGAAATAAAAAAAGAAAATGGGTATAGATATTATTCCTATCATCAATTTGAGATTTTTCAAGTCATCAGACTATTTAAAGAGCTTGGCGTTCCGTTAAAAGAAATAAAGTGTCTAATAAAAGGGAAAACACCAGACAAGATCCTGCATGTTCTAAAAGAAAAATCTGTTGAGATTGATAAAAAAATAAATGAGCTTAAACAGTTGCAAACGATCTTACATACAAAAGTGGCGCTTACTGAACAAGCACTTGAGACTGATTTTTCCTCAATTTCTTTTGAATATTTACATGAAGAAACATTCATGTTAAGCCGAAACACATTAAACTTACGAGAACGAAAATATGTGGCTGCCATTTCAGAACTCATTCATGAAGTTCAACAATATGAATTAGATGAAGGATATCCGATAGGCGGGATCTTTGCACGGGAACAAATATTACAAAAAGACTTCTACAATTACAGTTACTTTTATATAAAAGTAAAAGATGGGATAGAGAACATAAATTATCATGTGCGGCCAAAAGGCCTTTATGCAGTTGGATATGAAATAGGTGGAAACACTGAAGAGGCGTATCGCAGAATCATTGAGTTCATTGAAAAGAATGGAATGCAAATAGGGGAAAATGCATATGAGGAATATATGCTGGATGAGATGGTAGTTGACGGGTATGAAAATACATACGCCAAAATCCTCCTTCAAGTTAAGGAGGTGTAAGATTACGAGATGTTGATATGGAAAAATTGTTATTTTTGTGTGCCCAAGAAGAATATAAACTGGTTACATAAAAGCGAGCCCACAGCCCTACTTCAAAAGCTGCACCATTGAATAAATAGCAATGTCTGTCTTTATTCGCTGGCATAATTATTTGTAAAGTTTTAAAAATTCTAGGCTAGTGAAATTCAACATCCATAAAATGATGAAAAAGTCGGTGATAAATTATTCATCCGTGAATCAAACGGCGATCGAACATTCTATTTTTGTGTTTAAGATGAGTTTTCTTGATTTAGCACACTTCCTTAATAAATGCATAGGATACTATCACAAAAATTTATAATTGTGGGGATCAAAAATGTACTTTAACCCTTTTCCGCCTCAATGTTATTATTATGTGACTGTACCGATGTATAACGATGGAAGATCTGTTTATTGGATTATTCCAAATGAGATGGAGCGCGTACACAGATGTGCCGATTTGCGCTCTTCATATGAAGATAGAAACCTTCTCTTGAAGGATTATGGACCAAAACCATTTGTTGTAAATATCAATAGAGCCACAAAACAAAACAATACGTTCCGTACGGCTTTATGGACAGGAAAGCATTTTCAAGTTACTTTGATGAGTCTTGGTATTGGAGAAGATATTGGTTTGGAAATCCATCCTAACGTCGATCAGTTCTTACGGATTGAGCAGGGGCGTGGGATCGTCAAAATGGGAAAGAGCAAAGATCATTTGAACTTTCAAAGAAATGTTTATGATGATTCTGCCATTGTTGTACCTGCCGGCACTTGGCACAACGTGATGAATACAGGGAATACGCCATTAAAACTTTACTCCATTTATGCTCCTCCTAACCATCCATTTGGTACAGTTCATGAAACTAAAGCAGATGCAGTGGCTGCGGAAGGTTAGCATAGATATTCACAGAATTCTATGTAATTGGAGTCACATCCAGCATGAAACATAGGGAACCAGTACCTAAGAATTGTTTTTATGTAAATGAAACCCAATGTAATATCCAAGCAGTCTTGTGCTAATTTTAAAAGTAATTGATAAAATAAAGTCGATTTAATAAAATCGGCTTATTTCTTTATTCGAGTCACTTTTAGCAGAATTGGCATTATCGAAATGAATCTATCAACTCAAAGAAAGTAACTTTCACACTTGACTATATACCTATGGGGGTATATTATTGTTTTGTGAATAACAAAGAGTTAATAAGGTGGTGTAACTCGTATCAATTATTTAGTTATTGCATTCCTGCTTATTTTTGTGATTATCATTGCAACGTATAGACGTTATTATCCTATAACCGGAATCTCTTGTATCCATAAAGATAAATTAAAGGCTACGGACATGACAATATTAGATATTCGACATTATAACGATGTACCCAATTTTTCGGATGATATTATTTTAAACATCCCATATGCGTATCTAAAACGTTTTTATTTAGAGATCCCACGTGATAAAATACACATAATAGCTCGTGATCGGGTGGAATTAAATTTAGGAGTGCGTTTTCTAAAGCGCAAAGGTATCCATGTAAACAGTTATGAGCTGGCAGCATGTAAATGTGAAAATAAATGAAAGAAAGGATTTCATTGATATATGGAGTATGATCAAAAGATTAAAAACCGCTTACGACGGATAGAAGGACAAATTAAAGGTGTATTGACTATGATGGAACAAGGAAAAGATTGTAGAGAGGTTGTGACCCAATTAGCAGCTTCCCGTAATGCTATCGATCGAGCGATGGGTTTAATTGTGAGCACAAACCTTGAACATTGTGTTCGTGAAAGTTTAGAAAAAGGCGAAGACACACAAAACTTAGTAAAAGAAGCAGTCGACTTGTTGGTAAAGAGCCGATAAAAATTCATCAACCTCTATTTAAGGTTGACGAATTTTTATATACGTTATATTATACCCCTACCGGTATTTTAAAGAGTTGAATAATAGCAGATCTCTCGAAAAAATTTTTCGATTTTAATATACCCATGGGGGTAATTAGTTGGGGGAATAAACATGACAGAACAAACAAAACGCACAACAATTGTTTTATTTAGCGGGGATTATGATAAAGCAATGGCAGCCTATATTATTGCAAATGGTGCAGCTGCCTACGATCATGAAGTGACGATCTTCCATACTTTTTGGGGATTAAACGCTTTGCGTAAAGAAGAACCTGTTCCAGTGAAAAAAGGGTTTCTTGAAAAAATGTTTGGAAAGATGATGCCTCGTGGTGCTGATAAGATGAGCTTATCTAAAATGAATTTTGCAGGTATGGGCCCTAAAATGATTAAAAATGTGATGAAAAAGCATAATGCATTAACATTGCCTCAGTTAATTGAGATGACTCAAGAACAGGGGGTAAAGCTCGTAGCCTGTACGATGACAATGGATCTTCTTGGTTTACAGGAAAAAGAACTATTAGATGATATCGACTATGCTGGTGTAGCAGCTTATTTGGCAGATGCTGAGGAAGGCAGTGTCAACTTATTTATCTAATGTTACTCATTGCTAAATAAATGAAGGGAGGTTATAACACTATGGATAGTGGCGTAATGTTCAATATCTTACTCATTTTATTTTTACTATGGTTCGTGTTCGTATTTCGACGTTTTTTTTCATTGCAAGGTGTTAAACAAATAACAACTGCTGATTTAAAGTCAGAGCTGAAAAATAAAGACATACAGTTTATAGATGTGCGAACACCTTATGAGTTTCGTACAAGGCATATTAAAGGGTTCAAAAATATTCCCTTGACTAACTTGCCTCATCTAACTAATCAGCTTTCGAAAGACAAAGAAGTTTTTGTTATCTGTCAAAGCGGAATGAGAAGTTTAAAGGCAAGTAACATATTGAAGAAACAAGGATTTAAAAACATCACAAATATAAAAGGGGGTATGAATACATGGTATTAACTTCTAGGGAGAACCTTTTTGCATATTTATATACCCCCACCCCTATATGAGAAAAGGAGGAAAAAATGATGAAAGCAAATATTGTACTAGACGCTAAAGGTTTGGCGTGTCCAATGCCTATCGTAAAAACGAAGAAGAGTATGAAGGATTTAAAAGCTGGTGAAGTATTGGAAATTCAAGCGACAGATAAAGGTTCTACAGCAGATCTGGAAGCGTGGGCAAATAGTACAGGTCATGAATATCTAGGTACTGAAGCAGAGGGGGAAATACTTCGTCATTTTCTTCGAAAAGGAGGAGAGCTTTCAGCAGAAAATGCAGCTTCAATTCCTGAGATTTCATTAGAAGCTTTCAAACAGAAAGTGGATAGTGACGAGTCTCTTAACATTTTAGATGTACGAGAGATAGAGGAGTATGAAAATGCTCATATTCCTGGAGTTGTGCATATCCCTCTAGGTGAAGTGGAAAAGCGCTCTAACGAATTAAACAAAAATGATGAAATTTATATTATTTGCCATTCAGGAAGAAGAAGTGAAATGGCAGCTCACACCATGAAAAAACAAGGTTTTAAAAAGGTTATTAATGTTGTCCCCGGTATGCGGGATTGGACTGGTAAAACAGAAAAAGGAGGTATGTAAACATGACCGTTCAAGCACTTACCGCAAAAGAAGTCACACAAAAAATCTTTAACAAAGAATCTTTATTTATTCTGGATGTGCGTAATGAAAATGACTTTAACGATTGGAAGATCGAAGGACATTGTTTTGACTATTTAAATGTACCGTATTTCGATCTTTTAGATGGCGTAGAAGGTATCTTGGAGAAAATTCCTTCTGATAAAGAAGTGCTGGTCGTTTGTGCAAAAGAAGGTTCATCCGTCATGGTATCCGAAATGCTTTCTGAAGCAGGTCATTCTGTATCCTATCTTAAGGGTGGAATGAAAGCATGGAGCGAACATTTAGAGCCGGTAAAAGTCGGGGATTTGAAAGATGGCGGTGAGATGTATCAGTTTGTTCGAATCGGTAAAGGCTGCCTGTCATACATGGTCATTTCCAATGGTAAAGCAGCGATTATTGATGCGACACGTATGGCGGATATTTTTATAGACTTTGCGAAAGAGAAGGGTGCGGAGATTACTCACGTATTTGATACACATCTTCACGCGGACCATATTTCAGGCGGCAGAGTCATTGCTGAAAAAACAAAAGCAACCTACTGGTTACCGCCTAAAGATGCTGAAGAAGTGGCATTCGATTATCAGCCGTTGGAAGAAGGAAATGACATGATCATTGGAAATACAAAGATTAAAATTCAAGCGATTTATTCTCCGGGGCACACGATTGGGTCCACTTCTTTCATTGTCGATGATCTGTATCTTCTTTCAGGTGATATTTTGTTTATTGATTCAATTGGCAGACCAGACTTAGCCGGTATGGCAGAAGATTGGGTAGGAGATTTAAGAACAACGCTTTATAGCCGTTACAAGTCGTTATCAAAGGATTTAATTGTATTACCTGCACACTTTATGATCATTGACGAGCTAAATGAGGATGGAAGTGTTGGTAAAAAACTAAGCACGTTATTTAGCGAGAACCATGGTTTGAACATTGCGGATGAAACAGAATTTAGACACCTAGTAACAGATCATTTGCCTCCGCAGCCAAATGCATACCAAGAGATTCGAGAAACAAACATGGGGAAAATCAGCCCAGATGAAGAAAAACAGCGTGAAATGGAGATTGGTCCAAACCGCTGTGCAATACGGTAACACAAGTTTCTGTTAAAAAGAGGAGAGATGAACATGAAATCAGATAAAGTATTAGACGCAAAAGGCCTGGCATGCCCAATGCCAATCGTCAGGACAAAAAAAGCGATGAATGAACTGGAATCAGGTCAAATATTAGAAGTGCATGTAACAGATAAGGGAGCTAAAAGTGATCTTGCAGCTTGGTCTAAATCAGGCGGGCATGACCTTTTAGAGCAAACTGATGAAGGCGATGTATTGAAATTCTGGATTAAAAAAGGCTAATGAATGGAAAGGGTATCGAATAAAAAGATACCCTTTTCCTTTGAAAGGAGGAAACCAAAGTGGATATTGCCTTTATCACAACTCTTTTCACTATAGGGTTTATTGGTGCCTTTATTTCCGGAATGATTGGTATTGGCGGAGCAGTTATTAATTATCCAATGCTATTGTACATTCCTTCTTTAGTGGGAGTGATGTCATTAACTGCCCATGAAGTGTCAGGTATAGGGGCTATTCAAGTTTTCTTTGCGACACTCGGTGGTGTTTGGGCTTATCGTAAGAGTGGTCTTCTAAATAAAGCATTAATTATTTACATGGGAAGCAGCATCCTTTTAGGGAGTGTATTAGGGAGTTACTTTTCTCATTATATATCTGAAAAAGGAATTAACTTTATATACGGTATTCTGGCTATTTTAGCAGTTATTTTAATGTTTATACCTAAAAAAGGACAAGAACAAAGCGAAGACAAAGAAGTGATATTTAATAAATGGTTGGCTTCGTCCCTAGCGTTTATCATTGGTGGTGTATCGGGTGTTTTAGGAGCTGGCGGCGCCTTTATCCTGGTCCCCTTTATGTTATCAATTTTAAATATTCCTGTTAGAATCACAGTCGCTTCATCTCTTGCGATTACATTTCTTTCATCTATTGGCGCAACAGTTGGAAAAGTAATCACGGGCCAGGTTCTTTTTGTACCAGCTCTGGTTCTTATGATTGCCAGTTTAATTGCTTCTCCTATTGGCGCATCAGTTGGGCAAAAAGTAAATACAAAATTCCTGCAATGGATTTTAGCGCTATTAATAAGTGCGACAGCTATTAAAATTTGGTTAGAGCTGATATGAGTCAGCGGGTAAAATGAAAGATTAAAAGATTCATCACTCGTTGGTTTCTTATTAATGTTATGACACTTGGTCATGTTCAATAAATGTTTCAAGTATTTGATGAAATTCATTTTGATAATGGTGACTTGGACAAGTCTTGACTATAGTACCTTGAAATGCATTTGACTTAGTGGCGTCCAGTGGAATTAGGACAACGTTAAGAAAATAAAAAAACCATAACTTCACCTTTGATCATTTTTTTAAAACGTTTTAATCCCGATTGGTTTAATGGGTATTATTGAGTTAATATAAATTATGTCTATTTTGTATAATAGGCTGTATGGCATGATTTCAAATGCTTGAAACGGCGTGCTTTTGTAACTGATAATATACCACTTTTGTTGAGGGATTCGAACTAAAAAGAAGATGCCAAACTATATGGGTATCTTTGTTTGCTTTAGAGTTATTATATTTGAATATCATGACATGGCACCAATGGCAAGTTTGTGTAGCTGCCCTGCTAGTTATACTCAATAGATACGAGAAAGGTTTGTTTTCTCGTTTCGCTTTTTCAAATGCTTCTTCTCCCCAAGGGAACCAGTTTACACGGTTGTGAGCATGTTGAAGTAAGTAAGGAGACTTCTCAGCATTGGGTCTATTGTGCGGGCATGGGATCACCTTCTTTCTTTATGATTTATTATCGAGTATGATTTTCTTTATTTGGTATACCGCAAGCTATATCTTTATAGCATTGTTCTGTGGACTTCTAATCTATTTGTGATTAAAGCAACTACTTAAAGGGTACTTCAGATGGAGTCAATATAACTTACCAACAACCCATTTGGTGTTTTTTTATTTATCCTACCTAGTGAAGATCATCTCATTAGGACAAACAGCTGTTACATAGCATTGCCAAGGGGGGATGCACATTCTATGAGGTGATAATCATAAGAGGGTCCGCAAGCTGAACAATGTTATTAACGATGGCTATTATTGAAAATGGAAATGTTGTAAGGGTGTCGTGTAAGCACAAGCGATCAAGAGGGCGAGCATCGACAGCCAGACCGGAGCCTGCATGAAGAAAGCAGGAACGAGGATGCTCTGAAGTTTGACAATGAATGCTTTTCTGGAGAGCTGTTAGAACGTCCGGCTTTGAACTGCTTAAGGGAGGGTGTCAGTAAGGCCCCATAAGCCAAATCATCTGCTATGATCCAGACTGTCTTTCTCGGAGAGCATATCAGTGATGACAAAAATGATGTTCCCTTCGCCTTCTTCCGCTTTTTCCTTCTCTGCCCGATAAAACTCATGAAACATCTTCATCAGCGCCCGCTTTTCAATCCGCGATACATTTCGGCTGTCCAAGCATATGTTATAAGTTCCGCTGTGTTTAAGTGCGAAGCTTGTAACAGGTTTAAATGAAAGCCTGATGTCTAAAGCTTCGGCAATCCGTTCAAAATTAATTTGTTCAGACTCTGTCATATCAATCTTCCATATAAGCTTTCGATCCAATTCTCTAAATGACTGTTTGTATACCTCAAGATGAAAAACCTCCTTAAAGACGACAATCTAAAAATTGGATTCATTTAAATATTATAGGAAAATCAAGACTTTTTTTCATAGGAAAATGCGTCTAAGGAGATGGAATATGAATCTGTTTAATAATGGCTGTTTTCGTAAGTATGATGATTTTAACACGCATCTGGATTTCCCTCGAAAAGTAAAGGTCTTTAGGGATTTATGTCAAAATAATAGTAAGTACCTTATGCAACAAACAGGGAGTTTGGTTGCTTAATAAGGAGGGGGATGTATGAAAAAAAATATTCACATATTGGGAGCCTCTGGTGTCGGAACTTCTACATTGGGTGCTGCATTATCAAAGCGTTTGCCTCATACGCATCTTGATACTGATAATTAC
This sequence comes from Bacillus sp. JS, assembly GCF_000259365.1. Taxonomy (NCBI): domain Bacteria; kingdom Bacillati; phylum Bacillota; class Bacilli; order Caryophanales; family Bacillaceae; genus Bacillus; species Bacillus sp. JS. The sequence goes on along the minus strand of NC_017743.1, from coordinate 2,577,107 downwards.
TATTGGTTAGATAAATTCACTAAAAAAAGAGAAATTCCTGAAAGAAAAAGGTTGCTTGAAAAAGACTTAACAATCAATGAAAAATGGATTCTTTCTGGTGCAGTGTGTGGCTGGGGCGATAATCTAAAAAGTTATTTTGACCTTGTCGTCTTCTTATGGATTCCACAAGATATACGGCTTGAGAGACTAAGGCACAGGGAATTTCAGCGTTATGGAAACGAAGTGTTAGCCGGTGGCAGTAAATATGAACAATCAAAAACATTTTTAGAGTGGGCTTCTTTATATGATAATGCTGGAATGGAAGTTAGAAGTAGAGCTTTGCATGAACATTGGATGGCAGATTTATCTTGTCCAGTGTTAAAGATTGAAGGCGACTGCTCAGTCAATGAAAGAGTTGACCGTGTCTTGGATTATCTGAGTTCTAATTAAACTAAGGAATAGCGATTGAAAAAGAAGAACACGCAGCAGATTCACTTGTTCTTCTTGGGGGGCAAGTGTTGACTCTATTGCTGGTTTAATTAAAGAAGAAGTATAAAACCTGTATCAAAGTTGTTGGTAGATATCTATGACACAGGTTTTATATTTAGGTAACCAATATCCTTATATATTTAACATTACATTTTTTATTAAATAGTTCACTCTATTTCTGCTTTCAATTTTTCGAACCATTCTAAATTAACCAAGTGATGTGAACGGGAATTTTCGTTCATACGGCGAAAGTAATCGATTGTGCCGGGAATTTCTTGAGTGATGGACAGGTATTCATCAAGGAGCTCGATTCGAGTTTTAGTCTGATCGATTTGTGATTGGATCAGATCCAGTAATTTATTTTTGTCGAATTCATCGGCAAAGAGTAAAGCCCCATAAAATTGCAGGTTCACATATTCCGATTTGGTGCCGTATTTGATCATTAATTTTTCGAATTCTGCCCTTCCCGAATCTGTAACTTTGTAGTTACGGATTTCACGCCCGGTGGTTGAGGGTTTCTGCTGAATCTGTTCAATAAAGCACTTTTCTTCAAGTTGCTGCAGATTGTAATAAAATGAACCTTTCGTGAAGTTAACAATGTATTTGTAATGACGCTTTTCCATTAAGGCCAGAAGTTCATAGCCGTGAGCTCCGGGGTTTTGGATTAACAAGCCAAGGATAAGTAAGGGAATCATGGTTTCATCACCTTCGCCAGCCGCGCCTCAAATTCCGCGTACGTGATTTTACCCGAAGCCAAATCCATACTATGAAGGTAAATCTGTTCTGTTTTAGAATAGTCACCATTCACTTTCAGTGATTGCTCCTCTCCCGAAATGGGTTTCAGGATATGGTGCTTTTTTGAAAAAGCCTCGAAATAGCGGTAACCGAATTTGCGTTGTGAAGCTGCGTCTAAATGAATGCCATCAGGATTCGCAGTCAAACCTGCTGCAGTAACAAAATAACAATTTTGTTGTTCATTAGCAAAACGCAGCAATTGTTCATTAACCTGTCGAAACTCAGTCGCGTGCTGTCCAAAACCGGTCTTCCCAAGAAAGTCACCAAGCCCTCCAATTATCAACGGTACCTCATCAAGTTTCAACTCGTTTCTTAGCGTCTCGATGATAAGACTTAATTTCTCGTAATAAGTTTCATGTAGTGAACGATAACTGTCACTCTCACCTTGATGCCAAAGGATTCCGCAAATTTGACTGGAACGGAGGGCGAAGCGGGCTTCGGACAAAGCATGCTGAAAAAGGATGCCTTCCGGATGCCAGTCATTCAATGAACTGCCACCTTCCGCACAAGGAATCAAGCCAATTTCTTCATCGGGATGAGCTTTCGACCATGCATCTGCAAAAGATGCCGCCAGGCCAACGCCGGAAACCGGACGGTCGTAATTAATCGGTTCTGTCATCATCTGCCACTGTCCATTGCGCAGCATTTTTATTTTTTCATTATAGATAGGGTCTACTTCATTCAAAAATCCACGGCCCGCCATATTCGACTGCCCCAACATTAAAAAAGACTTTATCATCTTATTTTTCACTTCTTTACATCAATATTTTAGTCTAATTAGACTATAGTCAATTCAGTTTATCTTGTAAAGTTTTAATAATGTTTTACTTTTATTATTAGTATGTATGAAAAACAAACTAACATTGAACATTTGGTGGATGTATTTTTCTTATCCAACTATCGGGAGGCCTTAGTTCAATAACGATCTCCCCCAATCGGGCGCGATTCTTGAACAAGAACTAAAGAAGTGATACATATTAGTCATGTATAATATGTATCACTCTCTATTTTGCATTTTTCATAGGAAATACGTTCAATGATGGAGGTGTATCCCAAATGAAATGGATTGTTAAAAAGGGAGGGCTATGTTGAAGGGGTTAAATATCAATAAAAAATTATTAAAAAGGTTAGCGATTGTACCAATTCTATTCATTTGTTATGTTATATTTTTAAATCCTGAAGTTATACTTGAAGAGAAATGTCCTAATAAGCCTTATAGTTTAACAATCGTAAAGCACGGGACAGGTATATTTGATAAGAAAATTGTTCTAATATATTACAAGATCCACGGAAAAACAGTAGCTGTTGGGGATTTGGTGTTTTTTGAGAATTTCGGCAGAGATATAGATGTTACTTGGGATACGAATACTGATGATGGAACTTGGTGGATAGATAAAAGCGTACATTTAACCATGACCTATGCTAAAAATGTTAAGGGGGATTTAGACAAGAAAGATATTGATTTTGATTATGGTACTGTCCAATAATAGTGAAGTGAAATAGGAATATACACTACATGAAAAGACCAAAGACTCCCCATGCCCCAACAAGAAGGTCGCTGACGGTTTATCTATTCAGGACATTGAGTTGACGCAAAGGTTTCAGGTACTTAATAGGTTTACTGAAGTTTCCGATTTTGTGGCGAAAAATGGCCGGTTTCCTGATAATTACATAACTAAAGGAGAAGCAAAAAAATTAGGATCGGAAAGCAAAAAAGGTGATTTATCAAAAGTAGCTCCGGGTAAAATTATCGGGGGAGATATATACAAAAACAGAGAAAAACAGGTTACAGAGGGAATGACAGATTACTCTATTCGAATGATGGATTAATATATAAAACAACAGATCATTATAAAACGATAAAACGTTTGTTAAGTTAAAATAATGGAGGACATAGTTTTCAATGGGAAAAATAATTGTAGAGGGGAAAGACTTTGAAAATAAAGAAGAATTACATGATGCATTAAAAGATAAATTAGACTTCCCAGACTACTATGGGAAAAATTTAGACGCCTTATGGGATTGCCTTACTGGGTGGATAGAGTTGCCGTTAACTTTAGTCTGGAGAAATTTTGAGTTGAGTAGAAAGTTTTTAGGTTCATATGCTGATGATGTACTAGAAGTTTTACAAGAGGCTCAAGAGGAATTAGAGGATGAGTTTAAAATAATAGTAGAATAGACTTTCTTTTTTAGTTTTGTGAATTTGAAATGAGTACCTTAACGGCTTTACTTGGGTTTAAGAATGCTGCTGAGGTATTTTATTTTTATTAATAATATTTATTCAGACTTTAAGAGTCAAAAACTAAAGCGAAACTTGAAGAGTTCTTGAAATAAAAAAGGCCCTCTTGAAAAGAGGGCCTTTTTTATAATATTAATCCTCAATATTTTCGATTACCTGTCTAACCATCTCATGTATTTGGTCAAACTGCCATTCTATATCACCTATTACTAAATGTAACTGTAGTAATTCAGAAGTTAGTTTTTCTTTATCTTCAATTTGACTTAAGTTAGCTAAAATTTTATTCATTCTTTCATCTATTTGCGGAAGTTCTTTAATATTTTCCTCTTCTTCTAAAAGTTCTTCTGTTGAAATTAATGTACTATTATATTTTTCATTTAATTCTTTTAAAGCACTAAAGATTTTATCAATATTTTTCATCTATCATAACCACCTATTTTAATTTTCTTCCAATGGCATTCTTAGTCTTAACTTCGTTCAATGTTCCATCCAAATTCAACACTACTCTTAAATTTCCTCTTTTATCGAAAACTTCTAAATGATCCTTGTGCAAATTATCTAAATAAAATCTATCGCCTTTTTTCAGAAACGGATTATCCAATTTTTTATTAACTTCATAGATTGACTGGCCTTGGAATTGATTTTTTGTTTTTGTAACATTGTTTTTAATAGTTTTTCCAAATCCATCATTAAAAAATTCTTTCATATTCGATACTGATTTAGCTTCACTGGTTATCTTACTACTATTAGCATTCCCCTTAGAACCATGATCAACATCAAAAGACTTTTTAATTTGTTGAATTGTATCTTGTCCAGATTTTTGTAAGTTTAGCACATTTATAGGAACATCACTAGCTAACAGAAGTTCTTTAGCAAAAGGATTTGGTATTGACTCTAAACCTTTTTTAAAAAGTTTCCCAAAGTCTTTGGTGTCTTTTACTACTTTTTTTGATGCAGATTTACCAACATTCCCGGCACTGTTTATCCCTTTTTTACCCGACCTGCTGATTCCCTTCTCTGCGACTTTCCCGACTTTTGAAACGACGGATCCACTCTTTGTAACAGCACCACTGCCGCCTGATATGAATAAGCTGGCTACATTTAAAGTGAAATATGTGGTGTAGTGCGATTGTGAATACATATCTCCGTGTACAAAGTTTTTGTCCCAGCTTTCTTTTACCTCATCCCAAGTAGAATCCCAGGCTTTTTTATAGTCGAATTCAAAAACGGACTTTATCGTTCCTCTTGGATCTAAACCGAGATCGATCCCGAATTTTGCAATTCCTAAAAGTCCTTCACCAGTTTCCTTCGAAAAATCATAATATGCCATTTGTTTGCCTTTATAGTATTCATATACTGGACCTAGATATTTTTTACCCGCTACATCTATAGGGGCTAAATATTCTTTAACCGTCTTCTCTGTATCATCTATACCGGCTAATAAACCTTCATATACACCGTCAATCTGTTCTTTCAAAATATCCTTGGTCGCTCGAAGAGGATTATCCCAAAACTCGAGGGATTTAACATACTCCTGTTGTTCAGTGGTGAGGTTGTCGTATCCAATCTCTTTAGCAACTTTTAGATACTCGTCAGGATCATCAACCAACGTATTGAGCTTCTTCTGTAATTCTTTGATTTCCCGTTCTTTTTCTTCTTTCTTTTTAATGGTCAAATAAGCCTCTGTACGCTTCTCAATATCGCCTTTTTTCTTATGTATATCACTCTCACGGTACGCCTTGGCGTTGTAGTGAATGGGTGTAGCGTTTTTGCCTTTGCCCGTTGCTTCTTGGAGCTTTTGGAAGTCTGACTTGATGAATTGTTCATTTGGTTCTGACATAGCATATTCTGTCAGTAAATCTTCGTCAAGGTCACCTAGTTTTTCAATTGTTTTTTTGCGTTTATCATTGGCATCTGCAAGCTCATCCTTGAAGGTTTCTGTTGAAAACAAGTCGAGCGGGAGGATGTCGTCGATATCGTTTAGAATATCTTTCATGGCTTTTTTCTGTTCAGACATGATGGACTTTGATTTTTTATGGGCGTTAGCCAGTTCATGTTCTAAAAAAGATTCTTCAATATAAGCATCAGAGAGACCTTTGTCCTCGACAGCCCCGGCAATGCTATTAAAAAACGCGATCTTCATGTCAATGTAGTCGATCCATTGATCAGTTACACCAACATGATCGTGATAGAATGCTTTAATGTTATTAGCGCCTTTACCTGAGAATTCGCTGTCGTCAAGTTCAGCAACGCTTTGTAAAGCTTTTCTCAAGTTGACCATTTGCGTCCTTAGTTCTTTATATTCTTTGGCGCGGTCTGTAGCTTCAGACATAAGTGTTTTAGCTTCAAAGACTTTCATAATCATACCCTTTCATTTAATCATATAACAAAATATTACCATGGAAGAATGATGAAACTAAGTGTTATGTGGATCAAAGGGTGGAAATGAATCATTCGATCTGTGTCTTTTGATCTGGTTTTTGGGGTTTGACCACATGCCCATCAAGCTAATCATTTTGAAGTACCCCCAAAACGAAATTTTTATCTCTTGATAGTGATTTATGAAAATTAAATTCATTTTTTCGTTTTGGGTAAGAGTAATTTCTTAAGTTGATGGATGTGTGTTGCTACCCCAATAAGTGCTAATCGTTGATTGTATTGAATTTTAATTGAATCTATTATATTGCTTGACATGGTTAAATGCTATAATAGTGAAATTGTGGATAAAGGATATGCCTTATATGTTTAGAGAGGTGATAATTATGCTTAATAAGCCGAGTGATTATATTGAAGCTGGTTTGAAGTTGGAGTTGGAAGAAGATTTAAAATACTTATTCAATTCAACAGCTGATATAAAGATGGTACCAAAGGGTACAATTGTTTTAAGTCAGGGGCAAAGAGTTTCTTCACTGTATTATATTCATAAAGGAATTATGAGAGGATATTATATAGATGCTGCAGGGAATGATGTGACAAAATGTTTTGCAGCTGAAACGGAATTTGCCTGTGCAGAGGGTTTATTAAGAGTTGAAGAAGCTAGATTTAGTGTAGAAAGCCTGCAAGACAGCATTTGCGTAGTTATTCCGTATAATTCCATATACCAAGGTATGAAGAAAACTAATCAAATGAAGGTTATATTCACTAATTATATTCAGAAGATTCTTGTTGATACGCTAAATCGAGAACAGGCGTTACTTATGAAAGATGCACTGGAAAGGTACATGGAGTTTAAAAGAGAATATTCTTCTTTAGAAAGTAGAATAAATCAATCATATATTGCTTCTTATATCGGAATTAGAGCAAGCTCACTTAGTAGAATTAAGAGAAGTATGAAAATAGAATAAACGTTTTTAGAAAACATCAAATAAAAGTATTTGGTGTTTTTTTATTGCAATTTACATATGTCAATTACAACAGGCTATTATCGCATTATGATGACTAGTGTAATCACTGATTTAGGAGGTTTTATTTATGAAGAATCTTTCCTTGGTAACAGGTGCAAATGGTCATTTGGGTAACAACTTGGTAAGGGAATTATTAAAAAGAGGAGAAACTGTTAGAGCAGGTGTACGAGATTTAAATGACAAAGAACCATTTATAGGCCTTGATTGTGAGATCGTCTACGCCGATTTGAGGGATAAAGACTCACTTCATAAAGCACTTGATGGAGTGAATACCTTATATCAAGTAGCTGCTGTATTTAAACATTGGGCACAAGATTCTGAAAAAGAGATAATTATTCCTAATGTTGAGGCAACTCAAAATATAATGGAGGCTGCTAAAGAAGCAAATGTAAGAAAAATAGTATATGTAAGCTCCGTAGCAGCATTGTCATTGGACAAGACAAACTTAAAGGGTAAAATTGATGAAACTACATGGCTTGAAAACAGTCATGGAAATGCATACTTTGATTCAAAAGCACGAGCTGAAAGAACAGCTTGGGAGCTGGCAGAAAAATATGATTTGGATATGGTTAGCGTTCTTCCTGGTGCAATGGTTGGTGGAGAGTTTTTAAAGAAAACTCCAACCATACTGGCCTTCGAGAGTATTCTTTTAGGAAAGATGAAAGTTAACTATATAAGTGAAATGACGCCAATAGATGTAACTGATGTTGTGAAAGGTATGATTGCTGCAGCGGAAAAAGGTGTAAGGGGTACAAGATATATCTTGGCTAATGAAGAGCCTGTAACTTCAGCTGATATCATTAAAATTGCAAAAAAATTTAACCCTAATCTTGAGATACCACAAAAATATACTAAAGAACAGTTGTTACATTTAGCTGATAAACTTGAATTTGAAGCAAAGGAAAAGAATACTCAGCCATCATTACTTAGAAGTCAGGTGGAATTATATTATGGTGGAATAAATAGACACTATGACCTTACTACATCAAGACAGGATTTGAATTTTAAGTCTAAGTTGGGTGAAGTTGCATTAGAAGAGTATTTTAAACGGTTTTTTACTAGCCTAAGAAAAAAATCCTTATAATGAATCGGCTACACTTAACTGGACAATAAAACCAAAGGTCAAGTAGACTTACCGCCAATTCTGGGCATACTTCTAACTCACATTAGTAACAGGCCCATAAACTAATAAAGGGTTCCACCACATGGTCATTAAGTTAAGACGAATTTGTATCTATATAACGAAAAAAACACCATTCTTTTCTTTTTGTAGAAATATACAAAAAGAAAAGAATGGTGTTTTTGCTGAATCCTATCATTTTACCTATTTACTAATCGTTTCCAAGAAAGGGGACTTTCCAATTGTAACATCGCCATCATGAAAAAATTCGATAACGTAGCCAGATTCACTAAACATAAAAGTATCTGATCCAACGGCAGTTACATCATCAATTACGTTTAATGCATGCTCAAGACTGGTTTTTAATGCTGGCTGTTCTCCGTAACCCCAAAGAATAATAATGTTCCTATCTTTAAAATGGTGTTTAGCTAGCCAATCGTAAATCTCTTCCTCGTAATCTATAGATTGATGACAACAAACTTCTTCTCACTTGATTCGTCCCCAAGATGTAAAGGGAAAACTGTTTGAAAGCAGTTCATAATAATTTGCCGTTAATTCTTCTGATAAGATTTCTTTGTTTTTCCCTAGAGCTTCTAAGCATTCATCAAATAAGTCCAAAATTTTCACCTCAAAAGCTTTATGTATGATGAATTTTTTCAGTATTAGAAATAAGAAAAAGCCGTTATGCAACGGCTAAAGGGAATCAGAACTAATGTTGTTTATCGAATTAAACAAGGAATTCATGAGTAGGTGCGAGAGTTACATTCCGGGATGCTTCCTTCATTTCGCCATTAGACATAGATCCGAAAAAGGCAAGTCCAATTAAAACGGCGGATAAACTGATAAACAATTTAGATTTCATACATGCATTCCCCTTTCGATATTTGCTTTTGAGCATATACCATCTTCTTGAAACAGATGATACTATCCTCTATTTTTCCATTATAATCGAAAAGGTTGCCTCCTAACAATGCCAGCTCTTCCAGATAAGGGTATCCTTTGCCGTTCTCTAAACGAGAAAAAATGTTGAGGAGTTTAGGTGTATCGCCATTTCTTATATAAAGAACGTCTAATGCTTCAAATAAGTTCATAAAAAGTTCGTCTTTAAAATCTACAGCACTTCTGATTCCTTTGCGGAAGCAATCCATTGCTTGTTCTTTTTTGCCTTGTTTAAAATAAATCAACGCTAGGTCATGATAAGTTTGCGGAAGTACGTCAGAGTTTATTTTTCTGTATTGAATCAAAGCTTGTTCGATGTAACGTGCAGCCTTATTTAAGTTGTCCATTTTGTGATAGCAGTTGCCGAGATTGAAAAATGCAGTGGCATAGATGTGAGTATTTTTACTTTTAAGCAGCTCGGCACCTTTTAAAGCTTCTTGTAGGTGGGGGAGAGCTTTTTCATGGTTTTCAAGATCATCGTAGTTACCGGCAATGACAAAATGGCACTGAATACGCCGAACAGAATAAAGCTCATGTTTTTTATAGATATTGTATGAAAGTTCAGCGTAGTGCATTGAGATGTGAGTCATTTTCATATGATAATAGACTTCGGATAACTTAAAATAAAACTCAGCTTTTTCAATCTTGTCGGAGATCGTTGGAATTTTGCGTTCAGCTTTTTTGTAATATGTAATGGCCTTTGTGTATTTACCGTTTCTAAACTCATACATCCCGCGGAAGAAGTTATAATAATACGCTCGCATATTGTCTAGCTTCTTCTTATGTCCTTCGATTTTCTTTAAATATTCTGAAAGTTCCATTCGATTCTCATCAGATGGCAGCGTATACTCCAGCATGATTTTATGTCGAAAGGCCATTAGTTGATAATAAATAAGCAAGTCTTGATCTTCTTCCATAACCTCTATATCACGTTCGATTTCAGCTTTTAACATTTCAGCATCAGTTACGTTGAATTTTTGAATATGCCTATGCCATTCATTAATCTTCATTCCCACTTCAGCTGATGTGATTGATATCAAGATATTCACCCTTCCCTTAACTCTACTAGTAATGTAAATATTAACAAGTTTTCGTTCGCAGAAAAAGGCAATAGGACACCGCAATTTAAATTTTCGGTGAGACCTCAATAACTTTTTCGAATTAGGATCTTTTAACACAGGGAATGAATTTAGATCAGAAAAAGAGCTTTAAAAAAAGCGTGAATTCTGTTTGCGTTCTGGTTTAATATCTAACTGAAATTTCATAAGAATTTTGTTATATAATTATTGTGTTATTAAAAATAACCGTGAAGTTTGTTATATTTTGAAATTCTAAGTAGAACGGGGAGTTATAGTATGTTCTTCAAAAATTTAGATAGGTTTAATTTTTATAAAGCTGAAAATGAGGTGAAAAAAGGGAAAAAGAAATTCATTGAGTTTATTGATAATACTTTGAAAATGAAGGGGATAGATGGAGCATTAACAGTACTAAAGTCGTCAGGTTTATCTGTAAACTTATTTAACAGTAAGAGTCACAGGGAATTGTTTGAAGATACAATCGAACACATTGCTTCTTACTGCAATGCTGACCAGCAGTATAAAATCAATAACATCAAAAAGAATATTTTTATATTTGAGAACCTCTTTAATCAAGTTGCAGAAGAAAGAACTAAATTTTTTAACACATTTGAAAATATAGATGAAAAGTATAAAGTTGTTTCATATTTAATCTCCTTAGAACTATATCTTAATGAAATTTTAGTTGATTCAAAAGAGAATACCAAAAACAGGTTTATAGATTTTTCTAATATTAACGACTTTGAATTGAAAACAGCTCTATATGAGGCTACTATTGGTTCGACAGGACTAATTTTAAAATACTTCATGTTTCAGAATTATGAGTTTGAAGGATACAAAAGAAACATTTCACCGAAAATAATTAAAGCTTCTCAAAAACATATAATCTTTAGTCAAATGTGGGAGCAGTTAAATGATATTTTGGAGTATTGGAAGTACTCTGATGTCACAATAACTAAAGAAGCAGATGGAAAACCATTATTTGAAATATCTGATAAGGACTTCGAATTAAATAATTTAATTTCTAATGAACGATTTATTAATTTGCGTGAGAGTTGGCAATTGAATCAAATAAATGAAATACAAAATACGTACCTAGGAAAAAAAGATGATTTCGATAGACAATTATCAGAGGTTACTAACTATCTCAATCATTTGTTTTCAGTTTTATATTTTGGCTCGCCTCGTCTAGATGTGAAAATTGATGGAATAGAACTTAAATATTGGATCTATGCATATCAATTAATAATAGATGAAAGTAAAAAATATTTGAAACGAAGAAAGCACTTATCAACATTAAACTTAGATAAAGTTTGTCTTAGTAAATCAAAAGAAAATTGGAAAAGATTTTTTGAGAAAAATGGGTTTTCTCGAGAAAATTCAATAAAAATTATAAACTATTTTACATTTAACAAAAAATCTTTAGATTTAATTGATTGTCCATTTATTGAAGTTAACGATCAACTTATAGTTATACCATCATTAACATCTCAAGCCGATGTTGCCAGAGCATTAGCTTCAAATTTTCTAAATGAAAATTTAAATATGGACTTTAAAGGTCCCAATTTCGAAGAAAGGACTATAAAAGGTCTGGAATTAAGCAATATAAAATGTTCGAGGCTTTATAAAAGAGATGATAATACAGAATATGAATGCGATATAGCATTTGTTTTAGATAATGAGTTATTTTTCGTAGAGTGCAAGGCGCATGTACAACCCTTTACAACAAGACAACATGCGAACCATTTAAACAAATTATACAATGAAACTTTTCAGATAAATCGAATAGCTTACTTTTATGAAGTCAACTTGCATTTAGTTAAAGAACAGTTAAATTTAAAAGATAGCTTCACACCTAAAAAAATACATAAAATTTTATTAACAACATCCATGATAGGACGACCTATGTATGTTAATGGTGTGCATATTGTAGATGAATCTTCATTTACAATGTTTGTAGATAGAACGCCGCCTAGACTCGATTACTTTGGGAAGGGAGCGTCAATGAACATAGAAAGTGAAAAGTTTGATGTGTATAAAGGAGAATTAACAGCCCAGAAAATGATTGAATTTCTAAATTCGCCACCACAAATAAAAATATATGAGGAATTGTACAAAGAGAGAAGTTTATCTTTAGGATTATTTAATGTTACTAGGAATGTTAAAGTCAATAAAACTGTACACATGGGTGTTAAATTAAACAAAACTGACAAATCTTTGATTCGGAAATTCTATTTAGAAACATAAGTTTTTAACGCATATACATTAACTGATACTATATCATCATTGGGAAACCATACCAAATTATGTAGGTATGGTTTTTGCTCTATTTATATAAAGTACATCTAATTTTTATTTGTTGCTTTTGTCTCAATACCAATTCTAATTGGTTCTATTCTTTTTCTAATACGATTGTGTATAAAATCTTCATTAAAACCGAGTTCTTTCAGTAAATAAAATTCTAGAATATTTTTGAGAAAATAATACGCATTTACCAAATCTTCATCTTTAAGAGCCTTATTCTCTAAACTGAGGCTATAATGGGTGTAATAATTTCTTGTGTATGTAATTATTTTTGGGAAATCAAGTCTGTGTATTTCACCTGTATAGAAAAAGAATTTAAAATCTGCTAATATTAAGTCTGCTATTCTATATCTTAAAGGGACTTGCTTTTTATTGTTCCAGTTTTTACTGAACCCCAATAGAAAATCTATAGCCTCAGCTTTATCATCCTTTCTATCTGATGTAATTCTTTCAACTCTTTTTTTATATTCTCCCAAACTTCCACTACAAATCCTTCGAGAATGATATGTTTCTAAAGCTTGAATCATGTTTAAGAAATGGCGGCTGATTGACAATTCTTTATTGTATAAGTCGTCTATGTATAATTCAATTATAGGTTCCATCACTAATGCTATTTCTTGCCAACAAGAAAAATTTGCTTCTCTAGAAAGCTCTTCTAGGTTAAATAGAAAGTCAGTTTCCGTAACAGTAGTATCTATATATTGTCTCTTGCTTTTATCTAATGTTAAAGCGTGAGTTACTTCGATAGGTCTTAAGTGTTTTTGTCCCTCGCCAAATTCCCAAAAAAACTCTGGAGATTCAGCAAACATTGTTTTAAAACCTAATGGTCTCCCCATAGCTATTTCAATAATTCTTTTCATTTTTAGAGCTATGTTCACAAACCATTTTAATGGTTTAATCGATAATTTAGATTCAATAACAAGGTATGGGGTTTGATTTAGTATAATCTCTTCTCTCATTAAACTAGTGCTTGGAAAACTGAAAGACAAATCATATGATAAAGTATATTCGTCACAACTATAAATTTTAATGGCGTTAACTTGCTCTAAGCCAATTAAAACGTTTGTACTTTCCATAGAAGAACTAACGTAATTAGATACGTTACCCCATTGAATGATTCCTGGGATATTAATCTTTACTTTAGAAAATAGTATTTCGTCTTCTTTTTTGAAATTTACTCCCTGTAGCATAAACTTAGCTTGATATACATAAATTTCTTCCGATCCAATTATGCTTTTTGTTGAAATTCGTGAACAATCTATTAAAGTTATTTTAGCACCATCGTTTGTTGTTCCAGAAATAAAGGGAATATCAAGAGGGAATTTAAAATAGCTCATAGGAGCATTTTTTTTATTGGGGATGTGAATATTTAATACAATTCCTCCTTCGCTTTGATTTAAGTAAAGATCTCCTCGATAGTCTGACCTAGAATTTCCTATACTCCAAGACCCGGTTGTGGTGAATTTGGCTTTCATTTTTTCCCCTCCTAATAAAGTTAAAATTACTATGAAATTATTTCAAATCAGCCCATTAATTACAAGCTAATAACAATAAAATTTAGAATATCTAAACTCATTCCAAGAATATTAACTAATGTGTTTTAAATCCAGCATTTGGACAAACACCTTTTACATAGCATACCCAAGGGGGGATGCATTTTATGAAGGTAATAATCATCGAGGGACCGCAAGCTGACAAATGCATTAACGATTGCTATCATTATTTAATAAAACTTTATAGGAAGGAGATCCAGGGTGATAGCAATATATGTAAGGGTATCGACCGAGGAACAAGCGATCAAGGGATCGAGCATCGACAGCCAGATCGAAGCCTGCATAAAGAAAGCAGGGACTAAGGATGTGTTGAAGTATGCCGATGAAGGATTTTCAGGAGAGCTTATCAGTGATAACAAAAATGATGTTCATAACTCTTTTTCTATTTCTTTTAATAGAAACTTTAGTAAAATAGAGAAAGCCGGAACATGAGATCCGGCCTCTTCTGCATTATTTCCCCTTCGCCTTCTTCCGCTTCTCCTTCTCCGCCCTATAAAACTCATGAAACATCTTCATCAGCGCCCGTTTCTCAATCCGCGACACATAACTCCGCGAGATCCCGAGCTCTTTCGCAATCTCACGCTGCGTTTTTTCCTTCTTCAAATCAAGTCCAAACCGCCCGACAATCACTTCCTTTTCACGGTCATCTAAAATGTCAATGTATTGTTTCACTTTTTCAAGCTCCATATTGAGCTGGATCGTGTCTATCACATCTTCGTTTTCTGATTTCAAGACATCAATCAGGCTTATTTCAATGCCACTCACAGGTTATCCGTTTTTCTCACTTTCCGGTATAACACAAAAGTTTGATGTATAATTAATGGTGCTTTTTTGCTTTAGAATTATTACTTGAAAAAAATAAGATTATTTACATGATATTTGATTATAAAAAAAACGAACTAATGTTCTTGTAAAGGGAGACAAATCAAATAATTTGTTCTATAATTGATCGAAAGGAGGGCTTATCGATGTGGCTATTATTATTAGTGTGGATTGTGACCATAAGTTTAATTTCCATTAACCTTTTTGCTAGTCCGAATTCATTTTTTGCAAATGGAACTACAATTTTAGGATGGATGTTATTTGCTCTCCAACTTAGTTATAGTAAATCTGAAAAGCTCTTTATTTTTTGTCAAAAAATTTATTTTGATTTTAAAAATCCTGACTGTTCTTGGAATATGGATATAGAGTTTACCGGAGACTTTTCGAGAGATATTTTCGAAAAACTTGATTTAATCTTGTTGAAAGATGCATATTGTAAAATGTCTTTACTCTCTAATACAAGGAGAAGATATAAAGTTAATACAATTCATTTTGAAGTCAGTTTAGATGAATATCATAATAAACTGAATTTTTTTATGGATGATCTTGATATATCCTATAGAAGATCAAAGAAAATTATTCAAAATGAGATTGGTACTCTATTAGATGAGATAAGCGCTGTTTTAAAACCAGATAATTCATTATATGCAGTTGATATTAAGTTTAAAGAAGTTAACCCTTATTATGGGTATTATTTAAAAAAAGTTAATAATAAAAACATTAAGGATTTTAATATAAGTTTTAAAACAAATGAGGATAATGTTATAATCACAAAGGATTCATTCAAATTCACAGCTACTTCTTTACACAAGTTGAATACTTATTCAAAAAAATATTTAACAATTTCCCCATCATAAAATCTGATGGGGATTTAACAGTCTATTATAAACTTCAAGTACTAGTCTCAACTCTTCAAAGTGACTTTTAAAAGAATCATATAAAGTTATTGACCCTTTTTTCGAGATTGTTATTTGATATTCTTCATTATCAATTGCACTGCAGAATTTAATGTTCACAGAGGAAACATTTCCCTCATTCGCGGCAGCTTTAAATTCATCACTTTTATGAACATTAGGTCCAAAATATCCGGCAGTTCTTAGATGAACTTTTTGTATATCTGCAATCCAGGCACCGGCGACTTCAAGAATAAGAGGATATATCTTAGAAAAGTCAATTTGGATAGGCTCCATCTTAAAATATTTAGATGAATTTAAGTATTTCATAAAATCTAAAGAAGCTTCAGTTTTTGTCGAAATGAAAGCTAGGTTGTCATTTGATGAAAAATATGTATTAAAGTTTAATGGCTCAAAATAATAATTGAATGTCTTTCCAAAAACTTTCCCCATTTTATTTTGCTTGAAATCATGATGACATCTATATTTTGCGAAACCATTATAGAAACTTTTTTCTTCTAAGTGTATCTCCGTATAAAGATCTCCTTCTACAATTTCATTTAACAATTCTGCCTGTGTGGGGTATACATAAGATTCTTCTTCCATGAACTTATGAACGATACAGGCTAAAAAGGCTTTAGGCATGAAAAACACTCCAGTATAAAAGTCATTTAGTCTTTTTTATTTCTAAATTAAAGATTGTTTTTTCTATCTTTTGCTCTTTGTTTAACCCACTCAAAGTGTTGTTGTATTTCAAGAATATCTTCTTTAGTTAGAACATCCCATTGTTTTAAATCGAAAAGTTCCATATTTCTAATTTCACATTTTATGTCTAACTTTTTGGCATGTTCAGTTCTTCCAAGGAGATAATCTGTAGTAACTTGAAAAAAATCAGCAAACAAGTTAATTTCTGTATCGTTAACAGGCCTATTTCCAGATTCAATTCTTGAAAGAACGCTGTTATTTAATCCAATCCTACTTGCTAATTCTTTTTGTGTTAGGTTTCTCTTCTCCCTAAGTGACCTTATTACATTTCCAATTTTTTTATTAGGCATTTAAACACCTACTCTCCAATATAGCAAATAAATTTTACCATTTTTCTGATTTTGAAAAACGTGTTTTGCTTAAATAGCAAAAAATAAATATTGGTTTTGTTGTTTTGGCAATAAGATTGAATCTAGAAGCTTTAAGGTGGGTTGTTTTTCTTAACAAGAAGAGTCAGCTTTAAGTTTTATTTTCATCCAAAAACAAGTTTTTGCAAGAAGAAATTCGACATCTCTCCCACAAAGTTCAATTTTGATTCTTTATTGTCGATATTAAGTAAGTGAAAAAGAGTGTGTTTAACACATAATATATACATATAGGGGGAAAATAACTTGGGAGAAAAATATGCTTTTTTACATGCTTTTAATAGTAGAGATGATTTGAAGATTTATGGATCGGAAGCTCTTGCAATGTTTGGTCTACAGTTGAAATTTTCCGTAGAGGATATCCATAGTGTGGCGGCAGAGTCTATAACAGATGGTCCTAACGACAAAAAATGTGATGTAATATATTTAGATAGAGAATTAGGAGTTGTTGTATTAGCGCAAAGTTTTTATACAGAAAAAGAAGGGGTCAAAACTGCTAAAGGAAATAAAGCTGCAGATTTAAATACTGCATTTAATTGGTTACTGTTAGCTTCAGATGAAAACTTACCTGACATTATTAAGCCCAGAGCACTTGAAGTTAGAGATGCAATTAAAGAAGGGATCATTAATAAATTTGAGATTTGGTATATTCATAACTGTCCAGAATCAGAGAATATTTCTGAAGAACTTAAAACCGTCGAATTAAGTGCAAAAGGACATATGAATACGTTTATGATAGAAAATGAACTAATGCAAGAAATTAAAGTTGAAGCAAGTGAAATTGGTTTGAACAAATTAGAAAGGTTGTATAGATCTTCAGAAAACAATATTCTTGTTACAGATGAATTTAAGATAAGGACTACAGGAGGATATCACGAGAAATCTTCTGAGTGGGAGGTTTATAGTTGCAATGTTCCTGCAAGTTGGATTTATAAGATATATAGTGAATACAGTGATGACTTATACTCTGCAAATGTAAGGGGTTATCTAGGAAGTAGAAAGTCTTCTGCGAATATTAACCATAATATTAAAAAATCCGTAAAAGAAACACCAGGTAACTTCTTAGTATATAATAATGGAATTACAGCTTTGGTAAATAGTATGAGAATAGGTAGACGTCAGTCTAGAAAAGGGGAAGTTATACAAACAATAAATATTAAGGGATTGTCTATTGTTAACGGTGCTCAAACTACGGGAGCTATTGGAAATAGTGGTGAGGTTCCTGGCAAGGAAGCTAAAGTCCCTGTTAGGTTTATTGCCTGTGAAAATAAAAATGTTGTAGAAAATATCATAAAATTTAATAATAGTCAAAACGATGTAATCCCTTCTGACTTCCGAAGTAACGATGAAATTCAAAAGAAATTAAGATCTGAGTTTGAAGTATATGATGTTACCTATTTAGGAGGACGAAGGGGTGGGGACAGTGATGCTATACCTAGACACAGAAATTTACTAGCTTTTGATCGCGTTGCGCAAGCTTTAATGGCTTTTCATGGTGATCCTGTTAGTGCTACACACAAAAAATCAGAAATATGGGAGCGGAATGAACTATATTCTAAGATATTTAATGACGATACGTCTGCTAGCCATATAATGTTTGTTTTTTCACTTTATCAGGCATTGTTATCTTATAAAAAAAAATTAAGAATGAAAAAGAGTTCTAACCAACTACTTGAGAATGAGATAATCTTATTAAACAATTTATCGCATAGTGGTTCAATATATATCATAATGTCAATAATATCTGCCAGTATGGATCTCATATTAGATGAAAAAATTGTTAATCTCTTTGATTTGAGCTTCAACAATGAAGCAAGAAAGTCTTTGTCTCATTATGAAAGCATATGGTCAAATATATTGGAAGCTTGCATTTCTTTTACAGATGAAGGAACATCACAAGTAGTAAACGGAAACCTTAAAAAAGCCGATGTGTTAAAAGATGCAACCCAAGAGTTTATACGCTTAGTTTCAGCTACAAAAGCTGTTAATAAACCAATATACGAAGAATTTAAAAAGAATGTGGACACACTAAAAAAAGTTACTTCACCAGTTTAACTCTATCTTTAAAAGGCCAGAATTTTAAAATATCCTGGCCTTTTCCGATCTTATTTCCCCTTCGCCTTCTTCCGCTTTTCCTTCTCTGCCCGATAAAACTCATGAAACATCTTCATCAGCGCCCGCTTTTCAATCCGCGATACATAGCTGCGCGAGATCCCGAGTTCTTTGGCAATCTCACGCTGCGTTTTTTCCTTCTTCAAATCAAGTCCAAACCGCCCGACAATCACTTCCTTTTCACGGTCATCTAAAATGTCAATGTATTGTTTCACTTTTTCAAGCTCCATATTGAGCTGGATCGTGTCTATCACATCTTCGTTTTCTGATTTCAAAACATCAATCAGGCTTATTTCATTCCCTTCTTTATCCTGCCCGATCGGATCGTGAAGGGACACATCTTTTTTTGTTTTTTTCAATGCGCGCAAATGCATGAGGATTTCATTTTCAATACACCTCGCAGCATACGTCGCCAGCTTTGTCCCTTTACCCGCGGAATAGCTTTCAATTCCTTTTATCAGCCCGATCGTTCCGATGGAGATTAAGTCCTCTGCATCCTCACCTGTATTTTCAAATTTTTTCACAATATGGGCGACCAAGCGAAGATTATGCTCAATCAGCATGTTTCTGGCATGTTCATCCCCTTTAGCCATAAGCTCTAAGTATTTTTTTTCCTCGCTGCTTGAGAGCGGTTGTGGAAAGGCATTGTTTTTCACGTAAGATACTAAAAAGACAAGCTCTTTAACAACAAAGCCGAGCGCTGCGAAAACACCTGTCACCATCGTCACCTCCACAAAAGTATGTAGGCAAAAGCCTATATGTAAATGTATGTGGGCGGGAGGCTGTCTGTGTCTGTACCGGGAAATTTCTCGCATGGGAGCCTGGGCTTTTGTAAACAGCATATTAACTTCAAATGTTAACAATAATTTTTATCATGCGCCCATACATTGAAATGAACAAATGTATGGGGGGATGGGAATGAAAAAATGGATGGCAGGCCTGTTTATTGCTGCAGCAGTTTTTCTTTGTGTAATGGTTCCGCAGCAGATCCAAGGCGCTTCTTTGTATGACAAAGTGTTATATTTTCCGCTGTCTCGTTATCCGGAAACAGGCGATCATATTAGAGATGCGATTGCAGAGGGACATTCTGAGATTTGCACCATAGATAGAGATGGAGCAGACAAAAGGCGGGAGGAATCATTAAAGGGTATTCCGACGAAGCCGGGCTATGATCGGGATGAGTGGCCGATGGCGGTCTGCGAGGAAGGCGGCGCAGGAGCTGATGTCCGATATGTGACGCCTTCTGATAATCGCGGGGCCGGCTCATGGGTAGGGAATCAAATGAGCAGCTATCCTGACGGCACCAGAGTGCTGTTTATTGTGCAGTAGTAAAGAAGAGGCTCTTTCTTGAGCCTCTGTTGTTACAACCCTTCGCCGTGCTGAATGTTCGGGGGATATGTTTCTGCTTTTCGCCAATATTGGCGTGTGCCTTCGTCCCGTACAACAATGCCCAGCTGTGCCAGATCGAGACGGAATTCTTCAATATCGTCTTTTTGTTCGTCCTCCAGCGCTTTGTGACGAGCTTTTAATAAGGCATGGGCGCCTTGCGATAGGTCAGGTGCATCAGGAATCCATCGGCGAAATTGATCTGTAAACGGATCACCATCTGCTGCCCATTCGTAATGATGCTGTTTAAAGGCCTTCTCAACGTTTACTGGTTTTTCATCAATTTCTTCCCGTACCAATTCATATCCGGCTGTTCCTAGGAGGACAAGCTGTTTGTGATCCATAAATACAAGAGCGATGTCACCGGAATGAATTGATTGCACTTTTTTTCCTTTCATGAATTCCACTGTGTGATCTGTAATCTTGACAGACAGCAGCATTGCAATAACAGAATGAGCGAACCAAATCCCTGCAGTCATACCGAGAAGAGCAGTGATAAATGCAGCTGTTGATCCCTGAAAAGAGGTGATGAGCCGAAGCGGTCCTTCAAAAGGAATCCACGGGAGGGATAATGCCCATTTCGCAATCTGCGGGATAAAATACCCGATGGTAAAACCGATGATTGCAAGTGCAGCGTATAAAAAGAATACAGCGGTTTTCGTAACACCAATAAGAGTATGAGATTGATTCTGCAACATGACACCTTCTTTTACTGAAAATTCTCTTCCCATATTTTAACTCAACGAGATGGTAAATCAAGGATAAAGTAAAAATTATGGATTTAAAGAGGGTTCTGAAATGGAACTGGCAGGTACAGCAGGTCATGAAAAACATATTAAAATGGGCAGAAGATGTAGTTTCATTTGTTTTCCTGCGTATCAAATACAAAGGGAACATAAAAAGTAAAGGCTTTTGACAATCAGGAAGAACAGGCATGAAAATCGGATTAATCGGCTTAGGGAAAATAAACATAGGAAAGCAATTCATAGAGATGATGCAGTTTTGCGTGATGTTTGACCTTTATTAAGAAAAGGCGATATGATTATCATTAAAAAGAATCGATCTACCGCTACAATTAAATGAAAGAAGCGGTATCCATTATCTCGATGCCGGTACGGCGGGCGGAATGAAGGCGCATGGCATGGAGCCTGTTTTATGGTGGGGGGTGATCATAAAGCATGGGAGATTGTAGAACTGCTTTTTCGGGACACCGCCGTCGGAAGCGGGAAGCGGACATTTTTGAAAAATGATCCATAGGTGAAGGGAAACGGACGGCGGAAACCACTCTTGATCCTGCAGACCGCAACTCCTGTGGTCGCATGTCGCTGCCCTTCAAAATTTGGAGGCCATGCGACGGAAAAAAAGTAAGGGGGCGAACAAGCCTCCTTATTTGTTTGGCACCTTCAGAAGATGAGGGAACTTTTTATATATGACCAGCATGATGATCAGAATATACGCACCGTAAATGCTGATAGACAATAATTTATTGCTGGTGAAGTTGGCACCTGCAATGGTGACAACAACAATATTGGGGATTTTCCCTATGAAAGATGCAAAGAAAAAAACATGCCAGCGAACCTGACTCAGTCCGCAGATCACGTTCATTATAAGGGAAGGTATGACCGGTATCAGCCTTCCTAATAAAACAGCGGTAAAAGCATTTTTGTTGAAGGAAGCCTCGTAGCTTTGTATGGCAGGATATGCCTGAACTTTTCTTCTGGCCCAATCCCTAAAACTGTACCTGGCGAGAAAAAACAGCAATATTGTACCAAGCATTGAGCCGGTCAGTGTAATCCAAATTCCATTTGCCGTCCCGAACACAGCGCCATTTAAAGCTGCAACTAAAGCAAACGGCACTATTGGGAAAAAAACATCGACAGCAATCAGCAGCATACTAAATAAAACGGAAAATATCCCCCCTGCTTTGATTGCATCAAGCCAAGCTTCTTTTTGAAAAAAACCGACTGCAATGATAGCGATAATCACAAGTATACCTATTCCCTTTTTTAACATAGTCTATGTCACTCCCAACTTAGATGATGTCAGGAGCCAAAATCTCCGTCATCTAAATTAGTATAACTGGTGTCATTTCAGCCGTTCAACTGAAAACCAGGTTAAGAACACAATTCTTTTTAGTTCATAAAAAAGGCTGTCCGTCTATCTCTCTGTTTTCTTAACATAGGGAAGATAGAAAGGGTAACCATAACCTTAAGGGATAAGCTGTATCTTAGCCTATTTATTTCCTTTGGTTTGTGTGTTTTTCAGATTAGAGAGAAGGGAATTTAAAAATAAAAAGTCATCTGCTGCGCCGCAATGAAAGCAGAATGATATTCACTGAGGGGGACACGTTAACTATAGGAAAAAACAGTGTTAGCAAAAAAACTCTTCGTTGAACGAAGGGAAACAGAGGTATAACATTAAGGTGAGGCTTTTGGGGGTGTAAAGATGAAACATTTTATCATCCTTTTCCTTCTGTTGTTCGTTACAGCAGGGTGCGAGGGAATGGGATACGAAGACGTTGTAGCATTTGGTGACAGCAATACGCGTGGCTCTAATTGGGATTATCGCGATTATCCAAAAGCACAGCAGTGGGTCAATATACTTAAAACAGCTGAACGCGGTAACCTTGATATACTCAATGCGGGAATCGGAGGACAGACGACAGAGGATGCCCGTCTTCGGTTTCAGACAGATGTGCTGGATCAAAAACCGAAGTATTTGTTTATTATGTTCGGCACAAATGACGCCGCCATACTGACTGAGGGAAAACCGAGAGTGTCGAAGCAGCGTTTTAGAGAAAATCTGGTTTATTTTATTGAAGAAAGCAGAAAACACGGGATCAAGCCAATCTTAATGACGTGTATTCCGATTATAGAAGGTAATGGGAAGCATCATCTGTTTTACTATTCCAGATATAAAGCAGCTGCTTTTGAACCAAAAGGCGGAGCAAGGAAATGGCACGACTCATACAACGATATTACAAGAGATGTGTCGAAGCGCCTGAATGTCCCTCTTGTAGATAACTGGAAGCATTTTATAGAAGCAGACGGCGGAAAAGCAACTGATGAAGCGCTTATCCAATCCGGTCTTATAGATCCTTCAGGCAATCATATGACACCTAAAGGGGCAAGGATCGTATATGAAGGAATACAAGATGGGCAGATTCTGCAGCGTTGAGCCGGACAACCGCCTAGTCCGATTTATTTCTCCTACATAGGCTGTTATAAAACCTTATTAAGGAGGCGCTTCACATGTATGGCGCAGGCAGAGCATATGGATACGCTTTTATTGTTGTTTTAGTTGTTGTTCTCCTGGTTGTGGGCGGCATATACTGGTTAGCATAATAACCGGCCCTTTAAAACACCTCTTTTTAGGGGTGTTTTTTGCTGAAAATAGTAGTAAAGCGCGCAGCCGAAGTGATATAATATCAGTCATCTGAGTAAAAAAAGGAAATACGCCCGGAAAAAATAGACAAATTCCTATTAAGAAGATACGGAAATAATATGTCCGAGCGATCTTCTTTTTATTTCGTTTTCAATTAACTCGATAAAGTCACGGTTTAAATTCATCTCGGTGGCTTTGAAATAAGATTCTATTAGTAATTCATCAGACAGTTTTCTCATGCTAGGAACCCAATTAATGGGAGAGGCACCTCCTTAAAAGTTGGAATCATTCATGATCTTAACGCATACAATGATAAGTTGCGTTTATCTGAGGTTGAAGTTATCTTTAATCTACCATGAAATGAATATAAGAACAATCGTTCTGTTATCCACACCAAAAAGTGGATAACTTGTGAGTATCGTGTTTATAATTTGTCTAAAGAGTGATGTAATAAGAGTGGATAGTGTGTGTAAATTTATCCACACCTGGTGAAGAAACCCAATTTTTGTCGAAATTTTTTTGCTCAGTTTTTCTTTAGGCGCAAGTTCGATTTTTTTCGACAATCATATTAAGGAGAAAGAAAAGGGAAGGGTGCGGGTTTTGTTAAAAAAGTTTTTTTTACCTGACGAGTTTGTAAAAAATATTTTTCATATTACACCTGAAAAATTAAAGGAACGAAATGTAAAAGGGATTATTACTGATCTGGATAATACGCTTGTTGAATGGGACAGGCCGAACGCGACGCCGCGCTTGATCGAGTGGTTTGAAGAAATGAAGGAACACGGCATTAAAGTGACAATCGTCTCTAATAATAATGAAAGAAGAGTGAAACTTTTCTCTGAACCGCTTGGAATCCCATTCATCTATAAAGCAAGAAAACCGATGGGTAAAGCCTTTAATAGAGCGGTGCGCAATATGGAGCTGAAAAAAGAGGACTGCGTGGTCATCGGAGACCAGCTGCTGACCGATGTACTCGGGGGAAACCGAAACGGCTACCATACGATTTTGGTCGTGCCTGTCGCTTCCTCTGACGGATTCATTACGCGCTTTAATCGCCAGGTTGAACGCAGAATACTGAGTGCTCTCAAACGAAAAGGGCACATTCAGTGGGAGGAGTAAGAAATGGAAAAGGTTGTTTGTATCGGATGCGGAGTTGCAATCCAAACCGAGGACAAAACAGGTCTGGGGTACGCGCCGCCTGCATCGCTTACGAAAGAAAATGTGATTTGCCAGCGTTGTTTCAGACTGAAAAACTACAATGAAATACAAGATGTTTCCTTAACGGATGATGATTTTTTGAACATCCTTCACGGTATTGGGGAAACGGACTCTCTTGTCGTAAAAATAGTTGATATTTTTGATTTTAACGGCAGCTGGATTAATGGGCTGCAGCGCTTGGTGGGGGGGAACCCTATCTTATTAGTTGGCAATAAAGCGGATATTTTGCCTAAGTCACTGAAAAGAGAGCGTCTGATCCAGTGGATGAAACGTGAAGCGAAAGAGCTTGGCTTAAAACCTGTTGACGTATTTTTGGTCAGTGCAGGACGCGGCCAGGGAATCAAAGAAGTCATTGATGCGATTGAGCATTACCGCAACGGCAAAGATGTCTATGTTGTCGGATGTACAAATGTAGGGAAGTCCACCTTTATTAACCGGATTATTAAAGAAGTGTCAGGTGAAGAAGATATTATTACAACATCCCAATTTCCTGGCACAACCCTTGATGCGATTGAAATTCCGCTGGATGACGGCTCAGCGCTTTATGATACTCCGGGAATTATCAACAACCATCAAATGGCGCATTATGTCAATAAGAAGGATCTGAAAATACTATCCCCTAAAAAAGAGCTGAAGCCTCGCACTTTTCAGCTTAATGATCAGCAAACACTGTATTTTGGCGGACTTGCAAGGTTCGATTATGTGTCTGGGGAAAGATCTCCTTTTATTTGTTATATGCCAAATGAGCTGATGATTCATAGAACAAAACTTAAAAATGCAGATGCGCTTTATGAAAAGCATGCAGGGGAATTGCTCACGCCTCCAGGTAAAGATGAAATGGATGAGTTTCCGGAATTGGTCGCCCATACGTTTACGATAAAAGACAAAAAGACAGATATCGTTTTCTCTGGGTTAGGCTGGGTTACTGTCCATGACGCCGATAAAAAGGTAACTGCATACGCTCCAAAAGGCGTTCATGTATTTGTTCGGCGCTCATTAATTTAAGAAAAGGGGAGAGGAGTATGAAAAAGCTGTACGGGGTTATCGGAAATCCGATTGGCCATTCCATGTCACCTGATATTCATAACGCATCATTGAAAGATCTTGGGCTTGACGGGCATTATCATGCCTTCAAGGTGGAAGAGAATGATCTGGAGGATGCGGTAAAGGGAATAAAAGCTCTAGGCGTACAAGGAATCAATGTGACTGTCCCGCACAAGGTTTCTATTATGGATTATTTGGATCATATTGATGAGAGTGCAAAAGTGCTTGGTGCCGTAAACACGGTCAGAAGAGAGGGAGACAAGCTTGTCGGATACAATACCGACGGGGAAGGCTTTGTAAAGTCATTAATGAAGGTATTAGACAAGCCCATCTCTGAACTGTCATTTTTAATGATCGGCGCGGGCGGAGCGGCGAGAGCCATCTTTACAACAATTGTCCGTAATAGCCCAAAAAAATTTGACATTTGCAACCGGACGCTGGAAAAAGCAAAGCGGCTTACAGAATCCACTCCTTCGTTTCACAATAAAGAAGTATTAAGCTTAAAAGAAGCAGAAGAACGTCTTGAGCAGTATGATGTGATCATCCATACAACATCAGTGGGCATGTATCCGAACGTGGATGAAGTGCCGCTTTCATTACAGCGTGCC
Source organism: Bacillus sp. JS (assembly GCF_000259365.1). NCBI lineage: Bacteria > Bacillati > Bacillota > Bacilli > Caryophanales > Bacillaceae > Bacillus > Bacillus sp. JS. The sequence continues at coordinate 2,550,612 of NC_017743.1, read as the reverse complement.
GCAAGCAGTGCTGTCGTATGTGATATCGTGTATAATCCAATTCAGACGGCTCTTTTAAAAGAAGCAAGCCAGAAAGGCTTAAAAACACTTGATGGTGTGGGCATGTTTGTTGAACAGGCGGCATTATCCTTTCAATTATGGACTGGACAAGAGCCTGATATTGAAAAAATGAGAACAATTGTAATAGGAAAATTAGGAGGAACAGAATGTTAACAGGTAAACAAAAACGTTTTTTGCGTTCAAAAGCGCATCATTTAACGCCGATTTTTCAAGTAGGTAAAGGCGGAGTAAACGACAACATGATTAAACAAATTGCTGAGGCACTTGAAGCGAGAGAGCTGATTAAAGTCAGTGTTCTCCAGAATTGCGAAGAGGATAAAAATGATGTGGCGGACGCTCTTGTAAAAGGAAGCCGTTCTCAATTGGTGCAGACAATCGGCAATACAATTGTGTTATATAAGGAATCAAAGGAAAATAAACAAATCGAGCTTCCTTAAAGGTGGTTGAAATGAAGAAAATCGGAATTTTCGGAGGCACGTTTGATCCTCCGCATAATGGTCACCTCTTAATGGCGAATGAGGTGCTGTACCAGGCGGGGCTTGATGAAATTTGGTTTATGCCCAATCAAATTCCGCCGCATAAACAGGACGAAGACTATACCGACAGCTTGCATCGCGTGGAAATGCTGAAGCTTGCGATTCAATCCAATCCGTCCTTTAAGCTGGAGCTTGTTGAAATGGAAAGAGAAGGGCCATCATATACCTTTGATACCGTTTCTTTATTGAAGCAGCGTTATCCAAATGATCAGCTGTTCTTTATTATCGGTGCTGATATGATTGAATATTTGCCGAAATGGTATAAGCTGGACGAGCTGCTGAACCTCATTCAATTTATTGGAGTAAAGCGCCCCGGTTTTCATGTTGAAACCCCTTATCCGCTTCTCTTTGCAGACGTTCCGGAATTTGAGGTATCATCAACTATGATAAGGGAACGGTTTAAAAGCAAGAAGCCCACTGACTACTTAATCCCTGATAAAGTGAAGAAGTATGTAGAGGAGAATGGTTTATATGAATCGTGAGGAGGCACTTGCATGCGTGAAACAGCAATTGACCGAACATCGATATATCCACACGATTGGCGTGATGAACACGGCGATCGAACTTGCGGAGCGTTTTGGAGCCGATTCTAAAAAAGCGGAAACAGCGGCGATCTTTCATGATTATGCCAAATTCCGCCCAAAAGAAGAAATGAAACAAATTATTGCGCGAGAAAAAATGCCTGCGCATTTATTGGATCATAATCCGGAGCTCTGGCACGCTCCGGTCGGCGCGTATTTGGTCCAAAGAGAAGCGGGTGTCCAAGATGAAGACATTCTTGACGCCATCAGGTATCATACCTCAGGGCGCCCTGGCATGACACTTTTAGAAAAAGTCATTTACGTTGCTGATTACATTGAGCCTAATCGGGCATTTCCCGGTGTCGATGAGGTGCGTAAGCTTGCTGAGACTGATTTGAATCAAGCGCTGATTCAGTCCATTAAAAATACAATGGTTTTTCTTATGAAAAAAAATCAACCGGTTTTTCCAGACACATTTTTAACATATAACTGGCTTGTGTCTGGCAACTGAACAGGAGGAATTTGTGAATGAACCAAAAGGCCATTTTAAAGCTCGCAGCTGCGGCATGCGATGATAAACGGGCAGAGGATATTTTAGCACTGGATATGGAAGGCATTTCTCTAGTTGCTGATTATTTTTTGATCTGCCACGGAAATTCAGATAAACAGGTGCAGGCGATTGCCCGTGAAATCAAGGATCAGGCTGATGAAAACGGCATTCAAGTCAAAAAGATGGAAGGCTTTGATGAAGCAAGATGGGTGCTCGTTGACCTTGGCGATGTGATTGTTCATGTCTTCCACAAGGACGAAAGAAGCTACTATAACCTTGAAAAGCTGTGGGGAGACGCTCCGCTCGCAGATCTTGACCTTGGAATGAACCAATGATTTATCAAGGCTTTGCAAGCGTGTATGACGAGTTGATGTCACACGCGCCTTATGATCAATGGACAAAATGGATTGATGCATCTCTCCCGGAAAAAGGCCGTGTTCTTGATCTTGCATGCGGCACGGGAGAAATCTCCATCCGGCTTGCCGAAAAAGGTTTCGAGGTTACAGGCATCGATCTCAGCGAGGAGATGCTTTCCTTCGCCCAGCAAAAGGTATCTAGTAGCCAGCCTATTCTATTTCTTCAGCAGGATATGAGAGAGATTTCCGGCTTTGACGGTCAGTTTGATGCTGTTGCGATATGCTGTGACTCATTAAATTATTTAAAAACAAAAAATGATGTAATCCAAACCTTTAAAAGTGTGTTTCGGGTGTTAAAGCCTGGAGGCATTTTGCTGTTTGATGTACATTCATCTTATAAAATTGCAGAAGTTTTTCCGGATAGCACATTTGCTGACCAGGACGAAGATATCAGCTATATTTGGCAGAGCTTTGCTGGAAGTGAAGAGCTTTCTGTCATTCATGATATGTCGTTTTTTGTTTGGAACGGAGAAGCATATGACCGCTTTGATGAGACACACGAGCAAAGAACGTTCCCAGTGGATGAATACGAAGAAATGCTGAAGAACTGTGGCTTTCAGCTCCATCACGTGACAGCTGATTTTACGGATTCTGAGCCATCAGCACAATCAGAACGCCTATTTTTCAAGGCGCAGAAACCAAAAACCATCGTTTCCTAAAACGATGGTTTTTTAAAATGCTTTTTTATGCTTTTGCAGTACAGACAAAAGTATGACATACTCGCCTACACATGAAACTGCTTTTTCACTGCGGAAATATCCTCCTCGTACTTCATATGAGTATTTTGAAATACCCGATGAAACATATCCTGCACACCGCTTTCCAGCGCTTTAATGCCTTCTCCCGTTACACCGCCTTTAACGCAAACCTTTTCCTGTAATGCAGGCAGGGTGTACAATTCGGTTTCTAACAGTTTTCCCATTCCGACAAGCATTTCCTTACACATCAAAATCGCGTCCTGTTTAGACACTGACGTTTCCGAAACAGCTGCATCTATAAACCGCTGAATCAGATAGCTCATAAAAGCGGGGCCGCAGCTTACGATGTCTGATGCAACTCTCGTTATGTCACTTTCAATTTGCAGCGGATGAGAAATATGCTGCATCAGCTCATTGATTTTCGCTTTTGCAGATTCGCCGCAGCTTGTGCCGAAAGTGACGAGAGAAACACCTGCCAGCGCCCTGTTCGTAATACTTGGGATCACTCGCGCCACTTGACACGGCACATATTGTTCGAGCTGTTCGGTTTGAACGGGGCTTGTAATTGAAATGAGAATATGATCTTTTCTTAAATAAGGTAACGCTCTTGCCAGTAAAGGATATATATCAAGCGGCTTAACACAAATAAAAATCATCTCGTTTTCAGAAACGAGCTTTTCGAGACTTTCGGTAACGTTGATGCTGTTGTAGCGGTTTTTTATGTGCAACGCTTTTTCAATTGTGCGGTTTGTGATTGTCATGTTTGAGGGATCGGCTGCTTTTGATTCAATAAATGATTCTATAAGGATCGTACCCATATTTCCTGTGCCGATAAAGCCTATCTTCAATGGTTTCCCCTCCTTTGAGCTATTATCCTCTAAACCATATGTGTTATGAAAATAAAATATGACGAAAGCGGGGAACATGCACGATGAATTGGTTGAATCAGCATAAGAAAGCAATGATTTTAGCGGCTTCTGCAGCTGTTTTCACAGCAATTATGATCTTTCTGGCCAGCGGGAGAAACAAAGAGCCGGTGAAGCAGGCTGTACCAACTGAGACGGTAAATACAGAGGTAAAGCAGGAAGCAGGCAAAGATGAGCCAAGCGAAGCAATTGTGATAGACATCAAAGGTGCTGTTCAGCATCCTGGCGTTTATGAAATGCGAACAGGGGACAGAGTATCTCAGGCAATTGAGAAAGCAGGTGGAACCAATGAGCAAGCTGATGAAGTGCAAGTGAATTTGGCGGAGATTCTGCAGGACGGGACAGTGGTGTACATCCCGAAAAAAGGAGAGGAAACAGCAGTGCAGCAGGGTGCCGGAGGAGCTGTTCAAAGCGGTGGAGGGAAGGGGGAGCTGGTAAATATCAATACAGCCACCTTAGAGGAGTTACAAGGCATCTCAGGAGTGGGGCCATCCAAAGCTGAAGCTATTATTGCATACCGGGAAGAAAATGGGCGTTTCCATACTATTGAAGATATCACGAAGGTTTCAGGAATAGGCGAAAAGTCATTTGAGAAAATAAAGTCTTCCATTTCAGTAAAGTGATTTGACGGTCATGCATTATGATAGGTAAACTAAAGGTCAGGCAACACAACATTTGGAGGGAACAACGTGGAACGAATATCATGGAATCAATACTTTATGGCTCAAAGCCATTTATTGGCGCTGCGCAGCACCTGTCCGAGATTATCTGTCGGCGCTACTATAGTCAGAGACAAACGCATGATTGCAGGAGGCTATAACGGGTCAATTGCGGGCGGCGTGCATTGTGCCGACGAAGGATGCTTAATGATAGATGATCATTGTGCAAGAACGATTCACGCTGAAATGAATGCGATTCTACAATGCTCTAAGTTTGGGGTACCGACTGATGGAGCGGAGATTTATGTGACGCATTATCCGTGCATTCAATGCTGCAAATCTATTATTCAAGCGGGTATCAAAACGGTTTATTATGCTGAGGATTACAAAACAAATCCGTATGCGCAGGAATTATTTGAACAGGCGGGTGTAACTGTTGAACAGGTTGAACTCGATGAAATGATCGTTGATTTGAAAAACAGGGAAAAGCTTTCATTTGTAGCGGGTCTTATAGGGAAATTGGCCGATGCCGGTTTAGCGGAGGAAGAATTGAAAAAGATACATGAACAGGCGAATACACTTTTCACGAGCTACGTGTGATGAATGCGTAATTCGCGTTTGTTATTGCCTTTGGCGGCAGCTTCGGCAACGGCTGGAATTACTGCCGCCGCTTATTTCCCCGCTATTTTTCTATTCATCCTCTTTCTCCTCATCATTTTAATCAAAACGAGGCACGCTTTTCTCACTTTTGTTTGTTTCTTCTCTTTTATATTGTTTTTTGTACTGTATGCAGTCACAGATTCTCAGAATGTCTCTTCCTATCGGCAGGGAACCTATCAATTCAAGGCAGTGATTGACACTATTCCCAAAATTGACGGCGACCGTATGTCTATGATCGTTAAGACACCTGATAAGGAAAAATGGGCTGCTGCGTATCGCATTCAGTCTGCTGATGAAAAAGAACAGCTGTTATACATAGATCCAGGAATGTCATGTGAGTTGACTGGTACATTGGAAGAACCGAATCACGCAACTGTGCCGGGTGCATTTGATTATAACGAGTATCTTTATCGGCAGCATATTCATTGGAACTACTCTGTCACGTCTATCCAAAACTGCAGCAAACCTGAAAATTTCAAGTACAAGGTGCCCAGCTTGAGAAAACATATCATATCATTCACAAACAGCCTTCTGCCTCCTGATTCGGCAGGAATTGTACAGGCGCTTACAGTTGGTGACAGATTTTATGTGGAGGATGAAGTGCTTACCGCGTATCAAAAGCTTGGTGTTGTCCATCTCTTGGCGATTTCAGGGCTCCACGTTGGGATTTTCACAGCAGGTTTGTTTTTTATCATGATCCGTCTCGGTATAACCAGAGAAAAGGCGTCAATTCTGTTGCTATTATTTCTGCCGCTCTATGTGATGTTGACCGGCGCTGCTCCTTCAGTGCTTCGCGCCGCTTTAATGTCAGGTGTTTACTTAGTCGGAAGTCTCGCCAAATGGCGTGTCCGCTCGGCAACGGCAATCTGTCTTTCATATATCGCCCTTCTGCTCTTCAATCCTTATCATCTCTTTGAAGCCGGTTTTCAGCTATCGTTCGCCGTCAGTTTTTCTTTAATTCTTTCCTCTTCTATTTTTCAGCAGGTAAAAACCTCCTTAGGTCAGCTGGCAATTGTATCACTCATTGCCCAGCTCGGATCGCTTCCGATTCTCCTGTATCATTTTCATCAGTTTTCAATCATTAGCATACCGATGAATATGTTGTTGGTTCCATTTTATACGTTCTGTATTTTGCTGGGGGCTGTAGCAGGTGTTCTTCTATTAAGTCTTTCCGCTTCATTTGGCAGATTGTTTTTCAGTTGGTTTGATTTCTTGATAAGTTGGACCAATAAGCTGATCACAAAAATCGCAGATATTGATGTGTTCACGCTTATCATCGCACGTCCCGCGCCTGTTCTTCTCTTTTTATTCACAGTGACGATCATCCTATTGCTGATGTCGATTGAAAAACGCTCCTTTTCTCAGTTGATGGTAACCAGCGGCATTTGCTGCTCGGTGCTGTTTCTTCTCTTTGCATCTCCGCGTCTTAGTCCCGAAGGAGAAGTGGATATGATTGATATTGGGCAGGGGGACAGCATGTATGTAGGTGCTCCGCATCAGCGGGGACATGTCTTAATCGATACTGGCGGCACTTTGTCTTACTCGTCAGAGCCTTGGCGTGAAAAACAACATCCGTTTTCACTGGGGGAAAAGGTGCTGATTCCATTTTTAACTGCTAAGGGAATCAATCAGCTTGATGCTTTAATTCTGACGCACGCTGACCAAGATCATATCGGGGAGGCGGAGACCTTGCTGAAGCACCACAAAGTAAAGCGCCTCGTGATTCCGAAAGGGTTCGTTTCTGAACCTAAAGATGAAAAAGTGCTGCAGGCAGCCAAAGAAGAGGGAGTGGCAATTGAAGAGGTGAAGCGAGGCGACGTGTTGCAAATAAAGGATTTGCAGTTCCATGTACTGTCGCCTGAAGCACCTGATCCGGCAAGCAAAAATAATTCATCTCTCGTTCTGTGGATGGAAATGGGCGGTATGAGCTGGATCTTGACGGGTGATCTGGAGAAAGAAGGGGAACAAGAGGTGATGAAGGTGTTTCCGAATATAAAAGCAGATGTGTTAAAGGTGGGGCACCATGGGAGCAAAGGCTCTACCGGTGAAGAATTCATCAAACAGCTTCGGCCGAAAACGGCCATTATCTCAGCCGGGAAAAACAATCGGTACCACCATCCTCATCAAGAAGTTCTGCAGATATTACAGAGACATTCTATCCGTGTGCTGCGTACAGATCAAAACGGAACGATCCAATATAGATATCAAAACAGAGTTGGAACCTTTTCTGTCTATCCTCCATATGATACATCAGATATAACAGAGACGAACTAAAAAAAGACTGCCGAGAAATCAGCAGCCCGGGCAGTCGCTGTTATGAACCAACCAGGTGAATAACCGTTGCCATGACAAACAAGAAGGCGAAAAATCCGAAGGACACAACAAAACCAACAGCTGAGTCTACAGCATCATTTCGTTTGCTTTGAACGTTTTTTTCAAAATCATTCAACTTTATCCCTCCTGACTGATTTAAGTATAATCGAATCGTTTTGAAAAATCTAGAAGCTTAGGTAACGTTTTCTGTTCTGGTGATTATCGCCTTTTTACAAGCTGTCCCGGGGGCTTGCGAACAGGCGTTTAATATAAATGGGGAAGCAGCAGTCAGGCTTCCTCTTTACTATTTTGTAAACTCAATTTAGGATAGAAGGGGATGATGAAAGAGAGGAAGTTGTACAACAATGGTATTTGATGTGTGGAAAAGCCTGAAAAAAGGAGATGTCCATCCGGTTTATTGCTTATACGGAAAAGAGACATATCTGCTGCAGGAAACCGTCAGCAGGATCAGACAGACGGTCGTTGATCAGGAGACAAAGGATTTCAATCTATCCGTTTTCGATCTGGAAGAGGACCCGCTGGATCAAGCGATTGCAGATGCTGAAACGTTTCCGTTTATGGGGGAGCGGCGTCTTGTCATTGTGAAAAATCCATATTTTTTAACAGGTGAAAAGAAAAAAGAAAAACTGGAGCACAACATAAGTGCGCTTGAATCGTATATACAATCGCCTGCGCCTTACACAGTTTTTGTCCTGCTTGCTCCGTATGAAAAGCTTGATGAGCGGAAAAAGCTGACGAAAGCGTTAAAGAAGCACGCGTTTATGATGGAGGCGAAGGAATTAAACGCAAAGGAGACAACAGACTTTACTGTCAACCTTGCAAAAACAGAGCAAAAAACGATTGGCACTGAAGCAGCGGAGCATTTGGTTCTGCTTGTGAATGGACATCTGTCATCGATTTTTCAGGAGATTCAAAAGCTCTGCACGTTTATTGGAGACCGTGAAGAAATTACGCTGGATGATGTGAAAATGCTTGTTGCTAGAAGCCTTGAACAAAATATTTTTGAGCTGATCAATAAAATCGTCAACCGAAAACGAACTGAGAGTCTGCAAATTTTTTATGATTTGCTTAAACAAAATGAAGAACCGATCAAGATCATGGCGCTTATTTCGAACCAGTTCCGACTGATTCTGCAGACAAAGTACTTTGCGGAACAGGGGTACGGACAAAAACAAATCGCTTCTAATCTAAAAGTTCACCCATTTCGGGTAAAGCTGGCGATGGATCAAGCGAGGCTTTTTTCAGAGGAGGAGCTCCGTTCTATCATTGAGCAGCTTGCCGTCATGGACTATGAGATGAAAACCGGTAAAAAGGACAAGCAGCTCCTGCTCGAACTGTTCCTTTTACAGCTGTTAAAAAGAAATGAAAAAAACGATCCCCATTATTGAGGATCGTTTTTATATTATGCAGAAAGTCCGTTCACTTTTTTCGCTAGTCTTGATTTGTATCGAGCTGCGGTATTTTTGTGTACAAGACCTGTTTTCACTGCTTTATCAATACGTTTAGCTGCTTCAGTAAGAGCAGTTTTCGCTTTGTCAGCTTCGTTGTTGGCAACAGAAGCTTCAACTTGTTTGATTGCAGTACGCATAGCAGATTTGATTGTCGCGTTATGAACGCGGCGTTCGTTGTTTGTTTTTGTACGTTTAATCGCTGATTTAATGTTTGGCATGTGTTTCACCTCCTAAGATACAACCTGTAGCACAGTGTCTTAAGGTTAAATCTTCTTCACAATAGAACAAATTGTATTCTATCAAACACATCTTTAGATTGCAATATAAATGTAAAGTATTTTTCATTGAAGGCTCTCTTTTTAGCATGATTCATTCAGCAAATGGCAACAATATAGGTACTTAATGTGAAGGAGGCCCCTGTATGAAAAAGAGTGAGCTGGATGTGAATCAGTATTTGATACGTACCGATTTGGCAGTGGAAACGAAGGAAGCAATGGCCAATCAGCAGACTGTGCCGACAAAAGAAATTAAAGGATTTATTGAAAAAGAGCGTGATCACGGCGGCATTAAAATCCGCACAGTTGATGTTACAAAGGAAGGCGCGGAGCTTTCGGGAAAAAAAGAAGGGCGCTATTTAACGCTTGAGGCACAGGGAATCAGGGAGAATGATTCGGAAATGCAGGAAAAGGTCTCTGCTGTCTTTGCAGAGGAATTCTCGGCTTTTCTTGAAAACCTTAATATCTCAAAAGATGCGAGCTGTTTGATCGTTGGACTCGGCAACTGGAACGTGACACCTGACGCACTTGGACCGATGGCTGTAGAAAATCTGTTGGTAACAAGGCACTTATTTAAGCTTCAGCCGGAAAACGTACAGGAGGGGTATAGGCCTGTCAGTGCATTTGCACCGGGTGTTATGGGGATTACAGGAATCGAGACAAGCGACATTATTAAAGGTGTGATTGAGCAATCGAAGCCTGATTTTGTCATTGCTATTGACGCATTGGCGGCACGGGCGGTGGAAAGGGTCAACACAACCATTCAGATATCGGATACAGGCATTCACCCAGGATCTGGGGTGGGGAATAAACGAAAAGATTTAAGCAAAGACACACTTGGTGTTCCGGTTATTGCTATCGGTGTTCCGACAGTAGTTGATGCCGTGACAATTGCCAGCGACACGGTGGACTACATATTAAAACATTTTGGCAGAGAAATGAAGGATAACAGTCCGTCAAGATCACTTGTTCCAGCTGGCATGACGTTTGGGAAAAAGAAAGTGCTTACTGAAGAAGATCTTCCAGATGAAAAGCAGCGCCAATCGTTTCTGGGTATTGTCGGAACCCTTCATGAAGATGAAAAACGGCAGCTTATTCATGAGGTGCTTTCGCCTTTAGGGCACAACTTAATGGTTACGCCGAAGGAAGTCGATTCATTTATCGATGACATGGCAAATGTTTTGGCGAACGGATTAAACACAGCGCTTCATGAAAAAGTATCACAAGAAAACAAAGGCTCCTACAATCACTAAACAGTTCTACTTCCTCTAGCTTGTTCATAGAGTAATTACTAGACAAGCGCTGGAGGGATTCAATGAGAAATAAACGCAGAAACAGACAAATTGTTGTTGCGGTAAATGGCGGGAAAGCGGTAAAAGCCATCTTTCTATTTATCGTAAGCCTTATCGTGATTTTTGTTCTATCCGGTGTGCTGACGTCTCTCCGGCCGGAACTCAGGCCGTCGTCCGACTCTTTTTATGGGATTGCTGAAGAATTCCCGGGTGACGTGTTTGCACACTTGCTGCGGATGGAAAACCATTATTTTGCTTCTGACCTTTCTGAAACCGACAGCTCATTTCATCTTTCCCGTCTATCTTTAAAGCTGGCGACGAGCATTAACCTCGAAGATCCGCGGAGCTTTCTCGGCCGGGAGCTGCCGGGGTTTGCACAATTTGATACCGAGATTCTGTTAGCTGGACAAGGCACGGATTATACGAATATGCCTGCGGAATCGCCGCCGCCGTCTAAGGTGATGGAAGAAGAAAGAGAAGCGAATTTGGCAGAGATTGAAAAACAGCAGTCGCAATCAGACAATGGGCAAAAAGATCCGCCGAAACAAACAACAGGTGACAAAAAGGTCGTGTTTATCTATCATACGCACAATACGGAATCATATCTCCCTCTATTAAAAGGCGAGACTAATCCTGATATGGCGCGCCATTCTAAAGCCAACGTCACGCTTGTAGGAGATATGTTCGGAAAAGCGCTTGAATCCCAAGGTATCGGAGCCACAGTGAATAAAACCGATATACAGTCAAAACTGAATAAAAAAGGCTTAAACTATGCAAGGTCTTATGATGAATCAAGACCGGTCGTGAAAGACGCTCTCACTACAAATAAAAATCTGCAATATATCATTGATATCCACAGAGACTCACGACGCAAAAAAGACACGACCGCAACGATTAAAGGGAAAAGCTATGCCAGGGTATCCTTTGTCGTCGGGAAAAAAAGCAAAAACTTCGAAGAAAACTATAAAATTGCGAGCGAGCTTCATAAACTGATGGAGAAAAAATACCCTGGACTAAGTACAGGTGTCTTTTCCAAAGGTTCGCCAGGCGATAACGGTGTTTACAATCAAGATTTAACTGACAGAGCGCTTTTGCTCGAATTTGGCGGAGTAGATAATAATCTCGAAGAGCTGCAGCGTGCGGCTAACGCGGCAGCGGATGTATTCAGCGAAATGTATTGGGATGCTGAAAAGGTCAACGCGAAGAGCGGTGAGACGAAAAAACAATAAGAAATAGGTGGTTGATTTGATTGCATACTTTGGAAAGTGCTTACTGCTTGTTACGATCATGTTTTTAGGCGTTCTGTTTGGCATGCAGCAGGCAAACAATGGAATGCTGAGTATGAAAGGCTATCATGACCCTTCACTGAAGGGGGCGTTTACGCTCACCGACGGAAAAGGGAATGAAAAAGAAGCCTCGATTCTAGGAGAAACAGTCACAGCAAAAGATTTAGAAGAAAAACAAAAAGAGCTTGAACAGGTGGAAACATTCAATATGTTCTCAAAAGCCGGAAAAGCGCTTTCGGATACCGTAACCAATACTGCCCAGTCAATGTATGAATGGATACGGGATATGAATCAATAGGTATGTGGAAGAGAAAAGCAGCCCAGATATGACGGGGGACTTTTCTCTTTCTTGTTTTACATTGAATCTTTACAATCCTATTGATATAATCTAAGCTAGTGTATTTTGCGTTTAATAGTAGGAGTGATAGATTGTGACAGATAAAGAAAAGCGTTTAGAGAGGCAGTCGAGAATACGGAATTTCTCTATCATTGCCCATATTGACCACGGAAAATCGACCTTAGCGGATCGTATTTTAGAAAAAACGTCGGCAATCACTCAACGAGAAATGAAAGAACAATTGCTCGATTCTATGGATCTTGAACGTGAGCGGGGCATAACCATTAAGTTAAACTCTGTTCAGCTTAAATATAAAGCAAAAGACGGAGAGGAATATATTTTTCATCTGATCGACACGCCGGGACACGTCGACTTCACGTATGAAGTATCCCGAAGCCTTGCTGCCTGTGAGGGAGCGATTCTTGTCGTGGATGCAGCCCAGGGGATTGAAGCGCAGACGCTCGCCAATGTCTACTTAGCGCTTGACAACGATCTTGAAATCCTTCCGGTCATCAATAAAATCGACCTTCCGAGCGCCGAACCGGAACGCGTACGCCAAGAGGTAGAAGACGTTATCGGCCTTGATGCGTCAGAAGCCGTGCTTGCTTCCGCAAAAGCAGGAATCGGGATCGAGGAGATTTTAGAGCAAATCGTAGAAAAGGTGCCCGCTCCGACCGGAGATCCAGAGGCACCGCTAAAAGCGCTGATTTTCGACTCGCTTTATGACGCCTACCGCGGTGTCGTGGCGTATATCAGAGTTGTAGAAGGAACGGTAAAGCCGGGTCAAAAAATCAAAATGATGGCAACCGGCAAAGAATTCGAAGTAACAGAGGTCGGCGTGTTCACGCCGAAAGCGACTCCGACAAATGAACTGACTGTCGGTGATGTAGGCTTCCTGACTGCATCAATTAAAAATGTCGGTGACACACGTGTCGGTGATACGATAACGAGCGCTGCCAATCCTGCAGAAGAAGCGCTGCCGGGATACCGCAAGCTAAACCCGATGGTGTACTGTGGTTTGTATCCGATTGATACAGCGAAGTACAATGATTTAAGGGAGGCCCTTGAAAAGCTTGAGCTGAATGATTCCTCCCTTCAATATGAAGCGGAAACTTCACAAGCGCTTGGATTTGGGTTCCGCTGCGGATTTTTAGGCATGCTCCACATGGAGATCATTCAGGAGCGTATTGAGCGTGAGTTCAACATTGACCTGATTACGACAGCGCCAAGTGTTATCTATGACGTGTATATGACAGACGGCGAAAAGGTCGTTGTCGACAACCCGTCCAACATGCCGGACCCTCAAAAGATCGAACGGGTTGAGGAGCCATACGTAAAAGCGACGATGATGGTGCCGAATGACTATGTCGGCGCTGTAATGGAGCTTTGCCAAGGAAAACGCGGCAATTTCATTGATATGCAGTATTTAGACGCAAACCGTGTCAGCATCATTTATGATATGCCATTAGCGGAAATCGTATATGAGTTTTTTGACCAGCTGAAATCAAGCACAAAAGGCTATGCGTCCTTTGATTATGAACTGATCGGCTACAAACCGTCCAAGCTTGTGAAAATGGACATTATGCTGAATGGTGAAAAAATCGATGCCCTTTCCTTTATCGTGCATCGTGATTACGCATATGAGCGCGGAAAAGTGATCGTTGAAAAACTGAAAGAACTTATTCCGCGCCAGCACTTTGAAGTACCGATTCAAGCGGCGATCGGCCAGAAAATCGTGGCCCGCTCTACCATAAAAGCAATGCGTAAAAACGTATTGGCTAAATGTTACGGAGGGGACATCTCGCGGAAACGAAAGCTTCTTGAAAAACAAAAAGAAGGAAAACGCCGAATGAAGCAGGTCGGCTCAGTTGAAGTGCCGCAAGAAGCATTTATGGCGGTCCTGAAAATGGACGACAGTCCGAAAAAATAATAGAAGTCGCCGCAGTCCTGTACTGCGGCTTCTTTCTGTAAAGAAGGTGAATCCGTTGAAATCAGCTTATATCCATATTCCATTTTGTGAGCATATTTGCCACTACTGCGATTTCAATAAATATTTTATTCAAAGTCAGCCTGTCGACGAGTATTTAAACGCACTCGAACAGGAAATGATAAATACATTAGCAAAAACTGGGCAGCCAGACCTCAAAACGATCTTTATCGGAGGAGGCACGCCGACCTCCTTGTCTGAGGAACAGCTCAAAAAGCTGATGGACATGGTCAATCGCGTGCTGAAGCCATCAAGCGACTTATCGGAATTTGCTGTAGAAGCGAATCCGGACGACTTGTCCGCAGAGAAATTAAAGATATTAAAAGAAGCAGGCGTAAACCGCCTCAGCTTTGGTGTTCAAACATTCGAAGACGATCTGTTAGAAAAAATCGGCCGAGTGCATAAGCAAAAAGATGTATTCGCCTCTTTTGAAAGAGCGCGGGAAATCGGTTTTGAGAATATCAGTCTTGATCTAATGTTCGGGCTCCCGGGGCAAACCCTCAAGCATCTGGAACATTCCATAAACACTGCTTTATCACTGGATGCCGAGCATTATTCCGTATACTCCCTTATTGTAGAACCGAAAACGGTATTTTATAATTTGATGCAAAAAGGGCGACTTCATCTTCCGCCGCAGGAGCAGGAAGCTGAAATGTATGAAATGGTGATGAGCCGGATGGAAACTCACGATATTCATCAATATGAAATCAGCAACTTTGCTAAGGCAGGCATGGAATCCAAGCACAATCTGACGTATTGGAGCAACGAACAATATTTTGGTTTCGGAGCAGGGGCCCACGGATATATCGGCGGCACACGAACTGTGAATGTCGGACCTGTTAAGCATTACATTGACCTGATTGCTGAAAAGGGTTTTCCGTACAGAGATACACATGAAGTGACAACAGAAGAACAGATTGAGGAAGAAATGTTTTTAGGTTTGAGAAAAACAGCCGGAGTCAGCAAAAAACGATTCGCAGAAAAATACGGCCGTTCCCTGGATGAACTTTTCCCAAACGTATTAAAAGACCTCGCTGAAAAAGGGCTGATTCACAATTCGGAGTCTGCCGTTTATTTGACTCATCAAGGGAAATTATTAGGCAATGAAGTTTTTGGCGCTTTTTTGGGTGAGTTATAATTGACATTTTTCTTGTGGTTTGATACTTTTGTTATAGAATTAGCACTCACTTATTGAGAGTGCTAACAGAGGTGATGATGATGTTAACAAATCGTCAGCTGCTGATCCTTCAGGTTATAATCAACGATTTTATTAAATCGGCACAGCCGGTAGGATCGAGAACTCTTTCGAAAAAAGATGAAATCACATTTAGCTCTGCAACAATTAGAAACGAGATGGCTGACTTGGAGGAATTGGGCTTTATTGAAAAAACCCATTCATCCTCAGGGCGTGTTCCGTCAGAAAAAGGGTATCGGTACTATGTTGACCATTTGCTGTCACCCGTTAAACTGACGAAAAGAGACCTGGACCAAATCCACTCGATCTTCAAAGAGAAAATTTTCGAGCTGGAGAAGACAGTTCAAAAATCAGCGCAAATTTTGTCCGATCTGACGAATTACACATCCATCGTACTCGGGCCGAAGCTGAGTGAGAATTACCTTAAACAGATTCAAATCATACCGATTCAGCCTGATATGGCGGTAGCAATTCTCGTTACCAATACGGGGCATGTGGAAAACAAAACGATTAACTTTCCGACCAAAATGGATCTGTCTGATATTGAAAAACTGGTAAATATACTGAACGACCGTTTAAGCGGCGTTCCAATGGATGAACTGAATGAGCGCATATTTAAGGAAGTTGTCATGTACCTAAGACAGCACATTAAGAACTATGACAATATACTCGATGCGCTTCGATCAACCTTTCATTCCACAAATCACGTCGAAAAGTTGTTTTTTGGCGGAAAAATCAATATGCTAAATCAGCCGGAGTTCCATGATATCACCAGAGTTCGGTCACTGCTCTCATTAATCGAAAAAGAACAGGATGTGTTAAAGCTCGTTCAATCCCCGCACACGGGAATTTCGATTAAAATCGGGAAAGAAAACGACTATGAAGAGATGGAAAACTGCAGTCTGATTACGGCTTCTTATTCCGTTGACCAGAAGCAGATCGGCTCAATTGCGATCATCGGCCCGACCCGCATGAATTATTCCAGGGTTGTCAGCCTGCTTCAGCATGTGACTTCGGACTTGTCAAAAGCATTAACAAATTTGTATGATGAATAAGGGAATTTTGGCAAATTTTATCGAAGGGCAGCGCCTGTCCTTCTCCTTACACTTTGAGGGAGGTGAACACAATGTCAGAAGAAAAACAAACCGTTGAACAAAACGAAACAGAAGAGCAAGAAATCATTGAAGAACAAGCTGCCGCTGATGAACAGCAAGAGGAAACAAATGAAAGCGAACTTCTTCAAAATCAAATTAACGAATTGCAAGGTTTGCTTGAGGAAAAAGAAAACAAACTTTTGCGTGTTCAAGCAGACTTTGAAAACTATAAACGACGCAGCCGTTTAGAGATGGAAGCGTCCCAAAAATACCGTTCTCAAAATATCGTGACTGATTTGCTGCCGGCTCTTGACAGCTTTGAACGAGCGCTTCAGGTTGAAACCGACAATGAACAGACGAAAAGTTTGCTCCAGGGAATGGAAATGGTCCACCGTCAGCTCGTAGAAGCCTTGAAAAAAGAAGGCGTCGAAGCCATCGAAGCTGTAGGGCAGGAATTTGATCCTAATCTGCACCAAGCCGTTATGCAGGCTGAAGACGAAAATTACGGCTCCAACATTGTTGTTGAGGAAATGCAAAAAGGCTATAAGTTGAAGGATCGCGTCATTCGCCCTTCCATGGTCAAAGTGAATCAATAATTACATAGCAGGAGGTTATTCAAGTGAGTAAAGTTATCGGAATCGACTTAGGAACAACAAACTCATGTGTGGCAGTGCTTGAAGGCGGCGAGCCTAAAGTTATTGCTAACGCTGAAGGAAACCGCACAACGCCATCAGTTGTTGCATTCAAAAACGGCGAACGCCAAGTAGGGGAAGTGGCTAAACGCCAATCTATCACAAACCCTAACACAATCATGTCTGTTAAACGCCATATGGGTACTGACTATAAAGTGGAAATTGAAGGGAAAGATTACACTCCTCAAGAAGTGTCTGCTATCATCCTTCAACACCTTAAATCATACGCTGAAAGCTATCTTGGCGAAACAGTATCAAAAGCAGTTATCACAGTTCCTGCTTACTTTAACGATGCTGAGCGTCAAGCGACAAAAGACGCTGGTAAAATTGCAGGTCTTGAAGTAGAACGTATCATCAACGAACCTACTGCAGCAGCGCTTGCATACGGACTTGATAAAACAGATGAAGATCAAACGATCCTAGTATATGACCTTGGCGGCGGTACATTCGACGTTTCAATCCTTGAACTTGGCGACGGTGTATTCGAAGTTCGTTCAACTGCGGGTGACAACCGTCTGGGCGGGGACGATTTTGACCAAGTCATCATCGATCACCTTGTATCTGAATTCAAAAAAGAAAACGGCATTGATCTGTCAAAAGACAAAATGGCGCTTCAACGTTTGAAAGACGCAGCTGAAAAAGCGAAAAAAGATCTTTCCGGCGTATCTTCTACGCAAATTTCTTTACCGTTTATCACAGCTGGAGAAGCAGGACCGCTTCACCTTGAACTTACATTAACTCGCGCTAAATTCGAAGAGCTTTCTTCTCATTTAGTAGAGCGCACAATGGGTCCTGTCCGTCAAGCGCTTCAAGATGCAGGACTTTCTGCAAGCGAAATCGACAAAGTTATCCTTGTCGGCGGATCAACTCGTATCCCTGCTGTACAAGAAGCAATCAAAAAAGAAACTGGAAAAGAAGCGCATAAAGGCGTAAACCCAGATGAAGTTGTGGCGCTTGGTGCTGCGATTCAGGGCGGCGTTATCACTGGTGACGTAAAAGACGTGGTTCTTCTTGACGTTACACCGCTTTCTCTCGGTATCGAAACAATGGGCGGCGTGTTCACAAAACTGATCGACCGCAATACGACGATCCCGACAAGCAAATCTCAAGTGTTCTCAACTGCTGCTGATAACCAAACAGCTGTTGATATCCATGTTCTTCAAGGTGAGCGCCCAATGTCTGCCGACAACAAAACACTCGGTCGCTTCCAGCTTACTGATATCCCGCCAGCACCGCGCGGCGTACCGCAAATCGAAGTTTCTTTCGATATTGACAAAAACGGTATCGTAAACGTAAGAGCGAAAGACTTAGGCACAGGAAAAGAACAAAATATTACAATCAAATCTTCTTCAGGTCTTTCTGATGATGAGATCGAACGCATGGTAAAAGAAGCGGAAGAAAATGCTGACGCTGATGCGAAGAAAAAAGAAGAAATCGAAGTCCGCAACGAAGCAGATCAGCTTGTTTTCCAAACTGAAAAAACATTAAAAGATCTTGAAGGCAAAGTGGATGAAGAACAAGTGAAAAAAGCCAATGATGCCAAAGACGCTTTAAAAGCTGCGATTGAGAAAAACGAATTTGAAGAGATCAAAGCGAAAAAAGATGAGCTTCAAGCAATCGTTCAAGAGCTTTCTATGAAGCTTTATGAAGAAGCTGCCAAAGCACAGCAAGCTCAAGGCGGAGCAAGCGCTGAAGGCAAAGCGGATGACAACGTTGTCGACGCTGAATACGAAGAAGTAAACGACGACCAAAACAAAAAATAAATTCTTTTTTAAGTCAGTCCCGCTTCCGGGGCTGACAGAAAAGAACACATTTCATAATCTGATTCAATGATTAGAAAGTCAAAGTCAGGCATCTCTTGGCTTTGACTTTTTTTCTTGCCCGGGATAAAAGGAATTGAAAAATCATAATTCAAAATGATACAATCTAATTTATGTGAGAAATTCGGGAGAGTGAAGCGAGATGAGTAAGCGTGATTACTATGAAGTGCTGGGAGTAAGTAAGAGCGCTTCAAAGGATGAAATTAAAAAAGCTTATCGGAAGCTGTCAAAAAAATATCATCCTGATATTAACAAAGAAGCCGGATCAGATGAAAAATTTAAAGAGGTAAAAGAAGCGTACGAAGCGCTGTCAGATGACCAAAAACGTGCGCATTACGACCAATTTGGGCATACTGATCCTAATCAGGGCTTCGGCGGCGGTGGTTTTGGCGGCGGCGATTTCGGCGGCTTTGGTTTCGATGATATTTTCTCAAGTATTTTCGGCGGAGGAACAAGACGAAGAGATCCAAACGCACCGCGCCAAGGTGCCGATTTGCAATATACGATGACCTTGTCGTTTGAGGATGCCGCTTTCGGCAAAGAAACAACGATTGAAATTCCGCGCGAGGAAACGTGCGACACATGTAAAGGCTCAGGTGCGAAACCTGGAACAAACCCGGAAACGTGCTCCCACTGCGGAGGCTCCGGCCAGTTAAACGTGGAGCAAAACACGCCGTTTGGAAAAGTCGTGAACAGACGGGTCTGCCACCACTGTGAAGGTACGGGCAAAATTATTAAAGACAAGTGTGCGGATTGCGGCGGCAAAGGAAAAATCAAAAAACGCAAAAAAATCAACGTGACAATTCCAGCCGGTGTAGATGACGGACAGCAGCTTCGTCTCTCGGGACAGGGTGAACCAGGAGTAAACGGCGGCCCTGCCGGGGATTTATTTGTCGTGTTCCATGTGCGCGCCCACGAGTTCTTCGAGCGTGACGGCGATGATATTTACTGTGAAATGCCGTTAACGTTTGCTCAGGCTGCTCTTGGAGATGAGGTAGAAGTTCCGACGCTGCATGGAAAAGTGAAATTGAAAATTCCAGCCGGTACACAAACAGGAACGAAATTCAGATTAAGAGGAAAAGGCGTTCAAAACGTCAGGGGCTATGGACAGGGTGACCAGCATATCGTCGTCCGCGTCGTTACGCCGACAAACCTGACAGATAAACAAAAAGACATTATCCGCGAATTTGCCGAGGTCAGCGGAAACCTG
This sequence comes from Bacillus sp. JS, assembly GCF_000259365.1. Taxonomy (NCBI): domain Bacteria; kingdom Bacillati; phylum Bacillota; class Bacilli; order Caryophanales; family Bacillaceae; genus Bacillus; species Bacillus sp. JS. The sequence goes on along the minus strand of NC_017743.1, from coordinate 2,530,613 downwards.
CCTGATGAACAGGAAATGAGTTTCTTTGACAAGGTAAAACGCGCGTTTAAAGGCGATTAATTATTGGATGAGGAGTTGGTAGTTTTGAAATGGTCCGAATTAAGCATTCACACAACACATGAAGCGGTCGAACCTATCTCAAATATATTGCATGAAGCTGGTGCAAGTGGGGTTGTGATAGAGGACCCGCTTGATTTAATTAAAGAACGTGAGAATGTGTACGGGGAAATCTACCAGCTCGACCCCAATGATTATCCAGATGAGGGTGTCATTGTCAAAGCATATCTGCCGGTTAACAGTTTTCTGGGCGAAACGGTAGACGGCATTAAAGAAACGATTAATAATCTCCTTCTTTACAATATTGATTTGGGCAGAAATCACATCACCATTTCTGAAGTAAATGAAGAAGAGTGGGCGACTGCCTGGAAAAAGTATTATCATCCTGTGAAAATTTCTGAAAAGTTTACGATTGTGCCGACGTGGGAGGAATATACGCCGGTCCATACTGATGAACTGATTATTGAAATGGACCCGGGAATGGCTTTCGGCACAGGGACACATCCGACAACCGTGCTCTGCATTCAGGCGCTTGAACGCTTTGTGCAAAAGGGTGATAAGGTGATTGATGTTGGTACAGGTTCGGGAATTTTAAGTATTGCGGCTGCAATGCTTGAGGCTGAATCGGTTCATGCCTACGATCTTGACCCTGTAGCTGTAGAAAGTGCACGCCTCAATCTCAAGCTGAACAAAGTGAGCGATATTGCACAAGTGAAGCAAAACAACTTGTTAGACGGGATTGAAGGTGAACATGATGTGATTGTGGCCAACATTTTGGCTGAAGTCATTCTTCGCTTTACTTCACAAGCGTACAGCCTGTTAAAAGAAGGCGGACATTTTATTACGTCAGGTATCATCGGCCATAAAAAACAAGAAGTAAAAGAAGCATTGGAACAAGCTGGCTTCACCATTGTAGAAATCCTTTCAATGGAAGATTGGGTCAGCATTATTGCGAAAAAATAACAGTTAGTAGGTGTCACAGCGTATGCAACGATATTTTATCGAGCTCACGAAGCAGCAAATAGAGGAAGCGCCGGCTTTTTCGGTTACCGGCGAAGATGTTCATCATATTGTGAACGTGATGAGAATGAATGAGGGAGATCATATCATCTGCTGCTCTCAAGACGGCTTCGAGGCAAAATGTGAACTTCAATCTGTTTCCAAAGATAAAGTGTCCTGCCTTGTGATAGAATGGACGAATGAAAACAGAGAGCTTCCGATAAAGATCTATATTGCGAGCGGCCTCCCGAAAGGTGATAAGCTTGAATGGATTATCCAAAAGGGGACTGAGCTCGGAGCTCATGCCTTTATTCCCTTCCAAGCCGCGCGTTCTGTTGTCAAGCTGGATGACAAAAAGGCGAAGAAAAAGCGGGAAAGATGGACGAAAATTGCGAAGGAAGCGGCTGAACAATCGTACCGTAACGAAGTGCCGCAAGTGATGGATGTCCATTCTTTTCAGCAGCTTCTTCAAAGGATGCAGGATTTCGATAAATGTGTCGTTGCATACGAGGAGTCATCGAAGCAAGGGGAAATAAGCGCATTCAGCGCGGTTGTAAGCAGCCTTCCGAAAGGATCATCTCTTTTGATCGTATTTGGTCCCGAAGGCGGTTTAACAGAAGCGGAGGTTGAACGGCTCACTGAGAAAGACGGTGTGCCGTGCGGCCTTGGACCGAGAATTTTAAGGACAGAAACCGCTCCGCTATATGCGTTGAGTGCGATTTCTTATCAAACAGAGTTATTAAGAGGTGATCAGTAATGGCAACTGTTGCTTTCCATACGCTTGGCTGTAAAGTCAACCATTATGAAACAGAAGCAATCTGGCAGCTTTTCAAAGAAGCGGGCTATGAAAGAAGAGACTTTGAACAAACAGCTGATGTATATGTCATTAATACATGTACAGTAACTAATACTGGAGATAAAAAAAGCCGCCAAGTGATCAGACGCGCCATTCGTCAAAATCCTGACGGTGTCATCTGTGTCACAGGCTGCTACGCGCAAACCTCACCTGCTGAGATTATGGCGATCCCTGGTGTCGATATTGTAGTTGGAACACAGGACCGTGAAAAAATGCTTGGCTACATTGACCAATACCGTGAAGAACGCCAGCCGATTAACGGCGTCAGCAACATCATGAAAGCGAGAGTCTATGAAGAGCTCGATGTGCCTGCTTTCACGGACCGGACAAGAGCGTCATTGAAAATACAAGAGGGCTGCAATAATTTCTGCACATTCTGTATCATTCCGTGGGCGCGCGGCCTGCTACGCTCCCGCGACCCTGAAGAAGTCATTAAACAAGCGCAGCAGCTTGTCAATGCGGGCTATAAAGAAATTGTTCTTACAGGTATTCACACGGGCGGTTACGGCGAAGATATGAAAGATTACAACTTCGCTAAGCTTTTGAGCGAATTAGACTCTCGTGTAGAAGGCGTGAAACGGATCAGAATTTCTTCAATCGAAGCCAGCCAAATCACTGACGAAGTGATCGAAGTCTTAGACCGCTCAGATAAGATAGTGAATCATTTGCATATTCCTATCCAATCCGGCTCAAACACAGTGCTTAAACGGATGAGACGCAAATATACAATGGAATTCTTTGCAGACCGTTTAAACAAATTGAAAAAAGCACTGCCAGGCTTAGCCGTTACTTCTGATGTTATTGTTGGGTTCCCTGGTGAAACAGAAGAAGAATTTATGGAAACCTATAACTTTATTAAAGAACATAAATTCTCTGAACTGCATGTTTTTCCTTATAGTAAACGTACAGGAACACCAGCTGCGCGAATGGAAGACCAAGTGGATGAAAACGTGAAAAACGAACGTGTGCACCGCCTGATTGCTCTTTCTGACCAGCTTGCAAAGGAATACGCTTCTCAGTATGAAAATGAAGTGCTTGAGATTATCCCTGAGGAAGCGTTTAAGGAAACAGAAGAAGAAAATATGTTTGTCGGTTACACAGACAATTATATGAAGGTTGTTTTCAAAGGCACGGAAGATATGATCGGCAAAATTGTAAAAGTCAAAATCCTAAAAGCAGGTTATCCTTACAACGAAGGGCAATTTGTCCGTGTTGTTGGGGATGAAATAACTGAACATATGCGTTTGTCTTCTTAACCTAAAAAACCGGTGCATTTAAAATGTCCCGGTTTTTTATTTAGCTGGGATAAGAAGGTGAATCAATCGGTAAAACAAGTTTGTAAGCGGAAGAAATAAAAGAGCTGTCACTACATTAAATAAAAGGCTGAAATGAGCAATCCTTTGGGCGGGATCTGGTGATAACTGTTCTACAAAACCAGTCGCGGCGGTCAGAAAAGGCAATACTAGAGCCACGCCTAGCACATTAAACACCACATGGGCATACGCTGTCTGTTTCGCCGCATATCCGCCGGATACAGCCGCCATGACAGCTGTAATGCATGTCCCGATATTTGATCCGAGCACGACGCTCATCGCCTGTGTCAGCCCGATAATCCCTTCATTCATAAAACTCATTAAAATACCGATACAGACAGAGCTGGAATGAATGATGGCAGTTAACACCATTCCGATGAGCAAAGCTGACCAGTTCGAATCGTTAACGTGGTATAAAACGTCGGCTCCCGTTTTCAGCTTTGTCAGCGGCCCGGCAAGGTGGCTGAATCCACTGATGCAAAAGAAGATGATGCCCAATCCGAGGAAGCTTGTTCCCAGCTGTTTTAAAGGATACCTGCCAGTCAGAAAAAACAATAAACCGCCTATTAAAAGAACCCAAATCAAAATATCCATTTTGATGGCAATAAATTCAGTTGTAAAAGTAGAGCCAACATTTGTCCCCAGAATCATCGGTATCGTCCGCTTAAAAGAAAGAACGCCCGCACTGACAAAGCCGATGACAATGACCATAAAGGCTGAACTGCTCTGAAGTATCCCCGTAAATACAATGCTGATAAGAAACGCTTTTAATGGGTGGTCCGTAAATAATAGCAAACGGTCTTCAATTTTTGAGTACGCCATCGATATTAAGCCTTTTCGAAGCATATTCATGCCTGCGAGAAAGAATAATATAAGAGCTGTAAAACTGATCAGAATCAACATCCCATTCACCAACCCCTTTCTATCATTATATAGACAGGCAGTCTCACTCATGACGGAAAAGTGAACTCACTTAGTTGACCTGACTGATGGCTTATATTATAATGTCAAAGTACATGTTTATATGTGTAACTTAAAGGTAGTCGATTGGTGTATTCGGAGGGAGGGAAAGAGAATGTCAAAAACGGTCGTTAGAAAAAACGAATCGCTTGAAGATGCTCTTCGTCGCTTCAAACGCAGTGTATCAAAGACAGGTACTTTGCAAGAAGCAAGAAAGCGTGAATTTTATGAAAAACCTAGCGTAAAGCGCAAGAAAAAGTCTGAAGCTGCTAGAAAACGCAAATTCTAAAAGAGGGTGGATTTATGAGTCTTCTTGAGCGTCTCAACCAGGATATGAAGCTGTATATGAAAAACCGTGAGAAAGACAAACTGACTGTCGTTCGAATGGTTAAGGCTTCACTTCAAAATGAAGCAATTAAGCTTAAGAAAGACAGTTTGACCGAGGATGAGGAACTCACTGTCCTTTCTCGTGAACTTAAGCAACGTAAAGACTCCCTCCAGGAATTTTCAAACGCTAATCGTTTAGATTTAGTAGATAAAGTTCAAAAAGAGCTGGACATTTTAGAAGTTTATTTACCTGAGCAGCTGTCAGAAGAAGAGCTGCGTACAATCGTAAATGAAACCATTGCAGAGGTCGGTGCGAGCTCAAAAGCGGACATGGGCAAAGTAATGGGGGCAATTATGCCTAAAGTAAAAGGTAAAGCTGACGGAAGTTTAATTAATAAGCTTGTGAGCAGTCAACTGTCTTAAATGGCAAAGAAAAGGACATCTTTCTAAGAGAGATGTCTTTTTTTATACATAAAAAAATGAAACCTTTGATACATTTGTTACGTATGAAGAGAAGGCACTTATTATAAAAGGAAGGAGGGATACACAGCCCTTGCTTCAAATCAAAGGATTCCGTGCTGTTCTTTTGAGTATATTTTTACTTTCTTTATTTGGCGTACAGCTGAACGCAAAAGCAGAAAAACAAACTGTATATGTGATCCCGGTTGAGAAAAATGTCGAACAGGGTCTCGCCTCGTTTTTGTCCCGTTCGTTACAAGATGCAAAGGATGCACATGCAGCCCATATTATTCTTGATATCAATACACCGGGGGGATTAGTCAAATCTGCTATTGATATGGCGGATGTGATCACCGAAAGCGAGATCCCCGTAACTGCATATGTAAACAAACGCGCGTTGTCTGCTGGTGCATACATTGCGCTGCAAGCCGATCACATTTATATGGCGCCTGGCGGAAAAATGGGAGCCGCCGCGATTATTGATGGCCAAGGCAATGCCGCTGACCAAAAAGCTGAATCACTTTGGCTGGCAGAGATGGAAGATGCCGCAGTGAAAAATAATCGCGATCCAAAATATGCGCTCGCAATGGCTGACCCGGATATAGATGCCAAGGAAGTCGGCGCGCCTAAGGGAGATCTGCTGACACTTAACGCAGACAAGGCGATGGAGGTAGGCTATTCAGAAGGCACTGCTGACAATGTATCCGCGCTCGTAAAGAAGCTTGGGTTCGAAAAAGCGCAGATCAGCTATGCAAAGGAAAGCTTTGCGGAAAAAACAGCAAGATGGCTGACGAGTCCGGTCATTGTCCCCATTCTGCTGACTATCGCTTTTTTAGGTCTGACAGTAGAGCTTTTTTCCCCGGGTGTCGGCCTCCCTGGAACGGCTGGATTCATTGCGTTATTGCTGTTTTTCTACGGTCATCTCGCAGCAGGCCTTGCCGGGTATGAGACGGTTCTCCTCTTTATCGCAGGGGTGATCCTCATCCTGCTTGAGATTTTCCTTCCTGGAGGAATCATTGGTTTACTTGGCTTGGGATCGATTATTGTGAGCCTGTTTTTAGCCGCGGGGAGCTTCACTGTCATGGCGGTTTCTCTCTTGATCGCCACAGCTGTTTCAATTACAGCTTTTATTTTACTGACAAGGGTGTTGGGAAAGCGTATGAAATTCTTTAGAAAATTGATATTAAATGATTCTACAAATACCGAGAGCGGCTACGTATCAAATCAAACGCGGACGGACCTAATGGGAAAGGTGGGTATAACCTCTACACCGCTGCGTCCTTCCGGTACCGTCATTATTGACGATGAACGCCTTGACGTTGTTTCGGAGGGATCGTTTACAGAAAAAGATAAGAAAGTAAAAGTGATTAAAGTAGAAGGCTCACGTATTGTCGTGAGAGAAATTTAAATAGAAACGAGGAGAAGTTATATGGATCCGTCAACATTTATGATTCTGGCAATTGTCGCAGTCGCGATCATTGTTTTGGCTGTATTTTTTACATTTGTGCCTGTAATGCTTTGGATTTCAGCTTTAGCAGCCGGAGTGAAAATCAGCATTTTCACCCTGGTTGGGATGAGGCTTCGCCGAGTCATACCGAATCGGGTTGTTAACCCGCTGATTAAAGCGCATAAAGCGGGACTTAATGTTGGAACAAACCAGCTTGAAAGCCACTACCTGGCCGGAGGTAATGTTGACAGAGTTGTCAACGCGCTTATCGCCGCCCAGCGCGCGAACATTGAACTCACATTCGAGCGCTGTGCTGCCATTGATCTTGCCGGCCGGGATGTATTGGAAGCTGTTCAAATGAGCGTTAACCCTAAGGTCATTGAAACGCCGTTCATTGCCGGTGTGGCCATGGACGGGATTGAAGTGAAAGCGAAAGCGAGAATCACAGTAAGAGCGAATATCGAACGTCTCGTCGGGGGAGCGGGGGAAGAAACTATTGTTGCCCGTGTCGGTGAAGGGATCGTCTCTACAATCGGTTCATCCGAAAATCACAAAAAAGTGCTTGAAAACCCCGACATGATTTCTCAGACGGTACTAGGAAAAGGATTGGACTCAGGAACGGCATTTGAAATTCTCTCGATTGATATTGCTGATGTTGACATCGGTAAAAACATCGGTGCGATTTTACAAACTGATCAGGCCGAGGCTGATAAAAACATCGCGCAGGCAAAAGCGGAAGAACGACGTGCAATGGCTGTCGCTCAAGAACAGGAAATGCGCGCCCGCGTAGAAGAAATGCGCGCGAAAGTGGTAGAAGCCGAGGCGGAAGTGCCGCTTGCGATGGCGGAAGCCTTGCGTGAAGGGAATATTGGCGTCATGGATTACATGAATATCAAGAACATTGATGCTGACACAGATATGCGTGATTCATTCGGCAAGCTGACGAAAGACCCGTCGGATGAAGACCGCAAATCATAATCTCTCTAAGAAGGGAGAACGCTGATGGAAGATCTACTGACAAATCCGCTTATTATTGCAGCGATCATCGGGATTATTTCTGCGATTTTCGGCAAAAAGAGCAAAGAAGAAAAGCAAAACAGCCAAAAAAGAAAAATACCTCAACAGGTGCAAACTGCTTCCCCTCAAAAGAAGCAGTCAAAAGAAGAAGCTCCTGCACCTATCCCTAACCGTATGGAACAGGCAAGACGGGAAGCGGAAGAAAGACGCAGGGAAACAGAAAGAAATCTGAAAGGGCTGGAACGAGATCTTGCTGCTGCCAAACAAAAAGCGGTATACACAAAACAAAAAATGCTCCAAGTGAATAAAGACACCGTGGTACAGGGGATCGTTCTAGGAGAGGTATTCGGACCCCCAAGGGCGAAAAAACCTCATCATACGATGCGCCCGGCCCGTAAAAATTAAAGTGTTAGAACCTCCTTTCAAATCATACATATGAGATGAAAGGGGGTTCTTTTTGTATGGGGCAAAGAAAGAATCGTGTGAAAGCTTGGCTGACAAGAGCATTGGAAATTCCCCCGGACGTTATGATGGATCTGCCGAGGATTACAATGGTTGGCAGACTTCATATCTACATAGAAAACCACAGAGGCCTTTTGCTTTTCAGCGAGAATGAAGTGAGGCTGATGCTGAAGCAGGGCCAGTGCATCATATCTGGTAAAAATTTTGTCATCAAGGCGATTCTTCCGGAAGAAATACTTTTGGAGGGTACGATTGATGTCGTTCGATATGTTGAGTCATAAAGCCGAGGGGGAAATGTTGTGAAAAATAAATGGTTGTCTTTTTTTTCGGGTAAGGTCCAGCTTGAATTGACGGGAAGAGGGATTGAGCGGCTCCTTAATGAATGCACAAGACAGGGGATTCCAGTCTTTCATGTCAAAAAAAAGAAAGAAGCCGTATCGTTATATATACAGCTTCAGGATGTACATGCCTTTCGGCGGGTGAGAAGTAAATTTAAATGTAAAGCCCGATTTATCAATCGGAAGGGATTTCCCTTCCTGTTGCTGAAATCAAAATTGAATATAGGGTTTACAATCGGTTTCGCGATCTTTTTCATCCTTTTGTTTTTGCTTTCCAATATGGTGTGGAAAATTGATGTGACAGGCGCTAAGCCTGAAACAGAGCATCAAATGAGGCAGCATCTTAATGAAATCGGCGTCAAAAAGGGCCGGCTGCAGTTTTTAATGATGTCGCCCGAAAAAATACAGAAATCATTAACCAATGGAATAGACAATATCACCTGGGTCGGCGTTGATCTGAAGGGGACGACCATTCACATGAAAGTCGTGGAGAAAAATGAGCCCGAAAAAGAAAAGTATGTTAGCCCGCGCAATATTGTCGCCAAAAAGAAAGCAACGATTACGAGAATGTTTGTGCAAAAAGGGCAGCCAATGGCCGCCATACACGATCATGTTGAAAAGGGGCAGCTGCTTGTTTCGGGACTGATCGGCAGCGAAGACCATGAGCAGGAAGTCGCCTCAAAAGCAGAAATTTACGGAGAAACCTGGTATAGATCAGAAGTGACAGTCCCGCTTGAAACATTATTTAACGTCTATACGGGCAAAGTAAGGACAAAGCACAAGCTTTCTTTTGGCTCGTGGGCAATCCCGATCTGGGGGATGACGTTTAAAAAAGAGGAATTGAAGCATCCAAAAACAGAACAAGAAAAGCACTCGCTTCATTTTCTCGGATTTAAGCTCCCTGTATCCTATGTCAAAGAGCAAACAAGAGAAAGTGAAGAGGCTTTGCGAAAATATACGAAAGAAGAAGCAGTTCAAGAAGGCATTAAATTGGGTAAACAGGATGTAGAGGATAAAATAGGCGAAAACGGCGAGGTGAAAAGTGAAAAAGTTTTGCACCAGACTGTTGAGAATGGTAAAGTAAAGTTGATTATTCTCTACCAAGTTATAGAAGATATCGTTCAAACCACACCTATTGTCAGGGAGACTGAAGAATGACAGAACATTTACTTGCGATGAATCAAAAACTGAAAAACCCGGACGAGGCGCTTTCACTCTTCGGGAACCAAGATTCTTTTTTGAAATTGATGGAGAAAGATCTGAATGTAAATATCATTACGCGCGGCGAGACGATTTATGTTTCAGGCGATGATGAATCGTTTCAGATTGCAGACAGGCTGCTGGGATCACTCCTCGCTTTAATTCGCAAGGGGATAGAGATCTCTGAACGTGATGTGATTTACGCCATCAAAATGGCAAAGAAGAATGAACTTGAATACTTTGAAAGCATGTATGAAGAAGAAATTACAAAAAACGCAAAAGGAAAATCAATCCGTGTAAAAACAATGGGACAGCGGGAATACGTGGCCGCTATGAAGCGGAATGACCTTGTATTCGGCATTGGCCCGGCGGGAACCGGGAAAACGTACCTGGCTGTCGTAAAAGCAGTCCATGCTTTAAAAAACGGACATATTAAAAAAATCATTTTAACAAGGCCTGCCGTGGAAGCCGGTGAAAGCCTCGGTTTTCTCCCAGGTGACCTAAAAGAAAAAGTAGATCCTTATTTGCGCCCGCTGTATGACGCTCTCCATGATGTGCTTGGGGCAGATCATACAGAACGTCTGATGGAAAGAGGCATCATTGAAATTGCTCCGCTTGCATATATGAGGGGACGGACGCTCGATGATGCTTATGTTATACTTGATGAAGCACAGAATACCACGCCTGCTCAAATGAAAATGTTTTTGACGAGACTGGGTTTTGGCTCTAAAATGATCATTACAGGTGACGTTAGCCAAATTGACCTGCCGAAAGGCGTCAAATCGGGACTTGCAGTAGCGAAGGAGATGCTGAAAGGAATAGACGGCATTTCTATGATTGAGCTAGACCAGACAGACGTGGTCAGACATCCGCTTGTTGCGAAAATTATTGAAGCATACGATAAGCAAAATTAATGCTGAATGACCCGATCGCGCGTTATCGGGTCATTTTTATGATTGCTTGTGGGCTTGATGTTTCAAGAGGAGGTTCTTGTGTTGAAAAAGAAGGCTAAGACCAAAAGCAGCTCAAAAAAATGGAGCAATTTTAAAAATGCCCGCTCCATGCATGTACTGCTGTATCTTCTGCTGGCTGCCATTATGTTTGCTTTGCTCTTTGTACATGTTAAGCCGGAAACACTTGATTTAGACCTGTTTTCAGTCAGCGACAAGACCATTTATGCTCCGGCAACCGTGGAAGATCAAAAAGCCACGGAGGAAAAAAAGCAAGCCGCTGAGGACGCGGTTGAGGATCAATATACATTAAAAAAAGAATACACAGATAATCGGATAGACCTTGTGTCATCAATATTCGACAGTATCAGTGAAGTGAAAAAATCATCGGAAGAAGGCAGCAAATCCCCATCGGAAAAATCAATGGTCAAATCCGTAAAGGATAAATTGACGTCAGATGTGAATGATTCCATATCCGAGGACTCCATCAAGACATTGCTGAAAGCAGACAGTGAAGACTTTTCTTTTGTCAGAGATACGGTCATTACCGCGGTAAATACGGTCATGAGCAGTGAAATCCCTTCGGATAAGCTATCTGATGCAAAGGATAAAGTAGAAAAAGAGCTAAAGAGCAATTCTATTCCATCTAAATACTTGGGAGCTGCGACAGAAATCGGGCGTTTTGCTATTATTCCGAATTACGTCTTCGATCCGAAAGCAACAGAGGCAAAGCGGCAGGAAGCGTCAGATAATGTCCAGCAAGTTCAAATCAAACAGGGGCAAGTGCTCGTGGAAGAAAATGACCTTATTGATCGGGAAGTGTACAGAAAACTTGAGCTGACCGGGTTATTAAATAACTCAAATCTCTTTAAGCCGATCAGCGGGCTATTGATTATGATCGGACTGTTCATTGCAACACTTGTATATTATTTTGAAAAACAGAAACAAAACCTAAAGTTTAAAAACCAATCCATTCTGCTTTTCTCTATTATCACAACACTTTTGCTTGTGATCATGGAGGTTGTCAGTTTGTTTCAGAAGATGGAATATAATAATATCGGCTATCTCGTTCCCATTGCGGCCGGGGCCATCTTAATCAAACTGCTGATGAATGAACGCATTGCCATTTTGGGAAGTATCATTCTTGCGATTTGCGGGAGTATGATGTTTAATCAGGGTGTGACAGGAACGTTCAATTATGTCATAGGAATTTATTATTTGATTAGCGGTATTTCAGGCGTTTTATTTTTAGGAAAACATAATGCAAGGTCAAAAATTTTGCAGACCGGACTTTTCGTGGCGTTTATTAATATGGTTGTCGTTCTATCCTTATTATTGATCCAGAACACCGCGCTTTCGGGTCTTGAAATCGGCACGTTAATGCTCATGGGGGTTGTGTCGGGGTTTGCTTCATCGGTATTAATCATCGGCCTGATGCCGTTTTTTGAGACGGGCTTTGGCATTTTATCCACCATGAGGCTGCTCGAGCTGTCTAATCCTAACCATCCGCTATTGCGCAAAATACTGACAGAAACACCAGGTACATATCATCACAGTGTAATGGTCGCCAATTTATCAGAGGCAGCCTGTGAAGCGGTTGGGGCTAATGGTTTGCTTGCAAGAGTCGGCGCATATTATCACGATCTCGGAAAAACAAAGCGCCCGCAATATTTTATTGAAAACCAAATGAATATTGACAATCCGCATGATAAACTGTCTCCTCAGCTGAGTAAAAATATTATCATCTCGCATACGACTGACGGTGCGAACATGCTGAGAAGCTATAAATTTCCGAAAGAGCTTGTCGATATTGCTGAGCAGCATCATGGAACCTCGCTTTTAAAGTTTTTTTACTATAAAGCGAAGGAAAAAGGCGACCAGATTACAGAGGAAGAGTTCCGTTATCCGGGGCCGAAGCCGCAGTCAAAGGAAGCCGCAATTATATCAGTGGCCGACAGTGTTGAAGCGGCCGTCAGATCCATGCATAACCCAAATCCTGAACGAATTGAAAAGCTTGTCCGGGGTATTATATCCGATAAGCTTCAGGACGGACAGTTCAGTGAATGCGATTTGACATTTAAAGAGCTGGATACAATCGCAAAAACACTCTGTGCAACATTAAAAGGAATTTTCCACTCCCGGATTGAATATCCGGAGGCTACTAAGAAGGTGAAATAGATGAGTTTACTGATTGATATCGTTGATGAAACAGGAAGCGTCTCAGAAGAGATGCTCAAAGAAGTAGAAAATCTGCTTCAATTTGCTGCTGAGCGTGAAGGCGTTCAGGATCAGGCTGAGGTTTCTGTCACGATCGTTACCAATGATGACATACAGCAGATTAACAAAGAATACCGGGGAAAGGATACACCGACAGATGTCATCTCATTTGCTCTTGAAGAAGAGGGAGAAGGCGAGGTCGAAATCGTGGGCGCCGAGATGCCTCCGGTTTTAGGTGACATTATCATCAGTGCCGATCGCACAAGAGAGCAGGCAGAGGAGTATAATCATTCTTTTAAAAGAGAGCTCGGATTTCTTGCCGTACACGGATTTCTGCACCTTTTAGGATATGACCATATGACGAAAGAGGAAGAAGAGGAGATGTTTACTAAGCAAAAGGATTTGCTGGACGCTTATGGACTCAAGAGATCATAGAAATGAGCTGAAGCGATTCTTCAAAAGCTTCGTGCATGCAGGCCGGGGAATCTGGAAAACAGCGCGGACGGAGCGGAATTTCCAATTTCATGCCGCAGCCGCCTGCGTTGTTCTCATTTGCGGCTTCCTTTTAGAGCTCAGCACGATAGAGTGGGTGATTATATTCCTTTTGATCGGCGGAATGTTTTCGCTTGAGCTTTTAAATACAGCCGTTGAACATACGGTTGATTTAATAACTGACAAACATCACCCTCTTGCTAAAGCGGCCAAGGACGCTGCCGCCGGGGCTGTTTGCGTTTTTGCCGTCATTTCGTGTATCATTGGTTTACTTATTTTTTTGCCAAAGCTGTAATGGCTGAAAATTCTTACATTTATTTTACATTTTTAGAAATGGGCGTGAAAAAAAGCGCGCGATTATGTAAAATATAAAGTGATAGCGGTACCATTATAGGTAAGAGAGGAATGTACACATGAACAGACAAGAATTAATAACAGAAGCTTTAAAAGCGCGTGATATGGCATATGCGCCGTATTCCAAGTTCCAAGTAGGAGCCGCTCTTCTTACCAAGGATGGAAAAGTGTACAGAGGCTGCAACATTGAGAACGCTGCATACAGCATGTGCAATTGCGCTGAGCGTACCGCTTTATTTAAAGCTGTTTCTGAAGGGGATACAGAGTTTCAGATGCTGGCCGTTGCGGCTGACACCCCTGGACCGGTATCTCCGTGCGGAGCCTGCCGCCAGGTGATTTCTGAGCTTTGCACAAAGGACGTTGTTGTCGTACTGACTAATTTACAAGGACAAATAAAAGAAATGACTGTGGAAGAATTACTGCCAGGCGCATTTTCATCGGAGGATTTACATGACGAACGAAAGCTTTAAATCAGGATTTGTATCCATTATTGGAAGACCAAACGTAGGAAAGTCTACATTTTTGAACAGAGTCATAGGGCAAAAAATCGCGATCATGAGCGATAAGCCCCAAACGACGAGAAACAAGGTGCAAGGGGTATTAACGACAGGCACATCACAAACCATTTTTATTGACACACCAGGGATTCATAAACCTAAGCATAAGCTCGGGGACTTTATGATGAAAGTGGCGCAAAATACATTAAAAGAAGTTGATTTGATCTTGTTTATGATCAATGCCGAGGAAGGCTACGGGAAAGGCGACGAATTCATCATTGAGAAATTGCAGCAGATGTCTACGCCTGTATTTTTAATCGTAAACAAAATTGATAAAATTCATCCCGACCAATTGCTTTTGTTAATTGACGAATACCGCGGACGTTATCCTTTTAAGGAAATTGTTCCGATTTCTGCTCTAGAAGGAAATAACATCGAAACATTGCTCGCTCAGATTGAAGCGTATTTGCCGGAAGGGCCGCAATTCTATCCGAGTGATCAGGTCACCGACCACCCAGAGCGATTTATCATTTCTGAATTAATCAGGGAAAAGGTGCTGCATTTGACGAGAGAAGAAATCCCGCACAGCATTGCGGTGGCCATCGAATCCATCAAAGGGCAGGACAACGGTTCTGTGCATGTAGCGGCAACGATTGTGGTCGAGCGGGATTCCCAGAAAGGCATCGTAATTGGTAAAAAAGGAAGCCTTCTGAAAGAGGTCGGAAAAAGAGCGAGGGCGGATATTGAAGCACTGTTAGGCTCCCGTGTCTACCTTGAATTGTGGGTGAAAGTGCAGAAAGATTGGCGCAATAAAATGTCCCAGCTTCGCGATTTTGGCTTTAAAGAGGACGAATATTAATCTCTTGCCGTGTGGGACATTATCTCACAGGAACAGGGATACATTAGCAAATTTTGTTTAACATGAAATGGAGGACATCTGGTCAAGATAAAGGTAAGAATTTGGAATTTAGGTAAGCTAGTTTAACTACAGAAAGGTGGGTTTCTTGTGTTGAATTTTACCTGGAACGTATTTTCTCAAACAGGAAATGTTGATACGTATCTTCTTTTTAAAGAACTGGAAAAAGAGAACATGGAAAGACCCGAAGAACTAGAAGATGAGCTAGCCCGATTTGATTATCCAATTTTATAAACCTCTTGGCCGCTCCTGCTTTAGGAAGGTGCGGAAATGCTGACAAAATGTGAAGGGATCGTTCTTCGCACAAATGATTACGGAGAGACGAATAAAATCGTAACATTACTGACAAGAGAACACGGAAAAATAGGTGTTATGGCACGAGGCGCCAAAAAACCGAACAGCCGTTTATCAGCAGTCAGCCAGCCCTTTTTGTATGGTTCATTTTTAATGCAAAAAACATCAGGCCTCGGAACGCTTCAGCAGGGGGAAATGATCCTCAGCATGAGAGGCATCAGGGAAGACTTGTTTTTAACAGCCTATGCCGCATATATTGCTGAATTAGTCGACAGAGGCACAGAGGAAAGAAAGCCAAATCCTTATTTATTTGAATTTATATTAGAATCACTAAAACAGCTGAATGAAGGAACAGATCCGGATGTTATCACCTTCATTGTTCAAATGAAGATGCTCGGTGTCATGGGGCTGTATCCTGAGCTGAATCATTGTGTACATTGTAAAAGCCAAGACGGAACTTTTCACTTTTCTGTCCGTGATAATGGTTTTATATGCCATCGCTGTTTTGAAAAAGATCCTTACAGGATTCCGATTAAACCGCAAACAGCAAGGCTGTTGAGACTCTTTTATTACTTCGATCTGTCGAGGCTGGGCAATGTGTCCTTAAAAGAGGAAACAAAAGCTGAATTAAAGCAAGTGATTGATTTGTATTACGAAGAATATTCAGGGTTATATTTAAAATCAAAGCGCTTTTTAGATCAAATGGAAAGCATGAAACATCTTATGGGTGAAAACAAAAGTTGACATTTGGTCCATCTTTTTATATGATCATTTATTATAAAATATGTTGCAGTGAGAGAAAGAAGTACTTGCGTTTACCTCATGAAAGCGACCTTAGGGCGGTGTAAGCTAAGGATGAGCACGCAACGAAAGGCATTCTTGAGCAATTTTAAAAAAGAGGCTGGGATTTTATTCTCAGCAACTAGGGTGGAACCGCGGGAGAACTCTCGTCCCTATGTTTGCGGCAGGCAAGCATAGAGACGGGAGTTTTTTGGTTGCTGCCGCAGTCATTTTATGAAAGAAAAGTGGAGGTGCTTGAAATGAATATTCAAGACATGATTCTTACCTTGCAAAAGCATTGGTCCAGTCAGGGCTGTGTGCTTATGCAGGCTTACGATGTAGAAAAAGGAGCCGGCACGATGAGCCCGTATACATTTTTGCGCAGCATCGGCCCTGAGCCGTGGAAAGTGGCTTATGTAGAGCCTTCAAGACGCCCTGCAGACGGCCGATACGGGGAGAACCCAAACAGATTGTATCAGCATCATCAGTTCCAGGTCATTATCAAACCGTCTCCTGATAACATTCAAGAGCTGTATTTAGATTCCTTGCGGGCTCTCGGAATTGATCCGCTTGAGCACGATATTCGTTTTGTTGAAGACAACTGGGAGAATCCGTCTTTAGGCTGTGCGGGTCTTGGCTGGGAAGTATGGCTTGACGGAATGGAAATTACACAATTTACGTATTTCCAGCAGGTCGGAGGACTTGAATGTAAACCGGTTTCAGTAGAAATTACGTACGGAATCGAGCGTCTCGCGTCTTATATCCAGGATAAAGAAAATGTTTTCGACTTGGAATGGACGACAGGGTTTACAGTAAAAGATTTATTCATGATGGCTGAATATGAGCATTCCGTCTATACATTTGAAACGTCAGACGTCGATATGCTGTTCCAACTGTTCAGCACATATGAAAAAGAAGCGATCAAGCAAATGGATAACGGACTTGTTCATCCTGCATATGACTATGTGCTGAAATGCTCGCACACCTTCAATCTTCTTGACGCCAAAGGTGCGATCTCTGTTACCGAGCGGACGGGCTATATCGCAAGAGTGCGGAATTTAGCTAGAAAAGTAGCAAAAACCTATTATGAGGAACGAGAAAAACTAGGGTTCCCAATGCTTAAAGGGGAGGGTTCTTCTCATGAGTAAACAGGATTTACTTTTAGAGATCGGATTAGAGGAAATGCCGGCGCGCTTTTTGAATGAAAGCATGGTTCAGCTTGGCGAGAAGCTGACAGGCTGGCTTAAAGAAAAAAATATTACTCACGGTGATGTGAAGCTCTTCAATACACCGAGACGTCTTGCTGTGTTCGTTAAGGATGTTGCAGAAAAGCAGGATGATATAAAAGAGGAAGCAAAAGGACCTGCGAAAAAAATTGCCCTAGATGCAGACGGAAACTGGACAAAAGCGGCAATCGGCTTTTCAAAAGGCCAAGGCGCGAATGTGGAAGACCTGTACATCAAAGAAGTAAAAGGCACAGAGTATGTATTCGTGCAAAAATTCCAAGCCGGCCAAGAAACGAAATCGCTGCTGCCAGAACTAAGCGGTTTAATTACAAGCTTGCATTTCCCGAAAAACATGCGCTGGGGAAATGAAGATTTGCGTTATATCCGACCAATCAAATGGATTGTCGCTTTATTTGGACAGGATGTCATTCCATTTTCGATCACAAACGTTGAATCTGGACGAACAACACAGGGACACCGTTTTCTCGGACATGAAGTATCAATTGAATCACCTTCAGCTTATGAAGAGCAGCTGAAAGAACAGCATGTTATTGCTGATCCTAGCGTCCGAAAGCAAATGATTCAATCTCAGCTGGAGGCAATGGCTGCAGAACACAATTGGAGCATTCCGGTTGACGAAGACCTTCTTGATGAAGTGAATCATTTAGTAGAATACCCGACAGCTCTTTACGGTTCATTTGAATCTGAGTTTCTGTCAATTCCTGAGGAAGTGCTTGTCACGACAATGAAAGAGCATCAGCGCTACTTCCCTGTCAAAGACAAAAACGGTGACTTGCTGCCTCACTTTATCACAGTCCGAAACGGCAACAGCCACGCGATCGAAAATGTGGCCCGAGGCAATGAAAAAGTGCTGCGCGCGCGTTTGTCTGATGCTTCATTCTTCTACAAGGAAGATCAGAAACTGAACATTGATGCAAACGTGAAGAAGCTTGAAAACATTGTGTTCCATGAAGAGCTTGGTTCTCTAGCTGATAAGGTTAGAAGAGTCACATCAATCGCAGAGAAGCTTGCCGTTCGTCTCCAGGCTGATGGAGATACGTTAAAACATGTGAAGCGAGCTGCTGAAATTTCTAAATTCGACCTTGTCACGCATATGATATATGAATTCCCTGAACTTCAAGGAATTATGGGCGAAAAGTATGCGAGAATGCTTGGTGAAGATGAAGCTGTGGCTGCGGCAGTCAATGAACATTATATGCCTAGATCAGCTGGCGGAGAAACGCCTTCTACTTTTACAGGAGCTGTTGTAGCAATGGCGGATAAGCTTGACACAATCGCTTCATTCTTCTCAATCGGCGTTATTCCGACCGGTTCTCAGGACCCTTACGGACTGCGCCGCCAGGCAAGCGGTATTGTTGCGATTCTTCTTGACCGCAACTGGGGAATTTCATTTGAAGAGCTGCTTACTTTCGTTCAAACTGATAAAGAAAATGAACTGCTGGATTTCTTTACTCAGCGCCTGAAATATGTCTTGAATGCTGAACAAATCAGACATGATGTCATCGACGCCGTGCTGGAAAGCTCTGAGCTTGAGCCATACTCAGCGCTGCATAAAGCGCAAGTGCTGGAACAAAAGCTTGGTGCACCTGGCTTTAAGGAAACAGCTGAAGCGTTAGGCCGAGTGATCTCTATCAGCAAAAAAGGAGTCCGCGGAGACATTCAGCCTGATCTGTTTGAAAATGAATACGAAGCAAAGCTGTTTGATGCCTACCAAACAGCGAAGCAAAATCTGCAGGAAAACTTCAGCAAAAAAGATTATGAGGCGGCGCTTGCTTCACTTGCAGCCTTAAAAGAACCGATTGATGCTTACTTCGACCATACAATGGTTATAGCGGATAATGAGGCATTAAAGGCAAATCGTTTAGCGCAAATGGTAAGCTTGGCGGATGAGATCAAGTCCTTTGCGAATATGAATGCCCTTATTGTAAAATAAAGAGAGAAAAGGCGGTTGCTGTGTGATCGGTAATCGTCTTTTCCCCATTTATAAGTTTTTTGTTTGATTACAAGATATTTACGCTATAATATGGATTATTATTTCTTTACATAGCTATGAAGTGAAAAGGTGGTGAGTACGATCGAACTAAATAAACGGCAAGAACATATTTTGCAGATTGTAAAAGAAAACGGGCCGATTACAGGGGAGCATATTGCAGAAAAGCTGAACCTTACCAGGGCGACATTGCGCCCGGATTTAGCCATACTCACCATGTCAGGATTCCTCGAGGCGCGCCCGAGAGTCGGTTATTTCTATACGGGAAAAACCGGCACACAGCTTTTAGCGGATAAACTCAAAAAGCTTCAGGTGAAAGACTTTCAATCTATCCCCGTAGTGATTCACGAAAACGTTTCTGTGTACGATGCGATTTGCACCATGTTTTTAGAAGATGTAGGTACTCTGTTTGTGGTGGACCGCGATGCTGTTTTAGTCGGGGTGCTTTCACGAAAGGACTTGCTCAGAGCGAGCATTGGCCAGCAGGAGCTTACATCGGTCCCTGTTCACATCATCATGACAAGGATGCCGAACATTACGGTGTGCAGACGTGAGGATTATGTAATGGACATTGCAAAGCACTTAATAGAAAAACAAATTGATGCGCTGCCTGTCATCAAAGATACCGATAAAGGCTTTGAAGTAATCGGCAGAGTGACAAAAACAAATATGACAAAAATACTTGTCAGTTTATCGGAAAATGAAATCCTATAAGATTGCAAACTAACGGGGGGATAATATGAATAACCGCATCATCTATGTTGTATCGGATTCCGTCGGTGAAACGGCCGAATTGGTAGTAAAAGCAGCACTCAGCCAATTTAACGGATCGGCGGATGATACACATGTAAGAAGAATTCCTTATGTTGAAGATATAGGCACTATCAATGAAGTGATTTCACTTGCAAAGGCAGACGGCGGCATTATCTGTTTTACACTCGTGGTGCCGGAAATCAGAGAATATTTGATAGCCGAAGCGGAAAAAGCAAATGTTTTATATTATGATATTATCGGCCCGTTAATTGATAAAATGGAAACGGCCTACGGTTTAACAGCGAAATACGAACCGGGGCGGGTCCGCCAGCTTGATGAAGATTATTTCAAAAAAGTGGAGGCCATCGAGTTTGCAGTTAAATACGATGATGGACGTGATCCAAGAGGGATTTTAAAAGCTGATATCGTTTTAATCGGCGTCTCAAGAACGTCTAAAACACCGCTGTCTCAATATCTCGCTCACAAGCGCCTGAAGGTTGCCAATGTTCCGATTGTACCTGAGGTTGATCCACCGGAAGAACTTTTTAACGTTGATCCGAAAAAATGCATCGGCTTAAAGATTAGCCCTGATAAACTGAATCATATCAGAAAAGAACGCTTAAAATCACTCGGGCTTAATGATAAAGCGATTTATGCAAATATCAACCGAATCAAAGAGGAACTGGAGTATTTCGAAAAGATTGTGGATCGAATCGGCTGCCAGGTTGTTGATGTTTCAAATAAAGCGGTTGAGGAAACAGCGAATATTATCCATCATCTCAAAACAAAAAACTTATAACTCAGGACGCTCTATCCTGGGTTTTTGGCTATGCCAAAAGGGAATAATGAAAAACAATAGCTTCTTTGCGAAGTTTGTATTATAATAAAAAATTGTGATAAAATGATTAATTTTAGGTTTAAGGATCGTGTGATACGAATAAACTATTATGGGTAAGATGTCAAGAATTTCTCCCGGAAATTTTTCGACAAATTCATATACATCCGCAATAATAAAGGATGTGCGATTTTGCTTGCTTTTATGCAGGAGTTTAATGGAGGGATGGAGAATTACTCTTCTTAATGAACAAGAAAAGACGATTTTTGTCGATGCTGATGCTTGTCCGGTAAAAGATGAAATTTTACAAACAGCATCCGAGTATGAAGTTCAAGTTCTTTTTGTCGCTTCATTTGAACATTATCAGCTTTCCAGAAGCAATGAAGAAAAATGGAAGTACGTTGATCCTCATAAAGAAGCTGCTGATATATATATCGCAAATCACGTAAAACCGGGAGATATTGTTGTGACGCAGGACATCGGATTAGCATCTCTGCTGTTGAACAGAAATGTCTCTGTTATGTCGGAAAGAGGTCGTCTTTACAAAGAAGACACGATTGATTTTGCTCTTGAGAGCCGTCATTTTTCCGGCAAACAAAGGAGAAAAGGCGTATACGCCAAAGGGCCTAAAAAATTGAATAAAGAAGATCGAGAACGATTTATTACACTGCTGCAAAAAATCCTGTCGAACGATGAAGGGATTTTGCACTAAAGCATCGAATAATGTACGACGGAGTGTTATAAGATGGGAAATCGGATACCAGATGAAATTGTGGATCAGGTGCAAAAGTCGGCAGATATCGTTGAAGTCATAGGTGATTATGTTCAATTAAAAAAGCAAGGCCGAAACTACTTTGGACTCTGTCCTTTTCATGGAGAAAGCACACCTTCGTTTTCCGTATCGCCCGACAAACAGATTTTTCATTGCTTTGGCTGCGGAGCGGGCGGCAATGTTTTCTCTTTTTTAAGGCAGATGGAAGGCTATTCATTTGCCGAGTCGGTTTCTCACCTTGCTGACAAATACCAAATTGATTTTCCAGATGATATAGCAGTCCATTCCGAAGCTCGGCCAGAGTCTTCTGGGGATCAAAAAATGGCTGAGGCACATGAGCTCCTGAAGAAATTTTACCATCATTTGTTAATAAATACAAAAGAAGGTCAAGATGCACTGGATTATCTGCTTTCCAGGGGCTTTACGAAAGAGCTGATTGATGAATTTCAGATTGGCTATGCTCTTGATTCTTGGGACTTTATCACGAAATTCCTTGTGAAGAGGGGATTTAGTGAGGCGCAAATGGAAAAAGCGGGTCTTCTGATCAGACGCGAAGACGGAAGCGGATATTTCGACCGCTTCAGAAACCGTGTCATGTTTCCGATCCATGATCATCACGGGGCTGTTGTTGCTTTCTCAGGCAGGGCTCTTGGCAGCCAGCAGCCTAAGTATATGAACAGTCCTGAGACTCCGCTTTTTCATAAAAGTAAACTGCTTTACAATTTCTATAAGGCCCGTCTTCATATCAGAAAGCAGGAAAGAGCAGTCTTATTTGAAGGGTTTGCCGATGTCATATCGGCTGTAAGCTCGGGTGTAAAAGAAAGCATAGCCACGATGGGAACGTCTCTTACAGATGATCATGTCAAGATCCTGAGAAGAAACGTCGAAGAAATCATTCTTTGCTATGACTCTGATAAAGCCGGTTATGAAGCCACCTTAAAAGCTTCGGAGCTTCTGCAAAAAAAAGGGTGCAAAGTCAGAGTTGCAATGATTCCTGACGGATTGGACCCTGATGATTACATCAAAAAATTCGGCGGGGAAAAATTTAAAAACGACATTATTGACGCCAGTGTCACCGTAATGGCATTTAAAATGCAATATTTCCGAAAAGGAAAGAACCTGTCCGATGAAGGCGATCGCCTGGCTTACATTAAAGACGTACTGAAAGAAATCAGCACGCTTTCAGGGTCTCTAGAGCAGGAAGTCTATGTAAAACAGCTTGCTTCAGAGTTTTCGCTTTCACAGGAGTCTTTAACTGAGCAGCTGTCTGTTTTCAGCAAGCAAAACAAACCTGCTGACAATGGCGGTGAAACAAAAACACGGCGAGCGCATTTGACGACAAAAGCAAGGCAAAAACGTTTGCGCCCGGCGTATGAAAATGCAGAAAGGCTGTTACTCGCTCACATGCTTCGAGATCGGAGCGTCATAAAAAAAGTGATTGACCGGGTAGGGTTTCAATTTAATATTGATGAGCACCGAGCATTAGCCGCTTATCTTTATGCTTTTTATGAAGAGGGAGCCGAGCTGACGCCCCAGCATCTGATGGCCAGGGTGACAGATGATCATATAAGCCAGCTCTTGTCTGATATATTAATGCTTCAGGTTAATCAAGAGCTTAGCGAAGCTGAGTTATCAGATTATGTAAAAAAAGTGTTGAATCAAAGAAATTGGTCAATGATAAAAGAAAAAGAGGCGGAAAGAGCCGAAGCCGAAAGGCAAAAAGATTTTTTAAGAGCTGCTTCTCTGGCTCAAGAAATCGTTACATTGAACCGATCTTTAAAATAACTGGAAAACTGATGAGAAGCATTTATTGGCAATGATTCCTTGCGGAGGAGCAAATAGATCGCTTAACCTCATCATGAATTGTCATTTCATTATTCGCACATTTGTTAAAGGCAGTTCATATAGAAAACGCCTGAATGGACCGAATAAGAATCATACCGCTTATAGAATTCGTTGCAAGCTTTGGAAGGAGGGATCCATAATGGCTGATAAACAAACCCACGAGACAGAATTAACATTCGACCAAGTAAAAGAGCAATTAACAGAGTCTGGTAAAAAACGTGGCGTTTTGACATATGAAGAAATCGCTGAGCGTATGTCCAGCTTTGAAATTGAATCAGACCAAATGGATGAGTATTATGAATTTTTAGGTGAACAAGGTGTTGAATTAATTAGTGAGAATGAAGAAACAGAAGATCCTAATATTCAGCAGCTTGCCAAAGCCGAAGAAGAATTTGACCTTAATGACCTTAGTGTACCGCCTGGCGTTAAAATCAATGACCCAGTTCGTATGTATTTAAAGGAAATCGGTCGGGTTAACCTTCTATCTGCAAAAGAAGAAATCGCCTACGCTCAAAAGATTGAAGAAGGTGACGAAGAATCTAAACGCAGATTGGCTGAAGCGAACCTGCGGCTTGTTGTCAGTATCGCAAAACGGTATGTCGGACGCGGTATGCTGTTCCTTGACCTGATCCAAGAAGGAAACATGGGTCTGATGAAAGCCGTTGAAAAATTTGATTATCGCAAAGGTTATAAATTCAGTACGTATGCTACGTGGTGGATCAGACAGGCGATTACACGCGCTATTGCCGATCAGGCGAGAACGATCCGGATTCCCGTTCATATGGTGGAAACCATTAATAAATTAATCCGTGTGCAGCGTCAATTGCTTCAAGACTTAGGCAGAGAACCAACACCTGAAGAAATTGCGGAAGATATGGATTTAACGCCTGAAAAAGTACGCGAAATCTTAAAGATTGCACAAGAGCCGGTATCACTGGAAACACCGATCGGTGAAGAGGATGACTCACACCTTGGTGATTTTATTGAAGACCAAGAAGCAACTTCACCTTCAGATCACGCCGCATACGAGCTGTTAAAAGAGCAGCTGGAAGATGTACTTGATACGTTAACTGATCGTGAAGAAAATGTATTGCGTCTTCGATTCGGTCTTGATGATGGCCGTACAAGAACATTAGAAGAGGTCGGCAAAGTATTTGGAGTGACGAGAGAGCGTATTCGACAAATCGAAGCCAAAGCGTTGCGGAAACTAAGACATCCTAGCAGAAGTAAACGTTTGAAAGATTTCCTCGAATAAGATGGAACGGGTCTTGCAGATCCGTTCTTCTTTTTTAAAAAAGATATATGGATAATATGCCTTTATTTTACTGAAAAATGATGTCATTTGCAAATGAACATTGTGATGAAAAATTTCAAAATCTAATTCCATATTTTCTATTGTAAGCGTATACAATACATTATACAATAGAATAAAAAGGATATTAGAGAAATAGGCATGTCTCTATTCAATTTTGTATAAAGTGTGAATAAAAAACTTTTGTATAGCAATCCATTTACTTTTTGTTAAAATAAGTTAGAATTAGAAGTGTTTACATAGGGGGAAGGATCAAAAAGGGGGAAGGGAAATGAAATGGAACCCGCTTATTCCATTTTTACTGATCGCTGTTTTAGGAATTGGTCTAACTTTCTTTTTATCAGTAAAAGGACTTGATGACTCTCGGGAGATTGCAAGCGGAGGAGAAAGCAAATCTGCTGAAAAGAAAGATGCAAACGCTTCACCAGAAGAAATTTACAAGGCAAACTGCATCGCATGCCACGGTGAAAATTATGAAGGTGTTTCGGGTCCGAGCTTAAAAGGTGTAGGGGATAAGAAAGATGTCGCTGAAATTAAAACAAAGATCGAAAAAGGCGGTAATGGAATGCCTTCCGGTCTTGTTCCGGCAGATAAGCTGGATGATATGGCAGAGTGGGTGTCAAAAATTAAATAAAAGAACTATATTTCTCTTTATACATTCACAGGCCGCCGAGATGTTCTCGACAGCCTTTTATTTTTGACGGCCGCGTGCAGACCCGAATCAAAAGAAACAAACTAAAAATCATTCGCTCAGCTTGGATTCCGGGCTGATTTTTTATATGATAGTAAAGGAAAAAATGATTGAGAAAAGTTGTGATGACAAGTGAATGAATTAAAATTATCTAAACGATTGCAAACAGTAGCGGAGTACATACCGAATGGAGCGGTGATGGCCGATATCGGGTCTGACCACGCATACCTTCCTTGTTATGCGGTGCTGAATCATAAAGCCAGCGGAGCGATTGCCGGAGAAATAACAGAAGGCCCGTTTTTGTCTGCAAAGCGGCAGGTTGAAAAATCAGGCTTAAACTCGCACATTTCTGTAAGGCAGGGAGACGGACTGGAAGTGATTAAAAAAGGTGAAGCTGATGCCATTACGATTGCCGGAATGGGCGGGGCTTTGATCGCTCACATTTTAGAAGCGGGTAAAGACAAATTAACGGGGAAGGAACGCCTTATTTTACAGCCGAATATTCATGCTGTTCATATCAGGGAGTGGCTTTATAAAGAAGGGTATGCGCTGATAGATGAAGTGATCCTTGAAGAGGACGGAAAATGCTATGAGGTGCTGGTTGCCGAAGCGGGAGACAGAGATGCGGCTTATGACGATATTTCTTTATCAGCCGGGATGCTCGTCGGTCCTTTTTTGGCAAAAGAAAAAAATGCTGTCTTTTTGAAAAAGTGGACACAAGAGCTTCAGCACACTCAAAACATTTATGAACAGATTAGACAAGCTGCAGGCACAGAGCAAAATAAACAAAAATTAAAGGAGCTCTCCGATCGAATGGAGCTGTTAAAGGAGGTAATCGATCATGGCTAAAAGCGTAAATGGGCAGCAGATCATCCAGCTGTTTGAACAATTTTCCCCGAAAGCCTATGCGGTCGAAGGAGATAAAATCGGCCTGCAAATCGGCACCTTAAATAAACCGATTAAAAATGTGATGGTTACACTTGATGTGTTGGAGAGCGTTGTCGATGAAGCGATTGAAAAAGAGGTTGATTTGATTATTGCACACCATCCTCCTATTTTTCGGCCGCTCAAGCATATTTCAACAGATCAGCCTGCCGGAAGGTTAATTGAAAAGTGTTTGAAGCATGATATTGCTGTTTATGCAGCTCATACAAATTTAGACGTTGCGGACGGCGGCGTGAATGATTTGCTTGCTGAAGCACTAGAGCTGCATGAGACGGAAGTGCTGGCGCCTACTTATACGGATCCTCTAAAAAAGCTGGCCGTCTACGTGCCGAAGGAATATGAAGAGCAGGTCAGAGCCGCGCTTGGAAATGCTGGCGCCGGCCATATCGGCGAATACAGCCATTGCGCGTTTTCGTCTGAAGGGATCGGCAGCTTCAAGCCATTGGACGGAGCTAAGCCTTTTATCGGTGAAGTAGGAGAGCTTGAGCTTGTTCATGAAGTAAGGCTTGAGACTGTATTTCCTAAAAGTATCGAAAAAGCTGTTATCAATGCAATGATAAAAAGCCATCCATACGAAGAAGTCGCTTACGACATCTATCCTGTTGAACAGTCTCCCGCCGAAAAAGGGCTCGGCCGTGTCGGAACCCTTAAAAATGAGATGACGCTCAAGGAATTTGCTTTATATGTGAAAGACAAGCTTGATGTCAATGGTGTCAGAATGGTGGGGGATGCTGACAGTATGGTGAAAAAGGTAGCTGTTCTTGGCGGAGATGGGAACAAGTATATTCACCATGCAAAACGAAAGGGCGCCGATGTTTACGTTACAGGAGATTTATATTTCCATGTGGCCCATGATGCGATGATGCTTGGCCTGAATGTGGTTGATCCGGGCCATTACGCGGAAAAAATCATGAAAGAAGGCGTCACGAGAAAACTGACATCAATGTGTAATGATAAAAAATATGACGTGAATATCTTTGTTTCTGAAACAGATACAAATCCATTTGCATTTCTATAAAAAAACTGAGGCTTTTACAGCCTCAGTTTTTTGCTTTTACTTTTGGAAGTATTTTTTTGAGCGGTACATTGTGATCAGTTGTCCAAGTTGATGGATCTTCGTGATCGTACTGCTCCAAAAAGCGAATGACTTCTTTTGTGATCGGCGTAGGTGTTGAAGCTCCCGCTGTAACTGCAACGGTATTAACGCCTTTCAGCCATTCAAGCTTTAATTCGCTTAAGTCGCCGATCCGGTATGCTTTTGTGCCGGCTATTTCCTCTGACACTTGTGCAAGCCGATTTGAATTGTTGCTTTTCGGGTCTCCGACAACGATTGTTAAGTCCGCTTTTTTCGCCTGCTCTGATACAGCTTCCTGCCGCACTTGGGTAGCAAGGCAAATCTCTTGGTGATATTCGACATGAGGATATTTCTCTTTGACAAGCTCCATAATGTCGTGAACATCCCATTGAGACATGGTTGTTTGATTCGTCACAATTAACTTATCTGCTTGGATATCAAGGTTTTTTACATCTTCTTCTGTTTCAACTAAGTGAACGATTTCCGGCGCTACGCCAACGGCTCCCTCAGGCTCTGGATGCCCTTTTTTGCCGATATAGATCACGTGATATCCTTTTTCTTTCATCTCTAAGATTAGATTATGAGTTTTCGTCACATCCGGACATGTAGCATCAATTGCAACCAATCCTTTTTCTTCTGCGATTCTTCTGACTTCGGGAGAAACACCGTGCGCAGTGAAAATGACAGTTCCTTTGTCAACCTGCTTTAGAATGTCCAGACGGTTAGCGCCGTCCAATGTAAAAATCCCTTCCTCTTCAAACGCATCAGTGACGTGTTTATTATGAACAATCATCCCGAGTATATAGATGGGTCTTGGCAAACTTTTATCTAGTGCCGCATTTTTGGCAATGACCATAGCATCAACAACGCCATAGCAATAGCCGCGCGGCGAAATTTTAATTACGTCCATTTTCGGTTGTCCTCCAATACTGAAGTGAGTAAAGGCAATATAAAAAGCCGTAATCAAACGGCTTTATTCTTGCATTCTTCTGATCTCATTATAGCCAATCTCACTTCAGATATCAAAGAATGTTAAATATATAATCTCGGTTTTGAACTGCCTGATGTTCTTTTCGGAGCAGGAGAGGCAGCTTCTTTTTTCTTCGGAGCAGATGTTTTTGATTCTTGCTCTTTATTGTCAGGTGTTTTTGATTTCTTAGGCAGAGAAGAACTTTTTGGTTTTGATTTTTTGTTCCCGTCTGAGGTTTTTGTTTCATCCTCTTTCTCTTTTTCTGATGATTCATCTGAATCCGATTGTTTTTTACTTTCCTCATCGCTCTCTGTCTCTGTATCATCACTTTTACTTAATTGGCTGTAAAGCTTCATCAATGACGGCAGATTGCGGACTAAAGGGCCGTACTGCTGGATCATAGGGGTGACTTGCTGCGCCATGCCGAGTACTTTTTGCACATTTCCAAGCATACTGGATAAAGATGCAGGATTGGCGATATTTTGAATGCCTTGCAGACCTGCACCTCCGCTCGCTGCTGCACCTGCTCCAGGAACGCCGGGAACGCCGGCGCCTCCAGCGCCTCCTCCGCCGGGGAGGAACTTTGACAGCATCCCTTTTAAGCCTCCGCCCGCACCATTTCTCGCTCCGGCATTTGCCTGAGGAAGAAATTGTCCCGCTTGCTGAAAACCCTGCTGCTGTGCTCCAAATGAAGGCCCTCGCATATTAGGCGGTCTTCTCCCCATCATTCGCTGATTTGGCATAGGGCGGGGCGGTCCGGGCTGTGGATAATTTCTCATTGGCTGCTGCGGTGAAAACATACTTGTACCTCCTTTCAGCTCTCTCTGCTATTAGAATATGCAGGGGCTGCGGTATTTGCTTTACATAACTGAATAAAACAAACGCCTTGCAAACGTGGTGTTTTTAAGCGAAATCGGGTATAATGTGATGATGGACACATAATGTGCCGCTTTAAGGAGCTGGGAAAAATGAAAGAAACGAAATTTGAACTTTATGAATTGAAACCGTTTATCATAGATGCAGTACATCGCCTTGGTTTTTACGAACCGACCGATATCCAGAAAAGGCTGATTCCTGCAGTGCTAAAAAAAGAAAGCGTCATCGGCCAGTCTCAGACGGGAACTGGAAAAACCCACGCTTATTTACTGCCTTTATTAAACAAAATCGATCCTGCTAAGGATGTCGTTCAGGTTGTTATTACGGCTCCGACAAGAGAGCTTGCCAACCAGATTTATCAGGAAGCGCTTAAAATCACGCAGGGTGAAGAAGGAAGTCAGATTCGCTCGAAATGTTTTATCGGAGGCACCGACAAACAAAAATCAATTGATAAATTGAAAATACAGCCGCATCTTGTTGTCGGTACACCCGGACGGATTGCTGATTTAATCAAAGAACAGGCGTTAAGTGTTCATAAAGCGGAAGCTCTTGTTATTGATGAAGCGGATTTAATGCTGGACATGGGATTCCTTGCAGATGTAGATTACATCGGTTCCCGTATGCCTGAGGATCTGCAAATGCTTGTGTTCTCCGCGACCATACCGGAAAAGCTGAAACCATTTTTAAAGAAATACATGGAAAATCCAAAATACGCCCATGTGGAGCCAAAGCAGGTGACTGCTGCGAAAATTGAGCATATCCTTATCCCTTCGAAACATCGTGACAAGGACAAGCTCCTTTTTGACATCATGTCGCATCTGAATCCATACCTGGGGATTGTGTTTGCCAACACGAAAAACACGGCTGATCATATTGCCCAGTATCTGACTGGAAAAGGCATGAAAATCGGCCTGCTGCACGGCGGATTAACACCACGTGAGCGGAAAAAAGTCATGAAGCAGATCAATGATCTGGAATTCACTTATGTCATTGCAACTGACCTTGCTGCAAGAGGCATTGATATTAAAGGTGTCAGCCACGTTATCAACTATGAGCTGCCGGATGATCTCGATTTTTATGTTCACCGTGTAGGCAGAACAGCCCGAGCCGGCTCATCAGGACAAGCGATGACCATTTATGAGCTTTCTGATGAGGATGCATTAGTAAAACTTGAGAAAATGGGCATCGAATTTGATTACTTAGAGCTTGAAAAGGGCGAATGGAAAAAAGGCGATGACCGCCAGCGCCGCAAAAAGCGTAAAAAAACGCCGAACGAAGCAGATGAAATTGCTCATCGTCTCGTGAAAAAGCCGAAGAAGGTTAAGCCTGGATATAAAAAGAAAATGAGCTATGAGATGGAGAAAATCAAGAAAAAACAGAGAAGAAACCAATCTAAGAAAAGAAAGTAGGGGAACCTGTTGTTGAGAATAGGCTCACACGTCTCTATGAGCGGAAAACATATGCTTCTGGCAGCAAGCCGGGAAGCAGTCTCTTATGGGGCGAACACGTTTATGATCTATACAGGCGCACCGCAAAATACGCGCCGAAAGAAAATTGAAGACTTAAATATAGAAGCAGGCCGGGCACATATGCAAGAAAACGGCATTGACGAGATTATCGTACATGCGCCTTATATTATTAATATTGGCAACACGACAAATCCGTCCACTTTTGAGCTGGGGGTTGATTTTCTTCGTTCTGAAATTGAACGGACAGCGGCCATCGGAGCGAAGCAAATTGTCCTTCATCCTGGCGCTCATGTAGGAGCAGGAGCTGAAGTCGGCATCAAAAAAATTATTGAAGGTTTAAATGAAGTGATTGATCCAAAACAAAATGTCCAGATTGCATTAGAAACAATGGCAGGTAAAGGATCAGAATGCGGCAGAAGCTTCGAGGAGCTTGCACAGATTATCGAAGGCGTTACACACAATGAGCATTTGTCAGTGTGCTTCGACACGTGCCATACACATGATGCCGGGTATAACATTGTTGAGGACTTTGACGGGGTGCTGAGTGAGTTCGATAAAATCGTCGGCATTGACCGTATTAAAGTGCTTCATATTAATGACAGCAAAAATGTCAAAGGCGCGAGAAAAGACCGCCATGAAAATATCGGCTTTGGTGAAATAGGTTTTGACGCTCTGCAATATGTTGTTCACCATGAGCAGTTAAAAGACATTCCTAAAATTCTAGAAACACCGTATGTCGGTGAGGATAAAAAGAACAAAAAACCGCCATACCGTTTTGAGATCGAAATGCTGAAAGAAAAACAATTTGATGATACATTGCTCGAAAAGATTTTACAGCAATAAAAAATGGGGGATAATTCCCCCATTTTTTAGCTTGTGAATTGTTTGAATAGTTCATTAACGGTTTGAGCTGTTTCTTTCGATGTAATTGTCTCTACTTGTTTCAACAGCCGCATCCGTTCACTCTCATTAAAGATGTTTACATTTTTGCCGTTTAACAGGTTCGCCACTTCAACGGCCTGCGATCTTGTTAAGCTGATTCCGTATTGTTTTGAGTACTTCAGCAAATCGTCAGCAGTAGCCTGATTAAGCCGCTGCAAAATAATTCTTTGAAATAAAATCATCGATCATTCCACCTCCAGACTTAATGTATGGGCAAATCAGTAAAATGTGTCAGTGTTTAATGGTAAAATAGATTTATAATGTATTTAAAATAGTTATTGCAGGAAAGGAGATTTTATGACCCCAACAAAACAACATAAGAGAGAAACATTTTCCCATTTTATTTTCAGGGTCTTTATGATTCTGGCAGGAGCTGCATCTGCGGCTGTAAGTATCGAATTATTTTTAATCCCCAATGATTTTATTGATGGCGGGATCATCGGTGTATCACTTATTTTAGACCACCTCTTTATATCAAACCCCTTTCTGAATTTTGCTTTTTTCGTTGTCATATTAAATATTCCTTTTATGATCTTCGGATATAAATATATCGGTAAGACCTTCCTTGTCTCTACTTTTATAGGGATTGTCGGGCTTGCCGTTATTGAATCCTCACTTCACCATGTAGAAGCCTTTACAACCCAGCCTATTTTGGCTACTGTGTTCGGGGGTCTTTTGCTCGGCTTTGGCGTCGGGCTCGTTATACGAAACGGAGGTTCAATGGATGGCACTGAAATCCTCGGTATTTTGCTGACGAAAAAGCTGCCTTTTTCAGTAGGTGAGTTCGTTATGCTCATCAATGTATTCATTTTCATTTGGGCTGGTTTTGAGTTTGGTCCTGAGCAAGCGATGTACTCTTTCATGACTTATTACATTGCGATGAAAACCATTGATGCCGTCATCCAAGGGCTTGATGAAACAAAAGCGGTCATTATTGTATCTGATCAGTATGATGAGATTTCGGATGCTATTTTGCACCGTCTCGGCCGGGGAACAACAAAGCTGAAGGGCAAAGGCGGATATACGGACGAAGAAAAAGACGTGATTTACGCGGTTGTCACAAGGCTGGAAGTGACAAAGCTCAAATCAATCGTGTTTGAAGTTGATCAAAATGCATTCATCACAATTATGAATACTCATGAAACGAGAGGCGGAAAATTCAAAAACGCAATCCACTAGGCTTTCATTTACTTTTATTCATTTTATGGGTATAATTTTATCTGCGGTAAAGAAAATGGCTTGCTGACAGACAGCTGCCATTTTCTTTTTCATACATGGGATACGTTCTTAAGCAAAGCGAAAAGGGGGACCCTTCATGAACGTACAAGAAGCGCTGAACCTACTAAAAGAAAACGGATATAAATATACAAACAAACGGGAGGATATGCTGCAGCTTTTTGCTGATTCAGACAGATATCTTACCGCTAAAAACGTACTGTCTGCATTAAATGATGATTATCCAGGCTTAAGCTTTGATACAATCTACAGAAATCTTTCTTTATATGAAGAACTTGGGATTTTGGAAACAACTGAGCTGTCTGGTGAAAAGCTCTTCCGATTTAAGTGTTCATTCACTCATCACCATCATCATTTTATTTGTCTTGCCTGCGGCAAAACAAAGGAAATTGAATCATGTCCGATGGACAAGCTTTGTGATGATTTGGATGGCTATCAGGTCAGCGGGCACAAATTTGAGATTTACGGCACTTGCCCTGATTGTACAGCGGAAAACCAAGAAAACACTACTGCGTAATGAATATATATGAAAAAGGGGCCCGGTTTGGGCTCCTTTTTTAGTTATTGACACGTATCAAATGGTGCTTGTTGTTGTTCATCCATTGGACGGCTTCCAGCCAGTTGTTCACTCTGATGATGCTTGAATCAATCGGAAGCTGATTATAAGGGGAATTGAACAAAATCACCGGTATCCCGGCTTCCTTCGCAATCATCATGGCGTTTCCGTGATGATCCTCAAAAAACAGGTCGATGTTATGGTTTTTGACCGCTTCAACTTTGTGATGACCGCCAACAAGTTCGATGTGATCATAATGAATGTTTTGTCTGTCAAACCATTCATAGGTAACATCAGTTAAATGAGTCCGTCTCGCTGTAATATAAATAAGCTTGTGCTCCTCTTTGAGGAGGTCAAGTGACTGTTTTGCATGCTGTGCAAGCAATGCTTCCTTATATATAATTGCTTCATTTTGATTCATCCAATCCCAAAATTCTTCCTGGGTAATGTTTAACAGCTTTGTTAAATCATAATCCGTCATATCGTTTAATGAAATGGAAAGATTAAACGAACGGTTCAAATAAGGGACGAATGTATCCTGAGCCGTAATTGTGCCGTCAATATCTATTCCTAAGCGTAACATGCCCACACTCCTTCAGTTTCATCCTTTCAAGTGTAACATAAACAATTGACATTAACAGAAAAGTTTAGCAAACATGAATCAGGCAAAATGGATCAAACTATAAAAGCTCCTTTAATAAAACAGAAGGGGGAATTGAAGGTGGCATACGATTACGAAAAGCGTGATAACAACAGTTACTATGTTGATCATGGATCTGAAGGAACAAATATTACCCGCGACAATGACGGTTTTTTTGAGGAAACAGCTGCTGAAATCGCAGAGCCTTATCGTGCTGCTGACCGCAGCAATGACCGAGATAACGATCGCAGCGGCGGCAATGTCAATGAAGGACGGGGAATAGGATATATCGCTTTAGCCTTGTCCATTATTTCATTGTTTGTACTGCCTGTTTTATTGGGAGCTGCCGGTATTATTGTCGGCTATATCGCAAGAAGAAGAGGTGCTCAAGGCCTGGGTGCTTGGGCAATGGGTATCGGTGTCGTTTCATTAGTGCTTGGAATATTTATTATTCCATTTTTCTAACACAAAAAAGCTTGACGGGTTCCCGTCAAGCTTTTTGTGTTTCTTCTTTTAAATTTGCTTTTTCAGCTTCAAGCTTTGCATAGTGTTCCTCAGCAAGAATGTCAATTTCTTTTTTGAGTTCCTCAACCATCGTTTCCTCGGGAACCTTACGGACAATTTTTCCTTTCCGGAACAGCAGTCCTTCACCGCGTGCGCCGGCGATTCCGATATCAGCTTCTCTCGCTTCACCAGGCCCGTTTACAGCGCAGCCGAGAACAGCCACTTTAATGGGCGCTTTTATCTTAGAGATATACTCTTCCACTTCATTGGCAATGCTGATCAGGTCAATCTCAATACGGCCGCAAGTCGGACATGAAATGAGCGTGGCAGCATTGGAGGCTAAACCGAAAGATTTCAGAAGCTCCCTTGCTACTTTTACCTCTTCCACAGGGTCTGCGCTTAATGAAATGCGCAGGGTGTTTCCGATGCCTTTGCTTAAAATGGCGCCGAGCCCTGCTGCGCTTTTTACTGTGCCGGCAAACAATGTTCCTGACTCGGTGATGCCGAGGTGCAGCGGGTAATCAAACGCTTTTGCCGCTTTTTCATAGGCCTCGATCGCAAGGTTCACATCAGATGCCTTCATGCTGACGATAATATCGTGAAAATCAAGATCTTCAAGAATTTTAATGTGATGAAGTGCACTTTCTACCATTCCGTCGGCTGTCGGGTAACCGTATTTTTCTAAAATCCGTTTTTCAAGTGAACCTGCGTTTACTCCGATTCTGATCGGAATGCCCTTGTCTTTGGCCGCTTTAACAACCGCTTCCACTTTTTCGCGACGGCCGATGTTGCCGGGATTGATTCGGATTTTATCTGCGCCGCCTTCAATGGCCTTCAACGCAAGTTTATAATCGAAATGTATGTCAACAACGAGAGGGATGGTAATGCGCTTTTTAATATCCGCAATGGCGTTTGCCGCCCGTTCATCCGGACATGCTACCCGAACAATTTGGCATCCGGCTTCAGCCAAACGGTTAATTTCCGCAACCGTTGCTTCTACATCATGTGTTTTTGTTGTTGTCATGCTTTGGATGACAACTTCATTGTTGCCGCCTATTGTTAAAGGTCCCACTTTGACGGGACGCGTTTTTGTACGATGTGTGATTTCACTCACTTGCAATCGCTCCTTAATTGTAGTTGCCGCTTCTAGATATAACAATTCTAGTATGGTTTATGTGAATTTATTTTACAAATTACATTGTAACAGTGTCTTCGCCGAACTGACAAGAAATTAACGTTAAATTAAGGGTAGACCGGGAATTTGTATGCTGTTCCGGCTTGAATGGCGTTGGCTTTCACATTCGGATTCAATGCTTCAAAATCCTTTATAATGTCATCTGGGGAACCTGCTGATCCGACTATCGACATAACCGTATCACCCGGCTTTACCTTAACAGTTTTATATGCTGGTTCTTGTGAAACAGTTTTTGCTGATGCTTCATAGACAGGGAGGTCCTGAATGGGTATCGTTCCAATTTTAAGGTCATAAAAAAGAATAAAAAGAATAAAAACAATACTGCATACTAAGGTGAGACGCTTCATCGCTTTTCCTCCCGCATACGAAATTTTATACCATAGTATGCTTGTCCATTTAGAATCATGACAAAAGAAAAGAGACTGCGAATGCAGTCTCGGTTTATACAGGAGCTTTTTTGGATGGGATCTCTTTTAAAATGAGAAACAGGATGACAAAGTTGACAAACCAGTTAAGCAAAAATTCACTTGGAACGGTTGCTTCTAATGCCCGCATGATTGTAAAGAATACAGTCGAAAGGGTGATGGAATAAGCAGAAAGCTTCCAAAGCTGATGATAGGATAGATGTTTTTTCTGCGAATTCTTAATGATTAACCCGATAAGCGCTAAGAATGACACTTCAATAAATTTCCCCGCTGCTGTTACGAGAAAAATAAGTGCTGAGAGAACAGTTACGATCATCGCTTTATTTTGGTTTAAACCTGCAATGACATCTTTTTTCTGTAACTCTGACGGCATCATTGAGTAAGGCATTTCTTGGGCTTGTCCGTCAATGGCCAAAACAAATTTGTTCTGAAGGATGCCGATCGCGTTTTGTTTTGCTTCAATTTGTTTCGTGCCATAGGCGTCTGTCGGATCGAACACGATAACGAAACCATTTGCCTGAGATTCCGTGGCTTTTTTCTCATCCGTTTGAAGTTTGCCGTTTGAAATTGTGAAATCAGGGAAATCTTTGTTTAAAACAGTTTTAAAGCCATTCATTGATTTTACGGTCCCTGTACTTACATAATAAGCGGTAGGGATTGCAAACAGGACAGAGAGCAAAAATACATAAAGAATCGCTTTACCGATTCCTTGAAATCTTGTTTTTGCAATATCACGGGGAGAGTATGTACTTTTAATGAAAAGCTGAAACACATTCACTATCTTCACTTCCTAGCTAAACTAATATATGTTGCTTATTGTATCGTTGCATGCGTGTGAATACAAGGAAGATATGAAGAAGGCAGATGTAAAATGGGAGGATGGAAACTATGGATATGTTGTATTGGCTGTTAATTGCAGCGGTTTTTATCATCGCCTTTATCGGGCTGGTGTATCCTGTTATTCCGAGTGTAGTATTTATTGTTGCCGGATTTATATTATACGGATTTTTATTTTCATTCAGTCCGTATTCCTATATGTTCTGGCTCGTTGAGGCAGTTTTTGCTGCAGTATTATTCGCGGCAGATTACGTGTCTAATCTGCTTGGAGTGAAAAGGTTCGGAGGAAGCAAGGCCGCCATATGGGGAAGCACGATCGGTTTATTAATCGGACCTTTTGTCATTCCGGTTGCAGGGATCATATTGGGTCCGTTTATCGGTGCTGTTTGTGCAGAACTTATCGTCCATCAGAAGGACTTAAAGTCAGCGTTTAAAATTGGCCTCGGTTCACTCATTGGTTTTTTAACAGGCGTCATTGCAAAGGGCATCATACAGCTTTTGATGATCGGATATTTTTTATGGACGGTCCTATAAGAAATACTGGCGGGAGGTTTAATGGTGCTGATTATCGGTTAAAGTGAAATATGTCCGCTGAAATGAGCCAAATTGTGAGCTTTTTCATTGATTACAATGCATTCTTTTGTTACATTGAATGAAGAAAGGCTCGCTGTGAAGCGGCATTTCAGTACATATATATTAAGGAGGAATTATCATGGCTTACGAACTTCCAGAATTACCATATGCGTACGATGCTTTAGAACCGCATATCGACAAGGAAACTATGACTATTCACCATACGAAACACCACAACACATACGTTACAAATTTAAACAAAGCGGTTGAAGGAAACACTGCTCTTGCAAACAAATCAGTTGAAGAGCTTGTTGCAGATATTGATTCTGTTCCTGAAAACATCCGCACTGCAGTCCGCAACAACGGCGGCGGACACGCGAACCACAAATTATTCTGGACACTTTTATCTCCAAACGGCGGAGGCGAACCGACTGGCGCGCTTGCTGAAGAGATCAACAGTGTATTTGGAAGCTTTGACAAATTCAAAGAGCAATTCGCAGCTGCAGCGGCTGGACGCTTTGGTTCTGGCTGGGCATGGCTTGTTGTGAACAACGGCAAACTTGAAATCACAAGCACGCCAAACCAAGATTCTCCACTTTCAGAAGGCAAAACGCCTATCTTGGGTCTTGACGTTTGGGAGCATGCTTACTATCTTAACTATCAAAACCGCCGTCCTGATTACATTTCAGCTTTCTGGAAAGTTGTAAACTGGGATGAAGTGGCTCGTCTATACAGCGAAGCAAAATAATGACACAAACAAGGTCCTCA
Organism: Bacillus sp. JS; assembly: GCF_000259365.1. Lineage (NCBI taxonomy): Bacteria > Bacillati > Bacillota > Bacilli > Caryophanales > Bacillaceae > Bacillus > Bacillus sp. JS. The sequence continues at coordinate 2,492,222 of NC_017743.1, read as the reverse complement.
ATAAAGGACCTTGTTTTTTTATGTCTTCTTTTTACATATCTCGGTTTGAGTGAGACAGACTAAGGGATAGTAAAGGGGAGTCAGTAATGAGCAAACTAAAAAAAGTGATAGGCGATGTAGACGTAAACAAAGGGTTACTCTTTCTGCTGACCATTGGCGGGCTTTACTCGCTGGGAATTGCACTGTCCAATACATTTGTTAATGTGTATCTTTGGAAGCAGTCAGGGAAATTTATTGATTTGGCGATATATAATTTATCCGTTGTGACAATGCAGCCGATAACCTTTTATTTGGCTGGACGGTTAGCCAAAAAAATAGACAGGGTGTTTATTTTAAGATTCGGCGTCATTTTCTTAGCTGCCTTTTATTTAAGTGTGCTTTTAGCCGGAGAAACGGCGGCCAGCCGTCTCGTGCTGATCGGAGCGGTGCTCGGAGTGGGCTATGGCTTTTATTGGCTAGCGTTTAACGTGCTGACCTTTGAAATAACAGAGCCGGATACGCGAGACTTTTTCAACGGGTTTATGGGCATTCTGTCTTCCTCTGCAGGAATGATCGGCCCGATTGTAGCGGGATTTGTGATCTCAAGGCTTGAAAATAATACGGGTTATACAGTCATTTTCAGTCTCTCCCTCAGCTTATTTGCCCTCGCTGTCGTGATGAGCTTTTTCTTAAAACGGAGAGAATCAAAGGGCCGTTTTATGCTGAGCAAAGTATTTGGAGAGCGCCATAGCAATATGAATTGGCGGAGAATCACGAATGCGCATTTTTTTCAGGGTTTGAGAGAAGGGATTTTTGTCTTTTTAATCAGTGTGTTTGTATTTATTGAGACAAACAGCGAACTTGCTCTCGGTACATTCGGTCTTGTCAATTCAGCTGTTTCCTTCTTTGCCTACTACTTTGCATCCAGGCTGATTAAGAAAAAGGCCAGAAAAAAATCGATTTTGCTGGGCGGACTTATTTTGTATGGCGCGCTGTTTTTGATTCTGTTTCATATGAGCTTTTCGACATTATTAACGTATGGCGTTTTTATTGCCATCGGCTATCCTCTGTTGCTTGTGCCATATGTATCACTTACATATGATGTGATAGGGCGCGCGAGGCATGCCAGAAAAGCAAGAATTGAATATATCGTGCTAAGGGAAATGTTTTTGAACGCCGGCAGAATTGTTTCGATTTTATGCTTCCTCCTGATCGTGGCCCTTCTGAAAGAGGACGTGGGGATTCCTTTGTCACTTGCGATATTAGGTATAGGACATCCTTTGATTTATTACTTTGTCAAGGATATCCGTTTTAAGGAGAAGGAAGGGGAAAATGAAACCATGGAAGAAGACGGCCAAAAACGGGTAACAGAACCGACCCTTTTAAAAGGCGAGAGATAATTTTTTTGCCAAAAAGGGGTTATCTGTAGAAAAAAGTCGAAAAAACCTTTAAAATGAAAACTGGCACTCTTACTGAGTGTCTTTTCTTTCTGTAAATAGAAAAAGGTGATGTTATGAGGAGAAATAAACCAAAAAAACAAAATCATAAAGAGAAAAAGAAGTCGCTTCCGATCCGGCTGAATATTTTATTTTTAGCTGCCTTTGTTATATTCACCTGGATCATTGTGGAATTGGGCATTAAGCAGATCGTGCAAGGCGATGATTACAAAAATCAAGCGAATAAGCAGGAACAAAGTGAAGTCAGCTCAGCGGTGCCGCGCGGGAAAATTTATGATCGAAACTTTAATGCCATTGTGACAAACAAGGCTTTAAATGCAATCACATACACAAGATCTAAATCGACCACGCAAGAACAGCGCTTAAAGATCGCAAAAAAGCTGTCTGACATGATCAAAGTCGATACAAAAAAAGTAACAGAACGGGATAAAAAAGATTATTGGATTTTGACTAGACCGAAAGAAGCAAAAAAGCTGATTAGCTCTAAAGAAAGACAGCAGGTTGAAGACAAAAAAATATCCGATGACGATTTATACCAGCTTCAGCTAAAACGGATTACTGATAAGCAGCTGAATGAATTGACGGATAAAGATATGCAGATCCTCGCTATCAAAAGACAGATGGATTCTGGCTATGCATTGACCCCTCAATATATCAAAAACGAAGATGTATCAGCGAAGGAAATGGCAGTGGTAAGTGAACATTTAGACGAACTGCCGGGTGTTGATGTCACCTCCGATTGGGAACGTGAATATCCGTATAAAAACCTTCTTCGCTCAGTGCTCGGAAGTGTTTCCAGCTCTAATGAAGGATTGCCGTCCAACTTGCTCGACCATTATCTGTCGCTTGGCTACAGCCGTAATGACAGGGTCGGAAAAAGCTATTTGGAATACCAATACGAAAGCCTTCTGCAGGGCCAAAAAGCCAAAGTCGAAAATATCACAGATTCAAACGGCAATGTCACGGGAACAAAAACGGTATCTGAAGGCAAAGCCGGTAAAGATCTCGTACTTACGATTGACATTGATTTGCAAAAAGAAGTGGAAAAAATCATTGAGAAGAACCTCAAATCTGCTAAAGCAAGACCAAGCACTCAATTGTTAGACCGGGCATTCGTTGTGATGATGGACCCAAGAAACGGTGAAGTGCTTTCAATGGCGGGCAAGCAGATTAAACAAGAAAATGGGAAATATAAAATTGATGATTATGCTTTAGGTACAATGACGTCATCTTACGCCATGGGTTCAGCAGTCAAAGGCGCAACAGTCTTGACAGGCCTTCAAACCGGAGCCATCAATCTAAATACAGTTTTTCAGGATGAACCATTGTATATCGGACAGGATAAAAATGGTAAAAAATCATGGACTAACTTAGGACCGGTCAATATTCAAAGAGCCTTAGAGCAGTCTTCCAACGTATTTATGTTTAAAACTGCGATTGCGCTCGGAAAAGGTGAATATAAACCGCACCAGGCTTTACCGATTGATACAACGGCCTTTGATACGTTCCGTAATTATTTCAGTCAATTTGGATTAGGTGTCAAAACTGGAATTGATCTTCCGAATGAAATGACAGGCTATAAAGGAACAGACAGATTGACGGGATTCTTGCTTGACTATGCGATCGGCCAATACGACACGTATACACCGCTGGAACTCGCGCAATACGTATCAACGATTGCAAACGGCGGATATCGCTTAAAGCCTCAGCTTGTAAAGGAAGTCAGAGAACCTGATGCTAAAAGAGGGATCGGTGCTGTCGTACAATCCGTTCAGCCGGAAGTGCTGAATAAAATCGACATGAAGAGTGAATATATTAAAGAGGTGCAGGCCGGATTCAGACGGGTGATGACAAAAGGGACAGCTGCCAGCCAATTTGCTTCAGCGTCCTATCAGCCTGCCGGTAAAACAGGAACAGCACAATCGTTCTATGATGGACCTGATAAATCAAAAACAGGAACAGCGACTTATAATACGACACTTGTTGCCTATGCACCAGCTGATAATCCTGAGATTGCGATCTCTGTAGTAGTCCCTTGGGCTTATATTGATTACAGCGCTAAATATACCATTACAAACGAAATCGGCAGGGAAGTAATGGATAAATATTTTGAGCTGAAATCGAAGCAGGACAAAGAAGATACGCAACAAAAGAATAAAAACAAAATCGAAGAAAATGCAGAAAACACAACGTCTTCTGATAACTAAAAAGAAACGCTCACATAATGTGGGCGTTTTTTTTATACAAAAAAACGCATTGATTTACAAAACCTTAACATTCGATTCAAACCCTTTTTACATAGAACCTTTACTCTATACGTGTAGGACAAATTACACATTATACGCAGGGGGAATTCAGGAAATGAAAAAAAACAAATTGGTGCTTATGCTTCTGATGGCTGCTTTTATGATGATTGCAGCTGCATGCGGAAATGCAGGAGAAAGTGAAAAATCGAATAGCGATTCTGCAAAAGGAGAAGAAAAGGCATCAGGTTCTTTAACCATTTCTGGTTCATCGGCTATGCAGCCGCTAGTACTTGCAGCCGCGGAAAAATTTATGGAAGAAAACCCTGATGCTGATATACAGGTACAAGCTGGCGGTTCTGGAACAGGGCTTTCTCAAGTCTCTGAAGGAGCTGTTCAAATCGGGAATTCAGACGTTTTTGCTGAAGAAAAAGAAGGCATCGATGCAAAAGCGCTTGTCGATCATCAAGTCGCAGTAGTTGGTATGGCAGCAGCTGTAAACCCTAATGCTGGTGTGAAGGATATTTCAAAAGATGAATTGAAAAAAATCTTCACTGGCAAAATCAAAAACTGGAAAGAGCTTGGCGGCAAAGACCAAAAGATTACACTTGTAAACCGTCCTGATTCTTCTGGCACACGTGCTACATTTGTGAAGTATGCGCTTGATGGAGCAGAACCTGCAGAAGGCATTACTGAAGATTCCTCCAACACAGTGAAAAAGATCATTGCTGATACTCCGGGAGCGATTGGATATCTTGCATTCTCATATTTAACAGATGACAAAGTAACTGCGCTATCTATTGATGGAGTTAAGCCTGAAGCGAAAAATGTAGCAACTGGCGAGTATCCAATCTGGGCTTATCAGCATTCTTATACAAAAGGTGAAGCGACAGGTTTAGCTAAAGCGTTTCTCGATTATCTAAAGAGTGAAGACATTCAAAAAAGCATTGTTACTGACCAAGGCTACATTCCGGTTACTGATATGAAAGTGACACGTGATGCCAAAGGGAAGCAAAGCTGATCTTAATAAAAAGAGGAGTGCGGGGACAACCGTTTCTCCTCTTAACACATTCATAGGAGTGTAAAAAATGATAAACAATAGAGAAAATATGTCTGTGAGCGAGCGTTTAATCAGCTCGAGGCAAAATCGGCAATTGGATGAAGTGCGTGGAAGAATGATGGTGACAGCATGTGCGCTCATTATGATTGCGGCATCTGTGGCGATCACCATTTTCCTCGGCATTAAGGGGCTGCAATCTTTTCTTGTAAATGGTGTAAGCCCAATTGAATTCTTAACGAGCTTAAATTGGAATCCTACAGATAGTGATCCGAAATACGGAGTGCTGCCATTTATTTTTGGCTCGTTTGCAGTAACGATTCTTTCTGCTCTGATCGCTGCTCCGCTTGGCATTGCAGGAGCGATTTTCATGACAGAAATTGCCCCGAATTGGGGGAAAAAAGTGCTGCAGCCTGTGATTGAGCTTTTAGTCGGCATTCCATCTGTTGTTTATGGATTCATAGGTCTTACAGTATTGGTGCCGTTTATCGCCCAGTTCAAATCGAGCGGGACAGGGCACAGTTTATTGGCGGGAACGATTGTCCTTTCCGTCATGATTCTGCCGACCATTACATCAATTTCTGCTGACGCAATGGCTTCTCTTCCGAAGAGTTTAAGAGAGGGTTCTTACGCGCTTGGTGCGACGAGATGGCAGACGATCAGAAAAGTACTTGTGCCTGCGGCTTTTCCAACATTAATGACAGCTGTTGTGTTAGGCATGGCTCGGGCGTTCGGTGAAGCTTTGGCTGTTCAGATGGTCATAGGAAATACAAGAGTATTGCCGGAAAGTCTGTTTGACACTGCGGGAACGCTGACAACAATCATCACGCTGAATATGGGCCACACCACATATGGAAGTGTTGAAAACAATACGCTGTGGTCAATGGGGCTTGTGCTTCTGGCGATGTCATTCTTGTTCATCCTGCTTATTCGCTACTTGTCATCTAGGAGGAAAGTGTAATGAACCGCAAAATAACAGATAAACTGGCGACCGGAATGTTTGGTTTGTGTGCAGCCATTATCGCTGCCATTTTAGTAGGTTTGTTTTCCTATATTATTATAAACGGTGTTTCTCAGCTCAGTTTTCATTTTATTACGACAAAATCGAGCGCCATTGCAGCCGGAGGAGGCATACGCGACCAGCTGTTTAACTCCTTTTATATTTTATTGATTACGATGCTGATTACAATCCCGCTCGGTGTGGGAGGCGGAGTGTTCATGGCTGAGTATGCGCCTAATAATAAAGTGACTGATTTTATCAGAACATGTATCGAGGTGCTCTCATCTCTCCCGTCTATTGTCATTGGAATGTTTGGATTATTGATGTTTGTCAATTTAACAGGCTGGGGATATACGATCATAGGCGGAGCGCTTGCGTTAACTGTTTTTAACCTTCCCGTCATGGTGCGTGTGACAGAAGACGCGATTCGTTCAGTCCCTAAGGACCTGAAGGAAGCCTCTCTCGCTTTAGGTGTATCACGCTGGCATACCGTAAAAACCGTTTTAATTCCAAGTGCGATCCCTTCTATCATTACTGGAGCCATTTTAGCGTCAGGAAGAGTGTTCGGAGAAGCGGCAGCATTATTATTTACAGCCGGCCTGACAACACCGCGTCTTAATTTTACGGAGTGGAATCCGTTTTCGGAAACATCGCCGCTTAATATTTTCAGGCCCGCTGAAACACTTGCGGTCCACATTTGGAACGTAAATACGCAAGGAATGATTCCGGATGCTGAAGCGATTGCCAATGGTGGTTCTGCTGTGCTGGTGATTTCTGTTCTTGTGTTTAATCTCGCAGCGAGATGGCTTGGCACGATGATCTACAAAAAGCTTACGGCAAATTAGTACGGAAAGAGGCGAAAAACATGTCTGAACAAATGGTAAAAGAAAAACCTGAGCGAGCTGTTATTGTTCCGAAGCAGAACCACGTGCTTGAGGTCAAAGACCTGTCTATTTTTTACGGAAATAAACAAGCGGTTCATCATGTGAACATGGATATTGAAAAGAATGCGGTGACTGCTTTAATTGGGCCGTCAGGATGCGGAAAATCTACTTTTTTGAGAAATATTAACCGAATGAATGATTTAATTCCTTCTGCAAGAGCTGAAGGTGAAATCCTTTATGAAGGATTAAACATATTGGGCGGCAATATTAACGTCGTCAGCTTGAGAAGAGAAATCGGAATGGTTTTTCAAAAACCAAATCCTTTTCCGAAATCGATCTATGCAAATATCACACATGCATTGAAATATGCCGGAGAGCGTAATAAAGCGGCCTTAGATCAAATTGTGGAAGAGAGTTTAACAAAAGCAGCGCTCTGGGATGAGGTGAAGGATCGTTTACATTCATCCGCACTCTCGTTATCCGGCGGCCAGCAGCAGCGTTTGTGCATTGCGAGAACGCTTGCGATGAAGCCGGCTGTTCTTCTGCTTGATGAACCAGCTTCAGCGCTTGATCCGATTTCAAATGCAAAAATAGAGGAATTAATAACAGAATTGAAAAGAGAATACTCGATTATTATAGTCACACACAATATGCAGCAGGCTCTGCGGGTTTCTGATCGGACGGCATTCTTTTTAAATGGCGAGCTTGTAGAATACGGACAGACTGAACAGATCTTCACGAGTCCGAAACAGCAAAAGACAGAGGATTATATTAACGGGAAATTCGGATAGGAGGGCGGCAATGAGCATTGCTATCGAAGCTGTAATGAAACAGGAAGTCTATCAAGTCAATGGAATGAACTTATGGTATGGACAGCATCATGCTTTAAAAAATATCAATTTGAGCATACATGAAAACGAGGTCACGGCGATTATCGGGCCATCGGGATGCGGGAAATCGACCTTTATCAAAACATTGAATTTAATGATTCAAATGACGCCGAATGTAAAGCTTGCAGGTGAGCTGAATTATAATGGCAGCAACATTTTAAAAGATAAAGTGGATATCGTGGATTTGCGAAAAAATATCGGTATGGTATTCCAAAAAGGGAACCCGTTTCCCCAATCTATTTTTGATAATGTAGCTTACGGACCGAGAGTCCACGGCACCAAAAATAAAAAGAAGCTTCAAGAAATTGTGGAAAAATCATTGAAAGACGTGGCGCTATGGGATGAGGTGAAGGATCGATTGCATACGTCCGCTCTTTCCTTGTCAGGCGGCCAGCAGCAGCGTCTTTGTATCGCCAGGGCACTTGCGACCAATCCAGATATTTTGCTGATGGATGAACCGACATCTGCATTAGATCCAATCTCAACAAGAAAAATTGAAGAACTCATTCTTGAGCTGAAAAATAAATATACGATTGTCATTGTCACGCATAACATGCAGCAGGCAGCAAGGGTTTCTGATCAAACCGCCTTTTTCTATATGGGCGAGCTTGTTGAATGCGACAATACGAATAAAATGTTCTCTAACCCGCAGGACCAAAGAACCCTCGATTACATTACAGGAAAGTTTGGTTGAAAAAAACAGGCTGAGTCTTCAGCCTGTTTTTTATCGTGTTAACGTTTTTACGAGCTTTTTAAAGCTCATATCTGATTTTACTTTAAACTCGCCGGCACGGATTTCTTTGTGATAGCCGGCATCAATGACATAGTCATTAAAGTCTTGAGCCGAGGAGATAATGCCTTCTTTTTCAAGAAGAGCAGATACATCTGCAGTGCTCATGCCGTCTTTAATTTTCAGTTTGTACGTTTTGACCTTGTCTGTTTTCGTGTCTGATCCGCTGTTATTGGTCAAGGATTTCTCTTTTGAATCGAGAAGTTTTTGATATTCATCGCGATTCACAGAAACCATTTTTTTAGAATCAAGGTAATTGTTCACGTCTTGTTCGGTTACTGTTTTATTTTCTTTTACAGCAGCGGCCTGGTCTTCGTCAGTCAGATAAAAAACAGCTGCAAGAACGGCTGTCGCTAAAATGATGCCGCCAGCAAATGCCTGAATGCCTCGTTTTGTCATACGAGCACCTTCTCGTTATCTTTGATAATCGTATTTACGTCTTCAACTGATACATGCTCAGCTTTAGCAATCGCTTCAGCGGACATGCCGTTATTATATTTAGAAAGTATTTGTTTAGCGATTTTTTGATTGATGTCACTCTGCTTTGATTTGCGGATGACAAGGTTTGTTTCCAGTAATTCTTCCTCAAGCACGGTCATTTTCTTTTTGAGCTTGTAAATTTCCTGCATCGCAGAAAGCTGCAGAGTTTCGAGCTCTTGTTCTACATCTTTCATCGGGTCTCTTTGAGAATATGAGAATGCAATTAGCGCTATACTGACGATAAACAACGCAATAATAGCAATTTCCACGTTTCATCACCTTCTATTCTTTTTTTATCCTTCTTTTTTATACCATAAAACCAATAGTTTCTAAAGGAATTCGCGAAAAAAACGAGATTTTGTCGAGAAATCTTTCTTTGCTTCTTCTCTATGTAATGGTTTAATAGGATCACTAAGTGAACGATAGGAAAGGAGAATGTCAGGAGTCCATGGATAAACACCCATTTCCCTATAATATACGACATAAGCTTTCTTTTTTTAGGGACACATTCGACATGAACATTCAAAACGCTCACACCTTGACCGTATGCTGGGAAATCTCAGAAGAAACAATGCGGCTGGCTGAAGCGGTCCTTTTCGAAAAAACGCAGGATATGATGAAAGAATTGCGCATTGTCATCAAAAGAAAAGATAACGAAGCTGTCAGGACTAAACGCACACCGTATGATAAAGGGGAATGGACGATTGGACAGGCGGCTGGTGATGCTGTATATCGGGCTGAATACAGAATGGTTAACTCCATGAATGTCTCTCTCGAGCTTGCCTGCACAGACGACATCTATCTTGAAGAAAATGGGATTCGTCATATAAACAGCTTTCAGATTGAGGAGGCACACACCAGGTGGGAGGCGCAATTTTCTGCATACACCTGTTATGGAGAAGGAGAAAAAGAACGGTGAACATTCTCATGCTTTCACTCGAACATCCCGATGGCCCGAAAAGCGGGCTCGGTGTCTATTTAAACCGTCTCATTTCCTATTTAAATCCTCATATCAACATGACGGTTTGTACTCCGAGAGGGCAGTTGTCTTCATATGCGAAGTTTGAAGATTACATAGCCGATGCCAACTTTACAATGGTTCGCCAGGTGTTATCCGGCAATGAACGCTTTGATCTGATTCATGCGCATGATGACACAACAGTCCCTGCCGCCCAGTATTTGAAACAACGGCTTGGCCTTCCGCTTGCTGCGACAATCCACGGTCTTGAAAGCGAAAGGAAGAAGGTGTGCCGAGAAGTCCCACACCCATACAGGCTCAAGACCGAACAGCTCCTTATAGAGTCTGCCGATGCTTTGATCGTATTAAGCACATTTATGAAGCGGTCTCTTAATAAGGCAGCACATAAAAAAACAACCGTTATTCCGAGCCCTGCATCTATGGAGGAAGAGAAGGGGAAAATCCCAAGAAGCATAAATAGAAGATTCCTCTTTTCATATGGAAGGTTCGTTCCGGAAAAAGGATTTTCTCAGCTGTTAAAGGTGTTTGCCATCTTGAAGCAGCGGCAGCCTGACCTCTATCTAGTGCTGGCTGGGGAAGGTCCGTCTCTGTCCTCCTATGAGAAATTGGCTGCGGCATTGAACCTAGAGGATCGTGTCATGTTCCTGCCGTTCCTGAATGGAAAAGACATTAGAACGTTACTGTCTCACTGTGAAATGGCAGTTTTCCCTAGTTCTTATGAACCGTTTGGGCTTGCCGCACAGGAAAGCATGGAACAAGGTGTGCTGACTGTCGTTTCTCAGTCGGGTGGTTTTTGTGATTATGCCGTTCATGACAAAACGGCAATCATCGCTGATTTTACGCAAGTACAGGAAGCGGCTGATCTGCTGGACCGTTTTTTAAAAGACCGGGAAAAAGCCCGCCGGATAAAAGAAGCTGGCAGACAACAAGTGTTTAAGCTCCACCACCCCCGACTCATTACGGCATCATATGTGCAGCTTTATGAGCGTATCATCAATAATTCAGCAATTCATTGAAAAACAGCCTAGCATTCCGTCCATTATAGTGGTATTATATATAAGTCTGAATAAGTAAATGATTTTAGTTTGGAGGGAAAATAATGCGCGTTAATATTACTTTGGCTTGCACTGAATGTGGTGAGCGTAACTATATTTCTAAAAAGAACAAACGCAACAATCCAGACCGCGTTGAATTTAAAAAATATTGCCCACGTGATAAAAAATCTACGTTACACCGTGAAACAAAATAACAGCTTTGCTGTTTTAGGTGTAAGAAAAAAGCCAGAGCTTTGAAAAAGGTTCTGGCTTTTTTTCTATTCCGAGGGGGATGAGAGATGAAATCAAAATTAAGAAAACAGACGATGGCGGCACTGTCTGCTTTACCAAATGAAGATCTGCTTCAAAAAACGGAACGTATGTATAAGGATTTGTTTTCTCTGCCGGACTGGCAAAATGCCAGCACCATCGCCGTCACCATTTCCAGAGGACTAGAGATACCGACGCGTCCTGTCATTGAGCAGGCTTGGGAGGAAGGAAAGCAAGTTTGCATCCCCAAATGCCATCCGGACACGAAGAAAATGCAATTTCGCGCATATCAGACTGATGATCAGCTCGAAACCGTTTACGCCGGACTCCTTGAGCCGATAATTGAAAAAACAAAAGAAGTAAACCAATCACAAATTGACTTGGTGATCGTTCCAGGTGTTTGTTTTGATGTTAACGGGTTTAGGATCGGCTTTGGAGGCGGTTATTATGATCGTTTTTTAAGTAAATATCAAGGAAAGTCAGTCTCTCTGCTTTTCGAGTGTCAGCTGTTTGCGCACGTACCCCGTCTGCCGCATGACATGCCGGTACATAAGCTGATAACAGAGGATCGCATCATTTCTTGTTATTCATAACTTTCCTGCCTCTTTTCCAAGAATAAATCAGGTAGAATAACAAACCCTATTGGCAGGAGGGATATCATGAAAAAACTTTTGATTTATGCCATTTTTGCTGTTTCTGCCGTCATGTTTTACCAAAATCGCTACCGTCTTATGAATACTGTACTCAGCCAGCCAGGAATCAGGCGGTCTTTTATCCATTTGTTTTTAAGAATTCCGTTTATCCGCAATAAGTTTATACAGCAAGCTTTCTAAAATCCCGTGAAAAACGGGATTTTTTGCTTTCAGTAGGCGTTTCGGACCGCCAGCTGTTATAATGAAAAAAAACTATTGGAGCGGTAAATATGTTTTTGCTGGAGTATACATATTGGAAAGTGGCAACGCACCTGGTGAAAAGCGGGTATGGTGTTATACAAGCCGGCGAGTCAGATGAAATATGGCTTGAAGCGCCGGACAAGTCCTCTTATGATCTAGTTCGTCTTTATAAGCACGATCTTGATTTCCGTCAAGAAATGGTTAGAGACATCGAAGAGCAGGCCGAACGAGTAGAAAGAGTCAGAAATCAATTGGGCAGACGAAGGATGAAGCTGCTGAATGTGTTTTTTTCAACTGAAGCCCCTGTTGATGACTGGCAAGAAATTTCCAAACAACCTTTTGAGAAGGGAACTGTGTCAGTTGAGTCTGTGGTCGTTAGAGGATCGATGCTTCGAGATGATCTTCAAGCGGTTTTTCCATCATTTCGTACAGAAGAACACGTTTCGTTTGAAGACACGCAAATGGCAAGGGAACGCTTCCTTTCGTTAGTGCTGAAACAAGAAGAACAGAGAAAAACTGAAGCGGCGGTTTTTCAAAACGGAAAACCCATTTTTACATATTTATTTATTGCGCTTCAGGTCCTAATGTTTTTCGTGCTCGAAATAAACGGGGGCAGCACAAATACGGAGACGCTGGTCGCTTTTGGAGCAAAGGAAAACAGCCTGATTGCACAAGGAGAATGGTGGCGTCTTCTGACACCGATCGTGCTTCACATTGGCATAGCGCATTTAGCTTTTAATACGCTGGCTTTATGGTCGGTTGGTACAGCGGTTGAGCGCATGTATGGATCGGGCAGGTTTCTGCTGATTTATCTGGCGGCTGGCATTACGGGATCGATTGCGAGCTTTGTGTTCAGCCCGTATCCTTCAGCAGGCGCATCAGGAGCCATATTCGGATGCTTAGGCGCACTGCTGTATGTAGCTTTGTCAAATCGGAAAATGTTTTTGAGAACTATAGGAACCAATATTATTGTCATTATTATCATCAATCTGGGCTTTGGTTTTGCGGTTTCGAATATTGATAATTCGGGACATATTGGCGGCTTGATTGGCGGCTTTTTCGCCGCTGCAGCACTCGGGCTGCCCAAAGCCGGAGCCTTGGGAAAAAGATTGTTGTCAGCGGTTTTACTGATTGCTTTGGCGGCTGGATTTTTATATTACGGATTGCATTCGCCTTCCCACCAGGAGTCAGCGCTGTTTCAGCAGGCAAGCGAGCTTTATCAGGAAGGAAAGTATGAAGAAGTAACGGAATTGCTAAACGGAGAAGCAGAGCAAAAAGGTGCCTCTGCCGATCTGTTGAAAATCCTGGCGGTTTCTGATATTCAACTCGGCGAATATGATCAGGCGATTTCCCTTTTGGAACGAGCAGTGAAAAAAGAACCTAAAGACCATGCTTCATATTACTATTTAGCCGTATTGTATGTGGAAAAAAATGAGCTTGGCCAAGCAGAAAAGGCCATCCGAACGGCTGTAAAACTGAAGCCGAAGGAGAAGCGCTACAAAGAGCTTCAGCAGCAAATTGAAAACAATAAAGAATCATAAAGGCGGAATAGGGTAAGGGGGCAGGCTTTTTTGTCAGCGTTTTCTTCTTGACGGACCGCTTCCATATGAATACGCTTATGTTAAGTTAAGATCAAGAAATGGTGAGAAAAAATGAATACATTTTATGATGTGCAGCAGCTGTTAAAAACGTTTGGCCACATTGTTTATTTTGGAGACAGAGAGCTTGAAATTGAGTTTATGTTAGATGAATTAAAGGAATTATACATGAACCACATGATTGAAAAGGAGCAGTGGGCCAGAGCGGCAGCTGTCCTTCGAAAAGAATTGGAACAAACAAAAAACGTTAAGAGATTTTTATAAAGGCTAAGGTGATAAAAATGGATGAGATTTGGTTTGCGGGCATTGACCTGGGAGGAACGACGATTAAACTCGCTTTTATTAATCAATATGGTGAAATTCAGCATAAATGGGAAGTCCCGACTGATAAAACCGGCGACACCATTACCGTTACAATTGCAAAAACAATCGACAGCAAGCTGGATGAGCTGCAAAAACCGAAGCACCTCATTAAATACATCGGAATGGGCGCACCAGGTCCTGTAGATATGGCGGCAGGAGTTGTGTATGAAACCGTAAATCTAGGATGGAAAAATTACGCTTTAAAAAACCATTTGGAGACAGAGACCGGCATCCCAGCAGTGATAGAAAATGACGCGAATATTGCTGCGCTTGGGGAAATGTGGAAAGGAGCGGGTGATGGCGCAAAGGACGTCATTCTCGTGACGCTTGGCACAGGAGTTGGAGGCGGCATTATTGCAAATGGTGAAATTGTACATGGCATAAATGGCGCAGGCGGAGAAATCGGCCATATTTGCAGCATCCCTGAAGGCGGAGCGCCTTGCAACTGCGGCAAGACGGGCTGTATCGAAACCATTGCATCGGCAACAGGAATTGTAAGAATTGCAAAAGAAAAAATAGCGAATGCTAAGCAGACGACACGTTTAAAAGCAACTGAACAATTGTCAGCGCGGGATGTGTTTGAAGCGGCTGGTGAAAATGACGAAATTGCCCTTGAGGTGGTTGATTATGTAGCCAAGCACCTTGGTTTGGTGCTCGGAAATTTGGCAAGCTCGCTTAATCCGTCAAAAATCGTTCTTGGCGGCGGCGTATCGAGAGCCGGAGAGCTGCTGAGATCAAAAGTAGAGAAAACATTCCGCAAATGCGCGTTTCCGCGGGCAGCCCAAGCTGCTGATATTTCAATCGCAGCGCTTGGAAATGATGCCGGCGTTATTGGAGGCGCTTGGATCGCTAAAAACGAATGGCTAAAACACCAAAATTGTTAAAATTGTGTAAATGAAATTGATTTTTTGTTGTGCTCAGGTTAAGATTTAATTTGATGTGTTAATGAGAATGTTGGGAATTGACTGATTTTTTTGAGCGTGCTGCATAGGAGGTTGAAATGCGAAAAACATTTTTTTCGAAGATTTCATTTATGCTGATTGCCATTTTATTGATGTGGCTGAAAACGTATGCTGTTTACAAAACCAGTTTTCATATTAAAATCGACAATCTAACACAGGAATTTATTCTGTTTATCAACCCATTGAGTTTTTTGTTGCTTATTTTTGGCCTCAGCCTGTTTTTAAAAGGCAAAAACAGAAATCGTTACATTATCGCGATGAGCTGTCTTGTCACGTTTGTATTGCTGGCTAATATGGTTTTTTACCGTTTTTACAATGATTTCTTAACAATCCCTGTTCTTTTTCAAACGAGCAATATGGGTGATCTCGGAAGCAGCATCGGAACACTTCTTGAACCGACAGACCTCCTATTGGGTGTAGATATTGCGGTTTTAATATGGCTTCACATCCGGCAAAAAGCTTTTCAATCGGACATTCCCTCTACGAAAAATGAACGGGCGGCTTATTTTTTGTTCGTTGCTTCTGTTTATTTCTTCAATCTGGGCTTGTCTGAGGCGGAAAGACCTCAGCTGTTGACACGCTCATTTGACAGAGAAATGCTTGTTAAAAACATTAGCCTGTTTAATTTTCATATTTACGACGGTGTTCTTCAGTCAAAGCAATCCGCACAGAGAGCGTTGGCAGATAGCAACAGCCTGACGGAAATTGAAAACTATGTAACCGCTAATGCGAAAGATGCCAACAAAAGGTTATTCGGCGCTGCAAAAGGAAGGAATGTCATTCTCGTATCCTTAGAGTCAACGCAAAGCTTCGTGATTAATGAAAAAGTGAATGGAGAAGAAATCACGCCTTTTCTGAATGACTTTATAAAACAGAGCTACAACTTTAATAATGTTTACCACCAAACAGGCCAGGGGAAAACCTCGGATTCTGAATTTATCGTGGACAATTCACTGTATCCGCTTGGACGAGGTGCCGTGTTTTTTACGAATGCGGGCAATCAATATATGGCAGCTCCTGAAATTTTGAAAAACAGCGGATATTATTCAGCGGTGCTTCACGCTAATAATAAAAGCTTTTGGAATCGTGATTTAATGTACGACTCATTTGGATATGATTCGTTTTTTGATAGTAACTCGTATGATGTTACGGACGAAAATTCAGTCGGCTGGGGACTAAAGGATAAAGAATTTTTTGAGCAGTCTTCAGAGCTGATGAAAAATCTGCCTCAGCCGTTTTACTCAAGGCTGATCACACTGACGAACCACTTCCCATTTGATCTTGATGAAGAGGATCAACTGATTGATGAATATGATTCAAGCAGCCAGACGCTAAATAAGTATTTTCCGACAGTGCGTTATCAGGATGAGGCGCTGAAACGGTTTATCGAAAAGCTGAAGGAAGACGGGTTATACGACAACTCTGTTATTGTATTATACGGTGACCATTATGGTATATCGGAAAACCATAATGAAGCAATGGGGCAGTTTTTAGGAAAAGAAATAACCCCATTTGAAGAGGTGCAGCTCCAAAAAGTGCCGCTTGTCATTCATATTCCGGGTATTACCGATAAAAAGCCGCAAACCATAGAAACAGTAGGCGGGCAGATTGATATCAGGCCGACGCTGATGAATCTTTTAGGAATTGATACGAAAGATCAAATTCAATTCGGCAACGATCTGCTTTCGGACGAAAAACTGGACTTTACGGTGCTCCGGGACGGGAGCTTTATCACGGATCAGGTTGTATATACAGACGGTGCGTGTTATGACAAAGAGACGGGAAAACCGTTAGAAGAGACACAACAATGTGAAGCATTTGCTGATAAAGCGAAACAAGAGCTATCACTTTCTGATGAAATCATTTATGGAGATTTGTTGCGATTTTATGATCAGAAAAGGCTGGACAATTCGTCAAAACGGAAAGAAAAACAAATGCTTGATCAAGCATCGTAATCATAATGTCTCCCGCATCAAAGTGAGCGGGAGGCTTTCTTTTTTTAAGTGCGCTGTCATATAGTAACAAAAAAGGGGGATGATGATGGCGTTTATTACGGTGAAGCCTGAGATCAAGAACAATTTGTCCAGAGTGGCGAGAGAGCTGAAGATAGACGAGGAATTGCTTAGACGTGCAAATCGTACCGCACAGGAACACCAATTGTATTGCCCTGGTTATGTGATAGAAGAGCATAGTGGCAAGGAGCTTCAAACCATACAGGACATAAAGCGTTTTTTACAGCCTCGGCAGCTGGACTTTTCTGATAAATGGATTGAACAAGAGAAAATCTACGATGATTCAGCTGTTGAAAAGGAACTAAAGAAGATCATTGATGTGTTTCCGTTTGTCTCATGCAGGGAAATTGGCCGTTCTGTACTCGGAAGGCCTATCTGGGAGCTGAAGGCTGGTGGGGAGCATACTGTAAAAAAGGTCCATATGAATGCATCATTTCATGCGAATGAGTGGATTACTACGTCTGTCCTGCTAAAATGGTTTAAGGAATACTGTATGTCATTATGCCGCAACTCGCCCTTCTTCGGCTTTTCTCCCATACAGCTGTTTAGCAGTACATCCTTATCCCTCGTTCCTCTTGTCAATCCGGATGGCGTTGATCTTGTCTTAAACGGATCAGAAGTTATGGGAGCCAGAAGAGATGAGCTCGAGAGGCTAAATGAGCATCGTCCGAATTTTAATGAATGGAAGGCGAACATAAACGGGGTTGATTTAAATAAACAATTCCCTTCGTTATGGGAAATTGAAAAATACCGAAAACCGACAGCACCCAGCTACCGCGATTTTCCGGGAATCTCTCCGCTTACAGAGCCGGAATCCATTGCGATGTACCGGCTGATAACGGAGAATCCGCCTGACAGACTGCTGGCTCTCCATACTCAAGGGGAAGAAATTTATTGGGGCTATAAAGGCCTTGAGCCTGAAGAATCTGCCGCTGTTATAAAGGATTTTGAGGAGATAAGCGGGAACATTTATAAGGGAGTAAGGGATATAGACAGCTACGCGGGATTTCGCGATTGGTTTATTCACCACTATTTTAAAGAAGGGTACACGGTGGAACTTGGAAAAGGCCGAAATCCTTTGCCGTTTCAGCAGTTTTCACATATTTATAACGCCACAAACGGCATCTTGTGGAGAGCGTTATTTTTTTATGAGTAACTAAAACTTTTTCTTTTTTCTGCCGAAGCAAATATGAGACAATAAAGAGGATCGGAGGGGAAGGCTGATGAGATCAGTTTGTTTCATTCTGCTGTCGGCATTGCTCTTTAGTTTATCGGCATGCGAACCATCTCATCAGCAGCAAAAACAGGCATCAGCGGCAAAAGATGAGGAAAAAGATATCATACCGCTTTCCGCGGAAAAAGCGGACGGGGCGGAAGGCTGGCTGAATAACAGCACCATTTTATATACTGCGTCTAATCCGACGAAAACAGAGCTTTTTGCGTACCGCATCTTTACAGGCAAAGCGAAAAAGCTCTATCAAACGGATGGTCAAATCGTTGATGTTCAAATTAATGCGAGGGAGCAGATGATTCTGCTGCAAATCACACATAGCCAAAAGACAGCAGTGGTTTTGCTTAATGCAGACGGAGAGACGCTTTACGAAAAAGATTACGAAACATATGAACTGGAGGCTGCTTGGAATCAGTATGATCCTTATCAAATAATGGTGACGGAATTCAGTGAGAACTGGGATTTCCATACATATCAGGTGAATGCTAAAAAAGACGAGTCTTTCTTAAGTCCGGTACAGGTTCCGTTCATTCATTGGACATCCAAAAATACATTTGATTATGTAAAAGAGGGAAGAGACGAAAAAACAGGGCCTTTATATACGTTTAATACAGTCTCTAAGACGGAGCAAAAGCTTGAGGATAACGTTCTGTTCTTCGATTCTTTCCATCAAATGAGTTTTACTGTGAAGTCAGCTTCCGGAGAGAAAGGGACGTATCAGTTTGAAACGCCGCATACAAAATCACCTGTTACAGTGAAATGGCCGCTCCAAACGAAATATACAAGTTTGGCTCCAATGGAGTATGACTATGATGAAGCGGGAGGCCTGTTTTATACGTTCAAACAAAGCGGTGATGCTTATAAGCTTGCTGCAATCAATGTGGCATCGGGTGAGACAAAAGATCTTGTCTCTCTGCGGGAAATGGAGCCGATTCAAATATCTCCGAACGGGAAATATGCGTTATACGGCTTTCATTTTGAGCAAATCATTTTATTGAAATCACATAAAACGAAGCAACTCATTATTGATCAAAAGGAGATGGAGTAACGATGGCTATCGCAGATGTGACCATTATCCCAATCGGTACGGAAACACCCAGTGTCAGTGCTTACGTGGCCGATGTGCAAAAGATTTTAGAAGGATATCAAGCTGAAGGGAAAATCAAATATCAGCTGACACCGATGAATACGCTGATTGAAGGTGAACTCAGTGACCTTTTCACAGTCATTCAGGCCATTCACGAAGCGCCATTTCAAAAAGGATTGCACAGAGTGGCAACGAATATCCGCATTGATGACAGACGTGACAAAAAAACGACGCTTGAGAGCAAAATAGAAAGTGTCAATAAACATTTACAGCCATAAAAATAAACCTGTATCCTATCGGATACAGGTTTTAATGTGCGGTTGGATAGCCGCTGTTTATGACGGTCATCACGGTAAACCAGCCAAAGACAAATAAGGTGGCGCCGGCTAATAAAAACCCGAGTATATTTTTATTTCTAACAGAACGCAAGACTCCCCATAAAGCGAAAAGAGCGACAAGGCCGAAAATCACGACAAGTAACATAACACAGCCCCCTTTACATTGAAAAACCTGCAATTCTTTCCAGTTTTATTCTACCTGTTTTTTATAGGTTTGTCGATAGCGTTTTCATTGCGATTGTTTGAATCTTTTTTAAAAAACCCTCATAATAAGAGCATAAAAAAGAAAGAGGTGATAATAGTGAAATGGAGACGAATGCCAGTAGGGCCGATTCAAGCGAACGCATATTTTCTCATCAGTGATGATCAATGCCTGATTTTTGATCCGGGCGGCGAGGGACATAAAATCAATCAATACATAAAAGAAAAAGGGCTGACGCCTTTAGCCATTTTGCTTACACATGCCCATTTTGACCACATTGGGGCGCTTGATGAAGTGAGAGAAAAATGGGATATTCCTGTTTACTTACATCAAAATGAAAAAAATTGGCTTACGGATGCCTCTCTAAACGGCTCCGGCATGCTGCGAGGGATAGAAGTTACAGCTAAGCCTGCAGATCATCTGATTGAAGGCGACGGTGAGTTGAATATCGGGCCGTTTCATTTGGAAACATTATTTACGCCGGGACATTCACCAGGCAGTGTGTCTTACTATGTGAAAGACGCAGACTTGGTGATCTCAGGAGATGTTCTGTTTCAAGGCGGTATAGGGCGTACGGATTTAATAGGCGGCGATCAAGAGACGCTGCTGACATCCATTCATGAAAAACTGCTTACGCTGCCGGAACATACGCTGGTGTTAAGCGGCCATGGACCTGAAACAGACGTACTGACTGAGCAGGATCAAAATCCGTTTTTAAATGGGTTTTCATTGTAAAAAAAGAGACAAACCGATAAGGTTTGTCTCTTTTTGCATTTAATGGCCTCCGCCGCCGGGCACCATAATAAAAATCGAGTAATATGTAAAGCCGGCGAAGAAAATCGTTAAATAAGCGCCAAAAATATAAATATACATGCGTTCAGTTAAGTTCAAATACGATAGGAACACAAATAAAATCGTCTGTCCAAAAAATAAAAGGGAAGCATCTTTCATATCACCTAAATAAAACATGACTGCAAAAATTCCCGTCCAAAATCCTAACACCCGGAACATGCGATTCATTTTTTATCCCCTCCCGAGAGTCCCTCTGACTGTTATTATAATAGATCACACCTAGAAATGTAAACATTTTCATGATTAATATACATATGGAATTTGTCCTTTTGATGCGTTCTCTAATGTATGAATATTTTTTAAAAAATAATCCGAAAAAATTTCTGTAAATGGTTTAAATGAAAAATGATCCGGGTAGTTATTCTACAAAGAGATGGTTAACTGAGGAGGAAAATAAACAATGGAACAACAATTAACTTTTTACTCATACCCAAGCTGCACGTCATGCCGAAAAACAAAACATTGGCTTAAAGCACATCAAATTGAATTTAACGAACGGCACTTATTCAGAGAAACCCCAACAATAGATGAATTAAAGTACATCTTATCGTTAACGACAGAAGGCATTGATGAAATTTTAGCGACACGAAGCCAGACCTTCAAAAATTTAAATTTAAACATCGAAGAAATGACGGTAAATGAGGTGCTGGAACTTTTAATCGAGAAGCCAAAGCTTTTGCGACGCCCAATTCTAGTGGATAACAAAAAGCTGGTGATCGGTTACAATCCGGGAGAACTGTTGAAATTATCAAAGAAGAAAACGGTTCATCAATCTGCATGATGAAAAACCGAAGATCCGCTGATTTATACGAATCAGCTTATCTTCGGTTTTTCACCTGTTCAGAAACTGGGCTAGCTGGATTCGAACCAACGATCACGGAGTCAAAGTCCATTGCCTTACCGCTTGGCTATAGCCCATTGAATGTAAACATAGTATGTGTAAAGGCAGATGCGTTATACATATAAAGCATAATTTTCAAATACAGGAGGTAACTCATTAAGATGGCAGCTCTTGATCAGCACTTAACAGAGCACAAAGAAGATATCACGCAACAATGGCTGGAAGTTTGTACGTCAAAAGGCAGCTGGCTGTATTCGGCGAAAGATCAGCAAAAACTAGCACAAAAGTTAAAAGACCAACATGAATTATTGGTGACCATCGTAGCAAAATCCCTTGGAAAAGAAGACGTAACGGAGGAGCTCAATCGATGGTCTCTTCAATGCGCCAGAGACCGTGCCGTTCATGAAGTGACGGTAACAGAAAGTGTCGGCCAGTTTAACGCCTTCAGGCACATTATGTTTGAATGGATTCAAAAATTCAGCGAAGCTTCTTCTCAAGAAATCAGCATTCAGGATTTTTATGAATGGAGCCGGATCTTGAATCAAAACATTGATAGGATCATCGAAGTGTTTACGGAGGAATATCATCAGGTGACCATAATACAATTAAACGCGCAAAAAGAAATGATTAATGAATTGAGTGCGCCGATTATGCCGATCACTGAGGGAATAGGGATTCTTCCGCTTGTCGGTGAAATTGATACCTACAGAGCGAGGACGATTTTGGAGTCGGTGCTGGAGCAGTGCTCAGCGTTAAAGCTCTCGTATTTATTTTTAGATATTTCTGGCGTTCCTATCGTTGATACCATGGTGGCCTATCAAATTTTTAAAGTGATTGACAGCACCAAATTGCTCGGGATTGAGACGATTATTTCAGGAATCAGGCCGGAAATTGCCCAAACTGTCGTGAAGCTGGGTCTGGATTTTTCGAATGTGAAAACCGAGCAAAGTCTTGCTAAAGCTCTGGCCAATAAAGGATTTAAAATAAAAGAGTGTTGATGCTTTTGCCATTCATTCTGAAAGTAGAAGCTGAACAGCCTTTCTCAGGCTATTCAGCTTTTTTTACTTCTATAAATAAAATGTGATGGCTGTCGATGTCTTTTACCTTAAAAGAGTAGCCGTCATATTCGATGACACTTTCAGGCTCAGCGTCTATGTTTTGTGTCAGAAACCAGCCGCCCAAGGTGTCTACTTCCGCGTCTGATAAATCTGTACCAAGCAGGCTGTTGACGTCGGTGATTAATAATTTTGCATTTAATAAATAGTGATCCTTTCCAAGTTCGCGTATATGAGGCACTTCATCCGCATCAAATTCATCACGGATTTCTCCTACAATTTCTTCGATAATATCCTCGACAGTGACCAAACCGGAAGTCCCGCCGTATTCATCTATTAGGATCGCCATATGAGTGCGTTCCTTTTGCATTTTCAGCAGTAGTTTATAAATAGGAATCGTCTCAATGACATGGATAACCGGCTGAACGAAAGGTTCAATTTGATGCTTTTTGAGTGAAAAATCTTTCGTCAGCATGGAAAACAACACTTCTTTCATATTAATCACGCCAATGACGTTATCTTTATCCTCTCTTACAACTGGATACCGCGTATATTTTGTTTGCTTGACTGTTTCCTGAAGATTTGAAATGGAGCCTTCATCTAGTGATAAACTGACCATTTCATTTCGCGGCACCATAATTTCCTTTGCCATTCGTTTATCAAAGGTGAAGATATTATTCATGTACTTTAATTCACTTTTTCTGATCTCACCGCTTTTATAGCTTTCAGCCAATAGGACCCGCAGCTCTTCTTCTGTATATGCCAGTTCATGCTCTGATGCCGGTTTCAGTCCGAACACTCCTGTAATCAATCGGGCAGAGTGGTTCAGCAGCCAAATGAATGGAAACATGATCTTATAAAACCAAATAAGCGGTTTAGCGAACAATAAGGTAATGCTCTCTGCCTTTTGAATGGCGAAACTCTTTGGCGCCAGCTCCCCGATCACGACATTTAAATACGTAACCGCTAAAAACGCGATGACGAGTGAAAGTAGGTGTGTAAGCGATTCATTTAAGCCTGCTTTATGAAAAAGCGGCCGAAGCAGAGTTTGCACCGTCGGCTCTCCAAGCCATCCCAATCCTAAAGCTGCGACTGTGATGC
Source organism: Bacillus sp. JS (assembly GCF_000259365.1). NCBI lineage: Bacteria > Bacillati > Bacillota > Bacilli > Caryophanales > Bacillaceae > Bacillus > Bacillus sp. JS. Next base: position 2,468,624 of record NC_017743.1, on the reverse strand, counting down.
CCAGCTGACAGGCTGATAAATATTCATCAAGGTGAGTGATGACATGCTTTGCCGCTTTAGCACCTTTCTTTCCTTTTGCGACAAGCTGATCAATTCTGGATCGCCGCACTTTTACAATTGAAAATTCTATGGCGACAAAAAATCCTGTTAACAAAATGAGAATAGCGACTGCTAGTAAATTGACAAATTCCAAAACAACTGCCTTCTCCAAGGAAGGCATGCACCTCCCTTTTCCGATGTCTTTCTCCATTCCATACCACCTGAAAATGCTCATAAAACATGTGTCAGAGCCGCACAATGGTTTAGTGACGCCGTTATTGGGCAATTAAAGTATAAAGAACAAAAGTTTGGAGGAGCTTGACATGAAGGCACATAAGGGAAAAGATTGGTTTTGGTACCAAATGGGGCCTCAGGAAAGAAGTAAGGCAAGGGATCTCATTCACTTTTCTCACTGGCCTCAGTGTGAAAAGTGGTTTGAAAATAACCATCACGTTAATTTTTTGCGAGTAGATACAACTGAAACGGACAATGAAGCGGTATTTGGGTCGATTGTTTATGATCAGGGGCTTGGTGAAGAAAAAGACCATACTGTTTTTCACTTTTATATCACCAGACAATATTTTTTTACAATCAACTTTGACTTTGCGATTTTGAGAGAGATTAAAGGAAAAGAAGTTGTCCGGCAAATGGAAAGAGCGGACAATGCGATAGAGGGGTTTTTAATTCTTCTCGGCGAACTAATGAATGCGTATTTAATCGGTGTCGATGAATTTGAAGTAAAGCTGAGAAAGTTGCGATGGCAAATTAAAGACGACAATAGCAAAAGCATTTTAAACCGTGTCCATCTCCTGCGCCATGAACTGATGATTTGGAAAAATTTAATATTAAGCGCCAAAAAAATTGAAATGGCATTGAAAGAAACCTTTTTACCTCAAGATGAAGGGAAAAAGGATTATCAGCGGACACACCAGAAAATTGACAGAGGATTTACATACATCAGCGAATTTGAAGGGGAGCTGAACAATCTGCTGCATTCAGAGGAAGTCATTACCTCACACAGGGGGAATGAAATTGTAAAAGCATTGACCATTTTCACGACGCTATTTACGCCGATTACAGCTCTGGGCGCCTTATGGGGAATGAACTTTTCAGTAATGCCCGAGCTGAATTGGAAATATGGATACCTCTTTTCTCTCTTATTGATTGTCACATCTACGGTTCTGATCTACCTATATTTGAGGAAAAAAGGCTGGACGGGAGATATGCTGCAGGAGCGGAAGAAGAAAAGGAAATCTCGAAAAAGGCGGACCTTATAAGATGTTTCATATTTTGTGCAGCGGATAAAGAATAAATAGAACACGGTAAAGGAGGAATGAACATGAAAATAAGAGACATCATGACGAAGAATGTAGAATGCTGTGAGCCAGACGCTTCAATCACGGAACTAGCGAAAAAGATGAGAGACTCCAATGTCGGTTCTATTCCAATCTGTGAAAATGGCACGCTTCAGGGGATTGTATCTGATCGGGATATTGTGACGAGATGCTTAGCTGAAAATCAGATGGATGCAAAAGCAAGTGATATCATGAGCACTGACATCGTATCGGGCCACCCTGATATGTCTGCTGAAGAAGCGGGGCAGCTTATGGCTAAGCATCAAATCCGCCGTTTACCGATCCTTGAAAATGGGCACATTACCGGTATCGTTGCCTTAGGCGATCTTTCTGTTGAGAAAGATACTGATCAAAAAGCCGGAGAAGCATTAAGTGAAATTTCTAAAACAGCATAATGAAAATGGAATAAAGCAGGCATGGTGACCATGTCTGCTTTTTTATATTGGGAAAATAATAATGAAAGGAGTACATTCCAGTTGAAAGTCTTTTTTCTGCCAGCAGGAATTGATTTTTCAGCCTATAATGCCTTCACAAAATCACGTTTTTCCTGTTTGATTATCGCCTCTTTTTTTCCTACAATACGCATGGAAAGGAGAGGGAATCAAATTGGATTCAATAGAAAAGATAAGCAAAAACTTGATTGAAGAGGCATATCTAACAAAGGCTTCTGATATTCACATCGTGCCGAGGGAGCGAGACGCTATCATTCATTTTCGGGTCGATCATGCCTTGCTGAAAAAAAGGAACATGAAAAAAGAAGAGTGCGTAAGACTGATTTCACATTTTAAATTTCTTTCTGCAATGGACATAGGGGAAAGGCGAAAGCCGCAAAACGGTTCGCTTACGTTAAAGCTGAAAGAGGGAAATGTTCATTTAAGAATGTCAACGCTCCCCACAATTAATGAAGAAAGCCTCGTGATCAGAGTGATGCCTCAATACAATATCCCTTCGATTGATAAACTGTCGTTATTTCCAAAGACAGGAGCCACATTACTCTCATTTTTAAAACATTCCCATGGCATGCTCATTTTTACCGGGCCGACTGGTTCAGGGAAGACAACCACATTATACTCTCTGGTTCAATACGCAAAAAAACACTTTAATCGAAATATTGTCACATTAGAGGACCCTGTTGAAACTAGGGACGACGACGTTCTTCAGGTTCAGGTGAATGAAAAAGCCGGTGTAACTTATTCCGCAGGTCTGAAGGCAATTTTGCGCCATGACCCCGATATGATTATTTTAGGTGAGATCAGAGATGCGGAAACAGCTGAAATTGCGGTGCGGGCAGCGATGACGGGACATCTGGTACTGACGAGCCTTCATACGAGAGATGCAAAGGGCGCAATTTACAGGCTGCTTGAATTCGGTATCAATATGAATGAAATTGAACAGACCGTCATTGCAATAGCGGCTCAGCGCTTGGTTGATTTGGCTTGTCCATTTTGTGAAAACGGATGTTCATCAGTATATTGCCGTCAGTCACGAAATACCAGAAGAGCTGGCGTTTATGAGCTTCTTTATGGGAAAAACCTTCAGCAATGTATCCAGGAGGCAAAAGGAAATCATGCAAATTACCAATATCAAACACTTCGTCAAATTATCAGAAAAGGAATTGCGCTCGGCTATTTAACGACAAACAACTATGACCGGTGGGTTTATCATGAAAAAGATTAGAAAAACCTGGCCGTTAAAGGATCAGGCCCGGTTATTAAAGCGGCTCGGAGAAATGACGGCAAGCGGATATACACTTCTGGATGGATTGCGCCTGATGGAACTTCAGATGAATAAGAGGCAGTCAGCTGACTTGACTGATACGGTCACTCGTTTGAGGGAAGGGGCTCCGTTTTATCAAGTATTAAAGCGTTTGTCATTTCATAAGGAAGCTGTAGGTATTTGTTATTTTGCTGAAACACATGGTGAACTGCCTGCCTCCATGATCCAGAGCGGAGAGCTGCTTGAACGAAAAATTGCACAGGCAGACCAGCTGAAAAGGGTGCTGCGCTATCCGCTTTTCCTCATCTTCACCGTTGCTGTCATGTTTTATATGTTACAGTCCATCATCATTCCTCAATTTTCCGGTATCTATCAATCGATGAATATGGAAACCTCACGTTCAACCGATATGCTTTTTGCTTTTTTTCAGCATATTGATCTTGTGATCATTTTGCTGATTCTTTTTTCAGCTGGTATCGGGATTTATTATTGGTTTGTGTTTAAGAAAAAATCACCTGCTAGGAAAATGCTTATTTGTGTCAGGATTCCTTTTGTCGGAAAGCTTGTCAGACTGTTTAACAGCTACTTTTTTTCTTTGCAGCTAAGCAGCCTTTTAAAATCAGGCCTCTCCATTTATGACAGCCTTCATGCATTTAAACATCAAACGTTTCTCCCTTTCTACCGCTGCGAGGCAGAACACGTGATTGAACGGCTAAAAGCCGGTGAATCAATTGAAGCGGCTATTTGTGGGAGCCCTTTTTTTGAAACTGATTTTTCAAAAGTCATATCCCATGGCCAGCTGAGCGGCCGTCTAGATCGTGAGCTTTTCACATACAGCCAGTTCATATTGCAGCGGCTGGAGCATAAGGCGCAAAAATGGACAGGCATCCTTCAGCCGATGATTTATGGATTTGTTGCTGCAATGATCTTACTTGTGTATTTATCTATGCTTTTGCCTATGTATCAGATGATGAATCAAATGTGAAAGGAAGAGGCTGATGAATGAAAAAGGATTTACACTTGTTGAAATGTTGATCGTGCTCTTCATTATTTCCATATTGCTTTTAATTACAATACCGAACGTGACGAAACATAATCAAACCATTCAAAAAAAGGGCTGTGAAGGCTTACAAAACATGGTTAAAGCACAAATGACTGCATTTGAGCTTGATCATGAAGGACAAACTCCGAGCCTTGCCGATTTGCAGTCAGAGGGCTATGTGAAAAAGGATGCTGTCTGTCCAAATGGGAAGCGCATTATCATCACTGGCGGAGAAGTTAAGGTTGAACATTAAACTAAACGAGGAGGAGGGGTTTACCCTTTTAGAAAGTTTGCTTGTGTTAAGTATAGCCTCTATCCTCCTAATTGCCGTCTTCACCACACTTCCTCCTGCTTATGAGAATACAGCTGTCCGACAGGCAGCATGGCAGCTGAAAAATGATATGATGCTCGCACAGCAGACTGCGATTTCCAGTCAACAAAGAACAAAAATTCTCTTTCACAAAAAAGAATATCAATTAGTCATGGGTGATACGGTAATTAAACGTCCTTATGCAACGGGACTTTCTATAAAACCGCTGACATTAAAAGACCGTTTGGAATTTAATGAGAAAGGGCACCCGAATGCAGGCGGGAAAATACAAGTAAAAGGCTATGCGACTTATGACATAACAGTTTATTTAGGGAGCGGGAGAGTCAATGTGGATAGGAAGTAAAGGTTTTTCTACAATAGAAACAATGTCTGCGCTAAGCCTATGGCTGTTTGTGCTGCTGACAGTTGTCCCCTTGTGGGACAAGCTGATAGCTGATGAAAATATGTCGGAATCACGAGAAATCGGTTATCAGATGATGAATGAGAGCATTAGCAAATATGTCATGACTGGTGAAGGAGCCGCGTCAAAAACGATGACAAAGAACAACCAGACCTATGCTATGACGTGGGAGGAGGAGGGCGAATATCAAAACGTATGCATCTCAGCGGCAGCTTATAAAGAGAAATCATTTTGCCTCAGCATTCTGCAGACAGAATGGCTACACGCTTCTTAACGTATTATTTTCTCTCTCTGTCTTTTTGCTCATATCAGGATCGTTAGCGACGATTTTCCATCTGTTTTTATCTCGACAGCAGGAGCATGGCGGTTTCACACAGCAAGAATGGATGATTTCGATAGAACAGATGATGAATGAATGCAAGGAGTCACAGGCAGTTAAGACAGCCGAGCATGGGAGCGTTTTAATTTGCACCAACCTTTCCGGGCAAGACATCCGTTTTGAAGTTTATCATTCTATGGTAAGAAAAAGAGTGGATGGCAAAGGGCATGTTCCCATTTTAGATCATATTACAGCTATGAAAGCTGATATTGAAAATGGTGTTGTTTTGCTGAAAATTGAGAGTGAGAAAAAAGTGTATCAAACTTCTTTTCCGGTTTATTCGTATTTAGGAGGAGGGTGAATGTACCGTACGAGTGGGTTTATTTATCCAGCTGTTCTTTTTGTGTCAGCACTTGTGCTGTTAATCGTGAACTTTACTGCTGCTCAATATATTTCACGCTGCATGTTTGAGAAGGAAACGAAAGAGTTATATACAGGAGAGAATTTGCTTCAGAATGGTGCGCTTCTTTCAATTCGGCATGTCCTTGAGCAACAGAAAGGGCAGAAGGGTACGCAGCAATTTCCATATGGACAGGTTTCTTATTATATTCACGATACATCAATAAAAGAGCAAAAAGAAATCAACTTAAAAGTGTTGACGGAGTCGGGAACAGAAAGAACTGCACTGATCGTGTTTGATCAAAAACAGAAAAAAATGCTGAGCTGGACAGAATAAAGCAGTGGAAAGGGTATAAAAAAAGTCATATGAGACAACACTTCATAATAATTGAATGATGAGGTGATCACGTGAAAACGAATGATTATGTGAAATATATGACGCAGCAATTTGTCAAATATATAGATACTCCGAGAGATGAGCGAAAAGAACGAAAAGAGGTGCGGAAAGAAACAAAAACGCCCGCTTCCCAGCAGTGGTTCGGTATTTTACCCTATGGCTTCCGTCTTTGGCTCAAGCGGAAAAAATAACCGTAAATTAACGAATAAGGTCCTTCAAAAATGGAGGACCTTATTGATATTCTTCTAAAATGGCAATTTTATTGACCTTTTGGCTATAAGGATCAAATGAAATCGTCACAAAAACACCGAATTCTTTTGACCCTTCCCTCAAAGTTAAATGGTATTGCTTCACTGCTTCATCTTTTCTTTTGCGGTCCCATACTTTTTGTTTGAACAGTACCTGTGCGAGCGGGTACCTTTTTTTTGCTTCTTTTACAGCGATTTCTTCCCATTTGGACATGTGGCGGGCGGTTACGAGCGGTGCGTCTTCTGCGTGAGCGGCAGCGGTGCCGAAGACGAGAAGAGATAGACAAATCACACATTGTTTGATCATCATGCTGTCACCCTTTCTTTGTTTATTATTACCAAATTAGAGCGGGATATGCATTTAATTTCTCACATAACAATCCCAAAAATTTCTAAAAAATTGAAAACGTGAGCAATATGGAGCGAGACTTTGTAATATGGCGAAATCATTCTTTTAAACGAACAAAATGGTCGATTTTGATGTTTTTAAATCTATAAATCGTTGATTATACTCTATTTGTGTAGTTCTTTAAAGAGAACGATTGTCATATCAAGTTACAGTGTTTTACAGGAGGTAAGATATGTTTCGATTGTTTCGCAATCAGCAAAAGGCGAAGACAAAACTGAAAGTGCTGCTTATCTTTCAGCTTTCAGTCATTTTCAGTCTGACTGCCGCAATATGCTTACAATTTTCCGATGATACAAGCGCTGCTTTTCATGATATTGAAACGTTGGATGTCTCACTTCAAACGTGTAAAGACTTTCAGCATACAGATAAAAACTGCCATTATGATAAACGCTGGGATCAAAGTGATTTGCACATATCAGATCAAACAAATACGAAAGGGACTGTATGCTCACCTATTACCTTATTTGCTGAGCTCAAAAATACAGGTGAGAAACTTAAGAAATCAAAGTGGAAGTGGGAGCTTCATAAGCTGGAAAATGCCCGCAAACCGTTAAAGAATGGGAATGTGATCGAAAAAGGGTTTGTCTCCAATCAAATTGGCGATTCACTTTATAAAATTGAGACGAAGAAAAAAATGAAACCCGGCATTTATGCATTTAAAGTATATAAACCGGCCGGCTACCCGGCAGACGGCAGTACATTTGAGTGGTCGGAGCCTATGACGCTTGCAAAATGCGATGAAAAACCGACAGTTCCTAAAAAAGAAACGAAGTCGCACGTCAACAAGGAAACAACACAAAACGATATACAGAAAAAAACAATTAAAGAAGAAACATCACAAGAAGCTGTAATAAAAGAAAATGAAACTCAAACAGATCAGAAGGAAAGCGGGGAAGAGGATGAAAAAAGCAATGAAGCTGATCAGTAATATTCTTTATGTGATCATCTTTACTCTTATTATAGTGCTGACACTTGTCGTGATTTCAACACGTTCATCCGGGGGAGAGCCGGCAGTGTTTGGGTACACGTTGAAATCAGTTCTGTCAGGTTCGATGGAGCCGGAGTTCAATACAGGTTCCTTAATATTGGTCAAAGAAATCACTGATGTGAAAGAGCTCCAAAAAGGTGACGTTATTACATTTATGCAGGATGCAAATACGGCGGTCACTCACAGAATTGTTGGCATCACTAAGCAAGAAGACCATTTGTTATTTAAAACAAAAGGTGATAATAATGCTGCAGCCGATTCAGCGCCTGTATCCGACGAAAATGTTCGCGCGCAATACACAGGTTTTCAGCTTCCATATGCCGGCTATATGCTTCATTTTGCCAGCCAGCCGATTGGAACGGCAATTTTATTAATTGTTCCTGGCGTGATGCTGCTAGTGTACGCTTTTGTGACGATCACCAGCGCCATCAGAGAAATTGAAAGAAAGACAAAAGCCTTGGAAACAGATACAAAGGACAGCACCATGTCCACTTAACCTCAGTTGTAAACCTGGCAACAGGTTTCGATATAAAAATATTCAATAAAAGGGGAGTTAGCCATGGGTATGAAAAAGAAATTGAGTTTAGGAGTTGCTTCTGCGGCATTAGGATTAGCTTTAGTTGGAGGAGGAACATGGGCAGCATTTAACGATATTAAATCAAAGGATGCTACTTTTGCATCAGGTACGCTTGATTTATCTGCTAAAGAGAATTCAGCGAGTGTGAACTTATCAAATCTAAAGCCGGGAGATAAGCTGACAAAGGATTTCCAATTTGAAAATAACGGCTCACTTGCGATCAAAGAAGTTTTAATGGCACTTAATTATGGAGATTTTAAAGCAAACGGCGGCAGCAATACATCTCCGGAAGATTTTCTCAGCCAGTTTGAAGTGACATTATTGACAGTTGGAAAAGAGGGCGGCAATGGTTACCCGAAAAACATTATTTTAGATGATGCGAACCTTAAAGACTTGTATTTGATGTCTGCTAAAAATGATGCAGCGGCTGCTGAAAAAATTAAAAAACAAATTGACCCTAAATTCTTACATGCAAGCGGTAAAGTCAATGTAGCAACAATTGACGGTAAAACCGCTCCTGAATATGATGGTGTTCCAAAAACACCAACTGATTTCGATCAGGTTCAAATGGAAATCCAATTCAAAGATGATAAAACAAAAGATGAAAACGGGCTTATGGTTCAAAATAAATACCAAGGCAACTCCATTAAGCTTCAATTCTCGTTCGAAGCTACACAGTGGAACGGCCTGACAATCAAAAAGGACCATACTGATAAAGACGGTTACGTGAAAGAAAATGAAAAAGCGCACAGCGAGGATAAAAATTAAAAACAGCAATAAAAAGAGGCGGCCCAGTATATTGTATACTGGGCCGTCTCCATGTTTATTGACAAAAGAGGAGTTAGTGCCTCTGCTCAGGCACTACTCCTCTTTTTGGGATTTTCTCCATTTTTGATAATCTAAAAATTCACGAAATTGTTTTTTCGATACCCCGGATGTCATTGCATCGCGAACCAATTTCTCCCATTCACTATCTAATTGACCATCGTATTCGGTTTCATGTTTCTCATCGAGCAAAGTATGAACCGAGACGTCCAGAACAGCGGAGACTTTTTCGAGAAATTGAATGGAGGGGTTCGTTTGTAGATTTCGTTCTATTGAGCTTAAATAAGACTTCGCTACCCCAGCTTTTTCAGCTAGTTCTGATAGTGAGTAGCCTTTTTCTTTACGGTATTGTTTAATACGCTGGCCAATCAATGTCATCACCTTCCTTGTGATATTATAGCACATTCAGAAAGGATTTACGGTATGACTTCTGGCTGCCGGACCAGGATGAGCAGACTTTTTGTTTAAAAGTAAATATTTTCGTATTTCTTCCGGGCTGATATTTGCCTCTTTGGCTTCCACCATTAATTCAACCCATTCTTGATCCAATTCAAAGTGCTCTTGTTTTGCATTTTTCATGCAGTTTCTCCTCCTAAAATACTTGTTTATGTATTTCAGCCAGTCCGGCCATGACTCATTGTATGCTTCATTAGTCTCTGGAAGTCATTTGCCATTACAATTACCAGAATTTTTTTCCAATATACTTTTATTATAATCGCATTTTCTTAAAAAAAACGAGAATGGTGTCGAATGGTAAAAAAGTTAGCTTGAAATATTATTTTGCAGATAAAACAATCCGCCATTTTCAATTTCAACTGAAATCTTTGGTTGATACAACGTTTTCAGCGCCTGTTTTTCTAGATGGTATTCTTCTGGTTTTTCTTCTATATGCTCGTAAAACTTATCAAGCAATGTCATATCATTTCTCCACCTGTTAACCGCTTGTTCCGCCCAGTCGGACGGCTCCTGCATAGCGGATTTGGAAATATAGTTTTCCATACGTTTAAGCCCGCTTTCTGGTTTGATCATAGGTGAAATAGTGAAGCAATAGTCACATATTTGAGATGTCAGTGAAAGCTGGGTCAGCTTGCTTTGAAAATCTTCAATAATCGTTCCAGAGACTAGGTGAAGACCTAGTGACAATAGCTTATCCTTTTTCATGTCGGACTGGTATGAAATCGTGACATTTATACCAAGCCAAGGCTGAAGTGGGACTTTGGCTCCGGCTGATTCAATTTTCTCATACATTCTGGTAAATCTCCCATTTTGTTTAACAGCTTTAAATATTTGAAAAAGGCGCGGGGCCCCAAAATATATAAATTCGCCATCTAGGTCTTTTGGCGCATTTTCTTTATCTGTAATAAAGGTGATTTTCATTGGATTCGGATCACCGCCTGTCTTCTCACGCCAATGCCAATAGAAAGGGCGGTTCATGATCTGTTTGTCCATTTCAACTGTAAGCTGTACTGTCATATAGCCTAAGCCTTGATCGACGATTTGGCAGCTGTTTGCTTGAAAAAAACGCAGCAGAAAATCGTGAACCTCTCGCTGTCTCACTACTAAAACCTCCTTACAGGCTAAGATCCTCTTTTTTCAGCAGGCTGCTGTTTTTTATAAGACAAAAATGAGGTTAAGTTATCCATTTTTATTTTCATTTCTTCTTCTGTTGCTGAGTGATACAAAATGTCATGAAGGTGTTCTTCAAAATTGTTCACTTGAATTTTCGTTAAAATATCATCAAGTTCGCCAACCACTTTTTCAAACAAATGAATTTTTTCATATAAAAGCTTTAGAATATGCTCTTCCACTGTATGTTTTGTTGCCATGTTATAAATGTGCACGTCACGCTCCTGCCCTAGCCTGTGAATTCTTCCGATTCTTTGCTCAAGTCGCATCGGGTTCCATGGCAAGTCATAGTTGATCATGTGATTGCAAAATTGAAGGTTAATCCCCTCACCGCCTGCTTCAGTTGCAATAAGAACTTGAATCTTTCCGCGGAAAAGGTCCTTCATCCAGTCTTTTTTCCCGCGTTTAAATCCGCCTCTAAACGGCACAGAACTGATCCCGTTTTGTTGAAGAAACCACTGCAAATAAATCTGGGTTGCCCGGTATTCTGTAAAAATGATGACCTTATCGTCAATCTTTTTGATTAAATCAACGACTTGAAGCGCTTTAGAATTTTGTGTCACTTGATTGATGCGCTCTATTAAAACTGAAATCGTATGCTCATCAATGGCAGGTGCTTGTTTCTCTTTTTGATCAAGCATTTTTTTCAGCGTCATATATACCGCTTCTCTGCTCGAACAGCATTCTCTTTGCAAGGTCATAATTGAGAACATGCTGGCCGGCTTATTGATACTTTCCTTCAAGCGAGAAATTTCATCATAAAGGGCCTGCTCTGAAGGAGAAAATTCAATCGGCACTGTTTCAACATGGCGCTGTTTCCAATTCAGCCCGGTATCCTGCCGCCTATTACGGATCATGACTTTATTCACAAGATCTTTTAAATGTTCATGCGCTTCTAAACTGGTTTTCTTGTTGGCGAACTCCTCCTGAAAGTGATTCTGGCTGCCTAAATGCCCCGGTTTTAGTAAGGACACCAAATTGAAAATCTCTTCGATACGGTTCTGAATTGGCGTCGCGGTAAGAAGCAGGCAATATTTTTTTACGAGATTCCGGACAAATTCATAGTTCTTCGTTTTGCTATTTTTCAGTTTGTGTGCCTCATCAATAATGACAAGGTCATATGGGATAGACAGAACGATTTCGCGATGGGGCGAGCGCTTTGCGGTGTCTATTGACGAGACGACAATATCGCATTGTTCCCACACATAGCTTTTCTTTTGTTCAACAGCCGGAATCAAAAATTTTTCCTGAAGCTCTTTGACCCACTGTGACACAAGGGAAGCGGGCACAAGGATCAAAATTTTTTTTGCTAACCCGCGAATCATATACTCTTTTAAAATTAAACCGGCTTCAACCGTTTTCCCGAGGCCGACCTCATCTGCTAAAATCGCTTTCCCGTTCATTTTTTCAACCACTTTTTGCGCCACCTCAAGCTGGTGTGGGAGCGGCGTAAAGGAAGGCAGGTATAAAGGAGCACGTAAGCCTTCAAACTCTGGAATTGCTAATGTTTTCTGGATTTCTGCAGAGAGTTTGTATAGTTCCCAGTTCGCCCAAGGGCCATCGTTTTTCAGCCTTTCAGCAAATTCTTCAGGCCATTTTGCATCGTAGATCATTTCTGCATTCATTGCTTTGAAACCGCCTTTCTTATTCTTCGATTCTTAAGATGAACAATATAAGAAAAATCTGCCCAAATTGCTGTTGCCCAGCATATAGTGATGATGGTAGGATATGAGTATGTATTTGATGTAAGATATTGCTATAGTATGTCCACAACAGCATGAAAATATGAGCGAATGACAGCAAGGGGAGAGACCTGACCGAAAACCTCGGGATACAGGCGCCGAAGGAGCAAACTGCTGAGTGAATCTCTCAGGCAAAAGAACTCTTGCTCGACGCAACTCTGGAGAGTGTTTGCGCGGATGCGCAAACCACCAAAGGGGACGTCTTTGCGTATGCAAAGTAAACTTTCAGGTGCCAGGACAGAGAACCTTCATTTTACATGAGGTGTTTCTCTGTCCTTTTTTGTATGTTTTTTAGCTGCGCCGTTGAAAAAGGGGAGGAATTAGATGCTGAAAAGAACGCCGTTATTTAACCTGTATAAGGAATATGGAGGAAAAACGATTGATTTCGGAGGCTGGGAGCTGCCTGTCCAATTTTCTTCTATAAAAAAAGAACACGAGGCTGTCCGAACTGCAGCCGGTTTGTTTGATGTATCCCATATGGGAGAAATCGAAGTATCAGGAAACGATAGTCTGTCTTTTTTGCAAAGGCTGATGACAAATGATGTTTCCGCGTTAACACCGGGACGTGCTCAATATACGGCGATGTGTTATCCGGATGGCGGAACCGTCGATGATTTGCTTATCTATCAAAAAGGAGAAAACCGCTATCTGCTTGTCATTAATGCTTCTAATATAGATAAAGACTTGGCTTGGATGAAAGAACATGCAGCAGGTGATGTGCAGATTGACAATCAGTCAGATCAAATCGCGCTCTTGGCTGTACAGGGGCCGAAAGCAGAAGCAATCTTAAAAAATCTGACAGCTGCAGATGTGTCTGCCTTAAAGCCGTTTGCGTTTATGGATGAAGCCGATATCAGCGGCTGCAAAACACTTATTTCCCGAACTGGCTATACGGGTGAAGACGGGTATGAAATTTACTGCCGCAGTGATGATGCTGTTCATATTTGGAAAAAAATCATTGATGCAGGGGATGCATATGGACTGATTCCATGTGGTCTCGGTGCACGTGATACGCTTCGATTTGAAGCGAAGCTCCCGCTGTATGGTCAGGAGCTGACCCGGGATATTACACCGATTGAAGCAGGTATAGGCTTTGCCGTAAAGTACAAAAAAGAGTCTGACTTTTTCGGGAAATCAGTATTGAGTGAACAAAAAGAAAACGGAGCGAAGCGTAAACTTGTCGGCCTCGAAATGATTGACAAAGGGATACCGCGGCACGGATATGAAGTTTTTCATAATGGCAAATCCGTAGGAAAGGTGACAACCGGCACGCAGTCACCCACATTAGGGAAAAACGTCGGCCTTGCCTTAATTGCTTCGGAAGCGAGTGATATCGGGACTGTTGTAGATGTAGAGATTCGCAAAAAATTAGTGAAAGCAAAGGTTGTCAAAACCCCATTTTATAAACGCTAATATTTTTCTTGGAGAGAGGAGTCAACACATGAAGCACCGTTATTTGCCCGCAACAGAAAAGGATAAACAGGAAATGCTTGCCGCGATCGGTGTAAGCAGCGTCGATGATTTATTTGCTGATATACCGGAGAACGTCAAATATAAAAAAGAGTATCAAATCAAAAAAGCGAAATCAGAAACGGAATTAACAAGAGAACTGACAAAGCTGGCCTCTAAAAATCGTGATACCGTACAATATGCTTCTTTCTTAGGAGCGGGTGTATATGACCACTATCAGCCTGTCATTGTGGATCATGTCATTTCGCGCTCTGAGTTTTATACCGCATATACGCCTTATCAGCCAGAGATTTCACAAGGAGAGCTTCAGGCGATTTTTGAATTCCAAACGATGATCTGTGAGCTGACGGGAATGGATATCGCCAACTCCTCTATGTATGATGGTGGTACAGCTTTGGCAGAAGCAGCAATGCTTGCTTCAGGCCACACGAAAAAGAAAAAAATCGTTGTGTCAAAAACCGTGCATCCTGAATCGCGGGAAGTGCTGAAAACGTACGCAAAAGGTCAGTATATCGAAGTTGTTGAAGTACCCGCTGCAGATGGCGTTACAGATCTTGATGCTTTGCGCCAAACCGTTTGCGAGGACACAGCCGCAGTGATCGTTCAATACCCGAATTTTTTTGGCCGGATTGAGCCGTTACAGGATATTGAGCCTATCGCTCATCAAGGGAAATCCATGTTTATTGTATCAGCCAACCCGCTTGCACTTGGCCTCCTCACGCCACCTGGCAAGTTTCACTCTGATATCGTCGTCGGTGATGCGCAGCCTTTCGGCATTCCTTCAGCATACGGCGGCCCGCACTGCGGCTTTTTTGCCGTTACGAAAAAATTGATGAGAAAGGTGCCGGGCCGCCTCGTCGGGCAAACGGAAGACGAAAACGGGAAAAGAGGCTTTGTGCTTACATTGCAAGCCAGGGAGCAGCATATTCGCCGGGATAAAGCAACATCAAATATTTGCTCGAACCAAGCGTTAAATGCGCTGGCGGCATCAGTGGCCATGACTGCTCTCGGAAAAAACGGTGTAAAAGAAATAGCCCGCCAAAATCTCTCAAAAGCCAACTATGCAAAGCAAGAAGCAAAAAAAGCAGGCCTTACCGTTATGTTTGACGGACCGATGTTTAATGAATTTGTCATCAAACTGGAGGAACCAGTGAGAGCTGTGAACCAGCGTTTGCTGGCAAAAGGAATGATTGGCGGATATGATCTTGGGCTGACGTACCCGGAGCTAAACTGTCATATGCTGGTTGCTGTAACGGAGCTGAGAACAAAAGAAGAAATTGACGCACTCATTCAGGAATTGGGGGATCGCCATGAGTAATCAGGATCAGGCACTTATTTTTGAGCTTTCCAGAGAAGGCCGTATCGGCTACAGTCTGCCGGAGCTCGATGTACCGGAAATCGAATTGGAGGACCTCTTGTCAGACACCTATATTCGTGACGAAGACGCAGCGCTGCCGGAGGTTTCAGAGCTGGATATCATGCGCCATTATACGGCGCTCTCCAAACGCAATCACGGGGTGGATTCCGGCTTTTACCCGCTCGGTTCTTGCACGATGAAATATAATCCGAAAATCAATGAGAAAATCGCGCGTATTCCCGGTTTTGCTGCGATTCACCCCCTTCAGGATGAAAGCACGGTACAAGGCGCGTTAGAGCTTTTATATGATTTAAGCAAGCACCTTGAAGAAATAACGGGAATGGATGAAGTAACGCTTCAGCCTGCTGCCGGAGCGCACGGTGAATGGACGGGGCTGATGATGATCCGCGCCTATCATGAAGCACGCGGGGATTTCAAGCGGACGAAGGTCATTGTCCCTGATTCCGCGCACGGGACGAATCCTGCATCAGCGACAGTAGCAGGCTTTGAAACCGTTACGGTGAAATCGAATGAAAATGGGCTTGTTGATTTAGAGGATTTAAAAAGAGCAGTGAATGAAGAAACTGCAGCTCTTATGCTGACGAATCCGAACACGCTCGGCTTGTTTGAGGAACAGATTACAGAGATGGCTGAGATTGTTCACGAAGCGGGAGGGAAATTGTACTATGACGGCGCTAATTTAAATGCCGTTTTAAGCAAAGCGAGACCTGGGGATATGGGATTTGACGTGGTGCACCTCAACCTGCATAAAACATTCACAGGCCCTCATGGCGGCGGAGGCCCCGGCTCAGGCCCTGTCGGTGTAAAACAAGATCTGATTCCGTATTTGCCAAAACCCGTTTTAGTCAAAAAAGAAGGGCGCTTTACGTTTGATTATGACCGCCCTCATGCGATCGGCCGCGTGAAGCCGTATTACGGCAACTTTGGCATTAATGTCAGAGCGTATACGTACATCCGTTCCATGGGGCCTGACGGGTTACAAGCTGTTACTGAGAACGCAGTGTTAAACGCCAACTATATGATGAGAAAGCTCGCGCCTTATTACGATCTTCCGTTTGACCGCCATTGCAAGCATGAATTTGTATTGTCAGGGAAGCGGCAGAAAAATCTGGGAGTGCGTACGCTTGATATTGCAAAACGGCTGCTTGATTTCGGCTATCATCCGCCGACAATTTATTTTCCGCTTAATGTTGAAGAATGCATCATGATTGAGCCGACAGAGACAGAATCAAAGGAAACATTGGATGCGTTTATTGATGCTATGATTCAAATCGCAAAAGAAGCGGAGGAGAATCCGGAGCTTGTTCAGGAGGCGCCGCATACAACGATTGTAAAAAGAATGGATGAAACAAAAGCGGCGAGACACCCGGTGCTCAGATACGAGGCGGAAGAGAAATAAATAAAAACAGCTGTCTGCCAGACAGCTGTTTTGCTTTATTTCTTCGCTTTAATCTTTCCGCCCCATTTTTTAAAGCCGCCTTTTAGGTTATAAATCTCAGTGCAGCCGTTTTTGCGCAGGGTTTGTGCCGCGCGTCCGCTGCGGACACTGTTTTGGCAGTATAGGTAAACAGGCTTGTCCGGACGGATTTCATTTTTTCTCTGTTTCAGCTGGGACAGCGGGATGTTGCGGGCGCCCAAAATATGTCCGCCCTCAAACTCATTCGGTTCACGAACGTCAATAAGCTGCGCTTTGCGGTAACCAGCGCGGAATTCTTCTTCGGTAAGTGTTTTCATAATACGCTGCTGATAAACATATGAAGCAATCATATAGACAATAAATGCAGCAAAAATAATCAAAACGATCATATTAGACAATGCGATTCTACTCCTTTAGCATATAAAATCAAAACCCTGCTTCATAAAACAAGGCCATAGAGCCGTTTTCGACAAATACTATTATAGTAAAGCACAGCGTGATTGTCATCTATAATGGAACTAAAATATTTTTCATTTTCCCGGCAGTTTGATAAACTGATTCTATTAAAACGGTAAGGAAGGTCTTAAAATGCAAAAAGAAACTTGGCGGTTTATAGACTCAGGCAATGCAAGTCCTGCATTCAATATGGCGCTTGATGAAGCGCTTTTATATTGGCACAGCGAGAAGAAAATTCCCCCGGTTATCCGTTTTTATGGCTGGAATCCGGCGACGCTTTCTGTAGGGTATTTTCAAAATATTAAAAAGGAAATCAATTTTGAAGCAGTACATAAGTATAATCTCGGATTCGTCAGACGCCCGACCGGAGGGAGAGGCGTTCTGCACGATCAGGAATTGACATACAGCGTGATTGTTTCGGAAGAGCACCCCGAAATGCCGGCGACTGTTACTGAGGCATACAGGGTTATTTCAGAAGGCATACTTCAAGGCTTTAGAAATCTCGGCCTGGATGCTTACTTTGCCATCCCGAGAACCGAAAAAGAAAAAGAAAGCTTAAAAAATCCGCGGTCATCCGTTTGTTTTGACGCGCCTTCGTGGTATGAGCTAGTGGTTGAGGGCCGCAAGGTGGCGGGAAGCGCACAAACGAGACAAAAAGGCGTGATTCTTCAGCATGGCTCCATTCTTCTTGATTTGGATGAGGACAAGCTGTTCGATCTGTTCTTATATCCAAGTGAAAGAGTAAGAGAGCGGATGCAGCGCAATTTCAAAAATAAAGCGGTTGCCATTAATGAACTAACCGAAAAACGGGTGACGATGGATGAGGCTCGTAAAGCCTTTAAAGAAGGATTTGAAACAGGTCTTAACATTCATCTGGAGCCGTACGAACTTTCTCAGGAAGAGCTTGATTTCGTTCATCACTTGGCTGAAACAAAGTATGCTTCAGATGAATGGAATTATAAGCGGTAAACAGGGCTTTTGACCCGCGGAGCATCCTTGTTTTTTCAAGTTCATTAGTGTAAACTTGTAATGGTTTATAAAGTTAAGGTGCTTTTTGGGAGGGTTTCGATGACAACACCAAGTATGGAAGATTATATTGAACAGATTTATATGCTGATTGAAGAAAAAGGATATGCGCGAGTTTCCGATATCGCGGAAGCATTGGCAGTCCATCCCTCCTCTGTAACAAAAATGGTTCAAAAACTAGATAAAGACGAATATTTAATTTATGAAAAATATCGCGGTCTCGTGTTAACGTCTAAAGGGAAAAAAATAGGCAAACGGCTGGTTTACAGACATGAATTGCTTGAGCAGTTTTTAAGAATCATTGGTGTTGATGAAGAGAAAATATATAACGATGTCGAAGGAATCGAACATCATTTAAGCTGGAACAGCATTGATCGCATCGGGGATCTTGTTCAATATTTTGAAGAAGATGATACCCGTAAAAAAGATCTGAAATCAATCCAAAAGAAAACAGAACATCATAATCAGTAAAAAGGCGGTCTCAAAGGAGGCCGTCTTTTTTGATGCGGTGCGCCGCCCGTCATTCGTTGGTCTATTTCTTCGCGTGTTTTCTTAAAATGGTAATAAACGATCGGATGGAGGGGGAGGGAATGAGATGTATATTGACGGTGTGTTTTCCGGCGGAGGAGTAAAAGGCATTGCGCTTGCAGGTGCTTATGAAGCGCTTGAGGAAAAAGGCTTCCGCTTTAAAAGGGTTGCGGGAACAAGCGCGGGCGCCATTATTGCCGCTTTCATTGCGTCAGGTTACACCAGTAAGGAAATCCACGCTTTAATTGAAGAAGTGGACGGAGAGAAATTGCTGGATCAGAGGTACTCTTTTCTCCCCTTAAAAATGCTCCAGTGGGTGTCCATCTACTGGCGTCTTGGACTATACAAAGGCGATACGATAGAAAAATGGATTGCTGATCTATTAAGAGCGAAAGGCATAAGGGTTTTCGGCGATTTGCAGAAAGGGTCTCTGCGCCTTATTGCTTCTGATCTGACAAACGGCACCATGATTGTTTTGCCGGACGATTTGCCCCGTTACGGGTTAAATCCCGATATGTTCCCGGTTGCCAGAGCGGTCAGAATGAGCTGCAGCATTCCGTATTTTTTTGAACCGATAAAATTAAAAACGGACACAGGCACCGCCACGGTTGTTGACGGTGGTGTGTTAAGCAATTTCCCCATCTGGCTGTTTTCAAAGGAAAGAAAGCGCCCTGTGATCGGTGTGACGCTTGCGCCGCGTGAAAGGGAACGTCCGAAAAAAAATATCCGCAACGCTTTCGAACTGTTCGGCGCCCTGTTTGAAACGATGAAGGATGCCCATGACGCAAGACACATAGCATCACGCTATGAACAAAATATTATTTTTCTCCCTGTTGATGACGTAATGGCGACTGATTTTCATTTAACGCAACAAAAAAAACTAGCCCTGATTGAGCTAGGTAAAAGACGGACAGAGCTGTTTTTAAAGCAGTGGACCTATTAAAAAAGCGCTCTGTTTTTCTTTTTATTTTTTTTCCCTTCTATAACAGTCAGCTGAGTCTGGCTTTTTTTCTTGAGAATCATCGGCTTAGGCTTGCTGGCGCTCGGAACGCTACGCAGGTGGCTGACACGTCCCTTATGTCCGGCGCGGTGTTTTGCTTTTTGTTCTTTCATCCGGCGCCGCGATTGTTTCGCCGCTTTTTTAAAGGCTGCTCCTTCGCTGCCCGCATTTCGATTCATTACATATTTCACAATAAAATAAATAATGATACCTGCCACGATGACGGTAACCGCCATTTTTGCCATTTCCCCGGGATTGGTTACCAGCACATAGAGGAAACCGAACGCTCCCAGCGCAATTAATACAGCAACAATAGGTTGTACACGATGATTCATAACTGTCCACCTCCGAAAGTAGTAGCAGGGCAACGAATTTTAGATGACGTTGTGAGAAGGCTTCTGATTTTGCTCAGACAATTCTTCGAGTCTGAGAAGTTCGTTAAAGCTTTCAATGGCAACTTCAACCTGGTCATCCTTAGGTTCCTTCGTAGTTAACAGCTGAAGCCAAAGTCCCGGGTACCCTAGTAATTTCAGACCGCGAATATCACGCACTTTGTTTGTCAGCTGCAGAACTTCAAAGGATATACCAAGTACGACCGGTATCAGTGCGACACGATCTATCACACGCAGCCAAAGCGGATCTGTCGGAACGAGTAAATAAACAAACATGCCGACAATAATCGTGAATAAAATAAAGCTTGATCCGCAGCGGTAATGAAGCCGAGATTGGTTTTGGACATTCTCCACAGTAATTGGCAAATTCTGTTCATAACAGTTTATGACTTTATGTTCGGCTCCATGATATTGAAACACTCTTTTAATGAGCGGTGTCATGGACAAAAAATAGATGTAACCGAGCAGCAAAATCAACTTAAACAGGCTTTCAACCGCGATTTGAGCTATGTCCGATGAAAAAATCGGCCTTGTCAGTTCAGCTAAGAAAACCGGAACCAATGTAAATACGAATTTACTGAACAAAAATGAAAGGACGCCGATAACCGCGAGGCTGAGATACATAGACAGTCCAGACGATTTTTTTTCTTCCTGCTCAAGTGTCTCGTCTTCAGATGGATCGAGCCCGTAACGTTCGCTTGAAAAATTCAAATGCTTTGTGCCGTTTGCACTCGCTTCGATAATGGCCGCGATCCCCCGTAAAAACGGTATCTTTTTTACGATGTTCAGTTTCGGGTTGTGTTTGCGGGGAAGCTTAAAAAAGTTCATGCTTCCATCCGTTCTTCTGATGGCTGTAACGTAATGATGCTTTCCGCCAAACATAACGCCTTCCACAACAGCCTGCCCGCCGTAAGCGGGCGGAATTTTATGTTTTGACATATTATCAACCTGCCTATTTCTTTAGGATTGCTAACCATTTCCTTTCACTCTATTGTACAGGAAACAGCGCTAAACCTCTAGATTGACAGGCTGAAAAATTGCCATAGCCTTGCTTTTTCTACATGCATTATACCCGTTATTTTCAAATTTTACTCGCAGCTGTCAAAAAGTGTGAGCTTTTTTATTGACATTTCATTTTTTGGGCACACTTTAACTGGAGGTGCCATGATGACAAGCGAAAAAGATACAGAACAAAATGAAGAATTGAATGAGAAGCAAGGGCCGCCTGTTTCGATGGCCGGCAGGGTGGCAGCAACAGGTTTTTGCGGAGGCGTATTATGGAGTTTCGTTGCTTATATCGCATATTTGTTTCATTTTTCTGAAATCAGCCCGAATATGATTTTGCAGCCGTTTGTGCTCGGAGAGTGGAAAAAACATGGACTAGGAACGGTGATCAGCATCATTTTGATTGGAGTGATTTCAATTGGCGCAGCGTTTCTTTATTTTCTTCTATTGAAACGTTTAAAAACAATGTGGCCGGGTATTTTATACGGCTTGGTGCTTTGGCTGCTCGTGTTTTTTGTTTTTAATCCGATTTTTCCAGATGTGCGCACGGTGAACGAACTGACATCAGATACCATTATTACGACGATTTGCATTTATTTGCTTTACGGGCTGTTTGTCGGGTATTCCATTTCATTTGAATACAATGAGCTGAATTCGGAAAAGCTGGCACGTGCGCTGGGAATGCATAGAGAATAGTGTATAAACCTTTTCCAGTATGATAAAATGTTCACGAGAAGTGAACATTTTTTGCATGAGAAACCCTCGCGAAAAGGAGAGATTATGTGCCTCATTTTTTGATTTTGAACGGACCGAATGTCAATCGGCTTGGGAAGCGTGAGCCTGAAGTATTCGGCCGCCAGACGCTGACCGATATTGAAACAGATTTATTTCAATTTGCTGAAGCCTTACATATCCAGCTCACTTTCTTCCAGTCTAATCACGAAGGTGATTTGATCGATGCGATACATGAGGCTGAGGAGCAATACAGCGGGATTGTTCTGAACCCCGGCGCCCTGAGCCATTACAGCTATGCGATCAGGGATGCTGTTTCAAGCATCAGTCTTCCTGTGGTTGAGGTGCATTTATCAAACTTATACGCCAGGGAAGAATTCAGGCATCAGTCGGTTATCGCTCCGGTTGCGAAAGGGCAGATTGTCGGTCTTGGAGCTGAAGGCTACAAGCTTGCTGTTCGCTACTTATTAAGCCAGCAAGGGGGAGAATAAGGATGAAGCTAGAGAAATTAAGAAACCTTTTTGAACAGCTGGGAATTGACGGCATGCTGATTACAAGCAGCACGAATGTACGCTATATGACAGGGTTTACAGGTTCTGCGGGTTTGGCTGTTATATCGGGTGACAAAGCAGCGTTTATTACGGATTTTCGTTATACAGAGCAGGCGAAGGTTCAGGTCAAAGGTTTTGAGATCATTGAACATGGCGGCAGCCTGATTCAGACCACTGCCGACACTGTGGAATCGTTCGGCATCAAGCGTCTCGGCTTTGAACAGAACAGCATGACATATGGCACTTATGCTTCATACAGCGCCGTTATCAGTGAGGCCGAATTAGTGCCTGTGGCTGAATCCGTGGAAAAGTTGCGCTTGATTAAGTCTAGTGAAGAGATTAAGATATTAGAGGAAGCTGCGAAGATTGCAGATGATGCCTTCAAACATATCTTGACGTTTATGAAACCCGGCATTTCTGAAATCGCTGTTGCCAATGAGCTGGAATTTTATATGAGAAGCCAAGGAGCTGACAGCTCTTCTTTTGATATGATTGTCGCCTCGGGCCTTCGGTCAAGCCTTCCTCACGGTGTGGCCAGTGACAAACTGATTGAAAGCGGAGACCTTGTTACGCTTGATTTTGGCGCTTATTATAAAGGATATTGTTCTGATATTACCCGTACGGTCGCTGTTGGTCAGCCCAGTGATCAATTGAAGGAGATCTATCAGGTTGTATTTGATGCTCAGGCGCTCGGCGTCGCACATATTAAGCCGGGAATGACAGGAAAAGAGGCTGACGCCCTCACAAGGGATCACATTGCGGCAAAAGGCTACGGTGAATATTTCGGTCATTCAACCGGGCACGGGCTCGGCATGGAAGTTCATGAATCGCCGGGATTATCCGTCAGATCTTCAGCTATCCTTGAACCGGGCATGGTGGTCACAGTGGAGCCGGGCATTTACATACCAGAAACAGGCGGTGTCCGTATTGAAGATGACATCGTGATTACAGAAAACGGCAACCGGACAATCACCCATTCCCCAAAAGAACTTATTATTTTGTGATTGTAATATAGGAGGACATTAAACATGATTTCAGTTAACGATTTCCGTACAGGATTAACAATCGAAGTAGATGGCGGCATTTGGCGCGTCGTTGACTTCCAGCACGTAAAACCTGGAAAAGGTGCGGCCTTTGTCCGCTCTAAACTTCGCAACCTTCGCACTGGCGCCATTCAGGAAAAAACCTTCCGCGCTGGTGAAAAAGTAGCGAAAGCGCAAATCGAAACAAAAACAATGCAATATCTATATGCAAACGGAGATCAGCACGTATTTATGGATACTTCTTCTTATGAGCAGCTTGAACTGAGCGCAACTCAAATCGAAGAAGAATTAAAATACCTGCTTGAAAACATGTCTGTGCATATCATGATGTACCAGGATGAAACACTTGGTATCGAACTTCCAAACACAGTTGAGCTGAAAGTTGTTGAAACTGAACCTGGTATTAAAGGTGATACAGCATCAGGCGGTACAAAACCTGCGAAAACTGAAACCGGGCTTGTTGTAAACGTGCCGTTCTTTGTGAATGAAGGCGACACACTTGTTGTCAATACATCAGACGGTTCTTACGTTTCAAGAGCATAGAAAGAAAAAAAGAAGTCTGTTCCCAAATTGGGAGCAGGCTTTTTTTGTGCCCAAAAACAGAATCTTTCTTTTATACGAAAATGACAAGACTACTCCAGCAAGCTAGAGCATATCATATAAAAAAACAGGAGGTTGGGAGAGTGCTATGAAATTTTTTCTTGGAAATATCAATTCTACTGTTTTAACAATGGCGGGATTGCGAGTTTTATCCTCTATGATTGAGCTGACTGCAGCCATTATCATGCTTGTGACAAACGATGTCCGGAAGGCAGTTGTGGTTAACAGCATTCTTGCTATTGTAGGGCCGTTGATTTTTATCATTACGATGACAGTCGGAATCTACCAAATTGCCGGGCAGCTTTCGTATGCAAAGCTGATTCTGATTTTTACGGGTGTTGTTTTGATTTTGGCGGGTGTTCATAAATAAGAAGAGGCTTGTCATAAAGTCTGCCTCACATCATACATTTTAAAGAAGCCAATCGGTAGAAAGGAGGAGGCTCTGTTGAATGAAATCGCTGAGGTTCTCCCTGAATCCATGAAAAACGCCCTTTCTGAAATACCGGAACAACAATGGCTGGAAATCGAAGAAGTCAGAATTCGGGTCAACCGCCCCATTGAATTGATTCGAAAAGGACAACCTGTTTTTTTATCGTATGTGGGTACGGCCGAGGATACCCATCTGATCCTGAGCCGGCTCAGCAACTATAGCATGTATACTCTTGAAGAAGAGCTGAAGAAAGGGTATGTCACGATCAGAGGCGGCCACAGAGTCGGACTGGCAGGCAGAGTCATTACGGAAAACGGGGGTGTGAAAGGACTCCGTGACATCGCATCTTTTAATATACGAATTGCCAGGCAAAAGCTGGGGATTGCGGAGCCGCTGCTTCCGTACTTATATCAAACCAGCTGGCTGAATACGCTGATTATCGGGCCGCCCCAAACCGGCAAAACAACACTTCTTCGGGACCTTGCGAGGCTCTCGAGCACCGGTAAAAACCGCATGCTGCCCGTAAAGACAGGAATCGTCGATGAACGGTCAGAAATTGCCGGATGTCTGCGCGGCATTCCGCAGCATCAATTTGGACAGAGAATTGACGTATTAGACGCCTGTCCGAAGGCTGAGGGGCTGATGATGATGATTCGATCCATGAGTCCTGAGGTGATGATTGTCGATGAAATCGGGCGTATGGAAGATACAGATGCGCTTCTGGAGGCGTTGCATGCAGGTGTTTCAGTAATCGTATCGGCGCATGGCTGGAGCATATCCGATCTCATGAAGCGGCCTTCATTGAAGCGATTGTGGGAAGAAAGAGCCTTTGACCGCTATTTGGAATTATCAAGAGCAAAAGGGCCGGGCACAGTGAGTCGTATTTATGACAAAGACGGACATGTGCTGTCTAGGACGACGGGCGTGAAAACATGCTGAAGCTGCTGGGCGCAGTATTCATTGTGGTAGCGACAACATGGACAGGTTTTGAGATGGCGAAGATTTATACAGAACGGCCGCGGCAAATCCGTCAGCTGCGTGCGGCGCTTCAATCCCTCGAGGCTGAAATCATGTACGGCCATACACCGCTTCATATCGCTTCACAGCAGATTGCCAAGCAGCTCGCACAGCCTGTTTCAGCTCTTTTTTCCGCATTCAGTGATCAGCTGGAAAAGGGAAGCGATTCCGCGAAAACGGCGTGGGAGCAAAGCTTAAAAAAGGTATGGGACACCATGTCTTTGAAAAAAAGCGAATACGAGGTGCTAAAGCAGTTTGGCGAGACGCTCGGGATTCATGATCGAATCTCACAGCAAAAGCACATCAAGCTGGCGCTGACACATTTGGAAGCCTCAGAAGCGGATGCTGAGCAGGCGCAAGCGAAAAACGAAAAGATGATAAAAAGTTTGGGCTTTTTAGCGGGCTTGTTACTCATTCTTCTATTGATGTAAACATGAGGGGAGCAAAAATAAAATGGGAGTAGATGTGAATGTCATATTTCAAATCGCCGGAGTGGGAATCGTGGTCGCTTTTTTACACACGATATTGGATCAGATGGGCAAAAAAGAATACGCTCAGTGGGTGACGCTGTTAGGTTTTATCTATATTTTATTTATGGTGGCCACCATTGTAGATGACCTATTTAAAAAGATAAAAGCTGTGTTTTTATTCCAAGGATAGGGGGGCTTGCAGATTGACATTGTTCAAATTGTAGGTTTAGGGCTGATCGCCACCTTCCTTTCTTTAATAGTAAAAGAACAAAAGCCGACTTTTGCTTTTTTAATCGTCGTTTTTGCCGGATGTGCCATTTTTCTTTATTTAGTAGACCAAATCTACGACATTATACGAATGATAGAAAAAATCGCGATTAATGCAAATGTCAACATGGTCTATGTTGAAACCATTTTAAAGATTATCGGAATCGCCTATATTGCTGAATTCGGGGCACAGCTCACAAAAGATGCCGGTCAAGGAGCCATCGCCTCGAAAATAGAATTGGCGGGGAAAATTTTAATTCTCGTTATGTCTGTGCCTATTTTAACCGTCATTATCGAAACGATTCTCGGACTCATACCTTCTATGTCATAACCGAAAGGAGGCGGTAGATTGAAGCGTTTTCAATGGGTTTTGCTTTTGGCCGTGCTGATCATAGCAGGGCGTGCAGAAATTGTACAAGCAGCCGGTAATGACGAACAAACGGAAGATCATGCTGAAACGGCCGAGCAATTAGCGGAAAGGACAGCAGCCTCGCTTGAAACAGATAAGATCGGAGAATTTTGGAATGATATTATGACAGAATACGGCGGACTGCTGCCGGAAAGCCAAAAAGGCAGTTTAATCGAGTTTATCAACGGCGAGAAATCATTCTCACCCCAAGAATGGCTGAAAGCTCTCTTTTCTTATTTGTTCCATGAAGTGCTTGCAAACGGAAAGCTGCTGGGCACATTGATTTTGCTCACGATTTTTTGCGTCATTCTGCAGCTTTTGCAAAATGCGTTTCAGCAAAGCACTGTCAGTAAGGTCGCTTACTCAATTGTGTACATGGTGCTGATTATCCTTGCGCTGAACAGCTTTCATGTGGCAATCAATTATGCAACTGAGGCCATTCAGACGATGACCAGCTTTATCCTGGCACTCATTCCGCTCCTCTTGGCGCTTTTGGCTTCCTCAGGCGGAGCTGTATCTGCTGCCTTCTTTCATCCTGTTATCCTCTTTCTGATGAACACGAGCGGCCTCTTGATTCAAAATATCGTCATGCCGCTGATTTTCTTATCAGCGATTCTGAGCATTGTCAGCACAATGACCGAACAATACAAAGTAACGCAGCTGGCCAACCTGCTCAGAAATATCGCCATCGGAGCACTGGCTGTTTTTCTTACCATCTTTCTCGGCGTCATCTCTGTTCAGGGAGCCTCAGCTGCAGTGACAGACGGCATTACGCTCAGGACGGCTAAATTCATAACCGGAAATTTTATTCCAGTGCTTGGCAGAATGTTTACAGACGCAACAGATACAGTAATCAGCGCCTCCTTACTGCTGAAAAATACGGTAGGGATTCTGGGTGTCGCTATTTTGATCTGTATCGCGGCATTTCCGGCAATCAAAGTGCTTTCCCTCGCTTTTATTTATAAGCTGGCAGCCGCGATTCTTCAGCCGCTTGGAGGCGGGCCCGTCATCACCTGCCTCGACGTCATCAGCAAAAGCGTCATCTATATTTTTGCAGCTCTCGCCATTGTGTCCCTCATGTTTTTTTTAAGCCTTACTGTCATAATCACAGCCGGGAACCTCACGATGATGATGAAATAAAGGAGGCAGGCGAATGAGTTTTTTAACAGAATGGCTTACCACCATCGTGTTGTTTATCCTATTTGCAATTGTGATTGATATGCTGCTGCCAAGCTCCAGCATGCAAAAGTATGCAAAAATGGTAGTCAGCCTGCTCTTGATTGTCGTCATGCTTACGCCAATTTTTAAACTTTTCAAGACAGATCCCGAAGTCATCTTTGAATACCTCACAAAAAACGAACAATCAGAGTCCGCCGACATAAAAAATCAAATCAATTCAAAAAAAATAGAAATACAAGCTTCCCAGCGCGCATATATTCTAGAAGAAATGGCTGTCCAACTAAAAAAGAAAGCGGAGGAGAGATTCAGTCATGATGAATATAAAGTAGGCAGCATCAAACTCACGGCAGGAGAAAAGGTAGATTCAGAAGAGGATATTAAAACAATCAGGGTGTATATGGCCCCGTCTTCTGAAAAAACGGTCCAAACGGTCGCGCCGGTCCACATTGATACAGATCATGCATACGTAACGAAAGAAGCAGCCGAACAAAAAGAAGCCAAACAGATCCAAACGCAGCTCGCGGACATTTGGGAAATCGGACGTAAGAAAATTACGGTTCATATGGAAGGCGGGGAGAGTGTCAGCAATGAATAAAAACGGATTATGGAATGTATTGAAAAAGCAGTTTCTTCCGGGACAAACGAAGGACGGCGAAAAGCCGAAGCTGACCAAATATCATTACTTTCTGTTCGTTTTTGTTCTCGGAGTTTCCTTTATGCTTGTCAGCCAGTTGTTTTCTTCACCCGAGAAAACAGAAAACGCCAAAACAATAACGGCCGTATCCTCACAAAATTCTGAAGGCAGCAAAGAGAAAACAGCTGAAGTGTTTAAAGCCTCAAAGTCTGATGAGCCTAAAAACTCGATCGATGATTATGAAAAAGAATACGAAAATCAGCTGAAAGAAATTCTTGAAACAATCATTGGAGTGGATGATGTCTCGGTTGTCGTGAATGTTGATGCAACGTCCCTGAAAGTATATGAAAAAAACAAATCAAATAAAAATACGACCACTGAAGAAACAGACAAAGAAGGCGGAACAAGAAGTGTTACAGACCAGACATCGGAGGAAGAAATCGTCATGATCAAAAACGGCGATAAAGAAACACCTGTCGTCGTCCAAACGAAAAAACCTGATATACGCGGTGTACTCGTTGTTGCTCAAGGAGTGGACAACGTTCAAATAAAACAAACCATTATTGAAGCGGTGACACGAGTCCTGGATGTTCCAAGCCACCGGGTTGCGGTTGCCCCTAAAAAAATAAAGGAGGATTCATAAATGCTTAAAAAACAAACCGTTTGGCTATTAACAATGCTCAGTCTTGTCGTGGTGTTAAGCGTCTACTATATCATGTCGCCGGAAAGCAAAAACGCCGTGCAAATGCAAAGTGAAAAAAGCGCGTCTGACAGTGGAGAGGTCGCAACTGAAAAAGCGCCTGCCAAACAAGACACGAAGGAAAAAAGCGGTACAGAAACTGAAAAAGGAAAAGAAGATGGAACAAAGGGAACGAAAGATTCATCAGCAGACAAGGAAACATCCGCTGAAGCCAGTGAAAAAGGAACTGTCGTTACGGAAACAGCCGATGATGATCTATTTACGACGTACCGTCTTGATTTAGAAGATGCCAGAAGCAAAGAAAGAGAAGAGCTGAATGCTATTGTGTCAAGCGATGATGCAACAGCCAAGGAGAAAAGCGAAGCATACGATAAAATGACGGCTCTCAGTGAAGTGGAAGGAACAGAAAAACAGCTGGAAACGCTGATTAAAACACAAGGTTACGAGGATGCGCTCGTCAATGCTGAAGGAGATAAAATCAATATTACAGTCAAATCAGACAAACACTCCAAATCGAAGGCGACAGCCATTATAGACCTTGTCGCAAAAGAAATCAAAACAATGAAAGATGTCGCTGTCACATTTGAACCCTCTAAATAAGAATGAGGAGAAAAAAGCCCGCTAAACAAGCGGGCTTTTTGCGTTGCTGTCATATTAGAGTTGAATTCAAAAGTCCGCTCCTGTAAGATGAACATAGTATGTACTTTTAGTAGTAACCTATAAAAAAAGAAATTTCATACATAGGAGTGCGATTGAATGTTAAATATCAAAGAAATCCACGAGCTGATTAAAGCAATTGACGAGTCTACAATTGACGAATTCGTATATGAAAATGAAGGTGTATCCTTAAAACTGAAAAAACACGAAGCAGGCACTGTTCAAGTCATGCAGCAGGCGCCGGCAGCACCTGTACAGGCACAGGCTCCGCAGGCAGTTCAGCCGCAAGCGCAGCAAGCAGCGTCTGCACCTGCCCAAGAAGCACCAAAGCAAGATGAGAATCTACATAAAATCACTTCACCAATGGTAGGAACATTTTATGCATCTTCATCACCGGAAGCTGGCCCGTATGTAACAGCCGGTTCAAAAGTGAATGAAAACACAGTTGTCTGCATTGTAGAAGCGATGAAGCTTTTCAACGAAATCGAAGCAGAAGTGAAAGGCGAAATCGTTGAAGTATTAGTAGAAAACGGCCAGCTGGTCGAATACGGACAACCTCTATTTCTTGTAAAAGCAGAGTAAGGAGACTGAACATGATTAAAAAGCTATTGATCGCCAACAGAGGAGAAATTGCTGTCAGAATCATCAGAGCCTGCAGAGAGCTCGGTATTGAGACTGTCGCTGTTTATTCAGAAGCTGATAAAGATGCCCTTCATGTTCAAATGGCCGATGAAGCTTTTTGTATCGGGCCAAAAGCATCAAAAGACAGCTATTTAAACGTTACAAATATTGTGAGTGTTGCAAAGCTGACTGGCACGGACGCTATTCATCCGGGATATGGATTTTTAGCTGAAAATGCTGATTTCGCTGAATTATGTGAAGAAGTGAATGTCACGTTTGTCGGCCCGAGCGCTGACGCCATTTCAAAAATGGGAACAAAAGACGTTGCGCGGGAAACGATGAAACAGGCCGGCGTGCCAATCGTACCGGGTTCACAGGGAATTATAGAAAATGTGGAAGAAGCGGTTTCGCTTGCTAATGAAATTGGGTATCCTGTAATTATAAAAGCCACCGCAGGCGGAGGCGGAAAAGGAATCAGAGTTGCCCGCACTGAAGAGGAACTGATTAATGGCATTAAGATTACACAGCAGGAAGCTGCAACAGCATTCGGAAATCCAGGCGTATACATCGAAAAATACATAGAAGATTTTCGCCATGTTGAAATCCAAGTGCTTGCCGATAACTACGGAAACACCATCCATTTGGGAGAACGCGACTGCTCGATCCAAAGACGCCTGCAAAAGCTTTTGGAAGAATCACCATCTCCAGCCCTTGATTCAGAAATCAGGGAGCAGATGGGAGATGCAGCAGTAAAGGCTGCAAAAGCGGTTGGCTACACAGGTGCTGGAACAGTTGAATTTATCTATGACTACAATGAACAGCGCTATTACTTCATGGAAATGAACACGAGAATCCAGGTAGAGCACCCAGTCACAGAAATGGTGACGGGCACGGACCTGATTAAGGAACAAATCAAGGTGGCATCAGGAATGGAACTGGACCTTAAGCAAGAAGATGTTGAATTTGAAGGCTGGTCCATCGAATGCCGAATTAACGCAGAAAACCCAAGTAAAAATTTCATGCCGTCACCTGGTGAAATTAAAATGTACCTGCCTCCTGGCGGTCTTGGTGTCCGCGTCGATTCAGCTGCGTACCCGGGCTATTCCATCCCGCCGTACTATGACAGCATGATTGCAAAGGTAATCACATACGGAAAAACGAGGGATGAAGCGATTGCCCGCATGAAACGCGCATTGAGCGAATTCGTCATCGAAGGCATTGAGACAACAATCCCGTTCCATTTAAAACTGCTTGAACACGAAACATTTGTGAGCGGAGAGTTTAATACGAAATTTTTAGAAACATATGATGTAATGGGCTCATAATTTTTACGGAGGTGAATTGAATGAAAGACAACAGCTTGCTTAAAATGGATCAAGAAGATACGCATTTAGGTAAGGTTGAGATTGCACCGGAGGTCATTGAGGTCATTGCCGGCATTGCAGCATCAGAAGTTGATGGGGTTGCCGAAATGCGCGGAAACTTTGCGACAGGCGTCGTCGAGCGCTTTGGCAAAGTGAATCATGGCAAAGGCGTCAAAGTCGACCTGGCGGATGACGGAATTACGATCGATGTATACTGTGTCGTTACATTTGGCGTTTCGATTCCGAAAGTTGCAGCGTCCGTTCAGGAAAATATTCGTCAAACCTTATTAAATATGACGTCTCTTTCGATTAACGAGATTAATATTCACATCGTCGGCATTCAATTTGACACAAAAGCCCAGGAAGTCCAAATCGACGAAGAAATGTAAATGGCTTAACACGAAACCAAGGGGAGGGCGGCCCTTTGGTTTTTTTACACGTTACCCTTTATTTCAAAGCATGAAGAAAGCCGGCTCAAAAGCCGAGTTTCTTCATGAACGTGAAATCCGAATGATCATATTAAGGTTTATGAAAATATTCGGTAATAGGGTGAAAAAACCTTGATTTCAATATGCGGATACGAAAAAAATATGTTATGATCTCTTTGTGGCTTAACGACAAGTGTATAAAGAGGATCAAAGGAGAAAGAAAATGAAAAGACGAACAGCAAGAGAAAAAGCTTTGCAGGCACTATTTCAAATTGATGTCAGCGATATTGCAGTGAATGAAGCCATAGAACACGCACTGGATGAAGAAAAAACAGATCCTTTCTTTGAACAGCTTGTATACGGGGTATTGGAACACCAAGACCAGCTGGATGAAATGATCTCCAAGCATCTGGTGAATTGGAAGCTCGATCGGATAGCCAATGTTGACCGTGCGATTTTGCGCCTGGCAGCATATGAAATGGCATATGCCGAAGACATTCCGGTGAATGTCTCCATGAACGAAGCGATTGAGCTGGCAAAACGGTTTGGTGATGACAAAGCGACAAAGTTTGTAAACGGGGTTCTTTCTAACATTAAATCTGATATTGAACAATCATAGGAGGAAAGAAAATGACTGCAACAATCATCGACGGAAAAGAAACGGCTAGAGAAAAACGCGAACAATTGGCAAAAGAGGTAGAAGAGCTTAAAAAGCAAGGTGTCACTCCCGGACTGGCGGTTATTTTGATTGGAGATGATCCTGCTTCTCACTCTTACGTGCGAGGAAAGAAAAAAGCGGCTGAAACAATGGGAATGAATTTCAAGCTCGATCAATTTGACAGCAGCCTCACTGAAGCTGAACTGCTTTCCATTATTGATCAATATAACCAAGACCCTGAGTTTCACGGCATTCTCGTTCAGCTTCCGCTTCCAGATCATATTTCTGAAAAAGCGGTGATCGAACGTATCTCTCCTGATAAAGATGTAGACGGGTTTCATCCGTTAAACGTAGGGAAAATGCTGCTTGGTGAAGATACGTTTCTCCCTTGCACGCCTCATGGAATTGTTGAGCTTTTGAAGAAAACCAATATCGACCTTTCCGGTAAAGAGGTTGTTGTAGTCGGCCGAAGCAACATTGTCGGCAAACCTGTCGGCCAGCTTTTATTAAATGAAAACGCGACGGTTACTTACTGTCATTCAAGAACAGAAAATATTACTGAGCATACGAAAAAAGCGGACATCCTGGTGGTGGCAGTGGGAAGAGCCAACTTCATCAGTGCAGACCAGATCAAAGAGGGCGCTGTTGTCATTGACGTCGGCGTTAATCGTCTGGAAAGCGGAAAGCTTTGCGGAGACGTTGAATTTGAAGGGGCAAAGGAAAAAGCATCCTTCATCACGCCGGTTCCAGGCGGAGTAGGTCCGATGACCATCACGATGCTTGCGCATAATACTGTTAAATCTGCGAAACGTACGTTATCATAGATAATTGGAGATATTCACAGGCGGGGCGTATTGCCCGCCTTGAATATGAGCACGATACCCGCTTCTTCAGGCTCCTAAAGCCAGGGCGGGTTTTCTTTAGTTATGGTGCAGGAATGCTTAGGAGAGGAGTTTTTAGACATGGGTGAAGCAGCGTATGTTACCGTCTCAGCGCTGACAAAGTATATAAAACGAAAATTCGATGTAGATCCTCACCTAGAAAATATTTGGATTAAAGGCGAATTATCGAATGTAAAGATACACACACGAGGCCACATTTATTTCACTTTGAAAGACGAAAACGCAAGAATGCAGTCGGTGATGTTCGCTAGACAAAGCGAGCGTCTGCCTTTTAAACCTGAAAACGGTATGAAAGTGCTGGTCAGAGGCGGAATTTCCGTATATGAACCGAGCGGAAACTATCAACTATATGCCAAAGAAATGCAGCCTGACGGGGTCGGAGCGCTCTATTTAGCGTACGAAGAATTAAAAAAGAAGCTTGCCGGAGAAGGTTTATTTGACGACCGCTACAAAAAACAAATCCCCGCATTTCCAGCCACAATCGGGGTTGTGACATCTCCAACGGGTGCCGCTGTCAGAGACGTTATTACAACTCTAAAAAGAAGATATCCCCTTGTGAAAGTCATTGTTCTTCCAGCGCTCGTACAAGGCGAAAATGCGAGCAGATCCATTGTTACGCGCATTGAAGAAGCAAATGAAAAAGAGATGTGCGACGTATTAATTGTCGGGAGAGGCGGCGGTTCGATAGAAGAACTGTGGGCATTCAATGAAGAAATTGTAGCTCGCGCAATCTTTGCTTCCAATATTCCAATTATATCGGCAGTTGGGCATGAGACGGATTTTACGATCAGTGATTTTGTCGCAGATATCAGAGCAGCGACGCCGACAGGGGCAGCTGAGATTGCCGTGCCTCATACCACTGATTTAATCGAACGGACAAAAACAGCGGAAGTCAGGATGACAAGAGCGATGCAGCAGCATCTCGGCCAGAAAAAAGAACGGATTCAAACGCTGCAATCGTCCTATGCCTTTCGTTTTCCAAAGCGATTGTATGCGCAAAAAGAGCAGCAGTTTGACCTCGCGTACCAGCAGTTTCAAGCACAGCTGACCGCTCTTTTAGATCGGAAAAGCAGACAGTTGGAGCGGGAAACGTACAGATTAGAGGCACTGCATCCTCATGAACAGCTGAAGCAAGCAAAAACACGCTACGAGGAACAGACGAATCAGCTGAGAAAAAATATGAATATCCAAATGAAGCAGCTGCATTCCCAATTCCAAACAGTTCTTGGCAAGCTGAATGCACTAAGTCCTCTTCAAGTGATGGAAAGAGGATACAGTCTTGCTTATAAAGAAGATAAACTCATTAAAAGTGTCAATCAGATAGAAGAGAAGGACCGGCTAGAAGTGAAGCTGACGGATGGCGTGCTGGCCTGTGAAGTATTAGAAAAGAGAGGGGAAGAAAAATGACAGACGTGAAAAAAAATGAAAACATGACATTTGAAGAAGCGATGAAAGGTCTTGAGAGCATTGTCTCAAAGCTTGAAGAGGGGGATGTGCCTCTAGAGCAAGCGATTAACTATTTCCAAGAAGGCATGGCTTTATCCAAAATGTGCCATGAAAAGCTGCAAAAAGTCGAAAAGCAAATGGACTTCATTTTAAAAGAAGACGGCGAACTGGCACCTTTCAGTGTTCAGGAGGAAGACGAAGGTGACAAATAAATTAACGAGTTTTCTGGCGGACCGGAAAAAAACAATTGAAAATCAGCTTTCTGTCTATACAGAAAAGCTTGATATGCCGGACTCATTAAAGAAATCTATGCTGTATTCTCTAGAGGCCGGCGGAAAGCGGTTGCGTCCTCTGATTGTACTGGCTGTATTAAACGCATATGGAAAAAGCGAACAAGACGGCATTCCGGTCGGCTGTGCTGTCGAAATGATTCACACATATTCGCTAATTCATGATGATCTTCCATGCATGGATGATGACGATTTGCGCCGCGGGAAGCCGACAAATCATAAAGTATTTGGTGAAGCGACAGCAGTATTAGCGGGTGACGGACTGCTCACGGAAAGCTTTAAGCTCATCACCTCCCACGTGTCAGACGAGGTGTCAGCAGAAAAGCGCCTTCGGCTTGTCAATGAACTGATTTCAGCGGCAGGCACCGAGGGCATGGTCGGGGGACAAGTCGCTGATATGGAAGCGGAAAACCGCCAAGTCACGCTTGAAGAGCTGGAATCCATTCATGAACGGAAAACTGCCAAGCTTCTAGGTTTTTGTGTAATCGCCGGCGCGATTTTGGCGGATGCACCTGAGGAAGACATTGAAACCCTGCGTACCTTCAGCAGCCACATTGGAATCGGTTTTCAAATCAGAGACGATATTTTAGATTTAGAAGGCAGTGAAGAGAAAATCGGCAAACGTGTCGGCTCGGATACCACAAATGACAAATCGACTTACCCATCACTTCTTTCACTGGAAGGGGCCAAACGTAAATTGGATGCTCATATAAAAGAGGCGAAGCGATTGATCGGCGGACTCTCTCTTCAACAAGACCTTTTGTATGAGCTTTGTGATTTAATTGCGGCAAGAGATCACTAAGACGATCCTAATTTGAAGCGGCTGCACGAGATATGGTAAAATGTAAGCAGTTTATATGAAAAATGAAAAGGAAAGCGCGTTTGTCTTTTTTTATGTCCGAGATGATTGTCCAGCTCGGCATTCTGGAAGACATGTGTCATTGCAGAAATTCATGCTGAAAGTGAGTTGATCCGCTTTGGATCTTTTATCAATACAGGACCCGTCGTTTTTAAAAAACATGTCCATTGATGAATTAGAGAAATTAAGTGATGAAATCCGTCAGTTTTTAATTAC
The DNA here is from genome assembly GCF_000259365.1 of Bacillus sp. JS. NCBI lineage: Bacteria > Bacillati > Bacillota > Bacilli > Caryophanales > Bacillaceae > Bacillus > Bacillus sp. JS. The sequence continues at coordinate 2,432,066 of NC_017743.1, read as the reverse complement.
AAGTTTATCCGCTTCCGGCGGCCACATCGGCCCAAACTTAGGTGTCGTAGAGCTTACTGTTGCACTGCATAAGGAATTTAACAGCCCGAAAGACAAGTTTTTATGGGATGTAGGCCATCAGTCGTATGTCCATAAACTGCTGACAGGTCGCGGAAAAGAATTTGCGACGCTTCGCCAGTACAAAGGGCTTTGCGGATTTCCAAAGCGGAGCGAAAGCGAGCACGATGTTTGGGAAACCGGGCACAGCTCGACTTCTCTGTCAGGCGCGATGGGAATGGCAGCTGCGCGTGATATTAAAGGAACGGATGAATATATTATTCCGATTATTGGGGACGGCGCGCTGACCGGCGGAATGGCGCTTGAAGCCCTTAATCACATCGGCGACGAGAAAAAAGACATGATTGTCATTCTTAATGATAATGAAATGAGTATTGCACCAAATGTCGGCGCCATTCATTCTATGCTCGGACGGCTTCGCACTGCGGGGAAATACCAGTGGGTCAAAGATGAGCTTGAATACTTATTTAGAAAGATTCCGGCAGTTGGAGGCAAGCTTGCCGCGACAGCTGAACGGGTCAAAGACAGCCTGAAATACATGCTCGTCTCCGGAATGTTTTTCGAGGAGCTTGGTTTTACGTATTTGGGCCCGGTGGACGGACATTCTTATCATGAGCTGATTGAGAATCTTCAATACGCCAAAAAAACGAAAGGCCCTGTTCTCCTGCATGTCATCACGAAAAAAGGGAAGGGGTACAAACCGGCTGAGACCGATACAATTGGAACATGGCACGGTACCGGACCATACAAAATTAATACCGGTGACTTTGTAAAACCGAAAGCCGCAGCTCCTTCATGGAGCGGCCTTGTCAGTGGAACTGTGCAGCGAATGGCGCGCGAAGACGGACGCATTGTAGCCATTACGCCGGCTATGCCTGTCGGTTCAAAGCTTGAAGGGTTCGCAAAGGAATTCCCTGACCGGATGTTCGACGTAGGAATCGCAGAACAGCATGCGGCAACAATGGCTGCAGCTATGGCAATGCAGGGTATGAAGCCGTTTTTGGCAATTTACTCAACCTTCCTGCAAAGGGCATATGACCAAGTCGTTCATGACATCTGCCGCCAAAACGCCAATGTGTTTATTGGAATTGACCGTGCAGGACTCGTTGGCGCAGATGGAGAGACACATCAAGGCGTGTTTGATATTGCGTTTATGCGTCACATTCCAAACATGGTCTTAATGATGCCGAAAGACGAAAATGAAGGCCAGCACATGGTTCATACAGCACTTAGCTATGACGAAGGTCCGATAGCGATGCGTTTTCCGCGCGGAAACGGACTCGGCGTAAAAATGGATGAACAGTTGAAAACGATTCCGATCGGTACGTGGGAGGTGCTGCGTCCAGGGAACGATGCTGTCATCTTAACATTCGGTACAACAATTGAAATGGCGATTGAGGCAGCCGAAGAGCTGCAGAAAGAAGGCCTTTCCGTGCGCGTTGTGAATGCGCGTTTTATTAAGCCGATTGATGAAAAGATGATGAAGAGTATCCTAAAAGAAGGCTTGCCCATTTTAACAATTGAAGAAGCGGTCTTAGAAGGCGGTTTCGGGAGCTCGATTTTAGAATTCGCTCATGATCAAGGTGAATATCATACACCGATCGACAGAATGGGTATTCCTGATCGGTTTATTGAACACGGAAGCGTAACCGCGCTTCTAGAGGAAATTGGACTGACAATACAGCAGGTGGCAAACCGTATTAGATTACTGATGCCGCCAAAGACACACAAAGGAATTGGATCATGACGTCAAAGAAAGAACGATTAGATGTATTATTAGTGGAAAGAGGGCTGGCGGAAACGCGTGAAAAAGCCAAAAGAGCCATTATGGCGGGGATCGTCTATTCAAACGAAAACCGCTTGGACAAGCCTGGAGAAAAAATTGACCGCGACCTTCCGTTAACCGTCAAAGGAAACCCGCTGAGGTATGTGAGCAGGGGCGGTTTAAAGCTCGAAAAGGCGCTGAAGGAATTTCCCGTCTCTGTCAAAGATAAAATTATGATTGATATTGGCTCCTCCACTGGCGGTTTTACGGACTGCGCTTTGCAAAATGGAGCTAAACAGTCATACGCTGTGGATGTAGGCTATAATCAGCTTGCGTGGAAGCTCAGACAGGATGAACGGGTCGTCGTGATGGAACGGACGAACTTCCGTTATGCAACACCGGCAGACTTTACAAAGGGCATGCCGGAGTTTGCCACAATAGATGTGTCCTTTATTTCCTTGCGGCTCATCCTTCCTGTCCTTAAAACATTGCTCGTACCGGGCAGCGACTGCATGGCTCTTGTTAAGCCTCAGTTTGAAGCGGGAAGGGAATCGGTCGGCAAAAAAGGGATTGTCAGAGATCCTAAAGTGCATGCTGATGTGCTCAAGCGAATGATCAGTTTTTCTGCCGCTGAAGGCTATATCTGTAAAGGCCTGTCATTTTCTCCGATCACGGGAGGAGACGGAAATATTGAGTTTCTCCTTCATTTGTATTGGCCGGGAGAGGGACAGGCAGGTCAGGAACTGCCGGAAGAAGAGATCATGCGCGTTGTAGAAGAGGCACATACGACGTTAAAAGAAAAAAAAGCAGATGTACCGGAATAATAGTGCGCTATTATTCCTTTTTTCTGCATTCATGTACAATGTGCAGAGAATCATATAACATAAAAGAACAGATAAGCTGGAAATAGAGGTGCTTACATGAACAAAGGCCAGAGGCATATTAAAATCAGAGAGATCATTACGAGCAATGAAATCGAAACGCAGGATGAATTGGTCGACATGCTGAAGCAGGATGGCTACAAAGTGACGCAAGCGACGGTATCACGGGATATTAAAGAACTTCACCTTGTAAAAGTGCCTACGAATAATGGTTCTTACAAATACAGTCTTCCGGCGGACCAGCGTTTCAATCCGCTTTCAAAGCTAAAGCGGGCATTGATGGACGCATTTGTGAAAATAGACTCAGCAAGCCATATGATTGTGCTGAAAACGATGCCGGGCAATGCCCAGGCAATCGGGGCGCTGATGGACAATTTGGACTGGGATGAAATGATGGGGACCATTTGCGGAGATGATACGATTTTAATTATTTGCCGGACTCCTGAAGATACAGAAGGCGTAAAAAACAGGCTGCTTGAACTGCTGTAACAGAAAAACTAACAAAGATAAGAGGTGTAATGCTGTTTGTTAGCTGAACTATCGATTAAAAACTTTGCCATTATTGAGGAACTGACGGTTTCTTTTGAACGCGGGCTTACGGTTTTAACAGGAGAAACCGGAGCCGGCAAATCCATCATCATAGATGCCATTTCTCTTTTAGTCGGAGGCCGCGGATCATCTGAATTTGTTAGATATGGAGAAGCGAAAGCAGAACTTGAAGGGCTGTTTCTTTTGGAGAGCGGCCATCCCGTTTTAGGCGTATGCGCTGAGCAGGGAATCGACGTTTCAGACGAAATGATCGTCATGAGAAGAGATATCAGCACGAGCGGGAAAAGCGTTTGCCGTGTCAATGGCAAGCTTGTCACGATTGCCTCGCTAAGAGAGATCGGCAGGCTTTTATTAGATATTCACGGGCAGCACGATAACCAGCTGTTAATGGAAGACGAAAATCATCTCCAGCTCTTGGACAAGTTTGCCGGAGCCGAAGTGGAAAGCGCGCTCCAAGCGTATCAGGAAGGGTACCAGCGGTATATGAAGCTGCTCAAAAAGCTTAAACAGCTTTCTGAAAGCGAACAGGAAATGGCCCATCGCCTTGATCTCATTCAATTTCAGCTCGAAGAAATCGAATCAGCAAAGCTTGAGATCAACGAAGATGAACAGCTTCAAGAAGAGCGTCAGCAAATTTCAAACTTTGAGAAGATATATGAATCGCTGCAAAATGCATATAATGCGCTTCGCAGTGAACAGAGCGGATTGGACTGGGTCGGAATGGCATCAGCCCAGCTTGAAGATATATCTGATATTAACGAACCGCTGAAAAAACTGTCTGAGAGTGTTTCGAACTCCTACTATCTGCTTGAGGACGCTACATTTCAGATGAGAAATATGCTGGATGAGCTTGAATATGATCCGGAACGCCTGAACTATATTGAGACGCGGCTCAATGAAATCAAACAGCTGAAACGAAAATACGGTGCCACTGTCGAGGACATTTTGGAATATGCTTCTAAAATTGAAGAAGAAATTGACCAAATTGAAAACAGGGACAGCCACCTACAAAGCCTGAAAAAGGAGCTTGACTCCGTTGGCAAGGATGTCGCAGTGGAAGCGGCAAATGTTTCTCAAATCCGGAAAACATGGGCGAAAAAACTGGCTGATGAGATTCATCGGGAATTAAAAAGCCTGTACATGGAAAAATCAACGTTTGATACGGAATTCAAAATCAGACAAGCGTCACGCAATGAAGAGGCACCGGTTGTAAACGGCCAGCCTGTTCAGCTGACTGAACAAGGGATCGATCTGGTGAAGTTTTTAATTTCAACCAATACAGGCGAGCCGCTGAAATCTCTTTCGAAAGTCGCTTCAGGTGGAGAGCTGTCACGGGTGATGCTTGCCATAAAAAGCATTTTTTCCTCACAGCAGGATGTGACATCGATCATTTTTGATGAGGTTGATACCGGTGTAAGCGGAAGGGTCGCACAGGCAATCGCTGAGAAGATCCATAAAGTGTCAATAGGATCACAAGTGCTTTGTATTACACACTTGCCTCAGGTGGCTGCCATGGCCGATACGCATCTTTATATTGCGAAGGAGTTAAAAGACGGCAGAACGACGACACGTGTCAAGCCGCTTTCTAAGCAGGAAAAAATAGTGGAAATCGGACGCATGATTGCAGGTGTTGAGGTAACCGATTTAACGAAACGCCATGCGAAAGAACTTTTAAAACAAGCGGATCAAGTCAAAACAACTGGGTAAGCTGCGCGAAAAGCGCAGCTTATTTTTTTTGTTTACATCCATTCGTTCATCAGTATATCCAATGTTTTTCTTCATATGACAGTTATAAATAAGCCTCCAAAAGGCAAAATTAAATGATGTAGCAGCAAGTCATAAAGAAGGTGTGGGATAGGAGCGAGGAGAGTGAAGTAGTGAATGCCCGATAACATCAGAAAAGCAGTAGGTTTAATTCTCCTTGTTTCGTTATTAAGTGTAGGTTTATGCAAACCGCTAAAAGAGTATTTACTGATTCCAACGCAAATGAGAGTATTTGAATCCCAAACACAAGCGATTGAAACAAGCTTATCGGTAAACGCTCAGACATCAGAATCGTCAGAAGCGTTTACAGTAAAGAAAGATCCGCACGAAATTAGGGTGACAGGCAAAAAGTCAGGTGAGTCAGAATTAGTATACGATCTTGCCGGATTTCCAATTAAAAAAACAAAAGTGCAAGTTCTTCCTGATTTAAAGGTGATACCTGGCGGACAATCAATCGGTGTAAAACTTCATTCCGTCGGTGTTCTTGTCGTCGGATTTCATCAAATCAATACAAGTGAAGGCAAAAAATCTCCGGGAGAAACGGCCGGAATTGAAGCGGGCGACATCATTATTGAAATGAATGGACAGAAAATTGAAAAAATGAATGATGTAGCCCCATTTATCCAAAAGGCCGGAAAAACTGGTGAATCTTTAGATTTACTGATCAAACGTGACAAACAAAAAATCAAAACAAAGCTGATTCCACAAAAGGATGAACAAGAAGGCAAATACAGAATCGGATTATATATCAGGGATTCTGCTGCCGGCATTGGCACTATGACCTTTTATGAACCGAAAACAAAAAAATACGGAGCACTTGGCCACGTGATTTCCGATATGGACACAAAGAAACCGATTGTGGTGGAGAATGGAGAAATCGTTAAATCCACTGTAACATCAATTGAAAAAGGGACAGGCGGTAATCCGGGAGAAAAACTGGCGCGATTTTCCTCAGAACGCAAAACGATCGGGGATATTAACAGAAACAGCCCATTTGGGATTTTCGGCACGCTGCATCAGCCGATTCAAAACAATATTTCAGATCAAGCACTGCCGGTTGCATTTTCTACTGAAGTCAAAAAAGGGCCGGCTGAAATTTTAACGGTCATTGATGATGACAAGGTGGAAAAATTTGATATTGAAATCGTCAGCACAACGCCGCAAAAATTCCCTGCGACAAAAGGAATGGTGTTGAAAATTACTGATCCAAGGCTGTTGAAAGAAACAGGGGGCATCGTACAGGGGATGAGCGGAAGCCCGATCATTCAAAATGGAAAAGTGATCGGCGCTGTCACCCATGTGTTTGTAAATGACCCGACAAGCGGCTACGGTGTTCATATTGAATGGATGCTGTCAGAAGCAGGAATCGATATTTACGGAAAAGAAAAAGCAAGCTGACTGCCGGAGTTTCCGGCAGTTTTTTTGTTTTGATCCCTCTTCACTTCTCAGAATACATACGGTAAAATATACAAAAGAAGATTTTTCGACAAATTCACGTTTCCTTGTTTGTCAAATTTCATTTTTAGTCGAAAAACAGAGAAAAACATAGAATAACAAAGATATGCCACTAATATTGGTGATTATGATTTTTTTAGAGGGTATATAGCGGTTTTGTCGAATGTAAACATGTAGCAAGGGTGAATCCTGTTAACTACATTTGGGGAGGAAGAAACGTGGAGAAAATTAAAGTTTGTGTTGCTGATGATAATCGAGAGCTGGTAAGCCTGTTGAGTGAATATATAGAAGGACAGGAAGACATGGAAGTGATCGGCGTTGCTTATAACGGACAGGAATGCCTGTCGTTGTTTAAAGAAAAAGATCCCGATGTGCTCGTATTAGATATTATTATGCCGCATTTAGACGGACTTGCGGTTTTAGAGAGGCTGAGGGAATCAGATCTGAAAAAACAGCCGAATGTCATCATGCTGACAGCCTTTGGACAGGAAGATGTCACGAAAAAGGCCGTCGATTTAGGCGCGTCCTACTTTATTCTCAAACCGTTTGATATGGAAAACCTTGTCGGTCATATCCGCCAAGTCAGCGGAAATGCCAGCAGTGTGACGCATCGTGCGCCATCATCGCAAAGCAGCATTATACGCAGCAGCCAGCCTGAACCAAAGAAGAAAAATCTCGACGCGAGCATCACAAGCATTATCCATGAAATCGGCGTCCCAGCCCATATTAAAGGCTATCTCTATCTGCGTGAAGCAATCTCAATGGTATACAATGACATCGAATTGCTCGGCAGCATTACAAAAGTCCTCTATCCGGACATCGCCAAAAAATTCAACACAACCGCAAGCCGTGTAGAAAGAGCGATCCGCCATGCAATTGAAGTGGCATGGAGCAGAGGAAACATTGATTCCATTTCCTCGCTGTTTGGTTATACTGTCAGCATGACAAAAGCTAAACCTACCAACAGCGAATTCATTGCAATGGTTGCGGATAAGCTTAGATTAGAACATAAGGCTTCTTAAACATGTGGATATTATGTGATAATTAAATCAAACGTCTTTTATTTATTGGTTTGCGCTGATAAATAGGAGGCGTTTTGTTTTTGGGGACATTTGTTATCATAGGTGATGGATATGAAAAATTTATTTTCCGTAAGGAGTGAGGTATGTGTTTGAAAAATATGGTCTGCTGATTGCTTTATTTATTCTTGCGCTTTGCGTCAATTCGAACATCATTACAGATTCACGCTTACTAGGCACCCTGATTGACTTTATCTCATTTACAGTCATGGTTTCATGTGTTCTCGCTGCTTGGATTATCAAAAACAAACAATCAGGATCAAATTGAAACCTTTCTCCTGCAAAATCGTAAGTAAGGCGTATTGATGTAAAAAGGAGACATACGAATGAAAAAGAAAAAAACAAGAAAGCGTGATGGGCTTTTCCTAGATTTTCTTTTTGAAGTAGGTGGGGAGCTCTTTCTTTTGCTGTTTCGGTGTGTACATAAACTATTTATATAAAGGGAAAAAAGACTGCCGAATCCGTTTCGGCAGTCTTTTCATATTAATCTTTATAAGGCACCCAGCCAGGCGTGTTCACAATGGCTTGCCATAGCGGTTCAGGCAAATGATATTTTTCTTTATCTGTGCCTTTGATTACTGTTTCGATTTGCTTTTCACGGCCTTCTTTTACTTTTACCGCCCAGTCAGGGTCAACTAAAACTTCTCGTCCCATTGCGACTAGTGGAATACCGTTTTCGATGACGGCCAGCGCGTCATCTGCGGAATGGATGGAACCGACGGCGATCAGCGGCACTTTGTTTCCGACACGTTCATTCAATAAGTCCATGCGTGTGCGAGTTGGATCTGCACCGCGGCGTGCTTTTGAGTTCACGTCCATCAGTGAAATATGAAGATAATCCAATTCTTTATCCCCTAAAGCGTCAACAAGCGTAAAGGTTTCAGTCATTGTCAACCCTGGTGTCTCAGGTTCTTCCGGAGACAGACGGTAGCCGACTAAGAACGCGCCCTTCGCATGTTCTGAAGCGGCTTTTTTCACTTCATCGACAATAGCGAGCGGGAAGGCTAATCGTTTTTCATCGCTTCCTCCCCAGCGGTCCGTGCGCTGATTGGTTTTTGGAGAATAAAACTGCTGAATCAAGTAGCCGTTTGCACCGTGAATTTCGACACCGTCAAAGCCGGCTTCAATGGCTCGTCTTGTCGCTTCTCCAAACGCCTTCACAATGTGTTCCACTTCTTCTTCTGTTAATGCGCGAGCAATTTGTTTGCCGTTATCAAACACGTCACTTGGCCCCACAACATCCTGTTGAGGAACGAGCTCAGATGGGCATTCGATGCCGCCATGATGAATTTGCACAACGGCTTTAGCGCCTTGTGCCTGAATGGCTTGTGCTAATGTTTTTAAACCCGGAATGTTGGAATCGTCGTGGATGGCCGGCTGCCCAGGAAATGCTTTTCCGTCCGGTGTGACATTTGCGCAGGCTGTAATCACCATTCCCATCTCTTTTGAACGAGGGATGATGTAGTCAAGCTCTGCTTCAGAAATTGTACCGTCTTCATTAGAAGCGTAATGAGTCATTGGTGCGACTGCGATCCGGTTGTCGATTGTAACACCGCTTTTAAACGTGAAGGGTTCAAACAGCGGCTTATACTTAGGATTCATTTGATCATCTTCTTTCGTTTGGATTCGCACATATTCTAGCCTATATGTAAAAATTAATGCAATTGATCTGCTTTACCGGCTGAATATCTTGAGTGCAGAGTGATATTTTCGCCGCTCTTTTTCAGGGCCTTTGTAGCCGCCGCTGATTTGGTGGCCGATGGAGCATGTGATGAGAGCGGCCGCCAGCAGCAGAACGAATTTTTTCAAGGAAATATCCTTTCAAAGGTTACGCCTGGCTGATCTAGCAGTCAAACCATTTGCTCACCCAATTCACAAATTTTTAAAAATGAATAAAAAGTTGCTTCTTTCCGCTAATTTTTTCTAATTAGCGCCTCATTTAGAGCCATCCTCATAGACAAATCTGCTCGTTATCTTTCTAACAACAGGAAATGATCGGGTCGTATAGCCCTTTTGAAAATCATGGAACTTGATCGCCTGCATTCACGTTGTCTTTACAAATCCGCCATTCTGGTCAAAGATAAAAGCCAAACATCAGGAAGAGGTGATCGTGTGAAACAAACGGTTCTTTTGCTATTTACTGCGCTTTTTCTTTCGGGATGCAGTGTAGCAAGTGCGGATGACTCAGCACCAAGGTTTACCGAAGAGGGAAAATTTATTGGCTCGGCTGATCCTCATACGATTGCGGTTTCTCTCAATGGAGAAGAAACCATGATACAAGTTCCGAAGGATAAACGTGATGAATGTGAATCCTTGCCAGACCAGAAAAAAGTTTTGGTGAAATATACAAAGAAGGATAATGGGACTTTACAGCTGGAAGATATTCAGCTGCGAAAGAATTCGTCATAAAAAGACCGGAGGGAGAAAGTTGAGAATGTTATGGAGGAGCTTGGCGCTGTGCGGATTGGCTTTGACGCTCGCGCCTTGTGCACAGGCGGCAGAGCCGATAGAAGGGAAAACCGTGTATATTGATGCCGGACACGGCGGTGAAGACAGTGGAGCAGTCGGAAACGGGCTCTTTGAAAAGGATATTAATTTGGCTGTTTCAGAGCATGTGACGGACAAGCTAAAAGCGGAGGGAGCCAATCCTGTTGCATCCAGATCAGACGATCATTTTCTGACCTTGGAGGACAGAGTCGCAAAGGCAAGTGCCAATCACGCTGATCTTTTTGTCAGCATTCATGTAAATTCCGGGGTTGCTTCAGCTTCAGGAACAGAAACGTATTTTCAATCTGATTATGAAGGGGAAAACAGCCGGCGTCTGGCAGCCGATATTCAGTCGCAGCTCGTTTCATCCTTACAAACGAGAGACAGGGGCGTGAAAGAATCAGACTTTTACGTCATTACATATTCACAAATGCCAAGTGTGTTGGCGGAGCTTGGGTTTATCACGAACAGCTCTGACGCGGACAAGCTGGGAAATGAAGAATACCAGCAAAAGGCAGCAGATGCGATTGTCAACGGCATTGATTCTTATTATGATCAGTAGATGAATATAGCCTTAATCCTAGAGTGGATCCTACAAAATAAGTATAATGGAGAAAACTTAGGGCTTGAGGTGAAACGATGACAAAGATTTTTGCCCACCGGGGGGCATCAGGACACTTTCCCGAAAATACAATGCTTGCATTTGAAAAAGGAATTGAAGCCGGAGCGGACGGGATAGAGCTTGATGTACAACTGACGAAAGACGGACGCATTGTTGTGATTCATGATGAAAGGCTTAACCGCACGACAACGCTTAAAGGATTCGTGAAGGATACAGCCTATGATGTAATCAAGACTGCGAATGCGGCCGCTGGTCATGATCAGGCGTACAGCGATCTAAAAGTGCCACTATTAGAAGACGTGCTCTCGTGGGCAGTAAAAAAGAATTTTCTCATCAACATTGAATTGAAAAACAGCGTGATTCGCTATGAGGGAATGGAAGAAAAAGTGTTGGAGGCAGTGAAGCGATTCAATATAGAGGAGAGAGTCATCCTATCCACATTTAATCATGAAAGTGTAGCACTGTGCGCTCAGCTTGCGCCCCATATCGAACGGGCGGTATTAACTGCAGATGTGCTTTATCAGCCGGATCAATATATCGCGTCTATTCCAGCTACCGGCTATCACCCGAAGCTAAACAGCCCCGGGGTCACAGATGAAGTGCTGAAGAAAATGAGGAGCAGTTCGATTAAGGTAAGACCGTATACAGTCAATCGGCCGGAAGATATGAAGCACCTCATTGAACTGGGAGCAGACGGCATGTTTACCGATTTTCCTGCAAAGGCTGCGGCATTGCTGAAAAATGAATAGTTGCTTTAGAAGAAGGCTGTTGACACAGCCTTCTTTTTTCATACATTCGTGCCCGTTTCGAAGCATACATTCATAGAAGACAACTAGAATTTGTAAGCGCTGTCTATCTTCTGAATGAGGTGAAACCATGAGGAAAACAGTCATTGTAAGTGCTGCAAGAACGCCATTTGGCAAATTCGGCGGAGTATTGAAAGAGGTGAAAGCTGCCGAGCTTGGGGGCATTGTGATGAAGGAGGCGTTGCAACGGGCTGGAGTCTCTGGAGATGATGTAGAAGGAAATGTCATGGGCATGGTTGTCCAAGCCGGCTCAGGACAGATCCCTTCCCGTCAAGCTGCCCGTCTTGCTGGAATGCCTTGGAGTGTGCCGTCAGAAACACTGAATAAAGTCTGTGCTTCGGGTCTTCGCGCTGTCACTTTATGTGATCAAATGATTCGGGCGCAGGATGCGGACATACTTGTTGCCGGGGGGATGGAAAGCATGAGCAATATTCCGTATGCCATTCCCGCTGGACGCTGGGGAGCACGGATGGGGGACGGCGAGCTAAGGGATTTAATGGTGTATGACGGGTTAACGTGCGCATTTGACGAAGTGCATATGGCTGTTCACGGAAATACAGCGGCCAAGGAATATGCAATTTCACGAAGAGAGCAGGATGAATGGGCGTTGAGAAGCCATGCGCGGGCAGCTAAAGCAGCCGATGAAGGGAAATTTCAGGATGAAATTGTTCCCGTCAACTGGATCGGTCGAAAAGGAAAATCAAACGTTGTTGATAAGGATGAAGCGATTCGCCGTGACACAAGTCTGGATCAGCTCGCGAAACTTTCTCCGATTTATACAAGTGATGGTTCGATCACAGCCGGCAATGCTCCCGGGGTCAATGACGGAGCTGGCGCATTCGTGCTGATGTCGGAGGAAAAAGCAGCTGAGCTTGGCAAACAGCCTCTGGCTACAATTCTTGGTTTTTCAACTATGGGAATGCCAGCGCATGAACTGGCGGCAGCACCGGGGTTTGCCATTAATAAGCTCCTGAAAAAGAACGATTTAACTGCCCAAGATATTGACTTGTTTGAAGTAAATGAAGCGTTTGCATCTGTTGTGTTAACATGTGAAAAAATCGTAGGTTTCGATCTTGAAAAAGTAAATGTGAACGGCGGTGCGATCGCGCTTGGCCACCCGATCGGCGCGAGCGGGGCGAGAATTCTCATGACGCTCGTTTACGAATTAAAGCGACGGGGAGGGGGATTGGGTGTTGCCGCCATTTGCAGTGGGGCAGCCCAAGGAGATGCCGTCTTAGTGCAGGTTCATTAAAACATGATGAAAAAGGGGATTTAAATGGAAATCAAACAAATCATGGTAGCTGGCGCAGGTCAGATGGGAAGCGGCATTGCACAAGCAGCTGCTGACGCAGGCTTTTATGTGCGGATGTACGATGTGAGTTCGGAAGCTGCGGAGGCAGGGTTGAAGCGGCTGAAGAAACAGCTGGCCCGTGACGCTGAGAAAGGAAAAAGGACCGAGGCGGAAGTGAAGAGTGTCATCAGCCGCATTTCGATTTCTCAAACGCTTGAGGAGGCAGAGCATGCGGACATTGTGATTGAGGCTATCGCTGAAAACATGGCGGCGAAAACTAAGATGTTTAAAACACTTGATCGCTTTTGCCCGCCTCATACGATTTTGGCCAGCAATACATCTTCCTTGCCTATTACAGAGATCGCTGCTGTGACAAATCGGCCTCAACGGGTCATTGGCATGCATTTTATGAATCCCGTCCCTGTGATGAAGCTGGTTGAAGTAATACGCGGCTTGGCTACATCAGAGGAAACGGCCTTAGATGTTATGGCATTAGCGGAAAAGATGGGGAAAACACCGGTTGAAGTCAATGATTTTCCGGGGTTTGTTTCCAATCGTGTGCTTCTTCCGATGATTAATGAAGCCATCTATTGCGTGTATGAGGGAGTGGCGAAGCCAGAGGCAATAGACGAGGTGATGAAGCTTGGCATGAATCATCCGATGGGTCCGCTTACATTAGCGGATTTTATCGGACTGGATACGTGTTTATCCATTATGGAAGTTCTTCACTCGGGCCTTGGCGATTCTAAATACCGTCCTTGCCCGCTGCTCCGCAAGTATGTCAAAGCAGGCTGGCTTGGCAAAAAGAGCGGACGCGGTTTTTATGAATATGAGGAGAGGACTTCCTGAAGTCAATTCCATCGGGGGTGGCCGAGTTGCATATAACCCAAGAGCAAGTCATGATGCGAAAAATGGTGCGTGATTTTGCCCGAAAAGAAATTGCTCCCGCTGCGGAAATTATGGAGAAAACGGACGAATTTCCCTTTCAGCTGATCAAAAAAATGGGCGAACACGGGCTGATGGGAATACCGGTGCCGGAACAGTACGGCGGTGCCGGGGCGGACGTTGTTTCTTATATTTTGGCGATTCATGAGATTTCAAAAATCAGCGCGGCTGTCGGCGTGATTCTCTCCGTCCATACCTCGGTCGGCACAAATCCGATTCTGTACTTCGGCAATGAGGAACAGAAGATGAAATATATACCGAAGCTTGCTTCAGGAGACCATTTAGGGGCCTTTGCGCTGACGGAGCCTTACTCAGGATCGGATGCCGGAAGCCTTCGCACAACGGCAATTAAAAAGAACGGCAAATACGTATTAAACGGATCGAAAATATTCATAACGAATGGCGGAGCAGCTGATATCTATATCACATTTGCTTTAACGGCTCCGGATCAAGGCAGGCACGGGATTTCGGCTTTTATTGTTGAAAAAAACACACCCGGTTTTACCGTTGGGAAAAAAGAAAAAAAGCTGGGGCTTTATGGCTCTAATACTACGGAACTGATTTTTGATAACGCAGAAGTGCTTGAAGCTAATTTGCTTGGCAAAGAGGGTGAAGGCTTCAACATTGCCATGGCGAATTTAAATGTCGGTCGGATCGGCATTGCGGCACAGGCGCTCGGTATTGCAGAGGCGGCTCTTGAGCATGCCGTTGCTTATGCGAAGCAGCGAGTGCAATTTGGAAGGCCGATCGCAGCCAATCAAGGCATATCATTTAAGCTGGCTGACATGGCGACTAGGGCTGAGGCGGCAAGGCATCTTGTCTACCACGCCGCAGACCTCCATAACCGCGGCCTGGCATGTGGAAAAGAGGCGTCTATGGCTAAACAATTTGCTTCCGATGCAGCGGTGAAGGCGGCGTTAGACGCCGTCCAAATTTATGGGGGATATGGCTATATGAAGGATTACCCCGTTGAGCGGCTGCTTCGCGATGCAAAGGTGACGCAAATCTATGAAGGGACGAATGAGATTCAAAGACTGATTATTTCCAAGTATTTACTTGGCGGGACCTGATAACCAAAAAAACGCAAAAACGGAGGTTGAGGATATGGAGGAGAAACAGCACTACTCTCCAGGGTTGGACGGTGTGATTGCGGCAGAAACTCACATTTCTTATCTTGACACGCAGTTCAGCCAGATTTTGATACGAGGCTATGATTTAATAGATCTTTCTAAAACAAAAAGTTATCTGGAGCTTGTCCATTTATTGCTGGAAGGGAGGCTGCCGGAAGAAAGTGAAAGAGAGACGCTGGAAAGTAAAATAAACAGTGCGTCAAGCCTGCCTGCTAATCATCTCCGTCTGCTTGAGCTGCTCCCTGAGCACACGCATCCAATGGATAGCCTGCGTACCGGCCTGTCGGCACTTGCCGGTTATGATCGGCAAATTGATGATCGGTCTCCTTCCGCTAACAAGGAGCGCGCATATCAGCTTCTTGGGAAAATGCCTGCCCTCACTGCTGCCAGCTACAGGATCATCAATAAAAAAGAGCCGATTCTTCCGCTTCAATCCCTGTCCTACAGTGCGAATTTTCTATACATGATGACAGGAAAATTGCCGTCCTCATTGGAAGAACAGATTTTTGACCGGTCGCTCGTCCTGTACAGTGAGCATGAGATGCCAAATTCAACTTTTGCGGCCAGAGTCATCGCATCTACTCACTCGGATCTTTATGGCGCTTTGACAGGAGCTGTCGCTTCCCTGAAAGGGAATCTTCACGGAGGGGCAAACGAAGCTGTAATGTATATGCTTTTGGAGGCAAAAACGTCGTCTGAATTTGAGCAGCTTCTGCAAACAAAACTGAAAAGAAAAGAAAAAATCATGGGCTTCGGCCACCGTGTGTATATGAAAAAAATGGATCCGAGAGCACTCATGATGAAAGAGGCGCTGCAGCAATTATGCGATAAAGCCGGTGACCATCGTTTATATGAGATGTGTGAAGCAGGTGAGCGGCTGATGGAGAAGGAAAAAGGGCTCTATCCGAACTTGGATTACTATGCTGCCCCGGTTTATTGGATGCTCGGCATACCGATCCCTTTATATACGCCTGTCTTTTTCAGCGCGAGAACATCCGGTTTATGCGCTCATGTGATTGAACAGCATTCCAATAATCGACTCTTCCGTCCCCGTGTCAGTTACATGGGCCCGCGATATCAAACAGAATCATGAAAGGAGCTGGCAGAATGCAGAAAACGGATCGTGTTATCGAAGAAATCACAGACTATGTGCTTGAGAAAGAGATTACAAGTTCCGAAGCGTATACAACAGCGGGGCATGTATTGCTGGATACCCTGGGCTGCGGGATTTTGGCGCTGCGGTATCCAGAGTGCACAAAGCTGCTTGGCCCGATTGTTCCAGGAACGACTGTGCCAAATGGAAGCAAAGTGCCGGGAACGTCCTATGTTCTCGATCCTGTGAGGGCAGCGTTTAATATCGGCTGCATGATTCGCTGGCTCGATTACAATGATACGTGGCTGGCAGCGGAGTGGGGGCATCCATCCGATAACTTGGGAGGCATCCTTGCTGTTTGTGATTATGTATCAAGAGTGAGGCTGTCTGAAGGAAAAGAGCCTTTAACGGTACGCGACGTACTCGAGATGATGATTAAAGCGCACGAAATTCAAGGTGTCCTTGCGTTAGAAAACAGCCTGAATCGAGTGGGTCTTGATCATGTGCTGTTTGTTAAAATTGCGACAACAGCTGTTGCAGCAAAGCTTTTAGGCGGCGGGAGAGAAGAAATCAAAAATGCGCTTTCGAATGCATGGATTGACAATGCAGCATTAAGAACATACCGGCATTCACCAAATACAGGCTCTCGCAAATCATGGGCAGCAGGAGATGCAACGAGCAGAGGTGTTCATTTGGCGCTGATGTCGTTAAAAGGGGAAATGGGGTATCCGACAGCATTGAGCGCACCGGGTTGGGGGTTCCAGGACGTTCTATTCAATAAGAAAGAGATCAAGCTCGCCCGTCCGCTCGACGCTTATGTCATGGAAAATGTGTTATTTAAAGTGTCTTATCCAGCAGAATTTCACGCTCAAACAGCGGCAGAGTGCGCCGTTATTTTACATCCGCGGGTAAAGGACCGAATTGATGAGATCGATCGTATTGTCATCAGTACGCATGAATCCGCTATCCGAATCATTGATAAAAAAGGCCCGCTTCACAATCCGGCAGACCGTGATCACTGCCTCCAATATATTACAGCAATCGGTTTGCTTTTTGGTGATATCACCGCACAGCATTATGAAGCTGAAACTGCGAGTGATCCGAGAATAGATAAATTACGTGATAAAATGGAGGTGACTGAAAATAAAGCATATACCGAGGATTATTTGAAACCTGATAAGCGTTCTATTTCAAATGCCGTTCAGGTTCATTTTAAAGACGGAACGAGCACGGAAATGGTGGAATGTGAGTTTCCTCTTGGCCACCGTTTTCGAAGAGAGGAGGCAGTGCCAAAACTGCTGGAAAAGTTTTCTGGCAATCTCAAAAGCCATTTTCCTGATAAACAGTGCAAACACATTTATGAGCGCTGTACCAGCGAGACTTTACAAACGATGCGCGTAAATGAATTCGTAGACATGTTCTGCATGTAAAAGGAGGATTTGTGTCATGTCGTGGATCGTCAATCAGCAATCGTCACAAGAAGAGCTTGCCGGGCGTTTCCGCAAGCTGATGTCGGCGCCGGACATTCTTCAAATTCCCGGCGCCCATGACGGGATGGCAGCGTTGCTCGCGAAGGAGGCCGGTTTTTCTGCTATATATTTGTCTGGTGCGGCTTATACAGCCAGCAGGGGACTTCCTGATCTAGGGATCATCACGTCGGCAGAAATGGCGGATCGGGCCAAAGACCTTGTGCGTGCTGCTGATCTGCCTCTGCTAGTGGATATCGATACGGGATTTGGCGGTGTGTTAAATGCCGCCCGAACCGCCCGGGAGATGCTTGAAGCCAGGGTAGCAGCCGTTCAAATAGAAGACCAGCAGCTCCCAAAAAAATGCGGGCATTTAAATGGCAAACAGCTCGTTCCGATCAAGGAAATGGCGCAAAAAATAAAAGCCATTAAACAAGCGGCGCCCTCTCTGATTGTTGTTGCCCGCACTGATGCCAGGGCGCAGGAAGGGCTTGATGCTGCAATAAAACGGTCCGCGGCCTACATTGAGGCGGGAGCAGACGCGATTTTCCCGGAAGCGCTCCAGGCAGAGAATGAATTCCGCCAGTTTGCTGAGCATATCTCCGTTCCGCTCCTTGCGAATATGACGGAGTTTGGGAAAACGCCGTATTATCGTGCTGATGAATTCGAAGATATGGGGTTTCGCATGGTGATATATCCTGTCACCTCGCTTCGAGCGGCGGCAAAAGCTTATGAGCGGATATTTGGTTTGATGAAGGAGCACGGCTCACAAAAAGAAGGACTTCATCATTTGCAGACACGAAAAGAACTGTACGATACCATCTCTTATTATGACTATGAAGCATTAGATAAAACGATTGCCAAGACCGTTTTGCCTGACGAATAGTGTGACAAAAAAAAGCCGGAGCATTCTCCGGCTTTTTTTGCAGTTATCGTTTTCTGAATCGCGGGCTGACTTGATTGCGTTTTCTGTCTCTGTATAGAATGAACCCGGCCAGCACATAGAGGCCGATCGCGAAAAAGATGAATCCTGACAACCCTTGGAGCCAAAGAGCTGAAAATGGCTTTATTGCATGGCCGAAAAGTGTATCTC
Source organism: Bacillus sp. JS (assembly GCF_000259365.1). Lineage (NCBI taxonomy): Bacteria > Bacillati > Bacillota > Bacilli > Caryophanales > Bacillaceae > Bacillus > Bacillus sp. JS. Next base: position 2,413,583 of record NC_017743.1, on the reverse strand, counting down.
TCATCAGTTTAATGCCTAAAGCGGAAATGGCCCCGGGGATGACTAATATCAAAAGCGCAAGAAGTCGGCTCATCTTCAGAAAACCCCTTTATCTTTTCATTTCCTTTATTGTCCAGCGGAAAAAATATTTTGTCAAGAGAAGAAAACGTGGTAACATAGGGTTGTGCAAATTATTGCAACGGAATAATTAGGTGTGCAAATTTTTTCATACAAAGGGGTATCGGGATGCAAAAGGTACTGATAGTAGGTGCCGGCAAAAGGGGAACGGCGTTATTACATATTTTGATCAAAACAGCCATCATAGATATCATTGCCGTAGTTGACAAAGACCCCAAGGCGCCGGGATTGAAAGAAGCAGAACAGTATGGGATTGCCGTTTCATCTGATTGGAAACCTTACATACAACAAAAACCGGATATCGTCATTCATACCACCGGCGATCAAGCCGTGTTTGACGAACTCCTTCAAAGAAAGCATGAAGATACCATTGTCATGCCGGGGAAAATGGCATACATCGTTTTTCAGCTGATGGAAGAAAAGCAGCACCTGATTCAAATGCTAAAAGAGCAAACATACAAACACGACAGAATTTTTAATTCCACCCATGACGGGATGATTTTTATTGATATCAATGAAGAGATCATTCTCTTTAACCATATGGCCGAAAAAATGGTCGGGAAAAAACGCGAGGAAGTCATCGGACGGCCAATAAAAGAAGTCATTCCGAGCACTAAGATGCCGCGGATTTTAAAAACAAGAGTGCCTGAATACAACCAGAAGCAGCTTTTAGGCGATCATTTGCAAATTGTGACCACAAGGCTGCCGATTATTGATGAAGGCGGACGTCTGCTCGGGGCTCTTTGTGTGTTTAAAGATATCACCGATGCGGTCGAGCTGGCGGAGGAAGTGACCAACTTAAAGCAGGTCCGTACGATGCTGGAGGCGATTATCCAATCCTCCGATGAGGCGATTTCTGTCGTTGATGAAAACGGCATCGGGCTCCTAATCAATAAAGCATATACGAAAATGACCGGGCTATCTGAAAAAGAAGTTATCGGCAAGCCTGCAAACACGGATATTTCCGAAGGCGAAAGCATGCATTTAAAGGTGCTTGAAACAAGACGCCCTGTCCGCGGTGCCAGAATGAAGGTCGGCCCGAATGAAAAAGAGGTCATCGTCAATGTAGCACCGGTGATTGTGGACGGTATTTTGAAAGGCAGCGTCGGTGTGATTCACGATGTGTCCGAAATTAAAATGCTGACAGCGGAGCTTAACCGCGCCAGGCAAATTATTCGCACGCTTGAAGCGAAATACACGTTTGACGACATTATCGGCAAAAGCGAGCAAATGCTGGTTGCGCTTGAGCAGGCGAAGCTCGGTGCGAAAACGCCGGCAACGATTTTGTTGCGCGGAGAGTCAGGAACAGGAAAAGAACTGTTTGCCCATGCCATCCATAACGAAAGCGACCGGAAGTACAATAAATTTATTCGCGTAAATTGTGCAGCCCTTTCTGAAAACCTGCTCGAATCAGAATTGTTCGGCTATGAGGATGGTGCGTTTTCAGGGGCGAAGCGGGGCGGTAAAAAGGGTTTATTTGAAGAAGCAAATAACGGCAGTATTTTCTTAGATGAAATCGGTGAGCTGACACAAAATATGCAGGCCAAATTGCTGCGCGTCCTTCAAGAAAAGGAAATCGTCAGAGTGGGCGGCACGAAAGCGATCCCTGTCAACGTCAGAGTGATCGCGGCAACAAATGTAAATATTGAAAAGGCGATGGCGGATGGAAAGTTTCGCGAAGACCTGTATTACCGGATCAACCGCTATCCCATCTCCATTCCGCCTTTGCGGCAGCGGTTGGAGGACATTGAAGCATTAAGCGTCAGACTTATCCAAAAGATCAACCGGGATTACGGCAGGAATGTAAAAGGGCTCTCGCAGCAAGCCTTGCGCGCCTTATCTGCTTACCATTGGCCTGGGAATGTCCGCGAGCTTGAAAATGTCCTTGGACGAGCCATGATTTTTCTCAATCCGCATATGGAATGGATTGAAAAAGATCATTTGCCTATATTTGAACTTGAGCAAAAAGAAAATGACACAGATCTGAGGACAGGTTTTGATTTTCCGGATATTGAAGGCGAAAAGCTGTCTGTCGCAGTAGAAAAATTTGAAGCGCATTTGATCCAGCAAACGCTCGAAAAGCATCATTTTAACCGGACAAAAACAGCGAAAGCCCTCGGTGTCAGCATTCGGAATTTATATTACAAAATGGATAAATATGGCCTTGCAAATGAAGGCATGCAATAATCTGCAGAATAAACGCAAACTTCTGCACGAATGTGTCAATATACCTGGTATGACAGCACCCTTAGGAGCTGGCACGGAACTTGCATAATAAAAGGCGGAGTCGAAACAAGAAAGGTGGTAGCAGATGAAGCTGAAAGATTTAATCGGCAAAGCGTCGATGCACAAAAACAAGACCATTGCGGTTGCTCATGCTGAGGATGAGGAAGTGATCCGGGCTGTAAAGCTGGCTGCCGAGCACCTATCCGCCCGTTTTTTGTTAACGGGCGACAGCAAAAAACTGAACGAGCTGACATCATCCATGCAAGGTCATCAAGTGGAAATCGTCCATGCCGATACACCTGAGGAGTCGGCGAAATTAGCGGTTCGTGCTGTACATCATAAAACAGCGGACGTTTTAATGAAAGGAAATGTGCCGACTTCTGTTTTGCTTAAAGCGGTATTAAACAGACAGGAGGGGCTTCGGTCATCAAGTGTCCTTTCCCACGTGGCTGTCTTTGATATACCGGATTTTGACAGGCTGATGTTTGTGACAGATTCGGCAATGAATATCGCTCCCTCGCTGGAAGAGCTTCGGCAGATTTTGCAAAATGCCGTTCATGTGGCCCATGCAGTAGGGAACAATATGCCAAAAGCAGCTGCTCTGGCAGCGGTCGAAACGGTGAACCCAAAAATGGAAGCGACCGTGAATGCAGCAGCTCTAGCTCAAATGTTCAAAAGAGGCCAGATCAAAGGCTGTATTGTTGATGGACCGCTTGCTTTGGATAACGCAGTTTCACAAATTGCCGCGGCTCAGAAAAAAATTTCGGGAGACGTAGCGGGCAACGCAGATATCCTTCTCGTCCCAACAATTGAGACCGGCAATATTTTATATAAATCACTGATTTATTTTGCCAAAGCCAGCGTGGCGGCTGTCATTACAGGAGCCAAAGCGCCGATTGCCTTAACAAGCAGAGCGGACTCTGCCGAAAATAAACTGTATTCCATTGCGTTGGCAATATGCGCATCCGAAGAATACACACATTAGGAGGAACGAACATGGAACTTTTTAAATATATGGAGAAATATGATTACGAACAATTGGTATTCTGCCAAGATGAACAATCAGGCTTAAAAGCGATTATCGCGATTCATGATACAACACTCGGTCCAGCACTTGGCGGAACGAGAATGTGGACATATGAAAATGAAGAAGCTGCAATTGAAGACGCGCTCAGACTGGCAAGAGGCATGACCTATAAGAACGCGGCGGCAGGCTTAAACCTGGGCGGCGGCAAAACAGTCATTATCGGCGATCCTCGCAAAGACAAAAATGAGGAAATGTTCCGCGCGTTTGGCCGCTATATTCAAGGGCTGAACGGCAGATACATCACAGCTGAAGACGTGGGTACAACGGTGGAGGATATGGATATCATTCATGATGAGACAGACTATGTCACAGGGATTTCTCCTGCGTTCGGCTCTTCCGGAAATCCTTCCCCAGTCACAGCGTACGGGGTGTACAGAGGAATGAAGGCAGCAGCTAAAGCTGCTTTCGGAACCGACTCTCTTGAAGGGAAAACCATTGCTGTACAGGGTGTTGGGAACGTAGCCTATAATCTTTGCCGCCACTTGCATGAAGAAGGGGCAAACTTAATCGTTACGGATATCAACAAACAATCTGTACAGCGTGCAGTTGAAGATTTTGGCGCCCGTGCAGTTGATCCGGATGATATTTATTCACAAGACTGCGATATTTACGCGCCGTGTGCCCTTGGTGCGACTATTAACGACGACACGATTAAACAGCTGAAGGCGAAGGTGATCGCAGGTGCGGCCAACAACCAATTAAAAGAAACACGCCATGGTGATCAAATTCACGAAATGGGCATCGTTTATGCACCGGATTACGTGATTAACGCGGGCGGTGTCATTAACGTCGCAGATGAGCTTTACGGTTATAATGCTGAACGCGCACTGAAAAAAGTAGAAGGCATTTACAGCAATATCGAGCGTGTACTCGAGATTTCTCAGCGTGACGGCATTCCGGCATATTTAGCGGCTGACCGCTTGGCAGAGGAACGGATTGAACGCATGCGCCGCTCAAGAAGCCAGTTTTTGCAAAACGGCCACAGTGTATTAAGCAGACGTTAAGAAATTGATCTGGAGGTTATGAAAGTGCTACATGACGAAAAACGCATTCTCACAATTAATCCAGGCTCAACTTCAACGAAAATCGGTGTTTTTCATAACGAACGAAGCATTTTTGAAAAAACATTGAGACACAACATAGAAGAGCTGCAGCGATTTGACCAAATTATTGATCAATATGAATTTCGCAAAAACCATATTCTCGAAACGCTTCATGAACAGGGAATCAATATCTCAAAGTTTGATGCAGTCTGCGCAAGAGGCGGCCTTCTCCGGCCGATTGAAGGCGGGACTTACGTAGTGAACGATGACATGATTGAGGACTTGAAAAGCGGCTACGCCGGCCAGCATGCTTCTAATCTCGGCGGCATTATCGCGCGGGAAATTGCTGACGGCCTGAATATCCCTTCGTATATCGTCGACCCTGTTGTCGTAGACGAAATGTCAGTGCTCGCAAAAGTTTCAGGCATGCCTGAAATTGAAAGGAAAAGCATTTTTCACGCGTTAAACCAAAAAGCTGTCGCCCGTAAAGCGGCAGCCTCTCTTGGCAAACGATATGAGAACATGAAAATGATTATTACCCATATGGGCGGAGGTATTACAATTGGCGTCCATGACCGCGGGCGCGTCGTGGATGTCAATAACGGCCTTCATGGAGAGGGGCCGTTCAGTCCTGAACGTGCAGGAACAGTGCCTGCGGGGGATCTTGTTGATCTATGTTTTTCAGGAGAATATACAAAAGAAGAAATCATGAAAAAACTGGTGGGCACCGGCGGGCTTTTAGGCTATCTCGGTACAAATGATGCAGTAAAAGTGGAACAAATGATTCAGGGGGGCGATGAAAAAGCCCGCTTCATTTATGATGCCATGGCATATCAGATAGCAAAGGAAATCGGAGCAGCCAGCGCGGTTTTAAAAGGTGAAGTTGAAGCAATTGTGCTGACGGGGGGCCTTGCGTATGGCAAAGGCTTTGTTTCTACTATCAGATCATACATAGATTGGATTTCAGACGTTTTAGTCTATCCGGGTGAAAATGAACTGCAGTCTCTTGCCCAAGGGGCGCTCAGAGTATTGCAGGGCGAAGAGCAATCCAAACAATATCGTATTGAATAGACAGACAGGAGTGAGTCACCATGGCAACTGAGTATGACGTAGTCATTCTGGGCGGCGGTACCGGCGGTTATGTTGCGGCCATCAGAGCCGCTCAGCTCGGCTTAAAAACAGCCGTTGTTGAAAAGGAAAAACTCGGAGGAACATGTCTGCATAAAGGCTGTATCCCGAGTAAAGCGCTTCTTAGAAGCGCAGAGGTATACCGGACAGCGCGTGATGCCGACCAGTTCGGAGTAGAGACGGCTGGCGTGTCCCTCAACTTTGAAAAAGTGCAGCAGCGTAAGCAAGCCGTTGTTGATAAGCTTGCAGCGGGTGTAAACCATTTAATGAAAAAAGGAAAAATTGACGTGTACACTGGATACGGACGTATCCTTGGACCATCAATCTTCTCTCCGCTGCCGGGAACAATTTCTGTTGAACGGGGAAATGGCGAAGAAAATGACATGCTGATCCCCAAACAAGTGATCATTGCAACAGGATCAAGACCGAGAATGCTTCCGGGCCTTGAAGCGGACGGTAAGTCTGTACTGACTTCAGATGAGGCGCTCCAAATGGAGGAGCTGCCAAAATCAATCATTATCGTCGGCGGAGGTGTTATCGGTATCGAATGGGCGTCTATGCTTCATGATTTTGGCGTGAAGGTAACAGTTATCGAATACGCGGATCGCATATTGCCGACTGAAGATCTAGAGATTTCAAAAGAAATGGAAAGTCTTCTTAAGAAAAAAGGCATCCAGTTCATAACAGGGGCAAAGGTGCTGCCTGACACAATGACAAAAACATCAGATGATATCAGTATACAAGCGGAAATAGACGGAGAAACCGCCACCTACTCTGCTGAAAAAATGCTTGTTTCCATCGGCAGACAAGCAAATATCGAAGGCATCGGCCTAGAGAACACCGATATTATCACTGAAAATGGCGTGATTTCAGTCAATGAAAGCTGCCAAACGAAGGAGTCTCATATTTATGCAATCGGAGACGTAATCGGTGGCATGCAGTTAGCTCACGTTGCTTCACATGAGGGAATCATTGCTGTTGAGCATTTTGCAGGCCTCAATCCGCATCCGCTTGATCCGACGCTGGTACCGAAGTGCATCTACTCAAGCCCTGAAGCTGCCAGTGTCGGCTTAACAGAAGATGAAGCGAAGGCGAACGGGCATAATGTCAAAATCGGTAAGTTCCCATTTATGGCGATTGGAAAAGCGCTTGTATACGGTGAAAGCGACGGTTTTGTCAAAATCGTGGCGGATCGAGATACCGATGATATTCTCGGCGTTCATATGATCGGCCCGCATGTCACTGACATGATTTCTGAAGCGGGTCTTGCCAAAGTGCTGGACGCTACGCCGTGGGAGGTCGGGCAAACGATTCACCCGCATCCGACACTTTCTGAAGCAATTGGAGAAGCAGCGCTTGCCGTAGATGGCAAAGCCATTCATTTTTAAAAGCATAAAGGAGGGGCTTGAATGAGTAAAAACCGACATCAAGCACTAGGGCTGACTGATAAGGAAGCCGTTGATATGTATAGAACCATGCTGTTAGCAAGAAAAATCGATGAAAGAATGTGGCTGTTAAACCGTTCTGGCAAAATCCCATTCGTAATCTCTTGTCAAGGACAGGAAGCAGCACAGGTAGGAGCGGCTTTCGCACTTGACCGTGAAATGGATTATGTATTGCCGTACTACAGAGACATGGGTGTCGTGCTCGCGTTTGGCATGACAGCAAAGGACTTAATGATGTCCGGATTTGCAAAAGCGGCGGATCCGAACTCGGGAGGCCGCCAGATGCCGGGACATTTCGGACAAAAGGAAAACCGTATTGTGACGGGATCATCTCCAGTTACAACGCAAGTGCCGCACGCAGTCGGCATTGCGCTTGCGGGACGGATGGAGAAAAAGGATATCGCAGCCTTTGTTACATTTGGCGAAGGCTCTTCAAACCAAGGCGATTTCCATGAAGGGGCAAACTTTGCCGCTGTTCATAAGCTGCCTGTGATTTTCATGTGTGAAAACAATAAATACGCAATCTCAGTGCCTTACGATAAGCAAGTCGCATGCGAGAACATTTCTGACCGTGCCGTAGGCTATGGGATGCCTGGCGTCACTGTGAATGGAAATGATCCGCTGGAAGTTTATCAAGCGGTTAAAGAAGCACGCGAACGGGCACGCAGAGGAGAAGGTCCGACATTAATTGAAACGATTTCTTACCGCCTTACACCGCATTCCAGTGATGACGATGACAGCAGCTACAGAGGCCGTGAAGAAGTAGAGGAAGCGAAAAAAAGTGATCCCCTGCTTACTTATCAAACTTACTTAAAGGAAACTGGCCTGCTGTCCGATGAGACAGAACAAACCATGCTGGATGAAATTATGGCAATCGTTAATGAAGCGACGGATGAAGCGGAGAACGCCCCTTATGCAGCTCCTGAGTCAGCGCTTGATTATGTGTATGCGAAGTAGGGAGGAAGAACAAATGTCAGTAATGTCATATATTGATGCAATCAATTTGGCAATGAAAGAAGAAATGGAACGAGATCCCCGAGTCTTCGTCCTTGGGGAAGATGTAGGAAGAAAAGGCGGAGTGTTTAAAGCGACAGCCGGTCTCTATGAACAATTCGGGGAAGAGCGCGTGATGGATACACCGCTTGCTGAATCTGCGATCGCAGGAGTTGGTATTGGAGCGGCAATGTACGGAATGAGACCGATTGCTGAAATGCAGTTTGCCGATTTTATTATGCCGGCGGTCAACCAAATTATTTCTGAAGCGGCTAAAATCCGCTACCGCAGCAACAATGACTGGAGCTGTCCGATTGTCGTCAGAGCGCCATACGGCGGAGGTGTGCACGGTGCCCTTTATCATTCTCAATCAGTCGAAGCGATTTTCGCCAATCAGCCCGGACTGAAAATTGTCATGCCTTCAACACCATATGACGCCAAGGGCCTTTTAAAAGCCGCAGTTCGTGACGAAGACCCAGTGCTGTTTTTTGAGCACAAACGGGCGTATCGCCTGATAAAGGGAGAGGTTCCAGCAGATGATTATGTCCTGCCAATCGGAAAGGCGGACGTAAAACGGGAAGGCGACGATATCACAGTGATCACATATGGCCTGTGTGTCCACTTCGCCTTACAGGCTGCAGAACGTCTCGAAAAAGATGGCATTTCAGCACATGTGGTAGATTTAAGAACGGTTTACCCGCTTGATAAAGAAGCCATCATCGAAGCTGCGTCCAAAACTGGAAAGGTTCTTTTGGTCACAGAAGATACAAAAGAAGGCAGCATCATGAGCGAAGTAGCCGCAATTATATCCGAGCATTGTCTGTTCGACTTAGACGCGCCGATCAAACGGCTTGCAGGTCCTGATATTCCGGCTATGCCTTATGCGCCGACAATGGAAAAATACTTTATGGTCAACCCTGATAAAGTGGAAGCGGCGATGAGAGAATTAGCGGAGTTTTAAAGACGTAAGGAGGATACAATCATGGCAATTGAACAAATGACGATGCCGCAGCTTGGAGAAAGCGTAACAGAAGGGACGATCAGCAAATGGCTTGTCGCCCCCGGTGATAAAGTGAACAAATACGATCCGATCGCGGAAGTCATGACAGATAAGGTAAATGCAGAGGTTCCGTCTTCTTTTACTGGAACGATAACAGAGCTTGTGGGAGAAGAAGGCCAGACCCTGCAAGTCGGAGAAGTGATTTGCAAAGTTGAAACAGAAGGCGCGAATCCGATCGAACAAAAACAAGAACAGCCAGAAGCGCCAGAATCCGCTGGGACGCCTGCTGCAAATAGTGCCGAAGCAACCGATCAGCCCAATAAGAAGCGTTACTCGCCAGCTGTACTCCGTTTAGCCGGTGAACACGGCATTGACCTTGATCAAGTGACGGGAACAGGTGCCGGCGGGCGCATCACACGAAAAGATATTCAGCGCTTAATTGAAACAGGCGGCGTGCAAGAACGGAAGGCTGAGGAGCCGAACACAGCAGCTCCTGCACCGAAGTCTGCACCAAAACCTGAGCCAAAAGAAGAGACTTCATATCCTGCGTCTGCAGCAGGTGATATAGAAATCCCTGTCACAGGCGTAAGAAAAGCAATTGCTTCCAATATGAAGCGCAGCAAAACAGAAATTCCGCATGCTTGGACGATGATGGAAGTCGACGTCACAAATATGGTTGCATATCGCAACAGTATAAAAGATTCCTTTAAGAAGACAGAAGGCTTTAATTTAACGTTCTTCGCCTTTTTTGTCAAAGCAGTCGCTCAGGCGTTAAAAGAATTCCCGCAAATGAATAGCATGTGGGCGGGGGACAAAATTATTCAGAAAAAGGATATCAATATTTCAATTGCAGTTGCCACAGAGGATTCTTTATTTGTTCCGGTGATTAAAAACGCTGATGAAAAAACAATTAAAGGCATTGCGAAAGACATTACCGGTCTTGCCAAAAAAGTAAGGGATGGAAAGCTCACAGCAGATGACATGCAGGGAGGCACGTTTACCGTCAATAACACAGGTTCGTTCGGCTCTGTTCAGTCGATGGGCATCATCAACTATCCTCAGGCTGCGATTCTTCAAGTAGAATCCATCGTCAAACGCCCGGTTGTCATGGAGAATGGCATGATTGCTGTCAGAGACATGGTTAATCTGTGTCTGTCCTTAGACCACAGAGTGCTTGACGGTCTCGTGTGCGGACGATTCCTGGGACGAGTGAAACAAATTTTAGAATCTATTGACGAAAAGACATCTGTTTACTAAATAAGCAAAAAGAGCATTTTTGAAGTTTTGTTTCAAAAATGCTCTTTTTCTATGCAGTATTATTCTGCGATTCGTATTTTCATTTCGACCCGATATTCTTCTTGTTTTTTCGGGGAGTAATGAACCGGTATAATTAACTCGTATACATCACTGACAACTGTTAATTGGCGGTCTGCGATATACTTGATAAGCTTCTGTAAGTTGAGAAAATAATGTTCAGGCGAAAAATTGTACGCGATACACACATATCTTCCTTTAGGAATCGTTGTGATTTCCATATCCGGCGTAATGGCTGAAATTTGTTTATTCGTCAGTACAGGCGTGAAAATATGACGGTAAGTCATTTCATCAATGCTGGTGTAGGGCTGAAAAGAAAAAGTGGCGCCGTAGCTATTGTTCGTAAATCCATCTGCTGATTCGATAAATTTTTTTAATTTGCTGTAGGAGGCGTTGAGCACGTTTTCAGGCCCGATTCCTTCTGCCTCTGTCTGAATAATCCGTATTTCTTCTTCATCTAAAACAAACACCTCACCGAGCGCGGGATATTCCATCTGCCGTTTCATCCGTTTTTTCACCAACGAAATCGTTTGCTCCAGTGCTGATAAAAAGTCTAATTTCTCCCTGATTTGCCGCTCCTGCTCTGTATAAAAAGCAAACAGTTCTTCCATCTCTAAGTCCTGTGCTTTTTTCATTTCTTCTAGAGGGGTGCCGATATATTTCAATGATTTGATCAAATCCAGATGAATGAGCTGAGAATCTGTATAATAGCGGTAGCTGGTATCCGGGTCGACGTAGGCGGGTTTAAATAAATCAATTTTATCGTAATAACGGAGCGCTTTAATCGACACGTTTGCCAGTTTTGAAACTTCTCCAATTGAGTAATACGATTCCTTCATGCCATCACTCCTTTTATCACCAGTATAAAGAAGAAGCGTACTCTTTGCAGTACACAAAGAATACGCTTTTGATCATGTGCTGGCTTTAAGGTGTGCAGGCGCTTTCCAAGCAATCGTCAGTGCAATGCCTATAGCTAAGGTAACCGTTGCAAAGTAGAAAGGATAGTTTACATCAAGATCGAACAGCATTCCGCCGATAATAGGCCCGAATACATTGCCGATACTTGTAAACATTGAATTCATACCGCCGGCAAATCCTTGTTCGTTTCCCGCAATCTTTGACAGGTAAGTCGTTACCGCAGGCCTCATGAGATCAAATCCGACAAAAACGGTGACTGTAACCAGCAGAATCGCAATATATGAATTTACGGTTGTCAGCAAGAATACCAGACTCGTTGAGAGAATTAAGCTGTACCGAATGAAATGAATTTCGCCAAACCATCTTGTGAAGCGGTCGAATAAGACGACTTGCGTAATAGCGCCCACAATCGCTCCTCCTGTAATCATAATGGCAATGTCGCTGGCCGTAAATCCGAATTTATGATCCACATATAATGCAAATAAAGATTCAAATGATGCTAGACCAAAAGATGAAATCAAAATAATGAGAAAAGCAATGAAGTACATGGGTGCAAAAATTCGCTTGAAGCCTGTCTTTTGCCCTTTTATTTCCTGATTTTCAGGGTTCCGTTCCGGCTCGCGCAGCGTGAGCATTGATAAAATGGCTGCTAACAGTGCAAAAGCGGCCGCAAAGAAAAAAGGCAGCCGGGAGTGGACTTCTGCTAAAAATCCCCCGATGCCGGGACCAATAATAAATCCTGTTGAAATAGCGGCTGACATATAACCGAGCGCTTTCGGCCGTGTTTTAATGGTCGTGATATCTGCGATAAAAGCCGTGACCCCAGGCATAATGAAGGCAGCGCTGATACCGCCTAGCATACGGGAGATAAATAACATCTCAACTGTTTTTCCAATGCCAAATAAAAACTCCGACACACTAAAGAAAAACAGGCCGATCACGATCATAATCTTGCGTCCGAAGCGATCAACCCAGCGCCCGGCTATGGGTGAAACAATGAGCTGCGTAATAGCGAAGCAGGCAACCATATAGCCGACCGCGGTCCCTGATAAATGCAATTCATTCATAATGGTCGGCGTTACAGGAATCACAAGCCCGATCCCCAAAAAAGCAATAAATAAATTGGTTAATAATATCGTTAAGGTAATATTTTTCTTCTCCATATGACTTCCCCTTTTTCAAGTGTGTATCCCTTATACTGTAAGACCTCCTCCTAGGGGAGAGTCAACGGATTTGCAAAATCTTTCTAAGCCCTTAAGACAGTTAATCATTTGCGGGAACAAGCATGTCGATATGCTGCGGCAGGACCTGAATGACTGCGGGTGTATGTGTATAAACTTCTCCATCCATATCCGCCTTTTTGGCAGTGTCTGTTTCAATCTCGATTCGAGAGGCCTGGACATAGGACAGCTCTCCGGTAAAACGATCAATTGTGCCCTGTTCCATGCTCATCAGCTCCCGCAACGCGGTGAGGTTGGTGTTGCGGCAAATGAGGACATCGAGTAAGCCGTCTTCAATACTGGCATCGGGTAGAGGAATTCGATTTGTTCCAATGTATTGGCCGTTCATCACAAGCAGCATAACGGCTTCTTCTTTAATTTCTTCTCCATCAATTTTTAATCTCATCGGAAACGATGCAGCGGATGAGACGGTTCGCAATGCACTTGTAAAATAGCTGATTTTCCCCAATAATGCTTTTTCTGTTTCGTTGATTTGATTCGACGTTTCTGCAATTAAGCCGATCCCCCAGAAATTTAAAAAATAACGGTCGTTCATCTGACATACGTCTACGCTGGTTTTTTTTCCTGACATAAGTGCTTCCGCGGCCTTTGCAAGATTTTGAGGGATGCCAAGCACTCTTGAAAAGTCATTGCACGTGCCGCCGGGCAAAATTCCGACCGCGGGTTTTCTTTCTAGAGCGCTGATAGCATTTATGCATTGATGGATCGTGCCGTCGCCGCCGAGAATGAAGACGGTGTCGACAGAATCATCAATGGATTGGCAAAAATGATACGCATCATCCTTTTTCTTTGTCTGCTTAATAATCACCTCATCTAAATGGTGAGATAAAACCGGCACGACAGCACCAAGTGCTTTTTCTATATTTTTGTTGCCGGCATTTCCGTTATGAATCAGTAATGCTTTCCGTTGGCTCATATACAACTGCTCCTTTATTTTACTTCTGGTTATATAATCCCCTTTTTCTGTAAGCAGTAAACGAAAAGCAAAAAAAGTGCACGGCGAAGCAAAGTCATTTGCCGATTTGGACGTTTCCTTGCTATCATAAGAACAGATGATGAAAAAGGAGAGGTCTTCATTGAACATGGACTTTAATTTATTTATGAATGATATTGTACGCCAAGCGAGACAAGAAATAACAGCTGCCGGATACACCGAGCTGAAAACTGCCGAAGAGGTAGACGCGGCACTTACGAAAAAAGGCACGACGCTCGTCATGGTAAACTCTGTTTGCGGATGCGCCGGAGGAATTGCAAGACCGGCAGCATACCACTCCGTTCACTATGATAAAAGACCTGATCAGCTCGTGACCGTTTTTGCCGGACAGGACAAAGAAGCGACAGCGCGTGCCCGCGACTATTTTGAAGGATATCCGCCATCTTCTCCGTCCTTTGCGATTTTGAAAGACGGAAAGATCATGAAAATGGTAGAGCGCCATGAAATTGAAGGCCATGAGCCGATGGCCGTAGTGGCAAAGCTGCAGGGAGCCTTTGAAGAATATTGTGAAGAAGTATAAGACAAAAAACCCGGATACTCAAAGTTTCCCGGGTTTTTTTGTGCATAAAATTCCAAGGGTATATGAATAAATATTAACGAATTATTCAATCGGATTGTACAGTGATTTTATTTTTATCTAGTAATATCAAAAGAGATCACTGGAAAGATAAGCTTGAAGATAATTTTTAAAAATAGTATTGCATAAAAATAAGAAACTGTTTAAAATACAAATTAACGAATAAATATTCAGATACACCAAAAGTAATGAATATGGGGGAAATGGATCATGAAAAAAATACTCTTATTACTTGTAGCTGCCTGCATCACCTTTGCATTAACTGCATGCGGTTCAAGCAATTCAGGTTCAGAAAGCGGAAAGAAAAAAATAATTATGGGTACTTCGGCGGATTACAAACCGTTTGAATATAAAGAAGGCGATGATATTGTCGGCTTTGATGTGGAGTTGGCAAAAGCACTGGCGAAGAAGGCTGGCTATGAAATTGAAGTGCAGGATATGGACTTCAACAGCTTAATTACAGCGCTTAAATCAAAACAAGTTGATCTCGTTCTGTCAGGAATGACACCGACGCCTGATCGTAAAAAACAAGTTGATTTTTCTGAGGTGTACTACACAGCGAACCATATGATTGTCAGCAAAAAAGACAGCGGCATTCAATCTTTGAAAGACCTGAAAGGAAAAACGGTTGGCGTTCAGCTTGGCTCTATTCAGGAAGAGAAGGGGAAAGAGCTTTCTCCGGAATATGGTTTTAAAACAGAAGACCGCAACAGAATTTCTGATTTGGTGCAGGAAATCAAATCTGACCGCTTCGATGCCGCGATTATTGAAGACATTGTTGCAGAAGGGTATTTCAAATCAAATGATGACCTGCAAGGCTTCGTGATTCCTGATGCGAAAGCGGAAGAGGCCGGTTCAGCAATTGCTTTCAGAAAGGACAGTGAACTGACAGACAAATTCAATAAAGCGCTCAAGGAAATGAAAGATAACGGAGAGCTTGAGAAATTGAAGAAAAAATGGTTCACTGACGAGAAGTAAAAAAAGCGGCTCAACTTTTTCGTTGAGCCTTTTTATTGAATAGGAAATCTTTTTTCCTGTAAGAAAAGGAGACAAAGGCTATGAATTTGGATTTTTCAGCAACGATCCCCCAAATTCCTTTTATATTAGAAGGCTTGGCAATTACATTAAAAATTGTTGTTGTATCTGCTATTATCGGACTTATACTCGGTATTGTGCTAAGCTTATGCAAGATCAGCACATTCCGCCCGCTGATCTGGATCGCTGATTTTTATACATCAGTGTTCCGAGGCACACCTTTAGTGCTGCAGCTTATGATTGTCTATTTTGGACTTCCTCAGCTGCTCGGATTTCAAATTGACCAGTTTTGGGCTGCGGTTGTCGCATTGTCTTTGAATTCCGCCGCTTATGTATCGGAAATTATCAGAGCCGGAATCAACGCCATTGATAAAGGGCAAAAAGAAGCGGCTGTCGCACTGGGTGTCCCGTACGGCAAAATGATGAAGGATCTGCTTTTGCCGCAGGCCTTCAAAAATATATCCCCTGCAATTGTGAATGAATTAATTACGTTAACAAAAGAATCGGCGATCGTCACCGTCATCGGGCTTGGTGATGTCATGAGACGCGCATATCAAGCTGGCGCCGCTACTTACAATTACCTTGAGCCGCTCATTATCGCGGGATTGATTTATTACGTGCTTGTCTTGATTTTAACGTTTATCGGCAAGGCTGTAGAAAGGAAGCTGAAATCCAATGATTAAGGTTGAAAAGCTGTCAAAATCATTTGGGAAACACGAAGTATTAAAAAATATTTCAACAACAATCGCTGATGGCGAGGTTGTTGCCGTGATCGGTCCTTCAGGCTCAGGCAAATCAACGTTCCTACGCTGTTTAAACCTGCTGGAAAAGCCAAACGGCGGAACCATTACAATAAAAGATACAGAGATTACGAAGCCGAAAACCAACACATTAAAGGTTCGGGAAAACATCGGGATGGTTTTTCAGCATTTTCATCTCTTTCCGCACAAAACGGTTCTCGAAAATATCATGTACGCGCCTGTCAATGTAAAAAAAGAATCAAAACAGGCTGCACAAGAGAAAGCTGAGGACCTGCTCCGCAAAGTCGGTTTGTTTGAAAAGCGAAATGACTATCCAAACCGCTTGTCTGGCGGACAAAAACAGCGTGTCGCGATTGCCAGGGCTCTTGCGATGAATCCGGACATCATGCTGTTTGACGAGCCGACCTCCGCCCTTGATCCGGAGATGGTCAAAGAAGTGCTGCAGGTGATGAAAGAGCTAGTCGAAACAGGCATGACCATGGTGATTGTCACACATGAAATGGGCTTCGCAAAAGAAGTGGCAGACCGCGTGCTGTTTATGGATCAAGGAACGATTGTCGAGGACGGCAATCCGAAGGAATTTTTTCTTTCGCCAAAATCCAAAAGAGCGCAGGACTTTTTAGAGAAAATATTATAGAATATAGAAAAAAAGAAGAAGGCTGATCGCTTCTTCTTTTTTATTGAAGAAACAAATAGAAATGGAGTCCGACATGTTTAAAATTGGTTACCGCACAATAAAGACCGCGCTAGGAACAGCTTTGGCTATTTATATAAGCCAGCTATTGCATTTGCAAAACTTCGCATCAGCAGGAATCATCACCATTTTGTGCATTCAAATCACACAAAAACGGTCGCTTCAGGCGTCATGGGCCCGCTTTGCGGCATGCTGTCTGGCAATTGTTTTTTCTTATCTCTTTTTCGAGCTCATTGGCTACCACCCGTTTGTGATCGGAGCGCTTCTTCTGATATTCATTCCGATAACGGTTCTGTTAAAAATTAACGAAGGTATCGTCACCAGTTCTGTTATTATCCTTCATTTATACATGTCCGGCGGCATTACGCCTGCTTTCATCTGGAATGAAGTTCAGCTGATTACAGTCGGCATCGGCGTCGCTCTATTGATGAACTTGTATATGCCAAGTCTTGACAGGAAGCTGATTGCTTACCGCAAAAAGATAGAGGATAACTTTGCTGTCATTTTCGCAGAAATAGAACGGTATTTGTTAACTGGTGAGCAAGATTGGTCAGGAAAAGAAATTCCGGAAACGCACCAGCTCATTACGGAGGCCAAAAACCTGGCATATCGAGATGTGCAAAACCACATTTTGCGTTACGAAAATCTGCATTATCATTATTTTAAAATGAGAGAAAAGCAATTTGAAATTATCGAACGCCTTCTCCCTAAAGTGACATCGATCTCCATCACTGTAGATCAGGGAAAAATGATCGCTGAATTCATTCACGATTTGCGGGAGGCGATACACCCTGGGAACACGGCGTATAAATTTCTGAAAAGACTTGCTGACATGAGAAAAGAATTTGAGGAGATGCCGCTTCCGGCGACTAGAGAGGAATTTGAAGCGAGAGCCGCTCTCTTCCATCTTCTCGGCGAAATGGAACAATATTTAGTGATTAAAAGTTATTTTAAAGGAATAAAAGCGCAAAAATCACTCGGATGATTCGCATGAGCTCTTCCTTCATTGGTCAACCTAATGAAAAAGGAGGAGCTTATGCGTTTTTTCTTATGTTCGATTTTAATGATGATTTCACCGATTTGGCCGCTCGGCGAAAATCCGCTGCCGGGTGATCCGTATGTTATTGTCAACAAGCGAACAAATGAACTTGCTGTTATCCTCGACAACAAAGTAGAAGGCGTGTACAGTGTGGCCACTGGAAAAACAGATGATTTGACGCCTGAAGGAGAGTTTTCGGTAACGGTAAAAGCGGAAAATCCTTACTACAGAAAGAAAAATATTGAAGGAGGATCTCCTGACAACCCGCTTGGGGCAAGATGGATCGGATTTGACGCGAAAGGAACGGACGGGCGGATTTATGGAATTCATGGGACAAACCGAGAGGAATCAGTAGGGAAATTTGTGTCAAACGGCTGTATACGTATGCATAACGATGAGGTCGTTCATTTGTTTCAAACGATACCAGTAGGAACGAGAGTGCTGATCACAGACGACAATCGCTCTTTTGAGGAGATTGCCATCGAGCATAAAGCTCTGATAAAAAAGCAGGATGTTCCCATTGAATAAGGCTGCCCTGCTTTTTTATCGTTATAAAAACATGATGATTCCTGAGAGTACAGTTGAAAGAATAAAAACTCCCAAAATCACGATCAAAACGCTTTTCATCAGTTTTTGAGACATGATTTTCACTCCTTACACAATCTGTCTATATTTTAGCGTGTTTTGAATGGACGGACAAGCGATATCTATTAGCGAAAGCAGGGATGCAAATGAACAGGCTTGACCATATCGGGATAGCCGTTTTTTCGATAAAAGATGCAAGACGCTTTTATGAAAATGTATTGGGGCTTGCATTTCTTCATCAAGAAACGGTTGAAGAGCAAAAGGTGAAAGTTGCTTTTTTTCAAGCGGGGAGCGTCAAACTTGAGCTGATAGAACCGTCGACAGCTGACAGCCCCATCCGTTTATTTTTGGAGAAGAAAGGGCAGGGGCTGCATCATATTGCATTTTTGTGCAACAGCCTATCTGAACAGCTCAAAGCATTGTCTGACCAGCAAGTTCAATTGATTGACAGGTATCCAAGACAGGGAGCGAACGGGAAAAAGATCGCGTTTATTTCCCCTCGAGAAACAAATGGTGTTCTTGTAGAGCTTTGTGAACCGAAAGGAGACCAACACAATGAACATGAATGAGCACATTGATCATTTATACACGAAACGCAGACAGGCAGAAGAGGGCGGTGGACTGGAAAAGCAGGCTCAGCAGCGGAAAAAGGGAAAGCTCACCGCCCGGGAAAGGATCATATTTCTACTTGACCAGAACAGCTTTATCGAATTACACCCCTTCATGGAAAGTCAAGTGTTAACAAGAGAACAGCGCATGTTAGGGGATGGGGTCGTGACAGGGTATGGCACAATTGACGGACGCTCAGTTTATGTATTTGCGCAAGACTTCACTGTGTTTGGCGGTGCGCTTGGCGAAACCCATGCCAGGAAAATTTGCGCTTTGATGGACCTGGCAGCAAAAAATAAGGCGCCGATTATCGGGCTGAATGACTCAGGTGGTGCGAGAATTCAAGAGGGTGTGGTATCATTAGATGGATACGGTCACATATTTTACCGAAACGTCTTATATTCCGGAGTCATTCCGCAAATATCGGTTATTTTAGGGCCGTGCGCTGGAGGCGCTGTATATTCTCCGGCACTCACAGATTTTATATTTATGGCTGAACAGACCGGCCGGATGTTTATTACCGGCCCGAAGGTGATTGAAAAAGTGACAGGGGAACAGGTCGATGCGGAGAGCTTAGGCGGAGCGGGGATACATAATGCCGTCAGCGGAAACGCTCACTTTTCCGGACATACGGAGAAGGAGGTTCTGACAGGGGTGAAAAAACTGCTGTCTTATTTGCCGCTGAATGGCCGGACAACAGAGCCGAGACCAGAGAAAGAGGCCTCCAGACCGTTATTAAACCGTCTCGTGCCTGCTGACACGACAAAGCCGTATGATGTTCGGACGGTGATTAAGGAGCTGGCCGATCCACAGTCTTTTTTTGAGATTCAGCCATTTTTTGCGAAAAACATTGTCATCGGATTTGCAAGGCTGGGTGAAAAAGCAATCGGCATTGTTGCGAGCCAGCCAAAGCATCTGGCGGGAAGCCTGACGATTGACGCTGCTGATAAAGCAGCAAGGTTCATCCGTTTTTGTGACGCATTTGATATCCCGCTGTTGACTGTTGAGGATGTCCCGGGATTTCTCCCCGGTATTCAGCAGGAGCACAACGGAATCATCAGACACGGAGCAAAATTATTGTTTGCTTATGCAGAAGCGACTGTCCCAAAAATCACGCTCATTATCAGAAAAGCATATGGCGGCGCCTATGTGGCCATGAACAGCAAAGCAATTGGAGCGGACCTTGTATTTGCATGGCCGAATGCTGAAATTGCGGTGATGGGTCCAGAAGGTGCGGCATCGATTTTGTATGAAAAGGAAATCAAAGCTTCAGCTGACCCGCAAAAGGCGAAACGCCAAAAAACAGCTGAATACAAAAAGCAAAACGCCGGCCCATACAAAGCGGCCGCTTGTGGAATGGTCGATGACATTATTTTGCCGGAAGAATCAAGGGGAAGACTGATTCAAGCTTTTCATATGCTTGCACATAAGACAGAAGAGAGACCGAAAAAAAAGCACGGTAACATACCGCTTTAATATGGAGGGACTTACAAATGGTGAATGAAAAACGCCTGCTGGAAGAGTTTTTAGAGCTTGTCCAAATTGATTCAGAAACAAAACACGAAGCAGAAATCTGCAAAGTGCTGAAACGAAAATTTTCTGATTTAGGTGTGGACGTTAAAGAAGACGATACAATGGATATCACTGGCCACGGAGCCGGTAATCTGATTTGCACATTAAAAGGGACAAAGCAAACAGATACGATCTACTTTACATCTCATATGGACACAGTTGTACCCGGTAACGGTGTAAAACCAGTTGTAGAGAACGGTTACGTCAAAACAGACGGCACGACGATTTTAGGTGCTGATGATAAAGCGGGACTGGCTGCAATGTTTGAAGCGATTAAGGTGCTGAAAGAAGAAAACATTGAGCACGGAACGATTGAATTCATCATCACAGTTGGTGAGGAATCTGGCCTGATCGGAGCGAAGGCGCTTGACCGTTCTATGATTACAGCATCCTACGGCTATGCCCTTGACTCAGACGGGAAAGTCGGAAATATCATTGTGGCTGCGCCGACACAGGCAAAGGTAAGAGCGGCAATTTTCGGGAAAACCGCGCACGCCGGGGTTGAACCTGAAAAAGGCATTTCTGCGATTACAATCGCTAGCAAAGCCATTTCAAAAATGCCATTGGGCCGTATTGATGAAGAAACAACAGCAAATATCGGCCGGTTTGAAGGCGGCACGCAAACAAACATTGTGTGCGACGAAGTCCATATTCTTGCTGAAGCACGCTCTTTAGTTCCTGAGAAAATGGAAGCTCAGGTTCAAAAAATGAAAGCTGCTTTTGAAGAGGCTGCTGCTGATATGGGCGGACGCGCAGAAGTCGAAATTGAAGTCATGTATCCTGGCTTCAAATATCAAGATGGCGACCAAGTTGTTGAAATCGCGAAAAAAGCGGCTGCTAAAATCGGACGTCCAAGCGAGCTGCAAACAAGCGGCGGTGGAAGCGACGCGAACGTAATCGCAGGTCATGGCATCCCGACGGTCAACCTTGCTGTCGGTTATGAGCAAATTCATACAAAGAATGAAAAAATGCCGATCGAAGAACTCGTCAAAACGGCAGAAATGGTTGTTGCCATTATTGAAGAGGCGGCAAAATAAAAAAAGAAAACCCGAATGCGATTTCCCGCATCGGGTTTTTTTAGCTCCATTTTCTAAGCGGCCAAAATAACACGTCCTGTTTTTTAGCGTAATGAAGCAAGGGGTCTGCCTCTGGCAACGTAATGCCGTGAGCATCTGTCACCGTATTGACTGAAATTTCCGCCTCAGCGTTTTGCAGCAGCCATGGGTGATGGTGGATGTCTTCGTAATAGAGTTTATTTCGGTAGGCAGTGTAGAGTCTATACCGTTCCGTCAGCCAATAATCGAGTGAATCCTTTTCCGCTGTAAAAGGAGCTGAAACGGGCCGGTATGCGGCGCGGAATACTGCTTCTCTGCCGTCTCTCCGCTTGCTGACATAGTCAATGCCATCAACGTTTTTGTCAGCTTTCATATCAGCGTGAACATAAGGCAAATGAAAGAACGTGCGAGCGCCCAAAACCGCCAGCCGATGATCGGCATCTAAGCTGAAAAAATAAATGCCGGGCTTGCCTTTATATGTGACATAGGTGCGGAGGTTAAGCTCAGGAAATGCACGCGCACCGGGAATGGGAGGAAGGTAACGCGCCCTTAGGTTCGTGAGCATAAAGGGAAGCATGCTGATCCAAGCTTGCCCGTTGTATGTATCTAATTCTAATACGGACGGTACCAAAGCGCGAAGGATAGAAACATCAACAGGCCAGTGGGCAAATAAGACATCATTCCAGGTTTGTCTCATGATCCAAATTCCTTCAGGTACAGAAATGTTTTTTTGCTGAAAACGTTCCGCCAACGTATATGCTCCTTTCGTTTGGAGGTGAGTAAAGGTATTCCCGATTTCCTTCTTTTTAAACGAGACCGCTGTTTTTTTAGGATGGCCATCTCTGCTTCAGCCATAACAAAAGAGGCTGCCTGCGCGGTGAATACTTCGCAAGCAACAAAAAAACAACCCCGGCTTGTCGCGCGGGGTTGCTTCATTATTTCACCGGCTCAGTAAGAGCGGCAGTTTTTTTATTTTTATGGTGCGTCATCTGAAGGACGACGTTTTGGACTGTCAAGAATAGCCCGCTTGTGAACCAGTACAACGGCAGCGCTGCCGGGACATTAAGCGAGAAAATCGTCATCATCACTGGGAAGATGAACACCATCAATTTTGCGGATTGCTGCGCCGCAGGGTTTTGCGGGACAGCGGAATATTTCGCGCTCAGTTTTTGGGCGACATAGGCCTGGATAAAGTACATAGCTCCCGCACTAAGAGACACGAGAATATCTGATTGTCCTAAACTGAACCATAAAAACGAGTGTGACGCAATTTCAGGTGTGGAGCGAATCGCGTAATAAAATCCAATCACAATAGGAAACTGAATCAGCATTGGGAGGCATCCCATGGCAAGCGGATTGATGTTGTTCTCTTGATACAGCTTCATCATTTCCATTTGCAGCTCTTTTTGCTTTTCCGGGTCCTTCGTCTTTTTCAGTTTGGCCTGAATGCTGTCAACCTGAGGTTTAATAACCGCCATTTTTTCTTGAAACATACGCTGTTTTTTGAACTGATTGACAAACAAGGGCAGTACAACCAAACGCACAATAATGGTTACGAGAATAATAGAGAGTCCGTATTCTCCATGAAACAGCCCGGCAACCCCCTTAAGCAGCGCGGAAAACGGTTCGATTAAATAATCGTGGAAAAACCCTACGTTGCTGAGACCTCCCACCTGATTCGTCGCCGCGAAGGCAGCATTGCCCGAGCATAATACGATCAAAAAGATACCCATAGCCATAAGTTTTTGATATGTTTTTAGCAATTTTGTTCTCCTCCTTTTTATAAATGCGGTTTATAAAAGAAGAGAACTGGCGTCTTCATCATCGTTCACAGGCGAATTCATGCGGAAGACTTTACGTATCCAAGTTGTAATGCGATGATATATAATAATAAGAAAGTCTGTTCGGTTAATGTGAAAGACTGTCTGATGTTCATCTGTTCGTTTGGATTTCCAATGCTCGCCGGCACGGCACTCTCGTAAGAGGAATGCAATCCCGATTGCCGTCAGAGCAGGAAGAATAATTGTGAAAAAATCGACTAAGAATAAAACGTCATTTATCGATTCCACAAACATTGTCATCACATCCATTCAATAGCTTCATTTTACTATATGTACAAGCTGTTGTCTAATGAACGAAAAGGAGATTTGTTTATGCCGGGAAAGAGCCGAATTATTTTCCATATTGATATGAATAGCTTTTATGCATCGGTTGAAATGGCATATGATCCGGCTCTCCGGGGAAAGCCGGTCGCAGTTGCCGGAAACGTAAAGGAGCGAAAGGGCATTGTGGTGACATGCAGCTACGAAGCAAGGGCGCGCGGCGTCAAAACAACAATGCCGGTTTGGCAAGCGAAGCGCCATTGTCCAGAGCTCATCGTTCTTCCGCCGAATTTTGACCGCTATAGAAACTCTTCCAGAGCCATGTTTACTATTCTCCGTGAATATACTGACCTGGTGGAGCCTGTCTCCATTGATGAGGGCTATATGGACATGACCGATACACCATACAGCAGCCGAGCGCTGGAGACGGCAAAAGAAATCCAAAGCAGATTGCAAAAAGAGCTGCTGCTTCCGTCAAGCATAGGAATCGCGCCGAATAAATTTCTCGCTAAGATGGCGTCTGATATGAAAAAGCCGCTTGGAATTACGATTTTAAGAAAGAGGCAAGTGCCCGACATCCTTTGGCCGCTTCCTGTTGGAGAGATGCACGGAGTTGGCAATAAGACAGCGGAAAAACTGAAAGGACTCGGCATTCATACAATCGGAGAGCTAGCTGCAGCTGATGAACACTCGCTGAAGCGCCTGCTTGGCATCAACGGTCCGCGCCTTAAAAATAAAGCAAACGGCATTCACCATGCGCCGGTTGACCCGGAGCGCATTTACGAATTTAAAAGCGTCGGCAACTCATCGACACTTTCACATGACTCCAGTGATGAAGAGGAGCTGTTAGGCGTTTTCAGAAAACTTGCCGCTTCCGTGAGTGACCGTTTACAGCGCAAGGAAGTCATGGCTTCAAAGCTATTTATTATGATTAGATATGCGGATTGGAAAACCATTACGAGAAGCATCACGCTGAGAAATCCGATTGATCAAAAAAATGAAATCTTGAAAGAAGCAGAGCACCTCTTTTTTAAGCACTGGAATAAAAATCCTGTCAGGCTGCTTGGCATTACCGGAACCGATTTGGTAGAAAAAGAGCAGGCCTATAAGCAGCTCGATTTGTTCAGCTTTAATGAGGATGCGAGGGATGAGCCCATTCAGCAGATAATGGAAAAGCTGAATGAAAAGTACGGATCTAAACTGATCAGAAAAGGTGCAAGGTTAAAAAAAGAGGAGAGCAAAACGAAGGGAACAAGCTTTAATAAAGATTTTTTTCAGGATGAAAAGAAAAGCTGAATCGCTTGAAAAAAAGGGTGAAAGTATGGTAATTTCTTTATTATAAATATCATTTTATTTTAATTTAAATTTTAAAATGATTAAACGTTTGCAGAAGGGACGTTAGAATATGTCAAAACAACAAATCGGCGTTATCGGACTTGCGGTTATGGGTAAAAATCTGGCTTTAAATATCGAAAGCCGGGGATTTTCTGTTTCTGTTTACAACAGATCTAGCAGTAAGACTGAGGAGTTTTTGCAAGAGGCAAAAGGAAAAAATGTTGTTGGCACATACAGCATTGAAGAATTTGTCCAATCCTTGGAAACACCGCGCAAAATCTTATTAATGGTTAAAGCGGGAACTGCAACAGATGCGACAATTCAATCTCTTCTTCCTCATCTAGAGAAGGATGATATTTTAATTGACGGCGGAAATACATATTATAAAGATACACAGCGCCGTAACAAAGAACTCGCTGAAAGCGGAATTCATTTTATCGGAACAGGCGTTTCCGGCGGAGAAGAAGGGGCGCTTAAAGGGCCTTCTATCATGCCTGGCGGACAAAAAGAAGCACATGAGCTTGTGAAACCGATTCTTGAAGCCATTTCTGCAAAAGTTGACGGAGAACCTTGTACGACATATATCGGTCCAGATGGTGCCGGCCATTATGTAAAAATGGTGCACAACGGTATTGAATACGGAGATATGCAGCTGATTTCTGAATCTTACTTCATTCTGAAACAGGTGCTGGGCCTTTCAGCTGATGAGCTTCATGAAGTTTTCGCTGAATGGAATAAAGGAGAGCTTGACAGCTACCTGATTGAGATTACAGCTGACATCTTCACGAAAAAAGACGAAGAGACAGGCAAACCGCTTGTTGATGTGATTCTCGATAAAGCAGGGCAAAAAGGAACAGGAAAATGGACAAGCCAAAGCGCACTTGACTTAGGTGTTCCGCTTCCGATTATTACTGAATCTGTATTCGCGCGTTTTATCTCAGCTATGAAGGAAGAGCGTGTGAAAGCGAGCGGACTTCTTTCAGGACCGGAAGTGAAGCCTGTTACGGAAAATAAAGAAGAGCTGATTGAAGCGGTCAGAAAAGCGTTGTTCATGAGTAAAATCTGCTCATACGCGCAAGGATTTGCCCAAATGAAAGCTGCTTCTGAAGAATATAACTGGGATCTGAAATATGGTGAAATCGCTATGATCTTCCGTGGCGGCTGCATCATTCGTGCAGCGTTCCTTCAGAAAATCAAAGAAGCTTACGATCGCGAGCCTGAGCTTGACAACCTGCTTCTTGACAGCTACTTCAAGAATATTGCAGAAAGCTACCAAGGAGCGCTTCGCCAGGTGATTTCACTTGCAGTTGCTCAAGGTGTGCCGGTGCCATCATTCTCAAGCGCATTAGCTTATTATGACAGCTACCGTACAGCCGTACTGCCTGCAAACTTAATCCAAGCACAGCGTGACTACTTTGGCGCTCATACGTATGAGCGTACTGATAAAGAAGGTATTTTCCATACTGAATGGATGAAGTAATCAATAGAACCCCCCGAACCTCAAGAGCTTCGGGGGGTTTTGTTATTAAAGAGAGTGCTATACCTCTGTGGCAGCTGCAAAAAAGCCGAAAATGCTCACAAGCATTTTCGGCTCTTTTCTTATTATATATTCCACCAGTGCAAGCCGTCTTTCGCCAAAAGATCATCTGATTCTTTCGGTCCCATTGAGCCTGATTCGTAGTTAGGAGATAAGGTTTTGTTTGCTGCCCATGTTTCAGAAATGGAGTCGACAAAGCTCCAAGAAAGGGCAACTTCATCCCAGTGTGCAAAGTTTGTTGCATCGCCAAGAAGACAGTCGTGAATTAGTTTTTCATATGCTTCAGGGGTGTTCAACTCGTCATTGCAATTGCTGCAATAATCGAGTTTGATTGGCTGCGCGTGTGCTGCTCCGCCAAGCTTTTTAGCATTTAAGTAAAGAGTAATGCCTTCTTCAGGCTGAATATGAATGACAAGCAAGTTCGGATTCATGTTGTTTTCATTGCCGTAGTACAGGTTCATCGGAATGTCCTTAAATTGAACGACAATTTTTGTGGACTTTTCTTTCATTCGTTTTCCGGTACGGATATAGAATGGAACACCAGCCCATCTGAAGTTGTCGATCAAGAGCTTGCCGGCAACAAAGGTTTCTGTATTGGAGTCAGGAGCGACATTATCTTCTTCTGTATAAGAAGGAACAGGTACACCGTCAATTTCACCGGCTTGATATTGTCCGCGCACAAAGTATTCATCCACTTCATCTTTTGCAATAGGGCGCAGTGCTCTCAGCACCTTCACTTTTTCGCTGCGAATTTCTTCTGTGTTCAATTTGATCGGCGGCTCCATTGCAAGGAGGGCAACCATCTGCATAATATGGTTTTGCACCATGTCGCGCAGGGCGCCTGATGTTTCGTAATATCTTGCACGGTCTTCTACGCCAAGTGATTCGCTAGACGTAATTTGAATGTTTGAGATGTAGCGGTTTGTCCAGAGCGGTTCGAAAATCGCATTGGCAAATCGAATCACTTCAATATTCTGAACCATTTGTTTGCCTAGATAATGGTCGATTCTGTAAATTTGATCTTCCGTAAACGCTTCACGGATTTCTTTGTTTAATGCCTGTGCGCTTGGCAGATCGTGGCCGAACGGCTTTTCGATGACAAGGCGGGACCAGCCTGTTGTAGCTGTTACACCCTCTGATTTTAATGTTTTTGCAATTGTTCCGAAGAATTCAGGAGCCATTGCCAGGTAGAACATTCTGTTGTTCGGAATTTGATATGTATCTTCCAGCTGGTTAAGCAATACGTTAAGCTCTTGATAAGATCCAGGATTTGTCACGTCAAACGGGTGATAGTAAAAATGAGACGTGAAATCATCTATATGCTTATCTGCAGACGAGGAAATGGATGTTTTAACGGTTTGGCGAAGATCCTCATTTGACCAAGGTCTTCTTCCAACTCCTACCACTGCAAACTCTTCTCCGATTTGTCCGTTTTGATATAAACGGTGAATAGACGGATACAATTTTCGTTTTGCTAAATCTCCAGTTGCACCGAATATGACAATTACTGCTTTTGGTTGTTGGTTTGTTTTCACTAAAAGTACCTCACTTTATTCGAAGCTTTATTTTAGTACACCCCGTATATTTCCTTCATTTTAAATCTAAAATTCAACGAAAGCAAACATTTAAGCCCTTTTTTAAGCAGAATGCTGAAAAAATGTTTCTAGCACGAAAGGATTGTTCTTTTGAGAGGCAAGATTCACATTTTGCGCTTGATCCTGTATTCTTGTAGGTATCTGGTTCTAGTAGGAGGAAGGAAACGTGGAATTACTTTTTTTAGGGACGGGAGCCGGCATTCCCGCCAAGACGAGAAACGTCACCTCTATCGCATTGAGATTGCTTGAAGAAAGGCGTTCGGTATGGCTTTTTGACTGCGGGGAAGCCACACAGCATCAAATTTTACATACAACGATTAAACCTCGTAAAATAGAGAAAATCTTTATTACACACATGCATGGTGACCATGTATACGGACTTCCGGGGCTTCTGGGGAGCCGTTCCTTTCAAGGCGGAGAGGACGAGCTGACAGTGTACGGACCTAAAGGGATCAAAGCGTTTATTGAAACAAGCCTTGCCGTCACGAAAACCCATTTGACATATCCGCTTGCGGTCCAGGAAATTGAAGAAGGAATCGTGTTTGAAGACGATCAGTTTATTGTCACAGCGGTTTCTGTTATTCATGGCGTAGAAGCCTTCGGATACCGTGTGCAGGAAAAAGACGTAACGGGTGCCCTGAAGGCGGATGTATTAAAAGAAATGAACATCCCGCCCGGACCCGTGTATCAGAAAATCAAAAAAGGCGAAACGGTAACGCTTGAAGACGGACGCATCATCAATGGGAGTGATTTTCTGGAGCCTCCCAAAAAAGGAAGATCTGTTGTGTTCTCCGGAGATACGAGAGTTAGCGACAAACTAAAAGAGCTTGCAAGAGATTGTGATGTGCTTGTTCATGAAGCAACCTTTGCTAAGGAAGATCATAAACTTGCTTTTGGTTATTATCACAGCACAACGGAACAAGCGGCTGTAACAGCGAAAGAAGCAGGGGCGAAGCAGCTTATTTTAACCCATATCAGCGCAAGATATCAGGGGGATGCCTCTTTGGAGCTTCAAAAAGAAGCGGTTGACGTTTTCCCAAATAGTGTGGCGGCATATGATTTCTTAGAGGTACCCATCCCGCGAGGCTGAAGGCATACTTATTTGACAATTTGCCATTACGTTGTATAATAAAGCGTAATCATTACGTTTTGAAAAGGAGATGTGAACGATGAGAGTCAATGTTACTTTAGCTTGCACTGAAACGGGAGACCGAAATTACATTACAACAAAAAATAAACGCACCAATCCAGATCGTTTGGAGCTGAAAAAATATTCACCGCGTTTGAAGAAATATACCCTTCACCGTGAAACAAAATAACAAAAAAGACCGGGCGTCTCTTACGGCCCGGTCTTTTTTTACGTTAATTGACTGCCTGGTAAAGAGGGGCAGCCTGCTGGCACGCTGCGCACCATACGTCATAAATAGCCAAATGAACGATATGAGGTTCATCATGATGGATGTTGTGGGAGCTGTTTTTAGCTTGAATCCAGCCGCTTTGGTTGGATAGAGACAATATGCTGCTGTGCAAGTTTTGCCATTCCTGTTCAGCAGCGAATTTCTCAGTCCGTTCTCCTGATGACAATACAAGGAGAGGCATGTTTCCTAAATGGATTTGCCGCTGTTTGAGCTCCTGCAGACTTTTTGAAAATTCTGCAGGTGTGCCCTCAAGCATCATCTTTCTCGTATATGATTTGTGCATCTCTTCGGGTATAAAGGTGAAGCTGGCGCAATCTCCTAAAGCTGGATCAAGAAGGACCATGCCGATAATATCATACTTGTTTTTGCAGGCCCATAAGCCGGTGATGACAGCTCCGTATGAGTGTGAAACAGCCAGATAAGGAGGTTTTACATCTGCTGCTTTAAGCAAACTCTCCAATTCTTTCACTTGTTGTTCAGCTGTTCGTTTCGCTCTGCTTCGCCCGCTTTTCCCTATGCCCGCCCGATCATATGTGAAAATGCCAAATTCATCATCAATGTCCGCCATTAATGGTTTCCACGTCTCAGAAGAAGTACCGTAGCCGGCCTCAAAGACAATCGTTACACCGCTTGTTCCTTTCCGGTGCTGTGTATGAAACGCACATCCGTCAATTGTATATGTCTTTTCCATCCAAGCTGATTTCATTGGAGTCATCTCCTCTAATTGGTTCTACTAGGGAGACGGAGAACCTTAGCCGATCGTTTCTCTAAAAATAAAAAAAGAGATATCCGGCAGTGGATATCTCTCATAGGCATTACCAGCCTCTTTCGTATTGAACAGGGGCCGGAATCTCTGTATTGAGCTGTTTCGCGGCGGTTCTTGCAAAGAATGGATCCCGCAAAAGCTCTCTGCCGATAAAGATGAGGTCGGCACGTCCGTTTTGCAGAATTTCTTCAGCCATTGAACCGTCTGTAATCATGCCGACGGCACCAGTCGCCATGTCCGCCTGTTCACGAATTTTCTCGGCGAAGCTGACCTGATAGCCGGGAAATACATTTATGTCTGCGTGAACAAGGGCGCCTGAACTGCAGTCGATTAAGTCAACACCCTGCTCCTTCATCCATTTTGCAAAACCGATGTGATCGGCGATGTCCAATCCTTTATCTGTATAGTCTGAAGCAGATACACGGACAAATAATGGCCCGTCCCATACTTGTTTGACTTCATCGATGATCTCTCTCAAGAAACGATAGCGGTTTTCAGGTGAACCGCCGTATTCATCTGTGCGATGGTTGGAAAGCGGAGATAAAAATTCGTGAATTAAATATCCGTGCGCCGCATGAATTTCAATCACATCAAAGCCGGCTTCTTTTGCGCGGGCAGCCGCTTGCTTAAACTCCTGGATCGTTTCTTTTACTTTTTCTGCTGACATTTCTACTGGTGTTGCTGATTGTTCGTCAAACGCAATCGCCGATGGAGCGAAAATGTCTCCTTCAAGCTCAGCTTTACGTCCGGCATGGGCAAGCTGAATGCCGATTTTTGAACCTTGTTCTTTGACCTGCTCAGTCAGTTTGGCAAAGCCTTCAATATGCTCGTCGCCCCAAATGCCTAAGT
The DNA here is from genome assembly GCF_000259365.1 of Bacillus sp. JS. Classification (NCBI taxonomy): domain Bacteria; kingdom Bacillati; phylum Bacillota; class Bacilli; order Caryophanales; family Bacillaceae; genus Bacillus; species Bacillus sp. JS. The sequence goes on along the minus strand of NC_017743.1, from coordinate 2,382,548 downwards.
CTTGGTCTGTGATTCGACCCTGAGGGTTAACTGCTGACGCCTCTACAATAATCAGTCCGACTTGGCCGATTGCACGCGATATGTAATGCGCCATGTGGAACGGCGTTAATTTCCCGTCCTTTTCATGAGAAGAATACATGCACATTGGTGACATAACAATGCGATTTTTTAATGTCATATCTTTAATTGTAATAGGTGTGAATAATTTTCTGGCCATTTCTTTCGCCTCCCGTAAGGTTTTTAGAGATTGATTATATCAAGTCATTTCTTTCGCGTCATATAAACTGCTCAAAAGAACCGTTTTTGTCAAACATTTCTGTATAATAGACAGGGAATCATCTTATTTTTCAAGCTAGAAGCGTTTTTATACATAGGAGGGGCGGAAATCGATGAATTGGCAGACGAAGGACGAATTGCGGGCACTTTTAACTTCTCTTGTGCAATACGAAAGCATCACCGGTTCGAAGGGCGAGGCAGCACTTGCGGAATATCTTTATTTTATTTTGAAAGACAAGCCTTATTTTCAAAAACATCCAGATGATGTAACTCTTCATACGATGGACGATGGCAGATCTTTTCTTACGGCTTTAGTCAAAAAGAAGAAAGTCAAAAAGACAGTGCTACTGTTGAGTCATTTTGATGTTGTTGACATAGAGGATTACGGAGAATTTAAACATATGGCTTGCAAACCTGCTGAGCTTTTGAGTTCCTTTTTAGAGAAAAAAGAGCTGCTTCCTGAACGTGTGAGAAGAGATGCTGAAAGCGGAGACTGGCTGTTTGGCAGAGGGACGATGGATATGAAAGCGGGGCTTTGTGTTCAGTTGTCGATGCTGGAGCGGGCAATGAACGGCCATTTTGAGGGCAATCTGCTGTTGATAACAGTTCCGGACGAGGAAGTGAATTCAAGAGGCATGATTGAGGCGGTTCCTGTATTGAAGGAAATGGAGAAAAAGCATGATATCACATTAACCGCCTGCCTGAATGCTGAACCGATGTTTGAAAAATTCCCCGGCGACCAGCAGCAATATTTTTATACAGGAAGCATTGGCAAGGTGCTTGCGGGATTTTTCTGCAAGGGAATTGAGACACATGTTGGAGAGCCGTTTTCAGGCCTAAACGCGAATTTAATGGTATCTGAGATTAACCGTTTGCTTGAACTGAATGCTGATTATTGTGAAAAGGTTGATGGTGAGGTCACTCCGCCGCCGGTAAACTTAATGCAAAAGGACTTGAAAGAGGCATATTCAGTTCAGACACCGCATACAGCTGTCACATTATTTAATGTGCTGTCAATGAGACGCTCGGCTAGTGAGCTGCACCAGATGCTGCTGAAAACCGCAAAACAGGCGGCGGAGGAAATCATGTCGAACGTTCGGAAGAAAACACAGGACTTTCAACAATTTGAGCCTTTTCAGCCGATTGAACGGGCCGTCACTGTTTTGACATTTGATGAGCTGGTTGCGCGTGCAAAAAAACGTGCTGGAATTTCGGAAACAGACCGAGCTCTTAATTATGCCTTTGCTAACAGGGGGGAGCTTGGAGACAGGGATTTTTCGACGAAAATTGTTTCTGAGATTGCTTCGCTTTGTAAGGAGGATGCCCCGCTTATTGTTCTTTTTTATAGTCCGCCGTTTTATCCGGCCGTTTCGTCAAAGGACGATCAATTGATTAGGCATACAGCTGATCAGCTTATGCAGTATGCGGTTAACAGATACGGCATTGCGTTGCGGGAGGTTCAGTACTTTCCCGGACTATCGGACTTGAGCTATCTTCAGCTGGAAAAGCAGGAGGTTGACGCATACACAAGCAATATGCCGCTCTTTAATAGAGGATATTCATTGCCAAGCGGCAAAGAACAGGCTTTATATGTCCCCGTTTTAAATGTCGGTCCGGCTGGCAAAGACCCGCACAAATGGACGGAAAGATTGTACATGCCTTATTCCTTTGAAGTGCTTCCCGATTTGCTTTCATTTACGATCTCCGCGCTATTAAAGCAATCGGAAACAGCCGGCCAGCGGTTGTAGAAAAAGAAAGACAGGAGGCCCTATCCTTCTGTCTAATGCCTATCTAAAGCCGCTCCGGCAAACTGTTCTTTGATTTCTGCGCTCCGTTTAGCGGTCTCTTCAATACAGTGAATAATCGCCTCTTCAAAGCGGGAGTCCTGTAAAGCACGAAGGCCTGCCTCTGTAGTGCCCCCAGGACTGGTGATTTCCTTGCGCAGCTGTGCAGGCTGTTTGCCGCTTTGAAGGAGCATATCAGTTGCCCCCGCCATTGTCTGCAAAATGAGTGCTTTTGCCGTTTCTTTATCTAATCCTACTCTTTGCGCCGCTTTTTCCATCGCCTCAATATAACGATACACGTAAGCCGGGCCGCTACCTGCGATTGCAGTAACGGCGTCAAGATGACGCTCCTCAACCAGTGTGGCATCGCCGATTGTTTCCAATAGAGCCTTTGCAGCAGCAATATCGTCCTGGCTTGCTTCTGCGCTTACGGAAAATCCGGTTGCTGATTTTCTGATTGCCGCCGATGTATTCGGCATGACTCGAATGACCGCGAGCTTTCTGCCGAAATAATGCTGAATGGTTTCGATGGTAAGGCCTGCAAGTACTGAAATGACCAGCTGGTCATTGAGATACGGCCGGATGCTGTCGATGCTTTCCGCCGCGTCTTTCGGTTTGAAAGCGAGGATGATGATATCGGTGTGAGTGAAAAACTCATTTTTATCTCTGCATGGACGCACGCCATACGCTTCCTTTAATTCAATCAGACGCTCGTCATTTGAGCGGTTTGTAATATAGATATGTTCTGATTTTGTGATGCCGCTTTGCAAAATACCGTTGATCATTGCTTCAGCCATTGACCCGGCGCCGACAAATCCTATTTTTTTCATTGATATCCTCCTTCTATCAGAACAACAAAAAACCTTTTCATCACGTAAAGGACGAAAAGGTTCGCGGTACCACCCTCATTAGCACAAATTGTGCTCAGCTCAAATCCCGTAACGCGGGAAACGTTTAGGTTTTCCTAACCGCGACTTGAGGGCAGGTTCTACAAACAAGCGGGCCGCAATACCTTTCAGCCGGGGGTATCGCTCTCTTAGGCCATTGCCTTGTATACTATTCCTCGTCATAGCGTTCCAATGTTCTCGTTTTAGTTTGTTGTTCATTATGCAATGGCGGACAAGCTAATGTCAATAGCTTTTTCAAAAAGGTCTGTTCTCATTCAGCAATAATGACATAAGACCGAGAAAAAGCTAAAATATGAATAATGAATGAAGACAAGGAGCGAAAGGATGACAACTGAAGATGTAATTGCGATCCGCATCCCGACGCCGTTTGCTGTCGGCGATGTTATCGTTTACCTCGTAAAAGGTGATGCGCTGACACTTATTGATGCCGGGCCGAATACAAAAGAGGCTGCCAGCGCCTTACAAGAGCAGCTTGCTGCTGTAAATGTGAAAATGTCAGATATCGAGCAGGTTGTACTGACTCACCATCATGCTGACCATGCAGGCTTGCTTGATGTCTTTTCAGATGAAATCGAAGTGATTGGGCATGCCTTCAACGAACCTTATATCAGCCGAAATCAAGCCTTTATGGATTGGCAAAAACGTTTTTTTCAAAAGCTGCTGCCTGAATTAGGCGTTCCATTTGATACGGGGAAGGCGGAAAAGCTGATTCGGTCAGCGTATGCATTTTCCTGTACGAGATCTCTGACAAAAACAATCAGTGAAGGTATGGGCATTGACGGGCTTGAGGGCTGGTCTGTGTTGGAGATGCCTGGACATGCTGAATCGCATATCGTTCTTTTCCATGAAAAAAGCGGAAGGATGCTTGGCGGAGATCTACTGCTGGCCAACAGCTCGTCTAATCCGATTATAGAAGCGCCGAAAGCGGGAGACGTCAGGTCAAAGCCTTTAGTGGATTATCAGCGGTCTTTGCGCAGGCTGTCTCATCTAGAGCCAACAATCGTATTTCCTGGTCACGGCGAGCCAATCACCAGTGTCCAAGCACTGATTGAGAAGCGTTTTGACAAGCAGAGGAACAGGACGGAGGATGTGCTTCGCATGCTGGCTGAAAAGCCGATGACCGCTTTTCAGGTCTGTCAGCAGCTTTTTCCTGCTGTATATGAAAAGGAATTGTTTTTAACAATGTCAGAAACGGCAGGGCATCTTGATGTGTTGGAGGCTGAAGAAGCCATCACGTCATATTGGGAAGGAAACATCGCATACTTTAGAACAATGAAGAGGTGAAATGGGTGAAACATATAGCGGGAAAAAGGATTTGGATAACCGGTGCTTCAGGAGGGCTTGGAGAAAGAATCGCATACTTATGCGCGGCTGAAGGAGCCCATGTCCTGCTGTCGGCTAGACGTGAGGATCGTTTGATAGAAATCAAAAGGAAAATAACCGAGGAATGGAGCGGACAGTGTGAGATCTTTCCTCTGGATGTCGGCCGCCTAGAGGATATCGCCCGGGTCCGTGATCAGATCGGCTCGGTTGATGTCCTGATCAACAATGCGGGCTTCGGTATATTTGAAACGGTTTTAGACTCGACATTGGAAGACATGAAAGCAATGTTTGATGTAAATGTCTTCGGCCTGGTCGCCTGTACAAAAGCGGTGCTCCCGCGAATGCTTGAGCAAAAAAAGGGCCATATCATCAATATCGCCTCTCAAGCGGGGAAAATCGCAACACCGAAGTCGAGCCTGTATTCCGCGACAAAACATGCCGTGCTAGGATACTCAAATGCTTTGCGGATGGAGCTGTCGGGAACCGGCATTTATGTGACAACAGTCAATCCAGGACCGATTCAGACGGACTTTTTTTCCATTGCTGATAAAGGTGGGGACTACGTCAAAAATGTCGGCCGCTGGATGCTTGATCCTGATGACGTGGCAGCTCAAATTACAGCTGCAATTTTTACGAACAAACGGGAGATCAATCTTCCGCGTTTAATGAATGCCGGCACTAAGCTGTATCAGCTGTTTCCAGCTCTCGTTGAAAAGCTGGCAGGACGCGTGCTCATGAAAAAATAATGATGGAACTGCCTGTGGTGGAATGATTGTTGCTCACGAGGCAGTTTTTGATAGTGGAAGGGAGAGATTGTTGAATGTCAATTCATTCAGATGTCCTTCATGTTCTGCTCAAAGATCCGTTTATTCAGAAACTGATTGATGCAGAGCCTGTATTCTGGGCAAATTCAGGCAAGAAAGAGGGGCCAATACCCCATGCAGATGAGTGGGCAAACGAGATCGCGGAAGCGGAAGAAAGACTGCGGCGCTTTGCCCCTTATATTGCCGAGGTGTTTCCTGAGACGAAAGGCGCTAAAGGGATCATCGAGTCTCCGCTTTTTGAGATGCAGGATATGAAGGAAAAGCTGGAAGCGGCATATCAGCAGCCATTCCCGAGAAGATGGCTTTTAAAGTGCGACCACGAACTTCCGATTTCAGGATCGATTAAAGCCCGGGGCGGGATTTATGAAGTATTAAAGCATGCTGAAAATCTCGCGCTTCAAGAAGGAATGCTTCAGGAAACCGATGATTACCGCATCTTACGGGAAGACCGGTTTGCTGCGTTTTTCTCCCGCTATTCGATTGCTGTCGGTTCAACAGGAAACCTGGGTTTAAGCATCGGCATCATTGGCGCGGCACTCGGGTTTCGCGTGACAGTGCATATGTCGGCCGATGCTAAGCAGTGGAAAAAGGACCTCCTCCGCCAAAAGGGTGTCACTGTTATGGAGTACGAAACAGATTACAGTGAAGCGGTGAACGAAGGGAGACGGCAGGCGGAACAAGATCCATTCTGTTATTTTATTGATGATGAACATTCTCGTCAGCTGTTCTTAGGATATGCTGTTGCTGCAAGCCGATTAAAAACACAGCTTGACTATATGAATATACAGCCAAGTCTCGAGACGCCCTTGTTTGTGTATCTGCCGTGCGGAGTCGGCGGAGGACCGGGCGGTGTAGCCTTTGGGCTGAAGCTTTTATACGGAGAACATGTTCACGTGTTTTTCGCAGAACCAACTCATTCACCGTGTATGCTGTTAGGGCTTTATTCAGGACTTCACGAGCAGATCTCCGTCCAGGATATCGGTCTGGATAATCGGACGGCTGCTGACGGACTTGCCGTAGGGAGGCCGTCAGGATTTGTCGGCAAGCTGATTGAACCGCTTCTGAGCGGCTGTTATACGGTAGAGGATAATATGCTTTATACTTTGCTTCATATGCTGGCTGTATCTGAAAATCAATATTTAGAGCCATCTGCTCTTGCCGGCATGTTCGGGCCGGTTCAGCTTTTTTCGACAGAAGAGGGAAGGCGCTATAGTCAGAAATATAATATGGAGCATGCCGTACATATCGTCTGGGGAACGGGAGGAAGCATGGTTCCAAAAGAGGAAATGGCTGCGTATAACCGAATCGGTGCTGATTTGCTAAAAAACGAAATGAAAAAATAAGCAGACAGTGAAAAGGTTTTCCGTTACAATCTTTGTAAGGGTTTTAACCTACAGAGAGTCAGGTGTAAACAGTGAAAAATAAAGAGCTTAACTTACATACTTTATATACACAGCACAATCGAGAGTCTTGGTCTGGTTTTGGGGGACATTTGTCGATTGCTGTATCTGAAGAAGAGGCAAAAGCGGTGGAAGGGCTCAATGATTATCTATCTGTTGAAGAAGTGGAAACGATCTATATTCCGCTTGTTCGGCTGCTCCATTTGCATGTCAAGTCTGCTGCTGAACGCAATAAGCATGTCAATGTTTTTTTGAAGCACCCGCATTCAGCCAAAATCCCGTTTATTATCGGCATCGCCGGCAGTGTCGCAGTTGGAAAAAGCACGACGGCGCGGATCTTGCAGAAGCTGCTTTCGCGTTTGCCTGACCGTCCCAAAGTGAGCCTTATCACAACAGATGGTTTTTTATTTCCTACTGCCGAGCTTAAAAAGAAAAATATGATGTCAAGAAAAGGATTTCCTGAAAGCTATGATGTAAAGGCGCTGCTCGAATTTTTGAATGACTTAAAATCAGGAAAGGACAGCGTAAAGGCCCCGGTGTATTCCCATCTAACCTATGACCGCGAGGAAGGTGTGTTCGAGGTTGTAGAACAGGCGGATATTGTAATTATTGAAGGCATTAATGTGCTTCAGTCCCCCACCTTGGAGGATGACCGGGAAAACCCGCGTATTTTTGTTTCCGATTTCTTCGATTTTTCGATTTACGTGGATGCGGAGGAAAGCCGGATTTTCACTTGGTATTTGGAGCGTTTTCGTCTGCTTCGGGAAACTGCTTTTCAAAATCCTGATTCATATTTTCATAAATTTAAAGACTTGTCCGATCAGGAGGCTGACGAGATGGCAGCCTCGATTTGGGAGAGTGTTAACCGGCCGAATTTATATGAAAATATCCTGCCGACTAAATTCAGATCAGATCTCATTTTGCGTAAGGGAGACGGGCATAAGGTCGAGGAAGTGCTGGTAAGGAGGGTATGAAACTGTGCATCATCTGGAACTGTATGTCTCTGATTTGGAGACGTCAAGGCGGTTTTGGGGCTGGTTCTTAAAAGAACTTGGCTATAAAGAGTACCAAAAATGGAGCTCAGGCATCAGCTGGAAGAAAGATGGTTTTTACTTAGTAATTGTGCAGGCGAAAGAGCCTTTTCTAGAGCCGGAATACCATAGATGCCGAGTCGGTCTGAACCATCTCGCATTTCATGCTGAATCCAAGCATCAAGTCGATCAGATGACCAAAAAACTGACGGCAAAAGGCTATCGTGTGTTGTACCAAGACAGGCATCCTTTTGCCGGAGGAGACGGGCATTATGCAGTTTATTGTGAGGATCCGGACCGGATTAAGGTAGAGCTCGTTGCCCCAAGCTGTTAATCGTGATCTTTGGACAGGCTGTTCAACTTTTTCTCAATGCGATCCAGCTGCGCTTTTCGGTTTTTCGCATACTTGAAGCCTGTAACAGCCGCAAAGATGACTGCGGCAAATAGGATAAATACAAACAGCTGAAACATCACATCGCCTATATTCATGTTCCTCACCTCATGTTTGCGGGAGAGATTCATTTTCTCCCGTTTTTTATTTAAAGCTGTTTTTCCAGACGGGAACCGTGTTTTGTGGTTGCCGTTTTCATCTGCCGATAGGCGACCGCTAAAAATGGCAGTCCGAGCAGGGTAATGCCGCTCAGGACAGAAAAAATAAAAATTGGCCGACCAGCGCCAAACAGGTCTATACATATCCCTCCGACCCAGGGGCCGATGACGTTTCCGAGCTGGGAAAAACCGATTGCCCCGAAATAAGTGCCTTTTAATCCTGGTTTTGCAATCTGGTCTACAAACAAATCCATCATAGAGAACAAAAGCACCTCGCCGATTGTAAAAGTGATGACAATCATCACAAGTGATGAAACACCGTGTGATACGGTGAAAATGGCCATGCTGATACTAACCATCACATTACCGAGCATCAGAGAGCAAAGCGGCGAAAAACGTTTTGCAAAATGGACAATGGGAAATTGCGTCGCCAACACTACGATTGCGTTTAATGTCAGCATCAGTCCGTACAGCTTCGTTCCATTGCCGATCAAGGGGTTTTGCGCCATATACTGAGGGAATGTGGAACTAAATTGTGAGTAGCCAAAGGTGCATAGCGTAATGCCAACCAAAGCAATTGTAAAAAGATAATCCTTTTGCGTGACCATAAACGCTTCCCTTACGCTCATATGTCGGGACTGGTCTGATGCTGATAAAGAAGGATGTTTTTTAAATTGGCTGGCAAGCACAAGTCCGTATAGTCCGTAAATGACTGCAGGCACCAAAAAGGGCGTGGTCGATTGCGATGAGCCGAAATACAGGCCTAGCACGGGTCCGAAGACAACGCCAATATTAATAGCTGCATAGCGTAAATTAAAAACAAGCAGTCTTGTTTTTTCTTCTGTCATATCAGACAGCAAAGCCTTTGAAGCGGGCTCAAACAGTGATTTGCAAAGGCCGTTTAATGCGTTGACTACAAAAAACACCCAGAGATGAGATGCTGCCGCAAACCCTATAAATACCAGCATCCATCCGAAAATGGACACAAGCATCATGTTTTTTCTGCCGAATTTATCGGAGATATATCCGCCGTAAAAGCTTGCGAGGATGCCGACTGAGGAGCTTGCGGCAATGACCAGCCCTGCATAGGAAGCTGATGCACCTTGGACGGCTATCAAATAAATCGCTAAAAAGGGAATGCTCATCGATGTTGCCATTCTGCCAAAAATGGTTCCGATTATAATTGTCCAGCTGATCGGGTGGATATCTTTCCATTGCTTCATGAATTATATTCTCTCCTGTATGTAAGATCTTTCTCTATCATATATGAAAAAATTCCCTTATCCAATAGATGATTCAAAATATTTCGTTATTGACACGTCGTATGTCTGTGGATTGTATGGATGGCAATACATTATGTGTTGACGGCGTACATGGCTACGTATTGAAATTGAGGGTGATGCCAGAAGGAAGATCACGATATATCCGATGAAAAGCAAAGCGATTGGTCAGGAGGGTGTCTGTTTGAAACAGTAAAGGAGTTTAAGCCGCCGGGATGCCGGAGCATATCGGCAGCAAAGCCGGATATGAGATCAAGAAGTACGCGGAAAACCGTCATGCCGCATGACAGAAGAGAGAGCGAATCTCTTCGGTTGAATCAAGGATGGCAATCGTGGACAGCTTATTCCGTTTTGAGCGAGCATTGAAGGGCTGTCGTATGGCTTTGAGACTGTTTCTTTGTTATCAGGCGGTGTTTTCAAAGGGAAGCCGCATCAGCGGCTGAAAGCACTGGCAGTCATACGTTTAAGAGAACAGGCCTTGGTTTGTGACATAGTCATAAATGATATCTTCTATATGCGCATGCAAATCCTCATCTGGTTCTTCATTCCGTCTCTCTTCTAGAGCTGCTTTCAGGCTTTGTTTTTCATACGGGCTTAACGGATCTATAGCAACGTTTCTGCCGTATTGACGCAGTGCCTGTCCCATCATTTTTTCAACAAATTTCTCCATTATGACTCTCCTATCCTTATGCTTCGCTTTTATTCTACTAAATGTTTTTCTTCTCTCAAACCCTTGGATCATATTTTCTGTCAGACAAGAATCATTTACCAGTATAAAACGAACATACTTTCGCATATAATAGAAAAACGAACATAAGTTCTTTTTAGAGGTGTGTATGATGAAAGAAAAAGTGATTTTTCTCGTTGACATGCAATCGTTTTATGCATCTGTAGAGAAAGCGGAAAATCCACATTTGAAAAATAAGCCCGTCATTGTTTCGGGAGATCCTGAAAAAAGGGGCGGAGTTGTACTGGCTGCCTGCCCGCTGGCGAAACAAAAGGGTGTGGTGAATGCTTCACGGCTGTGGGAGGCACAGGAAAAGTGTCCTGAGGCTGTTGTGCTCCGGCCGCGTATGCAGCGGTATATTGATGTATCACTGCAAATTACGGCTATTCTAGAGGAGTATACAGACCTTGTGGAGCCTTATTCCATCGATGAACAGTTCATGGACATTACAGGCAGCCAGAAGTTGTTTGGGACGCCGATGGAGATCGCGAAAAGCATTCAGGGCAGAATCATGCGGGAGATCGGCGTTTATGCGCGGGTTGGAATCGGCCCTAACAAAGCGCTGGCCAAAATTGCGTGTGACAATTTTGCCAAAAAGAATAAGAACGGTATTTTTACCTTAACGAAAGAAAATATAAAAACCGAAATGTGGCCGCTCCCGGTGGGCAGCATGTTTGGCGTCGGGAGCCGCATGAAGCATCATTTAAATCGAATGGGCATCAGCACGATCGGCGGGCTCGCGGCTTTTCCGCTCGATCTTTTAAAAAAGAAATGGGGCATTAACGGCCACGTGCTGTGGATGACGGCAAACGGAATTGATTATTCCCCTGTATCAACTTCATCTCTAGACGGGCAAAAGGCGATCGGCCATGGAATGACTCTCCCGAGAGACTACGAACACTTTGACAAAGAAATCAAGGTCGTATTGCTGGAGCTGAGTGAAGAAGTGTGCAGGCGGAGCCGAAACACCGGAGTAATGGGGCAGACGGTGTCAGTGAGCTGCCGGGGTGCTGATTTTGATTGGCCGACGGGCTTCAATCGGCAAGTGAAGCTGGCGGAACCGACGAATTCTACGCAAGATGTATATGAGGCTGTATGCCGGCTGTTTCTTACATTTTGGGACGGGAAACCCGTCCGCCGCCTCGGTGTCAATCTGTCTCAGCTCTCATCTGATGACATATGGCAGCTCAATTTATTTCAGGATTATGCAAAGAAAATGAGCCTAGGCTATGTGATGGACGGCATTAAAAATCGATTCGGCGATACAGCAATCATCAGGGCGGCGTCATTGACAGCGGCAGGCCAGGCATTTGAACGTGCGGCTAAAATAGGGGGGCACTATAAATGAACGATCATTTAAAAAGGGGCAACCTGCTGTGGGAAGGAAGCAGGATGTTTCTGCCGGAACATAAGCAAAGCCTGCTGGAGAGAAAGCGGCATAAACAGAAGCTGCAAAAGCCGACCCTTGATCCCGATAAGCTGGAAGAGATGAATCAAACGCTTTGCACCGCGATGGAGTTTGCTCAGGATATCACTGTCAGCTGCTTTCAGGATGGTGAAATTGTCCGCTGCACTGGGAAGATCTGCCGGTATGAAGAGTTTGAAAAAGCAGTATGGATAAAAGGCGATGAGGACCAGCTTTATAAGCTGAAACTTGATCAAGTGCTTGATATTGTGCTGTAAAGTCTCTCCTCCTGCTTGGGGGAGAAATGTGTAAAATGATCAAATATTGTTCCCTCGGCAGTCTGGAAACGTATGATACAGGAAAGAAGGCATTTACAATTCCAGCCAGGCAAAATATAATTTTTATATTGTGAGAAAAAGAGCTGACATTCGTTTTGCCAGACGGAGGGAGATCAAATCGTAATGGATATTCGAACAATCACGTCTTCAGATTATGAAATGGTAACGTCTGTAATGAATGAATGGTGGGGCGGCAGACAGCTGAAAGAAAAATTGCCGAGACTATTTTTTGAGCATTTTCAGGACACAAGCTTTCTTGCATCTGAACATAACAGCATGACCGGATTTTTAATCGGATTTCAATCGCAATCGGATCCTAAAACGGCGTACATTCATTTTTCCGGTGTGCATCCGGATTTCAGAAAAATGCAAATTGGAAAACAATTATACGATGTATTTATTGAAACAGTAAAACAAAGAGGATGCACCCGGGTGAAATGCGTCACTTCACCAGTGAATAAAGTATCAATCGCATATCACACAAAATTGGGGTTTGATATTGAAAAGGGCACCAAGACGGTAAATGGCATCTCAGTGTTTGCAAACTATGATGGCCCTGGCCAAGACAGGGTACTGTTTGTCAAAAACATATGAGGGGGAAATATGATGGATTTTTTATCAAAAACACCTGAGCCTCCTTACTATGCCGTCATTTTTTCTTCTGTCAAAAGCGAAACTGACACAGGATATGGAGAAACGGCAGAGCGGATGGTATCGCTTGCGGCGGATCAGCCTGGATTTTTAGGCGTGGAAAGCGTTCGTGAAGCGGATGGAAGGGGCATCACAGTTTCCTATTGGGACAGTATGGACGCAATTACCCTTTGGAAGCATCACACTGAACACCAAGCGGCAAAAGAAAAAGGAAAAAGTGTTTGGTACGAGTCGTATGCAGTCCGCGTCGCAAAAGTCGAAAGACAGCGGCTGTTTCAGGAGAACACGAATGATTGAATTTCTTCAGCATAAGGAAGACACAATAGCCCGTGAGATTATAGCCGTACAGATCCCCTCTTACATAAAGGAAACAGAGATTATCGGTTTTGACGGCATTCCCGCTTTACAAGAGAAGGTGAAGGATATTCAAGCATCTCATGAACGGTTTGCGGGATACCGGAAAAACGGCAAGCTGATCGGTGTCATTTCATATGAAAAAAACATGCATCATCTCACCATTTGCAGGCTTGTTGTGCATCCTGACGGTTTTAGAAAAGGAATTGGACGAGCACTTCTGCAATTTGTCATTGATCAGAACGAAGACGCTGAGAAAATCGAAGTAGTCACAGCCGAGAAAAATATCCCGGCCGTGTCTCTCTATACACAGGCGGGATTCCAAAAAGCAGAAACCGTCAAAGCAGCGCAGGGTCTATTGCTGTCGGTCTTTCATTTGTATCCGAAAAGAAAAGTTGAGGTCGTTCCCTACAACGAAAAATGGACGAAAGGTTTCGATGAAGAAAAAGAACGGCTGAAGCGGGTGTTCGGGCCGGAGATGATCGCCGTTCATCATATCGGAAGCACATCGATACCGAACATGGCAGCGAAGCCAATCATTGATATGTTAATTGAAGTCAGGAGCATTGAAGCCGTGAGCCAATTTGATGAACAAATGAAGGCTATCGGCTATATGCCAAAAGGTGAGAACGGCATAGCGGGCAGGCGTTATTTCCAAAAGGGCGGAAATAAACGAACCCATCATGTCCATCTGTACGAACAGGGAAACCCTGCTATTGAAAGGCATCTGTTATTCAGAGATTATCTCAGAGCTCATCCGAGCATAGCAAAAGAATACGCCGTTCTCAAAAAACGGCTGGCGGCCCAGCATCCCGACAGCATCAAACAGTACATGCAAGGGAAAGATGAATGGATCAAGACTGCAGAAGAAAATGCGAAGCGGTGGAAAAAAGGCAGAAACCATGCGAATGGCAGTGTTGTATGCTACAATAGCGAAAATGATGAAAACGGGGGTTTCACCTTATGAACATACATGTGACAGATGCAGCGAAACAGGCACTGCAGCAGGCGTTCGACGCCAACCCGGGAAAAAAAGCCCAGCTTCGTTACGATGCAGAAGGATGCGGCTGCGCGGTAAGCGGTGTACCGACAATCTGGCTGACAGAAGAATTAACGGGACAGTGCGAGCAGTTGGAAACGAACGGCATTCCGCTGTATATCCAATCGTCGCAAAAAGTGTTTTTTGACGATCAAATGACGATCGATTACAATGAAAAAGCCAAAACATTGGCGCTGAAAAGCCCGGCTGAAATGCTCAGCCCCAGAATGAGCATATTAGTAAAGTAGGAGACGCGAAACGTGGAACAAAAGCTGAAAGCAATGAAGAACACAGCACAAAATAAAACGTGGGTATCCTTCCTGAATCAAAACCATCCCTATACCTTGCTTCACTGGTCAATTGGAGGAGCAGAATCCGTCAAGAAAGATGTTTGGCTATTGCAGGATGAAATGACCTTCGAGACGCAGGAGTTTACAACGATAGACCTTGCGATTGAATGGATCAGAGAACATATGGATGATATTACCGACGTTTTGTGAAATAAAAAAGCGAAAGAGCCGACGAGGCCTTTCGCTTTTTTATTATGTTGAGACCTTCATTTTGTCTAAAAACTCCTGCACCGTTTTCCGGTACGTGTCCCGGTTTTTGGTGTATGACATGGCATGTTCACCGTTCTCGGCGATATACAGCGCTTTCGGTCCGGTTTTCTTTTCGTAAAGCCGCTCGGTTGAAGAAACAGGAATGTAATCATCATCCTGACTGTGAATAAAGAGGACCGGCTTTTCGATTTGATCAATGACAGCAAGCGGAGATACTTCGCGTGCGCGATAGCCGCCCCTCAGCTTCAAAAAGAAGTCGGCGATAGGGAGCAGGGGCCAAGACGGGAGCCTGTATTCCGTTTTCAGCAGATAGGCAAGCTGTTCATCAAAACATGCGAACGGACAATCGGCAATATAAAAATCAGCGCCATCATCACAGTGCGCGCCAGCGTAAAGCAGAGCGGTCACAGCTCCCATCGATTCACCGTGAATTCCGATCAATCCGCGATGATTTGTTTTGTTTTTGAGCCAGCTGACAACCTCATTGAGATCATCTTTTTCATAAAACCCGTAGCTGGTCGTCTTTCCGCCGCTTTGGCCATGCCGGCGGTGATCATAAATAAGTACATTCCAGCCGAGATCAAGAAATAAATGCATATACTTAAGAGAATTCAGCACATTCATCGTTACTCCGTGGCAGATGATGATGGTGTTTTGAGTGTCATGCGGTGCGACATGGTATCCCTTTATGTTATACCCGTAAGCGGATGGAATCTCAAAAGCAGTTTTCTCCATTTGTTCAAATGATTCGAACACATCATGTCCGTCGTCTTTCTCTCTTTTGATAATGTCTTCGTCCGTTTTTTTCTTGATGAATAGAATCATGTTCGAAAAAACAATTCCGATTGCGATGACAGCAGTTAAGAGAGCGCCAATGGCCAAAAGGATTTTCTTCAAAAGTCACAGCACCTTTCAACGAAATATATAGGTCATTCGTGTGTAAGATCATTATACCTAAACACTGCTCCGCTGAGAAAGTTATCAGAAGAGAGTTTGCTTGTTCAGCTTATATGCTCCGTGATAAACTGGCTTCAAAACAATACATGGGGGAAGTCTGCATGAAAAAACAAAAATCCGCTGATAAACACCAGCTAAAAGACGGCCTTCAATCCGATATCAAAGCAAAGCTTATGGAGATGAAGAGCCAATTGAAGGAAGAGGATGAAAAGAGGCAGGAAAGAGAAAAAGCAGAACAGATCAGAAAGAAAAAAGAGATCGAAAAAAATAAAAGTTTTGAACAACTCCTAAATGAAAGCCAAATGGATTGGCATCGATATAAATAAATCGGCCACCCATACAGAGGCTGGTTTCAGGCGTGTCGACAAACACTTGTGTACCTTGTCAAGCCTGTGAGTCGGCAGCTTCCATGCATGTCTTTTCTAACCTGCATGTTTTTCAATCGCGGTTAACAAAATGAAATCAGCACCCTTAAGGGTGCTGATTTTTCTATTAAGAGCGGTGGGCTTCATAAACGTCTTGTTTCGTATGAGATTGAAGCGCTTTGATTTCCTCTTCTGTTAAACGCCGCGCCTTTGCTGCCTGAATGTTTTCCCGTAACTGCTCAACCTTACTGGCGCCTGTAATCACTGAAGCGACAGCCGGTTGTGCTAACAGATACTGCAGCGACTTTTCTGTCATCGAAAGGTCGGGAGCCACTTCCTCCATTGCCTTGCGGGCATTTGTCAGTTCCTCAAATGAATAGGACAAGTACCCGTTTTGTTTCATGCTGTCTGCCGCTTGATCAAGGGGTCTTTCGGTTAAGAGCCCTTTGGCAACAGGGCCTCTGGCGACTACGCTGATTTGATGTTCCTCTAAAAGCGGGAGCCATTCCTCAGGGCGTCTGTCAAACAAGCTGAATTGCATCATGATGCTGACGATGTTTGATTTCTTTACATATTCTTTTATCACATTCGGGCGGATGGAAGAAATGCCATAGTAGCGGATGACACCTTCTTGTTTTAATTCCTCAAACGCCTCGATCGTTTCATCAATGTTATCCTCTATCGTGCCGCCGTGAAGCTGATAAAGGTCGATATAATCAGTTTTCAGCCGTGTAAGGCTCTTTTTTACCGCTTCTTTTATGTAAGCTTTTGAAGGGTCCCAATACCAGCCCTCGCTCCCGTCATCCCAACGGTTTCCCGCTTTTGTTGCCAGAATAATATCTTGGCGTCTGTTTTGGATCGCATCACCGACGATTTCTTCGTTGCGTCCCCGGTCATACAAATCCGCTGTGTCCAAATAGTTGATGCCGAGCTCGATCGCTTCATCCAAAATGGACAATGCTTTGTTTTTTTCAGTTCCAAGAGACATACAGCCGAGTCCGACTTCGCTTATTTCTAAATCAGATGTACCCAGTTTGCGCTTTCTCATGTGCACACTCCTTTTTTTAGGCTTTGTATTGACCGTAATATAAAGGAGCTAAAGTTTCAACTTTTACGGCTCTGACACCCATTCTTTTACATATTGAAATGTGCGTCCATACTCTTTTAACTTTGCCCGAATTTCCCATGCTTTTCCGACTAAGACAACACCTTTTGGCATGCGGTACACTTTCACGAAAAGGCCTCCTTTTCTCTAGTATGATAAAATGTATGGGGCATCATATAGAGACAGAACGGGAGATGAAGAAATGAAATCATTAGAAGAAAAAACAATTGCCAAAGAACAGATCTTTTCAGGTAAAGTTATTGATCTATTTGTCGAGGATGTAGAGCTGCCAAACGGCAAAACGAGTAAACGTGAAATTGTGAAACACCCTGGAGCAGTAGCGGTATTAGCCGTCACAGATGAAGGGAACATTATCTTGGTCAAACAATTCCGTAAGCCGCTTGAGCGGACAATCGTTGAAATTCCAGCCGGAAAGCTTGAAAAAGGTGAGGAGCCGGAGTATACGGCACTTCGGGAACTTGAGGAGGAAACCGGCTATACAGCAAAAAAACTGACAAAAATAACTGCGTTTTATACCTCTCCCGGCTTCGCTGATGAAATCGTTCACGTATTTCTTGCTGAGGAGCTTTCTGTACTCGAAGAAAAACGGGAGCTTGATGAGGACGAGTTTGTTGAAGTGATGGAGGTGACGCTTGAAGATGCGCTAAAGCTGGTTGAATCGCGTGAAGTATATGATGCTAAAACTGCCTATGCGATTCAATATCTTCAACTGAAAGAAGCGCTCCAAGCACAAAAATGAAAAAGATTTACGCGGATTTGCACATTCATATAGGCCGGACCTTTACAGGAAGGGCTGTCAAAATAACAGGCGCCAAAACATTAACGCTGGACCGGATTTTGGTTGAAGCCAGTGAACATAAAGGAATTGAACTCCTCGGTATTATCGACTGTCATTCTCCGGAAGTCATTCTAGAGCTTGAGGAAGGCATTTCATCTGGAAAATATCGCGAGCTTGATGGGGGAGGAATCCGTTATCGCAGTACGACTCTTTTATTGGGGAGCGAGCTGGAGATTTATGATGAAGACTGCAGCGGGCCGATCCATGTGCTTGTATTTATGCCGAAGCTGGCTGATATGAAGCAGTTTTCAAACTGGCTGTCAGCCAGGCTGAAAAATATTCATTTAAGCTCACAGCGGATATATGAAACGGGCTTAAACCTGCAACAAAAAGTCAAGGAAATGGGCGGTCTTTTTATCCCCGCCCATATCTTTACACCGCATAAAAGCTTATATGGAAAAGGGGTTAAATCAAGCTTAACTGAGGTTTTTGATCCGTCAATGATAGATGCGGTGGAGCTTGGATTAAGCTGTGATACAGACATGGCTTCACACATATCTGAATTGAATCCGTATCCTTTTTTAACAAATTCTGATGCGCATTCGTTGGGGAAAATCGGCAGAGAATATAATGAACTATATGTGCAATCAGCTGATTTTACTGAGTTTGCTCTTGCATTAAAAGGGCAAGATGAAAGGAAAATGATCGCAAATTACGGCTTGGACCCGTTATTGGGGAAATATTATCAGACGGCTTGCGAAGCGTGCGGAGAACCTGCCGTGAGCGGGGAAAAATCGTGCGCGAATTGCGGCAATGTTAGATTTACCAAGGGAGTCAGCGAAAGATTGCGTGAATTGAGTGATCAGCCTCAAGTTCGCGTCCCGCGTCCGCGATATGTACATCAGATCCCCCTGCAATTTGTTCCGGGTGTAGGCCCGAAAACGCTGGACAAGCTAAAAAAAGCCTTCGGAACAGAAATGGCTGTTCTTCATGAGGCTGCAGAAGAAGATTTGGCTCACGTTGTCCCGCCAAAAACCGCGGCGCTTATCGTAAAAGCGAGATCCGGAAAACTGGAATTGAAAGCCGGAGGAGGAGGAACCTACGGTAAAATTAAACCGTGAGTTAAAGATTAACTCAGTTCCTCCTGTACTTTTCTTTTTGTCCGTATAAAGGTAATCAGCTGGATGATTTCATCTTCACTCAGCGGCTTGCCATCAACAGAAATGGTAAAGTCAAGGCTGCTCCACGTGGCCAATTCAATGGTCTGGGGAGCAGTCTGCTTTTGTTTCTCACGGCCTAAAAGTTCATCGCAGGTTGTGTCAAAGAGGTCAGCAAGCATGGCAAGTGCCTCAAGAGAAGGCCGTCGGTAGCCTGACTCGTAGCCGGCATATGTGCTTTTTGCGATGCCCAGAAGGTCAGCTGTATATTGAAGTGACCAATTTTTCTTTTTTCTCAATTCAGTTAAACGATCTAGATTCATGAACTTCCGCTCCTTTTTCACCTTGAGCTGATTATATCATATAGGTATTAGGAAGTGTACGCGAATTGAATAATAATGTCTTGCGTATTTTATTTTCCGTGTCTATAATTGCATTAAAAGTATGCGAAAAGCGAATACCTTCTCGCAACCCATCTTTAGATACAGTGAAGAGGTGCATGGTATGAAAAAATTATTGATGTTGACAACTGGGGGAACGATTGCTTCAGTTGAAGGGGAAAATGGGCTGGCTCCCGCGGTCAAGGCTGATGAATTACTAAGTTACGTATCAAAACTTGATAACGATTACACGATGGAAACTCAGTCGCTTATGAATATAGACAGCACCAATATGCAGCCTGAATACTGGGTGAAAATAGCCGAAGCCGTTAAGGAAAATTATGATGCCTATGACGGGTTTGTTATTACTCACGGTACAGATACAATGGCCTATACATCTGCCGCACTATCATATATGCTGCAGCATGCCAAAAAGCCAATCGTCATCACCGGCTCGCAGATTCCGATCACGTTCCAAAAAACCGATGCCAAAAAAAATATTACAGATGCCATTCGCTTTGCCTGTGAAGGCGTGGGCGGCGTTTACGTTGTATTTGACGGCAGAGTCATTCAAGGAACGCGTGCGATCAAATTAAGAACGAAAAGCTACGACGCATTTGAAAGCATCAATTACCCATATATCGCTTTTATCAATGAAGACGGGATCGAATACAACAAACAAGTAACGGAACCTGAGAACGAAACCCTTGCAGTTGATACTTCACTTTGCACAGATGTATGTCTGCTGAAGCTGCATCCAGGCTTAAAGCCCGAAATGCTTGATGCCCTGAAAAGCATGTACAAAGGGATTGTCATTGAAAGTTATGGCAGCGGAGGGGTGCCGTTTGAAGGCAGAGACATTTTGTCAAAAGTGAATGAGCTGATTGAAAGCGGCATTGTCGTCGTCATTACAACTCAATGTCTGGAAGAAGGCGAAGACATGAGCATTTACGAGGTAGGCCGCAGAGTCAACCAAGACTTAATTATCCGATCAAGAAATATGAACACAGAAGCCATTGTGCCAAAATTGATGTGGGCACTAGGTCAGTCTTCGGATCTTCCTGTCGTCAAGAGAATTATGGAAACGCCGATAGCTGATGACGTTGTCCTGTAAAATGTAAAAACGATAACCAGCAAAGAGAAAGAAGGTTAAAGATTATGTTAAACGGCCAAAAAGAATATCGCGTGGAAAAAGACTTCCTTGGGGAAAAACAAATTGAGGCAGATGTTTATTACGGAATTCAGACGCTCCGTGCTTCTGAAAATTTCCCGATTACGGGATACAAAATCCATGAAGAAATGATTAACGCACTGGCGATAGTAAAAAAAGCCGCGGCTCTTGCCAACATGGACGTGAAACGGCTGTATGAAGGAATTGGCCAAGCTATTGTACAAGCCGCTGATGAGATTCTGGAAGGCAAGTGGCACGATCAGTTTATCGTCGATCCGATTCAGGGCGGTGCCGGAACTTCTATGAACATGAATGCGAATGAGGTTATCGGAAACCGGGCTCTTGAAATCATGGGACATAAAAAGGGAGATTATATCCATTTAAGCCCAAACACACATGTGAATATGTCACAGTCTACAAACGATGTGTTCCCGACTGCGATTCATATTTCCACATTGAATCTCTTGGAAAAACTGCTGAAAACAATGGAAGACATGCATAGTGTGTTTAAGCAAAAAGCACAGGAGTTTGATTCTGTTATTAAAATGGGCCGGACACACCTTCAAGATGCGGTTCCAATTCGTCTTGGCCAGGAATTCGAAGCGTACAGCCGTGTTCTGGAGCGTGATATTAAACGAATCAAACAATCGCGCCAGCACCTGTATGAAGTCAACATGGGCGCAACTGCTGTTGGTACAGGGCTAAACGCTGATCCTGAATATATTAAACAGGTAGTAAAGCACCTTGCTGATATCAGCGGTCTTCCTCTTGTCGGCGCTGATCATCTTGTTGATGCAACACAAAATACAGATGCGTATACAGAGGTATCAGCTTCATTAAAAGTCTGCATGATGAACATGTCGAAGATCGCAAACGACCTGCGCTTAATGGCGTCAGGACCGCGCGCGGGCCTTGCGGAAATTTCTCTGCCTGCACGTCAGCCGGGGTCATCCATTATGCCGGGAAAAGTCAATCCGGTTATGGCGGAGCTGATCAACCAAATTGCGTTCCAGGTTATTGGAAACGACAATACAATCTGCCTTGCTTCAGAAGCAGGACAGCTTGAATTAAACGTCATGGAGCCCGTGCTTGTCTTTAATTTGCTTCAATCTATCAGCATCATGAATAACGGCTTCCGCTCGTTCACTGATAATTGCTTAAAAGGCATCGAAGCCAACGAAAAGCGCTTGAAGCAATACGTAGAAAAAAGTGCAGGAGTCATCACTGCAGTCAATCCGCATCTTGGGTATGAAGCGGCAGCTAGAATTGCCCGGGAAGCAATTATGACAGGGCAATCTGTCCGCGATCTTTGCCTGCAGCATGATGTGCTGACAGAAGAAGAATTGGATATCATTTTAAACCCATATGAAATGACAAAACCAGGTATCGCTGGGAAAGAACTATTAGAAAAATAAAATTTGAACAAAAAACAGCTTATTCATCTCGGGATATTCCGATGAATAAGCTGTTTACAACATAGGGATGAGGAAGTATAGTATACGTGTTGCACTATTTATTGAAAGCGTTTTAGCTTTTTACATGAAGGGGGACTTCTTTTGAAGGATGTAAGACTGCCAACACTATTTGAAATTATTATTGTACTAGGATCATTTTTAGCACTTGTCATGTCGTTTACCGTCTTTTTAGACTTGCCGATACAGCTCGCGCTTTTCATTTCCTGGTTTATCGCAATGATTCTCGGAATCAGACTCGGTTATACTTATAAAGATATGCAAAATGCGATCCTGCATGGAATATCAAATGGGCTTGAAGCCGTTCTGATTCTTGTTTCAGTAGGAGCGCTTATTGGAACATGGATCGCTGGTGGAATTGTGCCCACACTAATTTACTATGGTTTAGAATTTATTCACCCTAGCATCTTTTTACTTGCAACGCTGATTATTTGTTCAATTATGTCTGTCGCAACAGGTACGTCATGGGGAACAGTCGGAACTGCCGGCATTGCCATGATCGCAATTGGAGAGGGGTTAGGCATTCCGCTTCCTCTTGTAGCCGGTGCTATCCTTTCAGGCGCTTATTTCGGGGACAAGCTGTCTCCTTTGTCTGACAGCACGGTTCTTGCTTCTTCGCTATCTAAAGTAGATGTGTTAGACCACGTCAGAGCAATGCTCTTTTTATCTGTGCCAGCATATGTGATTACAGCTATTCTCTTTACAATTACTGGTTTTATGTACGGCGGGAAAAATATTGACCTTGATAAAGTTGACTTCTTGAAATCATCTTTGCAAAATACGTTTGACATTCATATTTGGATGCTGATCCCGGCTGTTGTTGTTATTGTCTTATTGGCGATGAAAAAACCATCAATGCCGGTTATCGTGATTGGTGCGTTACTTGGTGCAATCTGGGCTGTTGCTTTCCAAGGCATGAATCCTGCGGACGCTATCGCTACCGCATACAACGGATTCTCCATTAAAACAGATGTTGAATTTTTGAATGGCCTGTTAAACCGCGGCGGAATTGTCGGAATGCTCAGTTCCCTTGTCGTGATTATCTTTGGACTTGGTTTTGGCGGACTGCTAGAAAAGCTTGGCGTCTTAAAAGTGATCGTTTCTATGTTTGAAAAGAAGCTGACATCACCGGGCAATGTGACTTTATCTACGCTGATCGTAGCGTTTTTAGCAAACATCTTCGGCTGTGCGATGTATGTATCTCTTATTTTGACTCCGAAAATTATGGAAGACAGCTATGATCGTTTGAATCTCGATAGAAGGGTGTTATCCCGTAACTCAGAGGTCGGAGGTACATTAACTTCAGGTATGGTTCCTTGGTCTGATAACGGGATTTACATGGCGGGAATACTAGGAGTTTCTACCTTCTCATATCTGCCGTTTATGTGGCTCAGTTTTGTAGCAATAGGTCTTGCCATTATCTATGGTTATACAGGAAAATTTATATGGTATACGAAAAACAATACAGTTAAAGCTGAAAAACTAGGCTAATAGGGGAGGATACTGAATGATAGCGAAACACATGATTCGGACACTGATGATCGAAACGCCTTCGGTTCCCGGAAATCTTGGAAGGGTGGCTACGGCAATCGGCCTTCTGGGCGGGGATATTGGTGAAGTGGAGACTGTAAAAGTCGGCCCCAATTACACAATGCGGAATATTACCGTTCAAGTGGAGAATGAAGAACAGCTTCAGGAAGTGATCGCGGCTGTCCAGGCCCTCGGAGAAGGGATCAGACTTCACACCGTATCTGATGAAGTTCTGTCCGCACATGAAGGCGGAAAAATCCAAATGAAAAGCAAAATGCCGATCCGTTCACTGGCAGAGCTGGGGCGTGTCTATACACCAGGTGTTGCAGATGTGTGCCGATTGATCGAAAAAGAACCTGAAAAGGCTTCTATATATACAACGATCAGCAATTCTGTCGCGATTGTAACCGATGGAACCGCTATTTTAGGTCTTGGAAATATCGGCTCTGTCGCAGGCATGCCTGTCATGGAAGGAAAGGCTGCTTTATTTGATCAGCTGGCGGGCATTAGCGGCATCCCGATATTGCTTGATACGAGTGATCCGGAAGAAATCATCAAAACGGTAAAACATATTTCTCCTGGTTTTAGCGGCATCCTTTTAGAGGATATCGGTTCGCCGCATTGCTTTGAGATCGAAGACCGCCTAAAAGAGGAGCTGAACATCCCTGTTATGCACGATGACCAGCATGGTACAGCTGTAGTGACGCTGGCAGCTGCCATCTCAGCATGCAGGAGTGCGGGGGTTGACCTCAAGGAAGCGAAAGTGGGGCAAATCGGCTTGGGCGCAGCAGGCGTCGCCATCTGCCGGATGTTCATGGCCTATGGCGTGAAAGCAGTGTACGGAACAGATAAATCAGAGGCGGCAATGAACCGTCTTGAACAATACGGCGGACATGCAGTTTCCAGTATTGAGGAGCTCATGGAAACATGTGATATTGTCATTGCTACAACTGGAGTTCCGGGGTTAATCAAACCGGCATTTGTACGTTCCGGCCAGGTGATTTTGGCATTATCAAATCCGAAGCCGGAAATTGAGCCGGAGGCCGCACTGCAGGCTGGCGCCGCATATGCAGCTGACGGGCGTTCTGTTAATAATGTACTCGGTTTTCCGGGGATTTTTAGAGGAGCGCTTAACGCAAAGAGCAAGGAAATTAATCATGATATGCTTGTCGCAGCAGCAGAGGCAATAGCAGCCTGCACAAAACAAGGCGATGTGGTCCCTCAGCCGCTTGATTCAAAAGTCCATCATGAGGTAGCAGCAGCTGTCGAGCATGCAGCTCTTGCAGCAGTAAAATAAAAGCAGCTAAACAGCACCTTAGCAGGGTGCTGTTTTTTCTTATCCGTGTTCAATTTTGTTATCATTACTAAATAAGGGAGTGATCACATGGCAAAAAGCCAGGCAAAAAAGAAGCGGGAGCATCGGCTGAGAAACGGCGGACGTGACGTCTTATCATCAAGAGGCAGTACACCATCTTTCAGCACACATGAAAGAATGACAAAAAGCAAATAAGAGATTTTGAATAAACGCAAGCATAAGAATCCTTATGATCATACGGCAGTTGATGATAAGGATTTTTTTTCGTCCAAAAAACCGCCTAGCATTCTTCTCTATCGTTTCTTTTTGAAAAGGGGCATCTTTTTGTGTTTCTTTCATACAATCTATTAAATCAAATCAATAGAGCGGGCGGGAGGAAACGGTATGCGAAAAATCTCTTATAAGGACATGTTTCTCAGGCACGTCAAAGATCATCTCTCTCTTTATATATTTGTTTCAGTGCTGTTTTTCATGGGTGTCATCTTTGGCGCGATTATTGTCAACAGCATGACGAT
Source organism: Bacillus sp. JS (assembly GCF_000259365.1). Taxonomy (NCBI): domain Bacteria; kingdom Bacillati; phylum Bacillota; class Bacilli; order Caryophanales; family Bacillaceae; genus Bacillus; species Bacillus sp. JS. The sequence goes on along the minus strand of NC_017743.1, from coordinate 2,357,333 downwards.
CAGCCAGAAAGAAGATTTATATTACTATTTAAGCCAATTTTTCGGACAGCTTTCGGATGGAAAACAAGCAAGTGCATCTGATATGTTTGGACAAAGTATCTTTCATAATGCAAAATATTTAGGGCTGATGTGGATACTGGGGATTTCCGTCATTGGCATGCCGATTATTTTTATCATGATCTTTCTGAAAGGGATCGTCGTCGGCTTTACTGTCGGGTTCCTTGTCAATCAGATGGGAGTAAGCGGGTTTTTTCTATCATTTGTCTCCGTTTTGCCGCAAAATGTGCTGCTGATTCCGGCGTATCTCATTATGGGTACGTGTGCGATTGCGTTTTCTTTAAAGTTAATCAGGCAGCTGTTCGTGAAACGAAGCCTGCATGACGCGCCGATTCAATGGTTCGGACGGTATGCCTTTGTGCTGCTGGTTATTCTGCTTTTAGCGCTGATTTCGTCTCTCTTTGAAGCATACTTATCTCCTGTATTAATGGAAAAGCTTACATCGAAACTTTTTTAAAATAATTATTAAAAGAAAATCGTTTTATTTATCAGTTTATAATAATTATAGTTGGAACTCTGCGCTTATTTTGTTATAATGAGTCATGGAATGCGGCGTAGGAGGGAAAGACATGGAAAACCGTATTGATCGAATTAAGAAACAACTGCACTCATCCAGCTATAAACTTACGCCCCAGCGTGAAGCGACAGTAAGAGTGCTGCTTGAAAACGAAGAAGACCATTTAAGCGCAGAAGATGTATACCTCCTCGTAAAAGAGAAATCTCCTGAGATCGGTCTCGCTACAGTATACCGTACGCTTGAATTATTAACTGAATTAAAAGTCGTTGATAAAATTAACTTTGGAGACGGCGTATCCCGTTACGACCTTCGGAAAGAGGGCGCAGCCCACTTTCATCACCACTTGGTGTGCATGGAGTGCGGGGCCGTTGATGAAATTGAAGAAGATTTGCTTGAAGACGTGGAAGAAATCATTGAACGTGATTGGAAATTTAAGATTAAAGATCATAGATTAACGTTTCACGGCATTTGCCACCGCTGTAACGGAAAAGAAACTGAATAGACGGTGCCGAGCGCGAACCTTTTCTCCTGGGGAAAGGGTTTTTTGCTGTTTCTATGTATAAAACCTTTCTGATTTGGCATATGGTTTATATAACTGGAACCATAGGGAAAGGATCGATTAGGACATGGGAAGATTCCTGAAAACAACTGTCGATGCATTGAAAGTTTTCATCCTGTTTACCGGTTTTACCGCTTTGTTCTATTATGCTATGATATGGGTGAATCAAGAGTATGAAAACTATCATCGGTACGATAAACCGGAAGGCTCCGCTGTAAAAGTTGTGGAAATGGATCAGGATGAAAAAGGCGGATGGTTCGACCGGTTGATCTTTTTTTACCAAAACGGGGAGTAGATCAAGAGTGAAAGATCAAATAAAGGATTTCATCCACTACGTCATGGTAGAGAGAGGGCTCTCTCAAAATACGATCGTATCCTATGAACGTGACTTGAAAAGCTATTCTCTCTACTTAACAGAAACCCTTCATGTTACGGATTGGAATCACGTGACCCGCATACATATTATCCAATACTTAAAGCACTTGAAGGACTCGGGGAAATCCGGGAAGACATCGGCGCGGCATTTGGCATCCATTCGCTCTTTTCATCAATTTCTGCTCAGGGAAAAAGTGACGGACAAGGACCCTTCCGTTCATATCGAAACACAAAAGACCGAACGGGCGCTTCCGAAAGTGCTCGCACTCAATGAGGTCGAGCGATTATTGGACACGCCTAAGCTGACGAGCCCTTTCGGCTATCGGGATAAAGCAATGCTGGAACTGCTTTATGCGACAGGCATACGAGTCAGTGAAATGATTGAATTGAAAACGTCGGATGTTCATTTATCTATGGGGTTTGTCCGATGCTTCGGCAAAGGAAGAAAAGAGAGGATCGTGCCAATTGGTGAAGCAGCCGCTTCCGCCATTGAGGAATATATGACAAAAGCCAGGGGGAAATTGTTAAAGAACAATGTGTCTGACGCCCTCTTTTTAAATCATCACGGCAAACAGATCAGCCGCCAGGGATTTTGGAAGAACCTGAAGAAAATCGCGTTGGAAGCCGGGATTAAGAAAGAGCTGACTCCGCATACTCTCAGGCATTCCTTTGCGACGCATCTGCTTGAGAACGGGGCAGATTTAAGAGCGGTTCAGGAAATGCTCGGTCATGCGGATATATCCACGACGCAAATTTATACGCATGTGACGAAAACAAGGCTGAAGGATGTGTACAAGCAGTTTCATCCGCGTGCATAGCCGCAGATGGCTGCGGCTTTTTTGTTTAGAGCGACAGAAAATATTGAAGTTTCTCATTATTTCCAAATGCATTGTCAACGGGGATGAAAACGGTTTATACTTGAGTTGTCAGACCTCTTAGCGATACAATAGACGTATAGAAAAAAAGGAGGCTTTCAAGATGCCTGCATACAAATATAATCGTGTGTTTTTAATTGTGATGGACTCAGTCGGAATTGGCGAAGCGCCGGATGCCGCTGACTTTAATGACGAAGGCGCTCATACGCTCGGGCATATTGCCGAGCATATGAACGGATTACATATGCCGAATATGGCAAAACTCGGCCTTGGTCTTATCGAAGATATCAAAGGTGTAGAAAAAACAGAACATCCGCTTGCGTATTATGGAAAAATGCAAGAAGCGTCAAACGGCAAAGATACAATGACCGGCCATTGGGAGATTATGGGCTTATACATTGATAAACCGTTTAAAGTGTTCCCGGAAGGCTTTCCTGATGAATTGCTTCAAGAGCTGGAAAAGAGATCTGGACGCAAAATAATCGGAAACAAGCCGGCTTCAGGCACGGCGATTTTGGATGAACTTGGCCAGGAGCACATGGAAACAGGAGCTTTAATTGTTTACACGTCTGCTGACTCTGTTCTGCAAATTGCCGCTCACGAAGAGGTTGTGCCGCTTGAAGAGCTGTACCGCATTTGTGAAACGGCGAGAGAACTGACGCTTGATCCGAAGTATATGGTTGGCCGCATTATTGCACGGCCGTTCGTCGGAGAGCCGGGGCAATTCAAACGGACGCCAAACCGCCATGACTATGCGCTTAAGCCGTTTGACCGCACTGTCATGAATGAATTGAAGGACAGCGGCTTAGATGTGATTTCAATCGGTAAAATCTCTGATATTTACGACGGAGAAGGCATTACTTCTTCACGGAGAACGGTTTCTAATATGGACGGAATGGACAAGGTGATCGATACGCTGGGAGAAGACTTTACGGGTCTCAGCTTTGCGAACCTTGTTGATTTTGACGCCTTATTCGGACACCGCCGTGACCCTGAAGGCTACGGACGCGCGCTTGAAGAATTTGATGCGCGGCTTCCGGAAGTGTTTGAAAAAATGAAAGAAGATGATCTGTTGATTATTACAGCAGACCACGGCAATGATCCGATTCATCATGGGACTGACCATACACGCGAGTATGTGCCGATTCTCGCTTACAGCAAAAAACATAAAAAAGCGCAAATGCTGCCGCTCGCAGATACATTTGCCGATATCGGCGCAACGATCGCTGATAATTTCCAAACAAATAAACCGAAATACGGGAAAAGCTTTTTATCTTTATTACAATAGGGGGACTGTTTCTTGAAGGACAGAATTGAACGCGCAGCCGCTTTTATTAAACAAAACCTGCCGGAATCTCCGAAGATCGGCCTTATTTTAGGCTCAGGTCTTGGCATTTTGGCGAACGAAATCGAAAATCCGGTCAAGCTGAAATATGAAGACATACCTGAATTCCCGGTATCTACTGTTGAAGGGCATGCGGGACAGCTTGTGCTGGGCACTCTTGAAGGAGTTTCCGTCATTGCAATGCAAGGCCGCTTTCATTTCTATGAAGGCTACTCAATGGAGAAAGTGACATTCCCAGTACGCGTGATGAAAGCGCTCGGCGTGGAGGCATTGATCGTGACAAATGCCGCAGGCGGTGTCAACACTGAATTCCGTGCGGGAGACTTAATGATTATTACCGATCATATCAACTTTATGGGGACAAACCCGTTAATCGGGCCAAACGAAGCTGATTTCGGCGCCAGATTTCCAGATATGTCTTCAGCCTATGACAAAGAGCTATCCAGCTTGGCTGAAAAGATTGCGAAAGACCTTAATATTCCAATTCAAAAAGGCGTGTATACTGCTGTGACAGGACCTTCTTACGAAACACCGGCAGAAGTCCGTTTCTTAAGAACGATGGGCTCTGATGCAGTCGGCATGTCTACTGTTCCGGAAGTCATTGTGGCGAATCATGCGGGAATGCGGGTTCTCGGCATTTCCTGCATCTCTAACGCGGCAGCCGGAATTCTGGATCAGCCTTTAAGTCACGATGAAGTAATGGAAGTGACTGAAAAAGTAAAAGCTGGATTTTTGAAGCTTGTTAAAGCGGTCGTCGCTCAATACGAATAAAAAAGAATCAAAGCAGGACCAAAAGACAGCTGTGTCGGATATCACACAGCTGTCTTTTTTTGTGCCCAAAATTCGAAACATTTTCCATCAGTGGCGTATAAAACCATCCCGCTTGGAAAAAATAAAAAGGATTATGAAATGGAGGGCTTTTGAGATGAAACGTCTTTTATCCACTTTGTTGATTGGTATAATGCTGCTTACATTTGCACCGTCTGCATTTGCAAAACAAGACGGAAAACGCACATCGGAGCTTGCTCATGAAGCGAAGTCTGCGGTGCTGATAGAACGTGACACGGGAAAAGTGCTTTACAACAAGAACAGTAATGAGAGACTGGCGCCTGCAAGCATGACGAAAATTATGACGATGCTTTTGATTATGGAAGCTTTAGATAAAGGCAAAATCAAAATGAGTGATAAGGTCCGTACAAGCGAGCATGCGGCGTCAATGGGCGGCTCACAGATCTTCCTTGAGCCCGGCGAAGAAATGACTGTCAAAGAAATGCTGAAGGGTATCGCAATCGCTTCAGGAAATGACGCTTCTGTAGCCATGGCTGAATTTATTTCCGGCTCTGAAGAAGAATTTGTGCAGAAAATGAACAAAAAAGCAAAAGAGCTGGGATTGAAAAATACATCCTTCAAAAACCCGACCGGATTGACAGAGGAAGGACATTACAGCTCTGCTTATGACATGGCAATCATGGCTAAGGAATTATTGAAATACGAATCAATTACGAAGTTTACCGGCACGTATGAAGATTACCTGCGTGAAAATACAGATAAAAAGTTTTGGCTTGTGAATACGAATCGCCTGATCAAGTTTTACCCTGGTGTAGACGGCGTCAAAACAGGCTATACAGGTGAAGCGAAATATTGTCTGACTGCTTCGGCTAAAAAAGGGAACATGCGGGCCATCGCAGTTGTATTTGGAGCGAGCACACCTAAAGAAAGAAACGCGCAAGTGACAAAGATGCTTGATTTCGCCTTTAGTCAATATGAAACGCATCCTTTATATAAACGAAATGAAACAGTAGCAAAAGTAAAGGTCAAAAAAGGGAAACAAAAATTGATCGAACTCACTACATCTGAGCCGATTTCAATATTGACGAAAAAAGGCGAGGATATGAACAATGTGAAGAAAGAAATTAAGATGAAGGACAATATCAGTGCTCCGATTCAAAAAGGCCAAGAGCTTGGCACTCTTGTTCTGAAAAAGGATGGAGAAGTACTCGCTGAAAGTCCAGTTGCTGCAAAAGAAGATATGAAGAAAGCCGGGTTTATCACATTCTTGAAGCGGACGATGGGAGACTGGACAAAATTTAAGTAATTATGCCGAATGACCACTAGTTTTGTCACGGTGAAGGAATTCATTCCGTCGAAATCGAAACACTCATTATATATCCGATCATATCAAGGAGGAATGAGCATGAGCCTTGGAATTGACATGCATGTCAAAGAATCTGTGCTTTGTATTCGATTAACAGGCGAACTCGATCACCATACGGCTGAAACCCTGAAACAAAAAGTGACTCAATCATTGGAGAAGGATGATATTCGCCATATCGTGCTGAACCTAGAGGACCTTACCTTTATGGACAGCTCGGGGCTTGGCGTCATTTTAGGAAGATACAAGCAAATTAAGCAAATTGGCGGAGAAATGGTCGTTTGCGCTATCTCTCCTGCGGTGAAGCGGTTGTTTGATATGTCAGGTCTGTTTAAAATTATCCGATTTGAACAATCTGAGCAGAAGGCTCTGCTTACACTGGGGGTGGCATCATGAAAAATGAAATGCACCTTGAGTTTTCTGCCCTCAGCCAGAATGAATCATTCGCCCGTGTGACAGTTGCTTCATTTATAGCCCAGCTGGACCCGACAATGGATGAATTGACTGAAATCAAAACAGTCGTGTCAGAGGCTGTCACGAATGCGATTATCCATGGATATGAAGAAAACTGTGACGGAAAAGTTTACATTTCTGTAACGCTGGAGGATCATGTCGTATATATGACCATTCGTGATGAAGGCTTGGGCATAACAGATCTTGAAGAAGCCCGCCAGCCTTTATTCACGACTAAGCCTGAGCTTGAGCGTTCTGGAATGGGCTTTACCATTATGGAAAATTTCATGGATGATGTCAGTATCGATTCATCGCCTGAAATGGGAACAACGATTCGCTTAACAAAGCACTTATCAAAAAGCAAAGCGCTTTGTAATTAAGGAGATTTGTTATGGATGTGGAGGTTAAGAAAAACGGCAAAAACGCTCAGCTGAAGGATCATGAAGTAAAGGAGTTAATCAAACAAAGCCAAAATGGCGACCAGCAGGCAAGAGACCTCCTCATAGAAAAAAACATGCGTCTTGTTTGGTCTGTCGTACAGCGGTTTTTAAACAGAGGATATGAGCCTGACGATCTCTTCCAGATCGGCTGCATCGGGCTGTTAAAATCTGTTGACAAATTTGATTTAACCTATGATGTGCGTTTTTCAACGTATGCAGTGCCTATGATTATCGGAGAAATCCAGCGGTTTATCCGTGATGACGGAACCGTAAAAGTATCAAGGTCATTAAAAGAGCTCGGAAACAAAATTCGGCGCGCCAAGGATGAGCTTTCGAAAACACTGGGCAGAGTGCCGACGGTGCAGGAGATCGCAGACCATTTGGAGATTGAAGCAGAAGACGTTGTACTGGCCCAAGAGGCGGTAAGGGCTCCATCTTCAATCCACGAAACCGTTTATGAAAATGACGGAGATCCGATTACCCTGCTTGATCAAATCGCTGACAACTCAGAAGAAAAATGGTTTGACAAAATTGCGCTGAAAGAAGCGATCAGCGATTTGGAGGAAAGGGAAAAACTAATCGTTTATCTCAGATATTATAAGGACCAGACACAGTCCGAGGTGGCTGAACGGCTCGGGATCTCTCAAGTACAGGTTTCCAGGCTTGAAAAGAAAATATTAAAACAGATCAAGGTTCAAATGGATCATACGGATGGCTAGTCTGCAGTGCAGGCTAGCTTTTTTGTGTGCAAAAGCGTGGTAATTTATGGTCTTTTCGAGCGGATGAATGAGAACAAAATCGAACCACATACTACATATATAACCACCGAAAGATGGTGATCAATGATGGAACGACGAATATTTATCCGGCTTCGCCACCGGGTGCTGGCACATCCAGGGGATATGATTACCGTTGGAGATGCCGCACAGATAGAAGGGCAGCTTCAGCTGAAAAAGAAACTTTCGGCTATGCCGCTTTATCAAGTGAGCGAAAAAGATAAAAATATCGTAATTCTGGATATCATACAGGTCCTCAAAGCCATTCACTTACAAGATCCGACACTTGATGTTCAAACAGTAGGCGGAGCAGAAGCCATTGTTGAAATTCAGTATCGAAAACGGAAATTATCAACGGTTCTGTTTATCGGTGTCTGGCTGCTTCTGTTTATCGGATCGTGTCTTGCCATCATGAACTTTCATGAGGATGTAAGCATGAGAGATGTTCATATCGCACTATATGAAATCATAACCGGAGAGAGGAATGACTATCCATATTTGCTTCAAATCCCATACAGCATCGGTTTGGGACTGGGGATGATCGTGTTTTTCAACCACATATTTAAAAAGCGCCTAAATGAAGAGCCCAGCCCGCTGGAGGTTGAGATGTTTAACTATCAGCTTGATCTCGATCAATATGTGGCCATGCACGAGAATCAAGAAACCATAAAGGATCTGCATGATCGTTAGTGTATTGTTCATTATTTTTGTCGGGCTCGGCGGAGGCATAACGGTGGGGGCAGGTTTCGTTGCTTTTTTAACCGTAATGGGGATCATTCCGCGGCTGATGCAGCTCACCAAAACAATGAGATTTGTCCAGGCTTATGAAGCGGCTGTTATTCTTGGCGCGGTTTGCGGGGGATGGGAGACGCTTCATATGAATCATCTTTATCTGACAAAATGGATAGCTGTGCCGGTCGGACTTCTGGCAGGTTTGTTTGTCGGGATGCTAGCGGCTGCCCTTACAGAGGTTTTAAATGTCCTGCCGATTTTGGCAAAACGAATCGGGCTCAGAAGTAAAATCATTATTCTGTTAATGGCCATCGTGATTGGGAAAATCGCGGGATCTTTATTTCATTGGCTGTACTTTATTGACCATTCATAAGGAGGTTTCAAGATGACAAACATTAAAGAAAATTACAAATCAAAAGTAAAAACATATCAGCCTAAGCCGCCTTACGTCTGGAACTGTGTAAAAGCCTTTTTGGTGGGCGGGCTGATTTGTGCAATCGGGCAAGGTCTGCAAAATTTCTACATCCATTTTTTTGATTTTAATGAAAAAACTGCAGGAAATCCAACGGCTGCAACGCTGATATTAATTTCTGCCCTGCTTACAGGGTTCGGCATCTATGACAGAATCGGACAATTCGCAGGCGCCGGTTCAGCCGTACCTGTCACAGGATTTGCCAACAGCATGGCAAGCGCCGCACTTGAATATAAAAGCGAAGGGTTAGTGCTTGGGGTAGCGACTAATATGTTTAAACTGGCAGGAAATGTAATTGTTTTCGGGGTTGTGGCTGCATACATCGTTGGAATGATTCGGTTTGCTTTTGAGAAACTGATGTCATAGGAGGAGAAGATAATGAAATTAACAGGAAAGCAAACCTGGGTATTTGAACATCCCTTATTTGTGAACTCAGCGGGAACGGCAGCAGGACCAAAGGAAAAAGACGGACCGCTCGGCTCTCTATTTGATAAAACCTATGACGAAATGCATTGCAATCAAAAAAGCTGGGAAATGGCGGAACGGCAGCTAATGGAAGACGCTGTAAATGTTGCGCTTCAAAAAAACAATCTGACAAAAGATGATATTGATCTATTGCTGGCAGGCGACTTGCTGAACCAAAACGTGACGGCTAACTACGTGGCAAGACATTTAAAAATCCCGTTTCTTTGTATGTTTGGCGCTTGTTCAACATCAATGGAAACAGTGGCTGTCGCGTCAGCGTTAGTTGACGGCGGGTTTGCCAAAAGGGCACTCGCTGCCACCAGCAGTCACAATGCAACAGCGGAAAGACAGTTTCGCTATCCGACAGAATACGGAGGCCAAAAACCGGACACTGCCACTTCTACTGTAACCGGAAGCGGCGCAGTTGTCATCAGTCAGACACCGAGTGATATTCAAATCACAAGTGCGACTGTCGGAAAGGTTTCTGATTTAGGAATTACAGATCCTTTTGATATGGGATCGGCCATGGCTCCGGCTGCAGCTGATACAATTAAGCAGCACTTTAAAGATCTAAACCGGACAGCGGATGACTACGATCTTATCCTGACAGGTGACCTGTCAGGCGTCGGTTCTCCAATCGTAAAAGATCTCTTAAAAGAAGATGGTTATCCAGTCGGCACAAAGCATGATGATTGCGGGCTTCTGATTTATACCCCAGATCAGCAGGTCTTTGCCGGGGGGAGCGGCTGTGCTTGTTCAGCGGTTGTCACCTACTCTCATATTTTTAAGCAGCTGAGAGAAGGAAAATTAAACCGTGTATTTGTCGTGGCGACCGGTGCGCTGTTAAGCCCGACGATGATCCAGCAAAAAGAAAGCATCCCGACTATCGCCCACGGGGTTGTATTTGAGCGTGCAGGAGGTGCATCTTAACATGGATTATCTTTTGGCTTTTGTATGTGGCGGTGCCATTTGTATCGTCGGCCAGCTGCTTTTGGACATTTTCAAATTGACGCCAGCTCATGTCATGACAACATTCGTTGTAATCGGTGCCATATTAGATGGTTTCGGCATTTACGATAAATTTATTGAATTTGCCGGAGGAGGCGCCACCGTTCCGATCGTCAGCTTTGGTCACAGTCTTTTGCACGGTGCCATGCATCAGGCGCATATACACGGATTTATCGGAATCGGCATGGGAATTTTTGAGCTGACATCTGCCGGTATCTCAGCCGCCATTCTCTTCGCTTTTATCGTAGCTGTTATTTTCAAACCGAAAGGATAATGCCGACATGACAACAAAACGCAAGGTCATACTGGTAACAGACGGGGATGTGTATGCCGCTAAAACAATTGAATACGCCGCAAGAAAAGTAGGCGGCCGATGTATTTCACAATCGAAAGGAAACCCCTCCACCCGCAGCGGCGCCGAGCTCGTCAAGCTGATCGCCTCAGCACCGTATGATCCTGTTTTTGTCATGTTTGACGACTCCGGCCTTCAAGGAGAGGGTCCGGGAGAAGCCGCTCTGACCTATGTCGCGACCCATCCGTCTATTGAAGTGCTCGGTGTGATTGCGGTCGCGTCAAAAACACATCAGGCTGAATGGACCAGGGTCGATGTAAGCATTGACCGCAATGGAGAAGTAACTGAATATGGCGTCGATAAAGTCGGGGAAAGAGAATTTGATGACCACAGAATGAGTGGAGATACTGTCTATTGCCTTGATAAACTTGATCTCCCGCTTATTGTCGGTATCGGGGATATTGGGAAAATGGGCAGAAAAGACGATATCTCAAAAGGGTCGCCAATCACCATGAAAGCGGTCGAGTTTATTTTAGAAAGGAGCGGGTATCATGCCGGACCACAAGGAAGAGAAAATTCGGGTTTATCGGAATCCAGCTAAAAATGAAGAGTACTTCAAAAAACGTGTCGGGATGGGGACAAGCTATGATGTAGGTGTTCGCAAGCTCATTATTTTAGACAAAGAGATCCAGCTTTACTATCTAAATGGATTATGCGATACGGCTTATATTATTCATTTAATGAGAGAGCTTGTTGCCATTAACAATCGGAAAGAAGATCCTGATGAGCTGGTCGATATTGTCGAAAACAGATTGCTTAACGCCCAGGTCGAAAAAGTAAAAACCTTGGATGAAACCACCGACCAAGTGCTGTCCGGGCTCGTCGCAGTCATTGTTGAAGGCGCAGGCTTCGCGTTTATCATTGATGTCAGGAGCTATCCGGGCAGAAATCCGGAAGAACCAGATACGGAAAAGGTAGTCAGGGGAGCCAGAGACGGATTTGTTGAAAATATCGTCGTCAATACGGCCCTTCTTAGAAGGCGGATCAGAGACGAACGCCTTCGAGTCAAGATGACGAAAGTTGGCGAGCGGTCAAAGACGGATTTAAGCATTTGTTATATAGAAGATATAGCTGATCCGGATCTGGTTGAGATCGTGGAAAAGGAAGTTGCTTCCATTGATGTCGATGGATTAACAATGGCCGACAAAACTGTCGAGGAATTCATTGTTAATCAAAACTATAATCCTTTTCCGCTCGTGCGCTACACAGAAAGACCGGATGTGGCCGCGAATCATGTTCTTGAGGGCCATGTTGTCATTATAGTGGATACATCGCCTAGTGTGATCATTACCCCGACGACTTTATTTCACCACGTGCAGCATGCGGAAGAATATAGGCAGGCGCCTTCAGTCGGGACCTTTTTAAGATGGGTCAGATTTTTCGGTATTCTTGCTTCTACTTTATTTCTTCCAATCTGGTTTCTCTTTGTGCTCCAGCCTGATCTGCTTCCGGACAATATGAAATTTATCGGTTTAAATAAAGATACACATATCCCGATCATCCTGCAGATATTTTTAGCTGACTTAGGAATCGAGTTTCTCAGAATGGCTGCCATTCACACACCGACAGCTTTATCGACAGCAATGGGTTTAATTGCGGCTGTTCTGATCGGGCAGATTGCAATTGAAGTCGGCCTTTTTTCGCCTGAGGTGATTCTGTACGTCTCACTTGCGGCGATTGGAACCTTTACGACGCCTAGTTATGAATTAAGCTTGGCAAACAAAATGAGCCGCCTTGTCCTCATGATACTCGTTGCCTTATTTCATATAAAAGGGCTCGTTATTGGATTTACAGTGCTAATTATTGCCATGGCAAGCATCAAATCCCTTCAGACACCGTACTTATGGCCGCTGATTCCCTTTAACGGAAAGGCGCTGTGGCAGGTTCTTGTCCGCACAGCGAAACCTGGCGCAAAAGTTAGGCCCAGTATCGTTCACCCCAAAAATCGCTTAAGACAGCCTACCAATTCATAATCGCATTGAAACTGACTGAAGAGTATGATAATGTATGTCTTAATTATGAAGGGACAGTCCATAAAACTGTCCTTTCATCCATAAGCGGAGAAAGAGGGAATGACATTGTTCTTACACGGCACAAGCAGACAAAATCAACATGGTCATTTAGAAATCGGAGGTGTGGATGCTCTCTATTTAGCGGAGAAATATGGTACACCTCTTTACGTATATGATGTGGCTTTAATACGTGAGCGTGCTAAAAGCTTTAAGCAGGCTTTTATTTCCGCAGGGCTGAAAGCACAGGTGGCATATGCGAGCAAAGCATTCTCATCAGTTGCAATGATTCAGCTCGCTGAGGAAGAGGGACTTTCTTTAGATGTCGTATCCGGAGGAGAGCTTTATACGGCTGTTGCGGCAGGCTTTCCGGCAGAACGCATTCACTTTCATGGAAACAATAAAAGCAGGGAAGAACTGCGGATGGCGCTTGAGCACCGTATCGGCTGCATTGTGGTGGATAATTTCTATGAAATTGCGCTACTTGAAGACCTATGTAAAGAAACGGGACACTCCATCGATGTTCTGCTTCGGATCACGCCTGGAGTAGAAGCGCATACGCATGACTACATTACGACGGGACAAGAAGATTCAAAGTTTGGTTTCGATCTTCATAACGGACAAACTGAACGGGCGATTGAACAAGTATTACAATCGGAACACATTCAGCTGCTGGGTGTCCATTGCCATATCGGATCGCAAATTTTTGATACGGCCGGTTTTGTGTTAGCAGCAGAAAAAATCTTCAAAAAACTAGACGAGTGGAGAGATTCATACTCATTTGTATCCAAGGTGTTGAATCTAGGAGGAGGTTTCGGCATCCGTTATACGGAAGAGGATGAACCGCTTCACGCCACTGAATACGTCGAAAAAATTATCGAAGCTGTGAAAGAAAATGCTTCCCGTTACGGTTTTGATATCCCGGAAATTTGGATCGAACCAGGTCGTTCTCTCGTAGGAGACGCAGGCACAACCCTTTATACGGTTGGCTCACAAAAAGAAGTGCCGGGTGTCCGCCAGTATGTGGCAGTAGACGGAGGCATGAACGACAATATTCGTCCTGCGCTTTACCAAGCTAAATATGAAGCTGCGACAGCCAATCGGATCGGAGAAGCGCATGACAAAACGGTATCGATTGCTGGAAAGTGCTGTGAAAGCGGAGATATGCTGATTTGGGATATTGACCTGCCGGAAGTAAAAGAAGGTGATCTTCTTGCCGTTTTTTGTACAGGCGCTTACGGATACAGCATGGCCAACAATTATAACCGTATTCCGAGACCTGCCGTTGTATTTGTCGAAAACGGTGAGGCTCATTTAGTCGTGAAGCGAGAAACATACGAAGATATTGTAAAACTTGATCTGCCATTTAAAAGGAGTGTAAAGCAATAAAAAAAGCGCCGATTTTTCGGCGCTTTTCTTATTTGAAGATAGATACAATCGCATTCCAGATAGATACGAAGAAATCAATGACTTTCTGGATGAAGTTTTTGCCTTCATCTGACTCTATGAATTTCGTAATCTTATCTTTCGCTTTATCAAGCTGGTCACTGACCTGTCCCCAGTCAATGTCAGCGTTTTTCATCTTATTGAATAGGGAGACAAGCTGATTCTTTTGGCTGTCTGTAAGTGTGACGTTTAAATCAGAAGCTGCGTCGTCCACTTGTTTTTCGATGTCAGCTTTATTATCAGGCACACCGTTTTTAGCAAACTCTTCTTTGATTTTTGCAATCAGGGCTGCCGCATTTTCGTTACCAATTTTGTCTCCAAGCTCTGATGTCGTGACAAGCTCTTGGTTGGCGACTTGCTTAACATCCTCCGAGATCGCTTCGTCGGAAGAAACCTCATACGCCTTAATCAATCCGGTTAAAGCCGCAGTCCCGGATACTTCAAACGGCGCTGTAACATACACCTTTGCATCTTTAACACCGGCTGTCATCAGCGCATTCAGGTACATTTCATCTGTAATGCCGCTGATATTATGTGTCTCAACATTCAATCCAGAGCCTTTTTTGGCAATCGTTATGGACGATGAAGAAATCGCTCTTGATCCGATTTGCGCGTTCGATATATATTTTCCTAAATATTCATGTTCTTCCTTATTGGTCACGGTTACCGTTGTGGCATTATCAGGGACATTCATTTCATCAAGCACTTTTTGTTTGTCGGATTCTGACAAATCAGCACCAAGTGTTACAATGACATCTCCAACTGCGGCATCCGCGAGACTGACCTTCGGAACCATCAGCAGCAAAACGGCCGCTGCCAGCATTCCAATCCAAATTTTCTTCAAAGCAGTTTGACCTCCTTCAACTTCACTTGCAGCTGGCTAGAGCTGCTTTGTGAGGACCTGAATCATAATGAAAATACAGTTCCGTTAGGTTAGACGGAGATAAAGAGATTCAGGTTTCATTTTTATTTTTTAGTAAAGCCGGGAGATTCGTTTTCCCCCGAAAGGTGTGGTATAATAGCCGCGACAAGGAGAGACAGGCTATAACCTATCATACATAATCTCCTTTGAAAATTAAAATAAAGAAAGTAGGCATACAATTGAAAACAGGTTACTTTTTATTAGAAGACGGCAACAAAATTGAATTTGAACTTTACCCTGAAGCTGCACCGGGTACTGTCGCAAACTTTGAAAAGCTTGCGAACGAAGGCTTTTATGACGGCCTTACATTCCACCGAGTGATTCCTGGCTTCGTCAGCCAAGGCGGCTGCCCGCATGGAACTGGTACTGGCGGTCCAGGATACACAATCAAATGTGAAACAGAAGGAAACCCGCATACACATGAGGCGGGCGCACTTTCTATGGCACATGCCGGAAAAGACACTGGCGGCAGCCAATTTTTCATCGTTCATGAGCCACAGCCTCATTTGAACGGTGTTCACACTGTATTCGGTAAAGTAACAAGCGGATTAGAATTCGCGAAAAACATGTCTAACGGCGATGTCATGAAAGAAGTTCGCGTAGAAGGCTAATCGGCAGGCAAAAGGCTTCCTCTTAGAGAGGAAGCTTTTTTGTTGGCCAAAAATGGTCAATAAAAAACCGCCGAATGCTGATGGCGGTTGGTAAACCAGGTGTTAAGGAAGGAGTTTCTCAATCCCTAAATAAATACATTAAAAAGTTTTGGTAACGTTCTGATCAGTAAATTGATGATTAATCATTTTAGCCTTGCTTACGAAGTTATTTTCAAAAACAATACCTGTGTTTAAACCTCCGGAGCCAAACACAGATTTGGACAAAGTTAATGGCCTGATCATAAAAGCGCCGCCTACGTTAACTACGCCGTTGCCGGAAATGTTGTTTATATTAATAGGATAATCAATCATACCATCTAATCTCCTTTCATCTTATTCTACTTTTTATATGTATTAGTGCTAGAGTCAATAAGCATAAACTTATTGGTAAAAATATTTAAATGAAGCCTCTTTTTTTCGGTTTTTGAAAAATGTGCATAAAAAAGAGCTTCTTTAAAGCTTCCCGAAACCCAAGTATTTGTCTGTGCTTTTATTCTCTCTGAAAATGGTGGCTTTTCTAGATAATGCAATAAGATCAACTTCTGGTTGACTACAAATAGATATACATTACAAGCGGCTCTTCAAACCAGTGATTACGCATGCTGTAGCCGTGATGTCCCGTTTGCTGAAGATGTTCCTTTCTTGTAAGAGAACGGTCTCTCCTAAATTTAATAATCTGCTATGATGACCCTCAAACGAAAACATGGGGGAGATAAGGTAGTCACTCCCTTAACCGTATATGTTAGATTTTTCAAACCAAACAAACACCTGACTTGGTCGTTGAACCAGAACCGTCCTTGGCAAACAATCTGTATCAATATGTATGGACAAGGATAGGTTGCGTTTTTTATCCAGATAAGATCCCGTCGGAATTACTGAAAAGAAAATTGAGCTGATTATACAAAAGTGGATTGGGAATGATAAAAGGACAAAAAAGGTTAAGGAGAAACACATGCAAGTTTTGACGGGGTTACTTGAACAGCATGGATATGCCGTCTTGTTTATTGTGTTAATGTTAGAGCTTATCGCTTTACCTGGGCCTGGAGAGTTTCTGATGGGCTATGCCGGTGTTCTCGTGTTTCAAGATAAGTTAAACTGGGCGCTAAGCATGTTAGCGGCAGGATTGGGAAGCTGTGCGGGAGTGAGCATTTCGTATTGGATCGGGTATAGACTGGGCCCTGCCATTTATAAATATGGAGAACGAATTCATTTTGGAAAGGACAGGATGGAAAAAACATCACGCTGGCTTGCACATTACGGAAACAAATTATTTCTTATTGCTTACTTTATACCAGGTGTGCGCCATGTCGCCGGCTATGCTGCAGGCATTACTCATATCCGATTTAGACAGTATGCCATCTATGCGTATTGTGGTGCATTTCTTTGGACCGGCACGTTCATTTCACTTGGAAAGTTACTCGGACCGGAGTGGGAACAGTTTCATGCCGCAATCAAAAAGTATGTATTGATCGGGAGTTTGTTTGCTGCTATTCTGTTCCTTCTTTTCTACCTGGTCAAGACGCAAAAAAGCAAGATCAGAGAGTTGATCATAGCGGGATTGGTGAAGGGGGCAAGACAATTTCACACCCTTCGCCGTTTAAGGCTTCTGATCGTGTTTACAGCTTTATTGTTTTTGATGTTTGTGCTGTTAATGGGAAGCTTGGTTGAAAATTATATCAATAATGAATTTAAGCCGTTTGATACGATCGTTACACTTGTTG
The DNA here is from genome assembly GCF_000259365.1 of Bacillus sp. JS. Taxonomy (NCBI): domain Bacteria; kingdom Bacillati; phylum Bacillota; class Bacilli; order Caryophanales; family Bacillaceae; genus Bacillus; species Bacillus sp. JS. The sequence continues at coordinate 2,340,007 of NC_017743.1, read as the reverse complement.
TGACAGTTCTTTTTAACTCACAGTGGCAGTATTGGATGGCAGTATTCGGGGTTTTTGCGTCGAGAGATGTTCTATTAGCCGTTATTGTTGTAACTTTTCTTTGGATAGTATTCAAAGGGCAAGACCGGAAAATCGAACTCTCTTTCTTATTTTTCCTAGTCATTGGCGGAGAGCTTTATGAAGAGGGAATCAGGCGGCTCTTTCATTCCCTTCGTCCTGTCCATGCTCCTTTGGAAAGTCCCGTCTTATACCCGTTTCCAAGCGAACAGACGTTAACGGCATTTGTCATTTTTGGTTTTTGCGCTTATCTCTTTGTGCGTCATTCTCACAAAGCTCGTCTGCAAACTGTTACATTTTTATCGTTGCTTGTCGTTTTGTTCCTCATCGGGCTGAGCCGTGTGTACTTTCATGAACAGTATCCTAGTGATGTTGTTGGGGGCTACGCCTTCGGCGGTGTTTGGCTCAGTTTGAATGTTTTCGTCATGGAGCTCTTCCGTTTTTCCAGAAGATTTAGCAAGCTGAGAAACGAACCCGATTAGTATGTAGGACGGGTGATTAAAATTAAGAAAACTTTAAAGTTGTACGATTCATTGAGATTGGTATTTTGTAGTAAAATAAATCAAAACAAACGTGATGTATGAAAAGGGGTTCTATATATGGACAACAAAGGCTGTATAAAATGCGGCAGCACTGAAGCCGGACAAAAAGAAATAGCCACAACCGGCACGGGTTTATCAAAGCTGTTTGACGTGCAGCATAACCGATTTTTAGTGGTTTACTGTAAGAACTGCGGATATTCAGAGTTTTATAATAAAGAGTCTTCAACGGCCGGGAATATATTGGATTTATTTTTTGGAGGCTGACAATGTTTTTCGAGCTTCACTGATTTAAACATATCATGAAAGCAAAACGGATGCCTGTTAAGTCACCTGTGAAATAAGCTGCCCGTAACCTCTGTCCCTGTGCAGGATAAGGATGCTGACGTTGATGCCGTCCAGGTTATGTTGAACTATGAAGTTGAAGTTCAATTTCTCAAGCGACATTTGAGGAAGGCCTGGTTGTGATCGACAAGAAAAAATAGGCATGAAGAAGATGAAGATTAACAGTTTGTAAAATCACTTCAATGGTCCTAATGGGATTTCTTTTCGATTCGTGATAACATAAATTGAAGACCGTTGTTTATTGGAGGAAATCAGTTGAAATCAGAAAATGTTTCGAAGAAAAAATCCATTTTAGAATGGGTTAAAGCAATTGTGATAGCTGTCATTCTTGCTTTGCTCATCCGCAACTTTATTTTTGCGCCGTATGTCGTTGATGGTGACTCTATGTATCCTACACTTCACAACCGTGAAAGGGTCTTTGTCAATATGACAGTCAAATACATCGGCGAGTTTGATAGGGGAGACATCGTTGTGTTAAACGGAGATGATGTTCACTACGTCAAACGCATTATCGGCCTTCCCGGCGATACAGTTGAGATGAAAAATGACCAGCTCTATATCAACGGGAAAAAGGTGGACGAACCTTATTTGGCAGCTAATAAAAAGAGAGCGAAACAGGACGGTTTTGACCATTTGACCGATGATTTCGGCCCGGTTAAAGTGCCTGATAACAAGTATTTTGTGATGGGTGACAACCGTCGGAATTCCATGGACAGCCGTAACGGACTTGGCCTCTTCACGAAAAAACAAATAGCGGGTACGTCAAAGTTTGTTTTCTACCCGTTTAACGAAATGCGCAAAACAAATTAGAGTCAAGCAGACCCATTGGGGCTGCTTTTTTTTATATCTTTTTTACGGTTATCCCCCAAAACCAGAACATAAATTCGTATATCTATAGAAAAGAAATTTTTGCAGAAATGTGAAACATATTCTCGTTATGTATCGTTATATTAATAATTTACGAGAATTTACGGTTTTTTATTCATGAAAAAAAGGAATAACTCATATGAATGAATAGATTCATATTGGCTGGAGGTTTAGATATGGGAAGAATAAAAACCAAGATTACCATTCTGTTAGTGCTTTTGCTTTTACTTGCAGGCGGTTATATGTACATAAATGATGTTGAGCTGAAGGATGTCCCGACAGCAATCGGACAAACCTTGTCCTCGGAAGAAGAGGAATACACCATCCAAGAATATAAAGTAACGGCAATCGACGGCTCAGAGTATCATGGAGTAGCAGAAAACGGAACGAAAATCATCTTCAACGGAAAAAAATTAAATCAGGATTTATCTGATATAAAAGAAGGTGACAAGATTAAGGCATACTTCAGCAAATCAAAGCGGATCGATGGATTAATCAAGGTTGCAAAAGTGAATGATTAACAAAACATCACCTTTCAGATCGAAGGGTGATGTTTTTGTTTTTCTCAAATTGTAAGTTTATTTCATTGCGTACTTTTAGAAGGATCGCTATAATAGCCAATAAGGACAAATGAATAAAGATTGTATCCTTCGGGGCAGGGTGGAAATCCCGACCGGCGGTAGTAAAGCGAATTCGCTTTAGAGCCCGTGACCCGTGTGCATAAGCACGCGGTGGATTCAGTTTAAGCTGAAGCCGACAGTGAAAGTCTGGATGGGAGAAGGATGATGAGCCGCTATGCAAAAAGTTTAAAAATGCATAGTGTTATTTCCTATTGCGTAAAATACCTAAAGCCCCGGATTTTTCATAAATTCGGGGCTTTTTTGACGGTAAATAACAAAAGAGGGGAGGTAAACAAATGGAAGAGCATTATATGAAGCTGGCATTAGATCTTGCGAATCAGGGCGAAGGACAGACCGAATCAAATCCGCTCGTCGGCGCTGTTGTCGTAAAGGACGGACAAGTTGTCGGAATGGGCGCCCATTTAAAATATGGGGAAGCTCATGCAGAAGTTCATGCTATCCATATGGCTGGAGCACATGCAGAGGGGGCCGACATTTACGTTACACTCGAACCGTGCAGCCATTACGGAAAAACACCGCCATGTGCAGAATTGATTATCAATTCTGGCATCAAAAGAGTGTTCGTGGCGATGAGAGATCCTAACCCGCTTGTGGCTGGAAGAGGGATCAGCATGATGAAAGAAGCCGGCATTGAGGTAAAGGAAGGCATCCTGCCAGACCAGGCGGAGAAGCTGAATGAAAAATTTCTGCACTTTATGAGGACAGGCCTTCCGTACGTCACACTAAAAGCGGCCGCAAGCCTTGATGGCAAGATAGCTACCAGCACAGGTGACAGCAAATGGATCACATCAGAGGCTGCAAGACAGGATGCTCAGCAATACAGGAGAACACACCAAAGCATTCTAGTCGGAGTTGGCACGGTGAAAGCCGACAATCCGAGCTTAACTTGCAGACTGCCGAATGTAACAAAACAGCCGGTTCGGGTTATACTTGATACCGTACTCTCGATTCCTGAGGACGCTAAAGTGATTTGCGATCAATTAGCGCCGACATGGATTTTTACAACGGCACGCGCAGACGAGGAAAAGAAAAAACGGCTTTCCGCTTTCGGAGTGAACATATTTACACTGGAAACCGAGCGCATTCAAGTTCCCGATGTTTTGAAAATCCTATCGGAAGAAGGCATCATGTCGGTGTATGTGGAAGGCGGTTCAGCTGTTCACGGAAGCTTTGTCAAAGAAGGCTGTTTTCAAGAAATCATCTTCTATTTTGCCCCTAAACTAATCGGAGGAACGCTTGCTCCCAGCTTAATCTCCGGTGAAGGTTTTCAATCAATGAAAGATGTCCCCTTATTACAATTCACTGATATAACCCAAATCGGCCGTGATATCAAACTGACGGCCAAACCGACAAACGAGTAGGATGGTGACCATGTTTACAGGAATTATCGAAGAAACAGGCACAATCGAGTCCATGAAAAAAGCAGGGCATTCAATGGCCTTAACAATTACATGCTCAAAGATTTTAGAGGATGTTCATCTTGGCGACAGCATTGCAGTGAATGGTATTTGTCTGACTGTCACTGATTTTACAAAAAATCAATTCACTGTGGATGTTATGCCTGAAACAGTCAAAGCTACGTCACTGAATGATTTATCAAAAGGAAGCAAAGTAAATCTGGAAAGAGCGATGGCGGCAAATGGCCGTTTCGGAGGCCATTTCGTCTCAGGCCATGTCGACGGAACTGCGGAAATCACACGAATTGAAGAGAAAAGCAACGCAGTTTACTATGATTTAAAAATGGACCCGTCTTTAACCAAAACATTGGTTTTAAAGGGATCAATTACCGTGGATGGCGTGAGCTTAACCATTTTCGGCCTGACAGAAGACACAGTGACGATTTCTTTAATACCGCATACGATCAGCGAAACGATCTTTTCAGAAAAAACGATCGGCTCTAAAGTGAATATCGAATGCGATATGATCGGAAAATATATGTATCGATTTTTGCATAAAGCCAATGAAAATAAGACCCAACAAACCATTACAAAAGCCTTCTTAAGCGAAAACGGCTTTTAGAGAGGAAGATTTGCATGTTTCATCCGATAGAAGAAGCACTTGACGCTTTAAAAAAAGGCGAGGTCATCATCGTTGTAGATGATGAAGACAGAGAAAATGAAGGAGACTTTGTGGCTCTAGCCGAGCATGCAACGCCGGAAGTGATTAACTTTATGGCGACACACGGAAGAGGGCTGATCTGCACGCCTCTCAGTGAGGAAATTGCAGACAGGCTTGATCTTCACCCTATGGTTGAGCATAATACAGATTCTCACCATACTGCCTTTACCGTAAGCATAGACCATCGAGAAACGACAACAGGTATCAGCGCTCAAGAAAGATCATTTACTGTTCAAGCTTTGCTGGACAGCAAATCCGTGCCATCTGATTTTCAGCGTCCGGGGCACATTTTTCCTCTGATTGCAAAAAAAGGAGGTGTCCTGAAAAGAGCGGGCCACACAGAAGCTGCTGTTGATCTTGCTGAAGCCTGCGGATCTCAAGGAGCCGGCGTCATTTGTGAAATTATGAATGAAGACGGAACGATGGCGAGAGTGCCTGAGCTCATTGAAATTGCGAAAAAGCATCAGCTGAAAATGATCACGATTAAAGATTTGATTCAATACCGTTACAATCTGACAACACTAGTCGAGCGTGAAGTTGACATTACGCTGCCTACTGATTTTGGCACATTCAAGGTTTACGGATACACAAATGAGGTAGATGGAAAAGAGCATGTCGCATTTGTGATGGGGGATGTGCCGTTCGGAGAAGAACCGGTATTGGTCCGGGTGCATTCAGAATGTCTCACAGGTGATGTGTTTGGGTCTCATCGCTGTGACTGCGGTCCGCAGCTTCACGCCGCGCTGACCCAAATTGCCGCAGAAGGCCGCGGAGTGCTTCTGTATTTGCGCCAAGAAGGACGAGGCATCGGTTTAATCAATAAATTAAAAGCTTATAAGCTTCAGGAACAAGGCTATGACACCGTCGAAGCCAATGAGGCGCTTGGATTCCTGCCGGATCTTCGCAACTATGGCATCGGTGCACAAATTTTACGCGACCTCGGTGTGCGGAATATGAAGCTTTTGACGAATAATCCACGGAAAATCGCAGGCCTAGAAGGCTACGGACTCAGTATTTCAGAAAGAGTGCCGCTTCAAATGGAGGCGAAAGAGCACAATAAAAAATATTTGCAAACCAAAATGAACAAGCTGGGTCATTTACTTCATTTCTAATCACAAATATCACAAAAAAGGATGGGAATCATATGAATATCATACAAGGAAATTTAGTTGGTACAGGTCTTAAAATCGGAATCGTAGTAGGAAGATTTAATGATTTTATTACGAGCAAGCTGCTGAGCGGTGCAGAAGATGCGTTGCTCAGACACGGCGTAGACACAAATGATATTGATGTGGCTTGGGTTCCAGGCGCATTTGAAATACCGTTTGCTGCGAAAAAAATGGCGGAAACAAAAAAATATGACGCTATTATCACACTAGGCACTGTCATCAGAGGCGCGACGACTCATTATGATTATGTCTGCAATGAAGCTGCAAAAGGCATCGCGCAAGCCGCAAACACTACTGGAGTACCTGTCATCTTTGGAATTGTGACAACTGAAAACATCGAACAGGCTATCGAGCGTGCCGGCACAAAAGCGGGCAACAAAGGTGTAGATTGTGCTGTTTCTGCCATAGAAATGGCAAATTTAAACCGCTCATTTGAATAATTTGCTGAAAACAGTTTAAAAATATGGCGAAAATGATATAATGTGAGAAAACGGATCACCTATTCGTATCCGTTTATAGCAGACTGGACATTTTGGATATAGAGGGGTTTTTATGTTAATTCGTTATAAAAAATCGTTTGAAAAGATTGCGATGGGACTTCTTTCGTTTATGCCGAATGAAAAAGACCTTAAGCAGCTTCAGCAGACAATTAAGGACTACGAAACGGATACAGACCGCCAGCTCTTTCTTTGGAAAGAGGACGAGGATATCGTCGGAGCAATCGGAGTCGAAAAAAAGGATTCTGAGGTAGAGATCCGGCATATCAGTGTGAATCCTTCTCATCGCCATCAAGGAATCGGAAAACAGATGATGGATGCTTTAAAGCATTTATTCAAAACGCAAGTGCTGGTTCCAAATGAATTAACGCAGAGCTTTTTCGAACGTTGTCAAGATCAGCAGGATCAAGACATTTCATACAATAATTAAGCAGAGGCCGTGATCAGCCTCTGCTTTTTTTTCTGCGTTCTCTTTCTTTTTCACGTTCGCGGACGACGTCAGTTCGATCCCGCAAACGGTGTTTGTCGATAAGAAATGTGTCGCTAAGTGTGCTGGGCTGCCCCCATGTATACTTTTTATTCTTGCATTCGTTCCGGCAAGCTTCCTTTAATTTCTCATCTTTGATCGGCAGCATAATGCTTTTATAGGCAGATCCGGTTTCGATTTGTTCATAAACTGTTTGCATAAGCTCGAGCAAACGCCCATGATCGAGCCCTAAGTCTTCGACTGCCTGGTGTTCTGCTTGAAGAATCCGGATGCTGTTCGCCATCAGTCTTTTGGCCCCGGCTGTATTCTGCCTTCTGTGATGATATAAAGCAACTGCAAGCTGAATAAAGCCGACCCAATAGCGTTTTCGTTTCTTTGGCGGATCTTCCTTCCAATATTCTTCTAATATTTCATGGCATTCAAAATAATCCCGTGTCGCGTGAAACTCAACGAGATAATCTATATAAGCTTTTGGATACAAGGTGCTTCCTCCTTTAATGTCTTTTAGTGTAACACAGGAAGGATAAAAGGAAAAAAGAACGCTCAGCCAACGCATTACGCGTTTTGAATATTCTGTACAAACTGCTTCAAAACAGGAAATGAAATAGTATTGGACGAGAGCTTTTTGGTGGCTTATACTAAAGGGTAGCCAGTTTTACCGGCAATGAGAGTGATACTTGAAAATGGTGAGATGATGGAAGAATATCAAGTGAAAATTGATACGTTTGAGGGCCCATTGGACCTGTTGCTTCATTTAATCAATCGTCTTGAAATTGACATATATGATATACCTGTGGCGAAGATCACTGAACAATATTTATTATATGTACATACAATGCGCGTGCTTGAGCTCGATATTGCCAGCGAGTATTTGGTTATGGCCGCCACGCTGCTCAGCATTAAAAGCAGAATGCTGCTTCCGAAGCAAGAGGAGGAGCTTTTTGAAGATGAATTACTTGAAGAAGAGGATCCGCGTGAGGAACTGATTGAAAAGCTGATTGAGTATAGAAAATATAAAGATGCGGCGAAGGATTTAAAAGAACGGGAAGAAGAAAGACAAAAATCGTTCACGAAACCGCCGAGTGATTTGAGTGAATATGCAAAAGAAATAAAACAGTCTGAGCAAAAGCTCTCTGTTACGGTCTATGATATGATCGGGGCTTTTCAAAAAGTGCTGAAACGCAAAAAAATAAACAGGCCGATGGAAACGACGATTACTAGACAGGACATACCAATCGAAGACAGAATGAACGAAATTGTGCACAGCCTGAAATCAAGAGGAACGAGAATCAACTTTATGGACCTGTTTCCATATGAGCAAAAAGAACATTTAGTAGTGACCTTTCTAGCCGTTCTCGAGCTGATGAAAAACCAGCTGGTTCTCATTGAACAGGAGCAAAATTTTTCAGATATTTACATTACGGGGAGTGAATCCATTCATGGGGCTTGATATCGTGAATTGGAAAGCTATAGTGGAAGCCCTTCTTTATGCGGCAGGCGATGAAGGGCTCACAAAAAAGCAGCTGTTAACGGTGCTTGAAATCGAAGAGCCTGAGCTGAACACCATCATGGCGGAAGTGGCGGACGAATACCGCGGGGATACAAGAGGCATTGAACTGATTGAGTATGCAGATACGTACATGCTCTCTACAAAAAAAGACTTTGCACCTTACTTGAAAAAACTGATTGAAGTGCCGTCCAAGGGCCTTTCTCAAGCATCTTTAGAAGTGCTGGCTATTGTTTCATACAAACAGCCAATTACGAGAGCAGAAATTGAAGAAATCAGAGGAGTAAAATCAGAGCGGATTTTACACAGTCTCGTCGCGAAGGCGTTATTGTGTGAAGTGGGACGTGCTGACGGTCCGGGACGTGCCATTTTATACGGTACAACGCCGACTTTTCTTGAACAATTCGGTCTAAAAACACTGGACGAGCTTCCGCCGCTGCCTGAAAATGCGGAAGAAGACGTTCTTCAAGAAGAAGCAGATTTATTTTTTGAAAACTTTAACCAAACCTTCGAAGATATAAAATAGAAGTTTAATGAATCGCGCTTTTTCATCATCATAAGATATAAGGAAGAAGCTATCATGAAAGAAGCAAAATGTGAGAGACAAAGACATGAGGGGAAGATACCAAACGAAATGGGACATTCGATTGTGCGAGCGCAGACTCAAAAAACAGGCGAATTCTTATCAATGGTTGTCAATACCGTGAACGATTACCTAAATCAAACGACGCTGGAATCCTTACAGGCTGAATTGCCTATTGAAAAAGGATACTGCTGTGATGTGCTGAGCACTTTGAGAAGAATGGCAGTATTTTGTGAAGGAGGCGCAGAAGCGTGCCGCCGTCTCCTGATGCAGGAGCCTTTTCAGGAAGCCAGAGCGGAAAAAACACTTTATAATGTGTATCACCAATGCATTGAAGAGTTCTTTATGCCGAAAAAAGACACGTGGTGTGAAAACAGCCGGGCGTCTTATACCGGGGTCAGCGCAATTGAGTTTTATCATGCTGTTCCTGCGTCGCTTGAGCAATTACTATTGCCGTTGAGCGCAGCCTTTCTGAAGATGAGGGAAGAGCTGGCTCATTACGAAGCGTCCGGATCAAGCATGGCGCCAATCAGATAACGTTTACTCTCCCTCTTTCTGGGAGAGTTTTTTTATGTTTGCTTCCAGAAATAGAATTGTTATTCATAACTGATGGACATGCGCATAAACTTGTACAAACCACCACAAGGACGTGAGCAAACATGCGCATTTTCAAAAAAGCAGTATTCGTGATTATGATTTCTTTTCTGATTGCAACTGTAAATGTGAATACAGCACATGCAGCTATAGATGTCAGTGCAAAAAGCGCGATCATTATCGACGGAGCGTCAGGCAGAGTGTTATTTGCCAAGGATGAGCATCAAAAAAGGCGTATTGCCAGCATCACAAAAATTATGACCGCCGTCCTCGCTATCGAATCCGGCAAAATGGATCAAACGGTGACGGTTTCGGCAAATGCTGTCAGAACAGAAGGTTCCGCCATTTATTTAACAGAAGGTCAAAAAGTGAAATTAAAAGATCTTGTGTATGGCCTGATGCTAAGATCAGGAAACGACGCCGCTGTCGCGATTGCTGAGCATGTCGGTGGGAGCCTCGATGGGTTTGTTTATATGATGAATCAAAAAGCCGAGCAGCTTGGTATGGAGAACACCCGTTTTCAAAACCCGCACGGCTTGGACGACCATGAAAATCATTATTCAACAGCCTATGACATGGCCATTTTAACTAAATATGCTATGAAACTGAAAGACTATCAAAAGATTTCAGGCACAAAAATATACAAAGCGGAAACGATGGAAAGCGTATGGAAAAATAAAAATAAACTGCTGACCATGCTTTATCCATACAGTACAGGAGGGAAAACAGGCTATACAAAACTTGCAAAACGGACACTGGTTTCAACGGCTTCAAAGGATGGCATTAACCTGATAGCCGTCACCATTAATGACCCTGATGATTGGGATGACCATATGAAAATGTTTAATTATGTGTTTGATCATTATCAAACCTATTTAATTGCAAAAAAAGGGGACATTCCAAAGCTGAAAGACACATTTTATGAATCGAAGGCTTTTATCAAACGAGATATCACCTATTTGCTGAACGAAGAGGAAAAAGAAGATGTGAAAATTAATACCACGCTGCTCAAGCCAAAAAAAGCATGGGAAAAAGACGCCTCAAAAATTCCTGACATCGTAGGGCACATGGAGATCATGTTCAACAATGAAACCATCGCAAAAGTGCCGATCTATTATGAAAATGAACGTCATCAAAAACCGAAGAAACAATTTTTTGAAACGTTTAAGTCAATCTTTCTGAATGCGGCAGGCGGAGCAAAATGGTCAATATAATTTGGGTCAGTTTAACTGTGATCGGACTTGTTTTTGCGATGTGCAACGGAACTCTTCAAGATGTAAATGAAGCCGTGTTTAAGGGTGCGAAAGAAGCCGTTACGATCTCATTTGGATTGATGAGCGTGCTTGTTTTCTGGCTTGGCTTAATGAAAATAGCTGAGCAGTCAGGCCTTCTGGATATTTTCAGCCGGATGTGCAGGCCTTTTATATCTAAGCTGTTCCCTGATATACCGCCGGACCACCCGGCGATGGGCTACATTTTATCTAATCTTATGGCGAATTTCTTCGGCCTCGGAAATGCAGCAACTCCGCTTGGCATTAAAGCAATGGAGCAAATGAAAAAGCTGAATGGAGACCGATCGGAAGCAAGCCGGTCGATGATTACGTTTTTAGCTGTTAATACGTCCTGCATCACTCTCATTCCGACAACGGTGATCGCTGTCCGGATGGCTTATTCCTCCAAAACGCCGACAGATATCGTCGGACCAAGCATTTTGGCAACGCTCATTTCCGGAATCGGCGCTATTATCATTGACCGGTATTTTTATTATCGCCGCAAGAAGAAGGGGAGGTAAGCGGATGGAAATCATCAACTGGATGTCTTTAGCGATGATTCCGATCATTATTGCCGGCATACTTCTTTATGGGACAATCAAAAAGGTTCCCACATATGAATCGTTTGTCGAAGGAGGCAAAGAGGGGATAGAAATCGCCTTCTCCATTATCCCCTATTTAGTCGGAATGCTTGTCGCGATAACTGTTTTCCGATCATCAGGCGCGCTTGATTTTATAATGGATCTTTTAAAACCGGTTTTCTCTGCTATCGGCATCCCCGGTGAGGTGGTACCGCTTGCTCTGATCCGCCCGATCTCCGGTACGGCCGCACTCGGAATGACGACCGATTTAATCGCAGTATACGGGCCCGATTCCTTTATCGGCAGACTGGCTTCCGTCATGCAGGGATCTACAGATACAACGCTTTACGTATTGACAGTGTATTTTGGTGCAGTCGGTATTAAAAAAATGGGTGATGCATTAAAGGTGGGACTTCTTGCCGATTTAATCGGCGTAGTTGCATCAATCATCATCGTTACGTTATTATTTGGGAGCGCCTGAAAACGGCGTTTTTTTTAGATTTGGCATACAGATTTGAAAAAGCTTGTTTGTTATGGTTGAAAAAAGTAAGATAATACTTGAGGTGAAAGACATGGAAAGACTGCAAAAAGTAATTGCTCATGCCGGAGTTGCATCGCGCAGAAAGGCAGAAGAGCTGATTAAAGAAGGAAAAGTAAAGGTGAACGGCAAAGTAGTAACAGAGCTCGGTGTTAAGGTCACCGGTTCTGATCAGATTGAGGTAAACGGGTTAAAGGTTGAACGCGAAGAGCCGGTTTACTTTCTCTTATATAAACCGAGAGGCGTTATTTCTGCAGCGCAAGATGATAAAGGACGCAAAGTGGTGACGGACTTTTTTAAAAATATTCCGCAGCGCATTTATCCGATTGGGCGCCTGGATTATGATACGAGCGGTCTTTTGCTTTTAACCAATGACGGCGAATTCGCCAATAAGCTGATGCACCCTAAGTATGAAATAGACAAAACATACGTGGCGAAGGTAAAAGGAATCCCGCCTAAAGAGCTGCTCAGAAAGTTAGAGCGTGGAATTAGGCTGGAAGAAGGCAAAACAGCGCCTGCTAAAGCGAAGCTATTGTCTTTGGATAAGAAAAAGCAGACAAGCATTATTCAGCTGACGATCCATGAGGGACGCAACAGACAGGTGCGCCGCATGTTTGAAGCGATCGGACATGAGGTAATCAAGCTGAAGCGTGAGGAATACGCGTTTTTAAACCTGCGAGGCCTGCACACGGGAGATGCCAGAGAACTTACGCCTCATGAAGTAAAAAGACTCAGAGCACTGGCGGAGCACGGTAAAAACGCTTTCTAAATTTCACATAACCTTCAAAAAGTAAGAAATGAGAAATGAACTTGCAATGATATAATTGAATGGATCTGCAATAGGGGGAAGGGGGCAGTGGACAATGAAGAAAAAAAGGCGTTTATTCATTCGGACCGGCATCCTTCTCGTTTTAATCTGCGCACTTGGCTATACCATTTATAACGCTGTATTTGCCGACAAAGAAAGTATATCCGAAGGGTCCGACGCACCGAATTTTGTCCTTGAGGATACGAATGGGAAACGTATCGAGCTCAGTGACTTAAAAGGGAAAGGTGTTTTTTTGAATTTCTGGGGTACATGGTGTGAACCATGCAAAAAAGAATTTCCTTATATGGCAAACCAATATAAGCATTTTAAAGACCAAGGTGTTGAAATTGTCGCTGTAAATGTTGGGGAGTCAAAGATAGCAGTACATAATTTTATGAAATCCTACGGAGTGAATTTCCCGGTTGTTCTGGATACAGATCGCCAAGTGCTTGATGCCTACGACGTATCTCCGCTTCCGACAACCTTTTTGATTAATCCGGAAGGAAAAGTTGTCAAGGTGGTGACCGGCACTATGACAGAAAGCATGATACACGATTATATGAATCTCATAAAACCCGGAGAAGCTTCGGGATGAAGCAAGTCAAATGTGAATGCGGACATATAAACCCGGTCGGAACCGTTTTATGTGAATCATGCGGGAGGGCTCTCCAGGAAACTCAGCCTCCGCTCGCTGATATGAGATATGACGGAAGCGCAAGACGTTCGCAAACCTATAACAAAACAATTATCGATAAAATTTGGAATTTCTTTTCCTCGGTTAAGGTGGGAATATGGCTTATTGTCATAACCCTTGCTGCATCAGCGTTCGGCACCATTTTTCCCCAGGAAGCCTATCTGCCTCCAGGCGCACAGGCCGAGACTTATTACAAGGAGCAGTACGGCGTGTTTGGCCAGCTTTATTATTTGCTCGGGTTTCATCATTTATATGGTTCCTGGTGGTATTTGCTGCTCATTGCCTCGATCGGCATTTCGCTCGTGATTTGCAGCCTTGACCGTGTCATTCCGTTGTACAGAGCATTAAAAAACCAGGGCATCAAAAGGAACCCAGCTTTTTTAAGAAGGCAGCGCTTGTTCAGTGAAACGGCTACTGTACTGACCGAAGAAGCAAAAGAAAAGATAGTTGCCCTATTAAAGAAAAAACATTATAGAATCAGAGAAAAAGAGGGCAGCATTCTTGCTGAAAAAGGGCGTTTTTCCCGCTGGGGCCCGTATGTCAACCACATTGGATTGATCATCTTTCTGATTGGTGCGATGCTGAGATTTGTGCCAGGCATGTACGTCGATGAGACGCTTTGGGTCAGAGAAGGCGAAACCGCAGCAATTCCGGGTACAGACGGGAAATACTACTTGAAAAACAATCAATTCAGCGTAGAGACCTATAACAGCAAAACGGAAAAAAAGGTATTTGCAGATGCCATTGACAGAGTCGGGGACGGGAGAGTGGCAAAGAGCTTTCAAACCGATGCCGTTCTCTACAAGAGAGAAGGAAAAATTGTTTATGGCGAGAAGCCGAAGCTGAAAAAAGTAACAGAAGAAGACATCCGTGTCAATCAGCCGCTGCGCTTTGATTCTTTTTCCGTTTACCAGGTGGATTATAAAGAAAATCAGCTTGACCAAATGGTGTTCCAGCTGATTGATAAAAAAACAAAAAAATCTTTTGGAAGCCTGAAGATTAACCTTCTGGATCCAGATTCGGTCTATGATCTTGGCAACGGTTACAAAGTGGAAATCGCCAGCTATCTGCCAGACTTCTATTTTAATCAGGACGGACAACCAAGCACGAAAACAAAAATCCCTAACAATCCGGCTTTTGTCTTTAATATCATAACGCCGGATAAACCAAAGGGTGAAAAGAGCTTTGTCGCCATCCAAGAAACCATCGAAGGATCAGGCAGCAATAAATACAAGCTGAAATTTGACCATGTCGAAACGAAAAACATTACGGGACTTACAGTCAGAAAGGATCTGACACTCTGGGTGCTTGCTGTCGGCGGAGCCATTTTTATGATCGGTGTCATTCAAGGTATGTACTGGCAGCATCGAAGAATCTGGCTGCACTCACAGGACGGCGCAGTCATGGTGGCGGGGCATACCAATAAAAACTGGTTTGGCCTGAAGAAGGATATAGCATTTATATTGGATGATTCCGGACTGACTGAACCGGCGGACCAAAAAGAATTAATCAAAACACAGAAATAGGCGAAAAGGGAGTGATGTCATGGCAGAGCTGAGCGGAAATTTTCTTTATGCGGCCTTTCTTGTGTATTTAATCGCTGTCCCGATTTTCGGCGGGGCCATACGGGGAAATAAAGATAAAAAGGGCAGGCAAAACCGATGGGCCAACATTGGAATCACCCTTTCTGTTGTCGGGTTTATTTGCCACCTTGGGTATTTCATCACAAGGTGGGCTGCCAGCGGCCATGCGCCGGTCAGCAATATGTTTGAATTCACCACCGCTTTTGGCATGATGCTTGTTTTGGCGTTTATTATTCTTTATTTTATTTATAGATTGCCTTCATTAGGCCTGTTTACGCTGTCAATCGCTTTATTGCTGATTGCCTACGCCAGCATGTTTCCGACAGATATCTCGCCTTTAATTCCTTCGCTCCAAAGCAATTGGCTGTATATTCACGTAACAACGGCCGCGCTTGGGCAAGCTATACTTGCCATCAGCTTTGTCGCTGGTGTCATCTTTCTTTTGAAGCATGTAGACCAGACAAAACCAAGTAAAAAAACCTTCTGGCTTGAAGCGATTATGTTTATCCTGGTCACAACCGTCGCCTTTATTGCGATCACATCAGCATTTCGCCTTGCGGGCTATGAAGCGGAGTTTAACTGGGTGGATAAAAATAAAGAAAAAAGCGTGATGGTGTACGAAATGCCTGCGCTTGTCGGTCCGCATCAGGGAGAGCTTTTGACCGAGGGGAGAATGGAACCGCTTGTTGATCTTCCCGCGCTTTTCTCAGGAAGAAAAGTGAACACTGTCATTTGGTCATTTGGAGCAGGTCTTGTGTTGTATGGGGCTCTTCGTCTGATCATCAGAAAAAGAATCAGCGCTCTTTTACATCCGCTTGTGAAAAACGTCAATCTTGATCTGGTGGATGAGGTTGGGTACAGGGCCGTATCAATCGGGTTTCCGGTCTTTACGCTCGGCGCACTGATCTTTGCGATGATTTGGGCTCAGCTCGCGTGGACGAGATTTTGGGGCTGGGACCCTAAGGAAGTATGGGCGCTGATCACGTTTTTGTTTTATGCGGCTTACTTGCATTTAAGACTGTCAAGAGGCTGGCACGGTGAGAAGTCAGCATGGCTGGCCGTAATCGGTTTTGCTATTATTATGTTTAATTTAATATTCGTAAATCTAGTGCTTGCCGGACTTCATTCTTATGCATAGTCCTTTGAAAGCGACACAGTTCTCAAACTTTCTCACGATTTGATAAAATGAAAGTAACAGAAGGAAAGCAGGGGGAAAACATGGACCAAACGAACGAAACAAAAATATTAGTAGTTGATGACGAAGCCAGAATTCGCCGCCTTTTAAGAATGTATCTTGAACGTGAAAATTATGTTATAGATGAAGCGGAAAATGGTGATGAAGCCATTGCCAAAGGGCTTGAAGCCAATTATGATCTGATTTTGCTTGATCTGATGATGCCGGGAACTGACGGAATTGAAGTGTGCCGGCAAATTCGCGAAAAAAAAGCGACACCCATTATCATGCTGACCGCAAAAGGAGAAGAAGCAAACCGGGTGCAGGGGTTTGAAGCGGGCACAGATGATTATATTGTTAAGCCATTCAGCCCAAGAGAAGTCGTGCTGCGGGTAAAGGCTCTTTTGAGAAGAGCATCCCAAACCTCTTATTTCAATGCCAATACACCGACGAAAAATGTGCTCGTGTTTTCACATTTGTCCATTGACCATGATGCTCACCGCGTAACGGCTGATGGAACGGAAGTAAGCCTGACGCCAAAAGAGTATGAACTTCTATACTTCTTAGCGAAAACGCCTGACAAGGTGTATGATCGGGAAAAGCTTCTGAAAGAAGTGTGGCAATATGAGTTTTTTGGTGATTTACGGACAGTGGACACTCACGTCAAACGCCTGAGAGAGAAGCTGAACAAGGTATCTCCGGAAGCTGCGAAAAAAATTGTCACCGTATGGGGTGTAGGTTATAAATTTGAGGTCGGCGCTGAATGAAATTTTGGAAAAGCGTAGTAGGCAAGCTGTGGTTTACGATCCTTTCACTCGTCTTGATCGTATTGTTCATTTTAACGGTTCTTTTGCTGGAGTTTATTGAAAACTACCATGTGGAAGAAGCCGAGAATGATTTAACACAGCTTGCGAATAAAGTAGCTGTCATCTTGGAAAATCACGAGGACCAGGCACTGGCACGGTCAATCACTTGGGAGCTCGCTGATAACTTAACAAGCATTGCCATCATCCAGGATGAGAAGAAGTACTGGTATTCTCCCAATGACAAAAATCGCCTGTCGTCTATTACGGTTGAGCAAATACAGCATGACAAAGACTTAAATAAAGCTCTCCGAGATCATAAAAAAGTAAGCAAACGAACGGGACTGAGTGATACAGATACGGATAATGAACGCTTGATTGTAGGTGTCCCGTATGAAAAAGACGGAAAGAAAGGCATGGTCTTTTTATCCCAGTCTTTGCTTGCCGTTAAAGATACAACAAAACATACGACCCGCTATATTTTTCTTGCCGCGGGGATCGCGATTGTGCTGACCACATTTTTCGCATTCTTTTTATCAAGCAGGGTCACGTACCCGCTCCGAAAAATGAGAGAAGGCGCGCAGGATTTGGCGAAGGGCAAGTTCGATACAAAAATCCCGATTTTAACCCAGGATGAAATCGGTGAACTTGCGACCGCTTTTAATCAAATGGGCCGGCAGCTTAACTTTCATATCAATGCGCTCAATCAAGAAAAAGAGCAGCTTTCTAACATTTTGAGCAGTATGGCTGACGGGGTTATTACCATTAATATTGACGGTACGATTCTTGTGACCAACCCGCCTGCTGAACGTTTTCTTCAGGCTTGGTATTATGAGCAGAACATGAATATCAAAGAAGGCGACAACCTTCCGCCTGAAGCAAAAGAACTGTTCCAAAATGCTGTCAGCACTGAAAAAGAACAAATGATTGAGATGACGCTGCAAGGCAGATCATGGGTGCTTTTGATGTCGCCGCTTTACGCGGAATCGCACGTCAGAGGAGCAGTTGCCGTACTGCGTGACATGACTGAAGAACGCCGCCTTGATAAACTGCGGGAGGACTTTATCGCAAATGTCAGTCATGAGCTGAGAACACCGATCTCTATGCTTCAGGGATACAGTGAAGCGATTGTTGATGACATTGCAAGCTCTGAAGAAGACCGGAAAGAAATCGCCCAAATCATTTATGACGAATCGCTCCGAATGGGCCGACTAGTTAATGATTTGCTTGATTTAGCCCGAATGGAATCAGGCCATACAGGTTTGCATTATGAAAAAATCAATGTCAATGAATTTTTAGAGAAGATTATTCGGAAGTTTTCCGGTGTTGCTAAAGAAAAAGATATTGCTTTACATCATGACATTTCTCTCGCAGAAGAGGAATTTATGTTTGATGAGGACAAGATGGAGCAGGTATTTACCAATTTGATCGATAACGCGCTGCGTCATACTTCATCTGGCGGCATTGTCTCCATTACAGTCCATTCTGTAAAGGATGGATTGAAAGTTGATATCAAAGACTCCGGATCCGGCATACCAGAAGAAGATCTGCCATTTATCTTTGAGCGGTTTTATAAGGCAGATAAAGCGCGAACAAGGGGCAGAGCAGGAACCGGTCTAGGGCTGGCTATCGTTAAAAATATCGTAGAAGCCCACAACGGATCGATTACTGTGCACAGCCGAATAGATAAAGGAACAACATTTACTTTTTATATTCCGACAAAACGGTAAAATCGAGTCTGAATTTGCCGAAGAATCTTGTTCCATAAGAAACACCCGCTGATTGAGCGGGTGTTTTTTTAATAGCCAACATTAATAAAATTTAAGGATATGTTAATATAAATTCCCTTCCAAATTCCAGTTTCTCGTAATATAGTTGTAATGTAACTTTTCAAGCTATTCATACGACAAAAAAGTGAACGGAGGGGTTTCAAATGGAAGAAACCTTTCAATTATTATATGATACATATCATCAAGATTTGTACCAATTTTTATTTTATATGATAAAGGATAAAAACCAGACAGAAGATCTTCTTCAAGAGGTTTATATCCGTGTATTAAATTCTTATCATACGTTTGAAGGAAGAAGCAGTGAAAAAACATGGCTTTTGTCTATCGCACGCCATGTAGCGATAGACTGGTTCCGTAAACAGCAAACGATCAGACAGCGTATACTTGGCACATTTGACTGGGATACACAGGATGTCAGGGATCAGCAATTGCTTCCGGACGAACTTGCGGTTCAACATGAAAATGCCCGGGAAATTTATGCTGCACTTGATCAATGTACGATCGATCAAAGAGCTGTGATTATCTTGCGGTTTATTCAGGGATATTCAATACAGGAAACAGCCAAGGCTCTGCGCTTCTCGGAAAGCAAAGTAAAAACGACCCAACACAGAGGGCTCAAAGTACTTCGGAAACATATGGAGCTTTTGAGGGAGGAGCTAATGGATGATGAAGTCAGAATGGAACGAAGAACAGATAAAGGAG
Source organism: Bacillus sp. JS (assembly GCF_000259365.1). Classification (NCBI taxonomy): domain Bacteria; kingdom Bacillati; phylum Bacillota; class Bacilli; order Caryophanales; family Bacillaceae; genus Bacillus; species Bacillus sp. JS. Next base: position 2,320,659 of record NC_017743.1, on the reverse strand, counting down.
TTGCTAAGTCAACTTCCGGCAGTTAAAGACCATCGTTCGCCTCAGGATATTTACAAGCGGCTGACGATGGCAAAGCGTAAAAAAAAGCCCGCTGTCAGGTGGATTGGCCCCGCGTGTGCCGCTGCAATTGCGGTTTATATCACCTTCATTATTTCTCCTCATTTCTTTGATCAGGCACAGCCTCAACAAAAAGAAGCGTCCCAAGAGCACGCAGTAACGAAAACTGAGACAGAAGACAGCCCAAAAGCTGCATCATCCCTGGATCAGACATCGTATGTTGTACCTGAAAAGGAACAAGACAATTACATCACTGTAGCGGTTGCTGATGCCGATACATCCGCAATCATACCCATCAGCATCCAAAAAACAAATGCATACCAAACGATACAGGATATGCTGTTTGTAAGTAGTGAATTGGATATCTTTGATCATGCCATTACGATTCCATCCTTCATAGATGAAGTAGAAATAAAGGAAAACCCAAAGCAGAAGGAATTAAGTGTACGAGTCCATCAGCCTATTACGGCTTTTTCTGTAAAAGATGATACACTGTTAAAAAAATTGCTGAAAGAATCCTTAAAATGGAGTCCTTATGAAAAAGTAAAATTTCTTTCGGATCAAAATGAGCCTGGGGTTCGGATTGGCTCATATGGCACTTTTACGGAAATTACGATTCCCAAACAGTCAAAACGATCCTACTACTTATACCAAAATAAACAGGGACAAGACTTTCTCGTTCCGTCAAAAAATTCTTTTGATACAGTAAAAGAAGCGATTATGGAAATGGAATCGACCAGCCAAGAAGATACGACACCTCTTATTCAAGCGGGTGCTGTCCAATCTGTAACGAAGAAACAGAAACACTTATATATCCGCTTCTCAAAGGACTCAGAAGTTGATGATTCTATTGCCGGTATTTTAATGATTGAGGGACTACTTTTAACTGCAAAAGAGTTTGGCTTCACAGAAGTGACCTTTACGGAAACCAGAACGAAAAAAATCGGCAAATATGACATATCAGATGCAATACCGGTGCCAGCTGCTCCAAATCCGATTTTCTTAAACTAAAAAGGGCCTTTTGAGGCTCTTTTTTAGTTGCTGTTCATATAATAGAAATTTTCAAAAAAAAGTTGTGCGTGTATAATAAAACAAGGTAACGATTGAAAGGATTTGAGACAAGTGAACGTGTTAACGATTAAAGGAGTTTCCATCGGAGAAGGGATGCCGAAAATCATCGTTCCGCTGATGGGGAAAACGGAAAAACAAATTTTGAATGAAGCAGAAGTTGTAAAACTTCTGAATCCGGATATTGTAGAGTGGCGAGTTGACGTATTTGAAAAAGCGAATGACAGAGAAGCGGTCACAAAGATGATTTCTAAGCTTCGTAAGTCTTTAGCGGACGAGCTATTTCTATTTACATTCAGAACCCATAAAGAAGGAGGAAGCCTGGAAATAGACGAAAGCTTCTATCTTGCTTTGCTGGAATCGGCAATCCAAACAAAAGACATCGATCTGATAGACATCGAATTATTTACAGGAGATGCACATGTAAAATCGTTAGTGTCACTGGCGGAAGAAAACAACGTCTATGTGGTGATGTCAAATCACGACTTTGAGAAAACACCTGCAAAAGATGAAATTCTTTCCAGACTTCGAAAAATGCAGGATTTAGGCGCGCATATTCCAAAAATGGCTGTCATGCCGAATGATACAGGAGATCTTTTAACGCTGCTTGATGCGACGTATACAATGAAAACAAAATATGCAGACCGTCCCATTATTACAATGTCAATGGCTGCAACAGGGCTTATCAGCAGGCTGAGCGGTGAGATTTTTGGATCGGCCTGTACTTTTGGCGCGGGAGAAGAGGCGTCGGCACCAGGCCAAATACCTGTTTCTGAGCTAAGGAGTGTCTTAGACATTTTGCATAAAAACACACGAGAATAGAACAATAAAAAAACTCAAGCTATATAGCTTGAGTTTTTTTGATTATGGCAGATCTATGAGCTTCACAGACACAATATCAGGGACATTTGTTAGTTCTTTCACAATTTTATCTTCCAGATGTCTGTCAAAGGAAAGCATCATGATGGCTTCTCCGCCTTTTTCCTTACGGCCAACCTGCATGGTTGCAATGTTAATATCGTTATCCCCGAGAATACGTCCTACTCGGCCAATCACACCTGTTGTATCTTGATGCTGGATATATACCAAGTGACCTGTCGGATAAAAATCGATATTAAATCCGTTGATCTCGACAATACGTTCCCCGAAATGAGGAATATACGTAGCCGTTACAGTAAAGGTGCTTCGGTCTCCTGTCACTTTTACGCTGATGCAGTTATCATATCCAGATTCAGAAGAGGAAATTTTTTCACTGAAGCTAATGCCGCGTTCTTTTGCGACACCTCCGGCATTGACCTCATTAACAGTAGAGTCAACGCGCGGTTTTAAAAAGCCTGACAAAAGGGCTTTTGTAATGAACGATGTTTCAAGTTTGGCAATTGTGCCTTCATATTGAATGGCAACATCCTGTACCGGTTCTTTCATGCACTGTGATACAAGGCTGCCAATTTTTCCTGCAATTTGATGGTAGGGTTTAATTTTAGCGAATTCATCTTTTGTCATAGCAGGCAGGTTAATAGCTGACATAACAGGTAGACCTTTTGCGAACTGCAGAACTTCTTCTGACACTTGTGCCGCGACATTGAGCTGTGCTTCTTTCGTTGATGCTCCCAGGTGAGGAGTGGCAATGACTAATGGATGATCAACGAGTTTGTTGTCAACTGGCGGTTCAACTTCGAAAACGTCAAGCGCCGCTCCGGCAACATGCCCGCTTTCCAAAGCTTCGAGAAGTGCAGCTTCATCGATAATACCGCCTCGCGCACAGTTAATTAAGCGAACACCTTTTTTCGTTTTTGCAATCGTTTCTTTATTCAATAAGCCTTTTGTTTCTTTTGTTAAAGGCGTGTGAACAGTTATAATATCCGCACTTTCTAGCACTTCTTCAAATGTACGGCTGTTTACGCCGATTTTTTTCGCTCTTTCTTCCGTTAAGAAAGGATCAAAAACGTGCACAGTCATACCGAACGCTCTCGCACGCTGTGCAATTTCGCTTCCGATTCGGCCTAATCCTACAATACCAAGTGTTTTTCCATAAAGCTCTGAACCGACGTAAGCTGTACGGTTCCACTCTCTGGATTTCACTGAGATATTAGCCTGAGGAATATGTCTCATTAAAGAAGAGATCATCGCAAATGTATGCTCAGCTGTTGAAATGGTGTTGCCGTTCGGAGCGTTGATCACGATTACCCCGTGTTTAGTTGCCTCATCAATATCGATATTATCGACACCGACACCGGCTCTTCCGACAATTTTTAAAGAAGTCATTTTGTTGAAAAGGTCTTCTGTTACTTTTGTCGCGCTTCGCACCAAAAGAGCATCAAAAGTATGTAATTCATCTTCTGCATCTGCTACGTTTTTTTGAACGATTTCAATAAAGTCTGATTCAATAAGTGGCTGTAAACCGTCGTTGCTCATTTTGTCTGAGACCAATACTCGAAACATCGTTAGATTTCCTCCTAAATTGACAAACTAAATATCTGATAATTTAACATATTCTCAAAAGAGTGTCAACGTGTATTGACGCAGTAAAGGATAAAAGTAAAGCCTAATATATCAATGTTCTGACAGCTTATAGACAATATTTATAATTTGAAGCAATTCTCTATACAGCCAACCAGTTATCGTTTATAATGGAACTAAATTTCATATGATCAATCTTCGGGGCAGGGTGAAATTCCCTACCGGCGGTGATGAGCCAATGGCTCTAAGCCCGCGAGCTGTTTTTACAGCAGGATTCGGTGAGATTCCGGAGCCGACAGTACAGTCTGGATGGGAGAAGATGGAGGTTCATAAGCGTTTTGAAATTAAAGTTTTCAAACGTTTCTTTGCCTAGCCTAATTTTCGAAACCCCGCTTTTATATATGAAGCGGTTTTTTTATTGGCTGGAAAAGGACCTTTCCGTTTTCGAGTAAGATGTGATCGAAAAGGAGAGAGTGAAGTGAAAGTAAAAAAATTAGTTGTGGTCAGTATGCTGAGCAGCATTGCATTTGTTTTGATGCTGTTAAATTTCCCGTTTCCGGGTCTTCCGGATTATTTAAAAATCGATTTTAGCGATGTTCCCGCTATTATTGCCATTCTGATTTACGGACCTTTGGCGGGTATTGCCGTAGAAGCGATAAAAAATGTTCTTCAGTATATCATTCAGGGAAGCATGGCAGGAGTTCCTGTTGGGCAAATTGCGAATTTTATTGCAGGAACACTCTTTATATTGCCGACTGCTTTCTTATTTAAAAAGCTCAACTCAGCAAAGGGCTTGGCTGTCAGCCTGCTTTTGGGAACTGCAGCGATGACCATTTTGATGAGTATTTTAAATTATGTTCTGATTCTTCCTGCATACACGTGGTTTTTACATTCACCGGCATTATCCGACAGCGCGCTGAAAACAGCAGTCGTCGCGGGTATCCTGCCGTTTAACATGATAAAAGGTATTGTGATTACGGTTGTTTTCTCACTTATTTTTATCAAGCTTAAGCCATGGATTGAGCAGCAGCGAAGTGCACATATCCATTAAATAAAAAAGCTCCCGCCGGGGAGCTTTTTTTGTTACTTCTATTCAAATTTAAGCGGGTCGCCTTCAAATGGCTCATCCGCCACTTTGATGGAATCAGTAGGGCATCCTTCAAATGCGTCAATCATATCTTCTTCCAGTACCTCAGGAACTTCGACAACACCTTTGTTTTCGTCAAGCGTTACGAACGCGATGCCTTCATCATCGTAATCGTAAATGTCTGGTGCAGCAGCTCCGCAAGCGCCGCATGCAATACATGTATCTTTGTCTACGATTGTGTACTTTGCCATGAATAAAACCTCCCAGATTGTTCTTGGTGGAACAAATGGATCAATCTTTATAATTTAATCAATTTAACACCTATTCCTCTTACTTATTGTAATGATGTTGCTGCCACATTTCAACAGAAAAATGATTGAGAATGCTTATCACATAAGGGGTTATCTACATAACATCCCCCTTAATGATGACTTTAAACGTCGATTTCTGTTTGAAATCTGTTAAAATAAAAAGAGCAAATCAACGATTTTTGTCAGGAAGAATGTGGGTGAATAGGTTGTCATTAAATTACTTCGATATTATGGTTCTCGATTGCCTTTGCAAAATAAATGGGGAACGGTCGGGTAGCGCTGTTTTTCACCTATTCAAAGGCAAGAGATCGTCACAAACCATTCAAGATGCCGGCTTATTTCAGACTGCAAAATACTTTGGAATGGCGGCGCAATGTTCGAGAAACGATATTTCTGCGTCGCTTGACAAGCTTGAAAAGCATTCATATCTCGCGCCTTTGTCTGAAACAGATACATACAAAGTAACAGCCAGCGGCGAAGGAGTTTTGAGGCATGCCCTTAGTGAGCGGCCTTGGCCCGTTTATTGCCACGGTGCTCATTATCAGCAGGCTGCCAGCGTGCTTTGGAAAAGGCTTTCGCTGCTTGTGCAGGTCTTATCCCATAAGCAGAAAGGGAGCAGGCGATATATTCCTGTCACAAAGGATTACAAGACACTTCACTGGGTAAAGAAATACCTGTCCCGGCATACGGATCATAAAGAGATGGCAAGGAGCCTTTTCGCCATGCTTGAGGCGCATTTGAAAAAGATCGAAGACAAAGCAGCGCAAATTTTTGTCTACTCCTTAACCTCGCACGATCGGATCGGTTATACGAGCAGGCAGCTTGCTGACACGCTGAAAGAAGATGAATGGTATGTCTATATCATGTTTTGGGCTTCGGTACATTATTTTATTCATTCTCTTCCCGAGTGTGAAGATGCTTTGTTAAAGGATCTACTTTCTGATGTGCATTTAGATAATGCCCTGACAGAGTCAACGAGGAAAACATGGCAGATGGTCAAACAAGGTTTCCCGATACATCGAATTGCCGAAATCAGAAAGCTGAAAACAGCGACGATCGAAGACCATATTGTTGAGATTTCTCTTCACGAGCCTGCGTTTATAATTAATGACTATGTATCAGCAGAAGATCAAATCCAAATTGCAGCGTTTGCCAAACGGATGCGGACGAACAAAATCAAACAAATTCGTGACGGTCTGGGGCAGCGGTTCAGCTACTTTCAAATCAGACTGGCATTGACAAAGCAGGTGCAGCAATATGAGTAGATTACAGCAAACGTTACATCATTATTTTGGTTTTACTTCCTTTAAAAAAGGGCAGGAGGACATTATTAGAAGTATTCTCAGCGGGAAGGATACCATTGCAATGCTCCCGACTGGGGGAGGGAAATCGCTTTGCTACCAGCTGCCTGGTTATATGCTTGACGGCATGGTATTAATCGTTTCTCCACTGCTTTCTTTAATGGAAGATCAGGTACAGCAGCTGAAAGCCCGAGGAGAAAAGCGTGCGGCCGCTTTGAACAGCATGCTTAACAGGCAGGAAAGACAATTTGTTTTAGAACATATTCATCGCTATAAATTTTTGTACTTGTCCCCTGAGGCCCTGCAGTCTCCATATGTATTGGAAAAATTGAAAAACGTCCCGATCAGCCTATTTGTTATTGATGAAGCACATTGTATATCTGAATGGGGCCACGACTTCAGGCCTGACTATTCAAAGCTCGGACAACTGAGAAAAATATTGGGACACCCGCCCGTTTTGGCATTGACTGCTACGGCTACAAAGGATACGCTGCAAGATGTCATGAACCTGCTGGAGCTGCAGCATGCTGACCAGCATCTCAACTCAGTCAATCGCCCGAATATCGCACTGAGGGTTGAAAATGCGGCGGATGCGGCTGAAAAAATAGATAGGGTCATTCAGCTGGTTGAAAACCTGCAAGGTCCGGGAATTGTTTATTGTCCGACACGGAAATGGGCTGAGGAATTAGCTGGTGAAATTAAAAGCAAAACAAGCAGCAGAGCAGACTTTTACCATGGCGGTTTGGAGTCAGGTGACAGAATTTTAATTCAGCAGCAGTTTATTCATAACCAGCTTGATGTGATATGTTGTACGAATGCGTTTGGAATGGGTGTCGATAAACCTGATATCAGATATGTGATTCATTTTCACCTTCCGCAGACGGCTGAAGCTTTTATGCAGGAAATCGGCAGAGCGGGCCGCGATGGAAAGCCGAGTGTCAGCATTTTGCTGCGGGCGCCAGGGGATTTTGAATTGCAGGAGCAGATTATCCAAATGGAGAGTGTCACAGCTGAAGAAATCGCCGACGTGATCCGTGTGCTAGAGAAGACGGAGGAGCGGGATGAGAGAAGACTGCGTGACGTATTAATGCAGTATGGCGCCGGAGAGACACAGGCCCGTATGATGATTCATCTCTTTATGCAGGGGAAAACGTCAGTTGAACTGATGAAGAAAGAAATTTCATACCGCATGGAGCTGAAGCTGGAAAAAATGCGCCGTGTATCTTTTCTGCTTCAGCGTGAGGGCTGTTTAAGGCAGTCACTGTTAACCTACTTTGATGAATCGTACGAGCCAGATGCCGGAAACTTCCCGTGCTGTTCTCATTGCGGTTTTGATTTATCCTTGTATGAACAAATAGGGGAACGGAGTAAAAGGGCGCCATTAAACAGCTGGAGTTCGGAATTGCACCGGATATTCAGCTTGCAGACTGTAGGTGAGCTGAACTGAAACAGCAAAAAGATTATATTCAGCATATGTCTGACCGTGATATGCTGAAGCAGTTATATTTGACGCAGCTACTCATCATCTTTGCCGCAGCTGCAGTAGGGCTGTTCTTTTTTGAGGATATACGGGATGTATTAAAGCTCTGGGACATTCGCGATATGCGGATCATCTGGTATGGTGTTTCTATAGCGGTTATTGTTATTTTAGCCGATATGGCAATAATGAAATGGTGCCCACATCATTTATATGATGACGGCGGAATCAATAAAAAAATATTCAGTAAGAGGTCAATCCCTCATATTATATTTTTAACGCTTCTGATTGCTTTCGCGGAAGAAATGTTATTCAGAGGAGTGCTGCAGACTCATATCGGTTTTTGGGCGGCCAGCCTTATCTTTGCCGTTCTGCACTTTCGGTATTTGTCAAAATGGCTGTTATTTATTATGGTGACAGCAATCAGCTTTTTACTTGGTCTGATGTATGAATGGACCGGTAACTTATTTGTTCCGATGACGGCACATTTTATCATTGATGCCGTGTTTGCCTGTCAGATTCGTTTTCAACATGTGAGGAGGGATAAACATGACGAACATGTCGAGAGTAGAGAGAAGAAAAGCCCAGAATCTTTATGAAGATCAAAATGCCGCATTGGCGGACGATTATGTCGATGATGATGGTGAAAGCCTCCCGACAAGACAATCCGTAAAAAATCAAAGAGAACAGAAAAAAAAGCAAGGCAAAACAAAAACGCCATTATTTACAGTACTCGCTGTACTATTTGTATTTGTGCCGGTTATCGTTTTAGTTACCTTATTTTATTTAAAGAGCCACCCGGATAATCATGACGATTATGAAGATGTTTTTATCGACAGCAGCCAAAGCAAATACGAGGTTGTCCCGAAATCAGAGGATAAAAACAATGCCGACACTAAAGACACCAAAGAGACAGCACTGCAAAAGGAGTCAAAAAAAAAGCTTGAGGATTCAAAGGCGAAAGAGCCGGCAAAATCTGCTGCTGATCAAAAACAGACTGCTGTAGCGGAAAAAGAAGACTCGGCAAATAAGGAGGAAGCAACCGCCGCGGCTGCTTCCTCTTCCCAATCAACAGTACAACGGCAAGAACAGCAACAGAAGCCGGCTGAGCCAGCTCAACCTGAGCCGAATCGCATTGTCAAGCACACCGTTCAAAAGAAAGAAACGTTATACCGCATTTCCATGAAGTATTATAAAAGCCGGACAGGAGAAGAAAAAATTCGGGCGTATAATCATCTGAATGGAAATGATGTTTACACCGGACAAGTTTTGGACATCCCCTTAATGGATGAATAGGGCATTTTTTTTCTTTTACGTTCATATATTGTAGCAATGAAAATGGACAAGGTGTGAAGCGTATGGAATCCTTATGGAATCAGCTGGATCAGTTTACAGACGCGCCGACCAAACAGATGCTCCAAGCGCTGGTGAAGCGAAAACAAAAATTTGAAAATTATGCGTTGCAATGCCGCAGATGGCGATGGGCTTCACTTATTTGCTTAGGCTTATTATGTCTTATGATTATGGTCAAAAGCCCGGCGCCTCAGCTCATACTTCAAGAAATGCTCAGCCATACCTTTTATTTATTTTGGATGATGGCAACCGCTTTTGCATACTGCACTTCATATTACTTTAAGAAAAAGGAAGAAAAAGCTGAGGGTGATTTCCATAAACTGAGATGCGAAATTATTCAGAAGAGCACTGATCTTTGGCCGCAGCCGGATAAATGGAAGGCGAGAGAGTCTGTTTTTCAAATGATGAAGCACAGATATGACATTAATCTATATTTTGAAAGTAAATAAAATCGGGCGTTTTCTCAAACGGTAGAAACGTCTTTTTTTATTGTCCGTCTTATTGATAAGTTCTAAAAAAGAATGGAGAGTTTTTATGAAGCTATCAGTGAAAATTACCAGTGTGCTGACTGTTGCGGCAGCGGCAATGACGGCAAAAATGTATTCAACTGCAAAAGGCAACCATTTAAAAACACATACGTTTCCTTTATCAAAAATGAAGGGCAAGCCGCCACTTACCATCTTTTTTATTTCGGATATTCACAAACGTCTTATCGATCAAGACCTTTTGGAAAAAGCGCGAAGCCATGCCCCTCACCTCGTAATCATCGGCGGAGATTTAGCTGAGGGCGGGGTGCCTATTGCGAGAATTGAGGAAAACATCAAAAGGCTCGCTGATTTAGGAGTTCCTGTTGTATTTGTGTGGGGGAATAATGATTATGAAGTCAAACAGCATAAGCTGTATTCCATATTCAAAGCGCACGGTGTCATCACTCTGAGGAATGAGTCAGTTCCGTTTTCGTACAACGGCCATACGATTGCGATTGCCGGGGTTGATGATATCAGGATGGAGATGGATCATTATGAGGAAGCCATTAAAGAACTTGACAAAAGCCAGCTGAATATTCTAGTTTGTCATAATCCGGAGATTCATGAGCAAATCAATGAAGGTGACGGTATTGATGTGATATTCAGCGGACATACCCATGGAGGTCAGATCAGGTTTGGGAAATTTGGCCCTTATGAACTGGGGAAAACAGGCATTGTTAAAAATGCGGCTTATCTGATCAGCAACGGCTACGGCACGACAAAAGTGCCTCTGCGTTTAGGTGCTGAGCCTGAAACACACATTGTGACTCTTTGCGGACCAGAGTAACTTCTAAAAAGCGAAAATCCATATGGCAATAAAAACTGCATTGTGCTTGTCTTACTAGTGAACTCAGTGTAAACTGATAACAATTAAGAACCTATGACTCATCATCTCATATAATGTGTTATATGATTTGTGTGCAAGTAGAGGCAGGAGGGAACGTTATGCGGCTTGAGCGTCTGAATTATAATAAGATCAAAATCTTTTTAACCCTCGATGATTTGACAGACCGGGGATTGACAAAAGAAGACCTCTGGAAGGACTCATTTAAAGTCCACCAGTTATTTAAAGATATGATGAATGAAGCAAATACAGAGCTCGGCTTTGAAGCGAATGGACCGATTGCAGTGGAAGTGTATTCTCTCCAAGCACAAGGGATGGTCGTGATCGTAACAAAGAACCAAGACGCCGATTCAGAAGACGATGAGTATGATGATGATTACATCGAAATGCAAGTCAAGCTTGATGAAAGCGCGGACATCATATATCAATTCCATTCCTTTGAAGATATCATTCAGCTTTCAGAAAGCTTACAGCGAATCGGTATCACAGGGGGAACTGTTTACCACTATGACGGGCAGTACTTTTTAAGCCTTGAAGATCTGGGGTCACATACGGCTGAGGGGGTTGTGGCGGTTCTGGCTGAATACGGCAATCCGACAACTTTAACGATTTATCGCCTGCAAGAGTATGGTAAGCTCATTATGGACGGTAATGCCGTTGAGACGATACAAACTCATTTTTCATAAGAATGCAACGGAAAACTGCTGATTTCACAGCAGTTTTTTTTTCGGTAAAAAACATGGAAAAACATAACGTTTATTCTATGCACAGATCAGATGAAGGTGTATACTATTCTCTGAAAGGGAGCATGTGAGAAACAGAAGATTCTAGGAGGTTAACTCAAATGGCAGCCGATCGAAACACCGGTCATACAGAAGAGGACAAACTTGATGTATTAAAATCAACCCAAACCGTAATACATAAGGCTCTGGAAAAATTGGGGTATCCCGAAGAGGTATACGAACTGTTAAAAGAGCCGATGAGGCTATTAACGGTAAAAATACCTGTTCGTATGGACGACGGTTCAGTAAAGATTTTCACAGGTTATCGTGCGCAGCACAATGACTCTGTCGGTCCGACGAAAGGCGGGATACGTTTTCACCCGAACGTAACAGAAAAAGAGGTGAAGGCGCTTTCAATTTGGATGAGTTTAAAATGCGGCATAATTGATCTTCCATATGGCGGTGGTAAAGGCGGAATTGTTTGTGATCCAAGGGATATGTCGTTTAGAGAGCTGGAGCGTCTGAGCAGAGGGTATGTCAGAGCGATCAGCCAAATTGTCGGCCCGACAAAAGACGTGCCGGCGCCGGATGTATTTACAAACTCACAAATCATGGCTTGGATGATGGATGAGTATTCAAGAATTGATGAATTTAATTCGCCTGGATTTATTACAGGCAAGCCTCTTGTGCTTGGCGGATCTCACGGGAGAGAATCTGCGACAGCAAAAGGTGTAACCATCTGTATTAAAGAAGCGGCCAAGAAAAAAGGCATCGATATTAAAGGTGCGCGTGTCGTTGTCCAAGGCTTCGGAAACGCGGGAAGCTATTTGGCAAAATTCATGCATGATGCGGGAGCAAAGGTTGTCGGCATCTCAGATGCATATGGCGGACTTTATGATCCGGAAGGCCTTGATATCGATTATTTACTCGACCGACGCGACAGCTTCGGTACTGTAACAAAGCTTTTCAACGATACCATTACGAACCAAGAGCTGCTGGAGCTTGATTGTGATATTCTCGTTCCTGCTGCGATTGAAAATCAAATTACAGAAGAAAATGCCCATAATATCCGGGCTAAAATTGTCGTTGAAGCGGCGAACGGGCCAACAACGCTTGAAGGAACAAAAATTCTTTCAGACCGAGACATTCTGCTTGTACCAGACGTGCTGGCAAGTGCCGGTGGCGTAACAGTTTCTTATTTTGAATGGGTTCAGAATAACCAAGGCTTCTACTGGAGTGAAGAAGAGGTAGAAGAAAAATTAGAAAAAATGATGATCAAGTCATTTAACAATATTTACGAAATGGCTAATAACCGAAGAATTGACATGAGGCTAGCTGCATATATGGTCGGCGTACGCAAAATGGCTGAAGCTTCGCGTTTTAGAGGCTGGATATAAGTTGATGATTTGCATAAAAATAAAAAATCTCCTATGATAAAATAGGAGATTTTTTTATTCGGAAATAGAAAATATGAAGTGAAATGCCAATCGCAGGAGTTGACAGAAATGATTCAAGAAAAAGCAATTATTATAGGCGGAGGACCTTGTGGACTATCTGCTGCCATTCACCTAAAACAAATTGGCATTGATGCCCTCGTCATCGAAAAAGGCAATGTCGTTAACAGTATTTACAATTATCCGACACATCAAACCTTTTTCAGCTCAAGTGAAAAGCTCGAAATCGGAGATGTGGCATTTATTACAGAAAACAGGAAGCCTGTCAGAATTCAGGCTTTATCGTATTACCGGGAAGTCGTTAAACGGAAAAACATTCGTGTTAATGCGTTTGAAATGGTGCATAAAGTGACGAAAACGGAAAATAACGCATTCGTTATTGAGACGTCAAAAGAGATTTACACGACGCCATATTGTATCATCGCCACAGGCTATTATGATCATCCAAACTATATGAATATACCCGGTGAGGATTTGCCGAAAGTATTTCATTATTTTAAAGAAGGCCATCCGTATTTTGATAAAGATGTTGTGGTTATCGGCGGGAAAAATTCAAGCGTGGACGCCGCCCTTGAACTCGTGAAATCTGGAGCGCGTGTCACAGTTTTATATAGGGGCAATGAGTATTCGCCAAGCATTAAGCCGTGGATCTTGCCCGAATTTGAAGCGCTCGTCAGAAACGGTACAATCCGTATGGAATTTGGCGCCTGTGTCGAAAAAATCACCGAGGATGAAGTTGTGTTTCGTTCCGGAGAGAAAGAACTCATCACCATTAAAAATGATTTTGTATTTGCCATGACAGGCTATCATCCTGACCATCAATTTCTTGAAAAAATTGGTGTTGAGATTGATAAAGAAACAGGACGTCCATTTTTCAATGAAGAAACAATGGAAACGAACGTTGAAGGTGTCTTTATTGCCGGGGTTATTGCTGCGGGAAACAACGCAAATGAAATATTTATTGAAAACGGCAGGTTTCATGGGGGGCATATCGCAGCGGAAATCGCCAAAAGAGAAAACCACTAAAGATGAGGAGCATATGATGCATTCGTATGCTCTTTTTATTTTTTAAGTGCAGACAGATGTAAAATGATAAACAACATGGTAGGATAGACGTAGGAATATAAAGGAAAGAGGTTGCCTGATGTTTGCAATCATCTCTGCAGGAATTGCCCCCGGCATCGCGCTGTTAAGTTATTTTTATTTAAAAGATCAGTATGATAATGAACCTGTACATATGGTGCTTCGGTCGTTTTTTCTCGGGGTTGTTCTTGTATTTCCCACAATGTTTATCCAGTATGTACTTGAAAAAGAGAATGTAGGAGGCGGAAGCTTTTTCGTTTCTTTTTTATCTTCAGGGTTTTTAGAGGAATCATTAAAATGGTTTATACTGATGATCAGTGTTTACCCGCACGCCCACTTTGATGAGCATTATGACGGGATTGTGTACGGTGCAAGTGTATCACTCGGTTTTGCAACCCTCGAAAATATTCTTTATTTAATTGGCCACGGTGTGGAGCATGCGTTTGTCAGAGCGCTCCTGCCTGTTTCATGCCATGCCTTGATTGGTGTGATAATGGGATTTTACCTCGGAAAAGCGCGCTTTTCCGCTGATAAGGCGCGTGTGAAGTGGCTTGTTCTTTCTTTAGTTCTCCCATCCCTTTTGCATGGATCATATGATTTTATCCTGACAGCGCTTAGTAATTGGATTTATTACATGCTTCCATTTATGGTATTTTTATGGTGGTTTGGTTTGCGTAAAGCGAAAAAAGCCCGTTCCGTTAATATGATGCAAGTATAGAAGCCGCACAGCAATCGTGCGGCTTTTTTGTGTACAGTTTTTACAAAAGAGATTTTATGTTCTGAGGGATAACAAGGAAAGAGTGTATAAAAATAACCTCGTTACAGAAAATACGATTACACTTAAAAATTTGCTGTAGGAGGCTTGAAAAGATGAAGTCCAAAGGATCGATTATGGCATGTCTCATCCTTTTTTCCTTTACAATAACGACGTTTATTAATACTGAAACGATCTCTGCCTTTTCGAATCAGGTCATTCAAAGAGGGGCAACAGGGGATGATGTGGTCGAGCTTCAGGCGCGTCTTCAATACAACGGATATTATAACGGAAAAATTGACGGGGTTTATGGATGGGGAACATACTGGGCAGTTCGAAATTTTCAGGATCAATTCGGGTTAAAAGAGGTTGACGGCCTTGTCGGGGCTAAAACAAAGCATACCTTAATATGTAAATCTAAGTATTATCGTGAATATGTTATGGAACAGCTCAATAAAGGGAACACATTCACGCATTACGGAAAAATTCCGCTGAAGTATCAGACGAAACCGTCAAAAGCAGCAACACAAAAAGCAAGACAGCAAGCGGAAGCGAGGCAGAAACAGCCTGCGGAAAAAACAACGCAGCAGCCTAAAGCGAATGCGAATAAACAGCA
This sequence comes from Bacillus sp. JS, assembly GCF_000259365.1. NCBI lineage: Bacteria > Bacillati > Bacillota > Bacilli > Caryophanales > Bacillaceae > Bacillus > Bacillus sp. JS. Next base: position 2,305,545 of record NC_017743.1, on the reverse strand, counting down.
AAACAATACACCAGCAAAAGCAAGAAAACAGGATGCGGTAGCAGCGAACATGCCTGGTGGATTTTCCAACAACGATATCAGGCTGCTTGCTCAAGCGGTTTATGGCGAAGCCCGGGGCGAGCCATACGAGGGGCAGGTTGCGATTGCAGCAGTCATTTTGAACCGTTTGAACAGCCCGTTATTTCCAAATTCAGTGGCGGGGGTTATTTTTGAGCCGCTTGCCTTCACAGCAGTAGCCGACGGGCAAATTTACATGCAGCCGAATGAAACGGCCCGAGAAGCGGTGCTGGATGCCATCAATGGCTGGGACCCGTCAGAGGAAGCACTTTACTACTTTAATCCCGATACGGCTACAAGTCCGTGGATTTGGGGGCGTCCGCAGATTAAAAGAATCGGTAAACACATTTTCTGTGAGTAGCAGATATGAGAAAGCATAAAAAGAGGTGTGATAAATGATCAGAGGAATTTTAATCGCCGTGCTTGGTATTGCAATAGTCGGTACAGGCTACTGGGGATACAAAGAACACCAGGAAAAAGACGCAGTTCTTCTTCATGCTGAAAATAACTATCAGCGGGCGTTTCATGAGCTTACCTATCAGGTGGATCAGCTTCATGATAAAATCGGAACAACACTTGCCATGAACAGCCAAAAATCACTGTCGCCTGCATTGATTGATGTGTGGAGGATTACTTCTGAAGCACATAACAGCGTCAGTCAGCTGCCGCTTACATTAATGCCGTTTAATAAAACGGAAGAGCTATTATCAAAGATCGGTGATTTCAGCTATAAAACGTCAGTCAGAGATTTGGACCAGAAGCCGCTTGATAAAAACGAGTATACATCACTAAATAAGCTATATCAGCAGTCTGAAGATATCCAAAATGAATTGCGCCATGTTCAGCACCTTGTCATGAGCAAAAACCTTCGCTGGATGGACGTAGAAATGGCACTGGCTTCAGACGAAAAACAAAGTGACAATACAATTATCAACAGCTTTAAAACTGTCGAAAAGAATGTTGGTGCATTCTCCACCGGCACTGACCTTGGCCCTAGTTTCACCAGCACGAAAAAAGAAGAAAAGGGTTTCAGCCACCTGAAGGGAAAACAAATTTCCGAACAGGAAGCAAAACAAATTGCTGAGCGCTTTGCCCCTGATGACAATTATTCAATTAAGGTGGTAAAGAGCGGAAAAAAAACAAATCGCGATGTATATAGCATCAGCATGAAAGACCCAGACCATAAAGCAGCGATTTATATGGATATCACGAAGAAGGGCGGGCATCCGGTATATTTGATCCAAAACAGAGAAGTGAAAAACCAAAAAATCAGTTTGAATGACGGATCGAACCGAGCGCTCGCATTTTTAAAGAAAAACGGATTTGAAACAGATGATTTGGAAATTGATGAAAGTGCCCAATATGATAAAATCGGCGTATTTTCATATGTTCCTGTTGAAAATAAAGTCCGGATGTACCCGGAGGCAATCCGCATGAAAGTGGCCTTGGATGACGGTGAGGTTGTCGGTTTTTCAGCAAGAGACTTCCTAACATCCCACAGAAAAAGAACTATACCTAAGCCGGCAATTACTGAAGCAGAGGCAAAATCTAAATTAAATAAAAATGTACAAGTGAGAGAAACAAGGCTCGCTTTAATTACAAATGAACTTGGTCAAGAAGTGTTATGCTATGAAATGCTTGGAACCATTGAAAATGACACATTTAGAATGTATATAAATGCCAATGATGGCACAGAAGAAAAGGTTGAAAAATTAAAAAATGCAGAGCCTATATATAAAGACCTATAAAAACAGGAGGAAAGGACTAAATGTCTTTTCCTTTTTTTCATTACGTGCTTTAATAAAAACGTGAGTATAATGAATACGAAAGAGTGAAGTCAATGATAGAGATTGGAGAAAATGTACTTTTAGAATATATAGAAGAAAATGAATTGAAAAAGGCAAAAACTAAGGCGGTAAGCATCGAAAACAATGAGCTTTTGATCGCGTATCCGGTTGATGTAGTTACAGGGCGAACTGTGATTTTACATAATGATATGGAAGTAACGGTAGAGTTTGTGGGGAAAGACGAAGTTCCTTACCGCTTTACAAGCCGTATAAAAGGCAAAGTGAAGGACAAACTTCAAATGATCTGTCTTGAAGTGCCTCCCCGTGAAAAAATGAAAAGAATCCAGCGCCGTCAGTATGTAAGAACTGATGCGGTATTAGATGTGCAAATTCAGCCGGCAAATGAAGAAGAATTCCGCACACTATCCTATAACATTAGTGCAGGCGGCATCGCCGTGGTTTTAGCTGATGGACGTTCTTTTCAAGCCGGGGAATCATTGCGCCTGATCATCTGTCTTTCTGAAGAGGAGCACACACGTCAAATAGAAACAGAAGCGGTTGTCAGACGTCTCTTTGATGACCCAAAGTCAGGAAAACGCAAAATGACTTTAGAGTATTCAGAAATTGCAGCAAGTGACCAGCAGGCTCTGCTTCAATACTGCATTCGGCGCCAGTTAAAAAAGAGAAGAAAAGCCCGAATGGAATAAACATCGTCAAACACTTCCATACTATTAGTAATGGAGGTGCTCCAATGAAAACATTTGAACGGCTGCTGATCAAATTAGTGTTCATTCAGGCCGTCATTTTACTTGGTGTCCAATTTCTTTTTCACTATCAGCATATTGAACCATACGTATCAAAAGTGATTCAATATGAAGGGGTGGATAAAATGGCGGAAAACAATAGGATTGAAACGTTCAAACATTAATTATTCATCAATTTTTCACCCTTTTTCATAAAGTTCATGATACAATCCATAGAGGAGAAAAGAGCAAGGAGAGGAATTATGGAAAAGAAATTATCGATTGCAATCGACGGCCCGGCAGCTGCAGGGAAAAGCACTGTCGCCAAAATTGTGGCTGAGAAAAAATCGTACATATATATTGATACAGGAGCAATGTACCGGGCGATAACGTACGCGGCTTTACAAGAAAACGTTGAGCTGACAAATGAAGAAAAATTGGCTGAGCTATTAAAGCGGACTGACATTGAACTGATTACGACAAAAGAAGGACAAAAAGTGCTTGTAAACGGCACTGATGTAACTGAGGCGATCAGAACAGATGAAGTCAGCAACCAGGTTTCAATTGCGGCCAAGCATAGAAGTGTCAGAGAAGAAATGGTGAAACGCCAGCAGCAGCTTGGGGAAAAAGGTGGCGTTGTCATGGATGGTCGTGATATTGGAACTCACGTGCTGCCAAATGCAGAGGTGAAAATCTTTCTTTTGGCATCTGTTGAAGAGAGAGCGAAACGCCGTTATGAAGAAAATGTAAAAAAAGGCTTTGGTGTCAACTACGAAACTTTAATTGAGGAAATTGCAAGAAGAGACAAGCTTGATTCAGAGCGTGAGGTATCTCCACTGCGTAAAGCAGAAGACGCTCTTGAAATCGACACAACATCGCTTTCCATTCAAGAGGTAGCTGATAAAATCCTCGAGGCGGTGGAGCAAAAGTCCCGCTGAGGATGGCAAATGCCACTTTTTTTGAATTTTTCAACGAAGATAGAATGTTATTGCTTGACAAACCTGTCCTTTTATTAGAAGTTAATACTAATAAAACTTTTTATTGATCATTCAAAAAACTTTTTTGGATGATTCTTTAATACATATTCGGCTAAAAGCGGGCATGTTATATGTTCAGCTTTCAAACCGTTTTAATTAAGCTGTGTAGGTTTGGACCAAGGAGGTTATTCAAATGACAGAGGAAATGAATCAAATTGATGTTCAAGTGCCAGAGGTTGGAGATGTAGTTAAGGGGATTGTCACAAAGGTAGAGGACAAGCATGTAGATGTAGAAATTATCAATGTTAAACAATCCGGTATTATTCCAATCAGTGAATTATCAAGTCTTCATGTAGAGAAAGCATCGGATGTTGTTAAAGTAGACGACGAGCTTGACCTGAAAGTAACAAAAGTGGAAGACGATGCTTTGATTTTATCTAAACGTGCTGTTGATGCAGACCGCGCTTGGGAAGACCTTGAGAAAAAATTTGAAACAAAAGAAGTGTTTGAAGCTGAAGTGAAAGATGTCGTGAAAGGCGGCCTTGTCGTTGATATCGGCGTTCGCGGTTTTATTCCGGCATCGCTTGTTGAAGCACATTTCGTTGAAGATTTCACTGACTATAAAGGAAAAACACTGTCTCTGCTCGTTGTAGAGCTTGACCGTGATAAAAACCGCGTGATCCTTTCACACCGTGCCGTTGTTGAAAGTGAACAAGCGAATAAAAAACAGGAACTTCTTCAGTCTCTTGAAGTTGGAAGTGTACTTGATGGTAAAGTGCAGCGCCTGACTGACTTTGGCGCGTTTGTAGATATCGGCGGCATCGACGGACTTGTGCACATTTCACAACTTTCTCACTCACATGTAGAGAAACCGTCTGACGTTGTTGAAGAGGGACAAGAAGTAAAAGTGAAAGTGCTATCGGTTGACCGCGATAATGAACGTATTTCATTATCAATCAAAGATACACTGCCTGGACCTTGGAGCCAAATCGGCGAAAAAGTGAAGCCTGGCGATGTGCTTGAAGGAACTGTACAGCGTCTTGTAAGCTTCGGTGCCTTTGTTGAAATCCTTCCAGGTGTTGAAGGTCTCGTTCATATTTCTCAAATTTCCAATAAACACATCGGCACGCCGCATGAAGTCCTTGAAGAAGGACAGACTGTAAAAGTGAAGGTTCTTGATGTGAATGAAAATGAGGAGCGCATTTCATTAAGCATGCGTGAACTTGAAGAAACGCCTAAAGCTGATCAGGAAGATTACCGTCAATATCAAGCGAAGGAAGAAACAAGCACTGGCTTCCAGCTTGGAGATCTGATCGGAGATAAGCTGAATAAACTAAAATAACTGGTGATAAACGTGACTCGAGCAGAACGAAAAAGACAACACATCAATCATGCCTTGTCCACCGGCCAAAAGCGGGAAACAGGTCTTGATGATATTACGTTTGTTCACGTCAGTCTGCCCAATCTTGCATTAGAACAAGTAGATATTTCCACAAAAATCGGCGAACTTTCAAGCAGTTCGCCGATTTTTATCAATGCAATGACTGGCGGCGGCGGAAAACTTACATATGAGATTAATAAATCGCTTGCGCGAGCGGCTTCTCAGGCTGGAATTCCTCTTGCTGTGGGATCGCAAATGTCAGCATTAAAAGATCCATCAGAGCGTCTTTCCTATGAAATTGTTCGAAAGGAAAACCCAAACGGGCTGATTTTTGCCAACCTGGGAAGCGAGGCAACGGCTGATCAGGCAAAGGAAGCAGTTGAGATGATTGGAGCAAACGCACTGCAGATCCACCTCAACGTGATTCAGGAAATTGTGATGCCTGAAGGAGACAGAAGCTTTAGTGGAGCACTGGAACGTATTGAACAAATTTGCAGTCATGTCAGTGTACCAGTCATTGTGAAAGAAGTCGGATTCGGTATGAGCAAAGAATCAGCAGGGAAGCTGTATGAAGCTGGTGCTGCAGCTGTTGACATTGGCGGTTATGGGGGGACGAATTTCTCCAAAATTGAAAATCTCCGAAGGCAGCGGCAAATCACCTTTTTTAATTCGTGGGGCATTTCAACAGCTGCAAGTTTGGCGGAAATCCGCTCTGAGTTTCCCGCAAGCACCATGATCGCCTCTGGCGGCCTGCAGGATGCACTTGACGTGGCAAAGGCAATTGCGCTGGGAGCCTCTTGTACCGGAATGGCAGGGCATTTTTTAAAAGCGCTGACTGACAGTGGCGAGGAAGGACTGCTTGAGGAGATTCAGCTGATTCTTGAGGAATTAAAGATGATTATGACCGTGCTGGGCGCCAGTACGATTGCCGATTTACAAAAGGCCCCTCTTGTGATCAAAGGTGAAACCCATCATTGGCTCACAGAAAGAGGGGTCAATACATCAAGCTATAGTGTGCGATAAATGATAAAAGCCCAAAACCATATGTGGTTTGGGCTTTTCGTATTATGATTTTCGTTTTTTGAATCTTCCGTTTTGTTCAAGGCTTGTCGCTCCGTCATAGTGAATGGACTGGTCGCGGTCTGATTCGACTCTTCCTGAAGCTTTGAGTTTTTTTTCCTGTCTGTCTTTTCCCATGATCATACTCCTTAATTGTGAGAGAGTTTGTTTAAAAAATGCGCTTGGACTCCATACTGGAAATATGGAGGAAGTGTAAAATGGAACAATTTTATTACTATTGGTCAATGTGGTTTCTGTGGGTTCTGACAACATTTATTATCGAAAAGACAAAAAGACGATTTGCCGTCTCTGTCTTTATTTTAACTAATATTATTCTTAGCATACATGACATCGCTTTATATTTTTCCCTTAATGCTGCATATATGATGTTTTTCGTTTGCGGGTGTGTCTATGCCGGGTATTTGGGAATGTATCGTTTCCGTTACATTCTAGTCTGTCTGACGCTTGTTGCCGCGTATGCGTTTGTTTATCTTTTTGCATTATATGACCCGGTTTGGTTCATCATAAAACCTGAGTGGGCTGCCGTTATATTAATAGTGCTTTTGACAGCTTCTGTTGAAAGGGATTTTGAGAAGCAGCTTGCCTTATTTGTCCTCGGAATGTGCCAAGGGGAACTGGTGTATTCATTTGTGATTCAGAAGTTGGCCGGGGCTTTGGCTGTCGGCGGCTTTCAATGGCTGAATGCGTGTTCTGCGGGGATGATATTGCTGTTTGGCATATCTAAATACGAACAGCTCGCAAGCCAGATTGGTCAGAAAAGCAAAAGATCAAACAAAGGAGCTACCAAAATGTCATGAGTGATTACATCTATCCGATTATTGCGGGGGTCATCGCCGGTATTGCAACAAGGCTTTATATGCTGAAAACGGATTATCGTCAGTATCCGACCTATATTCATGGGAAAGTGATTCATATCGCTCTGGGGATGATAGCGGCTGGTTTAGGTGCAATTATTATGCCGGCGCTTTTGCAGCAGGAATTTACGGCCATCACATTTTTAACGTTGGCAGCGACGCAATTTAGAGATGTTCGAAACATGGAGCGGAACACATTGACGCAAATGGATTCGTATGAACTTGTCTCGAGGGGAAGCACATATATTGAGGGGATTGCTATTGCGTTTGAAAGCAGAAATTATATTGTGATCTTTACAGCACTTTTGACAACTTCCGCGTATGTGTTTTTATCCATCTGGGCTGCAGTCATAGCGGCTGTCGTTTGTTTCTTACTGGCCATGAAATTTATGTCTGGTAGTGTGTTAAAGGATATTGTAGACATCGAGTACATAAAGCCGCGCTTTGACGGTCCGGGCTTGTTTGTTGATAATATTTATATGATGAATATCGGGCTTCCAGAGAAACAGGAGCTGATTTTAAAGCATGGCATGGGCTTTATTTTAACGCCAAAAAACTTTAATTCAGCAGCGACGATAGCCAATTTAGGGCAGCGTCAGGCGATTTTATTTGATGTTTCCAATGTGCTCGGGGTTTATCGAGATTCAGGAGAGCCGTCTCTGACCCCAATTGCAAAACGGGATTTAAATGACGGGAGAGTGGCAGTTTTTGTTCTGCCGCAAATTCACCACCCCGAAACGGCAGTACAGATTATCAGCAATGTTCCAACCCTGGAAAATGCGATTAGAATGCCGACAGAGTTTATCAAGAATCAGGATAAGGTGATAGGATGAGTGAATCTCTCACGAAAGTGATTTTGTCTGTGATTACGACAAATCGAAACCGGGCTGCGGGGGGAGCGCCTGTCTTTTTTTGCAATGACCAAAAGGAGATGGAGCTTTTCGCTAAAAATCTTGAGGCAATCCTTGATGGAATAGCGCATAGAATCGGAGATGACGTGTATTTGATCGTGAAACATTTTTAAGAATAGTTGTGATCCCGGTAAAAACTGATATAATAAATGAGTTAAGCCCTTCCTCTGAAGGGTTTCTTTTCATAAAAGTGAATGAAATGATTTTAATAACCGGTTGAAAATTTATGTAAAAATGAAAGCGGCTGGATCGAAAGGAAGGGTACTATGGGTAAACCTGTCGTAGCCATTGTCGGGAGACCAAATGTAGGAAAATCCACAATCTTTAACCGGATTGCGGGAGAAAGAATTTCAATAGTAGAAGATACCCCTGGCGTGACAAGGGATCGGATATACAGCTCGGCTGAATGGCTGAATTATGATTTTAATTTGATTGATACGGGCGGTATTGATATCGGTGATGAGCCGTTCTTAGCTCAAATTCGCCAGCAGGCTGAAATCGCCATGGATGAAGCGGACGTGATCGTTTTTATGGTGAACGGCCGTGAAGGCGTGACAGCTGCTGATGAAGAAGTAGCGAAAATTTTGTACCGCACAAAAAAGCCTGTTGTTTTAGCGGTTAATAAACTGGATAACACAGAAATGAGAGCGAATATTTATGATTTTTATTCGCTAGGCTTTGGCGAGCCATATCCAATTTCGGGAACACACGGACTCGGACTGGGTGATTTACTGGATGCCGTTGCAGAGCATTTTAAAAACATTCCAGAAACGAAATACAATGAGGAAGTTGTTCAATTCTGTTTGATCGGACGTCCGAATGTCGGAAAGTCCTCACTTGTGAACGCCATGCTCGGCGAAGAACGCGTTATTGTCAGCAACGTGGCTGGAACGACAAGAGATGCTGTTGATACGTCATTTACTTACAACCAGCAGGAGTTTGTCATTGTCGATACTGCAGGTATGCGAAAAAAAGGGAAAGTCTATGAAACGACTGAGAAGTATAGTGTACTGCGGGCGCTGAAAGCGATTGACCGCTCAGAAGTCGTGGCGGTTGTGCTTGATGGCGAAGAAGGCATTATTGAACAGGACAAGCGTATCGCCGGTTATGCACACGAAGCGGGCAAGGCCGTCGTAATCGTCGTAAACAAATGGGATGCCGTTGACAAAGATGAGAGCACGATGAAGGAATTTGAAGAAAATATTCGCGATCATTTTCAATTTCTGGATTATGCGCCAATCCTATTTATGTCTGCCTTAACGAAAAAACGGATCCATACGCTGATGCCTGCGATTATCAAAGCAAGTGAAAATCATTCACTTCGAGTTCAAACGAACGTCTTAAATGATGTCATCATGGATGCTGTGGCAATGAATCCGACACCGACTCATAACGGTTCGCGTTTGAAAATTTACTATGCGACCCAAGTGTCGGTGAAGCCGCCAAGCTTCGTTGTGTTTGTAAATGATCCGGAATTGATGCATTTTTCATACGAACGGTTTTTAGAAAACCGAATCAGAGACGCGTTCGGTTTTGAGGGGACACCAATCAAAATATTTGCAAGAGCTAGAAAATAAAAAGGTGTGAAGCAAATATGAAAAAAGTCACAATGCTCGGAGCGGGAAGCTGGGGGACAGCACTGGCTTTAGTGTTGGCTGATAATCATCACGAGGTAACCATGTGGGGACACCGTGCAGATCTGATCCATCAAATCAATGATCAGCATGAAAACAAAGATTATTTGCCGAACGTCAAGCTTCCAGAATCAATAGTGGCAACTACGGATATGAAGATGGCTGTGTCAGACGCAGATGTCATTATCGTTGCGGTTCCCACAAAAGCGATTCGGGAAGTGCTGGGGCAGGCTGTCCCTTTGATAACGAAAAAGGCAGTCTTTGTCCATGTCAGCAAGGGGATAGAGCCGGATTCACTCCTGCGCATTTCTGAAATTATGGAAGTAGAGCTTCCGAGTGATGTCAGAAAAGATATCGTTGTCCTTTCCGGTCCGAGTCATGCGGAAGAAGTAGGGCTGCGGCACCCTACAACTGTTACTGCATCTTCAAAAAGCATGAAAGCAGCGGAAGAGGTGCAGGATTTATTTATTAATCATAATTTTCGGGTGTACACAAATCCTGATGTTATCGGAGTTGAAATTGGAGGGGCTTTAAAAAATATTATCGCCCTTGCTGCAGGAATTACAGACGGTTTAGGGTACGGTGACAACGCCAAAGCTGCCTTGATTACACGCGGACTTGCCGAAATCGCGAGACTCGGAACGAAAATGGGCGGAAATCCCTTGACGTTTTCTGGATTGACAGGAGTAGGCGATCTAATTGTGACGTGCACAAGTGTTCATTCCAGAAACTGGCGTGCGGGCAATTTGCTCGGAAAAGGGTACAAGCTTGAAGACGTTCTTGAAGAGATGGGAATGGTAGTCGAAGGCGTCCGCACGACGAAAGCGGCTTACCAGCTTTCGAAGAAATATGATGTCAAAATGCCGATTACAGAGGCGCTCCATCAGGTTCTATTCAACGGACAAAAAGTGGAAACCGCTGTTGAATCTTTAATGGCGAGAGGGAAAACCCACGAGATGGAGGATTTAGTAAATACGTTTGAAAATCAAGTGAAGTAAAAGTGTCAATCGTATAATGAATCGCATATCTTAATTGAACGAAAGCCCGAAAAACAGAAGAATACCCAAGTCTTGGGATCTCCTGAAACATTTTGCCGATTTAGGCAATAGAGGATGCATCTGTATGCCAAGTCGCATACTATAGCATCGAAGTCCAAGAGAGTGTTTCTTAAACGTGCAGGTGAATATAGTCAAGTTGACTGAAGCGAAGGTCCCCCTCTTTGCTTCAGTTTTTTTGTTCTATCAAAGGATGGAAAATCTGGTTGATCTTTTCCGGTGCTGTATATTAAAATAAAATATAACGCTTACATCATACATATCGGGGAGGCGCACGTCATTGAATCTGGCATTGATGAAAATGTGGTTTGCTCTAGGGTCCATGGGTTTGATGTTTCTGGCTGTCGCTTCCATCTATTTCAGTCGCTTTAAGTGCCAAAACCGTTTTTTGAAGATTACGATTTCATCATTCGCATACATGTGTATGCTCATATCTGGAATTATTGTGTTTGTCGTGGTTTTTAGCGGCCCTGTCAATGAATAAAGCTGTAAAAGGAAGTGCTGTATGGGTAAACTGAAGTGCGCTATCATTTTTGCGGCAGTCGTGTTTTTATCCGGTTGTTTGTATCCGAATGAACGGAAAAGCAGTGTGCATGCCATTCCTTATCAAGACCAGCTGCAGCAGGTTCAGTCTGCTGTTAATGAATTTCAAAAGGCAAATGGAGGGCTGCTTCCGATTCAAACCAAAGATATGTCGACACCGCTATATCAAAAATATCCGATAGACTTTAAACGGTTAGCGCCAAGATACATAGCTGAACCTCCGAGTACGGCATATGAAAGCGGGGGAGACTATCAATACGTGCTTGTTGACGTAGAGAACGATCCGACTGTTAAATTAATTGATCTGAAGGTGGCTGAAAAAATTCGCGATGTGAAATTGCGTATCCAAATGTACCGTCAGGAGCATCAATATCCGCCTTACAAGGATGTGCTATCACATGATTTATTTACACTCGATGAGAAGAAGCTGGGGGATGGAAGCTCTCTTACAGTGACAAGCCCAATCTCAGGGGATTCCTTGCCGCTTATGATTGATGGAGACGGAGAAATATATGCCGATTACCGGACTGAGCTGGCTTCTTATCTCAAAAAAAGCAAAAAAACGTTTAAACCCGGGACTGAAATCCAGGATATAATTTGGCAAGAAACCCCCTTTGTCCCTGCGTTTTCTGTGAAATATACGGTAAATGACAAGCAGGAACCTGTTTTTTTAGAAAATGATATGAAAAAGGAATGAACCTTTCTCCCTTGCATACAAATAGGGAGAAAGGTTTTTTTATACTTTAATAGATTGAGGATGAGAAATTTTCTAAAGATGTCATATTCAAATAGGACAACGTCATACACATATAGTGTCCTGTGTTTGATTGAAAGAGCTTAATAAAATTGATAAGGATAGGAAGTCCGGGAGGGGATCACTTGGAAAAGGTCGATATTTTCAAGGATATCGCTGAACGAACAGGAGGCGATATATACTTAGGAGTCGTAGGTGCTGTCCGTACAGGAAAATCCACGTTTATTAAAAAATTTATGGAGCTTGTGGTGCTCCCGAATATCAGTAACGAAGCAGACCGGGCCCGAGCGCAGGATGAACTGCCGCAAAGCGCAGCCGGCAAAACAATTATGACTACAGAGCCTAAATTTGTTCCGAATCAGGCGATGTCTGTTCATGTGTCAGACGGACTCGATGTGAATATAAGATTAGTAGATTGTGTAGGTTACACAGTGCCCGGCGCTAAAGGGTATGAAGATGAAAACGGGCCGCGGATGATCAACACGCCTTGGTACGAAGAACCGATCCCATTTCATGAGGCTGCTGAAATCGGCACACGAAAAGTCATTCAAGAACACTCGACCATAGGAGTTGTCATTACGACAGACGGCACCATTGGGGATATCGCCAGAAGTGACTATATAGAGGCTGAAGAAAGAGTCATTGAAGAGCTGAAAGAGGTTGGCAAACCCTTTATTATGGTCATCAACTCAGTCAGGCCGTATCACCCGGAAACGGAGGCTATGCGCCAGGATTTAAGCGAAAAATATGATATCCCGGTATTGGCAATGAGTGTAGAGAGTATGCGGGAATCAGATGTACTGAGTGTGCTCAGAGAGGCCCTCTACGAGTTTCCGGTGCTTGAAGTGAATGTCAATCTCCCAAGCTGGGTAATGGTGCTGAAAGAAAACCATTGGCTGCGTGAAAGCTATCAGGAGTCCGTGAAGGAAACGGTTAAGGATATTAAACGGCTCCGGGACGTAGACAGGGTTGTCGGCCAATTTAGCGAGTTTGAGTTCATTGAAAGTGCCGGCTTAGCCGGAATTGAGCTGGGCCAAGGGGTGGCAGAAATTGATTTGTACGCGCCTGATCATCTATATGATCAAATCCTAAAAGAAGTTGTGGGCGTTGAAATCAGAGGAAGAGACCATCTGCTTGAGCTCATGCAAGACTTCGCCCATGCGAAAACAGAATATGATCAAGTGTCTGAGGCCTTAAAAATGGTCAAACAGACGGGATACGGCATCGCAGCGCCTGCTTTAGCTGATATGAGTCTTGATGAGCCGGAAATTATAAGACAGGGCTCGCGATTCGGTGTGAGGCTGAAAGCTGTCGCTCCGTCGATCCATATGATCAAAGTCGACGTCGAAAGCGAATTCGCCCCGATTATTGGAACGGAAAAACAAAGTGAAGAGCTTGTACGTTATTTAATGCAGGACTTTGAGGATGATCCGCTCTCCATTTGGAATTCCGATATATTCGGAAGGTCACTGAGCTCAATTGTGAGAGAAGGGATTCAGGCGAAGCTGTCACTCATGCCTGAAAACGCACGGTATAAATTAAAAGAAACGTTAGAAAGAATCATAAACGAAGGCTCTGGCGGCTTAATCGCCATTATCCTGTAATACCGGTAGACCTCTTTATAGAATGGGAGGTCTTTTTTCTTTGCTCTTAATAATGGAAAAGGATCAAGGAATAGGATGAAAAAAGTAAAAAAAGGAATATTTGTTCGATAAATCACGTTAAATCCTTGACGAGCAAGGGATTGACGCTTTAAAATGCTTGATATGGCTTTTTATATGTGTTACTCTACATACAGAAATTCTTCACTTTGTTGGACAAACATTCCTCAGAGTGCAGTTTTTCTTAAAAAGCCGTTTAATTGTCTTTCTCTTGCCTGCTCTTATTTTTTTCTGAGACAGGTTTAGAATCAGACTGAACTGTGAAGAAATGATAATAAACGAACTGAATGTATTCCTTTTGGGAGGAGGTGAAAGGCATGAACAAAACAGAACTTATCAATGCGGTTGCAGAAGCAAGCGAATTGTCTAAAAAAGACGCTACAAAAGCAGTTGACTCTGTTTTTGATACGATCTTAGATGCACTTAAAAACGGTGATAAAATCCAACTGATCGGTTTTGGTAACTTCGAGGTGCGTGAACGTTCTGCACGTAAAGGACGCAACCCTCAAACAGGTGAAGAAATCGAAATTCCTGCAAGCAAAGTACCTGCTTTCAAACCAGGTAAAGCGCTTAAAGACGCAGTTGCCGGAAAATAATTGTGAATATAGATCGTGTATGCATCTAGCTTACATACACTTTATTTCTTCACAGAAAAGCCCCTTTCTAAGGGGCTTTTCATATTTCAAGAGCATGGGCTTCCTGACAGGGCATTCACTTTGCTTTTAGCGGGGCATGTGTGCTAGAATCGAAATTAAATGTATTCATTGGTGGAGGACATAGAACATGAAAGAAGTTAATAAAGAGCAAATCGAACAAGCTGTTCGTCAAATTTTAGAAGCGATCGGAGAAGACCCGAATAGAGAAGGGCTTCTTGATACTCCGAAAAGAGTCGCAAAGATGTATGCCGAAGTATTCTCCGGCTTGAATGAAGATCCAAAAGAACATTTCCAGACTATCTTCGGTGAAAACCATGAGGAGCTTGTTCTTGTAAAAGATATCGCGTTTCATTCTATGTGTGAGCATCACCTGGTTCCCTTTTATGGAAAAGCACATGTTGCATATATACCGCGAGGCGGAAAGGTCACAGGACTCAGCAAGCTGGCACGTGCCGTTGAAGCCGTTGCAAAGCGTCCGCAGCTTCAGGAACGCATCACTTCGACAATCGCGGAAAGCATCGTAGAAACGCTTGACCCGCATGGCGTAATGGTTGTGGTTGAAGCAGAACACATGTGCATGACGATGCGCGGTGTAAGAAAACCGGGTGCAAAAACTGTCACTTCAGCAGTCAGAGGCGTTTTTAAAGATGATGCCGCTGCCCGTGCAGAAGTACTGGAGCATATTAAACGTCAGGACTAATAAAGATAGAGGGTGCTATAAATGAATCAAAAGCATTCAAGTGATTTTGTCGTCATTAAAGCGGTTGAGGATGGAGTAAACGTGATCGGCCTGACAAGAGGAACAGACACAAAGTTTCACCATTCCGAAAAACTCGACAAGGGAGAAGTGATCATCGCTCAGTTTACAGAGCATACTTCTGCCATCAAAGTCAGAGGAGAGGCACTGATTCAAACCGCGTACGGAGAAATGAAAAGCGAAAAAAAATAAGCTGGCTGTCCCCGCTGTTAAAAGCAAATGCTCGCAAACAGCGGGAGGATACAGCCAATTTCTTTTTTTTATGCTATAATGATATCTGCGTAAGCGAATGAAAAGATAAGACTCTTACATAGATTAAGAAATAAATGTGAATTTGGGGACAAGGGTGATATTTTTGCAAGACATCTACGGAACTTTAGCCAATTTGAACACAAAATTAAAACAAAAGCTGTCTCATCCTTATTTAGCGAAGCATATTTCTGCGCCGAAAATTGATGAGGATAAGCTTCTTCTTTTTCATGCTTTATTTGAAGAAGCAGACATAAAAAACAACGACAGAGAAAATTATATTGTAACAGCGATGCTTGTACAAAGCGCCCTTGATACCCATGATGAAGTGACGACAGCTAGAGTCATAAAACGAGACGAAAACAAAAACCGCCAATTGACTGTTCTCGCGGGCGATTATTTCAGCGGGCTGTACTACTCTTTACTATCTGAAATGAAGGATATTTACATGATTCGGACGCTTGCTACAGCTATCAAAGAAATCAATGAACATAAAATTCGCCTATATGACCGTTCTTTCAAGGACGAAAACGATTTTTTCGAAAGTGTCGGCATCGTTGAATCAGCTTTATTCCATCGTGTGGCAGAACACTTCAACCTTCCGCGCTGGAAAAAGCTGTCGAGTGATTTTTTTGTATTTAAGCGGCTTATGAACGGGAATGATACATTTCTGGACGTGATCGGCAGTTTTATACAGCTTGGAAAAACAAAAGAAGAGATATTAGAAGATTGTTTTAAAAAAGCGAAAAACAGCGTTGAGTCACTTTTGCCTCTAAATTCTCCTATTCAGAACATTTTATTAAACCGTCTGAAGACAATCAGCCAAGATCAAACCTATCATCAGAAAGTGGAAGAAGGGTAAACCATTATGCAGGACTCAAAAGAACAGCGCGTACACGGAGTATTTGAAAAAATATATAAAAACTATGACCAAATGAACTCTGTCATCAGTTTTCAGCAGCATAAAAAATGGCGCGATAAAACGATGCGCATCATGGATGTAAAAGAAGGCGCCAAAGCACTCGATGTATGCTGCGGAACGGCTGACTGGACGATCGCTCTTGCGAAAGCGGCCGGCAAAAGCGGCGAGATCAAGGGCTTGGATTTCAGTGAAAATATGCTGAGTGTCGGCCAGCAGAAAGTAAAAGACGGCGGATTCAGCCAAATCGAACTGCTGCATGGAAATGCGATGGAGCTTCCTTTTGATGATGATACATTTGATTATGTCACCATTGGCTTCGGGCTCCGCAACGTCCCTGATTACTTGACTGTATTGAAAGAGATGAGACGTGTAGTGAAGCCGGGCGGCCAGGTTGTATGTCTGGAAACGTCTCAACCGGAAATGTTCGGATTCAGACAGGCTTACTTTATGTACTTTAAGTACATTATGCCGTTTTTCGGAAAACTGTTTGCGAAGAGCTATAAAGAATATTCTTGGCTTCAAGAATCAGCCAGAGATTTCCCTGGAATGAAGGAACTGGCAGGCCTGTTTGAAGAGGCGGGCCTGAAAAATGTTAAATATCATTCGTTTACTGGCGGAGTCGCTGCCACGCATATCGGATGGAAATGAAAACACAGATGTTTGGGTGAATGATATGAAATTTAAAATGGCCTACTCTTTTTTAAATGACGATATTGATGTAATCGAAAGAGAACTTGAACAAACCGTACGTTCCGATTATCCGCTTTTAAGCGAGGCGGGGCTTCACCTGCTGCAGGCCGGAGGGAAACGTATTCGGCCTGTTTTCGTACTGCTTTCAGGCATGTTTGGCGATTACGATATTAATAAGATTAAATATGTGGCTGTCACTCTGGAAATGATTCACATGGCATCTCTGGTTCATGATGATGTCATTGATGATGCGGAGCTTCGCCGAGGGAAACCGACAATCAAAGCAAAGTGGGACAATCGTATTGCGATGTACACAGGCGATTATATGCTTGCGGGATCTCTTGAAATGATGACGAGAATTAACGAACCGAAAGCCCATAGGATTTTGTCGCAGACGATCGTTGAAGTTTGTCTAGGAGAAATCGAGCAGATCAAAGACAAATACAACATGGAACAAAACCTCAGAACATATCTCCGCCGTATTAAAAGAAAAACGGCTCTCTTGATCGCGGTCAGCTGCCAGCTCGGTGCCATTGCGTCTGGCGCTGATGAGAAGATTCATAAGGCACTGTACTGGTTTGGATATTACGTCGGTATGTCTTACCAAATTATTGATGATATTCTTGATTTCACTTCAACTGAAGAAGAGCTGGGCAAACCTGTTGGAGGAGATTTACTTCAAGGGAACGTCACATTGCCAGTGCTGTATGCCCTGAAAAATCCAGCATTAAAGAACCAGCTTAAATTGATTAACAGTGAGACAACGCAGGAACAGCTTGAACCAATCATTGAAGAAATCAAAAAAACGGATGCCATTGAAGCATCTATGGCAGTAAGCGAAATGTATTTGCAGAAAGCTTTCCAGAAATTAAATACGCTTCCCAGAGGCCGCGCGCGCTCGTCTCTTGCAGCCATCGCAAAATATATCGGTAAAAGAAAATTTTAATTTTTGTAGATATTAAGAAATTTCTCCGCCCCGGATTGATTAATTATCAGAAAGATGTTACGATTTCGGTGTGCAGTGTGAAAGCCTATACATACATAATGATGGGGTGGAGAATATGATGGAAAAGACTTTTATCATGGTGAAACCAGACGGTGTCCAACGTCAGCTCATTGGGGACATTTTATCTAGATTCGAACGTAAGGGCTTACAATTAGCTGGTGCCAAGTTAATGAGAGTGACTGAACAAATGGCTGAGAAACACTACGCCGAACATCAAGGGAAGCCTTTCTTCGGAGAGCTCGTTGAGTTTATTACTTCAGGACCTGTATTCGCAATGGTGTGGGAAGGCGAAAATGTCATTGAAGTGACGAGACAGCTGATCGGAAAGACAAATCCTAAAGAAGCTTTACCTGGTACGATTCGGGGAGATTATGGCATGTTTGTCGGGAAAAACATCATCCACGGCTCTGATTCTCTCGAAAGTGCAGAACGCGAGATTAACATTTTCTTTAAGAATGAAGAATTAGTGTCATATCAGCAGCTTATGGCAGGCTGGATCTATTAATCATTGTGAAAATATGTAACAGAGCCGGCATTATTGAACGCCGCCGGTTTTTGAACTGTTTTGTAAAGGTTTACATTAAAGTGAATAAAGGGTTCAATGGCAGTGCGCATCAGACCTCTGCCTTTCCCAACGATCTAAAATCAGCTGAAAAGCTGATTTTTTTATTGAATTAATACAATTTCCTGATAAAACAAGCTATACTAGGACAAAAAGACAGCGAGACTGGGAGAGTAGAGATGGATACATACAGCGTTTTTACAACGAAATGGAAACAATTAACCGGAGTCGATTTGACACTATATAAAGAGTCACAAATGAAGAGAAGGCTAACATCACTTTATGAGAAAAAGGGGTTCCAAAGCTTTAAGGAATTTGCGGCGGCATTGGAAAAAGATCCCGCTCTCTTAAATGAAACATTGGACAGAATGACGATCAATGTTTCAGAATTTTATCGTAATTATAAAAGATGGGAAGTTCTTGAGACTGCAATTCTGCCGTTAATCAAGACCTCTAGACCTTTAAAGATTTGGAGTGCCGCCTGTTCAACAGGTGAGGAGCCATACACGCTTGCCATGCTTTTGGACCAGCAAAAAGGTCTTCCGGGCTATCAGATTTTGGCAACGGATATTGATGAAAAAGCATTGGAAAAAGCGAAAAAAGGCGTTTATCAGGAGCGGTCTTTACAGGAAGTGCCGTTATCAGTGAAGGATCGTTATTTTACTCAAAACACAAATGGAAGTTATGAAGTAAAACCGGGAATCAAAAAGAATATTACATTCAAAAAGCACAATCTGCTGGCGGATCGTTATGAACAAGACTTTGACTTAATCGTGTGCCGCAATGTATTTATTTACTTTACAGAAAGCGCGAAGGAAGAGCTTTATTTAAAAATGGCAAATAGCTTGAAAAAGAATGGAGTTCTTTTTGTCGGCAGCACCGAGCAAATCTTCAACCCTGAGAAATTCGGCCTGGCTCCAGCCGATACATTCTTTTATCAAAAAAGATAGACTGACTTTTTGCTGAAAAATATGTTATAGTAGTCTTACTTAAAAGCGTTAATGCGATGAAGGGAGAAGAAGTCATGAGATATTTAACAGCCGGAGAATCACACGGCCCCCAACTGACAACCATTATTGAAGGTGTGCCTGCCGGGCTTTACATAACGGAGGAAGATATCAATTTTGAGCTTGCCAGACGCCAAAAAGGCCACGGCCGCGGCCGTCGCATGCAGATCGAAAAAGACCAAGCCAAAATTATGAGTGGGGTGCGCCATGCACGTACACTCGGCTCACCAATTGCTCTCGTTGTTGAAAATAACGATTGGAAGCATTGGACAAAAATCATGGGTGCCGCTCCGATTACAGAAGATGAAGAGAAGGAAATGAAGCGCCAAATTTCCAGACCGAGACCTGGGCACGCTGACTTAAATGGCGCGATTAAATATAATCATCGTGATATGAGAAATGTGCTTGAGCGCTCTTCAGCAAGGGAAACAACTGTCAGAGTGGCGGCAGGGGCTGTTGCTAAAAAGATTCTTTCTGAGCTCGGCATTAAGGTGGCGGGCCACGTGTTGCAAATTGGCGCAGTTAAAGCTGAAAAAACAGCATATACGTCAATTGAAGACCTGCAGCGTGTAACGGAGGAGTCTCCTGTCAGATGCTACGATGAAGAGGCAGGAAAAAAAATGATGGATGCCATTGATGAAGCGAAGGCAAACGGAGATTCGATCGGCGGAATTGTGGAAGTCATTGTCGAGGGAATGCCAGTAGGTGTGGGCAGCTATGTCCATTATGACCGCAAACTGGACAGCAAGCTTGCTGCAGCTGTACTGTCAATTAACGCATTTAAAGGTGTTGAATTCGGGATCGGATTTGAGGCGGCAGGCCGAAATGGCAGTGAAGTCCATGACGAGATCATTTGGGACGAGGAAAAAGGCTACACCCGTGCCACCAACAGACTTGGAGGACTGGAAGGCGGTATGACAACAGGGATGCCGATTGTTGTCCGCGGAGTCATGAAGCCGATTCCGACTTTGTATAAACCGCTGAAAAGTGTCGATATTGAAACGAAAGAACCGTTTTCCGCCAGCATTGAACGTTCTGACAGCTGTGCTGTTCCTGCGGCAAGTGTAGTAGCTGAAGCGGCTGTCGCTTGGGAAATTGCGAACGCAGTCGTTGAACAATTCGGATTAGATCAAATCGACCGCATTAGAGAAAATGTGGAGAATATGAGAAAACTGTCGAGGGAATTTTAATGAAGACACTGCATGTTCAAACTGCTTCTTCGTCGTATCCTGTTTTTATCGGACAAGGCATCAGAAAAAAGGCTTGCGATCTATTAACCTCCTTAAACAGGCCTTTAACAAGGGTCATGCTTGTTACGGATGAAGAGGTGGACCGCCTGTATGGCGATGAAATGCTTCATTTGCTGCAAGAAAAGTGGCCTGTGAAAAAAGTGACGGTACCGAGTGGAGAGCAGGCGAAATCCATGGACATGTATACGAAATTGCAGAGTGAAGCGATTCGTTTTCATCTGGATCGCTCCTCTTGTATCATCGCATTCGGAGGCGGTGTTGTAGGGGATCTTGCCGGTTTTGTGGCTGCCACTTTTATGCGCGGCATTGATTTCATCCAAATGCCCACGACGCTCTTGGCGCATGACAGCGCAGTCGGAGGAAAAGTAGCCGTGAACCATCCGCTTGGAAAAAATCTAATCGGTGCGTTTTACCAGCCGAAAGCCGTGCTCTACGATACAGAGTTCCTGCGTTCTCTGCCTGAAAAAGAACTTCGGTCCGGAATGGCAGAAGTAATTAAACACGCATTTATCTACGACAGAGCGTTTCTGGAAGAGCTGCTGAATGTCCGCTCACTTCGTGATATCACTAATGATCAGCTGAATGACATGATTTTTAAAGGCATTTCAATTAAAGCGTCTGTCGTTCAGCAGGATGAAAAAGAAGAGGGGATAAGAGCTTACTTAAACTTTGGGCATACGCTCGGCCATGCCGTTGAGGCGGAATATGGCTACGGGCAAATCACTCACGGTGATGCAGTAGCCCTCGGAATGCAGTTTGCTTTATATATAAGCGAAAAGACTGCAGGCTGTGAAATGGACAGAAAACGTTTGGTCAGCTGGCTAAAACGTTTGGGTTATCCAACTCAAATCAGAAAAGAGACGGAAACTTCGGTTCTCTTGGACCGTATGATGAATGATAAGAAAACCCGAGGCGGGAAGAATCAGTTTATTGTGCTCAACGAATTAGGGAAAGTTGCTGATCACACATTTTCAAGAAATGAACTTGAGAGCTGGCTGAACAAATGGCGATTGGAGGAGACATCATGATGATTCGCGGAATTCGCGGAGCAACTACAGTTGAACGGGATACCGAAGAAGAAATTTTACAAAAAACAAAACAGCTGTTAGAGAAAATCATAGAAGAAAATCAAACAAAACCGGAAGATGTTGTTCAAATGCTTCTTTCGGCTACACCTGATTTGCACTCTGTTTTCCCGGCAAAAGCTGTTCGCGAACTTTCAGGATGGCAGTATGTACCGGTAACATGTATGCAGGAAATGGACGTAACAGGCGGTCTGAAAAAGTGCATAAGAGTCATGATGACGGTCCAGACAGATGTCCCTCAGGATCAGATCAGACATGTATATTTAGAAAAAGCCGTCGTATTGAGGCCCGATTTATCATTGACAAAAAATACTGAATTGTAATACGATAAGAACAGCTTAGAAATACACAAGAGTGTGTATAAAGCGATTAGAATGAGTTGAGTTAGAGAATAGGGTAGCAGAGAATGAGTTTAGTTGAGCTGAGACATGCATGTTTATTCTACCCAAAAGAAGTCTTTCTTTTGGGTTTATTTGTTATATAATATTTTATCCTCTCATGCCATCTTCTCATTCTCCTTGCCATAAGGAGTGAGAACATTGAATTTCCAATCAAACATTTCCGCATTTTTAGAGGACAGCTTGTCCCACCACACGATACCGATTGTGGAGACCTTCACAGTCGATACACTGACACCCATTCAAATGATAGAGAAGCTTGACAGGGAGATTACGTATCTTCTTGAAAGCAAGGACGATACATCCGCTTGGTCAAGATATTCGTTTATCGGCCTGAATCCATTTCTCACAATTAAAGAAGAGCAGTGCCGTTTTGCTGCCACTGATCAGGACAGCAAATCTCTTTACACGGGAAATGAACTAAAAGACGTACTGAACTGGATGAATGCCACATACAAAATCAAAACACCTGAGCTTGGCATTCCTTTTGTCGGCGGGGCTGTCGGGTACTTAAGTTATGATATGATCCCGCTGATTGAACCTTCTGTTCCTTCGCATACAAAAGAAACAGAAATGGAAAAGTGTATGCTGTTTGTTTGCCGGACATTAATTGCGTATGATCATGAAACCAAAAACGTCCACTTTATCCAGTATGCAAGGCTCAATGGACAGGAAACAGAAAACGAAAAAATTGATGTGTTCCATCAAAATCATCAAGAGCTCCAACATCTCATCGAAAAAATGATGGACCAAAAAAACATAAAAGAGCTGTTTCTCTCTGTTGATTCATACAAGACACCCAGCTTTGAGACAGTATCTTCTAATTATGAAAAATCGGCTTTTATGGCTGATGTAGAAAAAATCAAAGGCTATATAAAAGCAGGCGATATCTTCCAGGGCGTTTTGTCACAAAAATTTGAGGTTCCGATAAAAGCAGATGCTTTTGAGTTATACCGAGTGCTTAGGATCGTCAATCCTTCTCCGTATATGTATTATATGAAACTGCAAGACAGAGAAATAGTCGGCAGTTCTCCGGAACGGTTAATTCACGTTCAGGACGGGCACTTGGAAATCCATCCGATTGCCGGTACGAGAAAACGCGGTGCAGACAAAGCCGAAGATGAGAGGCTGAAAGTTGAACTGATGAAGGATGAAAAAGAAAAGGCGGAGCATTACATGCTCGTTGATCTTGCACGAAACGATATCGGCAGAGTAGCAGAGTATGGGTCTGTTTCTGTGCCGGAGTTCACAAAAATTGTCTCCTTTTCACATGTCATGCACATTATCTCGGTGGTTACAGGCCAACTGAAAAAAGGGGTTCATCCCGTTGATGCACTGATGTCTGCTTTCCCGGCGGGGACTTTAACAGGAGCACCTAAAATTCGTGCCATGCAGCTTTTGCAAGAGCTCGAACCAACACCGAGAGAGACATACGGAGGGTGTATTGCCTACATTGGGTTCGACGGGAATATCGACTCTTGTATTACGATTCGCACGATGAGTGTAAAGAACGGTGTTGCATCGATACAGGCAGGTGCTGGCATTGTTGCTGATTCTGTTCCGGAAACCGAATACGAAGAAAGCTGTAATAAAGCCGGTGCGCTGCTGAAAACGATTCATATTGCAGAAGACATGTTTCATAGCAAGGAGGATAAAGCTGATGAACAAATTTCTACAATTGTGCGTTGACGGAAAAACCCTTACAGCCGGTGAGGCTGAAGCGCTGATGAATATGATGATGGCAGCGGAAATGACTCCTTCTGAAATGGGCGGTATATTGTCTATTCTTGCTCATCGGGGAGAGACGCCAGAAGAGCT
Source organism: Bacillus sp. JS (assembly GCF_000259365.1). Classification (NCBI taxonomy): domain Bacteria; kingdom Bacillati; phylum Bacillota; class Bacilli; order Caryophanales; family Bacillaceae; genus Bacillus; species Bacillus sp. JS. The sequence continues at coordinate 2,281,708 of NC_017743.1, read as the reverse complement.
TACGGGTTTTATGAAGGCAATGCGTGCACACGCTCTTACAGTCGATGGACTTCCTGATGTCGTTGATACATGCGGAACCGGGGGAGACGGTATTTCCACTTTTAATATCTCAACGGCATCGGCAATTGTTGCCTCGGCAGCTGGCGCGAAAATCGCTAAGCATGGCAATCGCTCTGTCTCTTCTAAAAGCGGGAGCGCTGATGTTTTAGAGGAGCTAGAGGTTTCAATTCAAACTACTCCTGAGAAGGTCAAAACAAGCATTGAAACAAACAACATGGGATTTTTATTTGCGCCGCTTTATCATTCGTCTATGAAACATGTAGCAGGTACTAGAAAAGAGCTAGGTTTCAGAACGGTATTTAACCTGCTCGGACCGCTAAGCAATCCTTTGCAGGCGCAGCGTCAGGTGATCGGGGTCTATTCCGTTGAAAAAGCTGGACTGATGGCAAGCGCACTAGAGTCATTTCAGCCGAAGCATGTCATGTTCGTATCAAGCCGTGACGGTTTAGATGAGCTTTCAATTACAGCGCCGACCGACGTGATTGAATTAAAGGATGGAGAGCGCCGGGAATATACGGTTTCACCCGAAGATTTTGGTTTTGTAAATGGCAGACTTGAAGATTTACAGGTGCAGTCACCGAAAGAGAGCGCTTATCTCATTCAGAATATTTTTGAAAATAAAAGCAGCAGTTCCGCTTTATCTATAACGGCTTTTAATGCGGGTGCTGCGATTTACACGGCGGGAATTACCGACTCACTGAAGGAAGGAACGGAGCTGGCCTTAGAGACGATTACAAGCGGAGGCGCTGCTGCGCAGCTTGAACGACTAAAACAGAAAGAGGAAGAGATCTATGCTTGAAAATATCATCAAACAAAAGAAAGAAGAAGTGAAAACACTGGTTCTGCCGGTAGAGCAGCCTTTCGAAAAACGTTCATTTAAAGATGCGTTGGCAAGCCCGAATCGGTTTATCGGACTGATTGCCGAAGTGAAGAAAGCATCACCGTCAAAAGGGCTGATTAAAGAGGATTTTGTCCCTGTGCGGATTGCAAAAGACTATGAAGCTGCGAAGGCAGATGCGCTTTCCGTTTTAACAGACACCCCGTTTTTTCAAGGGGAAAACAGCCATTTATCAGATGTAAAGCGCGCTGTTTCGATTCCTGTACTCAGAAAAGATTTTATTATTGATTCTCTTCAAGTGGAGGAATCAAGAAGAATCGGTGCGGATGCCATATTGTTAATCGGCGAGGTGCTTGACCCTTTACACCTCTATGAATTATATCTTGAAGCAGGCGAAAAGGGGATGGACGTGTTAGTGGAGGTTCATGATGCATCAACGCTAGAACAAATATTGAAAGTGTTCACACCTGATATTCTCGGCGTAAATAACCGTAACCTAAAGACGTTTGAAACATCTGTAAAGCAGACAGAACAAATCGCATCTCTCGTTCCGAAAGAATCTCTGCTTGTCAGCGAAAGCGGAATCGGTTCTTTAGAACATTTAACATTTGTCAACGAACATGGGGCGCGAGCTGTACTTATCGGTGAATCATTGATGAGACAAACTTCTCAGCGAAAAGCAATCCATGCTTTGTTTGGGGAGTAAGGTTGTGGAGAAACCGGCATTAAAATATTGCGGTATTCGGTCACTAAAGGATTTGCAGCTTGCGGCGCAATCACAGGCTGACTATCTTGGCTTTATATTTGCTGAAAGCAAACGAAAAGTATCTCCGCAAGATGTGAAAAAGTGGCTGAACCAGGTTCGCGTCGAAAAAAAAGTTGCAGGTGTTTTTGTTAATGAATCAATAGAGAGGATGTCACGCATTGCTAAGGACTTGAAGCTCGACGTCATTCAGCTTCATGGTGATGAAAACCCGGCGGATGCTGATGCGCTTCGCAAGCTGACAGATTGTGAAATTTGGAAGGCGCTTCACCATCATCATAATACAACTCAAGAAATAGCCCGCTTTATAGATAATGTGGACGGCTTTGTGATTGATTCATCTGTAAAAGGGGCTAGAGGCGGAACTGGTGTTGCATTTTCATGGGATTGTGTGCCGGAATATCAGCGGGCGGTGATTGGTAAACGCTGCTTTATCGCTGGCGGGGTGAATCCGGATAGCGTCACAGGCCTATTGAAATGGCAGCCGGCAGGAATTGACCTTGCCAGCGGAATTGAAAAAAACGGGCAAAAAGATAAAAATCTGATGAGGCTTTTAGAAGAAAGGATGAACCGATATGTATCCATATCCGAATGAAATAGGCAGATACGGTGATTTTGGCGGGAAGTTTGTTCCGGAAACACTCATGCAGCCGTTAGATGAAATAGAGACAGCATTTAAACAAATCAAGGATGATCCTGTTTTTCGTGAAGAATATTATAAGCTGTTAAAGGACTATTCCGGACGGCCGACTGCATTAACATATGCTGATCGAGTCACTGAATACTTAGGCGGTGCGAAAATCTATTTGAAACGAGAAGATTTAAACCATACAGGTTCCCATAAAATCAATAATGCGTTAGGCCAAGCACTGCTTGCTAAAAAAATGGGCAAAACGAAAATCATTGCTGAAACGGGCGCCGGACAGCACGGCGTTGCCGCTGCAACAGTCGCAGCCAAATTCGGTTTTTCGTGCATTGTGTTTATGGGCGAAGAGGATGTTGCCCGCCAGTCTCTGAACGTTTTTCGTATGAAGCTTCTTGGTGCGGAAGTAGTGCCTGTAACAAGCGGGAACGGAACATTGAAGGATGCTACAAATGAGGCGATCCGTTACTGGGTTCAGCATTGCGAGGATCATTTTTACATGATTGGATCAGTTGTCGGTCCGCACCCTTATCCGCAAGTGGTCCGCGAATTTCAAAAAATGATCGGAGAGGAAGCGAAGGATCAGCTAAAACGTATTGAAGGCGCTCTGCCTGATAAAGTAGTGGCATGTGTAGGCGGAGGAAGCAATGCGATGGGTATGTTTCAGGCATTTTTAAACGAAGATGTTGAACTGATCGGAGCTGAAGCTGCAGGAAAAGGAGTAGATACTCCTCTTCATGCCGCCACTATTTCGAAAGGTACGGTAGGGGTTATTCACGGTTCATTGACATATCTCATTCAGGATGAGTTCGGGCAGATAATTGAGCCTTACTCTATTTCAGCAGGTCTCGACTATCCGGGGATCGGTCCGGAGCACGCTTACTTGCATAAGAGCGGCCGTGTCACTTATGACAGTATCACAGATGAAGAAGCGGTGAATGCATTAAAGCTCTTGTCAGAAAAAGAGGGGATTTTGCCGGCAATCGAATCTGCCCATGCGTTAGCGAAGGCATTCAAACTCGCCAAAGGAATGGATCGCGGTCAAATCATTCTCGTTTGTTTATCAGGACGGGGAGATAAGGATGTCAACACATTAATGAATGTATTGGAAAATGAGGTGAAAGCCCGTGTTTAAATTAGATCTTCAACCATCAGAAAAATTGTTTATCCCGTTTATTACGGCTGGCGATCCAGTGCCTGAGGTTTCGATTGAACTGGCGAAGTCTCTCCAAAAAGCAGGCGCCACAGCACTGGAGCTTGGTGTTCCATACTCTGACCCGCTTGCAGACGGCCCGGTGATACAGCGGGCTTCAAAGCGGGCGCTTGATCAAGGAATGAATATCGTAAAGGCAATCCAATTAGGCGGAGAAATGAAAAAAAACGGAGTGAATATTCCGATTATCCTCTTTACGTATTATAATCCTGTGTTACAATTGAACAAAGAATACTTTTTCGCTTTACTGCGGGAAAATCATATTGACGGTCTGCTTGTTCCGGATCTGCCACTAGAAGAAAGCGCCAGCCTTCAAGAGGAATGTAAAAGCCATGAGGTGACGTATATTTCTTTGGTTGCGCCGACAAGTGAAAGCCGTTTGAAAACCATTATTGAACAAGCCGAGGGCTTCGTCTACTGTGTATCTTCTCTGGGTGTGACCGGTGTCCGCAATGAGTTCAATTCATCCGTGTACCCGTTCATTCGGACTGTGAAGGATCTCAGCACTGTTCCGGTCGCTGTAGGGTTCGGTATATCAAACCGTGAACAGGTCCTAAAGATGAATGAAATTTGTGACGGTGTCGTAGTAGGAAGTGCGCTCGTCAGAAAGATAGAAGAATTAAAGGACCGGCTCACCAGCGCTGAAAAGAGAAAACAAGCGCTGCAGGAATTTGAGGAGTACGCAATGGCATTTGGCGGCTTGTACAGTTTAAAATGAGGTGACTGATTTGCGTATCAAAGAACATTTAAAACAGCTGAAGCCTTATCAGCCTGGTAAGCCGATCGAAGCAGTGAAATCAGAATATGGCTTGGATAAAGTTGTGAAGCTTGCTTCAAACGAGAATCCGTACGGCTGTTCGGAGGCTGCAAAAGAGGCGCTTCATCATGAAATTCAACAGCTTGCCCTTTACCCAGACGGGTATAGCGCCGCTTTGCGGACAAGGCTCAGTAAGCACCTCAATGTCAGCGAAACATCACTTATTTTCGGCAACGGTTCTGATGAAATCATTCAAATCATTTGTCGGGCATTTTTAAACGATAAAACAAACACGGTAACTGCTGCCCCCACTTTTCCGCAATATAAACATAATGCGGTCATTGAAGGTGCTGAAGTACGTGAAATCGCACTTCGTCCTGACGGCTCACATGATCTAGACGCCATGTTAGAAGCGATCGACGAACAGACACAAGTCGTTTGGATATGCAGCCCGAATAACCCGACTGGCACTTATACATCTGAAGGAGAATTACTCGCATTTCTGGAGCGTGTTCCTTCACGTGTCCTTATCGTTCTTGACGAAGCATATTATGAATATGTAACAGCTGAGGATTACCCGGAAACCGTGCCGCTCTTAAGCAAGTATTCAAATTTGATGATTTTGCGCACATTTTCAAAAGCATACGGTCTGGCTGCACTTAGAGTCGGATACGGAATTGCTGACGAGAACTTGATTCGCCAGATTGAGCCGGCGAGAGAGCCGTTTAATACGAGCCGTCTGGGCCAGGCTGCGGCGATCGCAGCGCTTGATGATCAAGCGTTTATTGCTTCCTGTGTCGAGCAAAATAATGCAGGCCTTCAGCAGTATTATGATTTTGCGAAGACTCATGGTTTAAAGTGCTACCCTTCACAGACAAATTTTGTGTTAATGGACTTTAAACGCCCTGCTGATGAACTGTTTCAGGCTCTGCTGGAAAAAGGCTATATCGTCCGGTCAGGAAATGCGTTAGGTTTCCCGACATCACTCCGGATTACGATCGGAACAAAAGAGCAAAACGAAGAAATACTTGCCATTTTAGCTGAAATTTTATAAGAGGTGATCAAATGTCACCTCTTTAGTCTATAAACCAGGTGATGACGTATGAATCGAATGAAAGATACAATATTGCTCGCCGGTCTCGGATTGATAGGCGGTTCGATTGCGCTAGCGATCAAAAAAAATCACCCCGGCAAACGGATTATCGGAATCGATATCTCTGATGAACAGGCGGTTGCCGCATTAAAGTTAGGTGTGATAGACGATCGTGCTGATTCGTTTATTAGCGGTGCGAAAGAGTCGTCTACAGTCATCATTGCGACACCAGTCGAACAAACGCTGGTTATGCTTGAAGAGCTGGCTCATTCAGGAATTGAACACGAGCTTTTGATTACAGATGTGGGAAGCACAAAGCAAAAAGTGGTTGATTATGCTGATCAAGTGCTGCCTAGCCGCTATCAATTTGTCGGAGGGCATCCGATGGCGGGTTCACATAAATCAGGGGTGGCCGCTGCGAAAGAATTCCTATTTGAAAATGCATTTTATATTTTAACACCAGGCCAGAAAACGGATAGGCAAGCGGTAGAACAATTGAAAAACCTGCTGAAGGGGACAAATGCCCATTTTGTGGAAATGTCACCAGAGGAACATGATGGCGTCACGAGTGTTATTAGTCATTTTCCGCATATTGTCGCAGCAAGCCTTGTTCACCAAACCCACCATTCGGAAGACCTTTATCCGCTTGTTAAGCGTTTTGCTGCCGGCGGGTTCAGAGATATTACAAGGATTGCATCGAGCAGCCCGGCCATGTGGCGGGATATTCTACTACATAATAAAGATAAAATTTTGGATCGTTTTGATGAGTGGATTCGTGAAATTGACAAGATCCGTACATATGTAGAACAAGAAGATGCGGAAAATCTATTTCGTTATTTTAAAACAGCTAAGGATTATCGCGACGGGCTGCCGCTTCGGCAGAAGGGAGCGATACCGGCATTTTATGATTTATACGTGGATGTTCCCGATCATCCGGGTGTGATATCCGAGATAACGGCGATCTTAGCTGCGGAGCGCATCAGCATCACGAATATCCGCATTATTGAAACACGAGAGGATATTAACGGGATTTTAAGGATCAGTTTTCAGTCTGATGACGATCGCAAACGGGCAGAACAATGCATTGAAGCCCGGGCGGAATATGAAACTTTTTATGCTGATTGAGGTGGAAAAAAATGAAACAAGAAAAGGTGCAGGCCTTACACGGAGAAATACATATTCCCGGTGATAAATCCATTTCTCACCGCTCTGTTATGTTTGGCTCGCTAGCGACAGGCACAACAACAGTTAAAAACTTTCTGCCGGGAGCAGATTGTCTGAGCACAATCGATTGCTTTAGAAAAATGGGTGTTCAAATTGAGCAAAGCGGCAGCGATGTCGTGATTCACGGAAAAGGAATCGATGCCCTGAAAGAGCCAGAAAGCCTTTTGGATGTCGGAAATTCAGGTACAACAATTCGCCTGATGCTCGGAATATTGGCGGGTCGCCCTTTTTACAGCGCGGTAGCCGGAGATGAGAGCATTGCGAAGCGTCCAATGAAGCGTGTTACTGAGCCTTTGAAAAAAATGGGGGCTAAAATCGACGGCAGAGCCGGTGGAGAATTTACACCGCTGTCAGTGAGCGGCGCCTCATTAAAAGGCATTGATTATGTATCACCTGTCGCAAGCGCGCAAATTAAATCTGCTGTTTTGCTGGCCGGATTACAGGCTGCGGGCACAACAACTGTTACAGAGCCCCATAAATCCCGCGACCACACTGAGCGGATGCTGTCTGCTTTTGGCGTTAAGCTTTCTGAAGATCAAACAAGCGTTTCCATTGATGGAGGCCAGAAACTGACAGCTGCTGATATTTTTGTTCCTGGAGACATTTCTTCAGCCGCGTTTTTCCTTGCTGCTGGCGCGATGGTTCCAAACAGCAGAATTGTATTGAAAAACGTTGGGTTAAATCCGACTCGGACAGGTATTATTGACGTCCTTCAAAACATGGGGGCAAAACTTGAAATTAAACCATCTGCTGACAGCAGTGCAGAGCCTTATGGAGATTTGATTATAGAAACGTCATCTCTCAAAGCAGTTGAAATCGGAGGAGATATCATTCCGCGTTTAATTGATGAAATCCCTATCATCGCGCTTCTTGCGACTCAGGCGGAAGGAACGACCGTTATTAAGGACGCGGCAGAGCTTAAAGTGAAAGAAACAAACCGCATTGACACTGTTGTTTCTGAGCTTCGCAAGCTAGGTGCTGAAATTGAACCGACAGCAGATGGAATGAAGGTTTATGGCAAACAAACGCTGAAAGGCGGCGCAGCAGTGTCCAGCCACGGAGATCATCGAATCGGAATGATGCTTGGTATTGCTTCCTGTATAACAGAGGAGCCGATTGACATCGAGCACACGGATGCCATTCACGTTTCTTATCCAACCTTCTTCGAACATTTAAATAAGCTTTCTAAAAAATCCTGAAGTTTTACTTCAGGATTTTTTTTGCAGATTGACTGGAAGAATCATAATTCGAGGCAAAAAAACATAGCTTGTCTTATAGAGAGGAAAGAAAAACGAAAAGGGGGGATGCGCTTTACTGACAAGCCGGCAGGTCAAAGAGCTGCTTTACTGTACAGAGGGCGATCTTCCTTTTTTCATTTTCTATCTCAAGATCTTTTGGTAAACTAATAAGACTCAATAATTTCCTTCCGTACAGCAAGCATCTTATTTGCCGGGGGCATTCGTCTGAATTAAGATAAGATTAACCCGAACAAATAAAGCTTTTTTGTATGGTTGATGTTGTATAGGAAAAGAAAGGACCGGTCCGATTTGAATACATTAATTCAAGAAGCCATAAAATTAGTTGAAGCAGGTGAAACAGAAAAAGGTCTCAATACGCTCTCGAAAGCCGAAAAACAGCTGCATGATGAAGATAAAGCGATTGCAGCCCAGCTTTATTACGAGTGGGGCGATGTAGAAAAAGCCATTTCACTGATTAGTGATTTACATGATTTATACCCAAATGAAACAGAACTGACGAATTTCTACGCTGAACTTTTAATAGATATTGACGAAGAAGAAAAAGCTCTTGCTGTGCTGGAGACTATTCCGGAAACAGATCCATCATATCCGGAAAGTTTGCTGCTTATGGCGGATCTTTATCAGATGCAGGGATTATTCGAAGTCAGTGAACAAAAGCTTTTACAGGCAAAGTCCATTCTGGCCAATGAACCCGTTATTGATTTTGCACTGGGGGAACTTTACTTTACTCAGGGAGCCTATGCAAAAGCGGTTCAATATTTTAAAACAACGGCTGAGGAGAAGAGTGAGATCGGAGGCGTTAATGTCCATCAAAGACTGGCAGAATCGTTAAGTGCCTCAGGTGAATTTGAGGATGCCATTCCATGGTACGAGAAAGCTGTTGATGAGAGTCCTGATCCTAATACGATTTTCGGCTATGGGTTTACAGCCTTACAGGCGGGGCTTGTAAAAACGGCTATTAAGCAGCTGTCTGATTTAAAGGAGCTTGATCCATCTTATTCTTCACTGTATATGCCGCTCTCAAAAAGCTATGAAGCTGAAGGAATGTATGAAGAGGCATTAAAAACGGCAAAAGAGGGTATCAGATTTGATGAATATAACAAAGAACTTTTCCTTTATGCCGCTAAAATGGCCCTGAAAATCGGGAAGTCAGAAGAGGGGAAAAAGCTGCTTCAGGAGGCGCTTGCGCTTGATCCGGGATTCGTCGAAGCGCTTCATACACTTCTTGCCGTGTATCATAAAGAAGAGGATTATGAACAGATCATTGATCTTATTCAAGAGGTTCGCAGCTACGGTGAAGAAGATCCGAAATACAATTGGTATCTTGCAAGCGCATTTACTGAATTAGAGCAATACGAGGAAGCAAAACAATCCTTTGAGGCTGCCTATCTTCATTACCGGGAGGATAGAGATTTCTTATATGAATACGCAAGCTTCCTATTAGAAGAAGGCCTTCAAAAAGAAGCGCTGCCGCTTTTGAAAAAGGTTCTTGAAATGGACGGAGCCAATGAAGAGCTGGAAGAAACGATTTTGCGAATCGAGGATGAATTTTCGAGATAAGCAGGAATATTAACCGTTCATGTGGAACATATAAGTATATAGATTATACGAACGATAGAGGAGGGAATTACATGCAGACCCCTGTTTCTGTCAATGAGAAAAAGGATTTTATCCGTTGGTTTTTAAACCATTATCAGTTAAAGCGCCGAGAGTGCGTTTGGATCTTGAACTACTTAATGAGCCATGATTCTCTCATGGAGAAGGTTCATTTTGTGGAGCAGGCTGAATTTTGCCCGAGAGGCATTATAATGTCAACACATTGTGTTGAAGAAGTTCCGTTTCGGTTCTATAAAGAGAATGTCATGACTACCGACGCGGAAAAATCTTTTCATGATATTAGATTAAATAAACAGCAGGATTTGTTTATCCAGCTTAATTTCCGTTCGGCCTACAGCTCACCTGAGTATGCGGCGGTGCTGGAGTCCAATCCGCATATGCCGAAAGATCTTTTTGAGAATAAAAAAGACCAGGGGTTGGCGGAACAGATTTTGGAGCACGCCATTTCCACATTCCAAAGAGAAAAATTATTAAAAGACATTGACGACGCGTTAGATCGTCATGATAAAGAAGCATTTGAACAATTATCGCGCCAGTTGAATCAGCTCACATAATATGACCAGCCTTGCAGCGTATTGCAAGGCTTGTTGCCGTAAAGGGGGAGAACAATGAGGTGGAGAATCACTGATGCCAAGGACTATTTACAAGCTAAGGATTACATTGATACCGCTGTCATTCCATTAATTAACATAAAGGTGGATAACCATTTTAAAATGGCGGCGGAGAAAGGCGAGTTTACACAGCTTCTCTCAGAGGAATTGGAAAGGCAGTTAAAGGGACGGGTATATTTACTGCCTCCTTATACATATGTTGATAGAAATGACATAACCGTTCAAGGGCTTAAGGATTTGCGGGAAGAGCTGCTAACGGAATTTCCGCATGTTGTCCTGCTCACATCTGACGAAAATTGGAGAACTGAGGATACGTTAGGCAAAATGATTGTTACACCGTCTGTTCCATTAGAGCATTTAAATGACTCTTTAAAAAGAAAAATATTGGATGAACGCACTGCTGAAATTTTGAACGTTTTGTTACAGTTATGGAGCACTTCATAAAAACACTTACATTTCCTCATAAACAATATTTTGGCTATATTGACCTTGCTGAGAGATTCATATATTATGAGGGTGTCTAGAGTTATTGCAATATTTTCTATTTTAGTCAGTTTGCAGGGGTGACCTAGAGGGGGGAGAAGAGATGGGCGGAAAACATGATATATCCAGACGTCAATTTTTGAATTATACGCTCACAGGCGTAGGAGGTTTTATGGCGGCTAGTATGCTCATGCCTATGGTTCGCTTTGCACTCGACCCGGTATTAAAATCGACAGGGAAGCAGGACATGGTTCAGGTTGTCAGCGTTGATGAGTTGACAAAAGAGCCGCAGCGCTTTGATTTCAAAATTAATCAAGTCGATGCCTGGTATGAGTCCGAAGAGTCAAGATCAGCCTGGGTCTTCAAAAACGGGGATGAAATTGTAGCACTTTCGCCAATTTGTAAACATTTAGGGTGTACGGTGAACTGGAATAGTGATCCTAAAAACCCGAATAAATTCTTTTGTCCATGCCATTACGGACTCTATGAAAAGGACGGCACCAATGTCCCTGGCACGCCGCCGCTTTCGCCTCTTGATCATTACGAGCAAGAAGTAAAAGACGGCTTCCTGTATCTTGGAAAAGCAAAGCCTAAGGGGGAAGGGTGACATGCTGAACAAAATTTATGACTGGGTAGACGAGCGGCTTGATATTACACCGATGTGGAGGGATATTGCCGATCACGAAGTACCGGAACATGTGAATCCCGCCCATCATTTCTCTGCGTTTGTGTATTGCTTTGGGGGACTGACGTTTTTTGTAACCGTTATCCAAGTATTATCTGGAATGTTTTTAACGATGTATTATGTGCCTGATATCAAAAATGCCTGGGAATCGGTATATTATTTGCAAAATGAAGTGGCATTCGGCCAGATTGTCAGGGGGATGCACCATTGGGGTGCGAGCTTGGTCATTGTGATGATGTTTTTACATACGCTGAGGGTCTTTTTCCAAGGCGCGTACAAAAAGCCGCGCGAGCTGAACTGGATTGTCGGTGTGCTGATCTTTTTTGTCATGCTCGGTCTTGGTTTTACAGGCTACTTGCTTCCTTGGGATATGAAGGCACTGTTTGCAACAAAAGTCGGGCTGCAGATCGCCGAAGCCACACCTTTGATCGGGACGCAAGTTAAAACGCTCCTTGCAGGGCATCCGGATATTGTAGGCGCCCAAACGCTGACTAGGTTTTTTGCGATCCATGTATTCTTTCTTCCTGCCGCATTGTTCGGGCTGATGGCAGCACATTTTATTATGATCCGGAAGCAGGGGATTTCAGGACCGCTTTAAACTCTTGATCTGCGAATAAAAGGGAGGGAATGACATGCACCGGGGCAAAGGGATGAAATTTGTAGGCGACTCAAGGATACCGGCTGAAAAAAAGCCGAATATACCGAAGGATTATTCGGAGTATCCCGGTAAAACAGAGGCTTTCTGGCCAAATTTCTTGTTAAAGGAATGGATGGTTGGAGCTGTCTTTCTCATCGGTTTTCTTGTTTTGACGATTGTGCATCAGCCGCCTTTAGAGCGGATGGCTGACCCGACTGATACTGGTTATATTCCGCTGCCGGATTGGTATTTTCTTTTCTTATACCAGCTGTTGAAGTATGAATACGCCGCCGGAAGCTTTACAGTGGTCGGCGCCATGATTATGCCAGGTCTCGCTTTTGGAGCCCTGCTTTTGGCTCCATTCTTAGACAGAGGGGCAGAAAGAAGGCCGTGGAAGCGTCCGGTCGCTGTCGGTATGATGCTTCTGGCCATTTCCGCTGCTGTATTTTTGACGTGGCAGTCAGTGGCTACTCATGACTGGGCCAAGGCAGAGGAACAGGGGAAAATCACAAAAGAGGCCGACATTGACACCAATACAGAAGGATATAAGATTTTTAAGGAACAAGGCTGTATTTCTTGCCATGGGGATAACCTTCAGGGAGGAGCGGCTGGACCTTCATTGGTTGACAGCGGGCTGAAACCGGAAGAAATCAAAAAGATCGCAGTAGAAGGGAAAGGCAAAATGCCGGCGGGTGTGTTCAAAGGAAATGATAAGCAGCTCGAAGAACTTGCGAAATTTATTTCTGAAACAACCGCAAAATAACGTATTGTGAATTGTCAAATGGAAGGATATACTTTTATTATCAAAAGCTGACCCGGCGTCAGCTTTTTTATATGGACACATTATTTTTACAGACTGAGAGTTGATTGATGTGAAATGGTTTCAATATGTATTAGGACAGAGGCCGATGCTTTTTCTTGTCTTAGCCATTAATTTTCTGGGAACGGTTTACGGCTACTATTGGTACTTGCCGCAGCTTCTGGAGACACCGGCCCGTTTCCTGGTTTTTGTTCCAGATAGTCCGACAGCAACGTTTTTCTTTCTGTTTGTGCTGCTTGCCTTTATCATGAAACGGAATGCTCCGCTCTTTGAAGCGCTTGCGCTAGTTACTCTCGTAAAGTATGGCCTATGGGCGGTCGCTATGAATTTTCTTGTGCTTGCAGTAACTGGTGACTTGCCTTGGGAGGGCTACATGCTAATTGCTTCGCATTTTGCAATGGCAGTGCAAGGCGTATTATACAGTCCGTATTTTCGTTTTTCATTTTGGCATCTTGCAATTGCTGCAGTCTGGACACTGCATAACGATGTCATTGACTACTTGTTTGATATGATGCCGCAGTACTCTATGCTTTCTAATTATATGACTGAAATAGGGTACGGAACATTTTGGCTAAGCATCTTTTCAATCGGGCTTGCTTACTTCCTTGTGATCTCGAAAAAGCAAACGAAGCTTAAGCTGATGTAAAGACAATGTTGGTCTATCCTTGTCCCTTTCTTCATATTCTGTAAGGAGAGAGAGTGGGAGGGACCTGCATGAAACGAAAGCTGACGATCTGTTTGTTGATTGCTCTTATTTTTTATAATGGAAATGCCAAGGCTGCAGAGCGGGGAAGCCTCGAGGAATTGAATGATTTATCCGATACGGTCTTTCAAATGACCCGTCAGTCGAAATATGAAGAGGCGCTGCAAGTCCTGGGTTATTTTGAGAAAACATTAAAATCCGCTGAGAAAAAACAGCAAGATTCCATGCTAACAGGAGCCCAAATCCGTCAAATCACACTGGGCTATAATGATATGGTTCGAAGTTTAAAGCAGGCTGATACATCAGACACGCAAAAACTCAGAGCAGCCGCGCAGTTCAGAATGCTGATGGATGCGGTTGACAACCGGTCTGACCCACTTTGGGGTTCACTGGAAAAACCGATTATGGAAGCCTTTACTGAGCTGAAGCGAGATGTCCAAAAGAATGAAGGCACTAGCTTCCATGAAAAATGGAATGAATTTATCAGTTTATATGATTTGATTTACCCAAGTCTTACAATCGATGTATCAGAGGAAAAGCTGGAAACAGTCGGAAAACATATAGATGTTATTGAACAAGGGGAATTTCAACAAATGACAGAGAGCACGAAGCTTGAACGGCTTTCCCTTCTTCAGCATGACCTGAAAAATTTGTTTGACAGGGCGGAGGAGGATGATGCCGATCCGTCTTTACTGTGGGTGATGATTACAACCGGCAGTATCATCATTACAGCTCTCACCTATGTCGGCTACAGAAAGTACAAGGCGGAAAAAAACAAGCTGAAAAAACGGGACTACCCTAAATAAGGATGAGGGGCGGCGGTCAGCCGCCTTTTTTCTATTACATATCAGCGTGGAAGCGGATTTTTATTTTCATCAAGCGTAAATCCTTCTCCGAGCACATCGTGGACATCGCTTACGGCTACAAAGGCATGAGGGTCAATGGAGTTAATCACGCTTTTCAGCATCACCAATTCGTTTTTCGGCACCACACAATAAAGTACATCTATATCCTCTTTTGTGTAGGAGCCTTGTCCTTTCAAAATGGTGACGCCCCGTTCCATTTCTTCAAGGATCTTTTTCTGAATCAGGTCGTTTTTCGATGAAATGATCGTAGCGCCTTTAGCAGCGTATCCGCCTTCCTGAATAAAATCGATTAATCTTGCCGCTACAAATACAGCTACCAGCGTATACATCGCTTCTTTATAGGAGAGATAAGTAAGCAAAGACAAAATGATGACGCAGGCATCGAAAGCAAACATTGTTCTGCCCATCGGGATTCCAAAATACTTATTCACTAAACGTGCGATGATATCAACACCGCCTGTCGTACCGCCGAACTTGAAAATAATTCCCAGTCCGGCTCCAATGAATACGCCGGCAAATAAAGCAGCGAGCGCTAAGTCGTGCTGAAGGGGCATATGGATTTCATATCGCTGAAAGATGCTAAGGAACAAAGACAAGGCTACAGTGCCAACAAGGGTATAAACAAACATTGTCCTGCCGAGCAAACGCCAGCCAATAAAAAAAATCGGAATGTTTAACACCAGGTTCGAGATAGAGGGGCTGATGTGGAAAAGAGCATAAAGTAAAAGTGTAATACCTGTAAAACCGCCCTCAGCCAGATTGTTTTGCATATTGAAATGAACCAAGCCAAATGAAAAAATTGCCGCTCCGATTAAAATGAAAAATATGTTTTTTAATCTAATTTCTCCAAGCATCACACAAAACCCCTTTTCCTTCCATTAGATAGCGTTTATATTATAGTGGATGAAAAAGAAAACAGCAAACGTGCTTAAACATTTGTCAAACGTATCTGAATTAGCTAACATGTAAGAGGATGATAGGAGGTTTCGTTTCAGTGAGTGATAAAACAATGAAAGACATACAGGCTGAAGTAGACCGTTACATCGGCCAGTTTAAAGAAGGATATTTCAGCCCGCTAGCCATGGTGGCAAGGCTGACTGAAGAACTGGGCGAGCTTGCCAGAGAAGTCAATCACCGCTACGGAGAAAAACCAAAAAAAGCGACTGAAGACGATAAAAGCATGGAAGAGGAAATGGGCGATGTGCTATTTGTATTGGTTTGTTTAGCCAACTCTCTTGATATCTCTTTAGAGGAAGCCCACGACCGAGTCATGCATAAATTTAATACAAGAGATAAAGATCGCTGGACCAGAAAAGAAGAAGGAAAGTAGAGGAGATCAAGATGTCAAACGAAACAATTAAAGTAGTCATTGCAGGGCCGCGTGGAAGAATGGGGCAGGAAGCTGTTAAATTGGCAGAACGAACCCCTCATTTTGACCTTGTCGGTGCTATAGACCATACATACGATCAGCAAAAATTATCTGATGTGATGCCTGTTGAGTCAGATGCTTTAATTTACACAGATATCCATGCCTGCTTTACAGAAACACAACCGGATGTCTTGATTGATTTAACAACGCCTGAAATCGGAAAAGTACATACAAAAATCGCATTAGAGCACGGCGTCCGTCCAGTTGTCGGAACAACCGGTTTCTCAGAAGCTGATTTAAAAGAGCTCACGTCCTTAACAGAAGAAAAGGGGATCGGAGCCATCATTGCTCCAAACTTTGCGCTGGGCGCGGTGCTGATGATGAAATTTTCAAAAATGGCTGCCAACTATTTTGAAGATGTAGAGATTATTGAGCTTCATCATGACCAGAAGCTTGACGCACCAAGCGGAACTGCGCTTAAAACAGCGGAAATGATTTCAGAAGTCCGTAAAGAAAAGCAGCAAGGACATCCAGATGAAAAAGAAATTCTCCCAGGAGCTAGAGGAGCGGAGCAAAACGGTATTCGCTTGCACAGCGTCCGTCTTCCGGGGCTGATCGCACATCAAGAGGTCATGTTCGGCATGGATGGCCAAACGCTTCAGATCCGACACGATTCTTATAATCGCGCTTCTTTCATGTCAGGCGTTAAGCTGTCAGTCGAACAAGTCATGAAGATTGATCAGCTTGTGTACGGACTAGAAAATATCATTGATTAGACGGGGGGAGAAACGATGAAAATTGCTTTAATCGCGCATGACAAGAAAAAACAGGATATGGTTCAATTTACGACTGCCTATCGGGATATTTTGAAGCATCATGATTTGTACGCGACCGGAACCACAGGGTTGAAAATTCAAGAGGCGACAGGCCTTCAAATTGAACGTTTTCAATCCGGTCCTCTAGGGGGAGACCAGCAAATCGGAGCACTGATCGCAGCTAATGCACTCGATCTTGTCATTTTTTTGCGCGACCCGCTGACCGCGCAGCCGCATGAACCGGATGTCTCGGCATTAATCCGGTTGTGTGATGTGTATTCCATTCCGCTCGCCACAAATATGGGTACTGCGGAAATTCTTGTCCGGACACTTGATGAAGGTGTTTTCGAATTCCGCGACCTTCTTCGGGGAGAAGAGCCGAATGTATAATGCTGACGTTCTTGCTTTCGGCGCCCACAGTGATGATGTCGAGATCGGAATGGGCGGCACAATAGCGAAGTTTGTCAAACAGGGAAAAAAAGTAATGATATGCGATTTGACAGAAGCGGAACTCTCTTCTAACGGTACGGTCAGTTTGCGTAGAGAAGAAGCAGCTGAAGCAGCACGCATATTAGGCGCAGATAAAAGAATTCAGCTGACGCTTCCGGACCGCGGCCTAATGATGAGCGATCAGGCAATTCGATCGATTGTTACAGTGATCAGAACCAACCGGCCAAAAGCGGTTTTTATGCCGTATAAAAAGGATCGCCATCCGGATCACGGCAATGCGGCTGCACTGGTGGAAGAAGCGATTTTTTCCGCTGGAATCCATAAATATAAAGACGAAAAAAGCCTTCCGGCGCATAAAGTCAGCAAGGTTTACTATTATATGATAAATGGTTTTCATCAGCCGGATTTTGTCATTGATATCTCGGATACAATAGAGGCAAAAAAACAAAGCCTCAATGCCTATAAAAGCCAGTTTATCCCGTCAAAGGATTCAGTTTCTACTCCACTGACGAATGGTTATATCGAGATCGTCGAAGCGAGAGAAAAGCTTTACGGTAAAGAAGCGGGCGTGGAGTATGCCGAAGGTTTCTTTTCCAAACGGATGCTGATGCTTGATCATGATGTGCTTGGGGGCGAACAATGAGAAAACTAAAAATAGGAATCACATGCTATCCGAGCGTTGGAGGCTCAGGTATCATTGCGACAGAACTGGGGAAGCAGCTTGCTGAAAAGGGACATGAAATCCATTTCATCACATCAAGCATTCCGTTTAGACTGAATACATATCATCCCAATATTCATTTTCATGAAGTTGAGGTTAATCAATATGCTGTTTTTAAGTATCCTCCGTATGATTTGACATTGGCAAGCAAAATCGCTGAGGTGGCGGAACGGGAGAATTTAGACATTATCCATGCTCACTATGCTCTCCCGCATGCCGTTTGCGCCTATCTTGCAAAACAAATGCTGAAACGCAATATCGGCATCGTCACAACTTTGCACGGCACGGATATCACGGTATTAGGTTATGACCCGTCTCTAAAAGATCTGATCCGTTTTGCCATCGAGTCATCAGACAGGGTAACTGCCGTCTCTTCAGCGCTTGCAGCTGAAACATATGATTTAATTAAACCGGAGAAAAAAATCGAAACGATTTATAACTTTATAGACGAGCGCGTGTATCTGAAGAAAAACACAACAACAATTAAAGAGAAACATGGAATCTTACCAGATGAAAAAGTCGTCATCCATGTGTCCAACTTCAGAAAGGTCAAACGCGTGCAGGATGTCATTCGTGTGTTCCGTAATATCGCCGGTAAAACGAAAGCGAAGCTGCTTTTAGTCGGAGACGGTCCGGAAAAATCGACAGCCTGCGAGCTTATCAGAAAATATGGCTTGGAAGACCAAGTCTTAATGCTTGGTAATCAAGACCGTGTTGAAGAACTTTATTCTATTAGCGATTTGAAGCTGCTGCTGTCTGAAAAAGAAAGTTTTGGCCTTGTCCTTCTGGAAGCGATGGCTTGCGGGGTGCCTTGTATCGGAACGAACATTGGCGGTATCCCGGAGGTTATTAAAAACAATGTGAGCGGATTTTTGGTGGATGTCGGTGATGTTGCAGGCGCAACAGCCCGCGCGATGAGCATTTTAGAAGATGAACAGCTAAGCAGTCGTTTTACAAAGGCGGCAATAGAGATGCTTGAAAATGAATTTTCCTCCAAGAAAATTGTCAGTCAGTATGAACAGATTTATGCCGATTTAGCAGAACCGGAGTGATCACATGGAAAAAGTTTTTATCAAAGCACTTCCCGTGCTCCGCACCTTAATCGAAGCGGGCCATCAGGCTTATTTTGTCGGGGGCGCAGTTCGTGACAGTTATATGAAACGAACGATCGGAGATGTCGATATCGCGACAGATGCGGCACCTGATCAAGTAGAACGGCTGTTTCAGCGGACTGTTGATGTAGGCAAAGAGCACGGGACCATCATTGTGCTCTGGGAAGATGAAACCTATGAAGTCACGACATTCCGGACTGAGTCTGATTACGTGGATTACAGAAGACCGTCAGAAGTGCAATTTATCTCATCATTAGAAGAGGATTTAAAACGCAGAGATTTGACGATCAATGCGATGGCCATGACAGCGGACGGGAAGGTGCTTGATTATTTTGGCGGCAGGAAAGATATTGATCAAAAAGTGATTCGAACCGTTGGAAAGCCCGAGGACAGATTTCAAGAAGATGCGCTTCGTATGCTGAGAGCCGTACGCTTTATGAGCCAGCTTGGCTTTACGCTTTCACCGGAAACAGAAAAAGCCATTTCGATAGAAAAATCTCTCCTCTCCCATGTTTCAGTCGAACGAAAAACAATAGAGTTCGAGAAATTGCTGCAGGGAAGAGCTTCCCGCCAAGCGCTTCAAACGCTTATTCAAACGAGGCTGTATGAAGAGCTGCCTGGTTTGTATCATAAACGAGAAAACCTGATTTCAGCGAGTGAGTTTCCATTCTTCTCTTTAACATCACGTGAGGAGCTTTGGGCAGCTCTTTTAATTGACCTCGACATCGTCTTGAAAGACGCGCCTCTTTTCCTGAAAGCCTGGAAGCTCCCGGGAAAAGTGATGAAGGAAGCCATTCACATTGCCGATACGTTTGGCCAGAGCCTTGACGCAATGTCAATGTACAGAGCTGGGGAAAAATCACTGCTCTCAGCGGCCAAAATATCGCAGCTGCGGCAAAACAAAACACTGGATGAAAAAAAACTGAAGGACATTCAATACGCTTATCAAAACCTGCCGATCAAAAGCCTTAAGGATCTTGATATCACAGGTAAGGATTTGCTTGCGCTTCGAAACCGGCCGGCCGGAAAATGGGTGTCGGAAGAATTACAGAGGATCGAGCAGGCTGTTGTGACAGGAAAGCTCTCCAATCAAAAGAAACACATAGAGGAGTGGCTGAAGACATGCGGTCAACATTAAGAAAAGACCTTATTGAATTATTTGCTCAGGCCGGCAAAGAATTTATTTCCGGCCAAAAAATCAGTGATGCACTCGGCTGTTCTAGAACTGCTGTATGGAAGCATATTGAAGAGCTTCGGAAAGAGGGCTATGAAGTAGAAGCCGTAAGAAGAAAAGGATATCGGCTCATCAAAAAGCCCGGGAAACTCAGTGAAAGCGAAATTCGCTTTGGATTAAAAACGGACATGATGGGGCAGCATCTTATTTATCATGACGTTCTTTCAAGCACGCAAAAATCGGCTCATGAGCTTGCGAATAATAATGCACCGGAAGGCACCCTCGTGGTGGCTGACAAACAAACAGCCGGAAGGGGCCGAATGTCTAGGGTATGGCATTCTCAAGAAGGAAACGGCATTTGGATGAGCCTGATTTTGCGGCCAGACATCCCGCTCCAAAAAACACCCCAGCTCACACTGCTTGCTGCAGTAGCTGTTGTGCAGGGAATAGAAGAGGCGGCAGGCATCCAAACGGATATTAAATGGCCTAATGATATTTTAATTAACGGAAAAAAAACAGTCGGCATCCTAACAGAAATGCAGGCTGAAGAAGACCGCGTACGTTCAGTGATCATTGGAATCGGCATTAACGTTAACCAGCAGCCCGATGATTTTCCAGATGCATTGAAGGACATCGCGACAAGCCTCAGCCAAGCCGCTGGAGAAAAAGTCGATCGGGCTGGCGTCATCCAGCAAATTTTACTTTGCTTTGAGAAACGGTACCGGGATTATATGACACACGGATTTACGCCGATTAAGCTTTTATGGGAAAGCTATGCGCTCGGAATTGGCGCTAATATGAGAGCAAGAACGTTAAACGGAACCTTTTACGGGAAGGCGTTAGGTATAGATGATGAAGGCGTTCTGCTTTTAGAAACGAATGAAGGCATGAAAAAAATCTATTCTGCCGATATTGAATTGGGCTAATGTGTTGGTACAAGCCCGTTGATTTTGGTATACTTCCATTGGGCAGTATCGCCTGCGAACTGCACCTATTATTAAAATAGATAGACATTGCAGCAGTCTGCCTTGATCCAAAAAAGGACTGGGACAGAGGGATGAAACTCGCCGAACTTTAGAAAGTGAAGGATCCTTCTCGTTGTAACGGAAGGTTTTTTGGCTTGCAGAAGAAAACGGCAGCTCATCTCCTCTAAACATGAGGAGGAGAAAACATGAAAACAAAACTGGATTTTCTAAAAATGAAGGAGTCTGAAGAACCGATCGTCATGCTGACCGCTTATGATTATCCGGCAGCTAAGCTTGCTGAACAAGCGGGAGTTGACATGATTTTAGTCGGTGATTCACTCGGAATGGTCGTTCTCGGCCTTGATTCAACTGTCGGTGTGACAGTAGCGGACATGATTCATCATACAAAAGCCGTTAAAAGGGGAGCGCCGAATACCTTTATTGTGACAGATATGCCTTTTATGTCTTATCATCTTTCCAAGGAAGATACGCTGAAAAATGCAGCGGCTATCGTTCAGGAAAGCGGAGCAGACGCACTAAAGCTTGAAGGTGGAGAAGGCGTATTTGAATCCATTCGCGCATTGACGCTTGGAGGCATTCCAGTAGTCAGTCACTTAGGTTTAACTCCGCAGTCAGTCGGCGTATTGGGTGGATATAAAGTACAGGGCAAAGATGAACAAAGCGCCAAAAAATTAATAGAAGACAGTATAAAATGCGAAGAGGCAGGAGCTATGATGCTTGTGCTGGAATGTGTACCGGCGGAACTAACAGCCAAAATTGCCGAGACGCTAAGCATCCCGGTCATCGGAATCGGGGCTGGTGTGAAAGCGGACGGACAAGTTCTCGTTTATCATGATATAATCGGCCACGGTGTTGAGAGAACACCTAAATTCGTAAAGCAATATACGCGCATTGACGAAACCATCGAAACAGCAATCAGCGGATATGTTCAGGATGTACGACATCGTGCTTTCCCTGAACAAAAGCATTCCTTTCAAATGAACCAGACAGTTCTGAACGGCTTGTACGGGGGAAAATAAGATGAGACAGATTACTGATATTTCACAGCTGAAAGAAGCGATAAAACAATACCAATCAGAGGGCAGGTCAATCGGATTTGTTCCGACGATGGGGTTTCTGCATGAGGGGCATTTAACCTTAGCAGACAAAGCTAGACAAGAAAACGACACTGTTATTATGAGTATTTTTGTCAATCCTGCACAATTCGGCCCTAATGAAGATTTTGAAGCATATCCACGCGATATTGAGCGGGATGCAGCTCTTGCGGAAAACGCGGGAGTCGATATTCTTTTTACGCCGGATGCTCATGATATGTATCCCGGTGAAAAGAATGTCACGATTCATGTAGAAAGACGCACAGACGTGTTATGCGGGCGCTCAAGAGAGGGACATTTTGACGGTGTTGCGATCGTACTGACGAAGCTGTTCAATCTTGTTCAGCCGACCCGTGCCTATTTCGGTTTAAAGGATGCGCAGCAGGTAGCTGTTGTTGATGGCTTAATCAGCGACTTTTTCATGGATATTGAATTGGTTGCTGTCGATACGGTGAGAGAGGAAGACGGCTTAGCCAAAAGCTCCCGCAATGTATACTTAACAGCTGAGGAAAGAAAGGAAGCGCCTAAGCTGTATCGGGCCCTGCAAACCAGTGCGGAGCTGATCCAAGCCGGTGAAAGAGACCCGGAAGCGGTGATAAAAGCTGCAAAAGAAATCATTGAAACGACAAGCGGAGCGATAGATTATATAGAGCTTTATTCCTATCCGGAACTCGAACCTGTGAATGAAATTGCCGGAAAGATGATTCTCGCTGTTGCAGTTGCTTTTTCAAAAGCGCGTTTAATAGATAATATCATTATTGATATTCGAGAAATGGAGAGAATATAATATGTATCGAACAATGATGAGCGGCAAGCTTCACAGGGCAACTGTTACGGAAGCAAACCTGAACTATGTGGGAAGCATTACAATTGATGAAGATCTCATTGATGCGGTGGGAATGCTTCCTAATGAAAAAGTGCAAATTGTGAATAATAATAATGGAGCACGTCTTGAAACGTATATTATTCCTGGTAAACGGGGAAGCGGCGTCATATGCTTAAACGGTGCAGCCGCACGCCTTGTGCAGGAAGGAGATAAGGTTATTATTATTTCCTACAAAATGATGTCTGATCAAGAAGCGGAAAGCCACGAGCCAAAAGTGGCTGTTCTCAATGATCAAAACAAAATTGAACAAATGCTGGGGAACGAACCAGCCCGTACAATTTTGTAGAAGAAAAGCCCCCTTTATCGGGGGTTTTCTTTTAAGATTTTGAGAGTAAAACGGTTTTGCCGCTCCATTTCCGTACAAAACGTGTTACACTTTTGTCGTATGCAAGAATTGAGGTGTCCATTTTAATGAATAAGCAACGGTTCGTTGTAATAGACGTAGAGACAACAGGGAATTCGCCGAAGAAAGGCGATAAAATCATACAAATCGCAGCGGTTGTAATTGAAAATGGACAAATTACTGAGCGGTTTTCAAAATACATTAATCCAAATAAACCAATCCCTGCTTTTATTGAGCAGCTTACTGGAATCTCTAGTCAAATGGTAGAGAATGAACAGCCATTTGAAGCAGTCGCTGAAGAAGTCTTCCAATTGCTTGAGGGCGCTTATTTTGTCGCTCACAATATTCATTTTGACCTTGGATTTGTCAAGTATGAGCTTCATAAGGCGGGTTTTCAGCTCCCAGATTGTGAAGTGCTGGATACTGTCGAACTTTCACGGATTGTTTTTCCGGGATTTGAAGGGTATAAGCTGACGGAATTAAGCGAGGAGCTTCAGCTGCGGCATGATCAGCCGCACCGGGCTGACAGCGATGCTGAAGTGACAGGGCTTATTTTTTTGGAAATCCTTGAAAAGCTGCGGCAGCTTCCTTATCCGACATTAAAGCAGTTAAGAAGGCTTTCGCAGCATTTCATCAGTGATCTGACGCATTTGTTGGATATGTTCATTAATGAAAACAGACAAACCGAGATACCGGGCTATACACGCTTTTCTTCCTTTTCTGTCAGAGAACCTGAATCGATCGATGTTCGTGTGAATGAGGACGGGAACTTTTCATTTGAGATCGAACGATGGGAAGCGGAAAATGAAAAAGCGCTGTCAGAGTTAATGCCCGGGTATGAAAAAAGAGACGGCCAAATGATGATGATGAAAGAGGTGGCTGAAGCGTTTGCCAATCGTGAGCATGCGCTGATTGAAGCTCCTCCGGGAATCGGAAAAACGATTGGCTATCTTATTCCGGCTGCGCTTTTTGCCAAGAAATCAAAAAAGCCGGTCATTATCAGCACGTATTCGACGCTTTTACAGCAGCAGATTCTAACAAAGGATTTGCCGATTGTCCAAGAACTGTTTCCATTTCCGGTAACAGCGGCGATTTTAAAAGGACAATCGCATTATTTATGCCTGTATAAATTCGAGCAGGTGCTTCATGAAGAAGATGATAATTATGATGCGGTACTGACAAAGGCACAGCTTCTCGTTTGGCTGACAGAGACAAATACAGGGGATGTAGCGGAACTGAATTTGCCTTCAGGCGGAAAGTTGCTGTGGGACAGATTGGCGTATGACGATGACTCCTATAAAAGAAGCCGCAATGAGCATGTGACCGGCTTTTACGAGCGGGCCAAACAGATCGCTATACGTTCCGATTTGGTGATCACCAATCATTCCCTTTTGCTGACCGATGAAGGCAGCCAGAAAAAAAGGCTCCCCGAAAGCGGCACATTTATTATTGATGAAGCACATCACTTTGAACGAGCGGCAAGTGAACATTTAGGAAAAAGAGCCACGTACATAGAATTGCATACGAAATTGAGCAGGATCGGCACTCTGAAGGAGCAGGGACTTCTAAAAAAAATGAGACAGCTATTCCAGCGAAACAGCCTGCCGGTTGATTCATTTTTCGAATTGGAAGAGTGGCTTCAGCACATTCAAGCAGAAAGTGATGCTTTCTTCAGCTCTGTTCATTCTTTTGTCAAACGAAGAAAACCTAAAGAGGACTTAAACCGTCTAGTTTTTAAGGTGAACAAAGAAAGCCAGGATAAAAGCTGGTCGATCTTAACGGATGGTGCGGAGAGGCTTTGTTCCATGCTGACACACCTGCAGCAGCTTTTTGAGGCACAGTCGTCCCTGATAGAAAAACATCTGAAGGGTATGAAGAGCAAAACTGTCTTTTTGGCCGATGAATACCAAAGAAGCATGAAAGGTTTGCAGCATTACTGTCAGACGTTGCAGAAGCTGTTCTTTGGGTGCGATGACGATGAAGCGGTTTGGATTGAAATAGATGCTAAAGGTGCGAAAAATGCAGTGGCCATTTACGCACAGCCCCTTGAACCTGGGGAACTTCTGGCTGATCAGTTTTTCGCGCGCAAAAATAGTGTGGTGCTAACGTCTGCAACCCTTACAGTCGAAGGCTCTTTTCAATTTATGATTGAACGACTGGGACTGAGTGACTTTTTCCCGCGGACAATGAGAATTGAGTCGCCCTTTTCTTATGATGAGCGCATGCAGGTGATGATTCCAAAGGAAATGAAGTCAATTCAGGATACAGGACAAACTGAATTTATCCAGGATACGGCTCGTTATATCGAACTGATGGCAAAGGAAAAACAGCCCAAAATCCTTGTGCTGTTTACATCCCATGAGATGCTGAAAAAGGTCCACCAGGAGCTTAAGCATATCATGAGTGCTTCCGGCATTCAGCTCTTGGCACAAGGGATTACAGGCGGAAGTCCCGGCAAACTGATGAAAACTTTTAAAACATCCAATCAGGCGATCCTGCTTGGAACAAATCATTTTTGGGAAGGCGTTGATTTCCCTGGTGATGAGCTGACAACAGTAATGATCGTGAGGCTCCCATTCCGATCCCCAGATCACCCGCTTCATGCTGCAAAATGTGAGCTTGCCCGCAAAAAAGGAAAGAATCCGTTTCAAACAGTGTCATTACCGGAGGCTGTACTGACCTTCAGGCAAGGAGTCGGACGCTTGCTGCGTACTGCGGGAGACAAAGGAACGATTATGATATTGGACAGACGGATTAAAACCGCTGGATACGGCCGGCTGTTTCTTGATGCCTTGCCGACAACCTCAGTATTCGAAATGACTGACAGCGAGCTTGAAGCTTATGTTGCAGGGAAAAATAAATAAAAGCCGCATAAAGCGGCTTTTGCGGTGTGGGAGTAGGATGGTGTTTTATTTAAAAGCGGTTATTCCCGCTCTGTGATACTAGTATGGCGTGTCCTGAAATGGAGTATGACTAACAATATTTGTTCAAACTGGAGGATGAAAAAATGGAAAGTAAAATCGAGATTCTTTCAACAATTAATGTAGAGCATTCTGATGATCTGTATAAAATTGTGGACACACTGAATCGGACACTGAAAAGAGACAATCTGATGTTCGGTCTTGCACTTGATGAAGAAAACAAAAACCAAGCCGTTTTTACCATTTATCGTACGTAGGTGAGAAGATGAGAAAAAAAGCATTAATATTTACCGTCATTTTTGGTATTATTTTTTTAGCAGTACTTCTTGTCTCGGCAAGCATTTATAAATCAGCCATGGCACAAAAGGAAGAGGGGCACGAAGCAGCAGCTGCTGAAGCTAAAAAAGAAACCGATCTCGCCAATGTTGATCAAGTCGAAACATTTGTCGGAAAAGAAAAATATTATGTTGTCAAGGGTACGGATAAAAAAGGCACTGCCTTATATGTCTGGGTTCCTGCTAATAAAAAAGCAAAAATTCTCTCAAAAGAAGCAAAAGAGGGAATCTCGGAAGACAAAGCGGCGAAAATCATACAGGATGAAGGGCTGGTTTCAAAACAAAAAGAGGTTCATCTGGCAAGAGAAGGTAACGTTCTGCTATGGGAAGTGACGTACTTAGACAAAGAAGGTCAATACAGTTTAAGTTATGTGGACTTTACAACTGGAAAGATTCTCAAAAATATCACGCCTTAAGACGAATTAGGGGGAGTTCAAGTTGAAACTGGCAAAAAGAGTATCCGCATTAACACCATCAACTACACTGGCAATCACAGCGAAAGCGAAAGAACTGAAAGCCGCGGGCCATGATGTCATCGGTTTAGGCGCAGGCGAGCCGGACTTCAATACACCGCAGCACATTATTGATGCCGCTGTGCGTTCGATGAACGAAGGCCATACGAAATATACGCCTTCAGGTGGCTTGGCTGAACTGAAAAACAGCATTGCAGAGAAATTTAAACGCGACCAGAATATTGAATACAAACCGTCTCAAATTATTGTCTGCACTGGTGCCAAACATGCTCTGTACACCCTTTTCCAAGTGATTTTGGATGAAGAAGATGAAGTCATTATTCCGACGCCTTACTGGGTAAGCTATCCGGAGCAGGTGAAACTCGCTGGCGGAAAGCCTGTTTATGTACAAGGACTTGAAGAAAATCACTTCAAAATTTCGCCTGAGCAGCTAAAAAATGCGATTACGGAAAAAACAAAAGCAATCGTTATTAACTCTCCAAGCAATCCGACTGGAGTCATGTATACGGAAGAAGAACTGTCTGCGCTTGGTGAAGTATGCCTTGAACATGACATCCTAATTGTGTCTGACGAAATTTATGAAAAACTTACATACGGCGGAAAGAAACATGTTTCCATTGCACAGCTGTCTGACAGACTGAAAGAGCAAACGGTCATTATAAACGGCGTATCGAAGTCACACAGCATGACGGGCTGGCGAATTGGCTATGCGGCTGGAGCTGAAGACATTATAAAAGCGATGACGAACCTTGCTAGCCACAGCACGTCAAATCCGACATCAATCGCACAGTACGGGGCGATTGCTGCTTATAACGGACCTTCTGAGCCATTGGAAGAAATGAGAGAAGCCTTTGAACATAGATTAAACACGATCTATGCAAAGCTCGTAGAAATCCCTGGGTTCAGCTGTGTGAAGCCGGAGGGTGCTTTTTACTTGTTCCCGAATGCAAAAGAAGCGGCTCAATCTTGCGGTTTCAAAGATGTAGATGAATTTGTTAAAGCGCTTCTCGAGGAGGAAAAAGTTGCGATTGTTCCTGGATCCGGATTCGGTTCTCCTGAAAATGTCCGTCTTTCTTATGCCACCTCGCTAGATCTTCTTGAAAAAGCGATTGAAAGAATCAAACGTTTTGTCGAAAAACATAGCTAATAGTGAAAAAAGCGGCTGACAGAAAGCCGCTTTTTATCTGCATTGACCCGGTTAGTTAAGAGCGGGTATAATAAAGTGATGATAAAAGAGTTCGCGGGGCAATGAGCTTCCGAATGTCTTTCTTGTTTTGGAGGGAAATATGTTGAAAACAACAATCAACCAAGTGTACAAGCACGTAGGTGAGGAAGTAACGATCGGAGCTTGGGTCGCTAATAAGCGTTCAAGCGGGAAAATTGCATTTTTACAGCTTCGGGACGGTACTGGTTTTATTCAAGGTGTCGTAGTAAAAGCGGAAGTGGAAGAAAGCATTTTCCAAACAGCTAAATCAGTGACTCAAGAAACGTCACTCTATATAAAAGGGATTGTCAAAGAGGACGAGCGTTCCCCGCTTGGATATGAACTAGCTGTGACAGATATTGAAGTCATTCACGAAGCGACTGATTATCCAATTACACCAAAAGAACATGGTACGGAATTTTTGATGGATCACAGACATTTATGGCTTCGTTCAAAGCGCCAGCATGCGATCATGAAAATCCGTAATGAAATCATTCGCGCGACTTACGAATTCTTTAATAACGAAGGCTTTGTAAAAGTGGATCCGCCGATTTTGACTGGAAGTGCACCTGAAGGAACAACAGAGCTCTTTGCGACAAAGTACTTTGATGAAGATGCGTATCTGTCTCAAAGCGGCCAGCTTTACATGGAAGCTGCGGCAATGGCTTTAGGAAAAGTATTCTCTTTCGGACCGACATTCAGAGCGGAAAAGTCTAAAACAAAACGCCACTTAATCGAATTCTGGATGATTGAACCGGAAATGGCGTTTGTAGAGTTTGAAGAAAACCTTCAAGTACAGGAAAATTATGTTTCTTTCATCGTGCAATCCGTTCTTAAGAATTGCAAAATTGAATTAAACACATTGGGAAGAGACACGTCAAAACTTGAGCAAATCAAAGCTCCTTTCCCAAGAATCACGTATGATGAAGCGATTGAATTTCTGAAAGAAAAAGGCTTTGACGATATCGAGTGGGGAGATGATTTCGGAGCGCCTCATGAAACAGCAATTGCTGAACACTATGACAAACCGGTATTCATCACTCGCTATCCGACGTCTTTAAAACCGTTCTATATGCAGCCGGCTTCTGACCGTGAGGACGTCGTGCTTTGCGCTGACTTGATTGCACCGGAAGGCTATGGAGAAATCATTGGCGGATCTGAACGGATTCACGATATGGAACTTTTGGAATCGCGTCTTACAGAACATGGACTGGATTCTGACGCATATAAATGGTATGCTGAACTTAGAAAATATGGATCAGTTCCTCATTCAGGCTTCGGTCTTGGATTAGAGCGGACAGTAGCTTGGATTAGCGGAGCGCCTCACGTTCGTGAAACGATCCCGTTCCCAAGACTATTAAACCGTCTGTATCCGTAATACATTCAAATGAAACAAAAAAGAGTCTCCTGCAAGGGAGACTTTTTACAGTAAAGGGGAAATCACAATCCTTTACAGTAAGAGGTGTGACGATGAAAAAACAGCAATTTATTGATATGCAGGAGCATGGAACATCAACAATCCCCAATCTTCTGCTCACGCATTATAAACAGCTTGGACTTAATGAAACAGAACTTATTCTGCTGTTAAAAATTAAAATGCATTTAGAAAAAGGATCATATTTTCCTACACCGAATCAGCTGCAGGAAGGTATGTCAATTTCTGTTGAGGAATGTACAAACAGATTGCGCATGTTTATTCAAAAAGGCTTTCTGTTTATTGAAGAATGCGAGGATCAAAACGGCATCAAATTTGAGAAGTATTCTCTCCAGCCTTTATGGGGCAAGCTGTACGAGTATATTCAGCTTGTACAGAATCAAACACAGGAAAGAAAAGCAGAAGGGGAACAAAAAAGCCTTTATACCATTTTTGAGGAAGAGTTCGCAAGGCCGTTATCACCTTTAGAGTGTGAAACGCTGGCGATCTGGCAGGACCAGGATCAGCATGACGCACAACTGATCAAACACGCGTTAAAAGAGGCTGTACTGTCAGGAAAACTCAGTTTCCGCTACATTGACCGGATTTTGTTTGAATGGAAGAAAAACGGGCTGAAAACTGTGGAGCAGGCAAAAATACACAGCCAAAAATTCCGGCGGGTACAAGCAAAGCAGAATGAACCGCAAAAAGAGTATAAAAGGCAGGTTCCTTTTTACAATTGGCTTGAACAATAAAGTGAAAAGGTGACAATCGTGTTAAATCTAAAACAAATTGAATTCTGTTTGGACAAGATAGGTGACATGTTTCCTCATGCGGAGTGTGAACTGGTTCATTCCAATCCTTTTGAATTAGTGGTGGCTGTCGCTTTATCTGCTCAATGTACAGATGCACTTGTAAACAGAGTGACCAAAACATTATTTCAAAAATATAAACGGCCGGAAGACTATTTGGCTGTCCCGCTGGAAGAGCTTCAGCAAGATATTAAATCAATCGGTTTATATCGTAATAAAGCGAAAAATATTCAAAAACTGAGTAAAATGATTATTGAAGAGTACGGCGGAGAAGTGCCGAGGGACCGCGATGAGCTTGTTAAACTGCCAGGGGTCGGAAGAAAGACTGCTAATGTAGTGGTATCGGTTGCCTTTGGCGTGCCGGCCATCGCCGTAGATACCCATGTGGAGAGGGTCAGCAAACGGTTGGGCATCTGCCGGTGGAAGGACTCAGTGCTGGAAGTTGAAAAGACGCTGATGCGCAAGGTTCCAAAAGAAGACTGGTCCGTTACGCATCACCGCCTTATTTTCTTCGGCAGATATCACTGTAAAGCCCAATCTCCGCGCTGTGCGGAATGTCCGCTGCTTTCTTTATGCAGAGAAGGGCAGAAGAGAGATAAAAAAGGACTGGTGAAACGATGACGCAAGCGATAGAAGAGTTGGCTTCCTATGAGGAATACTTGCGCAGTCTTGGCCCGGTGATCTCCCCGGATATGAAAGATGTCTTGCTGGTTAACCCTGTGTATTTTGATTTCAGCACGGAATCTCAAGGTGTTTTGCCATGGGAGGACAGAGGCAAGTATGTTCCGCTTTTATTTAATGTGTGGGAAGACATTAAAGAATCACTTCTGCCTGTCTTTCAAACACGAAAATCGAGATGCGATCAAAATGACATGCTGAAGGGCATTGTGTGTTTGCTTGCTTCGTTTCATTGGACAGCAGGTGAGCGGGTGAAATCTCTTGATTGGGCAGAACTGACGGAGAAATCATTTCCCGTAATGCCGATCAATTGGGCCGAACGAGTGGAATTTATCCTCCTCAAGCCGACCCAATATCATTGCTTTATTCAGCTGGATGAGCTGTTTACTGAAATGAAAAAGCATTTTTATAAATATCATGCGATGAATCGATAAAACCTTCTCTTAAAAGGGGAGGTTTTTTTATGAACAAAAAAAGCCATCACCCGAAGGGTGACGGCTTTTTTGTTTAATTTGTTTTTTCAGTTGATGATGAGTTTGTTTGTGCTTTATTAGATGTGTCTGTTTTATTTTTATTCGTGTCAGAACCTGATGAATCATTTTTACCAGAGTTCGAATCACCATCCGACGTATCCTGGTTGTTACTGTTGTCGTTATCGTTTGATTGGTCTTGGTTACTGTTGTCGGACGGATTGGTGTTTGTATTGTCTTGTTTTTTGTCTTGATCGTTTGTTGAATCATCTGTCTGATCTTGATCCGTCTGACCGTCATCTTTTTGAGAATCATCAGTTTGTGTATCATCCTGAGTCTTCTCATCATCTTGTTTTTCATCATCCGTTTGTTGCTGGTCTTTTTTATCTTCATCGTCTTCAGCTTTTGGCACCTCATAGGATGTGGAAGCTGTGCTTTTGCCATCATCACTGACGGCTGTTACTTCGAATTTGTACACAGATCCTGGCTGCACATCCGAAATGACTGCTTCTTTTGCAGAGCTGTTTTGAATTTCCGAGTAGCTGCCGCCATCAACAGATTGCTTAACAGCAAAGGTCGCATCTCCGTCGTAATTCCAGCTTAACGTTAAAGATTGATTGTCTTTATCGTATTTCACGTTTAAACCAGACAGTTTAGCTGTTTCCTCTTTTTCTTCTTTCTCATATGTTTTAGAAACAGTAGAAGGAGCTGTGCCTTTAACAAAGTACTCTGTGAGCTTCTTATCGCTTGGCGTATTTGGCCCTGCCAGTTTTGCCGGATTAGAGCCTTTTTCTACAGTGGCTTCCACTACGCTGTCAGGCTTCTCAAATGATCCGCTTCCGTCATCGACATCGGCGATGAGTTGGGCGAATATGCGCTTTGCAATCTGTTGCTCTGTTTTATTTAAAGATTTTTTCCCTATCTTATTTTGAGAATCTACACCTGTCCAAACAGCAGCGGTATATTGAGGTGTATATCCTACAAACCATGAATCTGGTACACCGCCTTGTGCGATATTGTATTTTTGCATTGTCGCATCGTCAAAGTTTGTTGTACCTGTTTTACCTGCGACTTCCACTCCTGGTACTTGAGCGAGCTGTCCAGTACCTGTCTTAACAGCTGTTTTCAGCATATCTGTAATCATAAACGCAGTATAATCGCTCATGGCTGACTTTGATTTTGGCGTTAAATCAAGCTTCGTGCCATCGTTAAATTCAATAGACTTTACAAAATGCGGTTCATTATACGTTCCGTTATTTCCGAATGCACTGTATGCTCCAGCCATAGTTAGAGTAGAGACACCCGGATTACCTTCTCCGAATCCTCCGATAGAATATGATTCATACACTTTTTCTTTATTTAATCCGAGCCCCAGTCCATTAGCAAAATCAACTGCTGCATCTTTTCCGGCTGCTTGGAATGCTTTTAGAGCCGGGATGTTACGCGATTGGGCAAGGGCTTCACGCATAGACATGACCCCTTTATAGGAACGGTCAAAGTCACGGATGGCTGTTCCGTCTGAATACGTATAAGCTGAGTCATCAATTTGCTCGTAAGTTGACCATTTTTTATTTTCAATAACTGGACCGTAGTCGAGAATAGGTTTAATGGTAGAACCAGGCTGTCGCTGAGATTGCGTCGCGTAATTATACCCCCCAACTGTAGAATCTCTACCGGCACCAACCGCTCGGACTTCTCCGGTTTTTGTATCGAGAAGCGTAACACCGCCCTGCATACCTTCAGTAAATCCGACAGTGTCTCCGTCCATTAATTCATCTAGTTTATCTTGTGCTTTTGTATCTAATGTCGTATAAATCTTTAATCCGTCAGCAGATGGATCGACATCAGATTTTTCATCAATTTCTTTCATGACTTCTTCAACAAACGCGCTGTATTTATTTGAGTTTGTTTTTTCATATTCCTTCTGTGACACAATGCCTTCGTCTTTCACCGCAACTTTTTTCGCTTTGTTGTATTGAGAATCAGAAATGAATCCTTGTTTTTTCATCAGACTGAGGACGATGTTCCGTCTTTTTTCCGCTTTATCCGGGTTTTTAACCGGGTTGTATGCTGTTGGGCTCTGCGGCATGCCTGCCAGTGTGGCAGCCTGTTCGACAGTCAATTTGCTTAAATCTGTGACGCCGAAAAACTCTTCCGCTGCTTTTCCGATTCCGTATGCTCTAGGAGAAAAATAAATCCGGTTTAAATACATTTCTAAAATTTCATCTTTAGAGTAATTGCGCTCCAGCTGAATCGAAAGCCATACTTCCTGCACCTTCCGTTTTAACGTCTTCTGATGTGAAAGAAGGGAGTTTTTGACGACCTGCTGGGTGATCGTACTTCCGCCTTCAGCTCCGAAGCCGTCTGTAAAGTTTGCAACTAAGGCGCCGCCGATACGGACAGGGTCAATCCCGTGGTGCTCATAAAAACGAGCGTCTTCTGTCGCGATAAAGGCTTCTTTCACAACATCGGGTATTTGATCTATCGGCACGTAGGTCCGTTTTTCAGCGCCGACTTCAGCGATTTCTTTTCCGTTTTTATCGTATATTGTTGATGAATAAGGCGTCTTCAATTTACTTTCATCCAGTTTTGGCGCATCTGAAACCATGACGGCAAATGTAACGGCACCGCCGACAACGCCTAAAACAAACAGAATGAGTAAAGTGAGAAGGGTCTTTTTAAACAATCCGCCCTTTTTTCGTTTCTTTCCTTTTTTTGGTGAAGGACTCGACTTGCTGTTCGCTTTTCGTCGAGCTTCACGGCTGTTAAATTGATCTGACATAACATCTCAACCTTTCGTTAATCAACCTTTCGCACCAGAAGATGGCGAAAAATAAAGCTGTTCAATAATACTAATATAATCAATTCTAGGTGCGTATCCAAGAGAAATCGGATAAGCCGCTTCTTCCAACTCATCTTTTCGAATTGATTTTCTGCCGTTTTTTTCTTTTCTGTCCCAGAAATAAAACAGCTTATCGGCTTCCAAAAAATAAACCTGGTCGAAAGCGGATATAATAACAAAACAAATACCGTCTTGAGCCTTTACCTGCTTCATATGTTCGATTTGATGGTCATGGAAATTCTGCAGGGGGAAAGAGGTCTTGTTTTTCGTTTCTTTCGCCTCAAAATCAATATACCGTCCTTTGTAAATCCCATTGTAGTCTGTTGTCGATGATTGTTTAAAATAAGCTTCTTTAATCACTGCGGCACTTCTTTTTGGATAATGGACATTTACAATTTGAACAGGTGTCGGCTTTTTGTGTATAACGGCAATTTGGTTTGTCAGATAATACTTATTCGTTTCGTTTAAGTCATCTTCGAGGGTCATTCCGCGATTACTGTATGACGGGGCCCTTTTCTGACTGCTTTGGGATGAAACCGAATGTTTCGGCTGAAATGTTTTTCCGTTAGGATACCGAATCACTTTCTCATCCTCCTTATTAAACTATTCATAACGGAAGTGATTGAACGTGCAAGAACAACAGACCATCAGAAAGCTTCTGAGCCGGATTGAGCGGCAAACAAAAACAAAAAACGCAGATAACATTTCAAGAACAAATGCAT
Organism: Bacillus sp. JS; assembly: GCF_000259365.1. Classification (NCBI taxonomy): domain Bacteria; kingdom Bacillati; phylum Bacillota; class Bacilli; order Caryophanales; family Bacillaceae; genus Bacillus; species Bacillus sp. JS. The sequence goes on along the minus strand of NC_017743.1, from coordinate 2,246,615 downwards.
ATAAAGCATTTTATGACCGTCATCCGGAAATCAAATGGTCACTCTTGGCTTCTTTCGTTTCTCGTAATGCCGGCTGGTCAATGACTGACTTAAAAGGCAGTCTGTTTCAGCTTGGACTCCGTGAGAGACAGCAAAAATGGTTCTTTTTAGCCTACGAAAGAGCGAACTGGCTTATTTTTTCGGATGCCTATCCGCAGCTTCTTTTGTACCACTGGTCCAAAAAAGTCGGGAAACCGCTGTTTCATCTTCTGCATGTGTTTGGCGTCTCACAATTTATGTCGGAAGAATGGGCCCGTTTTTGGCATGAGCGAAACACAGAGCGGCTAATGTATGCCCTCATTATAAATGAACAAAACACTATCCAAACACCTATTATACAAAATCCTTCGTTTAAAAAGAATGTTTTTGACACGATTCCTTTTTATTTAAGTGACTGGTTTCATTTTAACACCGTTATTTTTCCTTCCTCAGACGGGTTTCTTTACGGCATTTCAGTGAAACGCTTTTCAAAGGCGGAGGAAAGGATAAGGCTGGGAAAGCAGCTGTCTGAATTGCTGTTCAAGCCAGAATTGTTTTCCGCTTTTTATCACTTTTTGCACACAGTGCCGCACACAGGTTCCCGTTTTGATATGGAAAAGATAATCGGGATTACAAAGAGAACATCTCCTATGCTAAGGACATGCTACCCTGAGGTAATCCACTCATTAGACGGAACGAAAACAGATTGGTTTCATGGAAAGATAAAGAAAACGTTCTTTAGGCGCGAGGAATTGCCGAAGCAGATTGAATTGACAGACTGGTATTTACATAAAAAGCGCCAGCTTCATGCGCTTTTTGCGGTGGAACATTGGCTGAAAAAATAAAGAAGCAAGGAAATTCCTTGCTTCTTACGTAGAAGGGCGGTTCGGGCCGCCTAATTTTTTATCTAAAGAATCGATTGCTTTTGATTCAGTCTTTTTTTGTTGGCCGGCTTTTTTCGGTCTAGTTTTCATACGGCACCTCCTCACAAGTATCGTTTGCATTAAGGAGGAGGATCATACAATTTTTGCAGGTGTTTTTGTCGAAAACTTCAGCTTTTCGTGGAATACCTGTTTGTTTGGCGATTTGCTTCTAGTTTTGTCATGAAGAAGGAAAGAGCCTGGGGAGCGAAGAATGTTAACCGGAGAGACGAGGAAAGGGAGGTACACGAATGTCCGGTTATGTAAGCAAGACAGATATTCTCCGTATGCTTTCTGATATAGAAGATGAATTAACGCGAGCTGAGCAAAGCCTGAATCATTCTGTAAATGCATTAGAGGCTGAGATGCGGGAAGCGGAAAACGATCGCCTGAGTGTGCTGGAAGAAGAAATCATAGATCTTCATATTTGTATAAATGAGCTGTATCAATCGCCTGAACACAGGTATGCGTTTGAGAAGGTATACCGCATCGGCTGAATTTACGAGTGAAATTTGGTACGATAGGCATTGAGGTGAAAGGTATTGCTATCACAAACATTGCTGGAAATGACCGAGAAAATGATTGAAGTTGCTGAAAAAGGCGCTGATCGGTATCAGGAAGGAAAAAGCAGTAATCATTCTTATGATTTTTTTGAGACGATAAAGCCTGCAGTTGAAGAGAATGATGAGCTGGCGGCTCGCTGGGCGGAGGGTGCTCTTGAATTGATAAAAGCCCGTCGCCCTAAATATGTGCATAAAGAGCAAATTGAGACCGCAAAAGATAATTTCCTGGAATTGGTCCTTCAATCATATGTTCATCATATTCATAAAAAACGATTCAAGGACATCACTGAGTCAGTCCTTTATACATTGCATGCAGTAAAGGATGAAATTGCAAGAGAAGACAGCCGGTAAAGGCTGTCTTCTTTTAAATTCGTTATAGGGGGCCGGACGTTAATTCATCTCATATGCCGGGCTTTCTGCTCCATTTGCTTCGAGAACCTTCATACTGTTACGAAACTCAGTTATGCTGAGATGTCCTTGAATATAGAGGAACTTGGCAAAGTCCATCAGTTTATTCATACAGTCTGTTTCATATTTCTTCATTTCTGCAAAACGTTTGCTTAAGTATGATACGTTCATTATGGTGCATCCCCTCTCATCTGTATTGAAAATATGTTACCATAATGATTCGACTTTTTTCTGTTTTTAAAAAATTTAAACTTTCGACACAATTTGACAAACACTAACCTTTACTCGTGACACAAACAATAGAAGTCATTCATACATATATAGAAGAGAAATATGTTGAGTTTAGGGGGAATCGCAATGAACAGGAGCTCTCGAAGCTATCCTCGGCAAATGGGCTATTATGATCCTCAGCAAATGCAAGGATATTATCAGCAGGCTGCACCCGGTTATTTGGAGCAACATCTTCCTCAGCAGCATTATGGACAGCAGGATTACTATCAGCCCTATGCTCCGATCCAGCCTATGCCTATGCAGCCGCCTGTATTTTCCAACCCTTATCCTATTCCAAGGCCTAATCAACAGCAGCCTTCGCAATTTCAAAGCATTATGTCGCAGTTCAAAAAAGCCAATGGGCAATTTGATTTTAATAAAATGATGGATACGACAGGCCAAGTGATGAGTGCAATGAATCAGGTCGGATCTTTAATAAAGGGATTTACCAGCTTTTTTAAATGATAGAAGCATGAATGAATCATTCATTCATGCTTATTTTTTGGAAAGAATAGTGTCATTGTCTGCTCGTTCCAAGATGTTTCCATATCTTCTTGGCGAACTTCATAAGGAAGCTGCACCGTTCTTGTCATGCTTGTAAAGGTAGCTTCATATTGGTGTTTCTGTTTTTCTTGGAGTGTTACATGGAGATACCTCGATTTGACATCAACGACGATTTCGCCATCTCGAAACGTCGCCGGAATGGTAATATCGACATAAAGCCCAGTATCTCTTTCTCTGACATGTATGGTCGTCTGCACATCCTTTAAACTCGAATTGATCAGGTTCTGAAATCCGTTTATAAGGTTGCCGAATGCTGAGGATTGAAAAAGAGTGTCTATTGCCTCCGTTATGATTTCCTCTTTCTTTTGCAGTTCGTTCTTTTTGTCATCATAGAATTCCACTTCAGCCACCGCCTTTTTTTAACCAGATTATGCGTCTATGCCAGATGTTGTTATAAATTGAAGCAAAATTGAAAGTGTGGTTAAATAGTGGTGAATGAAGGGATAACGGTTGAAGTGAATGAGAAGGGAGAAAACACATTGCTGAAAAAATTATTCGGAATGGGCAAAACTCAAGAAAAAGTGACAGAAGAGGTTATTTATTCTCCGGCAGACGGTACAGTAATGGACCTGTCAGATGTGCCGGATCCAGTTTTTTCACAGAAAATGATGGGAGAAGGAATAGCGGTGGAGCCCTCTAACGGTGAAATCGTTTCACCTGTTGAAGGTGAAGTCATTCAGATTTTCCACACCAAACATGCCGTTGGCATTCGGACTCGCTCGGGAATTGAGCTGTTAATTCATGTCGGGCTGGAGACAGTCAATATGAACGGAGAAGGATTTACTGCCCACATTAAAGAAGGGGATAAAGTGAAGGTCGGTGACCCGCTGATTACATGTGATTTGGAATTAATAAAAGAAAAAGCGAGCAGCACCGTCATCCCGATCGTTATTATGAATGGTGAGGCTGTAGGATCAATTGTGCCGGCAGGCGAAAAGGCTGCCCGTAAAGGCGAATCAAAGCTCCTTACAATCAAAGCGAAATAAGCAGGGCATATGCCTTGCTTTTTTTATTCGATTGTATAAAATTTGCACCTAGCCATGCAAACAAATATTCGGTAAACTGTACTTGACAAAGAGGTGTAAAGAATGAAAAAGAAATCACTGACTGAACTCATTTCTGATTTGAAAGGAAATGAAAACGTTGTGAATTGGCATGAAATTGAGCCTCGTGAAGCAAAAACAAGGCCCATGCCTGAAAGTATAGATGAGAGAATCAAAGCTGCCCTTTCGAAAAGGGGCATTGATGAACTATATACCCACCAATATTCCGCTTTTCAATATGTGCAAAAAGGAGAAAGCATTGTTACCGTTACGCCAACCGCGTCAGGAAAAACGTTATGCTACAACCTCCCAGTCCTGCAGTCCATCGCCCAAGATGAAACAAACCGGGCGTTATATTTATTTCCGACTAAAGCGCTGGCACAGGACCAAAAGAGCGAGCTAAATGAAATCATCGATGAAATGGGAATTGACATTAAAAGCTTTACATATGACGGGGATACGTCTCCGGCAATCAGGCAAAAGGTGAGAAAAGCAGGTCACATTGTCATTACAAATCCCGATATGCTGCATTCTGCCATTCTTCCGCATCATACGAAATGGGTCAGTTTGTTTGAAAACCTTAAGTATATCGTCATTGATGAGCTTCATACGTATCGGGGGGTGTTCGGCAGCCATGTCGCAAATGTGATCCGTCGGCTGAAGCGGATCTGCCGGTTTTATGGAAGTGATCCGGTTTTCATTTGCACTTCTGCAACGATTGCCAACCCGAAGGAATTGGGAGAGCAGCTGACAGGCAAACCGATGCGGCTGGTCGATGACAACGGTGCCCCGAGCGGACGCAAGCATTTCGTATTTTATAATCCGCCAATTGTAAACAAACCGCTGAATATTAGAAAGAGCGCAACTGCAGAAGTGAATGAACTGGCGAAAGAGTTTCTTAAAAACAAAGTGCAGACCATTGTTTTTGCCAGAAGCAGGGTCCGGGTGGAAATTATTTTAAGCCATATCCACGAGCTCGTGAAAAAAGAAATTGGAACAAAATCCATCAGAGGCTATCGGGGAGGCTATCTGCCTAAAGAGCGAAGAGAAATCGAAAGAGGCCTGAGAGAAGGCGACATTTTAGGAGTGGTCAGTACGAATGCCTTAGAGCTTGGTGTTGATATCGGCCAGCTGCAGGTGTGTGTGATGACAGGTTATCCCGGAAGTGTCGCAAGTGCTTGGCAGCAGGCGGGACGAGCTGGCAGAAGACACGGTGAATCTTTAATTATCATGGTAGCTAATTCGACGCCGATCGACCAATATATTGTACGGCATCCTGAATACTTCTTTAATCGTTCGCCGGAATCTGCAAGAATCAATCCGGAGAATTTGATTATTTTAGTAGACCACTTAAAGTGTGCTGCTTATGAGCTTCCATTTAGAGCTGATGAAGAATTTGGGCCCATGGATGTAAGTGATATTCTTGAGTATCTTCAGGAAGAGGCCGTTCTTCACCGCAACGGCGAACGGTATCATTGGGCAAGTGAGTCGTTCCCTGCTTCAAACATCAGTTTGCGTTCCGCATCACAGGAAAATGTCGTCATAGTTGATCAGTCGGATATTGCAAATGTCAGGATTATCGGTGAAATGGACCGTTTTAGTGCGATGACGCTTTTGCATGATGAAGCCATTTATTTGCATGAAGGCGTTCAGTATCAAGTAGAGAAGCTCGATTGGGACCATAAAAAGGCTTATGTCAGAAAAGTTGATGTCGAATATTATACAGATGCAAACCTGGCAGTTCAGCTGAAGGTGTTAGAAATCGATCAAACGAAAGAAAAAAGCCGTACATCATTGCACTACGGAGATGTCACTGTCAATGCTCTGCCGACCATTTTTAAAAAAATAAAAATGACTACGTTTGAAAATATTGGGTCTGGACCTATTCATTTGCCGGAAGAAGAACTGCATACAAGTGCAGCTTGGCTCGAAATCAAAACAGCGGACGAAGACATCGCAGAAAAGACATTGGAACAGCTGCTTCTCGGCATCACGAATGTGCTTCAGCATATTGTCCCTGTGTATATCATGTGTGATCGAAATGATGTTCATGTCGTTTCTCAAATTAAAGCTGCCCATACCGGATTGCCAACTATATTTTTATACGATCATTATCCGGGCGGTATCGGTTTGGCGGAGGAAGTCTTTAAACGTTTTTCAGACATTAATGAAGCCGCGAAACAGCTGATTACATATTGTCCTTGTGATGACGGCTGTCCGTCTTGTATAGGTACCGAAATAGAAGGGGTAAAAGCAAAAGAAAGAATTTTGCGCATGTTGGATCAGATGTCGTAAGGAGGGAGGTTGGATATGTCATTAAAAGGGAAACTCCAGCGTATGAAAAAGCACATGGTGCTCGACGAAGGGGAACAAAAAATAGAAGCAGGCAAACAAGAAAACCACTTTGATGACATCCCGTTTTTAGAAGAGTGGGAGGCTTTTGGCATGAAGCCTTTCTTTTTCGAAGATGAATACTGCCTCATCAGAGAAGTAGAATATCCGCTTTCTCACCGCCATGGGTTATACCATTTTTCTGAGCTTGAGGAAGTGATCAAATTATGGAACCAAAGCAGCCTGTCTCATACGTTGTCAGCAAAAGGGTATAACAAAAACAATCTCTTTTTCTTTGATACAGAAACAACCGGTCTCGGAGGCGGAGCTGGGAATACCATTTTTTTGCTTGGCCATGCGAGAGTGTATGAAGACCGAGTGACAGTCAAACAGCATCTTTTGCCTAAGCCGGGGAACGAAGTCGCCTTGTATCAAAGCTTTTTAAGCGAGGTTGACATTACATCACTTGTGACCTACAACGGCAAAGCCTTTGATTGGCCTCAGGTGAAAACAAGGCATACCTTGATCCGTGACAGACTTCCGAAGCTTCCGGAATTCGGCCACTTTGACCTTTTACATGGAGCTAGACGCCTGTGGAAACACAAAATGGACCGTGTATCCCTCGGCACGGTTGAAAAAGAAGAGCTCGACATCCGCAGACTAGAAGACACACCAGGCTACTTGGCGCCGATGCTTTACTTTCATTTTATCAAGGCGCAAGAGCCGGATCTTCTAAAAGGTGTCCTGCAGCATAATGAAATGGATGTGCTATCGCTTATTTCATTGTATATTCATATGTCTAAAAAAATCCTTTCAGAATCACATGCGCCAAAAGAACACAGTGAAGCTTATGCCATGGCCAAATGGTTTATGGCTCATAAAGAGACGGATCAAGCGATCAAACAGCTGGAAAGGCTTATAGAAAAACCGTTTGAGGATCAGGACAGTGCACGACTGGATTTATCGCTCCTGTACAAAAAACAAAACCGCTTGGAAGAAGCAGTGCCGCTTTGGGAAAAACTGTCCCGCTCGCAAAATCAGAAGTGCAGATATGCTGCTGTAATAGAGCTCGCGAAATATTTTGAGCATAAGAAAAAAGAATTCGGAAAAGCATTGCAGATAGCAGAACAACTGCTTAGCGATGCGGCATTTTTATCAGAAAAAGAAACAGAAAAACTGCATATGAGAATCGCCCGGCTGAAGAGGAAATATTCCTCTTAAATATTCCCCGGGAAAGCGCAAAAGACGACTTGTTTCGCTATGAATTTTTTTTGCTGAATTCACAGTGATTTTGTTGTAGAATAGCGGCGAATCCTGTAAAATGACGTTAGTTATTTTTAAAGGGAGAGTTGGTATGTATAAGGGTGTTTTTTACTTGTTCTTTGTTGTGGTATTTTTGATTGCTTTTGTGTTTTCAAACTTTAAAGACAGCTTAATTGCACACTTTTAAAATAGGTTTTTGTATTAGAACATGTACCCCTTATGTTTCATAACCTAATATTGTAATAAAGTTATGGAAAGGGGATCTTATTATGTACCACTGCAGACCGCACGTGATGGCGCCGATTGTCCATCCTACGCATTGCTGTGAGCACCATACGTTTTCCAATACTGTCGTGCCGCATATTCATCCACAGCATACGACAAATGTAAATCACCATCATTTTGAGCATGTTCACTACTATCCACACACATACTCTAGCTATGATCCGACAACACATCAGCATTTTCAGGCAGGAAAACCTTGCTGCGATTAGTATTGAATCGTGCAGACTGATTGGTGTAACACGCAACATTAAAAATGGGGCCCTGAAGGGGACCCCATTTTTTAAAAGCAGGTGAAAACTTGAAAGTTTTGGCTATTACGGGATATAAACCGTTTGAATTGGGGATTTTTAAGCAGGATGATAAGGCGCTGTATTACATAAAAAAAGCGATTAAAAACCGGCTGATCGGATTTTTAGATGAGGGCTTAGAATGGATTTTAATTTCGGGACAGCTTGGAGCGGAGCTGTGGGCTGCTGAAGCTGCATATGATTTGCAGGAGGAATATCCTGATTTAAAGGTAGCTGTAATTACCCCTTTCTACGATCAGGACAAGAACTGGAAAGAGCCTAATAAAGAGCTCTACGAAGCTGTCCTGGCACAGGCTGACTACGAAGAAAGCCTGACTCACAGGCCGTATGAAAGCCCGCTTCAGTTTAAACAAAAAAATCAGTTTTTTATAGAAAAATCAGACGCCTTGATGCTGTTATATGATCCTGAAAAGGAAGGATCTCCAAAGTATATGCTTGAGGCGGCTGAAAAGAGACGCGAACGGGACGGGTATCCCATCTATTTTATCACGATGGATGACTTGAGAGTGACAGTGGAGGAAGACAGCTACTAACAAAGAGAGAGAAATTTGACAACCGTACAGATTTCTGAAAAAATATATGTGATGATTCACGATACGAGGTGAAAAAGATGCTTGCTGATAAAGTAAAGCTTTCTGCGAAAGAAATTTTGGAAAAAGAATTTAAAACAGGCGTTAGAGGCTACAAGCAAGAAGACGTTGACAAATTTTTAGATATGATTATTAAGGATTATGAAACCTTCCATCAAGAAATTGAAGAACTGCAGCAGGAAAATCTGCAGCTGAAAAAGCAGCTTGAAGAAGCTAGCAAGAAACAGCCTGTGCAATCTAACACAACAAATTTTGATATTTTAAAACGGCTGTCTAACTTAGAAAAACACGTTTTTGGCAGCAAGCTTTATGATTGATCGCGCTTGAAAAAAATGGCGCTTGTAAATTGTAATCAGTTGTTATATAATAATTCATGTTCTTAACGTTCGGGTAATCGCTGCAGATCTTGAATCTGTAGAGGAAAGTCCATGCTCGCACGGTGCTGAGATGCCCGTAGTGTTCGTGCCTAGCGAAGTCATAAGCTAGGGCAGCCTTTTAGGGGCTGACGGCAGGAAAAAAGCCTACGTCCTCTGGATATGGCTGAGTATCCTTGAAAGTGCCACAGTGACGAAGTCTCACTAGAAATGGTGAGAGTGGAACGCGGTAAACCCCTCGAGCGAGAAACCCAAATTTTGGTAGGGGAACCTTCTTAACGGAATTCAACGGAGAGAAGGACAGAATGCTTTCTGTAGATAGATGATTGCCGCCTGAGTACGAGGTGATAAGCCGTTTGCAGTACGACGGAACAAAACATGGCTTACAGAACGTTAGACCACTTACATTTAAAATGATGAAAACAAGCTCTCCCGTATAAGGAGAGCTTTTATCTTGAAATGAGAAAAGTTTTAAAAGACAGGGTGATACGATGAAGAAGTATACACTAATTGCAACGGCACCAATGGGTATTGAAGCTGTTGTCGCAAAGGAAGTACGAGATTTAGGATACGAATGCAAGGTTGATAACGGGAAAGTTATTTTTGAAGGTGATGCGCTCGCGATCTGCCGTGCAAACCTTTGGCTTAGAACAGCCGACCGCATAAAGGTTCAGGTTGCTTCTTTTAAAGCGAAAACATTTGATGAGCTGTTTGAAAAAACGAAAGCGATTAACTGGCGCTCATTTATACCTGAAAACGGGAAATTCCCTGTCATCGGAAAATCGGTAAAATCAACACTCGCAAGCGTTCCCGACTGTCAGCGGATTGTCAAAAAAGCAATTGTAGAAAAGCTCAAGCTGCAGTCCGGCAAAGCCAATGATTGGATTGAAGAAACAGGTGCCGAGTATAAAGTGGAAATTTCTTTATTGAAAGATCAGGCTCTTATTACACTGGACTCATCAGGGACAGGCCTTCACAAACGAGGATACCGTGTCGATCAGGGCGGTGCGCCAATTAAAGAAACACTTGCAGCTGCTTTGGTGCAATTAACCAATTGGACGCCGGACCGTCCGTTTGCCGATCCTTTCTGCGGTTCCGGAACAATCGCGATTGAAGCGGCATTAATCGGCCAAAACATCGCTCCGGGATTCAACCGCGATTTTGTTTCAGAGGATTGGGAATGGATCGGCAAAGACCTGTGGGACAAAGCGCGGCTTGAAGTCGAAGAAAAGGCAAACTATGACCAGCCGCTTACGATTTTCGCAAGCGATATAGACCACCGCATGGTTCAAATCGCTAAAGAAAATGCAGAGGAAGCTGGCTTGGGAGATTTCATCCAGTTCAAGCAGATGCAGGTCAAAGACTTCACAACGAATCTGGAGTTTGGCGTAATTGTCGGCAATCCGCCATATGGAGAGCGTCTCGGCGAGAAAAAAGCTGTTGAACAGATGTACAAAGAAATGGGGCAGGCGTTCGAGCCGCTTGATACTTGGTCTGTGTATATGCTGACATCAAATGAAAACTTTGAGGAAGCATATGGCAGAAAAGCAACGAAGAAACGCAAGCTCTTTAACGGGTTTATTAAAACGGATTATTATCAATATTGGTCAAAAGTAAGACCGCAGCGCAAGAAAACAGAAAACGAATAAAAAGAAGACGCTCTGCATGCGTCTTCTTTCATCTTTCAGCCATATTCTATCGTTACCAACGGTGAGCTTTCGCATTGCTTCTCAATATAATGTTGGTTTGGGACATTTCAGTGTGACCGTTTACTTGAGACTTAGAACGTTTAGGCCGCGTCCAATTGTGATGAAACAGTTCAGAATGCTGATCTAATCGGTTTCTATAACTCATGTCAACATCACTCCCTGATAGAATATTGTTGATAAGACGGATAATCCAAAGACGGAATATCAAGTGTAGTTTGTGCAAGTTTCGGGGATAACATGCGGTAAAGCATGTATATAAAATGAAAAGTTCGCATACAATGATGATTATTTCCATCAGAGGTGATCTCATGCTGAACAGCGAACATTTTAATCTTATTCAAAGGGCGCTTGACGCAACAGCAAACGAGCTAAAGGAGCTCGGGACTGATTCGTCTCCGTCTGTGATGTCGCATGCGCAAAATGATTTAGAAAAAGCGGTAGAACATATTTATTCAACAGACCATCCTTTTTTATCGTCGCATGTGATCAATCGCAAGTAAACTGCAAAAAACTTGGCAATGCCAAGTTTTTTTATTGTATTCATCAGCGGAAAATGATATTATTGGTGGTCTGAATGTCGAATAGTTGGGGGTTGGAACTAGGTGACAACATCACGTTTGCCTTTTTCTTTAACGAAAACAAAGAATTTTTATGAAGAATTGAACAATTGGATTGGTGACGTGTTTTACGATATCCTTCCCGAAAAAGGGTTTGATCTTCGGGATGAGCAAGTATTTATGGCTTTTCAGCTTGAGCGGGCGTTTAAAGAGAAGAAAGTCATGTTCGCCGAAGCTGGAGTGGGAACGGGGAAAACGCTGGTTTATCTTCTGTTTGCGATCAGCTATGCAAGGTATGTCGGCAAACCGGCCATCATTGCTTGTGCCGATGAAACATTAATCGAACAGCTGGTGAAAAAAGAGGGCGATATTTCAAAGCTGGCTGAGCATCTTGATCTGAAAATTGATACAAGGCTGTCAAAATCACATGAGCAATATTTATGCTTGAAGAAGCTTGAAAAAACAATGCAGCGTTCTGATGATGATAAATGGCTGGATCTTTATGAATCGTTACCGTCATTTGTCCATGAGTCACAGGCGATGCAGCGCTTTTATCCGTATGGCGACCGTAAGCAGTACGCAAATCTATCAAATGAAGAATGGTCTGACGTAAGCTACGACTCGTTTCAGGACTGTCTGACTTGTGATATGAGACACAGATGCGGCCTGACGCTTTCCAGAGATTACTACCGCAAGTCAACGGACTTAATCATATGTTCTCATGATTTTTATATGGAGCATGTATGGACGGAAGAATCACGCAAACGAGAAGGACAGCTGCCGCTTTTGCCTGATCATAGTGCAGTTGTATTTGATGAAGGGCATTTGCTAGAGTTTGCTGCACAAAAAGCGCTTACCTACAGAGTGAAGCAGTCTACACTTGAATTGTTTTTAGAACGTTTGCTGCAAAATGACATCAGAGAAGAGTTTGCAGAATTGATTGAAGATGCACTTGCTGCAAACGACGAATTTTTCTATGTTCTTTCTGAAGAATCAAAAGAAGTAGCCGGTTCACACCGTTTAGAAATAAAAAATGACCAGCGTGTCAAAAAGACGGCGGACGAGCTTTGCCGTTTACTTGATAAAATCGGTGAGGCACTTGTATTCGAGTCTGAAATGTACACGATTGATCAATACGAGCTGTCAGTTGTAGAAGAGTATGTTGAACAAATGGCGTATTCATTATCTCTATATCAAAAGGACGCGATCAGCTGGCTGGAGAAAAAGGAAGCAGAATCCACTTTTGTCGTGATGCCGAGAACGGTAGCAGAAGTACTTGGCGAAAAGGTGTTTTCTAAGAAAATCCCTTATATCTTCTCGTCTGCTACGTTGTCAGAAGGCGGTTCATTTGATTATATTGCCGACAGTCTCGGGATTCATGATTATTTGTCATTAACTGTTGATTCCCCTTATGATTATGACGAGCAAATGACTGTTAATCTATACACAAAAACAGACATGGCGGCTGAACAAAAAGCGGCTGAGACGATTGAAACAATCAAACGTTACAAAGGTAGAACCCTTGTGCTATTCCCTTCTTTTGAAGAATTAAACGAGTTTAAAGAGCTGTCGGCTGCATGGGAGCTGCCGTATCCGATTTTCTTTGAAGGTGATGAAGAAATCAGCAGCTTAGTGGAGAAATTCCAAGAGGAAGAGGAAACAGTACTTTGTTCGGTTCACTTATGGGAAGGACTCGATATTCCTGGTGACGCATTGAGGAATGTTACAATTTGGTCATTGCCATTCCCGCCTCATGACCCTGTATTTACTGCGAAACGCAACGGAGCGAAAAAAGATCCGTTCGAAGAAGTGGATCTGCCATATATGTTGTTACGCGTACGGCAGGGCATCGGGCGTCTGATTCGCTCGAATCAAGACAGCGGCTCGATTCACATTTACGCTGGCGGAGAAAATGAACGCATCATTGATGAGGTCAAAAAGGTCCTGCCTGTTGAACCGCATATGATGTAATAGGAAAAGCTGACGATCTTGTTCGTCAGCTTTTTTCATTGTCAGCGGGATAGCCAGCCTCCATCAACAGCTAAGATATGTCCATTCACATAATCTGAAGCACGTGACGCCAAAAAGACTGCTGTCCCTCCGATATCATCCGCTTGGCCCCAGCGGCCGGCAGGAATTCTTTTTAAAATGTCCTCATTTCGCTTTTCATCATCCCGAATAGGCTTTGTATTCGCAGTAGAAATATAGCCTGGGGCGATTGCATTGACCTGAATGCCCGATGCTGCCCACTCATTTGCAAAGGATTTTGTCAAACCGGCAACAGCGTGTTTGCTCGCGGTGTAAGCAGGAACGAGTATCCCACCTTGAAAAGACAGGAGAGAGGCGATATTAATTATCTTTCCATAACCTCTTTTCAGCATGTGTCTGCCTGCCAGCTGTGTCAGAATAAACAAGCTGTTTAGATTGACATTCAGTACGTGCTGCCAGTTCTCTTCTGCAAAATGTTCCGCTTTTTCTCGATGAATAATACCCGCATTATTGACAAGAATGTCGATCTGCCTGTTTTCAAACAGCTCAGCTGCAGAATTCTTGATTGCTTCCGGCTTGCTCATGTCCAATGTAAAAGATGTAAATGTCCGGCCTTCCTGTTCCACAAGCTGCTGTGTTTCAGACAGACTGCTTGTATGTGATGTGCCGATAATATCAGCCCCAGCCCCGGCCAGCGCTTTGGCAATTCCTTGACCGATCCCTGTTCCCGGGCCTGTCACCAGCGCTGTTTTTCCTTCTAGTGAAAAGGCGTCATGCAGATAACCCATCTTATTTCAGCCCATCCATCGGAATGAGATCCATGTCCGTAAAAGTATAATTTTCTCCAGCCATTGCCCACACAAAGCTGTAATTTGATGTTCCTGCGCCAGAATGAATAGACCAGGCGGGGGAAAGGACAGCCTGCTCATTACCAACCACAAGGTGGCGTGTTTCGTCCGGCTGGCCCATGAAATGAAACACCTTTGAGTCCTTTTCAAGATCCAGGTAAAGATAAGCCTCCATCCGACGGTCATGAACGTGTGCCGGCATGGTATTCCAGTTGTTGTTTTGATCTAACATCGTTATTCCCATCATCAGCTGGCAGCTTTTAATGCCATCCTGATGTATGACTTTGTACAGGCTTCTGACATTAGACGCTGCATCATCACCAAGGCGGTCCGGTGTCAGTTCAGATAGGGCGGCTTTTTGTGTCGGATAGCTTTTGTGGGCGCAGGAGGAGACGAAGTAAAACTTCGCTTTTTCCCCGTTCAGGCTTGAAAACGATACATTCTGATTGCCCATTCCAATATAGAGAAAATCCTTTGTTTGAAGCACATATTCATCATCGCCAACCCTGACAGCACCAGGCTGGCCGACATTAATAATCCCGATTTCACGCCGTTCCAAAAAGAAGTCTGTTTTTAGAAAATCACCTGCATCAAGCTTCAGTTCACTTTGCCCTGGAGCCGCTCCGCCGATGACAACCCGGTCTTCGTGTGAGTAATACATCGTAAGCTTGTTTTCCGTAAATAAAGGATCCATTAAGAAATGACTGCGAAGTTCCTCTGTTGTAAAGCGTTTTACGTGTTCAGGGTGTACAGAATAACGATTTTCCATTATATTTCCCCCTTGGTTAGGATTTCAGCATCACTTGAATGAAAACATTTTGGTAACGGTTTCAAAGAAAATTTTAGGATAAATAGTGAAAAGAGTCAACGGAAAAATAATGAATTGACACATTATTAAAAAAACTCTTTCCAAATGTTAAAATTATGGTATTCTTTTGTTGTAACGGTTTTGAAATCGGTTTCAAATATATGAGATACAGGAGCACTTGAATGAAAAAGAAAACAACAGGCCATATGACCATCAAAGATGTAGCTGAATATGCAGGAGTTTCGAAATCGACAGTTTCCCGCTATATTAACGGGAAAATTGACGCGATTTCTCCTGAAAAAGTGAAAAACATTAAAAAGGCAATCGCAGAATTGAATTATCGGCCGAGTAAAATGGCCCAAGGTTTGAAAATAAAAAAAAGCAAGTTAATCGGATTTGTTGTGGCTGACATTACAAATCCTTTTTCGGTCGCTGCTTTCAGGGGAGTCGAAGAGGTTTGTGATCAATATGGATACAGCATTATGGTGTGCAACACAGATAACAGTCCTGAAAAAGAGCGGGAAATGCTCTTAAAGCTAAAAGCCCATTCGGTTGAGGGCCTGATTTTAAACGCAACCGGGGAAAACAAGGATTTACTGCGCGCTTTTGCTGAACAGCACATTCCAACGATCTTAATTGACCGGAAACTGCCGGATCTGAAACTGGATACCGTAACGACTGATAACAGATGGATCACAAAAGAGATTCTTCAGAAGATTTACAGCAAAGGGTATACTGATGTCGCGCTGTTTACAGAACCAATTTCCTCTATCAGCCCTCGTGCAGAAAGAGCAGCTGTGTATCAGGAAATGGCTGCGGTTCAAAATGTGAACGGGCTTGTCAAAATGTATGAAATTGACGTAAAGGACAAGGAGCAGCTTAAGGCGGCGCTTCGTTCCTTTCACAAGGAGATGCCGGGGCAAAAAAAAGCGATTCTGGCTTTGAATGGCTTGATTATGCTGAAAATCATCAGTTGTATGGAAGAGCTTGGCCTGCGCATTCCTCAAGATATAGGGATTGCAGGGTTCGATGACACGGAATGGTACAAACTGATCGGTCCAGGCATTACAACGATCGCCCAGCCGTCACATGATATGGGCAGGACGGCGATGGAACGTGTATTAAAAAGGATTGAAGGTGACAAAGGAGCGCCTCAAACCATTGAATTGGAGGCAAAAGTCATCATGAGAAAGTCACTTTAATCCTAGGTGCCCTCAACTAAGAGGAGGTTGGGAAGAGATGAAGCTTGATGCGGTGACATTCGGAGAATCAATGGCCATGTTTTACGCAAATGAGTATGGAGGCCTTCATGAAGTATCCACTTTTTCTAAAGGGCTTGCCGGAGCAGAAAGCAATGTCGCCTGCGGCCTTGCCAGACTCGGATTTCGAATGGGATGGATGAGCAAGGTCGGCAATGATCAGCTCGGAACGTTTATTGTACAGGAACTTAAAAAAGAGGGAGTGGATGTGTCCCGCGTGATCCGCTCGCAGGACGAAAATCCCACCGGGCTGCTGCTGAAGTCAAAAGTGAAGGAAGGTGACCCGCAAGTTACCTACTATAGGAAAAACTCAGCTGCAAGCACATTAACTTTTACTGAATATCCAAAAGATTATTTTCAATGCGCAGGCCATTTGCATGTGACAGGCATTCCGCCTGCCTTATCAGCTGATATGAAAGACTTCACGTATCATGTCATGAACGACATGAGAAACGCCGGGAAAACCATTTCATTCGACCCTAATTTAAGGCCTTCGCTTTGGCCTGATCAAGCAACAATGATACACACAATCAATGATTTGGCTGGGCTTGCAGACTGGTTTTTTCCGGGGATCACAGAGGGAGAGCTATTGACCGGAGAAAAAACACCTGAAGGTATTGCTGATTATTATCTGAAAAAAGGAGTCAGCTTTGTTGCTATTAAACTTGGCAAAGAAGGCGCTTACTTTAAAACGGGGACAAGTGAAGGATTTCTAGTAGGCTTCCCAGTCGACCGGGTGGTTGATACAGTCGGCGCCGGAGACGGATTTGCAGTCGGTGTAATCAGCGGTATCCTAGATGGTTTGTCGTACAAGGATGCGGTGCAAAGGGGAAATGCGATTGGCGCTTTGCAAGTCCAGGCACCGGGGGATATGGACGGTTTGCCGACCAGGGAGAAATTAGCTTCTTTTTTATCTGCTCAAAGAACGGTTCACCAAAAGAAAGGGGATTATTAATATGGAGTCCAAAATCGTTGAAAACCGTCTGCAAGAAGCCAAGCTGATTGCAGTCATTCGCTCAAAGGATAAACAGGATGCCTGTCAGCAGATTGAGAGTTTATTAGATAAAGGGATTCGTGCAGTTGAAGTGACGTATACGACGCCCGGGGCATCAGATATTATCGAAACCTTCCGTAATAGAGACGATATTTTAATTGGCGCGGGCACGGTCATCACCGCGCAGCAAGCTGGGGAAGCTGCTGAGGCTGGCGCACAGTTTATTGTCAGTCCGGGTTTTTCAGCTGATCTTGCTGAGCACCTTTCTTTTGTAAAAACACATTATATCCCCGGCGTCCTGACTCCAAGCGAAATTATGGAAGCGTTGACATGCGGTTTTACTACATTAAAACTGTTCCCAAGCGGTGTATTTGGCCTTCCGTTTATGAAAAGTTTAGCGGGCCCTTTCCCGCAGGTGACCTTTATTCCGACAGGCGGGATTCATCCGTCTGAAGTGCCGGATTGGCTTAGAGCCGGAGCTGGCGCCGTCGGTGTCGGCAGCCAGCTGGGCAGCTGTTCAAAAGAGGATTTACAGGCTGTTTTCCAAGTGTAAGGGGTATTGTTTTTTCATAACCGGAGGATGGGAGAATCCACAATATGAAAATCAAGGCGACAATTGAACGGGTACCTGGCGGAATGATGATTATTCCGCTATTTCTTGGAGCGGCGCTCAACACGTTTGCTCCTGGAACAGCAGAGTTCTTTGGAGGTTTTACGGGTGCTTTGATTACTGGAACGCTGCCGATACTGGGTGTTTTTATCTTTTGCGTAGGAGCAACGATTGATTTTCGTTCCTCAGGCTACATCGCAAGAAAAGGAATCACGTTATTATTGGGGAAGGTCGGATTTGCAGCGCTGCTCGGCGTGATCGCAGCGCAATTTATACCTGACGAAGGCATACAATCCGGCTTTTTTGCAGGCCTTTCTGTTTTAGCAATTGTCGCGGTAATGAATGAAACGAACGGCGGACTGTATTTGGCGCTTATGAACCATATGGGAAGAAAAGAGGATGCGGGCGCTTTCGCCTTCATTAGTACAGAATCAGGTCCTTTTATGACCATGGTGACGTTTGGTGTGACGGGACTTGCCGCATTCCCATGGGAAACGCTGGCAGCGACAGTCATCCCGTTTTTGCTCGGATGTATACTTGGAAATCTGGATCATGATCTCAGGGACTTATTCAGCAAGGTTGTGCCAGCGATCATTCCATTTTTCGCCTTTTCGCTCGGCAATACCTTGAATTTTGGAATGCTGATTCAATCAGGGCTGCTCGGCATTTTTATCGGAGTTTCTGTCGTCATTTTATCGGGCAGCTCCTTGTTTTTGCTTGATCGTTTTGTTGCGCGGGGGGACGGTGTCGCGGGTGTGGCCGCTTCTTCTACGGCGGGGGCTGCTGTAGCTGTCCCATACGCATTAGCGGAAGCGAATGCCTCATTTGCCCCAGTTGCTGAATCGGCAACTGCAATTATAGCGACAAGCGTTATTGTCACCTCGCTCTTAACCCCGCTGGCAACAGTGTGGGTGGATAAAAAAATCAAACGGAAAAAGAGGAGAACACCTCCGCCAAAAAATCAAATGACGATCAACTGAATAAAAAGGCTGCCGCCAAACGTACCGGCAGCCTTTTGTACAAACAATTTGACTTTCATTCCCCCTTCCATTAGCCTGTAATGGAACGGCTAGAATAGGGAGGGAATGGATATGGAGATACATACATATGAAAAGGAATTTTTTGATCTTTTAAAACGAATTTCACATTACAGCGAAGCAGTCGCGTTAATGCACTGGGACTCCAGAACTGGCGCGCCGAAAAACGGCTCAGAGGACCGGGCTGAAAGCATCGGCCAGCTTTCAACAGATATATTCAATATTCAGACATCCGATCGAATGAAAGAGCTAATCGATGCCTTGTATGAACGATTTGATGACTTGTCAGAAGATACGAAAAAAGCGGTTGAACTGGCGAAAAAAGAGTATGAAGAGAATAAGAAAATCCCTGAGGCTGAATACAAAGAATACGTGATTCTGTGTTCAAAGGCAGAAACAGCGTGGGAGGAAGCGAAGGGAAAATCTGATTTCAGCTTGTTTTCTCCTTATTTAGAACAGCTGATTGAATGTAATAAACGTTTTATTACGTACTGGGGATATCAAGAGCATCCTTATGATGCATTGCTTGATTTGTTTGAGCCCGGTGTTACGGTAAAGGTGCTTGATCAGCTGTTTGCTGAGCTGAAGGAAGCGATTATCCCTCTTGTTAAACAGGTGACAGCTTCCGGAAATAAACCAGTTACAAGCTTTATTACAAAAGCGTTCCCGAAAAAAAAGCAAAAAGAGCTCAGTCTGTATTTTTTACAGGAGCTTGGCTACGATTTTGATGGCGGAAGACTTGATGAAACCGTTCATCCGTTTGCAACTACGCTGAACCGGGGAGACGTTCGAGTCACGACGAGATATGATGAAAAAGATTTTCGGACGGCAATCTTTGGCACCATTCATGAGTGCGGGCACGCGATATACGAGCAAAATATTGATGAAGCACTGAGCGGCACGAACTTGTCAGACGGTGCATCTATGGGAATTCATGAATCTCAATCATTATTTTACGAGAATTTTATCGGCCGCAACAAGCATTTTTGGACACCGTACTATAAGAAAATTCAAGAGGCATCACCTGAACAGTTCAAGGACATCTCCCTGGATGATTTTGTCCGGGCAATCAATGAATCAAAACCTTCATTTATCAGGGTTGAGGCTGATGAATTGACATATCCTCTTCATATCATCATTCGTTATGAAATTGAAAAAGCGATTTTCAGCAATGAAGTGTCTGTAGAAGAACTGCCGTCGCTTTGGAATCAAAAATACCAGGATTATTTAGGGATTACACCGCAGACGGATGCAGAGGGGATTTTACAGGACGTCCATTGGGCAGGAGGAGATTTCGGTTACTTCCCATCCTATGCGCTCGGCTACATGTATGCGGCTCAGCTGAAACAAAAAATGCTTGAGGATCTCCCTGAATTTGACGCTCTCTTAGAAAGAGGGGAATTTCATCCGATAAAGCAATGGCTGACGGAAAAGGTGCATATTCATGGAAAACGGAAAAAGCCGTTAGACATTATTAAAGATGCGACAGGAGAAGAACTGAACGTTCGCTATTTAATTGACTATTTATCAACCAAATATTCAAATCTCTATTTGGCATAATCAAAGCCTGGCGGCGCGGCCGCCAGGCTTTTTATGATCGGATTCCTTTTAAATACGAATGATATCTAAAATAAAGAAAATAAAGTTCGGAAATTTTCACTTTCAGCCTATGCAAGAGATTAGAATCTTGATATAATTTATTACAATATCATAGGAACACTCATATAATCGCGTGGATATGGCACGCAAGTTTCTACCGGGCACCGTAAATGTTCCGACTATGGGTGAGCAATGGAACCGCATATGTACGGTTTTTTGTTATATCAGCATTGCTTGCTCTTTATTTGAGCGGGCAATGCTTTTTTTATTCTCATAACGGAGGTAAGACTGGATGGAAGCACTGAAAAGGAAGATAGAGGAAGAAGGCGCCGTATTATCAAATCAAGTATTGAAAGTGGATTCTTTTTTGAATCACCAAATTGATCCGCTGCTTATGCAGAAAATTGGTGACGAATTTGCGACCAGGTTTGCACAAGACGGTATTACCAAAATTGTGACAATCGAATCATCAGGTATCGCTCCAGCTGTAATGACTGGCTTGAAGCTGGGTGTGCCCGTTGTCTTCGCGAGAAAGCATCAATCATTAACACTCACCGACAACTTGCTGACAGCGTCCGTTTATTCCTTTACGAAGCAAACAGAAAGCCAAATCGCAGTGTCTGGGACCCACCTGTCGGATCAGGACCATGTGCTGATTATCGATGATTTTTTGGCAAATGGACAGGCAGCGCACGGACTCGCGTCAATTGTGAAGCAAGCGGGTGCTTCTATTGCAGGAATTGGCATTGTGATTGAAAAGTCATTTCAGCCGGGAAGAGATGAACTTGTAAAACTGGGCTACCGAGTGGAATCTTTGGCAAGAATTCGGTCTTTAGAAGAAGGGAAAGTGTCCTTCGTACAGGAGGTTCATTCATGAAAAATGGATTCGGCAAAACGCTGTCATTAGGGATTCAGCATGTTCTTGCCATGTATGCCGGTGCCATTGTCGTTCCTCTGATTGTCGGAAAAGCAATGGGACTGACTGTCGAACAGCTGACCTACTTAGTATCGATTGATATTTTTATGTGCGGTGTGGCTACACTTCTGCAAGTATGGAGCAACCGCTTTTTCGGGATCGGACTTCCGGTAGTGCTTGGCTGTACATTTACAGCTGTATCGCCGATGATTGCAATTGGATCTGAATACGGGGTTTCAACGGTTTACGGAAGCATTATTGCTTCAGGCATTCTAGTGATACTTATTTCATTTTTCTTTGGAAAGCTCGTCTCGTTTTTTCCGCCGGTTGTGACAGGCTCTGTTGTTACGATTATCGGTATTACTTTGATGCCGGTTGCCATGAATAACATGGCCGGCGGAGAAGGAAGTGCAGATTTCGGAGATCTCTCCAACCTTGCCCTTGCTTTTATCGTTTTGAGTATCATTGTGCTTCTATACCGTTTTACAAAAGGCTTTATCAAGTCCGTCTCGATTTTGATCGGTATTTTGATTGGGACCTTCATCGCTTATTTTATGGGGAAAGTTCAATTTGATAATGTGTCGGATGCGGCAGTTGTACAAATGATTCAGCCATTTTACTTCGGAGCGCCGTCTTTTCATGCAGCGCCTATCATTACGATGTCCATCGTTGCGATTGTCAGTCTTGTGGAGTCTACAGGTGTTTACTTCGCCTTAGGTGACCTGACAAACCGCCGTTTGACAGAGAGAGATTTGTCTAAAGGCTATCGCGCTGAAGGGCTGGCTGTGCTTCTGGGCGGTATTTTTAACGCTTTTCCTTACACGGCATTCTCTCAAAATGTCGGGCTTGTTCAGCTCACAGGAATCAAAAAAAATGCTGTCATTGTGGTCACAGGTGTGATCTTAATGGCATTCGGGCTGTTTCCAAAGATCGCTGCTTTCACGACGATTATTCCATCTGCCGTTTTGGGTGGTGCAATGGTGGCGATGTTTGGAATGGTGATCGCTTACGGAATTAAAATGCTTAGCCGCATTGAATTTGCGAAACAGGAAAATCTGCTGATTGTTGCCTGCTCAGTGGGTTTGGGACTCGGTGTGACCGTTGTGCCGGATATTTTCAAACAGCTTCCGAGTGCACTTACGCTTCTTACAACGAATGGCATTGTAGCGGGCAGCTTCACTGCAGTTGTCCTAAATATTGTATATAACGTATTTTCTAAAGCCAAAAAAACAGAACAAGAAGCTGACCTTACGGAACAAAAAACAGCAGTCTAACTCCGCCGCGGCGGAGTTTTTTTTGCATATAAAAAAGATCGTTGCGGCACAATGTATGCAAAGAGGTGATTGCATGGCGTTTATTTTATCCATTGGAACAAGTCTTCCTGTATATGATGTAAATCAAGAGAAAGCGGCTGAGTTCGCCCGCTATATGTTTCAGCATTCCTTTAAGGATATTGACCGGCTGTTATCCTCCTTTAAAAACGGGCAAATCCATTCGAGACAGTTTGTTAAGCCGATTGAATGGTATAAAGAGGAGCACAGCTTTGAAGAAAAAAATCAAATATACATAGAAGAAACACTTAAGCACAGCAGGGAGGCTGTTCGTGAGTGCCTCTCTCACCCTGAATTTGTTCAAGAAGCCATTCCTTATGAGAAAGTGGAAGCGGTTTTTTTCGTCTCCAGCACAGGTCTTTCCACACCGAGTATCGAGGCGCGGCTTATGAATGAACTTCCGTTTTCTCCATATACGAAGCGGATTCCGATTTGGGGGCTTGGCTGTGCAGGAGGAGCCAGCGGACTTGCGCGTGCAGCCGAATACTGCAAAGCGTATCCTGAGGCTTTTGTGCTTGTCATTGCTGCCGAGCTGTGCAGCCTGACATTCCAGCCGGAAGATAAAACGAAAAGCAATCTGATCGGCACCTCGCTATTTGGTGACGGCGTTGCCGCAGCATTATTATGCGGAGAGAAGGCAGACCGCACGGTGTCAAAACTGAAGCTTGCCCCGAAGATAACAGACTCCCAATCTGTTTTGATGAAACAATCAGAAGATATCATGGGCTGGGACTTTACCGATCAAGGATTCAAAGTCATTTTCTCACGAGATATACCAACTTTGGTAGAAAATTGGCTCAAAACAAATGTACAGATTTTTTTGGACAAACATCGGCTGTCATTCCGTGATATCAGTGTTTTTTTGGCGCATCCAGGCGGAAAAAAAGTGATCGACGCATACATCAAAAGTCTTGGACTGTCGTCAGAAATGCTTTCATCAGCGCAAAACATATTGCGAAAGCACGGAAATATGTCTTCAGCCACAATCTTGTATGTGGTCAAAGACCATCTGCAGAACGGACATAAAAAGGAAGCTGAACGGGGACTGATTGGCGCATTAGGACCGGGTTTCTCATCAGAACTGCTATTATTCAGCTGGGAAAAGGGGGCTTGACTTATGTTTTGGTTGTTGATCGCCATTCTCATTGTTCAAAGAGCAGCAGAAATGGCAGTGGCCAGACAAAATGAACAAAAGGTAAAGAAGCAAGGAGCAATTGAATTTGGCGAGAGCCACTATCCGTATATCATTACGATGCATATCCTTTTTTTCCTGTCCTTAATTGCCGAAGTGCTGCTGATGAATAAACAGCCGTCAAGCTGGTGGATCGGTATCGCCGCAGTTATTTTAAGTGTACAGGCAGTGCGATATTGGGCGCTTTGTTCCTTAGGAGCATATTGGAATACGAAAATCCTTGTCGTTCCAGGTGCAGAGCTTGTAAAAAAAGGTCCTTATAAATGGATGAAACACCCAAACTATGCTGTTGTTATACTTGAAATTTTGCTGATTCCGCTGCTTTATCAAGCGTATGTCACCATGTGTCTGTTTTCCATTTTAAATGCCGTGTTGTTAACCGTCAGAATTCGCGCAGAAGACAAGGCATTACAGGAATACAGTGTAAAATAGCGATTGAAAATCATTCTCACTCATGTTAAAATGAATTTGAAAAAGATTCTCAATCAGGATGGTGAATCAAATGACAATGCTGTTTTTGCTCGGAGCGGTTTGTACATATAGTGTATTAATTGGTTTTGTATTAAAAGGAATCTCTAATAAATCTGTTTGATGAATCTGGAACTTGTAAAAGTTGCAGATTTTCTTTTATAGAAGCTGCCGTAATGGCGGCTTTTTTCTATTCTCCTAAAGAAATTTGGTTTATTCTTGTGTAAAATGAAAAGGGAATGAATTCAGATCTTTCGAAAAAGGTTCACAATTGAAACGGCACAAAGGGGTACAGGCTTATGACAGAACATAACAGAAACGAGCTTTTGCACAAAACTGGGGAACTTTATCAGCAATTTATTGAGAACCAAGATGGACAAAGGGCTGCTAAACTGGCTGCGGTCATGAAAAAAGCGTCAGATGAAGAGGTTTATATCGCGTTTACGGGGCACTATTCAGCGGGGAAATCATCACTGCTGAACTGCCTGTTAATGGAGAATATTTTGCCGACAAGCCCGATTCCGACGAGCGCTAACCTTGTTGTGATCAGAAACGGGGAAAAGCGAGTTCGGCTTCATACAACAGACGGAGCGTGTGCTGAGCTGGAAGGGGCTTACCAGAAAGACAAGGTACAGCAATATTGCAAAGACGGTGAACAGATTGAAAGCGTCGAAATTTTTGACAGGTATACTGAGATCGATTCCGGGGTTGCGTATATTGATACTCCAGGGATCGATTCAACAGATGATGCGCATTTTCTATCGGCTGCTTCTATTCTTCACCAGGCGGATGCGCTGTTTTACGTTGTTCACTATAATCACGTACACGCTGAGGAAAATGTAAAGTTTCTCAGATCAATAAAAGATAGCATTCCGAATGTGTATTTTATCGTTAATCAAATTGACCGCCATGACGAGACGGAGACAAACTTTGGAGACTATAAAAAACAGGTAGAGGAGATGCTTTGCAATGAAGGGATTTCAAAGGAAGCGCTCTATTTTACGTCAGTAACAGAACCTGATCACCCGTTTAATCAGATTGGGGCTTTGAGAGAAGAGTTAAAAAGAATAGAAAAGCAATCAAAAAACAATCTGCAGGCTTTAACCGAACAAAAGATCTGTAATCTGCTGAAGGAACATACGGAAATGCTGAAGAAAGACGAAACAGACGGCCCGAGTTTCGCTGAACAGCTTCACATCCAAACTGGACTGGTCCAATCGCTGCGTGATCAATTGGATGAGGCTGCAAATCAAGCGGCTGAGGCAGAGAAGAGGATGCAGGAAGAAATCAATCGTATTTTAAAAAACGCCAACCTGACGCCTTTTGAAATGCGTGAATTGGCGGCTGCATTTTTAGAGTCACAAAAGCCTTCTTTTAAAACCGGCTTTTTCTTTTCTAAAGCGAAAACTGCACAAGAAAGAGATAAAAGGCAGAATGTTTTTTTCTCTGATGTGACCAAACGAACAGAAGCCGAAGCGGATTGGCACATAATAGACACGCTCCATAAACTCGCCAAAGCATTTGATGTCCATGACGCTGAGTGTGAAAAGCTGATTCAGTCCTATCGCACTCCGCTTGATATAAGCATCATTGAACGCGCGGTCAAGCAAGGTGCAGCCTTTTCTTCTGAATATGTATTGCAATATACAAAAGACTTGGCAGAGCTGGTCCGGAAAGAGGCGAAAAGAGAGGCCGCAGACATCATAAAGGTACTCTCCGCTATGGTGAAAGAGCGTGTTTCCAAAGACGTGCAAACGGTTAACGACCGGCTCGTCCAAGAATCGGAAAAACTTGTCCTTCTTCAAGAACAGGCTCGTTTAGAGAATCATGCCCGCGAGAAAATCAATCGCCTGTGGGCCATTTGGGAAGAAGAGTCCGAATGCCCGATGCATATAGACACAGAATGGTTTAAATTGAAGAAAAAAAGAGTGGCGGCTCCAGAACAGAAACAAGGCCGAGGCCAGCTGGCGGAGCAGCCGTTGCCGAATCCAGAAATCAATATAGAACAAGAACTGCCGCTTCATGACCAAATCAAACGCTTTTACACTTTGTCTGATGTTTTAGGCGAAAGCAGCATGTTGTCAAAGCATATTTCAGCGTTTCGTGAAAGGGTTAAACGGCTTGAGGAACGGAAATTTACACTTGCTCTTTTTGGAGGCTTCAGTTCGGGGAAATCATCTTTTGCCAATGCGCTTGTTGGCGAAAGAGTGCTGCCATCCTCACCAACGCCAACCACAGCAACAATTAACAAAATCACAAAGCCAATCAATGGCAGCCTAAACAAAACAGCGGATGTAGTATTTAAGACGGAGGATGACATAACGGCTGAAATTTTGCAGCTCACCGGAATATCAAAAGAACCGGCAGGCCGTTCCTTCGCAGAGAAGTGGGAAAAGGCAGTCAAAAAAAACAGGCTGCAAGAAGAGCACGTGAAATTGATAAGAAATTTCCTGCTTGCATACGAGAGGTATCAGCAGTATATACAGGAACAGAAGATATTAACGATTCCGCTGTCTGAATTAAAGCCGTATGTAGCAGAGGAAACAACGGCCTGTGCTGTGAAAGAGGTAACGGTCTACTATACATGCCCGCTCACTGAAAAAGGGATTACGATTGTTGATACACCCGGCGCGAGCAGCATGAATAAACGGCATACAGAGCTGGCATTCCAATATATCAAAGATGCGGATGCATTTTTTTATATGACCTATTATCAACACTCTTTTTCAAAAGGAGATCGTTCATTTTTACGGAAGCTCGGACTTGTGAAAGAATCGCTCAGCATGGATAAAATGTTTTTCGTTATTAATGCCGCAGACCTTGCAAAAGATAAAACAGAGCTTGAAACAGTGACCGATTATGTCAGCACAGAGCTTGTAAAAGAAGGGGTTTATGAGCCGCAGCTCTTTACCGTTTCAAGTAAGGAGGAGCTGCTGGGAAAACCGGAATCATTTTATAACCAGTTCCCGAAAGTAAGAAAACACTTAGATCGGTTTATCGAAGTGGACGTAAAAAAAGCGTCCGCTGCACAGCTCAGTTTGGAAGCAGACAAACTGTGCGAAACTGTTTTCCAGCTTCACAAATCCCAGCATCAGTCCATAGAAGAGAAGGAAGCGCAGAAACAGCGTCTCATGCTGTCATTTGAGCAGGCAGTTGCCGATATCGAGAAACGGCGGAACTCAGAAACCATCATTGAGAAAGTGAAAAAAGATACAAGAGAGCAGCTTTATCACATTACACAGCGATTATCGTATTTTGCAAATGATTTATTAAAATCGGCATTTCATCCCGGGCTGCAAAACGGGGATTGGAAAAAGAATGTGAGTAAGGCGATGACAACAGCCTTGCATGAATACCAGTTTGAATATATTCAGGAAATCAAAACGCTTGATGTTCGCATGAGCGGTTTCATCGAACGGCATATCACAGAAGAATGGCTGGATAACTTTCAAAAAACATTAAACGCAGACGGTTATTTTTCCATTTATGCGGGTGATCAGCATTTGAGCGGCATACAGCTGAAGGAAGTTGAACCAGAAATGGAAGAACGTGTTTTTGAAAAGGAACTAAAAGAGGTCAAATCACCGAAGCAGTTTTTTGAGCAAAAAGGAAAATCGACCTTTATCGAAGCTGTACGGATGAAACTTACGAAAATCACAGAGGGATGGATAAAAAATGAAGAAGAGAGCCTGATCTCTCATTACACAGCTCACCTCAGACGCTTACAGGAAGATATGGCTGAAAAGGCAATCGCGCAAATAACGGATCAAAAAGAGACGTATTTCAAAGGATATGCAGAAGGGGAACATGCGAAAGAGATTGAAATGGCGTACCAAGCGTGCATCTCCTGGAAAAGTTCAGACAATACAATAAAAATGTAAAATTCAGTTGGCTTGTATGTCAAGTCATGATAGACTAAATAGAAAAAAGCGAGATGAACGATTAATGTCAGAGGTACATAAAGCAATTTCAGCACATTCATCAAAACAGCACGAGCATATCAAAGCATTTATGCGTCTTGAAAATATGCGTGAAATGGCCATTGAAGAAGCTGTTGCTAAATGCAAAAACGATGAGCCTTTTACTACAGACGCTATTAATGACATCACCGAGCAAATGAATCAGCTCGCTAAAAAAGGCATCGTCCCGACAAGACGGCTTGTATCAAAAGAAATGGTCAGAGAATACGTAAGCCGCGTGTAAGCTGGATGATCCTGCCGCGATTGAATCTCCTGCCGGATGCATATACTATGGACATCCGACGTAAGGGGGGATTCATGTTGGGCAGAACAAAGCTGGGAAACAGAAATGCACAGGCGAATAACAATGCCAAAAAGAAAAACGGATTTCAAACCCATTTTGACTCTTACGCAGGACGCGAAGCTGAGAAGCTGATCGCCAGCAACAAAAGACACAACGACTGATGATACCCAAACAGTATCTCTTTATTAGAGATACTGTTTTTTATTTTGGGCCGCTTTATGCTAAAATAGAAGGAATGAAAGAAAAGGGAGTTATCAGATGAATAATAATAAACTATTGCTGGTTGACGGCATGGCTCTTTTATTTCGGGCTTTTTTTGCCACGGCCGTACATCGCAACTTTATGATAAATGACAGCGGGGTGCCGACGAACGGCGTCAACGGCTTTTTAAAGCATTTGATTACAGCCGTGGAAACATTCCAGCCGACACACGTCGTCTGCTGCTGGGACATGGGGAGCAAAACGTATCGTAATGACTTGTTTCAAGATTATAAGGCAAACCGCAGCGCACCACCTGTGGAACTGATCCCGCAGTTTGATTTGGCAAAGGAAGCAGCCGCTGAGCTTGGGATCATGAATATTGGCTTTGCCGGTTATGAAGCAGATGATTGTATTGGAACTCTTGCCGATTTATTTGCAAATGAAGCAGACATTACGGTCGTAACAGGGGACAGAGACTTACTCCAGCTGCTAACGGATAAAGTAAGCGTTGCTCTGCTTCAAAAAGGAATCGGAAATTATAAAGTCTATACAAAAGAGACTTTTTATGAAGAAACAGGGGTAATGCCAAAAGCTTTGATTGATATTAAAGCGCTTATGGGTGATTCCAGTGATAACTATCCCGGCGTCAAAGGGATTGGAGAAAAAACAGCCTACAAACTGATTCGTGAATATGAAACGATTGACCGTTTATTGGAAAATCTTTCTCTTCTTCCAAAGGGACAGCAGGGAAAAATTCAGCAAGGTTTAAGTGATTTGGAGATGTCGAGGAAGCTTGCGGAAATTCATTGCTCTGTGCCGCTGGTCTGCACACTGAAAGACGCTTTATTTACTTTGCAAATGGAGCAGGCGGCTCAAATGCTTCGCCGCCACCAAATTAAAGGAATTGAGCGCATGCTTGAAAAGCTGAACGCTAGAGAGATCGTATAGATCTTCTCTAGCGTTTTGTATTGCTTTTTTTTGCCCTTTCCTCAAGCTCTGTTTTAGGGTCATTATGTGTATTGCCTTCCAGGTCGCCTTGCGGAGTAACGCCGCCAGTCAGCCGGCCTTTATCTTTCTTTTTCATGTTAGTTCACCTCGCCATTAGGATGAACCAATGACTAAGATTTAATTCTTTTCATTCAGCCGAATTGCTTCTTTTGCCAGAAGATCGGCTTTTTGGTTTTGCTTGCCCGGTATCCATTTGATGAAAAAAAGAGGGAAGGCTGCTTTTAGACGGGTGATTTCCTCTACAAACGGCTGAAACGTTTTATTTTTAACCATTTCAAGCTCAGCGGCGCGCTCCACAATATCTGAATCCGTTCGAAAGGAAACCGATTGATACCCGCGCGTTGCGCATAGCTTCATCCCTTCAATTAATGCAAGAAATTCCGCTTCCTGGTTTGTATGCACTCCGATTGGAATAGAGAAAGATTCTGCTTTCCCCTCATGTTTGATAAAAATGCCGATACCGGAAGGCCCGGGATTACCAGCGCTTGCGCCGTCTACATATATTTCTGTAGGCATTATGAACTCCTTTCATCATTAGGTATCATTTTTTTGGCTGCATAAGCATAAGGCAATGAAATTAAAGATACCGCAAACTTAATCAAATATGTAGAAATAAAAATATGAAGCCAAACGTCTGCCGGATAAATGCCGAAAAAAGCGACAGCAGTGAATATGAATGTATCAAACAACTGGCTGACTGCTGTACTGCCGCCGTTTCTGAGCCATAAAAGCCGATCAGAAGGAAATATCCTTCTAATTGCCGAATATACATAAACATCCAGCGTTTGGCTGAAGATAAAGGCAAGCAGACTTCCTAACGCAACTCGCGGAAGGAATCCAAAAATCGTTTCCAGCGCTGTTTGTGATATGTCGCTGGAAGCCGGTTCGAAAAGCAGCACGCCCTGCATGACAAATGTCAGCGTCAGGAGCGTTGAGAATCCGAGCCATACCGCTTTTCTGGCTTCAGCCGGTCCGTATTTTTCATTCAGTACATCTGTCGCAAAAAAGATTGTGCCATACATCACATTCCCGAGTGTCGCTGTTAAGCCAAACAGTTCCACTGTTTTGACGACTTGGAGGTTGGCGCAGACTATCGCAAAACCGATCCAAACAAACAGTCCCATTTTGCCAAATCCTTTATAAAATAAAAGAACAATGATAAAATGAATGATCGCAAAAAAGATCCAAAACGAATTATTAAACAAGATGAAAAAGCTTCCTTTCCGGGGTAAGATTGGTTTGATTATAGCATAAGCCCGGCAACTAATGAATGGTAAGGTGATCGTAATGAAGC
Source organism: Bacillus sp. JS (assembly GCF_000259365.1). NCBI lineage: Bacteria > Bacillati > Bacillota > Bacilli > Caryophanales > Bacillaceae > Bacillus > Bacillus sp. JS. The sequence goes on along the minus strand of NC_017743.1, from coordinate 2,215,595 downwards.
TCAGACCGCATTTAAAAATAGAAGCAAAAGGAACGGGATCCGTCTCATTTTTCAGCGAAGACTGGCTGACAGCACAGCAGGCACGTATGCTCGCCAGAGAGCTTGGACGTTTTCCATACATGAAAGAGCTAGAGTTCGAAGACGAGAAAGGCGGCAGCTGGACGCTGAAGGAATTGGAAAAGCTGACCGAGGAGCTTGCTCAAGAGCCTGATAACATCACTGTTTATTTTGATGGCAGTTTTGATAAGGAGAGCGAACTTGCGGGTCTAGGGATTGTCATCTATTATTCGTTGGGAGGAGTCCAGCATCGTTTGAGAAAAAATAAAAGCTTTAGGCTGAAAACCAATAATGAAGCTGAATATGCGGCACTTTATGAAGCAATAAGAGAAGTAAGAGAGCTTGGGGCAAGCAGAAATTCAATTACAATCAAAGGGGACTCACTTGTTGTACTGAATCAGCTTGACGGCAGCTGGCCTTGCTATGATCCATCTCATAATGAATGGCTGGACAAAATAGAAGCACTCCTTGAATCACTGAAGCTTACTCCAACCTACGAAACGATACAACGGAAAGACAACCAGGAAGCTGACGGCCTCGCTAAAAAAATTCTATCCCATCAATTCGTAGAAAGCCACACGAAATTAGACCGTAACGGAGATGACGATATTGGATAAGAAAATGATCTTTAAAGAACTGACAGAACTGCACGATGAATATTGCAAAGACTGTTTTATTAAGAAGCAATTTCGCAAAGAATTTGGCAAAACTTATGCACATTCATTTTGTATCAATAAATGTACGGTTGGTGAAAAATTGAAAGCATACGGAGATGTCTTAACCAATCACTAAAAATAAAAACCGCAGAAGCTGCGGTTTTTATTCTTTGAATTCATCGAGCTGATGCTCGCTGTCATCCAGCAGCTGCTGTTGCTGCTTTACAAATTCAGGATCGTCGAGAGCTGCCAGCTCTTCAGAGTGTGACAGTTCTCTAGCATCCTCAATGGCTTGGTATGCTGAGTCGACTAATGTTTTGCTTTGGCCTCTCGTCGCAGCTCCTGTTGTTTTCTGCGCTGTTTCCACTGCTAGTTCCAGCTGCCGCTTATCCGTAAAGCCAGTCTGATCCTCATTATGGAATTTTGAAGTCAACAAAAACACCTCCACAATTATTTTGCAGAGTTTTTTTGAAATTTATGTACCAAAATAGAAAATAAAATAAAAATAAGCCGATATAACTATTGAACCAGAAATAATAGGACTGTTTTACTATTTGAGGTATCTTGATAGAGAAGGGGAACGCAGCTATGGATGATAAAGATTTGAAGTCGATCCTTCACAAAACATTTATAGAAATATACAGTGATTTAGAAGAACTGGCGGATATCGCGAAAAAAGGAAAACCGTCAATGGAAAAGTATGTTGAAGAGATTGAACAGAGGTGCAAACAAAACATTTTGGCGATTGAAATCCAGATGAAAATCAAATAGGAGAGGCGAATGCCTCTCCTCTATTTGTCATCTCATCATCATGTATTGAGTTTAGAGTTTTACAACATTAGAAGCTTGAGGTCCACGATTACCTTCGACAATTTCAAAAGAAACTTCTTGTCCTTCTTCTAATGATTTGTATCCTTCTCCTTCGATAGCTGTGAAGTGAACAAATACATCGTCTCCGCCTTCAACTTCAATGAAGCCGAATCCTTTTTCGTTGTTGAACCATTTTACTTTACCGTTTTGCATATTGCTTAATTCCTCCTAGTACTGTAGCACCCATGTGCTAAAAAAAATTTTGTCATCATTTAACTTTGATTCATTGTTAAATGATGGTTCAACTATACACCATCTGGGAGCACCCGTCAAGTTGCGAATCGGCTTATTTTTGAAAAGGAAGGCGAGTTTCACGAAAAAATGTAACCGCTTTTATTAATGGCTAAATATAAATAAAAAGAGCACACGGTTTTCGTATGCTCTCAAGTACGCCATTAAGATAGCGCTTTGGTCTTTTGTTTGGCTGTCATCATTTCTGATTCTTTCAGGATATCCTCTAAAATGACTTCAGAGGAGTTTGCTAAATGAAGGTCCTTAATGTTTTTCTTCATGCGCTGCAAGGTATCTTCATCTGCAAGAAGGGAAGTGACTGACTCGAGAATCTCCTCATGACGGTTCACGACGATGGCAGCTCCGCGGTCTTCAAAGAAGTTTGCATTTTCTTTTTCCTGGCCAGGCACAGGTTTGTACAGAATGACAGGCACACCGATGGCAGTAGCTTCAGTCAAAGTTATGCCGCCTGGTTTAGTAATCATGCAATCTGTGATCCGGAATAGCTCATCAATGCGCTCCACATAGCCCAGAACTTTTAATTTGTCACCGTTTTCTGCCTCAAGCGGACTCAAAGATTCTTTTAAAGCCGTATTTTTCCCGCACACGACAACCACTTGCACTTGCTCATCTTTGACAAGGTTTTCGCACAGCTCTTTTACGTTCTTTAATACACCGTGGGCACCTGCCATGATCAGAAGCACTTTTTTGTCTGGCGAAAGATTGTACTTTTTATATATCGGTCCAACCGGCATGGATTCTTCAAATTGCGGCCTGATTGGAATTCCTGTGATTTTTACGTTGCTTGGATGAGTGCCGATCTCCAGCAGTTTTTCCTTCACGTAATCTGTCGCCACATAATATTTATCCACGTTCTCGTGAACCCAAATTTTATGAAGGCAAAAATCAGTCATAACATTGAAGGTAGGAATGACTCTTCCTGTTCGGCGTCTGTACTCCGGCACGACAATCATCGGAAATGTATTAATAATAATATCGGGCTGATGTTCATCAACAAGTTCGCCCAATCTTTTATTACCCATTTTAAAGTAAATATTGAATTTACGTTTATTATAGATTTTGTCAACTCCGTAATAAAACAAACGATAAAACTGTTTCCCGATTGAGAAGCTTTTTAAATAAAGGTATTGAGTTACCTCTGAAACAATCGGATTTGACTCTTGGTACAAATTAGAAACTGTTACATGCTGAAAGCCGAGCCTTACACATTGTTCATAAAGTGTTTTGGCTACCTGCACATGTCCATTTCCGTAATTTGCAGTCAAAATTAATACTCTTTTATTGGTATTCAAGTAAATTCACCTCAATGTAATCAACAACAAGCAAGCTTCATGCATCGTAAGGAGTTATTGTCTATACATAAACATAACACAAATACATAATCGAATTATTAATGCAGTGAAAAAGTTAAGCTAATTTTAAATGATTTGGATTCCAGTATTTTAAATTTTTGTTATAGGCAGACTGAATCAGATGTATTTTATCATATTTTTTGCTCAGCGTATCACTAAAATAAGAAAAATTAGTCCCATTCATAAGGAGTTTCTTGGTAAACGTAATAATTCAGCCAGTTCATAAACAATAATGTGGCATGCGCTTTCCAGCGATTCACTGGCTCATTGCTGCCTTTTGCAAAATAATGTTTAGGCGCCTCAACAGTAGAAAGGTTTCGTTCCAAATCTCTTTCATACTCTTGAAGAAGCGTATTTGTATCATATTCAGGGTGCCCTGTCAAAAAGACTTGTTTTTCGTCTTTAGACACAATTAAGCAAACCCCGGCTTCCTTTGATGCGGTAAGAATGTTTAACTCGGACACTGCTTGAAGCTGTTCCATATTTATATCTGTATGCCGGGAATGCGGCACGTAGTATAGCTCGTCAAAACCTCTTACCAATCTTTCGTGTTTTGAAAGAACGGTATGCTCGAACACACCGAAGATTTTTTTCGGCATTTGAATTTTTTCCACACCATAATGGTAATACAAACCTGCTTGAGCGCCCCAGCAAATATGCATGGTTGAAGTAACATTTGTTTTGCTCCACTCCATGATTTCCTTGAGCTCTTCCCAATATGAAACCTCTTCAAACGCCAAATGCTCGATCGGCGCACCGGTGATAATCATTCCGTCAAACTTCTTGTGACGGATATTGGAAAAAGTCGTGTAAAATTCGTCAAGGTGTTCTCTTGCAGTGTTTTTCGGCGTGTGTGTGCTTGGGATTAAAAATGTGAAATGAACCTGTAAAGGCGAATTTCCAAGCAATCTGAGAAGCTGAGTCTCTGTTTGGATTTTTTTCGGCATCAAATTTAAGATAATAATTTTTTGCGGCCGGATATCCTGATGAAATGCTCTGCTTTCATCCATTACAAATATATGTTCACTTTCAAGCACCTGTTTTGCCGGCAGGTGTGTTGGTATATTAATAGGCAACGTGGCACCTCCATTATTTCCCCGTTTAATTTTCTTCATTATAGGAATTTTCACGCCAATTTTCAATCTATCTATACGTGTTGAGGGGGAAACAACAGAAAACTCTTTATATAAAACGCACTGACACATCTTTTGGTTTCACAGAAAATGATTTTCCATGATGTCGGAGGGAATTGAAATGTTTTATAGAATGATAAGATAAAAACGAACCCTAGGAATTGAAAATAAACGACTGCTCATGTCGTCAAGTTTCTTAATTGATGTTTACATTTTGAATTGAAATTTAAAAAAGATAAAATATTCACCAGGGACATAGGAGGGAATTACATGTCTATATATCATATGAAGGTACGTACAATAACAGGGAAAGACATGACACTTCAGCCTTTCACGGGAAAGGTACTGATGATCGTGAATACTGCAAGCAGGTGCGGTTTTACTCCCCAATTGAAGCAGCTGCAGGAATTATATGATACATATCAGCAGGAGGGGCTTGAGATCTTAGGGTTTCCCTGCAATCAATTTATGAACCAAGAGCCTGGAGAAGAGGCTGACATACAGGAATTTTGTGAAACAAATTACGGTGTTACGTTTTCCATGTTTTCAAAAGTGGATGTAAACGGAAAAAACGCCCATCCGCTGTTTGTGTATTTGACAGAGCATGCAAAAGGAATGCTGGGAACTAAGGCAATTAAGTGGAATTTCACGAAATTTATAGTGGATAGAAATGGAGAAATCGTTGGCCGTTATTCACCAAATACAAATCCGAAAGAGCTGGAAGATGCTATCGTGAAGCTATTAGGGCAATGAAGAGGGTGTTTTTGTGAAGAAATTGAAGCAGGCAGAGCAAATCAGGACATGGGTTCAATCTATCCTGACTGGCGAAAGCTCTGGACATGATTATCATCATGTATCAAGAGTTGCAGATCTTGCTGTGTATATTGGAGAAAAGGAAAAAGCGGATTTGTTCATTGTTGAAACGGCGGCTTTGGTTCATGATTTAATTGATGTGAAGCTGCCTGACACGGTCAGGCTTTCTGTGAGCGAAGTGTATGATCAGCTCGTTTTTTTCGGGGTAGGAAAAGAGGCTGCTGACAGAGTGATTCATATTATAACAAGGATGTCCTTTCGGGACAGGGGGAAATTGGCGAAGGAGCCGCTCTCAATTGAAGGAAAAGCTGTACAGGATGCTGACAGACTTGATGCGATTGGTGCTGTCGGCATTGCGAGAGCTTTCATGTTTGCGGGCGCAAAAGGGCATGGCCTATATGGAGATGAGCAAAGCGCCTACGCTCATTTTTTTCATAAGCTGCTGCGGCTGAAAGATATGATGAATACAGACACTGCACGGGAATTGGCAGAAGAAAGACACGATTTTATGCTTCAGTTTGTCCGCCAATTAGAAAAAGACATACCCGGGATTGATGCCAAAACGTCGTAATAGAAGGCTTGGAACGACTGTGATAGAATAAGTCACAGATATGCTATAGGAGGACGATCATGAAGATAAAATCAATTGAACCTACACCAAGCCCGAATACAATGAAAGTCATCTTAACGGAAGAGCTTCCGGCGGGCAAAAGCAATAACTATAAACCTGAGCAAGCAGAAGGCGCACCGCCCGTTATAGCGGAAATCCTTAAAATAGATGGAGTTAAAGGGGTATATCACGTCGCAGATTTTCTAGCTGTTGAACGGAATGCAAGATACGACTGGAAAGACATTTTACCGCAAGTCCGCACTGCATTTGGGATGGAAAGTGCTGAAAGCACAGAAGAAAACCGCTCTGAACAAGAATCTTTTGGAGAGGTAAAAGTTTTTGTGCAGATGTTCAGCGGCATTCCTATGCAAGTTAAATTGACGGATGGGGAGCGGGAAGAGCGCTTCGGCTTACCTGAGCGCTTTCAGCAGGCGATCTTAAAACTCAGATCTGAGGCTTCAAATGTTGTGTTTGAGCGGGCCTGGAAAGAACAAGGTGTCAGATTCGGCGACTTTAATGAAATCGGCCATGACGTGACAGAAGAGCTTCAGGCGGCATACAGTGATGAACGGCTGAAACGACTGACAGAAGCAGCTGCTCAAGGAAAGAGCGAAGCAAAACAAGCAGTACAGCGCAAAGCGTATAAAGTAACGCTCGACATGCTTGATGATGAGGACTGGAAAAAGCGTTATGCGCATCTGGAACAGATGGATCCAAAAGAAGAGGATATCCCGGTTTTACAGAAGGCATTGGATGATCCAAAGGTGTCCATCAGAAGACAGGCTGTTGTGTACTTAGGAATGATTGAAACACCTGATGTTCTTCCTCTATTGTATAAAGCACTTGAGGACAAAGCGGTCTCAGTCAGAAGAACGGCCGGAGATTGCCTGTCTGATATCGGCGATCCTCAAGCCATTCCTGCTATGATCAAGTCGTTAAGCGACTCCAGCAAGCTTGTTCGTTGGCGTGCGGCTATGTTCCTGTACGAAGTCGGCGATGAAAGTGCAATTGAAGCTTTGCGCGCTGCCGAAGATGATCCCGAATTTGAGGTCAGCCTTCAAGTGAAAATGGCGCTTGAGCGTATTGAACATGGAGAAGAAGCAAAAGGGTCTGTTTGGAAACAAATGACAGAGAGCAGAAAAAAGGGTGAATAGAGATGAAAAAGGTGCAGATCATGCACCTTTTTTATGTGAATTCACTTTTTATAAAAATTATTTCGAATATTGTTGAAAAATGTTCGAAAACTATTTATAGTAAGTAACAATATTAATAGTTGGAGGGTTCAAATCGACAGAAAGCTATATAAATATAAAAACACAAAAGAACAAACCAAGGCGAGGGCGGCCTGAAATTATCTTTTTTGCAAAAACAGCCCATAAATAAACTGAAAATTGTTAAAATAAAATCCAATCTAACAATTGAAAGAATTTAGGGGGATCACCATGGCAGAATTACGCAGTAACATGATCACACAAGGAATCGATAGAGCTCCGCACCGCAGTTTGCTTCGTGCAGCTGGTGTAAAAGAAGAGGATTTCGGCAAGCCGTTTATCGCGGTGTGTAATTCATACATTGATATCGTTCCCGGTCATGTTCACTTGCAGGAATTTGGAAAAATTGTGAAAGAAGCAATCAGGGAAGCAGGAGGCGTGCCATTTGAATTTAATACCATTGGAGTAGATGATGGCATCGCGATGGGGCATATTGGTATGAGATATTCGCTGCCAAGCCGTGAAATCATCGCTGACTCTGTGGAAACGGTTGTATCCGCACACTGGTTTGACGGAATGGTCTGTATTCCGAACTGCGACAAAATCACGCCGGGAATGCTTATGGCGGCAATGCGCATCAACATTCCGACGATTTTTGTCAGCGGCGGGCCGATGGCAGCAGGAAGAACAAGTGACGGGCGAAAAATCTCCCTTTCCTCAGTATTCGAAGGGGTAGGCGCCTACCAAGCAGGGAAAATCAATGAAAACGAGCTTCAAGAACTAGAGCAGTTCGGATGCCCAACGTGCGGGTCTTGCTCAGGCATGTTTACGGCGAACTCAATGAACTGTCTGTCAGAAGCACTTGGTCTTGCTTTGCCGGGTAATGGAACCATTCTGGCAACATCTCCGGAACGCAAAGAGTTTGTCAAAAAATCGGCTGCGCAATTAATGGAAACGATTCGCAAAGATATCAAACCGCGTGATATCGTTACTGTAAAAGCGATTGATAACGCGTTTGCACTCGATATGGCGCTCGGAGGTTCTACAAATACCGTTCTTCATACGCTTGCTCTTGCAAACGAAGCCGGCGTTGAATATTCTTTAGAACGCATTAACGAAGTCGCTGAACGCGTGCCGCACTTGGCCAAGCTGGCGCCTGCTTCGGATGTGTTTATTGAAGATCTTCATGAAGCGGGCGGCGTGTCAGCGGCTCTGAATGAGCTTTCCAAGAAAGAAGGAGCGCTTCATTTAGATGCGCTGACTGTTACAGGAAAAACTCTTGGAGAAACCATTGCGGGACATGAAATAAAGGATTATGACGTTATTCATCCATTGGATCAGCCATTTACTGAAAAGGGCGGTCTTGCTGTTTTATTTGGTAATCTGGCTCCGGACGGCGCAATCATTAAAACGGGCGGCGTACAGAATGGGATTACAAGACACGAAGGGCCGGCTGTCGTATTCGATTCTCAGGACGAGGCACTTGACGGCATTATCAACCGAAAAGTAAAAGAAGGCGACGTTGTCATCATCAGATACGAAGGGCCAAAAGGGGGACCTGGCATGCCGGAAATGCTGGCGCCAACATCTCAAATCGTTGGAATGGGACTCGGACCAAAAGTGGCATTGATTACGGACGGACGTTTTTCCGGAGCCTCCCGTGGGCTCTCCATCGGTCACGTATCCCCTGAGGCCGCTGAGGGCGGACCGCTTGCCTTTGTTGAAAACGGAGACCATATTATCGTTGATATTGAAAAACGCATCTTGGATGTACAAGTGCCAGAAGAAGAGTGGGAAAAACGGAAAGCAAACTGGAAAGGTTTTGAACCGAAAGTGAAAACCGGCTACCTGGCACGTTATTCTAAGCTTGTGACAAGTGCCAACACTGGCGGTATCATGAAAATCTAGCAGGTGAGGACACTTACTTCTGTATTTTAAGGCGTGAACATTTGAAATCCGGCCCTCTCTATAGTATCCTTTACTTCAGATGAAGGATACTAGAGGGGGCTTTTTTTATGTCAATGGCTTATGAAGAATACATGCGTCAGCTTGTCGTACCGATGCGCCGCGAGCTGACTGGAGCAGGTTTTGAAGAGTTAACAACAGCGGAAGAAGTAGAAAACTTTATGGAAAAGGCAGAGGGCACAACTCTTGTAGTCGTTAACTCTGTATGCGGCTGCGCCGCAGGCCTTGCACGTCCTGCAGCAACACAGGCAGTTCTCCAGAATGACAAAACGCCTGACAATACGGTGACTGTATTTGCGGGCCAAGATAAAGAAGCTACTGCAAAAATGCGTGAGTATTTTACTGGCCAAGAGCCTTCTTCACCGTCAATGGCTCTTTTGAAAGGCAAAGAAGTTGTACATTTTATTCCGCGTCATGAAATTGAAGGACACGACATGGAAGAAATTATGAAAAATCTGACTGCTGCCTTTGATGCACACTGCTAAATGCCCGTTTTCCGGGCATTTTCTTTTTGGGAGTACAGAAGATGATAACAACAAGCTATAGACCGTCTGAACACACCATAAAAACTGCAAAGCAGCTATCTAAAGAGCTAAATATGCCATACTGCGGCCGAAATAAACAAACGGTTGAAAACCTGCTGAAGTCAGCTGAACGTGATTTGCTTGTGGTCGGCAAAGAGCGATTTGAGCTATTTACGAAACAAGGTGCCAAATTCTTTTTTCATCCGAATACCGCGATGTTCAGAGCCAAACGCTTCTTACGCGGTGAGCAAGAGCCGATGCTTCGGGCTGCCGGTTTATCGGAAGGGGATACGTTTTTAGATTGCACACTCGGGCTGGGGTCAGATGCCATTATCGCAAGTATGGCGGTAGGCGAAACTGGTTCTGTGGTTGGGGTGGAAAAAAACCATCTTGTATCCGTTTTAGTGAGAACGGGGCTGCATTCATGGGAAACAGGTATAGAAGAGCTTCAAGCAGCGATGAGAAGAATCCAGGTAAAGAATGGTGATTGCTTAGAATACATCAAGCAGCTTCCTGACGGCTCTGTTGATGTGGTTTATTTCGATCCAATGTTTCATGAACCTGTAGAGACCTCTGACGGTATTGCGCCTTTACGCGATTTGGCTGAGGATTCCGTTTTGCACGAAGAGTGTATCAAGGAAGCGGTACGCATTGCCAGAAAAAGTGTTGTGCTAAAAGACCATTGGAAAAGCCCGCGGTTTGAACAGTTTGGTTTTCATGTCATAAAAAGAAAAACAGCACTGTTCCATTATGGTGTCATTCAGGCAAGTAAAGAAATCCCGTGATTCATACCACGGGATTTTCTGTTAATCGGTGACTTCCATGACGACAAAGTATAACAATGTTAAGAGTGAAACTGTGGCAAACAGAGCGTCAATCATATGCGGAAAGCCTCCTTTCACAGAATATTGTAAGCGTTTTTACACAAAGTGCATAGCAACGAATCTCCTAATTTGTGTATCAGTTTCATATAGTACATGACTTGAATGTTTTGGATGTGCTAAAATAAGAGAAACATGACAATAAAATAGAGAGGAATAAGCAGTCATGAAATTGTGGATGAGAAAGACCCTTGTGGTTTTATTTACCATTGTGACGTTCGGGCTCGTATCTCCTCCGGCTGCTCTTATGGCGGACAAGCCTTCCGGACAGCCGAGCAGTCTTGAGCAGAATGATTACACCGCTTTTTATGATGAGCATGACCTGTACGATGATGAGTCGGATGACAGGCGAGATCCTGAACTGCTTTTTCAATCGTACAAGGAACAGCTCCTTGACAGCGCTGAGGATCAGTCCTTTTTAAAATTCGGCAGCAGAATCGCTCCGGTCATTGAAGATGATTATCGGAAAGAGATCCTGCCAAAAATCGAAAATGTGATTAGTGATTATTTAGCGACATTGCAAGATGATGAAGCGTATCAAGATGTTGTGATCTCAAGCATGCCTTCAGCAGGCAAAACGGAAAAAATATTCAACGTTTACAATCGGACAACTGGAGAAGATCTTCTGAGATTCCATGTGCGCAGAGACCATCCGCCTCATGACGGCTACTGGTTTAATTTTCATTATCATACAGCAGAAGATGGATTTCAATCACATCATGAGCTTGGGAGCATTTACTGGGACCGCAACACGCCTCCCAACTGGATGAGTGCTTAAAGGAGATGCCATTAGACATGAAAAAGTACACAATGAATGAAATGGTCAATATAACAAAAGATATGCTGAATAAACGGGGCGTTATGATAGAAGATATTGCACGCATTGTTCAAAAACTTCAGGAAAAATACAATCCAAACCTGCCGCTCAGTGTTTGCATGGAGAATGTAGAAAAAGTCCTGAACAAACGTGAAATTATTCATGCTGTTTTGACAGGACTTGCACTCGATCAGCTTGCAGAACAGAAGCTTCTCCCCGAACCGTTGCAGCATCTTGTTGAAACAGATGAACCGCTTTACGGCATAGATGAAATCATCCCGCTTTCAATCGTTAATGTGTATGGGTCGATCGGCTTGACCAATTTCGGTTATTTGGATAAAGAGAAGATTGGTATTATTAAGGAACTTGATGAAAGTCCAGACGGTATTCACACCTTTTTGGATGATATTGTGGCAGCTCTTGCTGCAGCAGCGGCGAGCAGAATTGCGCATACGCATCAGGATCTGCAAGATGAAGAAAAAGAACAGGATGAAAAGCCTGTCGTCAGCTGACTATAAAAAAATCATTTCTGGGTTCAGAAATGATTTTTTATTGTGTTACACTACAAGAAGACTACTTTTAAAGGATGAAAAAAATGAAACAGTATAAGGATTTATGCAGACATGTTTTAGAGCAAAAAGGGGCGGTCAGCGTATGATTTCATTCATTTTTGCGATGGATGCCAACAGGCTTATCGGCAAAGACAATGATTTGCCGTGGCATTTGCCCAATGATCTTGCATACTTTAAGAAAGTAACATCGGGCCATTCAATCATTATGGGCCGGAAAACATTTGAATCGATCGGACGTCCGCTTCCAAATCGGAAAAATATTGTCGTCACATCAGCGCCGGCTTCAGAATTTCCGGGATGCACGGTTGTCAGTTCGTTACAGGATGTACTGGATATTTGTTCAAGCTCTGAAGAATGCTTTGTGATCGGAGGGGCTCAGCTCTATACGGACCTGTTCCCTTATGCGGACAGACTGTATATGACGAAAATTCATCACGAGTTTGAAGGTGACCGTCACTTTCCTGAATTTGATGAAGGCGATTGGGAACTGGTTACTTCTGAGCAGGGAATCAAGGACGAAAAAAACCCGTATGATTACGAATTTCTCGTGTATGAAAAAAAGAATTCTTCTAAAGCGGGAGGATTTTAATTGGTTCGCTACAGCTTTCTAATGGTTTATATTGTGTATATGCTGTTGAAAAATATGAAACAATTATTTAATCAAACAATGCTCGACCCTCGTCTGTCATATAAAAAACAGATGACTCTTGTGTACGAACAGCCAAAGGCATTTTTGGAAGGCTGTATTGGCATCTCCGGTTCAGTTGTGACAATCCATCAGCCAGAGCCAATCCCACAAGGTCCTGTTTTGTATGTGCACTCTCGTTTGCGCTTGGCTGAACTGGCCTTAATTGCTGGATATATTGAGGAACCGGCCGGCTTTATCGCCAACCCAAAAGTGTTCCGCTTGCCTTTTATCGGGCAATGGCTGGATCGGATGGATGTGATTTCAGACGGTCATTCAGAGAAGGTATATGAAAATGTGACAAAACAGCTGGAAAAGGGGCAAAGCTTGATTCTTTCACTAGATGGTTCTATTGATCCTGTAGAACTTGCAGCCCGCTATCAACTTCCGTTAGTGATGGTGGAAACGAAAGGAACAGAGCACCTGCAAAAGGGGGCGTTTTTTAAACGCTTAAAACCAGCCGACATTGAATTGTCCTTTTCAAAAGCTTATATACCTGCTAATGAAAAACAATTACGTGCATAAAAAAGCGCAGTCGTTAAGACTGCGCTTTTTTGTTACGAAAGGAACGGTACCTTTACACAATAGAAAAGCACGCAGAAAAACATAGCAGCGCTCCCGCCCAATACGAAGCTGTGCCAAATGGCGTGATGGAAGGGAATCTTTTTCCAAATGTAAAAGATGGTTCCGACAGAGTATAGAATGCCGCCGAGAAAAAGAAGGCTGAATCCCGCTCCGCTCAGCGAAGCATATAAAGGTTTAACCGCAATAATCATCAGCCAGCCCATGATCAAGTACACTATGGTTGACAGTAGGATAAAGCGTTTCACGAAGAAAATTTTAAAGACAATTCCACCCAGGGCAAGTGACCATACGATAACCAGCAGGGTAAAGCCGAGTGTGCCTTTCAGCGGTCCGAGTAAAAAAGGCGTGTAGGTTCCTGCGATGAGTACGTAAATCGCGCTATGATCGATAATCTCCAAAATGTCCTTCGTCTTTTTATGTGTGATGCTGTGAAGCAGTGTAGAGCTCAAATATAACAGCAGCATAGAGACACCGAAAATCGTAAAGCTGACAATGTCCCAGGCAGACCCGTAATTAGCCGCGAATATGATTAAAAACACTAAAGCAGGGATGGATAAGAGTACACCAATGCCGTGTGTAATGGCATTGGCGATCTCTTCTTTCATTGTAAACAAGTGCATTCTCCTTTCGATCGCTAAATCATTTGATTTTTTAACGTCTCTATAAAGCGCAAGCCCTCAAAGGTAATTTTTGTGCCGGCGCGTCCGCGGCTTTTGGTGACATAGTCTTTTTTCTCCAAATAGTCGAGACGGCTTCTGACCTGCTGTGGCGTTAACGAGGTTTGGGTATTTTTGCTGTGTTCAGAAATGATCCGTCTGCTGGCAGGTTCTCCTTTTTCATTCAATACTTTTATTGTTTCCAAAATAAACAAAAACTCAGCTTTTTCCATTAAAGTCAGCAGCTTTGCTTTTTTCTTTGAGGTTTTTCCGTCTATCGCGCCTCTAATATATGGCGGCAGGTCATGTGGATGAATCGTTCCCCCGCTTGATACTGCCGCCATATAATCTGCAGCGTTTTTTAATTCCCTGACATTGCCTTCAAATGTATGCTGCTCAAGCACCGGAAAGACAGAGGGGTCGATTAACAATTGCTGCCCGGAATTTGAGAGGAAATATTGTGTCAAAAGCGGTATATCGCTTTTTCGTTCGGATAATTCGGGCAGTGTGAGCGTTAAAATGTTCAGCCTGTAAAATAAGTCTTGCCTGAAGGAATGTTCCACGGATCCGTCTGCAGAAGCACAGATCATTCGCGGCTTCTCCATGTCTGAATCAAACGCTTTTAACAGCTGAGCTTGTACAGAAGCCGGCATGCGCCATACTTCATCAAGAAAAAGGGTTCCTCGTGCCGTTTTGTGAAAAGCACCTGAGTTTCCGTTAGGACCAAAAAGCTCATGCATAAGGCTTTCTTCAGAATGCGTGCTGCAATTGACGCTTATAAACGGTTCATTGCTTCTCGAAGATTCCAAGTGTATGGCATGTGCGAAATGATTTTTGCCTGTTCCGATTTTTCCTGTTATTAAGACAGGAAGCTCAGATAATGAGAACTGCTTGGCGATTCGCTTTGCTTCCAGGAAAGTTTGATGTTCTCCGATTAGTTGTTGAAAGGTATTGAGTTTTGGTGCGCTATTCATCAATTGGCTCCTTTTGGTTCTAATTGGTTTCATTATATCATGCCTTTTGGCTGAAAACACCTTTTATTTTACGATCATCTTTTTTCTTGAGTCTGCAGGATAATGGTTAAACAGAAGTTTCCACGAGATGTGGTGGACATAGTCTGTATTTTTTTAATTATTAAATAAAAATAATTGTCTTATTTTTTGAATATTCGTGTTATAATGGCATATTAAATAGGGATTTAAAACAAGAAAGGAATCTGTACATGAAACCGTTGTTGAAAGAAAACTCTCTCATCCAAGTGAAAGACATTTTGAAGGCTCATCAAAACGTAAAGGACGTTGTCATTCACACACCTTTGCAGAGGAATGACAGACTTTCTGAGAGATATGAATGCAATATCTATTTAAAACGTGAAGACTTGCAAGTTGTTAGATCTTTTAAGCTCAGAGGGGCTTATCATAAAATGAAACAGCTTTCCAGCGAGCAGACAGAAAACGGAGTGGTGTGTGCAAGCGCCGGAAACCACGCGCAAGGCGTGGCATTCTCGTGTAAACATCTTGGCATTCACGGAAAAATTTTTATGCCGTCTACTACACCGAGACAAAAAGTATCTCAAGTTGAACTATTCGGAAAAGGATTTATCGATATTATTTTGACAGGCGATACGTTTGATGACGCGTATAAAAGTGCCGTAGAGTGCTGTGAGGCGGAATCTCGGACGTTTATCCATCCGTTCGATGATCCGGATGTGATGGCCGGACAAGGAACGCTCGCAGTCGAGATTTTAAACGACATTGATGCAGAACCGCATTTTCTTTTTGCAAGTGTCGGAGGCGGCGGTCTTCTCTCAGGGGTAGGTACATATTTGAAAAATGTGTCTCCTGATACAAAGGTAATTGCTGTTGAGCCGGCGGGAGCGGCATCCTATTTTGAATCAAACAAAGCTGGGCATGTCGTCACACTTGATAAAATTGATAAGTTTGTAGATGGGGCAGCAGTTAAAAAAATTGGAGAGGAAACCTTTCGGACGCTGGAATCTGTTGTTGATGACATTCTCCTTGTCCCTGAAGGAAAAGTATGTACATCCATTCTTGAATTGTATAACGAATGTGCGATTGTTGCTGAACCAGCCGGAGCTCTTTCTGTCGCAGCGCTTGATTTGTACAAGGATGAAATTAAAGGAAAAAATGTGGTGTGTGTGGTCAGCGGGGGGAATAACGATATAGGAAGAATGCAGGAAATGAAGGAGCGATCCTTGATTTTTGAAGGTCTTCAGCATTATTTTATCGTCAACTTTCCGCAAAGAGCGGGGGCACTTCGCGAATTTCTTGACGAAGTCCTAGGGCCGAATGATGACATTACAAGGTTTGAATATACGAAGAAAAATAACAAAAGCAACGGACCTGCTCTTGTCGGCATCGAGCTGCAGAACAAAGCCGATTATGGGCCGCTGATTGAACGGATGAACAAAAAACCGTTTCATTATGTAGAGGTGAATAAGGATGAAGACTTATTCCATCTGCTGATCTAATTTTTTTCGCAACCGCGCAAAATGACAGACAGCCAGGCTGGCATCATATATAATAGAAGAAAAACAAAAAAAGAGGATTGATAGCTTGTTACTCAAAAGCCTAGAGTTCAAACGCGGTGACGGGATTCAGGTGAAAGTGACAGAAATACCTGTATTAAAGGAAGATGAGCACTATTTCTTTATGTTACATCACCATTTGCAATTCTACTTAAAAGAAGTGTTTTCATCAAACAGCAGGACAAAAGTGTATTCTTTCCGACATTATATGAAGCGCCGGATGAAGTGGGCAGATTATCAGGCTGTTTTTCATCAAGAGGTGTTAAAGCACAACGCATAACATGCCGTTTTTTACCTGTATGTCCTCCTTTGTAATCGTTAATGGGGAGGCATGCAGGATTTTTTTTGCTCAGTATCGAATACAAATATGGGACAGTAAGGACAGGTTTTAGAAAGCGTTTTTATGCTGGCTGAAAGGATGAATGTCATGAAGGTTATCAAAGGTTTAATGGCTGGGCTGTTTTTTCTGCTTTTGTGTGCCTGCGGAGGACAGCAGATTAAAAATCCGCTCAATTACGAAGTGGAGCCTTTTACATTTCAAAACCAAGACGGCAAGAACGTTTCATTAGAGAGTTTAAAAGGAGAAGTATGGCTGGCGGATTTTATTTTTACCAATTGTGAAACTGTATGTCCGCCGATGACTGCTCATATGACCGATCTGCAAAAAAAACTGAAAGCCGAGAATATAGATGTCCGCATCGTATCATTTAGTGTTGATCCAGAAAACGATAAGCCGAAACAGCTGAAGAAATTTGCCGCAAATTATCCATTATCTTTTGATAACTGGGATTTTCTCACCGGATACAGCCAGAGTGAGATTGAGGAGTTCGCACTTAAGAGCTTTAAAGCGATCGTAAAGAAACCGGAGGGAGAGGACCAAGTGATTCATCAATCAGCTTTTTATTTGGTGGGCCCGGACGGTAAGGTGCTGAAAGATTACAATGGAGTTGAGAATACACCGTACGATGAAATTATCGCCGATGTAAAATCAGCAGGCGCACTCAAGTAAGCTAGAAGACTAGGCATTTGCAAATCTTCTAAAACATGATACACTTTCCACTAGTAGAATGGGAAGGAGCAACAAGATTGAAGCTGCGCATTTTTTCAATCATGGCTGGTTTGATTTTGCTTCTTACTGCTTGTACGAGCATACGTACAGCATCTGAGGGAAAACAAAAAGATCATGAAACGAAAACGAAAGAGCACATTGTCATAGCGGCTGTCGGAGATTCGCTGACAGAAGGAGTCGGAGATCCCGATGGAAAGGGATATGTCGGCAAGGTGGCGGATTCTATCCGGTCAGATAAACAAGTCAAAACGGTTGACGTGAAAAATTATGCCGTAAAAGGGAACCGTTCGGATGATTTATTAGAAAAACTAAAAGATAAAAAGGTTCAAAAAGGCATAAAGGACGCAGATTATGTCTTTTTTACAATTGGTGGTAATGATTTGATGAAAGTCCTTCGCCAAAACTTCCTGCAATTAACCGTTGAACCGTTTCAGGAAGCGGAAAAACCGTACGAAAAGCGCTTTGAAAAAACCATTTCTGAAATTCGCAAGCTGAATGATCACGCTGAGCTGATTTATGTCAGCATGTACAATCCGTTTACGTTTACATTATCTGAACTAAATGAAATAAACGGTGTTGTCACGGATTGGAACCATATTGCTGAAAAAGAGCTGAAAAAGGATAAGCATGCGAAAATCATTTATATCGAAGATTTGTTCAACAAAAAAAGTGACAGCAGCCGAATTTCTGAGGAAGATGATTTTCATCCTAATGGTACGGGTTATTCTCTAATCGCGAAGCGCGTCTATCAATCCATAAAAAAAGAAGGATTACCGAAAGAGTAGGGTGACAGCATGAATAAGTGGAAACGACTGTTTTTTATATTGCTTGCAATCAATTTTATCCTCGCTGCCGGGGTTGTTACACTTGTTTTGCTCCCGGGAGAGCAAGCTCAGGTGAAGGATTCATCTGAGAGCGAGTATGGATTTCAAGTGACAAGCACAAAAGAATCATTAGCTGCGTTTGTTAACTCATATTTAAACGACAAGGCATCAAACAAGCTTGATTATAAAGTAGAGATTGATGATGATGTTCATGTCGCAGGGAAAATCAAGGCATTTTCTACCTCTATTGATGCTTTTATCGCTTTTGAACCGACCGTGAAAAAAAACGGTGATGTAGAGTTGAATGTTACGAAATTTTCGTTAGGGAAATTGAGTATACCGATTAGCTTTGTGTTAAATTATATGGACAGCTTTTATGAATTGCCGTCATTTGTCCACGTTCACCCTGGAGATAAAAGCATTGAAGTGCGTTTGTCAGAAATGCCTTTAACGAATGGTATGTATGTCAAAGCGGATAAAATAAATTTAGAAAATGATGAAATTGAATTTTCCTATTACCATCCTAAACAATAGAGGTGACTGAAAATGAAACAGGTTTACCAGTATTTCAGTTTATTATCCTTTACATTTTCCCTGTACTTCGGCTGGCTGGCTTATCATCATCTGGCCGCTGAAGACATGGATCAAATGTATTTGAATGTTTCCTATTGTGCCTTGTTCCTAAGTGTGATGGTGTTTACATTCGGTATGCGAGACCGAAAAAAAACCGATAAATCATGAAAAAAGAGACATGAAACAACGTCTCTTTTTTCGTGCGGTCCGAAGAAAATTTGAGAATACAAGGAGAAAAGATGAAAGCATACGATTTTACACAGGGGAACGTGCTGAAACAGCTTGTACTGTTTTCAACGCCTATTATGCTCGGAAACGCATTGCAGGTTTCCTTTCAGTTTATAGACAGCTTGTGGATCGGCAATTTACTGGGGGCACAGGCTCTTGGGGCAGCTGCGGTATCAAGCACGATTGTTCTAACCGTGCTGTCTTTTATTTTGGGCCTTAACAATGCGACGTTAACCATTTTATCTCAGCAAAAAGGAAAAGATGATGAAAAGGGAATGACGTCGTATATTAACGCTTTTGTTGTTTTATTAACAGGCCTAAGCATCGGATTCGGCGTGGCCGGTTTTTTTCTGTCAGAGCTTTTGCTGCGTCTTCTAAAAACGCCGGAGTCAATGCTGCCGCTTGCTGAGACTTATTTACAGATTCAATTTATCGGCATTTTATTTTTATTTGGTTATAACTTTATCAGTACTGTGCTTCGGGCGCTGGGCGACAGCAAGACACCGCTCCGGTTTATTGCGTTTGCTGTTGTACTGAATACAGTGCTGGCGCCGCTCTTTATTTCTGTGTTTCGCATGGGAATAGCGGGTGCGGCTTATTCAACGATTTTGTCACAAGGCGTTGCGTTTCTGTATGGGTTGTTTTATGTCATCAAACACAAGCTTGTGCCATTCTCAATTCCGAGAGTGCCCAAGTGGGGAGAGTCCGCGCTGATTTTGAAACTCGGAATTCCGGCCGGTCTGCAGATGATGGTGATTACAGGCGGTATGATGGCGATTATGAGTGTTGTCAACTCATACGGGGAGCACGTGGTATCAGGTTTTGGCGCGGTCCAGCGGCTCGACAGCATCATCACGCTTCCAGCAATGGCTGCCGGTACGGCCGTCAACAGTATGGCAGGGCAAAATATCGGAATCGGAAACAATAAAAGAGTAGGAACGATTGCAAGGCTTGGTGTGCTGGCTGTTATTTCCTGCATGCTGGTGATTGCGGTTATGATTTGGGTGTTTGGTAAATACCTTATAAGGTTATTTATCAGCGAGCCTGATGCGGTCGCATTTGGTGAACAATATTTGCGGTGGATCGCGTTTTTCTACCCTTTTATTGGGATTAATTTCGTGCTGAACGGAATTGTCAGAGCCGCGGGAGCGATGCTGCAGGTGCTGGTTTTAAATTTGATCTCGTTTTGGGTGCTGCGATATCCTTTCACGGTTCTTTTTTCAGCTTGGCTTGGACAAAAAGGAATCGGGCTTGGAATCGGAATGAGTTTTTTATTTAGCAGCTGCGCGGCATTTTTGTATTACAGGTATGGCCGCTGGAAAACAATGAAGCTGTTCGCTGAAAAATAAGTGAAGCACTGCGAAAAGCACATACCTATATATAGCGGTATGTGCTTTTTTTTACCGTTTTTTATCAAGTTTGCTGAAGAGCTCGATTAACGTGGCAAGTTCAGCATCAGTGTAACAGTCAAAGCGTTTGAAGAAGTATTCCGTTTTTTTCTCGTTAAAGTGCTGAAGGACCTTTTCGCCAGCTTCAGTGATATGAATGCGAATAATGCGTCTGTCTTCCTTCGATCTGATTCTCGTAATCCATTCCTTTTCTACCAGCGCATCAGTCACAGCCGTAATGTGGCTTGCCGATACCTCTAAAATAGGCGCAAATTCAGTGACTTTTTTAGGCCCTTGCTCACTGAGGATCCGAAGAATGGTGAATTCATTCCGCGACAGCTCTTTATCTAAAATTTCATTGATTTCATTGCGTATTTGTTTAAAGACTTTACGGAGTAAAGTTTCCATATCGTACATCATCTGTGTTCTTACTTTCAAATTTGTGAACCTCCATTACATAAGCATATTGCTTGAAACCTATAGATTTTATTGAAAAGCAGAATCATTTTCATTCTATTTTTACATGCTATAATATAATAATACCACGTATTAACAAAGGAGGCACCAGTATGTCTGAAAAAAAAGAAATCGCCACATTTGCAGGAGGCTGTTTTTGGTGTATGGTTAAACCTTTTGACGAACAGCCGGGTATTGAAAAAGTGGTGTCCGGGTATACAGGCGGCCATACTGAAAACCCTACGTATGAAGAGGTGTGCAGTGAAACGACAGGACATCGTGAAGCTGTTCAAATCACGTTTCATCCTGATGTATTCCCTTATGAAAAACTGCTTGAATTATTTTGGCAGCAAATCGATCCGACAGATGCCGGCGGACAGTTTGCTGATCGCGGCAGTTCCTACCGCGCAGCCATTTTTTATCATAATGATAAACAAAAGGAGCTTGCGGAAGCTTCCAAGCAACGTCTGGCGGAAAGCGGGATCTTTAAAGATCCGATTGTAACGGACATTTTAAAAGCTGAACCTTTCTATGAAGCGGAAGGTTACCATCAGCATTTTTATAAAAAGAATCCAGCACATTATCAACGCTACCGGACAGGCTCCGGACGTGCCGGATTTATTAATGAGCATTGGGGGGATAAATAAATGGCGTACAATAAAGAAGAAAAAATGAAGTCATTAAATCGCATACAATACGAAGTAACGCAAAATAACGGCACGGAGCCGCCGTTTCAAAATGAATATTGGGATCACAAGGAAGAAGGGCTCTATGTAGACATTGTGTCAGGCAAGCCATTGTTTACATCCAAGGATAAATTTGATTCCCACTGCGGCTGGCCAAGCTTTACAAAGCCGGTTGAAGAAGAAGAAGTGGAAGAAAAACTGGACACGAGCCATGGCATGATTCGCACTGAAGTAAGAAGCCGAACTGCTGACTCTCATCTTGGCCATGTATTTAATGACGGTCCGGGGCCAAACGGGCTTCGTTACTGCATAAATTCAGCAGCGCTGCGGTTTGTTCCAAAGCATAAGCTGAAAGAGGAAGGATACGAAAGTTACCTGCATCTCTTTGATAAATAAAATATTAAAAACAGGCCTGCCTAATGGATAGACAGGCTTGTTTTTATGCCTTTTTCTCTTGATGCAAGTCTTCAATAATCTGGGCAATTCTTTCTTTCGTAATGAGCGGGGCCTGATCAGATTGATACCCAGGCAGATTGACTTTGCGAAAGTCAGGATGTTTTTCAGGCTCTGGAAGGATCGCATAAAGGTTGCCCCATTCATACAGTGATTCAATTTCATGCGGGGATGTTAATTCTTCGTGAAGCTTTTCACCTGGACGCTTGCCGACTTCTACTGCAGCCGGCCGCGGGAGCCCGTGCTGCGATGCATATTCTTCAAATCCATGAATCAGTTCTTCAAGTTTCAGTGATTCCATTTTAAAAATAAAGGTTTCTCCGCCTTTTGTAATCGCAGCTGATTGCAAAGTCAATGTAGCTGCATCGTCTATTGACATGAAAAATCTGGTCATGTTCTTGTCTGTGATAGTCAGAGGCTGACCCTCCATCATCTGTTCAAATAATATAGGGATGACCGAACCTCTGGAGCCCAGAACATTTCCAAAGCGGACCGAACAAAACACGGTTCCTTTGTTTTGAACGTGGCGGTTTGCTTGATGAAACAGCTTTTCAGATAACAGCTTGGTGGCACCCATTGTGTTCACAGGAGATACAGCTTTATCTGTACTGATATTAATGACATGCTGCACTCGGTGTAAAAGGGCAGCTTCCACCACATTTTGTCCGCCGATGAGATTGGTCTGGATCGCTTCAAATGGATGATCCTCACA
This sequence comes from Bacillus sp. JS, assembly GCF_000259365.1. Classification (NCBI taxonomy): domain Bacteria; kingdom Bacillati; phylum Bacillota; class Bacilli; order Caryophanales; family Bacillaceae; genus Bacillus; species Bacillus sp. JS. The sequence goes on along the minus strand of NC_017743.1, from coordinate 2,193,019 downwards.
TGTCGGAACCTGTTTCAGCGCAGCCGCGTGAAAGACGATATCGACGCCTTTCATCACCTGATTCACCCTTCTGTGATCGCGCACATCTCCGAGTACAAATAATAGCCGCTTATCCTCCGCATACTTTTGGCTCATGACATACTGTTTACTGTCGTCTTTGCTGAATACAATCACCTGTTTAGGTGTAAGCAGCAAAAGGCGTTTGACAATTTGACTCCCGATTGAACCTGTTCCGCCAGTGACTAAAACTGTTTTGTTATGAAAAAATGGTTTTAGTTCTGCTGTTTGCTGTTTAGGCATGGCTTATCCTCCAACTCTCGTTTCTCTACCATGCATCATATGTTCAACTTTATAATCGAATTAATGAAAGCAACCAATAAAACAAAATTTAGGGGAATGATCATGTCACAACGTGTTCTTTTTTAATAGAAAATGATGAAACTAAATAAACAATGTACTAAATATTCATTATGTTTTTATTTCGCACCTCAAAAACAAAGCTGACAAAGTCATCTCACGTACCTCTTTAGGGAAAGTTGTTTATGAGCCAGAAACCCTATAAAAAAAGGTTCATTTTCCTCACGGTAAATACATGTATATATTTTACAATAGGGATGATAGTGATAAAAGAGGAGGGTACCAAATGAAGTTTTCAAAAACAATGCTGCTAAGCACCGCCGCGGGTTTATTGCTTAGCCTGACAGCAAACTCGGTGTCGGCTCATGATGTGAGTGAGGAACATCATTTCAAAGTGACTGCGCAAACGGAGACAGATCCGGTCGCTTCTGGCGATGACGCAGCTGACGATCCGGCTATTTGGATTCATGAGAAACATCCGGAAAAAAGCAAATTAATTACGACAAATAAGAAATCAGGGCTCGTCGTGTATGATTTAGATGGAAAGCAGCTTCATTCTTATGAATTTGGCAAGCTCAATAATGTCGATCTGCGCTATGATTTTCCATTGAAAGGTGAAAAAATTGATATTGCTGCAGCATCCAACAGGTCTGAAGGAAAAAATACAATTGAAGTATATGCAATAGACGGGGATAAAGGGAAATTGAAAAGCATTACAGATCCGAAACATCCTATTTCCACTGGTATTTCTGAGGTTTACGGATTCAGCCTGTATCACAGCCAGAAAACAGGGGCATTTTACGCATTAGTGACAGGCAAACAAGGGGAATTTGAGCAGTATGAAATTGTTGATGGTGGAAAAGGTTTTGTAACAGGAAAAAAAGTGCGTGAATTTAAGTTGAATTCTCAGACTGAAGGCCTTGTTGCGGATGATGAGTACGGGAACCTATACATAGCAGAGGAAGATGAGGCGATCTGGAAATTTAACGCTGAGCCAGGCGGAGGATCAAAGGGACAGGTTGTTGACCGTGCGACAGGTGAACATTTGACAGCTGATATTGAAGGACTGACAATCTATTATGCACCAAATGGCAAAGGATATCTCATGGCCTCAAGTCAAGGAGATAACAGCTATGCAATGTATGAACGGCAGGGGAAAAATCGCTATGTGGCCAACTTTGAAATCACAGATGGAGAGAAGATAGACGGTACTAGTGACACGGATGGTATTGATGTTCTCGGTTTCGGGCTTGGTCCAAAATATCCGTATGGGATTTTTGTGGCGCAGGACGGCGAAAATATTGATAATGGACAAGCAGTCAATCAAAACTTCAAAATTGTATCGTGGGAACAAATTGCACAGCATCTCGGCAGAATGCCTGATCTTCATAAACAGGTGAACCCGAGGAAGCTGAAAGACCGTTCTGACGGCTAGAAAAGAAAGCAGCTGAACAAGCTGCTTTTTTCTGTGAATGAAAAAATCGTTCATAGCAATGAACGATTTTTCAAGAAAGCGCCAGATGAATCGCCTTTAGTGTTGCAGGAAGCTCATCAAACGTAAATGCGGGTACGGTCTCATTATAATTGGCTGCTGCAGCTTTATGCCGTTCTTCAGGGTTTTTGATATAGAAAGCGGTTTTTTCCTTAAAGTCGTCCATGCCGTGATAAGAAATAAAGGATGAAAAAGGATGGGCCGCGGGTAAATCGGTTAATTGAAATGCTTCGCATGCAGCGATATCAAACGTTCGGTTATTAAAACTGGCATTTTTGATGCGCATAGTATTTTGGTTGAAAGCAAAATGATAGGGCCGATGCGCATTGATTACGATATCTGCTCCGTTATAATAATGAACGGCCTGTTCGGGTGGAACCCATGTGCTGACGACATCAATGTGCGGCTGTTTGAGCACTTTTTTAGGCAGATATTTTCTCCATTCCTTGCCGATTACCCGAACCGTGAAAGGCAGATGGACCGCTTCTTTCATAAGCTGAACCCGATTAGGATAAGGATAGCCGATGATTAACAGATTTGAATGATAGGAATGTTCGGTGCCCATTTTTTTAAACAGCCGATGGTTAACTGGTATCGGAACATAATAGACGTTCTGGTAGCCGAGCTCTTGATAATAGAAAGCGGCATTTTGTTCAATCGTTAATATGGCGTCAGCAAGCTTAATTACCTGTAGGCTGATATCAATATAAAATGGGTCTTCGGTCAGCCAAACATACACGGGGATATCCTTACCCTTTAACCAGGTCAGCCAGTCGTGAGGAACGCGGTCTCCAACCATTATAAGTGCGAAGTCCGGCTGAAACGCTTCGATCTTCACCAAATATTCTGCTTCAGGTTTATCTGCAATCATATACTCTGTATGAGTGTTCTGAAAACATTCTTCAGCCCAGCGATCAAAATAACTGTATATGCCTCCGTATCCCGACTGGATATACAAGACTTTCATCGGATGTTATGAAAAGAACGTAACGCTTTCTACTTTGTCTACATCAATTAATGTTGTAGCTTCACCTGCCGGAGTGACGGAGCTTTCCTGTGTTACAAAGACGATACCGTGAATTTGATCGAAAGCAACGAAGACAACTGGCCCGATCATGTCACCTGAATCAGTCACAATGCTGATTGTCGTGCCTGGCGTAACTCTGGCAAAAATCCATCTTGCCGGAAGGGAAGGGTCTAAAATAGATTCTGCCGTAACCGTTTCACTTTCATCTACTTTTTGATCGATGGCAGCTTCAAGCAAGGCTTTAAGATTACTTTCCATGTTTTCTCCTCCTTCTGTTGCAGTTGGAAATAAAGGACTTAAAACGGTTTTAATTAAATCCTTTTTTAACTGTGCATTTTCAGAGCTCATTACACACACCTCCTATTCGATAGTGAACTCACGTTAATCTATTCTTCTGGCTGTTGTTTGGTATGAGTCGAACGCCGTACCAGACCTATTTTTCATGTATTTAAGGAAAATGCTGATTTTTTAATGGAGTGGACATAGCCCTATACCATACATCAAAGTCGCTCATATTGTGAAACAGAGTAAAGGGATAAGGGAGAGGGATTATTTGGATTTAGAGAAACAAGTGGATCGAGAAGAAAACCAAGATGAACTGCATTTTATTTTGCTTTTGCTGATTCTGCTTATTCGTCAATCATCTACTGAAGGAAATCCATCTGATCTCAGACGCCAGCTCGTTTTTGCAAAGGAGCTGGGCGTACCGGTTTCAAAAGTTCATTTGATCAACGGAGATACGCTTCAGAATGTCATCGTAAAAGAAGTACTGACTGATTTGGTTATTTTTCAAAACCCGTTAAATAACACGAGATCTCATGTGTCACTTTCAAGTGTTGTAAGCTGGGGTGCTTTTTAAATGATGACAGAGGCTCTGCTTGCTGCGGAGCCGTTTTTATGTTTGACGGCGGGGGCGGTATAGATGGGAGAGAAAGTGTCTATTATTTTAACAAGTTACAACAAACCTAAATATTTGCAAAAAGCGATCGAAAGCGTGATTCAGCAAACGCATGATCTTTGGGAGCTTTTTATTATGGATGATCATTCGAATGAAGAAACAACTGCGGTGATTCACAAGTATCTCCATGACCGGCGCATTCAATATCATAACAGTTTCGTGCAACCTGCAGATCGATTAAAAACAGCCCGTTATGCCACATTAATTAACAGTGCGCTCCCATTTGCAGAAGGCGATTACATTTCCTATCTTACTGATGACACTGTTTATCATCCCGAGCGGCTGAGCCGTATGGTGCAAGAGTTTTCACATCAGCCTGAAGCGCAGGTTGTCTATTCAAAACAAAAAGTTGTACATGTAAACGAAAGGGGAGAGGAAATCTCATATTTCTACAGAAATGCCAATGCAGTGCTAGAGCAGGCGGCTTTTCATGTTGATCATTGTTCAGTAATGCATCGCCGTTCGTTACTTAATCTCATTCACCATAAATATGGAGGCTATTGGGATGATGATATGAAGCATTGGAATCATGGCGACGCAATTTTTTGGGCGAGACTCAACAACTTTACCCCATTTCTGCCGATAAATGAAGTATTAGATACAACTTATAAAACCCCAGATTCATTTCAAAATGCATATCGGTTTCTGCCCGCCGATTTGATTGACGGTTCTTTTGTGAAAGGTTCAGATCAAACTGTGTATTTTCTTGATCAGGGTGTACGGCACCCTGTCGGGGAAAAGTGGAGTTTTTGGTATCTAAATCGGACTGTCGCTGTTCCAGACCCATATTTATTCCAATATAGGATGGGGAAGATTTTAAACATTCCGAATTATATTTTAGTAAAGGAAGCTGACCATCCTGCCATATTTTATATCGAAGCCGGAAAAAAAAGGCGCATTGTGGACCAGTATGCGTTTCAATTTTATCAATTTCAAAGAAAAGACATATTGACAGTTGGAAAAGAGGAGCTGGAGGCGCTTTTGGAAGGACCGCCGATTATGTGGAAGCGATCTGAATTGATCAAAAATCCGCCTGGCCGAAGGCTGTTTTTCATCGAACGCGAGCCGTTTTTGTTTCTAAACGGCTTCTTTCACCCAATTAGTGAACAAGTAGCAAGGAAGTTTTTTTTACATCAGAAGCCAATCTCCGCTTCTTTCCGAAATATTCAGCAATTTCCAATTGGAAAGCCGTTTTATCCGGTGTACGATGAGATTATAAAGAAATTGAACATTGCAACAGAGTAAAGGGATAGGTCATAAAAAGGAGACGTTCATGACAGGACATTATGCAAAAACGGAACATCAATATATATTGTTAACGTCTGAATCGACATCGTTTGATCATTACAGCGTATACAGAGATCCTCAGCTTCCGCAAATTTTTTCTCATAATTTTGTTCAGCTCCATGATACGTTTCCATTGGAGCGGTTACTGAACTTTTTGCCTTCCGTACCAAAGCTGCTTGAAGCGAATTATCTCCATTTAAAAGCGTCGCCGCAGCATGTTTTTCCGCTTGGTTTGAAGCAGTCGCTCGTAAAAAGCGGTTTTGTCGTCGAGGATGAGCTGCTATATGACATGAAGCTTAATGACTGGAATGGACAGATGGGACATCCTTTAACCGCATGGGGGACGGCAAAGAGCCTTAGCGACGGATCTTCTATTATGAAAATTTACGATTCCATTTATATTGGAGAAGCGATCGCCGAACAAAAATTAAGTAGAAAATATCCTTTCTACGAAGCGGGTACAATCATTCTTGTTGTTTGTTATAGCGACCAGGCACAGAAAATTCCCATTGGGTGCGGAGAGCTGTTTATCGATCAGCAAGAGAAAACAGCTAAAATCGAAGAAGTGGCAATTTTAGATCAGTTTCAAAGGAGGGGCTACGGCAGTATCTTAGTGCAAGAAATGCTGTCCATCGCCAAATCACTAGGAATGGAAGCAGCCTACTTAGTCGCTACAAGCACAGACGGTGCAACCCATTTTTACGAAAAGCTGACATTTAAAAAATATGAGCGGGTGCATACTGTTTTTCATTATTTCCTTACATGAAATAGGCGTTTGCACAAACCATTTGGGACTTGGCCCGCATAAAATGCCGTATATCGTGATAAGAAAGGATGAAAACAGCATGTATGGATACCCTGGATACGGTTACGGATTTGGCTGCGGGACAAATACATTTGTATTGATTGTCGTCTTGTTCATTTTATTAATTATTGTCGGAGCCGCTTTTATTTGCTAGATGCTGAAATTCAAAAAGAGCCTTCCCCTTCAGGGAGGCTCTTTTTATGTGAAAAGTTTTTGCTGGGAACGTCATGCCGCCATTTGGACACTCATACAATATGTTAAAAGGGTTTTGAGGTGGGAGCATGAGCAGTTATTTGATTAAGCCGGAGCTTAGCTCGGTCTATCCGGTTGTCGGTTATGCGAAGGGTTCATACGTTTATGATCAGACCGGAAAAAAATATCTTGACGGCTCGTCAGGTGCGGTGACATGTAATATCGGCCACGGAGTTCGTGATGTGACTGAGAAGCTGAAAGAACAGCTTGATCAGGTGTCTTTTGCTTACCGCTCACAGTTTACGAGCGAGCCCGCCGAGCAATTAGCCGCTCTCTTGGCACAGGAGCTGCCGGGAGATGTGAATTGGTCTTTTTTTGTCAACAGCGGATCAGAAGCGATAGAAACAGCGATGAAAATCGCCATTCAGTATTGGCAGGAAAAAAAGCAAACACAAAAATCCATCTTTTTGTCTCGGTGGAGCAGTTACCACGGAATAACTTTGGGAGCGCTTTCATTATCTGGTTTTTATGAAAGGAGATACCGGTTCACCCATCTCATAGAGCGGTATCCAGCTATCTCAGCTCCACACCTTTATCGGCTGAATCAAGAGAAGGCAGAAAATTTTGTTCAGTCTGCAGCTGATGAATTGGACACTGCGATCAAGAGAATCGGAAGCCAATTCATCGCCGGCTTTGTGGCTGAGCCAATTATTGGTGCTGCAGGAGCAGCGATTACTCCGCCTCCGGGATATTATGAGAAATTAAGCGAGGTATGCCGCACACACGACGTGCTTTTTATTGCAGACGAAGTCATGACAGGGCTTGGGAGAACAGGAAGGATGCTTGCGACAGAGCATTGGCACACCATTCCTGATATTGCTGTACTGGGCAAGGGTCTCGGTGCGGGGTATGCCCCTATTGCTGCTGCTGTTGTATCTGATTCTATTGTTGAAACGATTAAACAAGGATCAGGTGTGATTATGAGCGGCCACACATATAGTGCACATCCCTATTCAGCCAAAGCTGCTCTTGAAGTTTTGCGGTATGTGTTAAAGCACGGCTTGATCAAACAATCAGAAATAAAAGGAGCTGTGCTGAGGAAGAAGCTTGAAGAGGCGGCGTCTCAAAGCGGCATCATAGGTGATGTGCGCGGAAAGGGTCTGCTATTAGGCATTGAATTTGTGGCAGACAAGAAAACGAAGAAAGTGTTTCCGCCAGAACAGGCGGTAACCCAGCTTATTGTCAGCGAGGCGAAAAAACGCGGGCTGATTGTTTATCCTTCCAAAGCTGGGATAGACAGCGGAGAAGGAGATGCTGTCATTATTGCCCCTCCTTTTACCATTTCTGACGGTGAAGTTGAAGAGCTTATCTCTATTTTTTCAGAAACAGTTGCAGCGGTCGAAAAAAACTTAAAAAAGGATTGACATCAAATGGCGCCATTTCAAAAAGCAATCAGCATTGAAACAGCAATTGCAGATGTTCAGGACGGATCGGTTCTGATGTTTGGCGGTTTTGGAGGAGTCGGGTCGCCTCCTTCATTGATTGAGGCTATTTTGGACAGCGGTGTAACGGATTTAACTGTTATTTGCAATGACGCCGGTTTCCCGGAGATAGGGATCGGCCCGCTTATTGTTAATCAACGGGTCAAAACCCTGATCGCCTCGCATATCGGTTCCAATCCTGTAGCGGGGAAACAGATGACAGACGGGACATTAGAAGTTCAATTTTCACCTCAGGGAACGCTTGCGGAGCGGATTCGCGCCGGCGGAGCAGGACTTGGCGGTATTTTAAGCGATATCGGCATTGATAATCAAATGGTTTGCGAGGAAAAGGACATCGTAACTGTGGCGGGAAAACGATATTTGATAGAAGAAGCGCTGACGGCTGATTTTGCTTTCATCAATGCGTGCATTGCCGATGAATTCGGCAATCTAACGTATGACAAAACCGCGCGCAATATGAATCCGTTAATGGCAATGGCCGCCAGGAGAACCTTTGCCGAAGCTGAGCGTATCGTCCCGATGGGAGAGATTTCTGAAGAAATGATTGTCACACCGGGGGTTTTTGTCGAGGGGGTTGTACGAAGTGAAGGAGTGAAGTGGAAATGGGCTTGGGAGTAGCAGAAAGAGAACAAATCGCAAAACGGGCTGCTGCTGAAATTAAGCAGGGCATGATTGTGAATCTCGGCATCGGCATCCCATCCTTGGTCCCTAACTTTTTGCCAACTGACATGCAGGTCATGTTTCAAGCCGAAAACGGTGTCCTTGGCATTGGAGAAAGTCCTGAAAAGGGAGAAGAGGATGCGCATTTATGCAACGCTGCGGGATATCCTGTCCGGGCTGTAAAAGGGGCTTCCTATTTTGATACTACGTTGTCTTTTGCAATGATCAGAAGAGGCAAAATTGACATTACCATCTTAGGCGCCCTGCAGGTGAGCCAATCAGGCGATTTGGCAAATTGGCTTGTTCCGGGAAAAAAGGTGCCGGGTATGGGCGGGGCGATGGAGCTTGCCCAAAAAGCGAAAAAAGTGGTTGTTGTCATGAGTCATACAGATCAAAAGGGTAGGCCTAAATTAACAGAAAGATGTACGCTGCCGTTAACTGCCGCAGGCTGTGTGGATTTGATTATTACCGAAAAAGCGGTTCTTGAGGTCGATGGCCATTACTTTATTTTAAAAGAGCTGATGAATGGCTCGACAATCGAAGAGGTGACGAGGCTGACAGAGGCTGAAATCAAAATAGATATGCCTTTTTCTTAAGAGGGGGAATGAGGATGCAAGACATTGAAAGAAAAGTTATCGGGTGGCTTGATCAGCATTCGGCCAAAGCCATTCGTCTTCTCAAAAGGCTGATTGGGGAAAAAAGCACTTTGGGGTCAGAGTTTAACGCCCAAGCTGTTGTGCTTGAAAAACTGCGGCAATTTCATATGGACATTGATGTATGGGAGCCAAGCCTAAAGCAATTAAAACAGCATCCCTACTTTAAATCAAATCGTTCCGATTTTCATGAGAGCCCGAACATCGTGGCGAAAAAAACAGGAGCAGGCGGAGGCAGGTCCCTGATTTTGAACGGCCATATTGATGTTGTGCCTGAAGGAAACGTAAAGGATTGGAAGTATGAACCGTATCAAGCTTTCGAAGAGAACGGTAAAATATACGGCCGTGGCTCAACGGATATGAAGGGAGGCAATACAGCCCTTCTTTTTGCTTTAGAAGCTTTGCACGCCTGCGATGTCAAATTGAAGGGAGATGTATTGTTTCAGAGTGTTGTAGATGAAGAGTGCGGCGGCGCCGGAACACTGTCTGCCATCATGAGGGGCTATCGTGCTGACGGGGCGCTTATACCTGAACCGACGAATATGAAACTATTTATAAAGCAGCAGGGCTCAATGTGGTTTCGGATCACAGTGAAGGGATTAGCGGCACATGGGGGCACACGCTATGAAGGGGTAAGCGCGATTGAAAAAAGCATGCATGTTATCACAGCGATACAAGAGCTGGAGAAGGTCCGCAACGCGAGAATCTCAGATCCGCTGTATGACAATATCCCAATACCGGTACCGGTGAATATCGGCACCATCTCAGGCGGTGCCTGGCCATCTTCAGTTGCAGACCGTGTCGTCATAGAAGGGAGATGCGGAATTGCCCCCCATGAGAAACCGGAAGCTGTCAAACTTGAATTGGAAAACTGGCTGAAGGATTTAGAATACCGTGACGAATGGTTTAAACGCCATCCCGTACAAGTAGAATGGTTTGGCGCTCAGTGGCTGCCGAATGATTTACCTGATGACCACCCTTTAATTTCTGTGCTGCAATCAGCCTATCAAAAAATGAAACAGACAGAGCCGATTCTCGAAGCTTCCCCGTGGGGAACGGATGGAGGGCTTTTATATCATGCAGGAGATACGCCAGTGATCGTCTTCGGGCCAGGGGAAACAAAAGCGGCTCATCAGGCCAATGAATACATTGAGGTTGAAGCCATGATAGAATCTGCTAAAATTATTGCACTTTTTGTCATGGATTGGTGCGGGCTTCATACAGACGGGGAGGATGCGGATGCTCAAGTCGATAAAGAGTAGCGGTGTCACAGCAGTTTTGGACCATGACAGCTTTAATAAACGAATCAGAGTGGTCTGTTATGACGGAGCCATTGAGAAGGCCCTGCCAGATATCGTGGCAGCGGCGAAAGAAGAGAATGCGGAAAAAATCATCGTCTATACGAAGCAGCATGATGAACCAATGCTTGCCAAACAATTATTTGCGCCGGAGGGTTATCTAAAGGGCTATTATCTCGGCCATTCGGCTTGTGTCATGGTTCGTTACCTTTCAGAAAGCCGGAGGCAAACAGATTCATATACTGAGGAACAAGAGATCATCGAATCCTTATATCACACAGTGCCTCGCCTCCGCAACGACAACATACCCGTATTTACGATGAGAAAAGCAGAGATAAACGACATGTATCAGCTGTCAATGCTGTATAAAAAAGTATTCCGTACGTATCCGACCCCCGTATTTGACCCCGCTTATATTGAAAAGACGATGAAGGCAAATACGGTGTATTATATCATGCTTGATCATGACCGCTTGATCAGCGCAGCAAGCGCAGAAATCAATCCAGAGCTGGGGCATGCAGAAATAACCGATTGTGCTGTGCTGCCGGAATACCGCGGCCATTCGCTGACAAGCTTTTTAATCAAGGCGTTAGAAAAAGAAATGGCTGGAAGGGATATCTTCCATGTGTTTTCTCTCGCCCGTGCTTCGTCTTTTGGGATGAATGCTGTGTTGTACCATTCAGGTTATCAGTATGGCGGAAGGCTGATCAATAATTGCTTTATAGCCGAAGGTCTTGAAAACATGAATATTTGGTGCAAACAACTGTAAGTCAAAACATGCGCGAGGAGGAGTTCGTTTGGAAAACAAATGGTATAAACCGAAACGGCATTGGAAGGAGATCGAGTTATGGAAGGACGTTCCGGAAGAGAAATGGAACGATTGGCTTTGGCAGCTGACACATACTGTTAGAACGTTAGAGGATTTAAAGAAGGTCATCAATCTGACCAAGGAAGAAGAGGAAGGTGTCAGAATTTCTACAAAAACGATCCCCTTAAATATTACGCCTTACTATGCTTCTTTAATGGACCCCGACAATCCGAGATGCCCGATCCGAATGCAGTCTGTGCCGCTTTCTGAAGAAATGCACAAAACAAAATACGATCTGGAAGACCCGCTACATGAGGATGAAGATTCACCGGTACCGGGTCTGACACACCGCTATCCCGACCGTGTGCTGTTTCTTGTCACGAATCAATGTTCTATGTACTGCCGCTACTGCACAAGAAGGCGTTTTTCCGGACAAATCGGAATGGGAGTCCCTAAAAAACAGCTGGATGCTGCAATTGCTTATATCCGGGAAACACCTGAAATCCGTGATTGTTTAATTTCAGGCGGTGACGGGCTGCTTATTAATGATCAAATTTTAGAATACATTTTAAAAGAGCTGCGGAGCATTCCGCATTTGGAAGTCATCAGAATCGGAACAAGGGCGCCTGTCGTCTTTCCGCAGCGCATTACCGATCAATTGTGCGAGATATTGAAAAAATATCATCCGGTCTGGCTGAACACTCATTTCAACACAAGCATCGAAATGACAGAGGAATCCGTTGAAGCCTGTGAAAAGCTTGTGAACGCAGGTGTGCCGGTCGGAAATCAGGCTGTCGTATTAGCGGGTATTAATGATTCGGTTCCAATTATGAAAAAGCTTATGCACGATTTGGTAAAAATCAGAGTCCGTCCGTATTATATCTACCAATGTGATCTGTCAGAGGGTATCGGGCATTTCAGGGCGCCTGTTTCCAAAGGTTTGGAGATCATTGAAGGGCTGAGAGGGCATACCTCAGGCTATGCAGTTCCTACCTTTGTCGTTGACGCACCAGGCGGCGGAGGTAAAATCGCCCTGCAGCCAAACTATGTCCTGTCACAAAGTCCTGACAAAGTCATCTTAAGAAATTTTGAAGGTGTGATTACGTCATATCCGGAACCGGAGAATTATATCCCCAACCAGGCAGACGCTTATTTTGAGTCCGTTTTCCCTGAAACCGCTGACAAAAAGGATCCGGTCGGGCTGAGTGCTATTTTTGCTGACAAAGAAGTTTCATTTACACCTGAAAATATAGACAGAATCAAAAGGAGAGAGGCATACATCGCAAATCCGGAGCATGAAACATTAAAAGACCGCCGTGAGAAAAGGGATCAGCTTAAAGAAAAGAAATTTTTGGCGCAGCAGAAAAAACAGGAAGAGATTGAAAGCGGAGGAGATTCTTCATGAAAACATGCGAATGGTGCGGCGAACTTGAAGCGGTGCCCGGAAGGAACACCGTGTACTGGGAGCTCCCTGATGGAACGAGGGCTATAGAATTGACAGACACCCCCGCCATGGTATGTGCTGCCTGCGGTATGAGCTATCAAGAGGAAAGTACGGTTAAGGAGATTGAGGATCAGCTGCTTTTGATTCAAACAAAAAAACTGCCTGAAAGCCTAACGTATCAGCAGCTCATGGAGACAGAAAGGATTTTGAAACGCAACTATTTTGACTTCTCCTGAGTCATGTTTCAGTATTCTTTTGTTGTAATTTTACACTTGAACTGTATAATAGAACAACAAAAGACAGACACCAGGAGGGGAAACCCATGAAATCCTTTTATCACTATTTATTAAAATACAGACACCCGAAGCCGAAGGACAGCATCAGTGAATTTGCCAATCAGGCGTATGAGGATCACAGCTTTCCGAAAACATCAACCGATTATCATGAAATCAGTTCGTATTTGGAGCTGAATGCTGATTATCTTCACACGATGGCAACGTTTGATGAAGCTTGGGATCAATACGAGGCTGAAGTGCACGGCAGATAATAGCTGTTTCATCCGCAGATCACTGCGGATTTTTTTATGTCCATATCCATACCATAATTGGATATTTCCTTTGGTTTTCATGCCCATGCGAATTGGCTTCCCCCGGCATACGATAGCGTATGAGAAATGTTGCGGCGAGGGGGAGACACCATGAAGCAAAATAAACCGAAATTCCAAGTAGGGGATATCGTAGTCGTCATTATGTATGGAACAGTTGGCACCATCACAAAAGTGCATCAAATTGATAAACACTATCTTTATGAAGTCAATCATAACGAAGTTTTATACTTTGAATCGTCCATTCAGCTTTATAAAGATTATGAGGGTGTCATTGTCGACATGGAAAAGCTTGATATTGAATATGAATTCCTTATTGGGGACGTTGTTTATGTAAAAGATTATGGAAAAGAACTCTTTCGCATTATCGGCCACAGAACAGAAATTTGGAGATATTTAGAAGATGGCTGGGAAGATATCATTTATGAGCTCACCCGTTTAAAGGATGGAGAGTGGCTTGAAACGGAGGAAGAGGATCTCACGCTGGTGCTTAGAAAATATGAAATGGACCAGTTTGTACACCAGCTGTTGTTTGTCCACTATGTCGGAGAAACTGGCCATGAGATCGGCGAAGATATCGCATCGTCTGCTCTTCTTCAGTTTGAAGGCGATGATGAAGATCAAGATACCCTTCACATCCTTGCTGTATCAATTGTTGATGAGCTTCTGGATATTTATAATGATTACAAAATTCTGTACGAAATGTTTCATGATGAAGAATATAAAGATATGATGAAGTTTGTTCTGGAAAGTTTAAAAGAGCATTTCAGTTAGTTTGTGAACATACGGATCAAGATATATATAAAATAAGGCAGACAGCCCCAAATCATCACACGCGTCATCCCTTTGAGCGTTTTTTCCATTATGATATCAAATCTTTCTCCGTCCAGTGCTTCCATCATTTTAGCGATCATAGCGTCAGCCTCCCATGGCTCGTTTTTTAATCAATATATGACTGAAAGAATTGTTTAGAACACCGGGTATAATTCAGCCTGTTTTTTCATAAAACATAAAAAAGGAGGCGGTACGGAGATGAAAGAGATAGATCTTGTGATTGATACGGAAGAAATCGCTGAATTTTTTTACAGAGAGCTTGCAAGACGGGGCTACATACCGAGTGAGGATGAGCTGTTTGAAATCGCTGATATTACCTTTGATTATTTGATAGAAAAATGTATGATAGATGAAGAGCTGGATGAAGATGAGTGAGGCTTAAAACCGGAGCGGTCAGCTCCGGTTTTATTATTCATGTTCTATGACTTCTGTGAAATTGAGGTGGTTACATTGTTGTACAAGCCCGTTAGTTTGTTTCTTTTCTTCCTCATTCTAGCTGCGGCCATTCATACAAATGCTGTTCAGTCTGCAGATGAAGCCATAAGCAAAGCGGCTGTTTTGATCCGCCAGCCATGGCTTAATGATGTCATGACAGGAATCACGCATCTTGGTGCTTCTTCTTTTCTGCTCCCTCTAATTGTAATCATCGGAGCGGGCCTGTTTTTTTACAGAAAAACATGGGATGGCCTGTTGATGCTCCTGGTATTCGGCGCAGATCGGCTGTTAAACAAAGTCTTAAAAGAATGGATCGAAAGAGTGAGGCCTGATTTTGCACCGCTGGTTCATGAATCATCCTACAGTTTTCCGAGCGGCCACTCTATGAATGCTGCTTGTGTCTATCCTGTCATTGCTTATGTTTTAGTGAAACACCTCCCGTTTTTGTCCAAGCATAAAAAAATGGTATATACCATTGCCGGCGTAATCACTGTTTTGGTGGGCTTAAGCAGAGTCTATCTGGGGGTTCACTTTTTGACAGACGTGTTAGGAGGCTTCAGTCTCGGCTTGCTTCTGTTTTTCCTGGTAAAAGATTTTGACGAAAAGATTAAGCGGTTTCGACAAAAATAGAGAGAGGAAAACACAGCAAAAACGCCAATATGTTAAAGAAATAAAAGGGAGGGGATCTTGATGATGTTATCCGTGTTTAAAAAGAAGTCTTGTTCCTATGACGTGACAATATTTCAAACACCCCGGTTTGGCGAAAAAAAGGGCTACAAAGCCGTCTATCGAACTGAACTGAACGGGAGCGATCATCAAGATGTACTGAAAAGAGCGTTCTCTTTGTTTAATGTATTCGACACTGTTCCGAGTGATTATGATGCGAGATTTATGGCTACAGGGGACGTGATCCTGATTGATGAAGGCAGAAAAGGGAAAACATATTATCAACTGCTTCCCGCCGGCTGGAGGAAAATCAACCGTCTGATTGTACAAACAACATAACGAAAAGAAAACTGCGGAAATCCGCAGTTTTCTGCAATTTAAGGCTTGCGTTTGGCAGCGGAATATTCTTTCCCGTGTGCTTCTTCAGCTGCAATGATATCTTTTTCAGGTATATGATTGTTCTTTTTTTGGCCGGTGATCCGGTTACGATGTTTTTTACCCATGTCCCACCCCTCCTTCCTGCGGTTAGGTTTTCAAATTAACACCCCGATTATCCGCTTTTCTCAGAAAGCGCCTAACAGATCTCCGAACATTTCTTTTTTCTGCATATTCCTTTATAATCAATGCTGAAGTTTGTTTCATCATGACATTCGTTGTAAAATGGACGGGCTGGATGATAATTTAGATTTACAGGAGGATATGAGATGAGCGTACATATAGGTGCTGAAAAGGGACAAATTGCGGATACTGTGCTTTTGCCGGGTGATCCTCTCAGAGCAAAATTCATTGCTGAAACGTATCTTGAAAATGTTGAATGCTACAATGAAGTCAGAGGCATGTATGGGTTTACGGGTACATATAAAGGCAAAAAAATCTCAGTGCAAGGCACGGGAATGGGCGTTCCGTCTATTTCAATTTATGTGAATGAATTAATTCAAAGCTACGATGTGCAGAATCTAATAAGAGTAGGTTCTTGCGGCGCTATCCGTAAAGATGTCAAAGTGCGAGATGTCATTTTAGCGATGACCTCCTCAACTGATTCACAAATGAACAGAGTCGCTTTCGGAAGCATTGATTTTGCGCCTTGTGCAGATTTCGAGCTTTTAAAAAATGCCTATGATGCCGCAAAGGATAAAGGCGTGCCGGTGACTGTAGGAAGCGTATTTACTGCTGACCAGTTCTACAATGACGATTCACAAATTGAAAAGCTTGCAAAATACGGTGTGCTGGGTGTTGAAATGGAAACCACTGCATTGTATACATTAGCAGCGAAGCACGGAAGAAAAGCGCTGTCAATTCTCACCGTGAGTGATCACGTATTAACAGGAGAAGAAACGACAGCGGAAGAGCGTCAAACCACATTTCATGATATGATAGAAGTGGCTTTACATTCCGTATCACAATAAAATAAATCAAGAGGCGTGCTGGGTGCCGGCAGCCTCTTCTTTATGAATGCGGAAACGATTGATAAAAGGAAGGTAATGTAATATGAAAAAGTCCGGTAAATGGTTCTCACTGGCTGCCGCTCTGAGTGTAACGGCAATAGTCGGAGCCGGCTGCAGCATGTCAAATGGAGATGCTCAAAAGGATACGAAAACCACAGCAGAAACAAAGCAAGCAGAACAAAAAACAGCTGACAGCAAAAAAACAAACACCCAGGACAGTGAGTTTTCATTGGAAAGCAAGTATTTCAATGATATTAAAAAAGTGGACGGTCTGGAAACCATTCAAAATCCAGAAAATATACTCGCGCTTGTCAATAAACAATACGCGCTGCCCGGAAACTATGAACCTAGCGATCTTGTCATACCTGATGTGGAGTTTTCTTTTGAAGAAAAGATTCAAAAACGTTACATCAGAAAGGAAGCGGCAGATGCGTTAAAAACGATGTTCGATGCTGCGAAAAAGGAAGGCTATGAACTGGCGGCTGTCTCAGGATACCGTGCGTATGACAGACAGAAAGTCATTTTCGACAATGAAGTAAGCCTTAAAGGAGAAAAGAAGGCAAGAGAAGCGGTTGCTTATCCAGGTGAAAGTGAGCACCAAACAGGCCTTGCGATGGACATTTCCAGCCGAAGCAATGGCTTTGAGCTAAATGAAGCCTTCGGTAGCACGGCCGATGGGAAATGGGTGCAGGACAATGCTTATAAATATGGCTTTGTCATTCGCTATCCGAAAAATAAAGAAGATATTACGAAATATGAATATGAGCCATGGCACCTGCGCTATGTAGGCAAAAAGGCCGCGAAAGTCATGCATGATAATGATTTAACGCTGGAAGAGTACTTTGAAAAAGTGAAAAAAATCTAAAAGAGATAGCCCGCTTACCATTGATAAGCGGGCTTACTTGTATTCGGGAATCTAGCATTGATCTGACTATGATTCTCTATTTACCAGAAGAATAAACCAGCCAGAGCCACTCCTGCAATTAAACCGAGGGAAATCCCGTAAGCTGCTCCGTATCCCCAATAACCGCCCCAATATCCGTAACCGAAACCTCTTGGCCCTGCGCCGACTGGAGCAATAAAAACTCTGTCTCTTGTTACACGGGTAATTCTGCCGACGTGAACTCTTCCGCCTCTCTCTGTAATTCTGACGACTTTACCTTGATGGTTACGGCAAAGATGGTAATATCTCTCCAATATTGTTCCCTCCTATACTGACTTTCTATCAGCATATGATAGATAGGAAAAAAAGGTTGGACGAAAATAGGGGGCGATACGCCGTTTTACTTATACGCGATAAAAATACAATGACCCATATACTCACTATATATTTGCATGAGCTGATAGTGTGTTTGAAGCGTATCGTAATAGATGGGGGCGATCGTTTGCGATAAATCCATTTCTGTGGTTGGTTCAAATTCCATGTCTTCTGGAAGCAGTGTCATCGCTTCCGTTTTTTGAAAGCCATAAGATCTTAAGAGTTTATGCCATTCGCTTTCTTCATGCAAACAAGTAAATCCGTAAAAATCCATCATTTGATTCTTTTCTGCAGGGGGCATCGGTTTTTTTAAAGCTGCTTCAATACCAATCAGCATCCCGCCAGGTTTTAAAACTCTTGAAATTTCTTGAAGAGAGGAAGTCAGGCGTGAAAAACTGAGGACCGACTCTGACAGGACGCAGGAAAAGGACTCAGAAGAAAACGGGAGATGTTCCAGCTCCGCCTGATATGCAGGGATGGCAAGCCCTTCATTCGCAAATCTTTTTTTCGCTTTTTCAAGCATGATAGGATCTTTATCAACGACTGTCACAGGATACAGCAAATGTCCTAAATAAGCCGCTGTTTGCCCTGTTCCGCATCCAGCATCAAGTATCGGCTGGTCCGGGGAGGGCGCAGCCTTTTGCAAGACTGCTTTTGAAAAAGCCAGCCCGCCTGGGTGCGCTCCTGCGACACCGAATAAGGACAGCATTTCTAAATATCGGCTCAATATCGAATCCTCCTTTTTCTTTATCATATGTCGTATAAAGACATAGGTTTATGAAAAGCAAAAGAAGGGCGTTTCTCTCTCATTTCTGCTCCGAGTTGACGAATAAGAATTCGTCCATGATAATAATGTAAGAAGAAAAAGGTGGTGTTTAATTGAAACGGCAATTAAAACTGTTTTTTATTGTGCTGATCACTGCGGTTGTCGCTTCAGCGCTTACTTTATTTATTACGGGCAATTCCAGTATCCTGGGCCAAAAATCAGCAAGCACAGGAGACAGCAAGTTCGACAAATTAAATAAAGCGTATGAGCAAATCAAGAGTGATTATTACCAAAAAACAGATGATGACAAATTAGTAGACGGAGCAATTAAAGGAATGATTCAATCTCTGGATGATCCGTATTCCACATATATGGATCAAGAGCAAGCGAAATCATTCGACGAAACGATTTCTGCATCTTTTGAAGGAATCGGTGCCCAAGTGGAGGAGAAAGACGGAGAAATCCTTATTGTATCACCAATTAAAGGTTCACCTGCTGAAAAAGCCGGTATTAAACCAAGGGACCAAATCCTAAAAGTGAATGGAAAAAGCGTTAAAGGCATGAATGTAAATGAGGCCGTTGCTTTAATCCGAGGCAAAAAGGGCACAAAGGTGAAGCTTGAGCTGAACAGAGCGGGAGTGGGTCATATCGATCTTTCCATTAAACGCGATACCATTCCTGTAGAGACTGTCTATTCAGAGATGAAAGACAACAACATCGGAGAAATTCAAATCACTTCTTTCTCTGAAACAACAGCTAAAGAGCTGACAGATGCGATTGACAGTTTAGAGAAAAAAGGCGCCAAAGGCTATATTTTAGACCTGAGAGGCAACCCGGGCGGCTTAATGGAACAAGCGATTACGATGAGCAACCTGTTCATTGATAAAGGGAAAAACATCATGCAGGTTGAATACAAAAACGGTTCAAAAGAAGTCATGAAGGCTGAAAAAGAACGTAAAGTGACCAAACCGACCGTCGTTTTGGTAAATGACGGTACAGCAAGCGCCGCCGAAATTATGTCCGCTGCCCTTCATGAATCGTCAAACATACCGTTAATCGGTGAAACGACATTCGGCAAAGGCACAGTGCAAACGGCAAAAGAATATGATGATGGCTCTACCGTCAAACTGACAGTCGCCAAATGGCTGACTGCTGACGGTGAATGGATTCACAAAAAAGGCATCAAACCTCAAGTGAAAGCAGAGCTGCCTGATTACGCGAAGCTGCCGTATTTGGACGCAGATAAAACGTACAAATCAGGTGATTCAGGCACAAACGTCAAAGTGGCTCAGAAAATGCTCAAAGCACTTGATTACAAGGTAAAGGTTACCGGTACGTATGACCAGGATTTTGTATCTGTCGTCAAACAGTTCCAGAAAAAAGAGAAACTGAAAGAAACAGGCGTATTGACTGGCGATACAACAACGAAATTAATGACAGAACTTCAAAAGAAGCTGTCTAATAATGATACGCAAATGGAAAAGGCAATTGAAACACTGAAAAAAGAAATGTAAAAAAACCATACGCGGCTGCCGCGTATGGTTTTTTTTATGCACCTTTTTGATTCGGGTTAGCGTCTTGTTTTTTGCCAAATAAACCTTCAATGACAGGATTGGATCCCGCTTTTTTAACGAACAGCGGATTCAGGACAACCACAGTGATCATGTTGGCGGCCAGTCCCCAGAATCCTTCATAAATGCCATGTGCGGACTGAGTGGTATATACAATAAACGTTACCGCAAGACCGGCTAATAATCCGATAACCGTCGCTTCTTTCGTTTGGTTTTTCCAGAACAGGCTGACAGCAATCGCAGGGAAGATTTGCACCATACCGGATACGCCTAATAGCTGAAGCGTCACTAAAGCAGTCGGAAACAGCATTCCAAACAGAAGCGCAAGGCCGATGACAACAAACACCATTGAGCGTGTGACAAGGGTCAGCTTGCTTTGAGACACAGTCGGATGAATCAAGTCGCGGTACAAGTTATTGGCGAATAAATTCGATGCGCCGATTGCCATAATGGAACAAGGTATTAATGAAGCAAGAGCGATAGTGGCATATGCAAAACCTTGTGCCACGCCGCCGTAAGATGTTTGAATCAAATGCAGGAGCGCCAGTCTTGGATTTGTATCTTCCGGCAGAACAAGAAAGGCGATAAAGCCAAGAAAAATGACCAAAATTAACACAATATTGTAAAGCGGCAAAAACATGCTGTTTTTTCTTACTGCATCGGCGCTTTTCGCTGTAAAAACGCCTGTAGCGGCGTGTGCCCACATAAAAAGTGCCAAGGCGGAAACAATAGATGCTGTGATAAACCAAGGAATGCCTTTTGGTCCTTCTGCCGGTATCGTCAGCATTTGCGGCGCTTCCTTCACTAACGTGTCAATCATTGGCGTCCAGCCGTTAAAATGAATGAGAGGGAGAGACACCACCATAAACAGCATAATGACCCATACTAAAATGTCTTTAATGATAGCTGTATATGTAGGCCCTTTAATCCCGCTGAAGAATGTATAAAGAGCAACAAGAATAAATGAAATGATCACAACGAATTTCACGTTAATATATCCGGTGCCGGCAACCTGAAGCGTGTCTTGAATGCCGCTCAGCTGAAGGCATATGTACGGAATTAGCATAAGTACCCCGACGATGGCAACAAGGCTTGCCAAAAGCTTACTGTTAAAACGTTCCCGAGCGTAATCCGCGAGTGTTGTTAATTTAT
Source organism: Bacillus sp. JS (assembly GCF_000259365.1). Classification (NCBI taxonomy): domain Bacteria; kingdom Bacillati; phylum Bacillota; class Bacilli; order Caryophanales; family Bacillaceae; genus Bacillus; species Bacillus sp. JS. Next base: position 2,171,805 of record NC_017743.1, on the reverse strand, counting down.
GAATTTTCGCAACTTTCCAAAGTTTAGGCAGGAAGAAGTAGGCAATAAAGTAGGCCAACACAGAGTAGGGAATGGCGAAAAATGCAACACTTCCCCCTGTAAAAGCCGTACTGGTTAACCCCAAGAACGTATAGGCCGTATAGAGGTCAGCGCCTACTAAAAACCAGACGAGAAGACCGCCGAAGCGTCTGCCGCCGACAGACCATTCTTCCACAGAAGTGCGCGAGGATTTGTCTCTTCCAGCAAGAAACCCGATACAGACAACGGTTAAGACGATAATAGCTGTAATAAGAAGTGCAGTCAGATTCCCTTGCATTATTCAAGTCCTCCATCTTTTTTTTGCATCTGATAAATGCCAAACGAGCATAACGGCGTAATGATAATCCACAACAGCAGCCAAAAGTGGAAAAACGGCAGGCCGAACATAATCGGTTCTATTCGATTCACAAGCGGCAAAAGCGCGAGCTGAACGAATGGCAAAAGAATAAGAATAACAATAAGTGCTTTTTTAACCATTTACTTTCCTCCTGAAACATGATAATGCTCACTATAATAGCAGTTGTAAGATAAGATCACAAGATAATTATTAGAAAAAAATGATTTTTTCAATTATTTAATCAAAACACATGATTTGCATCCTTTTCAATAAAGGTTTAAAATGATAAATATCTTGAAATCGAGATAAATGGGAGTGAGAAAATGAAAACAGAAGGATTGCACCATGTCACAGCATTTGCGAGAGATCCGCAAGAAAACTTGCGATTTTATACAGAAGTGCTTGGGCTCAGGCTTGTTAAAAAAACAGTAAACTTTGATGATCTCTGAACGTATCATTTTTACTTTGGGAATCAAAATGGAGATCCTGGCACAATAATGACCTTTTTCCCGTTCCAAGGAAGCGGACAGGGAACGGTCGGCAAAGGCCAAGCGGGCCGGGTGTACTTTTCAGTTCCTGCAGGCTCCCTGTCTTTTTGGAAGGAGCGTCTTGAGAAAAACGGGCTAAATCTAGAGGAAAAGACGTTATTCGGTGAAAAGGGCCTTATTTTTGATGATACAGAAGACCTTCCGCTGGCGATCATGGAGGATGCGAAAAGCAGCAAAAGCGAGTGGACGCCTGATGGGATCACAACAAATGAAGCAATTACGGGAATGAAAGGCGTGCTGCTGTATTCCTACGACCCGCAGGCAACCATACAATTGTTAACGGAAAGCTTTGGATATACCAAAGTGGCCGAAGAAGATCAGATTGTCAGGCTGACATCCTCAGCAGCTGTCGGCGGCGTCATTGACGTTCATTTACATCCTGAAAAAAGAGGGGTGGGAGGTTATGGGACGGTACACCATGTAGCGTTTCGGACAAAGAAAGAGGAACAGGCGAAATGGCTGCCGATTATTGCTGAACACCATCTGCCTGCGTCAGAAATCCTTGACAGGGAATACTTTACATCCGTTTATTTCAGAGAGAAAGGCGGTATCTTATTTGAAATCGCCACAGATGAACCGGGCTTTATGACAGATGAATCATTTGATAAGCTAGGGACTTCCTTAAAACTGCCTGATTGGCTGGAGAAACATAGACAACAAATTACAGACATTTTGCCTGAACTTTAAAGGGGGAATTTATGATGAAGCATATTTATGAAAAAGGGACATCTGAAAACGTACTTTTGCTGTTGCATGGCACGGGCGGAAATGAACACGACCTGCTTTCATTGGGCCGGTTTATAGACCCTCATGCCCATTTGCTTGGTGTCAGAGGATCGGTGCTTGAAAATGGAATGCCGCGATTTTTCAAACGTCTGAGTGAAGGGGTTTTTGATGAAAAGGATCTTGTGGTGCGGACAAGAGAATTGAAAGATTTTATCGACGAGGCTGCAGATACGCATCAATTTGATCGCAGCCGAGTGATTGCAGTCGGTTATTCAAACGGTGCAAATATTGCGGCAAGCCTGCTTTTTCATTATAAAGATGTGTTAAAAGGGGCTATTCTGCATCATCCAATGGTTCCGATTCGCGGTATCGAGCTGCCTGATATGGCCGGGCTTCCCGTTTTTATCGGTGCTGGGAAATACGATCCTCTCTGCACGAAGGAAGAATCAGAAGAGCTTTACCGCTATTTACGTGACAGCGGAGCATCAGCCTCCGTTTTCTGGCAGGACGGGGGCCATCAACTGACTCAGCATGAAGCTGAACAGGCCCGTGAATGGTACAAAGAAGCGATTGTATAAAAAAACCTTAGTCCGTATGTCGGACTAAGGTTTTTCATATCCTTACAGCCAAGTTGACACTTTTGAAAGCGGCAGGCGGTTGCTTTGATGGGCAGGTTTTACTGCTTTGCCGATTGAAATAAGCATAACAGGAACATAGCGCTCACTGATATCAAACTGCTTTTGGAACTGCTCTTTGTTAAATCCGCCGATTGCGCAAGTATCATAGCCTTTTGCTTTTGCGGCAATCATAAGCTGCATAGCAGCTAAAGAAGCATTTAAGAAAGCGGAATCACGTGCGAATTGCTCGCTTTGGTAGGCACCGTTGATTTGGCCGAGCAAAGTCTGTTTGATTTCATCTGTAATATAGCCTTGGCTTGCTAATTCAGCGTAAACTTCTTCACCGTTTTCATTTGCCTTTAAATCGCCTAAAATGGCAACAACAGCGGAAGACTCAACGATTTGTTTTTGATTATACGCTACAGGGAGAAGTGCCGCTTTTGATTCATCGCTGTGGAATACTGTAAAATGCCAATGCTGAAGGTTCCAAGCTGAAGGCGCTTTAGCGGCAAGATCCAATAGCTCAGTCAGCTCTTCCTTAGAGATCGGGGCATTTGTATCATATTCCTTTACAGATGCTCGTGCTTTTAAAACATCCAGAGTATTCGTCATAGTGTTTCCTCCTTCGGATAAACGTGGTATGATAATAGAAAAGTTAGAAGCTTACTAAATGTAACTTGAAAGATTATTGTAATGGATCATTGAATACATGTCAATCAATAGATGAAGGGATGAGGACTTGTGGGAAATACAATGTGCCCTAAAATGGAAACCGCTTTCTCATTGCTGGGAAAACGATGGAACGGTCTGATCATCCATGTGCTTATGGATGGGCCGAAACGGTTTAAAGAGATAACGGAAACAATACCGATGATCAGCCAAAAAATGTTGGCGGAGCGCCTGAAAGAGCTTGAACAAAACGAGATTGTCGAACGGCAGGTTCTTCCTGAAACGCCGGTCAAAGTCATCTACACGCTGACTGAAAAAGGGACAGCGCTTCAAGCTGTATTCCAAGAGATGCAGGCATGGGCAGATCAATTTTGCGAGCCTGGTGACACAGTGTGCGAAGAAGAGAAATAAGGAAATTAGCGTCTGAAAAAAGAGCTTTTGTTTCAATGATGAGTCATGTAGGTGTCGGTTCACACCCGTTTACATGACTTTTTATATTTGTCAGAATGGCATTTCGGGATTTGCAAACGTGTCATGTAGAAGGGAGTATGCTTAAAATAAGAAATAACCCATAAGTTACAGCGTGCAGCCTGTTGTGGTTTACCCTGTTATGCAAATTACAATGCGGAATGCTAACCGCCAGCAGTTTCCAATTGGCATAGAGACTGGATTTTAAAAAAGATCCAGGCACCTCGTTTTGCAGGATGATTTCATTCTGGTTCCGTAAGAAGAGAGAGCTCTTTTGAGCTCTCTCTTTTTTTATGAAGAAGCGAAATCTTATAGTTTTCCATTCAAAAATTGAGCTTCACCGAGACCGAAACTCCAGTCTGCGTCACCATTCTCAGTAATAGATACCATGAGGTCTTCAGGGGAGATTCCGCATTTTTCTTCTAGCTTTTCAGCAAGCAGAGCATACAATTTTTCCTTTTGGCTCTTTGTTCTTGCTTTGCTTGTCATACTTATAATGACTAGATCTTTGCTTCTTTGCAATCCTAATCCTGTATCCTGGATCATAAGCTCGTTTGCAGGATGCTGGTGGACTATTTGATAACGGTCTCTTTCCGGAACACCAAATGCTTCAACCATTGCTTGGTGAGCAGTATCTAATAACAATTGCAGCGATTTTTCGTCACGTCCTTCAATTATATCAAAGCGCAATAATGGCATGTGAACGCCTCCTCTTGTGAAGTTGTTATCCGTCTGTTTTCATATTGGTTCAGTTGCTTTCAGACAATGGATAGAATTATTGATTGGCAATCAACTTTAAAAAACATAACACATAACCAATAGTTAATCAACATATAACTAATAAAACGTTGTGACAGACGATAGGTAATCGAAAAAACTCATAAAACAATTGAAAGTTATTGATTAGGAGATGAGTATAAAAACATTAGTTAATCAAAATATAACAATCATATAACCAAGACGTTTTTTAGATATTAATGAAAACGATTTCTGTTTATCAAGGCATGAAAAGCGCTGAAACATCGCGAGATTCATATCAAACACTTTTGGAGGGTACCATGCCGATTCTAATTGTAGCTGCCGGTGATTTACAAATTCAGGAATAAAAGTATACAGACGGCGGTTGTGATTGCCTCTTTTATCATTGGCATTGCCCTAACCGGAGCGGGCAGTGTCATTGCGTGTCATGTAAATGATGCAGGATTTTGGATGGTAAAGGAATTTTTCGGTTTGAGCCTGAAAGAAACATTTCAAACCTGAACGCTGTTTACAACAGTTCTTTCCGTTACAGGGCTCGGCTGTGTGTTATTGGCAGGGCTTGTTGTGTAACAATCTATAGATTCAGTCTATAGCCCAATCGTTTTTCTTCTTTATTGAATACCTTACGTATAGGCAGACATAAAGGAGGAAAAATCTTGTACCCTCATTATTCGTATTATCGCGGGAATCTCGGTCCAGCCGGATACCCGGCGCGTAGTCCTTTTTTGTTTGGCGCTCCTTTAGTCGGCGGTTTATTAGGCGGTTTTCTTGGGAGTGCCCTGTTTAACTATTCTCGTCCCTATGCTTATCCGCCTGGCCCTTATGGATACGGAGGCGGACCGTACGGTTTTGGTGCCGGCGTGCCATATGGGGGATATCCCGGCTTCTATTAATAAAAACGGCCTGCATTTTGCAGGCCGTTTTTTATCGGATGATTTCTACCTCAGACATATTGTAGTCTTGCTGCTTCTGAAACATGACTTCCAGAAGGCCATCCTTATAGACGGCTTTTGTTCCTTTGCGTTTGACTAAACAAGGAAGGTTTACTTTTTTCGGATGATCTGATCTTGGGAAGTTTTCCAACCATAATTCGTGAGATGTGTGTTTAATTCTCACATGTTCCAGCTGTTCTTCGCCGATTGGTACCTTTACAAACACATGGTCTGCTGTTTCGAATATATCAATATCAGGTTTGACATCAGGTTTTGCATCAGGTTTTACGGGTTGTTCTTTTTGGGGGAGAGGATCGCGGAAAGGAAATTGAGCCGCATAATTACTGCCGAACACACTTTCCATCACACGATTGACATACGTTTCAACTTCTTTCGGATCAGCTTTTTTTAATGCTTCTTTAGAAAATTGATTGTGGAAAGGAAAGTACTTGTTCCACTCAAACATTGTCTTCACATCCTTTCTTCACGGACAAAATAGTATATGCCCGCCAGATCTTTCACGTGATATAATATAAGATGCTCTAAAGAAAGGCAGGGATATCAATGCAACATTCAGAAACAAAAAAAGGCGTTCTTTACACAGCCGTATCCTTTATCATGTGGGGGCTGTTTCCGCTTTATTGGAAGCTTCTCGAACAGCTGCCGGCTCTTGATATTTTGGCTCATCGCATTATATGGTCTTTTGTTTTTATGTGTATCGTACTTTTGTTCTTGCGCCAATGGAAAATAGGATGGCAGGAGCTGCGCTCTTTGAAAAAGAACGGAGGGATTCTTTCTTTATTTCTCGCTTCTATCCTGATTTCGATTAACTGGTTTGTTTACATATGGGCTGTCAATCATGGCTTTTTGCTTGAGGCTAGTCTTGGTTATTACATTAATCCGCTTGTATCAGTACTCCTTGGGATTTTATTTTTAAAGGAAAAACTGAATCGCCTGCAATTAGTGGCCGTTTCGATTGCGGCGGCCGGCGTCATCATCTCTGCGTTCCAATACGGGTCCATTCCTTATGTCGCGCTTCTGCTCGCATTCAGCTTTGGACTGTATGGGTTAAGCAAAAAAAGAACAAGCCTGCCAAGCGCCATCGGTTTAACGCTGGAAACATTCATGATTATGCCGATTGCATTGGGATATTTACTGTTCAGCGGACATGCTCAGCCAGCGGGTGCAGAAAGCGGAGGGACGTGGCTGCTTCTCTTTTTGGCCGGTGTGTTTACGGCATTGCCGCTTTTATTGTTTGCGGAAGGAGCGAAACGGCTGCCGCTGTACCAAGTCGGTATCTTACAATATATTGCGCCAACCATTACTCTGCTGATAGGGCTGTTTGTTTACCATGAGCCATTTTCAAGCTCGAAGGCTTTTACATTCAGCTGTATATGGGCTGCGCTGCTCTTGTTTACGTTTTCACAAGTGAAGTGGAAACGGGCGTCAAAAAGCCATTGAGGCCTTTGGCTTTTCAGCTGATGCATATATTATGTATAATCATTTCATGTATGTAAGACATAAAGGAGCAAGACGATGGACAATGATAAAGAGATAGTGAAAGCCTACGCTTCACTTTGGAATAACCGATCTCTCGCACATGATGACGCAGAAGCGGTAGCAGAGGCGATTGATCTTGAGCTTTTGGATAAACGTACACATCCAAGACTCCGAAAACCGATGCTGGAAAAATATTTTGCCGCAATTCAGCGCATCGTGAATTCACAGCTCGAACCGTCTGTGAAATATCAGCTGGTCAAATTACATACAAAACGTGCAGAGTATTTAAAAGAAGAAAGAGGGGAGCAATCATGAAAGCAATCATAAAAGAAGATGTGCAAGCATCTTTAGAACGATATGCGGACCGCCCTGTATATATCCATTTAGAAACCACCACAGGTTCTTATTCAGCGCATTTAAATGAAAAGAACATGACGGTTGTTGCATATATCCGCAATGCAAAAGTCACTTATCATCAGGCAAAAATCAAAGGCAATGGACCTTACCGCGTTGGCTTGAAAACAGAAGAAGGCTGGATTTATGCTGAAGGCTTGACTGAATACACGGTAGATGAAGAAAACCGTTTATTAATGGCGGGACACCTGCCGGGCGGTAAACTGGCTATTTCTCTGCAAATCAGTGAAAAACCGTTCACAGTTTAAAGAAAAGGGTGAATAATAATGAAAGAACATGTACTAGTAATCCTGCCTCACCCTGATGATGAATCATATGGAGTGGCAGGCCTCATTGCCTTAAACAGAAAAAAAGACATTCCCGTTACGTATGCTTGTGCCACTTTAGGTGAAATGGGCAGAAATATGGGCGATCCATTTTTCGCGAATCGGGAAACGTTGCCGCTGCTAAGAAAACAAGAGCTCATCAACGCTTGCAAAGAAATGGATATCAATGACCTTCGTATGCTTGGACTCCGTGACAAAACGCTCGAATTTGAAGATGATGAGTATTTAGCTGATATTATGGAAGAGATCATAGATGATGTAAAACCAAGTTTAATTGTCACATTTTATCCCGGACACGGTGTGCACCCTGACCATGATGCATGCGGGGAAGCGGTTATCCGAGCATTGTACCGCAAAAAGAAAGAAGACCGTCCGCGTACAATCTGCATGGCTATTACCCGCAACAGAGAAGAGGTACTCGGCGAAGCTGATGTGGTAATTGATATCAAAGAAGTAGCTGATATTAAAATGAATGCGTTAAGAGCTCACCGCACACAAACAGAAGGTATGCTCAGAGAGCTTGAAGAGAAATTAAAAAATAATGAACCTGTTATGGCAACATGGTTTGAAGAAGAAATATATTGGACGTATCAATGGAATGATTAATCAAAAAGGTATAGGGCCTTAAGCCTTATACCTTTTTTAATTTTAAGTCTGATGCAATTGCTGAAGCGAGGGTGGATCTTAAGGAAATGTCATCGAAAGACAACCCTAGCTGAACCGCTGTTTGCGCGATTTCCGGACGGATTCCCGACAAAGTTGAAGAAACACCGATTAAACGCAGTGCCTCAATTAAACTGAACAGCTGGTGGGCAACCATCGTATCAATAATTGCTACCCCTGACAAATCAATATACAGCTGTGTCACCTTTTTCTCCGCACATTGATGCAGAGTATTTTCCATAATCAGTTTGGCGCGAACCGTATCAATATCTCCGATTAAAGGCAGCAGCCCGACGCTGTGAAACAGCACAATGACCGGCGCGCTCAATTCAGTAATCATATCTTTTTGGGCCTGCAGCTGAAGGCTTGTGTTTTTGTACATTTCTTCTATAAAAATATGGATCACAAGATCAAACGCTTTGATAAGGGAATGATACAGGTCTTCAGCTTCTTCGCCTTTCACAGTATCCTGATTGAGATGGACAAATTCTTTCACATATGAAACATATAAATCTCTCACTCTGACAAACTCACGAATAATATAGTGGATAGGAGTCTTTAAATGCTCAGGATCCTGTGTCACTTCAAAGGCCCATTCTTTCAGGATAGGCAGGTATACTTCCTCATCATCTATGAAAATACGATTGATCTTATAATTGAAGGCGAGGTTCTGGCTTTTTAAATTGTGAACGACAGCAGGGTCTGTTGATGCATAAATGGAATTTGGATCAGTCTCCTCAATTGTTTCATACCATGTTGAACTGATGGTCTCCGCATGCTGAGAAAGATACTCGTATAATTTGTTGTTTTTTGCCATGATTGACACCTCTTTTACATGTATTGTTTTTGCGAATAACGTTTTTGCAGTTTTGCCAGCCTGAAAAACAGCCCAACTGCTCCGGCGGCGAGTCCTGCGATTAATCCAATCCAATAGCCGAATGCACCCAGGCTTGTAAACGTACCGACCATATAACCGACCGGAAGGCCAATGATCCAGTAAGAGACAAAAGCAGCCGCAAGCGTATAGTTCACATCTTTGTACCCCCTGAGCGCTCCTTGGATCGGTGCGGCCACAGCATCGGAAAGCTGAAAAAACAGCGCATAAATTAAAAAGTGCTGTGTCAGCCTGAGCACATCGGGGTCAGAAGTGTACATGCCCGCAATTTGTTCTCTGAATAACAGGATACAGGCGGCTGTGAACAAAGAAAAGCCGATCGCCATCATGATGCCGATTAAGCTATATGAGCGTGCATCTCTAAAACGGGCTGCACCCGCTTCAAACCCGACTACAATTGTTAAAGCCATGGACACGCTGAGCGGCAGCATATATAGAAGAGACGCAAAATTCATGGCTGCCTGGTGGGACGCGATGGTCACTGTATGAAAATGGCTCATCAGAAGCGTAACAGCTGCGAAAATGCTCGTTTCAAAAAATACAGCGAACCCAATAGGCAGCCCTATTTTGAGTAGATTTTTGCATGCTTCCCAAGAGAACTTATACATCGTAAGGAAAATCCCGTATTCAGAAAACGGTGCGTTTTTATGGATAATGAAAAAACTGAAAACGCAGATACACCAATAAGTAAGCGCGGATGCCAGCCCTGCGCCGACGCCGCCAAGTGCCGGCATGCCGAATTTCCCGAAGATAAATACATAATTCAATACAAAGTTGATTGGAAGAGAACTGAGTGTAATCATCATTGTGACTCTCGTTTTTCCTAATGAGTCGATGAATGATCTCAACACGGTGTAAACAAATAAAGGGAAAATTCCCAGTGATAAAAAGCCTAAAAAGTGTTTAGCAATCTGATGCACGTGAATATCAAGGTTCAATCGGCCAAGAATAAGGTCAACTGCAGCATATCCAATCACTAAAACGGCGATGCTAAGAAGCGCGGCCACGTATACAGCTTGTAAAACAGTAAAGGGAATCTTCTGTTTTTTCTCGGCGCCTAATAACTGAGCGACAATCGGGGTGACCGCCATTAATATACCTGCCAGTCCTGTGTAAACAGGGGTCCAAAGGCTTGAGCCAATCGCGACACCCGCTAAATCAGCGGGGCTGACTTTCCCTGACATCACCGTATCTAGAAAAGTCATTAGAGAAAGCCCCGCCTGGGTAATGAATATCGGGATTAAAATGTGCAAGAGCTGTTTGATTTTTTCCCGGGCGTTTTGAGTTTCTTTCATACATTGATCTCCATTTCTTTTTCATAACGAGAGAAATTATAACATTTTATGTATAAAAAGCAATGAACGCCTGGCCTATTCTTTTTTTGTCGGTTTCGTTTTTCTAAACATTTGGGCATAAATAAAAGAAAGCGAAATCACGCCTAAAAAGGTGCAAATATACTGAATGATTCTTTCGATTTCCATTCTTTACATCCCTCCTTTCCCTATAGAATGTGCATCAATAAGATAAGCATTCGTGAAAAGTTGGAAATTTGAACAGGAGATGAAGGCTATGCGTTATGAACAGATATCAGAAAATGCATTCAAAGGGAAAATACAGGTGTACTTAGAGCAAATATTAGGGGATGCATCGTTAATTTTGAAAACGCTTCACGAAAAAGACCAGTGCCTTCTTTGTGAATTAGATGAATTAGGGCACATTTTTCAGGATATGCAGGGGATTGCATCATCTTTTTATTTGCAATCATACATTGAGGAGTTTACGCCGGCATTCATTGAGCTGGCCAAGGCAATTAAAGCCTTATCGGAGCATAAGCACGGCGCCTTAATTGTGATTGAAAGAGCGGACCCAGTTGAATATTTTATTCAAAAAGGCACCGCTCTTCATGCTGAGATCAGCTCATCATTAATTGAAAGCATCTTTTTCCCCGGAAACCCTCTTCATGACGGTGCTTTATTGGTGAGAGAAAACAAGCTTGTGTCAGCAGCCAATGTGCTCCCGCTGACGACGAAGGAAGTGGATATCCATTTGGGAACCCGGCACCGGGCGGCTCTCGGTATGTCGGGCTATACGGATGCGCTTGTGCTTGTGGTTTCAGAGGAGACAGGGAAGATGTCGTTTGCCAAAGACGGTGTATTATATCCGTTAATTTCACCAAGAACGTAAAAATAATGAAAATGGCCTGATTTAGAATCCTGCCATGAGACAAAATGACTGAATTCGCATCTTTATTAAGCATTCGCTTCAAGCTGAATGCTTTTTGTCTTGAAGACAGAAAATATAAAGTGGTAGAAAAGTTATATGTTATTAATATTAATTAAGTGAAATACTTTACCTGTTTATGTATTTATAGTACCGTATGAAATATTACATAAATTTTCAAAGGAAGGGTGCTGCCGCATGGCTAATGTATTAATGATCGGTTTTCCCGGTGAAGGGCATATTAATCCCTCTATCGGTGTGATGAAGGAGCTGAAATCCCGGGGGGAAAACATTACGTACTACGCAGTGAAGGAATATAAAGATAAAATCACAGCACTTGATATTGAGTTTCGTGAGTTTCATGATTTCAGGGGGGATTACTTCGGCAAAAACGCAACCGGTGATGAAGAAAGAGACTTTACTGAAATGATCTGCGCTTTTTTGAAAAGCTGTAAAGATATTGCGACTCATATTTATGAGGAAGTCAAACATGAATCGTATGATTATGTCATCTATGATCACCATCTTCTTGCGGGTAAAGTCATTGCCAACTTGCTGAAGCTGCCGAGATTTTCATTGTGTACAACCTTTGCGATGAATGAGGAATTTGCTAAAGAAATGATGGGAGCGTACATGAAAGGGTCACTTGAAGATTCGCCTCATTATGAATCATATCAGCAGCTTGTAGAAGCTTTAAATGCTGATTTTCAAGCAGAGATCAAAAAGCCATTTGATGTTTTTTTAGCTGATGGTGACTTGACGATTGTCTTTACATCAAGGGGATTTCAGCCAATGGCTGAGCAGTTCGGTGAGCGGTATGTTTTTGTCGGCCCTTCCATTACTGAAAGATCCGGAAACAATGATTTCCCATTTGATCAAATTGACAATGAAAACGTGCTGTTTATTTCAATGGGAACCATTTTTAACAATCAAAAGCAGTTTTTTAATCAATGCCTTGAAGTGTGTAAAGACTTTGATGGTAAAGTTGTGCTTTCCATCGGCAAACATATTAAAGCAAATGAGTTAAACGAAATTCCTGAAAATTTCATTGTACGCCCGTATGTTCCTCAGCTTGAGATCCTGAAAAGAGCCAGCTTATTTGTGACCCACGGCGGGATGAACAGCACAAGTGAAGGTTTGTATTTTGAAACACCACTTGTTGTCATACCGATGGGAGGTGACCAATTCGTGGTCGCAGATCAGGTGGAAAAAGTCGGCGCAGGAAAAGTAATTAAAAAGGAAGAATTATCTGAAAGTCTGCTGAAAGAGACGCTTCAAGAAGTGATGAACAATCGCACGTATGCTGAAAAAGCAAAAGAAATTGGACAATCACTGAAAGCGGCAGGCGGCTCTAAAAAAGCGGCCGACAGCATTCTTGAAGCTGTAAAACAAAAAACTCAATCAGCAAATGCATAGTGTAAAAGCCTGTTCTTATCGAAAGAACAGGCTTTTTGCCTTTTCATAAGAATGAAGAGGGAGGGATTTGGCAGATCGATAGAGAATGATAAGAAAAACAGACAAGAAAGGAGGAAAATCTGCTTCATTCATCAATAGAAAACCATCATTTTTACCCTCACTTAAATAGTTCCTTAGACTTTCGAAAAACATATCGTGTTTATGTAAAATGTTAGATGTTTATTTGAAAGTTTAAAGGTCGAATGATGCTGAAAATGCTGCCAAATGTTTGAAAAGGGTTTAACTTGCTGAAAAATTGACGATAAAACAGTTGTATGCCATTTTTGGAAACAAAATACTAGCTGTTTTTGCCAAAAACAGTTTAGGAGGTTGAATGAATGAAAAAGAAAATTGTAGCCGGCTTGGCTGTTTCTGCAGTTGTTGGGTCGTCGATGGCCGCAGCACCCGCGGAAGCAAAAACGATAAAAGTAAAAAGCGGTGACTCTCTTTGGAAACTTTCCCGCCAGTATGATACGACAATATCAGCTCTGAAATCCGAAAACAAATTGAAATCAACGGTGCTTTACGTCGGACAAAGCCTTAAAGTTCCTGAAAGCGGTAGCAAAAAAAGCACGACATCCTCGTCTAACTCAAGCAAAACGTCAACATACACAGTTGCCTATGGTGATTCCCTATGGATGATTGCTAAAAATCATAAAATGAGTGTATCTGAGCTTAAAAGCTTAAACGGCCTGAGCAGTGACCTGATTCGTCCGGGGCAAAAGCTTAAGATCAAAGGGACAAGCAGTTCAAGCGGATCAAATGGATCAAAGAAAAACAGCGGTTCCAATTCTTCAGGTTCTTCAAAAAGTACATATACAGTTAAGCTCGGTGACTCACTGTGGAAAATCGCAAACAGCTTAAATATGACTGTAGCTGAATTGAAAACATTAAATGGCTTAACATCAGATACGCTTTATCCTAAACAGGTGCTCAAAATAAAAGGAAGCAGCTCACCTAATAGCGGAAACAGCGGTTCCAAGAAGCCGCCAAACGCCAATTCCCCAAAAACAACGACGTACAAGGTAAAAGCAGGCGATTCACTGTGGAAAATTGCAAATCAGCTTGGAGTCACTGTCCAAAGCATCCGTGATAAAAACAATTTATCATCGGATGTGCTGCAAATCGGGCAGGTTCTGACTATTTCGGGAACATCAAAATCTAATCCGACAAAGCCAACAAAGCCAAAAGATAACTCAGGGTCAAACATTCAAATAGGCTCGAAGATTGACAGAATGATAACGGAAGCGAAAAAATATGTCGGAGTGCCGTACCGATGGGGCGGAAACACACCTGCCGGTTTTGATTGCAGCGGCTTCATTTATTACCTCATTAATAATGTATCATCTATATCAAGATTGAGTACGGCAGGATATTGGAATGTCATGCAGAAAGTCAGCCAGCCGTCAGTAGGAGACTTTGTCTTCTTTACCACATATAAATCCGGCCCGTCTCACATGGGGATTTATCTAGGCGGCGGTGATTTTATTCATGCAAGCTCATCGGGCGTCGACATTTCCAATCTCAGCAATTCGTATTGGAAACAACGATACTTGGGCGCAAGAAGTTATTTTTAAAAATGAGCATGGCAAAAAGCCTTTTACAGGCTTTTTTGTTTATAACAGAAAATGATTGACCACACTGTTAGAAAAAAACAAGGGGGAGACAGTATGTACCGTCTCTTGCTGTTGATAATGCTGACGGCACTGGGAGTTGCGGGATGCGGACAAAAAAAACCTCCAGACCCGCCTAATCGGGTGCCGGAAAAAAAGGTGGTTGAAACGTCAGCGTTTGGTCACCATGTCCAGCTGGTCAATCGTGATGGGAAAGCAGTCGGTTTCATAGAGATCAAAGAATCAGATGATGAAGGCCTCGATATTCACATTTCTGCAAACAGCCTGCGTCCAGGCGCTTCCCTCGGTTTTCATATTTATGAGAAAGGTTCTTGTGTCAGGCCGGATTTTGAATCAGCGGGCGGTCCCTTTAATCCGCTGAACAAAGAACATGGCTTCAACAATCCGATGGGGCATCATGCCGGAGATCTGCCGAACCTTGAAGTCGGTGCTGATGGAAAGGTAGATGTCATTATGAATGCGCCTGACACCTCATTGAAAAAAGGAAGTAAACTAAATATTCTCGACGGAGACGGGAGTGCGTTTATTATTCATGAGCAAGCCGACGACTATTTGACAAACCCAAGCGGCAATTCTGGTGCGCGTATTGTCTGCGGAGCCCTTTTGGGAAATAACGAGAAGCAGTAATATCATCCAAGCCCTTTTGTATTGAGCATACAGGGGCTTTTTTAGTATACTCGTTAATGGAATATGAATAGGAAAGGGAATCTGTCTATGACAACTCAACTACAGCACTTAACATTGCCGGAAGATATACAACAAAAGCTATTATCATATAAAGATCAGCCAATTTCCCCAGAGTTTCAATCGCTCATCGGAACATCAGGCTATGAGGCGGAGGATGAAGCCATTTTATTCGATGCCATTATTGCATTAGCCATGGGAAAAAATGTCCTGCTGAAAGGGCCTACAGGCTCAGGGAAAACAAAGCTGGCTGAAACATTGTCCAGCTATTTTCATAAACCGATGCACAGCGTCAACTGTTCAGTCGACTTGGACGCCGAGGCATTGGTCGGCTATAAAACGATTGAAAATCAATCTGGCCAGGCGACAATCGAGTTTGTTTCAGGGCCTGTTACAAAGGCAATGAAGGAAGGACATTTTCTTTATATAGATGAAATCAATATGGCGAAGCCGGAAACACTGCCTATTTTAAACGGTGTTTTAGATTACAGAAAAATGATGACAAATCCGTTTACAGGCGAGGTCATACGGGCTAAAGGCGGTTTCGGAGTCATTGCAGCCATCAATGAAGGCTATGTCGGAACTGTTCCTCTAAATGAAGCTTTGAAAAACCGTTTTGTCATCATTGATGTGCCTTATATTAAAGGCGAGCTGCTGAAACAAGTGCTTATGTCTCAGTCAGCCTTGAAAGACGAGAAATTGATTGACAGATTTATTACGCTTTCCTCTGATTTGATTGTTCAGGCCAATAACGGACAGGTGTCTGAAGAAGCGGCATCCATCAGAGCTTTAATCGATACATGTGATTTAGCCGCTTATATTCCGCCGCGCCGTGCCATTGAGCGGGGAATTGTAGAAAAGCTTGATGATGACCGGGAAAAAGCCGCCGTCCGAAATATTGCAGAAACTCTGTTTGAATGAGGGGGCTGCGATGAAATTTATCAAATTTAACGACAGCACGATTGATTCGTTTTTATTTATGATGCTGGCTGATTTGGCCAAAACACTCACCAAGAGTGAAGCGGTAGAAGTAGAGTATGGCGTTCAGTCCTATTACAATCCATTCGAAAAGAAAATCTATATGAGCCACTTTTGGAAAGACAGGGCAGCTGAGGACATGGAAGCGGGGCTGAAAAGCGACGTCTACCTGCGTTCAGTCGGAACAAGATATAGCTCGCTGCATGAGTTCGCGAACTTTTTGAGTGATATCCATCGCCGCCTTACATTCAAAAGTTTTGCCAAGCAGCTGTTTATGCTGCTTGAAGACATCAGGATCGAAGAATGCATCAAACGTGAGCGCCCGGGTACGAAACATGTATTTGCAAAACGAAAAGACATGTACAGAAAACATTTCTCAACCCAGCTCACCTTAAATTTGGAACGAAGCATTTTTACGGATGCGCTCTTTTGCGCGATCTATGTCAAGCTCACTGCGGAATCACCGCTTGAGACCCTTCCGTCCATGCGTGAAGATATCGATCTGATGCGCCCATTTATTGAGCAGCAGCTCTTGCTTGTGTATGAAGCAGATTCGACACGGCAGGTTCTGAAAATTGTGGAGGACCTCATGGACGGGCTTGAAGAGGTGCTCGATAAAGATATGCTCAACACTTACTTTTTTTTGCCGGAGCTGGATTATGCAAAAGCTGCTGATCAGCCGTTATTCGAAGAAGAGAAAAAAGCGCCGAAGCTGAGTGATGACATTACGCTTCCAAAACAATCAGACGGTGATGAGGATATTCATGAAGAAGAAATGCCGACATGGCACAGGGAAACAGAAGCACCGTCTAAAAGTTTTCTTCAATTTGATATTGAGCACGGCGCAAAATCGGATTTAGGAAAAGATGCAGCAAGGGAAGGCGACGATGGAGATCAGGCCCTTGGCTCTGTTCAAGGATCAGCCAGACAAACGAAACGGAAAGACTATTCCAAGCTGGAAGCGCTGGAATCCCAAAAAGATCAGCCGAATGGAGCGGGTATGGCTGACGGCAAAGAAAATAAATACGCATTCCCAATTTATAAAGAACCGCAGCCGGCAACAAACGAAGAAGAGCTTTCTTATAAACAGCAGGCAAAAACGATAGAATCGTATCAAAAGCGTTTGAAACAAATGATTCAAAAAACGCTGGAGCATAAAAAAACATTGCCAAGAACAGACCTTCATGCAGGGAGACTGAACAATAAGCTTCTCCGGTATTTCACTGAGCGAAATCCGCGCCTGTTTTATAAAAAGCAAGAACCATCTTCAGAAATCGACGCTGTTTTTACATTACTGGTGGACTGTTCAGCCAGCATGTTCGACAAAATGGACGAAACAAAACGAGGAATCGTGCTCTTTCACGAAGCGTTGAAATCGGTAGCGGTTCCGCATCAGATTGTCGGCTTCTGGGAGGACACAAATGATGCGACCGAAACAAGCCAGCCAAACTATTTCAATACGGTTATTCCCTTCCAATCATCATTAAGACAAGAATCTGGGCCGGCAATTATGCAGCTTGAGCCAGAGGAAGATAACCGTGACGGGTACGCGATCCGCCAGATGACAAAAAAAATGCTGCAGCGCAGCGAGGCGCAAAAGTTTTTAATTGTTTTCTCAGATGGAGAGCCGGCTGCATTTGGCTACGAACAAAACGGAATCGTCGATACAAGTGAGGCGGTTATCGAAGCTCGAAAAAGAGGAATAGAAGTGATAAATGTTTTTCTCTCCAACTCAGAAATAGAAGAATCGCAAATGAAGACAATTCAGGATATGTACGGAAAATTCAGTATATTTGTCCCGGATGTTGATCAGTTACCGGATGTTCTGTATCCGCTGCTGAAAAAACTGCTTCATAAAAGCATAGGATAGCCCTTAATCCTATGCTTTTTGGCGTTTCTTTTTTCGAATGATTAAATTTTTTGTTTTTTATAAAGGTTTTTTACTATTTTGTGAACAATCAAGGTAGAATCAAATTGCAAACAGTGGTAAAATATCGTTGGAAGCGTTTTTATTACATAATTTTGGACACAGCGTTCGAAAGTTATTTCAAGATAGTGAATCAATCACTTGATTATCTAAGTTGGGGGTAATATTCAAATGTTTCAAAATAGTATGAAACAACGAATGAATTGGGAAGATTTTTACGGTCCGAACCTCGGCTATGCGCTGGAGCTTTACGATCAATATACCCAGGATCCGGACAGCATTGACCCGGATTTGAAGGAAATGTTCGACGAGCTCGGTGCTCCGCCAAGCGAGTTAAAAGAGGCCTCGGGAACAAAAGAAAAGGGACGTGTTACAGCCGATCTGATTCAAAAGATCGCATCCGCAGTCAGACTTGCAGAAGATATCCGAACCTATGGCCATTTAAACGCTTCCGTCAATCCGCTCAGAAAGGATGGGAAAAAGAGTGAACTTTTTCCATTATCCGATTACGGGCTAACAGAAGAGGAAATAAAAGCAATACCTGCGTCAGTCATCTGTAAAGACGCTCCTAAAAACATTACGAACGGTTTAGAAGCCATTCAGTATTTACGAAATACGTATAAAAGAACCATCTCATTTGAATTTGACCATGTGCATGACTTCAAAGAGCGCGAATGGCTGACAAAGATGATTGAATCTGGCGAGCTGTTCCAGAAGAACTCAGATGAAAAGCTGTCAGCTGTGTTGGAAAGACTGACAGAAGTAGAGGGCTTCGAGCAGTTTTTGCACCGCACATTCGTCGGACAGAAGCGCTTTTCCATTGAGGGTCTGGACGCTCTTGTTCCAGTGCTTGATGACATTATTGCACAATCTGTCAAATCAGGAACGACAAGCGTTAACATCGGGATGGCGCATAGGGGACGCCTGAATGTCTTGGCACATGTGCTTGGCAAGCCGTATGAAATCATCTTCTCCGAATTCCAGCATGCACCGAACAAAGATCTTGTTCCGTCTGAGGGATCAATTGGAATCAGCTACGGCTGGACAGGGGATGTCAAATACCATTTGGGGGCGAATCGGGAGCTTCAAGACGCTGAAACAAAATCAGCGCGAATTACGTTAGCAAACAACCCGAGCCACTTGGAATTTATCAATCCGATTGTTGAAGGCAGCACAAGAGCGGCACAGGAAACGCGAACACAAAGCGGATATCCGGTGCAAGACGAAACAAAATCGCTTGCCATTTTAATTCATGGAGACGCTGCATTCCCTGGGGAAGGAATCGTCGCTGAAACATTGAATTTAAGCTCTTTAAAAGGGTATCAAGTAGGCGGTGCGATTCATATTATCGCCAATAACATGATCGGATTCACAACAGAAAGCGCTGAATCAAGATCAACAAAATATGCCAGCGACTTGGCAAAGGGCTATGAAATTCCGATTGTTCACGTGAATGCGGATGACCCAGAAGCTTGTCTTTCTGCTGTGAAGTTTGCAGTCGAATACCGAAAAACATTCAACAAGGATTTCCTGATTGACTTGATCGGGTACAGACGCTATGGACACAACGAAATGGATGAGCCGTCAACCACTCAGCCAATGCTGTATGATGCTGTCAGAAAGCATCCGACCGTCAAACAAATTTTCGCTGAAAAACTCGTAAAAGAAGGTGTGCTTACCGAGGAAGTCGTTCAAAATATCGAAAAATCGGTAACGAAGCGCATTGAGGACGCTTATCAGAAAGTACCGTCTAAAAAGGAACATATCGCCTGTGAAATTGAACTTCCAGAGCCTGTATCAAACGGTTTCCCTGATGTGGACACATCGATTGATTTTGATGTGCTTCGCAAGCTGAATGGCGAATTGATCAACTGGCCGGAGTCATTTAATGTTTTCGGCAAGCTAAAGCGCATTTTAGAAAGACGCGCCAAGGCGTTTGATGATGACAGAAAAGTGGAATGGTCTTTAGCAGAATCACTTGCGTTTGCTTCGATTTTGAAAGACGGAACACCGATTCGTTTAACAGGACAGGATTCCGAGCGCGGAACGTTTGCCCAAAGAAACCTTGTGCTTCATGACAGTGAGACGGGCGAAGAATTTGTGCCGCTTCATCACTTATCGGACTGCAGCACATCATTTGCCGTTCATAACAGCCCGCTGTCGGAAGGATCAGTTCTCGGGTTTGAATACGGCTATAACGTTCATTCACCAGAAACGCTTGTGTTATGGGAAGCGCAGTACGGAGATTTTGCCAACGCTGCTCAAGTGTATTTTGACCAATTTATTTCTGCCGGACGCGCAAAATGGGGCCAAAAATCCGGATTAGTCATGCTGCTTCCGCACGGTTACGAGGGACAGGGGCCTGAGCATTCAAGCGGAAGAATCGAGCGGTTCCTGCAGCTTGCCGCGGAGAACAACTGGACGGTTGCCAACCTGACAAGCGCGGCACAGTATTTCCATATTTTAAGAAGACAGGCTAAAATGCTGCTTCGTGAAGAAATCAGACCGCTCGTCATTATGACGCCGAAAAGCCTTCTTCGCAACCCAAATACAGTGTCGGAAGTGCAGGAGCTAAGCGAAAGCCGCTTCCAGCCTGTTTATGAACAGTCGGGACTTTCTCATGACTATGAAAAAGTAACCAGACTTGTGTTATCCAGCGGTAAAGTGTCAATAGACATCAGTGATCATTTTAATAAGCTAGAAGACGGTAAAGAGTGGCTTCACATTGCGAGAATTGAACAGCTGTATCCATTCCCGGCAAAAGGAGTCAAAGAATTATTTGCAAAACTTCCGAACCTGAAAGAAATCGTTTGGGTGCAGGAAGAGCCGCAGAACATGGGAGCTTGGAGTTATATCAGCCCGTATTTGATAGAGATTGCACCAGAGGGAGTAAGCGTTCAATATATTGGACGAAGAAGACGATCCAGCCCTGCAGAGGGAGATCCGACAGTTCATAAAAAAGAACAGGAACGTATTGTATCTGATAGCTTGACTCGCAAAAACTAAGGGGGAAATGAAAAAATGGCGGAAATTAAGGTACCTGAATTAGCAGAATCAATCTCAGAAGGAACAATAGCCCAATGGTTAAAGCAGCCTGGTGACTATGTAGAACAGGGTGAATATCTGCTTGAACTAGAAACGGATAAAGTGAATGTTGAATTGACAGCAGAAGAATCGGGTGTACTTCAAGAGGTATTGAAAGATTCGGGTGATACCGTCCAGGTCGGAGAAATTATCGGTACGATTTCAGAAGGCGCGGGTGAAAGTTCTGCCCCTGCTCCTACAGAGAAAGCAGAAAGCAAGGAAAGCGTGAAAGAAGAGAAACAGGCTGAACCAGCTGCACAAGATGTGAGTGAGGAAGCGCAATCTGAAGCAAAATCAAGAACGATCGCTTCTCCGTCAGCCCGTAAGCTGGCGAGAGAAAAAGGAATTGACCTGTCTCAAGTTCCAACTGGAGATCCGTTTGGAAGAGTGCGCAAGCAGGATGTCGAAGCGTATGAAAAACCAGCATCAAAACCTGCTCCTCAGCAAAAACAGCAGCCTCAGGCTCAAAAAGCACAGCAAAGCTTTGACAAACCTGTCGAAGTGCAAAAAATGTCACGCCGCAGACAAACGATTGCAAAACGCCTTGTAGAGGTGCAGCAAACATCGGCGATGCTGACTACATTTAATGAAGTGGACATGACGGCTGTCATGAATCTCAGAAAACGCCGCAAAGATCAATTCTTTGAGCAAAACGAAGTGAAGCTCGGCTTTATGTCTTTCTTCACGAAAGCGGTCGTCGCTGCATTGAAAAAATATCCACTGTTGAATGCGGAAATTCAGGGCGATGAGTTGATCGTTAAGAAATTCTATGATATCGGTATCGCTGTTGCGGCTGATGAAGGCCTTGTTGTTCCGGTAGTACGTGATGCGGACCGCCTGACATTTGCAGGAATCGAAAAAGAGATCGGCGAGCTGGCGAAGAAAGCAAGAAACAATAAATTAACCCTTAGCGAGCTTCAGGGAGGTTCCTTTACGATTACAAACGGAGGGACTTTCGGTTCACTGATGTCAACTCCGATCTTAAACAGCCCTCAAGTCGGTATACTGGGCATGCATAAGATTCAGCTGCGCCCAGTAGCAATTGATGAAGAACGTTTCGAAAACCGTCCGATGATGTATCTCGCTTTATCTTATGATCACCGGATTGTAGACGGTAAAGAAGCGGTTGGCTTCCTCGTGACAATCAAAAATTTACTGGAAGATCCTGAACAGCTTTTATTAGAAGGATAATAAAAAAGGTACATCACTTTATCGTGATGTACCTTTTTTGATGATATTTAAAGTGATAGATTGCTGCTTTTGGATCCTGCTTGTTTCTTTTTCACTTTTTTAGACCAATATGTTGCAAGCATAGAACCTGAAAGGTTATGCCATACACTGAATATTGCGCTTGGTACGGCAGATAGCGGTGAGAAATGGGCCGTGGCAAGTGCAGCCCCAAGTCCTGAGTTTTGCATGCCGACTTCGATTGCAATCGCTTTTTGAGAAGGGTAATCCATTTTTAAAAGCTTTGCGCCCATAAATCCAAGCAAATAACCGATACCGTTATGCAGGATAACAACTGAAAAAATCAGCAACCCTGATTTAAGCAGATTTTCCCGGTTGCCGCTGACGACAGCTGAGACAATCGCCACGATGCCAATGACAGAAACAAGCGGAAGGGCATGTACGGCTTTCGCCACTTGTTTTCTGAAAAACATTTTGACGATCACACCTGCAATGATTGGAAATAAAACCGCTTGTAAGATTGAAAGAAATAAAGATCCTGGCGAGACAGGAAGCCATTCCTTGGCAAACAGCATAATCAAAACCGGAGTTAAAACGGGTGCCAACAAGGTAGATATTGTTGTAACAGCAACAGAAAGGGCAGTATTTCCTTTTGCTAAAAATGTCATGACATTAGAAGCAGTTCCTCCTGGACAGCAGCCGACAAGAATAACACCTACTGCGATTTCAGCCGGAAGATGCAGTCCAATTGAAAGCCCGAAAGCAACGAGCGGCATGATGGTATACTGAGCAATCACCCCAATAATGACATGCCAAGGTTTTCTGAGCAGCTCTTTGAAATCATCGGCTTGCAGTGTAAGTCCCATCCCAAACATGATAATACCAAGAAAAATCGTAATATAAGAACTGATCCACGTAAAAAAAGACGGGAAGGAAAATCCCAGCACGGCAAACACAATGACCCATATGCCAAAGGTTTGTCCCGCAAAATGGCTTATTTTTCTAATGATGTTCATAAAAACACTCCTAACACATTCATCAAGAACTTCAGCAGAAATTCTCACAGATTTTTAAACATTCTCTTATTATAATTAATTTTCTGAATAATTCAATATCAATCGCCGAATAATAGTCGATAAATTTATTATGTAAACTAATCAAAATGTTCTTGACTATATAGGAAGATATTCTTACAATGAACCTTTATAATGGTTAGACAAAATAGGAGTGATAGGGTGAAGGAAGCGAATCAATGGTCTTCGAAGATCGGCTTTATTTTAGCCGCGGCAGGATCAGCTATTGGGCTTGGCGCGATATGGAAATTCCCATATGTAGCTGGAACCAGCGGAGGAGGCGCATTTTTACTTATTTTTATTTTATTTACGGTTTTAATCGGACTGCCTTTATTGTTAGGTGAATTCATCATAGGCAGAAAAACGCAGAAAGATGCCGTTCAGTCCTATAAAACACTTGCTCCAGGAACGAAGTGGCATTGGATCGGATATTTAGGCATGGTAACGTGCTTTATTCTTCTCTCCTTCTACAGTGTCGTCGGCGGGTGGATTTTAATTTATATTATAAAAGGCTTCACTGGCGGTTTGTCGCAAACATCTGGTTTTGATACGATATTTGCAAGTACCATTTCAAATCCTTATTTGGCTGTAGGAGGCCAGTTGCTCTTTATGGCAGTGACCATTTTGGTTGTTGCAAAAGGAGTTAGCAGCGGAATTGAAAAAGCTAGCCAAGTATTAATGCCGGCGCTATTTATATTATTTATTATTTTAATGGTGCGTTCTGTTACCCTTGACGGTGCGATGGAAGGGCTCAAGTTTTTCCTGATGCCTGATTTTTCAGCGATTGACGCTAATACGATTTTGTATGCGATGGGCCAGTCCTTTTTCTTATTAAGTGTCGGTGTATCTGTCATGGTTACGTACAGCTCTTATTTAGGGAAACAGGAAAATCTTGTGCAGTCCGCTGTATCAGTAACTGTATTGAACGTACTTGTTGCAGTTATGGCAGGGATTGCGATTTTTCCAGCTGTATTTTCATTTGGTCTCAAGCCAGACCAAGGACCGATTCTGTTATTTAACGTGCTGCCAACTATATTTAATCAATTGCCGTTCGGAATTATCTTTTTATTAGCATTTTTAATTCTATTTTTATTTGCTGCATTGACATCCGCTTTTTCAATGCTGGAAATTTTGGTCGCAGTGCTTTCAAAAGGTGATGTCAATAAGAGAAAACGATTCGCTTGGTTAGGTGGAATCGCTATATTTATTGTCGGTGTGCCGTCTGCACTATCATACGGTGTCTTAAGTGACGTTTCTATATTTCACTTATCCATTTTTGATGCGGCCGACTATCTTGTGAGCAATATTTTAATGCCGTTAGGCGCGTTATTGATCTCGATTTTTGTCCCGCTTAAAATACCGAAACAGGATTTGTTTGACGAACTGAAAAGCGGTTCCAGCCTCAAACGGAAGTGGTTTGCGGTTTGGCTGCTGCTTATTCGTTATCTATCTCCTGTTGCCATCATCATCGTGTTTTTGCATGTGATAGGCATTTTTTAAACACACGAAGCCCCCGGGGAAAGGGGGCTTTTTTTAATAGAGTTTCCAAACGACTTCTTTTGCCTGCTCAAAACGTTTTTCTGCCTCGCGCCAATCCACGACATTCCACCAGTGATCGACATAGCTGGCCCGGTCATTTTTATATTGCAAATAGTAGGCATGCTCCCATACGTCAAGCGGTAAAAGAGGGATCACATCCCACTGGCTGAAGAGCTGGTGTTTTTCTGCTGTTAGAATCTCCAGCCGTCCTGATCGAGGTGCCCAGACCAGAATGGCCCAGCCGACACCTTCCACTTTTTTAGCGGCTTGGGTAAAATGTTCTTTAAAAGCGGAATAGCTTCCAAATGAAAGGTCAATCATTTGAAACAATGCCCCTGTAGGGCGCCGCTTTCCGTTTGGATGCATGGAAAACCAGAAAATACTGTGCAAATAATGGCCTGCTCCATGGAACGCAAGCTCTCTTTCCCAATGAGTGATCAAGTCAAAATTCTTTGTCGCCCTCGCTTTTTTAAGCTCCAATTCTGCTTTGTTCAGCCCATCAACATAGCTTTGATGATGTTTTGTATGATGAAGGACCATAATATCGCGTGAAATATAAGGCTCTAAGGCGGAATATTTGTATGGAAGCTTTGGCAGCACATGTTTCCCTATAGGGACATAAGCGCGTCTTTCATTTGTATCATCTGATTCTGTAATATCCCGGTAAAGGGCAGCTGCCTGCTTATACCAATCTTCTTCTGTTGTTTGGTCATCTTCCAGAGCCTCAATCATCTTGTCAATTTGATCTTCGAACTGGTCAAGCTGTCCCCGCTTTTGAATCTGGTCTTTCAGTGCTTCACACCAATTGAACATCTCCGTTTGATAAGATTCACGTTTCATTTGCTGTCTCCTTTTCAATAGAATCAAAATACTTCCCGACAGCCAGCAAAGAGAATACATATGGATAACTGTGATAGCGAATATAAAATTGCTTTGGCAATCCGATTCCTGCTGGATATGCGAGGCTATCGGCGCTGTATGAACTGCTGTCAGTAAGGTAGTGCATGCCTTTCACAACAGACGGATGTTCGGGATTTTCGTATGTGAGCAAAGCGTCTAAAGCCCAGGCCGTTTGTACAATGGTTCCTCTTTGAAGCGGTACGTATGTTTTGATTTCGGCGCTTTTGCAAGATTCTCCCCAGCTCCCGTCATCATTTTGTATGGATTTGAGCCAACGCAGAGCCTTTTGTATAGCGGGGTGCTTTCGGTCAACCCCGCATGCATGCATACCCGTAAGAGCAGCCCAGGTGCCGTAAATGTAGCAAACACCCCATCTCCCGTACCATGACCCATTTTGTTCCTGATTCTGGAAAAGCCACTTCACTGCGCGTTGAATATGCTGATGTTTTTCTGTGAAGCCAACTTTCTCGCCTAAAAAATGCAGTACACGTCCGGTGAGGTCGGCGGTTGAAGGGTCAACTGCAGCGTCCTCGGCGGATTCAAGCGGCAGATGGCGAATCAGTGGATGGTTCACATTTTTTTCAAAAGCAGAAAATCCGCCATCATTGTTTTGCATCGATAAAAGCCAAGACACCCCTCGTTCCCAAGCTGCAGGAGAATAATTGCGGGGAATCGCTTTTAAAACAGCTGCAGTGTCGTCACAGTCAGGGTTATTTGTATTAATGTTTGAAAATCCCCAGCCGCCGGGAATTGAATTTGGATTTTTGACAGACCAATCTGCTATTTTGGTATGCTGGCGCTCTAGCAAAAAGTCGGCTGCTTTTGAAACAGAGCCATCCGTTTCGGTCACACCACTTTTTTGAAGAGCATAGCTGATTAGAGCTGTATCCCAAACAGTTGAAGTAGAGTTTTCTAGATAAGGAACCCCGTTGCATTTAGTCATCAGTGATTTGATACCGTTAATCGCCCTGTTGATAACAGGGGAGTAGCGCGACACACCTAGTGACAGAAGGCTGTAAACCATAAATATGGTTGCACTCGCATAGCTGTATAATGTTCCGTCTTTTTCAATCCGGTCCAGTATATACGCTTTAGCTGTCTGTAAGCCCAGCTGCTGGAACGCAAATGGCGCATGGAAAATGCGTTTCCAATGTGACAAAATAGACGTGAGATCTCTTTCTTCAAAAGCATCAGACCGAAGCCAAGTGAAAGGGTTTTTTGTCATGTGCGGATCGAGATGGCGAAGAGATGAAATATTGCGGTTATTAAGGATAAATCGCTGATTGAGTGTTACAGCCATAGGAGCAAAATGAATACGGGCATATGAGCTGAACTGATAGAAATGAACCGGCAATGTTGGAGGGAGCGCCATAAGTGATAATGGTAAATACAAAGCAGGCCAAGGATAAAGCCCGTTCGCGGCAAGCATCCATTTTGTCATGAAATGTACATGTCTCAAACCTCCATGTGAGATGATAAATTGTTCGGCTTTTTTCATGTGTGGGTCAGATCTGTGAAAACAGCCAGAAGCAAGCATCCCGACATATCCTTGGACGGTAGCCGTTAGATTTCCGGGAGTTTCATCGGGATAATTGATAAATGTGCCATCGGGCTGCTGTTTTGCACGTATGCCAGCGGCAAGTGCTGATATCAGTTCTTTTTCATTTTTGCCGTCATCTAGGGAGGTCAGGAGCAAAATAAAAAAGGAATTTGTCATGATTGGTCCTTCAAAGCAAAATGTCCATGAACCATCAGCGTTTTGCCTGTCTCTTAACTCCGTAATGGTTTTCTTTTGAAAACGCCTCACTTTCTCCTGAAGTGTGCCCACCACGCTCAACTCCTTCAGAAGCATATATATTCAGCATCTTTTATGGGCATTACAGAAAGAAAAAAACTGCTGGCAGGCAGCAGTTTTTTAAACATACATGTTAGTCTTCAAGATTTATCCAAACACTTTTAACTTCTGTGTAATTATTCAAGGCATATGATCCCATTTCTCGTCCGAGTCCTGACTGTTTATAACCGCCAAATGGAGATGCCGCGTCGAACACATTATAGCAGTTCACCCAAATGGTTCCGGCTTGAAGGCGGTCCGCGATATAGTGCGCCTGCTTGACGTTCTCTGTCCACAGTCCGGCCGCAAGCCCATATTCTGAATGGTTTGCCCGTTCAATAACTTCATCGACTGTTTCGTACGGAATGGCAGTCAGCACGGGTCCGAAAATTTCTTCTTTTGCGATGGTCATTTCATCTTCAACATTCGCAAACACAGTCGGTGCGACAAAATATCCTTCTTCAAAAGGACAGCTTCCGCCAGTCACTGCTTTTGCTCCTTCATCTTTTCCTTTTTGAATATAGGAAAGAACGCGTTCATGCTGTTCCTTGCTTACGAGAGGCCCGATTTGCGTATCTTTATGAAGACCCGCTCCTTGGCGGAGTGACTCAGCATAGGACACCATTTCATCAACAACTTCATCATATTGGTCTTTATGAATGAAGACACGGGAGCCCGCACAGCAGACCTGGCCCTGGTTAAACATCACACCGTTTAAAGCGCCCGGGATTGCTTTTTTCAAATTCGCATCCGGCAGAAGAATATTAGGCGATTTTCCGCCCAGCTCCAATGTAACACGCTTAATGCTTTTCGCTGCGGTGGACATGATTTTCTTTCCAATTTCAGTCGAACCGGTAAAGGCAATTTTATCAACTGCTTCGTGGTTCGTCAGCGCTTCTCCCGCATCTTCACCGAATCCTGGGATGATGTTGATTACACCGTCAGGGAAACCGGCTTGGTCAATTAATTCTGCCAAATAAAGAGCTGAAAGAGGTGTTTGTTCAGCCGGTTTGAGGACGATTGTACAGCCTGTTGCAAGTGCCGCGCCCATTTTCCACATCGCCATCAGGAGCGGGAAATTCCATGGAATGATCTGGCCGACGACACCGACAGGCTCATGACGCGTATAATTAAAATAAGCGCCGGAAACCGGAATCGTCTGTCCTGTTATTTTTGTACACCAGCCGGCGTAATAGCGCATATGCTCGATAGCCAGCGGAATATCTCCATTAGTCGTTTCATTAATTGGTTTCCCATTATCAAGTGTTTCAAGCTGAGCAAGCTCAGTTTTATGCTCTTCCATTAAGTCTGCCAGCTTATACATCAGTCTGCTTCTCGAAGCTGGAGACATTGTTCTCCATTCGCCTTGATCAAAGGCTTTCCGGGCAGCTTTCACCGCTTTGTCCACATCCGCAGCCTGGGCTTCATACAGCGTCATCAAGGTTTCGCCGGTCGCCGGGTTGGGAGTGTCAAAGGTTGCCCCTGAGGCACTCGGAACAAATTTACCATCAATATAAAGCTTCTTTGTTCCCTGTAAAAATGTCTCCAGCCTTTTCGTCACTTGCATCGTTAAAGAACTCATTCGTAACAAACCTCCAGTCATTTTTTATGGTCTGTCCTGAGATTCTTGGTGATAGCACATTGATTTCTTGATTGCATAGCAGAAATAAGATGTGATATTTGCTGCAAACGTAAGCGTATACAAACATTCTATAATAGAAAACAAGGCAAAATCAATGAATAACCGATATTGCAATTTACAAAAGAAAAAAGCTACAATAAGCTTATAGATAAGTAAAGGAGATTTCATCATGATTCATAAAAATTGGCTTGAAAAAGAAACAATCAAAAAGGTAAAATGTGTGCAGACAAACGCAAAAAAATATATCGTAAACCGGGTCTTAACTCCGGGAAAAGAATATGAAGTGAAAAATGAAACAGAGGAGTTTCTCTTTGTGGTCGACAATACGAATAAAGTGGGCGGCTACTATAAAGAATACTTCGAAGAGATGTAATGTTTCCTTAAAGCATCAGACAAACTAGTTAAAAGCAGTCGATACATAAAACCGCAGCTCAGCTGCGGTTTTTTTGTGATTAAACAGGAAATATAAAACAAAATGCATGAAACATTAAAAACAACTTTTTTTATAAAAACATTGCTGAATATTGAAACTTTTTCCTCAATATGTGCGTATTACTTGATGACAACAGCTTAAAAGCCGAAAAACAAATCAAAAATTTGAAAAATGTAATCTGTTCGTAATGGTTTAAATGTCTTCTATGTCGTATTCTTATATAGGGATAAAGGACTTATTTTTATGTAGTGAATGATAAAACAAATAGATAAATGCAGAAAGAGGGGTTCTTCATTGGGTATTTTTTCTGTTAGCAGATCAACGGACGCAAAGAAGCTTGAAGCTTTGCTCGTTGAAGGGGAAAGAATAGAATCGATTTATAAGCTCCGAGTGGACCAAATTTGCTTTACAAATAAGCGGATCATTTTCTTTGACAATAAAATGTTTTCCAAAAAGAAGGTTCGTGTATTTCTTCCATATAAAACAATTGAAAGCTTTGCCATCCAAGAAGCGGGAATGTTTGATCCGGACACTGGGCTTTTACTGATGACAAGAAGCAAAACGTTCGAATTAGAATTTGCGAAAGACACCGATTTAAGCGAAGTTCAGGCGGTGCTGACAAAGCATTTGTGCAGCTGAATATTTCATGAGCCAGCCGTTCAAAAAATGGTTAGGCTTTTTTTTATAAAAAAACAGGGCATATGCGCCCTGTTCTGGTTATACCACACTGTTTTTCGCTGAGTTCGAATCAATAAGATCTGCATCTAATACATTTGAAATCGGTACGACAAGAGGAGTAAAGTCGCCATTTTCTTCTCCAAAGCCTTGATTTATTTTGGCTGATAAAAAGTAATCGACCTGCTGATACGGACCGAGTGTTAAAGAGGAACCACGGTCCATCGTATTGATTTTAAATCCGCCGACATTCACGACGGAGGGTGAAAAGAACATATCATCACTTCCTTTTGATCGAAGAGTTAACCGCTTCACTTTCAAAAGAGGCCGGAGAATCAATTTGGTCTCTGTCATCCACATGGCTTCTCGTGCCCATAAATCCGCTCGCATCTCCAAAATTCTGTCCGTAGCCTTGATTTTTCTTATCTGAATTTTGCCATTCTGCCAATAAATTTTGTCCTACGTTAACCGCTGAAGCATTTTCAAAGGAATTAATTTTCAGCATGAAAATATTAATATTGATATACGGAGTTGGTTGAACCACAGGCAAACCTCCTTTCTATAGTTGTATGCTGGCGGTTATAAAGTATGTTAAGACAGGGGGCTTCAAATGGATTTCGAAAAGATGAAGCAGTGGATGGAATTCGCACAGCAGATGTACGGCGGTGACTTTTGGAAACAGGTATTTGATGAAGACCAAAAAACCCCTTTTATGACAAATGGCCAATCTCCGTTTCCGTTTTCGCAGCAAGATCAGCGAGGGAAAGGAGATGCTTCATTTCCAAGCATGGATATTGTAGATACCGTTACGGAAGTCCAGTTTTTAATTTATCTTCCAGGCTACCGTAAACAAGACGTTCACATATTATCGTACGGAGATTATTTAGTGGTGAAGGGACAGCGCTTTTCCTATTTTAATGAACAGGACTTTCGCCAAAAAGAAGGGAAATACGGAAGTTTTGAAAAGAAAATTCCGCTTTCCGACCATCTTCATGGAAAGATGAGTGCCATTTTTAAAGACGGAATCCTATACATCACCATTCAAAAAGACGAAGGTCAAGCGAAAACCATTGTTATTGATGATTGATTTTCATACTGAGTGCATCTGCTCCGTCACGGTCATCAATTGATTCAATCGGAATGACCATGACCACAAAATCTGCATTTTGTTCCCCGAAACCGTTATTTCTTTTGATAGCAGAGCACTTGTTCCTTAATTCCGCAGAACCAAAGGTAAGGGATGAGCCGCTGCCTATCGTGTTAGTTTTGAGATGAGCAATATTGATGTTAGTCGGAAGCATGAAAACCTCTCCTTTCTTTGGGATATACACATTATATATGTAGACGAAAGAGGAGTATGCAAAGGGTCGTGATGTCATGAAAAAAATGCTTAGGTCCCTGATCAGGCATTGTTTGAAATCAGAATTTGACAAACTGCGTGAATGTGAAGAAAGGCTTTCACGGCTTGAGGAACAGAACAACAGCAGCAAACAGCAGGCTGAAGAAACCTATATACATATTGAAACGCTGAATGTTGAAAAAATTGATTATCATCTCGAATTCGGCGAGCTGACCATTGATGAACTGAGCGGCAGATTAAATATAGGCGCAACCTATTATATGCCGCCAGAAGAGAAAGACAAAAAGTGCCGGCGAAAATCCGAAACGCCACCAACACCAGCGGTCACGATCCGTTCAAAAAGGCAGTAGCTCATCCTTCCATCCATGTTCCCATGTTTGACAGGAGGCAAAACGGGAAACAGAATAGAAAGGAGAGGATATACATGGCACTGACAAATGAACAAACACAGCATCTCTATCATAAATTGCTCGATATGCAAAAAGAATTGTCTGGAGAGAAAAAGGAAACAGAATCAATGACAGAAGAAGTGGGGGAGCTTTCCAATGGGGTTGACAACCATATGGCAGATCACGGTACGCTCGTCACAGACCGGATGACAGACCAAACGGTGAGAGAGATTGACCGGGAGCTGTTAGAGGAGGTTAACCATGCATTACAAAAGATGAAAGAAGGAACTTACGGGGTGTGTGAAAAAACGGGCCAAGACATTCCTTACGAAAGACTTGAAGCTGTTCCCTATGCGAGAATGACAGTTGAGGCGCAAGCTGATATGGAGGATGACCTTGAGGCAGATGCTCCTTCATATGAACGAGCGTTTCACGAACAGGTAAAAGATCTATCCAACAAAGAAACAATTGATCAAAAAAGCTCACAGACGTATGAAATCTTGGATCGTGAACAAGATTCGAAGTAAAAATGCCAGCAAGTACACCGATATTAGATGTACTTGCTTTTTTTTTGAAAAAAATCTCATATTCAAAATAAAGTGATTGACTTTGAGTAAAAAAGAAAGTAACATACTATTTGTAAGTAAATATAAAAAGTTTACCGGGAGGAATACAAATGTCTACAGTTTTATTTGTAAAATCAAGCGACCGTACAGCTGAAGAAGGCGTTTCAACTAAACTTTACGAAGCTTTCTTAGCTGCTTATAAAGAAAATAACCCTAATGATGAAGTGGTTGAATTAGACCTTCATAAAGAAAACCTTCCTTACCTCGGAAGAGATATGATTAACGGAACATTTAAAGCAGGTCAAGGAATGGAAATGACAGAAGAAGAGAAAAAACAAGCAGCAATTGCCGACAAATATCTGAATCAGTTTGTAAAAGCTGACAAAGTTGTTTTCGCATTCCCGCTTTGGAACTTCACAGTGCCAGCAGTGCTTCATACTTATGTTGATTACCTGTCTCGTGCAGGCGTTACATTCAAATACACACAAGAAGGACCAGTTGGTTTAATGGGCGACAAAAAAGTTGCACTCCTTAACGCGCGTGGCGGCATTTATTCAGAAGGACCAATGGCTTCTTTAGAAATGTCATTAAACTTCATGAAAACAGTTCTTGGTTTCTGGGGTGTTCAAGACTTACACACAGTTGTCATCGAAGGACATAACGCAGCGCCTGATCAAGCGCAAGAAATCGTTGAAAAAGGTTTACAAGAAGCAAAAGATCTTGCTGCAAAATTCTAATGAACAAAAACTCCTATCATTGCGATAGGAGTTTTTTTGTATACATATTTATATAGAAGAAAGTGATGAATCCTCTTAGCGAAAAAAGGCTGTTTTTTTATTGTAATATATTTTTTGATTTGTCGAATCTTTGGATATAATAGCGAAAAAACATTTTTATTGGCTGGAAAAAGTTTTTCTAAACAATTGTTCTGGCCTCTTGATTAAAACCGCCCGATGGTGTACTATATAAAAGAAGCTACTTTGTGCGTATTGTTAATTAAGTTTTAACCTTTAAGCTGTAATAGGGAGTTTTATATCGAAGCCGGAATGTCATGCCTCCATTGCTGAGGACGACAGGAACGTTTCTGCAAACACCCACTTTGAGGAGTGGTGGTTTAAAACTTTCTTACTTGCATACGGCAAGATGTAGCGAAAGCCATTTCCTTTTCGGAAATGGCTTTTTATTTTATCTGAAAAGGTTGGTATAGCAAAAAAATCAATTTTTGTGTGAAAGAAATGAAGGCCTCTTTTTTATGATATGATGGGAGAAATTCAAGGAAAAGCGAGGTTTACACATTATGTTACATAGAGCCCAATCCCTTCTGGCTCATTATTTTGGTTATGAAAAGTTTCGCAGCGGCCAGGATGAAGCGATCCGCTTGGTAACGGAAGCGAGGCAAAATACGGCCTGTATTATGCCAACGGGAGGCGGCAAATCGATTTGCTATCAAATTCCAGCATTAATGTTTGAAGGGACGACGATCGTCATTTCACCGTTGATTTCCTTGATGAAGGATCAAGTTGATGCATTAGAAGAAGCGGGGATTAACGCCGCCTACATTAATAGCACACAATCCAATCAGGAAATATACGAGAGGCTGAACGGACTCAAAGAAGGGGCTTATAAGCTTTTTTACATTACACCAGAGCGACTAACGTCCACGGAGTTTATCCGGATTTTGCAGGGCATAGATGTTCCTTTGGTCGCAATAGACGAGGCGCACTGTATTTCTCAATGGGGGCACGATTTCAGGCCAAGCTACAGAAATATTGAAATTTTGTTCCGTGAATTACACGACAAGCCTGTCATCATGGCGTTAACAGCAACAGCCACACCCGAGGTTCATGATGATATTTGCAAACAGCTGCACATTCAAAAAGAGAACACGGTATATACCGGATTTTCACGAGAAAATTTAACCTTTAAAGTAGTAAAAGGAGAAAATAAAGACCGTTTTATAGATGAATATGTGCAAAACAACAGACATGAAGCAGGAATTGTCTATACCGCGACCAGAAAAGAAGCTGATCGGATATATGAGAGATTGAAACGAAATCAGATCAGGGCAGGGCGGTATCACGGAGGTTTGGCTGATGATGTGAGAAAAGAGCAGCAGGAAAGGTTTCTTAATGATGAGCTTCAAGTGATGGTGGCAACCTCTGCTTTTGGAATGGGGATTGATAAATCAAATATCAGATTTGTTCTGCATGCACAAATTCCAAAAGATATGGAAAGCTATTATCAAGAGGCTGGACGAGCTGGGCGGGACGGCCTTGCCAGTGAATGTGTTCTCCTGTTTTCACCGCAGGATATTATGGTGCAGCGCTTCTTAATTGAGCAATCAGAACATGAAGAGAAACAAAAGCAGGATTTAAAAAAGCTGAGACAAATGGTCGACTATTGTCATACGGAAGATTGTCTGCAGCGTTTTATCCTTATGTATTTCGGAGAAAAGGAGCCCGATGCGTGCGGACAATGCGGAAACTGCACTGATACAAGGGCGGCCCATGACGTGACGCGGGAGGCGCAAATGGTCTTATCTTGTATCATTCGCATGAAAGAACGATTTGGCAAGACGATAGTTGCCCAAGTGCTTGCCGGCTCCAAAAATAAAAAAGTTCTTGAAAACGGTTTTTCGGACCTTTCAACATACGGAATATTAAAACACCAATCAGTTGGCGAAATCAGTGATTTTATTGAATTTCTTATTTCTGACGACTTTATCAGGATGTCAGATGGTACGTTTCCGACTCTTTTTGTCAGCAGTAAAGGAAGGAATGTGCTGAGAGGAGAATTATCAGTCACGAGAAAAGAAGCGTTAAAAGCGGCAGCGATTACTGAAAATGACGAGCTGTTTGAACGATTGCGCATGGTTCGGAAAGAAATCGCGGCTGAGCAGGGTGTTCCGCCATTTGTTGTTTTCTCTGACCAAACGTTAAAAGAAATGTCAGGAAAACAGCCCGTAAATGATGAGGAACTTTTGTCTATAAAAGGAGTCGGAGAACAAAAAAGAGCAAAATACGGCCGGCTTTTTTTACAAGAAATACAGGCTTATGCAAGGATGACAGACTAAAAAAACAGAAAATCAATCTTTTTTTCTATAAAAAACACATTTTATTTTCTCTGTTTTGCCTTAAAATAAAAAGACTTGCGAAGCCTATTATATCAAGGGTTCAGCAAGTCTTTCCATCAGAGAGAAATCCTTCATGTAAAGGAACTGTAATCTAAATCATATCTTTTTGTTATTGATTTGACATTTACGTGTGTTACGATATCACCTGTTAGCCGCCAATAAAAAGCTAACAAGGGAGGATTTACTTATGAAGAAGACGATTATGTCCTTTGTGGCAGTTGCTGCACTTTCAACAACTGCATTCGGAGCTCACGCTTCTGCAAAAGAAATTACGGTGCAAAAGGGTGATACGCTCTGGGGAATCTCTCAGAAAAACGGAGTGAACCTAAAGGACTTAAAAGAATGGAACAAGTTAACTTCTGATAAAATCATTGCAGGAGAAAAACTGACCATTTCTTCAGAAGAAACAACCACTAATGGGCAATATACAATTAAAGCGGGAGATACGCTTTCTAAGATTGCTCAAAAATTCGGCACGACAGTCAACAACCTGAAAGTTTGGAATAACTTAAGCTCTGACATGATCTATGCTGGATCAACTCTTTCAGTAAAAGGTCAGGCAACAGCAGCAAACACAGTTGTTGAGAATGCGCAAACAAGCGCACCTCAAGCTGCACCAAAACAAGAGGCTGTGCAAAAAGAGCAACCTAAACAAGAAGCTGTACAACAGCAACCTAAACAAGAAACAAAAGCTGAGGCAGAAACTTCTGTTAACACAGAAGAGAAGGCTGTTCAATCAAATACAAATAATCAAGAAGCTTCAAAAGAACTAACAGTTACTGCTACTGCTTACACTGCTAACGACGGCGGCATCTCCGGCGTTACGGCAACAGGCATTGACTTAAATAAGAACCCGAACGCGAAAGTTATCGCGGTTGATCCTAATGTGATTCCGCTAGGTTCTAAAGTCTATGTTGAAGGCTACGGGGAAGCAACAGCAGCAGACACTGGCGGCGCTATTAAAGGAAATAAAATTGACGTATTTGTACCAAATAAAAGCGATGCATCAAATTGGGGCGTCAAAACTGTAAGTGTGAAAGTCTTAAACTAATGATATAGATTGTGATAAAAGACATGAGCTTTTGGCTTGTGTCTTTTTTTCTTTATCATATGCTGATAAAGAAAAGTGGTCCCGTTTTTCTTTTTATGTGCGATTCAGGGGCTCCGTGTTCAATGAATGATTTCACATTCCAGAGACATTTTGCACCATGGCATTTATAGCTGGTTGTTAATATCCTTGATCGGCGAAATGAGCTGTTGTGTATCTTTTTTTGCGGATAAAAGGCAGTTGGATGTAGCAGTTGCCCTATACGGAATCGGACTCATTTTAGGCGGTTTTTTATTGTCATATTAGGCACTCTTGCAGTTGGGCAATGCAGCTTGTGAGCGGAGTTGGACAGCAGATGACTTTCCATATTAAATACGCAATTCAATCGATATCAGCAATTCAGCAGATGTGCAGTGGCCGACGATTTTAACAGGACAACAAGTCAATCTGAGGCTGTTAAGCTTATCATCGTTCAGCTGGCTTTAAGAGTGAAGGATATCGATCCGTCTTATTCCGGTTCCGGCGAGGTATTCAGGTTAACAAAAAAGATCTTGGCATCTGCCAAGATCTTTTTTTATTTAAACCAGCCTTTTTCTTTTGAACGGGTAATGGCTTCAATTCGATTTTTCACTTCAAGTTTTTCTAGAATCATTGAGATATAATTTCGCACCGTTCCGCTTTTGATGCTGAGTTCCTGAGCGATTTCTTTGGTATTTTTACCGTTAGCCACAAGTTCAAGCACTTCTTTTTCTCTATCTGTAAGAGGGTTAGCCTCGCTGTATAAGTCCTCCATCAGCTCAGGTGCATAGATGCGCTTTCCGTTCATAACGCTACGGATGGCGCAGGCGAGCTCTTCGCTCGGACTGTCTTTTAATAAATAGCCTTTTACGCCTGCTTTAATAGCTCTCTGAAAGTAGCCGGGTCTGGCAAAGGTGGTTAGGATTATAATTTTGCAGCCTGTATTCTTTAGCTCCTCGGCAGCTTCGAGGCCTGTTTTTCCAGGCATTTCAATGTCCATAATACATACATCAGGCTGGCGTTTTTTGACAAAGTCAACAGCATCTTGGCCGGTTGTCCCTTTCCCTACGACTTCCATATCGTCTTCTAGGTTTAGAAGTGATCCTAAAGCGCCCAGCAGCATTTGCTGATCTTCTGCAATAAATATACTAATCATGTAAGCCATCCTTTATGTTTATTTTGAATTATTAGGAATTGCCATGGTAAGCTTGGTGCCGTTTTCGGTATCGATGTGAAGGCTTCCGTTTGCAAACTCAAGCCGTTCTCTCATCCCGAGTAAGCCATGTCCTTTAGAAAAGGAATTTTCTTCTCCTTTAAATGTTCCATCGTCAGACACTGTAATGACAACTTCCTTCCAGAGCTGCTGAATGTCTACTCGGCAAGTTTTAGCCTGACTGTGTTTGACGACATTTGTGACAGCTTCTTTTAAGCACATGCTCAAAATGTTTTCATTTAGCAATGAGATATTTTCGGGCCACTTCTCTTCTTCATAGATAAACGTAATGTCTGCGGCTTCGAGAATCTGTTTGATGTTGATCAGTTCATCCTTGAGGCGGATGCCTTTCATGGAGGATACGATTTTTCTTACTTCATTTAAAGAAGTTCTCGCTGTTTGCTGAACACTTTTCAGTTCACGAGCTGCTTGTTCGGGATCTTTGTATATCAATTTTCTCGCTAAGTCGCTTTTTAATCCGATAAGAGAAAGCTTTTGTCCAAGCGTATCATGGAGATCGCGGGCAATTCGCTGCCGTTCTTCTAATTTTACCAGTTCTGCAATCCGTTCATTTGCATCCTCAAGCTTTTCTTCCAGCCGTTCGCGTTCCTTGCGGCTTCTTATACTGAAGGGCAATAAAATCGCGCTGATGAGGGTAATGACGACAAAAGGAATTTGAGTCAAAAAGAATTCCTTTTTTAATACGAGACTGAAATTAGCTGCGACAGCCGCGCTTATTAAATGGACATAATATAAAATATGAAAAGGGACGCGTTCCTTAATGTTTCCAATAAAATACGCGATAAAAAACGCAAAATAAATATAACTGAACAGAGTAATGGAGGACGTCGAAATGCCGATTAATAAAAATCCCCACAAATAAATGGTCCAGCCTTTTGAGACGAAAGCAAATCTATATACGGAAAAAAATAAAAGCGTCAAAATGATGCCGACAATAATAACAAATGTAGATGATGATTTCCATATAAAGTAGAAGGGGAGAATGAAAAATATTGTCCATATATAGGGAGTAATTCCGCTTAGTTTTTGAAATGTAAAATGCTTTTTAATCATGATCTTACCTCATTTTCAGCTTTTCATCTTACTTGTAACTTTATCATTGTGAAAGCCGGAATGCACCCTCCAATAATAAAAAGGAAGTCCTCTAGTATATTAGAAGACCTCCTTCATCATCAGGCGTTCTTTCGCAACTGCTCTTTATCTGGTGAACCAGGCGAAGAGCTTGAAGGTTTATGTTTGATGTCCCGAAAGGACACAAATTGTTTTTTATCTTCATCCCAAAGGCGGAATGCAAGTGATTGCAGACTTGTTTTTAAGGTAATAGTCGGTACGTTTTTTAATGGTTCGTGATGTTCATGAGCCACTTCAAGCTTATAGTTAGGCACCTTTGGACTCAAATGATGCACGTGGTGGTAACCGATATTGCCTGTCAGCCATTGAAGCAGCTTCGGAAGCTTATAAAATGAACTGCCTTCAACAGCGGCCTGAACATAGCTCCAGTTTTCATCCGCTTCAAAATAAGAATCTTCAAAGGTATGCTGCACGTAAAACAGCCAAACACCGATTGAACCTGAAATCAGAAATATCGGGCCTTGCACCAGCAAAAACGATTGCCAGCCAAAGATCAGACAGCAAGCGGCAGCCAACGCGGCAATTGCCAGATTCGTAAGGTATGTGTTTACACGCTCCTTGCGTCTTGCGCCTTTTTTGTTAAAACGGTTCGTGATCAGAAAAACATAAATCGGTCCGAGAATAAACATGATAAACGGGTTTCTATAAAGTCTGTAGGCAAGCTTTGTTCGTCTGGATGCAGCCTTATATTCGTTCACTGTTAACATCCAGATATCACCTGTTCCGCGTTTATCCAGATTGCTGCTTGTCGCATGGTGAATCGAATGGCTGTGCTGCCATTGAAGATACGGGAATAAAGTCAGGACACCTGTCAGAAAACCAAGAATATGGTTATAGCGTTTTTGTTTGAAAAAAGATTGATGGCAGCAGTCATGGAAGATGATAAAAATTCTTGTCAGAAAACCCGCGGCAATCACTGTTAATGCTAACGTAAGAAGATAGGAGACATTGAGGCTGAAATAAGCAAGAAACCACAGGCCGAAGAATGGAATAAACGTGTTCAAAAGCTGAATCAGGCTGTTTTTCGTTTCAGGCTGAGCAAATGCAGCGACTTGCTTTGTCAGCTGTTTTTGTTTATGTGCAACGGTTTGTTCAGTCATAGTAAGTATCCTCTCATTGTGTGTCTCGGTTCAGTATACGCTAATGAGAGAAGTCTTTTGTAGTAGCACACATCATGCCTCCTATATGACATTTGTCATGTCTGGTGCGCCTTGCATAACCGATTGCGCTAAAAAAGCTTGTAAAAAAATTTACAAGCTGATTAATGTTTATCGATCCATATTCGCGATGTGCCCGAAACAGCTTCGATTCTGCATGTTCCCCCTATAGGGAATGTGGCAATTGGCGAGGTATGTCCAGCATTTATGTTTGCGATGACCGGGATGCCGGATAATTCTTTTTTTGTTTCGATCATGGCTTTTACGAGATCCATTGATACGTTTGATGCTTTCTGAAATCTGCCGATCAAAATACCCTTTACATGTGAAAAAGCGGGGAGGTGGATGAGTGATTGCAGATCGCGGTCAAACATGTGGATGTCTGACATATAATCATCTTCAATCAATAAGATGGTATGTTCTGTTTCTGGAAAATACTCCGTTCCCTGCAGCAAATTAAGCGTGCATAGGTTTCCGCCAATCAAAGTGCCTTCCGCATAACCCTCTTGAATCACAACAGGTCCGTTATTTGGATAAAAGCGTCTGCTTTCTTGATCCAAATACCAGCGGTCATCGCTCCATTCGCTCGAAGGATGAATCTCAAACGGATCGTCCGAAGCGCAGCAAGAAAGAAAATAATCTTGTGTATAATCGAGCCCTTTTTTCATTGCAAATGTTGAAAAGTGGGGGCCTGAATACGTAACAAGACCCGTTTTTTGATAAATGGCATTGCTGAGGGCCGTTATATCAGAATAGCCGCACAGAATTTTTGGATGCTGTTTGATTTTTTCGTAATCAAGATAGCGCAGCAGCTGATTTGAATTGAAGCCTCCGAGTGTCGTTAAAATCGCTTTGACGCCTGGATCAAAAAAGGCCGTGTGCAGATCATGGACTCTTGATTCGATAGAGGATGAATCAAATTCGTTACATTCATTTGCATGTTCAGCAATGGTGACCCGATAACCTAAGCGTTCTAATGTTGTTTTTGCTTGAACTTTTGCTTCGTTTGATAATATAGACATGCTGGTTGCGGGAGACACAATCCGAATCTCGTCTCCCTTTTTCAGTTTTGAGGCGTACATAGAACCCTCCATCAATGGTTTTACACCATTACAGCACATCTAGGCTCATTATTCCAGATTTTTTTACAAATCAACCCACTTAATGCTGCCGGATTGTGTATCAGGATCGACGCATACTTTGAATTGATGTTTTTCATAAAAATGAATCAGCCGGTCTACATGATTCCAATCACGCTTGGCAATGTCGCCTGTGACTTTCGGAATATTGTGGTCTCTGGCGATATCTTTTAAATATTTCATGCAAATGGAACCAAACCCGTGATTCGGAGGGCCTTTGATGTCTCCGATATGAATGGCATTATCCTTGTAAGACGCTACAAGTGAAAAACTGCCTTTTCCTCTGTAAGCCGTTTTACAATCAGTAAGCATAATTTTGCATGTTTGGCCATCATCAATCGAGGAAACAATCATCCACTCTTGATGTTTCGATTGATCAATACCAAGCACTTTGGCATCCTTAGATAAATCCTTCATATTCTCCTGCATTCGGTAAATTTGAAATTCTAATTCATTTAGCTCTTCCTCAAGCTCTTGACGATTTTTTTCTTTAATAGTAAACAAGATCAAACTCCTTTCAAAAAACTGCTTAGAAACACAGTTACCAATTGTATTAGAAGAGAGGCGTATTGTAAACAACAATTCCATTATTACTAGAAATTAGCGCTAAGTCAGGTTTGATCATTTTTAAGAGAGGAAAAAGAAAACTAACCTGTGAAAAAGGAGGAAGCGGAATGGCGATTGATTCATTGATTAACAAATTACAATATGTCCAATTGGAACCGCCGGATAAAATTCTCTCCCTGTATCTCAATACAGATACGAGAGATCCAGATCAGCAGAGGGGGGAATGGAAGATTGCCCTAAAGTCAGGATTCAGCCGATTAAAAGAGTATTTGGCTGCTAGTAATCCAGAGGAGGAGAAGTGTCTGGATGGAATCAGAGCTAAAATGAATCAATACCTGAATGCAATGGGAAAAGACATGCCCCGCAGTCTCGTGTTTTTTGTTTCCGACAGTGGCATATGGGAAGCGATTAAGCTTCAAGTCCCTGTAGATACTAGATTTTACTGGGAAGAAACAGCTGTCCTGGATCAGCTAAGGGATTTGCGCCAAACATACCCAAGTACGGCGTTTATTTTAACTCAGCAGCATGAAGTGAAAATTATTGAAACCGTTTTAGGGGAAATTGAGACGGTGGAGCGTTATGAGTATGATATGATCAATGAGTCTTGGAAGAATTGCCGTTCCGCTGTAAACAAAGCGGAAGCATTTGAAGAGAACCGGATGAGGGAACATGTAACAGAGAACCAATCGAGACTATATAAGCGGCTGGCTGCCAGCCTAGATCAAAAAGCTGCTGCGAAAAGATGGGAACGAATGGTCATCGCCGGGGATAAAGAAACGGCTGATATCTTGGATCAGCATATGAATAAACCCATTCATTCGAAAATTCAAAAGAACCTGCTGAATGAAAATGAACATAAGGTCATTGAACATCTGATAAAAGAAGCGTAAACCTAACAGGGCCGGGGCTAATAGCCGCCGGCCTTTGAAGTGTGTCTAATTTCTGACGAAGCAGTCGAAAACGTTGACATCTTCTTTGAATTTGCATACGATTTGGATAGCCAGTACAAATTAGGAGAGATCACCAAATGAATCAAACAGAAAATAAACCGAAAAATTACACGGGGATTGTCCTCACGCTGACAGTTCTGATTAACGGTTTAATCGCAGTGCTGTTTTTTATGCCTAAATTAGATCAGTTCAGCCATGCGAATATTCACATTTTGCCCATGCTGAATGCGATATTCAACAGCTTTACGTTTATCTTCTTATTGGCCGCGCTGATTATGATTAAACAGAAAAATATTAAAGCTCACAAACGCTTTATCTTAGCCGCATTCACAACAACATTACTATTTTTGATTTGCTATGTGACTTACCACTCGATTGCGGAAAATACGCTTTATGGCGGAGAAGGTATTATGCGTCCGATTTACTTCTTTATTTTAATTACACATATCTGCCTTTCTGCAATCATTGTGCCGCTTGCGCTGTTTACGCTGATCAGAGGCTTCAGCATGCAGGTAGAGCGCCATAAAAAAATCGCCAGATGGACAATGCCTTTATGGCTGTATGTAAGCCTTACAGGCGTTATTGTATATTTGATGATTTCACCATATTATTAAAAGCCATACTGAGTATGGCTTTTTTACATGTAAACATGACAAAAGCCCAAATTCATGTTTGGGCTTTTATCAGCAAATTGATAGACTCTTATTCATGAGCCTTGGATTCCATGGTTTCAAGTGTTGCAACCTGCATAGATTCTTCAACAGTTTTTGTTTTTTCTTTTACTTTTTCTGCATACGTATAATCACCGTAGCAATACGGATAGCGGAAATTGTTCATGTTTCCCCCGCAAGTATACAGATCAGGATTTTTTTTGACTTGCTGCTCGGAGTATTGTTTTGCCAATTCCTCAGTATGCGTTCCTCCATGTTCAGCTACAAAATCAATGTAACCTGCCCCCATGTTGTAGCTTTGAATAATGGTATCCAAATCCACACCTTTTTCCTTACCGGTCTTGTACATGAGGGTAAATTGCTTGATGCCTTGTTTAACACTGAGTTGAGGGTCTGTTATCTCATTGCGTTTTAACCCCAGAGATTCAGAGGACTGCATGGGATCATTGCCTTTTCCTTTTGACTCCTGATACATCATGCCTAATATGAGTGATGTATAATGAGAGAGTCCTTGGCTTTCAAGCTCTTCTTCCACCAAGGGTTTGTAATCGGTTAAACGTTCCAAAACAATCGTTTTTGTATCGATCGGAAGTTTTTTGATTAAATCCCTGTTAAAAAAAAGCAATACCAATAAAAAAGAGGCGATGACAAAGACAAAAATCATCATAAAACCCGCAGCAGCGAAACAGCCTTTTCTCTTTTTCTTCACTGTGTT
The DNA here is from genome assembly GCF_000259365.1 of Bacillus sp. JS. Lineage (NCBI taxonomy): Bacteria > Bacillati > Bacillota > Bacilli > Caryophanales > Bacillaceae > Bacillus > Bacillus sp. JS. The sequence goes on along the minus strand of NC_017743.1, from coordinate 2,127,568 downwards.
TCACCCTCAATGTTTGGAGCAGTATGACCTTTTTATTATGACATAGAACGATAAATCAGACCAAGTAAAAACCTAATTTGAAACATAAATTTAAACTATGAGATTGAAATGGAATACAAGCAGGCTGTTTTGCACTCAAGCGCATTTGTTATAAGATAAAATTATGAATAAAGAAAGGTGATACATATGACTGAATTTAGAGAAACGGAACAATCGGCTGCTGATCTGGACGAGGAGACTTTGTTTCTAGTAGCGCAAACATTCAAAGCGCTTTCTGATCCTACCCGAATCAGAATTCTTCATTTATTGTCACAGGGTGAACATGCAGTAAACGGAATTGCAGAAAAGCTGAATTTACTGCAGTCTACAGTGTCCCACCAGCTTAGATTTTTAAAAAATCTCCGGCTTGTCAAATCGCGCAGAGAAGGAACATCAATTTATTACTCTCCGGAGGATGAACATGTTTTAGATGTTCTTCAGCAAATGATCCATCATACACAGCATGATTGAAAAAGACATCCTTGCTTAACTCGCTGTTAGCGGGCAAGGATGTCTTTTTCTTTATTGTGTCTGTGCTGTTCGAGTTCGTTTCGGCTAAGCTTGATGACAAAAGAGGAAAAACCGATATAATAAACGGCTATCAGAAAAAAGACGCCAATTGTCAGAGGGTCCGTTCCGATTGACTGACTGTATGATCCAAGGCTGTTTAGATCAGGTGAGGTAAGATAAAGCTCCGTCACTCGATACAGAAATCTTGATAGAAATAAAGTTAAGAGAATCATCTCTACCCAAATATGAGTCCGAAAATAGATCTTTCCTCTGCGTTTTTTAAAGGAGATGTTTTTCTTAGCGAAAAAGACAAGGAGCCATCCGCCAAGAATACCCATAATGAGATATCCATATAAAAAAGGGTGGATGAGGCTGAAGATTGAAAGCACAAAAGCAAACAGCGAGAAAAGAATGATGCGGGTGAACAGCCAGCGGGGCTTCAGCGGCTGGTATCCGATGGACCTTTTAATTTTTTTATACAGAAAAAAGATGATGATCATGGCAGGATAAACGCTTTGAAGTGTAAAATGCATGATGTGAAATCCCCTCCGTTGAGAAGTGTATGCTTATCCGGTTGGAAATAGTAGCTGAAATCAAATACTGAACACAAAAAAGAAGGGGGAACCCCTGTTTTCATAACATATGCGAGGTGTATGTGGCCGCATAATAGATATGCCCAAGCTTTATCAAAATGTTATGATTGTTTTGATGGGAAATACAAGAAGAAAAGGTGCGCAGAATGAAACTGGAACGTTTGTTAGCGATGGTTGTATTATTAATCAGCAAAAAACAAGTGCAGGCTGCTGAACTTGCTGAGCTGTTTGAAGTATCAGTCAGAACCATTTACCGTGATATTGAGACGATCAATAGGGCTGGTATTCCAATTGTGACCTCACAGGGCTCCGGGGGCGGAATTGGCATTATGGAGACGTATCGGCTTGAGAGAGAGTGGCTGAAGGAGGAGGAGCTGTTTGCGATCGCTTCTGCTTTGCAGAGTGTTTCATCTATGCACGAACCTGTTTCTCACAGCACAGCTTATCAAAAAATCAAGCACCTCATACCTGAGCAGTCAGCCGAAGCATTTAAGCACCAAACTGAAAAATGGTTTATTGACATGACGGCTTGGGGCCAGACTGAGGATCAAAAGGCGCTTCGTGAGAAAATCAGCGCCGCCATCGATCGATTGTCAACGATATCTTTTACATATACAAGCGCAAGCGGGGAAACATTACTTCGGGAAACTGAACCTTATACATTGGTTTGCAAGGCGGGGCACTGGTATTTATATGCCTACTGCCTGGTAAGAAATGATTTTCGTTTTTTTAAACTAAACCGGATGAAAGATCTGGCCATCTTACATCAGACCTTTATCAGAAAAGACATTCAGCTGGACACTTTGCCATGGGATAAGAGATGGTACCAAAAGGACCGTTTAACTGAATTGGTTATTCTTGTTCAGCCGGCAGCACGTCAGCGCATAGGTGAATGGTTCGGATACGATGTCCTTCACTGTGATGAAAATGAAATCTGCCGGGCAGTGATTTCGCTTCCTGAAGATCAATGGCTGATCGGTTTTTTGCTCCAGTTCGGAAAGGATATTGAGGTTCTGCAGCCTCTTCATATACGGGATAAAGTAAAAGAAACCATTCATCACATGCAAAAAATATATGAAACCTGACACACTGCTGTCAGGTTTCTTTGTCTATAATCTTAAAAAAAGGAGGAGATCGTATGGGCTTTTCACATATGACACACTTAGACCGGAAACGATTTGCCGGACTTTCACAACGGACAAGCAACGCACTGGAAATGACGGAAGAAAGGAGGATTCCGGCACTGTGGGACCAATTCTGGAAGCAGGATATGAGCGTTCTTTTATCACAGGGAGAAAAAGACCAGAGCATTATTGCCTTATATTCGAATTATGAACAGGAGACAAATGGGCTTTACACATTTTCAATCGGAACGTTTCAGGAATACGACGACATCCTTCCGGAACCATATGAAAACATTGATTTGCCGGCTTCCGCTTATGCCGTTTTCACTTCCAGAATCGGTCCTATTGAAGAGATTGTGCTTGAGACGTGGAAGGAAATTTGGACGTGGGATAAGCGACATCTGCGCACGTTTACAGGTGACTTTGAGGTGTATGATCGAAGTGCTGCAGTGCCACAGCGGGCACAAGTTAACATTTATGTAGCGATAAAAAAATAATAAACTCTTGAAAAACTAATGGCATTAGTTAATAATAAAACTAACGCCATTAGTTTTTTGTTAGGGGGAATAAAAAGATGAGAATGACTCAGTATCAAACCGTTTGGCAGCTGACTTTTTTTCCAGCATTGTTTCCAGTCAATTGCTATTTAGTAGAGGAAGAAAACGAAGTCACCCTTATTGATGCCGCGCTTCCAGGCAGCTATAAAGGAATCATTCAAGCTGTGAATCAGATTGGAAAACCGCTTCAGCATATTTTACTGACTCATGCACATGGGGACCATGTTGGATCACTGGATACATTGGCACAAACATTTCCGCATGCGAAGGTCATGATCTCGGAACGGGATTCATTCTTGCTTCAAGGTGACACATCCTTGCGGCAAGATGAGCCGCAGACGCCTATAAAAGGAGGTATTCCGAAACACATACAAACAAAGCCTCACCAACTGCTGACGGGCGGTGAAACAATTGGTTCCCTGCTTGCCATCCCTACACCCGGCCATACACCAGGCAGCATGTCATTTCTTGATACAAGAAACGGCACTTTAATAGCAGGGGATGCGCTTCAGTTGCGCGGAGGAGTCGCTGTATCAGGCCAGATAAAATGGACGTTTCCTTTTCCCGCTTTCGCCACATGGAATAAGGAGGAGGCCATCAAAAGTGCACAATTGCTCGCCGATAAGGCGCCTTCCTGTCTCGCTGTCGGACATGGAAATTTCCTGCGATCACCTACAGAGCGGATGAGACAGGCAATCCAAAAAGCAAAGAAAGGATGATGAGCATGTCACCGAGAATAGGATTAACCCAAAAAATGATTATAGATACTGCAGCTGAGATCGCTGATCAGGAAGGGGTAAATGGTGTCTCACTTGCAGCGCTTTCTAAAAAAATGAATGTACGCCCTCCGTCATTGTATAACCATATCAACGGGCTGCAAGCAATCAGAACAGAACTTGCTGTCAGAGGACTGACAAAGCTTTTTGATCAAATGGCGGACTCCGTAACGGAACGAAAGGGAGATTCCGCTATGCTTTCTTTAGCTCATGCATATGTTGATTTTGCAATTAAAAATCCCGGATATTATGAAGCGGCTCTGCTTAAGGTTCAGGACAAAAGAGCGGAAATCGCTTCAAATCAAATTGTCCGTCTTGTGACAGAGCTGCTCATTGAAAACGGCTATGCAAGTGAAAAGACTGCCATTCATGTGACAAGGGGGCTTAGAAGCCTGCTGCATGGCTTTGCTGCTTTAATTGCAAAAGAAGCATTTGAACGCGAGGAGAACATTTCAGAAAGCCTGTCATTTTCAATTAGAACGTTTTTGTCAGGTTTATTAATAAGCAATAAAACTATTATGTAAACCTATAAAAGGTGTCTTATATTTCTGAATATTGTATAATGTCAAGGAAGTATACATAGGGGAGAGGCATTATGCAATGGATGACATTCACAAGATTGAACGGTTAGCGGCAGCTTCATGGCCGCCTTATATTCAAAAAAACATAGGGCAATGGCTTCTCAGAGCGAATTTTGGCGTAACCAAAAGGGCAAATAGTGTATGGACTTCTGCGGATATGCCTGAAGGTGATTTTCAGCTTGAGGCCGAACTTTTTTATCAAAGTTTAGGCTTGCCTGTTTGTTTTCATATTAGCAACGCATCACCGAAAGGGCTTGATGACGCATTGGCAGAAAGCAGATATGAAAAGGTTGACGAGTGCTTCCAAATGACGGCGTTGTGCCGGTCGATTATGAGCCGAACAAATGACAACAGCCGATTTACATACAAGTGGGAACAAGAGCCATCATCTGTTTGGATAGATGAATTTATTCAATTAGAAGGGTTTTCGCCCGAGCGTCACCAAGGTTACAAACACATTTTCGAACGCATGCCGCCGTGTAAAACTTTTTTTAAGATGTATGACAAAGGAAGCCTGACAGCGCTTGGCACGGTTTCTGTTATTGATGGTTATGGCGGACTTAGTAATATCGTTGTAGCCGAGGAGCACAGAGGAAAAGGGGCGGGAACCCAAGTGATCAGGGTGTTGACTGAATGGGCAAAAAACAACGGAGCGGAACGCATGTTTTTACAAGTGATGAAAGAAAATCTGGCGGCAGTTTCGTTATATGAAAAAATCGGATTCTCGCCTATATCGGAACACCATTACCGGATGAAAAGATGACCAAAGAAAGGGGGTTGCTGATGGAATCGCTTCAAGAGATTATTTGCGAAAAACGGACATACACACGCCTATATCATTCACATAAGCACGCGTACAGCCAATTTCTATTTCCGCTTCAAGGAAGTATAGATCTTGAGACTGAGGGGCGCCAGGTGAAATTAAATCCGGATCATTTTTTATATATTCCTCCGGAGTGCGAGCATCGCTTCCGTTCTATCGGAAGAAATGAATGTCTTGTACTGGATGTTCCGCTTCATGCAATGAAAATTGATGAGTATCGTGCAGGATCGGGAATTGAAGCTGCACTCGATCCTTTCTGGTCTTCGATCAGGTACTTGCTGACAGAGGAAGCAAAGGCCGGAACAGCCAACTCGCTTCATATGCTAGTACAATACATAAAAGAAAAGCTTCAATCCCATAGCTACGCTTCAATTGCATACATTCACAGCCATTTATTTGAGCGGCTGACGATTAAGAAGCTGGCAGAAATCGAGCATTATCACCCAGCTTACTATTCAAGCTGGTTCAAAAAACAGACAGGGAAGTCCCCGCAGAACTATATTGCCGACCTTCGCCTTGAGGAAGCAAAACGAATGCTGATGGAGAGAAATGAAACTCTTACCGTTGTGAGCGAGGCGCTGGGCTTTCAAAACCTTTCTTCTTTTACCAGATGGTTCACAAAAAGCACAGGAATGCCGCCCCGCCTGTATCGAAACACCTTATATTCAGATAAAAAATAATGGCTCTTTGGTTAAGCGAATCTTGAATATCTCCTTTACAATAGGAGAAAAAGGAGTTATTGATATGGCAGTCATTGAAGACTTTGAGAAATTGGATATCAGAACGGGAACAATTGTAAAAGCGGAAGAATTTCCTGAAGCAAGAGTACCGGCAATCAAGCTTGTAATAGATTTTGGGACGGAAATCGGCATAAAACAATCGAGCGCGCAGATCACGAAGCGTTACCAGCCGGAAGTTCTCGTCAACAAGCAAGTCATAGCAGTCGTGAACTTTCCGCCCCGCCGGATCGCTGGATTCAAATCGGAAGTCTTGGTCCTTGGCGGCATTCCCGGCCAGGGCGACGTCGTTCTGCTGCAGCCAGATCAGCCTGTTTCAAACGGAACAAAAATCGGATAACACAAAAAAGACGTTTGCCTAAGGCAAACGTCTTTGCGTATTGAGGCGATGCACCACACGCCACATTCGTGTGTGCCGTAAAGGCATGTACATCGGCTTACACAATTCAGCTCATCGCTATATGAATATAGCATGGCGGGCGTAGGAATGCAAGGTAAATTTGTAATTGTGAGTGAATTTGTTGTCAGAAATCGTCACCGTTTTGATAATGTGAATAAAACCTGTTAAATCAATAAACACGTACTAAATAATAAGGTGAATACAGGGGAGTAGTGTGACCTGAATTTTTAATTCAGGTCTTTTTTATGCACAAAAAAATGCTTATCTAGAGATCATAGGCATTAAATATTATTATCAATATCTTCATTTATTTTTTGGCTAAGTTTCTGAACCTTCTCTTTAACATTTGAAACAGTCTTTTTTGAATCTCATCAAAGTTCTCTTGAATATAGTCCATGACACTTCTTATTAAAACTCCGCTTTCAAAATTGAATATCTCATTTATTTCTGACTGTTCTTCATCTGTTAGGTGATGGTATTGAAGTTGTTTAGCATTTACTTCAGCAGCTACATCAATCCTAACTTTAGTTGTCTGGTTGTACAATTTCATATTCGCCTTCTGCATACTCTTGCTCCGCATAATGGCTTCCCCATTGACATAGCTCCTGCAAGATAGGTTTAAGAGATTCTCCAAGTTCAGTGGATGAATATTCAACCTTCGGCGGTACTTGATTATACATCTTTCTGCTCACAAGTCCACTGGCTTCAAGCTCTCTAAGTGTTTGAATCAGCATTTTCTGAGTTATATTTGGGATAATGCGCTTTAATTCACTCGTTCTCTTTGGTCCATTCATTAAAAAGTATAATACAAGGCCTTTCCATTTTCCACCAATAACTTCCTTTGTCACTTCAAACCCACAGCTAAATTTTTTCATGTCGAAAGCTCTCCATTCCACATTTATTACTTTTTAGTTACTATATCACAAAAAAGTGGGTACTTCCGATAAAGTGCTTACTGAAGGATACTATATCTTGTAAGTTGTTCTTCAAGTACTTAAAGGTACTAGCCATAAAATAAAATTAATTCTAAAGGAGTGTTAAAGTATGGGTAAATTTGAAGGTAAAATAGCGCTTGTAACGGGTGGAACAAGCGGGATTGGTCTTGCTACAGCACAAAAATTTGTAAACGAAGGTGCATATGTTTATATCACGGGACGTAGACAAAACGAACTTGATAAAGCTGTTAATCAAATTGGCAAGAACGTAACCGGTGTTCAAGGTGATATATCTAAGCTTGAAGACTTAGACAAACTATATGACATTATAAAGCAGGAAAAAGGTAAGTTGGACATTCTTTTTGCTAATGCAGGCATCGGCAACTTCCTTCCATTAGGTGAAATTACTGAAGAGCAGGTTGATAGGACGTTCGACATTAACGTTAAAGGAACCATCTTTACTGTTCAAAAAGCGTTATCACTATTCCCGGACCAAGTAGGTTCTATTATTGTAACGGGCTCTACTGCTGGATCAATTGGCAACCCTGCGTTTAGTGTATATGGAGCATCTAAAGCAGCATTAAGAGCACTAGTTCGCAACTGGATTCTTGACCTAAAAGGTACTGAAATCCGTGTAAATGTGGTTAGTCCAGGAGTTATTCTTACACCTGCATACGATGAGCTTTTTGGTGATGCACTTGAAGGAGCAATGGAAAATACCAGAAATACTGTCCCAGCTGGAAAAGTTGGGACACCTGAAGAAGTAGCAAACGCTGTATCTTTCCTTGCTTCAGACGAAAGCAGTTACTTGACGGGTGTTGAATTGTTCGTAGATGGCGGGCTAGCACAGGTATAATTTCACTGCGCAGAGATTACAAATAGTCCCCAAAAAAGGTTAATGGGGATTTACTTGAAGAAGTCGTATAAAAAAGTCGTTTTCCTTAAAGGACAGGGAATTCGACTTTTTTATGTTTGAATTTGATTAACGTTGTAAATTTGCATTTACCTGGGGCTACCACTAAATGACCTGTAAAAAAGATTACTTTGTGAATAAATGTACTTAAAGTAACGGGGGCGTTAATTGAAGAACAAACAACACCGTTGTTGTAGTAAATGAGGTCATTTGTTGTACAAAAAAAGGATAGTTGAATACAGGCATTTTCACCCTGTTCATCTATCCTCTTTTTTTGTTTATAAAATGTGTGACATTTTATTTGGTTGCTTAATTATTAATAATATTAAACATTTTATTGGATTTTAATAAAAAATAATATCCCTGTCCTTGTATTCTAATACTTTTGAAAATATTTAAAGGAATCCTTATGTCCTGAATAACCACAAATGCTGCATACATAATCACCTGTGCTTGTACCAAGGTAATACTCTTTATCAGGTCTATTAGGATGGTCACAAGGTGGATTCCCTTTTTCTTTCCAAGCTTTTCTTAACTCAGCTGCTTCGCTCATTTGCATACTAGTATTCTCCTTTCCGGTTGTATAAAATAGTATATACCTACCAGAGTAATATATTCCAATTAAACAAAATCTATGTAAATGAACCATTTGAAACAGGAGAATAAGGAGACTTTCGCTTCTTTTCTAAAGGATTACTTGCCTCTTGACTGAGCCTAACACAGAACCAGCTAATGTTTTAGAATCTTTACTGTATCTTCCATCTCTTAAGACTTTAGATGCCAGTTTTGCAGTTTTCGGGCTTGACGTCTTCTTTTTACTAGGTTTCCCGTTTTTTCTTTTCGATGAAGCGCTTGTCTTCTGGGGCGGGTTTGTTGTTGTTTATTTTGTTTTAGCTTTGATTGCTTCCTTACTCTTTAGAAATGTTGGTTCTAGCAGCAGAAGATATCAGGCGTAACTCAATCTGGTCATTTAAACAATAAAATATCCTTTATCTTGAATACATCCCAAATATAAAGTATCCTGTAGATGTATTTAGTTGGTGTATCAACCACTATAGGCCAGAGAGTTCCCTCACACACTCTCTGGCTTTTTGTTTCGTTTTAACTTGGAAGGAGACAGTAATGTGTGGAAAACTTTAAGACAATTATTCAAGAAACAGAAGAATCAAAGTCCAATCGATGAAGATTATATACAGATTCCAGAAAAGGATATCAATCAAGTATTAAAACAAGTGATATTTGAGTTGGAGAGCCTGGGGGAGGCAGTATCCGAAAAGCTGCAGAATAAGTACGCAGGTGTTTTTGAAGCTCAGGGTAAACCAAATCTCAGCATCAAAGTTTGTAGAGACATAGATGGAGATCTAATAAATGATTTAACGGCTGAGAGATGCTTGGAAAAAGAATACCGTTCACAAATAACCATTAATTATTATCAACCTGCAAAAGCCTATGATGAAGATTTGGACTGTTTCACAATTGATTTATGGTATTACTATGGTGGCTTTGTAGGAAGCGGTTGTGGAACATTATTGGATTTAAATAATAATGACTTAGAAAAAGAAATTGAAGAGATGCTAATATTTTTTCTCAATTATAAACAATCCGAGAAATAAAAAGAAAGCCACAAAGGCTTTCAATTTGGTCAGTCTTCTGTAATACATCCGTAGATGCATATGAATCATTTGAGCTGCCAGGCGCCAACGATAAGCTCAAAGTGATGCTGCAAAACCTAATAATCTCTATTTATATAGGTAAACCATCAATCGATATAACCCAGTATCCAATGATTGCGAATTTAATTTTACCTTAATATCACCGCATTAAAACTTCCAGGCGCATGTTAGAATTTCACTGAATTCATAGTCAAAAGAAGAATGTTTTATGCTCGGGATCAACGTTGAAAAATCTAAATGAAAACTTAATTATCAAATGGCAGCTATCCAAAATTGAAATTCCAATCAGAGAAATTAACGATATGTTCCTTGATCCAAAATATGGGAGAGAGAAGAAAAGCGCAATAAGGATTGGGTTTCCTTATGGCTACGGAAGGATAGTAATTAAAACAGCAAATAACACTTATATTATGTTCACCACTAATGCTGCTTCAATTATGAGTAAAATTGTTAATGCTTAAAGTTTCATTTGCCATGTATTTGTGATTATAAATAGCTTTTATATATGGGGTGATTTATTTGACTAGCTTTATTCATAGGACTGTAAACGGTTTGAAAAGTCTCTTAGATGAAAAAGGAGCCATTAAATTATTTTGTTCTGAAGGTTATATCATGGAGTTCCTTGTTACATTTTCACAGGACAAAGCAACCCTGAATGACATTCAAAGCTTTGAGGCGAAACACCAGCTTACCCTTCCAGATGATTATCAGAAGTTTATTACACTGCATAATGGTGCGAAAATTTTTCAGATACTTGCTGATGGGTAGAACATAGGTGGGGGACTTTATTTATTTAGCCTTGAAGAGATTGAAGAAGAATTAAAATATGAGGATTTGTTTGAAGGCATCAATGGCATCCCAATTGCTCACTTATTAGAAGGCTGCCACTTGATGATCGACAAAGATAAATTAGATGAAGGTGATCCCAACTATCTTTATATTTTAGAAATAGGTGAGTATACACCATTAAATTTAAATTTTGAGATATTTCTAGACCGGTATATACAATCAAATGGGGAAGCTTTTTGGGTATGGCAGTACTATACAGCAGAAAATTATTATAGAACACGATAGCACGTTGTATAAGACAGTCTGATTTAGCTGTCTTTTTTTGTTATTCAAATAAATGATATTGGTAAAATTTACATAGAGTAAAAATGTAAGGAGAATATTATGAAGTTTGAAAGGAGAGACATTATAGCTTGGGTGATACTCACCTTTAGGTAAGAATTGATCTATGTTGAATTGCTCGATGATGTCATCAAACTCAGAAAATAAAGTGAACCTACCACACATGTTCATCATCCTTTTAAAAAATGGTTATCTATACATAAGGAGTCACTATTTTACCTAACGAGAAGCAATTAGATTTAATCTGGATATATTTATTGGTTTTGCAGGATGACGGATTCAGGAAACAGACAACCTTTAATTGATGCTTTTATTGAATGGAATGAATATATGAGTGATTAAGGCTGACTAGTTGAAAAATTTCATTTTATAGTTTAAATGGATAAATGTGGGGTGATTTCCGAATGTCCACAATTTTACGTTTGGAGGAGGATTAAAGTGTAAGTCAATGATACGATGAATAAAAAATACGAAATATAAGAAAGTGCCTTTGACGAACTTGTTCTATGTTTTTGGAATGTATAGATAAGTGCAAAACCCAAGAAGAAAACTGTTACAAACCAAGAAGTGTATTCTGGAAAGATGGCAACCAGCAAAACCATGATTGTTGAAAAAATAAATGAAGAGTAATGAGTAACTTTATGATCATTATTCAAAAAAATCACCTCTACAGATTTTTACCCAATTAAGTTTGTATTAAAACATTATATAAAAAGGAGAATAGAAAAATGCCAAACATTATTTCTAAAGTGCAAGATGAAAATTAAATTTATCAAAAAAGATTTATACATACCGTTGATTAATTTTGAACTACTTAGAGACAAGAACGAATATTATGTAAATATCCTTTGCGAGCTGTATAAAAATGACCCTTATTTGTTTAACAGAGCATTAAAAGAGGATACGTGGTTAATCAGCCAATTGTATTTGATGAGGCCATTGTACGTTACTTTAATGTAGAAGAGTTAGTTATTGTACATAGAACAGTCGGCAAGAGGTTCAATGTTAATGTGAAAATGAAGAAGCTGCCTGACGGCTTTACATTGCAAACAATAGATATGTGGCTGTGAAGTGAAATTGTTTAATTATAGTAAACTCTTTACCTATATAATGAAAATATGATAGAATATAGAAGAGTTTGATAATTGAGGAGATGTTTTTGTGGAGTTTAAAGTTGGTCAAGACGTATCAGAAATTTGGAATATTCATGGATCGATTCTTCCGGAAGTTTTAATGTATATGTTCCCTCATTCAGACGAATCTTATCATTGGGAATTTGTAAATGATAACGGGAGACATATCTTTACTGCTTGGAGAAAAAGTGAACCTATTCCTACAGTAGAGGAAATTGAAAAAGCAGCAATTGAGCTTGAAGAGAAGAAAAATGCGCCTAAGCCAAAAACTCTTGAAGAAAGAGTTGCTGATTTAGAAAAACAAGTGGCTTACTTAACGAGTAAGGTTGAAGGAACAAACTAACAAAGAGTCCCTTATAGGGGCTTTTTATATTAAAAATGATAATTTTATTTTGAAATCGAAAGAATAGTTAATCTGTCGCTTATATACCCGAAGAACATAAAACTGTTTCAAAAGCGGTTTGGGTATGTTGAATGGAAGCGGCTATAAAAAGGGGTGAAATGTCATTAAAAGTTTAGTTTTATTGTCCAGCTTTTTCGGGGTTGTGCTATCAATTATAGGGCAATTATTTGGAATCCTGACAGATTTCTTTATTCCAGGTATTGCACGGCTTGTGGGGGTTTTAGCTGGCCTCCTAGTATTACTTTGCTTGAAGTCAAGAAACACAGAAATGCAGGCATTTATAGTGGGTTCAAGTACCGCGTTAGGAATAATGGGTGCAGGGATTTTATATTTTCCCGCTGCGATTGTCAACGTCTTAATTGGGTTCAAACTAAACAAAAAGTTAAAGGATGAAAACACTAAGAAGCAGATCTGAATTGACTGCTTTTTGTTTATTGGAACTATGGGAAATTATAGTATAATAGTAATAAAATAATTATTTTATTCATTGTGAGGTTTAGAGTGTGTTTAAAGAAAGAGGTCAAATAGGTTAAGAATTTGGCGCTGAAGAAATTGCCGACTACTTAAAATCAAAGAGTTATAAACCAAAAATGAAAGTTAGTCACTATCGAGATCATTTTGGTGGCTCTATAACCTTTTGGCACAGATATTATATCATTTGAGAAATTGTCGATATCTAACATATGAAAAAGATGGAAAGGGTGCTCTATAATTATAAAAAGCATGAAAGGATTGTGATTAGGTTGGTAAATGTAAACTCAAGTCAACTTATGTATGATCCAAAATTCTTAGCATTTTGCAGCTTGGCTACAGAAGGGTATGGAGGGAATAATCCAACTCCTTCATCCGTTGGTTTTAGTGAATTCTGTGAAAAACTTGAGAAAAATGAGGTAGTAGAACCCGAGAATAAAAAAAGCTCACTTGACCTAAATAAGTCTTTAGATTATTGGAAATCAAGATTAAATGGTGGAGACAGCCTTTCTGCATTGGATTCGCAGTTATTAGATATGATCAAAAAAGCTTACAACTTAGGCATGGTTAATAAAGATAATATGCTGTTGCGAAACGAAGCAATTAATGCTTATAAAAATTCAATTTACATATAAAACAGGGACCAGTTTAATAAAGTGCTGGGCGTTTTTCTTATTGAAATCATTTTCTTGTAAATTCTTCTCATATTCTCTGAAATTGTTTTGTCTTGTTTGAATAACAGTTGCTACAACCGCAGATTGAGTTGGTGCATATAGAGGAAGGGTATGAACCCTTTCCTTACTGTGTTTTCTGCCGAATATCGTTGTTGCCAACTTCCCCAAAGTTTAATAAAAAAGTTTTAATTTTTAGATATTCCCGCTTAAACACACCTCATCAAACAGTTGTATTTGCATATTGTACTTTCCAAATAATCTGTTGATAAGAGTGTTTTTTCCTCACCTTGAATAATCCTTCTTTCTTTTCTGTTATTAATTTAATAAATACTAATACTATTTTTCAGCTTGACTTTTTTACTGTAGCCTTTTAAAGTATGGAATGTTGTTTAGACTATGTTTAACGGTTTTGATATTGAAATTAGAGGTGGCTACTTAGATGAAACAGAATGGAAATCCTTGGGCGCTATTGCCGCTAGTTTTATTTGTAGGTCTTTTTGTCGGCTCTGGTGTATTGACTGGAGATTTCTATAAATTACCAATATTGATTGCGGCAATTATAGCATCAGCTTTCGCGCTATCATTTAACCAGAAGCAATCGCTCAATCAGAAAATTGAATGGTTTGCTTCCGGTGCGGGACATCCTGATATTATTATTATGGTTATCATTTTTATATTAGCAGGTGCTTTTGCTTCTGCAGCTGAAGCGATGGGAGCGGTACACTCAACCGTCAACCTTGCTTTGAGCATTATTCCGCAGCAGTTTATACTGCCAGGGCTTTTTATCATTGCTTGTTTTATTTCTGTTTCGATGGGAACATCAATGGGGACGATTGCGGCAGTTGCTCCAATTAGCGCTGGTATGAGTGGAGAACTGGGCTTGTCTTCTGCAGTCGCAATTGCAGCTGTTGTCGGCGGAGCTATGTTTGGAGATAATCTTTCTTTTATTTCGGACACCACCATCGCGGCAGTACGTTCACAAAAAACACAAATGATGGATAAATTTAAAACGAATTTTTTGATCGTTTTGCCTGCTGCTATCATAACTATCATTTTATTATTTTTTATACCGACAGGACACATAGGACATACTGGAGCTGAATCTTACAGCTGGTTTAAAGTACTTCCTTATGTTGCCGTGTTAGTCTTTGCGTTAATTGGTTTTAATGTGGTGGCTGTCATTTTTGGCGGATTGATCTTAACAGGAATTATAGGGTTTGTAAGCGGCAGCTTAACGCTTGAGTCTTATTTTAAAGCAATTACAGATGGAATTGCCGGAATGTCTGATCTTATCGTCCTTTCAATGTTAATTGGCGGAATGGTCGGTGTCATGAAACAAAACGGCGGGATTGACTTTTTACTGGGAGTCATTTCTAAAAAAATCCATTCGAAAAAAGGTGCTGAAGCCGGTATTGCCGGATTGGTCAGCGTTACTAACCTAGCTACTGCCAATAATACGATTGCTATTATTACAGCCGGGCCGATTGCCAAAAATATCTCTGATGAATTTAAAATCGACAATCGAAAGTCGGCAAGTATCTTAGATATCTTTTCCTGCATGATACAAGGTTTAATTCCTTATGGAGCGCAGATGTTATCGGCCGGGAAGTTTGGAAATGTTTCACCCGTCAGCATCTTGCATTACTCCTTCTATCCTGTTTTAATCGGGATCTGTGGCATTATAGCAATTATATTCGAACTACCAAAATTCACAAGAAATACGAAGTGAAGATAAAAAAGGTACCAAATGGTACCTTCAGCTTGTAGAGAAAACGATGTTTATCTACAAGCTTTTTTGTTTTATACAGTTTCTTTAGATATTCATCAGGTTTCAGAGATGCAGAAAAAGCGCTCCCACATGCCTAGCCCTGCTTGGCTAGGTATGTGGCAATCTTCTTCATGTTCTGGCATGCGGCTGTGAGGAGAACTTGTTCACTCACATTTCGTTTTCCCCTCAACCTGCAATAGCGAAGCCCATGCAGCTGTTTTGAATCTGCAAAGCTTCGCTCTATTTTTTCTTTCTTTTTTTGTAGAGGTTTTTTCCTGAAACAGACAAGCGATTTTGTCTGTCCTTTTTTTTATGATCTTCCCAAACATGCCGAGTAATCACTTTCTGCCGATTCTTTGATTTTGTACAGTTTTCAAGCAGCGGGCATGCGGAACAGATTTCAGGATTTGATTTGTATGATCGGTAGCCTTTTCGGTCAGTTGTTGAGTATGTAAGTGTTTGGTGATTTGGACAAATGTATCTGTCTTGTTCACTGTCATAATGAAATTTCCATTTTGGACACAAGCCTCGGATAGAGTGTTAACGTCTATGTGCGATGACACCAAAGATTTGGCGGTCAGATAATCCTTTACAGATCGGAGTCGTTAAATATCCGGAATCAAGGGCGACGGCTTCTACTTGAAAACCAAATCGTGTCTTAATATGTGGCCTGACGAAATAAAAAAGCGATGAACTGCGCTGTGTAAGGCTTTGTCATACCTCTTTGACCACACCACATTCGTGTGTGCCGCAAAGGGCATGTACATCGGCTTACACAATTCAGCTCATCGCTATCTGAATAAAGCATGGAGGGCGAAGGAATGCAAGGATTACTTTGTTAATGCGATTGAAAACGTGATAAAACTTTTCTTATTTTGTCTAAATTAATCGTGAGTAATTCTATAACTATAGTGAATTCAAAAGGTCTTACGCACAGTGAGCGAGCGGTTTAGAGGCAATTGACTGACTTTCTTTATACATAACATGGAAGACACAGTAAACAATCATATAAGCTAATTTTTTGGACAAGAAACGTTGCATTAGAGCTTGAAAGTCAAGATCACTACCTGGATCAGCTACAATAATTTCAAAATCTCTCATGAATATCACCTTTATACGAAATGGTTCCAATGGGAATTCGTTACAGATGTTACTCCATCAGATTTAGAAACAAGAATTGTGATCCTGCGAAGAAAGAATTAGAATATGGCAGAACAAAACCATCTATAATATGATTTTTAGGTATTTGTAATTAAATTACAAATACTTTTAATATTCACTCGTGAATTCGTGGTATTATACTGAAGGGAACGATCAAAAGCTATGGCGTTAGTCATTAGAATATTTTAAATATATACAAGTGCTACCTCATGACAAAGTCAGAAAAAAATTATAGGAGGTAACAAATGTTTAAGTTTAAAAAGAATTTCTTAGTTGGATTAACGGCAGCTTTAATGAGTATAAGCTTGTTTTCGGCAACCGCCTCTGCAGCTAGCACAGACTACTGGCAAAATTGGACTGATGGTGGCGGAACAGTAAACGCCGTCAATGGGTCTGGCGGGAATTACAGTGTTAATTGGTCTAATACCGGAAATTTCGTTGTTGGCAAAGGCTGGACTACAGGTTCGCCATTTAGGACGATAAACTATAATGCCGGAGTTTGGGCGCCGAATGGCAATGGATATTTGACTTTATATGGTTGGACGAGAGCACCTCTCATTGAATATTATGTAGTGGATTCATGGGGTACTTACAGACCTACCGGAACGTATAAAGGTACTGTAAAGAGTGATGGAGGTACATATGACATATATACAACGACACGTTATAACGCACCTTCCATTGATGGCGATCGCACTACTTTTACGCAGTACTGGAGTGTTCGCCAGTCGAAGAGACCAACCGGAAGCAACGCTACAATCACTTTCAGCAATCATGTGAACGCATGGAAGAGCCATGGAATGAATCTGGGCAGTAATTGGGCTTACCAAGTCATGGCGACAGAAGGATATCAAAGTAGTGGAAGTTCTAACGTAACAGTGTGGTAACAGATGATCTTTAATCAGGGATAGCTAACGAGCTGCTGATGATCGTTCCTTTAATCATTGTTTATTGTCAGTTACTAAGAGGCGATGGTCTTTTAGTTGAATCTTAATATATGCCTCGGATATTAGTAGGGTAAAGGTCGTTTTCTACTCCGGCCTTGGTATTGCTGGAGGTAGGGTATTCTCAAAGAAACGTACAATGGCCTTGTTAATTGACCGCGTATCCCTCTCACTTTATTGCGAAGCGAAAGAATGGTTTAGCTGACGCCGAATATACTCGAAGAACTTAGAAGCGCATCTGTAGCATGAAAGCAGAGCGTTTTTTTTATGGAGAACTCAATAAAACAACATTTTTTAATGAAAATAAAAGTAGTGGGATTAGAGTAAATACAGCTTTAGAACGTATAGGGACAGTAGGGATAATAGTGCTTAGCATGAATGATCTGAAAGGGGTATTCAAATGCAAATTTATTTGACCAAAAGGGGAAAACAAGACAATCATCGTAAATGGTTTGGAACCGTCTTGCTCAGTTGGGGAACGTTCTTATTTGCTTTGTTTATAGCTACTTTAGTCGGTTCAATGGCTAGTCAAGCAGGAGCTTCTAAGCTTTTGCAGCAAGGTATCCAAGCAAGTTTAGTCACATTAATTACTGTCCCGTTACTCTACATTCTTCTTAAACGGATATCTAGTAGACAATTTGACACTATAGGACTGCATGGGTGGCGGCAAGCCATTCCGAAGGTCCTGATAGGGGCAATGTATGTGATTGTATTATCCGGGTCTGGTTTCGCTATCGCCCATTTATTAGGCTGGATCAAAGTTACGCAATTTCACGTCTCTGTCCATTTAGTGACAGCATTTTTCTTGAATATGATTATCGCTTTCTTTTATGAAGCTTTTCCAGAGGAATTAACTTTTCGCGGGACGGTGTACTATGCTCTAAATAAGCGATGTAACTGTTTCACGGCCTTGCTCTTACAGCCGATCCTGTTTGTGCTTGCTCCAATAACTGTAATTGGCTTGCAATATATAGCTGGAATTGAATCATCTGCTATCACATTAGATTACATCATTTTATTGTTGTGTTTTGGATTCATCCTTCAACTTCTGCGTATTGTAACAGGCAGCTTGTGGACGTCTATTGCTTTTCATCTAGCTTTTCTCGAAAATTCTCGGTTTTTCGTTCTGCAGGGGGAGGAGCGTTTTATTACCTACGAAGAAATTGTTCCGGGAACAGGAGTGCTGTTTGTGGTCTTTTTTATGTTGCTTATTGTCGGGACTCTACTATTAATACCTATTGCAATCACTCGCCGAAATACTATTCAATGGCGGAAGAATAAGAAAGACGACCACGATTTTTAATTTCTGAATAAATCAGCAGTTTTACACTTAAAATTAGGCAACAGATTAACCTGGTGAAAATGAACTGAACGTGACTAGCAGTTTAAACAGGATAGACCCAGATGTATGCTCGGTTGTATATATAAGGTAAGATGTACATATATCAACAAAATACTTTTTAAAATTATTTTGATAAGGAGAAATAATTATGAAACAATTTCGGTTTAAGGGTACAGTGGTGTTATTAAGGAATGAATTGTGGTGTCTAAAAGATGAAAATGGCGTTATTCAAGATGCAGGTGAGTTATTAACCGGAATTGATATATTAACGGAAAATAATGTGCCAGGTAGCTTTGAACTTATTGAAGGTGATGAAATTGAAGTCGTTGTTAAAAGAAAATAAAGTGGGATTTTCAGATTAATCAAATAAAACCTAGATTTTAAAGTGGTATTAAGGGGGAGCTGAACAATATTGAAGAAGGTTCTAACATGAAAGGGGTACTAAATATGCAACTTTTAAAGATCTTTATTGTTCATGTCTTGTCTGCATTAACAGCTGCTGTTGTTTATGTTTGGGGAAGTGATTACGATGGCTATATTCCATACTTCTTAATAAGTGTTATTCTCTTTATCTTCTATTTAATCTTTGCTGCACCTGTTCAATATTTTTTGAATCACAATCCAAAAAGGTTTAGCTTGAAATATTTACTCATATACATATTCTTTTCCTTCTTAGTGTGGTTAATCTTTGCTGTAACTACTGACCCAAAGGCAACCATAGGTTTTCTAATGGGATACGAAATTTACTTATTTGGCATTTCATTTGCTCTAATCTTTTGGGTATGGGACTCAGTTTTTCTGCAAAATAAGGAAAAAATAGCAGCTAAGTAATCTAAGTTATATCACCAACTTCTAAATTACCAAAATATTATATAATTAGGTGAAGGGAGGAGAGGGAATGAAAAGGTTAATCGTTTTGACTTTACAGAGCTTTTGAACAGAGTGTAATCACAAACAATTTAAGTATCGTACCCGTTTGTTTCAAATTTCTCGCAAGATTACCTACATAATTTATTCAGCATATTCAAGAATAGCAAATTTCCTTCGATTAGCAATGAGGATTACAAAATTATTATGTCTTCACTTGTTAGGTGATGGAAATAAGACGTAAGAGTCGTTCCATGTGTTTTGACTAGAGTGGATTGAGGACGGACAAGGTTGGATTGAATGGGCGCTATACTTGAAGACCTATATCAGAAAAGGTTTGGGTATGTTGAATAGAAGCGGCTTTAAAAAGGGGGAAGACACCATTAAAAAATTAGTTTTATTATCCAGCTTTTTTGGGATTATGCTATCAATTATAGGGCAATTATTTGGAGCCCTGACAGATTTCTTTATTCCGGGTATTGCACGGCTTATGGGGGTTTTAGCTGGCCTCTTAGTATTACTTTGCTTGAAGTCAAGAAACACAGAAATGCAGACATTTATAGTGACTTCAAGTACTGCATTAGGAATAATAGGTTCAGGAGTTTTGTATCTTCCAGCAGCTATTGTCAATGTCTTAATTGGGTTCACACTAAACAAAAAGCTAAAAGAAGAAAACACGAAGGGGCAGTCTAATTGACTGCTTTTTGTTTAGTGTGACCATGGAAAACAGTAAGAAAATAATCATGTTAAAAATTTTACAGACTTCTTAGAACAAGTGAAGTCGAGTTTTTTCAGGTTATACAAAAAGAAACTTCAAACATTTACGGCTATATCTTAATCGTTGATTCAAAAAGAAAAGGAGAGCTGTCTGATAATCCAGTGTTAATTGGTATAGAGGATGAAAATAAAAATGAGGGTTCCTCAAATTATATTCAAGTAATTGCATTCACTGAAGAAAGATATCTTGAAAACTTTACAGCTGATACCTTTTCTTTTATAGATGGTCTGTTAAACATGAAACCAGATTGCCAATTTTTTATTAAAGAACAGGTATATAATTCAGCTTCTGAGTTCCTGAACTTTGATTTCCCTTTTGATATGACACCTATAGTGCATTTGATTGCACCTTTATGCACAAATGATAAATAAAAACATACATCTTAACAACATTCAAAACAGTGATTTTAACTACCTTTCACAAAAATAATCGAAAAAATTAAAGCGGAAAATGACTAATGAGTGCTTAATTAATTATTACTAATTCAGAATTGCTTGCCCTTTAGTCAGAAGATGAGCATGATCTAAGGTAAGCGATTGACCCCATCAGCAACGCGTATTCCAGATTCAATTGCGCCCTGCATCCACGCATGGGTGAGTGAGGCGTGTTCTCCGGCGAAATGAATTCTGCCCTCAGGGACAGGAATATAGGGATACAGCTCTAATTCTTGTCCTGGTTCGAAAGCTGTAAATCCCCCCGCAGAATAGGGGTGCTGGCTCCAGCTGAAAGAAGCGCCTGATACAAATTCAGACCATACAATATCACCATAGATTTTAGATAAATCCAGTAAAGTATACCGGATACGCTCTCCTTCTGAAAGACTGTCCCATATCAGTGCCTCATCTGCCCATGTATAGCTGGCCAGAATGACAGCATGTCCATTTGCTCCAATATTTCTGCTTGGATAATACGAAAAACGAATCGGTAAATCAGTAATAGATTTGCCGCCGCGCTGCCCGGCTTTTTCCCAAAAACGGCTTTTAAACTCTATGCCGATTTTTGTTGCACTGATATAGTTTAACTCACGGATGGCCCTCCGTTTATAGTACGAGAAAGAATGGTATGGTTCGACTTTTACAAATCGCAAAGTTGAAAAGGGAATGGTTACAATAGCGAGATCAGCTGTAAACGCTGCAAATTCTGCCGATTGTTGATGCTGGCAATGGATCGTAACACGATTTTCATCCTGAGACATTTTCATCATTTTTTGATGGTATAGAATGTTTGTTTTTAATTGGGGAAGAAACGCGTGTGGAAGCAGATCCATGCCGCCTGTTATCTCATAGAAGTGAGCGGGTGATGAAAAAAAGATGGATTCCCGCAATACTTCAACAAGAGACATCCCCATATATGCTTCCATATCCAAAAGTACACCAATCATATCGATCGCGCCATAGGAAAAATATCTATTCAAAAAAGAGCTTAACGAATCATTTTTGTATCGTTCTTCGACAATCCGCCAATTTCTCGCTGGATTTTGATTGATAAAATTTAGAATAGGCTGCAGTACAGAAAGCATCAGCTCTTCAGACGTTTTCCCTTGTTCATGTGGTGCGACTGGGTACCCCAGTATTCCAGGAGCTCGTTCAAACATGTGGAGACGTGTCTTGATTCCATTAGCATAAATGATGTCCAGAGGGGTTCTGTTGATAAATACATTTGTTGGCAATTTAAATTTTTTGATATATTCTAAGGTTAACAAATGGTTATTCGGTATGCGCATCGGTCCAACGTTAAAATACAAATCATCACTAAAAGGAGCTCTCAAAGTGCAGACACGGCCGCCCGCTCTGCCGCTCGCTTCGAGAATCGTTACTCTGTGACCGGCATTTTTCAGCAATGATGCTGATACAAGCCCAGACAATCCAGCTCCTACAACAAGAATATGCTTTGGGTGCTGCGATGCACTAAGGCCATTTCGAATGATCTTCACCATGTCATCATTCTTTAGAAAATTCACTTTTGGGAGGCACCTCTTTTTAGGATTTATTGCATTGTATTCACTGAAAAGGGCGTCTATCACGAATCTGTTCACATCTTTTGGAATTTGAAGGGTTATTGTTAAAAGGAAATAAAGGGGTGATGTATTTGACTAACTTTGTTCATAAGACAGTAAACGGTTTGAAAAGTCTCTTAGATGAAAAAGGAGCCATTAAATTGTTTTGTTCTGAAGGGGATATCATGGAGTTCCTTGTTACATTTTCACAGGACAAAGCAACCCAGAATGACATTCAAAGTTTTGAGGCTAAACACCAGCTTACCCTTCCAGATGATTATAAGAAGTTTATTACACTGCATAATGGCGCGAAAATTTTTCAGATACTTGCTGATGGGGAGAATATAGGTGGAGGACTTTATTTATTTAGCCTTGAAGAGATTGAAGAGGAATTAAAATATGAGGATTTGTTTGAAAGTATCAATGGTATTCCAATTGGTCACTTATTAGAAGGGTGCCATTTGATGATCGACAAAGATAAATTGGATAAAGGGGATCCCAACTATCTTTTCATATTAGGAATAGGGGAATATACACCATTAAATTTAAATTTTGAGATATTTCTAGATCGGTATATAGAATCCAATGGGGCAACTTTTTGGGAATGGCGCTACTATACAGCAGAAAACTACTACAGAACAAGATAGCTCTATGTATAAGACAGTCTTTGACTGATAAAGTTTATAGGATCGAAACTTATGACTCGAAGTTTCTTACACAAAAAATAAGTCTAATTTATGAATGGGGGACTAAAAGAACAAAGTTGGAACCAAGTTTTTTTATGTGACTACTAGTCGCGGAAATTAAGAAAGAACCTGGTGAAATTGGCCAGGTTCTTTTTATATTGCACAAAAACAGACACGGTGATATAATCACACTACGTGCGCTTCCTAGTTAAAAAGTCATAGTTATCCATCTTATAATTTTATTATATCCTACTGGGAAGCTCTTGTCAATATTTTTTTGAAGGGGAGATGTAGAATGAGTTCTTTCGTTCTCGGTTTACACGAAATTGAAAAAACACAGCATTCGCTCGTTGGAGGAAAAGGAATAAATTTAGGAGAATTATTAAAAATTCAAGGAATACAAGTACCAGAAGGATTTTGTGTTACAACAAGAGGATTCCAAAAAGCCATTGAACAAAACGAAACGTTACATGCGATGTTGGATCAATTGGCCATGCTAAAAGTTGATGACCGAGATCAAATTGGTAACATCAGCCGGAAGATTCGGCAAATCATTATGGAAGTAGATATTCCTTCCGATGTTGTGAAAGCAGTGGCTCACTATCTCTCCCAGTTCGGTGAGGAACATGCCTATGCCGTGCGTTCAAGTGCGACTGCTGAAGATTTACCACATGCCTCTTTTGCCGGTCAACAAGATACCTACTTAAATATTATCGGCGTCGATGCAATCTTGCAGCATATCAGCAAATGCTGGGCTTCCCTATTTACGGATCGAGCGGTAATCTACCGCATGCAAAATGGATTCGACCACAGCCAAGTCTATTTATCCGTTATCGTTCAAAGGATGGTTTTCCCTCAGGCTTCGGGGATTTTATTTACCGCTGATCCGATTACCTCTAACCGAAAGGTGTTATCCATCGATGCTGGCTTTGGACTTGGTGAAGCTCTGGTCTCCGGCTTGGTATCTGCCGATTGTTATAAAGTACAGGATGGGCAAATCGTCGATAAGAGAATAGCAACTAAAAAAATAGCTATCTATGGACGGAAAGAAGGCGGAACAGAAACACAGCAAATCGAGCCTGATCAGCAAAAGGCTCAAACGCTGACTGATGAACAAATTTTACAGCTTGCACGCATCGGAAGACAGATCGAAGCTCATTTCGGCCAGCCGCAAGATATCGAATGGTGTTTGGTCCGAGATACTTTTTATATTGTACAGAGTCGTCCAATCACTACTTTATTCCCCATCCCTGAAGCGAGTGACCAAGAAAATCACGTCTATATTTCTGTAGGTCATCAACAAATGATGACGGATCCCATAAAACCACTGGGATTGTCTTTTTTTCTGTTGACGACTGCTGCACCCATGCGGAAAGCCGGTGGAAGGCTATTTGTTGATGTCACACATCAACTGGCATCCTCTGACAGCAGAGAAGTTTTCTTAAAAGGCATGGGACAGCACGATCAGCTCTTAAAAGACGCACTTATGACTCTAATAAAGCGACGAGATTTCATAAAATCGATACCAAATGATAAAACAGCACCAAATCCCACCAGAGGCAATGCAGATTTGCCAGCTCAAGTTGAAAACGATCCGACAATCGTGTCAGATTTAATTGAGAGCAGTCAAACATCAATAGAAGAGTTAAAACAAAACATCCAAACGAAATCAGGATCAAATTTATTTCGTTTTATTCTGGAAGATATCCAGGAATTAAAGAAGATTTTATTTAACCCAAAAAGTTCGGTTCTGATTCGATCTGCTATGAATGCTTCATTATGGATTAACGAAAAAATGAACGAGTGGTTAGGTGAAAAAAACGCAGCAGATACGCTTTCTCAATCTGTGCCCCATAATATTACGTCAGAAATGGGTCTTGCACTATTAAACGTCGCAGATGTGATTCGTCCTTATCCAGAGGTAATTGCTTATTTACAGGATGTCAAAGATGATCACTTTTTGGATGAGTTGGTTAAGTTTGAAAATGGACAGGAAATTCAAGACGCGATCTATGCTTATCTGAACAAATACGGAATGCGATGTGCCGGAGAGATTGATATTACAAGAACTCGATGGAGCGAAAAACCAACTACACTTGTCCCGATGATTCTTAATAATATCAAAAATTTTGAGCCTAATGCCGGCCAGCGGAAATTTGAGCAAGGGCGAGAGGAGGCTTTAAAGAAAGAACAAGAGTTATTAGATCGCTTAAAGCAATTGCCCGATGGTGAACAAAAAGCCAAAGAAACCAAACGGATGATCGACATCATCCGGAATTTCAGCGGGTTCAGGGAATATCCAAAATACGGAATGGTTAATCGCTATTTTGTTTATAAGCAGGCTTTACTGAAAGAAGCCGAAAAACTCGTAGAAATGGGCGTTATTCATGAAAAAGAAGATATATACTATCTTACTTTTGAGGAACTTCACGAAGTCGTACGCACAAATAAACTTGATGATCAAATCATCAGCAAACGAAAAGACGAGTACACATTATATGAAAAACTTTCTCCACCACGTGTTATCACGTCTGATGGTGAGATCATTACAGGCGAATACAAGCGAGAGAATCTCCCAGCCGGAGCAATTGCAGGTCTCCCTGTTTCCTCGGGAGTGATAGAGGGGCGAGCACGTGTCATCTTAAACATGGAAGATGCAGATCTAGAAGATGGAGATATATTAGTCACCTCCTTTACTGACCCAAGCTGGACACCATTGTTTGTATCCATAAAAGGCCTGGTCACCGAAGTTGGTGGACTGATGACCCATGGAGCTGTTATAGCGCGCGAATATGGCTTGCCTGCAGTTGTTGGCGTTGAAAATGCTACGCAACTGATAAAAGATGGGCAACAGATTCGCGTTCATGGTACAGAAGGCTACATTGAAATACGATAATGGCTGATGAGTGTAGCGAGCTATCAGATATTTTTCCATGTTCTCAGAAGCTGTAAGCTGATGGAATAGCATTTGTACCAAGAAAAGCCGGAACCTCTTAGAGGAGATCCGGCTTTTTATTTTAAATCGGTGTAGTGTGAGAAAGCCGATTTTGCGGGCGACAACTTTTTAAAGTGAATTTTTTTATTATCAGCATTTAAACTGAGCTTACTTTTTGTTCGTGTCGAAAATAAAGAACGGCTTTAAAGGAAATTGAACAACAGTGAATCAATCGTATTATATTGAGAATATTGAGATCCGGAAAAGAAGAGAACCAGAGAGGTTGATATTGTATTTGATAGAAGACTACATAGAAAGAAACACCTTGCTTAAAACAAGAGAAAAAGGAGCTAAAAAGCTCCTTTATAAGGTTAAACAACTTTTGTATAAATAGCCATGTAAAACCCGATTGAGTAATCAAAATAATGACGTGTAAGCGTATAAGTATAACCGTTATATTCTATTGTCGGCTGGAAGTTCATTGGCCGAGGACTAATGCGGTATATAGTGTCGTAATCATATTCTTCATTTTTTACTGCAACTTCAGGCGAATTTTCAGCAGCCAATGCGGGAACCGCGGATATGAGCATGCCAAAGGATAAAACAGAACCCAATAAGATTTTCTTAATGTTCAATTATACCAACTCCTTTTACAATTAATACATATATTGTGTAACGATTGGAAGTCGTTTTAGAAGTGAATAATGGATCATAAAATGTGAAAATTTTGATTTTAATGGGAGTCGTGATGTAAACGACAGTAATGATAAGTATATTTATGCTGGACTCCACAAAGAAGGAGCCTTCAAGTTTAAAAGCGTAAAAGAGTAAGGGGATAATGTCGAAGGCAACCACATATAAACATTTGAGAAAGAACAAAAAGAAGTTTGAGGAATTGGAGAATGGCGTATGCTGCTGTTATGAATTGCAAAAAGAAGTAGATGGGTTGGGTGATCCTGTTGTTTATTTTAAAGATCAAAAGAGGTTTAAAGAGGAGGGAGAAAGGTGCCTAAAATCGGAGTAAGCTTGATAGTGCTCATGATTTTCCTTGCTGGCTGCAATAAAAATGAACAAAACGGAGACGAAACAATGATGCAGAGCCTAGTCGGCTATGTCGGGTTTAAAGACAATAATAGGGCAATTCTCATTACTGATACGGAAGCCCTAGCGAAAGAAGATTATAATCTTTCGGAAGAACAACTGATGAACAAGTTTAAAAATAAGATAGTCATAGTGGGATTAAGTGAGATTGATAGCACAGCTGATCTCAAAAGAGGTGAAAAAGTAAAAGTGTGGTTCCATACACGAAAAGAGTCAAATCCACCAAGTGCAACGATACAGCAATATAAATTATTACAAAAAAATAATTGAATTCTCATATAGATAACCTCTGATGGTCTGTTCAAACTTTACTTGGTTTCATAAATGAAAACTTGCCATTCATGTTAACGATTCGTGTTTGTGGTGTTATAAGATACTTAAAAAAAGAGGTATTAGTGAGAATATGAAAAAACCGTTCATTAAAAATGAACGGTGGGGTTTAAAAAAGTAATGTCTTTTATCCTTTATGGCAAAAGGATAAAGCAATTCGCAATATTGTGCTTTTATTTGAGATCGTTAAGGACGACTTTAGCTGCCTTAGCAATAAGAGCATTATCATAATTTGCATCTTTCGTAAACCGCTTTGATAGGATTGCCAAAACAATAGGAGCTCTGTTAGGCGGCCAAACGATAGCAATGTCATTTCGTGTCCCGTAACTTCCGGCTCCTAATTCAAATGATTTTGTATTGCCTTCTAATTAACCTCGCAAAAGCAGATATAAAAATAATATTTTTCCAATGAAATGTTTCCCATGACAGTTAGTGTAACAAACCCCTTTAAAGTTTCAGATTTTAACATCAGGAAAGACTTCAGATGACATATCAAATTAAATATAAAAGATTCACTGGCTCTTAAAAAGGAAATAGATTCGGATGAAAACTGTTCTCTTTAAGGCTCATTTCATGGTGCTAAAGATTCATTTGAAGAAGGCGGTCTTGATCAGAAAAGATCCTTCCAATATATTGAAGTAAAAAGATATCGGGAGGAACTCTTTTGAAAAAGATGTTGATGCTAGCTTTCATATTTCTTTTGGCTTTGACTATTCATATTAGGGAAGCTTCGGCAGTTATAGTGAAAGATGAGGAGAAAGTGAGCTTTACAATGACAGAAAATGAAAAATGGTTTATGAAATCTGATGATTTAAATCCAAACCATTGGACGTCTTACTTTGGATACAGATTCACCATTTTCGATACTGAAGGATGTACAATTAACGCAAGAATCATGCGAATGACTTTGTCTGGATACGAGATAACCGTTAGTGAAAAAAACTTCTCAGGGGATCATTATGATTTTAGTGCAACTGATCGAGTTGAGGCGATGCCTTATAAGACTCATTATTTGATTTTAACAAAAGATCCAGATTGCGGAGATGTTAAAGTAAAAGGTCTATACGGTTTTCAGTTTAATCAGCCGGAATGGTAATAAAAAAGAATTTTGGCAACCTAAACGCCAATAAAAAAAGCTAATGTCTCACATGCAGATATTAGCTTTTTTTATTGTTTAATAGGCTGCCGGCAGGATTTTAAAAGACAGCCGTCTCCTGTCACACGAGGCACAAATCGTAAAAAAAAGTGTACCCTCTGTCCATTCACACTTTTCGTCGTGAAAATGTAAATGTATTCATAAAGATGCCGCAGCATATCAGCAGTGCGCCGAGGATAATGTTGATGGTGATCTGTTCGTGCAATTGCAGCCATCCAAAAAATAGGGCCAATACGGGAACAAACATTAATGCCATGGATGCTTTTGACGCTTCGATTTGATTGAGCACCCAAAACCATACGACAAAGGTAAAGCCGGTGGAAAGCAAGCCATTAAACACCAATGACCATACCGCCTGATATGTCCACTCGGCTGAAGGGACCGGCTCAAATATAAAGGAAAACACCAATAACATGACGGCCCCCATCATAAGTTGCCAGGCATTCATATGAATAACATCGATATGCTTGAATTGTAGCTTACTGAACACATTCGCGATTCCCCAGCTAAGCGCTGCCGCAAGGACGCACAGCTCTCCAAATAAAGCGCTTTGATCGATAGCAAGTATTTCCTTTCCAAATATAAATAACAGTCCGAAGAAACCGCATATCAGTCCGATCGTTTTATACGCATTCATTTTCTCATTTAATGTAAAATGGCTGAGCACCGTAACAAATATAGGCATCGTATATACCAAAACAGAGGTTTTTCCTGAATCGACAAACTGCATTCCATACGTTAAGATCCCCATATAACCCAGCCCCATCAGCAGGCTCATGATGATATAGCTTTTGAGATGTTCTTTTTGAATTGAAAGCTTTTTTCTTTGAATGAAGAGAATGAGAAATAATGGAACCGCTCCGATGAACAGGCGCAAAGCCGAAAATAAAAGCGGGGGGATGTCATGAATTCCTACTTTCATTGCAACCCAAGTATAACCCCAAATAAATGTGACAGATAAGATTCCCAGCATGACTTTTACCATGATGAAGCCGCCTTTCTTGTTTAAATATCGTGCTGGTTTCTATCATATGTTACATTTGTATATAACTGAAATACATTTTTATTATCGGAGGTATAACCAAATGGTTATGAACATGAACCATCTTCACATATTTGTAAAAGTCGGGGAGAAATTGAATATTACAGAAGCGGCAAAAGAATTGTTCATCTCTCAGCCGGCGGTAAGCAAAGCGATAAAAAACCTGGAGAGCTCGCTGCAGCTCAAATTATTGATCAGGGATAAACATCATGGTTTAATGCTGACTGACGTCGGAAAAGAAATTTTGCTGCTGGCGAGGCAAATGAAGGGAATTGAAAGCAAAATATATCAAATAGCCAACCGGGAAAACAAGCTGTTAAACGGGAAGGTGAAAATTGGTTCATTTCCTGCAGTTTCAACAAATACCATGCCCCAGGCGATTGCGGCATTCAGATCAAACTACCCGTTGATCCGCATCGAATTGATCGAGGGGACCTCTGACCAAATAAAAGGATGGGTTGAGGATCGGACGGTTGATATTGGAATCGCAGCATCTCCATTTGAACCATTTGAAAATCAGCTATTGTGTAACGACTATATGGTGGCCGTCATCCCGCCGCAGCGTGATGAATTAAAACAGGAAAAGCATGTCAACCTTGAAACATATCAAGATGACCTCATTTTCTGTAAAGGCGGTCATGAAATCGCGATGTCAAACGCATTTTCGCAATACAACATCGAATTAAAGGAAAACTTGACTGTGCAAAATGCCGAAACCTTGATTAATATGGTCAAAAACAACTTGGGCATAGGCATTATTTCAAACTTTACACTTTCATCCGTCCCGCATCAATTAAGTAAAAAGGACATTTTTCCTAGGATCACACGCGATATCGGCGTCATCGCACATTCATTTGAAGAGATAACGCCGGCGGCGCATGAGTTTGTCAAGTCGTTGAAAGCAGTCGTAATCTGAATCAGTTCTCGTGGTGCGACGAAGTTTGAAGAAGATGGATACCCGCAGGCAGAGTGACAAAAAAGAAAAGCAACACATTTGAACGTTGCTTTTCTTTTTAGCTGGAGTCTTGTATGCCAGCAGACTGTTAACCTAAAAAAGATTCACCCCTCTCTGCCTTTGTGGGACTCTGCTCCTTAACTTGTTTTAACGATGCTACTATAAGAAAGCTAACAATCACCAGCAAGAGCCATGAACTTACCTTTCCAAGGTGTACAAGACTCCATGTATCGATTTGGTTTGGATATTTCCAAGCCCCAAAAAACGTAGCGATATTTTCCGCTATCCATATAAAAAATCCGATGAGTACAAAAGAAAGTGCGAGCGGCATACGGTAACGAGCTCCATTCACCTCGTATGTAACCCATGTTTGCCAAAAGACAATGAGGACAAGTCCAGATAACCACCATCGAATATCAATCGAAAAATGATGGATGAAAAAATTCAAATAAATCGCAGCGGCAAGCGGAACAACCGCAAAAAAAGGCGGCCACTTAACCAATTCAACCTTAAGCCTTCTCCATGCCTGGCACAAATAACTGGCTACACTTGCGTACATAAAGCCGCTATACAAAGGTACTCCAAATATTTTGGAGTATCCTTCTTCTGGATAAGACCAAGAGCCCATATGGACTTTAAAAAGTTCCAGAGCAAGCCCGATAAGGTGGAACAATGTGATCACTTTTAATTCATCCCGAGTTTCAAGACCAGAACGCACCATCCACAATTGCATGAGGACGCAGATCATGAGAAGCCAGTCGTACCGCGGCAAGAAGGGTAGTGGGATCGTTTGTGTAATAGCCAAAGAGGCAAAAATAACGACAGGAAACAAACATGAAAGCGCTTGTTCCCAGCCGAAATGAACGATTTGTTTTAAAGCTCTCATGTTATATGCGCCCTCCAAAGGAGTATTCTTCGTGTATGTAAGGGACGCTTAGTATAGGAGCTGGATGGATATAAGGTTATGTCCATAGGCTCACCGCCAATCACTTTATTTTTCTGTTGATGCCACATATTTGCTTTTTACGACTCCTTTGTGTCTTCATCACTTCGGTATTCCAATATATCTCCGGGCTGACATTCTAAAGCCTTGCAAATCGCTTCTAAAGTTGATAATCGAATGGCCTTTGCTTTTCCGTTTTTCAATATCGAAAGATTAGCCATAGTGATGCCAACTCTCTCCGAAAGCTCTGTTACGCTCATTTTTCTTTTAGCAAGCATCACATCAATGTTAATAATAATTGCCATAGTCATCACCTCAGACCGTTAAGTCATTTTCTGATTTTATATCAATCGCTTCTTTTAATAGTTTTTGCAGAACAGCAGCAAAGACCGCGATGACCATTGAAGCAAAAATAATAACCAATCCGATGACTATGATACCCGGGGCGTCGTCTATATCGGCTATCAGATAAAAGACAGGCATACCTGCTGCATAAAAGATACTGATAGTGACCGCACAGTATTTTATATTCTTCAAAGCCCTTACTGACAATCCCGAGAAAGCTTTATTCTTGTCAATATAGCTTAAAAGTTTGAACGCTTGATAAAGAGCAAAGTAAAAAGGAATCGCCGTTACATACAAATAGATGAAAACGAAATATTTCATATAAACGATATTTGGAAGTAATTCTGCTGAATAGTTGGCTATCTTAGGCACTAAAAAAATGCATAAAGCAAGAATTGGAATTCCAATAAAAATAACAGCTATTTTTAAAAAGAGTGTTGACATTCGATTCATAACGCACCTCATTTGTTTGTTGTCTATTTGAATGTAACAAAAAATTTATCGTTTCTCAATAAAAAAATATTGAAATGGACTAATTTGTTGTTGTTATGGGAAACCCTTTTTCATTTTTGAGCAAGACAAAAAAGCATCCCACATCACTGAGATGCTCTGCTATTTTAAACTTGGCGAGTGAATGAACCGTATACTTCAGTGGGCTCAAGGGATCGGTGTGAACAATTAAAGTGATAGCATTTATGAACATCTAAAGATTCAAACAAACGATGGGAAGAAATACATCAAAGGAGAAGCTGCTGTTCATACTAATGATCGGGAGGTAAAGCCACTTATGATACAAATTTTGATCACTGGTCTTTTTTTATTGGCTCAGCCGAGTGGGCCGGATGACAGCTTAACGGTTACACAGCAAGGACGGACAATTGCCACTGTTCACCGTGAAGACTTTACAATGCCTCTTCCCGGCACTCCAATGGTCGACGATGAAAAATACAGTAAATTTATCAAACAGCTTGATCAGAAAGTGTACCGGGAGCCGATAAACGCTGTCCTTAACGATCATGGAAGCATCGTCCCGGGCAGGGTTGGCTACAAACTGTATCAACAGGCTTTTAAGGAAAAGTTTTATGCGTATTTTTATGGCCATGGCCCTTCCAAGGTAGAAGTGCCGGAAATGAACATTTATCCGAAGGTTGACAGCGAGCTGCTTTCTCACATCAGTACGCAGCGGCTTGGTCAGTACGTGACTTATTTTAATTCAAGCAATAAAAGCCGCTCACACAATATTTCTCTTTCTGCAAAAGCCATTGACAATCACGTTGTTTTCCCTAATGAGACGTTTTCGTTTAACCAAGTTGTAGGCATGAGAACTCGGGACAAAGGATATAAAAGTGCGCCCATTATTGTAAAAGGGGAGTTGTCTGAAGGTGTAGGAGGGGGAATTTGCCAGGTGTCCTCAACACTTTTCAATGCAGTCGACCAGGCAGGGCTGCAGGTCGTTCAGCGCTATTCTCATACTAGAAGCGTGCCATACGTTCCACCCGGACGGGATGCTACGGTCAGTTGGGGAGGCCCTGATTTTCGTTTTCAAAACCAATATAACCAGCCAATCTTAATTCGGGCAAAAAGGTATGGGGGAAGTATGATTGTTACGCTATACTCTTCTGATGTGATCAACAACAAGTTGAGAAAAATCCCAAAAGCTCCATCTCGGATACCGAAAGAAATAAATGCTGAGCAGTAAATACACAACCGTAGTTAAGGCTATGGCTTAAGAGAGCTCAATTTTTTAAGGGATCGCCAGTGAAAAGAAAGGAGGGACAAATGAAATGAAAAGGGTATTCTTTTCCGTATGTGCGGTAATAGTAGTTGGATTTGCTTTTTGCCAATCAAAAGCGCACGCTCTGACTTTTACGGTGTTGCCTAT
Source organism: Bacillus sp. JS (assembly GCF_000259365.1). NCBI lineage: Bacteria > Bacillati > Bacillota > Bacilli > Caryophanales > Bacillaceae > Bacillus > Bacillus sp. JS. Next base: position 2,093,864 of record NC_017743.1, on the reverse strand, counting down.
TACACAAAAAACAGACCAGTGGTCAGTAAAAGTAAGTGAAGCAAAAAATGCAAAAGAATTTGCGGAATCTCAAAAAGGAGAATATCAAGTATATTCCTTGGAAGTCAAAAATGTAGGAGAAAAAGCAGCTGCTGTAGATGTGCAATTGTATAGAAATGATCCTGATTCAATCACACGGTTTTCGCTTTTTGGATGCCCTGATGAAAACTGTGACAAACCAGAAGATCATAAAATGTTAGCTAAAAGTTTAAACGATGGCTCACCGCTGAAGTTCAATCATTTTATGCTGGCAGATAAGGCCTCCGAATTAGAGGTTGTCATTATTTGGACGCAAGAGGGACAAGAAGGGAGAAATTTAAAACAGACCTTTAAATTCACTGAGGATGGCGTTAATTAGGCAAAAAACTTGTCAGTCATCGATATGAAAAGTCATATCTCTTAGATAGATAAGATTAACCAGCATTGAGCATACCGCAGAGAAAGGGGAGAGGAATACGAATATGGTGTGGTTTTGATGATGAAGCCAGTACAATGCCAGAGAAAAAAATGACAGTTGGAAAGCCAATCACAGTATCACTATAGTGAAGAACCAGAGGAGGCTCCGAACGAAGTGAAATGTTTGTTCATGCATAAAGTCATTGAATTCGAATAGAGAAAGCGTGGAAATGAACAAGCGGTTGAATCACTGCTCTGCATTTTAGCTTGAAATGTATGGTTACCCCTCTGAAAAACAAAAAATACTCCACTTAATCATTAAAGCCGGTCATTTCAAAATTTTCTATGTCAAGATTTAGGTTTTTTAATTGTTCCAGCAAAACGTCGAATTTTAAGCAACCACCATTTTTCAATTCTTCTGGAATATCTTCCGGATTAGCAATTTCCATCCCGCTCTCAATCCATTGTTTGCGATACAATTGAAATGCAGCCTCAATTAAATGATCAGGAGTTACAATAAAACCTAATCTCACATCATGATCCTCACTGTAGCCAAATTCAAAACCGCAACATGGACAAATGTCAAACGTTTTTTGATATTCTCCTTTATACAAAGGATTTTGAAGTAATCCTTTGTATCCACAAATTAAACAAGAATAACATTTTTCCACTAAGTTTAATCCTCCTTTAACTGTTATTTGCTTTTGCTGTCACGTAACAAATATTACTTCAAATAATAAACTTCTTATACTATATATTTATAGTATAATACCCGATATTTGTATTATTTTTCCATTTCGTAAAGCGAGAGGAGTGCATCTAAGCCTTGAAGATGAACACACTTGCAATTTGAAATGGGTGATAGAGAAATCAAGATAAAATCTCAATATAAGAAGGTTTTTTTTATTAATTGGCAAAATAGAAGATATGAAAAGTATTTGAGTTGGGACGGGTAAAATGAGTTGAATTCCAAGTAATTGTGTTAAAGGAGGGGAAAAGAGGAGATGCGCTACATTGAAATCACAAAGGACAATATTGAAGACAATCATATTTGCTGCGCATTAGGCGCGAAACAATATGAGCATGCAGTTCATGAAAAGAAGAGATGGCTCAAAGCTCGAATGGATGAAGGATTGGTGTTTTATCGCTTACATGAACGGGCAAAAGTCTTTATTGAATATCTACCTGCGAATGAGGCATGGGTGCCTATCAATGCGCCTAATTTTATGTATATTAATTGTTTGTGGGTATCTGGCACATATAAAAATAACGGCCATGCGAAACGATTATTGGACAAATGTATAGCAGATGCGAAAGTCCGCGGCATGGATGGCATTATCCATATCGCAGGCAAGAAAAAACGTCCCTATTTAAGTGATAAGCGTTTCTTTGAGCATATGGGGTTTACTCTACAAGATGAAGCTGACCCTTATTTTCAATTAATGGCTTTAACTTGGAATGGCCTTGCAGCTTCTCCTGCATTTAAGGACCAGGTGAAAAGTGATTCCGTCAATGAAAAGGGGATTACCATATACTATACAGCTCAGTGCCCGTTTGCAGTGGGCATGATAAATGATTTGCGGGAATTGACTGAAAAGAAAGGGGTTCAATTTCAGTCAATTCATTTATCTTCAAAAGAAGAGGCACAAAAGTCACCAGCTATTTGGACAACTTTTAGCGTTTTTTTTGATGGGAGATTTGTGACTCATGAGATTATGAGTGTAAATAAATTTGAAAAGTTACTTATTAAACTCTTGTTAGCTTGATTTTTAAAAATATAAGCCCATTCTAAAACTATGTAAGGCGTGATATACGTTTAAATTTTGTCTCTGAAAGAGCTTTAATTTAAATTCGAAGTTTTTTATTTTCTTTTCAGTAACATTTTGATCATGTTTTCCTACTAAAGAATCAGGAAAGTGGGGAAAACATGATAAAAAAGAACAACTTTAAGAAATGGCTATTGATCATTGCTGGATTCTTGATCATCTGCGTCATCGCATTATTTGTAATGGTGCCAGGAAACAAAGTGAAATATGAGGGCAGCGGGAAAAGCGGACTGTGGATGTCTAACCTTGAAAAATCAGACAAAACTTCAATTGGACCTAATTACTTTCTGAATTTGTATTGGCAGGGGAGTAAGAAAGATGAGAAAAGAACTGTTGTTGAAAGAATTACTCTTTATGTAGATGGCGAAAAATATCAAGATGATCACATAGATGAGTACGACTTATCAGAATACACAGGTGAAGAAATGCCAGGTGGGGGACGTATGGAGGACCATATCGCCACCTTTGATTATATGCCTGAAGATGAAGTGATAGGACATGATGTATTAGTGAAGGTAGAGTGGAAGACAGGCCAGAAAAAACAGACAGAAGAAATCAAATTACATAAGAAGCCATGGTATAAACAATAGCTTATTTGATGTATTTGTGATCACATTTGTGGTCACTTTATTATTTGCGGATTCCTAGGCACAGCAATCTAAGACTCTGCATAGGCTGAAATAAAATCTTGTTCATTTCTAAAAAGAGGTGCATGCTGTTGGAACAACAACCAATCAATCATGAAGACAGAAACGTGCCGCAGCCTATTCGAAGTGATGGAGCTGGAGCTATCGATGCAGGCCCGCGAAATATGATGCGAGATATTCAAAATCCGAATATACTTGTTCCTCCTGTTACAGATGAAGGTATGATTCCTAACTTGAGATTTTCATTCTCAGACGCTCCCATGAAATTAGATCATGGCGGCTGGTCAAGAGAAATCACCGTCAGACAGCTTCCGATTTCGACTGCGATTGCAGGGGTAAACATGAGCTTAACTGCGGGAGGTGTCCGCGAGCTTCATTGGCATAAGCAAGCGGAGTGGGCTTATATGCTTTTGGGACGGGCACGTATCACCGCTGTTGACCAAGACGGACGAAATTTCATTGCTGATGTTGGCCCCGGCGACCTTTGGTACTTCCCGGCAGGAATTCCGCATTCCATACAGGGATTAGAACACTGCGAATTTCTGCTCGTTTTCGATGATGGAAACTTTTCTGAGTTTTCAACGTTAACCATTTCTGATTGGCTTGCACACACCCCAAAAGATGTTCTCTCTGCGAATTTTGGTGTGCCGGAGAATGCTTTCAACTCTCTTCCTTCAGAGCAAGTCTATATTTACCAAGGGAATGTGCCGGGATCAGTCGAAAGTGAAGACATTCAGTCACCATATGGAAAAGTACCCATGACCTTTAAACACGAGTTGCTAAATCAACCCCCAATTCAAATGCCAGGGGGGAGCGTACGAATTGTGGATTCTTCTAACTTCCCGATTTCAAAAACGATAGCCGCTGCACTTGTTCAGATTGAGCCTGGCGCGATGAGAGAGCTTCATTGGCACCCTAATAGCGATGAGTGGCAGTATTATCTAACAGGGCAGGGACGCATGACAGTATTTATCGGGAATGGGACTGCCCGCACATTTGACTATAGAGCAGGTGACGTTGGATACGTGCCTTCTAATGCTGGACACTATATACAAAACACTGGTACAGAAACCTTATGGTTTTTAGAAATGTTCAAAAGTGACCGCTATGCAGATGTGTCACTCAATCAATGGATGGCATTGACCCCTAAAGAATTAGTGCAAAGCAACTTAAATGTTGGATCAGTCATGCTTGATTCTCTGCGTAAGAAGAAAGTGCCTGTTGTAAAATATCCAGGCACGTAAAGACTGAACCGATCACACAGTGGTCTTAAAGTAACTAGAGCTAGGTGTCGGCCTGCGTTTTTATTTAATCCCTATGTATGCGTTATGTAGGGGTTTTCTGCTTGAATCGTATTGTAATGAGCTTTAAACTGTTTAGGTATTACACTGGATAGACAAAGAAAGAAGACCTTAATGTAAGATAAAAAAATTTAATTCTTAGGAGGAAAGGATATGGATTTACCTATATGGGCGTATATCATATTTGCAATCACAGGTGCGGCAGGTTTTATCAGTTTAATGTGGTTCAGTTTTTTTGCTGACAAAATTGAAAAGTGAAATTTTATAAGCGATGTAAATTCTTTTTACATCATTGGATTAACATTAAGTTTACATAATGATATTATTTAAAACTGAAAAATAATAACTAATTGATCTGTGTACTAAATATTCATTGAAACAAAAATAGATTGGCCCTAAGGAACAAAGCCATTTTGCAAGTTCTTACTATAGAGCGCAATCACTACAGACTCTGTACATCAAGAAGCTCAGATGAATTATTTTTAGGTGAGTTTACTAATGATGAAACCCGGTATGCTTCCATGTCATCAGCTTCATAAGGCACAAGCAAGCTTTGCAGATATTCAGGGTTTGTATTGTGAGGATTTAGCCATTCCTTTTCAAAATCACGGGCCAATATAACCGGCATCCGGTCGTGTATATCTTTCATGAGCTCATTAGGCTCAGTTGTTATGATGGTGCAGGTATAAAGAGGGTCTCCTTGATGTGTGTTCCACTTTTCATATAAGCCAGCAAACGCAAAAAGAGCAGATGATTTCAATTTGATCCGCAATGGGATTTTGGTTTTGGAATCAAACCGTTTCCATTCATAAAAACTGTCGGCAGGGATGATGCAGCGTTTGCTGACAAGCGGTCTTTTAAAAGCCGGTTTCTCGGTTATTGTTTCGGCTCGAGCATTGATCATTTTATAACCGATCTTTTCATCTTTTGCCCAAGGAGGAATAAGCCCCCATCTAAGCTTGCCTAAGCGATTATTGGATCCATCATTGATGATCGCAAGAATGTTTTGTGATGGTGCGATATTATAGCTCGGCTGGTATTCATCTTTAGGAAAAAATTGATCGATGTCAAACTGGTCAATAATATCATCAAATGCAGAGAATAAAGTAAACCTGCCGCACATGTCCATCATCCTTTTTAGGGGTTTTTGAATAGTGTGTGGGACGAACGTTCATTTCATACAGGACCAGACAATGATTTCTTTTTACTTGCGATAAACTGGTATAATAAGAAAGACAGTAAAGAAGTTATTGTGAAAAAGAAATAATGCTTTTTGGTTTGACCAAGGATCGTTTAAAAATCGCGTTTAAGAACAAAAAGAGGCACGGCGTTTTTTACGCAGGCCTCTTTTATATCAGTAGCCAAATACCAGAGTTGTACTTTGTGATCCGGCATATTTCGTGACAAATTCTTTTGTATACTCCGGTGTTTGAACGCGATAACTGTAATTTGTCCCCGGATTCCATGAAGTCAAAGGGGAGGTTTGCTTGTTGAGTGAAGGGTAGCTGCCTATATCCTTGAAATAACCGGTGCCCTTGTCGTCAAGGATTCCGCCTTTTTCACTGCCTTTCCCAAAGTAATTATATTCGGAATATATTTTTGCTTTTGTGGCAATCGTAATCGCCTGGTTAAAATTGTTGCTGTAATTGTTTTTAACATGAAAGTATCCGTATCTCATCAGACCCGGGCCTCTAACATACAGGTTCTCAAAATAATTATTTGCGATTGTCATGTGCGGGTAGCCGTCATATTGATGCTGAGAATCATCTGGGTATCCTAAAATCAAACCGTATTTATGATTCGCAAATTTTGAGTTGCTGATCGTGATATAATCTGCTGATTTACCGATATACAGGAGTTTGTCCAAATCACTCCCGCTTGCACTATAGCTGTGGCCTGAGAATGTGACGTGATCTATCCAATAGTTCATGCCGGAGTCTAAATAAAGCTGGATATCATTATTTCCGTTAATCTGCGGACTGTGTTCAAACGTTAAATTTTGAAAAATGACATTTCCAGAAGCTGAAGAAGTTGTTAAATAAATATTTTTCAGCGTTTTTTTCGCGTAAGAGCCCACGAGTGTTTTATTTGAGCCAACGGTAACTGTTGTTTTCGCAGATGCGGAAAGATCATTTTGGAGCACTAAAATTTTTGGTGTGGATCCTCCTAGATGGGTTTTTAAATCATTTACGCTTTGAATGTAAACAATCTGCCCGTTTTTCCCACCCGTTGTGCCCGCTTTGGAAATGCCTCTTTCATTTTTAGCATTTCCGGCAAATCCTAAAAGGCCATTTGTCGAGGTATTCGGAAAATCGACTGCGCCTAACGCTTTATCAGGCAAGAGAACCAATAACAAACCAAACACGGCGAACCATAAACAAAATCGTTTCATTACAATATACTTCCTTTCAATTTTAATCATTTCCTTGCGGAGATTATTATTACAGTTAATGGAAAGGAATGATAGGTTCTATCTTCCCAATTAACGCTTGGTTACTTAAAAAATACAGATTGCGCCAAAAGACATACTAACAATTGAAATAGAAGAAAGGATTGATACAACGTTGACTGCAGCCGCTTATCGAAACACCTTGCTATCATTTTTATGTTTAACAGCTGGAATCGTGGATGTAATTGGGTATTTAAGCTTGGGACATGTGTTCACAGCTAATATGACTGGAAACATTGTATTATTGGGATTAGCTATCGGCAAATCCCTTCAGGTCACTGTTTTCAATTCCTTAACTGCGCTCATTGGATTTATATGCGGCGTGATCATTGCAACACTGATTGTCGGAAAGGCGGAAAATACCCTTTGGCCTGCTGCTGTAACAAAAGCCCTTGCACTTGAAGCATTCATTTTATTTGTCTTTGCTTGTCTTTCTTTTTACCGGGCTTTTGTTCCTGTGCACATTTTGATTATACTCATGAGCATTTCCATGGGGATTCAAACGATAGCAGCCAAAAAACTGGGGATCGCAGGTATTTCTTCAACTGTATTGACCGGAACACTCGCTTCTCTATTAGAGGATATATCCGGCCGTTTGTTTTTTAAGAAGCAAAAGAAGACTTTCTTAAGAGATACTGTGTTAAGAGCACTGGCTATTATTTTATATTGTGTGGGAGCTATTATTGTTGCTCTGGCTGAGCCTGATTTTAATCACTTCATTATTTGGGTGCCGATTGTGCTGATCTTTGGCATTATGATGACAGCTAAGTTGAAACTAAGCGGGGAAAAATAGCTTTTCCTGCATAGCTGTTATCAGGCCAACAGCCTGTCTCATTTCGTGATTGTTATGTGAATTTTGTGAGGTGAAAATAAGAAATTCGGCTGATGTGCACATTCGTTCATTCGAATTGCTTTTTTCATAAGTACGCTTCATTAGATATATGAATGATAGTGAATTCGCCTTAAAATCAACTATGAATCTATTTCCTCTTTCAAACCAGTTGGATTGAGTCTTATAATGATAATGATTCTCATTTGAAGTCTGGTTTGAGGAGGACCAAGTATGAAAAAGATCATGAGTGCATTTGTTGGTATGGTTTTATTGACGATCCTCTGTTTTTCCCCGCAAGCTTCGGCAGCATATGACGACCTGCATGAAGGATATGCAACGTATACAGGGTCAGGTTATTCAGGAGGAGCTTTCCTGTTGGATCCCATTCCTTCCGATATGGAGATTACTGCAATAAATCCAGCGGATCTCAATTACGGAGGAGTAAAAGCAGCTCTTGCCGGCTCTTATTTGGAAGTTGAAGGGCCAAAAGGGAAAACAATCGTTTATGTTACTGATCTATATCCCGAAGGTGCTCGGGGAGCTCTCGATCTGTCACCTAATGCCTTCCGTAAAATCGGGAATATGAAAGATGGAAAAATCAATATTAAATGGCGTGTTGTCAAAGCTCCAATCACCGGAAATTTCACGTACCGGGTCAAAGAAGGCAGCAGCAGGTGGTGGGCGGCAATTCAAGTCAGAAACCACAGATATCCTGTTATGAAAATGGAATATGAAAAAGATGGCAAGTGGATTAACATGGAAAAAATGGATTATAACCATTTTGTCAGTACGAATTTAGGGACAGGCTCTCTCAAAGTCAGAATAACTGACATTCGCGGGAAAGTCGTGAAAGACACCCTTCCAAAGCTTCCTGAAAGCGGAACGTCCAATGCATATACAGTGCCAGGGCATGTACAGTTTCCTAAATAAAAAATACGAAACAGCGGATCTTTTTCCGCTGTTTTTTTCATTGTTCTACATCTGCTTGTAAAAATGCTTTTATGATGTTCAACTGCCCCTGCTTTGGATAGCTGGTATACAGCCTGCTTGAAATCCGAATAGGATCTCCGAAAAAGTATCTTTCGTAATGGGTTTGTCTTGTTCCGAATGAGCTCATTGTTAAATCCCATGCCAATCGGAAAATTTTCACCCGTTCTTCAGCATTTGTATTGGTTGCTTGAAGATATTGGTCAAGATCTTCCCGTATCTCTGAATCAAATGCATTTTCAGTAGGCAGTGTCACCATTCCGCTAGCTCCAATTAATTGTATGATTTCAGTAAATCGAGGATATAGCTTAGGAATAATCGTACTGATGACTTGAAGAGGAATTAAACTAGGGCGCATATAGCCGAATTCATCTAATTGAGCGTCATTTTCCGACTTGTCAATGAGCGCTTTGATTGTTTCCAATCCCACAATGATTTCAGAGAGCTTTTCTTGTATGTGCTGATATTCGGAAACATTAATGGTGTCAACCAGAAGCTGTGCAACGCCTAATAGAAATTCAATTTTTATCATTTGCCTAATGACAACCTGGTGAAAGGTAAAAGCATGAAATGAGCTTTTTGTCATAAATTCTTTAGCTGCTTCCACATTATCGTAAAAAAACACACGATTCCATGGCACTAACACATGATCAAAAACTACAATTGAATCCATCTCTTCATACCTTGAGCTTAAGGGGTGATTAAAGGCAGAGTCGCTTAACACAAATGATTCTCTTGTGATGAATTTGACGCCTTTTGTATTAGAAGGGAGTGAAAAAGCATAAGCTTCATCTGTTTCAAAGAAAAGTTTAGGCGCTGAAAAAACCAATATTTCATCAGTCAACCCGCCTTGTGTTGCAAGCAGACGCGCGCCATGAATGATTAAACCTTTTTCGGTTCTATCAATGACTTTAGCAGATATCGGTTTTTCACTTAGCCCGAAATAGGACTGTGACCGGTTCACTTGCGGGGTAATGAATGTATGGGTAAAAGAAAGGTCATGCTTAGCAGCTTGTTTATACATATCTAGTATATGTTCAGGAAAGCAATTCTCTTTATCTTTTAGAAGCTCTGCTGACGAAGCAAAGCTCATCATAACCGTATTCATGTAATCCGGACTTCTCCCCATCATTCCGTGAGTGTGTCTAGCCCAATGTTCAATCATGTTTCTTCTTTTTTTCAAATCATTCTTGGTCTTAGGCTGGAGATAGGAAAGGCCGATTCGATCATGATCTCCAGGAAGGCAATAAGTCATTTCGTTTATTAACTCATCCTTTGTTTGCAGTTCATAAAGCGAGCTTTTTGTTTTGAGTATTCCTTTAAATGCCGGATGATCAGAAATGTTACCCTTTATTTTTTTGCCATCATACCATATTTCGTTTTCTAGTTTGTTCAATCGGTCAATGAATTCTTTGCCATTGATGATCCCCATTTTAGTGTATCGCTCCTTAAATGTATGCTGCGTATTGTCATTATATTTTCGAGAAAACAGCCTGTTCAGCCAATTTGAGATGGGAAAAGCCTTTTTTAGAAAAACAAATAAGAGTGACTTACATACCGTAAAGGTTTTTCTGTAAGTTCAGAGACGTCAAAACACTTGCTTATTTATGTGAAAGCATCACTATAAAACTTGATAACACGTGTCGATATTATGGGCATAAGCGTAAACGAATTGGATTCATACGCTTGAATATATTTTATTTCAGCCATTACTTCGTGGAGAAAGGGAAAACGACACATGAAAGTGAAAACAAAATTGCTGGGGATTATATCAATACTAGTTGTTTCAATCATTGGAATTGGGGGCTCCTCAGTTTTTATGATTTCTTCTATTGTGAAAAAGAATGAAGAACTTAAAGACAAAATGGAATTCCAAAAAGAGATGAAACACATTCAGTATGAATTGACCGGGTTATCAAATGATGAAAGAGGCTTCTTGATTACTGGAGACAAAGAATATGACGAAGGCATGAAGGAAAAATCAGACGATGTCTTAAAGAGCCTTGATCGGGTTAATGACTTGATTGATGAAGAGAAGTATCAATCCAATATTGAAGACATTAAGACAAGTTTTACTCAGTATAGAGCTTTGAATCAGCAAGTATTAACAGCCTACTCTTCAGATCCGAAAAAAGCAGAAACCATCCATTTTGGAGAAGAAAGAACACTAAGAAAAGAAGTCGTAGATCCGGCTGTCAATAAGCTGTCTGATCGCCTGGATCAAGAGGTAGAGGATCTAAAGGATGAAATACGGGGCAATGGGAAAATGAGTCAATGGCTCATCATCACTGTCACAGGAATATCAGTAATATTAGGCATTGTTCTAAGCATAATGCTGTTAAAGTCCATTATGGTGCCACTAAGAAGTATAAATAAGCAGCTAGAAGAAATTGCCCACGGTGAGGCTGATTTAACCAAAAAAGTCATAGTGAAAAATAAAGATGAATTTGGCCAGCTTGCCCAATCTTTTAATGCTTTTACTCATTCATTATCGCAAATTGTGAAGCAAATCAGCAGTTCATCTGAACAAGTCGCCGCTTCCTCCGAAGAATTATCGGCAAGCGCAGAAGAATCAAAATCAACATCTGAACATATTTCCCAATCCATGCAGATGGCTGCAGACAGCAATGTGAAGCAAAGCTCAATGACAGAAAAGAGCGCAGAATCCATCACTGAATTATTAGACAGTATATCATCTGTTGCTTCAAATACAGGGAACATAGCGGATCTTTCTTCTTCGATGAGAGACAAGGCTGAAATAGGATCTAAATCAGTTAACAAGATGTTAGATCAGATGAAATTTATTGATAAATCCGTAGATTCAGCCGGGAATGGATTACAGGCATTGGTAGCGAGCACAGCAGAAATCAGTGATATTTCCTCGCTTATCACAACAATTTCCGAGCAGACCAATTTGTTGGCCCTAAATGCAGCGATCGAGGCGGCCAGAGCGGGAGAGCAAGGAAAAGGATTTGCTGTGGTGGCTGAAGAAGTTCGGAAATTAGCGGACGAAACAAATAAATCAGCAAACCACATTCAATCGGTGGTAGCGACCATCCAAAACGAATCGATAGAAACGGTAAATAATATTAAGGTTGTTCAAGAAAATGTGACCTCAGGTATTGTTCTTTCTCAAGAAACAACAGGAAATTTCAATGAAATCCTGAACCTGGTGGAACAGGTCACTTCTCAAATACAAGAAGTCGCAGCAGCAACTCAACAGCTTACTTCAGGCGTTGAAGTGATTCAGCACACAGTTCATACACTGGCCGCTGGAACAAAAGAAACGTCAGCAAATACAGAAGCGGTTGCAAAATCATCACAGGAACAGCTACATTCAATGGAGGAAATCTCCTATGCTGCAGAATCTTTATCTCAGTTGGCGGAAGAACTTCAATCCGTCATTAACCGTTTTAAATATTAATCAGATTACTAAAGCGCAAAACCCCATCTCATGAGGTGGGGTTTTACTGCCTTTATTGAGATTGTTTCTAAAAACGGAACCGGCTTTTTTCTCAAGCTCGTTCCGTTTGAATGACTAGTCCAAGTTTTGATCGATCGTCCCTTCAAAATAGTCATCGCTGACTTGTTCATGAGTTTCAGCCAATCCTTTTTCTAATTGTGTGGTCCCTTTATAATCTGAGGGCTCAAAGGATTTCCCGGCTACACCCGTTGTGTCATTTATGTTTTCTTTGTTATGAGTTTGTGTTTCAGTGTTTTCTGTCTCAGCATTGCTGCTTACAGATTGCTGAAAATTATATTCCTTGTCTATTGAAGAAAATCTTTTATAATCATCAGGTCTGTCGGCTCCGTTTTTTTGAGTCACTTTACTTCCTCCAGATTATTGAAATTTTAATGAGGGCAAGAACTTATTTCGTTCTTTTAGGATCAGAAGAACCATGTTTTTTAGGATCATCTGCTTTAAAAGCTGTCTCAGTCTCATGGTCATTTTTTATTTGTTCAATACTTGAATTTTGAATTCCTTTTTGGCTCATAGGTTTCACTCCTTTACGAAAAGTGTTGAAATATCAACTCTTCTTATTTTGTCTGTTGATCAGGTATTCATTCGTTTTTTTCATTCGCGATTTGGACAATCAGGAGAGGCATCTCCATGCCAATCGTATTATTTAATAAAAAGCCGGCATTTTTGAAACTTTTTATCATCGCATTGCGTATGGCAGTGGGGGAAGACATCTCGATAAAAGAAATGCAAAGGTTGTGAATGTATACTAACAGCACTGTGAATAAATCAAACAAGGGGGGTGAAAAAATGAAAAAAATCGCAGCATATTATCTAATGACATTAGGGCTATCCAGCCTTACGTTTGGTTTGTTTTTCGGGCTATATTCTTTCGTTATGTATGGCGATATGATAATTGCATTGTTTACAGCAGCAATTGCTTTATTATACGGTTTTATGATGTATGGCCTTTTTGCTGTTCCGCTGCAAATGATGTTGCAGAAAAAAGCGAGAACATTCAATGTCATGTATTTATTGATTTACAGTGTGATTGCTTTTATCGTAGCTTTCCTGTTATTTTTTATTGGTGAACCTGCGTCAATAGCATGGACATTGCAATCGTATATTTATTATCTGTTAAGTATTACAGCTGCAGTGATTTACTGGTTCTGGGATTCTCTGATCTTTTATAAACGTACAGCTTCGGGCGTATAAAGCAAATCAGAGAAACTGAAGTCGAATATGAAAAAAGTCGGGGATTCATTAAAAATTGAGGATATTGCATTTACATTGCTGCGTGAACCTAAAAGTTTTAGGATAAAGGCCCAGTATGGAAGGGCATAATGAGAGCACATATTCAATCCGAATAGGTTTTCTAAGTTTTTACGATACATACGTTCATCAAGATGAAACGTCATCAATCAAAGAGAATATAAAATCTATTGTAGTGGAACGGACATTTTGTCCTGTTTGAGGAAAGAAATTGATGGGGTTAATCGTTTTAACATCGCTTATGGCAAAGGGCTAAACTAAACTGAGGAGAGCATTGCGCTCTCCTCAGTTTTTCTTTATTCACCCTGCTGTTTTTCAACTAATGTGAATGTCCATTCTTTTAACATCTGTTTCTGTACATATCTTTTTCCGTTTATTTCGATGTAAGGGATGTCTTTCATATCTCCGGCTAACTGTTTAGCCTCAGCTGTAGTAATTCCTAAAAAATGTCCGATGTAAAAGTGAATATCTCGTTCTTTTATAAGATAGGTATCACTTTTTTCATATGCTTTTGGATGGTTCATTTGCTTTAAGCCTTCACCGATAAAATAGCCAGCCAAAGCAATACCGATTCCTAAAAAAACGTCCATATGCATGCCTCCATTATGTCAATGTTATGATATACGGGCTTGGCATGCTCCGGGTTTCATTAAATTTGAAAGAAAACAGCCAAAACGAATACTGGCTGTTTTTTCAAACCTTTTCAATCTGTACACGGCCTGAAAAAAAGGTGGCGCCGCCTCCCATATCGGACAGCCGGTCTGGGGTTAGCGCGTTTACAAGCTGTTTTTTTCCTTGCTCATCTGCCCATAATCCTTGGCTGACAACGACACCTGGCAGCACTTGTTCTCCGACTGATGCGGTCAGCTCACATTCTCCCCGGCTGTTCCAAACTCGTACAGGAGCCCCATCAACGATTCCATGTTCTTCAGCATCTTTTGTGTTGATAAAGAGCTTTGGCGTCTTTTCGAGCTTGATGTGTTTTTCATTGTTTGAAAACGTTGAGTTTAAGAAATTATGGTTTGGCGCCGGAACATACATAAAAGGATGTTCATTATCGGTTACAAGAGGCGTAAATGTCGGTAAAGCCGGGAAGCCAGCTTGTTTCATTTGTTCTGAATATAATTCTATTTTTCCGCTTGGCGTTGGAAGTTTGCCAGGAAACAGCGGTTTATCGCGTTTCGCTTTCATAAATGAATGCTTAGTAAGTGAATCGTAATTAATCTCTGCCAAATGCGGATTATCTGGATGGTCAAGCGCTTGGCGGATTAATTCTTCATCTGAATCCTTGAGTTCCTGGTCTGTGAATCCCATTGCTTCAGCCAGTAATCGGAACACCTCAGTATTAGACTTGCTTTCTCCATAGTTCTCAATCACCGGCTGCTGAAGCTGAATGTAATGGTGCCAGTAGGAGGTATAAAAATCAGTGTTCTCAAAAGCGGATGTTGCAGGCAGTACAATGTCCGCATATGCAGCCGTTTCCGTTAAAAACAAATCATGAACTACAGTAAACAAGTCTTCCCGCAGCAAGCCTTGTCTGACTTTGTTTGCTTGCGGCGCAACGACGGCAGGGTTTGTTCCGTAAATAAAAAGAGAGCGGATAGGCGGATCTGTTTCCAAAAGCACCTTGCCAAGCTGATTCATATTAAACGACCTCGGTGTGCGTCCTTTCAATAAGTCGGGCCGCTGCAAGGCATTTGTGTTATATTCTAAAATTCCGCTGTTATGCTTAATTGCGCCGCCTCCCGTGTGCAGCCATTGGCCGGTGATCGCCGGAAGACAGGCAATCGTCCTTACAATCATCCCGCCGTTATCGTGATGCTGGATTCCATTTCCGATTCTGATAAAAGAAGGGGAGACTTTCCCATACATTCTTGCCAGCTGATAAATATCTTCAGTGCTGATCCCGGTGATCATTGATACCTTTTCCGGACTATACTGTTTCACGTGTTCACGGAGCTTGTCGTAGCCGACCGTGTATTCAGACAGGAATGCTTCATCGTGAAGATTTTCTTTAAATAAAATGTGCATGATGCCAAGAGCAAGTGCGCTGTCAGTTCCCGGCTTTATTGGAATAAACCAATCTGCAAGACGCCCTGTCTGATTTTTATGTACATCGATCACGACAATTTTGGCACCTTTTTTTCGCGCTTTTTGGGCGATTGTAATTTGGTGCATGTTTGTGCTGACAGCGTTATTTCCCCAAAAAATAAATAGTTTTGTATGAATGGTTTCCTCAGGATCGATTCCAGCACTAATACCCATCGTATATTTATAGCCTTCAGATCCCGCTTTGCTGCAAATCGTCCGTTCAAGCTGGCTTGATCCCATGCGGTAAAAAAAGCGGCGGTCCATTCCTTCAGCTGTCAATTTCCCCATATTTCCGTAAAAGCTGTATGGAAGTATGCTTTCAGCTCCCTCTTCATCAATCAGCTGCTTCCAGCGGGAGGTGATCGTATCAATCGCTTCTTCCCAAGAAATCGGTTCAAATATCGCTTGGCCTTTCGCGCCTGTCCGTTTAAGCGGTGTAGTCAGCCGCTTTTCATCATAGATGCGCTCCGTCATGTTTCGGACTTTGTTGCATATGTTTCCAGCTGTGACAGGATGATCGGGATCTCCCTGCACTTTCACGATTTTTCCGTCTTTTTTATGTACTAATAATCCGCACTGATCCGGGCAGTCCAGCGAGCAAACGGATTTAAAAATGCCGTTTTGTTGTGTGGCAAAAGATTTCATGGCCCAGTTCCTCTCTAGTTAGATATTTTGTAAGAATTATAACATTTCGGATGATAACGTCAATTCTGAAAAAAGAGATTGACATCAATCTGAGACTTCTTTATGATAAACGTATTCTTAATTCTGAAAATTACATACTCAACATTTTCTATCCAGAGAGGTGGAGGGACTGGCCCTATGAAACCTCGGCAACATTATTGTGCCAATTCCAGCAAGCGTCAGCTTGAAAGATAGGAAAGCAAGGTTTATACCGGCGTCTGCCTGTAACAGAACGCGCCCATATATGAATCTCTTTCCATCTTCGGAAAGAGATTTTTTTATGAGAAAATACGATGAAAAGGATGTTTTGCACCATGACGGTTTTGGTTACAGCGCCGTACAACGAAGAAGGGCGAAAAGAGCTTGAAAACTTGTTTGGCTCAGTTATTTATCAATCTTGGAAAGAACAAGGCCGGGCATATCGGGAGGATGAACTCATTCATCTGCTAAAGGCAACAAATGCGACAGGTTTGATTACTGAGCTTGATCAGGTAACAGACAGCGTATTTGCTTCTGTTCCCGAACTTTCATTTGTCGGTGTTTGCAGGGGAATGCCCTCCAATGTGGATGTGGCAGCTGCTTCAAAAAGGGGTATACCTGTTTTTTATACACCAGGGCGGAATGCACAAGCCGTTGCCGAAATGTTTATTGGAAATGTGATTTCCTTTCTCCGTCATACCAGCGCCTCGAATCAATGGCTGAAGGATGGAAAGTGGAAAAGTGATTACCTGCAGGCTTATGTCAAATTTAAAGGAAATGAGCTAACAGGAAAAACGGTTGGCATGATTGGGTTCGGCGCGGTTGGCCAAAGGATTGCAAAACTGCTGACTGCGTTTGACTGTAAAATAAAGTATTACGATCCATACATTCTAGACGATCATCCGCTGTATGAAAAAGTAGCTCTTAAAACGGTGTTTTCAGACAGTGATATCGTTTCTGTCCATCTGCCTCGCACTGAGGAAACACTTGGACTGATAGATCGGCAATATTTTGATTTGATGAAAGAGAGTGCGATTTTCGTCAATACTTCAAGAGCAGTTGTCGTAAACCGTGAAGATCTTTTATCTGTATTAAAAGAACATAAAATCAGAGGTGCGGTACTAGACGTTTTTTATCATGAACCTCCAGAGGAATCAGATTATGAATTGATCTCATTGCCTAATGTTCTGGCAACACCGCATCTCGCTGGAGCAACCTTTGAAGTAGAGGATCATCACGTGTCGATCATGAATGGTGCCCTCAAAAAGTGGAAGGTTGAAAAAATTCCCAATATTCCGACATTGTATAACAAAGACAAACTGAGAACAGAGGTAAAGAAAAGAGGTTAACAGAATGAAAAAACAAAAAGGCTATCTCGTTTTCGATATCGGCACAGGCAATGCGAGGGTAGCGGTCGTGAGTGTCTCAGGCATTGTTCAAACGGTTGAACGGGAGGACATCGAGTATTCCACTGAGACGCTTTACCCGGACAGCCGTTATTTTTCTCCTCAGATACTGTGGAAGCAAGTAATGAGGTTGGCAAAACGTGCGCTATCCCGTTCGCGTGATATTGACATCATTGGGTTGACATCGACGAGTCAAAGACAGGGGATTGTTCTGATCGATCAAAACGGTGACTCTTTTCTCGGGCTGCCGAACATAGATAACCGTGGCCGAGAGTGGGAGGAGAGCATTCCCGATCGGGAAGAGATATACAGCCGTACAGGCCGTCTGCCGACTGCGCTTTTTTCTGCGCTCAAGCTTTATGGTTTGAAGCAGCGCCAGCCTTCTTTATGGGAAAAGACTGCAAGTTTTACAAGCATCAGTGATTGGGTGACATACCAACTGAGCGGAATCCTAACATATGAACCATCGCAGGCAACAGAAACGCTGCTGTTTGATGTGAAGCACAATACTTGGTCAGAAGAGATGTGCGACATATTCGGCTTTTCTCCATCTCTCCTTCCGCCTCTTGTAAGAGCGGGAACAGCAATTGGAACAATAGCAAATGAATATGCAGCCGAATTAGGTCTTTCAATAAATGCTAAGGTAATAACTGGGGGCGGGGATACACAGCTAGCTGTGAAAAGCACAGGAGCTGGACTTGGGGACATTGTCATCGTATCAGGGACAACAACGCCAATAACCAAAATTACTGCGGATCATGGCGACACAAAACATAAAGCCTGGCTGAACTGCCATACAGATCAAGGGCATTGGCTAGTAGAAACGAATCCGGGAATTACCGGTCTGAATTATCAAAAATTAAAACAGATTTTCTATCCGAATGAATCGTACGACGTAATGGAGGAGGAAATTTTTGCACTTGCAAAAGAAGACAATGCGTGTGTAGCGGCTCTCGGCTCTTATTTATCAGCTGAAAAGAATGCATTGACGAGAGGCGGTTTTCTTTTTGACACTCCGCTTTCAGCAGATTTAAAGAGGGCACATTTTGTACGTGCGGCGCTAGAAGAGATCGCATTTTCAATCAAATGGAATTTTGACATTTTAACAGAGGTTACTCCGTTTACACGTGACTATGTTTGGGTGTGTGGAGGGGGATTCCAAAGCAAAGCGCTCACGCAATATATCGCTGACCTTCTTCAGAAAAAAATCTATGTCAAAGAGGGATATCATCAGGCATCTGTCGTTGGTGCTGCAGTCATTTGCAATGAAACCTTTCAATTAACGGAGGAGATGTCAGCAAATGTCCGGGTGATCGAACCGAAGAGCTGTCAGACAGAATTGGCTTTATATGAGGAATGGAAGCAAACTCAGCGCTTTTTTTCAAGATCAGAAAGCAAAGTGTTGATATAAGGCGGCATATCCGGATGTTTTGAGGAATTGTCTAATTTTTAGCTTTAATAAGGTAATACGGTAATGGATATAAGCATCTAAGGAGGAAACAGATATGTTGGATAAAATCGGTATACCGAAGCGGCTTGCGTGGGGATTTTTAGGAGTTGTTTTGTTTATGATGGGAGACGGACTTGAACAAGGCTGGCTCAGCCCGTTTCTGACCGAAAACGGACTTACTGTTCAGCAATCCGCTTCAATTTTTAGCATTTACGGGATTGCGCTTGCCATAGCTTCCTGGTTTTCAGGTGTATGTCTCGAAGCATTTGGCGCAAAACGGACGATGTTTATGGGGCTGTTGTTTTATGTAATCGGTACAGCCGCCTTTATCGTGTTTGGGTTTGGACAGCTAAACCTCCCTGTGATGTATGTGACTTACTTCGTAAAAGGGTTAGGCTACCCGCTATTTGCTTATTCTTTCTTGACATGGGTCATTTACAGAACACCGCAAAACAGACTGAGCACTGCTGTCGGCTGGTTTTGGATTGCCTATTGCCTCGGCATGTTTGTATTCGGTGCTTGGTACTCAAGCTACGCGATCAAAGCGTTCGGTTATTTGAATACGCTTTGGAGCTCTATATTCTGGGTATGTCTAGGTGCATTCTTCGCATTGTTTATCAATAAAGACCGTTTTGAAAAAAAGAAAAGAAAACGATCAGAAACAGCCGAGGAGCTTTTAAAAGGGGTTACGATTCTATTTACAAATCCGCGCGTGCTTACCGGCGGAATCATCAGAATCATCAACAGCATTGGTACATATGGATTCCCAGTCTTTTTGCCGATGCACATGGCTCAGCACGGAATTTCAACCAATGTGTGGCTGCAAATTTGGGGAACCATTTTTCTGGGGAACATTGTGTTTAACCTTATCTTTGGAATTGTCGGCGATAAATTCGGCTGGAAAAATACTGTTATGTGGTTCGGCGGAGTCGGCTGCGGTATTTTCACCGTCTTATTATACTACGCACCGGTTTTCTCCGGCGGAAGTGTAGCGGTTGTCAGTGTGATCGGCTTTATTTGGGGAGGTTTGCTGGCAGGCTATGTGCCGATCGGTGCAATTGTGCCGACGGTGGCCGGAAAAGACAAAGGGGCAGCCATGTCTGTATTGAATTTGGCTGCAGGTTTATCAGCGTTTGTCGGTCCCGCGCTTGCTTGGTTGTTCATCGGCCTTGTCGGTGCGCAAGGCGTCGTCTGGATCTTTGCGGTTCTTTACCTTGCAAGTGCGGTCATGACGAAATGCATTCATATACCTGAAGAAAAAGCGGTAAAGGAGGAAACATCTCCTCAATATGCATCTTAATCAAAAAGCGTCCCTGTTTCAGGGGCGTTTTTTTATGATTTGTTCAGTCCATGCTTGGACGCTCATATTGACTATATTAAGAATTAGAGATGAAAACCTTAAATCGTGATGTCATACTTTGTACAGGTCATGAATCATTAGAGAAAAGGGAATGTACATACGGATTCGAGAGAATGCCGCCTGTTCATTCATTTGATGTTAAAATAGAATATACATTTGTATCGTTTGGAATTCCATTTTGATACATGTACTGTCTTAAAACGCCTTCTTTTTGAAATCCCATTTTTATAAGCAGACGATTTGATGCTTCATTTTGGGTAAATACAACTGCGCCAATACGCGTCAGGCCAAGGGAAGTAAACCCATAGGAGACAGCCTCTGAAATGGCTTCTGATGCAAAGCCGTTTCGCCAATGCGCCGGGGTGATTTCATAGCCGATCTCTGCACGCCTATGTTTTTGGGCCAGAGCGTGAAAGCCAATTGTTCCGATCAATTCTTTCGTGTCTTGTCTTTCTATTCCCCACCTTATACCGCGTTTTTCTTGATAGAGGGCGGCAAAGGTTTGAATCATTGAAATGGCCTGTTCTATAGATTCCATGTTTTCAAGTCCGTAATAGCGTGTCACTTCATGGTTTGAGAAACAAGCAAAAATGGCTTCCGCGTCCTGATCTGTCATTTGCCTAAGTGTAAGCCGCTCCGTTTCTAATACAGGAAACATTCAACCACTCCCCACGTTTGTTTCTGTTTATCATATCCCTTTTATTTCCTCTTTTCTATAGAAAAGAGGAAATGAGGAAGCAAAAGAATAAATTTGTCTTTCTAGTAGCTCTTTGTTTTTGGCGAATTGTTTTAAACGATGGCCGTTTGCGCCTGATGGGTGGGGAAAGCCGCTAAGGCAAATCAAATTCTGGAGTCTGTGTTGTCTGATCAATGTTTCACATACTGTTTCGGCGGCTTTTCCTAACGGAATCAGAAGAGCTGGCCCCGCCACATGATTGAGCTCCGCAGGGAAGTGATCAAAAGCATAGGTGCTTAGGATAGGAGAGCGAGTGATGGCCGGTTTGTATCCGGTATAGTTTTTTTGCTGGATAAAGACAGGATATTTAATAACGGAAGTTGTATGGAGCATATGCCGTAAGTCACCAAAAAGCTGCGCGGCGCTTTGAATGCCGAAAGCCTGTGGCAGCCCGCATAAATCCAGCATGGTAATAAGGTTATGCCTCATTGATCCGGAGAAACCCGCTGCTATTTTTGTGTCTACTGCCATTTGCTCAAGAGTCCCGCCTTGCCGCAGGCTTTCGGCGGCTGTTTCGTACGCTGTCTTCATCTGGGAAAAACCCGGCGTGATCCCGGCAATCACAAGTGAGGCATCCCGATTGATAAATTCATTATGAGGTGAATAGTAGATGGCAAGTTCGTTTTCTTGATGGAGACGAAATGGATCAGTAAGTAAATCGGACTTTGTAAGTGAAGAGGGAAGAAAATGTAGTTTCTCTGCGAACTCCTTTAAGCAGCTGCGGTTTATAATCATATGTAAGCCTCCTCGAAAAATGAGATCCCATTGTCCATTCTGATCGTAACAACGAGATCTCATTCATCTTTATCTGCTATTAAAATGTCCTGCCTGCCACACCTCTTTGACTGCTTGGGGAACTTCTTTCACTTCAGCTGCTGTCTGCTGAAACGCGTATTTTTTCATTTGGACATCATGCTGAATCTTCTTTTGTTTTTGCGTCAGCAGCTCTGCTTCTGTTTTTAATCCCTCGACTTGTTTTTGCATAGCCTGCGTAACAGAAGTGAGCTCCTTTAGCGCGGGGTCTATTTTTTTCTTGTTTTGGATCACATTAAACCCTAAAAATATGATAGAAATAGCCAATACTGCCAGACTGATATAAACAATAACCATATGTTCACTCCTTTTTTCTTTTGTCATTACCCTGTTTCCGCTTTTTTAATCCAAAGAAATGATGATTGCACAGTTCGTTTGATTTGCGTATTGGATATATTCTACTTATAATGTGATATCGTACATAGGTAAACAAAGAAAGGGTGCTTCAATTGCAAAGTTTACAAAATAAAACCGCTTTAATCACAGGCGGAGGCAGAGGGATCGGCCGCGCTACAGCTCTTGCTCTTGCGAAAGAAGGCGTAAATATTGGGTTAATCGGCCGGACTGCCGCTAATGTTGAAAAAGTGGCAGAAGAAGTCAAAGCGCTTGGTGTAAAAACTGCATTTGCTGCTGCAGATGTAAAAGATGCCGAGCAGGTTAACCAAGCCGTAGCTCAAGTGAAGGAACAGCTTGGTGATATCGATATTCTCATTAACAACGCCGGAATCAGCAAATTTGGCGGTTTTTTAGATCTATCAGCCGATGAATGGGAAAATATAATACAAGTCAACCTAATGGGGGTGTATCATGTGACTCGCGCGGTGCTTCCGGAAATGATCGAACGCAAAGCCGGAGACATCATTAATATTTCGTCTACAGCGGGTCAAAGAGGAGCTGCTGTAACAAGTGCTTATAGCGCTTCTAAATTTGCCGTTCTCGGGTTAACAGAGTCTCTTATGCAAGAAGTGAGAAAACATAATATCAGAGTCAGCGCGTTAACGCCGAGCACTGTCGCTAGTGATATGTCTATCGAATTGAACTTGACAGACGGTAATCCTGAAAAAGTGATGCAGCCTGAAGATCTTGCTGAATACATGGTGGCGCAATTGAAATTAGATCCTCGTATTTTCATCAAAACAGCGGGATTATGGTCAACAAATCCGTAAAAATGAGAACCTGTCTTTCGACAGGTTTTTTTATTTGAGTGAAATTCATACCGACATATGCAAATCTGAAAATCGTTTTAAATTGAAGCTGGCAGTGAATGTAGGCTATAATAGAACTAAGAAAACTATGTGCCAAATGTTCAACGACTTATTTATTTTCCGCTTCACCTATAATCAGTAACCATGAGATAACTCGACGATCAGTCTTTAATATAAGGAGGAAAACAATAAAAGAAAATTGAATATTTAGTACATAGTGTTGTCATTGACAGAAGAAGGAGTGCATATCATGAAAGAAGAAAAAAGGAGTTCAACCGGCTTTTTAGTGAAACAGCGTGCATTTTTGAAGCTTTATATGATAACAATGACAGAGCAAGAGAGACTCTATGGATTAAAGCTGCTTGAAGTACTTCGGTCTGAATTTAAAGAGATTGGTTTTAAACCAAATCATACAGAAGTATACCGGTCTTTACATGAGCTTCTTGATGACGGGATACTAAAACAAATTAAAGTAAAAAAAGAAGGGGCTAAGCTTCAGGAAGTCGTCCTCTATCAATTTAAAGATTACGAAGCTGCCAAACTATATAAAAAACAGCTGAAAGTTGAGCTGGACCGCTGTAAAAAACTGATTGAAAAAGCTCTCTCAGATAATTTTTAATAGAAACAAACACCCGGTACACACTGCTGCACCGGGTGTTTTCTGCTTTACATTATACATATTTGTCGAAAAGAAACAATACAAATCAATGATGACCTTCAAACTTGACATCATTTCCTCACGTGGTAACATTTAAAACGTGTGAAAATGCGAACAAAAAAGCGAACAAAGGAGATGTTACCGATCTTTGATCAAAAGAAAGTAGCCTTTATAGGAGCAGGATCTATGGCGGAAGGAATGATATCAGGTATCGTTCGTGCCAACAAAATCCCGAAACAAAACATCTGCGTTACAAACCGCAGCAATACAGAGCGATTAACTGAACTTGAACTTCAATATGGAATCAAAGGCGCCTTGCCGAACCAACTATGTATTGAAGACATGGATGTGCTCATTTTGGCAATGAAGCCAAAAGATGCCGAAAACGCTCTGTCATCACTAAAATCACGTATCCAACCCCATCAATTAATATTGTCGGTCCTTGCCGGCATAACCACCTCTTTTATTGAACAATCATTGCTTAATGAACAGCCGGTTGTCAGAGTGATGCCCAATACTTCCAGTATGATCGGCGCTTCTGCAACAGCGATTGCCCTTGGCAAGTATGTGTCAGAAGACTTGAAGAAACTGGCCGAAGCATTGCTCGGATGCATGGGCGAAGTCTATACAATCCAAGAAAATCAAATGGACATATTCACCGGAATTGCAGGCAGTGGTCCCGCGTACTTTTATTATTTAATGGAATTCATTGAAAAGACAGGTGAGGAAGCGGGTCTTGATAAACAGTTATCTCGAAGCATCGGTGCACAGACGCTATTAGGCGCAGCAAAAATGCTCATGGAGACAGGAGAACATCCCGAGATCTTGAGAGACAATATCACGTCACCGAACGGAACGACAGCGGCAGGGCTGCAAGCCTTGAAAAAGAGCGGCGGCGGAGAAGCGATTTCTCAAGCGATAAAGCATGCGGCTAAGCGTTCAAAGGAAATCAGCGAAGATATTGAAAAAACAGCAGCGCCGCTATCAGGAGTGATAAAGTGACGCCTGATACAAGCATAAAAAGAGTTGTTGTGAAGATTGGAAGCAGTTCATTAACAAGCCTTCATGGAGAAATCAGCATTCGAAAATTAGAAGCGTTGGTCGATCAGGTCGTCAAACTTAAAGACGCCGGATATGAAGTGATTTTGGTTTCCTCAGGCGCAGTGGCGGCGGGATATCGGAAGCTCGGATTTATCCAAAGACCCGAGAAGCTTCCAGAAAAACAAGCGTCAGCTTCAATCGGCCAGGGATTGCTGATGGAAGCTTATTCAAAACTATTTTTGGCACACGGCTATGTCGCATCCCAAATTTTAATTACGAGAAGCGATTTTTCTGATGAATATCGGTATAACAATGTCAGGAATACAATGAATGTGCTGCTCGAGCGCGGCATCATCCCGATCATAAACGAAAACGATACAGTTACAGTCAATCGGCTCAAGTTTGGCGACAATGATACGCTCGCAGCAAAAGTCGCTGGATTGATTGATGCAGATATGCTTGTGATTTTATCAGATATCGACGGATTATATGACGGCAATCCGCGCACAAATCCAGAAGCGAAAAGGATACAGCGAGTGAGTGAAATAACACCTGACATCGAAGCGTGCGCAGGTGACAGTGGGAGCGTTGTCGGAACCGGCGGCATGCGCTCTAAGCTTGATGCATTTAAAATCGTAATGGCTTCTGGCATTAAAGGTTTTCTTGGTCAGGCAGATGCCGGCGATATTTTATACCATGCTGTTCGTGAAGAGGCGGCAGGCACCTATTTTGAAGCAAAAGGAACGCTTCCGTTGAATCGAAAGGAACAATGGATCGCTTTTAATTCCGGTCCTGAAGGTGAAATGATTTTATCAGATGATTATTCACGAAAAATAACAAATGGGCAATCGAGCTTATACCTGGACGGTGTACAGAAGATTAAAGGAAAATTCAAAAGCGGTTCAGTTGTTCGGCTAATGGATTCACAAGGAACAGAAATCGGGCTTGGAATCGTTAATTATTCTTCTGTACAGCTTCAAGAACCAGAAAAGAAGAAAGAACTGATCAACAAAGCGCTAATTGATCAAGAAGCATTTGTTTGCCATGTGGATTTTACTTTGCCTGTTAATTAATTTGCAGCAAAAAACCCGAGCTTCTATAAAGAAGATCGGGTTCATTTTTTTATTGATACTGCTCCAGCTTAGAGAAGAATTGAATGACAAACTCATAAAAATCATTCGCAGAAGGCGCAAGCTCTCTATTTTTCGGTTTAATGATTCCGACAGTCCGTTTCACTTGAGGGAACTCAATTGGAATTTTCACAGTAAAACGAGGTGTTGTTTCAGCAAACGTACTTTCAGGCAGAAGGGTAACGCCCATTCCTGCGGACACTAATCCTTTGATAGCATCCAAATCCTCACCCTCCGTTGAAACGAGAGGAGCAAAGCCGGCTTGTTTGCAGGAATCGATTGCCATTTTTCTGAGTACAAATCCTTCCGGGAACAATACAAATTGATCGTTGCGCAAATCGATTAAATGAACCGTTTTTTGTTGAGCAAGCGGATGATTTAATGGAACAAGCGCGTAAATTTTTTCAGTGAATAAAATTTTTCCCGCTATATCAGAGAAATTCGTCGGCACCGGCCCTAATAAGGCTAGATCAATATCGCGGTTTCTGACAGCTTCGATCAGAAACTTATAGGAGCCTTGGCGCAGCAAAAATTCGACGTGCGGATATTCTTCCTTAAATGCTGAAATGACAGTCGGCAAAAGCTGGCTGGCGAGGCTCGTAGGAAAGCCGATCTTTACCGTTCCGCGGTGCGGGTCAAGATACTCATCAATTTGTTCTTTTGCATAATCAATGGCTTTCATTGCGGTCTTCACATGAATCAAAAATTCTTTCCCAATTGGCGTGAGTTTGATATTTCTCCCTTCACGCTCAAATAAGGTCACATTTAATTCCTCTTCAAGATTGGCAATTTGTCTGCTGATTGCTGATTGGGCCACATGCAAATGATCAGCAGCTTCTGAAACGTGTTCTCTTTCAGCCACCTCCATAAAATAACGCAGTTGGCGCAACTCCATGTTTGTCTCACATCCATCTATCTCAATTTGAGATTCTTTTGATCTAAATTATATATTGTTTATATCGTTTTGAAAACCTACAATGATTATAGAGTTGTTAGATTTTATGACCGGTATTATCGGAAATTGATCGGGGGAGAGGAATTATGACGTACAATCAAATGCCAAAAGCTCAAGGTCTCTACCGTCCTGAATTTGAACATGATGCATGCGGAATCGGCCTATACGCACACTTAAAGGGCAAGCAGACTCATGACATTGTCAAACAAGGACTTAAGATGCTTTGCCAACTGGACCATAGAGGAGGGCAAGGCAGTGATCCGGATACAGGAGACGGAGCCGGCTTACTGGTTCAAATCCCTGATGCTTTCTTTAGAAAAGAGTGCAAAGACATCAATCTGCCGGAAAAAGAACGTTATGGGGTAGGAATGGTCTTTTTCTCGCAGATAGAAGATGAAAGAAAAAAAATTGAAAAGCAAATCAATGCACTGATCGAACAAGAAGGCCAAGTCGTTCTTGGATGGAGAACTGTACCTGTAAATGTCGGAAAAATCGGAACAGTGGCACAAAAAAGCTGTCCGTTTGTCCGTCAGGTATTTATCGGCGCAAGCTCTGACCTAAAGGACAATTTATCTTTTGAACGAAAGTTGTATGTCATTCGTAAACAGGCTGAAAACTGGGGTGTAACGGAAGGTTTTGATTTTTATTTTGCCAGTCTTTCAAGCCAGACCATTGTTTACAAAGGCCTTTTAACACCTGAACAGGTTGATGCGTTTTATTCTGATCTGCAAGATGAAGCATTCGTTTCAGCTTTTGCGCTTGTTCATTCACGCTTCAGCACCAACACATTCCCTACCTGGGAAAGAGCGCATCCTAACCGCTATTTGGTTCACAACGGTGAAATTAACACCCTTCGCGGAAATATCAATTGGATGAGAGCACGTGAGCAGCAATTTGTATCTGAAAGCTTCGGTGAGGACTTAAATAAGATTTTGCCGATTCTCAATGCTGACGGCAGTGACTCTTCCATTTTAGATAACGCATTTGAGTTTTTTGTGATGGCTGGACGCAAACCGGCACATACAGCAATGATGCTCATTCCTGAACCTTGGACGGAAAATACGCATATGTCTAAGGAAAAAAGAGCGTTCTACGAGTACCATAGCTCTCTGATGGAGCCTTGGGACGGACCGACAGCCATTTCATTTACTGATGGAAAACAAATCGGCGCAATTCTTGACCGGAATGGTCTCCGTCCGGCCCGTTATTATGTCACAAAAGATGATTATATTATTTTCTCATCTGAAGTAGGCGTTATTGACGTTGAACAGGAGAACGTTTTATATAAAAACCGTCTTGAGCCTGGGAAAATGCTTTTAATTGACCTGGAAAGAGGCCGGATTATCTCCGATGAAGAAGTCAAAACACAAATTGCAACTGAATACCCGTACCAAAAATGGCTAGAAGAAGAGCTTGTCCAAGTGAATCCTGATCCGGAATCAAGAGAGGAAGAACAATTTACTGATCTTCTAACTCGCCAAAAGGCATTCGGATACACATATGAGGATATCCAAAAATATCTCATTCCTGTTATTAAAGAAGGCAAAGACCCCCTTGGTTCAATGGGGAATGACGCGCCGCTTGCTGTACTTTCCGATCGCGCGCAATCACTGTTTAACTACTTTAAGCAGCTGTTTGCACAAGTAACGAACCCGCCAATCGACGCGATTCGTGAGCAGCTTGTCACTTCAACGATGACATGGCTTGGTGCGGAAGGCGATCTTCTTCACCCAAGTGAACGAAACGTTCGCCGGATTAAACTGTATACACCTGTTTTATCCAATGAACAGTTTTACGCATTGAAAACGATTGTTCATCCTGATTTAAAAAGCCAAAAAATCGATGTGCTGTTTTCAGAGGATCTTGAACGCGGATTAAAGGACATGTTCACACAGGCAGAGAAAGCCATCAGTCAAGGCGTAAGCCTGTTAATTTTATCAGACAAAAAGATGAATGAGAGCTTGACACCAATTCCGCCGCTTCTGGCAGTAAGCGCGCTGCATCAGCACTTAATCCGCAAAGGGCTGCGTACGAAAGTCAGCATTATTGTGGAGTCGGGAGAAGCACGTGAAGTGCATCACTTTGCAGCATTAATCGGTTATGGCGCAGATGCGATTAACCCTTATCTCGCTTATGCGACCTATAAGCAGGAAATTGATGAAGGCCGTTTGGATATCAGCTATGAAGAAGCGGTCAGCAAATATGGAAAAAGCATTACTGAAGGCGTTGTAAAAGTCATGTCCAAAATGGGGATTTCAACCGTACAAAGCTACAGAGGCGCCCAAATTTTTGAAGCGGTAGGAATCAGCCGTGATGTGATCGACCGCTATTTCACAGGTACTGCATCACAGCTCGGAGGCATCGATATACAAACAATTGCAGAAGAGGCGCAGCGCCGTCACCGAGAAGCGTATCAGGATGATTACAGCAAAACGCTTGAACCGGGAAGTGACTTCCAATGGAGAAATGGCGGAGAGCATCATGCGTTTAACCCGAAAACGATTCATACCTTGCAATGGGCTTGCCGCAGAAATGATTACAATCTGTTTAAACAGTATACAAAAGCGGCAGATGAAGAACGCATCGGATTTTTGCGGAACTTGTTCGCATTTGACGGAAACCGCAAGCCTTTGAAGCTGGAAGAGGTTGAATCCGCTGAATCGATTGTCAAACGGTTTAAAACGGGTGCGATGTCATTTGGGTCCTTGAGTAAGGAAGCACACGAAGCTTTAGCCATCGCAATGAACCGTCTTGGAGGAAAAAGCAACAGCGGTGAAGGCGGAGAAGATCCAAAACGTTTTGTTCCAGATGTGAACGGCGATGATAGAAGAAGTGCGATCAAACAAATTGCATCAGGACGTTTCGGTGTCAAAAGCCATTACCTTGTCAATGCTGATGAGCTGCAGATTAAAATGGCTCAAGGCGCTAAGCCGGGTGAAGGCGGGCAGTTGCCTGGCAACAAAGTATATCCATGGGTTGCCGATGTCCGAGGGTCAACACCAGGTGTCGGTTTAATCTCACCTCCTCCTCACCATGACATTTATTCAATTGAGGATTTAGCGCAGCTGATCCACGACTTGAAAAATGCCAACCGTGACGCACGAATCAGCGTAAAGCTGGTATCAAAAGCAGGCGTAGGCACAATTGCTGCAGGTGTGGCCAAAGCGACTGCAGATGTCATTGTGATCAGCGGCTACGATGGAGGTACAGGTGCTTCTCCGAAAACCAGTATTAAACATACAGGGCTGCCATGGGAACTTGGTCTTGCAGAAGCACATCAAACATTAATGCTTAACGGCCTTCGTGACCGTGTTGTATTAGAAACGGATGGAAAGCTCATGACGGGCCGCGACGTTGTGATGGCTGCCTTGCTCGGTGCAGAAGAATTTGGTTTCGCAACGGCTCCGTTAGTTGTACTCGGCTGTGTCATGATGCGTGCCTGCCATTTAGATACATGCCCTGTCGGTGTAGCCACACAAAACCCAGAGCTTCGCAAAAAGTTCATGGGGGATCCCGACCATATTGTGAACTATATGCTGTTCATTGCTGAAGAAGTTCGTGAGTACATGGCCGCGTTAGGCTTCAAGACATTTGATGAAATGATCGGCCGCACTGATGCACTTCATGTAAGTGAACGGGCGAAGGGGCACTGGAAAGCAAGCCAGCTAGATTTGTCTACACTTCTTTATCAGCCTGAGGGCGTACGGACGTTCCAATCACCGCAAAATCATAAAATTGATCAATCGCTTGATATCACAACGATTCTCCCGGCTGTACAAGAAGCCATCGAATCTGGAAAAGAAGCTGATATATCGATTGAAATCAATAATACAAACCGTGTAGCCGGAACGATAACCGGCAGTGAGATCTCTAAGCGCTACGGAGAAGAAGGGCTTCCTGAAGATACGATCAAGCTGCACTTTACTGGATCAGCCGGCCAAAGCTTTGGAGCTTTCGTTCCTAAAGGAATGACACTTTATTTGGACGGAGACTCAAATGATTACGTCGGAAAAGGGCTTTCTGGCGGAAAAATCATCGTCAAGTCACCAGAAGAATTCAACTCTGCTTCGGATGACAATGTCATTATCGGCAACGTTGCTTTTTACGGTGCCACAAGCGGAGAAGCATATATTAACGGACGTGCTGGTGAACGCTTTGCCGTTCGGAACAGCGGTGTGAACGTTGTTGTAGAAGGCATCGGCGACCACGGGTGTGAATACATGACTGGCGGCAGCGTTGTCGTTCTCGGTGATGTAGGCAAAAACTTTGCGGCAGGTATGTCCGGCGGAATCGCTTATGTATTGGCTGAAGATGCCAAAGCCTTTAAACGCAAATGCAACCTTGAGATGATTTTATTTGAATCATTAGAGGATGAGAAAGAAATCCAGCAAATCAAAGCAATGCTTAAAAGACATGCTGCGTATACAAACAGCCAAAAAGCACAAGATCTGCTTGCTCAATGGGAAGACAGCGTGAAAAAATTCGTTAAAGTCATTCCGAAAAACTATAAACAAATGCTTGCGAGCATCGAAGAGCAAAAAGCTGCAGGTTTATCAGAAGAAGAAGCCATCATGTTCGCTTTTGAGGCCAACACGAAGCCAAAGCAGAATACAGCAGCTGGACAAAAACAAGCGGTAGTACAGTAAGGAAGGGGAGAGGAACATGGGGAAACCAACTGGATTTATGGAGATCAAACGAGAAAAACCTGCTGAGCGGGACCCTCTCACTCGCTTAAAGGATTGGAAAGAATATTCTGCTCCTTTTTCAGAAGAAGCATCGAAACGGCAGGGGGCGCGGTGTATGGATTGCGGTACACCGTTTTGCCAGATCGGTGCGGACATTAACGGATTTACATCCGGCTGTCCGATTTACAACTTAATTCCTGAATGGAATGATCTTGTCTACCGGGGCAGATGGAAAGAAGCATTGGAACGTCTGTTGAAAACAAACAACTTTCCTGAATTCACAGGGCGGGTATGTCCTGCCCCTTGTGAAGGGTCATGCACTTTAGCGATTTCAGACCCGGCCGTTTCAATTAAAAATATCGAGCGAACCATTATCGACAAAGGATTTGAGAACGGCTGGATTCAACCCAGAATTCCTAAAAAACGAACAGGCAAAAAAGTGGCCATTGTCGGGTCAGGCCCAGCCGGACTGGCGAGTGCTGACCAGCTGAACCAAGCGGGACATTCCGTCACTGTTTTTGAACGAGCAGACAGAGCGGGCGGCCTTTTAACATACGGCATTCCAAACATGAAGCTTGAGAAGGGCATTGTAGAACGCCGAATTAAATTACTGACGCAAGAAGGAATTGATTTTGTCACGAACACAGAAATCGGTGTTGACATAACAGCGGATGAGTTAAAGGAGCAATTTGATGCTGTGATCCTGTGCACAGGCGCTCAAAAGCAGCGGGACCTCTTAATTGAAGGGCGCGACTCAAAAGGAGTCCATTACGCGATGGATTACCTAACGCTCGCAACGAAAAGCTATTTAGATTCTAATTTTAAAGACAAGCAATTCATTGACGCCAAAGGGAAAGATGTCATCGTTATCGGAGGCGGAGATACAGGAGCTGACTGTGTAGCTACTGCTCTGCGACAAAAAGCCAAAAGCGTGCATCAATTCGGCAAACATCCAAAACTTCCGCCAGCCCGCACGAATGACAATATGTGGCCTGAACAGCCGCACGTCTTTACGCTTGAATATGCGTATGAAGAAGCGGAAGCAAAATTCGGAAGGGATCCGAGGGAATACTCCATTCAAACGAAAAAAATGGTCGCGGATAAAAATGGCCAGCTGAAGGAGCTCCATACCATCCAAATGGAAAAAGTGAAAAATGAGCATGGAAAATACGAGTTCCGCGAGCTGCCTGGAACTGAAAAAGTATGGCCTGCTCAGCTTGTCTTTATCGCTATCGGCTTTGAAGGCACAGAACAGCCGCTGTTGAAACAGTTCGGTGTGGATTCTGTAAACAACAAAATCAGTGCAGCATATGGGGATTATCAAACAAATATCGATGGCGTATTCGCCGCAGGGGATGCAAGAAGAGGCCAAAGCTTAATCGTATGGGCGATTAATGAAGGCCGTGAAGTAGCGCGTGAAGTGGATCGGTATTTGATGGGGAGTTCAGTTCTTCCGTAAATAAAGGGGATTATCATATAAAAAAAGAAACCGGTCTGGTTGCCAGCCGGTTTCTTTTTTTATTCCATTACGATCCCAATGTTTCCAAACTGCCTGCCTTCCTGCATTCTTTTATATGCATCACATGCTTTTTCTAAAGGATATGTGCGGTCGATTACAGGTCTCAGCTTATGTTTTTCAATGAAAGCGAGCATATCGCGAAATTCCTCACCGCTTCCCATCGAAGTTCCCAAAACATTGATCTGCGGAAAGAATAGAGAACGCACCGGAAAACTGAGATCGCCCCCTGAGCTTGCCCCAAAGCTGACAATGCGGCCATTTGGCTTTACATGACGGAAGTATTCCGAAAAGAGGGCAGGGCCTATGCTGTCAAGAACAACATCAGCATTATTTCCCTGCATCTGTTCATCCCAATTGCTGTAACTGTCAAATGCGTAATCAGCACCTAATTGCAGCGCCCTTTTTCTTTTCTCCTCACTGCGGGAGGTCACGCTTACTGTTACCCCAATCGCCTTCGCCATCAATAAAGCGTAGGTTGCAACTCCGCTTCCGATGCCGGGTATCAATAGATGTTCGTCTTTTTTCAATTGTCCCTTCGTAAACAGGGCCCGGTATGCAGTTAAAGCGGATAAAGGTAAAACGCCCGCTTCTTCCCAAGATAAATAAGGAGGTTTTTTGATTGCATTTTGTGAAGGAATGATCACATATTCAGCAAGTGTTCCGTCAGAAGGACCTCCCAGAATCTCAGGTACAGGCGGAACATTCTCTGTCAATTCCCAGTTTAATGTCGGGAAAATGATGACTTCTGTTTCAACAGTAACATTTTTCACGCCTTCACCAATCTCTTCAATGAGACCGGCGCCGTCAGAACCGAGTATCACGTGAGGATCTTGTTCAGATTTGTTTTTCATGAGAAATAGGTCACGATGATTCAGACCCGCAGATTTTAATTTTACCTTTACCTCTCCATATCCAGGCTTTTTCGCAGGGACGTTTTGAAATGATAATCCCTGCAGTCCGGTTGTTCCTTTGTGAATTACAGCTTTCATGCTGTCTTCCTCCTCATTGAATTGTATTTTCATATTCTTTACATATTTTACTTAGCCGTTTTCTTCGAGTAAAATGAACAAATATGATAGCCGATATCACTTTTAATCATAGCAAGAAGGTGAGAGCCCGTGGAAAGCGGAGATTTAAAGATTTTTCAGGCTGTGGCCCGTGAAGGAAGCATAACGAAAGCAGCGCAAATGCTGAATTATGTTCAATCGAATGTGACAGCCAGAATACATAACCTTGAGGAAGATTTGAATATCAGACTTTTTCATCGAACGAATCGCGGGATGAAGCTGACTGCTGCGGGAGAAAATCTTTTGCAATATGCTGATCAAGTATTATTGCTGTTAGACGAAGCTGAAAAATCGGCACAGATGAGCCGGCATCCGAAAGGGCCTTTGCGGATCGGCTCACTAGAAACGACGGCGGTAACGCATCTGCCCGAACATGCCGCCTCCTTCCTCAGACGTTTTCCTGATGTGGATTTATCGGTGAACACTGCTAATACACATCATCTGATTCAACAGGTTCTTGATCATAAAGTTGATGGCGCTTTTGTATATGGACCGGTTGAGCACACTGCTGTCAGACAAATCCATGTTTCCCATGATGAATTAGTTTTGATTTCATCACGAGAAGGGTCGGCCGAGGATATGCTTCAGCAGCCGATGCTCTTTTTTGGAGCAGGCTGTTCTCATCGTGACAGGGTCAAAAGATTACTGGAGGAAGCAGGCATAACCAACCAAAAAATCATAGAGTTTGGCACATTGGAGGCAATTATAAAAGGAGTTTCCGCCGGGATGGGTACGGCGCTGCTCCCAAGGTCCGCTATTGATTGCTCCGAGCATCGAACGAATGTATGGATTCATCAGCTGCCGGCGGCATATCAAGACGTAGAGATCGTATTTATATACAGGAAAGACTTTTTTATTACGAGTGCGTTCCAGACATTTCTTGATGAGATACACGAAATGAAAAGATGAAGATAGACGTGTTGGATTTCTGGTCTGATACACTGCATTGGCAGAATAAAGCCGTTTATCAGTTTTTATTTTAAAGATGGGCATAAAAAAACTGTACTCACTTGAAGCGAGTACAGTTTTTTCTTTTTATTTGCGTTTTAAATTAATGCCGATCGCTGCGCCGTTTCTGCTTGAATCAGCTACGCCTTTAAAGGTGCCGTTTTCATGGTCGATCGATATGCTTTGCACGTTTCCGATATCCACCGGACTTGTGCCAAATTTGTGGCCCATGCCGTTCAGCTTGCTGAGGACATCTTTAGGAACTCCGTCTTCGTAACGGTAAGAGCTCATGCTGTTTGTGTAAATTCTCGGCTCTTCAACAGCCGCTTTTAATTCCATACCGTACTCTATATGGTAGAGAATAGTTTGCAAAACGGATGAAATAATTGTGGCCCCGCCAGGAGATCCAACCGTGAGGACAGGCTTGTCATCCTTAAATAAAATCGTCGGGGTCATGCTGCTTAAAGGCCGTTTGTTTGGCTGTACTTCATTAGCTCCGCCTGGTATCGCATCAAAATCCGTTAATTCATTGTTTAAAATAACACCGTAATCAGGGACCATAATACCCGTTCCGAATAGCTGTTCGATTGTTGTTGTATAGGAAACAACATTTCCCCATCGATCAGCAACTGTAAAATGGGTTGTTTGGCCTTCTACTTTATCTTTCGGCTGTTCGACTTGTTTATAGTTTGCTGATCCTTCTTGGTATTTCCAAGGATCACCGGCTTTCGGTTTTTTATTCACTTGATCTAGGTTGATTAATTGCTGGCGTTCTTTAATATAATCGGGGTGAAGCAGGCCTTTGAGAGGAACATTTACAAATTCGGGATCACCAGCGTATGACGCACGGTCGGCATAAGACAAATGCATCGTTTCGGCAAGCAGCTGATATTTCTCCCATGAGCGGACATCGTATTGTGAAAGGTTAAAATCATCAAGTATTTTCAGCATTTGCAATAAGAAAATACCACCGGAGCTTGGAGGAGGAGTAGTGGCGATTTGATAGCCTTGATAGTCTCCCCAAATCGGTTCATCAATTGTAATGTCGTAATTTTCTAAATCTTCTTTCGTCATTGACCCGCCAAAATCCTGGACAGTGTCAGAAAGCGCCTTGGCGAATTTTCCTTTATAAAAAGCGTCAGTGCCTTTGGAGCGAATCAGTTTAAACGTTTTGGCCAAATTTTTTTGAATAAGGGTATCGCCTTCTTTCAGCGGCTCGCCATTTGGCAAAAATACATCTTTTGCGGCTGTCTGTGACAGTTTTTCCTGGTAATTAGAAATGGCATCTGCCAACACTGAATCAATCGGGAAGCCTTTGTCAGCGAGTTTAATAGAAGGGGTAATTAATTGCTTCATTGAACGGGTTCCCCATTTATCCAAGGCTTCTTCCAGCCCTTTCAGCGTGCCTGGAACACCAACGGCAGTACCTTTTGTCACACGTTCAGAGAAAGGAATGGCTTTGCCGTTTTCATCCAAAAACATGTCAGGGGTTGCGCCTGCTGGAGCACGCTCACGGCTGTCGATTATCGTTGTATCCTTCGTTTTTCCGTCATACACCATCATAAAACCGCCGCCGCCAATGCCTGACATCATCGGCTCCGTTACATTGAGTGCGAATTGAATAGCGACCGCTGCATCAATGGCATTTCCTCCTTTTTTCAGCACATCAGCACCGATTTCAGAAGCGAGAGGATGTGCGGTCGCAACCATGCCGTCTTTTCCGACATCTACTTGTTTGTACTCATCGTAGCTTTTGGGCGGTTTTTTAGCTTCCGCGTGAAAAGGGACACTTCCAGCGACTAACAGAACACTAAGCAGAGCTGTTAAACAGACGTTCCACGTTCTTTTCATGTTCTCCCTCCTATATGAAGCTGTATTGTTACAATCTTAGCGTAAAAAAATTACAGCGTTTTCACAAGTGACAAATGGTATATTATATAGTACATAAAGCCGTTTTTCTGTGCAAAATTGATTATATTGATATGAGCCATGTGCTATATTAGAATCAGCATACGGATTAAGAAGGGACTGCTATATGTATTTAACGATTGAAGAAACAGCAGAATATACAAATCTTTCAGAGGATTATATTAAAAGCTTGGTGCTCGAAGGAAAAATCAGGGCCGTTCATGACGGGGAGCAATTTTTGATTTATAAGGAGCAGTTCAAAACGCATCTCGAACAGCTGGAGAATTACAAAGCACTTGTGCAGGAAATATTAAATGAACCAATCCCGGAAGATATTGATGTAAAGGATGAAGATTAGGACACAATTTGAAATTGTGTCTTTTTTTGTATGTTTTTGCAGAAACGCTGAAAAATCAGGAACGTCAGATTTCGTTTTAAGAGGCTTTTTGATCATAACTAGGGGGATAAGTATCTGAGAGATTAAAATCTTTATAAGAGGATCTAAAGGCCATTTAAAAGGAAGAAGGTTTACAGAAGCTTACTCACACGCTTATGTAACACTATGTATATTATGTTACATAAATACCGTCACGCTTTGACATTCAAGGTTTTTCAGCTATAATAGTAACATAAGCCTCAAAACGTTACATAAAGGTTTTTAAGGAGTTTTTTGATGCATATTGTACAGCCGATTCGCAGTTTAGAGAAAATCCAAGAAGTCAAACAGTATTTGCTTAACAAAAACAAGCGGGATTATTTTCTGTTTATTTTCGGCATCAACAGCGCGCTCCGCATTTCTGATATTCTGCCGCTGCAAGTGAAGGACGTTAAACATAAAGATCATTTATGGGCGACTGAAAGCAAAACAAAAAAGAAAAGAAAGATTCTTATTTTAGAGTCACTGAAACAGGAAATATACGAGTATACGAAAGATATGAAGGAAAATGAATATCTTTTTAAATCTGTGCGGACCAGAAAGCCGATTTCCCGCATTCAGGCCTACAGAATTTTAAGAGAGGCAGCTGCGGCGTGCGGACTTGAGGAGATAGGGACACATACACTCCGGAAAACGTTTGGCTATCATTTTTATCAGCGGACAAAAGACATCGCCGAGCTGCAGAGAATACTGAATCATTCATCACCTTCAATTACAATGCGGTATATCGGTATTGATGAAGATACGACAAGAGCCGCGTATAAGGTTTTTGGAGGGCTTTAATACAAATCGCTTGAAAATATTGATCATCAGAGCTACTATATAAATACCAAAAGCTCTAGTAGCACAGCGGATAGTGCAGCAGTTTCCTAAACTGCAGGTCGGGAGTTCGAATCTCTCCTAGAGCGTTATATTCACAGAAAGACAACAGGCACTTTTCGCCTGTTGTCTTTCTTTTTTCACAAGTAAAAAACGCCCGCTTATGCAGGGCGTTTTTCTTATATAACTGCGTCAAATTGATTAACTTTCCACTTTTTATTTTCTTTCACATATGTCACTTTCCGTTTTGCAGAAGGGGATCCGTCTAAAGTAGGAACGGTAAATTCGTAAGTGATTGTGCTGCCTTTTTTAGAGATCAGTTTAGCGGTTGATTTTTTCCAATTTAAAAGGTTGTCTCCGTCACCGATCGGAACAGCGAGTTTTCCTTTTGAAACAGTGAAATGATAATCTTTAAAGCCTTTTTCGATTGCTGTTTTTGTAAAAATAGGAGTTAGGTAATTCACCGCTTTTGCTTTAGTGCCTAGATCACTGCACATGTATACATATTGAAGATTTTGATACTCAAATGTGCCGGACGGGCAAACTGCTTTTTTCACCTTTGGATTGTGGCCGCTCATTGTGTTCCAAAAATGTTCTCTTGCGGATAACGCCAGCTGCAGTGCTTGTTTTTGTGATAAATCGCCTGATGTATTTTTCGCAAATGCATTTGTGCTTAATGACAGAATAAGTGCAATGGTTGTTAGAAATAGAAGACATTTTTTCATTATCGCTCTCTCCTTCAAAATCTCTTTCTCTTATGTTACAAATGTTACAATAATTACGTCCGGATTACAATAGTTTTGCATAAATTATTTTTTATTCTTTTACTCGCAAAAAATACGCCATTACTTGCTAGCTTATTCTTCATAAGCTAAAAAGATGTGTAAAATGAGAAGAATCGGGAAGGGTTTCATATATACAGTGATGAATAATAACATGTTGCATCTCCTGTTTTTGTCAAAAAATGAGGGCATGTTCAAAACGAATTCAAATAAAGGAGTCCTTCAATATGGAAACATCACAAGAACCTCATGTAACTCAAGAGAAAAGCAAACCATCAGTCTGGCGGTCTATGTCACTTTTTTTGGTGCCTCTTCTGCTGAGCAATGTGCTGCAATCAGTCGGCCAGCTTGTCGGGATGATGGCTGTAGGCAGATGGCTCGGTGTTGACGCAGTGGCAGCTGTATCATCCTTTTTCCCGTTATTTTTTCTTTTAATCTCATTTACGATTGGAATTGGTTCAGGAAGCTCGATTCTGATCGGACAAGCCTATGGGGCGAAAAACGAAGAACGGCTAAAGGCTGTTGTCGGGACGACGCTCACGTTTACATTTTTATTAGGCGTTGTGTTAGCCGTCATCGGCAGTATATTCACCCTGGATATCCTTCGTTTAATGGGCACGCCTGAAAATGTCATTCATGTCAGCGCTAACTATGCACGAATTTTATTTTACGCTATGCCGTTTATGTTTTTATATTTTGCATATACTACCTTTTTGCGGGGAACAGGAGATTCCAAGACACCGTTTTATACACTGATTGTGAGTACGGTTATCAACATCTCCCTTTTGCCTGTCTTAATCCTTGGCATGTTTGGTCTTCCGAAACTGGGCATATACGGCTCGGCATATGCAACTGTCATTTCCACGATTGCGACTTTTCTTGTGTTAATGGTGTATTTACGAAAACGAAAACACCCGCTGCAATTTGATAAAACAGTGCGGCGTTATTTGAAAATGGATAAGGAGCTGCTGGCTCTCCTGCTGCGTCTTGGGATTCCAGCAAGCATCAATATGATTCTTGTCTCATTATCAGAGATAGCGGTTATTTCATTCGTCAATCATTACGGCTCTAATGCAACAGCTGCATACGGAGTGGTCAACCAGGTGGCCAGCTATGTACAAATGCCGGCCGTCAGCCTTGGTATCGCGGTTTCTATTTTCGCTGCGCAATCGATTGGTGCCAACGAATTTGACCGCTTAAAGCAGGTCATTCGCGTGGGGATTTGGCTGAATTATATCATTGGCGGCGTACTGATCATTTTGATCTATGTTTTTTCACATCAGATTTTAGCGTTATTTTTAACCGAGCAAGAGACGCTTTACATTGCGCACCGTCTCTTGATGATTACATTGTGGAGCTATTTGCTGTTTGGAAATGCCCAAATTATTTCTGCAACGATGCGGGCAAGCGGAACGGTTTTATGGCCGACCGTTATCAGTATATTTTCGATCTGGGGAGTTGAGGTGCCTGTCGCCTTCGTCCTTTCTCACTACACAAAGCTTGAAATACTCGGCGTCTGGGTTGGCTATCCGGCTGCATTTGCCGTCAGCCTGCTGTTGATTTATGGGTATTATCAATTCGTGTGGAAAAAGAAACAGATCACACGTCTCATCCAATAGTCTCTCGAATCACACCGTTCATGAGTTTGAACGGTGTTTTTTTATTTGATAGGGGAAACATAAAATGGAGGAAATATGGCACAGTACATTGAATTCTTATACTAGCAATGAATCAAGGAGAGGTTGAGTATACATGGCAAACTTTATTGAAAACATCACGTATTTGGGAACGCCAGCCATCAAAGCGGGCAACGAACTTCTAGAAATGATTGTTGTCCCCGAGTGGGGGAGCAACGTCATTTCACTCGTGGACAAAACAACAAAAGTCCAGCTTTTGCGTGAACCGGAAACAGCAGAAAGTTTTCACGATACACCAACATTGTATGGCATTCCAATCCTGTTTCCGCCTAACCGCATAAGTGACGGTACATTCAGTTTCCGGGGCAGAACGTATCATTTTGATATCAACGAGAAGGATAAACACAACCATCTTCACGGGTTTCTTTACCATGAAAAGTGGAATGTCGTGACCACGAAGCAAACTGATGAAGAAGTGATTGTTGAAACAGAAATTGATCTTTCTGAGCTCCCACATGTGCAGAAGCAATTTCCTCATCATGCCGTCGTTCGGATGACATACACGATCAAGGGGAATACCCTATTTAAACATGCGACGGTCATGAACAAAGGAAAGGAAGCGTTTCCTTGGGGAATTGGTTATCATACTACATTTGTATTTCCGGCAGAAAGCTCGTTATTCTCCCTGACAGCAGATCAGCAATGGGAATTAGATGAACGCTTGCTGCCGACCGGGAAACTGATGGATGTACCGTATAAAGAAGCTTTGCATGAAGGAATAGATTTGCGCCACAAGCAGCTGGATGATGTCTTTTTATCTTCTTATCAGAAGAGAGGCGGAGAAAATCAGGCAGTCATTTATCATCAGCATGCACATATAAGCATTATTTATAAGGCAGATGCACAGTTTAAACAATGGGTTGTATACAATGCGGACGGAAAACAAGGGTATTTATGCCCTGAGCCTTACACATGGGTGACAAACGCCGTGAACCTTGATTTACCTTCATCACTCACCGGTTTACAAGTGCTGGAGCCGGGAGAAGAAACGACAGCCAAAAGCAGTATCACCATTGAACTGAATCATCAATAGCCAATGATGAAGCGCAGAGAGGCGGGGTAATTAATGAAAAAAAGCATAAAGCTTTATGTTGCTGTTTTACTGCTTTTCGTCGTTGCTTCGGTACCTTATATGCATCAGGCTGCGCTTGCCGCTGAAAAACAAGGTGCACTTTCCGGGCAGATTGATAAGATTTTAGCTGATCATCCTGCACTCGAAGGCGCAATGGCCGGCATCACCGTTCGCTCCGCGGAAACAGGTGCTGTTCTATATGAACATTCAGGAGACACCCGAATGAGGCCCGCTTCTTCTTTAAAGCTATTGACAGCGGCTGCGGCACTTTCTGTCCTTGGCGAGAACTATTCTTTTACAACCGAGGTCCGGACGGACGGCGCACTGAAAGGGAAAAGGCTGAATGGTAACCTTTATTTGAAAGGGAAAGGAGATCCGTCACTTTTACCATCTGATTTTGACAAAATGGCTGAGAAATTAAAAGAATCCGGCGTAAAAGTAATTAAAGGCAATCTGATCGGTGATGATACGTGGTATGATGACATGCGATTATCACCTGATATGCCTTGGAGCGATGAATACACATATTACGGTGCGCCAATCTCCGCTCTAACAGCGTCTCCGAATGAAGACTATGATGCAGGCACTGTGATTGTTGAGGTCACACCAAATAAAAAAGAAGGAGAAAAGCCTGCTGTTTCTGTCTCTCCGAAAACCGATTATATAACGATTAAGAATGATGCCGAAACGACAGAGGCCGGCTCAAAGAAAGACCTCACGATCGAAAGAGAGCATGGAACAAACACGATTACAATTGAAGGGAGCGTGCCGGTTGACGCAAACAAGACAAAGGAATGGATTTCTGTCTGGGAGCCTGCCGGATATGCCTTAGATTTATTTAAGCAGGCACTTAAAAAACAAGGGATTACTGTGAAAGGGGACGTCAAAACGGGTGCAGCACCTGGTTCTTCAGACGTGCTGCTCGCTCATCGCTCAATGCCTTTATCGAAACTCTTTGTGCCGTTCATGAAATTAAGTAATAACGGACATGCCGAAGTACTCGTAAAAGAGATGGGGAAAGTGAAAAAAGGAGAGGGAAGCTGGGAGAAGGGGCTCGAAGTGTTAAACAGTACGCTTCCGGAATTTGGTGTTGATTCCAAATCACTCATCTTAAGGGATGGATCAGGAATCTCACATATTGATGCTGTATCCTCAGATCAACTCTCACAGCTGTTATACGACATTCAAGATCAGAGTTGGTTCTCGGCTTATCTAAATTCTTTACCTGTTGCAGGCAATCCTGACAGAATGGTAGGCGGAACGCTGAGAAACCGCATGAAAGATACTCCTGCACAAGGAAAAGTAAGAGCAAAAACCGGATCGCTAAGTACGGTCAGCTCTCTATCTGGTTACGCAGAAACAAAGAGCGGAAAAAAGCTTGTTTTCTCTATTCTGCTAAACGGATTGATTGATGAAGAGGATGGAAAAGATATTGAGGATCAAATTGCTGTCGTTTTAGCAAATCAATAATGGTATCAGGCCTGTTTTCCAAGAGAAAACAGGTTTTTTTATGTCTGTAACAACGCCCTGTCGAACCTTAGAAGAATTATCACAAAAGCAAATTAGTTTGATCAAAAAATAGTGTGTAAGACCTTACGCGAAACCATACTTTTATCACTTTATATCCGAAAATTAGATAAAAAAGGAAACTAAAAATAAAGAAATAATACTATATTCAAAAAAATGTTATAAAAATTTAATATTTTTTATTGTACTTTAAAAAATATCCGTTAATATAGTGCATATATGGATTATACAGGCATATAATTTCTTTTATTGTCATTTTTCTACTTTTTTATCCTCTTATTATGAGAACTGGAGGGAATCCGTTGAACGTACATACTTATTCTTTAACCCATGCCCAAAGGAGAGTGTGGTTTACCGAACTGCTGGAGCCAGGTACTAGCATTTGCAATCTTACCGCCTGCGTGAAATTCAGGGGCGATATTGATCTTGAGGCCCTAGAGGAAGCACTGAATCATTCCGTCGCCCGCAACGACGCCATTAGATTTCAGCTGCTAGAAGGAGAAGAGCCTGAACCGCGACTGTACCTTACTGAATATAAATACGTTTCACTTGAAATAATAGATTTTTCAAATGTTGAAATGATAGAAATGGAGCAATGGATACAAGATCAAGCGAGAATCCCATTTAAACTGTTCAACTCACCTCTTTATCAATTTTACCTCCTCAGAATTGACTCTCATGAAGTTTGGCTGTTCGCGAAATTCCATCACATCATCATGGATGGAATCTCTTTAAATGTGATGGGAAATCAAATTATAGATCTTTATCAAAAAATAAAGAAGAAAGATCCTTTACCAGATCAGCCGGAGCCTTCTTACTTGAGCTA
The DNA here is from genome assembly GCF_000259365.1 of Bacillus sp. JS. Classification (NCBI taxonomy): domain Bacteria; kingdom Bacillati; phylum Bacillota; class Bacilli; order Caryophanales; family Bacillaceae; genus Bacillus; species Bacillus sp. JS. Next base: position 2,049,861 of record NC_017743.1, on the reverse strand, counting down.
TATTGAAAAAGAGAGTCAATATCTACAATCTTCACGTTTTGCAAAGGATCGTTTATTTTGGACGCAAACCTTTCAGCGCCCGTTGGAATATCACTCGTTAGCCGGCCAGACGTCCTTACAAAAACAGAGCACAGCCGCATCCAGAGACACCATTATTCTTTCACCTGATCTAGAGCAAACGATTCGAAACTTCTGTAAAGAACACAAGATCAATATCATTTCCTTATTTATGGCTTCATTTTACATATGCATCAGCCGAATCACTTCTAAAAAAGATCTTGCCATTGGCACCTATTATGGCAACAGAGGGTCAAAGGCTGAAAAAGAAATGCTCGGCATGTTCGTCAGTTCTCTTCCAATCAGAATAACGGTTGATCCTGACACAGATTTTCTTTCCTTTGTCCGCAGAATAGGCAGGGAACAGCTTTCCGTTATGCGTCATCAACGGTTTCCTTATAATTTGCTTGTGAATGAATTAAGAAATGAACAGAAGGATTTACACAACCTTATCGGTATATCTATGCAGTATCAGCCACTTCAGTGGCATAATGCAGATGGTTTTGACTATGAAACAGCGCTGTATTTCAGCGGATACACCGCGAATGAGCTTTCTGTTCAGATACAGGAACGTGTAGACACCGGAACCATACAATTAAATTTCGACTATCAAAATACCTTGTTTTCTCTTGAGGATATTAAACGTATTCAACACCATCTGCTTACCTTACTGGAAAGCGCCCTTCAACAACCGTACAGCTTTATAAGAGAATTAGATATGACGAATACAAGAGAAAAGCAAAAATTGTTGTATGAGTATAACAAGACAGAAGCTGTTTCGCCTGAAGCCCCAACTCTGCACGGTCTGTTTGAACGACAGGCGGCTTTCACACCGGAACGGACAGCCATTCGATTTTCAGGCGGTTCGCTGACGTATGCTGAGCTTGACATGTATGCCAGCCGGCTGGCTGCCCGCCTTGCGGCACGCGGCGTCTCAAAGGAAAGCATCGTAGGTGTTTTGTCTGAGCGGTCACCTGACATGCTGATCGCTGTACTTGCTGTATTAAAAGCTGGCGGGGCGTATTTGCCGCTTGATCCTGAGTATCCAGAAGAGCGGCTGAGCTACATGCTGAAAGACAGCGGGGCGGCTCTCTTGCTGACACAGCCAGGATGTTTTGCGCCGAGCTTTTCTGGAGAGACGCTTGAGGTTGACATGTTATCTCTTGCGCGTGAAGAAACAGAACGTCATATGTCTGCTTCTGTTAGCGACGAATCTCTCGCCTATGTCATCTATACGTCTGGCTCCACCGGGCAGCCAAAAGGGGTAGCCGTCGAGCACCGCCAGGCTGTTTCCTTTCTGACCGGCATGCAGCACCAGTTTCCGCTTCAGGAAGATGACATTGTTATGGTGAAAACCTCTTTTTCCTTTGATGCGTCTGTGTGGCAGCTGTTTTGGTGGTCGCTTTCCGGTGCTTCGGCTTATCTGCTTCCTCCGGGCTGGGAGAAAGATCCGGCATTGATCGTAAAAGCCATTCATCAGGAAAACGTGACAACGGTTCATTTTATTCCGGCTATGCTGAACAGTTTTCTCGATCAAGCGGAAATCGCAACACTAAGTGACGGGACAAGCCTGAAGCGTGTATTCGCCGGAGGTGAACCGCTTGCACCCCGTATGGCAGCGCGATTTGCTTCTTTATTGCCTGAGGTATCGCTGATCCATGGCTATGGGCCGACAGAAGCAACGGTTGACGCGGCATTCTACATGTTGGACCCAGAGCGGGACAGGGACCGCTTTAGGATTCCGATCGGGAAGCCTGTACCCGGTGCGCGTTTGTATGTTTTAGATCCCCATTTAGCCGTACAGCCCTTAGGTGTCTCCGGTGAACTGTACATTGCCGGAGCGGGGGTGGCCAGAGGCTATTTGAATCGGCCGGCCTTAACAGAGGAGCGTTTTCTTGAGGACCCATTTTACCCGGGGGAACGCATGTACAAAACAGGGGATATAGCCCGCTGGCTCCCTGACGGGAATATGGAATTCCTCGGCCGCACGGATGATCAGGTGAAAATCCGTGGCTACCGGATTGAGCCCGGAGAAATTGAAGCGGCGCTTAGAAGCATAGAAGGCATAAGGGAAGCGGCCGTTACCGTACGGACAGACAGCGGCGAGCCGGAATTATGCGCTTATATAGAAGGACTCCTGAGAAACGAAGTGCGGGCGCAGCTTGAGAGACGGCTGCCGGGCTACATGATCCCAGCCCATATGATCGAGATGGAACAGTGGCCGGTTACACCAAGCGGAAAGCTGGACCGGAACGCCCTGCCAGCTCCTGGCGAAGCGGCAGATGCAGAGACCTACACAGCGCCAAGAAATGTGACCGAGATGAAGCTTGCCCAGCTGTGGGAAGACGTCCTGAAAAACGGCCCTGTCGGGATTCACGACAACTTCTTTGACCGCGGAGGACATTCCTTAAAAGCAACGGCGCTTGTCTCCCGAATCTCAAAAGAATTTGATGTACAGGTGCCGCTGAAAGATGTGTTTGCTCATCCGACGATAGAAGGACTGGCTTCTGTTATCCGTGAAGGAACGGACAGTCCATATGAAGCAATAAAGCCGACGGAACAGCGTGAGACCTATCCGGTTTCATCTGCCCAAAAGCGGATCTATGTCCTTCAGCAGCTGGAGGACGGGGGGACAGGCTACAATATGCCGGCGGTATTGGAGCTGGAAGGAAAGCTCAATCCCGAAAGGCTGGACAGGGCTTTCAAAGAGCTGATCAATCGCCACGAGTCGCTTCGGACCTCCTTTGAACAGGATGGAGGCGGCGATCCTGTGCAGCGCATCCATGACGAGGTGCCGTTCACATTACAGACGACAGTTCTCGGCGACCAAACTGAACAGGAGGCCGCAGCCGCGTTTATCAAGCCGTTTGATCTCAGCCAAGCGCCGCTGTTCCGTGCCCAAATCGTAAAGATATCAGATGAGCGGCACCTTTTGCTGGTTGATATGCATCACATCATTTCAGACGGTGTTTCCGTCAACATTCTGATTCAGGAATTCGGAAAGCTGTACAACAACCGGACCCTTCCGGCGCTTCATATTCAATATAAAGATTATGCCGTATGGCAAGAAGGATTCAAAACAGGAGACACATACAAAACGCAGAAGGCGTACTGGCTGAAGCAGCTCGAGGGCGAGCTGCCGGTGCTGGATCTCCCGGCTGATCAACCCCGCCCGCCGGTGCGAAGCTTTGCGGGTGACAAGGTCTCGTTTACGCTTGATCAAGAAGCGGCATCAGGGCTCCACAAGCTGGCACGGGAGAATGGAAGCACACTGTACATGGTGCTCCTTTCGGCCTACACAGCGTTATTGTCACGCTTAAGCGGACAGGAAGATATCATCGTCGGCTCGCCAATTGCCGGCCGGCCGCACAAGGATCTCGAGCCGATACTCGGCATGTTTGTGAACACGCTGGCGCTGCGGGCACGCCCGGAGGGCGGGAAGCCGTTTGTACAGTATTTGCAGGAAGTGCGCGACACTGCATTGGAAGCCTATGAACATCAGGATTATCCGTTCGAAGAGCTTGTCGATAAGCTTGAATTGACAAGGGATATGAGCCGGAATCCAGTATTTGATGCGATGTTTATCCTTCAAAATATGGAAAAGCAGGAGATGGATCTCGAAGAGATAACAGTCCGGCCTGCCACATTCGCACATCACATTTCTTTATTCGATATCACGTTAATAGCAACCGAAACAGATGAAGCCGTATGCTGCGAATTGGAATTTAGTACAGAAGTGTTCCTGAAAGATACGATTGAACGCTGGGCAGCTCATTTTATCGAATTACTGCATGCGGTCATTTCTAATCCTGAAACAAGGCTTTCACAAATAAATATACTTAGTGAAGAAGAACAAAAAATTCTCACTACATTTAACAAAACTCAAGTTGAATTTGCTCAAAGTGATGTTCCTTTTCATCGCATATTTGAGGCGAAAGCTGAAGAAATTCCAGAACATATAGCTGTTATTGATAACGAAACAGAGATTAGCTATCGGCTTCTAAATGAAAGAGCCAATTGTCTGGCACGAACATTGCAAAACAGAAAAGGTCCGAAGCCAACTGTGGCAGTTTTAGCCAAGCGGTCCATTGATGCAATTGTTGGCGTGCTGGCAGTGATGAAAGCTGGCGGAGTGTATATCCCAATCGATTCACACTATCCAAAAGCTCGTATTGAATACATTCTTCGTGATAGCGGGGCAGATATTCTTCTTTTACAGAGAGAGTTGGAGCATTTGATTTCGAACTCGCCTGAATCTGAGATGTATCACATCTGCCTTGACGATGAGAGCTCTTATGAAGAAAGTAACTGCAACCTTAACTTATCTCCTGCTCCTGAAGAGGAGGTATATATCATTTATACGTCAGGAACGACGGGTGCGCCTAAAGGTGTGATTGTCACCCATCAGAACTTTACTCATGCTGCTCTTGCTTGGCGTCAAATTTATGAGCTTGATCGGAAGCCTGTCAGACTGCTTCAAATCGCGAGCTTTTCATTCGATGTCTTTTCAGGAGATTTGGCGAGATCATTGATAAACGGCGGGACGCTAATCATTTGTTCAGATGAAAAGAGGCTGGAACCTGCTGAATTATATGGAATCATGAGCGCCCGGCGAATTACGATAATGGAGTCAACACCGGCTCTCATTATCCCGCTTATGGAGTATATATACCGTAACAAGCTCAAGCTTTCTGACCTAGACATACTGATTCTTGGTTCCGACATGGTGAAAGCTCAAGATTTCAAAACATTGACAGACCGCTTTGGTCAAAGCATGCGCATCATCAATAGCTATGGTGTCACAGAGGCAACCATTGATTCGAGCTTTTATGAAACAAGTATGGGTGAAGAGTGTACGGGCGATACCGTACCAATCGGCAGCCCTCTGCCGAATGTACGCATGTACGTACTCAGCCAGACTGATCAAATTCAGCCGATCGGTGTTGCCGGCGAGCTGTGCATCGGCGGGGCAGGTGTTGCGAAAGGCTATCATCATAAAACTGACTTAACGAAAATGAAATTTACAGAAAATCCATTTGTCTCTGGAGAAAGGCTGTACAGAACCGGCGATCGCGCCTGCTTCCTTCCGAACGGAACGATCCGGCTTCTTGGCCGAATGGATTATCAGGTGAAGATAAATGGATACAGAATTGAAACAGAAGAAATTGAAAGTGTTTTGCTTCAAACGGGGCTTGTCAGAGAAGCTGCTGTTGCCGTTCAGCATGATAAAAATGGACATGCAGGTTTGGCAGCATACATTGTGCCTTCAGATGTCAATACGAATGCTCTCCGTTCTGCTTTAACAAAGGAGCTGCCAGCGTATATGATTCCTGCACATCTGATTCCTTTAGAAAACATGCCGCTGACCCTAAACGGAAAGCTGGACAGAAATGCCTTGCCGGCTCCAAATGACGTGTTGTCTCGTCCATATACTGCACCAGTTGACGACATGCAAAAAACGATGGCGTACATATGGGAAGATGTACTGAGCATGTCACGAGTCGGCATTCACGATTCCTTTTTTGAGCTTGGCGGAGACTCAATTAAAGCATTACAAGTGGCAGCACGGCTGGCAGCTGAAGGCTGGAGCATGACAATACGCGACTTATTCCGTTATTCAACGATTCAAGAACTATGCGGACATATCACACCATTGGCATCTCAAGCGGACCAGGGACCTGTGGAAGGTGAAGCTGAACTCACCCCGATTCAGAGAAGATTTTTCGGACAGGACCATGCTTTTCACTATCATTACAACCAGTCCGTCATGCTTTTCAGTGAAAAAGGATTCAATGCTAACGCGCTTCGTCTAGCGCTGCGTATAATAACCGAGCATCATGATGCCATTCGCATGATTTTCCAACGTGACCAAAGCGGCTATGTCATTCCGTTTAATCGCGGAATCAATCACAAGGATAATGAACTATTTGGCCTTTATATTTCAGATTGGACAAAAGCATCGCTGGAAAGGACTCACCTTGATGAAAAACTAGCGGCTGAGGAAACCGTCATTCAAAGCAAAATGAATGTACAACAAGGGCCTCTGCTGCAAGCAGGTTTGTTTAAAACGTCAGAAGGGGATCATCTTTTGATTACGCTTCATCATCTAGTGATGGATGGTGTTTCTTGGAGGATTCTGCTTGAGGATTTAGCGGCGGCATACCAGCAGGCTTTAGAAAAACAAGAAATCCAATTGCCGCCAAAAACCGATTCTTATTTGTCCTACGCCAATGGTCTTGCCCAAATAGCTGAAAGTAAACAATTGCTTTCAGAAAAAACGTATTGGCAAACGATTTTAGACGCTCACACTGCTTTTCTTCCTAAGGACATAGAAAATGTGCCGGGCAGACTCCAAATGAACAGCGATGCACAAGCGTTTGTGCTATCCGGAGACTGGACTGAAAAATTGCTGTTTGAAACTCAGCAAGCCTATGGCACTGATGTCAACGAACTTTTGCTTACAGCTTTAGGAATGGCGCTTTCTGAATGGACAGGGCATGACCGAATCCTGATTAGCACTGAGGGACACGGTAGAGAAGGGCATGTGCCAAACATTGATATTTCACGGACAGTTGGTTGGTTTACTTCCATTTATCCTATTCTGCTAGACATGGGTATTCCCGAGCCTTTCGAGGATCCGCTCGCATACCGAATTAAGATGACAAAAGATATGCTGAGAAGAGTCCCAAACAAAGGAACTGGTTACGGATTGTTAACACACATAGGAGAACTGCGTCATAAAGAGCCTGAGGTCAGCTTTAATTATCTCGGCCAATTTAGCGAAGAGAAGGAAGCTGAAACGTTTCAATTGTCATATTACCAGCCCCGTTACGAAATAGCGGGTGAGAGAGAACGAGAATATGAGCTGGACATCAATGCTCTCATTACAGACGGACGGCTTCACGTAAAAGCGGTATACACCCAAGTATTCAGCAAACACTCGATTGAGTGCTTTATGGATCGTTTTCACAGGCATCTTATCGAGACGATTGAGCATTGTTCACAGAAAAAAGCACGCGAAAAAACGCTGAGTGATTTCAGCAATAAGGAATTAACGTTGTCTGCATTATCTAGCATCGAAAATTTGGTGAAAGATCTTTAACTTTTGAAAAGGTGTGTGGAATTGATGGCACAATCGGCGCAAATTCAAGATATTTATCCGTTATCGCACATGCAAGAAGGAATGCTGTTTCATTCACTGATGGATTTCAGCTCAAAAGCCTATGTCGAACAGACCTCGTTTACGATCACAGGCAATCTATGCATCGACTCGTTTCAAAAGAGCTTAAACCTTCTTGTCTCAAGGTATGATATTTTCAGAACAATTTTCATTAAAGAAGTACCAGATCTTACAGGGCCGCAGCAGGTAGTCTTGTCAAACCGTGAATTGACAGTATATAGAGAAGATATTTCTCGCCTGGCTGATCAAGACCAGCAGACGCTGATTGATGCTTTTATGACCAAGGATCGGGAAAAAGGATTTGATTTGCAAAAAGATCCATTAATGCGCCTTGCCCTTTTTGATAGAGGCGACAGCCAATATACATGTGTCTGGACACATCACCATATCATTATGGATGGCTGGTGTCTCGGCATTATTCTGAAAGAGTTTTTCATCATGTATGATTCACTCAAAAATAACTCACCTGTACAACTTGGCAGGACGGTGCCGTACAGCCGTTATATTGAATGGCTCGGAGAACAAGATCAAGAAGAGACTGCTGCTTATTGGAGCGGATATTTGAAGGAGTACGGGAATACTGCTTCTATTCCCCGGATAAAGAGCCGCCCAGCGGACAGGGATTACGAAGCCGCTCAGGTCCGATTTTCTTTAGCGCCGGAAATGGTTGAGAAACTGACTGCGGCCGCCCAAAAATGGGGAGTCACACTAAACACGTTGTTTATGAGTATTTGGGGCATGCTTCTCCATCGATATAATGCCGCTGATGATGTCGTTTTTGGCTCCGTTATTTCTGGACGTCCGTCAGCGATTGACGGGATTGAATCAATGGTCGGCTTGTTTATTAATACGGTCCCAGTGCGAATTCGATCTGCTGAGGGCATGACGTTTTCTTCGCTGGCCAAATCTGTGCAGGAGGATTTTTTATCATCTGAACAGCACGGGTATTATCCGCTTTATGACATTCAAAACCATAGTCCATTGAAGCAAGGTTTGATCGATCATATTTTTGTTTTTGAAAATTATCCTGTACAGCTTGATCAGGCATTACGCATCGAGAGCGAGAATGAGGAAAATGCGCTGAAGCTGGGTGACATTTCAATGTCGGAGCAAACCAATTACGACTTTAATATCGTGATCGTTCCGGGAGAATCATTTTATATCAAATTCAGCTACAACGCAGCCGTTTATGAACGTGAGGAGATGCTGCGGATACAAGGCCATCTAAAGCAAGCGCTTGAATGCATTGTGACACATCCCGATGTTGCCGTCAGTGACATCAATATCGTGCCGCCGGAGGAACAACAGGTTATCCAATTGTTTAATGAAACAGAGCGTCCTTATGTGAACAAAACGATATCCCAATTGTTCGAGGAACAAGCTTACAAAACACCCGAAGCTGCTGCATTGAAAATGGGAGACGAATGCTGGACCTATCGTCAATTAAACGGAAGGGCCAATCAGATTGCGCATGCTCTCATAGAAAAAGGGGTTGGATCTGGAGATATCGTCGCTGTGATGATGAGGCGGTCAATGGAAATGCCAGCAGCTTTACTAGGGATTTGGAAAGCGGGGGGCGCTTATATGCCGCTTGATCCAAATGTTCCGACAGAACGTCTTTCTTTCTTGCTGAAGGACAGTCAAGCGGCTCAAATGCTGATAGAAGAAGACCTTATGACATTTATCCCGCCGCACTATGAAGGAAACATGATATCGATAGAACGAACAGAAAGCCTTCAATCAGCAGCTCCAGATGTGCCGCCTGGTGATCTTGCCTACTTAATTTATACGTCGGGAACGACAGGGCGGCCTAAAGGTGTTCTTGTTGAACATCAAGGCATTGCCAATACATTGCAATGGAGACGGGAAGAGTATGGCATGACCGAACAGGATATATCCCTCCATTTGTTTTCATACGTGTTTGACGGCTGTGTAACGAGCTTATTTACCCCGCTTTTATCCGGTGCTTGCGTATTGCTGACAACGGATGACGAAGCGAAGGATGTGCTAGCCCTTAAGCGAAAAATAGCCCGTTATAAGGTCAATCACATGATCATTGTTCCTTCTCTGTACCGGGTGTTATTGGAAGTAATGACTGCTGAGGATGCAAAAAGTCTTCGTATTGTGACATTTGCTGGTGAAGCGGTCACACCTGACCTGGTTAAGATGAGCGAAAAGATTTGTCCTTCTGCAGAATTGGCAAATGAATACGGTCCGACCGAAAATAGTGTGGCAACAACAATATTGCGTCAACTGAACGAAAAAGAGAGGATCACGATCGGACACCCGATAGCAAACACGAAGGTATTTGTTTTGTACGGAAATCAGATACAGCCGATCGGCGCGGCGGGCGAACTGTGTATTTCCGGCGCGGGCCTTGCGAGAGGATACTACAAACAGGCGGAGCTGACAGAGAAAGTATTCTACGATCATCCATTCCTTGAAGGGGAGCGCGTATACCGAACAGGTGATGCAGGCCGTTTTTTACCGGATGGAACGATTGAATATATTGGACGTTTTGATGATCAAGTGAAAATTAGGGGTTACCGCATTGAACTGGGAGAGGTTGAAACGGTTCTTCGACAGATACCAGGTGTAAAGGAAGCAGCCGTACTGGCCCGTGATGTTTCTGCTGGGGAAAAAGAGCTTGTTGCTTATATCGTTCCGGAAAAGGGAAACAGTCTCCCAGATTTGTATCGGCATCTTGTTGGGACATTGCCGTCCTATATGATTCCAGCAAGTATGATCAACATCAGCCGAATGCCATTAACATCCAGCGGAAAGCTTGACCGCTCAGCACTTCCTGAACCTGAAACAAATACGAGCCTCACATATATGGCGCCCCGAACCTTAATCGAAGCTGATCTCGCACGTATTTGGGAAGATGTGCTGAATAAACAGCCAATCGGCATTCGTGATGATTTCTTTCAGTTAGGCGGACAGTCCTTAAAAGCGACCTTACTTGTATCAAGAATACATAAAAAGCTTAATATTGAGCTGCCGATCAGTGAGGTTTTTTCAAATCCGACAATTGAAAGCATGGCTGTCAAATTGATGAGCTTAAAAGAACATGCTTTTACACAGATTGAACCTGCGGATCAAAGAGATGTCTATCCGCTGTCTTTCGCACAAAAACGATTATATGCTCTTCATCAGCTGGCAGATGACAGCACAGGCTATAACATGCCCGCTGTACTTGAATTAAGCGGATACCTCGATCGTCAGCGGATGAGAAGCGTTCTCACAGAACTTGTGATTCGGCATGAAGCATTGCGGACTGTTTTTGTGATTGATGGAGGAGAGGCCGTACAGCTCATTTATCCTGAGATGGACTTTGATCTGAAAGAGCTTGAAATGGAATCAGACCAAATGCTTGAGTCTGCAATTGAGTCCTTTATCAAACCGTTTGATTTATCGTCCGGCCCGCTTTTTAGAGCATGTCTCGTTTCGATGGGCAATAACCGCGGATTTTTGCTGCTTGATATGCATCATATTATCGCTGACGGTGTCTCGATGAGCACTTTAGTCCAAGAATTTACTGACTTATATTGCGGAAAAGAGCTTCCAGCATTAAGCCTGCAATATAAAGATTTTGCTGTTTGGCAACAAGAGAAGTATCCTGAAGAATTACACAAAAAACAGGAGGCCTATTGGCTCAATCAGCTAGGGGGGAGACTTCCTGTATTAGATTTACCGCTTGATCAAACAAGACCGCGTCTCCCCGATTTCAGCGGCGGAACAATCGAAGTCAACATTGATAAAGACACGGCTGATGAGCTGCACCGTGTAATGGCAGAAACGGGAACAACATTGTATATGATTCTTCTGGCTTCCTATTCTATTTTGTTATCTAAGCTAAGCAGACAAGAGGATATTGTTGTCGGCTCACCTGCTTCCGGAAGACCGCACGCCGATCTGGAGCGCGTCATCGGGATGTTCGTCAATACACTAGCAATTCGCTGCCAGCCCGAGGGCCGCAAAACGTTCAGCTCGTATTTGCAGGACATTCGCCACCTGGCTCTGACAGCTTATGAGCATCAGGATTATCCTTTTGAGAAGCTGGCAGATAAGCTCGATACACATAGAGAAGTTAATCGCAACCCGCTGTTTGATGCGATGCTCGTGCTTCAAAGCAGTGATGATTTTCAGTTCGAAGTGCCGGGTCTATCGATTTCGTCTGTCACTCCTAAACACGATATATCTAAATTTGATTTGACCTTGCACGCTGAGGAGCATTCTGGCGGAATCCGCTGCCGTTTTGAATACAGCACTGCTCTTTTTGAAGAAGAAACCATTGCACGGTGGGCATCCTATTTTATTGAGCTGATAAAAAGTGTAACGGCGGATACCGAGATGAGGATTTCGGATATGCAATTGCTTCCTTCTGAAGAGCGTGACTTGCTCCTTGAAAAAATGGGACAGTATGCAGCTTATCCAAGAAATGAAAACATTGTAAGCTTATTTGAAAAAAAAGCCGCTGAACATCCGGAGCATCTCGCAGTGGTGTGCGGTGACTCTCAGCTTACCTATCGAGAGCTGAATGAAAAAGCCGAGCGGACAGCTGCTCTGCTGATCAAACGAGGAGTCAGCGCTGGGGATATCGTCGGTCTGATGCTCGATCGGTCATCTGATATGGTCATTGGTGTTTTATCGATTTTAAAAGCTGGAGGGGCCTACTTGCCGATTGATCCTGAATATCCTCAGGAACGTATTAGCTTTATGCTCAATGATAGCGGGACAGAGATATTGCTGACAGAGCGCAGTCAAAACAAGCCCGCAGGCTACAACGGACATATTTTGTATATCGATGAAGGCGAAAACGACTCAATTCCGGCTGATTTAAACATTCAAATATTAACGGATCAGCCTGCATACGTGATATACACATCCGGAACGACTGGCCAGCCAAAGGGCGTCATTGTCGAGCACCGCAATGTGATCAGTCTCTTAAAGCATCAAAACCAACCTTTTGAATTTGGCCATGAAGACATCTGGACGTTCTCTCATTCATATTGTTTTGATTTCTCTGTATGGGAAATGTTTGGTGCGTTATTGAACGGAAGCACACTAGTCGTGGTCTCTAAGGAAACAGCCCGTGATCCCCAGGCATTTCGATTATTGTTAAAAAAAGAACGCGTCACTGTACTCAATCAGACCCCAACAGCTTTTTACGGCCTGATGCATGAAGATCAAAACCATCCGGACCGATTAACCATCCGCTACGTCATTTTTGGCGGTGAAGCTTTACAGCCAGGCATGCTTCAAAGCTGGAATGAAAAATATCCTCATACCGATCTCATCAATATGTACGGTATTACAGAAACGACGGTACATGTAACGTTCAAAAAATTGTCCGCAGCAGATATTGCAAAAAATAAAAGCAATATCGGCCGGCCTCTTTCAACTCTGCAGGCTTATGTGATGGACGCTCATATGAATCTGCTGCCTATCGGAGTTCCAGGGGAGCTGTATATAGGCGGTGAAGGTGTGGCACGGGGATATCTAAACAGAGATGAGTTGACCGCTGACCGTTTTGTACCCAATCCATACTTTCCGGGGGACAGATTATATCGCACGGGAGATCTTGCTAAACGCCTGTCAAATGGCGAGCTGGAATACTTAGGACGCATTGATGATCAGGTTAAAGTCAGAGGACATCGCATCGAGTTGGGTGAAATCCAAGCGGCTCTTCTCCAGCTTCCAATGATTAAAGAGGCGGCTGTCGTTACCAGAGCAGACGAGCAAGGGCAAACAGCTATATATGCTTACATGGTGATAAAAGATCAACAAATTGCGAATATATCAGACATCCGGACTTCTCTAAAAACCATGCTGCCTGACTTTATGCTGCCCGCCCGCTTGATACAGATTGACAGCATCCCGCTAACTGCTAATGGCAAGCTTGATCAGAAAGCTCTCCCGGAACCTGAAAAACACACTTATACTGCTGATGATATCAGCCCAAGAGATGAGATTGAAAAGGTGATGGCTGAAATTTGGGAGGAGCTTCTTGATGTAGATGAGCTGGGCGTAAACGCCAATTTCTTTGAACTGGGCGGAGATTCTATTAAAGCGCTGCAGGTTTGTGCCAGACTGAAGCAGCGCGGATATGAAACGACAGTACGTGAGATGTTTGAACATCAGACTCTTGGTGAACTGTCCGCTCGTGTCCAAAAAGCCGTACGCGTCATTGACCAAGGTCCGGTCGAAGGTGAGATCACTTGGACACCTATCCAGCAATGGTTTTTCTCGCAATCTCTGGAAAGCCATCATTTTAACCAGTCCGTTATGCTCTACCGGTCTGAACGATTTGACGAGATTGCGCTCAAAAAGGTGCTAAAAAGCCTGGTAACCCATCATGACGCACTGAGAATCATATGCCGGTATGAAAATGGCAGTCCGGTTCAGCTAAACAGAGGCATAGATCTGCCAGATGAGGAGCTATATGCTTTTGAACTGTTTGATGTAAAGGATAACGCAACAGACGCACATAGCAGGATTAAGAAAGCAGCCAGCCAAATGCAGGAGCATATGCGTTTGGAAACCGGACCCTTGCTTCACGCTGGATTGTTCAGAACCGAGAATGGTGACCATTTGTTTCTGACGATTCATCACTTAGTCGTTGATGCGGTTTCTTGGCGCATTTTGTTTGAGGATTTTTCAACAGCTTACAAACAGGCAGTCTCAGGAGAATCTATTAAACTGCCGCAAAAAACAGACTCATATTTAACGTATTCACAAAAAATAGCTGACTACTCAAAAAGCCGGCAAGTGCAGCGCGAAGCAGTGTATTGGGATGAGTGCGAGAACCGTCACATTCAGCCTGTTCCAAAAGACAATGACGCAGCACCTAACACATTCATAGATACAGAAATGATTGATTTTGAGCTGTCCCGCCATCACACAGAATTACTGTTAACGGCTGTGCATAAAGCTTACAGCACGGAGATGAATGATATCCTTCTGACAGCTTTAGGACTTGCTTTGCAGCAATGGACGGGCAATAACCAATTTAAAATCAGCATGGAGGGCCACGGAAGAGAATCCTATCTTGACGACATTGATATTAGCAGAACTGTTGGCTGGTTCACCTCCATTTATCCTGTGTGGCTTGATATGAGCGATTCTGAACATAAGAATAACGATGAGCGGCTGGGCCACCTCATTAAACAGACAAAAGACATGCTGCATCGTATACCGCATAAAGGTGTGGGCTACGGTGTGCTGAAATATATCAGCAAAAAATGGGACTCTGAGAAAAACAGCCCGGAAATCAGCTTTAATTATTTAGGTCAATTTGATCAGGATATTCAGTCAAAAGCCTTTGAAGTGTCTGACATCAAGCCAGGAAATGAGATCAGCCCGAACTGGGAGCGGCCTTATGTACTGGATATCAGCGGTGCCATTTCTTCGGGATGCCTGAACCTGCACATCATCTATAACAGGCTACAATTTGAGGAAAATACAATCCAAACATTTGCCGGGCATTTTGAACAGACACTGCAAAACATCATTGAGCATTGTACGGGCAAAGAAAGCCGAGAATGGAGCGCATCGGATTTCACTGATGAAGATTTAACGCTTGATGAATTGAACGAGATTATGGGAGCCGTCAACAAACTATAGGGAGAGGAGATTCATCTGATGCCGCAGCAACCCGAAATACAGGATATATACCCTTTGTCTTTTATGCAGGAAGGGATGCTTTTTCACTCATTGTATGATGAACAGTCGAGAGCTTATTTTGAACAGGCCTCTTTTACGATCAATGGACAGCTTAACTTGGAGCGTTTCCAGAAAAGTATGGATGCTGTTTTTGACAGGTACGATATCTTTCGAACAGCATTCATCTATAAAAATGTTGCCAAGCCTCGTCAGGTCGTGCTCAAGCAACGTCCTTGCCATGTTCATTTTGAAGATATTTCTCATCTCAATGAAAAAGATAAAGAACATTGTACAGAGGCATTCAAAGAGCAGGATAAATCCAGGGGATTCGATCTGCAAACGGATGTACTAATGAGAATATCTATTTTAAAATGGGCGCCTGGTCGTTATGTCTGTATTTGGAGCCACCATCATATTTTAATGGATGGCTGGTGTTTAGGCATTGTCATTAAAGATTTTCTTCACATTTATCAAGCGCTGGGTAAAGGCCAGCTTCCTGATTTGCCTCCCGTACAGCCGTACGGGACGTATATTAAATGGCTGATGCAGCAAGATCGTGAAGAAGCAGCTGAGTACTGGAAAAAGAGACTTCAGCATTTCGAAAAATCTACACCCCTGCCGAAAAGAACAGATCAAATTCCGAATGGGACACTACAGCAAATCACGTTTACCATTCCCGAAAAAGAAACCGCCGAATTACAGAAAATCGCAGCAGCTTCTGGTGCGACACTAAACACTGTTTTCCAAGCTTTATGGGGGATTATGCTTCAAAAGGTCAATCGCAGCAGCGATGCTGTGTTCGGTTCAGTTATATCAGGCAGACCTTCTGAGCTAAAAGATGTGGAAAACATGGTCGGGCTTTTTATCAATACCATTCCTATTCGAGCCCAAAGTGATTCTCTGTCTTTTTCTGACCTAGTCAGGAGAATGCAAAAGGACATGAATGAGGCAGAAGCCTATAGTTACTTTCCCTTGTATGATATTCAGGCGCAGAGTGCTCTTAAGCAAGAATTGATCGATCATATTATCGTCTTTGAAAATACACCTACCCAGCAAGAGATCGAAGAGATGAATCAAGCGGGGTCATTTGATTTCTCCGTCAAAGATTTTGAGATGGAAGAGGTGACCAATTATAGTTGCAGTGTCAAAGTGATCCCAGGCCGTACCTTGTCCGTTCGGATTCATTTTCAGACCAGCGCTTATCAACCAAGCATGATGTCCGAAATAAAAGATTATTTGCTGCACATGGTCTCTGACGTCATCTCTGATCCATCTCTTCCTGTGTCAAAGATGACATTGCTTGATGAGAACAAAACACGGAAAATCGTTTCTCAAAACAACAGGTCAGTATCTGTTTCGCCTGAAGCCCCAACTTTGCACGGTCTGTTTGAACGACAGGCGGCTTTCACACCGGAGCGGACAGCCATCCGATTTTCAGGCGGTTCGCTGACGTACGCTGAGCTTGACATGTATGCCAGCCGGCTGGCTGCCCGCCTTGCGGCACGCGGCGTCTCAAAGGAAAGCATCGTAGGTGTCCTGTCTGAGCGGTCACCTGACATGCTGATCGCTGTACTTGCTGTATTAAAAGCTGGCGGGGCGTATTTGCCGCTTGATCCTGAGTATCCAGAAGAGCGGCTGAGCTACATGCTGAAAGACAGCGGGGCGGATCTCTTACTGACACAGCCGGGATGCTCCGCACCGAGCTTTTCCGGAGAGACGCTTGAAGTTGACCTGACATCTCTTGGGAGAGAAAAAGCAGAAAACCATGTATTTGTTTCTGCTGACAGTGGTTCTCTCGCCTATGTCATCTATACGTCTGGCTCCACCGGGCAGCCAAAAGGGGTAGCCGTCGAGCACCGCCAGGCTGTTTCCTTTCTGACCGGCATGCAGCACCAATTTCCGCTTTCGGAAGATGACATTGTCATGGTGAAAACCTCTTTTTCCTTTGATGCGTCTGTGTGGCAGCTGTTTTGGTGGTCGCTTTCCGGTGCTTCGGCTTATCTGCTTCCTCCGGGCTGGGAGAAAGATCCGGCATTGATTGTCAAAGCCATTCATCAGGAAAAGGTGACAACGGTTCATTTTATTCCGGCTATGCTGAACAGTTTTCTCGATCAAGCGGAAATCGTAACACTAAGTGACGGGACAAGCCTGAAGCGTGTATTTGCCGGAGGTGAACCGCTTGCACCCCGTGTGGCAGTGCGATTTGCTTCTTTATTGCCTGAGGTATCGCTGATCCATGGCTATGGGCCGACAGAAGCAACGGTTGACGCGGCATTCTACGTGTTGGACCCAGAGCGGGACAGGGACCGCTTTAGGATTCCGATCGGGAAGCCTGTACCCGGTGCGCGTTTGTATGTTTTAGATCCCCATTTAGCCGTACAGCCCTTAGGGGTCTCAGGCGAACTGTACATTGCCGGAGCGGGTGTGGCCAGAGGCTATCTGAATCGGCCGGCCTTAACGGAGGAGCGTTTTCTTGAGGACCCGTTTTACCCGGGGGAACGCATGTACAAAACAGGGGATATAGCCCGCTGGCTCCCTGACGGGAATATGGAATTCCTCGGCCGCACGGATGATCAGGTGAAAATCCGTGGTTACCGGGTTGAGCCTGGAGAAATTGAAGCGGCGCTTAGAAGCATAGAAGGCATAAGGGAAGCGGCCGTTACCGTACGGACAGACAGCGGCGAGCCGGAATTATGCGCTTATATAGAAGGACTCCCGAGAAACGAAGTGCGGGCGCAGCTTGAGAGACGGCTGCCGGGCTACATGATCCCAGCCCATATGATCGAGATGGAACAGTGGCCGGTTACGCCAAGCGGAAAGCTGGACCGGAACGCCCTGCCAGCTCCTAACGGAGCGGCAGATGCAGAGACCTACACAGCGCCAAGAAATGTGACCGAGATGAAGCTTGCCCAGCTGTGGGAAGACGTCCTGAAAAACGGCCCTGTCGGGATTCACGACAACTTCTTTGACCGCGGAGGACATTCCTTAAAAGCAACGGCGCTTGTCTCCCGAATCTCAAAAGAATTTGATGTACAGGTGCCGCTGAAAGATGTGTTTGCCCATCCGACGATAGAAGGACTGGCTTCTGTTATCCGTGAAGGAACGGACAGTCCATATGAAGCAATAAAACCGACGGAACAGCGTGAAACCTATCCGGTTTCCTCTGCCCAAAAACGGATTTATGTCCTTCAGCAGCTGGAGGACGGAGGGACAGGCTACAATATGCCGGCGGTATTGGAGCTGGAAGGAAAGCTCAATCCCGAAAGGCTGGACAGGGCTTTCAAAGAGCTGATCAATCGCCACGAGTCGCTTCGGACCTCCTTTGAACAGGATGGAGGCGGCGAGCCGGTGCAGCGCATCCATGACGAGGTGCCGTTCACATTACAGACGACAGTTCTAGGCGACCAAACCGAACAGGGGGCCGCAGCCGCGTTTATCAAGCCGTTTGATCTCAGCCAAGCGCCTCTGTTCCGTGCCCAAATCGTAAAGGTATCAGATGAGCGGCACCTGTTGCTGGTTGATATGCATCACATCATTTCAGACGGTGTTTCCGTCAACATTCTGATTCAGGAATTCGGAAAGCTGTACAACAACCGGACCCTTCCGGCGCTTCATATTCAATATAAAGATTATGCCGTATGGCAAGAAGGATTCAAAACAGGAGACGCGTACCAGACGCAGGAGGCGTACTGGCTGAAGCAGCTCGAGGGCGAGCTGCCGGTGCTGGATCTCCCGGCTGATCAACCCCGCCCGCCGGTGCGAAGCTTTGCGGGTGACAAGGTCTCATTTACGCTTGATCAAGAAGCGGCATCAGGGCTTCACAAGCTGGCACGGGAGAATGGAAGCACACTGTACATGGTGCTCCTTGCGGCCTACACAGCGTTATTGTCACGCTTAAGCGGACAGGAAGATATCATCATCGGCTCGCCAATTGCCGGCCGGCCGCACAAGGATCTCGAGCCGATACTCGGCATGTTTGTGAACACGCTGGCGCTGCGGACACGCCCGGAGGGCGGGAAGCCGTTTGTACAGTATTTGCAGGAAGTGCGCGAGACAGCATTGGAAGCCTACGAGCATCAGGATTATCCGTTCGAAGAGCTTGTCGATAAGCTTGAATTGACAAGGGATATGAGCCGGAATCCGCTCTTTGACGTCATGTTTGTTCTTCAAAACATGGATCAGGAATCGTTGGACCTGGATGAACTGTGTCTCAAACCTGCAGCAAACAATGGGCATCAAACGTCCAAATTTGATTTAACGCTATATGCTCAGGAACAGCCCCACGGTTTGCTGACGTTCCAAATGGAGTTTAGTACTGACTTATATAAGAAAAAAACGATAGAAAAGTGGCTTCAATACTTCATCAATATGTTACTCTCCATCATCCAGGACAACAAAGCCGTTCTCGGAACAATAAATATCCTGAATGAAGATGAGGCCCATTACCTTATCCATGAACTCAATCGTACAAAAATGGATTATCCAAGAAATGAAACCATCAGCAGACTCTTTGAAATGCAGGCGGAACAAACGCCTAATGCCATAGCAATTGTCAGCGATACACAAGAGTTAACTTACGCGGATCTGAACAGCTGGGCAAATCAAATTGCTTCACTTCTACAGAGAAAGGGAGTCGGTCCCGATCGAGTCGTAGCCTTGTTGGCAGGACGAACGCCAGAACTCATAGCAGGTATGCTGGGCATTCTGAAAGCCGGGGGAGCCTATCTGCCTATCGATTCTAATCTGCCTGTTGAACGGATAGCTTATATGCTGTCTGACAGCAGGGCAGCATTACTCCTTCAATCTGAAAAAACAGAAAAACAGCTATTAGGCATTGAATGTGAACAAATCATAATCGAAGATATTCAAAAGCAAGGAGAGGCGAAGAACGTTGAATCTTCAGCAGGGCCCCATTCACTTGCATATATCATTTATACCTCTGGATCAACCGGTAAACCAAAGGGTGTCATGATTGAGCAGCGAAGTGTCATTCGTCTTGTGAAAAACAGCAATTATATTACATTTACACCTGCTGACCGCCTTCTGATGACATCATCAATCGGTTTTGACGTTGGATCATTTGAATTTTTTGGACCGCTGTTAAATGGTGCCGCTTTGCACCTGTCCGATCAACAAACCTTTCTCGATTCCCAACAGCTTAAGAGATACATAGAACATCAAGGAATCACAACGATGTGGCTGACCTCGTCTCTATTCAATCATTTGACAGAGCAACTCGAGACAACATTTTCGCAGCTTAACCATCTGATCATAGGCGGAGAAGCTTTGTCGGCAAGCCACGTCAATCGAATCAGAAATGCCTGCCCGGAAGTATCGATATGGAACGGATATGGGCCAACCGAAAATACAACTTTTTCGACATGCTTCCACATTCAAAAAACATATGAACTCTCCATTCCGATCGGGCGGCCGGTTGGCAATTCCACCGCATATATCTTCAATCAATGGGGAATGCTGCAGCCGGCCGGAGCTGTTGGCGAACTTTGTGTCGGCGGAGATGGCGTTGCCAGAGGGTATTTACACCGTCCTGATTTAACGAAAGAGAAATTTGTCAAAAACCCATTTGTACCCGGCGATCGACTGTACCGCACAGGTGATCTGGCGCGCTGGCTTCCCGATGGCACAATTGAGTACGTTGGCCGTATTGATGATCAAGTAAAAGTCAGAGGCTATCGGGTAGAGCTGGGTGAGATCGAATCAGCACTTCGCCACATAGACGGAGTCAAAGAAGCGGCGGTGTTGGCACGTACAGGACAGTCAGGGAGCAAAGAGCTGTTTGGCTATATCAGCGTAAAAGCGGGCACGAATGCTGAACAAGTGCGTTCTCTTCTCGCCCGTTCACTGCCTAATTATATGATTCCGGCGTATATCATTGAAATGGAGAATCTTCCGCTCACATCGAACGGCAAATTGAACCGGAAAGCACTGCCTGAACCAGATTTCGCATCTAAACAAACATACATCCCGCCACGCAACGAACTTGAAGAGCAGCTGGCATTGATCTGGCAGGAGGTTCTAGGCATCCAGAGGATCGGAATAGAGGATTCATTCTTTGAATTGGGCGGCGATTCCATCAAAGCGCTTCAAGTTTCTGCACGTCTCGGGCGCCACGGGTTAAGCTTGCAGGTAAGTGATTTATTCCGTCATCCAAAGATAAAAGACTTATCACCATTTATTCGTAAAACAGAGAGAGTCATAGAACAAGGACCTGTTCAGGGAGATGTTCCATGGACGCCTATTCAGAAATGGTTTCTCTCACAAGACATAGAAGAACGACACCATTTCAATCAGTCTGTCATGCTTTTCCATACTGACCGTTTGTCTGAAGACGCTCTTAGAGCATCCTTAAAAAAGCTGGCGGAGCATCATGATGCGCTTCGGATGGTTTATCGTAACGATGGCGGGCGATGGATTCAAATCAACCAAGGCATTCATGAATCACAGCTATACAGGTTAAAAATATCTGATCTTTCACAATCTGAAAACGATTGGGAAACACAAATCAAACGAGAAGTTGCAGATCTTCAGCAAAGCATCAATTTGCAGGAAGGGCCATTGTTACATGCCGCGTGGTTTAAAACACTGACCGGAGATTACTTGTTCCTCGCGATCCATCATCTAGTCGTTGACGGTGTGGCATGGCGGATTTTGCTGGAGGATTTGTCAGCAGGGTACCAACAAGCGTCCTCAGGCCAGCCGATTGATCTTCCGCCTAAAACTGATTCCTATCAGGAATACGCCAGACGGATTCAGGAATATGCCCAAAGCAGCAAGCTGATTCGTGAAGAGGCGTATTGGCGAAGTGCAGAAGAACAGCAAACTGCGGAACTGCCATATGAAATGCCGTTTCATGAGAACACCGGCTGCAGCAAGAGGGACTCGGTAAGCTTTTCACTCTCTGAAGCAGACACTGACGTTTTGCTGCAAAACGTCAATCACGCCTATGGCACAGATACACAAGATATTCTGTTAACCGCAGCATCGTTGGCGATTTGTGAATGGACAGGAGGAAGCAAGCTCCGAATCGCTATGGAAGGACACGGAAGAGAGCACATTATGCCGGAGTTGGATATCAGCCGGACGGTCGGCTGGTTTACATCCATGTACCCGGCCCTCATAAGCTTTGAAAATCAAAGGGATGAGCTGGGAACCGCAGTAAAAACCGTTAAAGATACACTGGGCCGGATACCAAACAAAGGGATAGGTTACGGTATGCTGAAATACCTCACACACCCTGAAAATAAAAGCATTGCGTTTTCAAAAACACCTGAAATCAGCTTTAACTATTTGGGCCAGTTCAACGACATCGAAAGACAGGGCAGCTTCCGCCCATCAAGTCTTGGAAGCGGAAAGGATATCACTCATACATGGAAGCGTGAGCAAATCATAGAGATAAGTGCAATGGCAGCAGACAAAAAGCTTCATTTCAATCTTAGCTATCCGCCGGCCCGTTTCCATAGAAACACAATGGACCAGCTTATCAACAGGATCGAACACTTTTTGCTGGACATTATGAAACACTGCGCCGGTAAACAAAAAGCAGAAAAGACACTGAGCGATTTTAGCAGTCAATCATTAACGGCAGAGGATTTGGACAGTATATCCAGCTTGGTGGAAGAATTGTAGAAAATCGTGACAGGGAGACATGAACATGACAAAAGCGAATTCAATTCAGGATATTTATCCGCTGTCTTACATGCAGGAAGGGATGCTTTTCCATTCCCTCCTGCAAAAAGATTCACAGGCATATGTTGAGCAAGCTTCTTTTACAATAGCAGGAAAAGTCAATCCGCAGTATTTTCAAAACAGCATCAATGCTCTTGTCGCAAGACACGATATTTTCAGGACGATTTTTATCAGTCAAAATGTTTCCTCTCCCCAGCAGGTTGTCCTGAGAGAACGCAATGTCGTCGTGCAGGAAAAAGACATTACGCATTTAAACAAAGAGAAGCAATCACAGTTTATCGAACAATTGAAAGAAAAAGACCGCGCTCAAGGGTTTCACTTGCAAAAAGATCTGCTCATGCGCATCACTCTGATTCAAACAGGAGAGGGCCAATACACTTGTATTTGGACCTTTCATCACATCATGATGGACGGCTGGTGCCTCAGCATTGTGTTAAAGGAGTTTCTTCATATTTATGCATCTTATGTAAATGAATCCGCTATATCACTAGAGCCGGTTCAGCCATACGGAAGGTATATCAAATGGCTGATGGAGCAAGACAAAGAGCAGGCGGTTTCATATTGGGATCATTACCTTTCCGGCTATGAACAGCAAACCATGCTCCCAAAACAGAAAAAAACAAAAGGGAGAAGCAGGCAGGAACACGTTACGTTTTCATTCTCTAAGAAAGAAAGCAGCAGGCTTTCGGAGCTTGCAGCAAGAGAAGAAGTGACACTCAGTACGATTTTCCATACCATTTGGGGCATTCTGCTTCAAAAATATAATAATCATGATGACGCCGTATTCGGTTCTGTCATGTCTGGAAGACCCGCCGAAATCGAAGGCATTGAACAAATGGTAGGTCTTTTCATTAACACGATACCGGTTCGGGTGCAGGGGGCAAAAACACCATTTCTACAGCTCATAAAAGATATGCAAAAAGACCGACTTGCCGCTGAAGCATACAGCTACCATCCTTTATATGAGATTCAAGCCCGTTCAGCGGTTAAGCAAGGGCTGATTGACCATATTCTCGTATTTGAAAACTATCCGGTGCAGCAAGAGATTCAAATGCTCAACAAACAGGACCATGCTTCAGATCTTTTTCAGATTCATAACTTCACTGTGGCAGATGAAACCAATTACAGCTTTTATCTTATGGTAGCGCCAGGAGAAGAAATCCATATGAAAATGAGCTATGATGCTGAGCAGCATGATCGGTCTTTTGTGCTTTCTGTCAAGGAGCATCTTCTGAATGTTGTATCGCAAATCTTACACAATCCGAATCTTTCACCTGGCGAAATCGAGATTACGACAGACACTGAAAAGCGGCAGCTGATTGGAGAAATCGCAGATCGAACACCAGTTTACGAAACCATCCATGCCATGTTTGAAACACAAGCAGAAAAGACGCCGGATGCTTATGCGGTAATTGATCAAGCCTGCTCGTTAACATACAAAGAACTGAATAAATCGGCTAACAAATTGGCGCGGCATTTACGAATGAAGGGTGTTGCGAGACAGGAGCCCGTTGCGATTATGATGGAACGCTCAGCGGCGTTTATCACAGGCGTTCTTGGAATCTTAAAGGCAGGCGGCGCTATTGTTCCGATTGATCCGTATTATCCAGCTGAAAGAATCCGTTATATTCTAAATGACTGCGGCTGTTCGCATGTTGTTTCACAAGCGCATCTCTCCTCATCGTTAGAAAACAATTATATTATCACTCATGCAGAAGATATCGAAAGCAAAGAAGACGGCAGTAACATGAAGTCAATCAATAATGCTGACGATCTGCTGTATATCATTTATACGTCAGGTACAACAGGTAAACCAAAGGGTGTTCAATTTGAGCATCGAAACATGGCTAACTTGCTGAAGTTCGAATATGCACACTCTGGCATTGATTTCGAAGCAGATGTTCTGCAATTTGCGACACCTGCCTTTGACGTCTGCTATCAAGAAATATTTTCTGCGCTTCTTAAAGGCGGCACACTGCACATCGTGCCAGAAGCCATAAAAAGAGATGTGCCTCAGCTGTTTGCATTTATAAACAAGCAACAGACCAATATTGTGTTTCTCCCAACTGCTTTTATCAAAATGATTTTCAGCGAGCAGCAACTGGCGAACTCGTTTCCTTATGGCGTCAAACACTTGATTGCAGCCGGGGAACAATTAATGATTTCAGACCTTTTCCAAGAGGTGTTACGTGAACGCGACATACACCTGCACAATCATTACGGACCTTCAGAAACTCATGTCGTATCAACGTATACCATTCATCCGGGAGACCCTATTCCGGAGTTTCCGCCAATCGGTAAACCGATAAGCTGTACTGATCTATATATTTTGAATCACCAAAAACAGCTGCAGCCATACGGCGTACCAGGTGAACTCTATATTTCCGGCGCAAGTGTTGCCAGAGGGTATGTCAATCACGATAAACTGACACGCGACAAATTTTCATCCGACCCATTCAGGCCTGGTGCGATCATGTACCGTACAGGTGATTTGGCCAGACGGCTTGAAGACGGCAACATCGAATATATCGGACGGGCAGACAATCAAGTGAAAATCAGGGGTTATCGAATTGAGCCGCAAGAAATCGAAGTCACGTTAATGAATCATCCGGACATAAAAGAGGCTGCCATTCTCATCAGACAAGATGAAAACGGTGAATATGAATTATGCGCTTACTATTGCAGTGTACAAAATCTGAATGCAATAGATTTACGCAGCTATATGGCTAGTGAGCTGCCAGAATACATGATTCCGGCGAAATGGGTATGGGTTGACAGCATACCTCTTACCCCAAATGGCAAAGTAGATCAATCAGCACTTCCAGAGCCAGATGCTTCGATCAGCGGAAATCCATATACTGCCCCTCGTAATCTGTTAGAGGCAAAGCTTTCACAACTATTTGAAGATGTGCTGAAGAATGGCTCTATAGGCATCCAAGACAACTTTTTTGATCATGGCGGCCACTCTCTAAAAGCAACAGTGCTGATGTCACGGATTGCAAAGGAATTTCATGTGCAAGTTCCGCTTAAGGACATTTTTGCCTATCCGACAGTGGAAGGGTTAGCTTCAATCATTCGAAATGCAGAAGAAAATCCGTATGCAGCAATTGAACCGGCAGAAGAAAGGGAGGCATATCCTGTATCTTCCGCTCAAAAACGGATCTATGTGCTTCAGCAGCTTGATGAGGGTGTCGCCTATAATATGCCTGCGGTCTTAGAACTGGAAGGGACACTGGATGTCGCTAACCTGTCTGCTGTATGTAAAGAACTGATCAGTCGGCATGAGCCTCTTCGAACTTCCTTTGTATCCGGGGCAGATGGCGAGCCTGTTCAGCGTATTCACACCGAGGTACCGTTTGAATTAAGCAGAGAGACCGATATCGAGAGATTTGTTCGTCCCTTTGATCTCAATCAAGCACCGTTATTTAGAGCGGGTCTTGTAAAAGTGTCGAACGAGAAGCATGTATTGCTGGTAGATATGCACCATATTATTTCAGATGGCGTATCCGTTCAGCTCCTAATCCGAGAATTCACCGATCTTTATGCAAAACGGCAGCTTAAGCCGCTGCGGATCCAGTATAAAGATTACGCCGTCTGGCAGCAGCTTTTTAGAAAGGGAGACTCGTATCAAAAGCAGGAGACTTACTGGCTGCAGCAGTTTAGCGGAGACCTCCCTGTACTAGAGCTCCCTACAGATAAACGCCGTCCGGCAGAACGGCAATTCGCAGGCGGAAAAGTAACCTTTCAAATGGATAAAGAGCTCACGTCCCGGATAAAACAGCTCGCCCATCAAAACAGCAGCACACTTTACATGACACTGCTCGCTTTGTATTCATCTTTTTTATCACGGTTAAGCGCTCAGGATGATATCGTAATTGGTTCACCTATCGCCGGACGGCCCCATGCCGATCTTGAAGCTGTTCTTGGGATGTTCGTCAATACATTGGCTCTCCGCACACGCCCGGCCGGTCATAAGACATTTGAAGAATTTCTGAAAGAAGTCAGACAAACGGCACTGGAAGCGTACGAGCATCAGGATTATCCGTTTGAAGAGCTCGTGGATAAACTCGGCGTACAGCGGGAAATGAGCCGGAATCCACTGTTTGACACAACGCTTGTCCTTCAGAATATGGAACAGCAAAAGCTGAAAATGAAAGATGTACAGCTTCAATGGAAGGACTTGCATCATCCAATATCAAAATTCGATATTTCCTTGTATGTTACAGAACACGATTCCGAACTTTTCTGTCAGTTTGAATACAGTACAGCTTTGTTTGAGAAAGAAACCATCCAAAGGTGGGCCGGCCTTTTCACCACGCTTGTGGAACACACAGCTGCCAGTCCTGAAACAGAATTGGACAACATTCCAATCTTAACAAAAGGAGAAGAGAGAGAGTTCATTGAAGCATGCCATCCGGTTCAGGAGACGGGCTATCTGATGAATCAAACGCTCCACCATGCACTCGAACAGCAGGCAGCAAAAACGCCTGATCAGACAGCCGTTATCTTTGAAGCTGGAGCGATGACCTATAAAGAATTGAATGAACAGGCTAACCGTATCGCCTGGGAGCTGATTGGACGGGGAGTAAAATCTGAAACAACAGTTGCCATTATGGGAAGGCGTTCGCCTGAAATGCTGATTGGCATTTATGGCATTCTTAAAGCGGGCGGCGCTTATCTGCCCATTGACCCGGATTATCCGGAAGAACGAATCAGCTTTCTGCTCAAAGACAGCGGTACAAACATTCTCTTGCTTCAGTCTGACGGCCTTCATGTTCCGGCATTTGCAGGAGAGATTCTTTATCTCAATCGGACAAATAACGGGCTGAAACATCGTTTGTCCAATCCGAATGTTAACGTTCTCCCGCAATCTTTAGCCTATGTCATCTATACATCCGGCTCTACCGGGATGCCTAAGGGCGTTGAAGTTGAACATCGATCAGCGGTGAATTTTTTGAATTCCCTTCAGTCCCGTTATCAACTGAAGCAATCAGATGTGATTATGCATAAAACATCTTATTCATTCGACGCTTCAATATGGGAGCTGTTTTGGTGGCCTTATGCCGGTGCTTCTGTTTATCTGCTTCCTCAGGGAGGCGAAAAAGAACCTGAAGTGATCGCAAAGGCCATAGAAGAACAAGAGATCACAGCTATGCATTTTGTGCCTTCAATGCTACATGCCTTTTTAGAACATATAAAAAATCGCTCTGTACCGATGAAGAAGCCAAACGGACTCAAGCGGGTGTTTTCCGGTGGAGAGCAGCTGGGGGCCCATCTCGTCTCCCGATTTAGCGAGTTGCTTCCAAATGTTGCATTAACCAATTCCTACGGGCCAACAGAGGCAACTGTAGAAGCTTCATTCTTTGATTGTCCGATGCATGAAAAACTTGAACGAATTCCTATTGGCAAACCTGTTCACCATGTCAGATTGTATATTCTCAATCAGAAGCATCGGATGCTGCCTGCCGGATGTATCGGCGAACTGTACATTGCCGGAGCGGGTGTGGCCAGAGGCTATTTGAATCGGCCGGCCTTAACGGAGGAGCGTTTTCTTGAGGACCCGTTTTACCCGGGGGAACGCATGTACAAAACAGGGGATATAGCCCGCTGGCTCCCTGACGGGAATATGGAATTCCTCGGCCGCACGGATGATCAGGTGAAAATCCGCGGCTACCGGATTGAGCCTGGAGAAATTGAAGCGGCGCTTAGAAGCATAGAAGGCGTCAGGGAGGCGGCCGTTACCGTACGGACAGACAGCGGCGAGCCGGAATTATGCGCTTATATAGAAGGACTCCCGAGAAACGAAGTGCGGGCGCAGCTTGAGAGACGGCTGCCGGGCTACATGATCCCAGCCCATATGATCGAGATGGAACAGTGGCCGGTTACGCCAAGCGGAAAGCTGGACCGGAACGCCCTGCCAGCTCCTAACGGAGCGGCAGATGCAGAGACCTACACAGCGCCAAGAAATGTGACCGAGATGAAGCTTGCCCAGCTGTGGGAAGACGTCCTGAAAAACGGCCCTGTCGGGATTCACGACAACTTCTTTGACCGCGGGGGACATTCCTTAAAAGCAACGGCGCTTGTCTCCCGAATCTCAAAAGAATTTGATGTACAGGTGCCGCTGAAAGATGTGTTTGCCCATCCGACGATAGAAGGACTGGCTTCTGTTATCCGTGAAGGAACGGACAGTCCATATGAAGCAATAAAGCCGACGGAACAGCGTGAGACCTATCCGGTTTCATCTGCCCAAAAGCGGATCTATGTCCTTCAGCAGCTGGAGGACGGAGGGACCGGCTACAATATGCCGGCTGTATTAGAACTGGAAGGGAAGCTTGATCCAGAAAGGCTGGACAGGGCTTTCAAAGAGCTGATCAAGCGCCACGAATCGCTGCGGACCTCCTTTGAACAGGATGGAGGCGGTGAGCCGGTGCAGCGCATCCATGACGAGGTGCCGTTCACATTACAGACGACAGTTCTCGGCGACCAAACCGAACAGGAGGCCGCAGCCGCGTTTATCAAGCCGTTTGATCTCAGCCAAGCGCCGCTGTTCCGTGCCCAAATCGTAAAGGTATCAGATGAGCGGCACCTGTTGCTGGTTGATATGCATCACATCATTTCAGACGGTGTTTCCGTCAACATTCTGATTCGGGAATTCGGAGAGCTGTACAACAACCGGGCCCTTCCGGCGCTTCATATTCAATATAAAGATTATGCCGTATGGCAAGAAGGATTCAAAACAGGAGACACGTACAAAACGCAGGAGGCGTACTGGCTGAAGCAGCTCGAGGGCGAGCTGCCGGTGCTGGATCTCCCGGCTGATCAACCCCGCCCGCCGGTGCGAAGCTTTGCGGGTGACAAGGTCTCCTTTACGCTTGATCAAGAAGCGGCATCAGGGCTTCACAAGCTGGCACGGGAGAACGGAAGCACACTGTACATGGTGCTCCTTGCGGCCTACACAGCGTTATTGTCACGCTTAAGCGGACAGGAAGATATCATCGTCGGCTCGCCAATTGCCGGCCGGCCGCACAAGGATCTCGAGCCGATACTCGGTATGTTTGTGAACACGCTGGCGCTGCGGGCACGCCCGGAGGGCGGGAAGCCGTTTGTACAGTATTTGCAGGAAGTGCGCGAGACTGCACTGGAAGCTTATGAGCACCAGGATTATCCGTTCGAAGAGCTTGTCGATAAGCTTGAATTGACAAGGGATATGAGCAGAAACCCGCTGTTTGATGCCATGTTAGTTGTCCAAAATAATGATTACGAGCCATTGCAACTGCATGATTTGCAAATGAAGCCGGCACAAGTTTCTCATCTCGTGTCTAAGTTCGATTTAACATTACAAGCATCTGAAGGTGACGGAAACATCCATTTCCTTTTTGAATATTCAACAGCACTGTTTGAGAAAACCACCATTGAACGCTGGGCGTCGCACTTGACAAATATACTTCGCATTATCGGCAAACACCCGGAGGTGACACTCAACCATATCGACGTCCTGACACAAGAAGAGCGGAACCAGCTGCTCAATGAGTTTAACACCGGGAAAGCGAATCAGTACGAAATACAAACCATCAGTCAATTGTTTGAACAGCAAGCTGCGCGAACACCAAAAGCGTCTGCACTTGTCAGCGGAGACAAAACACTGACTTATCAGGAGCTAGACGAGTGGTCCAATGGAATCGCACACACATTACGCAGCAGAGGTGTTAAACCGGACACACCAGTAGGCATCATGGTGCATCGTTCGTTTAGTATGGTGGCAGCCATACTTGGTGTGTGGAAAGCCGGAGGCTGTTACGTGCCCATTGATCCTGCATACCCGGCGGAACGGAAACGCTATATCCTAAGCGACAGCGGAACGAAACTGCTAATGACAGTAAATGAAGCGGATTGGGGAGAACTTGCTGATTTTGAAGGAGAGGTCTTGACGATAGAGAGCGCGGAGGCTTATGACAAATCGCCGCTGCCGCAAGTGTCGTCTGCCCATCATTTGGCTTATATCATTTATACTTCAGGAACGACGGGTTGTCCAAAAGGGGTGATGGTCGAGCATAAAGGGATTGCCAACACGCTTCTGTGGCGGCGAAACGCTTATGCATTCAACGAGACAGATGCCATCCTGCAGCTCTTTTCTTTCTCATTTGACGGCTTTTTAACTAGTATGTTCACACCGCTTTTGTCAGGTGCAAAAGCAGTTCTGCTTCATGAAGAGGAAGCAAAGGACATTCTGGCCATTAAGCATCAGCTGTCTCGTCACCGGATTACACATATGATTATTGTGCCTGTTTTATATCGAGCGCTTTTGGACGTAGTGCAGCCGGCAGATGTAAAGACACTTAGAGTCGTGACACTAGCGGGAGAAGCAGCTGACCGCGAATTGATCCACCGCAGCTTGGCCATTTGTCCGCATACCGAACTCGCCAACGAATATGGGCCTACAGAAAACAGCGTGGCAACTACCGTCATGAGACATATGGAAAAGCAGACATGCGTAAGTATCGGCCAGCCGATTGACGGGACCCAAGTACTGATTTTAAATAGCAGTCATCAGCTTCAGCCAATCGGTGTTGCGGGAGAACTTTGTATCGCTGGAGCAGGGCTTGCAAGGGGGTACGTCAATCTTCCGGAACAGACAGAGAGAGCCTTCATAAAGAACCCATTCAAACCTGAAACACGAATGTACCGAACAGGAGACGCCGCCAGATGGATGGCCGACGGAACACTCGAATATCTGGGAAGAATCGATGATCAAGTCAAAATTAGAGGATACCGTGTAGAAACGAAAGAAATTGAATCGGTCATCCGTTGTATAAACGGTGTACAAGACGCCGCAGTAGTTGCTCATGTAACAGCGTCAGGACAAACCGAATTAAGCGCTTATGTTGTGACAAAACCAGAGTTGAGCGCAAATACTGTACGCTCAGAATTACAAAACAAGCTGCCGGTGTTTATGCACCCTGCGTTTATTGAAAAACTGGATGCACTTCCATTGTCGCCTAACGGCAAGCTGGATCGCAGAGCACTTCCGAAACCCGTATCGAAGAGCGGAGCTGAACGTCCATTCCTCGCGCCAGCCAGCAAGATGGAACAAATACTGGCGGATATATGGACAGAAGTACTGGGGGCAGAAAAAATCGGAACTGCTGATTCGTTCTTTGAACTTGGAGGAGATTCGATCAAAGCGTTACAAGTATCCGCACGGCTTCATCGGATAGGAAAGCAACTGGCAGTAAAAGATTTGTTTAGCCATCCGACCATTCAAGAACTGGCAGCTTATATCCGTGATTCAGATACAAGTTCCAGCCAAGCTGCGGTTGAGGGAGACGTACAATGGTCGCCTGTTCAAAAATGGTTTCTTTCTCAAGAGATAAAAGAAAGAAACCATTTTAATCAGTCCGTTATGCTGCATCGGAGCACTTCTGTACAAGAGGAAGCACTTCGTAAAACGTTAAAAGCAATAACGTGTCATCATGATGCGCTGCGGATGGTATTTACACAGAATGAACAAGGAAAGTGGAGTCAATATAATCGGCCGCTCAGTCATTCGGACGACGCGCTGTACGGCCTTCAGATTATTGATTTGTCGGCTCCAGACGGCACTGATGGTAATAGACCGTATGAACCTCTTATCAAAACCCATGTACTTGATATTCAGCAGAAAATGGATTTGAAAAATGGTCCGCTGCTGCAAGCCGGTCTATTTCACACAATTGACGGTGATTTCTTATTTTTATCTGCTCATCACCTCGTTGTTGACGGTATTTCGTGGCGAGTGCTGTTAGAAGATTTGGCTTTAGGCTATCGTCAAGCTGCAGGCGGGGAAGAGATTCAGCTGCCGCCTAAAACAAGCTCATTTAAAGCGTATACGAAAAAGCTCTCTGACTACGCTGAAAGCCAGCAGCTAATGAAACAGCTTAAGTATTGGCGCGAAACCGAAGAATATCAAACAGAAGCACTGCCTTTTGATCAAATCGGCGGAACCAGAGAAAACGAGAGAAAACGGTCCACGATTTCGTATACCTTAAACGAGAAAGAGACAGTTGCGCTCTTAAAAGACGCCAACAGCGCATATAACACTGATACGCAGGACATGCTGCTGTCTTCTGTCATTCTTGCGCTGCACCATTGGACCAATCGATCCGCCTTCAAACTATCCTTAGAAGGACATGGTCGAGAGGGTGTATTAGACGGGATAGATGTGAGCCGTACGGTTGGATGGTTTACCGCCATTTATCCGTTATTGGTTAAACTGAACACAGACTTGCCAGCTTCGGAAGAATACATGGTTCATGTGCTAAAAACAACAAAAGATACACTGAGACGCGTACCGGACAAAGGATTCGGCTACGGTGTCATTAAATATTTGACGCCGCCTGACAAAAAAGACATCAATTTCACAGGCACGCCAGAAATCAGCTTCAATTATCTGGGGCAATTTGAAAGCAGCGGCCCAGCTGAAGTACCTGAAGAGGACTCCTTCTCATTCTCTCCGCTTGGTGCAGGAGATGATATCAGCACAACATGGAATCGTGAACAGTTACTGGATATCAGTGCAATCGCTGCAGAAGGGAAAATGACTGTCAATATGACTTATGACACTACCCGTTTTGAGCACAAAACCATCGAACAGCTTAGCGAAACATGCCGTCAATGTTTATTACAGCTGATCGAACACTGCCAGAACAAAAGAGAAACAGAAAAGACCATCAGTGATTTTGATGACCAAGAACTAACCGAGGACGCCCTGCAAGAGATTGCTGATATGCTCAGTTTTCACTAATGAATCCGTGAAGAAAGGTGCAGACATTATGAATAACATCAAAAAAATCAAGAACATTTATCCTCTGAGTCACATGCAGGAGGGAATGCTCTTTCATTCCTTCCTCCGTAAAGAGGAAGGGGCATACGTTGAACAGTCGCTCTTCACCATTAAAGGAAGCCTCAGTTATGAATGGTTTCAGCGCAGCATTCAAACCATCATCGACCGCCATGACATTTTCAGAACCGTCTTTTTGCCGCACGTCCCGCATTTGTCGGGACCTCGGCAAGTCGTGATGACTGAACGCGAATTTCATTTGTGCAGTGAAGACATTTCCCATCTGCCAACAAACGACCAGAATGAGTATATTGAATGCTTTAAGGAAAGAGACAAACAAAAAGGCTTTGATTTGCAAAAAGACATGCTGATGCGAATTTCTCTGTTCAAAACAGCTGAAGAGGAGCATGTCTGTGTCTGGAGCCATCATCACATTTTAATGGACGGCTGGTGCCTTGGCATCGTACTTCAGGAATTTATGCAGATTTATCAATCTATCTGTACAGGTAAAACACTTTCTTTAGCCCCTGTCCGTCCGTACAGCACCTATATTTCCTGGCTGACAAACCGTGACAAAGCACAAGCGGCGGAGTACTGGGATTCATATTTAAAAAACTACAGCACCCCATCACCGCTGCCTCGTGTGTCTGATAAAGAAACAAAAGAGGGGTATCTCCGTGAAGATTTGGTATTTTCATTAAGTAAGTCACTGACTGACAAGCTGAAAGAGAGTGCCAAACAACACGGCGTCACCCTCGCTACCCTAATTCAGGCCGTCTGGGGCGTTATGCTCCAGCAATATAACCGCACCGACGACGTTGTATTTGGTGCGGTTGTATCAGGCAGACCGTCAGAAATTCCGGGCGTGGAGCAAATGATAGGATTGTTTATCAATACCATTCCGGTTCGCATTAAAACACAGCAAGACGAAACGTTCCAAGAACTGCTCAGACGATGCCAGAAAGAAATGCTGGAAGCTGAGCCGTTTACCTGTCAGCCTTTATTTGATATTCAGGCAAACACCTCATTAAAACAGGAACTGATTGATCACATTATCGTCTTTGAAAACTATCCGTTACAGCAGAAAATCGCCGAATCCGCTGATCATACCGATTCACCGCTGCAAATCGATCAAGTACAAGTATCTGAGCAATCAGGATATCACTTTAATCTTGTCGTTGCTCCCGGCGAAGAACTTGTCATCAAATTCAGCTATAATGCGTTCGTTTACGATGCTGCCTGGATTAGCTGTATCAAAAGGCAATTTACACAAGCGCTGAGCACAGCGGCCCATCACCCTGATACGCCAATTGCTGATTTTTCTTTTCTTGATGCAACAGAAAAAGAGCAGATTGTCACACAGTTCAACAATACAAAAACAGAGTATCCAAAGAATCATACAATTATCGATTTATTTCGAGAACAAGCAGAAAAGACGCCAGACCATATCGCACTTGTGTGTGGGAATTTGACTTTTTCGTATGAAGAACTTGATAGACGCTCTAATTCACTCGCCAGAGCGTTATATCAAAAAGGGTTTCGGAAGAACGAGACAGCCGGCATATTGGCTGCTCATTCTGCCGAATTCATCATCAGTGTGCTTGCCGTTTTAAAAGCAGGGGGAGCATACCTCCCGCTTGATGCTGAGCTACCTCCTGAACGAGTCAGCTTTATGCTTGAGGAAACGCAAGCAAAAATGCTGATTGTTCAAAAGGGACTGGAGCAAAACGCTGCGTTCTCAGGAACATGTATCATTTCAGATGCGCAGGGATTGATGGAAGAGAACGATATCCCAATCAATATCACCTCCAGCCCGGACGATCTTGCATACATCATGTATACCTCAGGATCAACAGGCCGGCCAAAAGGCGTCATGATCACCAATCGCAATGTCGTGTCCCTTGTCAAAAACAGCAATTACACGTCTGCGTCCGTTGATGACCGATTTATTCTGACTGGATCTATCAGCTTTGACGCCGTCACCTTTGAAATGTTCGGGGCGCTATTAAATGGTGCAAGCCTTCATATCATTGATCAATCGACACTGCTGTCACCTGATCGGTTTGGGGCGTATTTGATTGAAAATGACATCACCGTGCTATTTTTAACGACAGCTCTTTTTAATCAGCTGGCACAGGTACGAGCAGACATGTTCAGCGGGCTCCATACATTATATGTCGGAGGAGAAGCACTCTCTCCCGCCCTGATGAATGCTGTCAGACATGCCTGTCCTGATCTTGCGCTTCATAATATTTACGGACCTACGGAAAACACGACATTTTCAACCTTTTTTAAGATGAAAAGAGATTATGCAGGGCCGATTCCGATCGGGAAACCAATCAGCAATAGCACCGCTTATATCTTAGATGCAAAAGGGCAACTTTTGCCAATAGGCGTTCCCGGCGAGCTTTGTGTAGGCGGCGATGGAGTCGCAAAAGGCTATTTGAACAGAGAAGATCTGACAACTGCTGTTTTTTCTCCACATCCTTTCTTGCCTGGAGAAAGAATATACCGTACCGGTGATCTGGCGCGCTGGCTACCCGATGGAAACTTAGAATACATCAGCAGGATGGACAGGCAGATGAAAATCCGCGGAAAACGAATTGAGCCCGCCGAAATTGAAGCGCGCCTGTTAGAAATGGAAGGTGTGCAGGAAGCGGCAGTGACAATGAGAGAAATTGATGGACAGGGACAGCTGTACGCTCATTACGTCGGCGATGACAAACGAACAGAAAAGGAGATACGTGCCGATTTGGCGCGTGTGCTCCCAGACTATATGATCCCGCAGCACTGGGTGCGTGTGGACCGGATGCCGCTTACCGGAAACGGAAAAATAGACCGCAGCGCTCTTCCTATACCAGAAAATAAGCCTGACAAACGGAAGGACATCATACTGCCAAGAAACTTGGTTGAGGAAGAATTGGCGAACATTTGGAAGCATGTTCTCGGTGTCAACACAATCAGTGTTGATGATGACTTCTTTGCACTTGGCGGACATTCACTAAAAGCGCTGCAGGTCATACACACACTGAAGCACCAGCAGCAAATTGATATACCGATTGATTTGTTATTCGAACATCCGACAATCGCTCAGCTTGCCGAAACACTTTACTCTAAACAGCTGACAGACGCAAATGAACAGCATGTGATCAAACTGAACCAGCACGGCGCGCAAAACCTGTTCTGCTTCCCGCCGATATCAGGATTTGGCATTTATTTCAAAGACCTTGCTTTATTGCTGAATGACAAGGCATCTGTCTACGGATTTCACTTTATAGAACACGACACCCGCATTGAACAATATGTTAATTGCATCACGGACATACAGCCTGAAGGCCCATACGTTTTATTAGGCTACTCCGCAGGCGGAAACCTGGCTTTTGAAGTGGCACAGGCTATGGAGCGCAAAGGATTGGAAGTCAGCGACTTCATTATCGTGGACGCTTATCTCAAAAAACAGTCTTTGCCTATCGATACAGGAAATGACGAATCTGCAGCATATCTGCCTGAAGCGGTCAGAGAAAAGGTGATCAAGAAAAAGAGAAACTATCAGGCATATTGGGCACAATTGCTGAATGAAGGGCGCATCAAAGCAAACATTCATTTCATTGAAGCTGGAATTCAAACCGAAACCAGCGGACATACAGGCTTGACGAAATGGGAGGGAGCCTGTGGAACCTACAGTGAGTACACGGGCTTTGGCGCTCATAAAGACATGCTGGAAGGAATATATGCTGAAAAGAATGCTGACATCATCCTCGACATAATAGACAAGATCACTTTAAATAACGCGATACTGCAAAAACGATAAGCAAATTAGCGGACAGAGGCATGCATTCTCTGTCCGTCTTTCTGTTTGTACAAGAATGGATAAAGGACACTAGGGAATGATAACATCATCCTTTTTCTTGGAGGCTTCCCATGGATCACCTATCTTTTCTTACATTTATCATGCTGATTCTAGCCAGTTACAGGCTAACACATTTGATTGTATTCGACAAAATCACAGAATTTATCCGAAAACCTTTTATGAAAAAGAAAAGGATTGTAGATCAAAACGGGCATGTAGACGAAAAAAGCGTGCCGGCTTCTAATTTTGGATACATGCTCAATTGCTACTGGTGTGCCGGTGTTTGGTGTGCCATCTTGATCGGACTTGGCTATCTTTTTTTGCCTCGTATTGCTATACCGCTGATCTTTATTTTAGCCATCGCCGGGGCACAAGCGATCCTTGAAACGGCTGTCGGTGTCGGCGTAAAACTCATTGATGTGTTAAAAAGCCTGCAAACCATGATGAATGATAAAAAGTCCTAAAAGCGGCTCACAACATGCTTTAGGACTTTTTTCGTTTATTTAGTGAGATAGACATAAATCCTGATTTCTTCATTCTGTTAATCACCCTTTTATAGCCCGGGAATACCGTAATAGCGAATAGTGAAAGTGATGTAATGGGGGAGAAGAAACAGAATGAAGGTTTGCCAAAAGTCGATTGTCCGTTTCCTTGTCAGCTTGATCGTCGGAACGTTTGTCATCTCCGTTCCGTTTATGGCCAATGCACAGTCTGACAGGGAGCTGAGAGCCGTATGGATAGCTTCCGTATTGAACATTGATTGGCCGTCAAAAAAAGGGTTATCGGTTGAAAAGCAAAAGCAGGAGTATAGCAAACTGCTGAATGATGTGCAAAAAATGGGAATGAATGCCGTTATTGTTCAGATTAAACCTACGGCTGATGCCTTTTATCCATCCGCTTACGGACCTTGGTCTGAATACTTAACAGGTGTCCAAGGGAAAGACCCGGGCTATGATCCGCTTGCATTTATGATTGAGGAAACCCATAAACGAAATTTGGAATTTCACGCGTGGTTTAATCCTTACCGTATTACGATGAATCATACAGATCTTAATAAATTGTCTGAAGATCACCCGGCAAGAAAACATCCAGACTGGGTTGCCGCCTATGGAAACCAGCTGTATTATCATCCGGGCATTCCAGAAGCGAGAGATTTTATCGTTAAAGGCATTGAAGAAGTCGTAAAACATTATGATATCGATGCCGTTCATATGGATGATTATTTTTATCCTTATAAAATAGCGGGAAAGGAATTTCCTGATCAAGCACAGTATGAACAATACGGAAAACACGCTTTTTCGAATATTGATGACTGGCGGCGGGACAATGTGAACCAGCTTGTCAAACAAATCAACCAAACAATTAAAGCTGCAAAACCATATGTCAAATTCGGCATTAGTCCCTTTGGCGTATGGAGAAACGCCGCAGATGACCCGACCGGA
This sequence comes from Bacillus sp. JS, assembly GCF_000259365.1. Classification (NCBI taxonomy): domain Bacteria; kingdom Bacillati; phylum Bacillota; class Bacilli; order Caryophanales; family Bacillaceae; genus Bacillus; species Bacillus sp. JS. The sequence continues at coordinate 2,011,144 of NC_017743.1, read as the reverse complement.
TCGAATACAAAAGCAGGCGTCAGAAATTATGACGACCTATATGCAGACACAAGACATTGGATCCAAGAAGGTGACATCGATTATATCGCTCCGCAAATTTATTGGAGTATCGGCTTTAACGCAGCGGCTTACGACGTGCTGGCTGATTGGTGGAGCAATGAAGTTAAAAATAGGCCTGTTCACTTATATATTGGCCAGGCAGCATATAAAATCAATAACAATTTTGATCCGCCTTGGTCCGACCCCGAGGAATATGTGCGGCAAATCACATTGAACCGTCAGCATGAGCTGGTAAAAGGAAGCATGCATTTCAGCCTCAAGGACCTCAACAAAAATCCGCTTGGCATCAAAGACAGGCTCATCACTGATCTTTACAGCAAGCCGGCATTGGTTCCGCAAATGCCTTGGATTGACAGTACCGCTCCAAAAAAACCGAAGCTTACAAAAGTCATCGAAAACAAAAACGGCAACCTTCTGCAGATTAAAGACCATCCATCAAATCAAAAAACGAAAGAAACAGCCTATTACGCAATATACAGAGCCGAAGGGAAAAAGCACAAAACATTGCTGGCAACGCAAAGAAAAACACATGAGCAGCAAACCTTCTTAGATAACTCGGCAGATCCTAACAAGAAATATACGTATTATGTCACCTCAGCAGACCGGCTTCATAATGAAAGCAAGGCTTCCAAACGAACAACAAAATAAGAAATGAGACGGACGGCTTTCCAAGTCGTCTTTTTTTAAAAAATGATGTTAAAAACAGGAAATGATGATAAGCCGCTGAATTTTTATAGAAACAAAAAAAGCAAGGGAGAGACTCGCATGAATGTGGAAGCGGTGTTTGGACATTTTCCAGTATTGGAATCTGAGAACCTAGTACTAAGTAAAATCGAAGAGATCCATGTACAGGACGTGTTTTCGATCTATGATAATGAAAAAGTATTCGATTACTGCGGAATCATCCCGAAACATAACATAAAAACAGTACATAACATGATTACCCAAACTCGACCGACCACAGTACGCGGTGATCAAGCTCGGTATATGGGGGTCAGCGGTCGGTTTATTGATTGATACGATTTCCCTTTGGAATCATCCCTTTATCTTCCCGGCTCTATCAAAGGGCCAAGTCATTGCGTTTGCGATATGGATGGTATGCGCCTACTGCATGTATTTGCTCATTCCGCTGATATTGTCACATAAAAAATGATTCAGTTTTAATTTTCAGACTTTTCTTGTCAGGGAATGATTATAGAACTCGCCTAATAAAATGTTACAAAGATGTGAAGGGGGAAACGACGTGAATTTTGAGCTGACAAAAGAACAACAAATGGTGCGTGAAATGGTAAAAGATTTTGCGAAAAAAGAAATTGCTCCTCACGCTGAACATGTAGATCAAACGGGCGAGTTCCCGATCCAAACATTTAAAAAAATGGGTGAACTCGGGCTGATGGGTATTCCATTTCCAGAAGAGTACGGCGGATCTGGCGGTGATACGATTTCATATGCCTTAGCGGTTGAAGAAGTCGGCAAAGCTTGCGGCAGTACTGGATTAAGCTACGCTGCAGCGGTCTCATTAGGCGCCAGCCCTCTTTATTACTTTGGAACAGAAGAACAAAAACGGACGCATTTGACGCCGCTGGCTTCGGGAACAGCACTCGGATCATTCGGCCTGACGGAACCAAATGCCGGCTCAGATGCGGGAGGCACTCAAACAAAAGCGATTTCAAATGGTGACGAATATGTAATCAACGGCGAAAAGTGCTGGATCACAAATGCAAGCTACGCACGGACAGTTATTGTGACCGCGGTAACAGGCAAAAACAAAGACGGAAAAAACATCATCTCCGCATTGATTGTGCCAACTGACACACCAGGACTCACGATTACGAGCCCGTACGATAAAATGGGCGTCCGCGGTTCGAATACAGCAGAAATTTTGCTTGAGGATGTAAGAGTGCCTGCGGGCAACTTACTCGGCGATCCAACAAAAGGATTTAAACAATTTCTATATACGCTGGACGGCGGGCGAATCTCCATTGCTGCTCTTGCGGTTGGCATTGCCCAGGCGGCACTTGACGCATCATTGGCATATGCGAAAGAACGGAAGCAATTTGGACAGCCGATTTCTTCCTTCCAAGCGATTCAATTTAAGCTTGCTGACATGGCGATGGAAATTGATCTGGCACGGCAAATGGTGTTAAAAGCCGCCTGGCTGAAAGACCATAATCGTCCGTTCACAAAAGAAGCGGCGTACGCCAAGCTGTTCGCTTCTGAAATGGCGACTAGAGCTTGCAATCAAGCCATTCAAATCCATGGAGGTTCAGGATATATGAAAGAGTACGGGGTGGAACGGATGCTGCGGGATGCAAAATTAATGGAAATTGGTGAAGGCACATCTGAAATTCAGCGCCTCGTGATCGCCAGACAGCTTTTAAAATGAAAATGTAAACGCTTTCTAATCATTAAGAAAGGAGGAACAATCAATGGCTGAACTCATCCATTCCACAATCGGCAGGCTGCTGGAACAAACAGCTGAAGCGCATCCCCATCGAGACGCGGTTGTGTATCCAGACCGGAATATCCGCTATACGTACGCCCAATTTGACAGTCTGTGCCGTCAAACCGCTAAAGGTCTTATGCGGATGGGGATTGGAAAAGGAGATCACGTCGCCATATGGGCTTCTAATATCCCTGAATGGCTTGCCGTGCAGTTCGCAACTGCGAAGATCGGAGCCGTGCTCGTAACCGTCAATACCAATTATCAAGCACACGAGCTTGATTACTTGTTAAAGCAATCGGATGCCGCGGCACTTATCATCATGGATTCATACAGGGGCACTTCTTATCCAGACATCGTGAACAGTTTAATACCAGAACTGCAAGAAGCAAAGCCCGGCCAACTGAAATCTGAACGCTATCCCTTTTTAAAAACGCTGATCTATATTGGCAATAAACGATTGCCTGGCTTGTATCAGTGGGACGATATAGAGATATTGGCAAAAACAGTGACAGATGCTGAGCTGGAAGCAAGAATGAACAGCCTGGATAAAGACGATGTGATTAACATGCAATACACATCAGGAACAACAGGGTTTCCAAAAGGCGTGATGCTGACCCATTTTAATGTCATCAATAACGCTGCCAATATCGCTGAATGTATGGCTTTATCCGCTCAAGACCGCATGTGCATCCCGGTTCCGTTTTTTCACTGCTTCGGATGCGTGCTCGGGGTTTTGGCATGTGTGTCCGTCGGGGCAGCCATGATACCTGTTCCAGAATTTGATCCCGTTACCGTCCTTAAAACGGTAGAAAAAGAGAAATGCACAGCGCTGCATGGTGTGCCTACCATGTTTATCGCCGAGCTGCATCATCCGGATTTTGATGCATATGATCTATCAACGCTCCGAACAGGCATCATGGCCGGCTCTCCCTGTCCAAGTGAAGTAATGAAAGCTGTGATTGAAAGGATGGGCATGAAAGACATTACAATCGCCTATGGACAAACAGAAGCCTCGCCGGTCATTACGCAAACGAGGGCAAATGATTCCTTCATAAGAAGAGTCGAAACAACCGGCCGAGCCCTGCCGCATACTGAAGTGAAAATTGTAGAGCCCGGGACATGCCAAGAAGTTCAAAGAGGCGTGCAGGGAGAGCTATGCACCCGCGGCTATCACGTCATGAAAGGCTATTATAAAGACAAAGAAGCGACCAGAAAAGTAATCAATCATGACGGATGGCTATTTACAGGAGATCTTGCTGTCATGGATGAAGACGGGTACTGCCGTATCACCGGAAGATTAAAAGATATGCTCATCAGAGGCGGGGAGAACATTTACCCGCGGGAAATTGAAGAATTTTTATACCGGCATCCCGCTGTTTTAGACGTACAGGTCGTTGGTGTGCCTGACGCCAAATTCGGGGAGGAGGCTGCAGCCTGGATTAAACTAAAAGACGGTAAAAGCGTTTCATCTGATGAGCTTAAAGCCTATTGCAAAGGAAAAATCGCCCGCCACAAAATTCCGCGTTATGTGATTTTTACAGACGACTATCCGATGACGGCTTCAGGTAAAATTCAAAAATATAAACTGCGAGAAAAAACCATTGAAATGTTCAACTTATCATCAACTCAATGAGGTGAAATCATGTTTACTAAAGTACTGATCGCCAACCGCGGAGAAATTGCAATGAGAATTATCCGAACGTGCAGCCGTCTAGGCATCAAAACAGTCGCGGTTTATTCAGAAGCAGACAAGGAAGCGTCCCATACAAAAGCCGCTACAGAGTCTTATTTGATCGGGGAATCAAGAGTCAGTGAAAGTTATTTAAATATAGAGAGAATCATAGAGACGGCAAAAAAAGCAAATGCCGACGCCATCCACCCGGGATATGGATTGTTATCAGAAAACAGCCGATTTGCTGAACGCTGCAAGCAAGAAAACATCGTGTTTATCGGACCTTCACCCGATATCATTGCAAAGATGGGCAGCAAAATTGAAGCGCGCAAAGCAATGGAGGCTGCGGGTGTCCCTGTGGTGCCCGGCGTTTCAGAACCCCTCGAAGACATAGAGGCAGCCTGCCGCACTGCTAGTCAAATCGGATATCCTGTCATGCTGAAAGCTTCAGCGGGCGGAGGCGGCATCGGAATGCAGCTTGTTGAAAATGAAGAAGCATTAAAAAAAGCGTACGAGGGGAACAAAAAGCGCGCGGCAGATTTTTTCGGTGACGGATCAATGTATATAGAAAAAGTCATTGAACATGCACGCCATATCGAAGTTCAGCTTTTAGCCGATCAACACGGCCATACAGTACATCTGTTTGAACGTGATTGCTCAGTTCAGAGGCGCCACCAAAAAGTCATTGAAGAAGCGCCGTCTCCATTTGTAGACAATGAACTGAGAATGAGGATTGGGCAAACGGCAGTAAAAGCAGCAAAGGCGATCGGCTATACGAACGCAGGCACCATCGAATTTATAGTTGACCAAAAGCAAAATTTTTATTTCCTCGAAATGAATACGAGACTGCAAGTTGAACACCCCGTGACTGAAGAAATAACAGGCCTGGACTTAGTTGAGCAGCAGCTGCGAATTGCTGCGGGCCATACACTCACATTCTCTCAAAAAGACATCAAACGAAACGGACATGCGATAGAGGTGAGAATATACGCGGAAGACCCCAAGACCTTCTACCCGTCACCAGGCACGATCACTGCGTTCTCACTCCCTGACCATAAAGGGGTCAGACACGAATGTGCGGTAGCAAAAGACAGCATTGTTACCCCTTTTTATGACCCGATGATCGCTAAGATGATCGTCAAAGGCCAGTCCAGAACAGAAGCAATTGAAAAACTGGAGACAGCGCTTCGCGACTACCATGTAGAAGGAATCAAAACAAATCTTCCGCTTCTCATACAGGCTGCGGCATCAAAGGCATTTAAAGAAGGGGATGTTACGACTGACTTTTTGAAACAACACCTATAAAGGAGGCAGTTGTTATGACAGTTAGCATACAAATGGCAGGAAACCTGTGGAAAGTCCACGTCAAAGCCGGCGACAAAATTGAAAAAGGCCAGGAGGTTGCCATTTTGGAATCGATGAAAATGGAAATCCCGATCGTTGCAGATCGAAGCGGAGTCGTAAAAGAAGTCAAAAAAAATGAAGGCGACTTTGTAAATGAAGGCGACGTACTGCTCGAATTAAGCGATTCCACTCAATAATTTGGAGGAAGACCATGTCATATCCTAAAAAAGTGACAATCAAAGAAGTCGGCCCGCGTGACGGTTTACAAAACGAGTCCGCATGGATCGAAACAAAGGATAAAATAACCTGGATCAACCAGCTTTCCCGGACAGGGCTTTCGTATATTGAAATCACATCCTTCGTTCATCCGAAATGGATTCCAGCGCTTCGAGATGCTATTGATGTAGCAAAAGGCATTGACCGTGAAAAAGGGGTAACGTACGCGGCGCTTGTCCCGAATCAAAAAGGACTGGAGAATGCGCTTGAAGGAGGCATTAACGAAGCTTGCGTTTTTATGTCCGCCAGCGAAACGCACAACAGAAAAAACATCAATAAATCCACTTCTGAAACTCTTCGTGTACTCAAACAAGTAAACAATGACGCAAAAAAAGCAAACCTCACAACAAGAGCCTACCTCTCGACTGTTTTCGGCTGTCCGTACGAAAAAGATGTCCCCATTGAACAAGTCATTCGCCTTTCAGAAGCTCTATTTGAATTTGGGATTTCTCAACTGTCGCTTGGAGATACGATTGGAGCGGCTAATCCTGCCCAAGTGGAAACTGTACTTGAAGCTCTATTGGCACGGTTCCCCGCGAATCAAATCGCCCTGCATTTTCATGATACGAGAGGAACAGCGCTCGCCAACATGGTCACAGCGCTCCAAATGGGCATCACGGTATTCGACGGCTCGGCAGGCGGGCTTGGCGGATGTCCATATGCGCCAGGTTCATCAGGAAACGCCGCAACTGAGGATATCGTGTACATGCTTGAACAGATGGGCATCAAAACAAATGTAAAGCTCGAAAAACTGCTATCTGCGGCCAAATGGATTGAAGAAAAAATGGGCAAACAGCTGCCGAGCCGAAATTTACAAGTATTTAAATCATCTTGATAAAAGAGAGGACGCATACAATGGGAGAATCTATTCTTTTCACTGTGAAAAAAGAACATATTGCGTTGATCACCTTAAACAGGCCTCAAGCGGCAAATGCTCTTTCAGCAGAAATGCTTAGAAACCTGCAAATGATTCTTCAAGAAATTGAATTCAACTCAAACATTCGCTGCGTCATCCTCACCGGCACCGGCGAAAAAGCGTTCTGTGCGGGGGCAGACCTGAAAGAACGAATAAAACTAAAAAAAGATCAGGTTCTGGAAAGTGTAACTCTCATTCAAAGAACAGCGTCTTTCCTTGAAGCCTTGCCGCAGCCAATCATAGCCGCGATAAACGGCAGCGCATTAGGCGGCGGGCTAGAATTGGCATTGGCATGCGATCTTCGAATTGCATCTGAATCAGCTATGCTGGGACTCCCGGAAACAGGGTTAGCTATTATTCCAGGCGCTGGAGGGACCCAAAGACTGCCCCGGCTGATTGGCAGAGGAAAAGCCAAAGAATTAATTTATACCGGCAAACGCGTAACTGCTCATGAAGCAAAAGAGATAGGCCTTGTAGAGCATGTCACGGCTCCTTGTGACCTTATGCCAAAAGCAGAGGAACTGGCTGCAGCTATTTCTGCTAACGGGCCGATCGCTGTCCGTCAAGCTAAATTCGCAATCAATAAAGGATTGGAGACAGATCTCGCTACAGGTCTTGCGATTGAACAAAAGGCGTATGAACATACCATTCCTTCAAAAGACAGGAGAGAAGGACTTCAGGCGTTTCAAGAAAAAAGACGGGCCGTATATAAGGGAATATAAAAGGGAGGCAATGCTCATGGATTATGAAAAGGAACGAACAGAATTGGCCGAACGAATCCGAAAAGGCGGAGCGGAAAAGTATCACCAAAGCAATCGAGAAAAAGGCAAGCTCTTTGTCAGAGAGCGGCTCTCGCTTCTCTTTGACGATGGCATTGAGCTAGAAGACGCTTTTTTTGCGGAATGCATGTCAGACGGCCTTCCCGCTGACGGAGTGGTAACAGCGATCGGCAAAATCGGCGGCCAAACCGTTTGCGTCATGGCAAATGATTCAACAGTGAAAGCGGGCTCCTGGGGAGCTAAAACCGTTGAAAAAATCATCAGAATTCAAGAAACTGCCGAAAAACTAAACGTTCCGCTCATTTATTTAGTCGATTCAGCAGGCGCCAGAATCACCGATCAAATCAATGTCTTTCCAGGGAGACGCGGAGCAGGAAGAATTTTTTATAATCAAGTTAAATTATCGGGACGCATTCCGCAAATCTGTTTGCTTTTCGGACCGTCTGCGGCAGGAGGCGCTTATATTCCGGCCTTCTGTGATATCGTCGTTATGGTAGATGGTAACGCCTCCATGTATTTAGGCTCGCCAAGGATGGCGGAAATGGTCATTGGCGAAAAAGTGTCCCTCGAAGAAATGGGCGGCGCTCGTATGCATTGCTCCATCTCCGGCTGCGGAGATATTCTTGCAGAAACTGAAGAAGAAGCCATACATCTGGCGCGGGCTTATTTGTCTTACTTTCCGGCGAATTTTCAAGAAAAGGCGCCCATTCATGAGGAACGCCCGCCAAAACACTTCGACATCCCGCTTGCCGACGTCATTCCGCAAAACCAGAACGCACCTTTTGATATGCATGAGCTGATTGAGCGGATCATTGATGAAGGGTCATTTTTTGAGATCAAAGCCTTATTTGCACCAGAATTAGTAACAGGCTTCGCACGGATCGAGGGACAGCCTGTCGGCATTGTTGCAAACCAGCCGAAGGTTAAAGGCGGCGTCTTATTCCACGATTCAGCAGACAAAGCGGCTAAGTTTATTACCTTATGTGACGCGTTTCATATCCCGTTGCTGTTCTTAGCGGATATTCCCGGTTTTATGATTGGCACAAAAGTGGAACAGGCGGGGATTATCAGACACGGAGCGAAAATGATTTCTGCGATGTCGGAGGCAACTGTTCCAAAGCTCTCTGTCATTGTGCGAAAAGCGTATGGAGCGGGGTTGTATGCAATGGCAGGGCCTGCCTTTGAACCGGACTGCTGTCTAGCGCTCCCAACTGCCCAAATCGCCGTCATGGGACCCGAAGCCGCTGTAAACGCTGTCTACGCTAAAAAAATCGCCGAACTGCCAAAAGAAGAGAGAGCCGCATTTATCGGCGATAAACGGGAGGAATACAAAGAGGACATCAATATCTACCGTCTGGCTTCAGAAATGATCATTGATGCTGTTATCCCAGCCAATTCGCTGCGTGATGAGCTGGCCAAACGGCTGAAGGCCTACATGACAAAGGAAATGACATTTACCAATCGAAAGCATCCGGTTTATCCGGTATAAAAAAGCAAGAACTTAGGAGCGCCAAAAGCGCTCTTTTATATATTCACAATAATAATATTATGTAAACTAATCGCCTTTGCATAAAACGCTTTGTTTTTTAGAATAGTAAATAAAGGCTGCCGCATCTTTAGCGGCAATTGTCAGTTTATCATAAAAAGGGGCCTACATTATGTATCATTTATATTCACATAACGACTTGGACGGAGTAGGATGCGGAATCGTAGCAAAATTGGCATTCGGAAAAGACGTTGAGGTCCGGTATAACTCTGTCAACGGCTTAAACGCACAGGTGCAGTACTTTTTAGAAAAAATGAAGGAGAGCAACAGACAAGATGCATTATTCATCACCGATCTCGCCGTCAATGAAGAAAACGAACAGAGATTGAATGATTATGTTCATGCAGGGGGCAAAGTGAAGCTTATTGACCATCATAAAACAGCCCTTCATTTGAATGAGCATGAATGGGGATTAATCCAGGTGGAATACGATGATGGAAGGCTCACATCCGCGACGTCACTTTTATATGGCTATCTCGTTGAAAATAGCTTCATGAAACCGACAAATGCCTTAGACCAATTCACAGAGCTCGTCCGCCAATACGATACATGGGAATGGGAGCGGTACGATCAAAAACAGGCGAAGCGGCTTAATGATCTTTTCTTTTTGTTGTCAATTGATGAATTTGAGGCAAAAATGATTCAGCGCCTTTCCTCGCATGACGAATTTTTCTTCGATGATTTTGAAGAAAAGCTGCTTGATTTAGAAGACGAAAAAATTGAGCGTTACCTCCGCAGAAAGAAAAGGGAAATGGTACAAACCTTTGTGCACGAACACTGTGTAGGCATTGTTCACGCTGAATCGTACCATTCAGAACTGGGAAACAGGCTAGGGAAAGATAATCCGCACCTCGATTACATTGCGTTTTTAAGCATGGGATCAAAACGAGTCAGTTTGCGCACCATTCATGATTACATCGATGTGTCAGAGATCGCCGGCCGATACGGAGGCGGGGGGCATGCAAAGGCATCCGGCTGTTCAATAACCGATGAAGTATACGAGTTGTTTGTAACTGAAGCTTTCCGGATTGAGCCTGTACGGCCTGATGCTTTCCGTAACATCTATAATCTAAAAGGATCTGCGAACGGATCATTATATGAAAATCGTGCTCAAATGAGATTTTTTCTGTTTCCTTTAGACAACGAGTGGAATATCCAAATTAACGGGGAAACACAGGATGAAACATTCGCAGCGTTTGAAGAAGCAGAATGGTTCATTAAAAGAAATTATGCCGCATCGCTTGTGCGGGATGAATTGTTTGTCGCATTTTTAGCGGAGAATCTGAAGCTGGCAAATCAACATCGCAAGTAAAAAAATATGCATAGGGGAGCGTCATTCACCCCTATGCATATCCGCTAGCTATCGTTTGAATATGGCTGTACGTTTCTTAATCACAAAATAAAGGGCTATCACAACAACAGCCAATATCATAATCGGTGTTGTATAAGTACCCGCTATGTTCTCTACATCATCCCACTGGCTTCCTAGCTGTATGCCTAAATAAACAAACAGGATAGACCATGGAATGATAGCAAGCACAGTCAGTACCACAAACTTGAGAAATGGCATTCTGGCAATACCTGCAGGAATGGATATCGCATGTCTGACAACCGGTATAAAACGAGCCGAGAAAACAACCCCGGCGCCGTACTTTTGAAACCAGTTTTCCGACATGTCGATATGATGCTTTTTAATCAATAAATACTTCCCGTATTTGTCCAAAAATGGTCTGCCTCCATAGCGGCCGATCCAGTAAATAAAGATCTGGGCAATGGTACCTCCGATAACACCCGCAATAATGGCGCCAATAAACCCAATCGTGCCTTCCGATACCATATAGCCGCCATAAGCTAATACAATCTCACTCGGAATGATTTCAATCATTAACCCAATCGCAATACCCGCATATCCCATGTTCGTCAGCCATGTTAAAATTTCGCTTATCAAACTGCCCACATTCTTCACAACCTGTCCTAATCTTTTTCACTATTATATGACTGATTGACGAGCAAGATGGTTACAATTTTTTTACCGCAGCATTTCTTTCGTTTCCCGTTTGATTACACCTTCTAAATAGGTCAAAAGCTGAGATCTCATTTCGGGACGCATTAAGCCGATTTCAGTGCTCGCTTTAAAACAGCCCAGCTTATCGCCAATGTCATATCGATTTCCTTCCAGCAGCCGAGCATGGATCGGCTCATTACGGCAAACCTCACGAAGCGCATCTGTGAGCTGAATTTCGTTTCCCGCGCCTCTGCCAATTGACTTCAAAACGGGGAAGATCGAAGAATTCAACACATACCGTCCCATTACGGCGATGTCGGAAGGCGCTTCTTCAGGTGAAGGCTTTTCAACTAAATCTTTCACTTCATACACATGCCCTTGAGACCCTGATGTATTTATAATACCATATTTGCTGACATCCTCAGGGAGAACTGACTGTACACCGACAACCTCTGTGCCATAAACGTCATATACATCCATTAATTGCCGAAGAGCCGGTGTTTCAGACACCATAATATCATCACCTAAGAGAACGGCAAAAGGCTCATCTCCGATAAAATGCTCCGCACACAGTACTGCATGGCCTAATCCGAGCGGTTCTTTCTGGCGGATGTAATGAATGTTGGCCAAATCGGCGATCTGCTGCATTTCTTCAAGTGTCTCCGTCTTGCCTTTTTCCCGCAGATTGAATTCCAATTCCGCCGATCGGTCAAAATGATCTTCAATCGAGCGTTTGTTTCTCCCTGTAATAATCAGTATATCTTCAATTCCTGACTCTACGGCCTCTTCTACAATATATTGGATTGCTGGTTTGTCGACGATTGGGAGCATTTCTTTAGGCTGCGCCTTTGTCGCCGGCAAAAATCTCGTTCCTAAACCCGCTGCGGGAATAACCGCTTTTCTCACTTTTTTTCTCATTCATCTTCACTCCTGATCCTGTATATTTTTCAGCGAATCTCCAAATACCCAGATTCGGTTTCCGATAAAATTCATCATCATTCCGCCGATAGTGGCGGCGAGCTTACTCACCAAAAGCGAGCATCCGCAGTTTTGAAACAAATAAAGCAGCAAAAAGGTGATCCCCGACGCGGCAATATTAATCATGAGAAAGCGTACGATCTCTTTCCCGTCAGCCTTACGTTTTACACGAAATGTCCAATTCCGGTTCCACACATAGCTGTTGATGATACCTGCCGAATAGGAGCAGATCTGCGCCGACAGATAAGGGACATGACAAGCAGTAAGGAGAAAGAAGACACCAAAATCTATCAGTGTATTGCCGACGCCTACGGTGCAAAAGCGTCCTAATGTTTTTATTTTTTCTTTCAGCATAACGGCACCGACCTCCCTTCATAAAAGATGCGAATAGCTGCCATATTTGTTGATATGGATTACTTTAACGGACAGTGTTGAATAAACAATTAATAAAATATGAACAAAACATGAAAAAGCGGGTATACCGCTCTCTTTACATAAGGATGGACAAAATATGCAGTATGTCGAAGGGGAAGAGGGCGGAATGATAACGAAATGTCTTACAAAGAAGAGAACAATGTAAACAGGAATCAGCAGAAAAAGCAGCCCGAATTCAATAGATTGAGAAGTTTCGAGCCATGATTTCCTATCTGCAAAGATGTCTATTATGTCAATAGCTCTAAAACAACGAGATTCGAGGGAACAGGAAGCGAAGAAGAAGTCGGTAACAGTCGTCTATGTTAGCCCCATCTTATCAATGAATAAATGTATCCAGTTCCTTTGTAGAATCGAACACGAATTCCTCCAAAAGTATCCTATACACAATTTTTTTAATAAGGTAGGATGTTAGACAAAGGGATATTTTGGATAAATATGCATCTCCGTTCAATGGGTTTAGTGGTGCGCTCTTCATGACCTGTTGTTATCAAATTCCAAAAGAACCCCCCCATTTTAAGGAAAAAGGAGGATGTTAAGTGATGAGGAAAAAGTGTAGCGTATGTTTATGGATTCTAGTTTTATTATTGAGCTGCTTATCTGGAAAGTCTGCGTATGCTGCCACCAGTACTACAATTGCAAAACATATAGGGAATTCAAACCCGCTTATCGACCATCATTTGGGAGCAGATCCGATTGCGCTGACCTATAACGGAAGGGTTTACATTTATATGTCAAGTGATGATTATGAATATAATAGCAACGGAACAATTAAAGATAATTCATTTGCCAATTTGAATAGAGTATTCGTCATATCTTCAGCGGATATGGTGAACTGGACAGATCACGGAGCCATTCCGGTAGCAGGTGCCAATGGAGCTAATGGAGGCCGTGGAATTGCAAAATGGGCAGGTGCGTCATGGGCACCGGCAATCGCAGTTAAAAAAATAAATGGCAAGGATAAATTCTTCCTTTATTTCGCAAACAGCGGCGGAGGTATCGGGGTTCTCACCGCAGACAGCCCGATTGGTCCATGGACCGACCCAATCGGAAAACCGCTCGTAACGCCAAGTACGCCAGGAATGTCTGGTGTTGTATGGCTTTTTGATCCGGCTGTATTTGTAGATGATGACGGCACCGGTTACATGTATGCCGGGGGAGGCGTTCCTGGCGGTTCAAATCCAACGCAGGGACAATGGGCCAATCCTAAAACGGCAAGAGTCATAAAATTGGGGCCTGATATGACGAGTGTTGAGGGAAGTGCATCCACAATTGATGCGCCTTTCATGTTTGAAGATTCGGGATTGCACAAGCATAACGGAACATACTACTATTCCTATTGCATCAATTTCGGCGGCGCGCACCCGGCCGATAAACCCCCGGGTGAGATCGGCTACATGACCAGTTCAAATCCCATGGGTCCCTTTACATATAGAGGGCACTTCCTGAAAAATCCGGGTGCATTTTTCGGAGGCGGCGGAAACAACCATCATGCTGTTTTCAATTTTAAAAACGAGTGGTATGCAGTGTACCATGCGCAAACTGTCAGTTCCGCTCTGTTCGGGGCCGGCAAAGGTTACCGTTCTCCCCATATTAATAAGCTGGTGCATAACCCAGATGGATCCATCCAAGAGGTAGCAGCAAATTATGCAGGTGTAACACAGCTTTCCAATTTAAACCCATATAACCGGGTAGAAGCTGAAACGTTTGCCTGGAATGGACGCATTTTGACAGAGAAGTCCACAGCCCCCGGCGGGCCAGTAAATAATCAGCATGTAACAAACATTCAAAATGGAGACTGGATTGCTGTAGGAAATGCAGACTTTGGAGCGGGCGGTGCCAGGTCATTTAAAGCAAATGTAGCATCCACTTTAGGCGGAAAAATAGAAGTGCGCCTCGACAGTGCTGATGGTAAGCTTGTTGGAACCCTGAATGTACCTTCCACAGGCGGAGCGCAAACGTGGAGAGAGATAGAAACTGCAGTAAGCGGGGCAACCGGTGTGCACAAAGTATTCTTTGTATTTACCGGAACAGGTACAGGAAACTTGTTTAATTTTGATTACTGGCAGTTTACACAAAGATAGGATTCGTAATGGGACCGTTTAAAAACGAGACGGGTGACCAGCACCGGAATAGCCCGCCATTATGAATTTTCTAATACCGTAAAAGACACATGACGAAGGAGCGAAATAAATGATTCCACGTTTTAAAAAAACAATTTGTATATTATTAGTATGTTTCACTATGCTGTCAGTCATGTTAGGGCCAGGCGCTGCTGAAGTTTTGGCAGCCAGTGATGTAACAGTTAATGTATCTGCAGAGAAACAAGTGATTCGCGGTTTTGGAGGGATGAATCATCCGGCTTGGGCTGGGGATCTTACAGCAGCTCAAAGAGAAACGGCTTTTGGCAATGGACAGAATCAGTTAGGCTTTTCAATCTTAAGAATTCATGTAGATGAAAATCGAAATAATTGGTATAAAGAGGTGGAGACTGCCAAGAGTGCGGTCAAACATGGGGCAATCGTTTTTGCTTCTCCCTGGAATCCTCCAAGTGATATGGTTGAGACCTTTAATCGTAATGGTGATACATCGGCTAAACGGCTGAAATACGATAAGTACGCCGCATATGCGCAGCATCTTAACGATTTTGTTACCTTCATGAAAAATAATGGTGTGAATCTTTACGCGATTTCGGTCCAAAATGAGCCTGATTACGCTCACGAGTGGACGTGGTGGACGCCGCAAGAAATACTCCGCTTTATGAGAGAAAACGCCGGCTCGATCAATGCCCGCGTCATTGCGCCTGAGTCATTTCAATACTTGAAGAATTTGTCGGACCCGATCTTGAACGATCCGCAGGCTCTTGCCAATATGGATATTCTCGGAACCCATCTGTACGGCACTCAGGTCAGCCAATTCCCTTATCCTCTTTTCAAACAGAAAGGAGCAGGGAAGGACCTTTGGATGACGGAAGTATACTATCCGAACAGTGATAACAACTCGGCGGATCGATGGCCCGAGGCATTGGATGTTTCACAACATATTCACAATTCGATGGTAGAGGGAGATTTTCAAGCTTATGTATGGTGGTACATCCGAAGATCATATGGTCCTATGAAAGAAGATGGTACGATCAGTAAACGCGGTTACAATATGGCACATTTCTCGAAGTTTGTGCGTCCCGGCTATGTAAGGATTGATGCAACGAAAAACCCTAATGCCAACGTTTACGTGTCAGCCTATAAAGGTGACAACAAGGTCGTTATTGTTGCCATTAACAAAAGCAACACAGGGGTCAACCAAAACTTTGTTTTGCAGAATGGATCTGCTTCAAACGTATCTAGATGGATCACCAGCAGCAGCAGCAATCTACAACCTGGAACGAATCTCACTGTATCAGGCAATCATTTTTGGGCCCATCTCCCAGCTCAAAGCGTGACAACATTTGTTGTAAATCGTTAAGGACACCTAAGGCAAGCGGTACCGCATTGGAGCGGATACGGACATTAACCGCTGAGGGTGCCGCAAATAAACCTGCACGGGAATAAAAAGTCGAAGTCAGAAAAAAAGCGATTTTCCGATCAGAAAATCGCTTTTTTTCGTGTCGTGCGTCGTTTTGAAGACGCATGATTCAAGGTTTTTAAATGCGGGAGGGCATCAGCTTGTTAAAATAAATGTATAAGGAATAAACATAAGCGTTATAAACAAATAAGTATTTTATCATTTAATGGATTCACTTTTATGTTCTCTTTACAGAAAGTAAAACTAGATCCATTCTGAACGACAACTGGTGCACTATTACTGAGATAGATATTATGAATATTCAGGGAAGGGAAATGTAGAACGTTATCGAAAGTTTGACTTGTTGACAATTCAAACTTTAAGAAAAGAAAAGACCGGAAGGCCAAGATTTAATAACCAACTACTAAAAGAATTCGCTTTTTAGTTTACATAATATATATTCTAGGAAGTAAACGAAATAAATGAATTTCTGTCTCATATCAAAAGTATACTTAAGTTAGTGAGACAGAAATTGAAATTTTATTGTTTGTTGCCAATCAAAAAAATGGCGTTGTTAATCCATAATAAACTGCTTCTAAATCTTCCAGCGTCATATCGCCATATGCGCATTTGATAACAGAGTCAGCAAACACATCATAGTCATAATCTGTAGAAAATCCTTGCTGCAGCTGTTTTTCGTAAGCTTCAATCTGTTCTTTTTGATACTGGATGTCTTTTTCCTTACCTAGATAGTCCGGACCATTTATCGCATGATTCATTTCTTTGAACAGCATCATATATTGCTTCAGTGTTTCATCCACACCCTACACCTCCTTGTTTTACTGGATAAGATAATGAAAACGGACATCATTGCTGATGTCCGCCAACAGTTAAACTATTTGGGTTCTGTTCCCCAAATCAGTTTTCCGTGATTATATAATGTGATTTTTTTCGTTGTTTTAAACGTATTTGATTGGAAAAAGGAATAATCGCCGCTTTGTGCATAATTGCTCCAGTCATCGTTGTGAAGACGAAGCTGAG
Source organism: Bacillus sp. JS (assembly GCF_000259365.1). NCBI lineage: Bacteria > Bacillati > Bacillota > Bacilli > Caryophanales > Bacillaceae > Bacillus > Bacillus sp. JS. Next base: position 1,994,148 of record NC_017743.1, on the reverse strand, counting down.
TATTTCCTGTGCTTGCTCCCGGTGACAGCTTTCCTTTTTTAAACCCCAGTTCCAGATAGGTATCTGCACCTTGCTTAGGTTTATGCAGCGTCACAAATTTGTGTGTCAGATTGCCGCATCCAATCTGCGCGTAGTCACAGTCAAGGTTTTGGCCTTTGTTTTTCGCGTTATACCAGTAACGGGCAGTAATATCTTTTAAATCAACCGTCGTATTGCCATTATTTTTTATGTGAAGCTGCGGGCGGATTTGGTTGCTGTTCACACCCCCATCCCCTGCTTTGTATTGTACAGAAATGCCGTTTTCCTGTGCGGGGTTATCTTGTGCCGGCGTTTCAGGGCGTTCTTTCGTTGAATCTTTGTTGCCGAGAATGTTTTCTCTTACGAATGTTCCTGAAGCAGTTAAATCTGTAAGCGGCCAGCCGCCTGTTTTAGATGCTCCCGGCTTTAACGCTGAGGATGATTCCTGCTTATCAGAAAGATTCCAGTTCACCCAGCTGATTTTCTTGCTGTCGAGATAATTCAGCCATTCCCGCGACTGGTCAAGGAATACACCGCCATTTCCAGACGCATCGCTAGTTCCCCATTCCGTCACGAAAATAGGCGCTCCTTTACTGAGTGCATAGTTTGCTTTATCCCGTAAAGATTGGCCGTGTGTGCCGGCATAAAAATGAAGCGCGTACATGACGTTTGCATCTTTTAGCTGATCATCGGCAGCATCATTCACATCCTGGCTCCATGTACCGGTTCCGACAATGATGGTGTTGTCTGGATCATTTTTGCGGATAACGGAAATCACTTCTTCCGCATACGGTTTAATATCACGCTTCCAGTTCACATCACCGTTTGGTTCGTTTGCAATTTCATAAATGACATTTGGCGTGTTTCCGTAAAGGCTTGACATTTCCTTGAAGAATTCTTTTGCCTTCTCTTTATTTTGGTTTGGATTACCGTCATTTAAGATATGCCAGTCAATGATGACATATATTCCAAGCTCTTTTGCCGCTTCAACCGCTTCTTTTACTTTGTTTTTCACGGATGGGTTGTCAATATAACCGCCATCTGCTGTATACATCGCCGCTCGGAAAACGGTAATGCCCCAATCGTCTCTCAGCCATTTTAAGCTGTCTTTATTGACAAAATCGCCATACCATTGCAATCCGTGTGAACTGATCCCCTTCAATTGCACCGCTTTGCCGTTTTGATTGATTAGCTGCGTGCCTTTTATGCTAAGCTGGCCATTTATGGCGACTGGCGTTTTTGCTCCTGCAGCAGATGCTGCTGGATTTCCTAAGCCGCTGGTTGCGAGTATTGAAATTAATAAACACACGATTAAGATAGAGACTTGACGTTTCATATATAGTATTCTTTCCTCCTTTACATCATGACGAAAATATATGCCTATTAACTCGTACGCTCCACCTCCCTTCCGTTTTTGTTTGGCACGGACTATTGTAAAAATTTATCTCATCTTTGTCTATCAACCTAATTTCTTGTTTTTAGACGGATTAAAAAGCCTGTCAATTTGCTCTTTTTGTCTTGTTTCAGATACTGCTGACACATACGGACCAAATAGAAAATTGTTTAATCAGGACTATTCACGTTACTTTTTGTTTAATTTGAAAGATTCTGCTTCTTTACGCCAAATAAAAAGCCGCATTCAATGAATTGAATGCAGCCGTGTTCTTATGCTTCTTGTTTCTCATCTTCCCATGTTTCAGCATTTTTCAGCCCTGGAATGTTTTTCGCTTTAAATACAGGATCAAGTCCTTGTTTACGCTGTTTCGCGTAATCTTTATACACTTTGTAAGCAACGTTTGACAGCAGCGTAATCACAACTAAGTTAATTAGCGCCATGATACCCATAAAGAGATCCGCCATGTCCCAAACGATTTGGAAGCCTGATAGAGAACCGTAGACAACCATAGCAATAACCGCAATCCGGTAAATATTCAGCCATGTTTTGCTTGTTTTAATAAATTCAATATTTGTCTCACCATAATAATAGTTGCCGACAACTGAACTGAATGCAAACAAGAACATTGCGACTGCGATGAAGCTAGGCGCCCAGCCGCCGATATGATGATTAAGGGCAGCCTGGGTTACTTGGATACCATCACCTTTTGGCGTTACACTGTACAGCAAAATGATAAACGCTGTGGACGTACATACGATAAATGTATCGAAAAATACGCCTAATGTTTGAATAAAACCTTGTTTTGCCGGATGCGATACATGAGCTGTTGCAGCCGCATTCGGAGCGCTTCCCATCCCTGCTTCGTTTGAAAAAAGTCCTCGCTGCGCACCGATAACGATGATGCCGCCAATTCCGCCGCCGACGACTTGTTCAAACCCTAAAGCATTTTTAACAATTGTAGCGATAACGCCAGGGAAAGCCGTAATATTTGTGATAACAACAAATAATGCAATAAGAATATAAATGCCTGCCATAACCGGTACAATTAACTGTGTTACAGCCACAACACGTTTTAAACCGCCAAAAATTATAAACGCAGTTAAAACAGCCAAGACAATGGCTACAACTGTTTTATTCACATGAAATGCGCCATCCAACGCTCCTGCAATAGTATTCGTTTGAACAGCGTTAAAGATTAAACCGAATGATACCGTAATTAAGACAGCAAAAACGATGCCGAGCCATCTGGCTCCAAGGCCCTTCTGAATGTAGTAGGCCGGACCTCCGCGGAAATCCTCCCCGTCTCTTACCTTATAAAGCTGCGCTAGCGTACTCTCAACAAAGCTAGAAGCCATACCTACAGCAGCTACAACCCACATCCAAAACACAGCGCCCGGTCCGCCTGTCGCAATTGCTAAAGCTACACCAGTCAAATTCCCAGTACCGACTCGGGATGCAGCGGAAATAAAGAATGCCTGCATAGAGGAAACGCCTTTATTTCCTTCAGGCTTCTCACCTACTATTCTGAACATTTCAATAAAATAACGGAATTGGATAAAACCAAAACGTATGGTAAAAAATAATCCAAGCCCTATTAAAATATAAAATAGGTATTTCCAAATGAAATCACTTGGAATATGAATTAAACTATCGAAAAAAGACGCCATATTTACCTCCCGTTTTCATCAATTCAATACGAATTCGTTTTGATGTTAGATTTTTTAACATAACGAGTTTTATTATATCACAATATGACGAATTAGGAAGTTTTTTCGCGAAGAATATTGTCATAGCCAGATGTTACTCTGTCGACCCTTTCCCTAGCATTTTCCTATAAAAAATAAAAACATTCGTTGCAAGTTTGCATTTTTAAAAAAGTACCTATTAACAATGCAATCATTTCCTCTCATTCTCTTACCTTTCCTTTGATTTTAGCTCACAAATAAAGGAATAAACCTTAAACAACAAACATATCATCTAAAATATGCTTTTATTCACACCATAAACCGGGTATACATACACTAATAAAGAATGTTTCTCTTTCAAAAATAAGCAAAAAGATATATACTTAACAAAGTGAAATTTAGTTTTTAAATTTAATAAATCAGGTTTACTTTTAGGATGGATTAGGGTATTATTATAAAAATATTCAGTAATATTAAAGGAGGGGGAGATCATTTGAAAAAAGTAACGATATTGAAAGCATCCATCTTATTCTTGGCGATCGCCAGTTTTCATTTGCTCTCAATTCCCCACGCCTTTGATATCGGCCATCATTATAAAGCCGTAGCCGACCAGCAGGAAATGCACGAGATGAAAGCCGGCCAAAATGCTGATGATGAGAAGAAATCCATCACAGGGGCATTTGCGCTAACCGCTTTGTGGGCAATGGCTGTTCTGCTTCTGACCGCTGAAAGCAAAAGTACGGGATACACCCGCAGGCGCCAGCGGAAAAAAAGCTTTATACTGGCCAAATTTTATCAGTCGTCTTATTTCGGCAAACTTCATGTTCAACATCACCCGATTATATAACGATAATATGAGGAGGCTGTTTAACATGTTGTTTATCTTAAGAATGGTGATATTAGGCTTATTTTCTTTCACAGCGCTGAATTTATTTGTATGGCAGGGAATTGAAGTCATTCATGCCGTAACAGATCTATTCACCAACCATGAAAGCTAAATAAACGAAACCCGCTCACGTAATATGAGCGGGTTTTTTATTATTGTTCTGTATGAACGCGCCAAACAGCTGTAACCTTGCCTGATTCCTCTTCATCAAAAAAGAAAGAGCCATTGCTGTATCTGTCGTTTGTCCGCAGCTCTTTTGCCTGCAGTTCTTTTCTGTCGCCTTTTTCTGTTTCTGCCATAAGCCGCTGTTCAAGACCGCAAGCGAACAGTGCTGCAACACGGTGAGGATTCTTTTTCAGTTCCCTTAGCATCACGACACCGCGTTTTGCGCGGGATGTTTTCTCGAACTCAGAAAGACTCATGCGTTTTACCGCTCCCCGCTGTGTGAACAAAACAATTGAATCAGATTCTTGAAGGATCTCCCCGGAGACAACAAAGTCATCCTCTTTTAAGTTAATCCCTTTGACACCTGCCGCACGCGCGCCAACTACATTCACTTCGTCTTCGCCAAACCACAGGCCATACCCTAAGTGAGTGGCCATAAAGATCTGGCTTTCCCCATTTGTTACATGAACATCAATCAATTCATCTTCACCCTTCAGATTTAAGGCCACAAGCGCCTTAGAATAACGCTGTGCTTTGTAATGGGTGAGCTCTGTCTTTTTCACCATGCCGTTTTTCGTAAAGAACAATAGATATGCCGACGGATCAAATTCTTTTATCGGTATGGCCTTTACAATCGTTTCATCACGGTCAATGGTGATGATATTAGAAAAATGCTGACCCATGTCCTTCCATCTGATATCAGGCAGCTGGTGAACAGGACAATAAATGTAGCTTCCTTTGTTCGTAAAGAGCAGCAGTACGTCCGTCGTATTCATCTCAAATTGATGCAGCATCCTGTCCGTATCTTTCATTCCGAAATCCTGGCCGTTGGAAGCGGCATATGAGCGCTGGCTTGTCCGTTTTAGATAGCCATCCTTCGTAACGGTTACATATACATCCTCAGACGCAACCATAACTTCTAGGTTGATTTTAATTTCCTCAATTTTCTCTTCAATCACTGAGCGTCTTGTGTCTGCATATTTCTTTTTCAGTGCTTTTAAGCTGTTTGTGATCACTTTTAACAGCTTTTTATCATTGCTTAGTATAGATTCAAGCTCTTCAATTTTTTCACCGAGCTCTTCTGCCTCTTCCTTAAGCGCTGTGATATCGGTATTGGTTAAACGATATAACTGCAATGACACAATGGCTTCAGCCTGAGGCTCTGTAAATTCGTATTTCGCAATCAAATTATTTTTAGCGTCACGTTTATCGCTTGAAGAACGGATCGTTGCAATGACTTCATCTAAAATGGACAAAGCTTTCATGAGCCCTTCTACGATGTGATGTCTGTCTTTTGCTTTTTGAAGCTCGTAAACAGACCGGTTTGTGACGACTTCCTTTTGGTGTCCAATATACGCATCCAAAATAGACGGCAGGCTCATCAGCATCGGACGGCGGTTATGAATAGCCACCATATTGAAGTTATATGTGATCTGCAAATCAGTGTTTTTATATAAGAAATTCAAAATGCCTTTGGCATCCGCTTCTTTTTTCAGCTCAATGACCACTCTCAACCCTGTTCGATCCGTTTCGTCACGAACCTCTGAGATGCCTTCAACCTTTTTATCAATACGGAACTCGTCCATTTTTTTCACAAGGTTTGCTTTATTTACTTCAAATGGAATTTCAGTAATGACTATTTGTTCTCGTCCGCCTCTGATTGTTTCAATTTCAGCTTTTCCGCGGATAATGATTTTTCCTTTTCCAGTTTCGTAAGCTTTTCTTATGCCGTCAACGCCTTGAATAATACCGCCTGTCGGAAAATCAGGCCCTTTAATGACTTCCATGAGTTCATCAACAGAGCAAGATGGCATTTGAATACGCTTAATGACAGCATCAATGACTTCTCCCAAATGATGAGGGGGAATGTCGGTCGCGTATCCTGCTGAAATCCCGGTAGATCCGTTGACCAATAGGTTAGGAAACATCGCCGGGAGTACGACAGGCTCCTTGCTTGTGTCATCGAAGTTCGGCACAAATTCAACCGTGTTTTTGTCAATATCCCGAAGAAGCTCAGATGCTATCGGAGATAATCGTGCCTCTGTATAACGCATGGCTGCCGGGGGATCTCCGTCGATGCTCCCGTTGTTTCCATGCATTTCGATCAACACATTACGAACTTTCCAATCCTGGCTCATCCGCACCATTGCTTCATAAACCGAACTGTCACCGTGCGGATGATAGTTACCGATGACGTTACCGACCGTTTTGGCCGCTTTTCTGAAGTTTTTATCAAACGTGTTTCCATCTGTATGCATCGCATACAGAATTCTGCGCTGTACCGGCTTTAATCCGTCTCTCGCATCAGGCAGCGCTCTGTCTTGAATAATATATTTACTGTAGCGTCCAAAACGGTCGCCGATCACCTCTTCTAATGGTAAATCATGAAATAATTCTGGCTGTGACAATCATTAAACCTCCTCAGCGACCGATAAGTTTTCATTTTCTAAAATATTGCTTTCTTCATCTAAGCCGAAAGCGACGTTTTTCTCAATCCACTTTCTGCGCGGCTCTACTTTGTCTCCCATTAACGTCGTTACACGTCTCTCTACACGTGCCGCATCGTCAATTTTGACCCTAACAAGTGTGCGGGACTCCGGATTCATTGTCGTTTCCCATAGCTGGTCTGCGTTCATCTCTCCAAGACCCTTATATCGCTGAATGGTATAGCCCTTGCCGACTTTTTTCAGGACATCACCCATCTCTTCATCAGACCATGCATATTCAATGATTTCCTTCTTCCCGCTTCCTTTACTGACCTTATATAAAGGTGGCAGCGCAATAAACACCTTGCCATGCTCAATGAGCGGCTTCATATAGCGATAGAAAAAGGTAAGAAGCAGCACTTGAATATGGGCGCCGTCAGTATCGGCATCGGTCATAATGATGATTTTGTCGTAGTTGATGTCATCGATTGAGAAATCTGCTCCGACACCCCCGCCGATCGCATGAATGATCGTATTGATCTCTTCATTTTTAAAGATATCCGCAAGCTTAGCTTTTTCTGTATTAATGACTTTACCGCGTAAAGGCAGAACCGCTTGGAATCTGCGGTCTCTTCCCTGCTTGGCTGACCCGCCTGCTGAATCACCCTCAACGAGATACAATTCATTTTTTGCCGGGTTTCTCGAACCCGCAGGCGTCAGCTTTCCGCTTAAAGTCGCTTCTGATTTTTTTCGTTTTTTGCCGCTTCTTGCTTCTTCACGGGCTTTGCGTGCCGCTTCGCGCGCCTGGCTCGCCTTGATTGCTTTTTTGACAAGAAGCGTTGCGGTGTCCCGATTTTCCTCTAAAAAGTAAGCAAGCTGCTCGGAAACAATTGCATCAACCGCTGATCTTGCTTCACTCGTTCCGAGCTTTCCTTTTGTTTGTCCTTCAAATTGAAGAAGCTCCTCAGGAATGCGGACAGAAATAATGGCTGAAAGCCCTTCCCTTATATCGGTGCCTTCAAGGTTCTTATCCTTTTCCTTCAGCAAAGCCACTTTTCGCGCATATTCATTAAAAGCCCGGGTCATCGCAGTTTTTGCACCCGACTCATGCGTCCCGCCGTCTTTTGTTCTGACATTGTTAACAAAAGACAAAATATTTTCAGAATAACCATCGTTAAACTGGAACGCAAAATCCACTTCTATGGAATGATGCTCTCCCTCAAACGAGACCACTTCAGATAAGACGTCTTTTTCTTCATTTAAGTAAGCGACAAACGCCTCTATGCCGTTTTCATAATAAAAGACCTCATGCTGGTCATTGCGTTCATCAATCAGCTCAATTTTCAACCCTTTTAACAAAAACGCAGACTCTCTTAAGCGCTCGGAAAGCGTTTCAAAATTATAGGTTGTTGCGCTGAACATCGTTGGATCTGGCTTAAAGTGTGTGAGTGTTCCCGTCTTTTTCGTTTTGCCGATCTTTTCGAGAGATGTAACCGGTTTTCCTCCATTTTCAAATCGCTGCTGATAGATAAAACCGTCCCGTTCAATGGTAACTGTCAGCCATTCAGATAAAGCATTCACGACTGACGCACCCACTCCATGGAGCCCGCCGCTTGTCTTATAGCCGCCTTGGCCGAATTTTCCTCCGGCATGAAGCACCGTAAAAATCACTTCAGGGGTTGGTTTGCCGAGCTTATGCATTCCGGTCGGCATGCCACGGCCTCTATCCTGTACAGAAATGCTATTGTCTTTATGTATTTTGACGATTATGTGATCTCCATGGCCGGCAAGCACCTCGTCGACAGAGTTATCTACAATTTCATAAACCAAGTGGTGCAAGCCGCGCGCGTCAGTAGAGCCAATATACATACCCGGCCTTTTCCGGACAGCCTCAAGGCCTTCGAGCACCTGTATGGCATCTTCGTTGTAATCAAATTGCTGTTTTCTAGCCAAACGTACAAACCCCTTTCAAAAACTAACATTGTCTTTCTCTTTTTCAGTGTTACACATCATTTGTATATAAGATATTTTTTATAAACCTCGCCTCAAGCCGGTACTGCCTTGGACTCCTCATTATAACCAATATGTTTGCAATCGCAACATAGAGCTAACGAATCAGTTCTCAAAACATCGGCTAGTGCTGTTTTCGCACTATGAGAACGTATGTTTGTTTATTATATATAAAGCAGCAGACCTTCGCAAATCGAACGGCCGAAACCCAGCTGGACAAGGTATTCAAAAAAAGCTGTTCAAGCTTTATTGTATCTGTTTCACCGTAATACGCAAACAATATCTTAAAATTAAAAAGCAAAAATCCTTGAATTCACAAGGATTTTTGCAGTTCTGCACCTATTTTGTTACAGCGTGTGCCACTTTTATGCACAGATCCATGATAACCGTTCTGCCTTTTTCTTTTAGCATCTGGTATGCTTCCTCGTTTACCAGCCCTTGCTGCGCCCAAAATACCGGGGCATCTGTCTCTAAAAACTCTTCCGCCACTCCAGGAAGCTGTTCTGAGCGCCGGAATACATTGACGATGTCAATCGGACCGTCAATCTCTTTTAAAGATGAAACGGCTTTGACACCTAGTGCCTCATCAATTGTCGGGTTCACTGGGATAATTTCATAACCCGCGTCCTGCATTGCTTTTGAAACCATATGTGACGTTCTATCCGGACGGTCTGAAAGCCCCACTACTGCTATACGTTTGCTTCTTTGAAGAATCTCTTTAATTTCCGCTTTAGAAGGATTTTGCATCATGTGTCACTCCTTTTCCACTTATTTTACACGATCAAAACAGGAGAAATCAAAATATGATGCATGTTTGATTGGATTTGTAAGCAAACTTTACAAAAAAACTTATCATCAGATCATGACATCTCATGTTAAAATAGAAAGAAGGGAATTTGAAAAAGGAGAAATGTAGATGTTAATTGCTTTATTGATTATTTTGGCCTACTTGATAGGCAGCATTCCATCTGGCTTAATTGTGGGCAAGCTTGCCAAGGGAATTGATATTCGGGAGCACGGAAGCGGCAACTTAGGCGCTACCAATGCATTCCGTACACTGGGCGTAAAAGCTGGTTCGGTCGTCATAGCCGGAGATATTTTGAAAGGGACGCTGGCAACTGCATTGCCTTTTCTCATGCACGTTGATATTCATCCGCTTCTTGCAGGAGTCTTTGCGGTTATAGGCCATGTGTTCCCCGTCTTCGCTAAATTTAAAGGCGGTAAAGCCGTGGCAACATCAGGTGGCGTTTTGCTATTTTACGCACCACTGTTATTTATCACGATGGTGGCGGTATTCTTCATCTTTTTATACTTGACTAAATTTGTTTCTCTATCATCGATGTTAACAGGGATCTATACTGTTATATATAGTTTCTTTGTCCATGATACGTATTTATTGATTGTCGTTACCCTGCTCACTATTTTTGTGATATACAGACACCGGGCAAACATTAAACGAATCATCAATAAAACAGAACCTAAAGTAAAATGGCTATAAGCTTAAAAACCTTCTCTTTTGACACAGAATAGCCTAATACGTTTATAATAGAGAAAATTCAAATGAAGAACAAAGGGGTGTGCTGTTATGAATATGACAATTAACGAAGACGCATTGAACTGGTATAAAGAAGAGCTCGATTTGGAAAGCGGAGACCAGGTTCGCTTTTTCGTCCGCTACGGAGGCTGCAGCAACGTTCAAAAGGGTTTTTCTCTCGGTGTAGCGAAAGATGCCCCACAAGAGGCTGGAGTCACTGCAGAAGCAGACGGCATTACCTTCTTTATTGAAGAAAGTGATTTATGGTACTTTGATAATCACGACCTTCTCGTCAGCTATTCAGAAGACGCTAATGAACCGGTTTTTGAATACCAATAAAAAAGAACGCACATGATGTGCGTTCTTTTTTTTACAAATGAAATCGTATAAGATGATCGGTTAGGTTTTCTTGTTCCAAAATATATTTTTGGGTCTCCCCCAGCAGATCAAAGTGAGGAAATTCACTTTTCTTATGTATCCATTCTTTCTTTAACCCGTAGGCTGCTCCCCACCGGATCAGCTTATCAATATCTGCACAGCCGGCTTTTGTCACAGTTTTTGCTTCCGGAAACCGGTCATCAAGCCAGTAATGTGTTAAAAATGCGATTTCTCCTTTTTTCACTGCTTGTTTCCACCGGTTCAGTTCCTCCCGTTTCACACCAAACGCCATATCCCGTTCACTTCCCTATTTTTTGGCCTTTTCATATGCTGCGTGCCAATCAGGAAAAGCTTTGCGGAATTGAATAGGCTTAAAGCTTTCTTTATCCACACATATATGAGATGAGGTGGCTTTGATGGAAAGCTCACCGGCCGGATTATAAATGTGATAACCATAAACGGTTTTAAAGCCGTTATATTCCTCTATCCATGTATGGACAACCGCAGTTTCTCCGTAATGAAGCGGCTTTTTATAGGAAATGTTGATATCAACGACTGGAGACAGAACACCTTTTTTCTCCATATCACTATATAAAAAGCCTAAGTCCTTGATTAAAGCTGTTCTGCCGACCTCCATCCACACAAGATAATTTGCGTGATAGACAATCCCCATTTGATCTGTTTCTGCATAACGCACTTCTATTTCTTTTTTTGATACATGCAAGATTACTCTGCTCCCTTAACGTCAATTTAGCCCCATTTTACCATAACCAAATCAGAAAGAAAAAAACCAGGTTTCCCTGGTTTTTTAAGAGCGGTATCCATTTTGTCTCGCTGCGGATTCGTCCTGTATTTCATTGCGAAATGCTTCAATGCTCTGTTCGCGTCTTGCATTTTTTTCTTTGATACGCTGTTTATCTTCTCCTGAAGCAAACTCCATTGTTGCTTCTGCTTCTTCTATATTTTCAATTGTATTTTGAACCATATCCTGCAATTTTTCTACATTATCAGAACGATCATCAGGATTAGGCTGCTGATATTGATTTTGGTTCTTTGTCATCGGATGTACCTCCTAGAAATAAACTCGATTTTTAGCTACTCGCCCTTTGTCTGCATGATGATCGGCTGCTGTCCTGAAGTATCATGCATTTTTTCCCCTTTATTGGCTTTATATTTCACAGGCTTTGTACCCAAGTGGCTTGGAGCATATTGAGGCTGACCGTTTTTCTTGTTGTTTCCCATGCTTATCCCTCCTCAACAGATAGGTTTCTCAAAAGGAGGGATAAACATGAATACAAATTAAAGGTTATTTTTGCTTAAATCGCTGTTCAAGCTTTTCCTCAAGCTGATTTAAATACTCTGTATTAGTCATCAGCTCTTTTTTGTTTTCCATGACGAGCTCATGAAAAGAACGTTTTCTCATCTTCTTCACGCTTCTCACCTCCGCATATTCTTTTATTTTTTCCAATTCTGAAAACTTGTAAGCATATTTGAACATAAAAAAACTGAATCTAATCAAGATCCAGTTTTTGTTCCATTTCTTTTTTTGTCATGGTGCCAATGTGTATGTCTTGAATAACACCTTTTTCATCCAAGATATATGTCGTTGGATATGACATCACGTTATAGTCAGCATTGATCCCTTTTTTATCAATCAGAATAGGGAACGTTAAATCATACGTATCAGCAAACGCTCGGACTTGTTTTTCACTTTTCTCAGCTGAAGTGAAATTTACCGCAACAACCGCAAGTTTGTCGGCATACTCTTTTTGCAGCTCTTCCATCGCCGGCATTTCCTGACGGCACGGCTTACACCAAGTTGCCCAAAAATTGAGCAATACTTTTTTGCCTTGTGAATCCTTTAAGGAGCTTTTCTCTCCCGACAGCGTTTTCAAAGAAAAATCAGGTGCTTGTTGCCCCTCTTCAATTCCGACTTCTTTTTTGCTGTATGTTTGATACAGGTTCCAACCCATATAACCGGCAAGCATAATAATCAGGATCCCTGCAAGCCATTTTTTCAGCATATGCCACCTCCGCAGCACATTTTGTCATAAAAAGAAGAGAAAGCGAAATGCCTTCTCTTCCTATTGATTCATCAGGACTGCTTCATTTTTTCACGAAGCACCATTTGAAGGATGCCGCCATGGCGGTAGTAATCAATTTCAACTTCACTGTCAAAGCGGACGACTGCTTCAAAAGTTGTTACATTGCCGTCTTCATTGATTGCTCTTACCGTCACAAGGTCACGAGGGCGAACTGTTTCATCAACATCTACCTCGATGACTTCTTTACCCGTTAAGCCAAGTGTATCTGCATTTTCACCTTGTTTAAACTGAAGCGGCAGCACACCCATGAATACAAGGTTGCTTCTGTGAATTCTTTCAAAGCTCTCTGCAATTACCGTTCTGATGCCGAGTAGGTTTGTTCCTTTTGCGGCCCAGTCACGTGAAGATCCCATACCGTAGTCTTTTCCTGCTAATACAACAAGACCGGTTTTATCTTCTTTGTATTTCATGCACGCATCATAGATGGATGTTACTTCACCAGTTGGCCAGTACGTCGTAAATCCGCCTTCTGTACCCGGTGCGATTTGATTTTTGATGCGAATGTTTGCAAATGTCCCTCTCATCATGACTTCATGGTTTCCGCGGCGGGAACCATAGGAGTTAAAGTCACGAGGAGAAACCCCTTTTTCTTGCAAATACTTTCCGGCAGGCGTATCTTTACCGATTGCACCAGCAGGAGAAATATGGTCAGTTGTGACTGAATCGCCGAATTTACCGACAACACGCAAACCTTTTAATGGTTCAACCTCGCCTGGTTCAACAGACATTTCTTCGAAGAATGGCGGATTTTGAATGTAAGTTGATTCGTTATCCCATTTATATAACGCTTCATCTGTTGTTTCAATCTCGTTCCAGCGCTCGTTGTCATCAAATACCGTTTCATACTCTTTACGGAAGAGCTCAGGCGTAACTGTTTGCTTAACAAGTGAATTGATTTCGTCTGTTGACGGCCAAATATCGTTAAAGTATACGTTTTGACCATCTTTACCCACACCGATCGGGTCGGTTTTCAGGTTAATGTTTACCGTTCCAGCCAGCGCATATGCCACAACAAGCGGCGGAGAAGCAAGGTAGTTTCCTTTAACAAGCGGGTGAATACGTCCTTCAAAGTTACGGTTTCCGGAAAGGACAGACGTAATCAGAAGATCATTTTTCGCAACCGCTTCTTCGATTTCTGGTGAAAGCGGACCTGAGTTTCCGATACATGTTGTACAGCCGTACCCAACGAGGTTAAAGCCAAGCTCTTTCATGTATGGAAGAAGGCCTGAATTCACAAGATATCCTGTAACGACTTTAGAACCTGGTGCAAGTGACGTTTTCACGTAATTAGGCACCTTAAGCCCTAACTCAACCGCTTTTTTCGCTACTAGTCCTGCACCGATCAGCACGTAGGGGTTAGATGTATTCGTACAGCTTGTAATCGCGGCAATAGCGATCGCACCCGTTTTCATAACTGTTTCTTCGCCATTGAGAAGTTTAAATTTAATTTCTTTATTCTCTTCTTCAGCGTTTAAACCGAACCCTTGGTTACCCGCAGGGCTGACTAAGTGCTTTTTAAACGTTTCCTGCATAGCAGAAAGCGGAATTAAATCCTGTGGACGCTTTGGACCTGATAGGTTTGCTTCAATTTGTGAGAGGTCGATTTCAACCACATCAGTAAATTGAGGGTCTTCCGCATCAGGAGTGTAGAACAAGCCATTGCTTCTGCAGTACGCTTCGACAACATCAATATGTTCAGGATCACGGCCTGTCAGGCGCATGTAGTTGAGCGCTTCTTCATCTACTGGGAAGAATCCGCATGTAGCACCATATTCCGGAGCCATGTTCGCAATTGTTGCGCGATCTGCAAGCGGCAGTTCAGCAATTCCCGGTCCGAAGAATTCAACAAATTTGCCGACAACGCCTTTTTCACGGAGCACTTGTGTTACTTTTAACGCCAAGTCAGTAGCTGTTGTTCCGTTTGGAAGCTTGCCGACAAGTTTCGCGCCGATTACCTCTGGAACTGGGAAGTAAGAAGGCTGTCCAAGCATTCCCGCTTCAGCTTCAATTCCGCCGACACCCCAGCCAAGAACACCGATACCGTTAATCATTGTTGTATGTGAGTCTGTCCCCACAAGCGTATCTGGATACGTTATTAGCTCACCGTCTTCTTCAATGGCATGGACAACACTTGCCAGGAACTCAAGGTTGACCTGATGCACAATACCTGTTGCAGGCGGCACTGCTTGATAATTGTTAAACGCTTTCTTTGCCCAGCTTAAAAATTTGTAGCGTTCTGCATTTCTTTCGAATTCTAAATCCATATTTACTGCTAACGCGTCTTCCGTACCCGCTTTATCAACCTGTACAGAGTGGTCGATAACGAGATCAACAGGAATTTCAGGGTTGATTTTATCAGGATCTCCGCCGACAGCTGCCATCGCTTTACGCAGTGAAGCAAGGTCTACTACTGCCGGAACCCCTGTGAAGTCTTGTAAAATAACACGAGACGGTTTGAACGGAACATCGATTTCCTTTAATTCGGCAGTTCCCCATTTTGCCAAATTTTCCACATGTTCTTTTTTGATGACGAATCCGTCAACTTGACGCAAAACCGATTCTAAAAGAACTTTGATGGAATAAGGAAGCTTCGAAACCTTCCCGATACCTGAATCTTCTAATGCTTTTAAAGAGTAGTAATGATATGTTTTCCCATTTGTAGTAAACGTTTTTCTCGCTTGGAAAACGTCTTTTGCTGCAGTTTTTTGCTCGTTTGCCATTCTCCAAAATCCCCCTTCAGATCAGATCATTCTCAGATGAACATTACATTCCATCACAATTTTCTCACAATTTCATATTAAAACAAAATCATACATAAGTAAATATCAATGTTTTTATTAAATACAATAAGTTCGACTTATGAGAATATACACCGGTAATTTTTACTGTTTATGCTCTCTCATAGAACACACTAAAAGGAGCCATATTATGATTGAGGTGATAATGATGGTTAAAAGAAAAGCGAATCACGTTATTAACGGAATGAATGACGCCAAAAGCCAAGGCAAAGGCGCCGGCTATATCGAAAACGATCAGCTTGTACTGACTGAAGCTGAACGCCAAAATAATAAAAAGAGAAAAACCAATCAATAACATCGAACTCTTTTAAGGAGGTCCTCATTTTATGACCAATAAAAATACAAGTAAAGATATGCATAAAAATGCGCCAAAAGGACACAATCCGGGACAGCCTGAGCCTTTAAGCGGAAGCAAAAAAGTGAAGAACCGAAACCACACAAGACAAAAGCACAACTCAAGCCATGATATGTAAGAAAAGCAGACCTTAGTGTCTGTTTTTTTATGCGTTCACCCATTTATTATCCACCGCATATGCTGTAAGGCAAGGTTGATATGTGGAGGAATGCTTCCATGACCCATTCAAAACGTAATGATGCAAATGATTTCGATAGTATGGATGAATGGCTTCGGCAATTTTTTGAAGACCCCTTCGCCTGGTACGACGAAACATTGCCTATTGATTTATATGAAACAAGTCAGCAGTATATTATAGAAGCGGACCTGACTTTTTTACAGCCGACACAAGTAATGGTTACCCTGTCTGGCTGCGAGTTCATTTTAACAGTCAAATCATCAGGACAGACTTTTGAAAAACAAATGATGCTTCCTTTTTATTTTAATGACAAAACCATTCAAGCCGAATGCGAAAATCAAATACTCACAGTCGCCGTCAATAAAGAAACAGAAGATGGCTCTTCTTTTTCTCTTCAATTCCCTCTCAGCTAAACATAAAAAGTCACTTTCATCCCCTATAATGAAAGTGACTTTTTTTCCGTCCATTTATCGTCAAATACCCTCTAGTGACTCTCCCATGGCCAAATAGCAGATTCACTATACAATAGAATATGATCTACTATCTCTTTTGACTAGACATCTATCACTTTTTTCTATTCTTTTTTTACTGTGTTCTTCTAATCTCTCTTCGTATACAATATGGTTAGAATAAGGGGGGATGATTGATGCTGGAAGGATGGTTTTTGTGGTTTATTCTATTTTGGGTGATCATGATGGTTATCTTATTATCAATCGGCGGGTTTTTTATGTTTCGAAAGTTTTTAAAGCGTTTACCAAAAGAGGACGGCAGGTCAGAGCTTGATTGGCAGGATTACTATATTGAAAACAGCAAACATTTATGGAACGATGAAAATAAACAGTTTCTAGATGAATTGACAGCGCCGGTGCCAGAGCTGTTCAGAGATGCAGCAAAAGCCAAAATCGCAGGCAAAATTGGTGAGCTTGCATTAAAAGAAAAGGTAGCAAAGATTGATCAGCAACTTATGATCAAAGGTTATATTCTCGCAACTCCTAAAAGAGACCATACCTTCTTAAAAAGGCATCTGCGGGACAAAAAAATCGATCTGGAGCCTTATCAAACCCTTCTCAAATAAAAAACCTTTCCTGGCAAGAGGAAAGGTTTTTTAATTCATTTGAATATTAGCTGACTGCAGCTCGTTATGAAGTTTTCGATATGATAAATACATGGCGATTCTCCAAGGCACAATCATACCGAAAGCCAGAATCCAAAACATTCCGCTCAATGCACCATAATCAATTGATGTGCTCAAAATCGATTTCATCACGATTCTGATCACCAAAAGACCGACTAATATAAAAACAAATGCTTTAGAGCGTTTCATGTAAATCTCATTATTTTTAACTTCGAACTTAGAGGTTTTGATTAGAAAAATAGAGAAAATCACACCTAAAGTGAATGCTTCCAAAAACTCTGCACCAGTTACCCAAAATACCGGAAATAAAAACATTAACGCTCCCGTACTCATAAAAATCGGCGGGAGAATGATTTT
This sequence comes from Bacillus sp. JS, assembly GCF_000259365.1. NCBI lineage: Bacteria > Bacillati > Bacillota > Bacilli > Caryophanales > Bacillaceae > Bacillus > Bacillus sp. JS. The sequence goes on along the minus strand of NC_017743.1, from coordinate 1,976,722 downwards.
CTTTGGTGAAACAGGCTTGTCAGAGGACTTTATTCTGACAACCATGACAGCTACAGCCATGAACACAGCAATAATCGATGAAATTATAATCATCATACTTATCATTCCTTTGTTTCTCGGAGTGTTGATACTATATACTATACTCCAAAACAATAAAAAAAACCATTTTGAAAAGAAATGACTTTAATATCCCATAACGCGGCTGACAGCTTCCAGCACCTTTGTTTCCTCGAACGGCTTCACAATAAAATCCTTTGCCCCCAGCTCAATTGCTTCCGTTACAATTCTTTGCTGGCGCATGGCAGTGCACATGATGACCTTCGCCTTAGGATCAAAGGTTAGGATATCACGAAGCGCCTTTATGCCGTTTTTCACTGGCATTGTAATATCCATTGTCACAATGTCCGGGCGCAGTTTTTTATACAGATCCGCTGCTTGCTCGCCGTCCGCCGCTTCGCCTGCGATTATGTAATTTGCCTCTTCCAAGATCTCTCTGATTTTCACTCTCATGAACTTGGCGTCGTCTACAACTAAAACTCTTGTCATATGCCCCTCCAAAAAACGATTTCCACAAATAATAGTCTTATTGTACCAAAAACAACAGGTTTAGTAGTAGTGCGAAAGTAATTCTCCATCAAAAACCAGTAAATCCTCCAAATAGATCTGACAGCAAAATAATGATCAGGCTCATCCAATCAAAGAATAACAGCACACCAATCACAATCATTAAAACGCCGCCTGCTTTCATGATCAAAAGCTGGTTCCTTCTTATCCATTTCAGCTTTGTGATAAAGAAAGACAATAAAAGAAACGGTACAGCAAAACCGAGTACATATAACATCATGTATGGCACGGCTGAGCCTGGATTGGTGCCTGCAAGTGAGATAACAGCACCTAATATTGGACCGGTACACGGTGTCCATCCCGCCGCAAATGCCATTCCTATTAAGACTGAACCTAAAAACCCGCTCGGTTTATGCTTAAAATGGATTCTCCGCTCTTTCATCATAGCCTCTGGCCGGAACACGCCGAGTGTAAAGAAACCGAACAAAATAATAAGCAACGCGCCAATTTGCCGAATCGCATCATGGTAATCCCTAAACAGGCTGCCAATTAAAGATGTTCCATAGCCTAAAGCAATAAAAATGACTGAAAAGCCGAGCAAAAAAAACAAAGTATGAAATAGGCTTCTTTTCTGCAGCAGCAGCTTTTCTGTTTTTACATCATCCATGCTGACCCCTGTAATATATGACAAGAAAGCTGGGTAAAGCGGCAGGCAGCAAGGCGAAATAAAAGATAAAAACCCCGCTCCGAATGTCAAAAAATAATTTACGTCTCCCATGTCATCATCCCTTCATGATTTGACATTCCTTCAAGTTATGACAAAATCATTTCATTTTTTTAACACTTTCACCTGAAGGATTTCTATTTTCAGAAAAAACTTATATAATTTAATTTGACATTGAGATATTGTACTCCTTCTCATTTGAAAATTAGTATAAATATGGATATAATATAAACATTCAACTTGAAGATTTAATGTATGAAAGGATACATCCCTGTGATTAGAGAGCATCTATTAAATGAAATTGAAAAAAAAAGAGCAGAGCTGCTGCAAATTGTCATGGCGAACGGAATGACATCTCATATTACGATAGAGCTCAGTCAGGAGCTTGACCATCTTCTCATACAATATCAAAAGCAGCGCCTTCGAGCAGTAGCGGGTGATGAATGATCGCAAAATAAAAAACCCGTATAAGGGTTTTTTATTTTATAACCATGTTTCTCTATATCATAATCTTTACGTATTATTTCGTTTGATTATTCATGGCTTTCATCATTTGATTGATTTTCTTTTGAGAAGGTTTCATTCCCATTTGCATCATCATCATGCGTAACATTTGTTCATTAATAGGCGGATTCTTTTTCAGGTAGCTCATCATATATTTACGAGCAATAAAAAACCCGAGTGCAACACCTATGAGCAATGCAACAACGCCCACTAGGATGCCAACCCATAAAGTCATTTTATTTCCTCCTTCATGTTGTCTAGTTTAAAGTGTACTAAACCAAAAGCTATTATACAACATTTACATCTCTTTTTCTTCGGTTTTAGACAAAATTTCTTTCTTTCACCGGATTTAGCCATCCGTAACGCTTCGAATTGAAATCCATCGCTAAAAAGCAAGGGCTTACTTTTCTTAACACTTCAAAGAATATCGTTTCTGCCTCATAATCTCCCGAAGCCACTATTTCTATCATGTGCTCCTTCATCATAAATGTCGCATGGCCTTTTGCTTTTGGCAAAGCTATTCTATAAATATAATCCAGCTGCCTGTAATCCGTTTTGTTTAAATTCATTTTTAATCGCTGATGCATATGTAAAATCGGGATTGGTTGTGTAATATATTGAATCTGTTTCTCTGTCATTTCATATTGCTGCTTTTCAAGGCTTGTCCAATGATAGTCTTGAAACAGCTCAAACATAACCGATTCCCGCCCGAAATAGTGATTGGCAAACTCCTCTTTTATCAGGTACGTATAGTAGTGACGTTCCATCTTTTCATCCCCTTTTCCAGCAGCATTTCATTTGCTCTCTATTATACAAAAGAAGAAAAGAAAGAATTGTCTATTACTGTTAAACAGCCAATACTATTTTTGTCGGATAAACAAGAAAAAGAGGATGATTTGACTCATCCTCTTTCAAAGACTTACTTATTAATTAATGCCTTTACTCGATTCACTACGTTCGGTACTGAGAAGCCGTATTCGTTAATGATGGTTTCACCAGGGGCAGATGCACCGAATCGGTCTATGCCAAGTACGTCTCCTTCAAGCCCCGTGTATTTGCCCCATCCAAATGATGAGCCCATTTCAATTGCTAGGCGTTTTTTCACAGCTGCAGGAAGGACTTCGTTTTTGTATTCATCAGATTGTTTCTCAAAACGGTCCATTGAAGGCATGCTGACAACAGAAACATCGATATTTTCTTTTGCCAATTCTGCTTGCGCTTCAATCGCAAGACCTACCTCAGATCCTGAAGCGATGAGAAGAGCGTCAGGTGTTTCGTTTTTAGATTTAGAAACAACATATGCACCTTTTTCTACTCCTGCCAATGCTTCTTCAGGCGTTTGATCGATGGTAGGAAGGTTTTGGCGTGTTAGCACTAGCGCTGTTGGCTGATCAGTGCTTTGTACTGCAAGCTTCCACGCTGCTGCTGTCTCATTGCCGTCTGCAGGACGGATCAAAGAAAGATTAGGCATCGCACGGAGTGAAGCAAGCTGTTCAACAGGCTCGTGCGTCGGGCCGTCTTCACCTACAGCAATACTGTCATGTGTGAAGACATATGTGACAGGAAGGCCCATTAACGCTGCAAGGCGAATAGAAGGACGCAGGTAATCAGAGAAGACAAAGAAAGTTCCGCCGAATACACGCAGTCCGCCATGAAGCGCCATACCGTTTAATGCTGCACCCATCGCAAATTCACGTACACCAAACCAGAAGTTTTTGCCTGAGTAATCAACCGCTGTAAAATCACCGGCATTTTTAATTGTCGTTTTGTTCGATCCCGCTAGGTCGGCAGAACCTCCGACAAAGAAAGGAATTTTTTTCGCAAGTCCGTTGAGAACTTCACCGGAAGATGCACGGGATGCCAGGCTGCTTCCTTTTTCATAAACAGGAACCTCTTGATCCCAGTCCTTCGGAAGCTCTCCTTTGATTGCCAGTTCAAGCTGTTCAGCAAGTTCAGGATAAATTTCTTTATATTTAGCGAATTGAGCATTCCATTCCTGTTCTTTTTTCTCGCCTGATTCTTTTACAGCTGTAGCGAAGTGCTCATATACTTCTGACGGAACGTAAAAATCTTCTTCATATGTCCACGCGTAAGCTTCTTTTGTTAATTTGCTTTCCTCTTTACCAAGCGGCGCGCCGTGAACACCGGATGTGCCTGCGCGGTTAGGCGATCCGAATCCGATTGTCGTTTTCACTTCAATTAATGTAGGTTTCTTATCATTTTGGCGTGCTTTTTCGATAGCCGCTGTTAATTCTTCAATATTGTTTCCATCCTCAACATAAAGAACTTCCCAATTCATTGCTTCAAAACGCTGTTTTACGTTTTCAGAGAATGAACGGTTCAGATCTCCATCGAGAGAGATGTCATTAGAATCGTATAGTACGATCAGACGGCCAAGCTGAAGATGTCCTGCGAGTGAAGCGGCTTCAGAAGAAATCCCCTCCATTAAATCACCATCACCGCAAATACTGTATGTATAATGATCGACTACGTTAAATGAATCACGGTTGTAAGTTTCCGCTAAATGGCGTTCAGCGATTGCCATACCGACTGCCATGGCAATTCCTTGGCCAAGCGGACCTGTTGTCGCATCCACACCGGCAGTATGTCCGAATTCCGGATGTCCAGGTGTTTTGCTGCCCCACTGGCGGAATCCCTTAAGATCTTCAATACTAAGATCAAACCCGCTTAAATGAAGCATGCTGTATAAAAGTGCTGACCCATGTCCAGCAGATAAAACAAAACGGTCACGGTTAAACCAGCCAGGGTTTGCCGGACTTACGTTCATAAATTTTGTCCACAGCGTGTATGCCATCGGAGCAGCCCCCATCGGCATCCCTGGGTGACCAGAATTTGCTTTTTCAATAGCGTCTATTGACAGTGTGCGAATGGTAGCAACTGATTTCTTTTCAATTGTATCCATAAAAATCCCCTTCCTTATGTGTTGTACCCTTACATCATAAATGTCTGACGACTTTTTCTCAACTGTTTCAGCTTAAATTTGAGAGAAACTTGTTGAATTTTGTCACATAAGAGTTTTGATTATAGTATATGCAAAAGAGGAATACGATATTGCCGTATTCCTCTTATATTAGTGAAGTTTGTTATTTCTTTGTTCTCTTTTTAGCTTTTCTGGTGTTACATCATTGCCTTCTGGATCAATGATTTTGACACTTTTCAAAGTGTTCTTCATAGAAGAACGAAAACCTTTCAAGTACTCTTGACGGAGCTTTTGCTGTTCGGCTTTTTCATCTTCTGTAATAACGCCAGCTTTTGCTTTAGCAGCAAGCTCATTAATTCTGGCAATTTTCGCGTTTGAAATCATGTTAAACTCCTTTATTTATTGCATTTTGTCTATATAGTACTAGATCAAAAAAAGTTTTACAACTGATTCACTCCGCTGTCTCTTCATTCTCTATGTATTCCTGAAAACGCCGGTGAACGGTTGCTTTAGAGACATCATAACCAAACCCTCTTAAGGTAGCCGCGATTTCAGCAAACGTCAGTTTATTCGCTCTCAGGCGGACGATCTCAGAGATTGGCACCTCTATTCTATCTTTTCCGCTGTTCTCGTGTTGGTTTTTTAAGTTTTTTTGCGGTTTAAAACCGTTTTTTACTGCACGCTTCATTCCCCGTTTGATTTTCATGTTGTGAATTTTACGTTGATATTCTTCCACAATGCTGACGATTTCCAGCACCATTGAGTCAGCCTCCGATAACTCCAATTCACCTCTGTGTGCAGTTGTATAGACTTTCACACCTTCTCTGTAAATACAATGAAGCAGTGCAATTTTTGCGTTTCCCCTTCCAAGCCTTGTCTCATCCTGAACCAAAATGACATCAATTCCAGCGTTCTTAATCTCATCAAGCAGCTCAAATACACCTTCCCGATCCATTTCATATCCGCTGGCTTTTTCAGAAATCACTTTGACAACTTCCATGCCGTTCTCAGCTGCAATGGCCGCAAGCTCCTCCTCCTGCCGCTTTAACGACGTTTCCTGTTGTTCTTTATTTGTGCTTACGCGGGCATAAATGAGTGCTTTCATTTTTTCTATCTGTCCTCTCTATCTTACAGTTGCCAATTCATATGCATCTTGATGCTTCTTTTTCAATGGGATCACTAATTCATCACCCGGCTGGATATCAGACGTCTGAAGATGATTTTTATCAGCCACCCATTCGATAAAATCATTTTTATTTATCTTTTTTGTATCAGCTACCTGATCAGCAATTGACCAGAGTGTGTCCCCTTGCTGGACTTCTATTTTAACATACTGATTAAGCTCTTGGCCGCTGCTTGTATATGACAGCATCAGGATAACCGCGCTCAAAATCACTGTGAACAGACCGACAAAAATAATAGATTCTTTACTCATGATCATACCTCCAACGGGAATGTTTGTTCGCATTTTTTATAATTTTAGTATATACGAACAAATGTTTCTGTCAATTGTTTTTTCGAACCTATGTTTGTACTGTAAGGAAAATCATGCTATAATCTTCTTAAAATCGACGTTTTGAGGTGCGAAAAATGACGAAGCTATCAAAAAGGCAACTTGATATCCTCCGTTTTATTAAAGCAGAGGTTAAATCAAAAGGATATCCGCCTTCCGTGAGAGAGATCGGCGAGGCTGTCGGGCTTGCGTCCAGCTCTACTGTCCACGGCCATTTGGCCCGATTGGAAACAAAAGGGCTGATCAGACGGGATCCGACAAAACCAAGAGCAATAGAAATTCTTGATGAAGAAGTAGACATTCCGCAAAGCCAGGTTGTTAATGTACCTGTCATTGGGAAAGTCACAGCGGGATCTCCCATTACAGCAGTTGAAAATATTGAAGAATATTTTCCGCTTCCTGACCGCATGGTTCCTCCAGACGAACACGTATTTATGCTGGAGATTATGGGAGACAGCATGATAGACGCTGGTATTCTCGATAAGGACTATGTCATCGTTAAACAGCAAAACACAGCGAACAATGGGGAAATTGTAGTTGCGATGACAGAAGATGATGAAGCTACGGTAAAACGTTTCTATAAAGAGGATACTCACATTCGCTTGCAGCCTGAGAACCCAACGATGGAACCCATCATTTTGCAGAATGTCAGCATTCTAGGGAAAGTAATTGGCGTGTTCAGAACGGTCCATTAATCTATTGATCTATCAGACGCATGAAATAACCCCCTCTTCCTTTACGGAGAGGGGGTTTGTTGTTCAAAAAAAGCAGGCTCGCCCTGACTTTGGGTGCGAGCCTGAATAGGAGGAAAAAGAACATCATGTTTACACCATAATTATCCACTAAAAGATTGTTGAAGTCAAGAAATTTTCTTTCCTTCAGGAAACTTTTAATCAACATAGGCATGTTTATAATATTAGACGCTACCTTCTTAAAAATGTTTCATGCTTTGAAGCGTGAAGGGATATGGTTTCATATTTATTAAGGGGCGAGGCGATTGAATATATTGAAAATTTAGCACATAGTTTATTTAGTTCAATTTTCTGTTAAAAACCGCTCACTTCTCTAAATCGTCGTGAGCTATATAAAACAAGTAAATATGATTTGAACAATATATGGTGTGTGATATCAAAAGGCCGTATCGTCGTAAAAGGACATATGTGTTTTTTCTTGTTTGTAATATCGAAGCCTGTCTTGAAGGGTTCCGGTATGAAATTCAAATTTGTGGCCGTCAGGATCGGTAAAATAAATTGATTTTCGATCGCGTTCATCTCGTTCTCTGCCAGGCAGAATATTGACATGAAGTCTTTTTAATTTCGCTGATACTTCCTCAAATTCATGATCCTCAATCGTAAAAGCAATATGAGTATAAGAAAGCTTAATTTCATTTCTGGGGACATCTGATTCTTCATTAAGTGCAAGCCAGATGCCGTTCATATCAAAATATGCAGTTGTCTTTCCCTTTACCAGAAGCTTTGCGCCAAACACTTTTTGATAAAAATCAATCGATGTATCCAAATGCGAAACTGAAAATAGCAAGTGATTGATTCCTTTTATCTCCATAAACCATTCCCCCTTAAAAGCTGATCATCTACATATACGACCTTTTTCATAAGAAAGTTTCATACAGCTGAAAAAAATACCAGTGTAAACAAAAACGGTTTGTTTAAAATAATCACTATAATTGTCATGACCATTATGTCTGAGATCGAATTGCCGTGTTTATCACTTGTTTCTCCCAAGAATTTTCTTCAAAAAATAACAATTTAGGTGGTCAAATGAAACATATCATTGCGCTTGCTTCAAAGATTGCTTTCACTCTCGCCCTTTTATATGTGATTTTGGACAGAGTCTATCACGCATCCTTTTTAAGCGTGATGTTTATTGCACTTTTCTTGGGTTTTGTTTCTTATCTATCTGGCGACATGCTCGTCTTACCGAGAACAAACAATATTACAGCTTCACTTGCTGACTTTGGCCTTTCTTTCGTGATTCTTTGGGTCTTTGTTTTAACCCAAACAAGAAACGATTTTTCACCATTTGGAGCTGCTCTTCTGTCCGCTGCCTGTCTTACTGTATTTGAATACTTTTTTCATCGGTATTTACTGAAAAATGTGCTTGATGAAAATTTCCGAAATGAACTGTCAGCCAGAGATAACACGTTGCAGTATCAAACGGAAACCGCGGACGAGCTGTTTCCCGAAACGAATGAGAAGCATAAGGAATAGGAGGCTGTCTAATTGCCTCCTATTTTTCAGTAGCTATTTTTGAGAAAACGGGACATCTCTTCTGTAAAATCATAAAACCTCTCATTTTGAGTAACAGCTCTGCTTTTTAAAGAAAAGATGCCGAACAAAGACTTTCTAAAGCCTGTGCTCATTTCTATCTGGATACTTAAACCTGTTTTTGACTTATTTGCAATATTATTTGGACTAACGCCCGCATGCGGATGGTCTGTATTGAGCAATACAGCAGGAAAACCGGCATGCTGCAGCTTCTCAACTAAATCTGCCGCTCTTACGCGATCTGTACCGCCAACTTCGATCTGCTGATCTTCTTCTGCGTATCCGTGCAATGAAATGACATATTCATGATTTTCCGTCATTCTCAGGGCCTGAGGTTCATCAAAATGTGTGCTCGTAATGTGCAGGACTGAGTTTCCCGACGATTTTAAGCCTTCAAATAAATACAGCGAGTACTCTTTGCTGAGCTCTCTCGCTACCTCACTTGTTCCGCCTTCAATACCTCCTCCGTGAATGGCTAAAACAAGTACAGGGCTTTCGGTTTCTTTCGTAACAATGTCGTAATCAGAAGGGTCTTCATTGTTTTTTAATTCCTCAAAATTCTGATATACATCTTCAGCATAAATTGAAGAAATCGGAGTAAACACCATAAAAATTAACAATAATTTTACAATTTTAATAGTTGATGGAAAACGTTTGGCTATGTTACAATCAACATGCTTCAAGGAATGGAGCAAACGGCGGAGCAGGGATACTTTGGCCGGTTTCATCTACTCCGCCTCTAAGTCCAAATCAACAGGATGTCGGTTTCTTTGAGGCTTTAGCACGATTTCTCTCGTCCTCCTTGTTAAGTTTTTGTTAAATTCACAATATTATATACCATTAGCCCGGGCGCTGTTCTTCTCATTTTTGAATTTATGAAAAGGAATCTGGCACCACTTCCCCACATTTCCATACAAAATAAAAACGCACCTGCCATTTGGCCTGTGCATTTTTTATTTTCTCTTCATTCTTCGTTTTTTTGCTTGATTTAATTTCATGATGTTTTTTTCAATTTTTCTTATGTTTCGCCTTTGCGGAATTGTTTTAAGTTCATGATAAACAGAAATAAATCCGCTTAATGTCACTGCTGCGATATAAAGGACACGCTGTTTGATCATCCGGTCAGCGTATCCTTGATCATTCGCTTCTTTTTCCAGCCTTTCGATCACAGCTTTATCAAACAGTTGATCGACATACACTTGTTTCATTCCCACAGCAAATCCCGCAGCCAGCCAAAGAATCAGAAATAAACTGATATAAAACATCATAAATTCTTCCTTTCCTGTCTAGATGCGGCGCAGAATTTTGAAATGCAGCAACTGGCAGACGAAGCTTCTTCTTTATGTTAGGTTCTTTCAATAGGCCGGTTAATATGTGTCATGCTGTAATGAACAGTTAGAAATTTTATTCCAAAGAGCCACATGTGATGAACAGCGGTTAATTTGTTGTCATGTGCAGCTTCTATCAGAAAGGTTTCAGATAAAGGTAGCGGACAAGTTCCCGCTCTTGTTTGCAGATAAATTCCCTCATCCCCCGCTCTGCTTTTTCTCCGCCTGCTTGTTAAAATCAGCTTCTCCTGATGATGATATGGTTTTAAAATACCTGTCATGCTGCTGAATGGAAGCGGCAAAGAAATATTCATATACCCCTCACCATTTGAACGGTACACTGAATATAGCGCGGTAAAAATGGTTTCGTTTTTTTCATTTGTTCTAATCCAGGCACGTACTTTTTCTCTTCCGTCTTTTTTTGAATGAACACCTTTTATTTCGCTGTACATTCTATACCAGTCAGGGTTCGTCGAAAGATGTATTTGGCCGGTTCTTCTGCTGAACCATTCGTAAACAATTGCAAGCGGACGAAACCACGTGTTCCATGTTACTTTTGCTTTGATATTGTATTCGATGGTTTGTTCATAAAACGAAAGAATGAGCGGTGCCAGTTTTTCAGGTGAAAAATCCTTTGAACGAAGGCTGCCCATATCGTCCACAAGTCCGCTGTACTGGACGTTACTCTCAGCTTGAATGTTAGCTAAAAAGTCTTTTCCAATCTTTCTTTTTCCGAAGATATGGCTGAAGGTCTTTATACGGCCTGCATCAAAAGGCTTCGGATCCTCTATTCTCCATCCTATGAGAGCGGGCAAGATAACACCAAACGCGTTGACAAAACCGTGAATCCAAATCATCTGATTAATGGTCAATGTAACTTCTTGCCGAAATACACCAAATGAATAAATCATAGAGAAAGCAATCGTAATCATTAAAACAGCGGAAGAAAGCCGAATAAGATATGCCCCCGTCTTGGTGCGAAAAGCTGCCGTGAACACCAAAAATGCATGAAGATAAATCGCCGCCATATAAATGCTAACCGCAATGACATCAAGTGTTTTTGAATAGGTTATGCCCAGTGCGATCAGAAGGGGCGAAAGCAAAATCACCCATGTTATCCAATTGTACAACTTTCGATGCTTTCTAATGGTTCTGCCGAGTAAACCGTTGAAGATCGGGATCAGAAAAGCAGAATAGTGAAAGTGGACAGCGGTCAGCAAAATGATGAGAGGAGCAAATTGCATGATCTGCAAATGGGTAGCATAAGCAAAAAACCAAAATCCTCCTCCCGCCAAATAAATAAGACCGAACAAAACCGATGTCTCTTCAATTCTATGTATCTTCGTTTCCCAAAGGCGGAGGATTGCATACAATGCAATAAAAACTGTGTACATCCACCAGATTAGCGCGAAACCACCAATCTCTGTCACAAGAGCCAGCACTGCAAAGAATGCGGCTGCCGGATAGCACTGGATTAGCCCGTATTCAATGAATTGAGCAGCACGAAGCTGCGATTGACGAAAAACAAAAGGGAAAATTCCCGGCACGAAAAAAAGAATGGATAACAAAACGAGTGCCTCTGCCACTGAAATATCCGGTGCTTCTGCTGCAATAAATCCTATAAAACAAAGCGCACTGACAATGCCATTTCGTTTCATGATTCCCTCTCTTCCTCCTGAAACGTTCCTTTATAAAAGAAAAGAGTGCCGAGAATTGTATTTCGCACATGCACTTCAATGGTGAAACAATTCTTTCTTTCATCAAATGTTTCGCAAACTACGGATGTACCGGTCAGCCATTTTGGCAGCGGGATTCGTTTTCCGCATATCAGTAGCCATTGCTTTCCCGATGTGATCGTAAGAGAGCCGTCATGAGATGCCTCGAACGACAAAACAGACAGCAGCAGATGAGGTTTACCAAAGAAATCAAGGATTCTATTTTCTTTCTCGTCGTATATCATAATCGCGTCAAAGAAACGTTTTTTGCCTTTAAAGAAAAATGTACGGTTCCATTCTATCCCGATATGTTCCGAGTTCATAAGGCAAGATCTATTTTGTATCGTAAATGGGATGTCTTTGCCTCTTTCTGAAAAGAAACATCTGAACAAAACGCCCAGCTTTAACAGTATTCTAACCAGAACAGTGCCTCCGCTGATTTCTGACATCGTTCCCGTCCCGCTAAAGGTATGAGACCCGTCTAATTGGTATCGTCTCCGCAGCTTGGGATGGAGCAAATGGTAGTTAATAATTGATTTTTCATAAATCGAACTCACAATGTCACTTCTTTCTCTTTCGATTTGTGCGCATGGCACTAGGGAGCTGCAGGCTAAGAGCACCGCTTGCCGCAGAAAACACACTCAACAGAACCCATATGAGCATATCGGAACCTAGACAAGCGAACAAAGCAAAGATACAAGCCTGGACACCATGAATGATCCATTTTCTTTTTAAAGGAATCAGCCACAAAATAGCTAAACCTATCTCCGCTGTCCCTGCCAAAATGCTTGTTTCAACATCTGTAAAGCCTTGATTAAACCAAAACAGGCTGAAAAACAGGCACATAAACACATAGACGACAGCAGATCGAATGAAATGTTTCGGATGTTTATTTTGCTCAATCCAAAGCCTTAATGCATCAAAGCTCCAGGCAGTCGCCCATCCAAGCAGCGGCCGAAATAATAAACGGTCGATCCACATTCCTGGCAGTCCGTAGGCTGTTTTGTATTGGTACTGTGTTAAAAACGTCATTTTCCCATTTTCTCTCTGTATATACCTCCAGTACCCGCTTCCATGCCGAATCAGAGATAACGGATGATCTGAGCCGAACGCCAGTGAGGAAGATCTTTCAGCTGAACATTTGTCGAAAACGCCGACTGTTTCTCCTGTACCTGACACCTTTAACCCAAAACCTATTCTTGTTTCGTAAAGAAACTTCTGTTTTTCGCATGGCTGTCTATCCAAATACGTGATATTTGAAAACCGGAGATCCCACTCCTTATGCAGTGATGGATTTTGTGTATATTCCCAGAGTGTATCCAAATCAGAATTCATTTCGATTTCTACATAAATCGGTTTCTGTCTCATAGCCCCTCCTCCCTTCTATTTCAAGCAATTCCTATATTAGCATATTGGTCGTTTTGAAAAGTGTATATCTCTTCAAAAAAAGGATCTTAATCCTAAAAAATGCAAAAAAGAGAAGGGAGGTTTTCTTCTCTTCCAATGTGATTCATTACTGAGTCTTCACCGTCCCGTAATGAGTAATTGTGATGTTCACGCTGTATGTGATGTCGGCTTTACTGAAGGTGTCATCATTCCAATTATTTTTCACCCTTTTCCATAAGTGGGGATATGCAATTCTTAAAGATTCATCAAAACCCGCAACATCCGCTTTATACTCATGCTGTATTTTTTTTAGTACATGACCAACTATTTTCTTTACCTCATTTTCAATATTCGTTTCGAGGCGATCTATAAACTGAGTGTCTAACACCTCTTTAGTGTTCCAGTTTTCAACCAAATCGCCTTCTGATTCAATATCGACATGAAAAGAAATATCTGATCCTTTGACGATTGGCTTAATTTTGCTTTTTATTTTATTGATATCGTACGCTATCGTTTGTTGGCTCTTTTTATCATGGCTTTTGACAACTCCGCCTTTTCCTTCTCCTCTAATCCATGTAATCCCCTCAGTTTCATATTCATTTAACGTGCCGATCATTTTTCTCGATTTTCCGTTGATTACAGTTGCTCCGGAATACTTGACCGCTCCATTCGCCGCAACCACATTTTGCAGTAAAAAACTGCTGCCAGAATGCAGTTTTCCGATCAGTTTTGCGAGTGTCATTGGGGGAAGAATTCTGGAAGCTTTATGTTTATTTTCGCCTAATCCAATCAGCCGAAATGCCGGAATTTCTCCGTTCTCTTTCAATTGGAGAGCTTCTCTTGCTTCCCCTTTTGCAGATAAAACAAGACAGCTCAGCCTGATTTCATTATCACGAAAAAATTGATCCAGCATTTTGCCGATAGAATATGTGCGCAGCACATCTTCACTCAGAACAACAACTTTTAAATGCGGGCTAAACACTTCCCGGTCTCGTCTTAACGCAACCTCACTTCCGATCTGCTGTAATGAATCCCCTGTTTCACTTATATTTATATATGCTTTTTGATCCCCTTTTCCGCTACCGCCGCCCCCGCTTGTGCCAGCACCTGCCGCTTTTTCATTAACAAATTGATAGGTCAGCGTAATGTTGTCTTTTTTCGGGTAGCTCCCTCCCTCTTCTTTTAACTCTTTTTCAGTGTTAGTTTCTTTTCCTTTATCAATTGCGATAGCGAATGTAAGACCCAGATCCTCTATTTCCCGGCTGCTCCAGCATCCTGTTATGCAAACCATCAGCGAACATACTATGACAATAGCAGGCACTGGACGTTTTAATTTACTTTTCACCTCTTTTCCTCCATTTCGAAATGACTAACAGCAAAATCGGCAAAGCGCCAAATATATACAAAGCGATATGACTGACCGTATCGCCCAAAATGAAGACATCATTTTCATTTTTCGGCATGCAAGAGAGGATATAAATAACAGGAAGCAGCCCAAACATGCATGAAAGAGGTTTCTTTTTAAAAACCTGTGAGACTCCCAGGGAAGCTGCATAAAACGTAATAATAAACGTGGCAAAAAGCTGCATAATCCAAATCACAAGCAGAAATGACTCAAACCGTTCAAATATTAAACCAGGTATTTCAAAACTTCTCATCAGGTCAAGCCCCGGCCATGTTCTCGTCACAACTCCTTCAACTGATAGTGCACCGATGACCATAATCAGCGTAATCATATAAAAACAGGTCACAACGCCTGTCCCGATCACAACCGCTTTCCCCGCATTCTTCGGCTTTTTCATAAATGCTACTAAAATGAGCATAATTTCTGAACATGTAAATGAAAGGTTCGTTGTCTTTATCCCTCTGAGAACCGGCATGATTCCATCACCTAATACAGGGCGCAAATTGTTGATTTCAAATATGCCTAAACTCATGAGGGCTATCGTTAAAAAGATAATGACCGTAATCGGAAAAATCATTTCAAAAAGCCGTGCAATTGGATCAAGACCTTGTGTAATTGAATAAAGCCCAATCCAAAGAACTGTCATAATGATGGCCCAAGACGGTGTCCCTTCGAGGAGGAAGAAATCCACGATTTCAGACATGACTCTGACTTCAAATGCACCGAGTGCCAGAAAATAAGTAATAAAAACAATACTGATCAGATGTCCGAGCCATTTTCCTACAATATGTCCGGAGTATTCATAAAAGGTTTCCTTAGGGTATTGCTGGCTTAATTTAACTATAATCATCCCTGCTATTACCGCTATGCCCCCGCCTAATAAAACTGAAATCCATCCATCAGGAGATTGTGTTTGTTCTGTTACTGTCCGAGGGAGCGTAAGAACTCCGGAAGCAAGCATATAATTAATGATGATAATCGTTGCCTGACCGGTTGTGATTTTACTGGTTGGGCTGAACATGTGGCTTTTCACCATCCTGTCGAGTTCATCATTTCACCCGTTTTGTATTATCTGTATTCATCATTTTAGGCCGGCGCTTCATGACTAAAAGTGGCATTCTGATTACAAAGTCTTTCCAATCTTTTAAGCGATAAGGCACTGCCGGACTTGCGTATGGCACACCAAAGCTCTTTAGCTTCACAACATGGCTGCTTAGCAGCAGATAATACATAATAACTCCAAACAATCCAAACACCGCCGCACAAAACATCGCGCCAAACCGAAGCATCCGAAGTGCTATGCCTGTGCTGTAATGCGGAATGGCAAATGAAGAAATTGCTGTGAGCGCAACGACAATGACCATGATTGGACTGACAATTCCCGCCTGCACAGCTGCTTCTCCGATGATTAATCCGCCGACTATGCCGATTGCGGGTCCAATGGGTTTTGGCAGACGAAGCCCAGCTTCTCTTAAAATTTCGATTGCAACTTCCATAAATAAGGCTTCAATGAGGGATGGGAATGGAACGCCTTGGCGCGTCCCGGAAATTGAAATCGCCAGCTTGGTCGGAATTAAACCAGGATGAAAAGAAATAAATGAGATATATAAAGCCGGTGCGAATAACGTAATCAATGCTGCTATGAACCTCAGCAATCTGATGAGCGAGCTCGGGAACCACCGTTCATAATAATCTTCAGGCGATTGAAGCATCATGCTGAAAGTGACTGGAACAATCAAAGCAAACGGAGTGCCGTCAAGCAGAATGGCTACTCTTCCTTCCATTAATCCGCTTATGACGCGATCAGGACGTTCTGTACTCTGAACTTGCGGGAATGGGCTCAAATAGCTATCCTCAATTAACTGTTCAACATAGCCTGACTCCGGCAAATGATCGATCTCAATCCCTCTCACTCTTTTTTTTACTTCCTCGACCACTTTTGGATCTGCAATATCACTCATATATGCAATGATTAAATCCTTCTTTAATCGTGTCCCTACTTCAAATCTCTGCAATGTTAATTGATCATTTTTTCCTTGCTGTCTTAAAAGAGCTGTATTCGTACTCAGCTCTTCTGTAAAGCCTGTGCGCGGCCCTCTGACAAGCGCTTCTGAAAGCGGCTCCTCGATACTTCGATTTTGTTTTTTTACGGTTCCCAGAAGAAAGGCCTGCGGCATTCCATCGATGAGAAGCGCTGCCGAACCCATGAAAACATTCAATACGATATCACTGATTTTCTCTGATTCTATAACATCACCGATTGACACGATTTGATTTTTTATCTGTTTCGAAGTAAAAATGTCTTTTCCGGCTTGAGAAAATTGGTCGCTGACCTGATGAGTATGATTCATGATTAATACTGATAGGACTTTATGAATCAAATCTTGGTCAGACAGCCCTTCAACAAAGATTAATGACGCTTTTACATGTAAATGAGTGATTTCAAGCTCTCGGAAATGAACGTCCCCGTTATGTCCAATTATTCTTTTTACCTGTTCTGTATCGTATCCGATGTTACCGGTTAACACACCCTGATCCTTCTTTTCAGTTGTTGAATGATCTGATTCTTGCTGCTTCTGTGTTTTAAACTGATTCCGCCACCTCATCATTGCACCTTCTTATACATGTATCCAAGTAAACACTTTATAGATGACATATGGAACGAGAAATACAACTAACGCTTGAAACCATACATTCCAGTCAGTAAGAGTTGATATCATGTTATCCATCTGTCAATTCCCTTCTCTCTCTAATAGGATTATTTTTCCCGTATATCTATATTTTATGTTTGTCTTTTTTCTCAATAAGAAAAGCATGATGAACATTTCATCATGCCTTCAAGAAATAAAATCTTTTTTAGATAGCCTCGAATGAACTAAAATTCCAGTTTAAAGCTTTCTGCCTGATCTGAAACTTCCACAGGAATCCCCATTATCGTTTTCGGTTTGGATACGTAAACAAAGCGCATTTCTTCCTTTAATTGCTGAAACGCTTTTTCACTAACTACGATTCTGGCTGGCTTCCCTGGACTGTTATCAATGGCTGCTTTGATTTTTCCAAGCATAAAAAACCTCCTGTTTTAGAAAAATGGCAGATTTACTATTAAAACAAAACTGATAAGCACAGCAAAATCGCGCAAAATAAATGGGCTGAACAGGAACCTGATTCAAACATAAGCTAGAATGCAATCACAACTATACATTTACGGCTGATACACTATTCATCAGCAGCTGCAGCATAAACAATGCAAGCTATGGACATGATCTTATAAGTTATTATATGATTAAATTGAATAAACATCATATGTCAAGAGGTAAACGAAATGGCTCAAAATCATGAAAATACATTACCAGATATTACGAAAAGTATTACCCTGGAGGCTCCCATTCAGAAAGTCTGGGAGACAGTCTCCACTTCAGAAGGCATTGCCAAGTGGTTTATGCCCAATGACTTTCAGCTCAAAGAAGGACAAGAATTCCACTTGCAATCACCGTTTGGACCGTCCCCTTGTAAGGTTTTGGCTGTTCAAGCTCCAACTGAACTTTCTTTTGAATGGGATACAGAAGGATGGACCGTTACCTTTCAATTAGAAGACTTGGGGGAAAAAACGAGGTTTACCCTTATTCACGGCGGCTGGAAAGAGCCGAATGAATTGATCGGCAAAGCCAACGAGAAAAGCTCCGTCATTCGCGATAAGATGGATGGCGGCTGGACTGGCATCGTAAATGAACGGCTTCGTAAGGCTGTCGAAGAATAAAAAAAGAGAGAGATACCTCTCTCTTTTTTGTTTTTAACAAAGGGTTGTACTTCACAATTTGAGCACATCAATCATAAAACGTAACCGCTTTAGATTTTCCAGAGTAATCGGTGACAAAAAACTCAGCCTTGTTATTGCTCCCGTCTACAAATTTTCCAATACTGCCAAAGGTGTAGCATTCTCCGGGTGAAAAATAGTTTGACCCTACATAATCATCAGGATTGTCACCGGCATCATCCTCATATAAGTGCAGTGAGACAGAAAAAGGAGTGCTTCCTGAAAGGCACACTCTAAAATCTCCTCCGCTCGAGTATACCGCGGGACTTGAGTAGGTATATGTGTAAGACCCCAACTTATCCCACTCTCCAGCTCCCGCAGTTCCCGCTTTTTCTGCTTGTGCCGTTAATGGAAAAACCGCCGCCAGCCCTAAAACAGACAAAAATCCAAATACCTTAGTAAATCTCATCAGCCACACCTCTCCTTTATTTCAATCACCTTAAGCAGGGCATTGGACATTATATTCAGCAGCAGCCGTTTTAAGAATCCGCTTTTGAGCTTGTTTTAATTTGTCAAAATAAATGCATTCCCATTTGAACTGCCATCTCTTATAATTTGTGTAAAAGGTTGTACTTCAATCAGGAGGAAAGGGATATGGAATTAAGCTTCACAAAAATACTCGTTATTTTGTTTGTAGGTTTTTTAGTGTTTGGACCTGATAAACTGCCGGCGCTTGGCCGTGCAGCAGGAAAAGCCTTATCAGAATTTAAACAAGCAACCAGCGGACTGACTCAGGATTTAAGAAAAAGTGATGCAGACAACAAAGAAGACAAACAAATATAAGATAAATCGTTTGGGCCGATGAAAAATCGGCTCTTTATTTTGATTTGTTTCTATGTCACCTGTCTTTTTTCTTCCATTTGGACAGCCCTTTTTTCCTTCTATGATTTTAACTGTCCAAGCCGCAAGATCAACTCGCCGTATAATAAAACGTATTATAAATAAAGGAGGAGTATATATGGGTTATTACAAAAAATATAAAGAAGAGTATTATACGGTCAAAAAAACGTATTACAAGAAGTATTACGAATATGATAAAAAATACCACCATGATAAAAAAGATGACGACTGTGATTATGACAAAAAATATGATGACTATCATAAGAAAGATGATGACTGTGATTACGATAAAAAATATTATGATCACGACAAAAAAGACTATGATTATGTTGTAGAGTATAAAAAGCATAAGAAACATTACTAAACTCCATTCACATCTCCTCGTTTTCACCTTTCCCCGGCTAATGCCGGGCTTTTTTGAGCACTATCATCTTGAAGCTTCCCTTCACTTTCTATAAAAACCTTGGTGACTGAGTTAAAAAAAGAATAATGAATATTTAGCACATAGTTTATTTAGTTCTTATATAGGCAGATTCAATTCGATTTCCAAGTATTGCAGTTACAAAGAAATGTTTATAAACTCTTAGAGTATCACACATAAAAGGAGAGGTTGTTTGTCTAGAAACACCGTATTTTATCTCATTTTACTTTGTCTATTTATATCAGTTGCCATGACAAGCTTTGAGGTGATAAGAACAATCGCCAATGTTAGCTGCTTTGTTTTCGTATTGCTGTATTTTAAAGATGAAATGAAAACATACTCACGTAAAGCGTTAGCAATCCTAAGCATTTGTTTTCTTTTCTTAGTCGGTATCTGTGCTTTTATCATGTTACAAGGACAGACATTGATGAAACAGCACCCCTTTTTTACAGGCTGGGAAACGATAGCGCGCATTCTTTTGATTATCGTTTCCTTAAGCATTTGTGCTTTTATTATGAGGAAAATTTCAAATCGGTTAAAACGATTATGATCTTATTATTTCCTTTGTTAAAGGTATATAGCTTTCAGATTTCAGAAACGTTTCGTCCCTTACATCACTCAAAATGAAATATTTTGTCGATTTATATACATAAATCCAGTTCCAAAATAAGGTATAATAAATGACGAAATCACTATCAAAAGGGGGAATTTGAGTGAAAAAAGTATTGATTGCAGGTGCAGTAGGAACAGCCATTCTTTTCGGAACACTTCCATCAGGTATACCAGGCTTGCCCGCGGCAGATGCTCAAGTCGCAAAAGCAGCCTCCCAGCTGCCTAAGGGAATCGGCGGCCGCGCCTATCTGAATAGTACAGGCGCCGTTTTCACAGCTAAAATCAATCTTCCTGACACTGTAAAATATGATACGGTCTCTACTCCTTATATTTATTCAGGATTTAGGGCAACAAGCGGAACTGAGGCAGATATCGGGCTTCAGTACAGCAAGCAATACAACGTCTGGAAGCCCCTCATGAAGGTAGGATCCAAAAATGAAGAAACGTACATCGAAGGAAAAGACAAGTTCACATACAATAAAGGCTTCCGCCCTGGAAGCACAGTCCAAATGACAATCTATAAAAATTTAAACAGCAATACGCGCATGACCCTTTGGGGAACGAACAATGACGGCTATACCGGACGAATTATCACAGAAATTCAAGGGACCAACATCGGCACGATTTCAAAATGGAAAACACTTGCTACTGCAGCAGTTTCTTATGAAAGCCAGCGTGATGCCATCAAAACAGCCTTTTCGACATCTTTTAACAGCATCACAATCGACAATAAAGCTATCACTCCTGTGGTAGATACACAGGATTTCGCAAAGGTTTCTGTTTCAGGAAATAACGTTACAATCTCTGTTAATAAATAAACGAAGCAGCAAAAGGCCGCCAGCATTGCTGGCGGTTTTTTTATGGAGCATACTGCTCATAGCTCGTATCTTCAGCTCTTTTGTTCAAACCAAACTTTAAAAAGGGTGAATATTGGTATGAAATATGAAAAAACAAGTCTTTTTGGAATGATTTTAGTTATAGTAGCACTTCTAATATCGATATATTTTATGTGTAATACAAATGCGTTGGTACCTGCTGGATATGATCTCGCTATTCACGGAATTGTGATATCAAGAACTTTAATGATTGCTTTTACTTTATATTTAGTTTCAAAATTAGGATATTTTCTTCTGAATAAAAAAGATTAACTGTAGAGTTAATCTTTTTTATATATTATACGTATTTGTCCTTCGATTTTTATTCATCTTCCAGATTTCTTACTGAAATTAACAACATTAAACTGCTACCTCAAATGAAAGCTTGTCCCCATGCTTATAGTTGATTAACTTAAAATCATCGATTGTAAAATCATAAAAATCTTTCACTGCAGGATTGATCCATAGTTCCGGTGCTTCAAACTGTTCTCTTTCCATCTGGATTTTCAAATTGTCTATATGACGGGTGTACACATGGCAATCCCCAATGTTAAAAATATATTCACCAAGCTCATAGCCAGTCACTTGAGCAATCATGCGCTGCAACACATTATACTGAAATACATTGAACGGATTCCCCAAGGCCATGTCATTGCTCCGCGCTCTTACCTCAAGGTGGAGTTTCCCTTGTTTTACATACCACTGTGTCTCGTATACACATGGCGTTAAGGCCATTGCGTCTAATTCATCCGGATTCCACAGCATTGTAATGTGTCTGCGTGAAGATGGATTGTTCTTCAATTGATGAAGAAGATAATCAACCTGATCCACCTTTTCTCCATTTAAATTTCTGTTTTTCTTCCCCAGCTGAAATCCATATGCATGACCAATAGTGCCGTCTTCTTGTTTCCACTGATCCCAAATATGTACGCCCATCTTGTTTAAATCATTAACATCGTTCGATTTCAGCTGCCAAATCCAGAGCAATTCTTTAATGGCTGTTTTCCAGGCAACTTTTTTTGTCGTTAAAATCGGAACCTCTGAGTTGTCGAATCTCATTTGCTTACTAATCACGCTTAGTGTATGAGCCGGTGTTCCATCTGAGTCCCACTTTGTTCTTACTTGAAATTCTTTGTCTGAGATTCCATTATTTATAATGTCATTTATGATTGAACTGTATTGTTTATCGAATTGAGTCATGGCAATTCATTTCCTTCCTTCATTTTCAGTTGCTTGGCATAATATATTACGAATACAATATTATCGCAAATAGTAAGCACGCACCGATAATATGAGATTCTTATTCCATCCCTGTCTGTGTAAAGAGGAGTTACCCCCTCTTTTACATCGGTATTTCTCCATAACATAGTCTGTCACATTGCTTTTAGTTACCGCAAGTTTTGACCCGGACACACCATTTAACTTGGTTAAGTTGATGATATCCTAGTTTTTATTTGCCCTCTGATCAAACATTCTTTTATTTTAGAAATTCCTTCATTTTCCTATTTGTGTTAAAATGAATCAAAAAGGAAATTGTGGTGTACTTATGCTCGACTCGTCTTTTCTCTTGCCATTTTTAATGGTCCTCTATTTTTGCTTTCTAGTTTATCGACTCATTAAACGAGCCCTGTTAAAAAAAGATCGATTACCCATACATAAGCATATCGTTATCTTTTGTTTATTGGTTTACTTTTTCAATTTGATAAGTGTTACATTATTTCCTCTGCCCGTAGATGCTGGTTTGATAAAAGATATGAGGTACGACTCTTATCTCCCATTTGTATCAGGGAATAACTTCATCCCATTTTATTTCTTTGTAGATGTTTATCACGAAGGCCTACAATTTTATGTAATCAGATCAATCGGAGGAAACCTGATATTACTGCTCCCAGTTGGCTTTTTATTTCCACTGTTATTTGAAAAGCTTAATAACCTTAAAAAAATATTACTAATTGGATTTTTCATTTCTTTGTTTATTGAACTAACACAGCTTTCGTATTCAGTGTATATAAAATCTGTTTACAGAAGTTTTGACGTGGATGATTTAATGCTTAACACCTTAGGGACTTTGTTAGGCTATTGGTTCTTTTACATATTAAGCATGTATTATAAAAGACTAGCTAATCGCTATAAAAATAAAAATAGGACCTCAATAAACATTTAATCATTTGCTGATCAAATTAGATAATATGTACCTTGGCTGTAATCTGCATTGATCAATCACACATCATGAAGACAGCCAAGGATTTATTTTGTTTACTTAGTACCTGTTGAACCGAGTCCTCCTCTATCCTCGTTTCCCAAATGCTCAACTTCAACCAATTCAACCGCCGGCATTTTCTTCATGATTCTAAACTGACAGATACGATCACCCTTCTTAATTTCAGTATCGCGCAATGCATAAGCAGGAAAGAACCAAAAATCGTTGTCTCCCTTGTATGACTCATCGATAACACCCATTGAATTTGTTTGAATAACGCCAAAGTTCTTATATGTGCTTGACCGAGGAACGACATGTGCTTCGTAACCTTCTGGCAGCTCCATTGCTACACCTAATGGGACAAGCCTAAATTCATCTTTTTTGATTGTTACATCTTCAGCCGCTCGAAGATCGATCCAGTCTCCCTGCTCAATTTTGCTGATTCTTGTTTGTGTTTCATCTAGATATTTGATTTTAATTTGCATTGTTATGTATTAGCTCCTTTTATTTTATTGGCTATCATACAGTAAGGCCTGTTCTTGTGTCATTTTCATCAGTTATAAACTGAACGTCTTCAAAATCATTGTGTAAAGCATTAAAATAAAGTTTTTCAATGGTATTTTTGTTTTTACAGTAAATCGAAACGTAGCTATTATCTGCTATCAAAAGGACAAATTCGCAATCACTGTCAGCAAACTCTTCATATGTATTGACTTGATTAACTGTTTTTCCATGTGGAAATGCTTTCAATTCAACGAAAATGGTATAGTACTGATTCGTTTTTAATAGTTGCGCAAAATCCGCCCCTTCAACAATAGCAAAGTCATGAAAAAGCTCCTCATTATCGAGCTCTCCATCTACTACAAAATAAGATTCACCACTCGTTTGCCACTTATAATGAGCTATGTCTACTGGCTGCAGTATTCTCCATAGAAAATTTCCATATTCATTCGGTATTTGAAAACTAACTCCCCTTTTCATGTATACCCCTTACTTAAACAATTTTTTGAATACGAATTTAATTATATACTCTGATGTCAGGTTTATGGAACAAGGAATCGACTGCTTTTTGAACGGATTATCTTTTACAGAATTTTCTCAGTCCTTCTCATTTAAAAGGTTCTTCTAATGTTCATACCTTAGGCGCCCCCCTTTCCTCTAGGCTCAGTCAGTATCTTTATATAAAGTGTCTTTCTTGTTCTATTCTCTGCAGACCGTACTTTTTCGCTTTAATCATCTTCATGTTTTGGGCAGTTTGCTCCGTCATAGTGTTCAACACTCTAATCGGTATCCCTTGTTATTGAGAACGGTGAAACCTCCCTGTTTGATTTCTGGTTATCATTCCTCCTATGAGAGTGTACCAAAACAAATAATCACTGAAGATTATTTTTGATTAGTTGTACTTCTCATATCCTCAGCCTCCATATCCATTCTCATCCCCTTACAAGCCTCGTTTATCCGTATTTGCTATTCGAACATTGATTAGCACCTTTTCGTATCACATGGATTTGCTGTTGAATGATTTCAAATGAAGCTGAATAAAATAAGATCGAATCATCCAACAATTAACATTTATTCTTGCGGCAATAGGTGGCAGTTACAATCCATAAGAAGGAAGGAAGCGTTGATGATAAAGCTTTGCCGAGAAGTTTGGATCGAAGTCAATCTTGATGCCGTCAAAAAGAATTTGCGAGCGATCCGCCGTCATATTCCACATAAGAGCAAAATTATGGCTGTCGTAAAAGCGAACGGTTATGGTCACGGGTCTATAGAAGTGGCGCGTCATGCACTTGAACACGGGGCGAGTGAGCTCGCTGTTGCCAGCGTGGAGGAAGGAATCGTTTTACGAAAAGCGGGGATTACAGCACCTATCCTTGTGCTTGGTTTTACGTCCCTTAGTTGTGTGAAGAAGTCAGCGGCTTGGAATATAACATTATCAGCATTTCAGGTTGATTGGATAAAAGAAGCAAACGAGATATTGGAGAAAGAAGCAAGTACTGATCGGCTGGCTATTCATATTAACGTGGATACCGGCATGGGACGATTAGGTGTACGCACAAAGGAAGAGCTTTTAGCAGTAGTGAAAGCCCTAAAGGCAAGCGAATTTCTCAGGTGGACAGGGATTTTTACACATTTTTCAACAGCTGATGAACCAGACACAACACTCACAAAGCTGCAGCACGAAAAATTCATCAATTTTCTCAGCTTTTTAAAAGAACAAGGAATTGAGCTGCCCACCGTGCATATGTGCAACACAGCTGCAGCTATCGCATTTCCGGAATTTAGCGCTGATATGATCCGTTTAGGTATCGGCTTATATGGTTTATATCCTTCTTCCTATATTAAACAACTACATCTCGTTAAGCTTGAACCTGCGCTAAGTTTAAAAGCGCGCATCGCTTATGTCAAAACCATGCGGACAGAGCCCCGAACCGTTAGCTATGGTGCTACATACGTTGCAGAACCTAATGAAGTAATTGCTACAATCCCGATCGGCTATGCTGACGGCTATTCTCGTGCCCTTTCCAATCGCGGGTTTGTTCTTCACCGCGGAAAACGAGTGCCTGTAGCGGGAAGAGTAACAATGGATATGATCATGGTCAGTTTAGGAGAAAACGGTGAAGGTGAACAAGGAGAAGAAGTCGTAATTTACGGTAAGCAAAAAGGAGCTGAGATTTCCGTTGATGAAGTGGCTGAAATGCTCAATACGATTAACTATGAAGTGGTGTCTACATTAAGCCGCCGCATCCCTCGTTTTTATATAAGAGATGGCGAGATTTTCAAAGTATCAACTCCTGTATTATACGTGTAGAACATCTTAACATGCTGAATCAAAATCCCTCTGGCAGAGGGATTTTGTTTTTTCTGAAGAAGAGAGATTTCAACATATCTATACCTCAATAACTGATTGTTCAGGAGCATTATGATCATGTCGAAAACGGAAATGCTCTTCTAGTTCTTCAAGTGTACGCCCCTTTGTTTCCGGCATGAATTTGTACACAAAACCAATTGCCAATACACCTAAAGCCACGAATATAAAGAATGTAAAAGACAACCCTACAGAACTAAGCAAGATCGGGAAAGCAAAACCAATCACAAAGTTTAATATCCAGAGAAAAAAAACACTTATCCCAGAACCAAGTCCTCTCAATCTTTGAGGAAATATTTCCGCTATGACCAGCCAAGTCACAGGTCCTACACACCCTTGCATAAAGGCAAGAAATAAAACGGTCAAAGAAAGCACCACATAAGGAAGTGCCATAGATCCATCAAGCACAATTGAGAAAATTGCAATCAATAGGAGCGCTGTAGTCGTCCCCGCCAAACCAATCAACAATATTGGACGCCGCCTTACTTTTCCGACCAGCCAAATCCCAAATATAACTGCAATAACGGATATCAGCCCATTCCCAATATTAGCGATTAAAGCCGCTTTTGTGCCAAAACCGGATTCTTTAAGGATTTGTGTGCCATAATACATAATCGAGTTCACACCTGTAATTTGATTTACGATGGCTACACCGATTCCAATCAGCAAAAGACGGCGCAGCCATGGGGTAGAAAAGTCCTTGAGCGATGCCTTCTCAAGCTGTGTATCTTTTTCTACCGCTTTTTCAATTTCCCGATATTCAGCTTCTGCACGTTTATCTTCACGAATTTGTTTAAGAACACGCAGCGCCTCATTTTTTTTGCCTTTGGAGATTAGCCATCTCGGGCTTTCTGGCACCTTAAGCATACTGGCAAATAACATGATAGCCGGAACGGCACAAATGACTAGCATGTATCTCCAAACATGTCCCGTATTTGCCATTGTTACACCAAGGATGGCATTAAAAACATATGCTAAAAATTGCCCGCCAACAATCATTAGCTCATTTTGGGTTACCATACGTCCTCTCTTCTCATGCGGTGCCATTTCTGCTAAAAAGGCCGGTACCATCGCTGAGGCTCCCCCAACAGCCAGTCCCAATAAAAAACGAAAGACCGCCATGATGAAAACACTAGGTGCAAACGCTGTCCCAAGTGATGCCAAGAAAAATAAAAAAGAGAGATTAAGGATCATTTTACGGCGGCCATATCGATCAGCTAATCTTCCGCATAACAACGCTCCAAACGCCGCACCTAATAAAAGAATACTCGTAACAAGCCCTTCTGTAACCGCTGTTAAATGAAGCTGATCTGGTCTTGCCATAAAAGGCAAAGCTCCATTTATAACTCCGGTGTCATACCCAAAGAGAAGTCCTCCAAAAGTTGCTGAGATCATTATTAATTTTAACCTTCGATTTCGATGTTCATTCATATCCATCTCCCCTGCCTTTATTAAGAATACTTAATAAGCTCTTTCAGTGTGGATATTGATACAAAACTAATGTCATCTCGATCTTAGATTTCTGCGTTTATAATCGTTTGCATTTTTAATCAATAACATAAGCCATTAATTGTTATGTTGTAGTGATATTTTTGTCATATTATTGTCACTTCTGATATTATCATAATTCTAAAAGCATTTTCAGTCAATATCATTTTCAGAATTGTTTATCTTCCTTCTGTAATGGTAATATTTTGGTCACCTTATTACAAAGTTAACCATTGGCAATTTCAGTGTAAGAAGTTCCCCTGAAGTTATAGGTATTTTCCATTCACAAAAAATGTCCATATCGTTATAATGTTGATGTTTAAGCGCGAAAAGAGAAAATGATAAAGAGGGAATGAATATGAAGAAGATTTTGGTCAGTATGATCGCCATCGTTTTAAGTATGACTTTGGGAGCTTGCGGATCAAATCGCACATCAACAAACCATTCAGGTTCTAGTGAGGCTGAGCATACTCACTCTAATGAATATAAACAGCCAGAACAAGAGGCTGGCACGCCTCATAAGAAATTGGTAGATGTTACATTAGATAGAACAGTTGATGGAGATACGATTAAGGTGATTTACAACGGAAAAAAAGACACAGTTCGCTACTTGCTCGTTGATACACCTGAGACGAAGAAACCGCATTCTTGTGTTCAGCCATACGGTGAGGATGCGTCAAAACGAAATAAAGAATTGGTCAACAGCGGTAAGCTGCAGCTGGAATTTGATAAAGGCGATCGCAGAGATAAGTATGGAAGACTGTTAGCTTACGTTTATGCTGACGGCAAATCTGTTCAGGAAACATTGTTGAAAGAAGGATTGGCCAGAGTAGCATATGTATATGAGCCAAACACCAAATACATAGACCAATTCAGACTAGATGAGCAAGAAGCAAAATCAGAAAAACTTTTCATCTGGAGCAAGAATGGATACGTGACCAATAGAGGTTTTCATGGCTGTGTGAAATAGAAAAACACTGCCTATGAAATTTTCTGCTGTATAGCACACGAGATAGCTGATTTCGCAACTCCTAATAGCTAGAGTTGATCTAGCTTTTGTAACATGAATCTTTTTGAATAATATAAAAAGTGTAGATAATAAAAAACCCCTTTCACGTTAATGTGAGGGGGTTTTTTGTGCATGAACATACTACCAATATTCATCGTAAATCAAGAGAAAGGATTATTGACTTTTCCCACCAACAGTCAATACATTGGTAGTTACATTAGCACTGCCATTACTTTGATAGCCCTCTACAGTAAGTGCGGTTTCATACATCTTACCCATTTGCATTCCTAAGCTTTCCCACTTTTTGAAGTGTTCGCTGACAGATACGGTTCCGCTTGTTCGTTTTGTCTGCCGGACACTCCAATACTGTTTAAAGGTTGCGATACCTATAATGGAAGGTTGGTTGATTCTAGTGGTCTCGTAAATGTCATATGTCCCTCCATCAACAGTAAATGTACCTTTAGGCGTTCCAGTCGGTCTATAGGTGCCCCAATTATCGACGATGTAATATTCTACGAGCGGATCTTTTGTCCATCCATAAACACACAGATATGAATTTCCTCCCGGATTGAAGGTTGCGTTGTAACGAATTGATATATTTCCAAGTTGTGAGTGAGTCTTGGTTGTATCGAATTTCTTGCCTTTTCGGAATAAAGCATTCCCAATGTTACTCCACTGGGCGCTAAACGCGCCACCGCTATTTAGCGTCATACTAGTGTTCCCATAATCCTTCCACAATTCATAATCATAGCCATCTTGGAAGCAAGTTTGATTTGAGGTGATTGTTGTTGCCGCCTGTGCGGACCATGCAGGTAATGTCAGTGCTAGACTAAATAAAACTACTAACAAAAACTTCATTCTTTTTTGCTTCATTTGGTATTCCTCCTGTTTGATGAGGGTGTATTTGGTCTTACCGTTGTGCTCACCAACTTTCAAAAGAGGCTGCCATGGTAGTTAGACTATTATTCTCTCTTTCCCCTTAAAAAACTTAGTTTATAATGTAATAGACTTTTGTTTTTTGAAAATAGAATTGCATGAAATGATTTTTTGATAACGTTTTCAATTTTGTTAACAGATAATGCTTTTGATGGTAATTCGTCGCTAATTGTTCCATTGTCATTCGTTTTTTCGAAAGCTCTGCAAAGCTGTATTGAGATCCTTTGTGTGAGTGTAGATGTTCTTATACAAATCAAATAGTGTTTTATATTTTTGGACATTTTGTTCCATTGGATAAAATGTAGCAGCCTTACGAATGAACTGCTTTGCACAATCTTCAAGGGATTCAAACCACCCACTTCCAAAAGCAGCCAGCATAGCCGCTCCCATGGCTGGGCCTTGTTCATTTTCTAACTTAATCACCCTCGCATTGAAAATGTCAGCTTGCATTTGCAGCCACGTTTCATTTTTAGCACCCCCACCAATAGAAACGACAGTATTAGCTGATTTTCCCGCTTCGCGGAATAGCTCAATTGATTCATGCAAAGAGAATGTGATACCTTCCATTATCGCCCTCAAAAAGTGCTCTCTTTTGTGGGCTCCATCCATTCCGATCAAGCTTCCCCGGATAGAAGAATCAGCATGCGGCGTTCTTTCACCCACCAAATAAGGAGTGTATAGCAGCCCATTGGCTCCTATCGGAATAGATTCCACCCCCTGCAATAATTGCTCAAACGATTCGTTTGGCGCAAACGTATTTTTAAACCAATCCAAGCTGTATCCTGCAGCGAGCGTGACTCCCATCGTATAAAAAGAATCCTTTTTTCCATGATTAAAAAAGTGCACTTTCCCTTTAAAGTCTCTTTCATTGTCTTCTTCATAGGAAAGTATGACCCCTGAGGTCCCAATACTGCATAATGTTTTGCCAGAAGAAAGAATATCCGCTCCAATAGCACCGCAAGCATTATCCGCTCCCCCGGCGTACACTTTTGTTTTTTCCAATAGTCCTGTCTCCGCGGCGACGTTCGGAAGCAGCGATCCTACACAATCATGAGATTCAACAAGCGGAGGACAAATATCTACAGGTATACCAAATTGTTTGCAAATATCATCACTCCACTTCTTGCGGGCAATATGTAAAAGTAAAGTCCCTGCTGCATCGGAGTATTCAGTGTGAATGGCACCAGTCATACGAAATCTCACATAGTCTTTTGGAAGCAAAAAAACAGCCGTTTTTTTGAAAAGTTCAGGTTCATTTTCCTTCACCCATAACATTTTAGGTAATGTAAACCCTTCAAGAACGCGGTTTTTTGTGATGTCAAGCAGATGATCGCCAAATGTCTCGGTAATCCTGATACATTGAGGCGTCGTTCTGGTATCATTCCAAAGAATTGTATGACGCAACACCTGACGATTTTGATCAAGCAGCACCAACCCATGCATTTGTCCCGAATAGCTTATCCCATCAATATCCTTGGCTTGAATTTCAGATATAGAAACCAATTCAGCCAATGCTTCAATTGTTTGCTGCACCCAGTCTTCAGGATTTTGCTCACTATATCCCGCCTTCTCTTGGATGAGCGGATAACGTTTGGACGTTTCTGCACAAACCTTGCCGTTTTGATTGACTAAAATAGTTTTAACAGCACTCGTCCCAAGATCAATTCCAATGACGTACTTCATTTTTTCACTCCTTACCCTTTTAAAAAATCATTCACTCTAAATAAATCCCAATTATAAAAATTACCCGTCATAACAATCAGAAAGAGTAAAGGAATTATGACGGGTAGTTCGGTGACTTTGTATCGCAGGATCTGGAGCTTATCCCGTTATACTTCTAAAATGTATTGGTTCAATATCGCTTTTAATCGCTCCTGTCTTCCAGATTCGTTTTTAATTGATTGATTATTTAGCGCATATTGCTCAAGTGTATTGAAATTAGCTCTTCCTTCTATAATGTCAAGACCAATCCCTTCAGTAAAGCTGCGGTAGCGGTGTTGAATCACATCTTCAAACACACGATCTTCGATTAATTTATGGGCGACTTTCAATCCTCTTGCAAATGCATCCATCCCTGCAATATGGGCATATATTAGATCATCAGGCTCAAAAGAAGATCTTCTGACCTTCGCGTCAAAGTTTAATCCGCCGCTTCCAAGGCCGCCATTTTGCAGAATTTCGTACATTGCTAATGTCGCAGAATATAAATCTGTCGGAAATTCATCTGTGTCCCAGCCTAACAGGGGGTGTCCCTGGTTCGCGTCAACAGAGCCAAGCAGACCATGCACTCTTGCCATGCGTAATTCGTGTTCGAATGTATGCCCGGCTAATGTGGCATGATTGGCTTCGAGATTTAATTTAAAATGATTGTCTAAGCCATATTGCTTTAAAAAGGCAATGGTTGTTGCTGCATCTGTATCGTATTGATGGGCGGTCGGCTCTTTTGGTTTTGGCTCAATCAAAAACTGCCCTGTGTACCCGATTTCCTTCGCGTAATCCACTGCCATATGCAAAAATCTTGCCAAATTATCAAGCTCAAATTTTAAATCGGTATTTAACAATGTTTCATATCCTTCACGGCCGCCCCAAAATACATAGTTCTCGGCGCCAAGCTCTTTTGCTGTTTCTAACCCTTTTTTCACTTGTGCTGCAGCGTACGCAAACACATCTGCATTGCAAGAAGTCGCAGCGCCATGGACGAAACGGGGATTTGTAAACATGTTTGCAGTATTCCATAATAGCTTAACGTTGCTATTTCTCATGTAATCTTTAATCATGCTCACGATCATATCCAAATTTTGGTTAGTCTCTTTTAGCGTACTTCCTTCTGGTGCAATATCCCGGTCATGAAAAGCAAAATATGGTGCATCTAGTTTTTCAAACATCTCAAATGCTGCTTCTACTCTCACCTTCGCTAGATCCATGCCTTTATAGTGATCCCATGGTCTTTGCATCGTAGCCGCTCCAAAAACGTCTGTGCCATCAGCAGTAAATGTATGCCAATAAGCAATAGAAAATCGCAAATGCTCTTTCATCGTTTTTCCGCCGATTACTTCTTGAGGATTATAATATTTAAATGCTAAAGGATTAGTCGAATCTTTCCCTTCGTAAACCACTTTGTTTACGCTTCCAAAATAGTTGACTGAACTAGAATAAGATTGAGCCATGTGATTTCCCCCTTAAAAATAAATTCAGAACAGATCACGCAAATACAGATGCATTTTATTCATATTGTAAGTAAGTTGCACATTAGTTTGTTGCCTGAACAAACTAACTTATTTTCATCTTATATAACCTCATCAGTATTTTCAATATTTTTTTTAGTTTTTTATGAACACATTAGATATAATAAAGGGAAGATTCGCTATGTACTATGTTCATACTTAATTTAAAGGTTATACAAATGGAGTGGATGAAGTGGATATCGCAGATCAAGCCTTTGTTAAAAAAGTAAATCAAAAGTTATTATTAAAAGAAATACTCAAAAATTCACCTATTTCAAGAGCAAAATTATCTGAAATGACTGGATTAAATAAATCAACTGTTTCATCACAGGTAAACACATTAATGAAAGAAAATCTTGTATTTGAAATAGGTCAAGGACAATCAAGTGGCGGAAGAAGGCCTGTCATGCTTGTTTTTAATAAAAAGGCAGGATACTCCGTAGGAATAGATGTTGGTGTGGATTATATCAATGGCATTTTAACAGACCTTGAAGGGACGATCGTTCTTGATCAACACCACCATTTAGAATCAAATTCTCCAGAAATAACGAAAGACATTTTAATTGATATGATTCATCACTTTATTACGCATATGCCCCAATCTCCTTACGGTCTTATTGGTATAGGCATATGTGTGCCAGGACTCATTGATAAAAATCAAAAAATTGTTTTCACTCCGAACTCGAACTGGAAAGATATCGACTTAAAATCTTCTATACATGAGAAGTTCAATGTGCCTGTTTTTATTGAAAATGAGGCAAATGCTGGCGCATATGGAGAAAAAGTATTTGGTGCTGCAAAAAATCACGATAACATTATTTATGCAAGTATCAGTACAGGGATAGGGATCGGTATTATTATCAACAACCATTTATATAGAGGGGTAAGCGGATTCTCTGGAGAAATGGGACATATGACAATTGACTTTAATGGTCCTAAATGCAGTTGCGGAAACCGAGGTTGCTGGGAATTGTATGCTTCAGAAAAGGCTTTATTAACATCGCTTCAGACGAAAGAGAAAAAAGTGTCCTATCAAGATATCATAGAGCTCGCCCATGCAAATGATATCAGCACCTTACATGCATTACAGAATTTTGGATTCTATTTAGGAATAGGCCTTACCAATATTCTAAATACATTCAATCCACAAGCCATCATTTTAAGAAACAGCATAATTGAATCCCATCCTATGGTTTTAAATTCAATTAGAAGCGAAGTATCGTCCAGGGTTTATTCCCAATTAGGCAATAGCTATGAATTATTACCATCTTCCTTAGGAAAAAATGCACCGGCATTAGGAATGTCCTCCATTGTGATTGATCATTTTCTGGATATGGTTACAATGTAATGTCGCTCTCCGCTCATCTTTAAAGATGAGCTTTTTGTTTGTTATATATAGGCACATTCTAAGATGAAAAAGGAGTCCTAAAATAGAGCCTCCTTTTTCACATACACTTTATTTTTCTGTATAACGAAAATATCTAAAGTCGGCCGGAATATGATGACCGCTGGTATCTTGACATTGCATCCCTACAAAGGCTCCTGTAAAGAATCCTCCCCCACGGATGTAATCATCTGATAATTTTTTCGATTCCAATGCAATATCAATTTTGTGCCAATCTTCTTTGTTAAAAGAATAGAAATAATAATATTTTTCCTTGTCGATATTTACTTTTAAATATACATACTTTACTTCACGAGGAATAACAATTTTATTGTGTAATGGCTGTGAAAAAGAAAAGTTATCACATATTGTTAATTCAAGAATACGGCCAAGTTCTTCATCATGCGTGATTTGAAGAGCCGTCCAGTTCTCTGTATTGTAGTAGTTCACCAATCCAGCAGCTTGTTGAAAATTTTCCGGGAAAAACGCTACAGCTGTTTCCGCTTCAAAATGGAGGCTTTGCCAACGCCTGGCTACAAATGCCTGAGTAAATGTCGAGGTTAATGATTCATGACCGTATAATCGTAAATGATTTGGCACCTGGATTAATGAACCTAATTTTTCTGTAAACGGGATTCTTAACGTTTGAAAATTGATATTTAATGTTGAATCCTCAAATTCATCAACTTCGGGGTACGTGGCTTCAAACACGGTTTCGGGTATAGAAGGCGCTTCCACCTCCAAGCTTCCTTCTTTTCCGCCTGCTACATAGGGCCATTCATCTTTCCAGTAGAGTTTTTGAATAGCTGTTTCTCTGCCCAAAGGACAATATCCTCTCTGCTGAAAAATTGACTCATCGTCTGGATGTATGGGACGTCCCGTTAAATGAGCTAAATACCACTCACCTGTATGTGTTTGAACAATAGATGCATGTCCGCATTTTTGCAATTGATTTCCTGGATCATGCCATGACGTTAAGATTGGATTATCGGGATGAACTTCATATGGTCCCTCAATATTTGCAGATCGGGCAATTGTAGCAGCATGTTCGAACCGTGTTCCGCCTTCTGCAGTTAGTAAATAATAATAGTTCCCGATATGATAAAGGTGCGGAGCTTCTGTTAGCTTTCTGTCAGTTCCTTTAAATATCACTTTCGGTTTACCGATTAATTTTTGCTCCTTATCAGAATATTCCTGGATGACAATTCCTCCAAATGAGTGCCGGTCAATACGGTGATCCCATAACATATTTAATAAATATTTTTTTCCATCCGTATCATGGAATAAAGAAGCATCAAACCCCGAGCTGTTTAATGGTATCGGCTCTCCCCAATCACCATTAATCGTTTCACAAGTCACTAAATAATTGTGACAATCTTTCCAAGCGCCATCTACTACCTTAACGTCCGTATAGATCAGCCAGAACCTTCCATCACTATAGCTTAAACATGGTGCCCAAACCCCACCTGAATTAGGATTCCCTTTCATGTCTAATTGTGAAACTCTCTGTAATGGGTGTGCAACTAAGCGCCAATTGACTAAATCTTTTGAATGATGTATCTGGACTCCCGGAAACCACTCAAATGTAGATACAGCGATATAATAATCCTCTCCTACCCTGCAAATACTTGGATCTGGATTGAATCCTTTAAGGACTGGATTTGTAATCTTCATTTGGGACTCCTCCTCAGTTTATCTAAGCTTTGAAATCATCAATATGGTCCAAATAAACTTTGTCTCTATTCTCTAATTCTCGAACCATGTTTTTATATTTTTTCTCATCTAAGTTATAGAAATTAATATCAATTAAAGCCAGAGCCAGCAAGAACACGGGAATAATGGTGGTTGTAATTAAAATCCCCGTTAATGCCGCCGGAGTTTGTGCCTGATTTGCCACATATCCAAACTTATCAAGAACCAGACCCGGAACAACTCCTCCTAAGGCCATGCCGAATTTAAAGAAAAATCCGATAATAGCGTATATGAGACCGCCCATTCTTTTCCCAGTCCTGTACTCTCCATATTCTATTGTTTCAGGAATAAGCGCCCACATATATCCCCCGGCAGTGAGACTTCCAGCAGCAGCGATTAAGCGACAGAAAAGTATGAGGTATACATTACTTGGCGGAACAAACAGTAAAGCTAAGAGGCCGATTATATTCAGTAATAATGCATAGTTTAGTAATTTCTTCTTTCCCAAAAATTGATGAAGCCTTGGAATAAACGGTAAAATAACCAAAGCGGGCAAACTTCCTATCAAACCGTACCACTTCACCAAATCCTCTCTTTCTAAGTTGTACGTTACGTAATAAATGCCAACCGAATTACTGATGGAATTCACTCCAAAAATAATGATAAAGAAAATACTTAATACAACAAGTGGACGATTAACACGAAACTGCTCAAATATATCCGTAAATTTAATTTTTTCTTCGGATTTTTGAAGAGTGACACGCTCTTTTGTGCTTTTAAAACAAAAGATTAAAAGGCACCCGCCTATCATTCCCAAAATACCCATGGTTAGTTGCCAGCCAAGAGATTCGTTGCCGGAAGTATCGCTTAAATAAGCAGCCAGTAAGGGAACAAAAAATGCAACGACAAGTCCCCCAAGATTCGCAAATAACATACGGACAGACGTTATACTAACCACTTCTTGATTATTTCTGGTCATTGCAGATGTTAACGCGCCATATGGCACGTTTATCATTGTGTATGTAAGCGACAAGCCGACATAGGTGATATAGGCATATATTAATTTCCCCATATCCGAAAAATCCGGGGTTGTAAAACAGAGTATGGCCAGTATGACAAATGGAAAAGCTCCGAATAAAAGATACGGTCTAAAGCGTCCAAATTTGCTATTCGTTCTGTCAACTATTGTTCCAATAAAAGGATCAGCGAGTGCGTCGATTATTCTAACCACTAAGAACATAGTACCGGCGGCGGCTGCCGATAAACCAAATACATCTGTATAAAAGAACAAAAGATAAGTAGACACTGTTGCATAAATTAAATTACACGCAAAATCTCCAGACGCATATCCAACTTTTTCAACCATGCTAATCTTCTTTACATTTTCACTGAGCATGATTTCTCCCCTTTTCGATCCTTTAATATGGAACAGTGTGAAACGGTTTAAAAATCCCCTCAAACTTATGGACTGGACGTGTTTATAAAAGCGCTTTCAAAACAGAGTATTTTCATCATCTAAATGGTGATCAACAAGCAGTAAACTCATCTTTTTTCGTCATACTTTATATGCTGAAAAAGGATAAAAGCTTCTTTCTTTTGTTTGTTATAATTCCCCCTTCCATCCATATTTAACAAGAGCTTTATCGCTAGACAATTAAAGTTCACCTCATTAGTTTGTTGACCGAACAAACTAACTTGATTTAATATTATAAAATCCCTTTGACTTTTTCAACATCTTTTTCAGAAAGTTTAAACAGGAATGAAATTAATATTGATTTTTGACTCTTTCGTTATATTCAGTGTCTCAAACATTTGCGAATGTCATGTATCAATTAACAACGATCAGTCCGAAAACAGATTCTTGTGTAACCACATGACAAAGATAATCTATGCGAAATAAGGAATTGGTTAGTGGTAAGCTGCATTTAAGAGTTTGATAAAGGTGATAACAGAATGTATAGAGACTGTTATCGTAGATTTATGCTGATGGCTAGCCTGGTCATGAGTAGAAAGAAAAGGAATGGCCAGAGTAGTTTATGTTATAAGTCCAACCCTACATACATATATCAATACAGGAATAAATAAGAAACAAAAACAGAGAAGCTTTCAACAGGAGTAGAACTGGCAAGACTGTGTTAAACACTATGATTTATCCAAACTTATTTTAATCTTAAAAATTTAATTGAGGGTAAAAACAAAAGAGAATACAGAAATTAATTCTGTATTAATTTTTTCAATAATCCTGAAAGTCATCTGTACAATATCTAAAAAGCCTTAAATACTGAATTAAAGAAAAACATCAATATGATAATGGCTAGCACAACAACAATTTCAAAAGTATGTGAACTGCCATCTTCTTTTTCTCGTTCTTTCTTCTCCCTCATTTGCTCCCTATACTTTCTTTGTATTTCATCCTTTTTTTTATCCATCTTACTCGACCCCTTTCATCATAAAGTAAAGTCAAGCAATTCTGAAATTTTCCATCCCTTTTGTTGACACTTAATTTAATCCAATCCTCATCATCAGCATATGGTTTTTTGAAATGGACAACCAATTGAATCATTCATTTCTCAGCCCGACCTTTAGAATCCTTCCCTTACGTAAAACTATTTTAGCTGTTGTCCCATGGCTTGTCGGACTGAACTAGCCATATAAAACTTAGATTTTTTCAGTTTCTATTAAAAAAAGTATTACACGTACTTATACTCTTCTACCCAGTCGTGATATTTTTCATAAAGGTGGCGTATTCGTTTGAAATCAAGAGCTATGACTTCACATCCGCGGTCATCATAGATAAAGAAAATAATGTCTTTTGTAATGTTCACAAAGAAAACATCAGGGTAATCAATAGAGTAACCTCCGAATTTCGGTTTTAATGGAAAATCTTCGTTACTGGCGGCTTTAAGTAATTCAGTTACACGTAAGTCTCGAGGTTTGCACAACAAGGAAAATTGCTGCATCTCATATTCTTCAGCTTTATTGATTTCGAAAGGGTAGGGATATGTCTTCACCATCATTTGATTCAAAAGATTTTTACACTTTAGAAATGGTTGATATACCTTTAATTTTCTTATACATTTCTCTTTCTTTTTGTGCTTATACATATTCGCCACAAGGAATATGTCATCATTTTGTTCGAATAATTCATTAAAAATGATTGAGATTTGTTCATATACAATCTGAAACATCTTTAGATTCAATTCTTCATTTGCTTTGAGTTGATAGATATTTTCTCCAAGACAAAAATGGATTCCTGTGCCCCATTGATTATAGATGCTAGGAATTAATTCGAGATTTTGAAACCTTTCCTCCATATACCCTATTACATTCATTCACACATTCTCACTTTCGGTTAATCGGATGATTTTATGTAGACCTAGAAAAATTGTAATTCCTTCCTATGATTGTAACTTTAGTATACCATTTTCACTCTGAGCGATCGATAGGAATATGGTCTTTTTGGAACCCCTTAAAAGATAATGAACACCTGTGGCAGGTTCACTTATTCTCTGAGTTCAATGACTTATTAAGCAATTCACCATAGATCAATTCTTAAAGGCAAAAGTGAGAAGATCGGTTATAAAATGATTAACGCTAAATCAGTATAGTTCAATTCCACTCTTCCTCTAAAATAGCGTAATAATATTCATCCCACCACTCATTGCCTTTTGGAATACACTTTTTAAAAAAGCCTTCTCTTCTCATTCCAATCTTCTCCATAACTCGGTATGATGGAATATTCTCAGGTTGACAAGTAGCTATAATCCTATGTAATTTCATTTCTTTAAATCCGTATTCCAAGATAGCCTGCGCAGCTTCAGAAGCATACCCTTTATTTTGATAATTCGGATTAAACACCCACCCAATCTCATATGTATGTTCACCAAAATACTTATGAAAAACAATATGGCCGATAAGTAAATCTTCATCTATTAGTATGACAGGAAATTTTTCAGCGTCATCACCTTTGTTTTTATTTACAAATGCTTTTGCTTCTTCTTCAGTAAAAACCCCTTCTGGTATATACTTCATCACATTAATATCTGATGTATACGCATATACAGCTTGCCAATCTTTGAATTCGAATTCACGTATCAATAACCTTTTTGTTGTTATATGCATTAAAGTAACTCCCCTCGTTCTTACTTGACCTTTATTTCGAT
Source organism: Bacillus sp. JS (assembly GCF_000259365.1). Lineage (NCBI taxonomy): Bacteria > Bacillati > Bacillota > Bacilli > Caryophanales > Bacillaceae > Bacillus > Bacillus sp. JS. The sequence continues at coordinate 1,936,830 of NC_017743.1, read as the reverse complement.
ATTAAGACAACAATAACCTCTTTAAATGACTATCCTTATTCAATAATATTGCCACTTACTTGAATCAACTGATTCTGACAGTGAACAAGCAATGGATTATGATTCACCGAGATAAACCTTCTAGCCTTCTCTTAATTGAGAAGGTTTTTTTTTCGTTTTTTAAGATAACATTAATCTTCCTTATTCATTTAAATATGATAAAATATGACATATTAGTCTATTGGATACATATAGGGAGGGATTTCAATGGAGCAATTAATTCCGTCATCCGCAGTTGGAGTTAAAATCAATGAGTGGTATAAATACATACGGATGTTCGCCGTTCCAGATGCAGAGATATTAAAAGCAGAGGTTGAAGAAGAAATAAAACATATGAAGGAAGACCAAGACTTATTGTTGTATTATTCACTAATGTGTTTTCGTCATCAGCTAATGCTCGATTACCTTGAACCTAAGTCCTTGAATGAAGAACGCCCTAAAATTTCAGACTTATTAGAAAAGATTGAAAGCAAACAAACAAAACTTAAAGGTGTCCTGGAATACTACTGCAATTTCTTTAGAGGAATGCACGAATTTGATAAGAAGGAATATATAAAAGCAATAAGGTCATATAAAATTGCTGAGAAAAAGCTCGCTTTAGTAACAGATGAAATTGAACGAGCAGAGTTCTATTTTAAAATGGCAGAAGTGTATTATCACATGAAACAAACCCATGTATCAATGCACTATGCTGAAGCAGCCCTTAACATTTATAAAGACCAAAAAACTTATACTGTTCGCCGAATACAATGTGCTTTTGTTGTAGCAGGCAACTTTGATGATCTGGAAGGTCATGAAAAAGCAGTTCCGCATCTTCAGGGAGCCTTAAAAGACTCAAAAGCCATAAACAAACACAAGCTAATTGGTGCATCATTATATAATTTGGGAAACTGTTATTATAAGATGAAAGAGTATGACAAAGCTGCTGAATATATTGGACAAGCAGTCTCATTGTACGAAAACGATAAAAGTGATCTTCTCCCTCACACGTTATTTACACTGACACAAATTTACTTCAAAATGAAGGATATTGAAAAAGGCTTTATTCTTTATAAAAAAGGAATCGAGAAAGCACAAGCCATAAACGATGATGTCTTAGTTGCTGAGTTTAATTACTTAAAGGCTTTATATATCGACTCTATAGATAAACGCACAGTTTTTCAAACTTTTTCTGTACTAAAAGATAATGTTATGTATCCAGATTTAGAGGAATTAGCACTCGACACGGCTAATTATTGTAAGGAGATAGGGCAATTTGAAAACTCAACCACCTTTTTTGACGTAATGGTGGACGCCCGAATCCAAATACAAAGAGGAGAGTGTTTATATGAAATTTAAACTTGCATTAGCCACCTTGTCAGTTGTCGTTGGATTAGCAATTTTTAGTGGCTTTTCATCCTCGAATGACAAAGAGTTCCATGAAGCTAAAAGGAATATTACTTCTATTCAACCGACCAAGTTTTTTGTTTAATGTTTAGCCCTTCTCATTGAGAAGGGTTTTAACTCTTATGTCCACCTGTTATCCAGCTCGATAAAGCGCAGTTCCTGCAGGTGTATAAGAAACTGCTCTCAGAATTGCTTTCGATCCGTATTTGCTTCTAATCCCATCCATGACAAACCCGAGTTTCCTTCTCTTTTCATTATCCGCTTCAAATAAACTCAACTGCTGGTTAACATCTTCCTCAATATTTGATAACGTAACTGAGATACTTCTCACTGTTTTATCCGAGTAAAATTTATTAAAGAGCATTAAGCAGCATCTATAAATATCCATTGTGATATTTGTAGGAAGATCAATTGTTTTGGCTCGATGAAATCCACAACCAAGCTCATCTTTACTGTAGCCAATTCCTAGACTTATTGTTCAGCCAACTTTATTATGTGCACGTGCGCTTCTTGCGACCTCACAAATCTCTAGAAGAACAGCTTTAATCTCTTCTTTTCTTGTGTAATCCCTCAGTAAAATCTGACTCTTACCAAAACTAATCTGCCCCTGCATCAACGGAGCGCCGATTTCTGATAAATCAATTCCATGAGCATGATAATACAACTGGTTTCCCATTATGCCGAACTTTTTAGGTAGAGGAGTTCGTAAAGGTTCAAATGAAGTTAAAGATATGACTAATGCAAAAGATGGAACCCAAATTAATGTGCATCATTTGATTCAAGAAGAGCCTGGCAATATGCTCGAGATACCTGAAAGCTGGCACAATAAGTACAGTGATGTTTTGCATGGATTAAAAGAGAATGGACAAAGTTTTAGAAACGATCCAGTACTTGATAAACAATATAAAAGCTTTAGGAGAAGGTATTGGAGATGGAGAGCTCAGCAATTTGAGAACCAAGAATAGAGGTAAAGTTTAATGGATTATTCAAAAGTGAAAACTTTCTTTGATGAAAATAAAGAAAATTCAATTCTCACCGGGGGAGTCACTGAAGATCAGGTTAGAGAAATAGAAGAGGATCTTAATGTACCCCTTCCAGACAGCTATAAATGGTTTTTAACTGAGTATGGTTCAGGGGGAGCATACGGGACAATGATACTCGGATATGACTTTCACGGTGCTGAAGTTGTCGAACAGACCAATGAATATAAAAAATATTATAACCTTTTCGATGGTCTTGTAGTGATCGAATATGTTGATGAATTTTCTTATTGTCTTGACACTAACAAGATAAAAGAAGGAGAATGCCCTGTCATCCTTTGGGATAACCAAGAGGGATATGGTAAACAAGTTGGTAGCACATTCCTAGAGTTTTTAATAGAAGAGCTTGAAGAAACGAAAGACGACTGGATTGATGATGGAGACTGGGACGATTAAGTCAAAGGATTGCAATTTAGAGCCCCTCATTATATGAGAGGCTCTTTTATTACTTCAATTTCTCTTCAATTTTCGCTTTAGTCTTAGGTCCATAAATATTGTCCTGCCTAAGCCCCTGTATAGAATAGAAAACTGCACTCATTTTGTTTTAAAATGAAGTATGGAACACATATAGTAGTTATTGCTGGCTGTATGTGCAACTTAATGTCAATTTTACTTTGGAGAAGCATTACGTTCATCTTGAATAGTTCGATCAAAGTTCAAATGAAAATTCTCGAATTAAGTCCTTTGTGTATATATTAGTTTTGAGAAAAGGAGGGATTTGTGATTTTTTATTATGAAGTAATTTGTATAAGTTGCAGGAAAAGATTTAGAGTATATGAAGGCACATTGAAATATAAGCAAGTTAAAGAAAACATGAAAGGAAAATATACTTGTGAAGAATGTAGTCATAACATACGTTTAGAGGCTATAAAAAACTTTTTCAGATAACATTTTTTTAAGAATTTCTTATAGTATGTTAACTAGAAAACTGCAAAAGTCTGATCTAATAGGCTTTCTTTTTTTGCATAAAAAAACTCCCGGTTTATTCATCGAGGGTTGATTTTTATGCTTAAATCATCCTTTTTATTCTTATTTCACTTTAAAAATGCCGGAAGGTAGATTAAAGAACGATTTCTTTTTTGCTTGAGCTTGATTTTTTAACTGTCTTAGATGAAGTTGTTTTCTTGCTAGATGTTTTGCCGCCAAGCGCTTTTAATTCAGCATCAGTTGCAGCTTTGACTTCATCCCAGCGCCCTTCTGACAAGATACGATGCGGGCAATACTTTCCGCTCCAATCTTGATGCTTCCGCACACGATCAATACCCCATCCTCGTTCTTTAAGCAGCTGCGCCACAAATTTAATAGCCAGCTTTTCTGCCGCGTAGTATTTAGCCCCTCCTGACTTGCTGTAGCAGATTTCAACGCCAATAGACTTACGGCGTTTGTACCGTCGCCTGTGTGCCATGCATTGCGATTTAACGGCAGGCCTTGAATAACCTCTTTATCATCACTGCAAAGTGAACACTCGTTGAACTGGTGTTTCCGGTCATGTAACTGACCTCGTTAGCAGCTGACGCGTCGTTTGCCGTGTTGTGAATGCTGATGTATTCAGCGTCCATGTGATTCGGGCATTCCAAACCGTATTTAGCTTCTGATATAAGATTCATTTTCACTTTGATTGTCATAAGTGTACTCTCCTTTATTTTGATATAGAAAAAGCCGCCGGGTTATCCAGCAGCCTGTTCATCCTTTTCATTTGTTTGTTCGTTGTCATTTTCGATTACGTGAAGCCGGTCCGTGATAGCAGCCGGAATCTTAACGCCAATCTGTGTAAGGTTCTCCGTAATGGAAAGTCCCTCATTAAAAGAACGGTTCCAAATGTCAGGACACCGTTCAGATTGAGGATTGTATCTACGATATTTGCCACAATTGGAGTTAGATTCATAACTTCAAATTTTTTTGGTCATATTTTGGTCAAGGACCAAAAATATTGTTCTCTTAATCTTTTGACCAAAATTTAAAAATCCCTTGACACCAATAGTGCCAAGGGATTGAGAGATTAATACTTAGACATATACTGTTCGCGTTCCCAAGGATGTACTTGTGTGCGGAACATGATTCTTTAGATAAAATAGCTAATCTATAACAATCAAAACCCTTACTTATCAAGCGTTTCAGCAAATTCATTCGTTTAGATTTGTAATACATTAAGTATGATTAGTTAATTTTTTTGGTCAAATTTTGGTCTTAATTTTGGTCAAAAGCATGTTTTATGAATAATATGCTGACTACCTAGGAGGGAGTTAATCACCCCTATTAAATCATTGATTTAATAGGATTTATAACAATATTTTTGTGCAAAGTTTGCGCAAAAATATATTTGGAATTCTTTTTGCTTGTTTACTTTTTCCTCCCTCTAAACTTTTGGGAATAATGATATATCAGATAAACAATCAGAAAGACTAATGTAGCCATGGCAACATAGTATAATGGCATCGCCAAAAAAGGAGCAAAATTCGCTATGACCATCAGTATAATGATGGCTATTCCATATAAACTTATAAAGCGTAGTAATGCCATATTATCTCCCCTTGCTGTTTTCATCATTTTAACAAAAAAAGTAAGGTGCTAAAGGGCTATTTTTGTTATGCGATATCCATGCACAGACTGGAACCGCCTGACTGCGTAAACGGTCTTCAATTAATTCAGATAGGTAAAATGACACAGATCAAATTAATCATTTCTCACTTTTGAATCACATCCGTGTCTGTTTCTTCATTTTCCCATGGTAAAATCTTGTTGGAGCTATTCAAACGAAAGGATATGATCATGAAAGTATTTGAAGCCAAATCACTGCTTTCCGAAGCAGATAAACGCGCAAAGGAATACAAAGAATTAAGAAGTCAGATGGTCAATCTCAAGAAGGCCTTTAAAGCCGTAGCTGATTTAGATGACAGTGAGTTTTCCGGAAAAGGCGCCGACAACATCAAAGCATTTTATCAAGATCATGCAGGTGTAGCTGACAATTGGATTGACTTACTTGATATGAAAATTGCTTTCTTGACGAGCATTTCAGGCACTTTAGAGGACGCCAGCTTATCTGATGCATATATAGAAGAATCCTTCTTAGAACACGAACTGGCTAACGCCTACACAAAATCTATTATGTCAGAACAAAAGAAAGCCATGAAGGATATCTTAAATGATATTGACGATATACTTCCGCTTGATTTGTTCTCGACAGAAAACTTCAAAGACGAACTCGCCAATGCGGAGGACAAGCGCAAAAAAACAGTCGACAAACTAGGTAGCGTGGACGAAGCACTTGTTACTGAATATGCCCAGTCAGAGCCAAACGAGCAATTCATCAAGAAGGACTTCCAAAAGCTTGAGGAATCCACAGGCAAAGGGAAGAACGCCACACCCATTCACTACAACGCCAAGGCGTACCGTGAAAGTGACATACATAAGAAAAAAGGCGATATTGAGAAACAGACTGAAGCTTATTTGAAGATCAAGAAAGATGAAGCGAAAGAACGAGAAATCAAAGATTTAAAGAAGAAGCTAGCTGACGGAGTGACGGATCCGGATGAATACTTAGAAATTGCCAAGAAGGTCGGCTATGAGAATCTTACCCCTGAGCAGCTTGAATTTGTTTCATTTCTTGAACAGCGTAAAGCTTTCATGGATAACGGAAAAGAAGTGTTGCAAATCATAGGTGATGGCGCCAAGGGTGCGATTGTTGGTATATACGATCTTGCCAAGGATACCGGTGAAGGAGCCATTCAATTTGGATGGAATATCGGTTGGACGATTGATAACTTAAACAAGGATCCTCAAAAAGTGTTGGATACCGTTTTGGAATACGACTATCAAGCTGCCTTTCAAAGCATGGTTGACACATTGAAGGATAATTGGGATACAAAAATGATTCACGGGGATGCATACACACGGCTGCACTATGTTACTTATTTGGGCGGAAGCCTTCTGTTATTGAAAGGTGGAAAGTCCTCTGTCTCAACAGGCTCGAAAGATCTTGCTACAGTTGGGAAAGTAGCTAGTGAAAAGATTAAAAATGGCAATCCATCTGTCAAACCTTATATTAATCGATATACTCCTGCATTAGAAGGGATTCTACAAGACGCCGGGAATCCTATTAACGTTAAAAATACTCCGTTATTAAAAAGTATTGCGGAAAATGAAAAAAGCAGTGTACTCTTCAAGTCAGAAAAACCAAACGGTGGGAATCATAGAGATACTGGCAGTCTTAAGGTTAATATTCCTGATAGTAGCATTAAGCACTCAGACATAGGTGATTTTACTAAAAACCCGAAAACAGGTAATATTTCAAAAATGAAAGGTGGAGGACATGGACAAAGTAACATTGAATTTCTTGAAAAAAATAATATAGATTATAATATAAATAAAGTATATGAAAATGGTGTTAGAGTAGGTAATGTTCCCGGACACAAGGTGAAAGCAAAAAGATCAGGCTCCAATCAATCTTGGTTTCCCGAAAGTTGGACAGAGTCTGATATTGCAGCAGCCGGTGCAAAGATTGCTGAATTACCCGAATTCACTAATGCAGAAAATGGTATGACTATATTCGGAGAGTATAAAGGTGTTAGGGTTGGAGTTATTAAAACAAATGGAGAAATAGGAACCATTTTCCCCGATGCAACTAAACAACCATAGACAAAGTATGGAGGATCAATATGAATTTAGAGAAAAAAATGGAAGCTATATTAATTAAAAGAAAAAAACTTAATCTTAATGATGACTATGGAATTCAAAAAAGTTGGGATGAAATAGTTGAAGTGCTCTCAGAAAATGAAGAAAATACAATTAGCTATCTAGAAAATTGTAATAAAGAAGATTTATATTGGATCAGTGAGGTATTTGAAGATTTAGCTGAAAGTTTGCAAAGTAAAGAACTTATTAATTGTTTAAGAAAATTAGATGAAAAGTACCCTGACTTAGAAATGACAAACGATATTGATATAGCAGAAAGTTATATAGAATAAGATATGCTCTATTTCTCAGATTTGAAGTTAACATTTCTTGGTGGTGATAAGTAATGATTGAAATCGAAGTTTCTGATCCTGTATTTAGATTTCTCGGCGGACATTTCCACCAAGATATAGAATCTCCTGAAGATGCTCTTAATGAATATCTAAATGAAGCATCACAAAAGCTAAAAGAAAGAGATTTAATAGTACTAACTGAGTTTTTAAATAGTGATTATTCAGAAGAAGACAAGAATGAATTTATAGAGGGAGCAGCGGATGGTATATACTTTCCTGAAGATGATATAACACCCTTAAAATGGCTTAAGCAAGTCACTGAACAAATTAGAAAACACCTTAAAACAACATAGTTAGAAAAAGAGCCCTCTTTTAAGAAGGGCTTCTTTTATTAATTCAATTTCGCTTCAATTTTCGCTTTAGTCTTAGGTCCATAAATGCAGTCAGGCCACATACTGACTGGAACCGTTTGACTGCATTTGCTGTTTTCAGACCATACACGCCGTCAATGCCGTTATTCCTCGTCCTTTTGTCTGGTGTTACAGGATCTATATTAAATTATTAAATTGTTTAACTAATCAATAAATCCCCTGACACCAATAGTGCCAAGGGATTGATAGATTAATACTGAGACATATACTGTTCGCGCTCCCAAGGGTGTACTTGCGTGCGGAACATATCCCATTCGATTTCTTTTGCTTCGATGAAGTGTTCGAATAGGTGCTCGCCCAGCGCTTTGACCATGACTTCGTTTGATTTGAATTCTTCTAGCGCTTCCGCAAGTGTTGCTGGAAGGTCAACGATTCCGTTTTCCATGCGCTCTTCTTTGCTCATCACATAGATGTTGCGGTCGATTGGAGCTGGCGCTTCCAGTTTGTTTTTGATTCCGTCTAATCCTGCAGCAAGCAATACGCTAAGTGCAAGGTACGGGTTAGCAGCTGGGTCTACGCTGCGTACTTCAACACGTGTGCTGATGCCGCGGGAAGCCGGGATACGGATAAGCGGGCTTCTGTTTTGCGCGCTCCATGCTACATAACAAGGTGCTTCATAGCCAGGAACAAGACGTTTGTAAGAGTTTACTGTCGGGTTTGTTACTGCTGTAAAGCTTGTTGCGTGCTTCACGATACCTGCAATGAAGTGTTTCGCTGTTTCACTTAGCTGAAGATCTGCGTTTTCGTCAAAGAATGCATTAACACCATTTTTGAAGAGTGATAGATTGCAGTGCATACCTGAACCGTTCACACCGAACAATGGTTTTGGCATAAATGTCGCATGCAGGCCGTGTTTGCGGGCAATTGTTTTGACAACTAGTTTAAATGTTTGGATGTCATCACAAGAGCGGACTGCTCCAGCATATTTAAAGTCGATTTCGTGCTGACCAGGTGCTACTTCGTGGTGAGACGCTTCGATTTCAAAGCCCATCTCTTCAAGCTCAAGCACGATATCGCGGCGGCAGTTTTCTCCTAAGTCAGTTGGAGCTAAGTCGAAATATCCGCCTTTGTCGTTTAGTTCAAGCGTTGGCTCGCCTTTTTCGTCTAATTTGAATAAGAAGAATTCAGGCTCAGGTCCAAGGTTGAAATCGCTGAAGCCGAGGTCTTCCATTTCTTTCAGAATCCGTTTTAAGTTGTTTCGCGGGTCACCTTCGAAAGGTGTGCCATCCGGATTATAAATATCACAGATGAAACGTGCTACTTTACCTTTTTCAGCTGTCCATGGGAAGATAACAAATGTATTTAGATCTGGATACAGGTACATGTCTGACTCTTCGATACGAACGAATCCCTCAATAGAAGAACCGTCAAACATGACTTTATTATCAAGCGCTTTTCCAAGCTGGCTTACAGGAATCTCAACATTCTTGATTGTTCCAAGAATGTCAGTAAATTGAAGACGGATATACTTCACGTTTTCTTCTTTTACTAATGTTTCGATATCTTCTCTAGTGTACTTTGCCATTTGGTAAAATTCCTCCTCTTAAAAGGTAAATGTATATAGCAAAACAGTTGCTAACGGATTAATGAAAGAAGCGGGACATGTCGCCTTGACGGAATGTATTCCCTCTTTGAAAACGGCCGGCTTGCATAAGCTCGTTTTTCAGGAGCTGTCTCAGTTCGTCATCAGACAGATCATGTTTCATTGGTTTTTTCGTCTTCTCATTTTGTTTCTTCTCCGGCTCGGCTTCCGCCTTCGCCAGAATCTGTTTAATTCCTGCCATGTTTACACCTTGTTCTATCAGGTGCTTGATTTCTAACAGTTTATCTACATCATGAAATGAAAATAATCGTCTATTCCCTTCACTTCTGGCTGGAAATATCAGTCCATTTTCCTCATAATATCGAATTTGTCTTGCTGATAACTCCGTTAACTGCATGACAATTCCTATTGGAAATAAAGGCATTGAGCGGCGAATATTATCACTCATCTCAATTTCCTCCTTTTCTTAACTTAGTTTCATTATAGGTGATGTTATATTTTGTGTCAATACGATGTAAGGATTCTTAACATCAAATTAAGAGAAATTTTTAAAAAATTTAAATTAATTGCTTTTCCATCAGTGAGTCTACCGCACTGCATATGGCATTCTTCACATGCGAATAGGTTAATCCTCCCTGAACATACGCTACATACGGCGGGCGAATAGGGCCATCAGCTGATAATTCAATGCTTGCTCCTTGAATAAATGTGCCTGCTGCCATAATGACATCATCCTCGTATCCCGGCATATAGGCCGGATAAGGCGTCACATGAGCATTGATTGGCGATGCAAATTGAATAGCCTGGCAAAAAGCAATCATCTTTTCTCTGTCAGAAAACTCAACGGATTGTATTAAATCCGTTCTTTTCGCATCCCATTTCGGGTTTGAAGTGAAGCCGAGTTTTTCAAGAAATCTCGCTGTAAACACCGCTCCCTTTAGACTTTGAGACACAACGTGAGGCGCCAAAAAGAAGCCTTGGTACATTTCTTGGAGCGAGTAAAGAGACGCCCCTGCTTCTCTGCCGATGCCAGGTGACGTCATACGGTATGAGCAAGCTTCAATCCATTTCGCTTTTCCAACAAGGTAACCGCCTGTTTTCGCAAGACCTCCGCCGGGATTTTTAATAAGAGATCCAGCCATCAGGTCGGCTCCGACATGGCAAGGCTCAAGTTCTTCCACAAATTCTCCGTAACAGTTGTCCACAAAGACGATCAAGTTTTCATTGATTTCTTTTACAAAACGGATCATTTCTTTTATTTCACTAATTAAGAAAGAAGGGCGATTGGCATACCCTTTTGAGCGCTGAATGCCGATTACTTTGGTCTTCGGATTAATCGCAGCGGCGACTGCATCGTAGTCTATCCTTCCGTCTTCCGTCAGATCAACCGCATTGTAGCCGATTTGAAAATCCTTTAATGATCCAGCGTTTTCTCCGCCTCTGACGCCCACAATTTCCTCTAACGTATCATACGGCTTGCCCGTTATATAAAGGAGCTCGTCCCCCGGTCTGAGGACACCGAACAAAGCAATCGAGATGGCATGTGTGCCTGAAATGATTTGCGGCCTTACAAGCCCCGCTTCTCCGCCAAACACATCCGCATATATGCTTTCAAGCGTGTCTCTTCCGATATCATCGTAGCCGTATCCAGTAGACGGCGTGAAATGCGTGTCGCTTACTTTGTGTTTTCTATAGCTTTGAAGCACTCTCCATTCATTGCGCTCGCTGATTTCTTCTATTTGTTTATGAACCCCGGCAATGTCCGCTTCCACTTCCATTGCCGTTTTTTTGAGTAATTCTCCGTGTGTTAATGTGTCAAACATGTCTTTATATTTCCTTCCTACATATACTTCTTTAATTCACCGATGATACTTTGCTCTTCTTGGACATAGCCCGATATGTCATACCGTTCATTTTCTTCATTAAAATAGAAGCGGTCTACCATCGTTTCCGATTTGATTCTGGAAAGGAGCTTCCCTTCACTTGCCGGCACATGTGCTTCAAAAGACGTTAACAGCTCTTTGCGCAAATAGCGCTGAATCGCTTCTTTAAAGGTTTCATCGTCGTCCTCAAATTTCGCACTGACCATAATATGATCCCTTCCGGCGGACGGTATAAAATCAGGCAGTCTTTGATCACGTTTATTGTAAGCCGTGAGCATCGGGATATCATCTGCTTCAAGTTCCTCAAGCAGACGAAGGACTGTTTTTTCATGTCCCACATAATCCTCATTTGAAGAATCAATTAAATGCAGGATCAAATCCGCTTCTTTTACTTCCTCAAGCGTTGACCGGAATGCAGCAATCAATGTCGTTGGAAGATCCTGAATAAATCCTACTGTATCTGAAAGAAGAACACTGTAGCCGCTTGGCAGGACCATTTTTCTGGTCATCGGGTCCAGCGTGGCAAACAGGAGATCTTCTTCATAGCTGTCAGCACTCGTCAGGCGGTTGAACCATGTTGATTTCCCCGCGTTTGTATAGCCGACAAGCGCAATTTGAAGCACACCGTTTTTCTTTCTTCTTTCTCGGTATCGGCTTCTATGACGAATGACAGTTGAAAGCTGTGTGTTGATTTCATGAATGCGATTTCTGATATGGCGGCGGTCGGTCTCCAATTTCGTTTCCCCGGGACCTCTGGCACCAATTCCTCCGCCTTGCCGGGAGAGGTTGATCCCTTGTCCCGTCAGACGCGGCAGTGCATATTGCAGCTGAGCCAGCTCAATTTGAAGTTTGCCTTCTCTTGTTCTCGCCCGCTTTGCGAAAATATCTAATATCAATTGCGTGCGGTCAATCATCTTCACTTCGATTGCTGTTGCCAATGACTTCAGCTGGCTTGGCGACAGTTCATCATTAAAAATGAGGAGATCAGCATCAAGCTCTTCCACCAGCGCCTTCAGCTCTTCTACCTTCCCTTTTCCTATATATGTAGCGGCGTCAGCCCTGTTCCGTTTTTGCGTGACGCTGGTCAATACTTTTCCGTCTGCTGTTTTTGTCAGAGAGGCTAGCTCTTCCATAGAATTTTCAAAATGCTCATCCGTGATATGCGGCAGCTGACATCCGACTAAAATGGCTTTCTCCTGAATCGTTTCTTGTTCGTTCAAATGGATGTTCCTTTCTTTTGCATATTGGGCAGTAGTATTATCATACCAAACCCTGCATGTGTATACCACAAATCGATTGCTTTGAAAAGCAGAAATACAAGCAAAAAACAGACCTCTCAAAAACTGAGAGGTCTATGCAGATCCAGATGCTTCTTCTTTAATGGAAAGATCTTGGCTTTTGATTGTCATCAAGTCGCTTTTTAAGTATTGGTCTCCCATTAAAAGCCTCATGGCTTGTGCTCTGATCGATTTTTCGATCACATTTCTGACAAAACGTCCATTGCTGAATTTAATGGGACTTGTCGTGCTTTTCACTGCCATTAAGTAATCTTTCAATTTCCATTCCGCTTCTTGACTGAGCTGGTATTCCCTTTCATCAATCATTCGTTTCGCAATCTCCATGAGCTGGGTCACAGAATAATCCGGAAAATCAATGGAGATGGGAAATCTTGATTGGAGACCCGGGTTTAGCGAGAGAAAATGATCCATTTCCCGAGAATATCCGGCGAGTATCAAAATAAACTCATGCTGTTTGTCTTCCATATGTTTTACAAGTGTGTCGATCGCTTCTTTCCCAAAGTCCTTTTCGCCGCCTCTTGCCAGCGAGTAGGCTTCGTCTATAAACAAAATGCCGCCTAATGACTTTTTGATTAAATCTCTCGTCTTTTGGGCGGTGTGTCCAATATATTCCCCGACCAGATCAGCCCGCTCCGCTTCGATTAAGTGGCCTTTTGAGAGGACATTCATTTCAAAGAAAAGCTTGCCGATCAGCCGTGCAACCGTCGTTTTTCCCGTTCCCGGATTTCCTTTAAACATCATGTGCAGCGCTTGTTTTCCCACCTTCAAGCCTTGCTCCGCGCGTTTTTGGTTCACAAAAATCCAGGCGTATATTTCCTTGATGTTGCGTTTCATTTCCTCCATCCCAACTAATGCGCTCATCTCTTTTTCAATTTCCTTCAAAATGCCGTGCTTTGCTTCGTTTTTTTGCAATGCAGCCTGATATTCCGCCTCTGCCTCAGCATTCGTCAGCACCTGCTTTTGCCCGTTCAGAATAATGTTGATCTGTCCGTTGTTTTTATAAGTCACAGCGCGCTCCAACATCTTCACCTCTCTGTTCTCTCTATATGATATTCAAGCGGATGCCGATTGTGACAAACGCCTATCATGTGTCGAATCAGTTGCTTTTTTCGGGAACGATAAGGAATCCTGCGCTTTCCCGAGAAATACTTTATTTCTTATTGTATTCACGGACATTGGGTGGACAAACCATGAGATTTTGTTTTTAATCATTTTATTAGAGTAATATATACTTTTCTCCCTTAACGTTGAGAAACACGGGCTGTTTTTTTGTGCAAAGCGTATCATCCGCCCGAAGATCCCTGCGAAGGTGTTTTCTTTTTCTTCTAGTGATATCTTTCATGACCCATCCCTTCCTTTTTTCAAAATGAACGGCGCTCTCATATCTAAATGCATACTTTTAAAATGAAAGCACAGTTTAAAACCAGCAGGAATCAGTGCAGATAGAATCGAACCCATAATACTCACTAACATCTGACATATGCACATATTTCATTTCAGACCGTATCTGTTGTCGCTTCATGTTGAATTGTGCGCTTTCCCGAGAAATAATTTCCGGATGTTGAAGGGGTATTTCCTCATTTTTCAGACAAATGATAATCGTACAAGCAGAAGCCGTGTTTTTTCATATCCTGTAATGAGGTGATGAAGAATGGTTAAAATTTTTATTGATCCTGGCCATGGCGGGTCTGATCCTGGCGCAACAGGAAATGGCCTTCAAGAAAAAACGTTAACCCTGCAAATCGCTTTTGCCTTACGTACGATATTGACTAATGAATATGAAGGTATTTCTTTGTTGCTGAGCCGGACAAGCGACCAATATGTCAGCTTAAACGACAGAACATCTGCCGCAAATAACTGGGGAGCAGATTTCTTTTTGTCCATTCACGTTAATTCCGGTGGAGGCACAGGTTTTGAAAGCTATATTTATCCAGGTGTAGGTGCCCCAACGACGTCTTATCAATCGTCAATTCACTCTGAAGTGATACAAGCTGTCGACTTTGCCGATCGCGGCAAAAAAACAGCCAACTTCCACGTCCTAAGGGAGTCGGCCATGCCTGCCCTATTGACCGAAAACGGCTTCCTTGATACCGTTGCCGATGCAAACAAACTGAAAACAAGCAGCTTTATTCAAAGCTTAGCGAGAGGGCATGCAAACGGGCTGGAGCAAGCCTTTAACCTTAAAAAGACTTCCAGCACAGGGTTATATAAGGTTCAAATCGGTGCATTTAAAGTCAAAGCGAATGCGGACTCGCTGGCAAGGAGTGCCGAAGCTAAAGGGTTTGACTCGATTGTCCTTTTAAAGGATGGATTATACAAAGTGCAGATTGGCGCATTTTCATCCAAAGACAATGCGGACACTCTCGCTGCCAGAGCAAGAAATGCCGGCTTTGACGCTATTGTGATTCTGGAATCATAGTCGAGACGGAGACGAGCGTCTCATAAAAAAACCCGGCTCCTCATCACGAGAAACCGGGTTTTTTTATTCAAGAATATCAACAACAAACTGTGACCATGTTTCCAGACGGTTATAGATGTCATCCTGTTTTAATTCAGAAACTTTCATCCATTTACCTGCAATTTGGTCTTTCTCTTTCACTTCCACTTGTGCGCCGGGCTTCAATTGAAGCGCAGAAAGAATACCGATATGCACTTTACCAACACTGTTTTCATCATCATTGATCAATCCCAGTGTGACAATCGCCTGTTTATCTTCTTCATTTATTTGCAGTTCTTCCTCAAGCTCACGGTCTGTGTTCAGCTTTAAGACTTCAGCAAATGAAGCTGCCCCTTCGATGGCGTTCATATGGCCGCCAAAGCCGAGAGAAAGTTTGTTGTGCAGACGTGATTCACCGCCGCCGGCCAGCCGCTCGTAAAGGAAGACTTCATCTTCGCGCTTAATGACAACATAAGGTATCGGCTGCTTGAAACGCGGATCTTCTTCCGCGTCCCCCCTTCTCATTTCACGATAGGCTGCTTCGAGCTCGGCCATGATTTCTACTACTCTGCTATCTTCACTGTTCACGCCCTGGAAGGTTAAGCTTTCTTTTTTAAACACATCATCACGCGGGGCGACTAAAATCATTTCGTCCATTTTTCCCATGGGTACTGCGTCCTCCTCATTTAACCTTCAAGCCGAAAAGAGCAGATATTATATCTGCTCTTTTTCATCTTCAAAATAAAAGTCATCATCTTTGAGCGGCTCAACTGTCGCTTTTTTATAACCGTTCCCCTTCATGGAGAAGAAGTCATGCGATTTAGTTTTTGTATTTAATCCGTTTAAAACGATCGGATTAATATCTTCCTCTTCGAAGTATGGATCAAATCCAAGGTTCATGAGCGCTTTATTTGCATTATAGCGGATGAATTTCTTTACATCGTGTGAGAGTCCGACTTGATCGTACAAGTCCTCTGTATACTCAAGCTCATTTTCATATAACTCATTCAGAAGGTCGATCGCAAATTCACGAAGCTCTGCTTTTTTCTCTTCTGTCTGTTTATTATAAATTTCCTGAGCAAGGAGACCGACATACACGCCGTGAATCGCTTCATCACGAAGAATCAGATTAATGATCTCACCGCTTTGCATCAGTTTTCCTTGTCCGTAGAAATATAACGGATAATAGAAGCCGCTGTAGAAAAGGAAGCTTTCCAGATAGACGGAAGCAACCATCGCTTTGAACAGTGAAATTTCATCATCTTTTTGAATGGCTTTGTAAAGTCCGACAATCATTTGCGCTTTTTTCTGCAAATATTTATTTTGTTTAACCCATTCGAATACTTCGTTGATCGTTTCAGTCGGTGCAAGGGTCATGAAGATATTTGAGTACGATTTCGCATGGACAGCGTTCTCCATCATCGCCATAAAGTTCAGCACCGCTTTCCGCTGGTGGCCGTCTACGTGTTCAGCCACGATCGGCATCCCCGTATTCCCCTGCTCTGTATCAAGAAGCGTAAGTCCGGCAAGTACCTTCATATAAGTGTCCTGCTCATTTTTTCCGAGGTACTTCCATGTGAGGAGATCGCCGTTTAAAGCAATCTCTTCCGGAAGCCAGAACTGTTTTACGTTTTGGTTATAGAACATTTGGGTAAAATCGTCTTCATGCTTTGACCAGTTTGCTGCGTCATAAATTTTTGTCACTTTAAACTCTCCTTTAATCAAACAACACAAGAAAGGCAGCTGTCTTGCCCAGTATCTTTCGTTCTTGCATAGTAAATGGTTTTAATTCCTCTATGATGTGCATACAGATCGATTCGGTTTAAATCACGGGTCGTCATTGTGTCTTTTAAGAACAATGTGAAGCTGATGCCCTGATCAATGTGCTGTTGGATAGTCGCGATCATATCCACAACCTTGAACATGTCCATATCGTAGGCTTCTTTATAGAAGAACCAGTTATTAGATGCAAGCCCAGGCATTGGGTAGTACGTTTTTGAGTTGCCGTATGTTCTTTCTTCAATTCGTTCCATAATCGGCATAACAGACGCCGTACTTGATTGCACGTATGAGATAGAGCCTGTTGGCGCAATGCATAATCTGTAGCTGTGATACATACCGTGTTCAGCGACAAATGCTTTTAGCTGTTTCCAGTCCTCTGTCGTCGGGATATGCATACCTTCAAACAGATTGGCGATTTTTTCGTATTTCGGCGAGAAATCAGCGGAAACGTATTTGTCGAAGTATTCACCCGTCGCATAGGTTGAGCCTTCATATTGATCAAACGTTTCGCCTTTCTCTTTTGCAATTTCCGCAGAACGCTGGATGGAGTAGAAGTTCACCATCATAAAGAACGTGTTTGCAAAGTCACGCGCTTCCGGGCTTTCATACGCAATGCCGTTTTGCGCAAGGTAACCGTGAAGGTTCATAGCGCCGAGACCAATTGATTTCATCGCTTTGTTTGCACGTCTTACAGCAGGTGCATTACGGATGTCAGTCGTTTCAGACACATGTGTTAAAGAGTCTGTCGCAAGCTTGACTGTTTTTTCGATTGATTTATGCTCCATAACATTGAGAATGTTAAGTGAGCCCAGGTTGCAGGAAATATCCAAACCGATTTCATCTTCTACATCATAGTCTGTGTATGAAGACACTTGAGATGCCTGCAGCACTTCAGAGCAAAGGTTAGAAAATTTCACCTTGGAAATATGGTTATTCGCATGCACTTTGTTCACGTTATCTTGGAACATGATGTATGGATAGCCTGATTCAGAACGAAGCATCGCCAGTTTTTCAAGCAGTTTCCGCGGGTTGATTTTTTCCTTTTTGACCCGAGGGTTGTCGACAAATTTGTCGTACATTTCGTTCATGTCCATCTCATCCATGTGCTGGCCGTACTCTTTATAAATCGTGTGCGGATAGAATACATAAGCCGCTTTGTCCTCACGTGCAAGCTCAACGAACTTATCCGGAATGACAACACCGATAGAAAGCGTTTTGACACGCACATCTTCATCCGCAGAAATCTTTTTCGTATCAAGAAAATCATTGATATCGCGGTGGAAAATGTTTAAGTACGCCGCGCCGGATCCTTGTCTTTGCCCCATTTGGTCAGCGTAACGGAACGCGTTATCAAGAAGCTTCATGACGCCTACAACGCCTTTTGTCGCATTTTCAACATCTTTAATGGCTTCACCTTTCGCGCGGAGCTTGGACAGGTTAAGAGAAACCCCGCCGCCCAGTTTAGAAAGCTGCATGGAGATATCGATCGCTCTTGAAATGTCGTTTAAGGAATCATTGACTTCCAGCAAGAAGCAGCTGACAAGTTCTCCGCGGCGTTTTCTGCCGGCATTCAAAAATGTCGGTGTGCTCGGTTGATATTCCTGATTGATCATCAGGTTCACATATTCTTTTGCTTTCTCAGTGTCGCCGTTTGCGAAGAACAGCGCAACAATTGAGATCCGGTCCTCATAACGCTCGAGGATTTTTTTCTTGTCATTCGTTTTCAAAGCATAGTCATTATAGAATTTAAACGCACTCATGAAGGAAGGAAAACGAAACTTCTTAGCGTAAGCTGTCTTAAACACTTCTTTAATGTCTTCAAAAGAATAAAGGCTTAAGAATTCCTCTTCGTAATATTGGTTTTCAATCAAATAATCCAGCTTCTCTTTTAAATCGTGAAAGAAAACTGTGTTTTGATTGATATAGTCTACAAAATAGCTATGTACAGCCTCTTTATCCTTATCAAACTGGAATTTTCCATCTTTTTGGATCATGATTTCGTTATTTAACTGGATCCATTTTGGCACTTGATTTTGTGACAACTCTTTCTACCTCCTGAGTAAACAATTCAACGTCTTTAGATGTGCCGCTGAGTTCAAATTTGTGCAAGATCGGCACCTGATATTGTCTAGAAATGGTATCGGCGCTTTTTGCAAAGTTATCGCCCCATACTTTATTGCCGCTCGCAGCGACTCCTAATAAGAGATGGGCGTATTTTTCGAGAAATGATTGTGTTGATGCCGGTACCTGACCGAAGTTTGTCGTGTAGGTGACCAAAACAAACGGAGTGTCCACGTGGTCTATTTCGTCCACCTTGCGTATCTGCTGAAAGCCTAATTTATTCACAAACCGCTGAACATTCCCTGTTTTCGAATCAAATATGATTTGTACCACGTTTTATCACGACCTATCAAAAAATATGAATCTCTCATCACTAACACTATATATAGTATACTACCCTCTAGCAAAAACACAATATATAGATTCGTTTTTATGAAAAATTCATATTTTGATCAAATCAGGCAAATAGACAGACTCATTAGGGCCCAAAAAAGAGAGCAGAACGAGAATCATCTCTCGTCCTACTCGGGGTGTCGTTTTTTAGCCGATGTTTATCATAACATGAAAAAAAACTGCTTAGTAGTCTAGATTTTTTTTTCTTAAGCTATCACAGCATTTTTCGCTCTCTACTGTTTCTTCTATTTCAACATCCGCGCCGATTTCTTCTAAAACCGCCTTCAAAGCAGTGATAATTGACGCTTCTCTGATTAATTCTTTTCCGTTCACAATGATACTTGTTCCGTATTCATAGCAAGAATCATCTTCGCAAATTTCTTCCCAATGATTCACGATCACTTTATGCTTCATTTTTTCACCCTCTGTTTGATCTGTGTCTGTATTTAGTTTAGCGGCTGGCATCCGCTTTGTAAATTCGAATGCTTGTGAATTTTATTCAAGCTCATCATCCGCGTATTCTTTCTTCAGCTTTACCTCATTGCGGGACTCATTATACTCATAAATTTTGATATAGCCGTCCTCCATCACGCCAAAATGATTATGTTCAAGCGGAAACGAGGTTGGCTGAGGCGTTTCATAGTCTGAATTGCCGCTGTCTGTTTCAATGATGGTATCTTGACTCCCGCACACCCCGAACAGTAAAAAAACAGCTATCCACACAAGGGCGATCCTGATTCGCCTCAGTTCTGCTTCACTTTCAAACAAGGTCGCGTCACTCCCTAAGTTCATGTTTATACATAATATACCATTTTTTCTTTAGTATGTTGTTCTCATAAAAAAAGACCGTGCCTTGGCATGGTCAGCTTACACAAAAAAGTTTGGATCAAAAGTGGATTTACATGTTAAAAATGGCTGCCGAGAATCCCCCGGCAGCCTCCTTATGTCTTGACATGGCATTTTTTGATCTATTCGAGTTCAAGCTGGACGTTTTTTTGCGGCGCAAACGTAGAGATCGCATGTTTATATATAAGCTGCTGCTTACCTTCCGATTCCAGCAAAACGGTAAAGTTATCAAAGCCTTTCACCTGGCCCCGCAACTGAAAGCCGTTCAGCAAAAAAACAGTGACATACGTATTTTCTTTCCGGATTTGATTCAAAAACTGATCCTGAATATTAATCGGTTTCATGTTTCGTCCTCCTTGATTCTCTATATCATACAGTTTCGATTAAAGTTCGAGTTTTCCTGCTATATGTGTGAAAATTTCCTTTTTTTTCAGCTCCATATCAACTGGCGGTGTCATATCGAACCATGTAACTTGCATTTTATTGCGAAACCACGTCAGCTGGCGTTTCGCATACCGTCTTGAATTCTGCTTTAGTTGTTCAACAGCATCGGAAAGTGTCACAAAACCGTCAAAATATGCATAAAGCTCTTTATAGCCTATCGCCTGTATCGATTGACAGTCTCTCACGTTCTTGTCGTACAAGTGTTTCACTTCCGGAAGCAGACCTGCCTCCATCATCATATCGACCCGCCGGTTAATTCTTTCGTAAAGCGTGTCTCTATCCATTGTCAGCCCGATTAACACTGCATTGTACAGAAGTTCTCGTTTTTGTTCTTTCAAATGCTGCGACATCGTTTTTCCGGATGTATGTAAAATTTCCAGCGCGCGAATGACTCTTCTTGTATTATTGGGATGAATCACAGCTGCCGCCTCGGGATCTGCTGCAGCAAGTTTGGCATGAAGAAAATCAGCGCCTTCCCGTTCAGCTGCCATTTGCATGCTCTCTCGAAATGCAGGATCATTTGCCTCTTCCGTAAATGTATAATCGTAAAGCACAGATTGTATATATAGCCCTGTACCACCGACAATCATCGGAAGCTTTCCTCTATTTGCAATCTCGCTGATTTTGTTTCTTACTAAGCTTTGATAATCGGCGGTAGAGAAGGAGTCTTGGGGTTCTAAAATGTCAATCAGATGATGAGGAACTCCCTCCATCTCCTGTTCGGTAATTTTAGCTGTTCCAATATCCATCCCTTTATAAATCTGCATTGAATCTCCGCTGATAATTTCCGCGTTTAAAGATTTGGCTAGCTGAATACTTAAATTGGTTTTTCCCACTGCCGTCGGTCCGACTAAAATGACAACGGGCTGCTTCGTATTATTCAATATGTATCACTCTCTTTTATAAATCTCCCCCCATTATAGCATTCAACATGGACAACCACCTATCCATTTTGCCCTTTTTTTGCATCGGTAAACATCCTTCTACCAGCCGATCGGCTCATTGCCGACAATTTCCCTCGTCTGTCCTTTCAGGGTATGACGGTGCGTTTTTCTTTCGTCATCTCCGGGAGCATAAACAACCCCTCCGTACTGGATCTCAACCGGCTTGTTATAGGCCAGATACGTCGTTTCTTCGATTTCATGATAATGTGTGCCATCTGCTAAAGGAATCGCCGGCCCTGAGATTCCGTAATACCGATGAAAATGGCCGTTTTCAAATGAAGTGATCCCTGTATAGTAATGTGTATGCTGATCGGTATTTGATCCGTTTGCGGGCTGAGTAAACCCTTCAATCAGATGATAATGGCCCTGTTCCCTCGATGTTTTGACATGATAAGCATGTGCGTGGGGCGGCGCTTTCGACCAGTCAGACTGATACAGGCCCAATGTGTTCACATCCTCTTTTTTCCTTAATTCGCCCAATCAAATCCGGGCAGGCTGAATACACTGCATCATCTACACTTTATTACAGGAGGAAAGAAAACATGAACGAGTTAGAGAATTTCAGTCCTGAAGATACAAGAATATTTGGAAGACCTTTTGGATTCGGGAGACCATTTGGATTTGGAAGACCTTTCGGATTCGGTTACGGGTTTGGAAGACCCGGATTTGGCTATGGATTTGGGTTTGGCCGGCCATTCGGATTTTTTGGAGGCCCGTTTATCGGCGGCCTTGCAGGCGGGCTTATAGGAAGCGCTTTATTTAATCCTTATTTGTATGGCGGATACCCCTATTATCCGTATGCCCCGTTCCCTTATTATTATTAATCGCAAAAGACCCCTCAAAAAGGGGTCTTTTTAAGTGTGTAAAAATGAATCTCTTGACTCATACATATGCATACACTAATATTTTTCTAGCTGAAGCTCTTTTCTAATCTAAAAATATAGTGAGGAGAATTTAAGATGTTAATAGGATATATATTCCTCACGATTGCCATATGTTCGGAATCGATAGGGGCAGCCATGCTGAAAGTATCTGATGGCTTCAAAAAGTGGAAGCCGAGTGCCTTGGTCGTCATTGGCTATTCCCTCGCCTTTTATATGCTGTCACTGACGTTAAACCATATTCCCCTAAGCCTCTCCTATGCCACTTGGAGCGGGGCGGGAACGGTGCTGACGACAGTAATCGGAGTGAAATGGTTCAAGGAAGAACTGAATGCGAAAGGGCTTTTCGGGATTCTATTATTAATATCAGGGGTTGTATTACTCAACTGGCAGTAAAGGAGTGAGGATGATGAAAGGATTGCTTTATTTGGCTCTCGCCATTTTATCTGAAGTGCTTGGAAGCACGATGCTGAAGCTTTCAGAAGGATTTACACAGGCCTGGCCCATTGCCGGAGTCGTAGTCGGATTTCTTTCTGCTTTTACGTTTTTAAGCTTTTCTTTAAAAACAATTGACTTATCAAGCGCGTATGCAACATGGTCGGGCGTTGGTACCGCGCTTACAGCCATTGTCGGTTTTTTGCTTTTTGGCGAAACCCTCAGTTTAAAGGGAATATTCGGTCTCACGCTTGTCATTGCGGGCGTGGTCGTGCTAAATCAGTCGAAAGCCCACGCTGAAGATAAAAAACAGACGGTCTGTGAGTAACCGTCTGTTTTCACTATTCTCCCCCCGCTTTTACAGAGGCTTCAAGCTGCAGCTCAACATTCCCTTGAATCGCGCGCGAAATCATGCATGACGACTCCGCTTTTTCACAAAGCTTGTGTGCCAACGCGATGTCGTCTTGTGAAGCATCATGTTTAAGCACAACAGAGGGACGGTGAATAATCTTTTTGTATGTAAAGACTCCTTTCGTGACGTCGACAATACCTTCTGACTCCATCTGCAAGTCTTCTTTTTCCAGCCCGCTTCTTTCCATCATCGCTGCAAGTGTAATAATATAACAGGTCGCTGCCGCACCGAGAAGCATTTCATCAGGGTTGGTCCCTTCTCCCGGTCCATCCATTTCTTTAGGGATGGAAATCGCTGTGATCAGGTTACCGCTTTCGATCGTACCCACATCATTGCGTTTACCCGGCCAGTTCGCTTTTAAATAAAAATGATGATCTGCCATTGTTTTGCCTCCTTGTTCATCCTATTTCAGTCTACTGATCTTCTCGTATTTTTTCTCCTGATCTGCTTGTTACGAATACTCTTTTTCCAGGACACCCTTGATCGCACTGACATAAGCATAAAATTCACTGTTCTTTGTGTATTTTCTATTTTTATAATAAAAATCATCAAAAAATGCTTCTCTCTGTTCGCGGCTGATTTCCAGCTGTATACTTAGCCCCGTTTCTCCTTGGTTGTTAATGTTTTCGGCATTCAATCCAGCGAGACCGCTTTTAGACGACGCTAATTCAGCAGAAAAACCTCTCCGCTCAAGAGCTCTCACAATCATTTTTGCCCGCTTTCGGTCCGTTCCCCCTACAAGGGTATTCTTGTTCTCCCCTTTATATCCGTGAAAAGCCACCACATATTGATGCTCCTTGATTTTCTTTTTAGCTAATGGCTCATCAAAATTGGTGCTTGTAATATGCAGCGTTTGGTTATCATGGGACTTCAGCCCTTCAAACAGGTATGTAGAGTATTCATGATTGAAATACCGAACAAGCTCACTTACTCCGCCTTCAATTCTTCCGCCATGCGGAGACATAATTAAGACTTTGCTTCCTTTTTTCTCATTATATGAAATATCGTAATCGGCTGGACTCTCATTCTCTGCCAAGCTGCTGAAATTTGAATATGTATCTGGCTGATTTGATGGTTCAGGTTCTAATGAGTAATGAACATATCTCAAGAACAAGACAATGGCTAAGACTAATATGACATTTAGTAAAAATCTTCTCATGTTTAACTCCTTTCATAAGAATGGCACGGTTCATTATATGAGGTTTAGCCAATAGGTTTTATCTTACCATTGTATACACGATATCATCAGTGAAAAAGTTCCCGGTTTCAAAAAATCAATTGATTGTCACGGTTATTAGCGGTTCATTTCAAATAAGAGTGAAAAAAGGTTGAGAGGAAAGCAAAAAAAGGTAGGAACAACCTCACTTGGCAAATAAATGTATATAGGTTTAAGGAGGGTTTTCGTAACAGGCTGTCCGTTTGCTTAGACGGACGCCTGTTACTGGCCTGCAAAATAAAGATTTTTCTTATTTGTTCTCACAAAGTCACAGGAGAGGATAGAGTCCAATAAAAATGTTCTGATCTGTTGTTTCGAAAAACAAAATGCTTTGATTTTCGTTTTGCTTTTCTGCCTTACAATAATCGTTCTTTTACTAATTGTTCCGTCTTTCTTCATATATATAATGCTGATTGGCATTTGGCTTTCCAAAGATCGATGTAAGTAGAAATTCATACAGCCGCTCTCCCCTTCCCAGTTTGATATGACCACATTATAATACGAACAAATGTTCCTTTTCAATCCCCAATGATTTCCTCAACCTCTCATCCATCGTATCTAATACGAAAGATTCATAAAAACAAACTCTTATCCGCCTCTTATAAAGGACAAACAAACTTACCAAACCTATCATCTGTTCATAGAGTATACAGAGAACCTTATAATAGGAGGAAAATACATGTTTGGGTACTCTATGGTACAAATGGTGAGAGCAAATGCTCATAAGCTAGATTGGCCGTTACGGGAAACCGTATTGCAGCTTTACAAGCCCTTCAAATGGACTCCTTGCTTCTTGCATAATTTTTTCGAAACCAAATTGAAAAACAGAAAAAGAATGTCAGTCATTATTGAATTTGAGGAAGGCTGTCACGAGACCGGCATTCAAATGGCTGGGGAGGTACTGCAAAAAGAAAAACGCAGTAAGCTAAAAACCCGCTTCAACAAAATCAACTGCTGCAGTGCGGAGGTTACCCCCTCAGCATTACATTCTCTTCTTTCTGAATGCAGCAATATCCGTAAAGTGTATTTAAACCGCGAAGTCAAAGCGCTTTTAGACACGGCAACTGAAGCAAGCCATGCGAGGGAAGTCGTCCGAAACGGGCAACCCCTGACAGGAAAAGGCGTTACTGTCGCTGTTGTCGATACAGGAATCTACCCGCATCCTGATTTAGAAGGCAGAATTATCGGGTTCGCGGACATGCTCAATCAAAAAACAGAGCCATACGATGATAATGGTCATGGCACACATTGTGCAGGTGATGTCGCAAGCAGCGGCGCATCCTCTTCCGGAAAATACCGCGGACCCGCACCGGAAGCCAATCTCATCGGCGTAAAGGTATTAAACAAGCAGGGTTCAGGAACGTTAGCAGATATTATAGAGGGTGTTGAGTGGTGTATTCAATACAATGAGGACAACCCTGATGAACCGATTGATATTATGAGTATGTCGCTCGGGGGCGATGCCCTTAGATATGATAATGAACAGGAAGATCCGTTAGTCAGAGCGGTTGAAGAAGCGTGGAACGCAGGGATTGTCGTCTGTGTCGCTGCCGGAAACTCAGGCCCTGATTCGCAGACCATTGCAAGCCCGGGCGTGAGCGAAAAGGTGATTACAGTAGGTGCGCTTGACGATAACGATACTGCAAGCAGCGATGATGATACGGTCGCTTCCTTCTCAAGCCGCGGTCCGACAGTATACGGGAAAGAAAAGCCCGATATTTTAGCGCCGGGTGTTAATATTATTTCCCTTCGCTCTCCGAATTCCTATATTGATAAGCTTCAAAAGTCAAGCCGTGTAGGATCTCAGTACTTCACAATGTCAGGAACCTCGATGGCAACACCAATTTGCGCAGGAATCGTAGCTTTAATTCTCCAGCAAAACCCGGATCTTTCTCCCGATGAAGTGAAAGAGCTTTTGAAAAACGGCACGGACAAATGGAAAGATGAAGATCCGAATGTGTACGGAGCGGGCGCTGTCAACGCGGAAAATTCCGTTCCCGGCCAATAAACAGCATCAAAAAGCCGGTAATTCTCTCTCAGCAGAACTGCCGGTTTTTTGTTTGAATATTCATAATCATAAGGTAAAATAATGGAAAATGGATGAAAGAAGTGAAGAAAGTGCCATATTATATCTGCAACACATGCGGTGTGCAGCATGCACAGACTGTAGATCCGTCCAACTCGTGTCTGATTTGCGAGGATGAGAGACAGTATATTCATCCTGACGGACAAACTTGGACAACCCTTGAAGACATGCGTGAGAAAGGAAACCTTCAAAACATCCTCAAAAAGGAAGAAGACCATCTTTACAGCATCAAAACTGAACCAGCGTTTGCGATTGGACAAACAGCCCATCTGATCCAGCATAAGGGCTTTAATGTGCTGTGGGATTGCATTTCATATCTTGACCAAAGGACAATTGACCAAATCAACGAATTAGGCGGTATTCAAGCCATCGCTTTGTCTCATCCACATTATTACTCTACTCAGGTTGAGTGGGCTGAAGCATTTCAGGCCCCGATCTATATCCATGAAGATGACAAAAAATGGGTGACAAGACCAAGCAATCACATTCACTTCTGGTCAGGGGAAACGCTCAGCATGAAGCCGGGGCTGGATCTTTACCGACTGGGCGGACATTTTAAAGGCGGTGCTGTTCTTCATTGGAGCAACGGCAATGAAGGGAAAGGATGTCTATTGACTGGAGATATCATTACGGTTACGGCGGATCGAAACTGGGTCAGCTTTATGTACAGCTATCCAAATCTCATTCCCCTTCCCGCATCCAAAGTTGAAGAAATAGCAGCCAAAGTGAAACCGCTTCAATTCAACCGGCTTTACAATGCTTTTTCTAAAGTGGTCAAAGAAAATGCCGGCGAAGCTGTCCAGCGTTCTGCCATACGTTATATCAAGGCTTTGAACAGCGAATTGTTTCATACATAAGGGGTGAGGCGGCTCTTTTCCGTGTAAAAGATGCAGCAATTGGGAATAGTATCGTGTAGATCAAAAGGAGGAATATTGATGGCACACACGAATACACAGCTTTCCCAATGGCTGGAATCAAAAGTCGGCCAGACACTTGATATTAGAAAAGGTGAATTGACCCATGATGAAGAGATATCAGACTTGGATCAGATTGTTCTCCACCTTCAAAAAGTGGCTATACGAAGCACGAGTCACCCTGATGACTATGTAGCGAAAGAAGAGCTCGTTTTAGAAGGTGAAGGAACAACCTTCACTGAGGACGGAAACGTGCCGCTTCCGCAAAATGCCTATGAGATTCCTTTATTAGGTGATATTCATATTCACCAAGAAAACGAAGGATTGAAGGTCGTAACAGATCGTGCAGTATATACAATTGATATCCAGCACAGCTGACACTCACTTTCATCAAAATAATGCAGCTTAGCGCCTTTGAGCATTCGTTCAAAGGCGCTAATTTACATCAAGCCCTTTTTTCGCTTTTTCGTTCTTCATCCTATTGAATGACGCCTATAATAGATATATAGTTTTAGAGACAGGATTACATTTCAAATTATTCTGTTTTTTGTAAACGAGTTCAGCAATTTGATTCATCTATTTACCCTATTAGGCGAGGAGAATGCAAATGGAAAAATTGATGTTTCATCCGCATGGTAAAGAGTTTCATGATAACCCTTTTTCAGTTTTAGGACGATTTAGAGAGGAAGATCCCATTCACCGATTTGAATTAAAACGGTTCGGAGGCACGTATCCGGCTTGGCTAATAACCCGATACGATGATTGTATGGCCTTTTTAAAAGACACTCGAATTACAAGAGACGTGAAAAATGTGATGAGCCAAGAACAAATCAAAATGCTCAACGTTAGTGAAGATATCGATTTTGTTTCCGATCATATGCTGGCAAAAGACACACCTGACCATACCCGCTTGAGATCACTTGTTCATCAAGCATTTACTCCCCGAACCATTGAAAATCTGCGCGGCAGCATCGAACAAATTTCTGAACAGCTTTTAGATGAAATGGAAAAAGAAGATAAAGCAGATATCATGACATCCTTCGCTTCCCCTTTGCCTTTTATTGTTATATCTGAATTGATGGGAATTCCTAAAGAAGATCGAACACAGTTTCAAATCTGGACCAATGCGATGGTTGATACGTCTGAAGGTAACAGAGAGCTGACAAATCAGGCTCTTCGTGAATTTAAGGAGTATATCGCCAAGCTGATCCATGACAGAAGGATAAAGCCAAAAGACGATTTAATCAGCAAACTTGTGCATGCTGAGGAAAACGGCAGCAAATTAAGCGAAAAAGAGCTTTATTCCATGCTGTTCTTGCTCGTTGTAGCGGGCCTTGAAACGACTGTAAACTTACTCGGCTCCGGCACCCTCGCATTGCTGCAGCACAAGAAGGAACGTGAGAAGCTCAAGCAGCATCCCGAAATGATTGCTACAGCAGTTGAAGAATTGCTGCGATACACCTCACCTGTCGTTATGATGGCAAATCGGTGGGCCATCGAAGACTTTACATACAAAGGGCATTCGATCAAAAGAGGAGACATGATTTTTATAGGCATCGGATCTGCCAATCGCGATCCGAACTTTTTTGAAAACCCCGAAATTTTAAATATAAATCGGTCGCCTAACAGACATATTTCTTTCGGTTTTGGCATTCATTTCTGCTTAGGAGCGCCTCTTGCCAGGCTGGAAGGCCACATTGCATTTAACGCACTTCTGAAGAGGTTTCCTGATATTGAACTCGCGATGCCTGATGACATTCAATGGAGAAAAAATGTCTTTTTAAGAGGATTAGAAAGTCTCCCTGTTTCACTTTCAAAATAACATTCAAAACGCCCCCTTCAAAAGAGGGGGCGTTTGTGTTTATCAGCGCTTCACCAATTCATCTTCTTTTTTCGCTTCATGTTTTTTCCTGAAAGCCTTAAGGAAATTCGCATTTACTACTCCCTTATTTGAATAGAGCTTTTCGCAAAATTCTAACATGGCTGCTGACGCTTTCGGTTCGGTTAATATCATGAAGTGGTTGCTTGAATCGACATCTACCAGGTGGAAATGGGGAATTTGCCGCTCCCATTCCTCCCAATAGGCAGCTTGATCAAACGGTTCTTTTTCATTTGATAAAGTGAAATAAATGTCTAAATCACCAAAGAAAGACCTGCTTTTGTTTCTGAAATAATAACATTTTACCGCCTCAGGGTCAGGGAGAGGCTTAACAGTATACGACTCCAAATCATAGGCGCGCTGTGTTTTCATCATTTGCTGAGCCTGTGAACGTATTTGCTTCTCTGGTTTGTTTAGCCCTCGTTCTTTTGCCAGTTCAATCAACACAGACAGGAATTCTTCATCCTCTAAGCTTATGTCCACCTCTTCACGGCTGATGAGGACATCAGTAAGCTTATCCCGTTTCGCAATCGATGCCAGCATCGTATTAATTGTTTGCAGCATTGACGTTTTCATAGATACCTCATACTCTTTTGTCTCAGAACGATATGGGGAGTCAATCATCACCATGCTTTTGACAGAAAGGCCTTGGCTTTGCAGCTGGCGTGTGACTTCATATGCAATCATCCCGCCTAATGAATATCCGCCTACATCATAAGGGCCTTCAGGCTGTATGGATCGAATGATCTCTATATAATAGGAAGCGATTTGTTCAATTCCGTGCAAAGGAGCATACTCAGTCATGTATCCTCTGGCTTGAATGCCGTAAAAAGGGCGCTGGCTCTTTTGTGCAAATTGCTGATAGATTTCAACCCCTCCTACTCCGCCATGGAACCAAAAAACAGGACGCCCCCGCTTGCCGTCATTTAACGGTATCAATTCCGGAAACGTGCGAGCGTGATCATTTTGCAAGGATGTATCCTCCTGTTTCTTTGCGATCAAGTCCGTCATGTCCTGAACCGTATGACATGCTTGAAGCTCAGTCAAGACAATGTGAGGGTTTACCTTTGATTGCAATTGCTGTAATAACTGTATGCAAGAAATCGAATCAAACCCGTACTGCTGCAATGGCTTTTGAGGCTGCAGTTCATCTGGAGCCATCCCTAATACATTTGCTAATATGTGAGGATCGCCGCTGTTGTTGATATGCTCATCCTGTGAAACAGAAGGCGTATTCTCTACTGCTTGAAAGCCGTTCCAGTAGCTTCTCTTATCAAATGGATAGGTTGGCAACGGTATTCTGCGGGCACCTTTTCCTTTATAAAGCTTCTCCCACGGGATTTGCACCCCTTTTGTCCAGCAAAACGCGATCTTTTCAAGGTTGTTTCCGGACAACAAAGACTCGATCACCATTTCTCTTAATGGTCCATCAAGCAATGTTTCGATATCTGACGTGCCATTTTCTTCATTTCCGCTAAAGACAGGTACAGCGTTTTTCGGCTTATCGCCTTTTTTCTCAGCCAAGCAGGCTTGCAGGCCGTTTACCAGTTCTTCTTTATTGCGGACAACCAGTGCCAGGCGGTCCCCCATCTCCTCTCGGCCGGTTTGGAGTGTATAAGCATAATCTTGTAATGACAGTTCTTGTTGTTTATTCACATAGTCAAGCTGCTGTTGAACAACTGCTTTTAGCCTGTCCTGATTCTTTGCGGAAAGAACCACAATGTGGGCATCATGCTCATTCATACTAACCGGTGGTTTTGGTAAAGGAATATATTCTTCTAAAATGACGTGCGCATTTACGCCTCCAAAGCTATAGCTGTTGATACTCGCTCTGCGAGGAATTTTGTTGCCTGCATCGTCATGTAAATCTCCCCATGGCTGGTTCTCGGCAGTCACTCGGAAGCGGGTGCCCTTTATTGACACCTGGTCATTCAAAGATGAAAATCCGGATATGCCTGGTATTGTTTGATGCTTCATCGCCATGCTGACCTTCATAATAGCAGCCATGCCGGAGACGAGTTCACCGTGTCCGATGCTCGGCTTTAAGCTGCTGATATAACATGGCGCTTCCTCCTGTACTTCCTGAAGTTCCATCTGACTGCATCCTGACTTTAACGCCTCCAATTCTATCGCGTCTGCCAATGGAGAGGCGATCCCATGCGCTTCTATATAGGTCACCGTTTTGGGATCAATTTGTGCTCCTTGATAAGCCTTCTTCATTGCATCCTTCATACCGGCCGGATTTGGCGCATGAAGTGACATTCCCCTGCCGCCATGCGATACACCTGAACCTTTAATAACCGAATAAATATGATCAGAATCATCAATGGCTTTTTGCAAAGGTTTAATAATGAGAACTCCTGCTCCTTCACTTCTGACAAAGCCATTTGCATCTGCTTGAAAGGATTTGGCCTGTCCTTTCTTACTCAAATAGCCCATTGAGTCGAAGCCAATAAAGCCTTTTGGTGAAAGCAGCAAATTCACAGCCCCGACAATGGCTTGCTCACATTCGCCGTTTCGAATGGATTGTATAGCTCTGTGCAAAGCCACTAGAGCTGAGGAACAGGCAGCTTCATAATATTCACTTGGCCCTTTTACATCAAGCGCATAGGATATACGGTTTGGAATTAAGGATGGAATCACAGCTGTATCCGTATTGCCGGCTGCGACAAATACTCCTGTCGGGCGGCTTGATAAGGCCTGTCCGGTTAAGCCTGCGTCTTCCATCGCCTTCCATGCATGTATCAAGAGCAGAAACTCCTGTGGATCCATATTCGCCGCTTCTTTAGGCGATATGCCAAAAAACAGGGGATCAAACTCACCTATTCCTTCTATAAAACCACCCCATTGAAGGCTTGATTGCCCTTCCTTATCGGCTGAGGCATATTTTCTCCAGTCCCAGCGTTCTTTCGGCACTTCAGAGACACAGTTCTTTCCTTGAATCATGTTATTCCAAAATTCCGTTACGCTGTTTGCTTTCGGAAACACTCCCGACATGCCGATAATGGCTATGCCGTCAGCTGTGTTGTGGGTTGTTTTATCTGTCTTCATCTCAAAAGCCGGAATCTGTTTCATTTTGATTTCGGATTGAGCTGGGCGTTTCTGCTGCTGATCAGTTTGGCCAAACAGCCGCACAAATGATGTTTCATGTTTGGCTTCAAAAAATTCGGTCAGCTCATCAACAGTCGGATATTCAAAAAACAGTGTCGGATTTAATTCGATCTTTGTCTCTGACTCCATCTCCCTTGTCAGTGCAACCAACTGAGAAGAATCGATTCCAAAATCCATGATATGCGCTTTTGCAAGAGACAATTTTGATGGATCGGCCATGTTGACTGCCAGTTTATCTGTTACATAGCTTCTGATACGTTCTTTCAGATTGCTGTCCTCGATGGCCGTATTTTCAATTCCTCCTTGATTCGAAATACGAAGCTGCTTCAACGAGTAGCCTGAATAGCGGAGGACTGTTTCTGACGACTCATTGATCACATCTACATCAAACAGAAGCATGTCACCTGTATTTTTAACCATTGTAATTAAAAGCCAGCAATCCTCTTTTATCGTTTGCTTTGTAAACTGGATATCATTGATTCCAAATGGCAGGTACCCTCCTGTCATGTCAAACTGCTCTAAGAAGCTGAGGATGGCCAAGTAGGCGCTGTTTGTCACCAATGGGCTTACAGTGTAGTGATGATCGTTTGCCATCCCGTTTTGAGGCAGGCGAATTTTTGCCAGTATAGACTTGTGATCTCTGTAGAGATGAGTAATTGTCTTAAATAGCGCCCCCCATTCAGGGCCGTTTCCGGTTTTATACATCTGATCAATGTGATGAAGCTTGGTTAATGAATGCTTTACGTTCTCGATATTTACTTTTTTCGGCTTAAAAGAACCGATTTCGCATTGTCCGATTGCGGCAGGCTTCCACGAACGAGAAGCCGGCTCACGATACATGATTTGCAGTTCTATGACATGATCTTTTTGCAGCGGCTTTGCCTGCAGTTCAATGGTCTCGCCTTGTTTGATGACAATTGGATTGATATAGCTCAATTTGCTGATACGGCCGCTGTATTCCTCAGGGAACAGGTTAAAAAACGCTTCAATGGCCAGACTGCCATAAGTGGCACCGACAAGCACCCGTTCATTGTTGAAGATATGTCCTTGAACATAGGGCTCATCATAACTGAATTGATCCTGTATGACCGGCTGATGGATATCGCCTTCAACAGCTGGCGAATTCTCATTGATCGGCGTTACATCGAAATGAAATGATGTATTATGGTCAAATACATAGTGAGGCAGATGAACCCAGCCTGTTCCTGTAGCTTCTTGAAATGCAATCGATCCCCCTTGTACCCACTGCTCTGCTGCGCTTATTTCTCTATCATTAGTTACTGATTCCGCACATGGCTGTAAATCGAATGATGTATAAATGCCTTGCTGGAGTGAGCTTTTTTCTGATGTTCGGAACATCCTTAGTTTTTCGATCAGCTCCTGAGTCGATGTCACTGTAAATGCAGCCCTATGCTCTAAATTGTGGTTGATCCGGTGTAAAGCCTGGACAACGGGTTCAATATCCATAGACGCTTCCTTCCCTAAAAACAATTCCATGTTTTCCAGGTAGCTAAGCAGGCTCCATTTGGTTTTGGCTGAAAAAACGGCAGTGAATTCCTGCTGGCGGGAAGCGATATGGTTTTTCTCAGCTGTTTCTATATATTCTTCTATAATGAGATTAGCATAGGCTCCCCCCGCCCCGAAGGAATTGATCATGCTTCTGCGCGGCAACTGCTTTCCAGTGTCAGGATCATTCAAACGATGCCATGGCTCTGTTTGTTCCTGAAGATAGAAAGCCGTGTTTTCCAGCTTAATATTTGGATTGACAGGTGTCGCGTTAATTGTCGGCACCAGTGTCCCATTCTTCATCTGCAGCAGCACTTTTGTCAGCTGAGAAATGCCTGAAGCCGCCTCTAAATGCCCCAGATTGGATTTGACAGAGCCTATCGCACAAAACTGTTTCTTGTTTGTATATTGCTGAAACGCGTTTGTTAAGGCAATTACTTCAATAGGATCGCCAAGTGCCGAGCCATTTGCCGCCGATTCAATATAGCCGATAGTCTCTGGATCAATGCCGGACTGCTGAATTGATTTGGCAATTAATTTCGCTTGCTGCTTCGGGTCCGGAGCTGTATACATCTGTCTTCCGCCGCTATGGTTGGCAAAACTGCTTTTGATCACAGCGTAAATATGATCGTGATCCTCAATTGCCTTCGATAGCGGTTTTAACAGGACAGCACCGACGCCTTCCCCGGGAATAAGCCCGTTTCCTGTGCCAAAACTTTTGCTTTGATTGCCGCTTCCCAGCAGATTGGCACGCTCCAAAGAATCATATTTAGAGAGATCGAGTGTTAAATTGACACCTCCAGCAATCGCCATTGAGCAGCTTTTCAATTTTAGGCTTTCACATGCAAGATGTATGGCGTTTAATGAGCTGGAGCATGCTGAGCTGACAGCGATACTCGGTCCGGTCAGGTTAAAAAAGTGGGAAACCCGATTTGCAATGTGCCAGTCTCCCCCATTTGAGCTGAGGACTGCCTGCTCTAAAGATGGGATATTCCAAAAATACTGGTTATACATATTCCCTATAAAAACACCTACTCCGTCATCATCCCGCAATTTATCCAGACGGGTTCGCGTATAGCCGCCGTCCTCAAACGTTTCCCAGACGGTTTCTAAACATAAACGGAGTTCCGGTGTCATTTCCATGACCCGGTTTTGCTCCACCTCAAAAAGCTGATGGTCAAATGCCTCTATATCTTGTAAAAATCCGCCATAGCGCTTCTTATTCGACGGCTTTTTTGGATCCTTTGATAATGTTTTCAATAAAGATGTGCGCCATCTGGATTCCGGTGCCTCTGTTATACAATTGTCTCCAGCGATTAAATGCCCCCAAAGCTCTTCTAAACTGTTAGACATCGGATAGCGCCCGCTTACCCCAATTATTGCGATATCTTCTGTACGAGGATCATTTACATGTGTTCCTTGCAAATTACTTGTCTTTTCTTTTTTTGACGGTTCGGTATTTGCCAGCTGAGTTTCAGTGACTTGCTGCTCTAAAACAAAGCGGCGTGTATTAAGAGCAAATGGCTTACTAGGATCTGTACGCTCTGTTTGAAGAGGAGCTTCATTTTTTGCAGGCTGCGTTTTTTCCTTTAACAATGCTGTGCGGAGCTTATTTTCATGCCCTTTTACCAAATAATCGACGAGTTCTTTTGTATTGTTATGTTCAAATAAAATGGTTTTTGGAAGCTCCCCCGTCACCTTTTCTAATTCACGGATGAAATTCACCTGCAAAATCGAATCAATTCCATACTTCTCGAATGTCGTATCTTCATGAATACGTTCTGGTGATAGTTTGATCGATTTTGCCAAGGTATGCTTTACAAATTGAGTCGTTTGTTCGATGAGAGAATTGCTTTTCTGTGAATGAGCTTTTTCAGCATTTATTTGTATATGGCTTTGATCTGCCCCCGTCTCCGTTCTCTTCTTTTGCCGGACGACTCCGTTACTTTCAGCGGCAATGATCTGCTGGCCGAGCTGATGAGATTGTTCAGCCATAAAGGAAACATAGCGAAATCCCTCACTCTCAAGCACCATTTTCCAAGTGTCTGGATACAAACCCGGGCAGCCCGGTATGCGGAGATCAGGGTCCTCATACAGCCACCAGCCCTCTAAAAGGCCAAACGTCAAATGCGAATATATATTATGATTACTTATTTCATTTAAAAGGAGCAGCCCGTTCTTTTTCAAAACTGCTTTTGCATTTCGCAATGTCTGCCGGATATTTTTTGTGGCATGAAGCACATTTGCCGCGATAACTGCGTCGTAGCCTCCCGCGTCAATATGCTGTTCAGCCGCCGGCTCCTCGACATTAAATCGTTTATATGTCAAATAAGGATTGTCCAGACCGTACTTATTTTCTGCATGCATTAAAAAAGCTTTAGACAGATCTGTATAACAATATTCTTTTATATGTGTCTGCCAGGCTTTCAATTTTTGAAAAACTGCCGCGCTTGTCCCGCCGGTTCCGGCACCGATTTCTAATATTCGAATCTTCGCCCCAGGCTCTTGCTTCAGGCGTTCCTGCAGATAGGCTGTTAACGTATCCGCCAGCACCTCATTAAAATAGTCTGCGACTTGATTGTTTTTATAGACCCCTTCTACTAAATCCATAGATGAATCCGGAAACAGGATATCGGTGGCAGACGCCTTGCCGGTCAAAATGTCCGGCAAGGCTTTAAGTGCTGTCTCCACCAATGTCACCATGGCTTTCATATTATCATCTTGAAGCAGGTTTGATTTTTGTTGATTCCATTCCTTCCATAGTTCATCTATATTCTCCATTGAGCATGTGGGAATATATCCGTTCTCCGTTCGCTTCAGGTATTGCTGCCGTTCTAAAATGGATTGGCTTTCTTCGAACCATCTGCCATAGAAATTCTCCAATACCGGCTGAGATTTACTTTCAGTGAAAAAACCTATGGACTGCAATTGTGCAAAAAGCATTTTACAGAGAATGTCTTCTGTATTCAGCATTGGCGCTTCCCCTCCTATAACAGTTGTTGAATCTTTGTGCTGTCACCCGGGTGATAGCTTCGCAGCTTTTGAATGGCGGAGCCGTGAGTTTCCGGGTACACTTCAATTGTTTCTTCTGAATGTTCCGATTCATCATTCGTTTTGTTTGCCATTTTCATCATCACTAGCTGCTTCAGCGGTCCCCCGAGCAGCAATTCCAAAGCTTCCATTGCTTCAGGGGCTTCAATAGAGCCAATGCCTGCCTGAGCCATTCTCTTCTGGTAATCCGGTGATGAAACAACACCAATGCTCCCCCAATAACTCCAATTCATCACGGCCACTGTACAAGGCCATATGTGAGATAGCCGCTGTGCAAAAGCATCCTTAAAACTGCAGCCCGCAGCGTAATTGCTTTGTCCCGAAGCTCTCGCAAACGATTGGACGGAAGAGAAAAACAAAACAAAATCCAGTGGTTCATACCGGAAAACTTGTGCCATTCGCACGCTTACATCAACCTTTGCCGCAAAAACGTTTCTGAAACATTCTTCACTCATATTCATCAGGCTTCGGTCTTGTAAGACAATCGCAGAATGAATGATGCCGTTGATTTCACGATGCGTTTGTTTCATTATTTCATAAGCGCGTTCTAATTCCTCTCGGTTAGCCGCATCAGCTTGAATGTAATATGGGGCTGGCCCTAGACGCGCAAGTCTGTCCAGCTTGCTTTGAATGGCTGCATCCTTTTTCCTTCTACCAATCCAAACGATCTGCGCCTGATATGTTCTGATCATATATTCACTCCAGGCCTCACCAATACCGCCAGCTCCGCCTATGACAACATAAACGCCTCCGTGCTTATACTTCGTGTGCACCGGTTGATTGTTGTGTACTGGAATCAGACGAAGCTTATGCCAAATCCTGTCTCGATAGGCCCACGTATTCCCTTCTTGATCAAAAGGCAAGGAAAGGAGTTGAGATAGCGGCAAGTCTTCGTATTCTTTAACATCGATCAGCTTTGTCTGCCAATTTGGATATTCTTTTGCCATTGAACCAATCAGGCCGTGCACCCCGGCATCGACCGGGTTGACAATATCTTGCTGATCAACATATTGTGTGTTCACCGTCACGACCGTCCAGCTGATCTCCTTCCGTGCATAGCCTATAGAAAGCATTGCCTTAATGAGCCTATACAATTGAATGACGCCTTGATCTTGGGCTCCAATCATTTCATCGCCGACTTCGCAATCTGGCACACGAGATGGAGACATCCACACAATATGCTCAAACGATCCAAGTGCTTCAAGCTCATCTGCAATTCTCTGAATTGATGCGTTCGGCTCAATGTTCAGCTCCTTGGACAACGGGAACTGCCTTTGAACAGCTTTTCTGCTGTTGTTATCCCCTCCGAGGATGACAACACGCTCATCAGCAGGTGAAATGATCTTCTTCTCCAGCTGCACTTGATCCCATATCGGCGCCATAAGAAGCGCTCCGTCAAGAGTTGCTTTGGAGTTTAGTGATGTCGGCTCGTCTGGCGGTTGTATACCTTCTTCCAGCACCCTTGAGGAAATCCCCTTGATTCTTACACACACTCGGCCTTGTTCATCACACAAATCAATATCCAGTCTCTGTATTTTGTCCTCATTTGGGCGAGATGTCACAGATACCCACATTTTATTTGTACACGGGCTGAATATTTCTAGCTCTTGCAGCGCAAAAGGCAGAGAAAGCTGCTCGTCACCGGAATTCAGCTTCAGCCCGATCGACGCTTGTAAAGCAGAGTCCGCCATACTTGGATGCAGAACGAATTCATTCATTGTGTGAGTTACACCAGCAGGCAGGGAAATCTCTGCCAAAGCTTGATTGCGGCCGATGTAAAGCCGATCTATCCCTTGAAAACCAGGGCCGTAGTCAATGCCGATCGCCTTAAACAATTCATAACATTGGTCGTGTGAGAGTGTGCTTAAACTGCACTGGTCTCGAAGCACGCTGATATCTTGGACTGGCAGGTCTTCTGCCCCGCGGATTGAAGCACTGCCTTGACAATGTATCTTTCGATTATTGTGTGCATCCTCTGCCTCTGTATAGATGGCAAAAGCAATCTCACCGTCCTGCTGGGGATGTAGACTGATATCCACTTGAACAGGCTGGCCGTCCGCCACAATCGGCTGCACCCACACAACATTTTTGATGTGAATAACAGATTGTTGATCTTCGGTTCCTCTCACTGCTCTTGTAACGGCAGCATGTACCATCTCAAGGTATGCCACCCCCGGCATAACCGGTTTTCCCTTCACCCTATGATCGGCGAAAAAGAACTCAGCGCCTGTAAAGGTGGAGCTGAAACGCTGCTCTGATAAATCTGAAGTGTTGACCTGTACCAATGGGTGCAAAGCTGCTGGTTCGACAGTTTTTAGAACTGTTTGATGAGCAGTTGCTTCCTCTTTCGTATCCGTTATCCAGTAGCGTTCTTTCGCAAATGGATAGGTAGGGAGGCTTATGCGTTTCGGCTGTTTGCCGTCATACAGTTTACTCCAGCCTATTTCCATGCCTTTCACCCATAAATCAACCAGTTTTTCATATATGTGAGGCTCCCAGCTATTTTCGAGCGTTTTCTGTACTTCATCATCTGATCTCAATGTTTGTACAATGCCTTTTTCTGCCCTGCCTCTATACATGTACTTCGCGTAGGTGTCCCCTTCTATAAAGAGGTTCAATTTTTCCAGCAAGTCCCCAGTCGAGACAGCGATGATCCCTAATCTCTCCTCCATTGCATCACGACCCTCTTGGAGTGTATAAGCAATATCAGTGAGGTCATGAGCCGTGATAGATTGCTTGCTGATAAAGTCTGCTAATTGCCTGGCTTGGTCTTTCAGGCGGTCTTCATCCTTTGCCGACAAAATAAAGATGCCCGGGTGCTGTGCTGTCACAGCTGGTGCTTGTGCAGGGTGGGTTGTTTCTTTCGGCATATATTCCTCAATGACCACGTGGGCATTGACGCCGCCTATCCCAAATGAACTGATACCTGCGCGGCGCGGCAGCTCTCGGCCGGCTTCATCACGAAGCGCCTGCCATTCTCTCGATTCCTGCACAATGTAAAACGGGCTGTCATCCAGTCTGATATACGGATTAATGGTTTCACTATACAGACTTTTGACAAGCGTTTTATGCTTAAGCTGTAATAACACTTTAATGACACCCGCCACACCGGCCGCCAGCGATAAGTGACCGATGTTTGTTTTCGCTGAGCCAAGTCCGCAATGGCTGCCATGAACAGCCGGGTCCCCCGTTTTTTTATACAGCTCTTTAAATGCCGCTTTTAAGCCGTTGATTTCTACTGGATCACCCAGTTCTGTTCCAGTCCCATGCGCTTCAATATAAGTTACGGTTCTTGGATCAATTCCCGCTTTTTCATATGCTGTTTTTACGACATCCGCCTGGGCTTTCGGATTAGGAGTCGTTAGAGAATTTGCGCGGCCTCCGTGGTTTACCGCACTTCCTTTAATGACACCGTAAATATGATCACCGTCCCGTTCAGCCGCTGTCAGCTTTTTCAGGAAGAGAATGCCGGCACCTTCACTGACTGCGAAGCCATCGGCTTTGTCAGAAAATGTTTTGCATCTTCCTTCTTTGCTCAGCGCTCCGGCCTTATCATAAGCGATATGGCCTTGCGGAGTTACGACCGTGTTGACTCCTCCCGCAATCGCCATGTCACAGTTTCCATTTTCAATGGCGCAGACCGCATGATGAATGGCGACTAAAGAGCTTGAGCACGCAGTGTCGATCGGTTCACTCGGTCCATGAATGTTCAGGAAATAACTGACTCTATTCGGTCCGGCAGAAGGACTCATATTCGCAGCTGCTGAGCCTTCGATGTCTACATTAGACAGAAGCGAACTGTACCCTGTGTTTCCTGTCCCAATGAAGATGCCCGTTTTGGTTCCTGCCAGGCTTCTCGCTGAATGTCCCGCTTCTTCTACCGCCTTCCACGCATAAGTCATTAACAAACGCTGCTGAGGCTCCATCTGCTCAGCCTCCAATGGAGATATGCCGAAGAACAATGGATCAAAGTCAGCTACTTCATCAATAAAACCGCCCCATTTGACGTTTGTTTTATTCGCTTCTTTCAGAGGGTCTCCGTAATACTCCTGCCAATCCCAGCGGTCTTTTGGAACCTCTGTAATACAATCCGTGCCCGATGACAGGTTCTCCCAATATTCCTCGACGTCCTTTGCCTTTGGGAAAACGCCGCTCATCCCCACAATCGCAATAGGCTCAGGCTTATGATCAGCTTCCTTTTGCTTTGGTGTTACCGAGCGTTTTGCAAAGCGGTTTTCAGTCAAAAACGTCATATTTTTTATATTCTGTTCGACAGGCTGCATCCGCACCTCAGCTTTGGCAGGTGTTTGAGCTGCAAAAGCATTTGGATATTCTTCTGACAGATACCCTGCAAATGCATTAACCGTTGCGTGCTCAAAGAAGATCGTCGGCGTGAGATCCAGCTTGTACTTCTCATTCAGTGTATTCGCGAATTCAGTTAAGGTAATCGAATCAAATCCATATTGATTAAACTCCATGTCCGGGTCAATCTCTTCAGGTTTGATTTTGAGCAATTGAGAGATTGCTTGCTTTAAAGCTTCTTGAATGTGGTCAAACATATTCCCTTGATCCATTCTTTTTCCAGCTGTCACCGGTACTTGTACTGTTTTCAGTGGCACTTCATCAGAAGACGGCTTTTGAGCCAGCTTTTCCCTCATCATGTCTTTGATTCCTTCCATGACGATGACTTGATCCTTGCCAAATGCCAAAGCTGTATACAGTGCTTGAATGCCAGTCTTAGTCCGCATTGGCGTCACACCTGTGTTTTTCAACGTCATGTTTTCAATTTCTTTATTCGCGCGCATGCCGCCTTCTTTCCAGAGCGGCCAATTGATCGACAACGTTTGCCCGTGCCTGTACATGGCGGTTACAAGCGCATTTCGATAAGCAGCATACCTGTCCATAAATGCGTTAGCCATTGCGTAATCCGCCTGTCCCGCGCTGCCGGCAACACTTGATATTGAAGAGAAGAGGATAAAGAAATCTAACGCAAGGTGCTCAGTTGCCTCATCCACATTCACAAGCCCTTTTACCTTAGGTGCAAAAACTTGTGTCAGCTCTTCATTGGTTTTGCTCATCAGATAGTTATCTTTAATCAGCCCTGCGCTGTGAATGACGCCATTCAAGTCTCCGTAATCAGAGGTAATGCTTGTGATAAGCTCTGAGGCTGCTTCCGTTTGTGTCACGTCTACCTGCCTGTATTCTGCGCGAGCCCCTAATTGCTGAAGTTCGTTAAGCTCCGCCTGCTGATCCGCATTCAACGCAGATCTGCCTGTCAGAATGAGCACAGGCTGTTCAGATTGACGAGCAATCTCTTTTGCAAAAATAAACCCAAGTCCTCCCGCGCCGCCCGTGATGAGGTATACGCCTTTATCTCTCCACGGCAGGCTTATTTCCCGATCAGCCATTGGCAATTCACGCAAATCATTGATGTACCGTTTGCCTTTTTCATATTTGATACGCTGATCTTCTGTGTGTCTTTTATTCTCTTTCAGTTTTTCTATCACACTTTCAATATTTTCATGTGAATCGATTTCAATCGTCTGGCCGATTAGTTTTTTGTTCTCCTGACCGGCTGTTTTAAGGAGCGCCGATAGCCCTGAGAATGAGTACTGCTTTTTTTGTGCTGAGGTAAGAAGCTGGATCAGGACATTGCCCTGCGGCTTGCTTTTGAGAAGACCCTGTATTGTCTCAAGCGCTTGTTCGGCATAATCTTGGAACCTCTCTGCAAGTCCTTCGCGGAATGACTCCAAAGCGATGCATTCCGCCCCTGTCATTCTTGATTCAATGCTATCTTTTGAGAGGCCATTCATGTCGCAAAGCATGACAATGTGCCGTTCGTATTGAGGCTCAGGACTTTCTTTTACACAAGCCTTAGGCACCCATTGTTCTTCAAACATCAGGGTTTCCAGCGTTTGATCAGGTTCCGCCGATCCAAAGCCGCCTTCCGCTGCCCTGAATGACAATCCTTTCATCCGAACACAAACATTGCCGTTCACATCTAAAATATCAATATCACGTTTTTGCACCTTATCAGTTGCCTTGCTGCCTTGGCTGTATCTTGCGTATACCCACATTTCCGACGAACATGCTCCGAAGACTTCAAGCTCCTGGACCGCAAAAGGCAGTGTCAGCTGGTTATCTCCGGCGCCTGTCAAAATGCTTGACGCCTGCAAAGCAGAATCCATCAGCCCCGGGTGCATGTTGTATTGGCTGAGCGTATCTGCAGCTGACGGATGCAATGACAATTTTGCCAAAACAAATTGTTCAGCTGTATAGATTTTTTTCACTCCGCGATAAGCAGGACCATATTCAAAGCCAATCATTCGATACGTGTCGTATACTTCGTTTACGCTGAAATGGCTTTCCTTACACTGCTCCAGCAGGGATGGCAAATCAACCGCCGGCAGATTTTCAGCAGGGTTCAATACCGCGCTGCCTTGACTGAAGACGATTGACTGTTCGCCAGTAACGTCTGAATGACCATAGATTTCATAAGAAATTTCACCACTTTCCTCTGGTGAAAGCCTGATGTGTACTTGCACCGGCTGGTCTTCTACGACAATTGGCCGCACCCACACCGCGTTCTTTAGCTTTATGGTGCGCGGAACACCTTGTACCTCTGCGGCCTGCTCAACAGCTGCCCGCGCCAATTCAAGATGAGCCACTCCCGGCAAGATCCGTTGGCCTTTCACAACATGATCAGCAAGGAAAAACTCTTCTCCTGTATAGATAGAGCTAAATCTTTGTTCTGAGAGGTTCGATGTGTTTTGCTGCATCAATGGATGCAGCACAGCTCCGCCAACGCTGGAGGCTGCTTTATTTACATTCGTGCTGCCGCTATTTTCAATATGATCAGAGATCCAATAACGGTCTTTTGCGAACGGATACGTCGGCAAGCTCATGCGCTTAGGCACAGTCTCGCCATACATGTTCGTCCAGTCTACATCAAGCCCCTTTACCCATAATTCAAGCAATTTTGCATACTTTCCCCGTTCCATCCATTTCTTGACGGCTTCTTGAATTTCTTCGTCCTCTGTCAGCATTTGCAGTGTGCCTTTATCAATCCTGCCTCTAAATACATCCTCCACATCGTTTTTGCCTGCTGCGAAGTCTTTTAATTTTTGCCGCAAATCCTCAACGGAACCAGAAATGATCCCAAGACGTTCTTCCATCGCGTCCCGTCCGGCTTGCAGTGTATAAGCGATCCGGGTGAGATTAGCGTCTCTGTATGCTTCCTTATCAAGCGCATCTGCCAGCTGCTGTGCGTATTCTTTTAACCGCGCTTCATTTTTAGCAGATAAAACGAAGATACCCGGATGTTCCGGCGTGATAGATGGTATATTCTCATCAGCTGCTTCTGGAATATATTCCTCAATAACCACGTGGGCGTTTACGCCGCCGATTCCAAATGAACTGACACCCGCCCGGCGAGGAAGTGCTTCTCCCCGTTCATTTTTCAGCGCTTTCCATTCTCCCGTTTCCCGTACGATATAGAACGGACTGTTTTTAAGCTGAATGTACGGATTCACGGTTTCGCAATGAAGACTTTTCACTAAGGTTTTATGCTTAAGCTGCAATAATATTTTAATAACTCCTGCTGCACCGGCTGCCAGCGATAAGTGGCCGATGTTTGTCTTTACAGATCCTAATCCGCAGTAAGGATTGGCTGATGTGTCTCCTTCATTTACCCCC
The DNA here is from genome assembly GCF_000259365.1 of Bacillus sp. JS. Taxonomy (NCBI): domain Bacteria; kingdom Bacillati; phylum Bacillota; class Bacilli; order Caryophanales; family Bacillaceae; genus Bacillus; species Bacillus sp. JS. The sequence goes on along the minus strand of NC_017743.1, from coordinate 1,892,153 downwards.
AATGCTTTAAAAGCTGATTTTAAACCGTTAATTTCAACCGGGTCGCCAAGCTCCGTTCCGGTTCCGTGGGCTTCAATGTAGGTCACGGTTTTTGGATCGATTCCCGCTTTTTGATATGCCGACTGAATAACATCTGCCTGCGCCTTCGGATTAGGAGTCGTTAAAGAGGCTGCACGTCCGCCGTGATTGATAGCACTGCCTTTGATGACTCCGTAAATATGGTCTCCCGCTTCTTCAGCCGCTTTTAATTTTTTCAAGAACAGTATGCCGGCACCTTCCCCATGCGCAAAACCATCGGCTTGATTTGAAAACGTCTTGCATTTTCCTTCTTTGCTCAGCGCACCTGCCTTATCAAAGCTGATATACACCTCAGGAAGGATAATCGTATTTACACCGCCGGCTAACGCCATGTCACAAGTGCCTTCCTCAATGGAAGAAATGGCATGGTGGATCGCCACCAATGAACTTGAACACGCTGTATCAATCGGTTCGCTCGGTCCGTGCAGATTAAGGAAATAACTGACCCGGTTTGGACCGACCGAAGGGCTTGTATTGGCTGCCGCTGATCCTTCTATTGCCGAGTTCGCTTTAGATAGAAGAGAGCTGTATCCTGTATTTCCTGTTCCGATGAAAACGCCGGTCTTTGTGCCTGACAACCTTTTCGCCGAATATCCTGCATCTTCGATCGCTTTCCAGGCATAAGTCAGCAGTAAGCGCTGCTGAGGTTCCATTTGTTCAGCTTCACGCGGAGAAATGCCAAAGAATAATGGATCAAAATCTGCTATTCCGTCAATAAAACCGCCCCATTTTACGTTCGTTTTATTGACTTCCTTCGCCGGATCACCTTCATATTCACGCCAATCCCAGCGTTCTTTCGGAATTTCCGTCATGCAGTCTTTGCCCTCTTTTAAGATGTTCCAGTATGCCTCAATATCTTTCGCCATAGGGAAAATCCCGCTTATGCCTACGATGGCAATTGGCTCAGGCCCAGTATCACTCTGTATGGCGTTTGGCTGCATGACTTGCTGCTTTCGGCGTCTTTTAGCTTTGGCGCGAACGGCTTGTTCCTGTTTCACGGCTGGCTGAATCTGAGCCGATGCAGCACGTACAGCAAATGTCTTCGCAAATACCGATTGATATTCTTCTGACAAATGCTTGCCAAACGCATGTATCGTCGGATGGTCAAAAAATACGGTTGGCGTTAGTTCTAACTTATAGGCGCGATTGATATGGTTGGTGAATTCAGTCATTGAGATTGAATCAAAACCATACACCGTCATCTCGGCATGATCATCAATCGTTTCAAGCTTAACCTTTAACAGCTTGGCAACCTCTCGCTTTAACATCGCCTTTACTTTATCCAGCAAACTGTCTGTATCAATGCTATTTACTTGTTCAGTCATGTCTTTTGCTTCCTTCTTTTCCATAGGTGCTGAGGCGGTTTTTGCCAGCATGTTTTGTTTTATTTTCTGCCCAGCGCTCTCGATCACCATTACTTGGTTTGCCTCTGAATGAAGCGCTTGATATAATGCCTGAATTCCCTTTTCTGCCCTCATAGGAACAATACCGGCTACTTGTACAAGCCTTTTCTCAGTTTCTTGTTCGACCTGCATGCCCCCATCTCTCCATAAAGGCCAGTTTATAGAAAGCGTCTTCCCATGCCGCTGGCTGAGGTCGGCAAGCCTATTTCGATGGCCCGCATACATATCCATAAATACATTGGCTGCCGCATAGTCAGACTGACCGATGCTTCCTAAACTTCCTGAAAGAGATGAAAAGAGAATAAAGAAATCCAAAGGCAAATCCTTGCTTGCCTCGTCTAGATAAACAAGCCCTTTTACTTTAGGCGCCAGTACATCGTGCAGATCTTCTGCCTGTTTATTGACCATGTAGCTGTCCTTGATGATTCCCGCGCTGTGGAGAACACCGTTCAGACGGCCATATTTTTTTTGAATGTCGTCAATGAGCTGATAGACTTCAATCTTATCGGTAACATCCGTTTGCCGATAGGTAACCTCAGCCCCCTTGCTATGAAGCTCTTTCAGCTTTTTGCTTTTGCTTTCGCTAAGAGAGGAACGGCCCGTCAGAATGATTGTCGCATTCTTCGTTTGTTCCGCGATTTCCTTTGCAAAAATATGTCCTAGTCCGCCGGCGCCTCCTGTAACGAGATAAACGCCATTGTCTTTCCACGGTTTGCTGACGTCTCCTTTTGCCTGTTTGACTTCGCGCCAGTCAGCAATATACCGTGTCCCGTTTTGATATTTGACATATGAATCTTTGCTCAATTGATTTTCTAATAGTTTGCTGGCAATGCTTTCTCCGCTTTCTTCACTGCTGACTTCAATCATTTGGCCGGTTAGTTTGGCATTTTCCTGACAAGCTGTTTTCAGCAGTCCTGTCAATCCTGAAAACAATTGCTGTTCTCCCTCTGCAGAGGTTACGATCTGAATGAGAATGCCGTCTTTCGGTTTCGTACGAATGATCTCTTGTACCTTTTTAAACACTTGTTCTGTATAAGAATGGAAACGCCCCTCCACTGAAGAAGGCCTTGCTTCCAGGCTGTATACACGGACATCCCCGATGGCTGCTTCAATTTGTTTTCTCGTCTCATGATCATATTCACATAGAAATACGAGATGCTCTGCATATTTTTTTGCAGCTAAGCCGTCGGCTGCCTTTTGTTCCTGCCAAACGGGCTCAAGCAATAAAGTTTCGCTGTTGGTGTTTGATGGTTCGGTTTGTACATCTGCTTCCATCACTCTCGCCGAAAATCCTTTCAGCCGCACGCAAATCATGCCATGCTCATCGCATAGATGAATATCGACTTTCTGTATCGCATCTCCTGGTTTGTTTTTCGAGTTGAATTGAACATAAACCCACATGTCAGAAACGCACTGACGAAAGACCTCAAGTTCCTCTAAGGCAAATGGCAGTGCTGCCTTAAAGTCTTCCGTGTCTGAAAGTTCCGCTCTGACGACATTTTGCAAATATTCAGCTGCCTGTAACGCTCCATCCAATACACTCGGATGAAGAACATAATCGTCCAACGTATGTGTGACAGATTCCGGCAGTGATAATTTGGCAAGCAGCTGTCCGTCGCCTTTATATACGGCCTCTACACTCTTGTAACCCGGACCGTAATCGGCGCCGATCATGCTTTCATAAAACGAGACAGCATCCATTCTGCTTAGATCACATTGTTTCTTGATCTCAGAAAGATCCAGTGCTTTTTCTTGCTTTAACTGAATCAATTCCGCTGTACCTTGGTTATATACAACTGGTTCTGCATCAGCGGATTCCGGCTCACCATACATCCGATAAGCGATTTGTCCGCCATCTTCATCGTAAAGTCCGATATTTACCTGAACCGGCTCACTTCCTGCTACAACCGGACGAATCCATACGACATTTTTCAGCCTGATTCCAGTATTATGATCCTCCAATCCGCCAATTCCTTGTTCTATAGCGGCTCTTGCCATTTCAAGCGTGACTGCCGCCGGCAAAATGGCCATGCCTTTAATGATATGTTCGGCAATAAAATACTCTTGTCCTGTGAAAATGGAGCTGAAACGTTGCTCTGACAGAACCGATGTATTATGGTGCACTAAAGGATGCAAACGCGCCGGTTCAATTGCTGTGATGGTATTGCTTTCAGGCCAGTATCGTTCTTCGGCAAAAGGGTATGTCGGCAAGCTGATGCGGCGCGGCTTTGCATCAGGATAGAGCCTGCGCCATTCAACGTGAAAGCCTTTTGCCCACATCTCGGCAAGCTTTCTCACTTCTTCTTTTGATATCCGTGATGAAGCCATATTTTCTGCCTCAGCATTTCCAAGCAGCTGTTCAGCGGATGTCATTTTCGTTCTTTCTCCTTGGATACAACCCTCTGGAAGCGTCTCCCCATTCACAAAAGCTTCCAGCTGCTGTTTCCATTGTTCCGGATCACTCGCCATAAAAACGATCCTGTTATCCATTGCTTCACGGCCGACCTGAAAGGTATAGGCAATATCTTTTAAAGAGAAATTCTTTTTCTCGTCTTGACTGATATAAGACAGCATTTCCTTCGCGTATGCATGGAGCCGTTCTCTATTTTTTGCTGATATCGGAATGATGTAAGGCTGATTGCCTTCGTTTTCGGTACCTGCATCAGTATTGTTTTCATATTGCTCAAATATAGCATGAGCGTTAGTTCCGCCTAGCCCGAATGAGCTCAAAGCCGCCCGATGAACACCTGCGTGTTTCTCTAACGATTTTCGTTCACGGACCACATAAAAAGGAGAGCTTTCAAACTTTATATTCGGATTTGGCTCCGTGCAGTTGATGGTCGGTGCAAGTTCATTATGGTATAAGCTCATCGCAACTTTAATGCATCCAGCTAACCCCGCAGCTGTATCCAAATGGCCGATATTCGTTTTCACTGAACCAATTCCGCAAAATTGTGTTTTGTCGGTGTATTGCTTGTACACTTTATTTAGCGCAGACATTTCAATAGGATCGCCTAATTTCGTTCCCGTCCCGTGCGCTTCAATATAACTGACCGTTTCAGGATGAACCTTGGTTGTATCCAATACATGCTGTATCACCTCTGTTTGGCCTTTTACACTTGGCGCATAGAAGCCGGCTTTTTCTGCCCCATCATTATTGATGCCTATTCCGCGCATAATGGCATAAATATGGTCTCCGTCTTTTACGGCATCCACAGCTTTTTTCAGCAGGATGACCGCTACACCTTCGCCCCCAGCCATTCCATCCGCCGAAGCATCGAACGCCTTTACATGCCCGTCGCTTGAAAAATTCAACCCGTTTTGGTGCACATAGCCGATCGCTGATTGTGCGTGCAATGTTGCGCCTCCGACAAGCGCATATTCTGATTCGCCTGATGTCAGGCTTTTGTATGCTTGATATAAACCAACTAGTGATGAGGAGCAGTTAGAATGAACAAAGTAGCTTGGCCCTTTTAATCCGAGCTTATGCGAAATCATTGTCGGAATGGTTCCGCTTTGGGCTAACACCCATGAAACATAGCCATCAGGTGATTCATGTCCATCTGTTGTTTCCTTCGGCAATAACGTTCTATATGAATTGCTGCTTGCAGACATATATACACTTGTTGCCGGAATCTCCTTAGCCACATATCCTGCATCTTCAATCGCTTTCCAGGAGTGCAGCAATAAGAGGCGGAGCTGAGGATCCATATACTCAGCATCTTTTGGCGAGATTTGAAAGAAACCGGGATCGAATAAGTCTTTCCCTTCGATCACAGATTGCACTGGCACATAGTCAGGGTGCTGTATCAATTCTTCGGGAACTCCATTTGCGCGTAGTTCTTCTTCAGAAAAGAATCGTATGCTTTCTTTGCCTTCTTTGATGTGGTTCCAGAAGTCATGATGATTTTTCGCGCCTGGGAACTGGCACGATATCCCCACAATCGCAACACTGTCGTCAAAATAAGGGGGAATCGTCTGTTGCGGGTATTTTCCATCTTTTTTGTCATCATGATCATCTTCATTTTTCGTCACGGCTGGATCTGAGTTTTTCATCTCCAAAATGTATTCACTGATTGCACGGATCGTGGAATACTCAAACAGCTCAGTAACACTAAACTCACAATCGAATTCTTTTTTGATTCGTTCAGCCACAGCTACAGCCAGAAGCGAATCGCCGCCCGCATCGAAAAATCCGTCTTCCGGCCCAAATCCGCTGACCTGGAGAGTTTCCTCCCAAATGTGTAGCACCTGATCCTCTATTTCCGTTACCTGCAAGTGATTTGGTTCCCTTCTATTGAAAACAATCTCACGTTTTTCCAGTTCTTTACGGTTCACTTTTCCGCTGGGCGATAATGGAAGCTCATCCAAGCGGATAAAGTGTGAAGGTATCATATATTCCGGCAGACTGGACTTTAAATGGCAGCGCAAATCTTTCGGATCGGCAGGAGAATGTCCGCTTTCCTCTGTATAATAAGCAGCGAGCTGTTGATGGCCCTCCAGCTGCTTTACCACTACAGCCTGATCTAAAATGCCCGGGTATTCACTCAGCTTTGTTTCTATTGCGCCCAGCTCGACGCGAAAACCGCGTATTTTCACTTGGCTGTCCATCCGTCCCAAGTATTCTATGTTGCCATCAGGAAGCCATCTGGCTAAATCACCCGATTTATATAGCTTCATCCCTGGTTCAAAGGGATTGTCAATAAATTTTTCAGCCGTAAGCCCCTGCTTATTATAGTAGCCTCTTGCCAAGCCGGCTCCAGCGATGCAAAGCTCTCCAGGCTTTCCGATTGGCACAGGCTTCAAATGCTCATCCACAATATAAATTTTCGTGTTGGAGACAGGCTTTCCAATCGGTGTATGGTGACTTGCAATATCTCCTTTTCCGCACCCGAAATAGGCAGCGTAAATGGAGGCTTCCGTCGGTCCGTATATATTTTCAACACGGCAGTTTGTAAAGAGCGATACCGCCTTTTTCACTAATTCTTTAGGGAAGGCTTCACCTGCAACCATCATATACTTCAGTGGTCCATCCTTTGTAAATCGCTTGTTGTCTTTCGCCATTTCTAAAAAAACATGCAGCATGGCCGGCACAAAATTAACGTGAGTCACTTTATAAGTTTCAATGTAATCCATACAAAGCTGCGGTGATTTCTCCCCATTAGGCGGAAGAATCACAAGACGGCCGTCTCCAATAAACCATCCGAATAATTCTGAGATCGATACATCAAACACATAGTTCGTCTTCAGTAAATAGGCATCCTCAGCCGTAACAGGATAATGAGATTCAAGAAAATTCAGGGTATTCATAATGCCCCGATGCTCTACCATAACCCCTTTAGGCTGTCCGGTGCTTCCTGATGTATAAATGATATAAGCGAGGTGCTCTGGCTTTACTTGCCGTTTTAAGCCGTTGCTTTGCTGATCAGGATAACCGTTTCGGCAAGCCAACTCGATATTGATCGATTTTACATGGCTGCCAGTTAATCCGCTGATTCTATCATGAACGTTAGATTGGGTGAGGACAACGGATGCCTGACTGTCTTTGAGCATGTACTCTAATCGCTCTTGCGGAAAGCTTGGATCTAACGGCACATATGCTCCGCCGGCTTTCAGTATTCCTAAAATTCCGATGATCATATCAAATGAACGCTCTGCACAAATGCCAACTGGCTGTTCTGGTCCAACCCCCTGATGTTGAAGGTAGACTGCCACAGATGTGCTTTTTTCATCTACCTCTTTGTATGTAAGTGATCTGTCTTCAAACATCACAGCAACCGCGTCTGGGTTTTGTTTCGCTTTTTCCTCAAACACTTCATGTATACACTTGTCATTTGCGATGTTTGTCCCTGTCGAATTCCATTGTTCCAGCAAACTAGTTTGTTCTTGATTTAATTGCAAAGAGTAGGCCTCAAGCGGCAAAGACGGGTCCTCCATCATGTGCTGCGCAAGCTTCATATAGTTCTCCATCATGCTTTCAATGGAGGACACATCATACAAATCAGGGTTAAACAAAAGATGAAGCACTGTTTCATTTTCTTGCTCATATATCTCGAGTGCCAGCTCAAATTCACCCTCTTGCCGAATGTCTTCAATATATTCGATGCCAAGCGTTTGATACGGTTCGAGCACTTTTTGCAAGCCTGTTGCCTGAAAAAAGTTTTGGTACAGAAAGGCAGTTTGAAAAACCGGAGAATCCGCGGCCGATCGGTCTACATTCAGCTCTCTTACCAATGCAGGGAACGGATACGCCGCATGATCCAGACCGTCAGCCATTGTCAGCTGCAGTTCCCGAATAAATGCTGTTAATGGCTGAGTTCCGATATTCTTGCTCCGAACAGCCATCATATTGATAAAATAACCGATTAGGGTTTCAAAGCTATCTTCATGCCGACCCATTGTCGGAACGCCGACAATGAGATCCTTTTGTTTTGTATAATGATGCAGCAGTACTTTGTAAATGGAGAGAAACACAACAGATTCATTCACATGATAAGTGCGGGCAAACGATTTAATTTGATTTCTCAGGTGATGAGGGAGCAAGCTTTTATAAGCTTGCCCCTTGAATTTTCGTGCTGAAGACCGCGGACGGTCAGCTGGCAGATCAAGAACTGGCAGACTCCCAGACAACTGTTCTTTCCAGTAAGCGAGATGCTCTTCCCCTTCTCTGCCAGTCAGCATCCGGTTTTCCCAAGCGACAAAATCGTAATAATCAGCTGTTATTGGCTGCTGCACGGGCTCAATCCCATTCAGCAATTGTTGATACGTTTCAAATAGCGCCGCCATCAATGTCAGCATCGACACACCATCGAATATGATATGGTGAATCGTTATAAGAACAATGCATTCTTCTTTCGATCGATGAAAAAGATGTGTGCGCATTAACGGATCAGCTTCCAAATGGAAAGGTTCTTTTGATTTTTCTTTTAGAAAAGGCAAGATATCTGCTGATTTCATTGCTGATATATCCTCTTCCACAAAATAAAGATTCTCTGATAACTGAACCGTTTGAAATGGAATGCCATCCTCTTCTTGAATCACACTGGCTAAGACAGGATATTGTCTCTGTACAAACAGAAGGGCCTTCTTAAACGTTTGTGCATGTATTGGCTTGCTGAAACGAAAGCATAAAGGAATATTATATGCACTCATCCCAGGAGACATTTTTTGAAGCATCCACAGCCCTTTTTGCCCTTCTGAAAGCGGACTTTTCAACTGCCGCTTCATGCCTTTAAGACGTTCTTCCACCTCAGAAATGGTTAATTCTCCTGATCTGAAGGCATCAAGAATTTCTTTATGATTCATACGATTTACTCCCTTCTATGATGTTTTGCACACTCTTAAAATCCAATTTCCCTTGCGCCACCTCTTGCATCAATCCGATGATTTGCTCGTCTGTATACGTGCCCGTTGTTTGATGTGCTGCGCTATGATTTTGTTTTTCAGCCTTTGAGGCCAAATGGTTAGATAGAGCTTGCACTGTCTGACATTCAAGGATTTCTCGGCCGGTCATCTTCAGCTGTGTGGTTTTTTCGATATGCCGCATCAATTTTCGGCCAAGAATTGAATCCATCCCATAATCCAGAAAATTTCTATTAAAATTGATTCGATCCTCAGATATGTCCAACTCTCGTGCTAAAAATTGAACAATGATCTTTTGAATATGGGTTTCCCCACTCATATATTGTGAATGCTGTTTAACGGCCTCAGATTGCTGAGTGCCTGACGAAACCCAATACCGCTCCCTTGCAAATGGATAACCAGGTAAAGAAACCATCCGTACGTCATCGCCATCATGAAGGAGTTCCCAAGGAATCTGATATCCTTTCACCCAGCGTTCCGCAATGTTTTCCAAATTTCTTTCTTTTGCGAAAGCTTGCAGAGCTTCCTGTTCTTCTAATATCCCTTCTGTATATCCTGTATAAAGGGATCTCTGTTGGCCCGATACCCCACCATTCTTCATTGCTTCTGCATATTCCTTCAATTTTCGCACCAATTGCTCCTGATTGTTTACAACGATCGCGAGCCTTGCTTCCATGGCTTTCCTCCCAACCTGAAGCGTATATGCCACATCAGGTAAAGAAAGGTTGTGATTCTGCTCCAGATACGCAATCATGCGGCAGGCAGCATCCTGAAGCCGATCGTCGTTTTGGGCTGAAAGCACGATGACCTGCGATGACTCATTACGCCGCTGCGTGAAAGGCTGATCATCTTGGATGTATTCTTCAATGACTGCATGCGCATTGGTGCCGCTGATTCCCGTCGTGCTGATCGTTCCCATCCTCGGCTTCTGATTATTCCTGATCCATGGACGGTTTTCTTTGCAAAGCACAAACGGGCTTTCTTTAAACGGAATATACGGGTTTTCCGATTCACAGTGATGAGTAGCCGGGATGATCTGGTTTTTCATAGCCATCAGCATACTGATTAAAGCTACCGTTCCTGACGCTGCAAATGTGTGTCCGATTAAAGGTTTAATTGAGCTGATCATACAGAATTGCTTCTGCTTCGTATATTTGCTGAACACGTTCGTTAAGGCTTGGACCTCAAGCGGATCACCAATATTCGAGCCGGTACTGTGCGCCATCACATATTGAATATCGAGCGGATTGATTTCATTTTTTTCATAAATGTTTTCGATCAATTCTGCCTGGCTAAAAGGATTTGGCGCAGTAATGCCGTTGGTTTTACCATCGTAATTCACGCCGCTGGCCTTGATGCAGCCATAAATATGGTCTTTATCTTCAATTGCCTTTGATAATGGTTTCAAGAGAACAGCAGCCACCGCTTCACCTGGCACAAGACCATTGGCATTCTCGTCAAATACTTTGCATTGTCCATTCGGAGACAGCATTTCGGCTCTTGTCAGCGCCTCAAAAGACATGTGAGAAATATTCAAGCTGACGCCGCCGGCTAAAGCCATTTCACAATCCCCCTGACGCAGAGCTGAACATGCCTGGTGAATCGCCACAAGTCCAGATGAACATGCTGCTGTCAACGCCATATTAGGCCCTTTTAAATCCAATGCGTACGCAATTCTCGCAGATAATGTGGCGTTTTGTGTTCCATTAATGTAATCCGTATCTCCTGTTAAATGCGCATATTCTCCTTCTTCCACACCTACATAGACACCGCAGGATTTTCCTTTTATCCGGTCTCCCATATAGCCGGCGTCTTCAAACGTGCGCCATGCTTCCTCTAGAAAAATGCGCTGGCGCGGATCCATGCTTTTGGCTTCTTTAGGCGATATTTGAAAAAACAGCGGATCAAACCGGTCTATGTCCTTCAAAAATGCGCCCCACCTTGGCACTGCTTTTTCTGGATCTCCGTTCGATCCCCCACAGTCCATGCGTTCGTCCGGGATGTCAGAGATACACGTTTTTCCGTTTTGCAGATTATCCCACAGCTCATAGACCGAATCAGCTTGAGGGAACCTGCCGCTCATGCCGATAATGGCGATCGGCTCATTGTGACCCTGTCCGTTGCTTTTTTTACTGGTTTCTGCTTCGGGAACTACAGGATTTGCAGCAGGAGCTTCTATGGACTTTTGCGACTCAGATGCATCATCCCGGTAAAATGCTTCAATCAGCTCTTTATGATCCGTTAAGAAAAAGCCGATCAATTCCTGTAAAGTCGAATAGCCGAAAAATAAAGCCGGTGTTACTTCGATGTTGAAATGCTTTGATAACACATTCGAAAATTTAGCCAAATAGATTGAATCAAATCCGAAGTCAGCCCAATTTTTGTTCACATTCAGCTTGTCCTTTGAAATCTTAAGCAATGTGTGGATATGCTCTTTCAAATCGTGTTCTAACCGCTTTTCAACGCTTAGTGTTTTTACCTCATTGTTTTTTTCTTGTACGACAGGGACTTGAGTGGCCGGTTCTGGAATTACTGGTTCAGTCATTCCTAAAAATCGGCTGACACGGCTTGGTTGACCGGCTATCACGAGGTGCTGAGCATCCTGCTGAGCTAGAATTTGCTCAAACATACGGATGCCTTCCTCGGCTTCTAGGAAGCGTTGGCCGCTTGATTTCAGGTACATATCAGTTGTTTCTTCATCACCGATTTTCATTCCGCCATCTTTCCATACAGGCCAGTTGATGACAAACGTATTGCCGCTATGCAGCTGGTTTCTGTATTGTGCGTAAGCCATCTGAAATCGGTTGCCAATCGCATAATCACAACATCCAAAATCCCCCAAAACCGCCGAAGAAGAAGAAAAATAACACATAAAATCAAGGGCTTCATTTTTAAGCCATTCATCAAGCGCTATCGTTCCGTTGATTTTCGGTTCAATGACGTGCTGAAAGCTTTCGATCTTTTTGTCAAAAATAGCAGAGTCGCTCTCAATTCCGGCTGCATGAATAACACCGTTGATTTCACCGAATCGGTCTTTCCCTCTTTTTACGCAGTCTCCCATCGCGATAGGGTCAGATACATCTGCTTCTGCATACATCGCTTCGCCGCCTAGATTCTTTAATTCTTTTATTTTCTTTTGTTTTTCTTCATTGAAAGGCGACCGCCCTGTCAAAATCAGGTTTGCGGCATAGTTTTTAGCCAAATGCTTGGCGAATAAATAGCCGAGCCCTCCTAACCCGCCTGTAATCAGATAAGTCCCGCTAGATTTTAATTTGCTCTTGTTCGGTTGTAACGTTGTCCGTTCTATGTGACTTACATACCGTTTCCCACTTTGATACAAAACGGTTTGTTCTATTGAAGCCTGTAATTCTGTCCACATATTACGTGCCCAATCATCCATCGATCCTTGATCTGCCGGCTGAAAGATTCCAGTCACTTTTGTGTGCGGAAGGACAAGCCCGAGCGATCGTTCGAAACCAATCCATGATTCCAGATAGCTTCGGTCAAGGCCATTTTCAAAACAGCCTGCCAGCATCAGCCGTAAAGGATGCAGCTTTGCTGCGGACATACCTTGTAATAAATAGACAAGACAGGAATGGTCCTTTATACAGCTCTTGTCTTCCGCAGGCCACATATAGAGAATTGCATCTGGCTCTCCATGTTCTTCTTTAATGCTCTGGAAGGCCTTTTCAAAAGTAACGGGTTCTTGCCGCACAATCTGGTAGCTATATTCAGACTGTTTGCTGTACACCTCACCCTGCGAAATAAAAATGAGCTTGGTGTCTTGATCAACGTTTTTCAGGGCTGAAGCAAATGCGTTTTGCTTTTCTCTTTCAGTCAGAAAACAGATGAGCGTTTTGATACGTTTCGATGTGAGAGTCGCCGGCTCTTCTTTCCACACTTCTTGAAACGTCATAACCTCGAAAGGTTCTTCTCTTTGCTGATCAAGATTTTTTTCTATAGGCGCCGGGGCCTTTGCCGAGCCTGGTGCCCAATATCGTTCTTTTGCAAATGGATATGCCGGGAGACTGATCCGGACAGGCGTTTGGGTGCCGTACAGCATATCCCAGTCGAAAGACAAGCCTTTCACCCAAAGATCCAGCAGTTTTGTGAATTTCCCTTTGCTCATCCATGCTTCTATGATTTTTTCCGTATCCTCATCCGCTGATAAGACTGCTAATGCTTTTTTGTTATCATCAATGCGATCCAGATACAGGCTATCTGCTTTGTTTTCGATAAAATCGTTCAGCTTTCTCTCAAGATCCTCTAGTGATTCCGCTATAAAGGCCAGCCGTTCCTCCATTGCTTCACGTCCCGTTTGCAAGGTATAGGCGATTCTAATCAGATCTGATTCGTGGTACCTTTTTTGTTTGACGGCTGTGAACAGCTGTTCCGCTCTTTCTTGCAAACGTTCCATGTTTTTGGCCGACAGCACAATCAGCGCTGGGGGATGGTCTTCCGGCGTTTGCACTCCCATTCTCGGAATATATTCTTCCAGAATGATATGGGCATTGGACCCTCCGGCGCCAAAACTGCTCAATCCGGCGCGCCTAGGCACCTCTTGTCCGCCAATCACCGGGCGTTTCCATTCACCAAGCTGCTGCTGAACGACAAATGGAGTATGGCTGAACTCAATGTTCGGATTCAACCGCTGAGCATGCAATGATGGCGCAATTTGTCCATATTTAAACTGAAAAAGTATTTTTGTCAGCCCTGCAATTCCGGCTGCACTTTCACAATGACCGATGTTTGATTTGCTGGAGCCGATCGCGCAAAACTGTTTCTCCTGCGTATCTTCCTCAAATGCTTTTGTTAAACCCGCTATCTCAATCGGATCTCCTAATGTGGTGCCTGTTCCATGCGCCTCCACATAACTGATGGTTCGGGCAGGAATGTTGGCGCGCTCCATTGCATCTTTAATCACCTGTGCCTGTGCATGAGGATTTGGAACCGTGTATCCATTTGTTTTTCCTCCGCTGTTAACGGCACTTGCCTTTATCACACCGTAAATATGGTCGCCGTCCGCTATTGCTTGCTGCAGCGGCTTTAACACAATCGCGCCTACGCCTTCACCGTCGACAAATCCATCTGCATCAACTCCGAATGATTTACATGTATCACTAGTAGAGAGCATATTCATGACAGATAAGTTCTGATAGTGAACCGGGTCGACGACTAAATTGACACCGCCGGCAATGGCGCAATCACTCGATCCGCTATAAATGCTTTCCAGCGCTAAATGAATCGCTGTCAGAGAGGATGAGCAGGCTGTATCGACGGCAAGGCTCGGGCCTTGGAAATTCAGCAAATAGGATATTCTGTTGGCGATAGACCAATAGCCGTAGCCTGTCGGATAATTTTTGTTCATAACTCCGGCAAAGACGCCGATTTTTCTGCTTGAACTGAGCGAGTCAGGCGTGTATCCCGCGTCTTCAATACTTGCATAAGCGGTTTGCAGAAATAATCTCTCCTGAGGGTCCATTCGTTCTGCTTCAAGCGGCGAAATCTGAAAGAATAATGGGTCAAACTTGTCCATATCCTTGATAAATCCGCCCCATTTCGTATAAATCGATCCTTCTTTTCCTTTTTCTTTATCGTAATAAGCTTTCCAATCCCAGCGTTCTTTCGGAATTTCCTCAATACAATTTCTTCCTTCTTTTAGGTTGTTCCAAAAGTCTTCTGCTGTTTCCGCCTGAGGATAGCGTCCGGAAATGCCGATAATGGCAACGTCACGGCTTGCAAGAGTGTTTGTCGGTGTTTCTTTTTCCCTGGTGAAGCCAAGCTTGCGATAGCGCCGTGTTCTTTTAGCGGCCCCATCAGGTTTCTGTGAAGATTGGGTTCTGCTTTCGGCCGGTGTCTGTTGTTGAACTTGACGGTCAAGACCTGTTAATTTCATCAGCGCTTCTGTTTTTGTTTTGATGAAATGCTCCACTAATGCGTCAATGGTCTGGTACTCGAAAAATAGAGTGCTGCTTACATGGTCAAATTCTTTACGCAATGTATTCGTCAGCTGGACAACAACGATAGAATCAATGCCATACTTTTCAAGCGGTTCAGATGACTCAATCTTACCTGCAGGAATTTTCAACGTTTCTCCGATTAGTTTTTTCATATAATCTGTGCTTTTTTCTCTTAGAAGAGCATGTTTAGATTGTCCTGCTCTCTCTGAATCTATGGATTGAATGCAGGCTGGCTCCTGATTAGGCGCTTGTGAAACATCCTTCTCCGGCAAAAGCTCATTTTTTATTATACGGCGAACCAGCCCGTTGCTTGAGGCTGCGACGATTTGGTGACTCAGATCATGGGCTTTCTCGGCTGGGAAAAAGACAGATTCAAAGCCTTCGCTTTCGAGTGCCGCTTTCCAGCTGTCAGGATGTAAGCCTGGACAGCCGGGAATCCGCACTGCAGGATCTTCATACAGCCACCAGCCTTCCAATAGACCAAAGGTGATGTGAGGAAACAGGCTGTTTCCCGCCATTTCATTCAGCAGCAGCATTCCGTTGTTTTTCATCACTGCTTTTGTATGCCGCAGGGTTTGACGGATATTTTTTGTCGCGTGAAGGACATTAGCCGCAATGACGACATCATAGCCGCCAGCCTCGATTTCCTGCTGGTCAACCGGTTTTTCCACGTCAAATAGCTGATACGTCAGATACGGATTTTCCGCCCCATATTCCTTTTCTGCATGCAGCAAAAATGCTTTCGACAGATCTGTATAGCAGTATTCGTTGATATGCTTTTGATATGGTTTCAGTTTTTCAAAGATTCCGGCACTCGTGCCGCCTGTGCCTGCACCTATTTCCATAATGCGAATTGATGCCTCAGGATCTTGCTTCAGACGTTCATCCAGATAAGCTAATAATGTATCGGCAAGCACTTTATTAAAATAGTCTGCCACTTGGTTATGCTTATAAATGCCTTCCACCAATTCCATCGAGGATTGCGGGAACATGACATCTGTTGCCGGGACTTTCCCTGTCAAAATATCCGGCAGTGCTTTTAGCATGGCCTCTGCTAAGACAACCATCGCCTTTGTCTCGCTGTCTTTGAGCCACTTTTCTTTTTTGGCGTTCCATTCTTGCCAAAGCAGCTCGATATCCTCTGCTTGAACCTTCCCCACCAATGAATCTCCATCTTTCTTAAGATAGCCATGCTGCAAAAGAAATTCGCTGCTTTGCCGAAGCCATTTTTCATAAAATTCACGAGTTTTGTATTGTCGAAGACGTTCAACCGATAATGTATGACCATCAAACAGTTCAGCCGTTTGCAGCTGTCCTAACAACAGCCTGTAAAGAAGATCGTCTAGTTCTTCATGTGTTGCTCTTTGTATTCGTCCCGTTTTCGGCAGACGCTCCATCAGGCTCTCTGCATCTGCTGAAGGTTGCTCGGGATATAGAGTGATGCATTCATTCTGATTCACGCCTTCGACTGCTACAGGCTTTGTCGTATGAATGAAAGCCGTTTGGCCGACTGGCCCAGAAAGCAGTACGTCCAGCGCCTTCATTGCTTCCGCAGGCTCAATTAAACCTAAGCCGATTTGATTCATAAGCTGTACATAATGTTCATCCTCAGCCGCTTCACTATTCCCCCAATATCCCCAGTTCATGACTTTTACAGGGCATGCCCAGCTCTGGGAAAGCTGGTGAGCAAAAGCATCTGCAAATGTACAGCCAGAGGCATAATGGCTTTGCTTCACATTTTTGATATGTGCCACAAGCGAAGAGAAGAATAAAACAAAATCTACATTCTCCCGGCGGAACACTTGGGCCATCCGAATACTGACATCGATCTTCGCCGCAAGTCCGGCGGTGAATTCTTCAAACGTCATATTTTCCAGGCTTTGTTCAAATAAAACCATCGCAGAGTGAACAATCCCGTGAATATGAGGATGGCGTTTTTTCACTTGATCATATGCCTGCTGCAATGAATGCTTATCGGCAGCATCGGCTGCAATATAGAAAGGCTCAGGGCCAAGCGCCGAAAGACGGTCTATTTTCGACTGGATGGCAGCATTGATTTGACTGCGTCCAATCCAAACGATCTGCGCCTGGTAGCGGCGGATCATGTACTCACTCCATGCCTCTCCAATGTACCCGGCGCCTCCAATGACCACATACACCCCGCCTTTTCGATAAAGCGTGTCATTTGCCAGTGAGTGCCGATACGGGATCAATTGCTGCTGATGCCATTGCTGATTCCGATAGGCCCAAGCGTGTCCAAGACGGTCAGCAGGGAGCGTAAACATTTGATATACAGGCCATGTGCAGTCTTTTTCCAGATCAAGAAGGCGGATTTTCCAATGAGGATATTCCTTTGCCATTGTGCCGGCAAGTCCATGAATGCTTGCATGAGCTGGTTGTACTGTCTCATGTTGCGTAACCGGCTGCGCTTGGATTGTCACAAGAGACCATTCAAGTTGTTTCTCGCCATAGCCTAATTGCAGGCAAGCTTTCACAAGCTTAAATAAGTGAAGAACAGCTTCTCCTTGTCTATCACTATTCTCCAGGTCTGACGGAGCAATCCACAAGACATGTTCAATGCTTCCGTACGTTTGCAGTTTGTCCGCTATTGCCTCAATGTCATCTGCAGGGCGGATATCGACAAAGGAAATTTGCGGATAATGCTGCTTTATGAAAGTCCGATCAGCTTCAGCAGCTCCGCATAAAACAGCTCTTGC
This sequence comes from Bacillus sp. JS, assembly GCF_000259365.1. Lineage (NCBI taxonomy): Bacteria > Bacillati > Bacillota > Bacilli > Caryophanales > Bacillaceae > Bacillus > Bacillus sp. JS. The sequence goes on along the minus strand of NC_017743.1, from coordinate 1,874,633 downwards.
ACCAGCAAACGAAGCATTATCCTCCGCTTCTGGAGAGACTGGTTCCCAGACGGGGATCATCATCGTATGCCCGGTCAGCTGAGAAGCAGTTACTAGTTGAGGCCTTAAATGCCGCTCTCCATCAAGCGCCCGCATTGAGGCACCTTTCATTCGCACACAAACATTTCCGTTCTCATCGCATAAATCAATATCATACTTTCTGACGTTGTCCTCCGCTTTACTGTCTGAACTGTATCGAATATAAGACCATATCTCCTCTGGACACGGGCTGAAAATATCAACCTCTTGCAACGCAAATGGAAGAGACAGCGTCTGCGCTTGTCCAGCGGCATTGACTGAGCTAACGATAAAACCGACTGTGGCATGGAACGCGGAATCCATTAAACTCGGGTGGAGCGCAAAATGCTGCTTATCGTTTTTTAGAAAAGCGGGTAGCGAGATTTTTGCAAGCAATTGATCTTTGCCGACATAGATTTTTTCAATCCCTTGATAGCCCTTTCCATAGTCAAGCCCAATCTTTCGAAACGCTGCATAGCATTGTTCTGACGTCACTGTGTCCAGACTGCATTCTGTCTGTATTGATGATAGGTTTAAAATGGAAGTATCCGCTTCATCTGAAATGACTGCGCGGCCTTGGCAGTATATCGTCATGGTTTCCTCTTGCTCAGAGCTGCTGTAAATGTCAAAGGAAATGTCTCCGTTATCCTCAGGATAAAGGCCAATATGTATTTCTTTTGGGTCATTTTCTATCGTGATAGGGCGTATCCACACAATGTCTTTAAGCGACACAATTCTTTGTTCGCCGTCCAGGTCGCCTGCAGCTTTTTCCGCTGCTTCCCTTGCCATTTCTAAATAGGCAACGCCAGGCAAAATCTTCTGTCCCTGTACAACATGATCAGACAGGAAAAATTCCTTGCCTGTAAATACAGAGCTAAAGCGCTGCTCAGTAAAGTCTGATGTATTGCGGTGCACCAGCGGATGTAAGATGTGATTCACAGAGCTGGTTTTCGTTTCAGGAGCTGGGATCCAGTAGCGTTCCCTTGCAAACGGATAGGTCGGAGCACTGATTTTAAACGGCTTGCGATCGCCGTATAGATCGTCCCAGGTGACCCGCTTTCCTTGAACCCATGATGTCGCCATTTCCTTCATTTCACTGTCTGTGATCAAATTGTTATTCAGTGCATTCACCGACGTTGATCCAGCCGCCATTTGATCTTCTTTGGCTTGTCCGGTCCAGCAGCCCTCGATCTTTTCTTCGCCATTGGCAAACGCCTGAAGTTTAGCAGCTAAATCTTTTTTGTCTTTTGCGAAGAAAGCTGCGCGCTCCTCCATTTCAACCCGTCCTGTCTGCATGGTATAAGCTAACGCTATAAGATTGACGTCCTCGCTAAGAAAATCCAGAAGTTTAAGTGCGTAAGCCTGCAGACGATCTTTGTTTCTCGCGGACAAAGGTATCACTATTCCTTCATTTTTCGTTAAAATCGTCTCTGAATGGCTCTCTGCCGGAATATATTCTTCCAAAATAAGATGCGCATTTGATCCTGAAGCACCAAACGAACTTAAACCTGCGCGGCGGGGAAATGTGACGTCCATCCCGTTTTCTTCAAAAGATGGCTGCTCCCATTCCTTTGTTTCATGCTGAACAAAAAATGGGGTTTGATCGAGCTGCAAATAAGGATTCAGCTCTTCTGAGTGTAATGACGGCACCAATGTTTTATGATGCAGCTGCAGGACTGTCTTCGTTAAACCGCTAATGCCGGCTGCCGCTTCAGCATGGCCAATATTTGATTTCACAGAACCGATTGAACAGAATTGCTTGTCCTGCGTATTGCGGCTGAAAGCTTTTACTAATCCTTGTATTTCAATCGGATCTCCCAATGAGGTGCCCGTGCCATGGGCTTCAACATAGCTGATGGTGCGCGGATCAATTCCTGTTTTTTCTAGACATGCTTCAATCACATCAGCTTGGGCTACCGGGCTCGGTACTGTAATTCCGCTTACTTTTCCTACATGATTTATCGCACTGCCTTTGATGACAGCATAGATTCGGTCACCGTCTTGTTCAGCTTTTCGCAGCGGCTTTAGCAATACTGTGCCGACACCTTCTCCAGATACGTAGCCATCCCCGCCTTTGCCAAAAGTATGGCAATAACCGTCACTTGAGTGCATCCCTACACTGCCATAGCTGATATATTTAGCCGGATGCAGTGACAAATTGACGCCTCCGGCAAGCGCGGCCTCGCATTCTCCATTCCGGATGCTCTCTATTGCCAAATGAACCGCAGTTAATGAGGAAGAGCAGACCGTATCCACCGCCATGCTTGGGCCGTGGAAATTACAATAGTAAGAAACCCTGTTGGCTATTTGCGCGTAATTCAGCGATAAAGGAAATGGATTGTTTTCTGATAGAGCTTCCGCCCCTATAAGCGAATAGTCCTTATGCATAACACCGGCAAACACTCCGACATGCTGCCTTTTATTTTCTCCCTTTGGCGAAGCAATTGTCTCAGGTGTATAACCCGCATCTTCAATAGCTGCCCAGCACGTCTCTAAAAATAACCGCTCCTGAGGGTCCATCATTTCCGCTTCACGAGGAGAGATTCTGAAAAATTGAGGATCAAAGCAATCAGCTTCCTCGATAAACCCGCCCCATTTCGAGAGCGGCTTGCCTGCAGGGGAATCCAGACCATCGTTTTCTTTCCATTCCCAGCGTGAGTTCGGGATCTCTGTGATGCAGTCGGTACCAGCTTTAAGATGTTCCCAAAATTCCTGAATGTTTTTTGCCTTAGGATAGCGGCCTGCCATCCCGATAATGGCAATGTCCTCCCCGAGCTCCATTGAAGAGGCAGCACCTTCTGAATAATCCTTCTTTTGTGAAGGAGATTGGCGGACAGCATCGTCCGCCTCTCTAATTGAATAGTGATCAGCAAGATGTGCAGCCAGTTCTGCAATTGTTGTGAATTCAAACAGCAGTGTTGGAGCAAGATCCGCTCCAACCTTATCTCCAATTTCCTGAACCACTGTAAGCAACGACGGTGAATCCAGACCAAGCTCATAGTACCCAGCGTGGATATCCATTTGTTCTGCCGGCCTTTCAAGCTGCCCAGCAAGCAATTGACGCAAATACGTTTCAAATGCGTGATAGTCTCGACTGGTGTGCTGAGAGACAGCGGCTCTTTCTTCTTGAATTTCTTTTGCAGAGTGAAAGGCTGACCCATTCCGAACAGACTTGCCTGCAAACTGTCTCAGCTCGGCCACTTTTTGTCCTGATGAATTAAAATATTCAATCGTCATATAAGTGAGCTCTTTCTTCTGGCGCACAGATGAGGAGAGGATCCGTGCTGTACATCCTTTTTGCAATCGTTCTGAAGCTGAAAACGATTCATAACACAATGGCAGATACATCGTTTGATCTGAGAGCAGGCAGCTTGACCCTATACCGCTCCCGTCAATGAGCGTGGGATGAAACAGAAAAGCATCAGAATGGCGCAGCGCCTCCTGTCCGACTGCTAAATCAATTACAGCACCCTCTTTGGTCTCATAAATCTGCCCTTCCGCCTTCATCATGCCGGTATGCACTAATTCTTGAGATCGGCATTGTTCATATATTTCATCTAAATTCAGAATCCTGTCAGCTGTACGTTTCCACTGATTAAGGTCTATTGATTCTGCAAAAGCGGTTTGCTCTTTACGCTGCATGTCAGCAGTCACATATTGTCTCTTGTCAGATAGCGACTCTCCATGCTGTTTTTGTCCGTCGATGATAATGGACCATGACCCTTCCTTTATTTCAGACACGTGAATGGTCAGGGCAATGTCATATGACTCATCTGCGATCAAAGGGTTAAAAATGGTCAGGTTTTTTAATTCAAGCTCTTGGTATGCATAACCATGTTCTTGGAATACTTGATAGATCAAATCTATATAAGCAAGGCCGGGTAATAACGCTTGTCCATATACCTTGTGGTTGGACACGATTGGATTTTTTAATGAAATGTGCAGTTGTTCAGTTATCATTTTCCCACTCCTCTCTTATTTGAAAGTTTTCCAAAACATTTCGTTAGAAGCCTTCGTGTCTGAATGCACTTTTTTCTGCACGTTTTGAGCCATTGATTCTGTTAAAATCGGCTGTCGATTTAATTCCGGCAAAGCCAGAGGTTTTCTTCTAATTGGACGCTCAGCCGAGTCATTCCAACCTTCTACAATGAGATGTGCATTCGTTCCGCCATCGGCAAAACAATTAATTGCCGCAGCAGGCGTTGTCTCCTTCCATTCGGCCTGTGATCTGCAGAAATACAAATCTGTCTTTTCTATATCAAAGTACGGCATATGTTCGTTACCTGACAGGAATGGAACCAATTGTCTATGTTTCAGCATTAAAGCTACTTTAATCAGGCTCGCGATTCCCTCTGCACACAATGGATGCCCGATGTTAGGTTTCACCGATCCCAGCCCTAACGGAGCCTTTGATTCAGAACGGTAAATGGATTGAATCGCCTTTAATTCAAGTAAATCTGTTACTGCCGACCCCGATCCGTTCGCTTCAAGATAGCTGATCTCTTCTGTCCTTTTGCCGCTTTTTTCAAGCGCTGTCAGCATGACATCCTTTTGCGCCTCTAGATTCGGAGATGATGGGCCTGCCGTTCTTCCGTCATTATTAATCGCAGCGGCTTTAATGACTGCATATATGGAATCTCCGTCTTCAAGCGCTTGGCTGACGGTTTTGACGAGAACCATGCCAACGCCTTCTCCTAAAATGACACCGTCTGCCCGCTTATCAAAAATATGGAATGACGGTTTGTCACATAAAAGTCCGCGTTCATGAAACATTCGATGCGCATCAGCATCAAGCAAACTGACGCCGCCTACAACCGCTGCCTCAATATCTCCGCTTCGCAGAGCCTGAATGGCCATATTCAGCCCCACAAGCGCAGAGGAACAAGCAGTATCCATGACAATACTCGGTCCCTTCAAGTCAAAAAATTGTGAGATGTTAGCCGCTAAATAGTTTTGTCCGCCAGCGACTATCGGGTTTCTTGCTTTTGAAAGACTGGCCGGATCAGGTTTGTGCTGGCTGCGGCCTCCTATATAAACACCAGCCCTCATGCCCTTCACTTCTTTCTCTGTATAACCGGCGTGATACCACAGTTTCAAGCTTTCCTCCAATACAGCCAAAGCTTGGGGATCCATCGCTCTGACATCGTTTTCGGACATCATGAAGAAATCATGATCAAATCGGTTCATTTCCTCAATGAGGCCCGCGTAATTGGAGCTGGAGTTCCCGAATCGGTCAGGCGGAACAGGTGTAATCGCGGACCGTCCTTCACGTATTAAATCCCAGTATTCTTCAAGAGTTTCCGCTCCTGGGAACCTGCAACTAAGACCGATGATGGCGATGTCCTCAGCAAGAAGTGCCGTTTTCTCATGGCCTATCTGCTGCGCCCGCTGTTCTGGCACCGGCTTTTGCTTCATTGCTGATTGCGGCTTGACAGGTGTCTGTTTCTCAGGAACAGATGGTTGTAAAACAGCTGCTATGTCATATTTCGAAATGAGCCAGTGTGCAAAGGATTCTATTGTCGGATATTCAAACAAAATTGACGGATCAATATCTCCATTTAATTGTTCGTTCATCTGCTGTACCAGCTGGGCCAATATAATTGAATCAATTCCGTATTCTTGGAAAGGCTCATCCGTTTCAAAGTCTTCTGCAGCTATCTTCAGTTCTTCTGAAAAAAGCGTTACGAGCCAGTCAACTGTTTCAAGAAACACGGTTCGAGTGCCGGCCTGCTCTTTCATCTCAGGATGCGAAAGAGCTTCGGCAGGCAGTGACGGCTGCATCAGCTTGTCCGGCTTCCAAACATTTTTATCTGGAACCGCCGGCAGCACGACAGCATACTGTCTGTCAGATAGAATTTGGTCAAGCAGCTGTAATCCCTCATCGTTTGTTAAACTGATCAATCCAGTTTGTTCTAAAGCTTTGCTTCGGACCTCACCTAAACCGGTCTCCTTCCAGTTAGGCCACTGAATGCTTACAATGGGACATTTATCTCGATGAGCCTCTGCAAAATAATCCATAAAAGCATTTGCCATCGCGTAATCAGCTTGTCCTGCTGCTAGGGCAGGAATCGCCGCTGAAACTGAGGAAAACAAAGCAAAAAACGCCAATGGTTCATCATAAAGCAGGTCAAACAACGTTTGCAGACCTTCGACTTTCGGTTCAAGCACCTGTTCGATCTCTTTTAGTGATTTTCTGATAAAAGCCGGGTTTTGTTTGTTCACCATCCCGGCACAATGGATGACTCCGCCAATCGCCCCCATTGTTTCGTGTATTGTCTTCAGGCTCTGTTCGACAGTAACCCTGTCTCCCAGATCCAGAGAAAGCACCTGAACTTGCGCACCCATGTCTTCTAGCTCTTGAACGGCTTTTATTTTCTCGGCAAGCGAGACAATGTTCACCGAATTCCACTGGTCTCGCGGCGGAAGCTCTTCACGGCCGATAAGCACCAGCCGCTTAACGCCGTATGTTTTTACAAAATGCCGCGCACACAGCAAGCCTAGGCCTCTTGTCCCGCCTGTAATGAGCAGAACTTTGTCTGTTGAAAACGATACTTGCTTATGACTATGAGCGGCTTCTCCTGGCTGCTCTGCCAAATATGCGCGATATCGCTGTCCGTTTCGATAACAGACTTCTGCTTCTGTGCTTTTGGCATAAAACTCTGCTGCAATCAGTCTGGCCAGCTCCTCAAGAGAGGCTTCGCACTCCATATCTGCATGTCTTGAAGTAAGGTGGCTGTACTCGCTTTGAAGCATGCGGTATAAACCGGCCCGCGAAGCACCAGACAAATGAACAGCGTCATTTGCATAAGCCTCCAGCCCCTTTGTTACACCTAAGATCGTCAAATGATGCTTGCTTGTACGTCCTTGCTCGATCAGCTTTTGGAGCCAGTTTATCCAGCCCAAAGACTTCTCGTGGCTCGTTCCGCATCCGATCAGATCGATTGCTCCAGCAACGTGTTCATAGTCCGTAGCAGACACCCGATCCAGCTCTTGACTGTCAAATAGACGGTATTTCGAGAAATACGTCGAAAGCTCTTCCGCTAATGCCATTGTCTCCTCATTTGCCAAAATGGCGACGGTTTGATTCGTCATTTCTGCCGGTTCAATCGGACAAGGCTGCCACTGTTTACGCAGAAAGCAGCGCTTTGGCATCAGTTCGGAATGAGGGAGTGCTGTAGCAATGGTTTCGAGTTCACCTTCTTGAGTTGGCAGCCAGTAATACTCTTCCGCGAACGGATAAGCAGGCAGGCTGATTCGCCGAGGCGTGTATTCTCCATAAAGCTCATTCCAATCTATCTGCAGCCCTTTCACCCATAGTTCCGCTACTTTCTCCAGCCTTTTTTTCTCTATCCATGTTTGCAGCAACGCTTTGGCATCGTGATCCGTTTCAAACAGTTTGATTTCGCTCTTTTTCGTTTTCACGTGAGCAGCAAATATACTGTTGTTCTGCATTTCAGCAAAATAATCATCTAAAGCTTTGATCAGCATTTCTCTCGAATCCGCCAAAAATGCCAGCCGGTAATCCATTGCTTCCCGGCCCGTCTGAAGTGTGTATGCCATATCCTCCAAATTGATATCTTCATTGGCGGTTACGAAATCTTTCATTGATTCCGCATAGGCCTTCAATTGCTTCTCTTTTTTCGCTGAAAGTACAAATAATTCTGAGCGGTGCTGCTTTGTTAATCGATCGTTCCTCTTTTCAGGCTGGTATTCCTCTATTACGATATGGGCATTCGTTCCGCTATATCCGAAAGAGCTCACACATGCTCTCCGTGGTTTTCCATCAGCCGTTTCCCAAGGCTTGAGCTCCGTATTTACGTATAAAGGAGAATGCTCAAATTGAAAATGCTCATTCGGTGTCTTGAAGTTCAATGTTGGCACAAGTGTTTTATGATTCATGCACAATAACACTTTTTGAACCCCGGCTACTCCTGCAGCCGCCGATGTATGGCCAATATTGCTTTTGACGGAACCGATTGCGCAAAACTGCTTTTTGTCTGTTTTTTCTTGAAATACGGCAGACAGGGCTTCTAACTCAATTGGATCGCCTTGTTTTGTTCCTGTTCCGTGCATCTCGACATAACTGATACTCTCAGGATGTATGCCGTATGTTTCATATATGCCTCTTTCCAGGTCCATTTGGCTTTTCGCACTCGGTGCTGTGATTCCGTTTGTTTTCCCGTCCTGATTAATACCCGAGCCAATGATGATGCCATAAATATGGTCACGGTCCGCTTCTGCATCTTTCAGCCTTTTCAGAACAAGCGCACCCGCACCCTCGCCGGGCACAAAACCATTCGCGCCATTGTCAAAAGCTTTACATTGTCCATCAGGTGAAAGCATGCCGGCCTCACACATACTGATGTAAGATTCCGGCGTCAGATATAAGCTGACACCACCGACCAGCGCCATATCAATTTCTTTGTTTATAAGTGCCTGGCGCGCTAAATGAGTGCCGACCAATGAAGATGAACATGCGGTATCAATCGGAATCGCAGGCCCTTTTAAATTTAGAAAATACGGAATACGCGCCGCTGCGATCGCAAAGCTGTTTCCGGTGGCATTTGTTCTTGACTGCCGATTCAGCATGACCCCGTATTCATTGCTCATAATGCCGAGATATACGCCGCATTTTTTCTCATTTAAAGTTCTGGCATTATACCCAGCGTCCTCAAAGGCTTTATAGCCTTCCTGCAAAAAGATTCGGTGCTGCGGGTCCATCAGTTCAGCTTCTGACGGCGGAATATTAAAAAACAATGGATCAAAATGTTCAATATCATCAAGCATCCCCATTGATTTGCAGTAGACTTTCCCTTTCTTGTTGAGGGCAGGATCATAGTATTTGTCAACATCCCACCGTGATGTTGGAATGTCCCGAATGGCATTCCTCGCATGAACCAGGTTATCCCAATACTCTCTTACATTACGAGCACCCGGGTATCTTCCCGACATCCCGACAATCGCGATCGCATCCTCCGGGCGGTCTTGACGAACAGAGACTTGTTCCTTCTCAAGTTCTTTCTTTATAGGATGTTGAACAGACTGTAGCGGTCGCTCTGCCGGATTTGGAATAGATGGCGCTGCTGGTTTTTGCTGCGTTGCTTCGGTCGGGACAGTATGCTCTATCTTTCTATCATGATGAGTTCCAAGCTCAGACTTTAGCATTTCGGCAAAATCACGTATCGTTGGATAATCATATACAGTGGTCACTGTGAAAGACGTTCCGTACTGCTTGTTCACCGCTTTTATCCATTCGAGTCCGGTAATCGAGTCCATTCCGATATCTATGAACGCTTCGTCAATATCCACCTCGTATGGCTCCATGTATAACACGTCTGCTATGCTTTCCTTCAATTTTTCATGCAGCGTTTCAATTGCTTCCGTATATTGTCTTGATACAGATATTTCTGCCGCTGCATATTGAACCGTTTCTTCAGGTTCTTCTTGCACTGGCTGATGTTCTAACGGCTGCAATGATATATTAGCCGGTTTAGCAGCAGGCACAGCTGCTTTTTGTCTGATTGGCGGGTACGTCTCCGTTTGTTTTTTCTCCCTAGCGTGTGGACTTAACTCACGTGCTAAGTAAACAGCGAATTCACGTGTTGTCGGATAATCATATACCTTTGTGACATTTAACGATGTGCCATACTGTTTATTTATTGCTTTTATCCATTCGAGCCCGGTAATCGAGTCCATTCCGATATCTATGAATGCTTCATCTGGATCAATCTCGTTTTGGTCCATGTACAGCACTTCCGCTAAGCTCGCTGTCAGTTCATCGCACAAGGATTCCGCTGTAATGGTCTCTATTTCTGTATCTGGAGGAAGCTGGACTGCTGAAGGCTGCGGTTTACCCTGGTCTGCTGTTAAAGGCTGTAGCGTTATATTGGCAGGCTTGCCGCTGGCTTCTCTGGCTACAGACAGCTTTGAAATAACGGGCTGTACCGGAGCGAATGTCTCTACCGTTCTTTTTTCCTCAGCCTTTGCATTTACGTCTATCCAATAGCGATCTCTTGCGAAAGGATAGACGGGTAAACTGATGCGCCGCGGTTTTTGGTCCTGATAAAGCGTGCTCCAGTCGATTCGCAAACCTCTTACCCACAGGTCTAAAACCTTCGCGTATTTTCCTTTCTGCAGCCATGCCTCAATTGTTTTTGACATATCTTCATCAGCAGCAAAAGCAGCAATGGCTTCTTTGTTGCGCTTTACTTGTCCGCGATAGACATATTCACGATTTTCTGTTCCCGAGATACATTCATTCAGTTTTTCTTCAAGCTCCTGCATCGTTTCCACAACGAACGCCAGCCGTTCGTTCATCGCTTCCCTTCCGACTTGCAACGTATAGGCAATTCGGTGCAAATCTGCTTGAACATATTTTTGTTTCCGAATGGCATCCAGCAAATCTTCCGCGCGTTTTTGAAGTCTTTCCTCATTTTTTGCTGAGAGCACAATGACAGCTGGCTGCTTCCTCGCTTGGGAACGTTCCTCCACAAATTCCGGAGCATACTCTTCTATTAAAATATGGGCGTTCACACCCCCGGCACCAAATGAAGAGATTCCTGCGATTCTCGGTAATTCGATGTCTTTGTCATTGACACTGATGATCGGCCTCTTCCACTCTTCTAGCTCTTGCTGTACTTGAAACGGTGAGTTAAGGAAGTCAATATTCGGATTCAGCACGTTTGAATGCAGGGATGGCGCAAGCTGCCTGTATTTCATTTGAAGCAATACCTTCGTTACTCCTGCGATACCTGCCGCGCTCTCACAATGCCCGATATTTGATTTGGCTGACCCTATTGCACAAAATTGTTTATCATCGGTTTCTTGCGTAAACACTTTGGACAGCCCTGTGATTTCAATAGGATCACCGAGAGAGGTTCCGGTGCCGTGGGCTTCGATGTAACTGACTGCCCGCGGGTCAATCTCCGCTTCCACAAACGCCTTTTTGATGACATCTGCTTGGGCATTCGGGTTGGGAACTGAGTACCCGTTTGTTTTTCCGCCGTGGTTGATGGCAGTCCCCTTAATGATTCCATAAATGTGATCACCATCTTCAATGGCTTTAGACAATGGCTTCAAAAGCACGGCTCCAACGCCTTCTCCCGGCACATAGCCATCTCCGCCCTGCCCGAAGCTTTCACACCGGCCTTTGCTGGACATAAATTTGTTCTGCCCAAGCATCAAATATTTATTTGGGTGAATTGACACATTCACGCCGCCCGCGAATGCCGCCTCACACTCTCTGCGCTGTAAGCTTTGGCATGCCAAGTGGATAGCCGTTAAAGAAGAAGAACACATGGTGTCTAAAGCAATACTCGGCCCGTGAAAATCAAAATAATAAGATACCCGGTTCGCGATGGATGATGGATTTCCTGTTAAAGCCAAAGACCGTCCCCGCACCTGCTCTTGTGCCCCGTACAGCTGATATTCTTCGTACATGACACCGACGTAAACACCGACGCTTCCGCCAAGCTCAGCATCACGCTTACGGCCGAGGTGTTCTCTTGTATAGCCTGCGTCTTCCATCGTTTCATACACGCACTGCAAAAATAAACGCTCTTGCGGGTCCATTAATTTGGCCTCACGCGGCGATATATGGAAGAACTGCGGATCAAACTTGTCTACATCCTTTAGGAAGCCTCCCCACTTGCTGTAGGTTTTTCCAGGCTTGTCTTTATCTTCATCATAATAAAGACTGTGATCCCAGCGATCTTCCGGAATTTCAGTAATACAGTCTCGACCGTTTCTCAGGTTTTCCCACAATTCATCAATATTGTCTGCCTGTGGATAGCGGCCAGAGATACCGATGATCGCGATTTCTTCCGTTTCCTTTTCTCTTAACTGCTCCTGCTCTTTGCCTTGCAAAGGAAGAAATCCAGACTTTCTTGGGGTAACTGAAATTTCTTGTTTTTCAGGTTCTGGTTGTCTTTCAACAGAAGCTTTTCTTGTTTCAATTCCCAAGATGTCCAGCAATTTTTCTCTGTGGGAATCAATAAAATACCGTGTTAATGACCGAATATCCTGATATTCAAAGAACAACGTCTTGGACAAAGAACCGAATCCTTTTTCTAATTGACCCGTTACATGCATGATCATGATAGAATCGATCCCGTAATCTTCGAGAGGAGCTTTAGCATCAATCTGGCCGGCTGGCAGCTTGATCACCGAAGAAAGCACCTGTTTAAAATAGTTCTCGGCTTTTTCTCTCAGTATCTCTTCATCGGCTTCCCCGATCATGCCTGCTTTTTCTGCCTCCTGATTGAGACTTGCTTTTTGGATATTGTGAGATTGGCCCATGCCATGTCCCGTTTCATGTAGAAATGCACAAATCCGATCAGTAACACCGGAAGCAACTAACACTTGCGGCTTTCCAGACGACCAGCAATGATATAGCGCCTGAATCCCACGATCTGTTTCCATGGCCACCATGCCTGTTTCGCTTTTCAGCATTCTTGCAGTGTCCGCATCAATTTTCATGCCCCCGTCTTTCCACAGCGGCCAGCACACTGAAAGAGTCTTTCCGTAACGTTTGTGAAGTTCCGCTTGGCCATTTCGATATTCGCTGAATGCATTCATAAATGCATTGGCCATTGCGTAATCAGCCTGTCCCGCGCTTCCTACCGCTCCGGCACCGGAGGAAAAAAGAATAAAGAAATCGAGCGGAACATTTTTCGTTGCTTCGTCAAGATGAATCAGTCCGGCTACCTTTGGAGCGAGAACGGTTTGAACCTCTTCTTTCTTTTTCTTCATAATGAAATTATCTTTTATTAAACCGGCGCTATGAATGACGCCGTCTAAGTCGCCATAAACGTTTTGGATCTCTTTTAATAAAGTATCAACCGCTTGTTTCTCGGTCAGATCTGCTTGTCTGTAAACCGCTTGGATGCCAAGTTTCTGTAAGGCTTGAAGCTTTTTCTGTTTTCTATCATCAAGCGGAGAGCGCCCTGTCAGGATCACAACCGCGCCAGTCGTTTGGTTTGCGATTTCAGTTGCAAAGATAAATCCAAGACCCCCTGCACCGCCTGTGATCAGATACACGCCTTTATCCTTCCATGGCATGTCAGTACTTAGGTGCACACCAGACGCTTCTTTCCACCTGCTGACAAATCGCTTTCCTTGCCAGTGGCGGATATGCGTGTCACGCGGACAGCGTCTGTTTTCCTCCAATATTTTGAATAGGTCACCAGCTGGCATCCCGGTTTCTATTTCAATCAACTGCCCTGTCAGTTTTGGATTTTCCAGTTCAGCCGTTTTGAGCAGTCCCGTTAAGCCGCTTAATAGCTGAGGCTCTTCCAACGCAGGCACCGCCACTTGAATGAATGTATGTCCCCCTGTATTTGAGTGCATCAGCTGTTTGATTTCTTCAAATAACTGTATGGCATAACCTTCAAACCGTTCATCAATTGCCTCAGCATCATGCTGCAGAACTGTACAGTCAAGATGATTTCGGATGCTTTCCATTTGTTCTCCAACATCACAGACAACGACTTTATACGTGTCGTACTCTATGAACTCTTGCTTCTCTGCAGCACGTTCTTCCCAAATGTGTTCGAACAATAGCGTGTCAGTCGCTTCAGAAGAATCTTCATCATCTGTTTCTAACACTCTTGCAGAATAGCCTTTCAACCGCACGCAAACCTGCCCCTCTTCATTGCATAAATCGATATCGAGCTTCTGCATACGAGCCCCAGCTGTACTTCCCTCGCTATATGTGATCCGCGCCCACATAGATGCCTCGCAGCCTTTGAAGATTTGGACATCCTGTATTGCAAAAGGCAACATTGCCTTTCTGTCTCCTAAAGTATCTTCTCCCAGCCTCAAACCGATAGATGCTTGAAATGCCGAATCTATCATGCTCGGATGCAGAATATAATGGTCTTCTGTATCAGAAACTACAGGAGGCATCGTCAATTTCACTAGAACTCCGTTTTTACCGGCATATAGGCTGTCGATCGCTCTGTGGCTGTCACCATAGTGAATCCCCATTTCTCTATAAGCCTCGTAGCAATCAAAAGGTGACAGAGTCCGCTCATGATAGTCTGCCTTCAGTTCTTCAATGTTGATGACCGGATTTTCACCCGTCTCACCAAGCACTGCACTTCCTTGCCCGTATATAATCGGAGAGCTCTCTGTGTTTTCAGGGGCCCGGCAGATTTCAAATGCAATCTCCCCATTGTCCTCAGGATATAGACGTATGTCTATGTCTTGCTGCTGTTCCGTGAAGGCAAACGGCCGAACCCAGACGATGTTCCGGAGCTGGAACCCTGCCGGGAACTGATCCGCAGCTGCCCTTTCCACAGCTGCCCGAACCATCTCCAATAATGCCGCGCCAGGTAAAACGCGTTCGCCCTTTATGACATGATCCGTCAAGAAAAATTCACGTCCTGTAAACGTTGAACGAAAGCGGACACCCGATATGTCGGACACATTTTGATGCAGGAGAGGATGCAGGATGTGTCGCTTCTCCTTTAAACGATCAGTCTTTTTCTCCGCTTTCGGCACCCAATAACTCACCCTCTCAAATGGGTAAGTCGGCAGGCTGATCCGCTTTGGTTTGTTTCCGTCGTAAAGCAGATTCCAGTCAACACCGGATCCTTTCGCCCACTGCTCCGCAATCTGATCGAGCTTTCTTTGCTCCAGCAATTTATGTACCGATTCGGCAGAAAGCGATGATTCGCTTCCTCGTGACACGCGGCCCTTCCAGGAATGCTGAATGGTATCTCGTCCTTCTATAAAAGCCTTCAATTGGTCGCTCAATTCTTGAATTCCGGATGCTAAGAAAGAAACTCGTTCTTCCATCGGTTCACGGCCTACCTGCAATGTATACGCCAAATCTCTAATCAGAATCCCATCATGAAGAAAATCCAAGAGACGTTTTGCATATACACGAAGACGTTCTTGATTACGCGCAGAAAGCGGAATTACTGCGGACATGTCAGAATCTGAGGACAAAGAAACGTCCTGCTCCGCTGTTTGAGGAATATATTCCTCAAGAATAATATGTGCGTTTGAACCTGTTGCGCCAAAAGAACTGATCCCCGCCCGCCGCGGATAAGGGACGTCTTCCCCATTCTCCTTGATAACAGGCTGCTTCCACGTTTCTGTTTCATGCTGTACATAAAATGGAGACTTTTCAAAATCAACGTACGGATTCAGTTCTTCGGAATGCAAAGAAGGCACAAGTGTTTGGTGATGAAGCTGAAGGGCAACCTTGCTTAAACCGCTGATCCCCGCGGCGGATTCGGCGTGCCCGATGTTTGACTTTACAGAACCGATTGAACAAAACTGCCGATCCTGCGTATATTGGCGGAACGCCTTCACTAATCCCTGTATTTCGATTGGATCTCCTAAGGACGTGCCCGTTCCATGAGCTTCCACATAACTGATCGTCCGCGGGTCAATTCCCGTTTTCTCCAAGCATATCTCAATCAGATCAGCTTGAGAAACAGGGCTCGGCACTGAAATGCCGCTGACAGTGCCCACATGATTCACAGCACTTCCTTTAATAACTGCATAAATGCGATCTCCGTCTTCCTCCGCTTGTCGCAAAGGCTTTAATAAAACCGCGCCTATACCTTCGGCCGGCACATAACCGTCCCCACCCTTTCCAAACGTACGGCAGTGTCCGTCAGTGGAAAACATATCCCAGACCCCGTATGTCATATATTTATTCGGGTGCAAAGACAGGTTCACTCCGCCCGCTAACGCGACATCGCACTCACCGTGGCGTATGCTTTCCAACGCCAAGTGCACTGCGGTCAGAGAAGATGAACATACCGTATCGACCGCCATACTCGGACCGTGAAAATTGCAAAAGTAAGAAACACGGTTGGCGATTTGCGCATAGTTGAGCGAGAGAGGAAACACATTTTCTGCTGATGCTTCTTCAGCTCCAACTAATGTATAATCCTTGTGCATGACGCCGGCAAAAACGCCTACATGCTGCCTTTTGTTTCGTCCTTTAGGCTTGGCTAACGTCTTTGGCGTATAGCCCGCATCCTCAATCGTTTCCCAGCATGTCTCTAAAAACAGCCGCTCCTGAGGGTCCATTGTCTCTGCTTCTCTCGGCGTGATTCTGAAAAATTGGGGATCGAAGCATTCGGGATCATCAATAAATCCGCCCCATTTGGAAATGTCCTTACCCGAAGGAGATGTGATTCCTTCAAAGCGCCGCCAATCCCAGCGCGATTCAGGGATCTCACTAATGCAGTCCTTCCCCTCTTTCAGATTTTTCCAAAATTCATGAATATTGGCTGCCTTCGGATACCTGCCCGCCAAGCCGATTATCGCAATGTCGCCTGCTGCCTCGATAGGTACAGCACGAGATTCTTCAACAGTCTTACGATCGTTTATTGTGTCGGAAACGCGTGCTCTTTCATTCTGGCCAAGGGAACCAGCGGCACTAAAATGCTCAGCATATTCCTCGGCAAGAAACGCTGACAGCTCAGCTATGGTGGTATGCTCAAACAGAAGAGTCGGCGAAAGGCTCTCACCGATCTTATCACTGATCGTTTCTACCACCTCAAGCAAGCCCGATGAATTCAGTCCCATTTGGTAATAACCGACCTGTTTTTCAACTTGTTCTATCGGCTTATTGATTTTCTCTGCGATTAATTGACTTACGAACTGTTCAGCCCCGCTATAGGAATCTATGGAAGAAGATACCGCGTCAGCAAGTTTATCACGCTCAGCAGTGTCCGCTCTTGTCATCTGGGTCTCCTGTGCATCTTGATGTTTTCCGCTAATCAGCTCCGCTTCTCGCACCAATTTGCTTGTAAAGTTTTTCAACTCAGCCACTTTTTCTCCCGATGCATTAAAAAATTCAAGTGTTACATAAATCAGCTCTTTTTCCCGCCGGACGGAGGAGCGCTTAATTCTCGTCATGCAATCCGACTGCAAAAGTGCAGAAGCGGAAAAGGATTCATAGAACAGAGGCAAATACAACCTCTGTTCTCCTTTAAGCAAAGATGTGAGCAAATGATTGGCACCCACCCCGCTCCCGTCTATGAGAGTCGGGTGAAACATAAATCCTTCTGCGTGAAGCATGGCTTCCGAACCGAGAGAAAGCTCAAGAAGGACGCCGTCTTCCTCTTCATAGATGCAGCCACTTGCTTTCATATATTCGCTGTGCACCAATTCCTGACGTCTGCATTGTTCATATACATCATCAAGCTGAACAACGTTCTGTGCAGATGCTTTGATTTGACTGAGATCCAGTGTTTCTTCAAATATGGCTGGGGAGTCTGCGTACATGTCAGCCTTCATATAGAGCTTTTCTTCTGAAGCTTCTTTCCCATCACGTTTTTCAATTCCCTTGGCTGTGATTTGCCACTGTCCTTCTTTTTTCTCCGCGCATTGGATAGTAAGAACAATTACTGCATCCTGTTCAGCCGTTAATGGCTGATAGATGGATAAATTGCGCAGCTGAAGCTCTGAGCAGGAGAAGCCGTATTCTCTAAATATCTGGTAGATTATATCGATATAAGCCAATCCCGGCAGGACATTTTGTCCGTAAACCACATGGTGATAAATAAACGGATTTTTTAACGATAATGTGAGTTGTTTCGTTATCTTTTTCACGTTAGACCTCCACCTCATAAGTATCCCATATGTTTGCCGCAGTCATTTTCGAAGTCTCCGCTTCCAGCTTTGGCTCGCCTGGCGAAAGCATTCGTTTCTTTAATTGTGGAGGCGATATTGGACTCCGCTTGATCGCGTGTTTTTCCTCTTTTCCCCACGCCTCTACGATGACATGGGCATTCGTCCCCCCATCGGCAAAGCAGTTAATGGCCGCCGCAGGCCGTGAATCTGTCCATTTTTCCTGGGCTCGGCTGAACGTGATGTTCGCTTTCTGTTGATCGAAATGCGCCATCTCTTTTTCACCTGATAAAAATGGGACAAAGCGGCGCTCTTTCAGCATCAGCACAACCTTAATAAAGCTGGCAATCCCTTCAGCACATAGCGGATGCCCGATGTTCGGCTTGATTGAACCGAGAGAAAGAGGCGATGAGTGACTGGAACGGTACACGGATTGGATCGCTTTTAGCTCAAGGAGATCGGTGACGATTGAACCTGACCCGTTTGCCTCGAGATAGCTGATGTCCTCTGGTTTTTTTCCGCTTTTGGAAAGCGCATCTTTCATGACTTCCTTTTGCGCCTCCAGATTAGGTGTTGCAGGCCCCGCCGTTCTTCCGTCATTATTGACCGAGGCCGCTTTCACAACAGCATATATGGTATCTCCGTCTTCCAGCGCCTGTTTTACGGTTTTTAGCATGACCATTCCGACGCCTTCACCTAACACAACTCCATCAGCACGCTCATCAAACACATGGAAGGATGAATGCTTGCTTAAAATGCCGCGCCGATCAAACAGACTGTGAGAGGCATCAGAGTTCAGCAAGCTGACACCGCCGACTATGGCGGATTGAATTTCTCCGCCACGCAGCGCCTGAATGGCCATATTCATGCCGACCAAAGCTGATGAGCATGCAGTATCAACTACAACACTCGGGCCGCGGACATCAAAAAATTGTGAAATATTTGCCGCTAAATAATTTTGGCCGACTGTCACGATCGGATTCTTAGCATGATCAAGGCTCTCTTCATCAGGTTTGTGCTGGCTTCTGCCTCCAATATAAACGCCTACAGGCTTGCCCTTTATTTCCTCAGGTGTATAACCGGCGTGATACAAGAGTTTCAGACATTCTTCCAATACAAGCAGTGCTTGCGGGTCCATCGCCCTTACGTCTTCTTCATGAAGCAAAAAGAAATCCGGATCAAAATACCTGACGTCATCAATCATGCCGGCATAATATGGCGTCTTGCGGCCCCAGCGCTCTTCCGGAACCGGGCCGATTGACGAACGCCCCTCAGATAGTAACGACCAATAGGTTTCCAGTGTATCTGCTCCAGGGAAACGGCAGGAGAGTCCGACAACAGCAATATCTTCTGCATGAGAGCCCGGTGACAAAATCGCTGGCGCCTGAATCTGAGTGGCAGGAGCTCGATCCTCCACAGGAACAGGTACCTCCGCCTCTATTTTGTTCTCCAAAGGGGCTGATGCATCCGATACCCTGCCTCCAAATAGAGCGGACAGCATTTCGGAATAAGAACCAATCAGCCAATCTGCGAACCTTTGAACTGTCGGGTATTCATATAGAATTGACGGATCGAGCGCTGCTTCTAATGTGCGGTTTATACGCTGGAGCACCTGCGCCAAAATGATCGAATCCACGCCATAATCCTGAAATAACCCGTCAACCTCGAAGTCTTCACGATCTATTCTCAGCTCTTCGGCAAACAAGTCAACAAGCCAGGACTGTGTTTCAGATAATAATCCATCATTTTTGGAAACTGCATCGACATCTTCAATGTCTCTTGCTGACGTGCTCTGTAAAGCAGCTTCCTGCAAACCACCCTCATGCCGTTTTCTCCTCGTCATCAGCAGTTCCGGCTCCCAGTTTGTTTGATTCGCCATCGCAGGGAGAACAACCGGCCCGTACATTCTCGCTAAGATTTGATCGAGAAAACGTAATCCTTCTGAATTCGTAATGCTCAATAAGCCGCTTGCCCGATACGCTTGATTTGTCACTTCACCCATACCGGTTTCTTTCCAGTTCGGCCATTGAACACTGATGATCGGCACATGTGTCTGATGTGCTTCTGCAAAATAATCCATATAGCTATTGGCCATCGCATAGTCAGCCTGCCCCGCCGAAAGCTCGGGAATAATAGCTGAAACAGAAGAAAATGCGACAAAAAACTGTAATGGCTCGTTACACACATGGCGATATAACGTTGTAAGACCTGACACTTTAGGTTCCAGGACCCGCTGAATATCATCGGCAGTTTTTCTGATAAATGCCAGCGTATCCATATCCGTCAGACCTGCACAATGAATGACACCGCCGATCGTCCCTAAGGTTTGCCTGATATGTTGCAGCGTTTGCCCGACCTGAGCATCATCAGATAAAGCAAGGGACAGCATTTGCACCTGCACACCTTGTGCTTCCAGTTCCCTCACTGCCTGGATTTTCTGGGCCACTGATGTGTTCGAGGTGTCAAAACGAGCCCATTCCTCTCGCGGAGGAAGCTCCTCTCGTCCGGTCAGCACCAGCTTTTTCACTCCATAGTGCTCCGCAAAATGTCGGGCGCATAATAGCCCAATGCCTCGTGTGCCGCCTGTAATGAGAAGCACATGATCTTTCGGGAAGGCCGCGTTCTGTTCCGCTTCCTTACCTGTTTCTGGATGAGCTTTTAGAAAAGCTTGATACCGTAAACCATCCCTGTAGCAAACCTCCGTATCATGAGAATCTGAATAAAACTCATCAGCGATCTGCTTCGCGAGACGGTGATGATCAATAATTCCCTCTGCATCCATATGCCTTGAAGTAAGGTGGCTGTATTCGCTTTGAAGCATCCGATATAACCCAGCTCGTGCGGCGCCAGCCATCCGGACGGATGCGTTTTGAAACGATTCGAGCCCCTTTGTCACACAAAGCAGCCTGAGTCCTTCTTTATGCCCGAATTCAACCAGTTTTTGCACCCATTCAATCCAATCCAGCCGGTCTTCATCATGCTCGCCGCAGCCAATGACATCCACTATACCGTCAAACTCTTTCCAATCGATGTCTGACTGATTATTGTCTATCCGGCTCACATCTAATAAGAGATGATTTGGAAAATACGAAGACACTTCTGCTGCTAAATCTGCTGTCTCTCGATTGCTCAGGATAGCAACCATTCTTGTTCCCGGCACCGTTGAGCCAATTGGACTCAATCTCCATTGTTTTGTCAAAAAGCATGGGACGCGGTCTTCACTTGCATTCACCAGTTCTTTCTTGTCCCTTTCTGAATGTTCCTTTGCCGGCACCCAATAGTAATCCTTCGCAAACGGATATGAAGGGAGGCTGATCAGGCGCGGTTTGGTCTCTCCGTATAATGTGTTCCACCGAACGGTGACGCCTTTGACCCATAAATCAGCAAGTTTGGCGTATTTTCTTTTTCTGATCCAAGCTTCAATTGCCAACGCCATATCCTCATCCGCTGTAAAAATAGCCTGGGTCTCTTTATTTCGATGAGACTGTCCCCTGAAGAACCCTTCTGTTTCTTCCTTACCGTCAACAAACGCCTGCAGTTTCTCTTCAAGTTCCTGCATCGTCCCCGCAACACACGCAAGACGCTCATCCATTTCTTCGCGTCCAACTTGCAGGGTGTAAGCGATGCGGTGTAAATCCTGCTCTGTATATTTTTTATCGCGGATCGCTTCAAGCAATTGCGAAGCACGATCTATCAGCCTGTTTTTATTTTTAGCCGATAGCACAATCACGTTTGGCTGTTCTGTAGCCGTGTGTTCTGAATTGGCTTTTGGCATATATTCTTCAATCACAATATGAGCGTTTACTCCGCCAATCCCAAATGAACTGATTCCCGCACGGCGCGGAAGCTCGTTTCCGTCACGATCTGTGACAGCCTTCCATTCCTGTTTTTCCTGAACGATGTAAAACGGGCTGTCAGTCAGCTGAAGATAAGGATTAAGCGTCTCACAATGCAGGCTTTTCACTAACGTTTTATGCTTCATTTGAAGAAGCACTTTGATCAAACCGGATATACCTGCTGCTAGCTCTAAATGACCGATATTGCTTTTAACTGAGCCAATGCCGCAACGGTGATCAATAACATCCAGCTGTCTCTCGTTGGTTAGTTCCTTAAACGCGGCTTTCAGTCCGTTTATTTCAATGGGATCGCCCAATTCAGTCCCTGTTCCATGTGCTTCGATATATGTGACAGTGTTTGGGTCTATGCCTGCTTGTCGATATGCACGCACCAACAGATCAGCTTGTGCTTTCGGATTAGGCGATGTCAGGGTATTGGCTCTTCCGCCGTGATTTTCCGCCGTCCCCCGTATAACACCGTAAATGTGATTTCCGTCGCGCTCGGCATCTGCCAGCTTTTTCAGCATGACCATTCCGACCCCTTCGCCTCTGACATAACCATTCGCATCGGCGGAAAAGGTTTTACACCTGCCGTCTTTGCTAAGCATGCCAGCCTTGCTATAGCTGATATGCGCCTCTTCTGTCAAGATCGTATTCACGCCTCCAGCGATCGCCATCTCACAATCACCGTTTTGCATCGCAGTCACAGCACGGTGAATGGCTACAAGAGAGCTGGAACAAGCCGTCTCGACTGGTTCGCTCGGACCGTGGATATTCAAAAAATAACTCATTCTATTCGGGCCAACCGAAGGAATCATATGACCTGTAGCAGCATGGCCTTCAATTGGAAGATTCGCTCTATGAAATAGATCTTTATAACCGGTGTTTCCCGTACCGATAAAGATACCGGTCCCTGTACCCGAAAGGTTTTGCGGCGAGCAACCCGCATCTTCCAGTGCCTTCCATACGTATGTCATTAACAAGCGCTGCTGAGGGTCTACATAATCAGCTTCTCGCGGCGAAATACCAAAAAACAATGGATCAAACTCTGCGATACCATCAATAAATCCGCCCCATTTGATGTCGGTTTTATTGACGTCAGTGTCTGGGTTTCCATAATGCTCCCGCCAATCCCAGCGTTCTTTCGGGACTTCTGTAATGCTGTCTTTGCCTTCCTCAAGATTTTTCCAAAATTCATCTATATCCATAGCGCCAGGGAATCGGCCGCTGATGCCGACAATTGCAACCGGCTCAAAATCGGCAGCCTGCTTTTTGTTTCTTTCTGCTTTTGCAATATCTGGCTGTGTAAAGCGGCGCTTTCTACGCGATGTGATTTTCGGCGCTTCAGGGGATATTGTTTTTCTCTCTTCCTGCCCCTTTGGTTTTTCTCGCTCCTGAACTAGGGTGTCCTCATATTCAGCAGTCAAATACTCAGCTAGGCTTTGGATGCTTCCATATTCAAAGAAAATGGTCGGCGTTAGCTCCAACTCAAATTCTTCGTTGATCTTGTTTGTAAAGACAGTGAATGTAACCGAATCAAATCCGTATTCACTTAGCTCTGTATTGACATCAATATCTTCGCGATTTACTTTTAAAATCGCACTGACCATGCTGCTTAATGATGCCTCCAGGCTGTTTAAACTGTGCAATGAGTTTGTTCTTTCCTCTACGCCTTTAAAAGTAGCATCTTGATCCCATTCGCCCTGATACGCAGCAACTACATATTCAGCCAGGCTCTGGACACTGCCATATTCAAAGAAAATGGTCGGCGTTAGCTCTAACTGAAATTCTTCGTTGATCTTGTTTGTAAAGACAGTGAATGTAACCGAATCAAATCCGTACTCACTTAGCTCTGTGTGGACATCGATATCGTCAGTGTTCACTTTCAAAATCACGCCAACCATTTGGATTAAGGCTGCTTCCAATTGTCGAGCTTGTCCGTGATCCTGATCCGTCTTTCTCTGATCGTTCCGCTTGGCTTTCGTTCCTGCAGAAAGCAGTTTTTGTTTCATTTTTTGAAGCTGTCCTTCCATCACAAAAACTTGCGGCTTATCAGATGCCATCCCTTGATAAAATGCTTTCAAGCCACTATCTGTCGGCATCGGGACCATTCCCGTCGTTTTCAGCATTCTCTTTTCATCTTCAGCGCCGACTTGCATACCGCCTTCTTCCCACAACGGCCAGTTGAAGGAAATGGTGGAGCCGGATCGCTTTTTAGATGCCGCAAGAGAACGGCGGTACGCGGCAAAGGCATCCATAAACGTATTGGCTGCTGCATAATCGGCTTGTCCAGCGTTCCCTAAACATCCCGAAACGGATGAGAATAAAACGAAAAAGTCTAATTGGAAATCCTTGCTGCATTCGTCCATATGGAATAACCCGCTCACTTTTGGCTGCAGCACTTCTTGAAGCTCTTCATTCGTTTTATGAATGATGAATTGATCTTTAATGCTGCCTGCACCGTGAATGATTCCATTGAGAGTGCCATACCTTTCTTTGATTTCCTCAAAAAGATGATGAACAGCCTGCCGATCACTTACATCAGCCTCTCGATAGACAACCTCCGCTCCGATGCTTCGAAGAGCCTCCAGCTCGTTTTCCTTATCTTCACTTAAAACAGACCGTCCCGTGAGCACAATCGTCGATCGGCCAGTTCGATTGGCAATTTCCTTTGCAAACAGAAGGCCTAAGCTGCCTGCTCCGCCTGTGATAAGATAAACGCCTTCGTCTCTCCACGGCATATGGGGCGTATCAGCTGAAGGAATCGCCATTTCCCGCCAGCCTTTCACAAAACGGTTTCCAGCTTTATATCGAATTTGTTTTTCAAATGGTCTCCGGCTATCGTCTTTCAGCATGAGATGAAGGTCTTTTATTTCTTCAGGTTTCTCAATTTCGATAACCTGAGCAGTCAGTTTGCTAAACTCTATTTCTGCTGTTTTAAGCAGACCGGAAACGCCGGCAAACAATTGCTTCTCTTTTTCTAACGGAACGATCGCTTGAATGATGATGCGGCCTGCAGAAAGCTCACGGAGCTTGCTTCGCAGGAGTTCAAATAGATTCTGCGTGTAACATTGATAACGTTCAGCAATATGTCCTTCAGCTTCGTTCAGAGTAATCACACGGGCATCTTTCATGTGGGAGGCAATGCTGTCTGTGACACTTCGTTCAGTTTCGAAGAGAACAATGATATGCTCCGTGTACGAAGGATCTTCGTCCTCTCGTTCTCCATTCTGTTTTTCCCACACCGGCTCTAGCATTAAGCGTTCGTGCCGTGTTGAAGGCTTTGAAGTATGAACCTCTCCTTCTAATACTCTTGTTGAGAATCCTTTGATCCTGACACATACGTTTCCACTCTCGTCAATGACATCGATATCCGCTTTCTGGACACCCCCCCCGGAGTGGTCGTTGTCACTTAATCGAGCATAAGCCCACATAGAAGACGAACAGCCTTTGATCACCTCAAGCTCTTCAAGCGCAAATGGCAAAATCAGCTTTTGATCCGCTAATTCCTGCATGATGCATATCGTTGCCGTCTGCAAGGCGGAGTCCATGATACTTGGGTGCAGCGCAAACTGTTCATTCGTTCCAGAAACGGTTTCTGGAAGCTGCAGCTGCGACAAAACCTCTCTGTTTCCTATATTCACATTCTTAATTCCTTGGAAGGCCGGACCATGGAACATTCCTCTGCTCCTGCCTTCTTCGTAAAATTGATCGGGTGACATCTCTCCTTTACCGCAGCGGCGTGACATTTCGGCGAGGTCAGCGACCGGCGTTTCGGCTCCAAATACCAGCTCCGCGCTGCCTTGACTATGAATAACAGGGTCGTCCCCGTCTTCCTGTGTACTGTAAATATCAAAAGTGATTTTTCCATCTTCTTCAGGAAAGAGACTGATATCGACTTGAGCTGAATGTTTATCAACCACAACAGGCTGAACCCAGACTGTATGATTCAATCTGATTCTGACATCTTGGGCAATTTCACTTCCTGCCGCCTGGTTTATAGCCGCGTACGCCATTTCAAGGTACGCAACACCAGGAAGCACCGGCTTTCCTCTTACCACATGGTCTCTCAGGAAGAATTCGTCACCAGTGAAAACCGAACTGAATTTCTGTTCAGAAAAATCGGATGTATTCTGATGAAGCAACGGATGAATAGAGCCGATCCCTGTCTGATTTCCGGATCTCTGCGCCACCGGTTTGCGGTCATCCTGTGACGGCCAGTATCGTTCCTTTGCAAATGGATATGTCGGCAGACTCATTCTGTATGGGCGCTCACCTTTGTAAAGCTGCATCCAATCCATATGCGCTCCCTTGCTCCACATGTCCGCAAGCTTGTTTACTTTTCCTTTGGCCATCCACTTGCGGATAAGTTCAGCACTGTCCTCATCCTCCGTCAGCCATGAAACCTCTCTTGCATTGTTCTTACTTCCGTGAAAACAGCCTTCAATCGCTGTTTTTCCATTAATAAAATCTGCGAGCTTCTGTTTTAACCCATTTACATGCTCAGCTATAAAGGCAACGCGATGCTCCATCGCTTCCCGCCCCACCTGAAGGGTATACGCCAAATCAGGCAGCTGGCTGTTCTCAAGCCCTCTTCTTTCCAAATAGGCCAAAATATCTTCTGCATACTCTTGCAGCCTCTCTTTATTTTTCGCCGAGATCGGGATAATGCAGGACTTGTCTATCTTTTTCTGATTTGAATCCCTTTTGAATTGTTCAAAAATGGCATGGGTATTTGTCCCGCCAAGTCCGAACGAGCTAAGTGCAGCCCTATGCGTTTTGATCTCACGGCTTAACGTTTTCTTTTGATCGACGACGTAGAAAGGGGAGCTGGCTAAGTCTGTATTTGGATTCGGCTCCTTATAATTGATACTCGGTGCAAGCTCTTGATGATAAAGACTCATCACGACCTTAATGCAGCCCGCGAGACCGGCGGCTGTATCTAAATGTCCGATATTGGTTTTCACTGATCCAATGCCGCAAAATTGTGTTTTATCTGTATATTGCCTGTAAACGTTCGTTAAAGCCGCCAGCTCGATTGGGTCGCCCAGCTTTGTTCCGGTCCCGTGTGCTTCCACATAACAGATTGATTCAGGCTGTATCTTCGTTTGATTCATGACCTTTTGCACGACGTCAGCCTGCCCTTTGACACTTGGAGCATAAAAACCGACTTTGTCAGCGCCATCGTTATTTACACCTATGCCTCTTAGCAAGGCATAGATATGATCCCCGTCTTTTACAGCTGCAGCAGCTTTTTTTAGCAATACAACAGCAACTCCCTCACCGCCTATCATTCCATCAGCTGAAGCGTCAAAAGCTTTAATATGTCCGTCACTTGAAAAGTTCAGCCCAGGCTGATGCACATATCCAATATTTGACTCGGTATGCAGCGTTGCACCGCCAACTAAAGCATAATCAGATTCACCCGACAGCAGGCTTTTATAGGCAGAATGCAAGCCAATCAGAGATGATGAGCAGTTGGCATGGACGAAAAAGCTTGGCCCTCTCAGTCCGAGCTTATGAGAAATCATTGTCGGAATCGTCCCGCTCTGTGCAAGCACCCACGAAACATAGCCGTCCGGCGTCTCCAGGCTCTCTGTTGTATCTGACGGCAGCAGCGCGCGATAAGAATTATTGCTTGCCGACATAAAAACACTGGTTTGCGGAATATGTCTCGCAGCATAACCGGCATCTTCTATTGCTTTCCATGAATGAGTCAGCAGCATCCGAAGCTGAGGGTCCATAAATTCAGCATCTTTAGGGGAGATTTGAAAGAAGCTTGGATCAAATCTGTCTTTCCCCTCAATGAAAGATTTAGCCGGAACATAGTCGGCATTCTCCGCTATTTCCTTTGAAATGCCAGAGCGCTGAAGCTCTTCTTTACTGAAAAACGTAATGCTTTCCTTGCCGTCTCTGAGGTTCTCCCAAAATTCAGCATGATTTTTTGCCCCTGGAAATTCACACGATATGCCAATAATCGCCACACTATTCTCATAGTAGTCTGGGAGATCACTCATATCGGTAGAATGGGCAATATGAGCTGCTGGCTCTGTCGGCACATGGTCGTTTGTATCGCTCATGCGCTGTTCAGTGATGTACTGGCTGATATTTTTGATCGATGAAAACTCAAACAGGTCTGTGACAGAAAACTCACAGGATAGTTCATGTTTGATGCGGTCAGCCACAGTGACCGCGAGAAGCGAATCCCCGCCCACATCGAAAAATCCGTCTTCCCATTCAATCTCACTCGTTTTCAGCACTTCCTGCCAAATGGCCAAAACAGTATCCTGAATGTTCTTACGTGAGGGCTGCCTTTCCATTAGCGGTTCCCCTGTTACATCGATAGTCTTAAGGCTGTTTCTATCTATCTTTCCGTTCGGAGTTAACGGCATATGATCAAGCTGAATAAAATAAGAAGGCACCATATAGGCAGGCAAAGCGTTTTTTACAAAATGACGCAGCTCTCTCGCTGTAATAGAAGCATTTGCATGTTTAGCTGTATAATAGGCTGCTAGGTTATCCATACCTGCAACCACAACGCATTCCAGAATGCCGGGATGCTCACTAAGCCTGCTTTCAATATCACCAAGTTCAATACGGAATCCGCGGATTTTCACCTGATTATCGATGCGGCCTATATATTCAATTCGTCCTCCCGGAAGCCAGCGGGCCATGTCTCCCGTTCTATAAAGCTTAGACCCCGGCTCAAAAGGATTGTCAATGAATCTCGAATCCGTTAATTCTTCCTTTTTGTAGTAGCCCTTCGCCACACCGTCTCCTGCAATGCACAGCTCACCCGGGACACCAGCCGGAACTGGCGCGAGCTGAGAATCCGTAATATAAATTTGTGTATTGGCGATCGGTCTTCCTATCGTGGCATGAGAGCATTCATCGTGAATGCGCTGAACCGCTGACCAGATTGTTGTTTCGGTTGGCCCGAACATATTCCAGGCTTCGCTGCCCGTATGCAAGAAATATCGTTTTAATGTCTCAGGCAATGCTTCGCCTCCGCATAAAATTTTCACGCTCTCTTCATTTTCCCAGCCTGAATAAAAGAGCATCTTCCACGTAGCGGGGGTTGCCTGCAT
The DNA here is from genome assembly GCF_000259365.1 of Bacillus sp. JS. Classification (NCBI taxonomy): domain Bacteria; kingdom Bacillati; phylum Bacillota; class Bacilli; order Caryophanales; family Bacillaceae; genus Bacillus; species Bacillus sp. JS. The sequence goes on along the minus strand of NC_017743.1, from coordinate 1,846,054 downwards.
CACTGTTGGTTTGATCATTCGGATGTCCCGTTTCAGTTTTTCAACGTCTTTTGTATGCTCCGTTTGACAAATATAGCAGTGTGCGCCTTTTATTAAAGGCAAAAATAATTCCAGAGCGGCGATATCAAAACAGTAGGTTGTAACAGCAAGCATTTTATCCTCTGGCGTAAGACCTGGTGTTTCCCCCATCGAAACGAGAAAGTTTGTTAAAGCTTTATGCGGTATCATGACACCTTTTGGTTTTCCTGTACTGCCAGACGTATAAATGACATATGCCAAGTTTTCCGGTGTGACAGTTCGTGTAAGCACTTTTCGATCTGAGGCTGTTTGAGCAATCTCACCCCAATCTTGATCTAAAAGAACAGTTTCGACACCGTTCCAACTCAAAGTATTTACTAATTCTGCTGTCGTCAGTGTAATGAAAACTTCACTGTCCTTTAGCATGTATTCCAATCGTTCAGCCGGATAGGACGGGTCTAGCGGCACATATGCTCCCCCGGACTTAAGAATCGCTAATAATCCCACTAGCATCTCTAGCGATCGATCCACATAGATTCCCGCCAGACGGTCCGGACCCACTCCATGCGCCTGCAAATAAATGGCGAGCTGTGTGCTTCTTTCATCAAGCTCCCGATACGTCAAGGTTCGGCCTTCATAGCTGACAGCTGCTCTATCAGGCGTCTTTTTCGCCTGCTGCTCAAACAACTCATGAAAACATGTATATGGATACGTTTTGTCAGTGGCGTTCCATGTTTTAAGAATCATCTGCTTCTCTGCCTCAGGTAATAAAGCGTACTCTTTTAAAGGCTGAGAAGGATTCAACATCGCCTGCTCTGTTACATAAACAAACTGGTCGAACATGGCGGATATCGAAGCCGCATCAAACAGAGCTGTATTGTACTTGATGTTCAGCTCCATTTTTTCTTCTGTTTCCCACAGCTCAAAAACTAGTTCATATTCGCCCTCTTGATGAATACAATCAACGAAATCGACAGAAAAGAAGTCAGCATAGCGGCTCAACATGCTTTGATAGCTTCCGGATTGAAGAAAATTCTGATAGAAAAAAGCAGTTTGAAATACCGGTGAACCTGCTTGACTCCGAGGAATATGCAGATCCCTCACCATTTTTGGAAAAGGATAAGCTGCATGATCAAGCCCATCCAATATCGTTAATTGCAATTTTGAAATAAAGCCAGAAAAAGTGTCTGCCGGGTTCAGCTCACTCCGAATCGGCAGCATATTGAGAAAATGTCCAATGGCATCATCAAATCTTTCCTCCGGCCTCACCATGGCCGGCATGCCGACGATCTGTTCCTTTTGCCCGGTGTAACGGCCAAGCAGCATCATATAGCAGCTTAAGAATACCGTCGTAACATTTACAGAATGCTCTTTCGCAAACGTCCTTACCTGATTCATGAAGCCGCTGGACAGCTGCCGGGTGTATGTATCCTCTTCAAACTCAGAATCGCCTGAACTTGCGCTGACCTTAGGCAATTTAAGATTCGGCAACGTTCCCGATAGCTGTTTTTGCCAATACGTACGATGCTTTACACCGTCTTTGCCGGCAAGCATGTTTTTCTCCCATGCCGCAAAATCTTGATAAATGACAGGAGAAACAGCTGTATCCGGCTGCTGTCCTTGTAAAAGAAGCTGATAGGTATCAAACAGACTGCGCATCAATGTGACAGACGAAACTCCGTCAAAAATCAAATGGTGAATGACAACTAATAGAAAATGCTCTTGTTCAGATCTGGAAAAGCTCATGACACGCACTAACGGGCTGTTTTCCTTTACATACGGTTCCTTTACTTTCTTTCTAAGAAAAGCAGGAATATCAGACTCTTTCATACTTGAGATGTTTTCTGTCTTGATTTCAATTGAAAGCGCTGGCTCATTTTTCAGAAATGGCACTCCGTCTTTCTCTTGGATGACGTGCTTTAAGATTGGATGCTGATTCAATACAGAGTCGAAAGCCTGCTGTAATGTTTTAAGGTGAAGCCCTGATGAAAATCGAAAACAGAGCGGTACGTGATATGCACTTTTTTCGGGTGACATTTTTTGCAATGTCCATAATCCTTTTTGAACCTCAGAGAGGGGCTGAAAAATTGCCTGACTCCTTTCCGGTTCCGTTTTATATGTGTCAGTGCCCTTTTTGTCAGCAGACAAACTGCTGATGCCTTCATGTTCAGATATATAGCTGGCTAAGCGTTCAATTGTAGGATATTGATGTATCTCTCTGGCTGTAAGTTTGATTTGATAGTGTTTCTCGATCGATCGAATGAGCTTCATCATCTTGATAGAATTCACACCAAGACTTTGGATATTTGCATTTGGCTCCGCCCAATCGCGGGAAACGTGCAGTTCCTCAGTCAAACAGGTGAGCAGATGCTCCTGTATTTCTTCCCTTACTCTTTTCACATGGTCTGCTTGCTGCATCTCCCCGTCCTGGACCGCATTTTTCATTTGGTTGGGTTTATGAAGCAAGTGGTCGAATTCTCCATTTTCAAATGAAGTTTTCAGCTGGGTGCGCTGGATTTTTCCGATAGCCGTTTTTGGTATCTCTTCTTTTTGTACAGGCAGCAAATATTCTGGAGTGACTCCGATCACCTGCGAGACATGGGATTGTATGTTTCTAAGAAGCTGAGACATCTGCTCATCATTTAATTTTGCGGAAGTAACAAAGAAGATAGCCAGCTGATCTGTTGAATTCTGGCCCAAACGGACAGCGCAGGCAGCAGTATAAGAAGTTTCAATTTGAGGTAACTCTTCAACTGCAGACTCAATCGCATGACTGTAATAATTAATGCCATTAATGATAATTGCATCTTTCGTACGGCCTGTTATCGTTAAGCGCCCGTTTCGCAAAAAACCAAGATCTCCGGTTTCAAACCAGCCGTCTTCTGTAAACACACTCTCATTCAAATCAGGCCGCTTGTAATAACCGCTAGTAACAGAAAGACCCGAAACTTGAAAACGGCCGATCTCGCCCTCTTCAACCAATTCATTATGGTCATTCACAATTCTCATAGAGAAGCCAGGGATTGGAGAGCCTATTTCAACAAAATGATCATCATCACTTGTTCCAGCCCGGGTAAACTCATGAGAAAAAATAACGCCTGATGAAGTTTCGGACATTCCCCATGCAGGTCGGATGGCGTCAGCAGGCAGTCCATGAGGTTCTAAAAGCTCAAGTATTCTGCGCCCTACCTTGGCTACCATTGCTTCACCGCCATTTAGCATGTACCGCATTGAAGATAGATCCCATTTCCTATTTTTTATTTCTTCTGCAAAATCAGTGACAAGACCAAACGCAAAATTCGGCGCCCACGTAACAGAAGCTCGGTAATGATCAATCCAATCCAGCCATTTCAACGGCTCCATTAAGATCGTTTCGCTTGAGACGTTAATTTCCTGACAGCCAAGATAAACATCTCGCAAATGCAGCATTCCGATGCCTCCGACATGGTCAAACGGCATCCAGTTAAACGTAATATCCTCTCTGGTGAAGCCTTGCATTTGAATAATCCCTTTCACCATGCTCATAATGTTACGATGATTAAGCATCACTGCTTTAGGTGTTCCCGTACTGCCTGAAGTCAGCAATAAAAGCGCTAAGTCTTCGGGACTGGCTTGATGCCAATCTGTGTCCGCTTCAGCGCTGAGCAGATCCTCCACAGCAATCGCCCTGAACCCTTCAAGCCCTTGTTCTTTTGCCCAATCAAGCATTTCCTGGTACATCCCCCGGTCTGTAATGACCGCCGGCTTGTTGAGAAGCGTCCATGCGTCTTTCAGCTTTTGAGTGCCGCTGCTCGATTCAGCATACGTTGGCGGAACGGCTAATGGAGCCGGAACAATCCCTGTTAACACACACCCCCAGAACGCAGGGAGAAGCTGTGAATTATCACCAAGCTGCAAAATCACGTTTTGTTTTGCTTTCAAACCTGATTGGCGAAGTCCCTTCACAATGCGCAATCCATCATCCCATAATCGTCTATAGGATTGGTAAACTTCAGTTCCGTCCGGCTGCAAATAAATGATTCCCTTTGTATCTCCAAGCTCCGCAGCCGTTCTGTATAAAACTTCAGGTATTGTTGACGGCTGCTCTTCAGATATATGTAAAGGCTCACCATGACTGACAGAAGGATTAGCTAATAGGCGGATATTATCATTATTTCTCATCGCGCTGCCTCCATTTCACCTGCGAAATTTTTATAGATTTTCAGTTAATTCCCGTATAAACCTTTGATCCTTGTTTTGACTTCTTCATGATGAAATGTTTTCTCATGCATCATCAATTCCTGTTCAATGACGCGCGGCAGCTGATCACGAAGCGGGGCAACCAGATGGTCTTTCAGGGTAACCAATGAGTTTCTTGGCTTTTCCGCCAGTTCTTGCGCCAGCTCCACTGCATAATCCAACACTTCTGCACGGGGCAGCACTTTAAAGGGAACCCCTCTTTTTTCAAGCTCAGCTCCGCGGTAGCTTCCCGCATTCAATAATATTTCCTGGGCCAGGCTGAATCCCAGTTTTTTAGGAACGATAAAGGTAGCGCCCATTCCGGGCGTAAATCCGTATTTCATAAAATTAGCCGTATACACGCTTTCTCTGCTCAGAATGACAAAATCAGCAAAGAGCCCCATGACAAAACCGCCTCCAATTCCATGGCCCTGCATTGCCGCAATAACTGGAATCTCGCAATCCAGCGCCAGAGAATAAAGATTGTCATCAGTGAACTTGGTCACCCCCTGCTGAATTCGAAGCAGTCCTTCTTGCGTTCCTCCTGAAGCAAAATAATTATCATATCCTGTCAAAATGACCGCTTTATATTTTGGGTGCTGCCGTATGTATTCAAACGCTTGAATTAAACCGTCTGTAAGTTCTTGTGAAAACGCGTTTTTATGAGCACGATCATGCATTTTTACCTGAATAATGGCGTGTTCAATTTCAATAAGCTCCACAACGGAATGCGTCATGATGTCCTCCTAACGGTTCTGATTGTCATTTTTAAACGGTTACTGATCCTCCCATGGGAATTGTCCTGTTTCAACATACCTGATGATTCTCATTTGGTTTTGGGGATCAGAAAACATCTGTTGATTTGCAGTTAAAGCGGTGGCTTTCGAACGGCTGACTTGATGATCGAGTGAGCTCATAAACTGTTTATAATGTGCGATTCCTTTTTTATTCAGCCTCCGCAAACGCAATAAATGCTTTCTCAGCAGCACGTCACTTTGAGCATCAAAAGCATCTATTAACCCCCATTCACTGGCTTCCTGAACGGAAATCGGCTTTGTCATAAGTGTCATGTAATGCGCTTTCTGCCAGCCGATACGGCGGATCAAAAACGGTAAAACACACGCAGGGTACAGGCCAAATAGCAGCTCAGAGAGACTGAATGACGCCGTCTGATCAGCAATGGCAATATCAGTGGCAGAAACGAATCCAAGACCGCCTGCATTCACTTTTCCCCTGACATGAGATATCGTGACGTAAGGACCGGTCTGTAATTTCAGCCACAAATCATAGAGAGGCTCTTGAGAGCTTGCCTGTTTTCTGCCCCTTTTCATTTCCTGATAGATATCTTGAAAATCCGCTCCGAAACAAAACACCTCGGGAAGCCCCTCTAAAACGACAACTGTAACTGATGATGTTTCACATTGGTTTAACACTTGCAGGCATTCTTCTATCAGCGTGTCATTAATCGTATTATTCGCTTCAGGGCGGTGAAAGGTAAGATAGCAAACCGACGCTTGAAAGCGGACCTTTATCGTTTGATAGGTCACGTGATCCACCTGTACTTCCGATGAAACTCAGAAATTTCTTCTAAAAACAAGCGCGGCTTCTCTTGAGTAGACTTCATGATGCCCGGTATCATCTCAAAGTCCAGCTTTACATTACGCGTCCCAAACCGCACCATCCCGCTCCCCTTAAACAGCAGCTCATACTCTTCCATAGAGAGCTGATATCGGCGATCCAAATGCTTCTCAATGTCAAATGTTCGCTGACGCTTCTGGCCTTCCGGAGTTGTAATTCCGCTGTAAAACTCGGAACAGCAGCCGGATCCGTAGGAAAAACAGCCAATTCGTTTAGGCGAATCAAATCTCCCTTGGTCGATCGTGCTGGCCAATGCCAGAAACAAGGCTGCCCCCATAATATTTCCAACCCGTTGACAGTAATTTAAACCTGGTTTTACCCGATTTAAAAAATCCGTCTCAATCCCAGCTGTTTTCATCTTCGCCACCTTACGCATCATTGTCCGGTGCGCACCTTTCACCATCCCGCCAAAGGGCGTATGGTAAGCAAGATATTGAAACGTGTCCTGATAATTGGCTCCCGGTACACGTTTTTGATATTCCAGAAAGGTCTGTTCGCAGCAATCCAGATATGACATTAAAGAGAGATCAGAATCACCCGCTTCACTGTCGGGAATGGGGCGGCACGTGTCCATGACTTCATAGCCGTAATACCCATTTGCTCCGGGATCTATTTGAAACACCTCGGGATTTTCGCCAACTAAAACGGCCACCGCTCCCGCCCCGGCGCTTGGTTCCGCATAAGACCAATCTTCGCTTAATGCGTCTCCGCCCTCTGCAATTAAAAAACGTGAAATATCACTGGCGATAACCAGTGCTTTGGCCCCCGGGGAAGTCTGGGATAATATAAAATTTACCGCCATCTGAAATCCAGCCGTTCCTGAATAACATGCCTGTTTAATCTCAAACAAACGGCAGTTGCGGTTGAGGCCTAAATGCTCGTGGATATATGTACTTAACGATTTTCCAAAGTCAATCCCGGATTCAGAGCAAGTGATTAATAATTCAATCCGGTCCTTCTCTGCTTCAGATAAAGCATCAATTATCGGCTTAGCTGCATTGACTCCGAAGGTCACGGGATCTTCATAAGGCAGTGCTACCGCTTTTTCTTTCATTAATAAGTTTTCAAATCTGGCAGTGTCTAAGCGTCTGTATTTGGCCAGCTCCATGACATCAAGGTATGCCGTTCCGCCAAAGACATTCATCGCTTCTATTCCGGCTGAAACCATTTATGATTCGCCTCCACATTTCTCAATGTTTTGTATACAAACCGCAGTGTTCATTCCACCAAACCCCATGCTTAAGCTCAGCGCATTTTTGATGCGGTATGAAATCGATTTCTCATTTACCCAATGAAAGGAATCATCGATTGGATGATCCAAATTCCGGCTCGGATGCAGGGCAGATTTTTTCATTTGCAGCAAAACAGAAATAATCTCTACGATGCCCGCCGCACTAAGCCCGTGTCCGGTTATCGATTTTGTTGCATTGATATAAGCATGGGAAAGCCCGCATGCACGGAGCGCCTTTAATTCTGTTTCATCTCCAATAAAAGAACCTGTACCATGAGGATTAATATAATCAATATCTTCTGGTGAAAGGCCGGCACGCCCCAGCGCCTTCTGGATGACATGAATCTCTCCTTCTAATGAAGGATCAGGGTTCCGGTTTCCGTCCAGTTTAATTGACCAGCCAGGCAATGCTGCATAAGGTTTAACACCTCTTTGTAAAGCCGTCTCCCTTCGTTCTATTACCAATGCACCGCACGATTCTCCATAAATAAACCCGTCTCTGTTTTGATCGAAGGGCCGGCACGCTTTTTCAGGTTCATCAGCATATTTGTCCGTTCCCATAGCGCCTAAAGCCCTTAGCGCCTCACATTCCATATAAGAAAGATCCATTAAAGCACCAAGTGCTATGCAAGTATCAACTTCGCCTGACAGGACTTGCTGAATCGCATGAATGACTGCTAACTGGCCGCTGGCCGAGGCTCCTCCCACCGTATATGCCAATCCTGTGATGCCAAACTGATCTGTACATATCCCGCAAAGATCGCTATCCATGAAAGACAGGCCATACGCCGGCGAAATAAAACCAGAGCGGGCTTGATAGCTTTCATAAACCTCTAAGGTTTCTCTCTGCTGGAAATTTGACCCGCCAACTACCAGTCCGATACGTGAGGAATCTGCATCGTCCAATTCAGCCTCCTCCCAAGCCTCCGTGAGAGTTACCAATGCAGCGCGGCTGGAAAATGATGCTTTCCGCAATATTTTTTTAGAAAGCCGGTCGGGATAAGACAATGACGCGATTTCAGCTCCGATAAACCGGCTGTCTTTTTGTCTGCCTGAACGCTTCATGACATCAAAGGCATGTCTGCCGGACAGCAGCGAGGAAGCAAAATCCTCCTTCCCTTGACCGATGGAGGCCGTGACGCCTACACCGGTCACTACAACCTCAGGCAGATTGCACTTTGTCATAAAGCACCTCAGCTAATTCACCGATGTTTTTCACTCCGGATAGCTCAATGCGAGGAATTTTTAACGATAAATCCTCTAGCACCATTGTGATAATTTCAGCTCTGTCTACAGAGTCAGCCCCTAGCTCAACTAACTGATCTTCAGGCTCAAATCTGTGTCCGTCTAATTCAGGAAGCACCTCGCAAATATTGGTGATTAATACTTCAAAGATTCTCTGTTTATCCATAACGCGCTCTCTCCTTCAATGGATCATTTTAATGATTTTTATAGGTATATTTTCATAATATTCAAACTTTTATCCTTATATTGTCTGTTTCATGCGACGGCTGATACATCGATTGCATCCGTTCATGAAGCAATACTGCCGTTTCTGTCATTAATTTTTTCGCGATTTCATCGACATGACGGTTTCGCCAATTTTCTAATTGCGATCCTTTGACCCATTGATTAAAGGCTCCCAGCGCGGGACCGCAGTGAATTTGATAATCGACCTTCGAATGTTCGCTTCCGCTGATTGCCAATTTTGAGCTGTATCTGAAGTACCATCGGAAAATCAAAGCCATTTTATGCTTCGGGTTTTGTTCAGCCTTCTCAATGTCTGCCGCGGGATAATGCAATGCAATATCTTTATATATGTCTTCTATACTGCGTTTAAAGTATTTCTCCTCAAGCTGGGCCAGCATCTTTGCATCCAGCTCACGTATAGAACCATACCGCTGGTACAGTTCATATAACTTGTTTGCACGTGCGGGAAAGAACACGCCTTTTTTTAGCACTTGCACTTTACTGCCCGATTCAAACATATCGCCAGCAGGCGCATAGGCTGTATCTTGTACATTCATCTGCTGAAGCAAATCCTTTACTTTATCACTTGTTGCCGCCTCAACCGTACATTGATTGATTGAACCTGTTAGAATAAAATCTGCCCCAAGCATAAAAGCCGCCATCGCTGCCTCAGGTGTTCCAATCCCTCCAGCTGCACCAACTCTTATTTTTTTCCGATATTGATATTTTTTCATCATGTCATCTCTTAAAGATGTCATCGCCGGCATCAGGCTGTATGCCACACCGCCATCTGTGTGTCCTCCTGAATCAGCTTCCACACAAATATCGTCAGCCATCGGAATGCACCGCAGCAACTCTGCTTCATTCATGGTGATTTTATTTTCTCCTAAAAGCTTTTGCAGCATATTCTCAGGCGCAGGGCTCAGAAATGACTCTGCAACTTCCGGACGTGATATTTTTGCTATGAGACGATTTGAGCATATAACCTCACCATTTTCATTTCGTTTCACTCCTTTTGCGCGGTACCTTACTAATGCAGGAGTGACACTTAAAAATGCTGAAGCCTCCACAACGCTCACTTGATTCCTCAATAAAAGATCGATCATTTTTTCCTCTGATTCAGTATGTTTCATATTGTGTACCAGATTGATGCCGTAGGCTTGTCCTTTCCCTAATTCACCTTGTATAGCACGGATCGCATCTTCAACCTCATTCAGACTCAGACCGCCTGTGCCAAAGAACCCCATCATTCCCGCTCTTGAGAGCTTTACTACCATTTCTTTCGAAGCAATTCCGCGGTACATTCCTCCTGCAAGATAAGCGTATGTAAGATGATAATCCTGTTTAAATTCAGCACTTCCTAAAGATTCTGCCGTAATGCCGGCTTGAACATTGGTTTTTTCCTTTAGATGCACGTTGATCGCGAGATTCTTTTTCGGTATATATGTCAATGGTTCAGCTTCATTTTTAATCCGATGAATGAGACCGGTTAATACAGTACCAGGCCCAATCTCTTCAAACTCCATTTCTCCTCTTCCCATCAGAAAACGAATGCTGTCCGTCCATTTCACTGTGTTGTCCATTTGTTCAGATAATGTATCTTTTAACCGTTCCTGATGGTATGGCTCTGCATAGACATTGGAGATAACCGGGATCGCCAAAGGTGCAAACTGGAATGAGTCAATATATTGCTTAAAGACCTGTTTTGCTTGATTCATATATCTGGAATGAAAAGCTCCGCTCACATTTAATGGATGAACCAGCTTTACATCCTTGGTGTTTTCAAAAACAGCCCGAGCTTTTTCAATCTCTTTTTTCGGGCCGGAAATTACAATTTGCCGAGGCGTATTTTCATTTGCCACATCAATGTCATGAAGGCGGTGCTCTTCTAAAACGGCTGTAACTTGTTCCTTATTCAGGCCGATCACAGCTGCCATTCCGCCTCCTGTAATGCGTCCCATCAATTCTCCTCTTTTTTTGACAAGTCTTAATCCGGTTTCAAAATCAAATGCACCGGCAGCCAACAACGCATTGTATTCTCCTAAGCTGTGTCCTGCCGCAAAATCAGGTTTTCTGCCGGTTTCCTCCACTCGCTTCAAATAACTGAGTGCATTTACAACGTATAAAGCAGGCTGCGTGTATTCAGTATGGTTTACATCCAAATAGGATTTCTCTGTACATAGCTTCTCTATTGAATAGCCCAATATTTGATCTGCTTGATCAGTCAAATGCTGATATTGTTCAAATAACCCTTGTCCCATTCCCTTTTGCTGGGAGCCTTGCCCTGGAAAGACATATGTAATCATCTTGTAAACTTCCTTTCTGGTGTACGGAAACCCTCAACCGTATTCAGATTTTTCAGCTCCTGATGAAATGGTGTTATGATTGAGCAGCAGCGGTCAGCTGAATCACCCGGAATCAGCTGTTTCACAAATGCAGCTAAGGTGCCGGATGGCCCTAAATCGATAAACTTGCATGTATGCTTGCTTTCCAAATATCGAATCGCTTCACGAAACATCATTGGTTTTCTGACCACATTCCAAAAGAAATGCTTGTCGATTACGTGAAGGCAGCTTCCCGTTAAGCTCGATACAATCGGTATGAACGGTTTTTTAAAAGATTTTGATCTTAAAAATTCTTCATAGGCACTCTCTGCCGGATCGATAAGCGAAGAATGAAAAGCATAGGATACAGGAAGCAGCTGGCAAAGAATCTGTTTCTCTTTTAAAGCCTCCATAATCTGCTTTATATGATTTTCTTCACCAGAAATGACGAAGTGCGAATCATAATTGATAGAAATAAGTTCACTATTTCTAAACAGTTGCGGATAATCTTTCAGCAATTGCGGTTTGTCAAGAATGGCCAGCATTTTACCTTTATCGCAGGAATTTTGGATGACAATAGCCTGTTCAATTATGCAATCCAGTATATCCTCTGCGTCTGACAAACCAGAAACTGCCGCTGATGCGAATTCTCCCAGGCTCGATCCCAATACGTAATCAGGATAAATTCCCCTGTCTTCCAAAACTTTATATAAGGAATACTCAACCATAAAAATAGCTGGATGGGAAAAAAGAATACGATCAAACGGATCTGACACCCGTTTATCTGGATAGTAGATTTCTTCAACAATAGATGTGCCGATTCGCCGTGCTGCAATGGCATCCATTTCAAGCATCGATTGGCGAAACACGGCGTTTTCCTTAAATAGTTCTTTTCCCATGTGATAGTATTGGGAACCTTGTCCGGAAAACATAAAAACAAGCGGTTCATTCATGTGTATAACCTTCTTTTTTTATATTTATGACGGCTTTTTTGATTTTTCAGTTCTATATATGCTGTAAAGACACATAGCAGCGATTGAAAGAAAATAAATAAAAAAGTCTTATATGAAAAAAGTAAAGGAGATTCAACTTTGGAAGGAATGCTATTAGTGCTCTGGATGCGGTTCATTTATGAAGTGATCGTAGATGTATGTTGATATCTCAAAATTGATGTAACCTAATGACAGGATCAGCAAAGAACATCGACTCTATGATTGGTGGGTGCAGTTAAAAAGGGACCATCTAGATGTGAGAGCGATGGTTTGGAAATCTGGCTGACATAGTTCAAATGTCTAACTTTTTTCAGCCTCTTTATGTAACAGTATATAAAGTTATTCAATTAGAAACAGTGTCAAACGAACGATTGACTCTTTAAAACTTTCTACCTTAAAGGAAAGGAATTCTGTCTTTAGCTCTAATTAATGAGGTACAAGGCCATAGGAACAAACGTTTTTAACGGGGCATTGGTTCCGCTTCTTTCTTTATGCGATGTATTAACCCGGTTAAAACATTTCCTGGACCTATCTCCTCAAACTCCATATGGCCTTTATTCATTAAGTAGCTTATGCTCTCAGTCCATTTCACTGAATGATTAATTTGATCGGCCAGCGTCTGCTTCATGAATTCGGATGTATACGGTTTGGCATACACATTTGAAATAACCGGGATAGACGGGGGCGAAAAATGAAAGGCATGAAGGAACTCCTCGAATTCTTCTTTTGCTTTATTCATGTACCTGGAATGAAACGCGCCGCTTACGTTTAAGGGGAGTACCATTGTAACTTCAGTCAACGTATCAAAAAGAGATGCGGCTTTTTCAATCTCATCTTTTTTCCCTGAAATTACAATTTGATATGGGGCGTTCACATTAGCAATATCAACATCATATAAATGATGTTCTTTCAGAGCCTTTGCAACCTGCTCTTCATTTAGTCCCATAACAGCTGCCATACCGCCGTTGCTTACCAGACTCATCAGCTCGCCTCTTTTTCTGACAAGCTGTAAACCTGTCTCAAAGTCAAAGGCTTCAGCTGCAAATAACGCATTGTATTCACCCAAGCTGTGCCCGGCGACAAAGTCAGGCTTAACTTCTTTTTCCTTGATTTTTTTCAGATAGCTTAGTGCGTTTACCACATATAACGCCGGCTGAGTAAATTGCGTTTTATTTAAATTGGAATAAGGATTTTCCAGGCAAAGACGTTTGATTGAATAGCCTAAGATCTCATCTGCCTGATCCGTCAGTTCTTTAAATTCATCGAATAAGCCGCTGCCCATTCCTTGTTTCTGCGAACCCTGCCCCGGAAAAACATATGTGATCATTCTCTCAAAGCCACCCTTCCGATAGTAGATGTGTTTCACTTTTGTATGTTTTTATAAAAAATAGTGATGACCGGATAAATAGTAGCATGTTCAAGTTGATGGTAACCTCTGTAAATATTATCCGTCAAGTTAATTTTTCCTACAGTTAACCCAATTGTTTTTCTGCTTCTTTCAATTGAGGAATAAAGGATCAGGAGTTATAACAGAATATAAGAAAAAGGACCTGCATCACGTATAGGGCGACATATCAAGATAATGCGCTTCATTTTCTTCCTAATAAGTTTTCAAAATAAATAACACCCTCCTATGTAATCATTTTGAAAAATAAAAAGCATTTAGATATTCGAAGAAAAATAGGATAATAGATTCAAAAAGATTATTTAAAATCAAAAATGCCTTTTTGATTTTTACGGGTGCGAAATTTCACAAAGTATTCCTTCTTATCAATTTGAAAGTAAATATTATGCTGATAAAGATCCTTTATTGAATGGCCGGGCGATTTGCCAAAAGAGTGACCAGGATACACCCGTACATGAGATGAAACCTCCGATTTTATTCTTTGAATGCTATCAAACATCTCTCCCGCAGAACTGCCATCATCCTCACATATGCCGCACCCTTCCGTAAACACCGTATCTCCGGTAAAAATACTTTCAGAAAACAAATAACACATTCCGCCGGCTGTATGCCCCGGTGTGAGAAGGCATTGTGCACTTGTGTTCCCTATGCTGATCGTCTGATGATCCTCTAGGCTAATTAAATTTCTGCATCGGAATTGATAATAATCAATTTCTTTTTTCGACATATAAACTTGAGCGTTAAACATCTTCGTCAGCGGGTCTACTAGGTTTACATGATCATAATGAGAATGTGTCAATGCGACTGCCTTTAATTCAGCTTTTAGTTCAGAAAGTGCAGTTGTTATTTTACTCAATTCCCATGAGGGGTCAACAACAATTGCAGATCTGCTTACAATATCTTCAATGATATAGCAATAATTCGTCCAGCCCTGATACCTTGTTTTAATTGGATGCACCTTATAAGTAAGATTCATTTATACCATCCCTATCATGTAAAGTTCTTAAATGATGGACCGGTGTTCACCCTCCATCTTTCATTCCACTTTATCAAACAGTATGATTGTTTTCCATTTTTTTCAGAGATCCTTGTTCTTTGCATATGAAAAAAGCGATTCTTTTTGAAGCATGTCCAACAAGAATCGCTTTTTGCACTAGTTCCTTAGAGATGTCGTTTTTGTGTCTCGCGTGTATCTTCCACGCAAATTGACTCTACATGCTGCATAATGACCCGCTTGATTCTGTCTTTATTCACTCGCACAGGGTCAAGCATCGCATGTAAAGCCAAGCCGTCAACAAGCGCGTAAAGCCTCTCAGCCTCAATGTTTTTATCAGCATTCTGCTTTAGTAAACCGGATTCATCTAAATAAGCAATCAGATTCTGCATGCCGCTGAAAATCCCGTCGTGATTCGCATCAAACATATCCTTTTTATGTCTGGCGTAAGCAGTAAAAGCAAACCAAACCTCCATCTCTCTTATCGTTTCTTCATTCGTTGGGACAATTTCAAGCAAAATGTGCAACACTTTTTCCTTAGGGAGCAAATCCTTCATGGCAATGTCTTTAATTCGGGCCCTCACCTTTTCTTGAACAAGTTTCATTGCAAACGCAAGCAGTTCATCCTGTGTAGTGAAATAATGGCGCAGCGCACCTAATGACAATCCTGCTTCCTTTGCAATGTTCCTGGCTGATGCTCCCTCCATCCCCCGTTCTAAAATAACGCGCCACGTCGCTTCTGCAATTTGTTTTCTTCTTTTCTCATGGTCAATTTGTTTTGGCATAGCTTTATTGTAACAAGAAAAAAATGAGAGGGCAATTTTTATAATACAGTTGTGTTGCAAAAATAAAGGTGGTAACATATTATTTAAATAATACAACTGTATTGAAAAGAGGGGAATGGATTGAACGGTATCGCATGGATGATTGTTTTCTGTGAAATTGCGTTTTGGGTTGTCATTGTTTTGGGGCTTGCTGTACGCTACCTATTCAAACGACATACATTAGGACTGCTATTCCTTGCCTTAACTCCAGTTATCGATTTGATCTTATTAGCGGCAACTGGTGTGGACCTTTACCGCGGAGCCTCAGCGACCGCAGCACATGGAATTGCAGCTGTTTACATCGGTATATCGATCGCTTATGGGAAACAAATGATTCAATGGGCAGATGAGAAATTTCAATATTATGTGACAAAAAAAGGCGCAAAACCTCTGAAACGTTTTGGAATGGATCATGCCAAGCACGGTGCGAAAGGCTGGCTAAGACATGTGCTGGCCTACTTAATTGGTGCGGGACTATTGGCAGGGATGATTTATTTTATCAACGACTCTGCCCGAACCGAGGCATTGAGCGGCATTCTTAAACTGTGGACTGTCATTATAGGCATTGACTTTCTCATTACAGCCAGCTATTTTATTTGGCCAAAAAAAGAGAAAACTTCGGCGAATCTCAGAAATTAACATGGTGAAAAAGGCCCTTCCCCAGCGGAAAGGGCCTTTTTTGGTTTTGTTAAAATATGTTATACTACTTTCGTCAGAAACAGACTTATAGATATTTTGGGTTCATTTAAGGATAAAGGTTTGTATGAGTAAGCAGGTGAAGGGAGTGTCATCCTTGTGCCAAAAAGAACAGAACGAGCACTCTAAGGATTTTAACCTGAAATCAAAATTAATCGGAATTATATCTGTCATTTTTATCGTGGCTATTGCACTTGCAGTCATCTTCGGCGGCTTTTTCTTCGGGATGAAAGGATTATTCTCCATACTTGGCATCACATACGCTTCAAATCAAACATTAGCTTTATTTATTTTAGCCTGCTTTGCTGTAGGCGTAATCATAGACCCACTCACAAAGATAATCTCTATCATTTTGGAAAAATCACTTTCTTTGAAAAAGACTGCACTTTTTGCTTTTATACTGTATTTTATCAGCAATCTTATAACGATCTGTTTTGCAGATTACTTTATGCAGTCTATTTATATTCCAGATGTCTTGCTTGTTGTGATATCAGCTTTGATGGCTTTCATTGAACTTGCTTTTGATAACCAGCCAAATAGAGAAGCCGCTTAAAAATGCCGATGGCAGATATGGAGAATTCATAACACCTTATATTTGGACATCACCAGTTATATAAACGAAAAAAACTCCCTGCTCACACGAACAGGGAGCAAACACAATGTAGTATTTTAAATTCTGCATTCTAGAATGATTCTTACATTCGGATCATCAAGTTCATCTAAAAAGATAATGATCTTTGGACCACATGCCATGTGTTTCCACCCCCTCACCCAAAATATACATCATTTTGAATTTCCTGTAAATGTAAATTTTGTTATGTAGATGGATATATCCGTGAAGTATGATGGATCACACGTTTACAACCGTTTCACACTCCAATGGATACATAAGAAGCATTGATATCGCAAAACTTCATCAGGGGTTGATGTAGAGATGTATTTTAATAAGGTTGGTTCAATCGCAACTGCTGTGGATGAAGATGAAGGTGAGGTACAACTGTTAATAGTCTGCTGAAATCCACTGGTACACCTTTAGACAAAATATTCATTTCTTCTTTTTTAGACTTAAAACTATGTCGAAAGTTATTGTTTCGCATACCTTATTCTATCTCGACTAAAGGAGGTGACATCATGGGATTCTACGGTGGATATTCTGGTGGATACTCTGGCGGCGGATATTCCGGCGGAAGCAGCTTCGTATTGATCGTAGTGTTGTTCATCTTGTTGATCATTGTTGGTGCTTCATTCCTTTACTAATCTAAGAGTATCCAAAGTCTTTTTGACTCACCTCCCTGTACGGCAGACGCCATAAGAAGTTTTTATGGCGTTTTGCCATGTGATTGCCGAAACAAACTCTAAACTGCCACCGCACTAAAGCCGTTAACCGCCAATAGTCTATCTTGAGATTTATACCGGAAGCAGTTTACAGAGAATATAAAAAAGCACCTTTAAAAAGCGCCCTATTTTTTAAATTCATTTAAAAAGTGCATTCTAAAAGCATTAACATTACGCGAGTAATACTTTTGATTGGCGATAGAAGGTAATAAAATAAGCAAAATTAAAATGCAATTTAAAACAATTGATCCAGTATAAAGCAATGTTCTCACATAAGTAATTGAGTAACTCAGGTGAAACAAATTTACAAATAAAGATATAAATAACGACCAGCATAGAGCTCCTAAACTATGAGTTGTTGATAATAAATGTGAAAACCGCGTCGCAATATAGGTACGCTTGTTTTCGTCAGTAATTTTCGATAATTCATTTTGCCATTCGAATTCCAACTTGTAGTATTGTTTGGCCTTGTATTTTCTATATTCACTTCGTTTGTTGAAATGATAGCACTTTCCCCATGGCCTAAGAGACAGTTCGTCACCATTTATAAACTCCCTCTCCGAGAGACCTAACAACCAATCATAAGCAAAATAAACTTGATAGATGAGGTAGCCAATTACTACGCCAATAACCGCTGTACTAAAAATAAAGCTAATACTTTTCACTGGATCATTAATAGGTACGCCTTTAGAAAATATAACAAATGGCCATAAACTCATCAGTAAAAAAACCCATCCCGGTATACCCCATCTGATCAGATATTTAGTCTCAAAATTCATCTTATCTCTCCCCCTACCTTATTATCGGTAAAAGGAGAGGATAAAGGAACAATATGCAGAATTTGTCGAACTATTTGAGAAACTTACTCTCCTTAATCACGAAATTACTTTCGCAATTGAAAATTTAGTACATAGTTTTATTAGTAGCAAAAATTTAAAGCGTCCCCGCTCATTAGCAGTGCCGCTCCTCAATTTATTAGGAAAATCATTCCTAATGAGAAGATGGAAAAATTCAAAGACTTCTTTAGAGCCGTGGTGGACGAAGATGATCCCTCTGCAATTGAAAAGTTTGACGATGAATTAATAGACGATGATAATTGGTTTATTGTTGATGACAAGCAAAAAAGAATAGGAATTTCATTGCCGGGTATTTACGAGGATGACAACGAAATAAATTGGAGATGGAGATAAAAAGCAAATATTGATTATATAAAGCCCACCTTATGAGACGGGCTTTCATTAGTTCTTGTTGGTTATACTGTTTTACAGTTGTTGGTTTTGGGCTGTAATAAGATGGTCAGGGCTATACCTGATGCCAGAGTTAAAAAATAGCCACATAGCATAAAATAGGGGACGATTTCGTTTTTGAGAAAATAAAGCCCAAAGAGAATAACGGCTGTACCGATAGTGAAATAAATCGGCTTTTTACTTTTCAAAGTCAAACGGCTTGATTGAGAAAACTTTTTGTAGATTAAAGGCAAGCCGGTATAAACCCCTATGAAAAATGTAAATAAAATAGACCAAAGGAAACCGATTGGCGAGAAATAGCTCTCGGAAAATATTCCGTCGAAAGCCCAATTGCTCAACACAACGAAGCCAAATAGATAAACAAATGCCAATATGATCTTGACCATGATATCCCTCCCCTACAATCCAATATACACGTGATATAAGGTTGTTTAAATGGGGAAAACCATTCATTTACTTTTCAATCTTCCCGCTCCTTCAAAGCCTAATACTTTAATCAATAGCACCATTCGTTACTTTCGTCTCATTTACCAATATTATACATCGGGATAAATGGGATGATTGGATGTTTTTTATATACTCCAAACGATCCTCTTCTGTCATAATCCATGTAATGACTTCCCTATGCTGACGTAAGTCTTTATTTTCTACAGTCAAGATGACTTCAAATGTTTAAATTCATATCACTGAAAAAACACAATAAAAAAAGCATTGATCAATTCCGAAGAATATCTCAATGCTTGAAACATGTAGGGACAAAATACGGGCAAAAGGTCTTTTCCCCTTCACCACCCCCCCGCTACATCACGCGTTTGAACATCTTTTCCATCTCATAAGTGGAATGGTGTATGATGATCGGGCGGCCGTGCGGGCATGTAAATGGGTCTGATGTGCTTCGGAGGTCGTCCAGAAGCGCTTTGATTTCGTCGTTTCTGAGGTGGCGATTTGCTTTGATGGAGCCTTTGCAGCTCATCATAATCGCGGCTTCCTCACGGAGTTTTTTAATATCAATATTTTTGGAGTCGAGCACCTGCTGAATGATTTCTTCTATGAGCTCGGCTTCTTCTCCCTTTGGAAACCAGGCCGGGTGGCAGCGGACGATGTAACTGTTAGAGCCGAATGACTCTAAAAAGACACCAACACTTTCGAGCTCTTGTTTGTGCTGTTCGATAATCAAAGCCTCGTTTGTGGAGTAGTGGAACGTCAGCGGTACAATCATATCCTGGACCTCAGGCTCAACCTCCCCCACCTTTTCACGGAAGTACTCGTATTTAATACGTTCTTGGGCGGCGTGCTGGTCGATAATATACAAGCCATTCTCATTTTGTGCCAATATATAAGTCCCGTGCATCTGGCCGATCGGGTACATAATCGGAACCCGCTCAGACGTTGGCGGCGGCTGTTCCTCATGGTATTCCTGCTCATATGTTTCAGGCTGTTCTTCTGAAACACTGGACACCTCAAGGGTTTGTTCCTCATCATCGATAGGTGGAGCATCAATATGGAGAGGAGGCAATTCTTCCTCCGCATCAGCCGGCTCTTTCACGACTGAGCTGAGCTTCATTGGTGAATAAGATGGCGCAGTCGATTTTTCAGGAACTTTTTTTTCCGCAGGTTTTTCATCAAAGGTTATAAACTGCTGCTCATTTTTGATGGCAGGTGCTGATTTTTTCGGGAGCTGGGCACTCGGAATCAGCTGCTGCTGTTTAAATACATCTTTAATTCCGTCACGTATTAAGTCATGAAGCTCTGTTTCCTTGCTGAGCCGGACCTCAAGCTTCGATGGATGCACGTTGACATCGACTAAAATCGGGTCCATCGTAATTTCTATAAAGGTAATGGGATGGCGTCCGATCGGCAAAAGCGTATGATATCCTTCATGAACCGCTTTGACGAGCGGAAAATTTTTAATGTAACGACCATTGACCACAGACGACATATAGTTTCTCGACGCCCGTGTAATCTCTGGGAGAGCGATATATCCCTTCACTTCAAAATCCAAAGAGCTTACATGCAGCGGAAGCATTTTTTTGGCGACAGCAGTGCCGTAAATCGCTGCCAGGACATGGCGTACATCTCCGTTTCCATTCGTTTGAAGCAGGTTTTTCCCATGATGGCGCAGGCGGATCGATACCTCTGGATGCGCCAGAGCAATACGATTAACCACGTCTGTAATGTTTCCAAGCTCTGTATGAACGGTTTTCATATACTTCAAACGGGCCGGTGTGTTAAAAAACAAGTTGGAAACGACAATTTCAGTTCCCTTCCTGCTTGAGGACCGCGATTCGGAAATGATGTTTCCTCCTTGAAGGACGAGCTTCGTCCCAG
Source organism: Bacillus sp. JS (assembly GCF_000259365.1). Lineage (NCBI taxonomy): Bacteria > Bacillati > Bacillota > Bacilli > Caryophanales > Bacillaceae > Bacillus > Bacillus sp. JS. The sequence goes on along the minus strand of NC_017743.1, from coordinate 1,825,334 downwards.
CTCCTTCACCAGTGCTTGTCGTAATCTCCAGATGAGAGACTGACGCGATACTCGGCAGGGCTTCTCCCCTAAAACCAAGCGTTCTTACCCTGAATAAATCATTTTCATCTTTTATTTTACTTGTTGCGTGGCGGCGGAAAGCACGCTTGCAATCTTCATTCTCCATTCCTTCGCCGTTATCCAAAACCCGAATGGATGCAAGTCCTGCTTCCTCAATATCGATTTCAATGACTGTGCTGTCAGCGTCGATCGCATTTTCCACCAATTCCTTGACGACTGAGGCGGGCCGTTCCACAACCTCGCCCGCCGCTATTTTATTTGAAAGCTCATCTGACAGCTGGATGACTTTTGCCACATTCATCACCCCGTTTTAATGTAATTTCTTTTGCAGCTTGTACATTTCATTCATCGCTTCAAGCGGTGTCATATCCAGTATATTAAGTGATTTGAAGGCATCGAGCACCTGCTTTTCTTTTTTTGAAAGCTTTGGTGTTTCAGCCGGCTTTTCCGCTTCGTCAAAAAAGGACAGCTGTGCCGGTTCTTCTTTTACTTGGGGTTTCTCCACCTGAGGTTTCTGCACGGGCACCTCTGGTTTGTTTCCTGACTGCTCCAGCTCTTTTAAAATATCTTGAGCCCGCGCAATCAGATCTTCAGGCAGCTCAGCAAGCTGAGCTACATGGATACCATAGCTTTTATCAGCGGCACCTTCTTTAATTTGATGAAGAAAGACAACCGTTCCGTTATATTCTTCAGCGCGAACATGAACGTTTTTCAGCTGAGGCAGCTTGTCCTCCAGAACGGTCAGCTCGTGATAGTGTGTGCTGAACAGCGTCTTGGCGCCGATATGATCGTGAACATACTCAATAATCGCCTGTGCCAGCGCCATGCCGTCATAAGTGGACGTGCCCCGCCCAATTTCATCAAACAGAATGAGGCTGTTTTTCGTCGCATTGACAATCGCATTTTTCGCTTCAAGCATTTCTACCATAAATGTACTTTGTCCGGAAATCAAATCATCTGCAGCGCCGATTCGCGTAAAAATTTGATCAAAGATCGGAAGCACCGCTTTTTTCGCGGGTACAAAGCAGCCGATTTGCGCCATTATGGAAATGAGCGCGATTTGTCTCATATACGTGCTTTTCCCTGACATGTTTGGACCTGTAATGAGAAGCATTTGTCTGTTATCGCCCATCATACAGTTGTTCGGGACATATTCCTGGCTGTCCATGACTTTTTCAACAACCGGGTGTCTGCCTTCAATCACTTCGACTTCATCTTTAGAGAACTCCGGCTTCGTGTAGTGACGATTTTCACTGATTGTCGCAAAGCATTGCAGCGCGTCCAGCTCGCTCATCTGTTTTGCAAGCTGCTGAAGCCGCGGAATATACTGCTTCACTTTCTCGCGCAGCTCGGTAAACAGCTCGTACTCCAGCTCACAGATGTTATTTTCCGCTTCTAAAATGAGCGCTTCTTTTTCTTTTAATTCTGGTGTAATGTAGCGCTCTGCATTCGTTAACGTCTGCTTCCGCTCATAACGCCCTTCCTCAAGCAAATGCAAATTTGCTTTTGTCACCTCAATGTAATAACCGAAAACCTTATTAAAGCCGACCTTTAAAGAGCGAATGCCTGTGTATTCGCGCTCCTGCTGTTCCAGGCGGGCAATCCAGTCTTTTCCGTTTCTGCTTGCATCACGGTATTCATCAAGCTTTTGATTGTAACCGTCTTTTATCAGGTTCCCTTCTTTTAACGATAAAGGAGGATTTTCGTACAGCGCTTCTTCCAGCAGTTCAAGTACATCTCCACAAGGGTCAATACGCTCTGCACGTTCCTTGGCCTTGTCATGAGCAAGTGAAGAAACCAGCTGTTTGATGCCAGGCACTTGCTTTAACGATTCCTTAAGCTGAATCAAATCCCGGGCATTGACATTTCCGAATGCCACGCGGCCGGCAAGACGTTCTAAATCATATACTTCTTTTAACCGTTCACGCAGATCTTCCCGTTCAAAGAAATGGGACATCAATGTTTCCACCATTTCTTGGCGCTCTTCGATTTGATTGACTCTGATAAGCGGCCGGTCAATCCATTGTTTAAGAAGCCGGCCTCCCATTGCCGTTTTTGTTTCATCCAGCAGCCACAAAAGGGAGCCTTTTTTATTTTTCGAACGGATCGTTTCGGTCAGCTCTAGGTTACGCTTTGAGTACAAGTCGATTTTCATCGCTTCCTCAAGCTCATACACCTGCACGGGCTGAAGATGATCAAGGCTGCGCTTTTGGGTTCTTTTCAGATACGCATATAAGCGCATAAATGTTTTTGTTACATCTTCATTATTTAAGTGCTCAATGATCGTGACGTGTTCGTCTATTTCTCCGTCTTCAATTGAAATTGTTGCACCGCACCGCTCTTTTAGCTGTCCGACTGTATCGGCATCCAGGCTTCCTGAAACCACGATCTCCCGGGCGCCGACGGAATAAATTTCTGATATGACGTCTTCAAGCCGTTCAATCAAAACAGTCAAATTTTCTCCCGTTGTTAAATCGGAAAGCGCAAGCCCGTATCCATTCGAGCAGAATGAAACAGATGCGATAAAGTTATTTTCCGATTCATGGATGCCTTTTCCGTCCATTACAGTTCCGGGCGTAATAAGCTGAACCACTTCTCTTTTTACAACACCCTTTGCGGCCTTCGGATCTTCCGTCTGTTCACAGATCGCCACTTTGTATCCTTTTTTAATAAGCTGTTCAATATACGCGGAAGCAGAATGATACGGCACACCGCACATCGGTATTTTTTCTGCCCCACCGCCGTCTCTGCTCGTTAACGTAATTTCCAGCTCTTGTGACGCTTTTTTAGCGTCCTCAAAAAACATTTCGTAAAAATCACCCAGTCGAAAAAATAAAAAGGCATCCTGGTGCTCTGCCTTAATTTTTAAATATTGCTGTATCATAGGCGTATATCCGGCCATTGTTTAATCCCTCACTATGTATCAACGTATCTATTTTCCAACCTTCATTATAACATAAACAAAAAGTGATAAAAGAATGATATATCAATATAAAAAAGAGACTTGGGGGTACTGTCTCCCCTAGTCCCTTTTTTATTCTTCAGGATCTCCCACTAAAAATTCCGGGTTGATGTCTTCAAGCTCTTCATCAAGCTCATCTTCCCAATCTTCCTCGTCTTCCTCTTCCCAGTCAGGATTGACCTCAACAACTACCTTTGTTTCTCCTACCACTTCCGCCAAAAATTCTCTTTCTGCCTGCACAACGATTTTATTTCCATTCGGCGAAATAGTCACTTCAAGGCAGTTTGGCTGCTGAAGCACTTTGGCAATTACTTCATGCTCATCATCTAAGTAATTATTGTCTCTGTATCTGAGTTTAATGACATCTACGTATTTTACCCGTTCTGTGACAACCTCTGTCTTTGTATTGTCCGCGTAAGAGTACCATACGTTTATATCATAATACCCTTCAATTTCTACCGTTTTTCCAATTTTTTCCGCATCATACTTGTGGTTAATAATCCAACCACCCAAAATGCTGCTAGGTTTTTTCTCAGGGGAGATGGTGTTGGTGCATTGGGTGAATTTTCGGCCTTTCGCTACTACTGCCTTCGTAATAATTTCCCTGTATTCAGACATTCCGGCATGCCTCCTTGTTCTTCTTCGTGTTATCTTATGCTGGGCATTTGTCTAGTGTGCATTTTTATAAATAAAATATAAAAATACAAAGTTTCTGTTCCATTGTATGCAGGTGTGCCTAGAAACTTTACTTATAAGTGCGATAAAGTTTACTCGCGACTGAGCATAGAAAAACTAATTGAATATTTAGTACATAGATTATTTAGTTCATTTATACCAAATAAATGATAAAAAAACACGGGCCTGTAAAGGCACCGTGTTTAGAGAGAACAGCTGTTATTTGAATGCTTCACCTTTGAACCGGTTTCCCCTTTCAGCAGGTCGCCTCCGGTTGACGTGATGATTTCATTTGTGACTTGGTTGGAAATGGTGTGTGCAACGAGCTGCAGTAGGTCATTTACCTCCATCTGCGAGTCTCTGAATTCCTGGATAACAGGAATCCCTTCAAGCTCTTCTTGCAGCGCGTCAATTTTTGCTTCTACTTGTTTGAGCGCTTCATGCTTTTCATAATGCTTCAGATTGACAGCCTGCTTTTGCAAGGCTTTAATCTGATTAACGATTGCAGACACTTTGTCATTCTCATTGATTTGCGCTTCAGCTCGTTTGAAAAAATCAACCTCTTCTGTTTCAGAGATCATTTTTGCAAGGTTCCGTGCCTGCTGCACAATGTCTTTTTTTGAGTAGAGCGTCATCTTATTTCACCTCGATTGCTTCTCCTACCATTTCTCCATCAAGCGACCATGTTTTCGCTTGCTGGATTTTCACGCGGACGATTTTGCCGATGGCTTCCTTCGGCCCTTTGAAATTGACAAGCTTGCTTTTTTCAGTATAGCCGGCAAGAATATCAGGGTTATTTTTGCTTTCACCCTCAACTAATACTTCGACAACCTTGCCTTCGTATTCCTTCATTTTTTTAGCAGAAATTTCATTCACCAGTGCGTTTAGACGCTGCAGGCGCTCTTTTTTCACACGCATCGGTACATTATCTTTCATCTTAGCAGCCGGAGTGCCCTCACGCGGAGAGTAAATGAACGTATAGGCGCTGTCAAACTCCACCTCACGATATAGAGAAAGCGTTTCTTCAAACTGTTCGTCCGTTTCGTTCGGAAATCCGACGATAATGTCCGTTGTCAAAGAAGCGTTCGGCATTGCTTCTTTAATTTTTCGAACCAGCTCCATGTAACGCTCTCTGTCATATTTGCGGGCCATCAGCTTCAGAACTTCTGAGCTTCCTGATTGAACCGGAAGATGAATGTGATCAAGCAGATTTCCGCCTTTCGCCAGCACTTCAATGAGGCGATCGTCAAAGTCGCGCGGATGACTTGTTGTAAAGCGGATTCTCGGAATATCGATTTTTCTCAGTTCATCCATCAAATCACCAAGTCCGTACGTCATATCTTCAAAGTCTTTTCCATACGCGTTTACGTTTTGGCCTAACAGAGTAATTTCCTTATAGCCTTCACTTGCGAGCCTTCTCACTTCCTGAATGATATCCTCAGGGCGGCGGCTTCTTTCTTTTCCGCGTGTGTAAGGCACAATGCAATACGTACAGAATTTGTCACAGCCGTACATGATATTGACCCAGCCCTTAATTTTTCCATTTCGGACTTTTGGAAGGTTTTCAATAACGTCCCCTTCCTTAGACCAAACTTCTACAACCATTTCTTTTGAAAGGTATGCTTCTGACAAAAGCTCCGGCAGGCGATGAATGTTATGCGTTCCGAAAATCATATCGACAAACGGATGTTTTTTCAAAATACGGTTCACGACTGATTCCTCTTGGGACATACAGCCGCACACGCCTAAAATCAGATCGGGATTGTTTTTTTTCAGTGCTTTTAAGTGCCCGAGCTCACCAAACACCTTGTTTTCAGCATTTTCACGGATTGCACATGTATTTAACAAAATGACATTGGCATCGTCAACAGAGTTTGTCGCTTCGTAACCGAGCGCCATAAAGATCCCTGCCATAACCTCTGTATCGTGTTCATTCATTTGGCAGCCGTACGTACGGATATAGAACTTTCTTCCGTCTCCCAATCCTTTAAATTGTTCAGAAATTTTAAAGTCATTATGATAAGTAACGGCTTCCTTGCCTCGTTTTTTCGCGTCTTTTAAAGAAGGCGGAATGTAAACAGCTTCAAAGTACTTGCTGTAATCCTTCTCGGATTTTTTGTCCGATGGATTAACTTGTCCGCTCTCTAATTTTTGTTTTTCATTCATGTCATATTTTCTCCTTTCAAACCAAACTTCCACCCTTCAGTATAAAGGTTATTGAAGCTCTGCACAACTGGCAACCTATCATTGTACACTCATTGAGAATAATAATCAATAAGGAATCAAAAGAGTAAACTCTTCCTCTTGTTACAATAGCTGGAGCTCCTTTGCCGTCTTTTCGATGACATCAAGCGCCTGATCCAGTTCATCTTTAGTGTGCTCTGCTGTTATAATCGTGCGAATTCTGGCTTTTCCCTTTGCTACAGTCGGGAAAACGATACTTTGAGCAAAAACACCGTGAGAAAGGAGCTGATCTGAAAATTGCTTTGCCACACCTTCATCACCTATTAAAATAGGAAGAATCGGCGTTTCACTCTTCGTGAGAGTCAGGCCCATTTTCACAAGCATTGCTTTAAAATAGGCAGTATTCTCCCACAAGCGCTCCATATGCTCCGGCTCTTCAAGCAAGACATCAATCGCTTCCATACAAGCTGCAGTGACAGCCGGCGGATGAGATGTGCTGAATAAAAATGGACGGCCTTTATGGCGCAAATAATCGATCAGCACCTTTGAACCTGCAGCGTAGCCGCCGAGCACTCCGATTGCCTTGCTTAATGTTCCGACCTGAATATGAACTCTGCCGTCAAGACCGAAGTGATTCACCGTTCCCCTGCCGTTTTCGCCAAGTACTCCGGATGCATGGGCGTCATCCACCATCACAAATGCGTCATATTTCTCAGCGAGCTCTACAATATCAGGCAGAGGAGCTATGTTGCCATCCATGGAAAATACGCCGTCTGTCACAATCAGACGCATCCGATAATTCATTGACTTTCTCAGCACCCGCTCTAAATCACTCATATTGACGTGCTGATACACCTTTTTATCCGCCTTTGTCAGTCGAATTCCGTCAATAATAGAGGCATGGTTCAATTCATCTGAGATGACAATGTCCTCTTTTGATAGAATACTTGAAAGTACGCCTTGGTTTGTTGTGAAGCCTGATTGGAATACAAGTGCCGCCTCCGTTTTTTTAAAGGCTGCCAGCTTTTTCTCAAGCTCTTGATGCATGGTAAATGTACCCGCAATCGTTCTCACTGATCCGGTGCCGGCTCCATACTGCTGAACGGCCTCCTGTGCGGCGTTGATGAGTCTAGGATGTGAAGTGAATCCGAGGTAATTATTAGAAGATAGCTGAATGACTTTTTGGTGATTCACTGTGACAGATGGGCCCTGCATAGATTCAAGCTGTTTTATGTCTTGCCATGTATGGTTTTCTTTCATACTATCAAGCTCTGCTTTTAAAAACTCAAATTCCTTCGTCATGTTTATCCCCCTTTATGGAATTAAAATTACTTTTCCGCACTGCCCGCTTCTCATCAGTTCGAAACCTTTTTCAAACTCCTCTAACGGAAACTGATGGGTAATAACAGGTGCAAGATCGATCACGTTTGAACTGATCAACTGAGACACCTGGCGCCATGTTGAAAACATTTTTCTTCCTGTGATTCCTTGGATGGTAAGCCCTTTAAATACCACTTTATTCGTCAAATCAATTGTCACCGGATGTTCCGGCAAGCTGAGAATATGAAACCTTCCGCCATTCGCAGCCATCGCAAGACCTTGGGCAATCGCTGAGGGATGGCCCGACATCTCACAAACAAGATCTGCTCCTTCCCCACTCGTTAAAGCGCTTACAATTTTGAGCGGGTCTTCTTTTTCAATAGAAACAGTACAAGTCGCTCCCATTTGTTTTGCAAGCCTCAGCCTGTATTCATTCTTATCAATCGCTATCACCTGAGAAGCTCCTGCTGCTTTTGCAACCGCAACAGCCATAAGACCAATCGGCCCGCATCCAATGACTGCAGTCGTTCCTCCTGCAGGCTGGCTCTCAAGTACGGTATGAACTGCATTTCCTAAAGGCTCTTGAATGGAAGCAATTGACGGGTCCATATCAGCGGGATTTCTCCAAATGTTATCAGCTGGAACTTTTACATACTCCGCAAAACAGCCTGCCGTGTCCACTCCGATTATAGCAGTATTGGTACACACATGAGATTTTCCTGTTAGGCAAGGGACACATTCACCACAAACAATGTGTGTTTCCGCAGACACATACTCTCCCACTTTTACACTGCTGACATTCTCTCCCACGTCCTCTACGATGCCGCTGAACTCATGGCCGAAAACATAGGGTGTTTTGATTCTCTGACGTGCCCATTGATCCCAATTATAAATGTGGACATCCGTGCCGCATATGGAAGCGGCTTTCACTTTTATGAGGACTTCATGTTTATCAATCTCAGGAATGGGAACTTCAGTCAGCACAGCACCGAACGCCCCGTCCTTTTTCATTAGAGCTTTCATCTTTCCACTCTGCATGTACAATCCTCCTTGAAAAATTCTTGTTATATTCGGATTGTACCATGATATGGAATAAGCGTAAACAGCACTGTCTTTTCCAGAAGGACAAAAGTATCTGTCTTGAAAAATGGGCGGAAATTTTTTTTGAAACGTTTTAGCTCATTTCTGATTTTGTATATTCGCTCATTTATGTGCTAAAAATACTATCGGGAGAAAATATCACAATAAATGAAAAACAACCTGTTTGCATTACGCAAACAGGTTGAGAATGCTTTATTTGTTTTTAGCGAGGCTCCACGATTAATTTAATCGCTGTTCTTTCTTCCCCATCGATTTGAATATCTGTAAAAGCCGGAATACAAATCAAATCAACGCCGCTTGGCGCCACAAATCCCCTGGCAATCGCCACAGCTTTTACAGCCTGGTTTAATGCACCCGCTCCGATCGCTTGAATCTCGGCGGCTCCTCGCTCTCTCAACACGCCTGCAAGCGCACCTGCCACTGAATTTGGACTCGATTTTGCTGAAACTTTTAAGATTTCCATTTCTGCTCCCCCTTAGTTTTACAATGGATAAGTGAGTGTTCATTAGAACAATCATTATTAGATGTTGCTATCCAAAAAGCCATCCCCACAATGCTTTTCAAAAATAGCGGGCTACCTTCCATTTTTACTATATTCACTAAGGAGTTGCTATATTCCTGCTTTTCTTTTTAATATTTTTATAAAATAACCTATGTTCAATTATTCAAAGAACATGTGATCATCATTGATTAAAACACGCTCGATTTTCACGGCTTTTTTCGTTTGATCATCTATGTCAATGATAACTCCGCTGAGCGTTGTTTTCCCTTCAGCGACAGTAAACCGGACTGGAAGGTTCGTTTTGAATCGTTTAATAATCGTCTCTCTGTCCATTCCCAGTATACCGTCATATGGGCCAGTCATTCCTACATCAGTAATATATGCCGTTCCCTTCGGCAAAATGCGGTTATCCGCTGTTTGCACGTGTGTATGAGTTCCTACAACAGCTGATGCCCGTCCATCCGTGTACCAGCCAAGCGCGAGCTTTTCACTTGTCGCTTCGGCATGAAAGTCGATAAAAATGTACGGTGTTCTTTTCGCAGCTTCAGCAATCAATTCATCCGCTTTTAAAAACGGGTCATCAAGAGGCGGTAAAAACGTACGTCCCTGCAAATTAATAACCGCAAGTTCTTTGCCGTTTGCTTTCACATATGTGATCCCTTTCCCCGGTGTTCCTTCAGGAAAGTTTGCCGGGCGAACCAAATTCGGAACGTCATCTATAAAATCAAAAATTTCTTTTTTGTCCCATGTGTGGTTCCCCATTGTGATTGCATCTGCACCGGACTGGATTAAGCTGTGATAAATTTTTTCCGTCAGGCCTTTTCCGTGTGCGGCGTTTTCACCATTAATAATGGTAAAGTGAGGCTTATATTTTGTTTTTAACTTTGGTACATATTCTTTGACCATGTCACGGCCCGGTGAACCGACAACATCTCCGATAAATAAAATTCTCATTTTGTAAATCCTTTCTTCTTGAAAATTCCTTAGCCGTCAAAAAAATAAAGTGATGCTTAGCGCATCACTTTATTTTGCATACTCTACGGCACGAGTTTCTCTGATTACAGTCACCTTAATATGACCTGGATAATCGAGCTCGTCCTCAATTCGCTTGCGGATATCTCGCGCCAGTCGATGAGCTTCAAGATCATTAATTGAATCCGGCTTCACCATAATGCGCACTTCGCGTCCAGCCTGAATGGCAAATGATTTTTCAACACCTTCGTAGGACTCAGAAATTTCTTCGAGTTTTTCAAGTCTTCGAATATAATTCTCGAGCGTCTCACTTCTCGCACCAGGCCTTGCAGCGGAAAGCGCATCTGCTGCAGCGACCAGCACAGCGATAATGGAAGTCGGCTCCTCATCCCCGTGGTGTGATGCAATACTGTTAATCACGACTGGGTGCTCTTTATATTTGGTCGCAAGCTCTACCCCGATTTCAACGTGGCTTCCTTCTACTTCATGGTCAATTGCTTTCCCGATGTCGTGAAGAAGACCCGCACGTTTGGCAAGCTTTGCGTCTTCACCAAGCTCCGATGCCATTAGACCGGCCAAGAATGCGACTTCCATGGAATGCTTAAGCACATTTTGACCGTAGCTTGTACGGAACTTTAAGCGGCCGAGGATCTTGATGAGATCTGGGTGGAGGCCGTGAACGCCAACCTCAAATGTCGTCTGTTCACCCATCTCACGAATATAGTCATCGACCTCGCGACGAGATTTTTCAACCATTTCTTCAATCCGTGCCGGATGAATTCGGCCATCCTGAACGAGTTTATCAAGAGCAATTCTGGCTGTCTCACGTCTGATCGGATCAAATCCGGAAAGAATGACAGCTTCAGGTGTATCATCAATAATCAGGTCAATTCCTGTCAGCGTTTCAAGCGTACGAATGTTACGCCCTTCCCGTCCGATGATACGTCCTTTCATCTCATCATTTGGAAGATTGACAACTGATACCGTTGTTTCGGCAACGTGGTCCGCTGCGCAGCGCTGTAAGGCGAGTGAAAGAATGTTTTTCGCTTTCTTATCCGCCTCTTCTTTCGCACGGTTTTCAGTTTCTTTTGTCATGATGGCGATGTCATGTGAAAGCTCGTTTTCAACCCGCTCAAGAATGATTTGCTTTGCTTCATCACGAGTCAGACTCGAAATTCGTTCCAACTCTGACTGCTGCATACGAATCATCTCATCCACTTTGCTTTCCATCTCTTCAATATGTTGTTGTCGTTCATTCAGAGAATGATCTTTCTTCTCCAACATCGCTTCCCGTTTATCAATTCCCTCATGTTTGCGATCAAGGTTTTCCTCCTTTTGGAGTAAACGGTTTTCTTGTTTTTGAAGCTCATTTCGTCTTTCACGAACTTCCTGTTCAGCATCTATTCGAAGTTTGTGGATTTCATCCTTTGCTTCAAGCAGAGCTTCTTTTTTCAGTGCTTCAGCATCACGCTTTGCATCTTCAAGAATTTGCTCGGCTGCACCGCGTGCGCCCGCAATTTTCGCTTCGGCAATGGTTTTACGAACAAAGTAGCCAACAACTAAACCGAGTAGAATCAGCAAAATGGAGATGAGAACCATCATAATTGGGGTCATACTTTCACCTCCTCTTGCTATGAACTTGGTTGTTGCTTAAATAAGTGTCGGCATGTACATTGTCTAGTTTTCTCAACATACAGAACCTTCACAGGGAATGAGTATGTTCATCGCCCTTGTCAAGTTTAAATGGTTTAACAATCATGTTAAAAAAACAAATGTTACAACTTCATTGTAAATGTGTCGGAAATACTTGTCAAGCTTGCCATCTTAACGTTTGCAGACCCGACGTCTTTTCCCGTGCCGAATGCAATTTATCCAAAAGAAGATCACGGATCATTCTTGATTCAGAAGCTGATATATTTTATTGTTCACTTGGCCCAATTTAGCGTTATTTTGAATGTTAGAGAACAAAATAACAATGGTTTGCCCAGATTTACTAAAGCTGTTCAAGATGTTGAAGCCCGGCATAACACCATGGTTTGAATAGCTTCCGGGAGCAACATAAAATCCCATGCCGTATGTGGAGCTGCTTCCTGGCGTAAACATCTTTTCATAGCTTTTTTGTGAATACAGTTTTCCGTCTATGAGCGCTTGGTCAAATTTGTACATATCTATAGCGCTCATATAAATATCGCCGGCTCCATAAAGCTGAGATAGATCAGGTATATACGGTGTAACCGTTTTGCTGCCCTTCATCTTATACCCGACGGCAGGATAAGGTTCTTTTTCATATGTTTTGTAAAAGCCTGCATGCGTCATTCCCGCCGGTTTAAAAATGTGTTTTTTTATGTACTGTTCATACGGCTCACCGCTTACTTCAGCAATGATATAAGCGAGAACAGAATAGTTGGAATCCTTGTAGTCCCATACGCCCGGCTGACGTTTGATTCCCTGAAGTTCTATGTCTTTTATTAAATCGTCCGGGGTAATGGCGCCGTTTCCTTCAATATGTCCGTTTATCCCCGATGTATGTGTAAGCAGATTCTTCAAAGTAATCGTTTGTCCGTTAGGAAAATGAGGTAAATATGTACTTACCGGATCACTTGTCTGAAGTTTCCCCTTTTCCTCAAGCTGCAAAATAGCGGTTGCAATCAGCGCTTTTTGTGACGAACCGACGTAAAAAGACGTCAATGGATTATTTTGAATGTGATGTTCACGGTCTGCATAGCCAAAACCTTTATTTGTTACGATTTCTCCATTTCTGACAATCATAGCGGTTCCGCTGAAACCGATCTCTTTTAAATAATTGCTGATGTTTTGATTTCGGTCTACTGTTTTGATTTGTTCCTCTGATTTTTTGGCAGTTTTCTTTTTAACCTCTTTTTTCTGATCGGTATTTGAAACCGCTGCAGTTTCTTGAGATGGCTCGTTTTCTTCACTATTTCGATGAAGCGCATTCCAAATCGTAATGCAAACCATCACTGCTAAAAGACCAAGCAAAAGTTTTCCTCTTTTATTTAGTTTTCTCCGTCTGCGTTTCGCAGTTCTTCTGCGGGTTGGGCTCGTCATTCATTTTTTCCTCCCGAAATAAATTCCATTTTGCACACGTTTTGTTAGACGAATAAAGCCCTAAAAAAGTTGTCAAGAAAAGCAATATTTTTATCATTTTTTTGCAAAATACAAAAAAGGCTGAGTTTTTCACTCAGCCTTTTGTATCATTTGAAACTTATTTTATTTTTATTCTTCAAATTCGAGTTCTTCTTGTGTCTCTTCAACTTGCTGCTGCACTACTCCGTTATTATCCAAGCCGTAATGTTCGCGAATCTGCTCCTGGATCATCAGCATGATATCTTTATTTTCTTTCAGGAATTGTTTTGCATTTTCACGGCCTTGGCCAAGACGCTCTTCTTCATAAGAGTACCATGAACCGCTTTTTTGCACGATATCAAGTTCAGTTCCTAGATCAATGATTTCTCCTTCTTTTGAAATGCCTTCTCCGTACATAATGTCAACCTCGGCTGTACGGAACGGCGGAGCCACCTTGTTTTTCACGACTTTGATTTTCGTTTTGTTCCCCATTACGTCATTGCCTTGTTTCAGCTGTTCAGCACGGCGCACTTCTAGACGCACGGAAGAATAAAATTTCAGTGCACGGCCGCCAGGAGTTGTTTCCGGGTTCCCGAACATAACGCCGACTTTTTCACGAATTTGGTTAATGAAAATCGCGATTGTCTTCGATTTGTTAATGGCCCCTGAAAGCTTACGAAGCGCTTGAGACATTAAGCGTGCTTGTAGACCGACATGCGAATCCCCCATGTCCCCTTCAATTTCCGCTTTCGGAACGAGAGCAGCTACAGAGTCGACAACAACAATGTCAACTGCTCCGCTTCGAACCAATGCTTCCGCAATTTCAAGCGCCTGCTCGCCTGTGTCAGGCTGAGACAGTAAAAGCTCTTCAATGTTAACACCAAGCTTTTGCGCGTATACCGGATCTAACGCATGCTCCGCATCGATAAACGCGGCTTGTCCGCCCTGCTGCTGTACTTCAGCAATTGCATGAAGCGCCACAGTTGTTTTACCTGAGCTTTCAGGACCGTATACTTCAATAATCCGTCCGCGCGGATATCCGCCAATTCCCAATGCCGTATCAAGAGCGAGGGAGCCACTTGGGACAGTAGAAATTCTTGTATCTGTCTTTTCTCCCAGTTTCATAATGGAACCTTTGCCGAACTGTTTTTCTATTTGTTTAAGAGCCATATCTAAGGCTGCCTGACGATCACTCATTCTATTTTTTCCTCCTTTATGTTACCACTACATATACTATACCCTGTTTGAAGGGATTTGCCAAGAAAAAAGCGAACGCATATTCGGATTTTTTCTTGGCGTGATTCCTATCAAAATATCATAATGTATCAGAGAAATCATGTTTTCTTAGGAGGATAATGTGCTGATAATATTATTTTTGTTCTAAAAGCTTTAAGATTAAATGGCAGCCATATTTGGCGCCGCGTTTTCTGATTCCCGTTCTGGAGCCCGCAAAGTGAAACTCATGAACCTCTTCTTTCCCATTTGCGGAAATACCGATAAACACATGTCCAGGCTCATGCCCTTCTTGAGCATCAGGTCCTGCTACACCAGTAAAGCTAATGCCGATATCGCTGCCAGTGAGTTTTTGAACACCCTTAGCCAGTTCGGCTGCGCATTCCTTGCTGACCGCTCCAAAACGATCTAATGTGTCCTTCTTCACACCAAGCACATTCTGCTTCACGTCGTTTGTATAGCAAACAACACCGCCGGCAAATAATGTTGAAGCACCGCTAAGATCCGTCAGCCATTCAGAAAAAAGCCCGCCGGTAAAGCTTTCTGCCGCAGAAATTGTAATGCCTTTTTCCTTACATGCTTTAGATAGCTCTTTTACAAGAGAAGTATCATCGTACCCATAGAAAAATTCACCGACACGCTCTAAGATAACGGCCTCTGTTTCTTTTAGCAGACGTTCTGTTTCCTTTTCATCGGCGTGTTTGGCTGTCAGACGCAGCGTCACCTCTCCATCAGCAGCCAAAGGAGCGATTGTCGGGTTGGTTTGTGCATCAATAATGTCTTCCAAATCGGCTTCAAGCTGAGATTCGCCGATACCGAAAAAGCGAAGAACGGTGGACACGATTTTTTCATTTGAACCCATCTTTTTGAGCAGAAGAGGCTTTGCCTCGTTTTCAAACATTGGACGCAATTCGCTCGGCGGCCCAGGAAGAAGCATATAGAAGCGCGCTTCATGCTCTATGAGCATTCCCGGGGCCATTCCAAAGTGATTCGCCAGCACGTCAGATCCTTCGATCACAAGCGCCTGTTTTCGGTTATTAGGTGACATCGTGCGTTTTGTTCGCTTGAAATAGTCCTCAATGGATTGGAATGCCTCATCATTTAACACAAGCGGACGCCCCAGCGTATTTGCAATCGTTTCTTTCGTCAGGTCATCCTTTGTGGGTCCAAGACCTCCTGAAAAAATAATGAAATCAGAGCGTTCTTCAGCAATGCGGATGACCTGCTTCAGCCGCTCCGGATTGTCTCCGACCGCTGTATGATAAAATACGTTGACCCCGATTTCAGCGAGCTGTTTGCTGATAAATTGAGCATTTGTATTGGCGATTTGGCCAAGCAGCAGCTCTGAACCGACTGCAATTATTTCTGCTTTTTTTGGAAATTCCATGACGAAGTCCTTCTTTCTTAGTTAGATGTTTTTAACGCTTCCCAGTTTTTAGAGAAATATTCCCAGCCTGAGACGACAGTAAAGAAGACGGCTACCCACAGCGCCAAGTCAGCAAACGGGAATGACACAAGTTCAAATGGAAGATTGTGAAGAAGCAATGCGGATACCGCAATAATCTGTGCCCACGTTTTGATTTTACCAAGCATGTTAGCAGCTACGACTTCTCCTGTTCCGGCCAAAACAAGCCTTAAACCTGTTACAGCAAACTCCCTGCTGATAATCACAATGACCATCCAAGCTGGCGCGAGATCAAATTGAACAAGGATAATTAACGCTGCGGATACGAGCAGCTTGTCCGCAAGCGGATCAAGAAATTTCCCGAAGTTTGTTACGAGGTTCAGTTTTCGGGCATAATATCCGTCAACCCAATCTGTTGTAGATGCAATAATAAATAGAATGGCCCCCGCCAAGTGTGCGATCGGGATCGATTCGTCTCCAACTTCGAGCCTGCCCCAGTCAAACGGCGCCAGCATGATAATCATGAAGATTGGGATTAATGCGATTCTAGCTAGTGTGATTTTATTTGGTAAGTTAAACATAAAGCCCCTCCAATTTCATACTCGGACGTGAAGAAAAGTCATCTGGTAATTAAGATGACTTTTCTTCCTTTTTATTTACAATCTTTATGGTTTGTGCCATCACTTTTTTCGGATCAAGTTCATATGAAAGAACCTTGCCGTTGATTTTTATTT
The DNA here is from genome assembly GCF_000259365.1 of Bacillus sp. JS. Lineage (NCBI taxonomy): Bacteria > Bacillati > Bacillota > Bacilli > Caryophanales > Bacillaceae > Bacillus > Bacillus sp. JS. The sequence goes on along the minus strand of NC_017743.1, from coordinate 1,809,102 downwards.
TCAGATTAGGTGCATATCCTGTGCGGATTTCAACCTGTTTCTGATCAGTTATATCTTTTTTATAGGTTTCGTCTTTTTTCAGCGTTCCTTCTTTTAAAGAGCTGCTGTTTTCATCGCGCACCCGAATCCAAGAGCTGTCCGCTGCCTTCAATTCAAGCTCGATTTTATCAGCGCCGGACACTTCATAAGTCGTTAACGATCCTTCAGTGCCAGCAGCTTTAATCTCCAGCTTATCACTGTCATTTTCTTTTTTCTTATCTTCGTTTACTTTCGTTTCTTTTTTAGTGTCTGTCTCTTTTTCAGAGCTGTTATTTTGATTCTCTTTCAGCGTTGAATCTTTAGGGATTTCGTACTTGCTCTCACTTTGCGTAATTGCTTTTTCTGATGCCGCATTGTGATCATCACTGTTTTTGTGGTTCGCAAATTGAATGATCGCGTACACAATGGCAATCACGACAATCACGCCGAGAATGACAAGTATCGTTGGCAGCAGCTCCAGCGCCTTAGATGCTGGCTTTGGCATTTCCTTTTGAAGATTCATGCCAGAGATCTTTTCAGACACATCGTCATGATACGTATTCGGGATATCTTTTTTATGCTCCTCAAACAGCTGATCCGCATCAAGCCCAACGGCTTCTGCATATTGCTTGATGAATGCCCGAACATAAAACTTCCCCGGAATAATGTCATAGTTTCCTTCCTCCAAGGCGGTTAAATACCTTTTTTGAATCTTTGTTGCCGCTTGGAGATCATCCAATGACATTGCTTTTTCCTCTCTGGCTTCTTTGAGCCGGATTCCTAGTTCAGTCACAACAAACACCTTCCAATTTTAAAAATCAAAGCTTGAAAACCCGGGTTGATCAAACATTTGGGGTTCCTCGGCATGTTCATATGTAATAACCTCATCAGGGTCATTTCTCAGTTCAATAATATAATCAAAGTCATCTAGTGTATACTCTGTATTTTGAACGAATATGTCCGGATGCTCCACCACTTTTGTTGCCGGAAGCCGCATTATTTCTCGGACCAGCTGGAGATGGCGTTCCGATCCTCTTCGTGTTGACACAATTCCGTCAACGATAAAGACATTTTCAGTGCTGTATTCTTCGGCAATCAGCTGGCTTCTTATCGTCTGCTTCAGCAAGGTTGAGGACACAAACAGCCACCTTTTGCTTGCACACACACTGGAGGCCACAATCGATTCCGTTTTTCCGACACGCGGCATTCCTCTGATTCCGATTAATTTATGGCCTTCTTTTTTGAACAATTCGGCCATAAAATCGACTAATAAGCCAAGCTCGTCCCGTTCAAAGCGGAACGTTTTCTTATCATCGGCATCCCGTTGAATATAGCGGCCATGGCGTACGGCAAGACGGTCGCGAAGCCTCGGTTCTCTAAGCTTCGTTACTTTAATTGTTTCCATCGTTTTTAAGATTGATTCTAATCGTTTAATTTGATCTATATGGCGGCACCTGAGGAGCATTCCCCTTCTGGAAAGATCGACGCCGTTTATCGTTACGATGTTAATAGAAAGCATCCCAAGAAGAGATGAGATATCCCCGAGCAGTCCGGGGCGGTTCACTTGAATTTCATATTCAAAATACCATTCGAGCTTTGCCAAATGATATACCCCCTTCATTGTGGCAAAATTTTACCTTCCTTTATCATAAAGCATTTTTCTCTAATTAGAAAGAAGAATGTTGCTGTGATGAGGAAAACATAAAAAAGAGAGGAAAAATCCCCTCTCTTCCTAGTGAGTGCTGTTATTTTCAACAAGCTTAACCATCATATTGGCAATGGCGTGCTGTTCATCTTTTGATGCTACACTCCAAAGATCTGCCAGCACTTTCTCCTGCTCGTTCTTAGATTCCACTTCATTAGCCAAGTAGCTGCCGATTTCTGTCGCAAGATCCGTAATCGTATCCTGGCTCATACCTTTATCTTGCGCATAGTTCAGACGGTCGCCAAGGAAGTTTTTCCAGCTATCCCAGTTTTCTAATACTGACATGCTTGTTTCCTCCATTTCATGTGAAGTTACAAGATTATTGTGTCCTTCGCAAAAGAAACTATACACCGAATATTTTCGGATCAGCAGTGCCAGCCGCCATTCACCGACAGAATTTGGCCGGTGATATATGATGCTTTGTCAGACAGGAGAAAAGCTGTTGCATCCGCAATTTCCTGCGGCCGGGCCAGCCGGCCGATCGGGATCTCATCAGCAATCTCTTCTTTTTCAGACGGGGTGAATTGATTCATCATATTTGTATCAACCGCGCCCGGCGCTACCGCGTTTACCCTGATTCCGCTTGGCGCCAGCTCCTTAGCCAGCCCTTTTACAAACGAATGCTGAGCTCCCTTTGCCATGCTGTACAGCACTTCACAGGATGCTCCAGTCTCTCCCCAAATCGAGCTGACAGCCACAATTGCTCCCGACTTATTCCGAATCATGCCTGGAAGAAGGTTTCGCGTCAGCATATACGGACTCGCCACATGGAGCTGAACCATTTCCTGGACTGTTACGTTATCCACATCCGTAATCAGCCCAAAATGGCTTCTTCCGCTGTTTAAAACAATCGCATCAATCGGCTGAACAATTGAACTTGTCAGCTGATCTGCCCCTTCTGGCGCGGACAGATCAGCTTGCAATATCTCCGCGTGCACGCCAAACATCTCTCTTAGTTTTTCAGCAAGCTCCGCTGCCGCGTTTTGATTTGTATTGTAATGAAGCAGCAGATTGTATCCCTTAGCCGCAAGGGTTTCGCTGATGCTTTTGCCAATGCCGCCGCTTGCTCCGGTGATTAGTGCTGTTTTGTTCATCCTCTTTCCCTCTTTCCGCACAAAAACACCCCTCACACTGGAGGGATGTTTTGTTTATGATTTAGGAACAACCTTGCATACAGTCAGTCTGTCTGCAGCAATTTCCTCTTGTATGACTTTCTGCACATCCTCGATAGTAATCTGCTCGAGTACCGTTGCGACGTCAAACAGGCTCATATCCAAGAATGCATAACGGGTAAATTGATTAGCGATGTATTCAGGGGAATTCAGCGCTTTTAAGAATGTACCGATCTTTTTCTTTCTGGCCAGTTCAATCTTTTCAGCGGTAATCAATTCGCCCGCGCGCAAAAGCATGCTTGAAACGTCTTCAGCCAATTGATCAGGATCAGGCGTATCTCCGCCGATCGCTGCAAAACCGAACCCATATTCAGCAGTAAAATCAAAGCTGAACGTTTCGTCAATATATCCTTTTTCATAAAGTGATTCATACTGGGCAGAGCTTTTTCCGAAAAGAGCTTCAAGCAATAAGTTCATAGAAAGTTCATGCTTTAACAGCTCTTTGCCTAATCTAAACGGGTTCTTTGATTTTAACCCGACAAGGCATTTCGGTCCCTGCACGTTCATTTTGATCTCTTTTTCTTTTCGGAAAACCGCTTCTTGCTCTTTCACTTCTTCACGTTTGATTTCCGGCTGATCGGTATACGGCTTTTTCTCCTGATTTTCTCTGACCTGCGAAATGATCGCTTCAGGATCTACCGGGCCGACAATGAATAGGAGCATGTTGCTCGGGTGATAAAACGTTTCATAGCATTCATAAAGAAGATCTTTTGTAATATGTGAAATGCTTTCCACTGTTCCCGCTATGTCAATTCTGACAGGATGCTCTTTGTACATGTTTTCAATGACTCCGAAGTAAAGCCTCCAATCAGGGTTATCATCGTACATGTTAATCTCCTGCCCGATAATCCCTTTTTCTTTTTCAACCGTTTTTTCAGTGAAATATGGGTCCTGCACGAAATCGATGAGCGTCTCTAAATTGCGTTCAACATTTGATGTGCTTGAGAAAAGATAAGCCGTTCTTGTAAATGACGTAAACGCATTGGCAGAAGCACCCTGTTTGCTGAAATCTTGAAAAACGTCTCCGTCCGCTTTTTCAAACAGCTTGTGCTCAAGAAAATGGGCGATCCCGTCCGGCACGTGAACCATCTCATTTTTATCTAAAGGGACAAACCGGTTATCTATTGAGCCGTACTTTGTTGTAAAGACCGCATATGTCTTGTTGAAGCCTTTTTTCGGCAAAACGTATACGTCAAGGCCGTTGGACATTTTTTCATGATACAGCGTCTCCTGAAGCTGTTCATATTCGATTGGTTTGATCAAGATGCTCCCTCCGTCCCTTTTAAGAAATAAGTCGTATCAAGCTGAATCTTTTCGCCGGCTTTAATGATATCCTCTTTTGTGACATTCTCAATATTGGCAAGAAAGTCTTCGATAGGAATCTCGACTTGAGCAGCGGCCTGCTGATATAAAAATTCAGTTAAACCGTATGCAGTATCAATCGTTTCCAGCACTTGGTTGCGAATGACGGCTTTTGTCTGTGCGATGTCCTGCTCACTGAAATCGCCGTTTTTCATTGCCTGAAACTGCTCCGCAATAATCGAAACAGCCTGTTCGTAATTTTTTACTTCAATGCCTGACATCACCATTAACAAGCCTTTAAAACTTTCTATACGCGAAGCGGCGTAGTAAGCAAGGCTGGCTTTTTCCCGAACGTTAATGAAAAGTTTAGAGTGAGAGAATCCGCCGAACAATCCGTTAAACACTTGTAAAGCCGGATAGTCCTGATCTGTATAAGTGATGCCGGTGCGGTAGCCGATATTCAGCTTTCCTTGTTTGACATCTTCCTCATCAATCACTTCTTTTGCTTGAACTTTTTCATCAGCCCGATTGTTTTCAATCATGCCAAGAGTGCGCTCTTCGGTTTGGAAATACTTATCAATGGCCGTTTGCACCTGCTTACTGTCCACATCACCGACAACATAAAGATCAAGCTGGTCTTTTTGGATAGCACTTTGGTATGTTTCGTATAATTGCTCGGCCGTAATGTCATCGACATCGTCGATTTCACCATTGACATGGAGCGCGTAAGGCTCATTTTGGCACATTTCCTGTATCAGTCTTAAATTCGAGTAGCGCATTTTATCATCATAGACGGCTTGGATTCTTTGCTTAAGCGTCCGTTTTTCTTGAGCCACATATTGCGCCTGAAAAGCGCCCCCCTCTAAAGCAGGTGAAAAGACGATTTCTGCGAGAAGCTGAAGCCCTTTCTCAAGAAGCGGTGTTTGGTCTTTTAAATATTTTTCATTCGGGATTTCAAGCCTGAACGTAATGACGTGCCGCTCTCCTTTTTTCGTAAGGTCCGCCGATACTGATGTGCCGTACAGCTCATCCAAATAGGAACGCAATTCTGAGGTTTTCGGATGGCTTTTCGTTCCGCGAAGAAGCACATGCGGGAGAAGCGCTCTTTTGGTGACTTGATCCTTTGTCAGCGGCGCAAGCATCTTAAAAATAAGCGAGACGGTTTTAAATTTTTCTGTTTCTACAATGTGTGCGGTTAAACCGCCGTGCTTTGTTTTGAGTTCATTAACATATGACATATGGAACCTCCTTCGTTCATTTCTTCATTAGTATGTATTATGACCAATTTTAAGCATACGCAGAAACACTCTTTCATGTAATTATAGCAACTGTAGGATTTATAAGGAAACAATAACCTCCACATACGGTATAGTAAGTTCTTTTCCAATCTCGGCGATGGTTGGAACCTGCAAGGGCGCGCAAAAAAAGACGGTTGGCTAGACCGTCCCTAAGTTTTTTTCTTCTTCTTCACTTTTTTTAGCATCTATAGTAAATAGCACTAAAAATAAAGAAACAATGCTGCAAAACGCCGAGAGTATGAAAATAATCCAGTTTGCATTTGACATTAATGCAGCAAAAACAGGCGGGCCGAGAGCCACTCCTATAAAGCGCATGCTATTGTAGAAGGAGGATATGGTTCCGCATTGCTCACTTTCAATACCTTCGGTTATCAATGCATCTAAAGCAGGAAGAGCCATGCCAATCCCAATCCCGCCAAAGCTTAAAAAGACAAATAAAAAATAAAAACTGTGGTTCCACCACAAGGCAATAAACGACAGGGTTAACAGAATCATTCCTGTCACAACGCAAAATTTCATTCGGCCTTTATCTTTACCGATCTTTTTGCCAGCTATAAAAGAACTGGTTGACAAAAACAAAAGTGGGATTGCCAGTAATCCGCCTTTAGCTACTCCGTCAATGGCATACTTGTTCTCCAGCGTATCTGACAAATAAAATAATACGCCAAATAACAAAAACATAATGACACACCCGATAATGAAGACCGTATAAAGCCAGCGCCCATCCTGCTTAAAGATTTTCTTCACGCTCTTGATAAACTCAGAAACCGCAGGCGCATCTTCATCTTCTTCAGGCTTGGCCACTAAAAACAATACGAGCAAAAAGCTGATCAAACAGAAAAACGGAATAAACCAAAACGGTACAAACCAGTACCAGGAAGCCAGTAATGCGCCAAGTATGGGACTCAGTACCTTCCCTGACGTGTTAGCGGTTTCAATATCTCCAAGTCCAGCGCTGACCTTTTCATCGTCTCCTTCAAACAGGTCACCGATAAACGGCATGACAATAGGAGCGGCACCCGCAGAACCGATGCCTTGAAGAACACGCCCCGCCAAGATCATAGCATAAGGATTTTTCATGTAGGTTGAGGCAAAAGCAGCTACCACTCCACCTAATCCTGCAATGAGGAGACATGGAAGCAATATTTTTTTCCTCCCGAAACGATCCGACAAATATCCGGCAATCGGAATGCAAATAATTGCCACTACGGAATATACAGTAATGATTAACGACACTTGAAATGAAGTCACCGACAGCTTTTTTTCCATCATCGGAAGAACAGGAATCAGCATGGAGTTCCCAAGTGTCATCACAAGCGGGACGGAAGACAATGCAATAATATTTTTCATTCCATTTTTCTTTCTCAACATTTTCACCCATTCACTTTCTTGTCATCTCTTATATATTGCGTTAACCGGAATGAAAGTATGTACAAAGAAACATGAATCAGTGCAAATAAAAAAACAGACACACAAGCGTCCGTTTTTAGAATCGTTTACGCAAAACATGAAATCTGAATTTATCGGCTCTGAAATAATTTAACGAGTAAAGCACCGGTTTATCGTGCTGATCGTAATGGGTTTGTTTTAACAGTAAAAGTGCTGTTTCCGGATCGCATTCCAGCACTGGAGAAATGGTATCGTGATAGCCGATCGGTTCTATATCAGTTACTGCATAACTGATTACGGAGCCTGAATTTTTCTCAAGCAGGTCAAACATAGATTCTTGCTGATGAGAAAAAGAATTCGGCAAAATATTCATCGGAATTTTGTCTATACAATATACAATCGGCTGTCCGTCAGCTGTTCTAACACGTTCAAGATAAAAAAGTTCTTGCCCTTCTGCCAAATGAAACCTCTTCGTATCATCCTCAGACGGCATAAGCACTTGTGATGACAGAAAAATCGTGCCAGGGGTCATATTTGCCTGTTCTATCATCTTCGTTACACTGTTCAGCTGTTCAATGCCCGAAAGAAATAACGGCTTAGAATGGACAAAAGTGCCTACACCATGCCTTCTGATAATCACATGTTCTTCTTCCAATATCCGCAAGGCTTCTCTTAGCGTCGCTCTGCTCACACCTAGCTTTTTGGAAAGCTCAAATTCAGAAGGCAGCTTTTCCTTCTCCGTGTAGATCCCATTTTTTATATCCTCTTTAATTCGTTCAATTACTTTCAAATACAAGTGCCGATTATCAGCTTTTGTAGACATGTTTCCCCTCCGTAAACCACTTTCGATAAAAATTATTGAACAATTGGGACAACTATATCATGTTTTGTCGAAAAAATAAATAGAAAGCTTATCAGTTTACATAATGTTGTTATTGATAACTAAAGGAAAATGGAACTCCCTTCATTAAGAAGAGAGCTCATCATATTTCTCTTTTGATAATAAGACTTCCCTAGGTTTGCTGCCTTCATACGGCCCGACAACGCCGCGTTCCTCCATTGCGTCAATCAGGCGCGCCGCTCTCGTATAGCCGATTCTGAATCTTCTTTGCAGCATTGAAACAGATGCCGTCTGCATGCCGACGATTAATTCAACAGCTTCATCATAAAGTTCATCAGTAACCTCTGAATGAGTTTCCGTTGTCTCCTCAGGAATCATTTCTTCTTGATATTGCGCTTTCTGCTGTGTGATCACATGGTCGACGATCTTCTCCACTTCGTCATCCGACAAAAATGCTCCTTGTACACGGACAGGTTTGTTAGCCCCTACAGGTAAAAACAGCATATCGCCGCGGCCGAGAAGCTTCTCAGCGCCGCCCATGTCAAGAATGGTCCTTGAATCCGTCTGCGAAGATACGCTGAACGCGATTCGTGACGGAATATTCGCTTTGATCACCCCTGTGATAACGTCCACCGAAGGCCGCTGCGTCGCAATAATGAGATGGATGCCTGCAGCACGCGCCATTTGGGACAATCTCGTAATCGAATCTTCCACATCAGACGAAGCGACCATCATGAGATCGGCAAGCTCGTCCACAATGACAACAATATAAGGAAGCTCCGGCTGTTTCGCTCCTTCTTCATTGTTGGCGCGTTTTATATAATCATTGTATCCTTCAATATTTCGTGTACCCGTATGAGAAAATAATTCGTACCGCCGCTCCATTTCATTGACAACCTTTTTCAAAGCCTGCGATGCTTTTTTCGGGTCGGTTACAACCGGAGCAAGCAGGTGCGGAATCCCGTTGTAGACATTCAGCTCTACCATTTTAGGATCGATCATCATCATTTTCACTTCATGCGGTTTTGCGCGCATTAAAATACTTGTAATAATGCCGTTGACACAGACACTTTTTCCGCTCCCGGTTGCGCCTGCGACCAAAAGGTGGGGCATCTTATTTAACTCAGCCAATACAGCTTCACCTGAAATATTGCGGCCAAGTCCAATTAACAACTTCGCATCCGGCCTGTCATTTAATTTAGACTCCAGCACTTCCTTCAGCGAAACCATTGCCACTTCTGCGTTTGGAACCTCAATTCCGATTGCCGATTTGCCTGGTATAGGCGCTTCGATCCTGATATCCTTCGCAGCAAGCGCCAGCGCTAAATCATCGCTTAAATTGACAATTTTGCTAACCTTCACTCCGACATCAGGATACACTTCGTATTTTGTTACGGCCGGCCCGAGATGAACCTGTGTCACTTTCGCCTTTACGCCAAAGCTTTGGAAGGTCCGTTCAAGCTTTCTCGCATTTTCATAAATATTCTTTTTATCAGCCTGCTGGCCGGTATGCTTTGGATCTGCCAGTAAATCCAGTGACGGCATCTCGTAATCCTTATTTTCAAGCTCCGTAAAGGTCATAGGAGGAGCAGAAACAGTTTCCTGATCACCTGTCTCTGGTTGGATGTCCTGAAGCGGCTCCGATACAGGTTCGGTGCGCTTTTCTATAACTGGAGACTCATCCTCTTCATTACGATCAGAAAAGCTTGAGATAATTGGTTCTGAATGGACAAGAGGCGATTCTGTCTCAGAATCCCCTTCTTCATCAGAAGGCTCCGGTTCCATTTGCTGTTTTTTGCGGACCGGTTTTTGTTTTTTGCTAGGCGCTTTTGTTTTTTTCGATGACTGCATATTTGATTTGACGGATTTCATATCATCAATAAATGCCAACCATTGTTCTTTTATAAAGCGTCCAATCGGGCTCATCCACTTTTTTAGCGTTTCTTGCAGTGATCGTCCTGTGACTAAAATCATGCCGATCAAAATCATGACAATCGCCATGATCTGAGAACCAGTTGACGCAAACAAGAAGTGTGAAGCTGCAAACAGCAGCGCACCGATCATCCCTCCGCCTAAATCAGGAGAAGCAGAGCTGCCATTCATGTCCATTAAAAACAATTCCCACGTATTGCGGACCACGCTTGCGGACTCAATAGTCCCTTTGTGCGTCAAATTTTTAAACAGCTGCACGTGAGAAAGCAGCAATATGCTTGCGATGATACAGTACAACCCGGCCTTTCGTCTCGTTAATAGGCTTGGGGTTTTCTTCTTCCAAAACAGCGAGACTCCTAACACCAATAAACCTAACAAGCATAAAATAAACCACTCTCCAGCAAAAAAGCGGAACAAATAGATAAATGTTTGCCCGACTACCCCCAGCTGCAAGATTGCGATAATTGAAATGGCTATACACAGCAGTCCGTTGAGTTCGTATTTTATATTGAGCTGTTTCGCCTGTTTTTTTCTTGATTTTCGTTTTTTCTTTGCCACACTCATCACCTTACTGCGTTAAAAAATGTAAGTTCATACATAATGAAGAAAGCAGCCGTTTACAGGCTGCGTTTTTTCTGTAGGATTCCCCTATTATAGCATATTTTGCCCTTAAAAAAGGATTGGATTCTTATACGTTTAATTTCAGCTTTTGTCCCGGTGAAATGTCCGGATGCAGAAAATGCATTGGGTTTGTGCTCATAATTTGAATGACTTCCGCTTCATTTCCTTTCATTTCGACCAGAAGCGGTACACCTTTATATTCTATTTGCTCATGTGCGCTCGTTTCTTGGTTCTGTTCTGCAAACACAATTTCCTGCGGCATCACGGTATACAGAATCATTGAATCATCCGTCCTTCTTCTTTCCTTGCTGCCTCTATGAGCTCATTCAGTTTATTGATTGCCTGTCCGACGCCGCCTGCGTGATCAATCAATCCGTATTCAACTGCATCCTTACCGACTACATTTGTTCCGATATCCCGTGTTAAGTTTCCTTTTGAAAACATTAGCTCTTTAAATTTCTCTTCGGTTATATTGGAATGGCTTGTGACAAATTTAACAACTCTTTCTTGCATCTTATCCAGGTATTCAAACGTTTGCGGCACCCCGATGACCAGACCTGTGAGCCTAACGGGGTGAATCGTCATCGTTGCTGTTTCGGCGATATAGCTGTAATCACAGGATACAGCAATCGGAACGCCGATGGAATGACCCCCGCCAAGCACGATAGAAACGGTCGGTTTCGATAAAGATGCCAGCATTTCCGCAATTGCTAGACCGGCTTCAACATCTCCTCCCACAGTATTTAATATAATCAGCAGGCCTTCAATTTTAGGATTTTGTTCAATTGCCACAATCTGTGGGATGACATGCTCATATTTTGTTGTTTTGTTTTGCGGAGGGAGCTGAACATGGCCTTCTATTTGTCCGATTATAGTCAGACAATGAATATTTGTATCTTGGGGCAGCTGTGGAAGTGACGTTTCACCAAGCTGCTGTATTTTATTCATAATGCTGTCTTTCGCATCATTTTTTTCAGAACGCTCTTCTTCTGTATTTTCCATACGATGATCCATCTCGCTTTCACCCTTTCCGAGTTTCTCTTTGTATTATGAACAAAGATACTCAATTCAATCCCGGCTTAAAGGGCAAAAAAATAAAGACCGGAGCTGCTCCGGTCTTTAGTCAGTCATTATACTTCCATAATAATTGGGATGATCATCGGTTTACGTTTCGTTTTTTCATAAAGGAATTGGTTCAAAGCATCACGCATTGCCTGCTTCAGCGTTGACCATTCAACATTTGATGTTTCAGTCGCTTCTGTCACGATGGAACGAACAAGCTCAGTAGCCTGTACGATAAGACCTTCAGACTCTCTTACATAAACAAAACCGCGAGTGATAATTTCTGGTCCTGATACAAGATGTTTCTTTTGTTTATCAAGTGTAATGACAACGATTAAGATTCCGTCCTGTGAAAGCAAGCGGCGGTCTCTCAATACGATATTGCCGATATCACCGACACCTAACCCATCAATTAAAATATTGCCGTAAGGAACTTTATCCCCGATTTTTACGTTTTGGCCGCGGAACTCAACGACGTCTCCTTTTTCAATTAAGAAGATGTCACTGCGCTTCATGCCGGTTTCTTCAGCGATTTTTGAATGGGCTTTTTGCATTCTGTATTCGCCGTTTACAGGAATTAAATATTTTGGTTTAAGCAGATTGATCATCAGCTTTAACTCTTCTTGTGAGCCGTGGCCTGATACATGAACACGCTTTTGGGCAAAGATGACTTGTGCACCGGCTCTCGCAAGTAGGTCCACTGTTTTAGAATAAATGAGTTCCTGCCCGGGAATTGGAGTTGACGCAATGACAACCGTATCCCCTTCTTCAATGTTCAGCTGTTTGTGAGCTTTGTTTGCCATTCTTGTAAGGGCAGCTAATGGTTCACCTTGGCTTCCAGCTGTAATAATGGCCACTTCACGCTTCGGATATTTCTTGACATCCTGTACTGAAATAAATAATTCATCATCTGCTTCAATGTATCCTAACTTTCTTGCCAGCTGCAGGACAGATTGAAGATTTTTTCCGGCTACGGCAATCTTTCTGCCATTTTGAGCCGCTGCATGAATGACTTGCTGAATCCGGTTAATATTGGATGCGAAAACAGCAATAATCACCCGGTTTTCTGAATTATACAGCGCATCCGAAATTTCTCCGCTGACAGCCGATTCCGAAGGAGTATAACCCGGCCGTTCCGCATTTGCACTGTCAGAAAGCAGGGCAAGCACACCGCTATTTCCGATCTTGGCGATTTCGCCAATGTCGCACGTCTGATTAAGTGCAGGTGTTTGGTCAAATTTGAAGTCTCCCGTGCATACAATAGATCCAAGTGATGTTTTAAAGCTCACACCTACAGAATCAGGGATGCTGTGAATCGTTCTAAAGAACGATACCTTTGTCGATTCAAATGTAATGACAGATTTGGAGTGAATTTCTCTTAAATCAGTTTTTCGGTTATGTCCGTATTGTTTTAATTTCTCTCTTAACAGCGCAAGCGTCAGCTTTGTTCCGTAAACCGGAACGGACAGCTTGTTTAATAAGTAAAAAACGCCGCCGATATTTTCATCGTGCCCGTGCGTTAAAAAGATTGCCTTGACGCGATCAGCCCGTTCAATCAAATATGATATGTCAGGAATCACCACATCAATACCGAGCATTTCATTTTCTGGATGCATAAGGCCGGCATCAACGACAAAAATGTCTGAGTCAATTTCGATGACATAAAGGTTCTTCCCAATCTCTCCGACACCGCCAAGGGCGATAATTCTAACGTTTTCTGTATTTTTCTTTTTCAAAATCTATATCCTCCTAGTCTCATACCCGTCCATCATCACTTGTTCCTATTATAACTGAAAGTAAATTTAGAAAACAAGATAAAGCAGAAGGTTTAGGGAAAACCAATATGTAAAAGAAACGGTCAAACTCAGCTGAATGTGAGAATGACCGCGTTTGTTTCACTGTATGAAATTTTCTTACAGTTCGCTGATCGTGCTGCTTAAGCTCAGACGTTCATCCTCGGTTAACGGGACAAGAGGCAGACGCACAGAACCGACATCAAGACCTCTCAGCTGAAGCGCTGTTTTGACTGGAGCAGGGTTAGGCGCTTTAAACAGTTCCTTCATAATCGGCAGCAGTTTCTGATGAATCAGTGCCGCATTAGCTGTTTGCCCATTCGTATAATTTTTGATCATTTGCTGCATATCTGTGCCTGCGATATGGCTCGCCACTGACACAACTCCTCTTCCTCCAACTGAAAGAATTGGAAGCGTCAGAGCGTCATCCCCTGAATAGACATAGAAGTCTTCAGGCGTTTCAGCAATAATTTTTGTAATCGCTTCGAGGTCGCCGCTCGCTTCTTTAATCGCAACAACATTCGGAATGTCTGCCGCCAAACGGATCGTCGTTTCAGGAGCCAGAGAAGCAACCGTACGGCCCGGAACATTATAAAGCATAACCGGAAGTGATGTCTCTGCCGAAATTGCTTTAAAATGCTGGTACATTCCCTCTTGGGAAGGTTTATTGTAATACGGCGTAACAAGCATAACAGCGTCCACGCCTGCTTCCTCAGCTTTTTTTGTCAGCTTAATGGAATCTTTCGTATTGTTGCTTCCAGTACCGGCGATAACCGGAACCCGTCCGTTTACTTCTTTTACCGTATATTCAAAAAGCGCAATTTTTTCTTCAGTTGATAGGGTTGGAGATTCTCCAGTTGTTCCCGCTACTACTAAAGAATCCGTTCCGTTTTTCAACAAGTAGTCAATCAGTGTAGACAGTTTTTGAAAGTCTACGTTCCCTTTATTGTCAAAAGGTGTAATCATCGCTGTAGACACATTTCCGAAATTCATTTTATTCACCTCATCATGATTCAATCACATTTACTTGGAAAGTTCAAACACTTCATGCAAAGCGTTTACAGCAGGAACCATATCCGCTTCATGGACGAGCACCCATATCGTCGTATGGCTGTCAGCCGACTGAAGAATCGGAATTTCTTTTTCTGAAAGAGCTGACACAATTTTGGACGTAACACCGGGAACACCCATAATGCCCGCACCGACCGCCGATACCTTCGCGCAGTTTCTTGTTACCATTGGATCATAGCCCATATCCATTAAAATACGCTGAGCTGTTTCTGTTTTATTTCCGGCTACCGTATAAACGATTTCACTAGGTGTAATGTTAAAGAAATCGACACTGATTCCAGCGTTCGCCATTGCCTTGAACACTTCAGTCTGAACATTATACTGGCCGATTTTGGAAGGCACCTTGAACTGCGTGACATCTTTGACATGAGCGATTCCCGTAATCAGCCTTTCAAAAACATCACTGCCGACCTTGGAAGAGTGATGTGATGTCACCAATGTACCTTTATCCTTCGAATAAGTCGAACGCACGCGGATCGGAACCTTGGCCTGCATCGCGATTTCCACAGCACGCGGATGAATGACCTTAGCCCCCTGATACGCTAGGTTGCAGATTTCCGTATACGTCACGACAGGAAGCGGTTTCGCATTTTCCACAACTCTTGGGTCTGCAGTCATTACACCTTCTACATCGGTGAAAATATCGATGTATTCTGCATCAACAGCTGCTCCGAGTGCGGCTGCAGACGTATCACTGCCCCCTCTGCCGATTGTTGTTGTATCACCTTTTTCAGTTGCGCCCTGGAAGCCTGCGACGACGACCGCATCATGATTGGCGAGCATACCGAATAAACGCTCCGGTCTCATTTCAATGATTTTCGCATTGGTATGCTGATCATTCGTTAAAAAGCCAGCCTGAGCCCCTGTCAGCGCAGCTGCTTTCACACCGTTATCAAGCAGCATGCTTGTAAATACGACAGAGGAAATGGTCTCTCCGCAAGATAAAAGCAAATCCTGCTCCCTTGGAGAAATCGCTGACTGATCGCCGTAAAGCAGCCCCAGCAAAGAATCTGTTGCATACGGGTCTCCTTTTCGGCCCATCGCTGAAACGACAACGACAACCTTATATCCTTCACTGATTGCTTCTTTAATATGCTCTAAAGCCAGTTTGCGGCCTTTATCATCTTTTACTGATGTTCCGCCGAACTTTTGAACAATTATCTTCACTGTTTTCACTCCAAATTATTCGGACGTAACAGAAGAGAGCAGGCTGATAGTGCCTTACTCTCTTCTATTCGTCTTTAGGAAATTCTCTCTTTTATACGAGGTTTAGTTTTTTCAGGCTTTCTGCAATTTGAACAGAGTTCCATGCTGCGCCTTTTAATAGGTTATCAGAAACAACCCATAAATGAAAACCGTTTGCTCTGTCCAAGTCTTTACGGATGCGGCCTACAAACACATCGTTTTTGCCGACAGCATCAGCAGGCATCGGATAAAGCTGCTGGCTCGGGTCATCCTGAAGTGTCACACCCGGAGCTTCTTTTAATAGATTTTTAATATCTTCAACTGTAGCGTCATCACGGTCTATTTCAATGTAGACAGACTCTGAGTGCCCAGTTTGAATTGGCAGTCTCACACATGTAGCCGCTACTTGAAGGTCAGGCATGTGCATGATTTTTTTCGTTTCATTGATCATTTTCATTTCTTCAAACGTATAGCCGTTATCCTGGAATTTATCAATTTGCGGAATCGCGTTGAAGGCGATTTGATAGTGTTTTTTGTCACCTTTTACAGGCATGATCTCAGGCTCTATTTCTTCTTTATTTAAAATTGCCTGTGTTTGGCTGTAAAGCTCTTTTACAGCTTCATTACCCGCTCCTGATACTGCCTGGTAAGTTGATACGATGACTTTGTTTAAGCCGTATGTTTTACGGATCGGCTCAAGAGCCGCAACCATTTGGATTGTAGAGCAGTTTGGATTGGCAATAATGCCGTTGTGTTCATGCAAGTCTGCCTCATTCACTTCTGGCACAACAAGCGGTGTATTTTCGTCCATGCGGAATGCGCTCGTATTATCTATAACAATAGCGCCGCGTTTTACAGCTTCTGGTGCCAATGCTTGTGATACGCTTCCGCCGGCGCTGAACAAAGCAATATTTACCCCTTCAAAGCTCTCAGGAGAAGCTTCCTGAACAGTCAGCTCTTGGCCTTTAAACGTGACTTTTGTCCCCGCAGAGCGTTTTGAAGATAGCAATGTAAGTGTGTCCATTTCAAAGTTTCTGTCTTCAAGTGTTTTAAGCATTTGTTGTCCCACAGCCCCTGTCGCTCCGACAACAGCTACGTGTAAACCTCTTCCCATCTGTAAAACTCCTTCCGCCAATCAGCTTCATTGAATTGATTTGACTATGATTTTACGTTTTATTTTACCATAGAATATGCGGGTGATGACCGAATTTTTTAGTTTGGGAATGATTTTCTGTAAATTTAGTCATTTCCCTGATAATTCTCAACGAGAACCGGCTGAAGCTGCTGGTGCAATAGTGCCTTTTCAATCGTTTGCGGAAGCAGATCCATTTTGGCTACCATTGAATTCGGTTTTTTAAATGGATCGTCTTGCCCGAATGGAATAAAAAAGATATTTTTTGTTGACATGAGCCTCATTAAATTTGTTCCGTTTAAACCGAGTGCATCATTTGTTGAGATACCTAGAACGACTGGCCGATTGTTTCGGATTGTCGCTTTTGCCGCCATCAGCACCGGGCTGTCCGTCATGGCATTTGCCAGCTT
Source organism: Bacillus sp. JS (assembly GCF_000259365.1). NCBI lineage: Bacteria > Bacillati > Bacillota > Bacilli > Caryophanales > Bacillaceae > Bacillus > Bacillus sp. JS. The sequence continues at coordinate 1,792,171 of NC_017743.1, read as the reverse complement.
GCTCATTGAATTGCCTGTTAAAGGCGCAATGACCATGCAGTCAAGGGGCAGCTTCGGCCCAAGGGGTTCTGCCTTTACAATCGAATCAATGGCCTCATATCCAGTCAGGTCTTCAATTTTTTTAACCCATTCTGCACCCTCTCCAAATCGGGTATTTGTGGATTTTACGTTAAATGTGACAACCGGACGAACTTCAGCTCCTTCGTTGACCAACGCCTCAATTTGCGGAAAAACCGCTTCATATGTGCAATGCGACCCGGTCAGCCCGAACCCGATTCTTTTTCCTTTTAATGACGACATCCTTATTTCCCCTCCTCAGCTTGTATTTCAGCCAAAAGCTTGCTCAAGACGTTTGCAAGGATTTGCCCAGCCGTTTTAGGAGCGACAATCCCTGGAAGGCCGGGAGCAAGAAGTGCTTTAATCCCCTGTTTTTCTGCATATTTAAAATCCGTTCCTCCGGGACGTGAGGCCAGATCCAATATTAAGGTTTTCGGTGTCATACAAGAAAGTACCGCTTGATTTAAAATCATACTCGGTATGGTATTAATGCAAATATCTATATCTTTCACATGCTCTTTCAGCTCATCGGTATGAAAAGGAACGAGCCCCATTTCAGTGATACGTGCCAGATGCGCTGAACTTCTTGCTCCCACTTTTACATTCGCCCCGAGCGCGGCAAATGTCCGGGCAATCGTCATCCCGGTGCGCCCGAGACCGAGAACGGCCACCTGAGATCCGTGTATCGTATAATCCGTGTGCTGAATAGCCAGCATAATCGTTCCTTCTACTGTCGGAATAGAGTTGTATATCGCAATGTCATCCCGCTCAAACAGCTTAACAAGTTTTCTTTTTGCCTGAGCTGCAATGTTTTCTAAATAGGCATTAGAAATACCCGAGAAAATAACACAATGTGCAGGCGTTTTGTTGAGATGGTCCTGTTTTAACACAACCTCTTCATTCGAAAATACAGTCGATACGACACCTTCTCCTGTTGTTGCGGATACTGGGAGAATGATGCTATCTATTTGTTGAAAAGGAATTTCATCAATATTGCATTTTACTGCTCCGGTAAAACCGTGATCCAATTGGTCAAATCCGACAAGATAGATGTCAGCCTGCTGTTCAGTGAGCTTTCTTATAATTTCGAGCTGTCTTGCGTCACCGCCGATAACTGCAATTTTCAATCCGGTTAACATTCTAAACGTTCACCTTCTTTGTATATACTGGATCTCTAGTTGTTAAGCTCCCCTTCATCTTATGATCAAAAGGAAATACCGGTGAATATAAAAGATGCGCTTTTTCTATATAAAAAAACATCGGCTCTGGCAGCCGATGTTTCAGATGTTTTCTTTAGAACCCAATTGGTCGATTTACTCTTGTCGAGGAGACATTTCCTCAGGTACATCTAATATGATCATATCTGATCCGATCTTTTGAATATGATGCCATGGGACGCGAATGTCATGACCTTGTTTTCTTAAACCAAACCACTTAACTGTGGGAATGAGGAGTGCTGTAATTTGTCCATCCTGTTCATTAATTTCTAAATCGGTCTGGCCGAGCACTCCGAGCCGTTCAGCTCTTTTGATGTCTACAATTTCCTTTCCTGATAATTCACTGAGCCGCATGTCTGTCACCCCCTTGTACTATGTATGATGAAAAGGATTAAAAAATGCCTGCCCCATTATTGGGCAGGCTTTCCTTTTTAAGATGGCATATTGCCGGAAGGGCTGATCAGTGCTAATGCATAGTCTTCGGTGAACAATTGTCTGGCAAGGCCGTTGACACGCTCTAAGTTCACGGCGTTTAATTCATTGATGATCTGATCTAATGTTTTATGTTTGCCGAGAAGCAGTTCATTTTTCCCGTTTCGGCTCATTTTGCTATTTGTGCTTTCTAAGCTCAGCATTAAGCTTCCCTTCATTTGCTCTTTGCTGTTTTCCAGCTCTTTCGAAGTAATACCGTCACGTTTTAATGTAGCAAGCGTTTCTTGAATTGTTTCTGACAGCTGCTGAAGCTGATTTGCACCCGTTCCGCCGTAAATCGTTAGCATTCCGCTGTCTTCATACGAGCTGTGGTAGCTGTAAACAGAATAAGCAAGGCCTTTATCTTCACGGACATCTTGGAACAGCCGGCTGCTCATGCTGCCTCCGAGCACATTGTTGAGGACGATTAAATCATAAATACGTTCATGGCCAACCTCTAAGCCTTTAAATCCAAGGCACAAATGAGCCTGCTCTGTTTCTTTTTTTCTCGTCAGTTTTTCCGTGTGGAACTCAGGCTTCTCAAGGCCTGTCGCTTTGCCTTTCGCCTCGTATGACCCGAACCATTTTTCTACATCTTTGATAAAACTGTCAGATATATTGCCCGCTACCGAAATCACCACTCGGTCCGGCGTATAATAATCATGCATGTATTGTCTGAGAGAGTCACCGTTAAAGGAAGCAAGCGTTTCTTCCGTGCCAAGAATTGGGTAGCCTAAAGAATGATTGCCGTAAGTGGCTTTGCTCAGTAAATCATGCACAATGTCGTCCGGCGCATCTTCGTACATTTTAATTTCTTCATATACTACATTTTTCTCTTTTTTCAGCTCGTTTTCATCAAACGTTGAATGAAAGAACATATCTGCTAATACGTCCAGCGCGTAATTCGCATGCTCGTCAAGCACCTTTGCATAGTAGCAGGTATATTCCTTTGAAGTAAACGCATTGACTTGACCGCCAATACGATCAAAAGATTCTGCTATCTCACGTGCAGATTTTGTGCTCGTCCCTTTAAAGAACATGTGCTCTAAAAAGTGAGAAATTCCGTTTATCTCCGGCGTTTCATGTCTCGACCCTGTGCCGATCCATACGCCGATCGCAACAGAACGGACTGTCGGGTTATTTTCCAGCACAACTCTTACACCATTTTGACACGTATATCGTTTAATCAAATTTGTTCCTCCTATTCAAAGACAAGCTGCCTTCATCTGTTACTTCAATAGTCTTGTTTCATCCATTAGTTCAGTGACTGTTCCAAGTGCGTATCCTTTGTCTTTTATCTTTGTAATCAGCGCTTCAAGACTTTCCGCCGTAGGGTCAGTCGGATGCATTAAAATCATGGCACCATTATGTATCTTGCTTAACACTCTTGTCTGAAGTACAGACGGAGCCGGCTTTTGCCAATCGATTGTATCAACTGTCCACATAACTGTTCCCATCTGTTTCTCAGCTGCAATATCGATAACCGCTTTTCTGAAACTTCCGCTAGGCGGAGCGAACCACTTTGGCTTAACGCCGATCGTTTGTTCTATTTGCTCATTTGTCTTGTCGAGCTGCTCGGAAATTCTTCCTGTAGTCAGTTTGCTCATATCCGGATGATTGTATGAATGATTTCCGATTTCATGTCCGTCTTTTGCAATCTTCTTAGCGAGCTGTTCATTGTTTCTCACCCAATTGCCTTCTAAAAAGAACGTAGCTTTGACATGGTGCTTTTGCAGAATAGGAAGCATTTTTTCCAAATACTCATTTCCCCATGCCACATTGATTAAAAAAGCCACCATCGGTTTGTCAGGATTTCCTTTATAAATAGGCTCAGGCTGAAGTGACTCAAGATGAACGCTTGGTTTTACTTGGCTGTACACCAGGTCATTTTCCCGAAACTCGCCATGCTTTTTCATTTTTTTATATGATTGTTCAATATTGACCTTTAATCCATTGTAGCCAGGAATGCTTTTCCACACTTTATCGATTCTTGCATTCTGGGGCTTAACTTCGTACTCCGGCGCTTTTTGAAGCAATTCTTCATATAACGGGTCTTTGGACGCCGTGACAGTCACCGTATCTTTTTTCATTGCCCCTATATAATCAAGTGCATGCGGATTTTCCATCATCTCAAATGAGACAAAAAAAAGAAATAAAAAAACGGCAAACGGTACAAATTTTTTGTACATGTTCTGTCCCCCCTCACCTCACATTATGAAGAAGAAGGACAAGGTAGAACCCGCCTGCTTTTGAAAAGCTTCAAAATAAAGAAGCCGGGTCTCCCAGGCTCCTTTTATGTTTTCATTTAAGATTGTTGTTCTTCTTTTTCTTTCTCTTCACGGAGCACCGCTTTGCGAGACAAATTCACTCGTCCTTGTTTGTCAATTTCAGTGACCTTGACAAGAATCTCGTCTCCGATCTTCACAACATCTTCAACTTTCCCTACGCGTTCAAGCGCAAGCTCTGAAATGTGCACCAAACCGTCTTTTCCGCTGAAAATTTCAACGAAAGCCCCGAATTTTTCAATCCGTTTCACTTTACCTAGGTAAAGCTGGCCGACTTCAACCTCTCTGACAAGGTCTTCAATGATTTTTTTCGCTTTTTGGTTGCCGCTTTCATCTGTAGAAGAAATGAAGATTGTGCCGTCCTGCTCAATATCAATTTTAACACCGGTTTCTTCGATGATCTTATTGATTTGTTTTCCGCTTGGTCCGATGACATCGCGGATTTTATCAGGATTAATGGTCATTGTTAAGATCTTAGGCGCATATCGAGAAAGCTCTTTTCTTGATTCGCTTAATGTTGCAAGCATGCTGTTGAGGATTTCCATTCTGCCCTTTTTCGCCTGCTGAAGCGCTTCTTCAAGAATCTCTCTGGAAAGGCCTTCAATTTTAATGTCCATTTGCAGGGCCGTTACGCCTTTTTCAGTTCCCGCTACTTTAAAGTCCATATCTCCAAGCGCGTCTTCCATGCCTTGGATGTCAGTCAAAACAGTGTAATGTTCGCCTGATTTGACAAGACCCATCGCAATACCAGCAACTGGCGCTTTAATCGGTACACCTGCATCCATCATTGCAAGTGTGCTTGCGCAAATGCTTGCTTGAGACGTAGAACCGTTTGATTCAAGCACTTCTGAAACAAGACGGACAGTATAAGGAAAGTCTTTTTCAGACGGAATAACTGGCTCAAGCGCGCGCTCACCCAGTGCTCCATGTCCGATTTCACGACGTCCCGGTCCGCGCATCGGTCCTGTTTCCCCAACGCTAAATTGCGGGAAGTTGTAGTGATGCATAAACCGTTTCGACTCTTCGACACCTAAGCCGTCAAGGATTTGCACATCTCCCAGAGCACCTAGCGTACATACGCTGAGGGCCTGAGTTTGTCCCCTTGTAAATAGACCTGAACCGTGCGTTCTTGGCAAGAGGCCAACTTCTGAAGAAAGCGGGCGGATTTGATCGACACCTCGGCCGTCCGGTCTTACTTTCTCTTCAGTAATCAGGCGGCGAACTTCATTTTTCACCAGCTTAGATAAAATCTGCTTCACTTGTTTGATTGTATCTTCATCATGCTCTTCATCCTCGAATTTTGCCACAACTGCGCTCTTCACTTCGTTAATGGCATCTTCTCGAGCATGCTTTTCATGAACTTGGATAGCTTTCAGCAGATCCTCTTCTGCTAAAGCTTTTACTTTTTCGTTAAGCTCTTCATCAATTTCAAAGAGCTTAATTTCTGATTTCTCTTTGCCAACTGCCGCAACAATTTCTTCTTGGAATGCAATCAGGCGTTTAATCTCTTCATGGCCGAACATAATGCCTTCAAGCATGATTTCCTCAGGAACTTCGTCCGCTCCCGCTTCTACCATGTTAATGGCATCTTTCGTGCCGGCAACGACAAGATTGATGTCGCTTTTTTCAAGCTGATCAACTGTTGGGTTAATGATAAATTGATCATCAATGCGTCCGACAGTAACCCCTGCAATTGGTCCTTCAAACGGAATATCCGATACAGAAAGCGCAAGAGATGAACCGAACATGGCAGCCATTTCTGAAGAGCAGTTTTGGTCAACACTCATGACAATGCTGATGACTTGAACTTCATTACGGAATCCATCGGCAAACAAAGGACGGATCGGACGGTCAATTAAACGGCTGGCAAGAACCGCTTTTTCACTCGGGCGTCCTTCTCTTTTAATAAAGCCGCCCGGAATTTTCCCTACCGCATATAATCTTTCTTCATAGTTTACAGTAAGAGGGAAGAAATCAAGCGGTTTTGGTTCTTTTGAAGCGGTTGCTGTACTAAGTACTGCTGTATCACCGTAGCGGATCATCACAGCACCATTTGCCTGTTTGGCAAGCTGGCCGGTTTCAACAGTAAGCGTTCTTCCGGCCCAATCTATGGTAAAGACGTGTTTTTCTTGTCCCATACGATTACGAACTCCTCTCTTCGTTGTGTGAAATAATCAATTACTCCTATTATGAACGAAATGAATTGAACATATCAATGTCAAAGTAGTATGTAAAAGGATTTCAATGATTTGTTATAAGAAATTTCGCTTTAATACGATAAAAAAGCGGGAATCCTCCCGCTTTTTACGATTATCGACGTAAGCCTAGTTTGTTAATTAACTCACGGTAACGAGTTACGTCTTTATTACGTAGATACGTAAGAAGATTACGACGCTTACCTACCATTTTAAGAAGACCGCGACGTGAGTGGTGGTCTTTCTTGTGAGTACGTAAATGCTCGTTCAAGTTGTTAATTGAGTCAGTTAGGATAGCGATCTGAACTTCTGGAGATCCAGTATCAGATTCGTGTGTTTTGAACTCGTTGATGAGTTGGTTTTTACGCTCTTGAGTAATTGCCATCCTGTTTCACCTCCAAATCATATTTAGCCCCAGTTACCTAGCAACCGTCGGTGACTTCGGATTGCCAAGCAATGGTTTTAAGACTACGAAAACTATCATACTAAAAATCGTGCCTATATGCAAATATTTTAGAATAAAATTTGCGTGCGTTGCAAGTTATTTCCGCAAATTGTTGAAATAACGGATGGCTTCCTGCTTATCTTTCTCAATTTGCTCTGTTAATTCTTTGATGCCATTGAATTTTCGCTCGCTCCGAATTCGTTTGTACCATTCGATTTTTATAGCGGCTCCATATACCTCTTGATCGAAATCAAACAGATTGACCTCAATGGAAGGCTGTTCAGGGCGCTTTTCATAAAACGTCGGCTTATAGCCGATATTGCAAACGCCATTGTAGACTTCGCCGTTCACTTCCGCTTTTACGGCATATACACCCGTTGGCGGAACGATATAGCTGTTATTTAAACCGACATTTGCTGTCGGAAACCCGATGGTCCGCCCTCTTTTATCACCATGAATCACAATTCCTTTTATAAAATAAGGCTGTCCAAGCAAGACATTCGCCAATTCAACATCTCCGTTTTGAAGCGCGGTACGGATATACGAAGAACTGATTTTTTTATCCTGCTCCGTTAATTTTTCTACCATGGTGCACTCAGCTTTTCCGTCTAATTCAGCCGGCATGGTCTCCATTGTACCCTTGCCGTATTTGCCGTACGTAAAGTCAAAGCCTGCCACTGCGTGCTGCACATTAAGGCCGATGATATACTGGTCTATAAACTGCTTGGGAGAAAGAGAAGCAAACACTTCGTTAAATTTAACGACATACAGAATTTCTGTACCTAATTGTTCAATTTGGTCTATTTTATCTTCAAGAGGCGTAATTAGATCCTTTGGCTCCTTATCCCTGCCCAAAACGTGAGAAGGATGAGGATGAAAGGTCATCACAGCCAATGTCAGGCCTTTTTCTTCGGCTATTTGCTTCGCTGTGCCGATTACCTTCTGATGTCCAAGATGAACGCCGTCAAAATAACCTAACGCCATCACTGATTTTGCCTGCTCCTCTTTCATTAAATGATGAGGATGTGTAATATGTATCGTCTTCACAGAACGGTCACCTTTTTTCTATTGTTCGCTTTTTTGCATCAATACTTTTGCCGGCTTTAACAGCCCTTTTTTCGCAGGATGGGGGAGATAGATTGCCAAACAGCTTCCGGATTCAGTAAAGACGGCAATTCGGTCTTCACTTGTCATTTCAGAAAACTGCTCGGGCGTCTCAAGCAAAGCCCCATTTTCTACTTTCTTAGCTAATGTATCACTTATGATCCATTTCGGCAAATGATTGAGCGCACGTTCAATAGGGACTATATGCTCTTCCACGGTTCCGGATTGGACCTGTGCCTCCAGTTCGTCAAAAGTAAAGCATTCGTCGAGAGAAAAATCTCCGGATGCCTTACGGATTAAATGAGACATATGAGCCGGATATCCGAGCTTTTCACCGATCATGACCGCCAGCGTCCTTACATAGGTCCCTTTGGAGCATGTTACTGTAAACCGGAAGCTTGCGGTTTCTCCATTATGTTTAATTTCTGTTGTCAGGGCAATGTCTTCAATGGTAATCATACGTTTCGGACGTTCTACTTCAATCCCCGCTCTTGCGTATTCGTATAATTTTTTGCCGTTTACTTTTACAGCGGAATACATGGGCGGAATTTGTTCTTGTTTACCCTTTAAACTGTTTAAAACCTTTTCTGCATCGGCTTTATCAATATCGTGATTGACAGGCTTTGTTTCCACCGTTTCTCCGGTTTGATCCTCTGTTGTCGTTGAAAAGCCAAGCGTTATTTCCGCATCATATGTTTTAGATTTTTCAGTTAAGTATTCGACTATTTTGGTCGCTCTTCCCACACAAATCGGAAGCACGCCTGACACTTCTGGATCGAGCGTTCCCGTATGTCCTACTTTTTTTGTTTTCAACAGTTTTCGGATCTTCATGACACAGTCGTGCGATGTCATGCCAACAGGTTTATGTAAAAGGAGAACTCCGTTAACCATTTGCCTTTCACTCCTTCTTTTTTAGCTTTTTTCTTAAAAACGAAGAAAGAGGACAGACGATATACGCCTATCCTCTCATTTTTTATTCAGATGGTTTCTCTGAATGTAATTCGTGAATCAATGTTTCGATTCGATTTCCGTAATCGATTGATTCATCGAACTCAAATTCAATTTCAGGCGTTTTACGAAGCCTGATGCGGCTGCCGATTTCGGATCGGATAAATCCTTTCGCTTTTGCCAGCCCTTTCAGTGCTTCTTCCCGTTTTTTCTCGTCACCGAGAACCGAGATATACACCTTTGCAATTTGCAAATCACCTGATACACGTACATCCGTTACTGTCAGAAAACCAATTCTCGGGTCTTTCAGCTTGCGGCTGATAATATCACCGAGTTCTTTTTTCATTTGCTCGCCGACACGGTTTGCTCTCATACTCAATTCAATCACCTCTAAGTTAAAACCACTCTGTCCTAGTGATCGTCCGTTCAATTTCAGGAAAAGAATCGATAAACGCTAGGACGCGCTGCAGTTCTTTTTCTGTTTGAACGCGAGAGGAAGAAACAGCGGCGATTCCGAAGCTGGTTCTTTGCCAGGTGTCCTGATAGCCAATCTCCGAAATCGAAACATTGAACTTGTTTTGAACCCTGGTTAAAATCCGCTTCAGAACGGCGCGCTTTTCTTTTAGCGATCCTGCATCATAAATGATGCATTCACACTCCGCAAATCCGATCACGTTCTTTCAATTTCTTGCATGACAAACGCTTCAAGGATGTCACCTTCACGAATGTCATTGTATTTCTTAATTGTAATACCACATTCATAGCCTTGTGAAACTTCTTTCACATCGTCTTTAAAGCGCTTCAGAACATCTACTTCGCCTTCGAAGATGACGACGCCGTCACGAATTAAACGGAGGCCGCTGTCGCGAGTAATGGTTCCTTCAGTAACATATCCGCCAGCAATTGTACCAATTTTAGATACTTTGAATGTTTGGCGCACTTCTACTTGACCAATCACTTTTTCTTCATATTCAGGATCAAGCATACCTTTCATGGCAGCTTCAATCTCGTCGATTACTTTGTAAATGATACGGTGAAGTCGAATATCTACATTTTCAGCTTCAGCCGTACTCTTAGCATTTCCGTCCGGTCTCACATTAAACCCGATAACAATTGCATTGGAAGCAGATGCCAAGATAATGTCAGATTCAGTAATCGCACCAACGCCTGTATGGATGATTTTCACTTTAACGCCTTCTACTTCAATTTTTTGAAGTGCAGCCGTTAAAGCTTCTGCAGATCCTTGAACGTCGGCTTTTACGATGAGATTGATGTCTTTTACATCACCTTGTTTAATTTGCTCGAATAAGTCATCAAGACTGAGCTTCGCTTTATCGCTGCGCTGCTCTTCAAGCTGTTTCGAAGCACGGGCTTCACCGACAGAACGAGCTGTTTTTTCATCCTTAAATACAAGGAATTGGTCTCCCGCTTGAGGGACATCATTCAAACCGGTAATTTCAACCGGAGTAGACGGACCGGCAGTTTTTACACGGCGGCCAATGTCGTTGACCATCGCACGGACACGGCCAAATGTATTGCCGACTACGATCGGATCACCGACATGCAGTGTTCCAGTCTGCACGAGCAATGTCGCGACTGACCCTCTGCCTTTATCGAGTTCAGCTTCAATAACCGTTCCTTTTGCCTGACGGTTCGGGTTCGCTTTCAATTCCTCTACCTCACTGACAAGCAAGATCATTTCAATGAGCTCATCAATGCCTTTTCCAGTTAAAGCGGAAAGCGGCACAAAAATGGTCTCTCCGCCCCAAGCTTCAGGGACAAGTCCGTATTCCGTCAGTTCTTGCATCACACGGTCAGGGTTTGCGGATTCTTTATCAATTTTATTCACAGCAACGATGATTGGAACCTCTGCTGCTTTAGCATGGTTAATCGCTTCTACTGTTTGCGGCATTACACCGTCATCGGCAGCTACGACGAGAATCGTAATATCCGTTACTTCTGCACCGCGTGCACGCATCGTTGTAAATGCGGCGTGGCCCGGTGTATCCAAGAACGTGATTTTCTTGCCGTTCTCTTCAATTTGATAAGCGCCGATATGCTGAGTGATTCCGCCAGCTTCTCCTTCAACAACCTTTGTTTTACGGATGCTGTCAAGAAGCGTCGTTTTCCCATGGTCAACGTGGCCCATGATTGTTACAACAGGTGGACGAATTTCAAGATCCTCTTCTTTATCAGGCTCTTCGTATTTTTCCAGCTCTGTTTCTTCAAGCACAATGACCTCTTCTGTTTCAACACCATATTCTGATGCAATGAGTTCGATTGTGTCTTTATCAAGCTCTTGGTTAATAGTTGCCATTACGCCAAGAAGCATCAGCTTTTTAATGATTTCTGAAGGCTCTTTGCCAAGCTCTTCAGCAAGTGCGCCAACTGTTAAAGTGCCAGAGAATGTAATTTTCTCAGGAAGCTCTTTTTTCGGTTTTACAGGCTTTTGCTGATGTTGGTTTTTATTGTTGTGGTTGCGTTTATTTTTTTTGTTGTTGTTATTCTTCTTGTTTTTGTTAAATTGATTATTCTGCACGTCATTCTTCTTTCCGTCTCGAATTTTGTTTGGTTGATTTCCAGCTGATTGCTGATTAACCCCTTGTGGCTGTTTGTTTTTGTTCGTTTCTGCTGGCTTTTGAGATTTAGCGGCAGCGCCGCCTTTTTTATATTTGGCATCAAGCTTTTTAATGGCCTTTTCTTCTAGCATGGCCATGTGATTATTCACTTCTAAATCCATGTTTTTCAGTGCGGTCAAAATTTCCTTACTTGAAACATTTAACGCTTTTGCATATTCGTATACTCTCATTTTAGCCATTCGTTCACCCCCAAAAATATTAATCGAGCAAGCTGATCAGCTTATTCGCAAAACCTTGGTCAGTGACGGCGACAACGACACGGGCTTCTTTACCGATAGAGCGTCCAAGAACCGCGCGACTCTCGACTTTTTTATAAGGGACTTTATAATAATTGCACTTGTCGGTTACTTTTTTTGCTGTGTTAGATGATGCATCCTCTGTAAGCAGGACAAGCTTTGCACGCGCATTCCTGATTTCTTTTATCACCAAGTCTTCGCCTGACACGACCTTACGAGCTCGATTGGCCAGACCCAGCAAGGGAAACCATTCCATTCCAGACATTTTATTTTTTCACCTTTTCCGCCAGTTCCAGCAATTCATCGAAAATCTGGTCATCGATTTGTGATTGAAATTGATTTTGCAAAGTGTTTTTCTTTTTTGCTGCTAAGATGCACTCTTTATCCAGCGTTAAATAAGCACCCCGCCCGTTCTTTTTGCCGGTCGGGTCTACTGAGATATCGCCTTCTTTCGACCGTACAACTCGGATCAGTTCCTTTTTAGGCTTCATTTCACCAGTCACTACACATTTGCGTAATGGGATCTTTTTGTGTTTATTCACCTAAAGTCACCTCTTATTCATCCGATTCAGCAGTTTCAGGCTCTGTAAAGAGCGGCTCATCGTCTTCTTCAAGTTCTCTCGGATAGATTCCAAGTTCTCTTGCGTCTGTTTCGCTCTTAATATCAATCTTCCAGCCTGTCAGTTTAGCAGCTAAGCGTGCGTTTTGTCCTCTTTTGCCAATCGCCAAAGACAGCTGGTAATCAGGAACAATAACAGTTGTCGCTTTTTCTTCTTCATTAACGATGACATCAAGCACTTTGGAGGGGCTGAGCGCATTCGCGACAAATTCTACAGGATCACTGGACCAGTTGACAATGTCAATTTTTTCACCTTTTAATTCATTGACGATTGCTTGCACACGCTGGCCTTTAGGGCCTACGCATGAACCGACAGGATCCACATCAGGATCATCTGTGCGGACAGAAATTTTTGAACGGTCACCGGCTTCTCTGGCAACAGATTTTAGCTCGACAGTTCCATCATAAATTTCAGGCACTTCAATTTCAAACAAACGCTTTAACAGGCCTGGATGTGTTCTCGACACGTAGATCTGCGGGCCCTTCGTTGTTTTTTCTACTTTTGTGATAAATACCTTAATGCGGTCATGAGGCTTGTAGCTTTCATTCGGCATTTGCTCATTAACCGGAAGCAAGGCTTCTATTTTGCCTAAAGACACGTAGATAAATTTATTGTCCAGACGCTGGACGATACCTGTCATGATGTCTTCTTCACGGTCGATAAATTCAGAATAAATCACACCGCGCTCAGCTTCGCGCACACGCTGTGTGACGACCTGCTTTGCTGTTTGAGCAGCTATACGCCCGAAATCCTTAGGAGTTACTTCGATTTCGACGACATCGCCGACCATATATTCCGGATGGATGCCCTGCGCTTCTTCGATAGAGATCTCTAATCTCTGGTCGTATACTTCGTCAACGACATCTTTTCTTGCAAATACACGGATGGAGCCAGTTTCACGGTTTAGATCCACCCGTACATTTTGCGCTTGATTAAAATTCCGCTTATAAGCAGAAATTAACGCAGCTTCGATTGCTTCAATGATAATTTCTTTACTGATGCCTTTTTCTTTTTCAAGAATCGTGAGAGCATCTAATAATTCACTGCTCATTTAACGGTCTCCCCCCTTAAAACATTTGTATTCATTAGAATGTAACAGCTAATCTTGCATTAGCTATCTTTTCATACGGAATATTGACCCGTTTCTTTCTTGTTTTGATCGTGATCTCAACTGTCACTGTTTGTCCATCAAATTCAGCCAGTTCACCTTCAAACACTTTTACGCCTTCAATAGGCTCGTACGTCTTAATGTATACATTTTTTCCAAGTGATTTTTCGAAATCGGCTTTTTTCTTTAGCGGACGCTCAGCTCCTGGAGATGAGACTTCAAGAAAGTAATTTTGGCTAATTGGGTCTGCCTCATCAAGCTTTTCGCTTAAAGCTTCGCTTACTTTGGCACATTCCTCAATATCCACACCGTCATCGGAATCAATAAACACGCGAAGGAACCAGCTTTGGCCCTCTTTGACAAATTCAATGTCAACGAGTTCCAGCTGAAGGCTGTCTACGATTGGCTGAGCCATTTCTTGAACGGTGTCAGTCACTTTTTTGCTCATGTTCTTCCTCCTTGTGCTGTCGATCTCATATTCGTCTCGTCACTCTGCATAAAAACCCTGCTTCAAAAGAGCAGGGGCTAAAAAGTAAACGATGAACATGTCGAGACAAAATTCTCTTGTTCAATACAAAAGAGCGGGTTTCCCCACTCTTTGCCTCGGTAATCGTTAGCATTTCCAATAAAACTATACCATAACCATATTTTTATTGCAAATGGATATACGCTTACCTTCATACCTAAGCAAGTGACAGAAACTCTAATAATACGATGACACTTTTTGCGCATATGTATGCATAGAAGCAGAATTTCCGAGAAATTCTGCTTTCCATGTTAAAACAGTGACAATTGGTTTTGATCAGGCAGTGATTCCAGACAGCCGTGGCGATCTAAATACTCTAAAATCGTTTTTGATACTTTCCCTCTCTTTTGCAAATCTTCTTTTGAGAGGAATTCGCCTTCTTCGCGAGCTTTTACAATGTTCAAAGCAGCGTTCGTTCCTAATCCAGGGATAGAGTTAAACGGCGGGATAAGACTGTTGCCGTCAATAATAAACTCTGTAGCGCTGGAGCGATATAAATCGACTTTTTGGAATGAATAGCCTCTCTCACACATTTCAAGCGCTAATTCTAAAACAGTCAGAAGGTTCTTTTCCTTCGGTGAAGCATCAAGTCCTTTAGCGTTTATATCCTCCATAACCGCTCTGATTGCTGTAGAACCCTTGATCATTGTATCGATATCAAAGTCGTCCGCACGAACGGTAAAATAAGCCGCATAATACAAAAGAGCATGATGTACTTTAAAGTAAGCAATGCGGACTGCCATTAATACATATGCCGCGGCGTGGGCTTTCGGGAACATGTATTTAATCTTTTTACAAGAATCAATATACCAGTCTGGGACATTGTTATTTTTCATTTCTTCTTCCCATTCAGGCGTTAATCCTTTTCCTTTACGCACAAATTCCATGATTTTAAAGGCAAGGGACGGCTCAAGGCCTTGATAGATTAAATACACCATGATGTCATCACGGCAGCCGATAACCTCACTCAGCTCACAAATATTATTGTGGATGAGCTCCTGCGCATTGCCAAGCCATACATCAGTTCCGTGAGACAAGCCTGAAATCTGAACGAGCTCTGAAAAAGTTGTCGGCTTAGTATCTTCAAGCATCTGCCGGACAAATCGGGTTCCGAATTCAGGAATTCCAAGCGTGCCCGTTTTACAGCCGATCTGTTCTTCCGTCACACCGAGTGATTCGGTTCCCTGGAAGATCTTCATCACTTCAGGATCATCCGTCGGAATTGTTTTTGGATCTATTCCGCTTAAGTCTTGAAGCATCCGAATGACAGTCGGATCATCGTGTCCGAGAATATCCAGTTTTAACAGGTTGTCATGGATGGAGTGGAAATCAAAATGAGTCGTTTTCCACTCTGAACCTGTGGCATCTGCCGGGAACTGAATCGGTGAAAAATCATAAATATCCATATAATCCGGAACTACGATAATACCGCCGGGGTGCTGTCCAGTTGTACGTTTTACACCTGTGCATCCCTGTACGAGCCTATCTATTTCGGCACCGCGCATATGAAGATCATTGTCTCCGGCATAGCCTTTTACATAACCGTAGGCCGTTTTTTCTGCCACCGTGCCTATTGTACCCGCACGATATACATTGTCTTCTCCGAACAGCACTTTTGTGTAATTGTGTGCCTGCGGCTGATATTCTCCCGAGAAGTTCAAATCGATATCAGGTACTTTGTCCCCTTTAAATCCTAAGAACGTTTCAAATGGAATATCATGGCCGTCTTTTTTCAAAGGTGTTCCGCAATGAGGACATGTTTTGTCAGGCAGGTCAAAACCAGAACCGACAGAACCGTCATTAAAGAACTCAGAATGCTGGCACTCAGGACAAACATAGTGCGGCGGCAGCGGGTTTACCTCGGTAATCTCAGTAAGTGTCGCAACTAATGAAGATCCTACGGAACCACGGGAACCAACGAGATACCCGTCATCTAGTGAACGTTTTACAAGTTTGTGAGAGATCAAGTAAATAACAGCAAAGCCGTGGCCAATGATACTCTTTAATTCTTTTTCAATCCGTGCTTCGACAATTTCAGGCAGCTCTTCCCCGTAAATGCTTCTTGCACGCTGATAGCTCATTTCTCTGATCTCTTCATCTGCGCCTTCGATTTTCGGCGTATATAAATCATCTTTAATCGGCTTGATGTCATCAACTAAAGAAGCAACCTTTTGGGTATTGGCGACTACGATTTCCTTCGCTTTTTCTTCGCCTAAGAAAGAAAAAGCTTCAAGCATTTCGTCTGTCGTTCTGAAATGCACTTTTGGCAGCTCGTGCCTGTTCAGCGGATTTGCCCCGCCTTGTGAGGATATTAAAATCTTTCTGTAGATTTTATCCTCATCATTCAAGTAATGAACATTTCCCGTAGCAACAACCGGTTTATTAAGCTTTTCCCCCAGTTTGGTGATATTCGCGATGATTTCTTTCAGCGCTTTTTCATCACGGACCAGTTCAAGCTCCAGTAAGTGACGATACACTTCAGGCGGCTGAACCTCAAGGTAATCATAGAATGACGCGATATCTTCCACCTCTTCAGGCGATTTTTGCATCATTCCCTCAAAAACCTCTCCCCTGTCACAGGCAGAACCGATCAGCAGCCCTTCCCTGTATTTCTCAAGCTGAGATCTCGGAATACGCGGCACTCTGTAAAAATAATGAATATGAGAAAGTGACACAAGCTTAAATAAATTTTTGAGTCCCGTGCTGTTCACGGCAAGTAATGTTGCATGATACGGTCTTGATCTTTGATAAGCATTGGACTGACCCATATTTTCATTCAGCTCATCATGGTACTGAATGCCTTTTTCAGCTGCGTCTTTCAGCATTTTCAGAAGCAAATAAGCGGTTGCCTCAGTATCATAGATCGCACGGTGATGCTGTGTGAGTTCGATATCAAACTTTTTACAAAGTGTGTTCAACCGGTGGTTCTTAAATTCCGGATAGAGAAAACGGCCAAGTTCAAGGGTATCAATGACCGGGTTTTTAGCTTTATCGACTTCAAGAAGCTTTTTGTAGGCTACATTTAAGAACCCCATATCAAAGCTAGCATTATGAGCGACAAGGATATCATCGCCAATCCATTCCCTAAAATCTCTTATGACATCTACGACATCCGGAGCGTCGCGCAGCATATCATCGGTGATCCCTGTCAGCTCTATAATTGTGGCGGAAAGCGGACGATGCGGGTTCGCAAACGCCTCAAATTTATCAATAATTTCTCCGCCTTTTACTTTTACTGCAGCCAGCTCAATAATGGTATCGTATACAGCAGACAATCCTGTCGTCTCAACGTCAAAAACAACATATGTTTCTTCCTCGAGCAGACGATGTGCGGCATTATAAGCAATTGGCACGCCATCATCCACGAGATTCGCTTCCATCCCATAAATCATTTTAATTCCATGCTTTTTGGCCGCAGAATACGCATCAGGGAAGGATTGAACGACAGCATGGTCGGTCAAAGCGATGGCCTCATGCCCCCATTTTTTCGCTTGTTCGACAAGCTTTCCGATACCCGTAACAGCATCCATTTGGCTCATTGGGGAATGAAGATGCAATTCCACTCTTTTTTCTCCTTCAGGTGCTGAATCTTCACGGGTTTTTGCTTTTATTTCGTTTACGTCATTTGCGATCATGACAAGATCTCTGACAAATGTATCATTTTGAATGCTTCCGCGTGCTTTTACCCACATTCCTTTTTTCAGAGACTTCATCAGTGCCGCATCTTCTTTTTCACGTGCAAACATCTTGATTAAAATACTATTTGTATAGTCTGTAATTTTAAAGATGCACAGCGTGCGCCCGCTCTTCAGCTCGCGCGTCTCCACATCAAACACATAACCTTGGACCGTAATTCTCCGTTCCTCGTCCATGATGCTGTCAAGCGTCCGGATTTCCTCGTTATCTTTAATCTGATAACCGATGACTAGAGGACCAGATGGAGCTTGGTCTTCATCACTTTCTTTATCTTTCTTCTCCATTTCAATCAAGGCCTGCATAGCCCGCTCTTGGTCTTCTGCAAGCTTTTGCTCCCGAAACTTTTGAACTTCCTGCTCGGATACAAATATTTCAGCATCAAGCTGAAGATCCGGAAAGCCAAATTGACGGTAGCCTGCTTGAATCATGGAACTGTATTTGTTCTTTAGCGCAGCCGCTTCTGTATCCGTTTTGGTTTTGACAATCAGTTTATTGCCCTTCAGCTTCGGTTTTTGCTGGTTTAAAAGACTGATAATCGGCGGCGAAATGCCCTGCAGTTCTTCAATGCAGCGTGACCAGTAGTCTTGAACAATACTTTCACTGACCTCGTTATCCTGAACTTCAATTGAAGATGTCACTTTTGCTATGTGGGCAAACGATTGCGTCAGCCTCGTTGTTAATGTGTCATATATTTGAAAAGGCAGCAAAGATTTAAATTGAAAATGAAAATGCCAAGACTTAGAAGCTTTGTGTATTGTCAGCTTTTTAATCTCGCCATCTTCAAAGTATGTCATGAAGGTATCATCTGTCATATTAATCTGCTGCAGAAGAATTTGAAACTGCCTTCTGTTTACTGATAACTGTTCCATTAAGACAGTATCCCTCCCTAAAAACATCATAAGTGAAGGTACCTCAGGCAATGAGGTACCTTCTATTATTTCTATTTTAACATGTTTTTTTGATAAATCGTTATGGTGATTACTGCTTGCTGATAAATGCGGATAATTCGTCTACTGAAATCTCAGTTGACTCACCTGTTTGGCGGATTTTCACTTCGACAATGCCTTCGTCAGCCCGTTTTCCGACAGTGATGCGGATTGGAAGACCGATAAGATCTGAATCAGCGAATTTTACGCCGGCACGCTCAGCACGGTCGTCATAGAGCACTTCATAGCCTTCAGCTTTTAAATCGGCATACAGCTTTTCAGCAAGCTCTCTTTGCCCATCGTTTTTCATGTTCAAAGCAAGAATATGAAGATCGTACGGTGCAACGCTTTTTGGCCATATTAAGCCTTTTTCATCATGATGCTGTTCAGCAATAGCAGAAAGCGTTCTTGACACACCGATTCCGTAACAGCCCATCAGCATTGGCTGCGCGCGTCCATTTTCATCTAAATATGTCGCATTCATCGCTTCTGAATAGCGTGTTCCGAGCTTAAAGACTTGTCCGACCTCGATCCCTTCAGCAAAACGGATCGTTCCTTTGCCGTCTGGTGAAGGATCACCTTCTTTAATAAAACGAAGATCTGCAAACTCTTTAATTTGGGCGTCACGGTTCACATTGACATTTTGATAATGATGATCTCCTTCATTTGCTCCGGCAACCGCATTGACCATTGCCTTCACAGCTTGATCGGCATACACTTCCACATCCTGATGAATACCGATAGGGCCAACAAACCCTGGTTCTGTTCCGAGCTGCTGAATGACCTCTTCATGTGTGGCAAGCTCTACAACCTCTGCATGAAGCAAATTTTTCACTTTAATATCGTTCACTTCATGGTCCCCTCTAACAAGCACTAGGACAAAACGGTCATCGGCTTTAAACAATACTGACTTAATACATGCTTCAGCAGAAACCTGTAGGAACGCAGTCAGTTCTTCAATTGTTTTCACGTTAGGCGTATGAACCTTCTCTAGAGCTTTTGGTTCTTCATTTGAAGGGACTTCCTGGTAAAGAACTTCAGCCATTTCGATATTAGCCGCGTACTGTGATTCATCAGAATACGCAATCGTATCCTCTCCGATCGCAGAAAGCGCCATAAATTCGTGCGTATCCTTTCCTCCCATTGCGCCTGAATCAGCAATAACAGGTCTTACATTAATGCCGCAGCGGGCAAAAATATTTGAATAAGCCTCATACATTTTTTGATACGTTTCATCCAGGCTCTCTGCAGATGCATGGAATGAGTACGCATCCTTCATAATAAATTCGCGGCCTCTTAACAAACCGAAGCGAGGACGTTTTTCATCTCTGAACTTAGACTGAATTTGATACAGAGTCAGAGGGAGACGCTTATAAGATTTAACCTCATCGCGAACAAGCGAAGTGATAACTTCTTCATGCGTTGCCCCTAAAGCAAATTCACGGCCATGACGGTCTTTTAGTCTCATCAGTTCGGGACCATACGTATACCATCTGCCTGATTCCTGCCATGTCTCAGCCTGCTGCAATGCGGGCATGAGCATTTCTACGGCATCAATTTTCTCCATTTCTTCTCGAACAATCTGCTGAATGTTTTGAATCACCTTATACGCAAGAGGCATATAGCTGTATACCCCGCTCGTATTCTGTCTGATAAATCCTGCTCTCAGAAGAAGCTGATGACTTTTTGCTTCGGCATCAGCTGGAACTTCACGGAGCGTAGGGATAAGCGTCAAGCTTTGTCTCATTTCTTCGCACCTCTGATTGATTTACTTTTCGTTTACAAAAACAGCCGCTGGATATCGTTCCATGTGACGACCAGCATAAGAAGCATTAAGAAGGCTACTCCGATAAACACAACAAATGCTTCTTTTTCCCTGTTAATCGGTTTGCCCCGAATCGCTTCAATAAATAGAAATAACAGTCTTCCCCCGTCAAGTGCCGGAATCGGAAGCAAGTTGACAATCCCAAGGTTAATGCTTAAAAACGCAGCAAACTGAAATAAGTTCACTATCCCTGTTTTCGCCACTTGGTCTGTCATATCATATATGCCGACAGGACCTGACAGCATATCAAGTTTAAATTGGCCTGTTACTAATTTGCTCAGATTGGTTAAAATGGCTTTGGTGACATCAACGGTTGATGTCGCGCCATAAGCCACCGCTGAAAGAACGCCTTTTTCAGTCGGCGCATAGGAGCCGAAACGTCCGATTGTTTTTTTATTCTCATCTTTAACAGCTTCCGGAGTCACTGAAATATGAAGCGTTTTGTTATCTCTTTTTACTGCAACGTCCATTTCTTTTTCCGGGTTTTCTTTTACAGCGGAGACAATGTCAGTCCAAGACCTCATTTTTTCTCCGTTGATGCTTTGGATGTAATCCCCTTCTTTTAGCCCTGCTTCGGCCGCCCGTCCATTGTCTGTCAGCTGTCCGAGCATAGGCTCATTTGACGGTACACCTTGAATCAGCCCAAGCATCACTAAAATGACGTAAGCTAAAATAAAGTTCATAATCGGTCCTGCAGCAATGGCTTTGATCCGCTTCCACACAGGTTTGGAACCAAATTGGCGATTATACGGCGCAATCTGCACTTCTTCTCCGTCTACAATGAAAAAGGATGTTTCGCTGACCGTAAAGCTGGAAAGTTCGTCCTCTTTCCCTTGTTCATAACCGGTAATCTTCATGTCATGCTCTAAATCCGCTGTTTCCACTTCAATGACTAAAGCATCCGGATATTTTTCCTTTTGATTGATGATGACTTTCTCAACTTGATCTTCTTTATTAAACAGAAGCCCAACCGTGTAACCGGGTTTCACCTCAATCATTTCCGGATCTTCGCCGGCCATACGAACAAATCCGCCGACCGGAAGCAGCCTGATCGTATAAACTGTTTCATTTTTTTTGAAAGAAAAAATCTTTGGACCGAAGCCGATCGCAAATTCACGGCAGAGAATTCCCGCTCTTTGGGCTAGCAATAAATGGCCCAGTTCATGGAAGAAAACGAGCGTTCCGAAAATAATGATAAACGCTATAACTGTATTCACGAACATACCACCTTATGTGAGTATTGAATTGACGTATCCCCGGGTATCTTTGTCCACTTCTTGAATGTCCGCCAGGCTCGGTTTTTTCAGTAATTGATGGCGGGTTAGTGCCTTTTCGATACAGTCTTCAATAGCCAAAAACGGTATCTTGCCGGCTAAAAAGGCAGCGACAGCTACTTCATTTGCCGCATTTAGCACTGTCGGCATTGTTCCTCCTATTTTACCTGATTCAAATGCAAATTGTAAGCATCGGAACCTGTCAAAATCAGCTTTCTCAAAATGAAGGCTGCCGATTTCCCATAATTCAAGCCTTTTCGCATCTGGTAATGGCAACCGGTCAGGATATGTGAGCGCATATTGAATTGGGACTCTCATATCCGGAGTTCCAAGCTGCGCGATCACACTTTTATCATGAAACTCAACCATTGAATGGATGATGCTCTCCTTATGTAAAACCACATCAATTTGTTCATAAGGTATATCGAACAGCCAATGTGCCTCGATCACCTCTAATCCCTTATTCATCATTGTAGCCGAATCAATTGTAATTTTTGCACCCATTGACCAATTCGGATGTTTTAATGCATCCTCAACAGTTACTGATTCGAGCTCCTCCCGCGTCTTGTCCCGAAAGCTTCCGCCTGATGCCGTAATGATGAGGCGTTCAATGTTTTTGGCCTGTTCGCCTTGGAGGGCTTGAAAAATGGCTGAATGCTCACTGTCAACAGGCAGCAGCGGAACATCATATTTCTTAGCATGTTCTTTTACTATATGCCCTGCAGTGACAAGAGTTTCCTTATTTGCAAGCGCAATTGTTTTTTTCTGTTCAATCGCCTTTAATGTCGGGATTAGGCCAACGCTGCCGAGCAAAGCATTGACAACAATGTCAACCTCCTCCATTGCTGCTGCTTCTATCAGTCCTTCTTCTCCCAGCCCGATTTGGCATTCAAAAGAAAAAGACATTTGTTTTAGTTTATGATATGTATCCAGATCACCGACAGAGACAAATTTCGGCTGAAAGGCCTCAATCATCGGAACGGCCTTATCAATATTTCTGCCAAACGACATAGATACCAGCTGAAATTGATCTTGATGCGCACGCAGTACGTCAAGAGTCTGTTCGCCGATTGATCCTGTTGCTCCTAAAAGACAAATATTTTTCAAAGTTGCCACTACTCCTATTCTTATTGCTGCATGATCAGTCTCATATTCATATTAGACTTTTTTATGAAAAAAGGGCAAGCAGAAAGTACAAGAAAGGCATGACAAACAAGAAACTGTCAAAACGGTCTAATATACCGCCATGCCCGGGAAGAATATTCCCAGAATCCTTTACATCGTAATGTCTTTTCAAGGCGGATTCCACTAAATCTCCAAGTTGTCCGAAAACAGACAAAAACAGCGTGATCAACAGCAGATAGATATACGGGATCGGAAGTTGTGCCACAAGCTGAAAAATCGTCGCCAATACAAGTGCGATGACAATTCCGCCTACAAAACCCTCCACTGTTTTGTTCGGACTGATTTCAGGCCACAGTTTTCGCTTCCCAAGCGCTTTACCGACAAAATATGCACCGGAATCAGTGGACCAAATGACAACACATGCATAAAAAATGTATGTTAATCCGTATTGGTCAAGATTTCTGATTTCGATAAAATAATGAAAACACATTCCGATGTAGATTGCGGCAAGCGTAATAAATCCGACTTCATCAAAAGTAAAGGTGTTCTTGACCAACACTGTGTAAGTCAGCAAAAGCAATACCGCAAACAAAGCGATTTCCATTTTGGAAATTCCGTCCGCTTCGAAAAGCGAATACTGGCTTGGCAATAAGAACATCCACAATAATAAAAGACCGATCAAACCCGGCAGTGAAATCATCTTCAGCTTTTTCATCCGTAAAAGTTCAAAAAGCGCCACACTGCCCATAGCATAAATTAATATGGTGAACGGCAATTTCCCGACAATAACCAAAAATAAAAATACAATTGCTGCCAGAACACCTGTCAAAATTCTTTGTTTCATGTCCACCATCCTCTAAATTCCGCCAAACCTCCGGCCTCTCTGCTGAAACTCTCCTAACGCCTGTAAGAAGTGATCTTCTTTGAAATCAGGCCACAAGACGTCAGTAAAGACAAATTCACTGTAGGCCACCTGCCATAGCATAAAGTTACTCAGTCTTATCTCGCCGCTCGTTCGAATTAAAAGTTCAGGATCCTGCAAAGATTCAGTCATTAAATAAGTAGAAAAAAGCGATTCATCAATGTCTTGAATATTCAAAGAGCCTTCCTTCACTTTTTCCGCGAGTGATTTTGCAGCAGTGACAATTTCAGTACGGCCTCCATAGTTAAGGGCAAAATTAAGGATCATTCCATCATTTTGCGCCGTAACCTGAACAGCCTTTTCAATCGCACGCAATGTATGCGCCGGCAAAGCTGTTTCATCCCCAATGATCCGAACCTGTACATTTTCCTCAACAAGCTCTGGAAGATACGTATTCAAAAATTCTTCCGGAAGCTTCATTAAAAAATCGACTTCCATTTTCGGTCTTTTCCAGTTTTCTGTTGAAAATGCATACAAAGTCAGCACTTTGACACCTAATTCGTTTGCGAGCTTCGTTGTCCTTTTTACCACCTTCATCCCTTCATGGTGGCCTGCAATTCTGGGAAGAGAGCGTTTTTTAGCCCAACGGCCATTTCCATCCATGATAATGGCGATGTGTTCGGGAATTTCTCCCTTAAGTATGTCTTCTTTTGTATAACGTTCTAAGTTGGAAGCCGCAGTTTGCTGATTCTTCCAATTTTTGAGTATGTTGAGCATGAGATTCCTCCGTCACCCAAAAAGGTTACATTCCCTGCTGATAATCAGTGTAATCAACAGTATTAACAAAAAAACCCCCTGTAAACATGAGAGGGTCTTTTCACTATTATCTATTGTACATAGTTTTTCATTAAACTTCCATGATTTCTTTTTCTTTGTCTTTTGTGACACTGTCAATTTTTGACACATATTCATCTGTCAGTTTTTGAACGTCTTCAGTGGAAGCACGCAATTCATCCTCAGTAATGTCTCCGTTTTTCTCAAGTTTTTTGAGATCATCGTTAGCATCACGACGAACGTTACGGACAGCTACTTTTGCTTCTTCAGCATATTTTTTTACAACTTTCACTAATTCTTTCCGTCTCTCTTCTGTTAGTGCCGGAATTGCAATTCGAATCATATTGCCGTCACTTGTCGGTGTAAGACCTAAATCAGCTTTTAAAATCGCTTTTTCGATATCGCCGATTGCTGTTTTGTCGTATGGCGTGATAACGAGCATACGAGCTTCAGGCACATTAATAGAAGACAACTGATTTAAAGGTGTCTGTGCCCCGTAATATTCAACCGATACTTTATCTAATAAAGATGGATTTGCACGGCCTGCGCGTACAGTAGCCAATTCGCGCTGATAAGCAGCAATTGCTTTTTCCATTTTTTCTTTTGTTTGAGTTAATACTTCTTTTGACACGTTATTTCCCCCTCACGATCGTTCCGATTGATTCACCGATAACGGCACGTTTGATATTTCCTTCTTCCATAATAGAAAAGACGATAAGCGGAATGTCATTATCCATGCATAAAGATGATGCTGTTGAATCCATGACTTCCAGGCCGTCTTTAAGAACGTCAAGATAAGAAAGTGATTCATACTTAACAGCTGATTCATCTTTTCTAGGATCAGCATTATACACACCGTCAACATTATTTTTAGCCATCAAAATAACGTCTGCCTCAATTTCAGCAGCCCGCAGTGCAGCTGTTGTATCAGTTGAGAAATATGGGTTTCCTGTGCCCGCAGCGAAAATAACGACACGTTTTTTTTCTAAGTGGCGTATCGCTTTTCTTCTTATGTACGGTTCAGCAACTTGTCTCATTTCAATGGATGTTTGCACTCTGGACTGGATTCCGAGTGTTTCCAAGCTGTCTTGAAGAGCAAGCGAATTCATAACTGTCGCCAGCATCCCCATATAGTCAGCAGTCGCACGGTCCATGCCCAGGTCACTTCCTGTTTTTCCGCGCCATAGGTTGCCGCCGCCTACTACAACAGCCACTTCGACTTCAAGCTCAGCGATTTCTTTCACTTGCTTTGCAATGGATTGAATGACAGTTGGGTTAATTCCGTTTCCCTGTTCTCCTGCCAATGCTTCCCCGCTAAGCTTTAATACGATACGTTTGTATTTTGGTTTTTCCATGATAACCTCCAAGTGTAAACATTGCCGTTTTCTATTATGCAAGAGAAAAAAAGGTTTGTAAATATAGTTTTAAAAATAGGGAACACAAATTGTGTCCCCTATACTGCCTGAAAAGTCGCGACTTGGCCGCGAAATCTTTTCGCCATTATTTTTTCACTTGGTTCATTACTTCTTCAGCAAAGTTTTCTTGACGTTTTTCGATGCCTTCTCCAACTTCGTAGCGGACATAAGTTTGAACAGTTGCGTTTTTCGCTGCAACAACTTGTTTCACTTTTTCATCTGGGTTTTTAACGAACGCTTGGTCTAAAAGACAAATTTCTTCGAAGAATTTGTTCAGACGGCCTTCAACCATTTTCGCTACGATGTTTTCAGGTTTGCCTTCTTGAAGGGCTTGCTGAGTTAGGATTTGACGCTCATGGTTAGCTTCTTCTTCAGAAACTTGATCACGAGAAATGTAACGAGGGTTAACCGCAGCAACGTGCATTGCGATATCTTTCGCAATTTCTTCGTCAGTTGTACCGTTAAGAACAGTTAATACACCGATGCGGCCGCCCATGTGAAGGTAAGCACCGAATGCAGAGCTGTCGTCTTTTGTAAGAACTGTAAAGCGGCGAAGAGTGATTTTCTCACCGATTTTAGCAACTGCGCTTGTGATGTACTCTTCAACAGTAGAGCCATTTTCCATTTTTTGACCCATTGCTTCTTCAACATCTGCAGGTGCATTTGCAAGAAGGTGGTCAGCTAAAGTGTTAAGAAGCTCTTTGAAGCCTTCGTTTTTCGCAACGAAGTCAGTTTCAGAGTTTACTTCTAGGATAACACCTTTGTTGCCGTCAGTTTTAATAAGAGTAGAACCTTCTGCTGCGATACGGTCAGCTTTTTTCGCTGCTTTTGCAATCCCTTTTTCTCTTAAAAGGTCAATTGCTTTGTCCATATCTCCGTCAGTTTCAGTTAACGCTTTTTTACAATCCATCATGCCCGCGCCAGTTTTTTCACGCAGTTCTTTTACTTGCTGTGCAGTAATTGCCATTTGTATTCCTCCTTATATGTTTAAACAAGAGTATGTATATTACACATTTTTCTTGAAAAAAGGTGATAAAAGGCAGTCCCTCTTATCACCTTTTGAATAGGTTACGCAGTTGTTGTTTCTGTTTCTGGTGCAGTTTCTTCAGCAACTTCCGCTTCTTCTTCGCCTTGCTTCGCTTCTAAGATTGCATCTGCCATTTTAGAAGTTAGAAGTTTAACAGCGCGGATAGCGTCATCGTTCGCTGGGATTACAACATCGATTTCATCTGGATCACAGTTAGTATCTACGATACCGATGATAGGGATGTTTAATTTGCGAGCTTCCGCAACAGCGATGCGCTCTTTGCGAGGATCGATGATGAATAATGCATCAGGAAGATCCTTCATATCTTTAATTCCGCCTAGGAATTTTTCAAGACGCTCTAATTCTTTTTTCAATTGAACGACTTCTTTTTTAGGAAGTACATCAAACGTACCGTTTTCTTGCATTTTTTCAATGTCTTTAAGACGTTTAATACGTTTTTGGATTGTTTCAAAGTTTGTTAATGTACCGCCCAACCAGCGTTGGTTGACATAGTACATGCCAGAGCGTTGAGCTTCTTCTTTAACAGAATCTTGAGCTTGTTTTTTTGTTCCGACGAAAAGGATTTTTCCGCCTTCAGCAGCAAGATTTTTAGTGAAGTTGTAAGCTTCCTCTACTTTTTTGACTGTTTTTTGAAGGTCAATGATGTAGATTCCGTTACGCTCCGTGAAAATGTAACGCTTCATTTTTGGGTTCCAACGGCGTGTTTGGTGACCGAAGTGAACACCAGCTTCAAGCAATTGCTTCATAGAAATGACTGACATGTTATTTCCTCCTAGTATAATGGTTTTTTTCCTCCGCTTAGGTCATTTTTGTGCAGAACTGCCGCCTGCAGCACCCTCTGCATAAATCGTTAAGCGTGTGTATTTAACACCAAGACATAATATAACACAGCTTTATCCGACAATCAAGAATCCTTTACACCTTTGGAGCGAAATTTTAAAAATAGCTCGATTTCTGTCTTTCCGCTCTTCAGTTTCTGAGCAATTTGACTTGCCGAATACCCCTGTTCATATAATTCTAGGACCTGGTCTTCAAATGATGGGACATCACTGTTTACGATCTCTTCCCGACGGTCAACCTCAGTAATCAGACCTTCAATATGTTCAGGAAGGTTCTCTATTTCTTGAACTGCATCCTGCTCTGGATGTTTTTCAAAGTGCTGAAGATCTGTCTTTTGAGATTCTGCGTCAGATTGACTTGAAGATGGAGCGGCGTTTTCTATCAGTTTCTCATTTTCTTCTTTTAATTCAAGGAGAAACGCGGCCAAGGTATTTTCCGTCTCTTCAAGTATCTGCTTTTGCTGTTTTTCTGTTTCTTTCACTGCAGCGAGCCTCGTATACAGGATAATGACAGCGTACAGAAGAACGCCGTGGAGCGTAAAGCTTAAAAGCCATAATAGTGTTGACATGTTTTTCACTCGCTAACCATGAAATTCATTATTGAATCACTTTTTCCAGCAGATTCTTTAGTTTAAATAATGCCTTTGAATGGATCTGTGATATGCGGGACGTAGAAAGATTTAATACTTGTCCGATTTCTGTCAGTGTCAGCTCTTCTTTGTAGAACAAACTGACAACCAGCTGTTCTTTTTCAGAGAGTTCGTGAATTTTTTCAGCAAGCTGTGCAATCAGTTCATCCTTCATAATCTTTTCTTCAGGCGGAACATTTTTGTCATCTCTGATCATGACTTGAATGTTTTCCCCGTCATCTTGATCATGGAGCTTTTCATCAATTGACAGCAGATTTGCAAAAAAACCTTCATTCATTGTTGACACTACATCCTGTACCGTCATTCCGAGTTCCTCTGCAATTTCCGCGGGCGATACATTCCGAAGATAACGCTGTTCAAGCTTTTCAATTGCTGCTTCAACCTTCTTTGTTTTTTCGCGTGAGGTTCTGGGCAGCCAATCTTCTTTACGAAGCCCGTCTATGATTGCGCCGCGAATTCTAAACGAGGCGTAGGTATCAAATTTTAAGTCCCGGCTGGGGTCAAATTTTTCAAGGGCATCATATAAACCAAGCATACCAAGGCTCATTAGATCGTCTTTATGCACTGATTTCGGCAGTCCGACAGAAATTCTGCCTACATGATATGTGACAAGCGGCATGTAACGGCGCATTAAGTCGTCACCGGCTTTAGGATCTTTCCACTCTTTCCAGCGCGTCCAAAGCACCTGATCTTCATAATTCAAGGATTGCATTGTTATCCCCCTAATACCTTAATTAAATCGTTTTTTCACCTTGTTTAACAGTTCGAATATGCAGCATGCAGGACTTCGGTTCAAATTCTATCGTCCGGCCGCTTGAGCCGCCCGTATCTTCACTAATAATAGGAATATTAAATAAAGACAGCTGTTCTTTTATCGCTAATACATTTCTCGGTCCGATCTTCATCAAATCATTTGTCGATTTAAATTTAAACATCTCTGATCCGCCGGCCAGCTTTGCTTTTAATGCAAATTTCCTACATCCCGCTTCTATCAGCATATCAATCGTGGTCTTTACGGCAGTGTCAGCGTACTTAGCCCGGTTAAGCTCTGCAGTTTTCGATAACGTCGAATCCGGCAGCATGACATGAACAAGACCCGCCGTTTGCTTTTCTTTATCATAAAGCACCAGCCCCACACATGATCCTAAACCAGAGGTCCGAATGGTATCCGGGAAGCGGGCGATCTTCACATCAGCAATCCCAACCTTTATAACAACAGCCTCAGTTGTACTCATAATGATGCACCTAAAGCGACAAAGAGCTTTTCAAATGAATCATAGTCCGGCAGCATAAACATATGCGCTTTCAGCTCTTGCTGATGGCTTTGGTCAAAAATTGACGTGTCGACCACAATGGCGTGTTCTCCAACCTGACTGAGCTCCATCAGCCCTTCGCTGATCACAGCTCCGAACATGTCCAATGAAACTTCAGGAACACTTGGATAAAGCTGAAGTTTCGTCAAATCCGCCAAAGCTGTTAAATATGATCCCGCTAAAATATTGCCCAGTTCATGCAAAGCGGATGAGCTCATATGATCTTCACCTAAGTCCTCTATATCAAAATCAGGGTTTCCAATCAGCTCTCTGATAAATTGCTCCGCCTGAAAAAAAGGCATTATAAAGAACATCGAACCCGTTAAATCGCCTTCCATTCTTAAAAAGATGCTGGCAACCGGGACATCAGCACCGCCGAAAAAATCGACAAGCTCATCAAAAGACAGCAGCTTTGCAAATGGGACTTCCATATCTATCTTTCTATTTAACAGCTGGGCCATTGCAGAGGCGGAGTGGCCGGCGCCTATATTGCCGACTTCCCGCAAAATGTCCATCTGCTCTTCTTTGATTCCATTAAAAATACTCATGTCATAACCCCTTTAAGATTAAGCTTGATCGGGCACAGCGGACTGAGATGATTCTTTATCCAAAACCGCGTTCGCATCAATAATATTTAAGAGTCTGTTCTCTTGTTTCACAATCTGTTCGATCGACACATCCGTATCTTTCTGAACGCCTTCTGGAGCGGATTCTATTTCACTTTCGTGTACGGTTATCACATCATTCGCTTCATCCACAATCCAGCCGACTTCAATATCACGATAAGCAATAATGATAATTCGTGTTTCATCGGTAATTTCATACTCTGGCAAATTCAGGCGCTTTCTTAAATCAATAACCGGAGTCACCACCCCGCGCAAATTGATTACCCCGCAAATATATGGTTCGACGCCAGGTACCCTCGTTGGCTTTTGCCATTTTTCAATTGATTTCACCTGAGTGACGGAAATGGCATATTCTTTTCCATTTACCATAAAGACAATCATTTTTTCGCCTGTTTTAATTTCTGCAGTCATGTGAGACACCTCCTCGAATGGTTAAATAATCAGTGCATTACAATCAATAATGAGCGCTACTTCTCCGTCTCCTAAAATAGTAGCTCCGGAAATTGCAAAGACGTTTGTTAAATAATCTCCGAGTGATTTAAGCACAACTTCCTGCTGGCCAATAAAGGAGTCCACCACAAATGCAGTAGGTTTGTCGCCTTTTTTCACGACAATGATATGGAGCTGTTCCGCATCTTTTCTTGTATCTTCTATTTTAAACTCTTCTTTTAAATAAACGACAGGGACAATGTGTCCTCTAAAGTCAATCACTTCACGGTCATGCGTTTGCAAAATGTCTTTTCTGTCAATGACTGCTGTTTCAATGATTGAAGAAATCGGAATGGCAAATGTCTCTTCTTCCAACTTAATCAGCAGGACTGAAATAATAGATAAGGTAAGCGGCAGCTGTATACTGAATAGAGAGCCCTGACCTTCGGCTGATTTCACACTGACTGAACCGCCTAGAGACTCCAGTTTGTTTTTTACAACGTCAAGTCCGACGCCGCGGCCAGAGATATCAGAAATTTGGTCAGCGGTTGAGAACCCCGGAGCAAAAATCAATTCGTAAATTTCGTTGTCTTCTAAGGTTTCAGCTTCTTTTTCCGTTATGACCCCGCGCTCAAGCGCTTTTTCCATGATTTTCTTGCGATTAAGGCCTGCACCGTCATCTTCTACTTCGATAAAGACATGGTTACCGCTGTGATAAGCTTTAAGCACAACTTTTCCTGATTCCGGTTTTCCCTTTTGCAAACGCGTTTCCGGCGCCTCGATACCATGGTCAATGCTGTTTCTGATCAAATGAACGAGAGGATCTCCGATTTCATCAATCACTGTACGATCCAGTTCAGTTTCCGCGCCGATGATCGAGAGTTCAATTTTTTTATTCAGCTCTTTCTGAAGCTGGCGAATCATTCTCGGGAATCTGTTAAAAACGGTTTCAACCGGGACCATTCTCATATTCAGAATAATCGATTGCAAATCTCCGGAAATTCTCGTCATCCGTTCAACCGTTTCAGTCAGTTCATTGTGCTCAAGCTCTTTCGCAATCTGCTCAAGACGTCCGCGGTCAATGACAAGCTCTTCAAATAAGTTCATTAAAGAATCAAGCCTGTCAATGTTGACACGAATTGTTTTGGATCCGCCGGCTGAGTGCTTCGCCTGTTCATCGTTTTTAGCAGGCTGTTTTTGTTTCTCCTGCTTCGCAGGTACAGCTGCCGGCGAGTTTACAGGCTTAGATTCCTCAGGCTTTTCAGCTGATGTTAAAGGAGCCCCTTGAATGACTTCAACATGCTCAATTTCCGACACGCCATTGATTAATTGTTCAATGTCTTCTGCTGATTGATGTGTTAAGAAACAAATTTGAAAGTCAGTTCCAAAATCTTCTGTTTCAAGCACTTCAGCACTTGGAATTGTTTTGGCTACTTCTCCGACTTCATTTAGTTTTTCAAACACCATATAGACACGAACTGCTTTTAACATACAGTTTTCGTTCAGAGAAATCTTGATTTCATATCGTTTGAAGCCTTGCTCCTCCGCTTCTTGTATAACTGTACGTTCAAATTCATCATATTCCCAATCAGATGCTGAACTCGGTGCTTCTGCAGGTTCCGCGGATGCAGCAGATTCAGTGTGTGCACCATTTACATCAAGCTTGGCACTCACTTCTGAGATATCTCTTTTACCATCCCCGCCATCAATAATAGACTGAACCATAGCTTCCAGGTGATCCAGAGCTTCAAACAAAATATCCAGCCATTCTGAGGTAACTGCCATGTCTCCGTTTCGGATTGCATCCAGCACGTTTTCAAGCAGGTGGGTAAGATGCGCTAAATCCGTGTAGCCCATCGTTGCGCTCATTCCTTTTAATGTATGGGCAGCCCTGAATATATCATGTACGAGCTGAAGGTCAGTCGGGTCTTTCTCTAAAAGGAGAAGCTTTTCATTACATGTTTGTAAATGTTCTTTACTCTCATCAATAAAGACATCTAAATACTGATTCATATCCATTTGAATCACACCCTCTCTTTTTTCACACAGCTTGTGATGGATGCTGCGATATCTTCTACATGTTTAATCTCATGAATGAGACCCGCTTTAACAGCAGCTTTTGGCATCCCGTAAACGACACAAGATTCTTCAGACTCCGCAATGGCTTTCACATTGCCGGCTGTTAGCATGTCCTTTAGCCCTGCAGTGCCGTCACTGCCCATTCCGGTCATAATAACCGCTACTTTTTCATAATCTGTCAGTTTACCGACAGAACGGAATAAATAATCAGCAGATGGTTTATGACGGCTCGGGGTATCGAGATTATCAAGCACAATCTGGAGTCCTCCGCTGCTTTTAATAACGGAAATGTTTTTTCCGCCCGGTGCTATGTAAACACAGCCGTTAAGAGCTGCTTCACCATCTTTTGCTTCTTTCACCTGAATGTCAGATAAATGATTCAGCCGATCAGCCAAAGAAGCAGTAAATCCTTCAGGCATGTGCTGAACGACAACCACTGGTGCGTTCAAGTCCTTAGGAAGCTTCGGTATCACCTTTTGTAACGCCCTTGGACCGCCTGTTGATGTGCCGATACACACAATTTGTCTGCCTGTGCCGGCTTTCGGTTTGCTCAATTCAGGCTTAACACGCACAATAGGTTCGGGCCGAACCGTTTGGGAAACAGGACGGTTCCGCTTGCCGGAAAGACCTGCCGCGACGACACGCTCAACTAATTGTTCTTTAATTTTGTACAAATCTAAAGATATTGAGCCTGATGGCTTTGTGATAAAGTCAAAGGCACCGATCTCCAAACAATTAATTGTGCACTCTTTACCTTTTTCGGTCTGGCTCGATACCATGATGACCGGCAAGTTATAAATCTCAATAATTTTGCGAAGCGTATCTGTCCCATTCATGACAGGCATTTCAACATCAAGAGTAATAACATCCGGTTTTAATAATTCAATCTTCTTAAGCGCTTCTTCTCCGTTTCTGGCAGTTCCGATTACTTCTATCTGCTTTTCCTCGGTCAGAAAATCACTTATCATTTTTCTCATGAAAGCTGAATCATCAACTACAAGCACACGAATCAAATTAAGCCCTCCTCATTAAAAAAGAAGATAATTTCTCAATAAATGTCTGTTTGTCTTCTTTGTGTCTCGTTTCTTCTCTTTCAAACAAGGCGTCCGCTAAAAGGCGGACTGACCGGCTGGCTTTTGCCTGAGGGCTTTTTATGAAAAAAGGAACCTGTTCGACAACCGCTTTGCTCACGATCACATCGTCAGAAACGGAACCGGCAAACTGAACCTGAACATCCAAAAACATATGAATTGTGCGGGAAAGACGGGCAAAAGCGTCAAGCCCTTCTTTTTGGTCACGGCACCGATTGACAGCCACCTTCATCGAAAGCTTATTTCCTGTCAAAACCAAGTGCTTGACAGCACTGTATGCGTCCATGATGGCCGTCGGCTCGGGAGTTGTTATGATCAAAATACCTTCTGCTGATAAAATAAAAGGCAGTTGATCTTTTGATAATCCTGCTCCCATGTCAAACAGCACATAATCGAACTGGCTTAATGCATGAGAAAGTTCATTGGCAAAAAACGTCCATTTTCTCTGATCCAGTTGAAACATCACATCCAGACCGGTTCCACCTGATATATACCGCAAACCCTTTGGGCCAACGGATAATGACTGTAACAACGGCTTCTGATCGGTTAAAACATCGATTATCGTGGCAGACGATGAATTTCCCATTAATATATCAATGTTCCCCATCCCAATATCAAGGTCGATGAGAAGCACCTTTTTACCTTTGTCCTGCAACGCAAGTGCCATATTTAAGGTAATATTAGATTTTCCGACACCGCCCTTGCCGCTGATGACAGCAAGTGTCTTCGCTTTTTGTGAATAAACCATTGGCAGAACGCGCTGACGCTTTTCCATTTTCGCCCGTAAAGTTGCTGCTTGGTCATATCGGTTCATCTGCACAGCATCCTTACAAAATCAAGTGGAGATACAGTCTGTATATCCTCAGGCACATTCTGGCCGTTTGTCATAAATCCGACACCTATTTTTGATTCTGCCAGTATATTAAACACAGAACCTAAGGAAGTCGTTTCATCTATTTTCGTAAAAATAAACTGATTGACAGGGACGGATGAAAACCGTTTGACAATATGTTTCATATCTTCATATTTTGCAGTCGCGGATAAAACAAGAAATGACTGAATGCTGCTTTCAAAAGGAATCGTTTCTTTCAGTTCATCAATGTATTGCTGGTCCTTGAAGTTTCTTCCTGCTGTATCAACAAACACATGATCATACTCAGAAAATAACTCTTTCGCCTGCTCAAATTCTTCTTTTGTATAACAAACTTCCAGAGGAGCCTGCAGCAGCTCAGCGTATGTTTTCAACTGTTCAACAGCTGCAATTCGATACGTATCTGTAGTAATAAAAGCGATTTTTTTCTGTTTTTCAAGCATAGATATGGCTGCGAGTTTAGCTAGTGTAGTTGTTTTACCAGCCCCTGTTGAACCAAAGAGGACGATATACTTTGAATGGATTGGTTCCTGCCACTTGTCTGCTGAGGGCAGCGTATCGCATAGTAATTCCTGAAGTTTGCCGACCACATTTTCTTCATTAAGGCCGCCTGCTTCCACAGAGAAGCGAAGCAATTTTTTCAGAGTGCTCGTTTTCGTTGACTCTTTAATTCCCGTTTCTTGCAAAAGCTTCTCTGCTTTTCGCAGTGGCTCAGGAAGTACAGATTGATATGCTGAAAAATCACCTTGCTCCTGTTGCACCGAAATTTGAGGCGATGTCCTCTCCTCTATTTTCGGACTGCTGACCGGAGTTTTTAATGTTTGTTTCGGTTCAGTTGCCTTCTGAGACGTTTTTTTCTCAAGAAAGTCCTGATCCAATACGGCGATCACTTCAACAGCAGGCTTGTTGATGAGGCCAAACCATTTTCGCTTTTTAATTTTTTTCGAATTTAATATGACCGCTTCATTGCCCAATTCTTTTCTGATGAGAAGTGCCGCTTCTTGCATTGAAGCAGCAGTAAATTTTTTTATTTTCATTAAATATCCACCACTCCAATGCTTTGTACCTCAACATTCGCCTCAAGTTCGTTATAAGAGAGTACCGGAAGATCAGGGAAGTATCGTTCCAGAAGCTGTTTCACATACATTCTGACAGGCGGCGAGCATAGAAGAATCGCGGTTTCCTGACGTAATGACAGCTGTTCAGCTTCTTTAGCGACAGAACGCACAATGCTTTCTGAAATATCTGGTTCGAGCGATAAATAATTCCCATGTTCCGTTTGCTGCACACCGTCTGCTATAGCCTTCTCTACCCGGCCCGAGCAAGTAACAACTTTCAACACTTCATTATCTTTGGCAAATTGGGCTGTAATTTGTTTAGCAAGTGCTTGTCTTGTATACTCTGTCAAAAGATCAGAATCTGTTGTTAATTTCCCATAGTCAGCAAGTGTTTCAAAAATCGTTACTAAGTTTCGAATTGAAACTTTTTCTTTTAAAAGCTTAGCAAGCACCTTCTGAATATCACCGACAGACAATGGATTTGGCGTAACCTCTTCAACCAGGACTGGATACGATTCTTTCAAGTGATCAATCAGCTGCTTTGTCTCCTGCCTTCCGATCAATTCGTGAGCATGCTGCTTTATTTTCTCCGTAATATGCGTTGAAACGACTGATGCAGGATCAACTACTGTATAACCAAGCATGTCGGCTTCATCCTTTACCGCTTCGCTAATCCATTTGGCCGGCAGTCCGAATGAAGGTTCCACTGTTTCTATCCCTTCAATCAGATCGTCTTCAGGTGTAGGCGACATTGCTAAATAATGATCAAGCAACAGCTCACCTTTTGCTACTTCGTTTCCTTTAATTTTCAATCGGTATTCATTAGGCTGCAACGCTATATTATCTCTGATCCGCACGACAGGAATGACAAGCCCGAGTTCCAAAGCCAACTGACGGCGTATCATAACAATGCGGTCTAATAAATCACCGCCTTGATTGGCATCAGCAAGCGGTATGAGTCCATAGCCAAACTCAAATTCTATCGGATCTATATGCAGAAGCTGAACAACGCTTTCAGGACTTTTAAGCTCATCAACCTCAGCCTCTTCCTCAAGAATCTCATCCACTTCTTCTTTTTCCTTACCAGATTTAGATAGCGTAT
This sequence comes from Bacillus sp. JS, assembly GCF_000259365.1. Classification (NCBI taxonomy): domain Bacteria; kingdom Bacillati; phylum Bacillota; class Bacilli; order Caryophanales; family Bacillaceae; genus Bacillus; species Bacillus sp. JS. Next base: position 1,755,257 of record NC_017743.1, on the reverse strand, counting down.
AAGCGCCAAAAGCAAGCAACCCCGCAAGCGGCCCCGTCAGAAAAATGCCGATCGGAGTGAAAATACCTAAAAGCATGATCGTAGCTGCGGCGACGTATAAAAGCTTTGGATACGCAAACAGCTGGCCTGTAATGTCATGCCCTAAGTTTCCTTCAGAGGCAGCTCTTGTAACCACAATACCCGTAGCTGTAGAAATTAACAGTGCCGGGATTTGCGAAACAATTCCATCCCCTACAGTCAGCATCGTAAAGTGTGAAGCGGCCTCTTGAATGGACATGCCCTGCTGAAGCATTCCGATCACGATTCCGAAAATAATATTGATCATCACAATGATGATTCCGGCAATGGCGTCACCTTTTACAAATTTACTGGCACCGTCCATTGCTCCATAAAAGTCTGCTTCTCTTGCCACTTTTTCGCGGCGATGCTTCGCTTCCTGTTCGGTAATCATCCCTGCGTTTAAATCAGCATCAATACTCATCTGCTTCCCGGGCATTGCGTCCAGCGTAAACCTTGCTGCAACCTCAGAAACACGTTCAGCACCTTTTGTAATGACGATGAACTGAATAATAATCAAGATGATAAATACAACGAGTCCAACTAATACATTTCCACCGACAACGAAATTTCCGAATGTCTCGACGACTTTTCCTCCCTCACCGTGTGAAAGAATTGAACGGGTAGTTGAGACGTTCAAGCCCAAACGAAATAGGGTTAAAAGCAGCAGCAGTGACGGAAAAATCGAAAACTGAAGCGCTTCCTGCATATTCATTGTGGTGAGAAGCACGATCAACGCAAGAGAAATATTAATAATGATCAAAATACTTAACAGCCATGGAGGAAATGGAATCACCAGCATCGCCACAATGAGGACAACACTTATTAAAACGGATAAATCTCTTGTTGACATGCTGTTTTTTCTCTCCTTTTAAATCGAAAAATTCAATATACTTTTTGTTTTGTTTTATATACGTAAGCCAGAATTTCTGCCAAGACTTTAAAAAATTCTTCCGGCACTGCCTGGTCAATTTCCACCTGATCATATAACGCACGGGCTAGCGGTCTGTTCTCTACCATCATGACATCATGCTCTTTAGCAATTTTCCTGATTTTTAACGCCAGGTGGTCAACACCTTTTGCAACAATATAAGGAGCGTCCATTTTTTCTTCGTCATATTTCAGGGCAATCGCATAGTGAGTCGGGTTTGTGATGATGACATCTGCTTTTGGAACTTCCTGCATCATCCGCCTCATCGCCATTTCCCGCTGTCTTTGTTTAATTTTAGACTTTATAATCGGGTCACCTTCAGATTTTTTGTACTCGTCTTTTATATCTTGTTTTGACATTTTGATATTTTTCTCATAATCAAATCTCTGATATAAATAGTCAAGACCAGCAAGAATTAATAAAGCACCTGCACCGCTCAGTCCCATCCACAAAGTGAGTTTTGAAACGAAAGAAAGTGCCTCTTCAGGTGTCAGGAGAGGAAGCCGGAGAATTTCTCCATAATGCAGCCAAAGCACAGCGAATGCCGCAAAACCGACAACTGCGATTTTCAAAATTGATTTAATCAACTCCACAATCGCCCTCATACTGTATATTCGTTTAAAGCCTTTGATTGGATCGAGTTTTTCAAGCTTAGGCTGTATCACTTCAGCAGAAAACAAGAATCCAACCTGCATATAGTTGCTTACGACCCCTGCAACAAGAGCTACAAGCAAGATTGGTGCAAGTATCATGCCCGTATCCTTTAATAAGCTGACAAACAAGGTATGCACATTTGATTCTGAGAGCTTCATTGTGAGCGATTCGGTATAAAATGTTTCTATAAATGACAGCAACCTGTCTCTCATATACGGGCCAATTGCTATAAGCGAAAGGAATATAACAAGTAAAGAAATGGCGGTATTGACATCCGAACTTTTGGCTACCTGTCCTTTTTTTCGCGTATCCTTCCGTTTTTTCGGAGTGGCTTTTTCAGTCTTCTCCCCGGCAAAAAACTGCAGGTCAATTCTAAGCTTCATTAAGAAACACCGACCAATGCTAAAAGATTCCGCATCGTTTCAATCGTTAAACTGAAAACATTCCGCACAACGACGAAGATAACGGACATACATACAATGAGCATGATGAAACTGACAGCGATCTTTAAAGGCAGACCGACCACAAATACATTTAATTGCGGAACAGTTCGAGCCACGATACCTAATGCTAAATCAACTAGAAACAAACTGGCCACAACAGGCGCTGACATTTGAAAAGCGATAATAAACATCGCATTAAAGCTTTTCGCGATAAAATAAGCAAACTTTTCATCGCCGAAATTCGGAAATGCCTGATCAACTGAAATATACTGAAAGCTGTAGTAAATACCGTCCAGCAGCAAATGGTGGGCATTGACACTCAGCATAAACAAAAGTGCCATCGTATAAATAAACTGGCCAATCAACGGACTTTGCGCTCCGGTTTGCGGATCAATAACGTTTGCTATTGAAAATCCCATTTGAAAATCAATAAACGAGCCGGCAATCTGTACTGCGGCAATCATCATATAAGCGATTAAGCCGAGACATAGGCCAACCAAGGCTTCCTTAAAAGCCAAGAGCATATATTGCTCATCTATCTCCAAAGAGGGCGGTTTATCAATGGTGCTGAAACAAATAACCGCCAGAAAAAAAGCAAATCCTATGCGGTGAACAGCTGGGACATTTCGATGTCCGAATAGCGGAATCGTTACAAAAAAAGCAGAGATTCTAATAAAAACCAATAAAAAAGCAGGAAATAAGTCAATAATTGAATTCATCTCTGCATTACCCTGCAAAACGATTTAGATTAGAAAACAGCTCTGTTGTAAATGAAAGAATCGTCGACAGCATCCACGGACCAAAAAAAATGAGGGCCAGAAGAACCGCCACGATTTTCGGAATAAACGCCAAAGTCTGTTCCTGGATTTGAGTTGTCGCCTGAAATATGCTGACAATTAAACCGACCAGTAAAGCAATGGCCAATAACGGCCCGCTGATCATCAGTGTTACGTATACGGCTTTTTCCGCCATAGAAATTACAAATTCTGAACTCACGTTTAGCACCTACCCTAAAAGCTCTGAAGCAAAGATTTCACAATTAAATACCAGCCGTCCACCAAAACAAAAAGTAATATTTTAAAGGGCAGAGAAATCATAACTGGAGGGAGCATCATCATTCCCATTGACATCAAGACGCTCGCCACTACCATATCTATAATTAAAAACGGGATAAAAATCATAAACCCTATTTGAAATGCAGTTTTAAGCTCTGATATAGCAAAAGCCGGAACCATTGTTGTTAGCGGAATATCCTTTAATGATTCAGGTTTATCCATTTTTGCGTAATTCATGAACAGCGCCAAATCCTTCTGCCTTGTGTGTTTACTCATAAATTCTTTAATCGGTTCCTCAGCTTTCGTATACGCTTCATCCAAGCTGATTTTGTTGTCCATCAATGGGGTCAGCGCTTCTTTATTAATTTCTGAAAAAGTAGGAGCCATAATAAAAAATGTTAAAAACAGCGCAAGCCCGATAAGAACCTGGTTTGGGGGCATAGATTGCGTCGCAAGTGAAGTTCTGACAAATGACAGAACGATGACGATGCGAGTAAAGCAAGTCATAAGAATCAATATTCCAGGCGCCACTGAAAATACAGTTAACAATAATAGTAATTTAACAGTTGAACTTACGTTTTCCGGATCGCTTGAACTGAAAATATTTATAAACTCATTCATGATGACGTGGGCCTTTCTTCTTTCCTTCAGAACGGTTTTGTTTTAACTCTTCAAGTTGCTCTTTTAATGCTTTTGAAAATGAAGGCAGTTTTTGCTGCGGCTGATGCTCAGAACTCTTAAGCGGCTTCACAAACTTTTGCCACTCTATTTTGCTTGACATTGCCTCTTCATGCTGACTGAGAATGACTTCAATCTCTTTTTCATCCTCAATTTCTTTCAGCAGCTGGATCGTCTCTCCTACACCGACGACGAGCACACTTTTTCCGACCTTGATCAATTGTATGGATCTGTTCTGGCCGACCGATGTGCCGCCAATATTTTCAACATATTGAAAAGGCTTGAGGAGCCGATTTCTTTTGTTCATGAGCTTAACCAGCCCGTAAATCAGCACGATAACAAACAGTAAAGCGAAAATCATCTTTACAAAATCAAAAGCTGAGACAGAAGGAGCAGCCGCTCCCTCCGTCTCATCAGCAGTTTTTGTTGTTTTTTCTTCCTTTTGCCCTGACTTATCTGCAGTTTTCTCATCTTTCTTTTGAAACCATTCGTTTACAGTTGAATTCTCAGAGTCTGCCGCAACAGCAGCAATTGGATGTACAGTGAATAAAACGAAAAAACAAATAAAAGCGATGAAATATTGACTCTTTTTCAACAATCGTACACCCTTTAACTTAATGTTTTGTTGATTGCTTCAAGCACACGGTCAGCTTGGAAAGGTTTCACAATGAAATCCTTAGCGCCGGCCTGAATGGCATCAATAACCATTGATTGCTGTCCCATAGCAGAACACATAATGATTCTTGCCTGAGCATCAATTTGTTTAATTTCTTTTAATGCTGTAATCCCATCCATTTCAGGCATCGTGATATCCATCGTAACAAGGTCAGGAGAATGCTCTTTATATTTCTCTACTGCTTGTGCTCCATTTTCAGCTTCCGCTACTACTTCAAAACCGTTTTTAACCAAAATATCTTTAATCATCATTCGCATAAATGCTGCGTCATCTACAATTAAAATTCTATGTGCCATAATTTATCTCTCTCCTTGTGTTTCGTTATTTTAAATTATTAATGCGCTCTGCCTGGCTTAAAATGTCAGTGACTCTTACGCCGAAGTTTTCTTCAATGACAACAACCTCGCCTTTGGCAACGATACGCTGATTAACTAAAATATCTACCGGCTCACCAGCTAATTTATCAAGCTCAATAATACTACCTGCAGAAAGCTCTAAAATTTCTTTTACACTTCTCTTTGTTCTGCCGAGCTCAACAGTAATTGAAAGCGGGATATCTAAAAGCATATCCAGATTATTAATAGGGGCTTGTGTCGCCTCATTTGGATCAAACGCAGAAAATTCCACCGGTGAAACCTGAACTGGCGCTGCTTTTTTTGCTGTTCCCTGCCTTTTTGGCGGCTGCGGCTGCTGTTGCTTCGGTTCAATACGAGGCTCTGGCGTCACAGGCTCTTTCGGCTGCTCGTATGTAGCATCAGGCTGCGCCGTTGTTGCTTCCTCTGCATTTCCTGAATTCATAAGGCTTGAAATTAAATCTTTCGCAAATGTTAATGGGTAAAGCTGCATAATACTGGAGTCTATTAATTCTCCCACCTTTAAGTTGAAAGAAACTTTCACCAGCATTTCGTCATCAGGAATACGGTCTGTGCCCTTTTCTTCAGTTACATCGAGCAATTCAACCCGAGGCGGTGAAATATCAATTTTTTTACTGAATACAGTAGACATTGATGTGGCTGCCGATCCCATCATTTGGTTCATTGCTTCTTGAACCGCACTTAAATGGATTTCCCCCAGTGAAGGATCCGCACCTTTTCCGTCTCCCCCGATCATTAAATCAGCAATGATCGCCGCGTCACTTTGTTCCACGACTAACAGGTTGCTGCCGCTGAAGCCCTCCGTATAATTTACTTCAATCGCTACATACGGTTCAGGAAACGCATCGCTGATTTTACTTTTGGGGATAACCGTTACGCTCGGAGTCGTAATATCGACCTTTTGATTTAAAAGTGTTGACAGTGCTGTCGCAGAACTGCCGAATGAAATATTACCGATTTCACCGATCGCATCACGCTCCATTTCCGATAAGTCATCTACTTCCGGAACCTCTGGCTCATCAAGCGTGCTGCCAGTACCGTTAAGAAGCGCGTCAATCTCATCTTGAGATAATCTATTATTCTCCATCTTGTTCACCTCTTATGTCGTGATCTAAAATTTGCACTGCCTGTTTTCGATTCACCCGGCCGGCTTGTCCTAAAAATTTCGGCTTATCTCCGACCAATACAGTAAGAGGATCCGTGACTGATTTGTCCAAAGTTATGCAGTCTCCGACTTCTAAACTTAAAAACTCTTCTATTGTCAGTTCAGATGTGCCGAGCTCGGCCACGACAGGTATTTGTGCTGTCATGATACGTTTTTCAAGCGACTTTGTTTCCTCAGGCTTTGGCTCATTTCGGTCTGATTGCATCCAATAGTGGACTGAAAGCTTCGGTATGAGCGGCTCGAGGACGATATGCGGGATACAGAGATTAATGACACCGCTGATTTCACCGATTTGAGTATTAAGTGAGATCACCACGACTGTTTCATTAGGAGACACCATCTGAACGAATTGCGGATTCACTTCAAACTCAGTCATTTCCGGTTCAATATCAGCAATTGACTGCCAAGCTTCTTTATAATTACCCAGTGCATTTTCAAATAAATTAGAAATGATTTTTGTTTCAATTTCTGTCAAGCTGTCAACCTTGTTATGACTGATTCCAATCCCACCCATGACTCGGTCCATCATCGTATAAGCTATCGTGGGGTTAACCTCCATCATAATTCTGCCTTCCATCGGATGGACATCAAATAGATTCAGAATCGTCATGTTCGGGATCGATCTGATAAATTCCTCATAAGGGACCTGGTCAACAGAACTGACAGATATATGAATATAGGTTCTGAGCTGAGCCGAAAAATGAGTGGTAAGAAGTCTTGCAAAATTGTCATGAATTCTCGTTAAACTGCGGATCTGATCCTTAGAAAACCGCAGCGCACGTTTGAAATCATAAACCTTGACTTTCTTCTCTTTTTCTTCTTTTTTCAGCTCTTCAGCGTCCATTTCACCAGTTGATATTGCAGAAAGCAGTGCATCTATTTCATTTTGGGAGAGAACTTCTCCTGACATTTTCCTCACCTCCGTATTCTGTCAAATTATGTTTTATTGCAGATTAAAGGAGGTAATATACACTTTTTCTACTTTTCCTTCTTGGAGGTAGCTATTTATTTTATCTTTTAGTTCCTTCTTAAAGGTTTCTTTTCCCTTGTCTCCCTCAATCTGATCAGCATTCGTATCAGCCAGCAGTGATATAACAGCGTCTTTCACTTGAAAATCACGTTTCTCAAGTTCTTCTTTTGATTTATCAGAATCAGTTTCAAGTTTAATAGCAAGACGGATAATGTTATCAGACTTTAAATTTGTTGTGATTTCTTCTACATCAACAGAAGATGAAACAATTTCATCAATACTTTTTTTCGCTTCACTTTTTTCGGACTTTCCGCCTAACACAAAATAAGCCGTTGCCCCGAGAGCACCAATTACGATAAGAATAATTAGTAAGATGATCATTAACTTTTTCTTCATTCCGGTTCCTCTATTCCTTGATCCATTGAAAATATTTGTATGTTTCGGTAGAAAGATGCGATCTTTTCCAGAACAGTTTCTTCATCTTCTTTCACTACAAACTTCTTACCGTTTGACAGAGTGATTGTAGTATCCGGAAAGCATTCAATCTGTTCAATAAATAGCGCATTCAGTGTAAAGGGCTGCCCGTTCAAACGGGTTACTTTAATCATAAAACAGCGGAGAAGCGATTACTCGCCTCCCCTCCCTCCTTAACGTTTAAGGTTAACCAGTTCTTGAAGGATTTCATCAGATGTTGTAATAATTTTTGAGTTTGATTGGAATCCGCGCTGGGCTACGATCATTTCAGTAAATTCGTCAGTTAAATCAACGTTAGACATTTCGAGAAATCCTGATTTAAGAGAACCTGTACCACCATCACCAGGCTGGTTCGCTGCACTGGCCGTACCCGAGTTTAAAGATTCACGGTATAAGTTGCTCCCGATTTTATCTAAGCCGTCACTGTTGGCAAAAGTCACAATCCCGATTTGTCCGCCGTCTTGTGGTTGACCGTTGGCATCAACGATCGATACCTTACCATCAGAACCGATAGTGAAGCTCTGTGCATCAGTAGGAATTTTAATTGTTCCGCCATTCATATTTAGTACATGGTAGCCATCACCTGTAACCAATGTTCCGGTGTTATCTAAATAGAAGTTTCCAGCTCTTGTATAAGCTGTTCCGGCGCCTGTATCAATTTGAAAATAGCCATCGCCATCGATTGCTAAATCAAGTGTTCTTCCTGTGCTTTGTGTCGCGCTTGTTGAATGAATTGTATCAATTGTGCCAGATGATGAACCTAAACCGATTTGCTTAGAGTTTGTTCCGCCGATTGTTGCACCGGCCGCAGAACCGCCGGCAATCGTTTGGCTTACCATATCTTTAAAAGTCACACGGCTCTTTTTGAATCCTACTGTGTTCACGTTTGCAATGTTGTTACCGATTACGTCAAGCTTTGTTTGAAAGTTTTTCATACCGCTGATTCCAGAATAAAGTGAACGTAACATAATGTATTCCCCCAGATTTTTTTATTTTGATGATTGTCCCACAGACATGACATTCGCAGGACTGATCTCGGTCCCATCATCAAGAACGAGATAATAATTTCCTTTAGAATGTTTAACAGAGCTTACTGTGCCTGTTTTATCTGTTGCACTTTTACCATCAGTCCAAGATACTTCTTTTCCCATCCAATCAACATACGTTGTAAACGGATCTTGGTTTTCGACGAATTTAGTCATCGTTGTATTCAGATTCATTATCTGTTCCAAGCTTGAAAAAGTCGCCATCTGGCTGATAAATTCTTTATCGTCAACCGGGTTGAGCGGATCTTGGTTTTGAACTTGAGTCATTAAAATTTTTAAAAACTCATCTTTCCCCAAGCTGCTGTTGTTCGTCGACACGGTATTCGTTTTTTCAGGCAGTTTATATTCTGAACTTATAGAAGTCATTCTTCCTCCTCCATTTCAACCATCGACACTTCATCGAGCAGATCGCCAAAATCATTTGATTGCTTTTTCTGTCTTTGCTGTCTCTGCCCCTCTTGCTGCTGTTTCTGTTCATCAGCAAGCTGGCCGTATATCGGCTGATCCCCGCTTTGGACCGGAAGAGTAAAACGGTCTATTTGGACGGCCATATTCGGCAATGATTGCTTCAGCTGCGGAAGATGCTGTTCAAGCAATTCTTTTGCTGATTGGCTAGATGCAATGATTTTACTCTGAAACATTCCATTTTCATTTGTCAGCTTGATTGTGACAAATCCTAAATGTTCAGGGTTCAACCGAATGGTGAAGCTTCCCGTTGATCTGCCGAAAGGCGTATATTTCATCTGCTTCCACGCATTGATCACTTGATCAGCCACCGTTTTTGTTTCAGCATTTGGTATATCAGATGACATCTGCTGCAGATCAAGTGTTTGAACTCCTCCTATGCCCCGATACCCTGAAAACATCATTTGGAGTCCTGATTTACTATCTACAGGCTGAATACTTCCAGAAACATCCGATGCACTTTTGCTGGATGAACTCTGCGAAAGCGGTGTGAAAACACTCTTCCCAAAGTCTTGTGATGATTCGGATGATTTCGATAACAAGAAAGCTTTCAGCTGGCTTTCAGCTAAACTCCATTCTTTGGTCCCTTTTTGAGGGAGCATAGACATTTGATCCATTAAGCTTTGAAAACTTTTCAGCTCTGACGCTGTCATCGAATAAAGTTTTGAACTCGACTCATCTTTGGTGAACATTTGCTGTTTAAGATCCTGAATTAGCTGTTGAGATACACCTTTTTTTTCTAATGCAGAAAGAAATTGATCCCCATTTTGGTAAATGGCATGAGCTTCATTGCCGTTCCCTCGATCAGTCAGCTTATTCCCTTCTACAAGCTGGCTAATGAACATCTGGATATAGATCAATTCTTTAGCAGCCTCGGATACTTCATTTTCCTGATTTGATTGCTCTGTATCGGACTTCAGTTGTCCATTAATGTCAAGAGCAGAATCATTGGCACTCAGAGCCGTTTTAGCTTCTGAAAAGATTTTCTCTGTTTCTGTGAGCAATTGATCCATCCCGCCTGACAATCTTGATTCAACTGCTTGCAAAAGATTTTGCAACATTTGCAGAGCATTCGCATCCAATTGCTTCCCTGTCAGTTTGCTTAATGTTTGCAGAAGACCCGCATTTTGTTTGTCTTGATCTTCAGGACTTGCTTTTAGCCATTCACCGATCTTTTTAAGCGCATCTTCTAAAAGCTGGCCTCCGGAATTCGGAGTACCCTTTTCTTGTTCTGAGAGTTCCTTTAAACCTGCCTCAGATATAAGCCAGTTTTGAAAAACACCCGGGCTACTTTTCATGCTTTTAGCGGCAGAACCCGTTGTCGTTTGTAGCAAAGGTCCCGATAATTCAAGCAGCTTCACCTTTAATTCCCCCTATTCTTGGCTGGCAGCAATTTTTTCTGTATAGGTTGCTGCTTGCTCAGGAGTCATTTTTGCCAATATGTCAGCAAGCTGCTTTTTGCTTAGGCCATTCAATATTTTCAGTGCTTCTTGCTCCTTTAATTGGGCAATAATTTTCGCAGCCTTTCCGCTGTCCATGCTTTTGTACACACTGATCACTTTGTCATTTTTAGAAGAAGCTTTCGAGTCTGATGTTCCCTCAGTATGATCTTCAGATGACTTTTTTTGGTCCTCCGCCGTCTTTTCAAGTGAACGGATCTTTTGATTGAGCCTATCGATTTCCGATTTGCTTGTTTCTAAATCTTTATTCAATATACTGATTTCACTTTTTTGATCTTTAATGGTCTTTTCCAGAGCTGCCGTATTACTGCTATCCTTACTTGATGCTGTGTCTTTTTTATTTTCGGTTTCAGGAACCAATTCCTTAAGAACCGGCGTCTTTGCCGCAGCATCCTGGATCGGCTTTAACACATTGACACCAGCAGCCCAAAGAACAATCCCCCCTACGATTAGAAGAAACATCAGCGGGAGGATAATGATAAGCAAAACCGAACGGAACTTACCTGATTCTTTCTTTTTGCCGGACATTACATTCGCTCCTAATGGCCTTGAATCATAAACTGCTTAATCGAAATATCGTCCATTTCTTTCATTTCTGCAGCTTTGTCTTCAAGAGCAAACATTTTAAACTGTTTTTCACGCATTTTTTCAAACTTTTTCACTTCAATATTTTTCTCTGTCAAAATTTCTTGTTTTTGATTCATTTGATTTCTTTTCATAATGACAAGCTTTTGATAGTGATAAATCGTATTATCAAGATTTGAGACAAATTGTTGGTAGTGCCTCATTTCCTGTACACTCATGCCGCTTTTTAATTTCTTTTCTTTATTTTGTTCTAGTAATTCTTTTTTGCTCATACTTTCATATAATTTTTCAGCAACGTTTTCAAATTCAGAAACTGATTGCTGATAATCGGATAAGGATTGGTCTTTCTCATTTTCTTTTAGTTCCAGCAGCTTTTGGAATCTAAATTGATAAGCCACGTTTTATTCCTCATTTCCTGTCAAACTAGTTAATGCAGCAATGCTTTCTTCCAATGATGCCGGTTCATCTGTTCCCTGCTTTAAAAATTGAATAAGCTGCGGATAAAATTGTATCGCTTCATCAATTTCTCTTGAGGAGCCTCTTTTGTAAGCTCCGATATTAATGAGATCTTCCGAATTTTGATATGTCGATAAAAGTTCGCGGAATTTATTTGCCGCATCAAGGTGCTGTCTTGTCGATATGTTTGACATCACCCTGCTGATGCTTTTTAGGACATTAACTGCCGGAAACTGGCCTTTATTGGCAAGCGCCCTGTCCAACACAATATGTCCGTCTAAAATTCCGCGTACGGTATCGGCAATCGGCTCATTCATGTCATCGCCGTCTACCAGCACTGTATAAAACGCCGTAATGGTTCCGTGCTCGTTTGCACCTGTTCGCTCTAATAAACGAGGTAAAATAGCGAACACAGAGGGTGTATAGCCTTTTGTCGTCGGTGGTTCTCCAGCAGCTAAACCAATCTCCCGCTGCGCCATCGCCACCCTTGTAACAGAATCCATCATAAACATGACATTTTGGCCTTTATCTCGAAAATACTCGGCAATTGCAGTCGCTGTATATGCCGCTTTCAATCTCATTAATGCTGGCTGGTCTGAGGTGGCAACAACTACAATCGATCGTTTCAGCCCCTCTTTCCCAAGATCTTTTTCAATAAACTCCCGGACCTCTCGTCCACGTTCTCCGACAAGTGCAATGACGTTTAAGTCAGCTTCTGTCTGCTTGGCAATCATCCCCATTAATGTGCTCTTTCCGACACCGCTTCCGGCAAAAATTCCAATCCGCTGACCTTTACCGACTGTCAGCAAGCTGTCAATGGATCTGACGCCAACACCCATTTTTTCACGGATAGGCGGCCGTTTCATCGGGTTGGGCGGTGATTGCTCCGTCGATACAGGCGAAAGTCCTTTCGGCAGAAGTTTTCCGTCAAGCGGTTCTCCAAAAGCATCGATGACTTGCCCGATCAGTCCAGATCCAACTTTAACCCGAAGAGATTCCCCAGTAGCTTCTACAATGCTGCCTGGTGCAATACTCGCAGCCTCTAAATACGGCATAAGCAAAATATTTTCTTCTTGGAAGCCGACTACCTCAGCTTTAATGACTTTCCCAGATTGTCCTTTTGCATAAATCAGGCACACGTCGCCAATTGAGCTTGCAGGACCTTTTGATTCAATCATCAGGCCGATGACCCGCTTGACTTTTCCGTACCGTTTATACGAGTCTGTCATTTCTATACAATCTATCAGACTCTGTGTCTTCATTCAGCTGCACCCGCTTCCAGCGCTGTCAGAAGTTTATCTTTCAATTGCATCAATTGTGTGTCAACACTTGCATCTACCCTGCCAAAAGGAGTTTCAATATAACAGGTTCCTTTTTGAGCTTTTTCATCAGCATATATACCAAGACGGCATTCTTTATAAAGAAGCTGCTGGATTTCATCTTTTTGCTGAAAGATTGTCTCATAGTAATAAGGATCAACATAAATTGATATATCGTCATATTCCTTCACTTCGTTTACAACCTGTTGTACAAGCAGGAGGAAAGCTTCTTTATCATCAGATTTTTGCTGCCAAACTTTTTTTGCTAATGCAACGGCAAGTTCAACGATTTCTTCATTAGCGTCTTCAAGCTTGTCCTCAACAGCTTTTCTGGACATTTCAGTAATTCTGTTCGCTTGGCCGATCAGTTCGGCATACTGTTGCATTGCCTCAGCTTTGCCCAATGCTACTCCTTCTTCAAAGCCCTCGGCTTTTGCTTCCTCAATCAGCTTCTGTTTTTCAGCCGCCCAATCATTTTTCTCCTGCTCAATTTGACGGCGAGTATTTTCTATATGACTGTTCGCCTGCTCAGAAATCCGGTCAGCTTCCTCTTTCACTCGGGCCATAAGAGCCTCCGGGTTCTCTTCAGCCTGCAAAAGGTGGGAATGATCAATACGCACCTCTTGTATAGAAAGTTTTCTTTTTTCCTTTTGTGGAGAAAAAGATGATTCTTGTTTAATGATATTAGACAATAATATCATCCCCTCCGCCTCTTGCTATCACAATTTCACCGGCTTCTTCAAGCTTTCTGACGATGCTTACAATTCTCGATTGAGCTTCTTCTACGTCTTTCAAGCGTACAGGGCCCATAAATTCCATTTCTTCTTTGAAGGTTTCAACCATACGCTGTGACATATTGCTGAATACAATTTCTTTGACTTCCTCGCTTGCAACCTTTAATGAAAGGAGCAAATCGTCGTTCTCAACATCGCGAATGACTCTCTGAATAGCACGGTTATCAAGTGTGACAATATCTTCGAAGACAAACATCCGCTTTTTAATCTCTTCAGCAAGATCGGGATCCTGAATTTCCAATGAATCCAAGATCGTCTTCTCTGTCCCTCTGTCTACTCCGTTTAACACTTCCACAACAGCTTCAATTCCGCCTGTTTGTGTATAATCCTGAGTAAATGCAGAAGATAATTTTTGTTCCAGAATCCGTTCTACCTCATTAATAATTTCTGGTGACGTTCTATCCATGACCGCAATTCTTCTCGCAACCTCAGCCTGAACTTCAGGATTCAGCTCCGATAAAATTTGCCCGGCCTGCACAGGATCTAAATAAGACAAGATTAAAGCCATTGTCTGAGGATGCTCTTGCTGGATAAAATTCAAAATTTGTTCAGGCTCCGCTTTTCTGGCGAAATCAAATGGTTTCACCTGCAAAGAAGACGTCAGCCTGTTTAGAATGTTTTCCGCTTTATCCTCTCCAAGCGCCTTTTCTAGAACTTGTCTTGCATAGCTTAAACCGCCTTGAGAAATATAATCTTGTGCAATGGCTATATTGTGAAATTCTTCTATGATTTCATCCTTTTTTTGATGATCGACGCTTCGAACACCTGATATTTCCAGCGTAAGCCTTTCAATTTCTTCATCGGTTAAGTGCTTATAAACAGAAGCTGACACATCTAACCCCAAGGAAATCATGAGAATGGCTGCTTTTTGTTTTCCTGTAAGCTTATCTTGATCACGTCTCGCCATTTCTTATTCCTCCTAATCCTCGGCCAGCCAGCTTCTCAGCAGTTTTGCAAAATCTTCCGGCTTGTCTTTCGCCATCTTTTCAAGCTGTTTTCGTCTGACTGTTTCCGCTGTTTCATTTTCCTCTTCGTTGATATCAGGTAAATTGATTGGTTCTTGAGGAACCTCATACTCATACTCCTCGAATTCATCCTCTTGCGCCCGTTTCTTTCTGATAAGCATAATGATCAGAACAATAATCGCAGCGATTAAAACACCGCCTGTAATATATGCCCACAGCGGGATACCTGAGGATTTCTCCGTGTTTGTATCCAAATTGACTTTTCCGTCAAATGGCTGAACGGAGACAACAATTTTATTATTGATATCAGCATCAGATAAATTCTGGTTTTGCGTTTCATCTTTATCTAAAGATGTTCTGACTACAGTTGAAAGGATTTTTTGTATATCATCCTGTCTTTCAGTTGATAGTGACGCTGTGTTTTTGGCATCAGGCGGCTCTACCATGACTTGAATCCCTAAATCTCTGACCTTATAAGGACTTTCAGCGATTTCTTTATGGATTCGGTTAACCTCGTAATTGATTTTGTTGCTATTTTTTTCGTAGTTCCCGCTTTCGGCATTTTCACCATCAGCCTTATAATTTGTGACATCATCCTCGCCGGTTCCGGCAGTTCCGCCGTTGGCTGCACCGTCGCCCTGGTATGTTTCAGATACCTTTTCCGCGCTGACTGCAATGCCTTCCATGTTCTCTTTATCCACAGGTTCGACAATGTCTTCTGTACGATTTTCTTTTGTGAAATCGATGTCTGCTGTAACGGAGACAACGACTTTATCTTGACCCATCATCGTACCTAGCAGTGACTGAACATGTTTTTGAATGTCTTTTTCAACTTGAGACTTAATTCCTTGCTGCGAAGAATAACTATCCGCGTAGGACCCTGCATTGCTGTCTGATTTGTCGTAGTATGTAGAATTTTGGTCCATGATGACGATATTATCTTCTTTTAGGTTCGGCACGCTTTTAGATACCAGATGATACAATCCGTTGATCTGGCTTTGGTCAAGTGTGTAACCCGGTTGAATCTGCAGAACGATTGAAGCAGAAGCTGCAGATTGCTCTTCACCGACAAACACAGCGTCTTTCGGGAGATTAATCATTACTTTTGAGTTTTTAATACCGTCCATTTCATTGATCAAGTTTGACAGTTCTGTCTGTGTCGCTTTCACTTTTACCATATCAAACTCATTGTCTGTCAAACCAAAGCCGGCATTCTGCCCAAAAAACGAGTAATCAATTGATCCTGTTTTAGGAAGTCCTTCTGCAGCCAGCTGCACTTTCAAAGAATCAACCTGATCCTCCGGAACGCTAATCACTGTACCTCCACTCGAAAGTTCGTTTGGTACTTTTTTCGCATCCAATTCTTCTTTGATTTTTCCTGCTTCTTCGGCAGATAAATCTTTGTAAAGCGGAGCCATCTTTGTACTGGAAGCAAAAACACTAATAATAATTCCAATAATAATAATTGCCGCTAACACACTAACCATTAAAATCTTTTGTAATTTAGATCTATTTTTCCAAAACTCACTCGTTTTGTTTTTCATTTGCATTAGAGTACGATTCATGTTAACCCCCGGTCATTCCACTCTTTCTCTAAATCGTCAGACCCCCTACATTTGCATTCTCATAATCTCCTGATAAGCTTCCACAGCTTTATTGCGGAACTCTGTTGCTGCAGTTAGAGAGATGCTAGCTTTTTGAGCGGCGATCATGACCTCATCAAGATTTACATCTTTTCCTGCAGCCAAGGCATTAGTCATGTTGTCAGAAGCTACTTGGGACTCATTTAACGAACTAATAGAGTTTTTTAAAAGCTCCGAAAAGCTTGTTTGATTTGAAGAATCTGTTTTTTGGCTATTGTTTACTTGATTTGTTGCATTTTGAGTGTTTTGAGTATTTTGAACCTGAAAAGGAGAAATTGCATTAATCACATTCATTCACCTACTTTCCGATTTCTAATGCCTTCATCAGCATTCCCTTTGTGGCATTCATCGCAGTGACATTCGCCTCATATGATCTGGTGCTGCTGACAAGGTCAACCATTTCCTTTAATGGATCTACATTAGGTTTTTGTACATATCCTTCAGCGTTTGCATCAGGATCTGTCGGATCATAGACAAGATTAAAATCCGATTTATCCTCCGTAATTTTTGAAACCTTCACACCGTTTCCAGCATGACCGCTTCCGCTCATTTGAGAATTAAGAATGGAAGAGAACGATTCACCTTTTGACTGAAGGGAGACCATTTTTCTTCTGTAAGGCACCCACTCTCCATTCACCTGCTTAGCTCTTGTCGTATCCATATTTGCTAAGTTAGATGATACAACATCCATTCTGACCCGCTGAGCTGTTAAAGCAGATGCTGAAACATTTAAGCTCTGAAAAGCTGTCATCATTTTCCTCCTGTTAATACGGTCTTCAGTGAATTAAATTTACCGTTCATTCTTTCAACTAAAGCTTGATAGTTGATTTGATTTTGCGCCAATTCTGTCATCTCTTTGTCAACATCGACATTGTTTCCATTTTGCTGATACGATGTATCTCCGCTCGCAACAATTGAATAATTCGAATCAGTATCAGAAAAATCAACATGACGATAGTCTGTTTTTATCGCATCAAGACGTGAGGATTCTTGATCTAATAAATTTTGGAAAGAGACTTTTTTCGCCTTATAGTTCGGTGTATCTATATTGGCGATATTATTAGTTATGACTTTTTGCTTAATATCCGCTCTGCTCAAGGCATTTTCAAGATTTTGTATCGTTCCAGAAAATAAGCTCAAATCCACTTACCTCCATTTCAGTTTTTTTCACCCTCAATATCCTTGTCGAGAATTGTAAAACTATATGCTTATTGTAAGAAATAACAGGCATAAAGTCTATGAAGTTCGTGTAAAAAAATGTCCTCACAATTATCTATTTTATAACTAGGCATAAAGTCCTAGATTGTTAGAACTACATTTCCCGCCTTGATATAAGCCTGAAAATAGCAGAATTTCTGTTTTTTCTCCTTTCTTTTCGTCATTTTTGAAACTTTTTGAAGAAATATGCAAGATTTATTAAAATCATTACACAGAAAGACTTTCAACCCAGGAAATAAAGCTTATTGATTTCCTTTATTTGAAATAAAAAAAGAACCCCTTAAAGGGGGTTCTTTTTTTGATTAATGAGATTTTAGATTTTCTAATTCGATTAGGAATTTGTTGTTTAGCACTTTGATATAAGTACCTTTCATTCCTAATGATCTTGACTCAATGACGCCGGCACTCTCCAGCTTTCTCAGTGCGTTCACAATAACCGAACGGGTAATGCCGACGCGGTCAGCGATTTTACTAGCAACGAGAAGGCCTTCGTTTCCGTCAAGCTCCTCAAAAATGTGCTCAATTGCTTCAAGCTCACTGTAAGAAAGCGAGCTGATAGCCATTTGTACGACAGCTTTACTTCTTGCTTCCTCTTCAATTTCTTCTGCTTTTTCTCTTAGGATTTCCATTCCGACAACTGTTGCGCCGTATTCAGCTAGAATTAAGTCATCATCATTGAATTGATCCTGTAAACGTGAAAGAATGAGTGTTCCTAATCTTTCCCCTCCTCCGATGATCGGCACAATTGTCGTTAAACCAGCTTGGAATAAGTCTCTGTTCTCAACAGGGAAAGCAGTGTATTCACTATTAATATCCAAGTTAGAAGATGTTTCAGGGACATTAAACAGATTTTTCGTATATTCTTCAGGGAATTGACGATCCTCAAGCATTTTTTTCATACGATCATTTTCAATTTGCTGGTTAATAGAATACCCAAGGAGTTTCCCTCTGCGGCTTACAACGAAAATATTGGAATCAATGACATCCCGCAGCGTCTCCGCCATTTCCTTGAAGTTTACCGGTTTCCCTGCCGCAGCTTGCAGCATGGAGTTAATAATTCTTGTTTTTTGTAATAAAGCCATGATAAATAATCCTCCTAAACATTCCTCATATTAAATTTTTCACAATATAAATTGACTTAAATCTTTGTTTTTGGCTATCGTTCCGAGTTTTTCTTCGACATACTGTGGTGTAATCGTTATTTTCTCCATCGTTACATCAGGAGCTTCGAACGACAAATCTTCTAATAGGCGTTCAAGTATTGTATGAAGGCGTCTCGCACCGATATTATCTGTGTCCTGGTTCACATGATAAGCAACTTCAGCAATCTTATGAATAGCTTCGTCAGAAAATTCAAGAGATATACCTTCAGTCTGCAATAATGCTTGATATTGTTTCAAGAGCGCATTATCCGGCTCAACCAAAATTCTCACGAAGTCATCCACCGTGAGTTTGTTCAGTTCTACACGAATCGGGAAACGCCCCTGCAGTTCAGGAATCAAATCAGATGGTTTGGCCATATGAAACGCTCCTGCTGCAATAAATAATACATGATCTGTTTTTACAGAACCATATTTTGTGACAACGGTAGAACCCTCAACAATCGGCAGGATATCCCGCTGAACGCCTTCTCTTGAAACATCGG
Organism: Bacillus sp. JS; assembly: GCF_000259365.1. Lineage (NCBI taxonomy): Bacteria > Bacillati > Bacillota > Bacilli > Caryophanales > Bacillaceae > Bacillus > Bacillus sp. JS. Next base: position 1,736,184 of record NC_017743.1, on the reverse strand, counting down.
CAGAAGAAGATGCACCACCGTTTTTTGCGATTTTATCAATCTCATCGATAAAGATAATCCCGCTCTCTTCTGCTCTCTGAACAGCTTCCTGGCTGACTTCATCCATATCGATGAGTTTGCTAGCTTCTTCATTCGTCAGGACTTTTCTGGCTTCTCTGACTGTCATTTTGCGTCGTTTCTTTTTCTTTGGCATTAATCCGCTCAGCGCATCCTGCATGTTCATGCCCATCTGCTCCATACCCGAGCCCTGCAGCATGTCAAACATAGAAGGCTGTTGTTCTTCGACTTCTACTGTTACATAGTAGTCTTCGAGCTCTCCTAAAGCCAGCTGATGCGCCATTCGTTTTCTTTTTTCTTCAATATTTGCTTCTTCCTGGCTCTCCGCCTCATCTTCACCATTCGGCTGGCTGCCGCCAAAAAACATTTCAAACGGATTTTTAACGCCTGATTGTTTTTTCTTCCCAGGAACTAACAGACGAACAATGCGTTTATTTGCATTTTCTTCTGCCTGTTCCTTTACTTCGTTCATTTTCTCTTCTTTTATAAGCCGAACAGAAGTCTCCACAAGATCTCTGACCATTGATTCGACATCTCTGCCTACATAGCCGACTTCAGTAAATTTAGTTGCTTCAATTTTGATAAATGGCGCACCTGAAAGCTTAGCGATTCGTCTGGCAATTTCAGTTTTCCCAACGCCGGTAGGCCCCATCATTAAAATGTTTTTCGGAACGACCTCGTCCTTCAGCTTTTCATCCAGAAGACTTCTTCTATAGCGGTTTCTTAATGCCACGGCGACAGCTTTTTTCGCGTTTTGCTGACCGACAATATATTGGTCTAACCGATCTACAATCTGTCTAGGAGTTAACGGTTTTTTTTCCATGCGCCTCAAGTCCTTTCTATTCAAGCTCTTCCAGTATGATTTGATCGTTCGTGTAAACACAAATTTCGCCTGCTGTTTCTAATGCGGCTCTTGCAATCTCACTTGCGGTCATACTTTCACCGGCATGCTTTTTCAAGGCTCTTCCGGCTGCCAAAGCGTAATTGCCTCCTGATCCAATTGCAAGGATACCGTCATCTGGTTCGATCACCTCGCCTGTTCCCGATACGAGAAGCAAAGTATCCTGATTCATCACAATCAGCATGGCTTCAAGCTTTCTAAGCACTTTATCGCTGCGCCATTCCTTCGCAAGCTCAACAGCCGCCCGTTTTAAGTTGCCGTTATATTCTTCAAGCTTGGCTTCAAACTTTTCGAATAAAGTGAAAGCGTCTGCAACAGATCCCGCAAAGCCAGCAAGAACCTTGCCGTTAAACAGTTTTCTCACTTTTCGTGCCGTGTGTTTCATGACAACAGCCTGACCAAACGTTACTTGGCCGTCTCCAGACATAGCGCTTCGTCCTTTATGCTGTACGGCAAATATTGTGGTCGCATGAAAAGATGACATAAAGGGCCTCCTTTAATTTTTCTTAAATGCTCTTGGGTGGTGGGACATATATGTGTTTCTCAACATTTCCTTCGAAACGTGCGTGTATATCTGTGTCGAAGACAGATTGGAATGCCCGAGCAGTTCTTGAACGCTTCTCAAATCCGCTCCTTCATTTAACAGATGGGTGGCGAACGTGTGTCGAAGCATATGCGGATGGATATGTAAAGTGCCGGACGCTTTTTGAACAAGCCCGCTTAAAATATGTCTGATGCCACGGGCTGTAAGCGGTCCGCCTCTTTGATTTACGAATAATAGATCATGAGGTTCTTTTGCCTTCATCAGCAAGCACTGTCTTCCGCTATTCATGTATACCTTCAACGCTTCGCGGGCATAAGACCCAAAGGGGATATAACGCTGCTTCTTGCCTTTACCGTGAACAAGCACAGTGTCCATAAATAAATCAACATCATTAACAGTTATGGAACAGCATTCACTGACCCTCATTCCGGTAGCATAGAGCAGCTCTAACAGCGCTTGATCCCTCATTCCGGCCGGCTGGCTTATATCTGAAACTTCAAACAGCTCCTCAAGCTCTTTTTGATATAGAAACTTCGGTATCCGTTTCTCTTGTTTCGGCAGATGAACAAGCTGAAACGGATTTTCTTCAACAAGCTTTTCCCGCATTAGAAACTTATAAAAGCTTCTTAATGCAGATATCTTTTTGCTTATTGTTCTTCTCGATAAACCTTTTTCATAGGCTTCTGTCAAAAAAATCCTAGTATCTTGATATGCAGCTTCTTCAAATCCATTTATACCTTGAACGCGCAGGAAAGTCTCGAATTCTTCAATTGAATCCACATAATTCACAATAGTATATTGTGAATAATTTTTTTCAATTTGTAAATATTCAACGAATAACTTTACGAAATTCTTAACATTCTCCATGCCTAATACCTCCCCAGGAAGGGCTTTTAAATGGTATCACAAATCGCGTTCAGGTTGCAATCAATACCTATATTGTTTTCGAAATTGTTTGAATTGTTTCAATTGCACGATTCGCGTATTGTTCATTTCGTTCTTTTTTATTTTTAATTTTAACAGGCAGTTCTTTTAAAAGCCCAAAGTTTGCATTCATCGGCTGGAAGTTCTTCTGGTTTGTTGTTGTAATATAATGAGCCATACTGCCAATTGCCGTTTCCTGCGGGAAAATAACAAGCTCTTCTCCCAATACAAGCTTCGCCGCATTAATACCTGCTACCAGTCCTGAAGCAGCTGATTCCACATATCCTTCTACTCCCGTCATTTGGCCTGCAAAGAACAGGTCACTGCGGTTTTGAAATTGATAAGTCGGCTTTAACAAGCTAGGAGAGTTAATAAATGTATTTCTGTGCATCACGCCATATCTGACGATTTCTACATTTTCAAGCCCTGGAATCAATTTGAGGACTTCCTTTTGATCTCCCCATTTTAAATGTGTCTGGAATCCTACAATATTATAAAGTGTGCCCGCAGCATCATCCTGTCTGAGCTGAACGACGGCATAAGGACGTTTTCCTGTAACAGGATGCTCTAGCCCAACCGGTTTCATCGGACCGAAAAGCATTGTTTTCTTACCGCGTTTTGCCATGACTTCAATCGGCATGCAGCCTTCAAAGAAAATCTCTTTTTCAAATTCTTTTAACGGGACTGTTTCTGCTGATGTTAAAGCTTCATGGAAACGGTCAAATTCTTCTTCTGTCATAGGGCAGTTCAAATATGCTGCTTCACCTTTATCATAGCGGGATTTCAAGTACACCTTATCCATATCAAGGCTGTCTTTTTCTACAATTGGCGCCGCTGCGTCATAAAAATATAAATAGTCCTCTCCAGTCAGCTCCTTCAGCTGGGCAGACAGCGATTCAGATGTTAACGGTCCCGTTGCGATAATGGTAGGACCTTCAGGAATCTCAGTCACTTCTTCATTAATAACGGTTACGTTTGGATGATTTTTTACCCGATTTGTCACACTTGCGGCAAATTCATGACGGTCTACTGCAAGAGCCCCTCCGGCAGGCACCGAACATTCGTCAGCAGCCGCGATGATGGCTGAATCAAGCGCACGCATCTCTTCCTTTAATACACCGACCGCGTTAGCAAGTGTATTAGAGCGAAGAGAGTTGCTGCAGACTAGCTCGGCAAATTTATCAGTATGGTGCGCAGGCGTTTGTTTCACAGGCCGCATTTCATACAATTTAACTTGAATCCCGCGTTTGGCAAGCTGCCATGCTGCTTCACTTCCTGCGAGTCCGGCTCCGATTACATTCACTGTTTGTTGGTTCATCTTTCACATCTCCTAGTTTATTATTCAAGGCCTTCTTTTAACACACAAAGAAGGTGAGCAAGACCCTGCTCACCGCTACTTCTGTGGTTCTTCCTTATAATCGCATTCCACGCATTGGACTTGTATGCCTTTTTTGAGTTTTTTCTCGACGAGCATTTTTCCGCATTTCGGGCATTTTCGTTCAATTGGTTTGTCCCAGGATACGAATTCACAGTCCGGATAACGGTCACAGCCGTAAAACACCCGTTTCTTTTTCGATTTTCGCTCAACAATGTTTCCTTCTCCGCAGCTCGGACACTTCACGCCGATTTGTTTCACAATCGGTTTCGTGTTCCGGCAGTCAGGGAAGTTGGAGCAAGCTAAGAATTTACCGTACCGTCCCATTTTATATACCATCGGAGAACTGCACAATTCACAATCCTCTCCAGCATATTCTGGTTCGATTTCAACTTCCTTCATTTCTGATTCGGCTTTTTTGACGCGTTTTTCAAAATCGGTGTAGAAATTATCAATAATCTTGACCCATTCGGTATTTCCTTCTTCAACATGATCAAGATCTCTCTCCATTTTAGCTGTAAACTCAACGTTAATGATCTCCGGGAAAAACTCCATGATCAGGTCAAGAACGATCTGACCTAATTCAGTCGGAACAAAGCGTTTATTATCCAAACCCACGTAGCCGCGCCGTTGAATAGTATCAAGCGTCGGAGCATATGTGGATGGACGGCCTATGCCGAGTTCTTCAAGCGTTTTCACAAGCCGTGCCTCAGTATACCTCGGAGGCGGCTGGGTAAAATGCTGCTCCGGTTCTATATCTTTTGATAATACCGTATCGCCTTCTTTTAAGTCAGGCAGCATCCGGTCTTTTTCTTCCATTTGGTCGTCTTTTCCTTCAACATACACCTTCATAAACCCGGAAAACTTGACTTTACTTCCATTTGCACGAAATGTCAAACCATTGTTTGTCAGGTCGACACTCATTGTATCTAGAACAGCCGGCGCCATTTGGCTGGCAACAAAACGCTCCCAAATTAATTTATACAGTCTCATTTGGTCTCTGCCGAGAACTGCTTTTAATTCACTTGGTTTTCTGAGAACTGATGTCGGCCGAATTGCTTCGTGGGCATCCTGAGCATTTTCATTCTTTTTCGCAGGCTTCCGTTTTCCGCCTAGGAACTCTTTTCCATATGTCTGATCGATAAAAGCAGCAGCTTCATCAACAGCCGTATTTGAAATACGGGTTGAATCCGTTCTCATATACGTGATCAGACCAACAGTTCCTTCTCTTCCTAGATCAATTCCTTCATATAATTGCTGTGCAATCATCATCGTTTTCTTCGCTCTGAAATTGAGCTTGCGAGCCGCTTCCTGCTGCAGGGTTGAGGTGGTAAAAGGCAAAGCAGGATTACGTTTGCGTTCTTTTTTGGTTACTTTTTCGACTGTATATTTATTCCCTTTGAGCTGAGAAAGAATCTCTTTTACATCAGCTTCACTATTTAAAGGAAGTTTTTTGCCGTTTTTCCCGAAAAAGCTTGCTTCAAAGGTTTCCTGGCCTTTTAAGAACGTACCGTCAATTGTCCAATATTCCTCAGGCTTAAAGTCGTTAATCTCTTTTTCACGGTCAATAATCAAACGGAGGGCAACAGATTGCACGCGTCCTGCGCTAAGCCCTTTTTTGACTTTTTTCCATAAGATCGGACTGATTTTATATCCGACAAGCCTGTCTAAAATACGTCTCGCTTGCTGTGCATCCACTAAATCCATATTAATCATGCGTGGATGCTTAAACGATTCCTTAATAGCGTCTTTTGTAATTTCGTTAAACACTACACGGCAGTCTGAATTGAGATCTAAATCAAGGCTGTGTGCCAAGTGCCATGCAATCGCTTCCCCTTCTCTGTCGGGGTCGGCCGCGAGATACACTTTTTTGGCTTTTTTGGCAGCCGTTTTCAGTTCTTTTAATACCGGACCTTTACCTCGAATGGTAATATATTTCGGTTCGAAATTCTGTTCTATGTCAACTCCCATTTGACTTTTTGGAAGATCCCGGACATGTCCCATTGATGCTTTTACTTTATATTTTTTACCTAAGTAACGTTCAATCGTTTTCGCCTTAGCGGGCGATTCCACGATGACTAGATAATCAGACATTTTCATCCCCCTCAAGAGGTGTTCTCTCTCTTTTCAAGATATTTCAATTTTATTTTTGCAGCTGTCTTTATTTGGCTTTCAACATTTCATTCTTTATCATGAACGTCATTCATTAAATAGAAAACAATATGCAACTTTAAATCCTCACTATTATTAAATATTACAATGCCGTTTGTCAAACGATAATTCAAAAGGGTTCCGTATATTGAACGTTTCTCTCGGGAAGCTCCTCGAAAATATCCTCTGCTGACCTTATGGCTTTAGCCCCCTGCTGGATCAGTTTTATAGGACCTCCGGCGTAAGGGTCAAATAATGAACCGGGTACGGCAAACACTTCTCTACCTTGCTCCAATGCTTGATAGGCAGTTATCAGCGAACCGCTTTTTTCCTTGCCCTGTACGACAATAACGCCTTCACTCAGTCCGCTGATGATACGGTTTCTCATAGGGAAATGCCATTTTTGGGGTTTAGTTTCAGGTGGGTGCTCTGACAGAAGGATATGGTGTTTAGCCATGTGATCTGCTAATTGAAGGTTTTCCCGAGGATAAATGTGTTGAAATCCGCCTGCAATGACGCCAATTGTCCGCCCCTTCGCCTTAATACTTGCAGCATGGGACATTCCGTCTATCCCAGACGCCAGTCCGCTGACAATCACCCAATCTTTACGACATAGCTCTTCTGTAAGATGATTGACAACTTGTTTCCCGTAAGCTGTTGGATTTCTTGTCCCTACAATTCCAATTTTTCTTCCTTTCGAAAGAAGAGTCATATCACCCTTTGCAAACAGAACGGCGGGGGGATCATAAATGGTTTTAAGCCAGAAAGGATATTGCTTTGAAGAGATAGGAATGGTGTTAATGCCTTGCTCACGATAAGCAGCAAGTACGCGTTGGAGCTTTGGGTAAAATTCTTCTATTTTCTTTTTTAATGCAGCTGCTTTCATTTTATCACGAGTAACCGTTTGTAACACCGATGATGTCAGCGACATAGACGGATCGGCTTTCCACCATTTTAATAGAAGGGATGGAGATAATAATTGATTGATTCTGCAAGTCGTTAAGCAGGCAGCGGCCTGATCCAATAGATTGACCTCCTTTTGACAGAAAAAGCAGGAACAGCCTTAACGGCTGTCCCTTTTTTATTAATGCGTTTTACAAGTTTCGAACAGGTTCTTCTCTTTCAGCACCTTAATTAAGGTTTCACCCATAACAGAAGGTGTCTCTGCAACTTCAATTCCGCATGCATTAAGGGTTTTGATTTTTTCATCAGCTGTCCCTTTTCCGCCGGAAATAATGGCGCCTGCATGCCCCATGCGCTTCCCAGGAGGTGCTGTCTTACCGCCGATAAAACCGACTACCGGTTTTGTCATGTTGGCTTTTACCCACTCTGCCGCTTCCTCTTCGGCAGTACCGCCGATTTCGCCAATCATGATGACAGCGTGTGTGTCAGGATCTTCGTTAAACGCTTTTAAAACGTCAATAAAGTTTGTTCCATTTACAGGGTCTCCGCCGATTCCAACAGCTGTAGACTGTCCTACGCCCGCTTCTGAGAGCTGGTGCACCGCTTCGTATGTTAATGTTCCTGAACGTGATACAACACCTACATGACCCTTTTTATGGATGTATCCGGGCATAATGCCGATTTTACATTCTTCAGGCGTAATGACACCAGGGCAGTTCGGCCCTATCAGTCTCGTTTTCTTGCCTTCCATGAAACGTTTGACCTTCACCATATCCAAAACCGGAATGTGTTCTGTGATACAAATCACGAGATCAAGCTCCGCATCTACCGCTTCCATAATCGCATCAGCTGCAAACGGTGCAGGCACATATATAACAGACGCGTTAGCGCCGGTCGTTTGAACTGCTTCAGCCACTGTATTAAATACAGGAACACCTTCCGCTTCAGTTCCGCCTTTTCCAGGTGTTACACCGCCTACGATATTTGTGCCGTATTCGAGCATCTGCTTCGTATGAAATAAAGCGGTAGAACCTGTAATCCCTTGTACAATAACTCTTGTATCTTTATTAATAAAAACACTCATTATATGGTCCCCTGCCTTTCATTCTTTCTTAAACTAAGGATACGATTTTCTGCGCGCCGTCAGCCATTGATTCCGCAGATGTAATGTTTAATCCTGATTCACTAAGGATTTTCTTCCCTAGATCCACGTTTGTGCCTTCAAGACGGACGACAAGCGGCAATGTCAAACCAACTTGTCTAGTCGCTTCAACAACCCCTTCTGCGATGACATCACATTTCATAATGCCGCCGAAAATGTTGACAAAAATCCCTTTAACGTTTTGATCAGAAAGAATGATTTTAAATGCTTCCGTGACTTTTTCCGCGGTTGCACCGCCGCCCACATCAAGGAAGTTGGCCGGTTCTCCACCGTAATGCTTGATAATATCCATTGTGGACATTGCAAGTCCCGCGCCGTTTACCATACAGCCGATATTTCCATCAAGGGAAATGTAGCTTAGGTCATATTTGGACGCTTCGATTTCTTTCGGATCTTCTTCATCCAAATCTCTGTATTCCATAATGTCCTTTTGTCTGTACAACGCATTGCTGTCAAAATTCAATTTTGCATCAAGCGCCATCACATTTCCGTCCCCGGTAACAACAAGCGGGTTGATTTCGGCGATTGAGCAGTCTTTTTCAACAAACGCTTTATATAGTCCAAGCATAAATTTAGCAGCTTTCCCCACAAGCTCTTTTGGAATATTAATAGCGAATGCAATTTCTCTGGCTTGATAGCCTTGAAGGCCGACAGCCGGATCAATGACAGCTTTTTTGATTTTTTCCGGTGTTTTCTCCGCAACTTCTTCAATTTCCGTTCCGCCTTCTTCAGAAGCCATCAGAACGATTCTGGAAGTAGCGCGGTCAAGCACAAGACCCACGTAATATTCTTTTTTAATATCGCAGCCTTCTTCAATAAGTAAGCGTTTTATTACTTGGCCGTCCGGACCCGTCTGATGTGTAACTAGGGTCTTCCCTAATAGTTCTTCGGCATACGCTTTTACTTCGTCTAATGATTTTGCTATTTTTACCCCACCAGCTTTGCCTCGACCGCCAGCATGAATTTGAGCCTTTACGACATAAACCGAGCTGGATAAGCTCTTTGCACTCTCAACTGCTTCTTCTGCTGTAAAAGCCACTTTACCTTCAGGAACAGATACCCCATATTTTCTGAGGACTTCTTTTCCCTGGTACTCATGGATATTCATTTCCCATCCTCCTAACTTATGTAACAAAACTAAAATAGACTGCGCTTTCATTCTATAATAATACTGGAAGAATTGTCTACACTTCGGTGCAAAATCTTTTAATCCTTCTAAACATTCAAACTTTTACTTTATTAAAAACATAAATTTTCAAACAGAGGATGGGGAATATTTTAGCTATTTTTTGTTTTTTACGCTTTCGTCCAATCTGTAAATGAATGAAAAAATCTCGGCTACCGTTTCATAAAGAGCCTCAGGGATTTGATCATCTACCGTCAAATGGCGCATTAATTCGACAAGGGTCCGATCTTCTTGAATCGGGACCCCTGCCTTTTTCGCTTCTTTAATAATGTTGTCGGCTACATGGCCCTTTCCTGTGGCAAGCACTCTCGGCGCCTTGTCTTTTTGTTCGTCATAATGAAGAGCCACAGCTTTTCTGATCGGTGTCTGCTCTTTCATATTTTCACATCCACTTCTTGATCACTGATACTTGTTATATATTGATCGATTGAAGCCTTTTCTTCGGTGTGAACCCTTTTTTTCGCGTTTACCCCTGAAAGGCTGTATCCCATTTCTTTTAACCCCTGTTTAAGCGCGGGAACCATCGGATCTATCGCAGCCTGCAGCTCAAAATCAGTCTCTATTGTAATGGTCATGACTTTTTGCTGTATCAAGCAATCAACGACGGTTTCTTTTAATGTATCAAGCTGCAGCAAAAATAAAAGGCGGCAATGGGAAGGATCAAGCTTGCCATCCACTTCTTTCTTTCCTTTAAACAGAACGGTCATGTCCTGAATTCCTGACTTCGAAAACATCGGAAATGACAGTACAATTTGACTGTATGACGGATGGTCCTGCTGCATGAAAAGCTGGCCATTTAATTTATGAAAAAGCTGATCGGCTTCTTGCTTGATTGGTTCGGCTACCTCATGCGATGCTCTTATGGCATGAAGAGCCAGCTTGATGGACTGCATTTCGTCAGATGTGTCTGCGCTTCCTTGTTCAAACGCTTTAATGAACGCAAGCTCGTCCCTTGCGCCAATTGCCGTTTTCACTTTGGATAAGAAGGAAAGAACATCTGCCTTATCCGCAAAATGAGGTGCTGTCTGCTGAACAGCCTTTAAAAAAACTTCGGCTTCCTGGTCAGTGATTTGTGCCGCCTGTAAATGAGCTGAAGCTGCAAGTGACTTACTATCACCCGTTGAACCAGCCGCTTTAATCCAATTTGCTGCTTCTTTCACAATTTGGAGACTGTTTTTTTCAGCAGATTCCGTCAGCTTTGCCAGCAGCTGGCGGGCTTCTTTGATTGGAATGTCTGAGGCTGTTTTAACAGGCTCTCCTTGTATGTTTCTCTTTTCTGCTAGATGATTTGCAACCGGCAGTCTGGCCTTTTCGGGGGAGCCTGCCGGTGTGCTAAGTTCCCTGTTTCCAGCTGTATTGGCGGAAGAGGGTGTTTTCGCAGTCTCCGTTAAAGAAATAAGCTTAGCGATCAGACGTTCTGCATGAACATCAATTTCACTATTTAAAAGCGCTGCAACTGCCTCCTTTAGCTTTGACATCATTTGGCTCTGCTGAGGGTTTTGTTCGATTGCCTGAACCAGCTGGGATATATGCTGATGCAATGGAACAGGCGATTTCACAGCATGAACACCATTCAAAACCTCGGAGTGAATGGGAAGATCGCGCTTTAAAGCGAAAAGAACCGTTTCAATCGCTTTTTTGGCGTCTTGCGACGGCAGCGTGTCCATCCAGCGGACAGCTGTTTTAATATCATTTTCTGTTACGGGTGTTTTGCTCTTCAGCATCGCTCCTGTCATCATGAGAGCTGCGTTTGACGGCTTCACTGAAATGGCATTTAAAAGCTTGCCAGCTGCATCCTGAATGGTTTTAGGATTTTGCTCAAAGCTTTGAACGACCTGAAGACGTCCTGTCTGTTCTGCCGTTTTTTCGTAGGAAAACCAATAGTATGCCTGAGGACGAAGCTGGGTTTCTAGTTTTCCCTGAACAGTTTGATTGCCGACTTGGATCAGGGCATGCTGATCTCCTAGTAAACGAAGCACTTTTCCCAAGAGGAGACGTTTCTCCCCGTTTAGCGCTTCGTTTACATTTGATGTTTCCTGCGGGACTGCTGTACGCCCAAAAAGGTGCTGCAGCGCCTTTTGCACATCATTTCGTATGTTCATTTGAAAAAGGTGCCTCCTTGTCCATTGATTTAGCTGAAAGATTGAACAGGAGCGAAAGTTTTGCGGTGCAATTCAGTTGGGCCGTATGCAGCGAGAGCTTCCAAATGTTCTTTTGTTCCATAGCCTTTATTTTTTTCAAACCCGTACATAGGGTACGTGTCGGAATAAGCGCTCATCATTCGGTCTCTCGTCACTTTTGCGATACACGCACCTGCCGCAATAGACACACTTTTGGCATCTCCTTTTATAATTGACGACTGAGCCATGTCGAGCGGCAGTGTCATTGCGTCAACAAGCAAATAATCAGGTGTATCCGACAAATCCTGTATCGCTTTCACCATTGCCATTTTAGAAGCTTCATATATATTGATTTCGTCAATGACTGCAGCTTCTACAATTCCTATCCCGACCGCCATTGCTTCTTTCATAATAAGCTCGTAAAATTCCTCACGTTTTTTCTCTGAAAGCTTTTTGGAGTCTGTCAGCCCAAGTATTTCACATTCCTCTGGCAGGATGACTGCACTGGCGACAACTGGCCCTGCCAATGGCCCCCGTCCGACCTCGTCAACACCTGCAATCAAACGGAATCCTTTGTTTCTTGCCAGCCTTTCATAGGAAGTCATATTCACCCATTGTTCTTTCAGCGCTTTTTCTTTCGCTTGCTTTTTAAGCCATTGCTCTACAAGCGTTTGAACGCTTTTTCTCGGGTCGTTTTCGCACTGGGCAATAAATGGGTCTTGTGCATCCTTCACTTCCTGCAAACGGTCTTTAATGTCCTTTACGGTTAATGTATTCACTTTCTCTTCTCCCTTACTGTATGTATCGGTTCGGCCAAGAAAAAATAAAGACCCGCATTTCTGCGCGCCTTTACATCGTCGGCTGTTCAAATGACAGTCTGCCGAACTTTTCAGTGCGGATATCGCGAATGATGACTTCAGTCGTCTTATCGTAGTTAATAAGCCCACCGCTCATGAGACAGCCGCGTTTTTCACCTATTGCATCAAACAGCTCGGCAATGTCCTCCGGGATCTCATCAAGGCCGTAGCGCTCTTTAAGTCGTTCTGGATAATGTTCTTCAAGAAAACGAAGACCGAACACGGCTACATCCTGCAAATTGATAATCGAGTCTTTAATAGCGCCGGTGACTGCCAGTCTCAAGCCGACAAGCTCATCCTCAAATTTAGGCCACAAAATCCCCGGTGTATCTAATAACTCTAATTCTTTCCCAACTTTGACCCACTGTTGAGATGTCGTAATACCAGGTCTGTCTCCCGTTTTTGCTATGTTTTTCTTTGCAAGGCGGTTAATGAGCGTCGATTTCCCGACATTTGGAATACCGATAATCAAGGCGCGAATCGCTCTCGGCTTCACACCTTTCGCCCGCATTCGGTCAAATTTTTCTTGGAGGATCTCTTTTGATGCAGGCACAATTTGATTTAATCCTTGTCCATTTACAGAATTAATGGACAGAGAGCGGATCCCCTGGTTCTCAAAGTGCTCTTTCCATTGCTGTGTAACTGCCGCATCTGCTTTGTCAGCCTTGTTTAACAGCATAATTCGCGGCTTATTTTTTAGAATATCTTCAATCATTGGGTTTCTTGATGACATTGGAATTCTGGCATCTACCAATTCATATACGATATCGATTAATTTTAATTTTTCGGTTACTTCCCTTCTTGCCTTTGCCATATGGCCCGGGAACCATTGAATTGTCATGTGACACGAACACCGCCTTTATCTCTTCAGTATGCATGATTCATTGTTGTCCTTTATGTATTTTACGATGCCTGTCCGGCATTTTCAAATTCTGTATAAAAAAAGAGCTTGTTACAGGTAACAAGCTCTTTTCGTTCGTTATCATTATCGTCTGATCTCTTTAATACGAGCCGCTTTTCCGCGAAGTTCACGCAGGTAGTAAAGTTTAGCACGGCGTACTTTACCGTAACGTACAACTTCGATTTTCGCGATTTTTGGTGTGTGTACAGGGAAAGTACGTTCAACGCCAACACCGTAAGAAATCTTACGAACTGTGAACGTTTCGCTGATTCCACCACCACGACGCTTAATCACAACACCTTCAAAGATCTGGATACGCTCACGGTTACCCTCAACAACTTTAACGTGTACACGTAAAGTGTCACCAGGACGGAACGCAGGAAGATCAGTACGAAGTTGTTCTTTTGTGATATCTTCAATTAGTTTTTGCATCGTTTTCAACTCCTTCCAACAGATGCTCTTGGCCACAAAACACGGCACAGCGGAACATCGTTTTCAAGCTTGGAGCGGATAAGCCCGCTTAAGCCACAAGTAGTATCTTATCACAATTTCATAGCCTATGCAATAAAATCTATTCTTTTTCCCATTCAGAAATCCACTTTCTTTGCTGCTCTGTAAGCGGGTAGTCTTTCAACAGATCCGGACGTCTTAGGTAGGTCCTTCTGATCGATTCTTTATTCCGCCATTCTTCAATTTTTGCATGGTTTCCTGACAAGAGTGTTTCAGGCACTTTTAAACCTTTGTAATCTGCCGGTCTTGTATAATGCGGGTGCTCTAAGAGTCCGGTGCTGAATGAATCCTCAATATGGGAAGCCTCTTTACCCAGTACACCTGGAAGCAGTCTGACCACGCTGTCTGCGATCATCATTGCAGGGAGCTCACCGCCCGTCAGTACAAAGTCGCCAATTGATATTTCATCCGTTACCAGATGCTCGCGGATGCGTTCATCATAGCCTTCATAGTGGCCGCAAATGAACAGCAAATGCTCTTCCTTTGCTAATTGTTCGGCTTTTTTTTGGGTAAAACGCTCACCTTGCGGGCATACGAGGATAATACGCGGAGCAGCTGCTGCCTTTGATGTCAGGTCCTCGACTGCGTCAAAAACAGGCTGAGGCTTGAGAACCATACCTGCACCGCCGCCATAAGGATAATCATCAACAGTATTGTGCTTGTTATCAGAGTACTCCCGGAAATTGACGACTTGAAACTGCACCGCATTTTTTTCCTGGGCTTTTTGAAGAATCGATGAGCCGAGCACACCTTCAAACATTTCTGGAAACAGCGTCAAAAAGTCGATTTTCATTCGTCTATTAACCCTTCCATGAGATCAATCTCAATTTTCTTTTCGCTGACATCAATATGTTTGACCACTGATTCAATGTAAGGAATGAGTGCGTCTTTTTTTCCTTTTCGTTCGATGACCCAAACGTCATTAGCACCAGGCGTCAAAATTTCTTTGACCTTTCCAATGAGTTCGCCTTCCTCAGTAAATACTTCACACCCAATGATTTCGTGAAAATAAAATTCACCCTCATTCAGCTCTCCTAAATCTTCTTCAGGCACTTTAATGATTGCGTTTTTCAGCTCTTCTACTTCATTTAGGCTTTGTCTTTCTTTAAACTGCAGCAGATGAAATTGCTTATGCAGTCTATGCGTGTTTACCGTTACTTCCACTGGTTCGTTACGGCCGTCCATAAACAAATACAGCGTGTTACCCGGCTTGTATCGTTCTTCGGCAAAATCTGTTTTCGAAATCACACGCACTTCGCCTTTGATTCCGTGGGTATTCACGATTTTGCCTACATTAAACCATCGCTTTGTCATATGATCACCTCTGGCGAATTTCAATTACTTTTCCGTCTTTTATGACGATGGTGTTCGCTGCTGTTTTTTCATGCCAGTCATCCCCGGCTTCAATCGTCAGCAGGGCATCGACTTCCTTTTCTCTCAACTCACTGCCAAGCGGCAATGTATGTACTTGAGCAATTTGAAAATCGATGATCTTTATATCATCTTTTCGCTTTTCTATTGCCTTTTTAAATTGTTCAATCATATCAGGGTTTTGTTGTTCTTTCTCGTGTTTTCTAAGCTGAAAATAGAGCTGGCTGCATTCTCGTTCAAGCATTTGTTTCTTTTCGGCAAAAGAAGCTAAAAGCTGTTCTTTGCTGCGCTCGGTTAAGACTTGCATAACGGCTACACGGTGAATAATTTGCATCGCACCAAGCTCCCCGCTTTTAAAACTTTTTCTCGCTCAGGCTTTTCTATTTTGCCTAAGCTTCTATCAGTTTACCCTTTTTTTGCGTGTAAAAAAAGGGGAGGTGCCGGCCCTCTCCCTTTTAGTCAAATATCTCAAATTGAACTTTCTTAGAAGACTGTGCGCCAGCTGCAAATACAGCTGTTCGAATCGCTTTTGCAGTCCGGCCTTGCTTTCCGATAACTTTACCGGTATCTGACTTATGGACAGATAAGCGCAGCGCAATCTTTTGATCGGTTTCTTCTCTTGTGACGCGAATGTCATCTGGATGATCAACAAGCGGGGTCACAATTCGGACAATCAAATCTTCCAAGTGTTGATCAGTCATTACTTGCCTTGTTTAGCGTTGTGGAATTTTTCCATGATTCCTTGGCTAGAGAACAAGTTGCGAACTGTATCAGATGGTTTCGCTCCAGTTTGAAGCCATTTAAGAGCAAGCTCTTCGTCAATTTTTACTTCCGCTGGTTTTGCAACCGGGTTGTAAGTTCCGACTGTTTCAATGAAACGGCCGTCACGTGGTGAACGAGAATCTGCTACAACAATACGATAGAAAGGAGATTTTTTTGCTCCCATACGTTTTAAACGAATTTTTACTGCCATTTTACTAGCACCTCCGAAAATATTTCAACAAGATAGTATATTAACAATGATAAAAGTGTTTGTAAAGTGTTTTTTCTTAACAATGGTTTTATCATGTATAACCGATTACATAAAAGGTAGCTTAAACCCTTTCTTCTTGCCTTTTGACATATTTGTCATCTGCTTCATCATTTTTTTCATTTCGTCAAACTGCTTAAGCAGACGGTTGACTTCCTGTACGGATGTCCCGCTTCCTTTTGCAATCCGCTTTCGCCGGCTGGCATTGATGATATCCGGCTGTTCTTTTTCAAGAACAGTCATTGATTTGATGATGGCTTCCACATGATTCAGCTGTTTTTCGTCAACTTGGATGTTTTTCAGGCCTTTCATTTTGCCTGCACCCGGCATCATTTGCAGAAGTTCATCAAGCGGTCCCATGTTTCTGACTTGCCCGAGCTGCTCCAGAAAATCGTCCAATGTGAAGCTCATCGTTCTCATTTTTTGTTCAAGCTCTTTGGCTTTGTCTTCATCAACACTGGCCTGTGCTTTTTCAATCAATGTCAGCACGTCGCCCATGCCGAGAATCCTTGATGCCATGCGTTCAGGATGGAACGGCTCTAACGCATCAAGCTTTTCGCCCATACCCGCGAATTTAATCGGCGTGTTTGTGACCGCGCGAATAGAAAGCGCAGCCCCGCCGCGTGTGTCTCCATCCAGCTTCGTTAACACAACACCGGTTAAACCGAGCTGTTCATTAAAGCTTTTGGCAACATTAACAGCGTCCTGACCGGTCATTGAATCGACAACAAGGAAGATTTCTTCCGGATTCGCGATTTCTTTGACGTTGGTCAGTTCATCCATCAGTTCATGGTCAATATGCAAGCGGCCTGCCGTATCCAAAATGACATAGTCATAATGTTCTTCCTTGGCTTTCTCAATCGCTTGTTTCGCTATTTCAACAGGACTGACCTGATCACCAAGAGAGAAAACAGGCATATCTAGCTGTTTGCCGAGCGTTTCCAGCTGCTTAATTGCGGCTGGGCGGTAAATATCGGCAGCAACCAGCATCGGTTTGCGATTATGCTTTTTGCGCAGCAGATTCGCAAGCTTACCGCTTGTTGTCGTTTTACCGGCACCTTGGAGACCGACCATCATAATAACAGTCGGCGGCCTTTTTGCGACGGCGATTTTGCTCTCTTCGCCGCCCATCAGCTCAGTCAGTTCCTCTTGAACAACTTTAATGACCTGCTGGCCGGGCGTCAGACTTTTCATGACGTCTTGGCCTACAGCGCGTTCACTTACTTTTTTGACAAAATCCTTGACTACTTTAAAGTTAACGTCAGCCTCAAGCAGCGCAAGACGAACCTCACGCATCATATCTTTAACATCTTGTTCGCTGACTTTCCCTTTTCCGCGGATTTTAGAAATCGTCTGCTGCAGTCGGTCGGCTAATCCTTCAAATGCCATAGTTTGCCGCCTCCTAATCTAATTTCTCAAGCGCTTCAATCAGAGCTGTAATTTCTTCCTCTTCTTTTGAACCGGAAGCAAGCTCCTTCAGCTTATTAAACATCTCTTTACGCTCCTGAAACTTTTTCAAAAGGAGCAGCTTTTCTTCATATTGTTCAAGCATCGCTTCTGTTCGTTTGATGTTATCATAAACAGCTTGTCTTGAAACCTCATATTCTTCGGCTATTTCGCCTAGGGAGAAATCGTCCAAATAATAAAGCGACATATAGCTCTTCTGTTTTGACGTCAACAACGACTGATAAAAATCAAACAGATAATTCATTCTCGTTGTCTTTTCGAGTGACATTTGAGCTCTCCCCTTTGTTAAGTCAAATCCCTTTACGATAACTTAGTTTACACGGTTTTATTGACACTGTCAAGTTTTTATCTTGTCAAAGCATGCTGCTCTTTTTGCATAATAAATTCATTCAGAAAAATTCATATAGACCGCCGTTAAAATACTCGAATTCTTGTTTAGATACTCGATAGCGGCAATAGCCTTCGTAAAAAGCATTGAGAAATGCTTCATTTGTGGCAAAATTTCTGATCGCTAATGATTCATCATATCGCGGATCTCCCGCTGATATTCCCGCAGCATCAATAAACAGACAGACCTCTCCGTCTTTCACCAGCACATTATCAGTTGTGCAGTCACCATGAATCATTGTCTGCTGAACAGGAACAGGCCTGTGCTGGTCCAATTCCTTCAAAAGCCCTGCGCTGCCTTCAGCTTGTCCTTTTTCGACATATTCACCGGCTCGTTTGATTTGCAAATCGAGCCAATCTATTTCCGGCTGTAAATCAGGGACAAGTTCGGTTTCATGCAGACGATTGAGAAACTGGCCGAAGCTTTTGATCAGCTTTTTCTTTTCAGTATCTCCCTTTGCTTTTCTTAAAGCAGAAGTCAGTGTAATTCCATCTTCAAACGACATGACGATATGGCTGGAATGCTGTTGCTGGATAAACCCATAATAAACAGGGACAGGCAGACGATGAGTTTCGGTAAGCTTTTGTAAAACAAGGGCTTCTCTCCTTAACCATTCCCGATACCTCTGGCGAGAAGAACTTTTCAACAGAAATGCGCCTTGGCTTGTCACTATTTTTCGAACGGTTGAAGTGCCTCCCTGTTCATCCAACAGCGACATGTGTTGTATTGCGCCGATCTTTTTTTCCAATTCAGCTTTCAGCCATTTGTCCAACAATCTGCACCCTCCATTCCGATATATCAATGCGTATAAAAAAACGAGTATAAAACTGTCCATTTTATACTCGCTTTTTATTCATTAATCCTCGGCTTTTTCCACTAAATCTGAAAAGAGCCCGTACACATACGATTCTGGATCAAATTCCTGGAGGTCATCAACTTTTTCACCTAACCCGACTAGTTTAACCGGGATGTGAAGCTCGTTGCGAATCGCAAGGACGATACCGCCTTTTGCCGTACCATCAAGCTTCGTTAAAGCAATGCCGGTAACATTTGTCGCTTTAGAGAACTCTTTTGCCTGGGCCATTGCATTTTGGCCAGTTGTGGCATCAAGGGCAAGCAGCACCTCATGCGGCGCTTCAGGAACCTCTCTTTCGATAACACGTTTCACTTTTTCAAGCTCTTTCATGAGATTGACTTTGTTTTGGAGACGACCTGCCGTATCACAAATTAATACATCGGCATTTCTTGCTTTTGCAGCATGAACAGCATCGTAGATGACAGCCGCCGGATCGCTTCCGGCCGTCTGCTTAATGACAGGCACTCCTGTACGTTCTCCCCATACTTCCAGTTGTTCAATGGCTCCCGCTCTAAAAGTGTCTCCGGCAGCAAGCACGACAGATTTTCCTTCTTGTTTCATTTTATGAGCAAGCTTTCCGATCGTTGTCGTTTTCCCAACGCCGTTTACACCTACCAGAAGGATTACGTTTAAACGCCCATCCTGGATATTCAGCTCTGAAATTTGCTCATCTCCGCTGTTATAAATCTCGACCAGTTTCTCAGAAATGACTGACTGGACTTCCTTCGGATCTTGGATATTTCTGCGTTTGACTTCTTTTTTTAGTTCATCTATCAATTCCATAACGGTTGTAAAACCGACATCCGCGCTGATAAGAACCTCTTCAAGTTCTTCGAAGAAATCCTCATCCACTTTACGGTAACGGGATACAAGATCATTCACTTTGTTTTGAAAGGAGTTTCTTGTTTTTTCAAGGCCATCCTTAAACTTTTCAGATACGGAATCTGTCTGTTTTGTGATTTTCTCTTTTAATTTTTTAAAAAAGCTCATCTTTTAACCTCTTTCCTCGTTACTAAACGAATTCTTTTGTTTCTTCCAGCTTAACTGAGATTACCTTGGACACACCGGACTCCTGCATGGTTACGCCGTATAGGACATCCGCTTCCTCCATCGTCCCTTTTCTGTGGGTAATCACAATAAACTGGGTATCTCTGCTGTATCTTTTTAAATACTGCGCAAACCGGAACACATTCGCTTCGTCAAGCGCAGCCTCTACTTCGTCAAGGACGCAAAACGGCACTGGGCGAACTTTTAAAATTGAGAATAAGAGCGCTATAGCCGTAAGCGCACGCTCTCCGCCTGACAGGAGATTTAAGTTTTGCAGCTTTTTCCCCGGCGGCTGTGCGATAATCTCAACTCCTGAGTGAAGCAGATCGTTAGGATCGGTGAGCCTCAATTCAGCTCGCCCCCCTCCGAATAAGGAGCGGAAGACTTGATCAAAGTGTGAGCGGATTTGGACGAATGTGTCGTTAAAGCGTTTCGTCATTTCTTCATCCATTTCTTCAATCACTTGGAACAGGGTATTTTTCGCTTCTGTTAAATCTTCTTTTTGTTCCGACAGAAACTTGTACCGTTCGTTGACCCTCTCAAACTCATCTATGCTTCCGAGGTTCACGGTACCAAGCTCTTCAATTGCGAGTTTAATCAGCTTCACGCGCTTTCTGGCTTCCTCTGGATCAGTTTCAAGCTGATATTTCTCTTTTGCCCCCTCAAAGGACAAGCTGTATTCCTCCCGCAAGTACTGGAGTAAATTATCGAGCTCTACTTCCATTCGCCCAAGTTTGACTTCCTCGTCTTTTAAGAGTGTTGTTTTTTGTTTATACAGGCGTTTCATTTCTTTTAGCTCACGCTCATACGTATCAAGCCCATGCTGAAGCTTGATGCGCTGATCGCGCCTTAACGCAATCAGTTCGATCGTTTTCGTTTTGTCATTCAATTTGTGTTTTGCGGCTTCTTCCAGCTTTTCTTCACCGCTGGTGCTTGATGACATCTCTGACGTTAAGAAGCTCAAGTCTTCTCTTGCTTCTTTTAACGCAAACTCAGTTTCTGTGAGCTCTTTCTTCAATCTGGCAAGGTTGTCCTCTTCCCCCTTGCATGCCTGCTCTTTTTTGGCCGCTGTGATCTTCAGCTCAGTCAGCTCGTTGGAGAGAGACTCTTTCGTTGAGGATTGCGATTGTTTTTGTTTTGTCAGTCTGTCTATGTCCTCTTCAAGAAGCTTCATCTTTTCAGATACGGCTGAGAGCTCTTCTTCAAGCTTGCGTTTGCGCGCTTTTTTCTCTTCATCGCTTTCTGACAGAGCAGATTTTTCTTGATCATAGAGCTCTAAATGGGTATTGATATTTTTCTCGGCAACTTGAAGTTCGTACAGCTGGCCCTTCACATCCTGCTGCTTTGACCTTAAGCTTTCTCCGGTTTCTCTTAAGTCAGCCAGTTTTTTCTCCATATCCTGAATGGAGTGCTTAAGGGTTTTGACCTCTTGTTCAAGCAGAGCAGTTTTCTCTTCCATTTCAGCGAGCCGTTTCGTCACATCTTCTAGCTCCCGGCTTCTTCCGAGAAGGGAGTTATTTTTCTTTTTAACCGCGCCGCCCGTCATTGAGCCACCAGGGTTCACAACATCTCCCTCAAGGGTTACGATGCGGTACCGGTGCCCGAGAAGCTTCGCAAGCTCGTTTGCACCCTTTAAATCCTCTGTGATCAGCACGGTCCCAAGAAGATTCTGTATGACGCTTCGATATGCAGGATCAAATGTGACAAGTTCACTGGCAACCCCGAGAAATGATGAGTGCCGAGCGGCTGTTTCCGCGTCACGGCTTTGAAGCTGGCGGTCTCTAATAACAGAAAGAGGCAAAAACGTCGCCCGGCCGAAGGAATTCTGCTTTAAATATTGAATCGCTTTGCGGGCAGACTGTTCATCGTCGGTCACGACGTGTTGAGCAGAAGCGCCGAGCGCTATTTCAATGGCCGTTTCATACTTCCGTTCTGTCGAGATCAGCTCAAGGACCGCTCCGCGAATTCCGCCAAGGCGCTCTTTCGCTTTCAGCACTTCTTTAACACCTTGATAAAAGCCGGAGAAATCCCCCTGCATCGTCTCAAGCATGTCCTTTTTTGCTCTCGCTTGCTGAACATATTGGTATGCCTGATACAGAGCGGATTCATTTTTTTCGTATTGGCGCTTTTTCTGCTCATATTTTGTCTGCATATCACGATATGCACCAACTTGGCTGTGAATCTCCTGCTCAATTCGAGCAAATTCCGTTTCACATGCTGCTTTTCGCGCAGAAATATCACGCCGTTCCTGTATATGCTTTTCATTGTTGTCCGCGAGTCTCTGCAATGTGACAGCAGATTGGGACATCTGATCATCTAGGAGCTGGAGCTCGTTGCGAATCGAAGCCTGGCTGTTTAACAGCTCAAAGTAATCACTTTTCAGCTGCTCGATTTTCTCTTCGACATTTTCGTTGTGAAGACTTAGAGCCTGTTGTTTTTCTTTTACTTGAGCCCTTAGCTGTTTCACCTCTGCTTGAAGTGTTTCGAAGACAGCTTCCTGCTTCGCAAGCTCTTCTTTCAGCACCGTTTCTTTTTGCTGGAACTGAACAATGGCTTCTTCAAGCTGTTCTTGGTTTTGCACAGCGTTTTTCTTTCGTTCTTTCAGGACTTCTTTACGGCCTTCAAGCTTTTCCAGCTCTTCACTTGTTACCAGTAAAACTTGCTGGAGTTCATCTACTGATTCATCAAGCGCTTGAATTTTATCCCGCGCATCTTCGATTTTCGCTTCTTTCGCAGAAATCGCAGACGATTCAGCGAGCTCTTCTTCCTTTGCAAGCTGCACTTTCTCTTTAAGCGTTGACCATTTGCCATGCAGCTCTTCGATATCATAGGCAGTCAGCGCAATTTCAACATGCTCCAGCTCTTTCTTTTTCTCAAGGTAATCTTTCGCGATTGAAGCTTGAATTTTAAGAGGTTCAACCTGTCCTTCAAGCTCATGTAATATATCTTCTACCCGATTTAGGTTGTCCTGTGTTTCAAACAGTTTATTTTCTGCTTTTTTCTTTCTCGTTTTATATTTAAGCACCCCGGCCGCTTCTTCAAAGATACTGCGGCGATCCTCTGCTTTGCTGCTTAAAATCTCTTCCACTTTCCCTTGGCTGATAATAGAAAATGCTTCTTTACCAAGGCCGGAGTCCATAAATAAATCAATAATATCTTTTAAGCGGCATGGCTGATTGTTAATCAGAAACTCACTTTCGCCTGATCTGTACACACGTCTTGTGACACTAACCTCGTGGAAGTCAATTGGCAAGAAATGATCGTCATTATCAAGAGTAAGCGTAACTTCAGCTAGATTTAATCGCTTTCTTGAATCACTGCCGGCAAAAATAATATCTTCCATTTTTCCGCCGCGAAGAGAGCGTGCCGATTGTTCGCCGAGAACCCAGCGAATGGCATCCGTGATGTTGCTTTTTCCGCTTCCGTTCGGGCCGACAACCGCTGTCACGCCTTTCACGAAGTCTACGGAAATCCGTTCTGCAAATGATTTAAATCCTATAACGTCTAAACGTTTGAGGAACATAGCGATCCTCCTTATGTAATAAGTATTTCAATTCTATCATAAACATTGGTGAAATAAGACGGCATACATACTGAAATCCCCCTGAATTATAAGGGGGATTTTATTGTTTCGTATGGTGTTTTTGCAATTTAGCTAAAGCTTCCTGAGCAGCGTGCTGTTCGGCTTCTTTCTTTGAACGGCCGTTTCCGACTCCGAGTGGTTCACCTTTTAGAGATACGATGGCTTCAAATTCACGGTTGTGCGCAGGTCCTTTTTCGTTGGAGATTTTATACTCCAGAGAGCCTTTGCCGTCCCGCTGCACGTATTCCTGCAGCTGGCTTTTGAAATCCATCACATGAGAAAAAGCACCATCGTTAATTTTAGGGAACACATAAACTTTTAAGAAACTTTCGACCGGCTCTAATCCTTGGTCAAGATACAAGGCTCCGATAAATGCCTCAAAAACATCTGCCAATAGAGCAGGACGCTTTCTTCCGCCTGTCATTTCCTCACCTTTTCCCAACAGGACAAGGTCGCCGAATGACAGTTCGTGAGCCAATGAAACGAGAGACGGTTCGCAAACAATTGCGGCTCTCAATTTCGTCAAATCTCCTTCACTCATAGCCGGGTATTTGGCAAATAAGAATCTGGAGATCGTCAGTTCCAAAACAGCGTCACCTAAAAATTCAAGCCTTTCATTATCTTCATACGGCTTTTTCCGATGCTCATTCACATAAGATGAATGTGTAAATGCTTGATACAAAAGCTTTTCATTTTGAAAGTGAACCGAAATCCGTTCTTGAAACTCTTTAAATTGTTCTACTTTTTTATAGAACTTTTTTTTATCTTTATAATGTGAGTGTTTTGACATAGTAACCTCCATAGGCACATCAGGTTCACCGCGCTTCCCTGACTAAACCGGATACAGCGCGCGTAAAAGCGGCATGCTGTAATAACTGCACGAATAAAGGGCTAAAGCCCCGCGTTTCGGCGGGACTTTTAGCATCAGCTTATTGCTGGTTTTGTATGTAGTTCACAGCGTCGCCGACTGTTGCAATCTTTTCAGCATCTTCGTCAGAAATTTCCATATCAAACTCGTCTTCAAGTTCCATAACAAGCTCAACTACATCTAGGGAATCAGCACCTAAGTCTTCCTTGAAAGAAGCTTCAAGTTTGACGTCTGCTTCATCAACGCCAAGGCGATCTACGATGATTTTCGTTACACGCTCTAATGTATCTGCCATAGCAATTCACCTCCCCTCAAGTATTATAGTGGATTCGTTTTTAAAAAACTAGAGAAACTATGATGAAATTTTCGAGAAAAAACTTACATCACCATTCCGCCGTCAATATGAAGTGTTTGGCCTGTCATGTAACGTGCTCCCTCTGAAGCAAGGAACGTGACAACACTGCTGACATCGCCGGGTTCGCCAAAGCGCGCGAGCGGAATTTGTTTCAGCATTTCATCTTGAACGTCTTTTGCAAGTTTATCTGTCATATCGGTTGAGATAAATCCTGGCGCTATCGCATTTACCGTAATATTTCGGCTGGCCAGCTCTTTAGCGGAAGATTTGGTTAAACCGATGACGCCGGCTTTTGCAGCCACGTAGTTGGCTTGTCCAGGGTTTCCGCTGACGCCTACGATAGACGATACGTTAATAATACGTCCTGAACGCTGTTTCATCATTTGTCTTGTCACAGCTTTTGTGCAGTTGAAAACACCCTTCAGGTTAATGTTAATGACATCATCCCATTCGTCTTCCTTCATTCTCATGATGAGATTGTCTCTTGTAATTCCCGCATTATTAACCAGAATATCAATCGTAGAAAAAACAGAAAGCGTTTCTTTTATCATGTTTTGTACATCTTCGGGATTTGATACATCCGCTTTGACAGCAATTGCTTTTCTGCCCATTGATTTGATTTCATCAACCACTTCATTTGCTTTCGCTTCATTGCCGGAGTAGTTCACGACAACATTCGCGCCGCTTTTTGCCAGGTCAAGGGCGATTGAGCGGCCAATTCCGCGGGATGCGCCAGTGACAATAGCCGTTTTATCATTAAGCATTATCATTCTCCTCCTTAAGCGTTTGAATTGCCAGCTCGATCGTTTCCGGATCTGATACAGCAATTGTTTTTAATCGTCTGTTTACTTTTTTCACTAGGCCTGAAAGCACTTTTCCGGGACCGATTTCAACAAAAGTCGTAACGCCCTCTGCAATCAGCTTGTTAATGCTCTCCTCAAAACGAACAGGAGAGTAAAGCTGCTCAATGAGTTTTTGTTTGATTTCAGCTTTTTCAGTCATCAGGTCAGCAGAAACATTTGAGATGACCGGAACGTCAGCGTCTTTTATGTCACAGGCATCCAATACCTCTTTCAGCTTTTCAGCTGCCGGTTTCATCAGTTCGGAATGGAACGGACCGCTTACTTCAAGCGGAATCGCGCGTTTTGCACCATTCTCTTTTGCCAGTTCAGATGCAAGCTCAACCCCTTTAGCTGTTCCGGAAATAACGATTTGTCCAGGACAGTTGAGATTCGCAAGCTGCACAAGGTTGCCTTCCTTCGTGACTTTATCAGTTACTTGCTTTAACGCTTCAGCATCCATGCCGAGAATCGCAGCCATTGCTCCTTCGCCAGCCGGTACCGCTTCATTCATAAACTCTCCGCGTTTTCTGACGGTGTAAACAGCATCTTTGAAGGACAGGGCGCCAGCCGCAACCAGTGCAGAATATTCACCAAGGCTGTGCCCTGCTGTGAAATCAGGTGTAATGCCAGATTCTTTAAATTTCTCAAGAACAGCAATGCTTGTCGTAAGCAAAGCAGGCTGCGCATTGTATGTAAGTGTTAATTCTTCAGCAGCACCCTCAAAAATAAGCGAGCTGAGTTTTGTTTCTAATGTTTCATCGGCTTCATCAAACAGACGCTTTGCAGCAGGCACCTGCTCATAAAGCTCTTTTCCCATGCCGATAAATTGTGAACCCTGACCCGGGAATAAAAATGCAATCTTACTCATGATGTAAAAACCTCCAGACTACTCATCTGTTTTTTCTTCTTTTACTTCTTCCTGAATGAGTTCAGCCACATTTTGGCTGACCATCTCTCTTGCTTGCCGAATCGCATGAAATACTGCATGAGAATCTGATGAGCCGTGCGCCTTGATCACAGGGGCTTTTAAGCCAAAAAGGCTTGCTCCACCATAATTCGAGTACTCCATTTTCATTTTCATTTCTTTCAACTTTGGCTTCAGCACAGCTGCTGCAAGCTTGGATGTGAAAGTAGAAGTCATTACTTCTCTCATCATTTTAAAAATAGACAATGCAGAGCCTTCCAGCGTTTTGAGTGTAACATTCCCGGTAAAGCCGTCTGTTACTACAACATCCGCCACATCATCTAATAGGTCTCGCGCTTCCACGTTTCCGATAAAATTGATGTTCTCTGTTTCTTTTAACATTTGAAACGTTTGTTTCGTCAGTTCGTTTCCTTTTTTATCTTCTGTTCCGACATTTAAAAGCCCGACTCTCGGTGAAGAGACACCGCGCACTTGCTGAGAATAAACAGAGCCCATGATGGCGTATTGAACGAGGTGCTCCGGTTTGGCATCGACATTGGCGCCGACATCAAGCAGAAGAAATCCGCCTCCCGAAACGGTCGGAAGTGTCGGGGCAAGCGCCGGACGGTCAATTCCTTTAATTCTTCCGACGATAAAGAGACCGGCTGTCATTAACGCACCGGTATTCCCTGCTGAAATGCAGGCGTCAGCTCTGTTTTCCGCAACCTCCAGCGCCATAAGAACCATTGATGAGTTCTTTTTTCTTCGCACGGCGCGGACCGGTTCATCCGTAGGCTCAATCACTTCATCTGCGTGCAGCACCGTGATGCGATCTGATGTTGTTGTTAAATGTGATTCTATCGTTGCTTTGTCACCGACAAGTGTGATATGGAGATCATCAAATGCTTCTATACCTTTTATAACTCCGTCAATAACAGCTTTGGGAGCGTGGTCTCCTCCCATTGCATCTACAGCTATTCTCATGCATGCTCCACCTTTATGAATGTTTTGAACGATACATGTCAAAGCGTCCAGAAAAAACAATTTCTTCGCCAACGTAGCTGTTCACTTCGACAACCGTTCTTCCTTTTTCTTTTTCGACAGCCGTTACTTTCGCTTTCGCTACGACGCGTTCTCCCTGCTTTACCTGTCTTGTAAAGCGGATGTCTGCACTTGCAGTCAGCGCCAGCTCGTCATCAATGACTGCAACGGCCAAAGAATTCGCCTGTGCAAATAAATGGTGTCCTCTCGCAATCTGATTCCGGCTGAACACATGCTCCTGTTTTATTTCTAAAATGGATATCGCCTGATCATCCAGCTCAAGGTCAATAATTTCTCCGATAACTTCATCAAGTGACAGGGACTTTACTTCGTCCTCAAGTGTTTTCTCTGCCACGTTCTTAATTCTTTCTCTCAGCTCCGGTATGGAAAGCTCTAAGCGGTCCAAACGTATCGTCTGGATGCTCACCCCGAATTTACCAGCTAATTCTTCATCTGTAATAAAAGGGGTTGCTTGAATCGTCTGCTGAAGTAATTCCTGGCGTTCTCTCTTATTTCTTCTCATATCTAAACACCATCCGGACAATTAAGACTAGGTACTAATAGTAGTATATAATTTCATAGATTGGAATGCAACGATTGTTTCTGGCTGAACACCAAAAACTTCTGATGCTCAGCTTAATTTTTCCCCGTCCATTACTCCGCTCTTCAGCAAATGCTCTCTTAACACAGCGTATTCCGGCTCCTTCCAGAACGCGTCGGAAGCCACAAGATTCGCAGCATCCTGCCTTGCCGTTTCAAGCGCTCTGTAATCATGAACCATGTCCGCCACCTTGAATTCCGGCATTCCGCTTTGTTTTTTCCCAAAGAAATCACCGGGACCCCTCAGTTCCAGATCCTTTTCAGACAGCTCGAACCCGTCATTGGTCTCCGACATGATCCTCATCCGTTCTTTCCCTGTTTCTGATTTTGGATCAGCCATCAGAATACAGAAAGATTGATGTTTCCCCCGTCCGACTCGGCCGCGCAGCTGGTGAAGCTGTGACAGACCGAAACGGTCGGCGTCATAAATCACCATAATCGTTGCATTCGGAACATTCACGCCGACCTCAACGACAGTGGTGGATACGAGAATTTGACAGTGATTTGCGCTGAATTCTCTCATGACCTGGTCTTTTTCATCTGAATGCAGCTTTCCGTGCATAAGGCCGACGTTCCATTTCCCCCGAAAAATATCAGAAAGCATATTGTACACGTCAATGGCGTTTTGCACATCAAGCTTGTCTGATTCTTCAATCAGCGGACAGATGATATAAGCCTGTCTGCCTTGCTTTAATTCTTTTTCGACAAATGCCAAAATGCGATCCAGCATGTCATGTTTTACCCAATAGGTTTCGATTTGCTTTCGTCCAGCCGGCATCTCATCAATAACTGATACGTCCATTTCACCGAACACTGTGATCGCTAATGTTCTTGGAATCGGAGTGGCTGTCATAAAGAGAACATCGGGATCCTGCCCTTTGTTCCGAAGCTTTTTGCGCTGCTCAACCCCAAAACGATGCTGTTCATCTGTAATAACAAGACTCAGCGCCTTAAACTCCACCTCATCTTGGATTAAAGCGTGGGTTCCTACAAGAATATCAATCTCTCCCGCCGCAAGACGCTCAAGCAATTCTTTTCGCCGCTTCCCTTTAACGGAGCTTGTCAAAAGAGCCACGCTGACATCCCATTTTTCAAATAGTGAAACAAGCGAATCAGCATGCTGTTCGGCCAGAATTTCTGTCGGCACCATGAGCGCTCCTTGGTATCCGGATAAGATCGCGGCATACAGCGCAATCGCAGCGACTGCTGTTTTTCCTGATCCAACGTCCCCTTGAAGAAGACGGTTCATTCTGTATGGAGAAGACATGTCTGCTGTTATTTCGCGAAGAACGCGTGACTGGGCATTTGTGAGGGGAAACGGGAGGCTTTTGATAAATCTCATGAGTTCTTCGTTTGAAAAAACCTGCCGTATCCCTTGTGTCTGCTCTCTTTCCGCCTTTCGGAACGCCTGCATTTTCAACTGAAACAGCAAAAATTCTTCGTAAACAAACCGTCGTCTGGCAAGCTTTAATGCTTCCCTTGTTTCCGGCTGGTGCATTGCTTTTAACGCCTGATAATAGTCAGGCAGTTTATAGCTTTTTCTTAGCTTTTCCGGAAGAGGATCAGGAAGTGATTCTGCATATTGGGTCAGCGCCTGCTGAATAAAGCGCCTCATCATTTTGACGGTAACATTTTCTTTCACAGAATACACTGGTTCAATGCTTTTATCCTCTTGATGCGGCCCGTTTTTCAACTCCTGAACAGAGATAGTTTGGCGGTGCTTGTCCCATTTACCTGAGACCGTCACGACAGAGCCCAGCGAAAGCTTTTTCTTCAAATAAGGCCTGTTAAAACATACGGCTGTGATTAAATAGTTGCCGACAAGAACCCGAAATGTCAGCCTGTTTCGTTTTTTTCCGTAATAGGTAAGAGAAGGCTCTGAATGAACCTTCCCTTCGACTGTCACTCTTTCATCATGCGCTACTTCTTCTAAATCCCTCAGCTCATAGTCATCATAGCGATAAGGGAAATAATTCAGAAGATCAGAAATGTCATAAATTCCGAGTTCGTGTAATGTTTTTTCTGTTTCCGGCCCAATACCCTTAATGTTAGCTATACTAGTTTGCTGATGTTGTTTCACGTGAACCTAGCGCTCCTCCGAAAATTTTTTTCTCTAACTCTCTTCCAGTCGGTGTGGCCGCTAAACCGCCCTGGCCTGTTTCCCTAAGTGCAGTGGGCATCGTTTGGCCTATTTTATACATGGCATCGATAACCTCATCACATGGAATACGGCTAGTAATGCCCGCCAATGCCATATCAGCGGCGATCATCGCATTTGACGCGCCCATCGCATTCCGTTTCACGCAGGGCACCTCAACAAGCCCCGCTACAGGGTCGCACACGAGGCCTAGCATATTTTTTAATGTAATGGCCATGGCCTCCGCGCTTTGTTCAGGTGTTCCTCCTGCCATTTCAACAATGGCCGCAGCCGCCATGCCTGAAGCTGATCCAACCTCTGCCTGACATCCTCCGGCAGCACCGGAAATACTTGCGTTATTGGCGACGACAAATCCGAAAGCTCCAGCCGTAAACAAAAAGCGGATCATTTGTTCTCTCGTTGGATTCAGCTTTTCTTTTACAGCAAATAACGTGCCGGGCACAACACCGGCAGAACCTGCAGTCGGTGTCGCACAGATGGTTCCCATAGCTGCATTTACTTCATTTGTTGCCACGGCTTTCGATACAGCATCTAAAATCAGCGGGCCAGACAGGCTTTTTCCTGATCGAATATAAGCCTGTAATTTAACGGCGTCTCCGCCCGTTAAACCCGTTTGACTCGTCACTCCCTCGAGTCCTTTCTGAACCGCCGCTTCCATAACAGACAGGTTATGATCCATCTGCTGAAAAATGTCCTCTTTTGTTTTTTCTGTTACTTCCATCTCTTGAGCGATCATCACATCAGAGATCAATATTTGTTTTTCTTTAGTAATCTCAATTAATTCCTTTACATTACGAAACATAACTGGCTCCTCCTGACCCTTTCGCTAGTCAGCAATCTTTGTCACTTGAATAATATTCGGCAGCTTTGACAGCTCGTCGAGAATATGGTCGTCTATATTTTGATCGACCTCTATTGTCATCAGCGCAAGCTGGCCGATATCTTTCCGGGCTACTTCCATATGTCCTACGTTGATTGAAAATTTCGCCAGAACATTGGCAACACCGGCGATGGTGCCAAATTTGTCATTATGAACAACTAATATGGCCGGATGATTTCCTGACAGCCGGAGTTCAAAACCATTCAATTCTGTGATTTCGATCTTTCCTCCGCCAATCGAAATACCTGTCAGCTCAAGCTCTCCCTTTTCATCAGAAATGGTGATTTTTGCTGTGTTCGGATGGACCGGAACTGCGTCTTCAACCCGAAACTCTATATGAATTCCTTTATCTTCTGCAATTTGTATAGCGGTTTTAATCCGTTCGTCGAATGTATCAAAATCAAGCAATCCGCCGATAATAGCGACATCTGTGCCGTGGCCCTTATACGTTTCCGCAAAAGACCCGTAAAAAGATACGATGATGCGCTCAGGCTCTCTGCCAAATAAACTTCTGGCCACTCTCCCGATTCTGGCAGCTCCCGCTGTATGAGAGCTGGACGGACCGATCATAACCGGACCGATAATATCAAAAACGCTTCTGTATTTCATGCTATTCCTCCTTATGAACCAGAGCTTATTAGCGCTTTGCTTCTAGACTAATTGATCAGATATAAAATGGCAAGCGGACGCGTTACAGCGCTGCCGCATTTAAAAGCAGACATAAGAATAGAAGGGCAAATTGCCCTTCTATTCTGCAGAAACGATATACGAATACAGCGGCTGTTTCCCATTGTGGATCTCAACCTCAATCTCCTCGTACTTATCACTGAGAAATGCTTCAAGCTGCTCGGCTTCTTCCCGAGACGCATCCTCACCATATAGAATGGTCACGATTTCATCGTCTTCTCCGATCATTTCTGACAGCAGCATTTTCGCGGCTGACAGTTGATTTTCAGAAGTGCCGATAATCGTTCCATTCAGAATGCCCATAAAGTCGCCTTTTTTAATATCTTTACCGTCAATATGAGTATCTCTGACTGAATACGTCACCTGTCCGCTTTTTACTTGCTGAATGGCGCTGAGCATATTGGTCTCGTTCGCTTCAGCTTCTTGATCCGGGTTAAAGGCCAGCAGTGCTGACATCCCTTGTGGAACCGTTTTGGCCGGAATGACTAAAACCTGTTCATTCATTACGCTGGCCGCTTGGTTAGCAGCCATAATAATGTTAGAGTTGTTCGGCAGGATAAACACCGTTTCTGCATTTACAGACTTCACGGCTTCGACGATATCCTCAGTACTCGGGTTCATCGTCTGACCGCCTTCAATCACAACAGAAGCGCCGATGCTTTTGAATAGGTCTGAAATTCCTTCCCCCATCGCCACAGTTACAATGCCATACGGCTGTTTTGCCGGCGTTTTTTCGTTGCCAGCGGGCTTGCTTTCTTGACTGATGATAGAGGTATGCTGTTCTCTCATATTTTCTATTTTTATTTTGATCAATTCACCGTAATGCTGGGCGTAGTTTAACACGTTCCCAGGCTCTTCAGCATGAATATGAACCTTCGCCAGCGATTCATCCGCAATCACGAGCAGTGAATCACCGAACTGGCTGAGGTCTTGTCTGAACGTACCTTCGTCGAATTCTCTTTTTGCCTGATCAAGCCTCACCATCACTTCGGTACAGAATCCAAATTCAATATCTTCGGTATTCATCATGCTTTGGGCGCTCTTGTGATGCTCCGCGTTGACCATGTCGTCAAGTGACGGAAGAACTGCTTTCTGAGGTACAGCTTCACCTTTTAATGAAGCAAGGAAACCTTCATACACACAAAGCAGGCCTTTGCCCCCGCTGTCGACAACTCCTACTTCCTTTAGAACAGGAAGCAATTCAGGGGTGCGGTTTAAAGACGCCTCCGCTTCTTCTGTCACTGCAGTCATCAGCGCAGTGATATCGGTTTCTTTTTCTGCTAAGGCCATCGCTTTTTTCGCAGCGTCTTTTGCAACTGTTAAAATGGTGCCCTCTACAGGTTTCATGACAGCTTTATACGCCATGTCTACACCTGCTTGCAGTGCAGCTGCAAATTCCAGCGAATTAATTTCTTTTTTCGATTCAATGCTTTTGCTGAATCCGCGGAACAATTGGGACAGGATGACTCCTGAATTTCCACGCGCTCCCATGAGCAGTCCTTTAGATAACGCGGAGCCCACCTTCCCGATATCATCCGTATCCATTTGTTCAACTTCTCTTGCTCCGGAAGTCATCGACAGGTTCATATTTGTTCCCGTATCACCGTCCGGCACAGGGAACACGTTCAGCGCATCAACTGCACTGGCGTTTTGAGACAGATTCTGCGCTCCCGCAAGAATCATCTCGGCAAAGGTTCTGCCGTCTAATGTTCTAATAGACAATCCTACTCCTCCTAACTACGGGTTCGTCACTCGTACGCCTTGGACATAAATATTGACCGAGTCCACTGCGAGTCCGATGGTTTGATTTACTGTGTACTTTACTTTTGTTTGGACATTATGTGCCACTTCAGAAATTTTCGTGCCGTAGCTGACTATGATATACATGTCGATATGTATCTGTTCTCCTACTTGGCGAACTTGGACACCCCTGCTGAAATTCTCTTTCCGAAGGATTTCAGTCAGTCCGTCTTTAATCTGGTTTTTAGAAGCCATGCCGACAATGCCGTAGCAATCAACAGCCGCGCCTCCTGCAACCATTGCGATGACTTCATTAGATATATCAATCTGCCCGTACTTCGTTCTTAATTCAATGGACACACTATTTCCTCCTTCGAATGCATAGAGTTACAGCTATTCTACTATATGGTTTCCATTATGAAAAGACCAGGCAATAATTGCTGGCCGTACCTCTACATATACTATAGCGCTGCTGTTTCCGCAAGATGTCAAGTGAATTTTCTTGAAAGATGATGAAACAATAGTTGCAAACGTTTTTTAGCTGTGGTAAATTATTTAAAGTATCCATATCGAAAGCATCTAAGATCATATGAATGTTAAAAAGTAGATGTTTTGTGCAAGTGAGGAGGGAAACAAATGGCACGTAAATGCGTTATCACAGGTAAAAAAACAACAGCTGGGAATAACCGTTCTCACGCAATGAACGCTTCTAAGCGCACTTGGGGCGCGAATCTTCAAAAGGTTCGTATCCTTGTGAACGGAAAACCTAAAAAAGTATATGTATCTGCTCGAGCTTTGAAATCCGGTAAAGTTGAGCGTGTATAACAAAATGAACGCCTGCCTCAATATGTGGCAGGCGTTTTTATGTGGTGAAAGAGGGCTTTGAACCCCTGGGCATTAATCTTTTCTAAATGAGCCCAGCATCGCCCGGACAATTCCTCCTAAAAACTTCGGCAATTTAATGGTGTAAAATTTCATTTTTTGTCCCCTCCTATAACGTCCCGTAACCACCTTGTTCATTGTTTTCAGCAAATGAATGAAAGCACATGCTTAATCCGTGCTTCTTATCATTATTAATATGCCTTTTGCAAACGAAAAAGTACCTCGTGAATGAATGAGTTCGTTACTAATACATAGTGTTGAACCGAGCGTAATATGACAATTATTTAGAGGATATTTAAAACCAGTCAGAGTCAGCTCATGTATTTCTTCGGAAAACGGTATGAAGGAGATATATCGCTTATTTTCATCCTTCTCAATATCATATTCACCAGGAGGGAACATTTGAATATGATTTTGTTTGTCTATCAGCCTAATTTTTATGTTCGTTTTTACACCTCTAAACAGAAGCTGAATGTTTCCTAAAAAATGATCAGCTCTGCCGCCTGTAATGCCGAAAATCTGAATGATATCCGGATGCTTTTCCAGCGCCCAATCAAGGGCGAGGTCTAAATCTGTTTGATCTTTTTCTGCTTGATACACATGAAGGGCGGGAGCGGCTTGTTCTATCCGCCGGCGTTCTTGCTCTGTTATGCTGTCAAAATCTCCGAAGGCTTCAACAGGAATGATCCCGGCATCTAGAAGAGTGACGGTGCCTTTGTCAACACCGATCCAAAGCGCGTGTTCATCCGAGTAGCCGGTTAGATCGGGAATGAGATTATTCGGGCCTCCCGCAACGATATTAATTGTTTTCATCTCTGATTCCTTTCTCTGCATACAGGAAAAAGAGCTTAGGCTATTGTATGCCCAGCTCTTTTCTAAAGCTGTTTATTTATTTTCCTCTGATTTCAGAAATTGCTTTTTTGCGGTCAGACTGGCCATAAACAGCTGAACCGGCTACGAGTAAATTCGCGCCCGCTTCAATGACTAGCGGAGCGGTTTCTTTGTTGACGCCGCCGTCTACTTCAATTAAGAGATCTTTTTTTCCTTTTTCATCCGCCATTCGCTTAACCTCTTTTATTTTAGGAAGGACTGAATGAATAAATTTCTGTCCGCCGAACCCTGGGTTCACCGTCATTAATAGAACAAGGTCGAGATCATCGAAAACATGCTCGATGACTTGTACAGGAGTATGCGGGTTTAGAACAACACCGGCCTTCACTCCTTGCTCTTTAATAAGCTGGATGGTACGGTGCAGGTGCGGACATGCCTCAGCATGCACAGACAGGATATCTGCGCCGGCTTTCGCAAAAGCCGGGATATAGCGATCGGGCGCTTCTATCATTAAATGAACATCGAGCGGCAGATCCGTTACCGGCCGGACTGCTTCTACAATCAGCGGACCGATTGTGATATTCGGGACAAAATGGCCGTCCATAACATCAATATGAATATAATCAGCTCCGCCTTTTTCTACATCTTTAATCTCATTGCCTAAAGAAGCAAAATCAGCGGAAAGAATAGATGGTGCAACCTTTATCATTATGCTAATACCTCGGCTTTCTGTCTTTAATCTCCGTCATAAATTCAACATAATGGTCATAGCGGTACTGCTTTATTTCCCCGTCTTCAACAGCTTGTTTCACCGCACATTTCGGCTCTTTTAGATGTAAACAGCCTCTAAATTTGCAGGAAGAGCTTTTTTCTCTTATATCTGGGAAGGTATAGCCCAGTTCTTCTTCCTCAATGTCTGTAAATTCAAGCGAGCTGAATCCTGGCGTATCCGCAACCAAGCCTCCGGACGTGTGTATCAGCTCCACGTGGCGGGTTGTGTGTTTCCCGCGGCCCAAATGCTCGGAAATCTCGTTTGTTCTCAATCCGAGCTCGGGGCTGATCGCGTTGAGAAGAGAGGATTTTCCAACACCGGATTGACCGGCAAATACCGTTGTTTTATCCTGAAAATGCGGGATGATGTCCGCTAAACTGTCTTGGTCCTTAGAGGAGGTAAGATACACGTTATAACCAATATTCCGATAGTCTTCTGCGTAGGCTTGTATCGTATCTTCTGTATCTTGATCATCAATCAGATCCATTTTAGTAATGCATATGATCGGCTGAATATCATTGGCTTCGACGAGAACCAGGAAGCGGTCGAGCAACGCCGTGCTGAAAGAAGGCTGAACCGCTGAGAAAACAAGGACCGCTTGATCAACATTGCAAATTGGCGGCCTGATAAGCTCATTGGTTCTTTCTTTGATTTCCATCAGATATCCTTCTTTGTCATTTTCAGCCTGATACACAACGTAATCACCGACGAGAGGAGTAAT
This sequence comes from Bacillus sp. JS, assembly GCF_000259365.1. Classification (NCBI taxonomy): domain Bacteria; kingdom Bacillati; phylum Bacillota; class Bacilli; order Caryophanales; family Bacillaceae; genus Bacillus; species Bacillus sp. JS. The sequence continues at coordinate 1,699,570 of NC_017743.1, read as the reverse complement.
TTTGTTCTTTCTGAAAATGCCTCTCCCTCTGCATTGTATTACTTTATCTGAATCCTCTGATTCATCCAGTACATAGTAAAAGCCGCTTAGCGCCTTAATAATTTTGCCCTCAGGCATATTTTCCCTCCTTGTTATTCATCTTTTGGATACTCAATGGTTTTGTAGCTGACAACTTTATTGTTTACCATTACTTGATAGTACCCTTTTTGGCCGGGTTCAATCTTTAGTTCGATCGTTCGTTCAGTCGGCTCTTTTATCTTAAATTCTTCGTAAGTGTCAGAGATGCTGTGATCCGCATCGTCAACTGCGATTTGCACTTGAAGTTCGTCCCCTTCATTTTCTGGTTCATAAGGGATCTCGACCTTTTCTTTCACTGTTTTCGCAGGTTTTTTCTCGGGTCCTAGAGAGAATGTCACTTCCACTTCATTTCCCGGCTTTACTGCCGTACCTGCTGCTGGTTTTTGTTTGACAACCTGTCCTTCTGGAACATCATCTGAGTATGCTTCTTTTTCTACAAGCTTCAATCCGTTGTCTTCCAGATATCCAGACGCCGCTTCTTTACTGTAGGTTTTCAAGTCTCTAAGCGTAATGTCTTCGGGGCCGATACTGACTGTGAGTTTAACTTGATCTTCACTCGGGACAAGCTCAGTCCCTGCTGAAGGATTTTGGTCAATGACAGTGCCCGCGTTTTTCTCGTCATTCACTTCATTTACCGTTACATGTTTAAACCCTTGGTCCTTCAGCGCTTTTTTTGCCTGGTCGACCGTTTGGCCTGTCACATTACCGATCTCCGTCTTTGCTTTTCCGGTGCTCTTATAAATGGTGACCGTGGCGCCTTCTTTGACTGTGGTTTCCGCTTTGGGATCCGTTTTTACCATCAGGCCCTCTTCAATTTTTTCGTCTGAGATTTCCAACACCTCGGAATCAACTTGTAAACCTTCTTTTTCCAAGAGGCCTGCTGCTTTTTCGTATTCCATTCCGGAGACATCAGGTATTTTGACATCCTTAGGCATAAAAAGCGACGGAAAAACGGTGACAGCAAGAATTCCAGCCGTGATAAAAACGAGGCATATCGTGAGCAAAACCCACGGCCACTTTTTTCTTTTGCCGTTTTTCTTTGTTTTGTTTTCTTGTGCGGTTGTCAAATCAGCTTCTTTTTCGCCAGCAGCTTTAGCGAGTTCTTCATCTTTAATGATCGGTATCGCTTTTGTCATCTCTTCATCTTCTTGAATCGTAAATCTCTTTTCATTGAGTCTGTCAGCATCAAAAGCGGTTTTTATGTCAGCTTCCATGTCTTCAGCCGTTTCGTAGCGATGAAAAGGGTCTTTGGCCGTTGCCTTTAGTATGATGTTTTCAACGCTTTGGGGGACTGACGGGTTCCACCTTCTAGTCGAAGGAGTTTCCGCTTGAAGATGCTTCAAGGCGATGCTGACTGCTGACTCTCCGTCAAACGGAATACGGCCCGTTAAAAGCTCAAATAGAACGATTCCAAGGGCATAAATATCCGATTTTTTTGTCGCTAAGCCGCCCCGGGCCTGTTCAGGTGATAAGTAGTGGACTGAGCCCAGGACAGAATTGGTATGGGTGATTGTGGTCGAACTTAATGCCGTCGCAATTCCAAAATCCGTTACTTTGATATTCCCCATGTGGTCAATCAAAATGTTATGCGGCTTGATATCTCTGTGAACAATCTGGTTTTGATGGGCATGAGCGATGGCTGAGACAATTTGCTCCATGATGTTCAGCGCTTCTTTAGGGTGAAGCGGCCCATTTGCTGTTATGTATTCTTTAAGCGTCATGCCTTCGACGTATTCCATGACAATATAATAAATATCATCTTCCTCGCCCAAGTCGTAAATGCTGACAATATTCGGGTGATCGAGGCTTGATGCGGATTGGGCTTCTCTGCGGAAACGCCTAATAAATTCATTGTCATTTGCATAGTCAAACCGCAGGATTTTGATCGCGACTTCACGGTCTAGAATAATATCCTCAGCTAAATACACGTTGGCCATTCCCCCGCCGCCTATGACGCGGAGAATTTGGTAACGCCCGCTGATCCGCTTGCCGATTAGCACTGATCTTCACCCTCTTCAACATGTAAAGCAAGCTCAAGCAAAACTGCTGTAATGTTGTCTTCTCCGCCATTCTGATTGGCTTTGTCCACAAGCAGGTTTACTTTTTCCTGAGGAGCTGAATCGCTTTGCAGGATGTCTTTTAACTCAGTGCCTTCCACTTTATTCGTCAGTCCGTCAGAACACAAAAGCAGTTTGTCTCCGGGTTCGATGTCAAAGGAACGTGTGTCGATGCTGACTGACTGGTCTGTTCCAAGCGCCTTCGTCAACACATTTTTTCGCGGATGATGTTCAGCATCTTCTCTGGAAATCTCTCCAGTACGAACCAGTTCATTTACAAGCGAATGGTCTTCTGTCACTTGAATGAAATCATCGTCCTGAAGCAAATAGCATCTGCTGTCACCGATATGGGCAACAGAAACCGTTTTCCCCGTAAATAGCGCACATACAATTGTCGTCCCCATGCCTTGGCATTCTTCGTGGGCTTGAGCGTGATCGTATATTTTGCTGTTTACTGAAAGAATCTGTTCAATAAGCCATTTTTCACATTCCGAGGGCGCTTGTGGAATTGTCTCTGCTTCATTCCATTTCTCCCCCATGGCTTTCACAGCCATCTTGCTCGCAACATCTCCAGCAAGATGGCCGCCCATGCCATCAGCGACAACCGCTAATACAAATTCATCTTTCCCCTTGAATATCCCCGCATCATCTTCATTATGCTGGCGGATTTTTCCTGTATCTGTTTTTAAGGCTGTTAACAACCCTCATCACCTCGTCTCGTCTTGACGCTCCTTCGCGCGAAGCTGACCGCAGGCTGCGTCAATATCATGTCCTTGCTCTCTTCGGATTGTGACATTTACTCCACGGGATTTCAATGTTTTTTCAAAAGCGAAAATCTGATCACGCGGTGTGCGCACATAGTCCCGTTCAGGCACGTAGTTTACCGGAATCAAGTTCACGTGGCATTTGACTCCTTCCAGCAAGTCGGCAAGCTCTTCGGCGTGTTCCACCTGGTCGTTTACGCCTCCAAACAGACCGTATTCAAAGCTGATGCGACGTCCCGTTTTATTAATATAATATTTAACGGCTTCCATGAGATCAGGCAGTTTATAGGCTCTGTTAATCGGCATCAAACGGCTTCTGATTTCTGTGTTCGGCGCGTGTAGAGAAATTGCAAAGTTAATCTGCATTTTCTGATCAGCAAATTCGTAAATTTTCGGGATGATTCCGCTCGTAGAGACCGTAATATGGCGAGCACCGATATTCAGGCCCTTGTCATGGTTAATGATTTTCAAGAAAGCGAGCATTTCGTTAAAGTTATCAAAAGGTTCACCGATTCCCATGATCACGACAGAGCTGACGCGTTCATCCGTTTCATCAAGAGCTTTTTGCACTTTAACTACTTGAGCGACAATTTCACCTGCTTCAAGGTTTCGTTTTAAGCCTCCAAGCGTTGACGCGCAGAATGTGCAGCCAATACGGCAGCCGACTTGTGTCGTTACACATACAGAATTGCCATACTCGTGTCTCATTAAAACGGTTTCGATGGTATAACCGTCATGAAGCTCAAACAAAAACTTCATCGTACCGTCTTGAGAGGTTTGTTTAACAGCCGTTTTCAGCGTTGTTAACACAAAGTGAGTGTTTAATTTCTCACGCAAATCCTTTGACAGGTTTGTCATTTCTTCAAAAGAAGATACGCGTTTTTCATATAGCCATTCAAAGATCTGAGCTGCCCGGAACGGTTTCTCCCCGTTGTCTGTCAGCCATTGTTTGATTTCATCTAATTCAAAAGAATAAATAGACGGACGCTCTGTCCGCAACTCTTTTCTTACTTTTGTTTTATTAAGTTCTGCCATTGCTTATCCCTTCTTTCTCATGCTGCAAATAAAGAAACCATCTGTTCCGAAATAATGAGGAAGGATTTGCAGCCTTCCATCCCGAACAAAGGGTCTCGCCTTTTCGGGCAGCCGCTTTTCAAGAGACAAATCGGGTTCAAAATCAGGATGTTCTTGTATAAACGCATGTATTACTTCATCATTTTCTGTCCGGTCCATTGTACACGTACTGTAGACAAGAGTGCCACCTTTTTTTACTAATGGTGCGATTTCCCTCAGGATCGACAGCTGGATTTCAGCTAGACGCGCGCTGTCATCAGGCTTTTTTGTGTATTTCATGTCCGGCTTTCTTCTGATAACGCCGAAACCAGAGCACGGGGCATCAACCAATATCCGGTCAAACTTTTCGTTTTCAAACGTTTCCCCTGCTTTTCTTGCATCCATTGTCTCCGCATGAATGATTGTCAGGCCAAGACGGTCTGCCGCTTCTTTGATCAGCTTCACTTTATGTTTGTGAAGATCAAGCGACGTAACGCTCCCCTTGTTTTTCATTAATTCTGCGATATGAGCCGATTTGCCGCCAGGCGCCGCACACGCGTCAAGCACTGTTTCATCAGGCTTAGGATCAAGGGCGCGGGCGACGAGCATGGAGCTCTCATCCTGGATGGATACTTCGCCGTTTTGGAAGAAATGAGTTCCGGCAATTGATCCCTTTAAGAGCTTCACAGCATCCTCAGCGAGATCGCCTTTTTCAACTTCGATTCCCTCAGCAGCCATTTGATCAAGCAGTTCAGCTCTGTCTGCTTTCATTTGATTGACACGCAGCGTTTGCTTCGGCGGTATGAGGTGGATACGGCAAATCTTTTCGGCCGCGTCAAACCCATACGCATCCGCCCACTCTTTCACAAGCCATTCCGGATGGCTTGTTTCTGTCGCCAGCCGACGTACAGGATCTTCGATGGCGTCAAAGGATGGAACACCTTCGCGCTGGATAGAACGAAGCACGCCATTGACAAAAGAAGCAATGCCTTTGTGTCCGCGGATTTTAGCAATCTCAACCGCTTCATGGATGGCTGCCCTATCTGGAATCTTCTCCAAATATTCCATTTGATATAAGGATAGGCGAAGAAGCTGAATCACCCACGGCTTTACCTTTTGAGGCTTATTGATAAATGGTTTAAGCATATAATCAAGCGCGATTTTGTTTTGTAATGTCCCATAGACAAGTTCAGTCAAAAGCCCTCTGTCCTGATCACTCAGTTCATTTGATTTAATGACCGATTTCAGCAGCAGGTTGCTGTATGCCTGGTTTTGTTCTAATTTGATGAGCGCTTCAAGGGCGATGTCACGAACACTAGTTTTTTTCATTATTTACTCCTAACACATCTCCGGCTTCAACATGAGCGCCCCGCACAAAGTCCTCGCCTTTCATGCGTTTTTTGCCGGCCGGCTGAAGTTCAGTTAATAACAGGGCTGTATCATTACCGGTGGCAACGATAATCCCTTCCTTTTCAACTGCAACGACTGTGCCGGGCTCAGCTGTTGTTGGTGCTGGTGTTTTTTTCGACGCCCACACTTTCAAGTTTTGTCCGTTTAGAGTTGTATAAGCAACAGGCCATGGATTTAATCCGCGGATCTGGTTGTAAAGCTCTTCGCCCGTTCTGGACCAGTCGAGCAGTTCTTGCTCTCTTTTGATATTAGGCGCGTACGTCGCTTTCTCTTCATCCTGCTTTTCGGGTGATATGCTGCCGGCAATGACGTTTGGAACTGTCTCAGACAAGAGCTTCGCCCCAGCAACGCTTAATTTATCGTGCAGCGTTCCGACATTATCGGTTTCTTCAATGTCCACTTCCACTTTTGAGATCATGTCCCCGGCATCCAATTTTTCTACCATATACATAATGGTAACCCCGGTTTTCTTCTTTCCCTGCAAAATAGAGTAATGGATCGGAGCCCCGCCGCGCAGTTCCGGCAAAAGAGACGCGTGAACGTTAATGCAGCCGTATTTCGGGCTGTCGAGAAGCTCCTTAGGCAAAATTTGTCCGAATGCCGCCGTTACAATAAGGTCAGGCTTTAATGCCAGCACTTTTTCAATTTCTTCTTTCAATCTGACTTTTTCCGGCTGAAGAACCGGGATGCCGTGACGCAATGCCTCTTCCTTGACCGGAGGAGGTGTCATCACTTTTTTTCTGCCTTTCGGACGGTCCGGCTGTGTGACGACCCCCACTACTTCATATCCGTCCTCAATCAAGGTTTTTAAAACAGGAACTGAAAAATCCGGCGTCCCCATAAATACGATTCTCGTCATCAAATCATCCTTCCATATCCGCTAGTTCATCTTCTGTATAGTATTTACTGATTTTAGATGTAAACAGCACACCGTCTAAGTGGTCCATCTCGTGCTGCACAGCTCTCGCCAAAAAGCCTCGCGCTTCCAGAATGAACGGTTTTCCCTGACGGTTAAACGCACGCACTTTGACATAATCAGCACGTGTGACATTACCATAGACGCCAGGAAAGCTCAGGCATCCTTCAATTCCGGTTTGCTCACCGCTTTTCTCTAAAATTTCAGGATTAACGAGATCAATTCTGCCTCTGTCATCCCCGATATCTACGACAGCCACTCTTTTTAAGATGCCGATTTGCGGCGCTGCCAGTCCGACTCCATCCATTTCAAGCATGGTGTCGTACATATCATCAAGCAGTTTTCTTAGCTTTTTATCAAAAACAGTCACGCTTTCCGTCGGTGTTTCCAAAACCTCCGCCGGATGTGTGACGACCTTTTTTACTGCCAATTTGTTACCCTCCAAGACGTGAGATCTTACATCATCATATAAGGATTCATATCAATTGAAATCATTACATGCTTTTGTTCAATTTCGCGTTTATAATGTTCCAGTATCTTCTTCAATAAAGCGGATAACTGGGTTTCCTGTTTGTATTTTATCACGCATTGATAGCGATATCTATCTTTGATCCTGGCTATCGGCGACGCGCTTGGCCCGAGGATTTTCGTGTCAGCTCCGCAGTTTGCTTTCAAAAAATGAGCAATTTTTTCAGCTGTAACCGCTGCTTTCGCCACTTCCTCATGAGAAACCGTCACAAGAGCCAAAAAGTAGTAGGGCGGATAGGATTGCTCTCTTCTGTGCGCCATTTCATGCTGATAGAACGTTTCATAATCATGCGTTTTCGTCAGCTGGATACTGTAGTGAGACGGTGTATACGTTTGAATGGTGACATGGCCGGGCTTTTCATGCCTGCCTGCCCGGCCGCTGACTTGGGTTAACAGCTGAAATGTTTTTTCAGCCGATCTGAAATCAGGAATATGAAGTGTTGTATCGGCACTTAACACTCCGACAAGCGTGACATTCGGAAAATCAAGCCCTTTCGCGATCATTTGCGTTCCGAGAAGAATATCCGCTTTTCCTTCTCCGAAAGCTGACAGTAGTTTTTCATGGGCGCCTTTCCTTGATGTCGTGTCAACATCCATCCGAATCACTCTCGCATTTGGCAGCACTTTTGTCAGCTCTTCCTCCACTCGCTGTGTTCCCGTTCCGAAAAAGCGGATATGCTCGCTTGCGCATTCAGGACAAGTATGCGGAACAGGCTCTTCATGTCCGCAATAATGACATTTCAGCCTTTGGCCATAACGATGATACGTCATGGAAATGTCGCAGTGCGGACATTGCGGGACATAGCCGCAATCCCTGCACATCACAAAGGAAGAATAGCCTCTTTTATTTAAAAACAGCACCGCCTGCTCACCCTTGGCAATCGTTTCTTCAAGCTTTTCCATCAATTCAACAGAAAACATCGAGCGATTGCCGCTTCGAAGCTCCTCTCTCATATCGACAAGCGAAACCTCAGGCATCACTTGATGGTTAACGCGGTGCTTCAGTGAGAGAAGCTCGTACACGCCCTTTTGCGCCCGTGCATATGACTCTAATGTCGGCGTAGCACTGCCTAATACAACCGGGCAGCTGTGATGCTCAGCCCGCTTGATTGCCACCTCTTTCGCGTGATAGCGCGGCATTTCTTCCTGTTTATAAGAAGACTCGTGCTCTTCATCGATGATAATCATTCCGAGATTTTCAAACGGAGCAAAAATTGCGGATCTGGCACCGACGACAAGCCGTACTTCCTTCCGGTGGATTTTACGCCACTCGTCATATTTTTCCCCTGTGGATAAACCGCTGTGCATGACTGCCACCTTGGAGCCGAAGCGGCCCTTAAAGCGATTGACCATTTGCGGCGTCAGCGATATTTCCGGTACGAGGACGATGGCTTCTTTTCCTTTCGCCAGTACTTTTTCAATTGATTGCAGATAAATTTCCGTTTTTCCGCTGCCTGTCACGCCGTGAAGGAGGAACACTTTATGCTCATCCTTGTCCAATGTCTCGCGTATGGGCTCAAAGGCAGCTCTCTGTTCGTCTGTCAGTGGCAGCGGCTCTGTTTTTTTGAACATTTTATCCTGATAGGGATCTCTGTAGACCTCTTCATAGCTTTCCCTCAAAAGCTCTTTTTGGATAAGGGTTTTGATGGTCGCAGAGCTCGCGTCCGTTCTTTTGCACAAGTCCGCCGCAGGGATTTTCACACCTTCTGGCTCAGAGATGAAAAAGTGAAGAATCGCCTGCTGCTTGGCTGCTTGACGGGACAATCCCTCAGCCTGCTTAGCAAGCTCTTCTTTACTCACATTTGCCTGAATATGCCTCACCATTTTTTTATTTGTTTTTTGCGCGACTTTATAGGTTACGTCTATGCTCCCTTTTTGAACATGCTTTTGAATCAGTTTCAACGTATTATGATCGGGTATATCTGAATACAGCACCGTCTTTGTTTCAGAAAACAGCCGCTCCACTTGCGGCGGAAGCTCAGCTCCGTTTGCAATTTTTAATTCTTTTTCATATTTTGCCTTTAATGCGGCAGGCAGCATTGCTTGAAGTGCCGTTATTTTAAAAGACAGCGTTTTGTCGGACAGCCATGATGACAGATCCATAAGCTCCTCTGTCAGAACAGGTGTAAGATCTAATAAATCCTCTACTTCCTTGACAGATTTCCCCGATAGGTCAGATGCTTCTTTGACTGCTGTTACAAACCCCTGAATCTTACGGGGGCCAAACGGAACAATGACCCGCATCCCCGTTTTGATCATACCCTTGAGATGGTCTGGGATTTTGTAATCAAAAGGCCTGTCTATATTTTTGGTGCTGACATCCACGATGACCTCTGCAAAATTCATGTTCTTTCTCCGGTTTGTTTTGAGAGGGCTGCGATCTCCTGAAGAATTTCAAACGAAACATCGAGCTTAGACATGATCGGAAGTTCGCGTTTATGCCCGTCTTTGAAAAAGATTGTCACAATATTCGTATCAGCACCAAAACCGGCCCCATTTGCTTTCACATCATTTGCCACAATCATATCAAGGTTTTTAACGGCGAGCTTTTTACGTGCATAGTGTTCAATGTCTTGTGTTTCAGCGGCAAATCCGACTAAAATCTGCTCTTTCTTTTTCTCGCCCAATTCTTTCAAAATATCGACCGTTCTTTTCAGTTCTAAGGTCATACCGCCGTCTTGTTTTTTCATTTTATGGTCAAATACTGTTTTTGGCGTAAAATCGGCTACCGCAGCTGTTTTGATGACAATATCGCTTGTTTCATACACGGAGAGCACAGCTTCGTGCATATCCGCAGCCGATTGAACAGGGATAAACTGAGCAAGTCCTTTGGGCTGATCAAGTGAAACAGGCCCAGAAATTAAAGTTACCCGTGCACCAAGCCGGACTGCAGCCTCCGCTAATGCGTAGCCCATTTTGCCCGTCGATTTATTGGTGAAAAACCGGACAGGATCAACCGCTTCCCGTGTTGGGCCGGCTGTAATGACCACACGTTTGCCTTCTAAAGGGGCGGATGTTTCATCAGCAAAATGTTTTTCGGCCAGTTTTACGATGTTTTCCGGCTCTTCCAATCTGCCTTTTCCGACGTAACCGCATGCTAAATAGCCCTCACTCGGCTCAATAAAACGATAACCGTCCTGAAACAGCACTGAAATATTTCGTTTGACTGCCGGGTGGTCATACATATGAACGTTCATCGCCGGCGCGATCCAAACGGGAGCCGTCGCTGCCAACAATGTTGTTGTCAGCATATCATCAGCGATGCCGTTAGCCAGTTTTCCGATCACATTAGCCGTAGCCGGCGCAACGATAATCAAGTCGGCCCAGTCTGCGGCGTCAATATGGGAAATGACACTTGGATTTTGTTCTTTAAATGTATCTGTATAGACTTCGTGGCGGCTCAATGCCTGAAATGTCAGCGGTGAAACGAATCGGCAAGCTGATTCAGTCATAATCACTTTCACATTTGCTCCTGCCTGAACCAGCTTGCTCGTTAACGCACAGGCTTTATAAACAGCGATGCCTCCGCTCACGCAAAGTAACACATTTCGATTGTTAAGCAATGAATTCTCCCCCTCTGCACTTTACAAAACCGCACGGAAAAAAATAACAACCTACATGATATAGGTTGCTACTTGTGCTACTATTCGCGGTCTTCCTTTTCAAACGAAAGCAGGCCTGCATCAATTTCTTCTAAAGCTTTGCCTACATATTTGTGTGAAATCGTATGTTCAATCATTTGGTCTTTTTTGATTTGCATTTCACGGGCACGTCTCGCAGAAACAGTTACGAGCGTGTATTTGGAATCTAATTTATTCATTAAAGAATCAATTGACGGATCTAACATTGATTATTCAACCTCCAGCATTTTCTTATATCTTGGTGCAACACGTTCACGCTTCAAATGTTCAGCAAGAACGATTGCTTTGATTTTATCGCAAGCCGTTTCGACATTATCGTTTTCAACGACATAATCATAAGCATCCATCATTTCAATCTCAGCTTTTGCGGCTTTCATTCGATTTTCAATCAGAGCGTCTGTTTCTGTGCCTCGTGTCACGATTCTGTTCTTCAGTTCAGAAAGGCTTGGAGGCGCAAGGAAAATAAACAGGCCTTCCGGGAAAGCATTTCTCACTTGAAGAGCCCCTTGGACTTCAATTTCTAAAAAGACGTCTTTTCCATCTTGAAGCGTCTGTTCAACATAATCGACAGGCGTGCCGTAATAATTGCCGACATACTCTGCCCATTCAAGCAGCTTGTTGTCCGCAATCATTTGCTCGAATTCGTCTCTTGTTTTGAAAAAATAATCGACTCCGTTCACTTCGCCCTCTCTTGGACTTCTAGTGGTTACTGAAATCGAATATTCAAATTTTGTGTCTTCCTGCGAAAAAATCGCTTGCCGAACCGTTCCTTTACCAACTCCTGAGGGACCTGAGAGAACGATTAATAACCCTCTTTCTTTCATGCGGCAATTACCCCTGCCCTTCATCCATAATTTCTTCTTTAACAGAAAGTCTGTGTGCAACTGTCTCAGGCTGGACGGCAGATAAGATAATGTGATCACTATCCATGACGACAACTGCACGGGTTCTTCGTCCGTATGTAGCGTCAATTAGCATTCCGCGGTCTCTTGCATCCTGGATCATCCGTTTGATTGGCGCAGACTCCGGGCTGACAATCGAAATCATCCGATTGGCGGAGATTATATTGCCAAATCCGATATTAATCAGTTTAATCGTCATCTTCTACGTTCCCCCTGTAAAATAGACGTCTCTAGTTTAGCCTAGTAAGACCGTCTGTAAACAATACGCACAGTCACTATTCTATATTTTGCACTTGTTCTTTTATTTTTTCAATAGAACTTTTCATTTCAACGACAAGCTTTGTGATCTGATGATCATTTGCTTTTGAGCCGATCGTATTTGCTTCCCGATTGAGCTCCTGAACGAGAAAGTCGAGTTTGCGCCCGACAGCTCCGCCACTAGCTAATATATCACGAAACTGGGCGAAGTGGCTCTTCAGCCTGGTAATCTCTTCAGTAATATCAGAGCGGTCTGCAAAAATAGCGCATTCTGTTACAAGCCGGCTCTCGTCTAATACATCTTCAGTCCATTCTTTGATTCTGGCGTACAGCCGTTCTCGGTAACGAGATACGACATCTGCAGCAAGCAATTCAGTTTCTCTCACCAGCTCTTCAAGCTGATCAATATGCATCAGGCAGTCTTTCGCTAAGAGCAGCCCCTCTTTTTCACGCATTTCACAGAGGCCTTTTACCGCTTCCTCTGCGGCATCGGTGATCAACGCCTCCAGCTTGTCATTTTGCGTCTGTTCTTCATGAACCTGGACGACGTGATCAAGCTTAAAGAATTCCATTACATCGGGCTCTGCAGACAATTGATACCGCTTCTTCATATCTCTCGCAGCTGCGACAAACTCATCGAGCAGCTGCCAATCAATCTCAAGCTTTTTCTCAACAAGCATATCACTGTCAACAGATACGAAAAGCTCAATTCTTCCGCGCTGGATATGCTGCAGAATGGTCTGTTTCAGCTTATCTTCAAAATATAGCAAAGGCCTTGGCAAACGAGCGTTCACTTCTTTAAATCTGTAGTTCACAGATTTAAGTTCTACGCTTACAGAGAGATCATCTTGTGTTTTGCTTGCACTGCCGAAGCCTGTCATACTTCGTATCATTTTAAAACACCCAATTCTTCCCTGTTCTCATAATAAAAGGGCAATAGACATGCTATTACCCCTAAGATTATATCATATGGATTTATTTTTTTCTTGTTAAAAGTGACCCCGCCAGCAAAAAAGTAGGGATGGCGGACATACCGATGACGAGCATCCAGTCTCCCGGGGTGATGGCTACGGTATGAAAAATCGGCTGAAGCGGCGGATAGTAGATCACGACAAGCATCAGCAAAATGGATGACAATACCGCACCGATTAAATACAGGTTTTGAAACGGATTTCTGGAGAAAACAGAAGTCTCGCTTCGGCAGTCAAAAACGTGAATAAGCTGAGCCAGCACCAATGTTGCAAATGCGATCGTCTGGGCATAAGCCAAATTTTCTGGATTGCGGTGGTACACAATGATAAACGCTAAAATAGTGGCAGCTCCGATTAAAAATCCTCTGGAGACGACCTTCCACCCTAGCTTGCGGGCAAATACCCCTTCTTTCGGATGACGGGGCTTGCGCTTCATTACGTCTCCTTCCGGCTGATCCATGCCGAGCGCCATTGCCGGCAATCCGTCCGTCACCAAGTTGACCCACAAAATCTGAATCGGAACGAGCGGCAAAGGAAGAGCGAGCAGCATCGCAAACAGCATGACAAGGATTTCCCCGACATTAGAAGCTAACAGGTATCTAATAAACTTTCTGATATTTTCGTAGATGTTCCTGCCTTCTTTTATCGCTGATTTAATCGTCGCAAAATTATCATCCACGAGCACAAGAGATGACGCTTCTTTAGCCACATCTGTCCCGGTAATGCCCATAGAGACGCCGATATCAGCTTGTTTAATGGCAGGGGCATCATTGACGCCGTCTCCCGTCATCGCCACGATATGCCCGTTCTCCTGATAGGCTTTTACGATTTTCAGCTTATGCTCAGGAGAAACGCGGGCAAATACATACACATCCTCCACTACATTAGAAAGCTCTTCTTGAGAAAGTTCATTCAGCATTTTCCCATCCATAATTTTTCCGCTTTTCGGAAGGAGGCGCAGATCTTTCGCTATCGCTTTAGCGGTCTCCACATGATCACCTGTAATCATGACGGTCTTAATTCCCGCTTCACGGCATTCTTTAATCGCCTGTCTGACTTCCGGCCGCGGCGGGTCAATGATACCTGAAAGGCCGAGCATCGTCAGATCTTTTTCCGCCTGCTCCATTGACGGTGTTTCGCCTGCTCTTATCGGCCTGTAGGCGACCGCTATCGTTCTGAGCGCCTGAGATGCCAAATGTCTTAATACCGCCTCTGTTTCTGCTCTTCTTTCATTTGAAAAAAGAGCGGCTGAGCCGTCATAATAAATACGGGAAGATCGCTGCATCAGTACATCCGGTGCACCTTTTGTAATGATATAGCGCTTTCTGTCCTGATCCTCTACGATGACAGTCATCATTTTCCGTGCAGAATCAAAAGGAAATTCTTCAATCACCCTGTAGTTTGCTTCAACAAACTCCTTTGAAAAACCGCCTTTTCTTGCCGCGGTGAGCAGCGCCCCCTCTGTCGGATCTCCGTCAAGCACATATTCTCCGTCTCTTTTCTCAATATTGGAGTTGTTACAGAGCGCCCCGAACAGAAGCATCTGCTGAAGCGGCTTATGTTCATTGATACTGACCTCTTTTTCGTTCAGTGTGAAGCTTCCTTTCGGTTCATACCCGGCCCCTGTCACTCTCCATGTTTTCCCTCCGGACCACACATGTGTCACCGTCATTTTGTTTTGGGTCATTGTCCCTGTTTTATCTGAACAAATGATAGACGCACACCCAAGCGTTTCAACAGCAGGAAGCTTTCTAACAATGGATTTTTGTTTAATCATCCGCTGTACACCAAGCGACAGCGCCACGGTGACAATCGCCGGCAGCCCCTCTGGAATGGCGGCTACCGCTAATGAGACACCCGCTAAAAACATGCTGTACAGATCATGACCCTGAATAACACCGACAGCAACAACAAGAACGGTCAGAAGCAATGCAACAACAATCAAAATCTTCCCGAGCTGCTCCAGTCTTCTTTGCAGCGGGGTTGACAATGTCCCAGCCGATTCAAGCATGTCAGCAATTTTCCCCATTGCCGTATTCATCCCTGTCCCGACGACAACCCCGACACCGCTGCCGCGGGTCACAATCGTTCCCATAAATGCCATATTGGTAATATCACCGAGTGAAACATCCGGTTTTTTCAGTTTATCAGCGTGCTTCACAACCGGAATTGATTCCCCGGTCAGCGCTGATTCTTCTATTTCAAGGCTTCTCGCTTCAACAATTCGAACGTCCGCGCCAATCCTGTCCCCGCTTGTAAATTTCACAATATCCCCCGGCACAAGTTCCTTAGAAGGAATCTTTGTCCAGCTTCCTTCCCTGAGTGCCATGACATGCGGTGTTGAAAGCTCTTTTAAAGCTTGAAGAGATTGCTCAGCTCGCCTTTCTTGAAAGAAACCGAGTATGCCATTCACAAACACAATCGCAATAATCGCAACCGCATCTACATATTCACCAAGAAATCCTGAGATTAACGTTGCCGCCAGAAGCACAAGCACCATAAAATCTTTGAACTGCGCGAAAAACAAGAGAAGCGCTGACGTTTTTTTCCCTTCTTGCAGCTCGTTTGGCCCATGCTTGTCAAGGCGTTTTTTCACTTCTTTTTCTGTTAATCCTTGTTTCATGGACGTATTGGTTGCCTCTAGTAAATCTGTTTGTCCCATTTCATGAAACTTCATTCCGCTCGTCCACTCCCCTGCTCTCTTATAGAGATATCACTCTATAAGCATGCTTATTCTGACTCGTCCCATTTCATGCTATAATTATCGAATGCAGGAAGAATGAGAGGGTGTATTGCATATGTCGTTTGATGGCATGTTTACATACGGAATGACACACGAACTTAACGAGAAAATAATGGGCGGACGAATTACAAAAGTCCATCAGCCATATAAGCACGATGTGATTTTCCACATCCGTGCCAAGGGAAAAAACCAAAAACTATTATTATCGGCACATCCGAGCTATTCACGGGTGCATATCACGACACAAACTTATGAAAATCCAAGCGAACCACCAATGTTTTGCATGCTGCTGAGAAAGCATATCGAAGGCGGATTCATTGAGAAAATCGAACAAGCGGGCTTAGACCGCATTATGATTTTTCATATCAAAAGCCGAAACGAAATTGGCGATGAAACCGTGCGAAAGCTTTATGTAGAAATTATGGGCCGCCACAGCAATATTATTTTGACCGACGCTGCAGAAAATGTGATCATCGACGGACTTAAGCATTTATCGCCGTCAATGAACAGCTACCGTACAGTACTGCCCGGCCAAGATTATAAGCTTCCGCCTGCCCAGGACAAAATATCACCGCTTGAGGCGTCAGAAGATGATATTTTGCGTCACCTCAGTTTTCAAGAAGGACGGCTTGATAAACAAATTGTCGACCACTTTTCAGGGGTGTCTCCGCTTTTCGCCAAAGAAGCGGTTCACAGAGCTGGCCTCGCCAACAAAGTCACACTGCCAAAAGCGTTGCTGGCACTGTTTGCCGAAGTAAAAGAGCACCGTTTCATTCCCAACATTACGACTGTAAACGGAAAGGAATATTTTTATCTGCTGGAGCTGACTCATCTAAAAGGCGAAGCGCGCCGTTTTGATTCATTAAGCGACCTGCTCGACCGTTTTTATTTCGGAAAAGCTGAACGAGACCGGGTCAAACAGCAGGCTCAAGATCTTGAGCGGTTTGTTGTCAACGAACGGAAGAAAAATGCCAACAAAATCAAAAAATTAGAGAAAACATTGGAGTATTCGGAAAATGCGAAGGAATTCCAGCTTTACGGGGAGCTTTTAACTGCTAATTTATATATGCTGAAAAAAGGTGATAAACAGGCTGAGGTCATCAACTATTATGATGAAGAAAGCCCGACGATCACGATTCCTTTAAACCCGAACAAAACACCTTCCGAAAACGCCCAAGCCTACTTCACGAAGTATCAGAAAGCGAAAAATTCGGTCGCGGTTGTAGAGGAGCAAATCAGGCTGGCACAGGAAGAGATCGAATACTTCGATCAGCTGATTCAGCAGCTTTCCTCCGCTTCTCCCCGGGATATCAGTGAAATCAGGGAAGAGCTTGTGGAGGGCAAATATTTACGCCCTAAGCAGCAAAAAGGCCAGAAAAAGCAAAAAACGCACAACCCGGTGTTAGAAACATACGAATCCTCCTCAGGACTGACAATTTTAGTGGGGAAGAATAATCGCCAAAATGAATATTTAACGACAAGAGCGGCTGCCAGAGATGATATTTGGCTTCACACGAAGGACATTCCTGGCTCCCACGTTGTGATCAGAAGTAGCGAACCGGATGAGCAAACAATCATTGAAGCCGCGACAATTGCAGCTTATTTTTCAAAAGCTAAAGATTCAAGCTCCGTGCCTGTAGATTATACAAAAATCAGGCATGTCAAAAAACCGAACGGCGCGAAACCCGGTTTCGTCACCTATGACAGCCAGCATACCGTCTTTGTCACGCCAGATGCTGATACTGTCATCAAGCTGAAAAAAAGCTGAGCCGCATAAAGAAAAGCCAGAGCATTATTATGCTCTGGCTTATTTCTTTCTTCTCACTTGATAAAGCCTATCCACTTCAGCAACAAATTCGCCGTCAATCAGCTTATCCATGTTTTCAGCAAGCTCTTTTGTGTGCTTTGGACTGGCTCCGCTTGTAGAAACGGACACCGTGACATACCCTCTTTTTACGATTTTCGGCATATATACATTGCCAAGCTCAGCGTCACTGACACAATTGACAAGCTGAAAAGGCGAAGCGGATTGGGCAATTTCTTTGTTCACTGCCGCATCATCCGTCGCGGCAATAATGAAAAAAGCATTGAGATAATCTTCTTTTTCGATCGTCCGTTTTTTCCATTTGATGCGTTGATCTTCTGCCATTTGCTTGATTTCCGGTTCAACATCCGGACTGACAAGCGTTATATCTGCTCCTTCAGAAATCACCGTTTTCAGTCTTCTGAGAGCGATGCTGCCGCCCCCCGCAATGACAACCTTCTTCTTTTCCAGGCTAATGTGCAGCGGAAGCATATGAACCTCCATCAAAATCAAATTGTCCCTCAGGATTTGCCGCAGCTTCTCTCACACGGTTTAAAAATGCGTTCTTCACATGAGGGTGAAAACCGATATAAGAAGAGAGGTAGACATTCGGATTATGAGCTTTTAATGTCTGAACCTCTCGTTCGATTTCATTCATCAGCATACCCGTAAAGAGCAAATACGGAACGATAAAGGTTGTTGTGCCGTCATCTTTTTCAAGTTCTGAAAAAACCTCTTTGTAATTCGGGCCGCATGCTGTCAAAAAGCACGGAATGACTTCCTTGACTGGAACCATTTCCTGAAGAAGATGAGCAATGCCAGTCACGTCTCTTTTGACATCTGGATCTGAACTTCCCCTTCCAATGAGCACCACTCTGGCATTTTCATACGGAACACCAATGTCTTTCATTCGATGATATACGGCCTTGACTACTTCTTCGTCAATCCCGATCGGCTTTCCGTATGAAATATGGACTGACGGATATCGGGATGCAGCACTCGCAATTTCTTCCGGAATATCATGTTTTGCATGCGCAGCTGTTAAAAGAAGCAGAGGCACCACTGCGATATGAGTGGCGCCTTGCTTCACACATGCTTCAAAACCTGTCTCAATTGTCGGCTCCTGAAGCTCTAAAAAGCTGATTTCTTGTACTGGCACAGAGATGTGTGCCTTACACCCTTCCAAAAAGGCTGCGGCTTCTTGCTGAGCTTTTTTGACCCGGCTGCCGTGGCCGACATATAAAATCGCTTGTTTCATTTTACAACGCCTCGCTTAAATCTTGTTTTTTCAGTTCAGATTCAAACCATTCCAGCTTATAGTGATAATTTACAACATTTCCAATGACAATTAAACTCGGATTTGTAATGTTTTCTTTTATCACCGTTTCTGAAAGGGTGTCAACTGTACAAAAAACAGATTTTTGCTTGTCCGTTGTTCCCCAATGAATAAAGGCTGCCGGCGTAGAACCGTCCCGGCCGTTTTCAAGGAGTTTTCTTTCAATCTGCTGCACGTTTTTGATACCCATATAGATGACAAGTGTATCAATTCCTGTAGCCAGCGCTTTCCACTTTTCCTCAAAATCTTCATCACTTTTATAATGACCCGTTACAAATGCGACGTTAGAGCCCGCATCCCGATGAGTAACAGGAATCCCGGCATAAGCAGCTGCCGCGATTCCTGACGTAATGCCGGGGATGATTTCAAACGGTATGCCATTTTCAGAGAGGCATTCCGCTTCTTCCCCTCCCCTGCCGAACACAAAAGGGTCCCCGCCTTTCAGTCTGACAACTATTTTCCCTTTTTGCGCATACTTCACAAGAAATCGATTGATGGTTTCCTGCTTCATCGTATGAAAATCTGGAAGCTTCCCGCAGTAGATCAGGTCTGCTTGCTCTTTGGCATATTGTAAAATCTCTTTATTTACTAATCTGTCATATAAGATAACATCAGCTTTTTCAATGGCTTTCAGCGCTTTAATCGTCAGCAGATCAGGATCACCGGGACCCGCTCCTACAATATATACTTTTCCCATCGTATTTCCCCCGATCTATTCGAGTTCTTCCAGAACATTCGCTGTGATGTTGTTCTCGCTTGCATTCCGGTATCTGAGAAGAACGCAGCAGATCATATTCAGCTCAATTTTTGCTTGACAAACTCGATCAGCTGATTTTTACACGCTTCACGGTCATGCTGTCCTGAATCAAGAACGAGCTCTGGCGCTTCCGGTTCTTCATAAGGAGAATCAATTCCTGTAAAAAACGGGATCTCTCCGTTTCTTGCTTTTTTATAGAGTCCTTTCGGATCCCTTTGTTCACAAATATCAAGATCACATTTAATGTATACTTCATTGAATTCGCCAACTTCCACAAGCTCGCGAACCTGTTGTCTGTCCTCGCGGAAAGGAGAGATAAAAGCAGTAATGACAATGGTTCCCTGCTGAACAAAAAGTTTTGCCACCTCTCCGATTCGGCGGATGTTTTCTTTTCGGTCTTCATCAGAAAAACCAAGATCCTTATTTAAGCCGTGACGGATATTATCCCCGTCCAGCACAATGACTTGGTAGCCTTGCTCAAATAATTCTCTCGCAGCGGCGTTGGCAATGGTTGATTTGCCTGAGCCGCTTAACCCTGTCAGCCAGAGAATGGAGCTTTTATGCTTGTTTTTTTGCTGGTACTCTTCTTTTGTGATAGAGGCTTCATGCCATACAATATCGCGATTTGTCACTGCCAATCCTCCTTAAGATACGCCTACTTCTTCTTTTTTCTTCATCCCTTTGATTAACACTTCTACGACTTCTTTTCGGCTGAATTCAGCAGGAGGCAGCACGCCGTCTCTCAGCATACCTCTTACCTTAGTGCCTGATAAAATGACGTGGTGCTCTCTGCCATGAGGGCATGTTTTCGCTGTCCCCATATTTCCGCATTTTTTACAGAAGAAGCTGTGCTCGAATTTCAGCGGTGTAATCCCGAGTTCTTCAGGTTTGAATGTGTCAAACAGCTCCTGTGCTTCGTATGTTCCGTAATAGTCACCTACACCTGCATGATCACGGCCAACGATGAAATGTGTGCATCCGTAGTTCTTTCTGACAAGCGCGTGGAAAATTGCTTCTCTCGGGCCTGCATAACGCATCGCCGCCAAGAAGACACCAAGGAACACGCGATCTTTCGGGTAATAATGATCAAGAAGAACTTGGTAGCTTTCCATCCGTACATCAGCTGGGATGTCATCGGATTTTGTTTCACCTACTAACGGATTCAAGAACAAGCCGTCTACTGTTTCAAGAGCCGTTTTTTGAATGTATTCATGCGCTCTGTGAACAGGGTTTCTTGTTTGGAAGCCGACAATCGTTTCCCAGCCTTTTTCAGCAAACTGGCGTCTTGTTTCTGCCGGTTCAAAAGTAAACTCAGGGAACTGTTTTGAAGCTTTTTTAATCAACGTGATCGGTCCGCCGACATATGTATTGCCGCGGCTGAACAGTTTTTTAACACCCGGATGCTCCTGCTCATCCGTTTTGTACACATTGATAGCTTCTTTTTGTTTGTCAGGCACATACAGGTCTTCGATTTGGATAACGCCGTATGCGTCTCCTTCATACGTTAACTTTACCGTTTCGCCAACTGACAGTTCCGCTGCTTTTTGCGCATCGACCGGAAGTGTGATTGGAAGAGACCAGACAACGCCGGAAGAAAGACGCATGTTTTCGACAACAGATTCGTAATCTTTTTCATTAAAGAAACCTTCAATCGGGCTGTATGCACCGATACCGATCAATTCCAAATCCGCGAAAGAAATTAAATCAAGTTCAATTTCTTTTTGAATGCTGCTCACATCATATGATTCATCTACTCTGTTTACTAATGTTCCTCCATGTGGTGCTAAGCTCATAACATCCATCTCCTCCTAGTTAACTTATAAAATTACTCAGATTAATGTTCAGATTCCCCCGCCTTGTTCGTGGACTGAGCGTCTCTCTTTACGAATGGCCTTTGTCAGGCTGACGGCACCGCCCGCCGCTAAAAGCACACTTACCATGATAAAGATCGAATAATAATCCGCTTTTAAAAACAAGGATACAAGCAGATAAGAAATCGATAAAGATAAAAACGGCGATACGATCCATACCTTCAGCATCGTTTGAACAACTTGTTTATGGAACACGTTCGGACCGTTTTTTGCCATGCCTATGCCGATAATAGACGATGACGTGACTTGCGCCAAAGGCACCGGCATCCCAAATACAGAACTGATAATTACCAGTCCCGCTCCTGTGCCGGATAAGAGAATGCCTTCTCCTTTTGAAAATCTCGTAATTTTCTTCCCGTTTGTTTCTAACACACGCCGGCCTAATAACAGTGCGCCAAGCGCAACAAAAGCTCCTCCGTACAAGGTTCCTTTTACGACATCAAGCACACCGGCAGCCACTAACGGGCCAACGGCATTCGCCACATTATTCATGCCGGCAGAGAATGCTTCGAAAAATCCGGCAACTAACAAAACAATGCTGAGGATTTTTTGCTGTTTAGAAGATTTCACTTCAATCTTAAAATAACGAAAAAGCTTAGATACGAAATAGGTGAAGCCAAAAGCGAACAGCGGGACAAAAACCCAAAATGTCACAATGATCAGAAGATTGTTCACAAACAATACTTTATAAGCCACTCCCACGCCGACAACCGCGCCGACCGTCACTTCACTTGTCGATAAAGGAATGCCGAGCAGATTTGCCGTAAAGAGCGACAGCGCAGCAGCTCCAATAATGATGCAAACAATCGTCAGTGTAATCGTCTGTTCGGGGATAATGCCAGAGCTGATTGTTTTTACGACCTCGCCTCCGCCAATGACCGCCCCGGCCAAGACACCGACTGCGCATAGGATCAAAGCGTAGGTTTTCTTTTTGATGGCTCCAGAGCCGTAAGCAACTCCCATCGAAGCTGCAGCGCCGCTTGCACCAATATTCATCGCAAAAAACAAGCTAAATAAAATAGCGGCTAGTTCCATTTTGCAGCTCCTTATTCATGCAGTCCGCATTCTGTTTTCGCCATACCATTCCATCTGCCTGAACGCAGATCCTCTGCGGTAAAAGCGGGAGCAGTGCAAGGCGCACAGCCAATACTTGGGTATCCTTGGTCATGAAGCGGATTGTAGTCCAGTTCATTCCGTGATGTGTATCTCCAAATGTCTTTCCAAGTCCAATGGATAAGCGGGCAAACTTTTACTGACTTGAATTTTTCATCTTTGTTTAAGAAATTCGTATTGGCACGGCTTGGCCCTTGATCACGGCGCAGACCGGAAAGCCAGGCGGGATGTCCTGAAAGCGCCTCTCTTAAAGGAACGACCTTTCTAAGGTAGCAGCACTGATTCGGCTCTCTTTCCCACAGCTTGTCGCCATATTCCTCGGCTTGTTCCTCAAGGGTGAGGTCTGGTTTTTTCAGGATGATATTAAGACCTGGATAACGCTCTTTCACTCGTTCAATTGTTTCATAGGTCTCTTTAAAATGAAGTCCTGTATCAAGAAACACAATCTCTGCGTCTTTTTTCACTTTATAAATTAAGTCAATCAAAACGATTCCCTCAATTCCGAAACTGCAGGCATAAATAAGCTGGTTGCCGTAATGGCCGTATGCCCACTTTAAAACTGACAGCGCTCCTTTATAAGGATCGTCTTCCGGAAATGTAATCGTTGGTTCTTCCCAATTATCATACGTTAACATTTCTTCTTTCCTCCTTTCGGAGACAAACAAACAGTAGCTTCCTGCCGGTTGTCTTTTCCCAATTGTAATGTGATTCTTGGCTGGTGATTTCAAACAGCCTTTTTGCCTCTTAAAATAAAAAACTTTCAATCCGGCGGAAAGAAAGACAGGAACAGCATGTAGCCCTTATCTTTCAAAATGGAATTCATTTTGCTGGAAGTAGCACCTTACAAACTATGCAGGTTGCCGGGCTTCATAGGTCCAGTCCCTCAGCCGCTCTTGATAAGTTTTTCAGATTTGTAGTAAATTTTAGCACAATTCTAACATAAGTCAACCCGACTTTTTTTATAGGATTAATAAAAAAACAGGCCTCATGGCCTGTTTTTAAGTACAGCAAGGCTTTGAAGCCTCTTTACATTGTTGGAATTTATTTTTTATTTTTTAAACCAATCTTTTGACTCGGGATTTTGTTTCCATGTTTTCAGCTTTTTTAGATCATCTGAATGAATATTTCCGTTCTCAAGTGCGACCTCTGTGAGCGTATCGTAATCAGTTAATGAGTAGTATGGCAGTTCTGTCTTTGCGAAGGCTTCTTCTGCTTTGGGAAGTCCGTACGTAAAGATTGAGACGACACCAAGCACCTCACAGCCGGCCGCTTGTAAAGCTGCACAAGCTTCAAGCACGCTGCCTCCTGTGGAGATTAAGTCTTCAATAACGACCGTTTTTTGCCCTTTCTGCACAGCTCCCTCAATCTGATTGCCTTTTCCGTGCGCTTTCGGCTTGCTCCTCACATAACACATCGGAAGATTCAAACGGTCAGCCGCCAGAGCAGCATGAGGAATACCCGCAGTTGCTGTTCCTGCTATCATTTCAGCTTCGGGAAAATGCTCTTTGACAAGCTTGCTGATGCCTGAGGCGACATCATTTCTGACCTCTGGGAAAGATAGCGTAAGACGGTTGTCACAGTAGATTGGTGATAAAATACCGCTTGCCCATGTGAACGGCTCGTTCGGACGTAAAAATACAGCTTGGATGTCTAATAGATGTTTTGCGATGATTTGTTTCAAGATTTGATTCCCTCCCATTCAAGTCTGACAGCCTTATAGGCTTTTACCGGATCTTCCGCTTTTGTAATCGAGCGTCCTACTACAATCGCTGATGAACCTTTTTCTCTTGCAATTGCAGGTGTCGCCACGCGGACTTGGTCATTCGCAGCGTCATCTGACATTCTGATCCCTGGAGTGACAGTCAGAAATGAAGGCGACACTGCTTGGTAAATGGCGTTTGCTTCATGAACAGAGCAGACCACTCCATCCAGTCCGCTTTCTTCCGCCTGTTTGCTGTAGTGCACAACCGTATCGATCAGAGGCTTTTCGATCAGCAGTTCATCCTTCATGATTTGTTCAGATGTGCTTGTCAGCTGGGTTACCGCAATAAGTGACGGGCGTTTTTTCCCCGCCGGCGTACCTTCTTCTAAGCCTTCAAGAGCTGCTTGCATCATTTTTTTGCCCCCGGCCGCATGAACATTGACGAGGTCTACGCCGAGACTGGCAAGACGCTTCATCGCCTTGTTTACAGTGGTCGGAATGTCATGAAGCTTTAGATCCAAAAACAGCTCGCAGTTTCTTTCTTTTAGCTGTTTCACGATAGATGGCCCTTCTTGGTAAAAAAGCTCCATTCCAACCTTTACAAATAACGGTTCTTGCTGAAAAGGCGTTAAGAACGCAAGTGTTTCTTCAGCTGATGCAAAATCAAGCGCGATGATGGGCAGGTTGTTTTTCATGATTCCAGCTCCTTCCGATGCATTCTTCAATTGATTGATAGCCGTATTGGCGCAAAACAGATGGAAGCTGTTCAATAATCTCTGGACATGCAAAAGGATTCACAAAATTTGCTGTTCCGACAGCGACCGCGCTTGCTCCAGCAAGAAGAAATTCCAGGGCATCTTCGGCCGTCTGCACGCCTCCCATTCCGATAATCGGGATGTTGACCGCCTGGCTGACTTCATACACCATGCGAATGGCAACCGGCTTCACAACAGGGCCAGAAAGTCCTCCTGTTTTATTCGCTAATATCGGTTTGCCGGTTTTTAAATCGAGTCTCATGCCGATTAGTGTGTTGATCATCGTAAGGCCATCCGCTCCCGCTTCCTCGATCGCTAATGCAATCTCTGTGATATTAGTCACGTTCGGGGAAAGCTTCACATAAACGGGTACATTTGAAACCTCTTTCACCGCTTTTGTCAAATCGGCAGCCATTTCAGGGTTCGTGCCAAAAGCGATTCCGCCTGTTTTCACATTTGGGCAGGAAATATTCAATTCAAGTGCATGAACATTAGGCGCTTTGCTGATATGCTCTGCGACTTCAACATAATCCTCGACTTGAGAACCTGCGACATTAGCAATGATCGGCGTATCAAACTGCTCAAGCCATGGCAGCTCATGATGCAACACGCTATCCAGCCCCGGATTTTGGAGACCGATCGCATTGAGCATTCCAGCACCAGTCTCAGCTACCCGCGGCGTCGGATTCCCGAAGCGCGGCTCCTTTGTCGTAGCCTTAATCATGATAGCTCCAAGACAAGACAAATCATAAAAACGTGAAAACTCTTTTCCAAACCCGAAGCAGCCTGATGCAGGAATGATTGGATTTTTCAAATCAAGTCCCGGCAATTTCACCTCTAGCATTACAGCGCCACCTCCTGAGCTTTAAATACAGGCCCGTCGAGACATACTTTTACATAGGATGTCTCACTTTCGTTTGTATGGCACACACACGCGAAGCATGCGCCGATTCCGCAGCCCATTCGTTCCTCCATGGACAGATATACTTCTTTATGGGCATATTCCTGTTTTAGCGCCTTGAGCATCGGTGTCGGCCCGCAGCTGAGAAGGATATCAAACTCTAGATGTTTCCGTTTAATCACATCTGTGACAAATCCGGTTTCCCCGTAGCTTCCGTCAGCTGTTGCCACAAACGTGTCTCCATACTGCCGACATTCTTTCTCGTAAAAAACATCCTTTGCCGATTGGAATCCTAAAACGTGGATGACATTTACCCCTTTTTCAATCAAGCGTTTCGACAGCTCTTGGAGAGGCGGCACACCTACACCGCCTCCTACCAGCAAAGCCGTCTTTCCGGGTTGGACTTCATTGACAGGAAAGCCATTTCCCAAAGGCCCGAGGACATCCACAAGCTCTCCCTGCTGTTTCAGAGACAATAGCCTTGTACCTTCCCCATCTACTCGATAAATGATGGTGACTTCACTTTTTTCAAAATTGACGTCGGCGATGCTGATTGGCCTCCTCAAAAGAGGCGTAACCGCTTCGCACACTTTAAGATGAAGGAACTGCCCCGGGGTTGTAAACCCTTGGACAAGCTCCCCTTTCAGAACCATTTGATACACCCGGTCTGCAATTTGCTGGTTAGAACATACTGTCAAATACGCTTTTTTCATATAGTGACTGCCGCCTCCTGATTTGTATTGACTGCCGGCATTTGATCAGCGCGGAATGTCATGCTTTCCAGCACTCGCAATATCGCCTCTGCCGTATCTAATGATGTTAAGCAGGCAACACCATTTTCTACTGATTCACGTCTGATTCTAAATCCGTCTCTTGCCGGCTGCTTTCCTTTTGTCAGCGTATTGATGACAAACTGTGCTTCACCGTTTCTGATGACATCAAGCAGGTTCGGACCATCCTGGCCGATTTTTCCGACAACCTTCGCTGGAATAGAAGCTTCTTTCAGGTAGCCTGCCGTTCCTTCCGTCGCTAAAATGTTGTAGCCAATCGCGTGGAACCGCTTAGCAATGGCAAGCCCTTCTTCTTTGTCCTTATCAGCTACTGTTAAAAGCACGGAACCGTAGTTCGGGATTTGAATACCTGAAGCAATCAAGGCTTTATAGAGCGCCTTTTCAAGGGTCGAATCTTTCCCCATGACTTCACCTGTTGATTTCATTTCAGGCCCTAACGTAATGTCCACTCTTCTCAGCTTGGCGAAGGAGAAGACCGGCGCTTTTACAAATACACCTTGCTGCTCAGGCTGAAGGCCCTCTGTATAGCCAAACGCAGCCAGCTTTTGACCGAGAATGATTTTTGTTGCGAGATTCGCCATTGGGATACCCGTAATTTTGCTTAAGAACGGTACGGTTCTGCTTGATCTCGGGTTCACTTCGAGCACGTACACCTCGCCTTGTGATAAGACGAATTGAATATTGAGCAAACCGACAATGTTCAGCCCTTTAGCAAGTGCGATCGTGTATTGTTCAATTTTTTTCTTAATGTCCTCAGTGAGCGATTGAGGCGGATAAACAGCGATCGAGTCTCCGGAGTGAACGCCCGCACGTTCAATGTGCTCCATAATTCCCGGAATGACGACTGTTTCACCGTCAGATACTGCATCAACTTCAATTTCTTTCCCAGTCAAATATCTGTCAATTAATACAGGGTGCTGCGGATTGATTTTGACTGCGTTTTTCATGTAATGAAGCAGCTCTTCTTCATGATACACAATCTCCATCGCCCGGCCGCCAAGTACATAGGAAGGGCGCACCAATACCGGGTATCCGATATCACTTGCGATGCTTACTGCCTGATCAACCGATGTCGCTGTTTTGCCAAGCGGCTGCGGAACACCAAGTTCTCCAAGCGCTTGTTCAAATTTATCCCGATCTTCTGCACGGTCTAAATCTTCTAATGAAGTTCCAAGGATTTTCACTCCGCGCGCAGAAAGCTCGTCAGCAAGGTTAATCGCAGTTTGTCCGCCAAATTGTACGACAACGCCTATCGGCTGTTCGAGGTCAATGATGTGCATAACATCTTCAATCGTAAGCGGTTCAAAATACAGCTTGTCTGAGATGCTGAAGTCTGTTGAAACGGTTTCCGGGTTGTTATTGACAATAATGGCTTCATAGCCTGCTTGTTTAATTGCCCATACAGAGTGAACAGTCGCATAGTCGAACTCGACACCCTGACCGATTCGAATCGGACCCGAACCAAGCACCATCACACTTTTCTTATCTGTAACGACAGATTCATTTTCTTCTTCATATGTGCTATAGAAGTATGGCGTTTCTGACTCAAATTCCGCCGCGCACGTATCTACCATTTTGAATACCGGCGCAATCCCCGCTTGTTTTCTCAAGCTGTAAAGCTCGGATTCTTTCATTTTCCACTCGCGGCTGATGTACTGATCAGAGAAGCCGAGTTCTTTTGCCCGTCTCAGCACATCTGTATCGCCCACATTCGCCTTCAATTCTTTTTCAAACTGTACGATTCCGAACAGCTTATGCAAGAAGAAGACATCGATAGCGGAAAATTCATGGAGGTCTTCTACCGTGTAACCTCTTCTGTACGCTTCAGCTAAGTAGAATAAGCGTTCATCACCGGCCTTTTTAATTCGCTTTTCAAGAAGTTCATCTGAAATGTCAGCGGCGTCCTTCAATTCAAGATGATACACATCAGCTTCCAGTGAACGCACAGCCTTCAGCAATGACTCTTCAAGCGTGCGGCCGATCGCCATGACCTCACCAGTCGCTTTCATTTGCGTGCCGAGCTTTCTGTTTGCTGATTCAAATTTATCAAACGGCCAGCGCGGAATTTTGGATACGACATAGTCAAGAGCAGGTTCAAATGCTGCATATGTTTTTCCTGTTACCGGGTTCATCATTTCATCTAATGAAAGGCCGACTGCAATTTTAGCAGCGAGCTTTGCTATCGGGTATCCCGTTGCTTTTGATGCAAGGGCAGATGAACGGCTGACACGCGGATTTACTTCAATGATGTAATATTGGAAGCTGTCTGGATCTAAGGCGAGCTGGACGTTACATCCGCCTTCGATTCCAAGCGCGCGAATCAGTTTTAACGATACATTCCGCAGGAGCTGATATTCGCGATCGCTGAGCGTTTGGCTCGGCGCGACAACAATACTGTCTCCAGTATGGATTCCAACCGGATCAATGTTTTCCATGTTACAAACAACAATGGCGTGATCCTGGCTGTCTCTCATGACTTCATACTCGATTTCTTTATAGCCGGCAATGCTCTTTTCAAGCAGACATTGGTGTACCGGGCTTAATTTCAAGCCGTTCTCAACAATTTCTTTTAGCTCTGTTTCATTCGAGCAGATGCCTCCGCCTGTTCCGCCTAATGTATATGCCGGGCGGACAATGACAGGGAATCCAATTTGGCTGACGAATTTTTCCGCTTCTTCGAGGGAATGGATAATCTCACTTTCAGGCACCGGTTCATTCAGTTCATTCATTAATGTTCTGAACAAGTCACGGTCTTCAGCTTGCTGAATCGCAGACAGTTTCGTGCCAAGCACTTCGACGCCGCATTCTGCCAAAACGCCTCTTTCAGAAAGCTCAACCGCAAGATTCAAACCGGTTTGGCCTCCGAGCGTAGGAAGAATGGCATCTGGGCGCTCTTTTCTGATGATTCGTGTCAGGAATTCAGGTGTGAGCGGTTCGATGTAAACCCGATCAGCCATTTCTGTATCTGTCATGATCGTGGCAGGGTTTGAGTTGACAAGGATGACTTCATAGCCTTCTTCTTTCAAAGCAAGACAGGCTTGCGTTCCCGCATAATCAAATTCTGCTGCTTGGCCGATGATGATCGGCCCAGATCCGATTACTAAAATTTTGTTAATGTCTACGCGTTTTGGCATACCGCTTCCCCTTCTTTCTCTGTTGTTTCGATCATTTCGATGAATCTGTCAAATAGATGGTTAGCATCCTCAGGACCAGGTGAGGCTTCGGGATGATATTGAACCGTAAATGCCGGCAATGTTTTATGCTTCAGCCCTTCAATCGTATCGTCGTTGATTGCGATATGCGTCACTTCAAGTTCTGTTTCACTGATAGATGAAACTGTATAACCATGGTTTTGAGATGTTAAGGCAACTTTCCCTGTAGCCAGCTCTTTTACCGGGTGGTTTGAACCTCTGTGGCCGAATTTCATTTTTTCAGTATTCGCCCCGCACGCCAGCGCGAATAATTGGTGGCCGAGACATATTCCGAATAAAGGCACTTTTCCGAGAACACCTTTAATCATTTCAATCGCTTCGGGCACATCCTTCGGGTCTCCAGGTCCGTTAGAAAGCATGATGCCGTCCGGTTTCAGCTGAAGCACTTCTTCTGCTGTAATGTTGTAAGGCACAACGATGACGTCACATTTCCGTTTGTTCAGCTCCCTTAGAATCCCGTGCTTCATGCCGAAGTCAACCAAGACAATGCGTTTGCCTCTTCCCGGGCTCGGATATGCTGTTTTGGCTGATACTTGTGATACTTGATTTCTTGGCAATTCCGTTTCGTTCAGTCTTTTCAGCACAGCTTCGATGTCTTCATCAGATGAAGCGAATGTTCCTTTTAGCGCGCCTGCCGTGCGGATCATTCTTGTCAGCTTCCTTGTATCAATCCCCTGGAGTCCGGGAATGTTTTTCATTTTTAAATACTCGTCTAATGTGTATGCTGAACGCCAGTTGGAAGGCAATTCACATAATTCCTTGATGATCAGCCCTTTGACAAAAGGGGTAATGGATTCAAAATCATCACGGTTAATGCCATAATTTCCGATAAGCGGGTATGTCAATGTTACGATCTGCCCGCAGTAAGAAGGGTCAGATAAAATTTCCTGATAGCCTGTCATCCCAGTATTAAAAACGACTTCTCCCATGTTGTGTTCTAAGCTCCCGAAGGCTTCTCCTTCGAATACCGCTCCGTTTTCCAGTACTAATCGTCTCTTCATTTGACAAGTCTCCCTTCTTCATAAGCAAGCTTCCCTGCCGCAATTGTAGCGACCGGCCAGCCGGTGCAGCTGATGCCATTGAATGGTGTATTTTTTCCTTTTGATAAAAATGTCTCTTTGTCTATAACTGCTTCTTTTTCTAAATCAATTAATGTCATGTCAGCAACTTGCCCCGTTTGTAATGTTCCATATGGGAGACCGAACGCTTCGCATGGCTTGATTGTCATGTAGTCAATGAGCTGCTTCAATGACCAGCTGCCATTTTTGACAAAGTGTGTGTAAAGAAGCGGGAATGCTGTTTCTAAGCCGACAATTCCGAATGGCGCCAGCTTCATTTCCGTGTTTTTCTCTTCTTCCGTATGCGGTGCATGGTCTGTTGCGATAAAATCAATCGTTCCGTCTAAAAGACCTTCAATTAAAGCAGCCCTGTCTTCTGCGCTGCGGAGCGGAGGATTCATTTTAAAGTTTGTGTCCAGCCCCGGGATGTCCTCATCACAAAGCAGCAAATGATGCGGCGACACTTCTGCTGTCACTCTGATTCCCGCTTTTTTCGCATCGCGTACAACTCTGACAGATTCTTTCGTGCTGATATGACATACATGATAATGGCAGTTTGCCGCCTCAGCCAGCAGCACATCGCGGGCAATATGAACCGATTCACACACAGAAGGAATGCCGTTTAGCCCGTTCGCTTTGGAGAATGTCCCCTCATGTACGCTTCCTCCGTAAATTAAGGAGTTGTCCTCGCAATGTGCAACAATCGCTTTGTCAATTGCGGCTGCCCGTTTCATCGCTTCATACATCATGCCTGCTGTCTGTATCCCAACGCCGTCATCTGTAAAGGCAAATGCCCCGGCTTCTTTTAACGCTTCAAAGTTTGTCATTTCATCGCCGATTTGCCTGATCGTAATGGATGCATATGGAAGAACTCTGACACATGATGTTTCTTTAATTCTGTTTTGCACCCATTCCATCTGCTCCTTTGTATCGGGAACCGGCCGCGTATTCGGCATTGCTGCTACTGTTGTATAGCCGCCGCGTGCCGCTGCTTTCGCCCCGGTTTCAATTGTTTCTTTTTTCTCTCCGCCCGGCTCTCTGAAATGAACGTGGAGATCAACAAACCCAGGTGAAACAAGCAAACCTCTTGCATCAATTACAGTTTCATTATCCGTTGCATCAAGCTTGCCGATTGCAGTAATGGTTTCTCCTGTCACTCGGATATCCGCTTCTGTTTTTTCACCATTTTCGTTAAGTATCCAGCCGTTTTTAATGAGATATGACATACGCTGCTTCTCCTCTTTTCACATTGGTTTGTAAGGCACGCTGTATCACTGCCATTCTGATAAATACGCCATTTTGCATTTGCTTGAAGATTCTTGATTTTTCGCTTTCTACTAAGCTGTCATCAATCTCCACTCCTCTGTTTACCGGAGCAGGATGCATGATGATCGCATGCTGCTTCATACGCTCAGCCCGTTCTACGGTCAAGCCGTATTTGTTTAAATAGCCTTCCTGGCTGACAGCGGACTGATGCCGTTCATTTTGAATGCGCAGCAGCATGACGACATCGGAAGACTCAACTGCTTCATCCATTGAGACATACGTACCGAATGTATTTTCTTCATCCTGCCATTCCGCAGGACCGGAAAACAGGACCCGGGCACCCAATCTTGTCAACACTTCCGCATTTGACCTTGCCACTCTGCTATGCTTGATGTCACCGTGAATGGAGACGGTAAGCCCTTTGAACGTATTGAACTCTTCATAAATCGTCATTAAATCAAGCAGTGATTGTGTCGGATGCTGGCCGCATCCGTCTCCCGCATTCAGAATCGGAATGCTCACCTGGCTGACAAGCTCTTGATAATACTCATCTTCACTGTGCCTGATGACGCACACGTCCACACCGATTGATTCAAGCGTCCGAATCGTGTCATACAAGGTTTCGCCTTTTTGTACGCTTGTGCTTGTTCCATCAAGGTTCAGCACATTCATGCCCAGCTTTTTTTCTGCGACCTCGAAGCTGAACCGCGTTCTCGTGCTCGGTTCGAAAAACAGGTTTGCTGCAAACTTTCCTGTAAGCTGATTGTCTGTTTTTCCGTTTTTGAGGTCTTGTGCTGTTTGAAGCAAATCTTTGATTTCCTCAGTGCTGAGTTCACTCATCGTCGTTATATGCTTCATGTTCTTTCCCCTCTCATTTCAACTTAAGGCTGAAAAAAACCCCGGGTCTAAGATAGACTCGGGGTATGGTTAAATAGAGGGCAGCATTGAAGCTTCCTTCTCTTCATAACCCTTCCAAGCCTCTCTGGACTTTCATTAAAAGGTTTTAAATATGATGTTGTTCGGATGTGTCTGCGTGCTCTTCCTTCGCTTCCGGAAGAATCAGGTTTAAGATGACACCGACAATTGCGGCAAGCGCCATCCCTGACACTTGGAATCCGCCTTGAGACACTTGGATAAATGCGCCTCCTACACCGATCACAAGGATCACCGATGTGATAATGAGGTTTCGGTTATTTTCATAATCAATTTTGTTGTCAATCAGCATTCTCAGGCCGCTTGAAGCAATGATTCCGAACAGCAGGAAGGAGACGCCTCCCATGACCGCTGACGGCACTGAACTGATCAGCGCTGAAATTTTGCCGATAAAGCCGAAGCAAAGGGCAATCACTGCCGCGCCTCCGATGACAAAGACGCTGAATACTCTTGTGATGGCCAGCACGCCAATGTTTTCTCCGTAAGTCGTCGTCGGCGGGCCGCCGATCAGGGAAGCAAGAATTGTCGCCACGCTGTCACCCATAATGGAGCGATGCAGTCCCGGCTTTTTAATAAAATCTTGTCCAACAACCTTACTCAGCACCATTTGGTGGCCGATATGCTCCGACATTGTCACAAACGCGACCGGTACCATTGCGGCCGCGATGCCGAGTGTTACTGACGGCGAATAGTCTTTGAACGGGATGATAAATTCAGGCACTGCGAACCATTTCGCGTCAAGCACCGGCTGGAAGTTGACAATCCCTTGAGTAAGGGCGAACAGGTATCCGCCGATGATTCCGATCAAAACCGGAATCAGGCTTAAGAATCCTCGCAAGAAAATCGCGCAAATAATCGTGATGGCCAGCGTAACGCCTGCGACACTGAAGTGCTTTAAGCTGTAAACCAATTCACTCGCATTTGGATCAGCATACATCGCCATGTTTACCGCAGTGCTTGCAAGTCCCAGCCCGATGACGATAATAACAGGTCCTACGACTACAGGCGGGAGAATCTTCATCAGCCACCCTGTGCCAAGCTGCCTGATCAATAAGGCAATCAGCCCGTATACCAGCCCTGCAAGAAACGCCCCGACCATTGCCGCTCCCGGCCCGCCGGTCGCTTTTACCAGTATGATCGGAGAAATAAAGGCGAAGGATGAACCGAGATACGCCGGAATTTGCCCTTTCGTAATAAGAAGGTACGCCAGTGTTCCGATGCCGCTTGTCACCAACGCCACAGCAGGACTCATTCCGACGAGCTTCGGAACCAAAATGGTTGAGCCGAACATGGCAAACAAATGCTGAAGGCTGAATGAAACCCAAGAGAAAGGTGTCGGGACATCCCTGACCCCTAAATTTACTTTTTTCTTACTCATGATGATTTCCCCCTGATTGTTGACTTTCATTTTAGGATGACTCAATGGCTGTATAAAAAAACCTCTTTGCTATTTTTACGCAAAGAGGCATACAAAGACCTGCCGAATACTTTTCGGGTCTTTGTTGTGCACCTCTTTGCAACCTCTCTGGATTGCCCTTAAAAAGGTGATCTATTATTCATTTTCATAAATGGCGACGAGATCGTTTTGATCTACCTCATCAAGCTGAACCATAACCTTTTCAGCCTTTGATGTCGGGATGTTTTTCCCGATATAATCCGCTCGTATCGGCAGCTCCCGGTGTCCCCTGTCAACAAGCACAGCCAGCTGAATGGAGGAAGGTCTGCCTACATCAACAAGCGCATCCATACCTGCTCTGACTGTTCTTCCGGTATAAAGGACATCATCAACGAGAATGACTTTTTGATCTGTGATATCTACCGGAATATCTGCACCTTTCACAAGCGGTTCTTCGTTGCTCGTTTTTTTAGAAAGATCGTCTCTGTAAAGGGTAATATCAATTTCACCAACTGTAACAGGATTTCCTTCAATCTGTTCAATTCGTTCCGCAAGGCGTTTTGCCAGGTAAATCCCTCTTGTCTTAATGCCGACAAGAATGCAGTTATTCATCCCTTTATTGCGTTCGATCATTTCGTGCGCAATCCTGGTCAAGGCCCGTCTGATTGCCTGTTCGTCGAGAATGACAGCTTTTTGATTCAATGTGTGACACCTCACAGTTTATATAGAAGAAAAAACCCCTCCTGCCAGAGCATAGAGGGGTTTTAGGACAAGGTGCGCACTATACACGCATCCCGTCTATCCGTTATCCTTCTCAGCCTCTCTGGACTGTTTTAAAGAATCTATTCAGCTTCGTTTATTATTTCAGAAAAGAAACACTCTGTCAACCGTTTTTTCTGAGGGTTTCGATTAATTCTGCCATATCATCAGGAAGCGGCGCTTCAAATTCGACATATTCTCCTGTTCGCGGGTGGTCAAAACCTAAAACGCCCGCGTGAAGCGCCTGGCCGTTAAAGTCGATTGTTTTTCTCGGACCATATTTCGGGTCGCCCGCTAATGGGAATCCGATATATTTCATATGAACACGAATTTGATGGGTTCTCCCTGTTTCAAGCTGGCATTCCACTAACGTAAAGTCCTGAAAACGCTCAAGCACATGAAAATGAGTGACAGCGTTTTTGCCATCACGTGTCACAGTCATGCTTTGACGGTCTTTTTTATCCCGCCCGATCGGCGCGTCAATTGTGCCGTCATCATGAGAAATAAGCCCGTGGACAACAGCCGTATACTTTCGCGTGACCGTTTTGTTGACCAATTGGTTTACAAGTGACTCGTGTGCCATATCATTTTTCGCCACCATTAATAAGCCGGACGTGTCCTTATCGATTCTGTGAACAATCCCCGGACGCATCACACCATTTATTCCGGAAAGGTCTGTACAATGAGCCATAAGGCCGTTTACAAGTGTGCCCGTAAGATGACCGGGTGCTGGGTGTACAACCATTCCGCGAGGCTTATTGACAACCAGCACATCCTGATCTTCATAATAAATATCAAGATCCATAGGTTCTGCCAGGACGTCGAGCGCTTCCGGTTCGGGTACAGTGACGGTCACCTGATCACCCGGCTGAATTTTATAATTCGCTTTCACCGCACTCCCGTTCACGACAACCTGTCCGTCTTTTACCCATTGCTGAACCTGGGTTCTTGACCAATCATTCTCAGTTGATGCCAAAAATTTATCAATCCGCTCACTTTTTTGTTCTTCTGAAGCGGTTATATCAATTTGATTCATGCTATTGCTCCTTTTTCTTTTTCCCGCTGTCCAACAGCATTTGTATAAATAAAAGCATGACGCCGACACATAGTGAAGAGTCCGCGATGTTAAAAATCGGGTAATTGTAATTCACAATTATAACATGGATAAAATCCACAACTTCTTGTCTGACAGCCCGATCGATAAAGTTGCCGATGGCACCGCCAAGCATAAGCCCGAGGGCAACGCCAAGAAGCCTTTGTCCTTTTGTGTAACGCTGTATGTAATAAACAATACCAATAATAACAGCGGTTGTTATGAGGTAGAAAAACCACATCTGACCCGCTAATATCCCCCATGCAGCACCCGTATTGCGATGGGAGGTGATATAGAATACCTGATCAATGATCGGAATGCTTTGGCCAAGTTCCATGTTCTTAACGACTAGCCATTTTGTCAATTGATCGGCTGCAATAATAAGTAGTGCAATTATATAATACAGCACAAACGTTCCTCCAGTTTACGGTTACTTTAATCCATTATGCATTTTATCAATAAAAAGCACTGGAGTAAAGAAATATCAGGCATATTAACTGGTCAGACACTGTTTATTCATACAGTGCCTGACCATATTCGATATCCGTTGATTTCCATATCGGAAGCGTTTTTTTTTCGAATTGGACAGAATAAAGAAAATCGTTTGCTGTTCGGGCCGTCGGCAGCACCGCCAGCTTTGAAAGAGGAATGGGGGCCCCGGTTTCTTCACAGTATCCGAATGTGCCGTTTTCGATTTTCGACAATGCAAGGAGAACGTCTTGAAGCTCTTCTTTAATGTGATAGATCAGAGTTGCTTTTTGTTTATGATTGATTGCTGCTTGCGGGCTTGTAGAAACCTGAAAGCAAGAATACTCAAATAATCTCGACTGTAATTCTTCTTTCATCAGAAGAAGTTCCGTGTAAATTGCGGTCAGTTGATCATTCATTCTTCACAACTCCTGCTCTTAACGTAGTACCTTTATTGTTGCCTATGAATGATGATCTAAAGCCCATAAGATTTTTCCTGCCGTTCTAAAGGATGTCACTCTTGGCACAAAAAAAGCCCGGCTTTTACGCCGGGCCCCTTTTGCATTATTTTTCATAATATTTTTCAACGATTTCAGCGTTGCGTAATGAAAGTGTAGGATATTTCGGATTTGCCCCTACATCTTTTGAAATCACACGTGATCTCTCACACATTTCGCCTTCCGCTTTCTCGACAGCGATTTTACCCGTCGGAAAGCTTTGCGCATCGTTCGGCGCTTCCTGTTCTTCACTGATTGTCAGTTCTGACACAATAAACAGCTGAGAAAGATTTTCTTTAATGGAAGCCAAGAGCTCTTTGTTTTCTTTATTTGGATACAATTTCAGGTTAGCTTCCAATGATTTACCGATAATTTTTTCATTCCGCGCAGTTTCTAATGCTTTTAGCACGTCATCACGAAGAGCCATAAAGCGGTCAAATTTTTCTTCAGTCGCTTCACTGTTTGGAACTGCGATTGTTTCCGGCATATCTGTCAGCTGAACGCTCTGCTCTTCAACAAATGTTAAATGAGACCATAATTCGTCAGCCGTATGCGGAAGGATAGGCGCTGAAAGCTTCACTAATGCAAGAAGCGTTTCGTAGAATACTGTCTGCATGCTGCGTCTATCCGGATGATCCGCATGCTCGATGTAAACAATATCCTTTGCAAAATCGAGATAGAATGAGCTTAATTCGATTGTGCAGAAATTATGGATGCTGTGATACACAACCGCAAATTCGTACTCATCATACGCTTTTTTCACTTTATCAATCAGTTTGTTCAGCTTAATCAGCATATACTGATCCACTTCACGAAGTTCTTCAACAGCCACCGCATTTGTTTTTGGATCAAAATCGAAAAGGTTGCCGTGAAGGAAACGGAACGTGTTACGGATTTTACGATATACTTCCGCAACCTGCTTCAGAATGGCGTCAGACACGCGAACATCCGCCTGATAATCCACTGAAGATACCCATAATCTTAAGATGTCCGCACCAAGCTGTTTCATAACTTTAGCCGGAACAACAACGTTACCGATTGATTTACTCATCTTGCGTCCTTCTCCATCCAGTGCGAACCCATGGCTGAGCACACCTTTATACGGCGCTTTACCTGTTACGGCTACTGCTGTAGAAAGAGAAGAGTTAAACCAGCCGCGATATTGGTCAGATCCCTCTAGGTATAAATCAGCCGGACGAACGAGGTCATCACGTTCTTCAAGTACTGCTTGATGTGAAGAGCCTGAATCAAACCAAACATCCATGATATCCTGTTCTTTTGTAAATGTGCCGTTCGGGCTTCCAGGATGTGTAAAGCCTTCCGGAAGAAGGTCCTTTGCTTCTTTTTCAAACCAAATGTTTGATCCGTGCTGTCTGAATAATTCAGAAACATGTTCAATGGTTTCATCCGTAATAATCGGTTCTCCATTTTCGGCATAAAATACCGGAATCGGCACACCCCACGCACGCTGTCTGGAAATACACCAGTCTCCGCGGTCACGAACCATGTTGTGCAAACGCTGCTCGCCCCATTCAGGAACCCACTTGGTTTCTTTGATGGCGTCCAGCAGGTCTGATCTGAAATCTTTAATTGAAGCAAACCATTGCGCTGTCGCTCTGAAAATGGTTGGTTTTTTTGTTCTCCAATCGTGCGGATAAGAATGAGTAATGAATTCAAGCTTCACAAGTGCGCCTTTTTCATCAAGCTGCTGTGTGATCGCTTTGTTTGCATCATCATAGAACATGCCTTCAAAGCCAGGAGCTTCGCTTGTCATGACACCTTTTGCATCAACTGGGCAAAGCACGTCTAAGCCGTATTTTTGGCCGATGATAAAGTCATCTTCCCCATGCCCTGGCGCTGTATGAACACAGCCCGTTCCGGCATCAGTTGTTACGTGTTCACCTAGCATAACGAGAGAATCCCTGCCATATAGCGGGTGTTCAGCGATAATGTTCTCAAGGTCCTTCCCTTTGACCGTTCTTGTTACTTCATACTGATCAAATCCGCATGCAGACGCAACATTTTCGACTAAAGCACTTGCTACGACAAAGCGGTCTTCGCCTACTGCAATCACGCTGTACTCAAGATCAGGATGCACTGAGATTCCGAGGTTCGCCGGAATTGTCCAAGGTGTTGTTGTCCAGATGATGATACGTTCACCATTTTCAAGAACGCCTTTTCCGTCTTTTACACCAAAAGCGACATAAATAGATGCTGAACGTTTGTCTTGATATTCGATCTCGGCTTCAGCCAAAGCAGACTCACTTGAAGGTGACCAGTTAACCGGTTTAAGACCTTTGTAAATGTAGCCTCGTTTTGCCATTTCACCAAATACGCGGATTTGCTGCGCTTCGTATTCCGGTTTTAATGTCACATATGGGTTTTCCCAATCGCCGCGGACACCAAGACGTTTAAATTGCTCACGCTGTCCCTCGATTTGCTTCCAAGCGTACTCTTCGCACAGTTTGCGGAATTCAGCTACTGACATTTCTTTGCGGTTGACTTTTTTGTTTTTTGTCAGAGCTGTTTCAATTGGCAATCCGTGTGTATCCCAGCCTGGTACATACGGTGCGTTGTAGCCGCTCATTGATTTAAAGCGGACAATGAAATCCTTCAAAATCTTGTTAAGCGCGTGGCCCATATGAATGTCGCCGTTAGCATACGGAGGTCCGTCATGTAAAACAAATTTCGGGCGGTCTTTCGTCCGTTCCTGCACAAGACGATAGATATCCTCTTCCTCCCATTTCTTTTGAATGTCAGGCTCACGGTTTGGCAAATTTCCACGCATCGGGAAATCTGTTTTTGGCATTAAGAGCGTGTCTTTAAAATCCATTTTCATTCCTCCACTGCATTTTTTCAGAAAATAAAAAAAGCCCTCTCATCCCATAAGGGACGAGAAAGCTTATCTCGCGGTACCACCCTTTTAGAAAAAGCCAGCATACGCTTTTTCCTCTTGAGCATCGTAACGTGATGAACGTCCTAACCTACTGTGAGTTCAGAAAGGAAACTTAAGGGCTGATCTACATGATTCCGGCCATCCCGGACTCTCACCATCTCCGGGTCGCTATGAAGGCCTGAAGGAAACATGACTGTCCCTTTCAACCGTTTTTTCATCTGAATTTATGAACGTATTATATTCGACAAGCTAAGAAAATGTCAAGACAATCAGAGAATTTATTCCTTTTCCTCAAATACAGCGTCGACTTCATACTCAAGGAGATGATCCCAATCGTCATTTTTCAGAAGATCGAGCTGAGCCTCAATCAGCATTTGGAAACGTGTTCTGAACACTTTAGACTGTTTTTTCAGCTCTTCGATTTCCATGGCGATTTTTCTTGATTTTGATAACGATTCGTTGATAATGCGATCAGCATTTTTCTCCGCTTCCCGTACGATCAGCTTTGCCTCTTTTTGAGAATTGCGTTTTACGTCTTCAGCTGCTTCTTGGGCAACTAAAATCGATTTATTCAATGTTTCTTCAATATTGGCAAAGTGTCCGATTCTTTCATCTAGCTCATTGACTTTCGCTTCTAGTTCCGTTTTCTTCCGGAGAACAATTTCGTAATCTTTTCTGACTTGCGCTAGAAATTCATTTACTTCATCTTCATCATATCCGCGAAAACTTTTTGTAAACGTCTTGTTGTGAATATCATTTGGCGTTAATGGCATGATGCCACCTCCATTTTTACATTTCAGTACGGTTATCTAGTTCACATTATAAAACAAATTTCGCACAGATGGAGAAAAAAACTGAAAAACCGACTATTTTTGTCGTTCAAACGTAACTCTCCATTTGTCTTTTTTGGTTTTTCCTTCGATTTTGGATAAACTGCAGCGGCCAAAGCCTCTGATAGACAGCATGTCCCCTTCTGCCACTATGTAGGAAGGATCTTCAACTACCTTCCAGTTCACTTTTACGAGCCCGTTTTTCACAAGTGTCTGTGATTTCTGGCGGGATTGCCTGCTCATAGAGGCACAGACAGCGTCAAGCCTTAAAGAAGAAACCGTGTCATCTCTTATTTCGACATCAATAGCCGGAATGTTAAGGTCTGACAAGCCAATTTTCTCAAGGCTGACCGTCGCTTTGCCTGCTTGAGTCAGCTGTGCGGCCACAAAATCAGCGGTATCGGCTGATACAATCAATTGCACAGCTGATTCAGAAAACACGATGTCACCGAATTTTTGCCGCTTTAATCCTATGCCCATTAATGCACCAAGCAGAGAACGGTGATCTACTGAGACAAACTTGTCAGCATAACGGACATGAAACGCCTGCAGTTCAAAATCCGATTCTTCTGGAGTAATGTATTCTGGATACAGAATCGCCCGTTTCCGCTCC
Source organism: Bacillus sp. JS (assembly GCF_000259365.1). Lineage (NCBI taxonomy): Bacteria > Bacillati > Bacillota > Bacilli > Caryophanales > Bacillaceae > Bacillus > Bacillus sp. JS. Next base: position 1,658,198 of record NC_017743.1, on the reverse strand, counting down.
GCTCTGTCATAGCCGCCGGAAAAAGCAAGCCCGACGTCTGTCTGTCCCGTAACAGCAGTGAGGATGACCTGCTCTCGAGGGTCTAAAAAGTCGGTCAGCTTCATTCTGTACTGCTCCTGGACAATTCTTTTCCATTCGAGCGCCTGATCAATAAAGGCCCGCTCGTCTTTTCTGAAGTGCTGATAGATATCGCTCATCGTCTTTCCCTTCTATGTAAAGAGGCTTGGCTGCTGCCAAGCCCCTATCAAACTGTCACATTAAAACGCAATCATGCGGTAAAGTCCCCACAAGCCAGTAGTCGCAAATCGAAGCACAAGGATTGCTACGATTGGTGAAATATCCAGCATTGCAATCGGAGGGATGATTTTTCTGAATGGTTCGAGATATGGTTCACAAATCGATGCTAAAAAACGCCCGACTGCTGTTTCCCTCGTACTCGGCACCCATGACATAAAAATGTATATGATCAGGGCAAATGAGTATATTGTGATTAATAAGCTTAAAACCGAAAAAACTTGATAAAGGATCATCTCGCTTTACCACCTCTGATGTTCGTCTTCAGATATGAGCTCAGAAATTGTGCCTGATACATCTACGTTATCAGGCGTGCAGAGAAAGATATCTGAGCCGATTCTTTGAATATCTCCGCCGATGGCATAGACGGTTCCGCTTAAAAAGTCAACAATCCGCTTCGCCTGGTCATGCTGTATCCGCTGAAGATTGACGACAACTGCCCGCCGGTTCTTCAAATGGTCGGCTATTTCCTGCGCCTCCGCATAAACGCGCGGCTCACTCAACACCACTTTAGAGGATTTCTGAACACTTTGCAAGCTCACTACATTCTGTTTGCCCGCAGGTTTATTCCCGGTATAAGCCGGCTTTTCTTTTTGCTCATGCTCCTCATGCGATTCCCGCTCTGTCTCAATATATTCATATTCATATTCTTCATCTTCCATCGAGAAAAAGTTTTTCAGTTTATTTTTCATACTCATTGCTGTACACCCCCTGTTTCATTTCCGACTAACGATGAGCCGATTCTAATATAAGTAGCCCCTTCTTCAATTGCAATTTCAAAATCATTTGACATGCCCATCGACAGTTCAGTACACGGAGCGTTCGGCTGCTTCAGTTTCTGAACCTGGTCACGGAGTTCTCTCAGCGACCTGAAACAGCTTCTGATCTGATCTTGATCATCAGTCAGCGGAGCCATTGTCATCAGTCCGGCCACTTGGATATGTTCGAAACCGGAAAGCTCCTGTATGAATGGAATGACTTCTTCTTTTTTCATGCCGTGTTTAGAAGGCTCAAGAGAGGTATTGACCTGCACAAAGCATCGGACAGTACCTTCAGCCCGTTTTTCAATTTCTTTCGCTAATGAGAGCCGGTCTAGGGAATGGATATAAGAAACCGCATTGACGACAGATTTTGCTTTTCTTGATTGCAGACTGCCGATAAAATGCCATTCCGGATTCCCTTTCATCAATTCCTGTTTGCGGAGCAGTTCCGCATCCCGATTCTCTCCGAGGCAGGTGATGCCAGCATCTACTGCCTCCTGTGCTCTTTCAGGTGATACATATTTTGTGACTGCAATAACCGTAACTTCATCGGAGCTGCGGCCCGATCTGTTACATGCTTCGTTTATTCGTTCGTTTATATGTCGTAAATTATCAACAACACGCAAGATCTTTATGCCTCCTTCATTCCGATAAAGGACATCATCCGTCCAGTTTTCCCCTGATCGCGGCGGTGAGAATAGAAAAGAGACGGCTCGCTTTCCGTGCATAAACCGCTGACAGAAATCTGTTCATTTGCCAAACCGCTGTCTATCAGTATGAGGCGGTTCAGCTCTTTCAAATCAAGCTGATATTGTGCCATTGCCGTCTGATTAACGGCACGGTCTGCTGAAACCGGCAATGCGCGGACAGCATCCATGACACGGTCATCTACCGTATAGCATGCTCCGCTGATAGATGGGCCAATAACAGCCTGAATATCTGAAGGATTTGAACCTTCCTTCTCAGTCCATTGCTTCACCATTTCTCTGCCAATCTGTTTGACAGTGCCTTTCCACCCGGCATGGGCAACTCCGACAAGTGATTTAACCGGATCATAAAAGAAAAGAGGCACACAATCAGCAAAGCATAATGCTAAAAATACATTCTTTTCGTTGGTATAGAGCCCGTCCGTTGCTTTTAGCGCTGTGTGATACTCACGGGCGCCTTTTCCCCTATCCCTCTGCGTCACTTTCTGAACGCGATTATCATGTGTCTGATCAGCGAATACCCAAGACTGCAAATCAGTATTAAACATATCGGCAATATATTCACGATTTTTAACTACATCTGCATCTTTGTCATGAACGTGCAATCCTGTATTTAACGATTCAAAAGGCTTTTGGCTGACACCGCCGTTTTTCGTCGTAAATCCGGCAATGACTTTTTTGTTGTTTTGATTCGTTTGAGCCCAGTCTTGTATCATGAGTGTCGAGGGTGTGGTAAGACTAAATGGGTGATATGTATTCATGATGATCCAACCTTTCGACAAACATTTAAAAAAGCGGAATTTCCCACTTATTTTACCACATCTTTCTGCATTCGTTGAGCGCCGATTTGCATATTTCTAAATGAAATGTGCCGGAAGAAACGAGACTTCCGGCATTTGCCAATCCGCGGCAGAAAAGCAGGTTTATGCATGCGGTTCACTTAATCGGACCAAGATTACATCTTCCCCGATTTTTACTATATTTCGCCATGGAATGACCAATTCCTCTTCTTTTCCGAAAAATCCGAGCACTTTCCCATTTCCTCCTAGTATGATCGCCTGAATTTTACCAGTGGTCACATTGATATCAATATCACCAATACTCCCCAGCTTTTTTCCGTTTGAGACATTGACGACATCCTTCACCTGAAATTCTGAAATGCTGATCATTCCATCACGTCCTTTTTCCATCCTTTTGTTCAAGTATATGAACGGGCAGGCTGAACCTTGTCAGCAAGAAGAAATTTTCATGTCACTGTTCTTTTTTCCGGCTGCACCAGCTGATAATAAAATCGAGGATAATTTTTGTATACTCTACTAGCTGCTCAATCGATACCTTCTCATTCACGGAGTGTGCATTGTGCAGATCGCCAGGACCGTATATCACGCATGGAATACCGGCATCATACAGCCACCCACCATCTGTAACCGATTGAGAAACGTCAATAATTGGACTCTCCCGCTTCACTTTCTCATGAGAGGCAGTAAGCGCTAAGACGCCTGGGTGGCCAGGGTCAACTTCCAATGCCGGAAAAATTTCTCCTCTGTCTTCAATCATCGATGAGCCTCCCCACTTAAATACGGGGCGGTTTTCCCTAAGCCAAATATCACTGTCACTCAGCCGATTGACGTAATCTTCTATTTCCGCTGCCACTTGGTCATGGGTTTCATTCGGATAAAAATGGACTGTGATCCACAGCCGGCATTCGTCCGCTATAAAAGCCGCATGTCTGCCGCCTTCTATAACAGCCGGGTTAATTGTATTTGTTCCAGGTTTAAAGCCGGGATAACGTTTCATAATGGACCAGTGGCGCTCAAGCTCACCGAGCCCCGCAATGATTTTCGCCATTTTTTCAATTGCGCTTGCTCCGAATGTTCCTCCGCCTGCGTGAATCATATTTCGTCTCGTTCCATCATGAAATGTTTGACTGCTTTTGATTTCGATCCAGCCTGTAATGACACCGCCTTGGCCTTGAATATGCATATCGCTCGTATCCGCGACAATTGCAAAATCAGCGTGGTAGCCCCTCTTGCAGCATTCAAGCGTGCCGGCTTCTCCAACTTCCTCCCCGATAACCGATTGCAGAATCAGATCACCGGGAAGTTCAATGCCTGCTTCACGAATTAATTTGACAGCAAACAGCACACATGCCATTCCGCCCTTCATATCGGAAGCGCCTCGCCCGATTAAGAGACCGTTTTTTTCAATTGGATGAAATGGATCGTGCTCCCATTCCTCATCCTCTTTTACCTCTGCCACATCTACATGGCCATTGATGATCAGGCTATGATAATCTGCTGAACCTGTTCCCTTTAGCTGGCCTACAACATTGGGGTCTCCAGGGTACACATCCCATTTGTCGATCGAAAATCCTAATTCATTTAAAAATCCCGAAATCCATGACTGAATCCCCTCTGTATTTCTTGCAGGCGGAGCAGGTGTTTGATAAGAAATCAGCGCTTTTGCCAGCTGAATAAGCTCCTCCTTTTGTTCTTCCACTTTTTTGAGCAAAGAGTCTATTTGTTGATCCAATCTAATCCGCTCCTATTCTTCAAAAATAAAAAGCCGCTTCAAGTTATGAAACGGCTCAATAAAAACAAACAGAGTCCTATGCACTCTGTTTATTCACCGCTTCCCTCCGCTGGCATGATCCAGATCAGGTCAAAAGGGTTGAGACAAAGTCTCTCTCAGCTTCGCAAAGCACCCCTAGGATGAATCTATGTGTTTGTCAGGCATTCGTTATCGGCTCAGCTCTTGTTAAAAACGGCCGATCTTGATTCCATAATACATGGATTGGCGTATCAAAAAAAGCGGAAAGTATTTGATCAGTAAGCATTTCCTTTATTTCTCCGGCTCCAAAGACCTCTCCCTGCTTTAATAAAAGAGCTTTATCAAAGACAGGCAAAATTTCCTCAGCATGATGAGTCACATAAAGGATAGATGGTGCATTTTCTTTGTTTGCAATGTATGTAATCGTATCTAACAGCTTTTCCCGGGCAATAAAATCCAGCCCTGTGACTGGTTCATCCAGTATCAGCAGCTCCGGATCGGCCATTAGTGCTCTTGCAATCAATGCTCTTTGTTTTTCCCCTTGAGAAAGGGTTTCATAGCGACGGTCGGCATATTCAATTGCTCCCAAGTCCTCTAACAAACCAATCGCTTTTTCCCTGGTTTCCTTACTTGGCGTTTCATATAACCCAATTGAAGCGTAAGCTCCGCTCAAAGCAATTTCAAAGGCTGAATCTGCCGGGTACAATTTTTGCTGAAGAGCTGCTGAGACGAGGCCAATTTTACGTCTGAGTTTTTCCCCAAGCTCTGTTTTGCCAAATTCATGGCCAAGCACCTGCATCTCGCCTGATGTTGGAAAATAATAAGAGCAAAGCATATTTAACAGTGCTGTCTTCCCGGCGCCATTTAGGCCGTAAAGCACCCAATTTTCCTTTTCTTCCACCTTCCAATGAATATCCCTCAATATCCATTTCCCATTCCGTTTTAATGAGACATTGTCAAGCTGCAAAATCATCGTGGTCCTCCTCTTGATTGCCTTTTGTAATTGTTTTAATTTTCTTAAAACTTCGTACAAACTAGGATACCTTATTTTTTCCAAAACGTAAACCGTCGGCAAACAATAGAAAAGCCTTTAAAACAAAATCGTTTTAAAGGCTTTTCATTATTGATGAATATTTTTATTCATTTGTTTGATAGCCGCTTTTTCAAGTCTGGACACCTGTGCTTGGGATATTCCGATTTCCTCGGCGACTTCCATTTGGGTTTTTCCTTGGAAGAATCGTTTTCTCAAAATCATTTTTTCCCTATCGTTCAGCCTTCTCATGCCCTCTTTTAAAGCCAGCTCTTCAATCCATTGTGTATCTGTATTGCGCTCATCACTGATTTGGTCCATCACATAAATCGGGTCTCCGCCGTCGTTATAGATCGGTTCAAATAGAGAAACCGGATCCTGAATGGCATCAAGCGCAAATACAATTTCCTCATGCGGTACTTCAAGAACTTTTGCGATGTCTTCTGCAGTCGGCTCCTTGCTTGTCTCACTGATTAACCGCTCTCTTACCTGAAGCGCCTTGTAAGCGATGTCCCGGAGTGATCTTGAGACACGGATCGGGTTATTATCGCGTAAATACCTGCGGATCTCTCCGATAATCATAGGTACAGCGTATGTTGAAAACTTAACATTGTGGCTTAGGTCAAAATTATCAATGGATTTCATTAGTCCGATGCAGCCGACTTGAAATAAGTCATCAACATACTCCCCTCTGTTATTAAATCGTTGAATGACACTTAAGACAAGACGCAAGTTCCCATTTACAAGCTTTTCTCTTGCTGAATCATCGCCTTCATCCTGCAGCTGCCTAAACAGCTTTCTCATCTCTTCATTCTTGAGTACTGGTAATTTGGAGGTATCCACCCCGCAGATTTCGACTTTATTTCTCGACACTTTTTTCCCTCCCTACAGGAGCTGCTGTACACCGTTAAGTATCTCCTTGGGTGGGAAAAATATGCACTGCAATCAGGCCGAAAAACTGTCGGAATCAGGAAACCCCTGTAAAATCAAGGGGTTCTATCCATAAAATTTTTTACACCATTTTGTTGAACTCTTTTCTCAATCTTTTTATAATTCGTTTCTCAAGCCGTGAAATATAGGACTGTGAAATCCCCATCATATCCGCTACATCCTTTTGGGTTTTTTCTTCTTCACCGACAAGCCCAAACCGCAGCTCCATAATTTGCTTTTCCCTCTCATTAAGCTGTTCAAGCGCTTTTTTCAAAAGCTTTTTATCTACGTTAGCTTCTATGTCTTTAGTGATGATGTCATCGTCTGTGCCGAGCACATCAGAAAGCAAAAGCTCATTGCCGTCCCAATCAATATTAAGCGGTTCATCAAAGGAAACCTCTGAACGGATTTTGTTGTTTCTCCTCAGATACATCAGAATTTCATTTTCTATACAGCGGGAAGCATAGGTCGCCAGCTTAATTTTCTTTTCTGGATTGAATGTATTCACAGCTTTGATCAATCCGATGGTACCGATGCTGATTAAATCCTCTATGTTAATTCCCGTATTTTCAAATTTACGGGCGATATAAACGACCAGGCGCAAATTGCGTTCAATTAAAATGGCACGTGCCGCCTGATCGCCGTTTGGGAGCTTCATTAACAACACCTGCTCCTCATCTTTAGACAATGGAGGCGGCAGGGCTTCACTCCCACCTATGTAGTAGACTTCATCACTTTTCAGCCCAAGTTTCATCAGCAGCTTATACCAGAGGTGCGTCAACCGTAATTTTAGTTTTTTCATCTTCCTCTCCCTTCTAAATGTACCGCCGTTTGAGTATGATAAGTAACGGACATTTGCGAACTTTATGAAACGTGTTTGACAGCCTTGCCCGAAAGCATTTTCGGATGAATAATAGCATCAAACTCGCCATCTGCCGACAGCTTTGTTGTGCTGATACCGATTAAGCATTTATCTGCACAAATCATTTCTTCTTTTGTCATAATCGTTACGTGATCTGGTTTAACGCATAATAAAAATTGATTTTGCTGACCAACTCCCCTGTATGGAATCAACCTCATTTTATCTAAAAAGCGAAATGAATCATCAAGCTGTTCGATGGCTTCCAGCGGGTCTGTGTTTCGAATGATCATCGTTTCGGCTGCTCCGAAAATCGACTCCAATTTATCAACGTAAATGATCATAACCGGTGTTTTTGTAAGAGGATCGTACAGCTGATTGCCCGAATCAATCAGGCCTCTGACATGAAGTGTTTGGTTGCCCAAATCGGCCTGCACGCTGACTCGTTCCTCATATTGAATGTTTTTTGTTTCAATATCTTCGATTCTTCTTTTAGAAAAAAACCATAATGCTGGAAAGCCAGCAACAATAAACAACCAGCTGATCGGGTCTCCAAACCCTGTTTGATTGGTAATCATGACACCGTTTCGAACAATAGAATTTGACTGCAGCAAAGAATGAGCTCCGATAATTCCTCCCCCCATTAAAAAAGTGGCAAAATAAAAGGAAAACAAATTTTGAAAGAAAAAGCGAAATCTTTTAAAGCCAAATGTCACCAGTACAATCACAACTGAAAAAGCTAGCTTCCCAGCCGGATGGTCAACAATCGGCGAAAAAGGAGTAAACATCAAAAGGACAATACTCGAACCGATGAACGCCCCGCCTATCAGTCTTCTTTTTTTCACATGCCGTTTTAAAATAAATGCCGTGAGCAAAAGCAAAAGTGCATCAAAACAAAAGTTTAACAGCCAAATGACATCTAAATAGATTTTCACATCTGACTCCTTTCTTTCTTGCCTCACGCTGTTCCTCTTCTTGCTCCATAAGTATAAAGCAAGCTCTGTGGGAAAGTCTGTCAATTAATGTTGAGAGGAAAATACAATTTTTCAGGGAAATCTGCTTAATTTGTCGAGGAAGTGTAATGAGAGGATATAAAAAAAGCTGCCAGTGACGGCAGCTTTTTTCTACTTAATTTTCTGTGTTGATATTAAGTTTTCCATTCGCAGTTTTTCTCGTTTCATTTCCATAATCATCTCGTACGATCACTTCTACTTTTGCTCCGGTTGCTTTAATAGAAGAAGTGGCTGTCCAATAGCCTTCATATCTCCCCGGAGAAATTTCTCTTAACGGGAGCTCGGTGGCGTTTTGCACACTCGCTCTTGCATTTGTCAGCGGCATACGAATGATAAACGTTGCATCCAAATCCTCAGCGCTTGAGAAAGCGATTTTCACAGATTCACCGGCTTTTAAGTTTTTATCCTCTCCCGGAATCAAGCCAGAAATGACAGGCTTGTCAAAGTTGACATCAATGACTGTCTTTTTCGTCGTTTTGTTGCCTGCAAGGTCTGTAGCAATCACCTTGATTTCATTTCTTCCATTATCCAAAAGAATACGGGCTGAGTATGAACCATCAGCTACTGTTGCTTTTTTGCCATTCACCTTGACGTCTTTCAGATTGTCATCGGATACAGCCCCTTTGACAGTCAGCGTTTCTTTATTTGTTTTCTCGCCATCCTTTGGATTGTCCAGTGTTAATTCAGGCTTTTCTTGATCAAGCGTGACCGTGATTGGGCTGGAGGCATCCGTTGCTCCGTTATCTGTTGATGCAGTTGCTGTCAGCTTATTTTCGCCCTTGCTGAGTGTGATGCCTGTCTGGAACGTGCCGTCCGCAGCAGTTTTTGTTTCTCCTGCTTCTTTCTCTTCATTATAAATGTGTACCGTTGTACCAGGTGAAGCTTTTCCTTTTACAGTGACGTTCTCCTTATTTGTGTATGACTTGTCTGTCGGTGAAGTAATCTCAGGCACAGCAGCTTCGTAATCAACTAATGCGCGAATCATATAGTTGCCGTCTGCTTCGTCACCCGGCTCCCATTTTCCACCTATATACTGCCAGTTGCGGCCGGAATTCTTGCCGGTTTCATCCATTGCCAGTCCAGGTGAATACGGGTCAGGTTTCGACTGGATATATACGAGATAAAAGTCTTTATCGACCATAATCCCTTTTGAACTGAGATCTACCTTAGTCCACTCGCCATTGCGAAGAGCTTCAGCGTTAAATGGCCCGGCAATTTTCTTGCCCGGTGCTCCGTCTTTTCCTGTAGCATCGTATACCTCAACCTTAAACTCTGTACCGCCTGGATCTGGGAACTCTGTATCCCAAAATCTAAACAGCCCTCCTGTAAGCATGCCTTTGTCCTTGCCGTCAGCCAGCGTCATTTTTACCGCCCATCCGTTCCCGGCAGCAAAATAAGAATTGGCATTCTCGGCTGTCCCGTCATCATATGCAATTTCACCTGGATAACCAACGAAAGGCTTCAATGCAGTTTCTTTTGTAACATTACCTTTTAACTCAACGGAAAATTCATCGCTGTAATAACCCGGTGCAGCGACTTTAATCGTATAAGCGCCTTCATAGGCCTCGAGCGTATATTCACCTTTGTCGTTCGTCGTAGCCGGTTCAACCGCAGCATCCTCTACAACATAAATGGAAGCGCCTTTTACCGGCTCTTTTGTCGTTTTATTGATAACCGTACCTTTTAATGTGCCCTTCTTCATTTCTTCTAACGTAAAATTAGCTTGTGTCGTCTGGTCCGCCTGCAAAGACACTTTTTGTGTTTTCGATTGATAACCGTATGCTTCTGCGATAAGCGTATAGTCTCCCGCTTTGTGCGTCAGCGTGTACCGCCCTGTGGATTGATCGGAATATGTTGATTTTCCTGTTTCTGCTACACTGACTTGTGCCCTGAGCGGCAAAACTTGAGGCTGTATAGCTTTACTCTCGGTTTTTAAAGCTGTATTTTGAGATGGCTTTGCTTTTTTCGGATTTACTACCTTTTTCTTTTGTTTTCCAGACGGCTTTTCGACGCCCAGCTTATTCTTTTTGGCTGTTTTTCCGGCTGATTTGTCAGAAAGCGCTACATCATCAATGTACCAGCCCTCTTTGTTAATACTTTCATCTGATTGTAGGTTAAACATCACTTGAATGTTTTGGCCTTTATAAGCCGATAAATCAATTTCTTCATCCGTCCAGCTTGATGTCTTTCCATTATAAACACCGGCCTGCTCCCAATTCTTTTCTCCCTCAGGCAGAACAAAAACGTAGCCGTAATCAAAGTCATCCTCTAAATTGTGCCAGCTTTTAAATTGAAGAAACAGATTTCCTGAATCAGGCACTTTAACAGGAGGCATAACAAGGTTCATGTTTGCCGAGTTGGCATAATTCCCCGCCAGATTTGTTCCATATACTTTTTCTCCGGATGCTGCTGTATTTGGGCCAGTTGACGGAACGCCCCATTCCCAGTTATTATTTGTTCCGCTTGCAAGCCAGCCGCCGGCTGCAGTTTCAAAATCCTGCTTATATCCCACCGTAATACTTGGTTTCACTGTTATATCATATATATCAGACGAAACCATATGTCCGCCAAAATCCTGAATGATCCACTTATAGCTTAGCTTAGTTCCTTTGATGTCTGGAATCTCTGCCTGATACGTTCCTTTTAGATGATCACCACTGATTCGTTTAGCCGTTACTTCTGTCCATTCACCTTGATCAAGCTTGTAGGACAGTTTTACAGATGTCACACTCACATTGTCTTCAGCTGTTATAGTCAGCGGCAGGCTGCCACCTTCATACGCTTCTGTCACTTTCTCATGCTGGAAGACAGGAGGCTCTTGATCATCCCCCTCTACAGAGACTTGGCCTTCTGCTTTGCCTAACCCATCTGTGACAGCGGATACAGCATCAAAAGCGTTCACCAAACCATGGCCATATCCGTTATTCGGAGAATCAGGGAATGTTGAATCTGTCAGCGGTTCAGCCGTGCTGGTTAATATATCCTCCATCTCATCGACAGAAAGTGAGGCATCCGCCTGTTTCAACAGTGCAGCAACAGCCGATACATGCGGCCCTGCCATTGATGTGCCGTCCCATCCGTCCTCATATGTCTGACCGGGAACGGATGAACGAATATTTACGCCCGGTGCAGATATTTCCGGCTTTATTTCATCATATGGAGATGGCCCTTGAAGAGAAAAGTCAGCGAGCTTTTTATTGATATCAGTCGCTCCAGTTGCAAACGATTCCGGATAGTTTGCAGGGTTTGCGATAGATCCAGGCCCGCCAGGAATAAAGAGGTCTGTATTCCCCGCAGAAAACTCAGGGAAAATATCGGCCGCACGCCAGGCATTGACCATGTCTCTATACCATTCATCAAGTCCTGAGCCTCCGCCCCATGAGTTATTGACAACATCAGGAGCCATTTCCGGGTGAGGGTTGCCCTCTGCGTCCTTTGGTGCTAAAACCCATTCACCAGCATCCAAAATGTCAGCATCAGTGCCGCCATCTTCCGAGAACGCTTTAACAGCGATCCATTTTGCGCCAGGCGCTACACCAATTTGATTTGTTCCATCAGGTTCAGATCCCACCATCGTACCTGTCACATGGGTTCCGTGAGCCAAATCATCATAAGGGCTTGCCCCGCCTCCTACAGCATCATACCAGTTCATTTCATTTTCAGGCTCATCGGGATTTTCAGGGTTATATCCGCGATATTTCTCTTTTAATGCCGGATGGTTCCATTCCACACCGGTATCAATAGAGGCAACAACTGTACCAGTTCCATCGTATCCAAGCGCCCATGCTTTTGGAGCATCGATTTGGTCGACATTCCATTCCACACCGTCAGTTGCTTTAACTGCTTTTTGCGCTTTTTTCATATTAAATGGGGAGGATGACTTAAAAAGCTGCCGTTTCTCATTAGGAAGCACTTTTTCCACTTCAGGAAACTGCGCCACTTTTTCCATAACCTCTTTTGAGGCATGAACAGCAATCCCATTCACCACATAATAAGAATGAATCTGGTCTGCATTTCCTTTATCTTTCTGGGTGTTCAAGTATGTTAGGACGTCTTGCTGGGATTCATCGGCTGTGACTTTTAAAGATGACACAACGGCAGAACGCTTTTGATATTCCGTTTTAGCGGCAGACAGCTTCTTCGATTTCGCTTTTTTAACAGCCGCTTTTGCCGCTTTTTCTGTGTCGGCCTGATCTTTAAATTTAATCAGAAAGGTCGTTTTGTCTTTCTTTTTAAAGCTTTTCTTTAATGAACTCGAGATCTTGTTTTGAATGGATTCCGCAGATTGAAGCTCCTTTTTAACAGAAGCTGAGGTGACTTTGCTGCTTGCCCCGGCTGCTCCCGGAAACAGCAGTGAACTAATGACAACCGTACTTAAAACAGAGCTGATGAGTCTGTTTTTCGTTTTTTTCCTCATTTTCATCCCCCTTTTTCAACATGCTTTGTAAAAAATATGTCGTCCCTCCTTTTAAAAATGAATGGTTTGTCAGAACATCGCTGTATGTTAACTGTAGACAATCTAAATTACAGATATTGTCGTTTCATGTCAGTTAATTTCCATATATATGAAAACGATAAAATTGTCACGAAAATAAATGGGTCTATTCATCTATTTCATTACTAAACGAAGGAGGTAATAGGGAAAAAGGCTATATAAGAAGAAAGTTTGATGAGAAAAACAAAAAGGACAAAATCGAAAACGATTTTGTCCTTTACATTAGCCGCGTTTATTACGGTTTCTTAAGAATGTCGGGATGTCAAGCGTATCATCAGCCGGCTGTGAAGTATGACGGCTTACTGTGTTCTGCTGCTGAGGCTCCTCACGTTTTGGCTCACGCTTTGGAACACTTTGATTGTGTGTTTTAATGCTTTGATTTAAGCCTGGGCGCTGAGGCTTCGTCACGTCCTTTTCTTGTTCAATAAAGCCCGTTGCAATCACTGTCACCACAATCTCATCTTTTAGATTTTCATTAATAACAGAACCGAAAATCATGTTTACGTCTTGATCAGACGCCGAAGCGACAATGTCTGCTGCTTCCTGAACTTCATATAGGCTGAGGTTTGTTCCCCCAGTGATGTTCATGAGAACGCCTTGCGCACCGTCAATGGCCGCTTCAAGAAGCGGGCTGGAAATGGCTTTTTTCGCTGCCTCTGCCGCACGGTTTTCCCCGGTAGCAATACCGATACCCATCAAAGCAGATCCTTTGTTTGACATGATCGTTTTCACATCAGCAAAGTCAAGGTTGATAAGACCAGGTGTAGCAATCAAGTCAGAAATACCTTGGACCCCTTGGCGGAGTACGTTATCCGCTTCACGGAATGCTTCAAGCATCGGTGTGTTCTTATCAACAATTTCAAGGATACGGTCGTTCGGGATCACAATCAGTGTATCCACCGCTTCTTTCATTGCCGAGATTCCGCCTGCAGCCTGAAGCTGTCTTTTGCGTCCTTCGAAGGTAAACGGTCTTGTTACAACTCCGACTGTTAATGCGCCTAAGTCTTTCGCGATTTGTGCGATAACCGGTGCGGCACCTGTTCCTGTTCCGCCGCCCATACCAGCTGTCACGAATACCATGTCAGCTCCTTTTAACGCTTCTTCAATCTGCTCTTTGCTTTCTTCAGCGGCTTTTTTTCCGACTTCCGGATTCGCACCTGCTCCCAATCCTCTAGTCAGCTTTGCGCCGATTTGCATTTTCACTTCTGCTTTTGACAGGTTAAGAGCTTGAGCGTCCGTATTTACCGCGATGTACTCTACTCCTTGCACTTCATTTTCAATCATTCGGTTAACGGCGTTGTTACCGCCGCCTCCTACTCCGATTACTTTAATTGATGCTAAGCCGTCTATGTTTGTTTCGAACTCCAACATGCTAAATCCTCCTAATCTGCCGAATGACTATCTATCTATTCCCAAAACATGCTTAATAGTTTTTTCATTTTGCTCTGTTTATTATGTTCGGCTTGTGTTTTTTGTTTTCCTTTTGGCCGCTGCTGCACCTCATTTTGATGATGATGCTGCTCTTGTTCCTCAGATGATGAGACTGCGATTTCCTGTATCGCTTCTTCAGGCATCTTAAAGCCTATTTTTCTGCCTTGGATTCTTGCATTCCGGCAGGCGAATTGGATCAGGCCCACTCCCGTCATGTATTGAGGATCTCTTACACCGATATAATTCGGGCTTGCCACCCTGACGTTATTTTGCAGCACATCCTGTGCCAAAGACATGACACCCGGCATTGCCGCTTGTCCTCCTGTCAGCACGAAGCCTCCCGGCAGATCGGTAATTCCCATACTGCGAAGCTCTTCTGAAACAATTTCAAGAATTTCTTCTACTCTCGCTTCAATGATATTCGCTGCTTCTTGCTGTGTAAATGTTTGTTTTTGATTGGTGCCTATAACGGTTACCTCAAATACTTCATCCTCCGAGGCTTCGTCATAGTAGGCATGTCCAAATTGTTTTTTCACGCGTTCTGCTTCTTCTGTTGACGTTCTCAATCCGATGGAGATATCTTTGGTGATATTTTCGCCTCCGAGAGGAATGACACGGGTAGAAGTGAGATGTCCGTTCTGGAATACGGCAATGGTTGTTGACCCTCCCCCTATATCAATGAGAGCCACACCAAGGTTTTTCTCGTCCTTTGATAATGCAGCAGAACCGGCTGCCAGCGGCTGAAGACAAATATCAGTTATTTCAATACCAGCTCTTTCAACACAGCGGAGTAAATTATGTAAGATTGTTTTTGAACCGGTGATCAAGGTGCCCTCTACTTCTAAACGCACACCCAACATTTTTTTCGGGTCGGTGATTTCATCTCTTCCATCTACGATAAACTGTTTAGGAATGACGTCGACAATCAGCTGTTCGTGCGGTACTGAAACAACCTGTGCCGCCTCCATGACACGGCGTACATCTTCAACCTGAATTTCTTTATTTTCACTGGAAACTGCTACAACGCCGTTTGTATCTTGAATATTGATATAATTTCCATTAACGCCGACAATAGCTTTTCTAAGCGGAAAACCTACCATTCTTTCAGCTTGGTCAAACGCTTTTCTTATAGAATGAACGGTCTCATCTATATCAACGATTGAGCCTTTTTTCAACCCTTCAGACGGTACATTTCCCACACCGATAATATTAAGGGAATCATCTGTCATTTCTCCGACGATCACTTTTGTATTGGACGTACCGATGTCAAGACTGACGTAAAGTTCATTGTTGTTCATTCTATGGCACCTCCTCACATTTCGATCATTTCTATTCTATTATTTGCGGAACAACAATACAATGAATGTGGCTTTACAAGTGTGTAACAAAAAATAACAACAGAATATTTTTATGTGCTATTCACATTTTATGTTTATTGAAAATATTCGTTATATCCTATGTATATCCTCTTTTATATCACATTTTTTTTATTTTTTTTAGAAAGAGTCCACTTTGTTAGTAGATTTCTTCTGATAACGGCTATATTCTGAAATAATCTGACTCCAAAAGCGAATATACCTGCTAAATACAAGTCTACACCAAGATGGACTCCCAGAAAAGCTAAACTTATTGCCAATATAATATTAAAAAAGAAACCGGAAACAAATACCATTTCATCATATGTACCTTGTAAATGCGCCCTGATTCCGCCGATTAATGTATCAAGTGCGGCAAGCACCGCAAGCGATAAATAGTTTGAGTATTCACTCGGTATCGTTAAGTTTGTCATCAGTCCAATCGCTATTCCGAGCACCAGTCCCAACACGGGCAGCCACATGACAATTCTCCTCCTTTTCAGTCTTTAAGCAGTTTCAGCTGTTGTACGTCCAATGGTCTGTCATATGCTTTTAATGTTAGTTTGCTTTCAGATTTACCGGCTTTTAATGCTAAATTTTCAGATGCAAAAAGATCCTCAAGGCCTGACCCCTTCACTCTGCTGTACAACATGTCCGGATCTTTGGCAAGCACTTTTACTGTTAAAGGATAATCGTCAAGAGCGTACCCGTCTATTTTTGTTGTGCCGTTGATATCTCTGATGACTGTATGATTCACAACTCTTCGCTCGTTAATTGAGATATGCTCTGCACCGAAGAAGTTGAGTTCATTCATCAGCTTTTTCAGCAAATCCGGAGGCGGATTTTCGATCGCCTCTCCTGTTAAGCTTTCAGAAAAAAGCGGGGAAATAGTGATGACAATTCCGCTACCTGTTATATCGGTCATGCCGGCTGTTTTTTTTAAGGTTTGCAAGGTATTATTGAGCGCGGTTTCTTTTGTCATTTCTTTCGTTTGCGAATAGCTATTCAGCAGTTTATCATATTTGTTTATTTCAGCCAGCAGCTTTTCCTGCTTCTTCTGCTCTGATGTCAGCTCTTCCCTAATGTCCCACATATCTCTTGTATCCCGGACTTGAGGGTGTTTTAATGAATTAAACTGAACAGAAATCATCAGGCCGAAGATGACCATAAGCACACTGATGCTTATGAAGGAACGCTTTATTTTCAATCTGTTTCACCCGCTTTTTCAGTCATTCCTTCGTTTTCAGAATCGGTTTCATTTGTACGTTTTTCTCTTTTTCTGCCGAAACAGAAATATGATCCAGTGACAGCTGATCGATCAGGCCTCCTGCGATATTTAACGAAGGCAGCAGGACATCCGGATCTCCAATAGCAGATATCGTAAACGGAGCGGGATGCTGCACCCCGTCTACCGTTACAACAGGACCATTGCACTTGATATAAGAATCATGCGTCAACCGCTGTCCATTTACGGCGACGGCAGCTGCTCCCGAGATATACAGTTCGTTTACCACTTGGAAGATATGGCTTTCGTGAACGATATAACTGTTCACATTCTCCCCTTCCGGTATGTATGACGCATCTTCCAATGTCACCTCAACGCCCTCTCCCTGCACACCGACTTCCCCAATATACATCCTGTATTTTTCTGTATCTTCGAGGACGTTATAGTATTCCGTCTTCTCTTTCTTCAGCTTATTTTCCGCCTGGCGGACTTTGTTTTGCTTTTGATATAATTCTTTTTCAAGCTTCCTATTTTCTTTCTCTTGTTTCAGAAGTTCATCTCTCAGTGCATATTCTTTTTTCCACTCTTCCGTCTCAGCCGCGCTTTTGTTGTTTTCTTTTGTCATTTGAAAAGAAAATGAAATCAAAAAGCCTGCAATAAGCATAATCAAGGAAAGAAGGACTGCTGATTTGCCCCTCAATTTTCATCTTCCTTTTTGGCAGCTTTATCGTTTTTTCCGAACTCTTCAAAATAGGTGGCAACTTCTAAATGAATAATTCCTTTTTTATTGCTGCTAAGCTGTGAAATGATAGAAGGATACGTCTTCATTCGGTCTGCAAAGGTTTTAATAGACGCGGTGACAACATAACCGTCGTTCATGTACAACTTAATACGGTTTTCATCCATTTTTACAGGCGTATAATAAATTTCTGAAATCGACTGTTTTAGCGAATTTGACAGCTCATCAAGCTGCTTGGCCATTTGAGAGCGTTTCTTCGCGTTTGTCCAATTCACCAAAATCGGCCCGGCATCATCCGGTGTTACTTCATTTGGCAGAACTGAGCCGTTTTCAAGCACTTCATAGTACACATCGTCTTTTTCTAAATAAGCAATGGCTTTATATTCTTCGATTGCAATGTTGATTTTATTAGGAAGCGATTTGCTGATCTCCGCTTTTTTCACTAATTTATTTTGCTGAATCTTCTTTTCTGTTTTTTGCTTGTCCAAACTCCAGAACTCAGTATCTCCGCTGTTAATATCGGAAAGGTCGATAATTTCCTTTTTAGATACATTTTCATTCCCAGTAACAGAGATTGTTGATACTTTACTGATTGGCGTTTGCAGGTACACAATGACCAGCACCATAATAAAAAAGAGCATAATAAATGAAATGAGACGGCGGTTTGCCTTCTGTTTCCTCTGCTCTTTAATTTTAGGGATACGCTCTTCAATGTTAACGATTTTTTCTCGGTCTTGACCCGGGTTCATTGCCTGTTCACCTCATTCAAATGAAACAGCTGTTAAAAGTCTGTCTATTCCAAAACAAACGGCATACTATGATGCCGTTTGTCGTTTGCTTACAGTATATCATATGAACAGCTTCAGTCAGAACTTGAATCAGCGATTTCCGCCGATGATTTCAACCTCTGTGTGCATATCAATCTCGTATTTTTCACGGATTGTCTTTTTCACATGGTCAATAAGATCAAGTACATCTTTTGCTGATGCTCCCCCCGCATTGACGATAAAGTTTCCGTGCATCTCCGATATCTTTGCACCGCCGATTTGATATCCTTTCAAGCCTGCTTTTTCAACAAGGTTCCCGGCATGATTCGGAAGCGGATTTCTAAAGATGCTTCCCGCACATGGGCTTGAATACGGCTGTGTATTTTTTCTATAGTCTTTATTGCTTTGCATTTGCTGAACGATTGATTCCTTATCTTTCTGCTCCAGCTTCAAAACAGCTTCAAGGCAAACGCCCGGGCGTTTCTTTTGCAATACAGATGTCCTGTAGCTGAAATCCATCTGTTCATTTGTCAGCCACTCAATCGTACCGTCTTCAAATAATATGTGCGCTTTGACGAGGATCTCGCTCATATCAGAACCGTGAGCGCCGGCATTCATATAAACCGCGCCGCCGACTGATCCTGGAATACCGGCAGCAAATTCCAAACCGGACAGGCCTTTTTTGCTCAATGATGTAGCAAGGCGGACCACTGAATAACCGCCTCCGACGGTTACTTGTTCCCCTTCAAGCTCCAAGTGATCAAGACCCGCACCCAGCTTAATCACTACGCCTCTTATTCCTTCGTCTAAAACAAGAAGATTTGATCCGCGTCCGATGACTGTCCACTTCACATCATATTTTTTAATCACGTCCATGATGTCTTTAACAGCATCTACACTGCTTGGAATGACCAATACATCCGCAGGTCCGCCGATTTTCATTGTTGTATGATTCGCGAGCGGTTCATTTGCAAGAACCTTGCCGACTTCGCGTTCTTTTAATTCCTGTATCACTTTCTCCATCGTAAACCTCCGCATTCCATTTGCTTTTCTATTATTTTTTCAATTCCTCGAGTACGCTGTATAGACGGGCAGCCGCGTCAGGAACACCGAGTGACTTTGTTCGTTCGCTCATTTCCTTTAACGTTTGCTCATTCAGTACAATCCGGTCTAGCGCTTCAATCAGCTTCTCCCCGCTGAGCTCTGTTTCTTTCAGTACAATCGCCGCATCATGCTGGCCGAGAGATCTCGCATTGACCTCCTGGTGGTTCGCTGTCACGTATGGACTCGGGATCAGAACACTTGGAATTCCAAGAGCAGTAATTTCGGCAATCGTAGTCGCACCGGCTCTGGCCACAATGACATCAATGGCCTTTAAATACTCCGGCATTTGATGAAGAAACGGCTTTGTGACCATATTATCAGCTGCACCCTTGCTTTTCAGCTCATTCATTACTTTTTCATAGTGAACTTCACCGGTGATATACAGCACTTGGTAGTCTCTTGTTTTCAACTCATCCTGCATCTCAATGACAGCGCGGTTAATCGGTGCTGCGCCCCTGCTTCCGCCAAAGATTAAAACGGTTTTTTTCTCTTCAGAAAGCCCAAATTCAGCCATTGATCGGCCCGTCTTTATTGAGACGACTTCAGAAGCTCTCGGGTTTCCCGTAAATACAACTTTCTCGTTAGGAAAATGTGATTTTGCTTCTTCAAAACAAATCGCTACCTTATTAACATATTTTGAAAGAAACTTATTTGTGATGCCCGGCAGGCTGTTTTGCTCATGGACAATAGTCGGAATTCCCATTTTCGCAGCGGCATAGACCACCGGCCCGCATACATAACCGCCCGTTCCAATCACAGCATCGGGCTTAAATTCCGCTAAATACGATTTGCTCTTTTTGACGCCCTTTAGAAAACGCATCACAGTCTTGACGTTTTCAAATGACAGCTTTCTTTTAAATCCTGTAATTTCAATTGATCGAAACGGTATATTCTCCCGCTCAACAATTTTTTTCTCCAGCCCGTTTTCTGTTCCGATATATAAAAATTCTACATTAGGATGACGTCTTTGCACTTCTTTAATAAAAGCAAGCGCGGGATAAATATGTCCCCCTGTACCGCCTCCGCTTATTGCAATTCGCATATCTATTCCCCCTGTCTAAGTTTCTCTATAACATAACGATAACCCTGTTTTGTTGGACAGGGTTATCGCATCAATTGTTTCCTAGCTTCCTGTTAGACAGGGCGCTAGGCAAAACATTCGTTAATACCTCGAGTAGCGGCTTACATTCAGCAGCACCCCGACTGCCATCAGCATCAGAGTCAATGAAGAGCCTCCGTAGCTCAGAAACGGGAGCGTGATGCCTGTTACCGGAATCAGGCCTGTGACTACGCCGATATTGATCATGACTTGAATGGCAATCATTGAAATAATACCGACTGCGACAAAGCTTCCGTACAGATCAGGCGCACCAAGCGCAATTCTGATTCCTCTCCAAAGCAGCACGCTGAAGAGGAGCAAAATAAGTGTTCCCCCGATAAAGCCCAGCTCCTCTGACAAGATGGCGAAAATAAAGTCTGTTTGCGGCTCAGGCAGATAAAAGAACTTCTGTCTGCTTTGTCCGAGCCCCATTCCGAACAATCCGCCCGGCCCCACTGCATAAAGCGATTGAATGATCTGAAATCCGCTTCCGAGCGGATCTTCCCATGGATTTAAGTATGAGGTAATCCGCTTAATCCGATATGGAGCCGACAGGACGAGCCCGACAAATCCGCTGAGGCCGATCAGCCCGAGAAAAACGAAATGGGCGATCCGCGCGCCGGCTACAAAAATCATGACAATACAAGTTCCGACCATTACTGTCCCCGTTCCGAGGTCAGGCTGGCACATAATAATCAAAAATGCTGAAAACACGATGCCAAGTGCAGGAATGAACCCCCGTCTGAACGATGTGATGTTTTTTTGTTTTTCAGAGAGAAATTTAGCAAGGAATGCAATCATCGCAAGCTTCATAAACTCTGAAGGCTGTATGCTGAATGCTCCGACTCCGATCCAGCTTCTTGAACCGTTCCGCACCATTCCGACGCCCGGTATCAAAACAAGCACCAGAAGGAAAAAGCAGATAACCATCAGCAATTTGGACCATGTCCTCCAAGTCCAATAATCGACATTCATGATAAAAAACATAGCTATGACGCCGATTCCCGCAAACAAAAGCTGCCGTTTCGCGAAAAAGAATGAGTCATCAAATTTATAATCCGCCCATACCGCACTCGCACTGTACACCATAATTAATCCGATTGTTAATAATAATAACGTAATGATGACCAATAACAAATCAGGCGATGTTTTTTTAGTAGTCAAAGCAATCGACACCCCAAGCTTAAAGTCATTAGGGCTGCCGATTACTTCAAGACAAGCCCTTACTTAAGCATATGCACGGCATCTATAAACATGTCACCGCGTTCTTCAAATGTTTTGAATTGATCCCAGCTCGCACACGCGGGTGACAGCAGGATGACATCTCCTTCATTTGAGATCGCAAACGCCGCAGATACTGCTTGTTCAACATTATCGACACGTTTGACATGTTGTATTCCCAGCTCATTGCCGAGTTTCTCAAGTTTTGGCGCCGTCTGGCCAAATGTAAGCACGGCTTTGACATGCTTCATATAAGGTTTCAAGTCATCAAAACCATTTCCGCGATCCAGTCCGCCCGCAAGCAGAATGACCGGCTTATCGAAAGCTGATAGCGCCTTGCTTGTCGCCAAAATGTTTGTTGCTTTACTGTCGTTATAAAATTTGCGGCCATTCACTGTCGTCACATATTGGAGGCGGTGCTTCACGCCAGTAAAGCTTGTCAGCACTTTTTTAACCGCCTCATTGGACGCACCTGCCGTTTTCACAACTGCAATCGCTGCTAAAATGTTCTCCAGGTTATGAGCTCCGGGCAGGACAACCTCTTCCAGAGGAAGAATGGCTTCGCCGTTAAACATAATCATACTGTCTTTTACATAAGCGCCCTGTTCAAGCGTTTTGCTGACTGAAAATGGGATCATTTCAGCTTTTCCAGCTTCAGCAAGACGCACAACCGTGTCATCATCTTGGTTGATAATGGCTTTATCTGAGGCAGTCTGATGAAGATACACTTTCTGTTTCGCTTTTTCATAGTTTTCCCGTGTATGGTGATAATCCAAATGGGCGTCAAATACATTTAAAATCAGGCTGATTTCCGGTCTGAAAGCGTGTGTTCCCATCAGCTGGAACGAAGACAGTTCAGTAACGATCCATTCGTCCCCATCAGCATGATAGGCAACCTCACTTGCGACTGTGCCGATGTTTCCGGCAATCAGTGCTTTTTGCGAGTCAGCTTTGAGCATTTCGTAAATCAGCGTTGTCGTGGTTGTTTTACCGTTCGATCCGGTAATTCCGATAAACTTGGCGTTTGTCAGGTAGTAAGCGAGCTCAATTTCCGTCCAGACCGGAATGCCTCTTTTCTCCGCTTCCTGAACCATAATGTTTTCATAAGGAATTCCCGGGTTTTTGATCAGAATTGTGATTTGATGCTGATCGAACAGAGAAACTGGATGCTCTCCGCAAACCACTTCGATTCCTTTTTCAGAGAGCTTTTGTGCCGGTTCGTTTTCTTCAAAAGGCTTTTGGTCATTGACTGCAACATAACTGCCTTTTTCATGAAGAATGGAGGCCGCCGCATACCCGCTTTTCGCAAGCCCAAGGATTAAAAAATGCTGATTCTGTAAAAATTGATCATTTTCCACTTATAACCACACCTCGATGTAAATTCCTAAAACGGCAAGCAACAGTCCCGCAGCCCAAAACGTCACGACTACTCTCCATTCAGACCAGCCGACAAGCTCGTAATGGTGATGAAGCGGACTCATTTTGAAAATTCGTTTACCTGTCGTTTTAAAGCTGATGACCTGCAGAATAACAGATAATGTCTCAATAACGAATACACCGCCAATGATAACCAGCAGGATCTCTAATTTCGTTAAAATGGCAATGGTAACGATGGCTCCTCCCAATGCAAGCGATCCCGTATCTCCCATAAACACTTTGGCCGGATGAGCATTAAATACAAGGAAGCCCAGAACTGCGCCGACAACGGCCACTGAGAAAATCGCTACGTCATATTGAGACTGATTCCATGCCAGAATGGCAAAGGCGCCAAAGGCAATCGCCGCAGTACCGGATAATAAGCCGTCAAGGCCGTCAGTCAGGTTAACTGCATTTGATCCGCCGACAAGCATAAAGAGCACCAGAATAAAGTAAGCCCAGCCTAGATCAAATGATAAGTCAGTTCCAGGAACGCGAATATCTGTCGCAAAATTGTAGTAATGGTACACCGCATAAAATACAACTGCAATAATAATTTGGCCGATCAGCTTTTGCTTTGATGTCAATCCAAGGTTGCGCTTCATGACAACCTTGATGTAATCATCTAAAAAGCCAAGCAATCCATAGCCGAGCGTAACAAACAGAAGCAGCACCATTTCGGGGCTTATTTCTGAAAACTTCTGTGTCATCACAATAGTTGTCACTATGATAGAAAGTATAATCATGACCCCGCCCATTGTCGGTGTCCCTGATTTTTTCTGATGTGATTTCGGTCCTTCTTCTCTAATACTCTGGCCGAATTTTAATCTTCTTAAAAACGGAATAAGAATCGGAGAGAGCAGAACACTAATTAAAAAACCCATTAAAATTGTAAACAGAATGACTTGCTCAAGCATTGTCCTTTTCTCCTCCTGTTTCTTTCAAACGACATACGTAGTTATCATATTCATGATTTTTTTCCATATGAAAAATCTTTTCAAGCTCCATTATTCAATAACATCTCTTTCCTATGAATTCGTCTTATTCTTATTGAGTTCAACAATGGCTCTCGCCGCTACTTCAGCATCATCAAAATCGAAGGTTTCATTTCCGATCTGCTGATAGGTTTCATGTCCTTTTCCTGCAATGAGGACAACGTCGCCTTTTTTGGCATTGGCAATCGCGAAAAAGATCGCCTGTTCGCGGTTTGCAATACTGTGATAGTATGCGTTCTCTACTCCGGCTTCCATATCTCTTAAAATCGCGCGAGGGTCTTCGCTTCTCGGGTTATCTGAAGTAAAAATTGGCTCGTCAGCCAGCTCCACAGCAATTTTAGCCATTTTCGG
Organism: Bacillus sp. JS; assembly: GCF_000259365.1. Lineage (NCBI taxonomy): Bacteria > Bacillati > Bacillota > Bacilli > Caryophanales > Bacillaceae > Bacillus > Bacillus sp. JS. The sequence goes on along the minus strand of NC_017743.1, from coordinate 1,633,856 downwards.
GCGTTTCGTCTTATCTCTGTCTCCTCCGCAGCCGACAACGACAAATAGCTTTCCTTCCGTCATGTCTCTGCATGTCTCCAGCACATTTTCAAGGCTGTCAGGTGTGTGCGCGTAATCTACAATGACAGGAAACTCCTGCTGCTGATTGACCAATTCAAAACGTCCTCTTACACCACGCAATTCTTCAACAGCCTCAGTGATGATTTCAAATGGTATGCCTGCTGCAATACATGTCGCAACAGCGGCCAGCACGTTATACACATTAAATTGTCCGACGAGAGACATCGTGATGTGCTTCGTGCCTTTGTTTGTCACGAGATCAAAGCTTGTGCCCTGTGCAGTGATATTGATGTTCTTCGCCATCACGTCAGCATTGTTTTTAATTCCGTATGTAGAGATATGCGCTGCTGTTACCTTTTCAAAATAAGCGCTCGCCTCATCGTCAGCATTCAGTACGGCACGCTTTGGATGTTCATGGTTGAAAGCCCCGCCAAGTTGGGAAAAGAGCAGGCTTTTTGCATGCCGGTACTCATCCATCGTTTTATGATAGTCCAGATGGTCCTGTGTTAAATTCGTAAACACGGCAATATCATAATCACAGCCATGGACGCGTCCTAAAGACAAGGCGTGGGAAGAAACCTCCATGATAGCAGTGTCGACGTGCTTGTCATTCATTTTCTTAAACGTTTTCTGCAGCGTGACGCTTTCCGGAGTCGTGTTTTTCACTGGAAGTGTTTCGTCTCCGATTTTCATGTACATTGTACCGATCAAGCCTGTGCGTTTTCCCGCTTTTTTTAAGATCTCATCGACCATATGGGTCGTTGATGTTTTGCCGTTTGTCCCCGTTATCCCAATCAGCTGAAGCTTCTTCGTCGGCTGTCCGTAAAACGCATCAGACAAAACGCTGAGCGCGCGAAGTGACTGCCGGACAATAATAACAGGAACATCCACATCGACCTCTCGTTCTGCCACAATAGCCGCTGCGCCGTTTTCTACTGCTTTTTGCGCAAAATCGTGGCCATCCACCGTATACCCTTTTACACATACAAAAAGACTCCCTTTCTTTACTTCTCTGGAGTCCATCTCAATTGAAGTTATTTCAGGGTCTTGTGAGTCGTTTACAGAAGGTTCGGTTGTTAAGTATGTAAGCAGCTTTGTAAGTTTCATCGTATCAAACCTCTCAACATTCTAATTCGTTCTTTTTATCATTGAAGTCACATCAAAGGATGTGGTAATGATTTTAAGCATACAGTTCATATTTTAGCGTAAATAAAAGGATACATCCAGCTAATCTTGAAAGATATCAGCATTTTTTCTGCAATAAAAGAATAGGCAGCCCGAATCAATCGGCTGCCTCCTTTTCATCTTCTTCAGTCAAATACACGCGTATCTTCGAACCCTCTTTTACTTTCGTTCCGGCAGCTGGCGATTGTTTAACGATTTTGCTTCCTTTCCCGGAAGCATCTACATTGAGATTCACCAATAGTGACTCAAGATCTGAGACAGACATCCCTACAACATTCGGAACCTCTATTGTTTTTGTGTCGTTCCATTGGTATTTTTTCTCGATTTGATTTTTCCGGGGCTTCACACCAAGCTCCGGCAGGCTGTCTCTCATAATATTCCCGACAATAGGCGCTGCAACCGTTCCGCCAAACTGAATCGTGCCTTTCGGGTTATCCACCGCAACGTAGACAACCAGACTCGGATCATCGGCGGGCGCGAAACCGATAAATGATACAATATGGTTGTTTTCGAGGTATTTTCCATCTTTAACCTTTTGTGCCGTTCCCGTTTTTCCTCCGACACGATATCCTTCCACAAATGCATTGCGGCCGGTGCCTTCTGCGACAACGCTTTCTAGAGCATAGCGGATTTGTTTGGATGTTTCTTCAGAAATGACTTGTTTCTTTGCGATTGGTGATTGTTTTTTGACCGTTTTCTTCGTAACAGGATCGATCCATTCCTTTGCAATATAAGGTGTGTAGAGCGTCCCTCCGTTTACAGCGGCAGATACGGCTGCAACCTGCTGAATCGGCGTGACGGATACTCCCTGTCCGAAAGCCGTTGTTGCTTGCTCCACCGGACCCACTCTGTCAAGCGGGAACAAGATGCCTGTTCCCTCGCCTTGAAGATCAATCCCCGTTTTTTGTCCAAAACCAAAGTCTTTGATATATTTGAAAAGCTTTTCTTTTCCTAAGCGCTCGCCCAATTCAACAAACCCCGGGTTGCAGGAGTTCTGTACAACTTCTAAATACGTCTGCAGCCCGTGCCCGCCTCTTTTCCAGCACCGCAGTCTCGCTCCGTCCACTTCCGCATGCCCCTTATCATAAAATTGATCCCGTTTTAAATTAACTTTTTGCTCTTCAAGGGCTGCTGCAAGCGTAATGATTTTAAAGGTAGATCCCGGTTCATACGTGCTCCATACTGGCAGATTTCGATTGTAGACGGACGGATCGACTGATTGGTAATCAGCAGGGTCAAAGTCAGGCCTGCTAGACATCCCCAAGATTTCTCCGTTTTTCGGATTCATGGCTACGGCAATCATGCCGTCCGGATGATATTTGGCCTCAGCGTTATCAAGCTCTCTTTCCAGTATCGTCTGAACCTTTGAATCAACTGTCAGCTTCATATCAAGCCCATCCTTAGGCGGCGTATAGTCGTCCGCTTCATCAGGCATCTTCTTTCCCTTGGCATCTGTATAAAACTTCACAGAACCTTTTTCCCCTTTTAGATCATCGTCGTAATAGGCTTCCAGTCCAAGGAGCCCTTGGTTGTCAATTCCTGCAAATCCAAGCACATGTGATAAAAAGCTGCCGAACGGGTAATGACGGATACTGTCCTCCGCAACATACACACCTTTTAAATCAAGCGCTTTGATTTCCTTCGCCTTCTCATTTGAGATTTTTCTCCCCTCAGGAGTGATCTTTTCGATTGACGCTTTTTTTGTCACATGTTTATATACTTTTTCTTCTGACATGTTGAGCACCGCCGCAAGCTGCTTGCTCGTTTTCATCGGATTCTGTACTTGGCGCGGCACGACGAATACGGTCGGCGCACTTTTGTTTGTTGCGAGTTTCACGCCGTTCCGGTCCAGAATCTCGCCTCTCTCCGGCTCAAACGGCAAGTTACGGCTCCAGGAATCTTTCGCCAGCGAAGTCAGTTTTTCGCCCATCACAAACTGAACATACCCCAGCCTTGTATCAATGATCAGAAACACGATCACGCCAAAAAGCAAAACAAATAATAAACGTTTTCTAACCGTTACATTCGAGACGCGCAAGAGACCGTTCACTCCTTATTTAGGCTTGTTTCATTTTATGCCTGAAATTGGACAGGTAGAACGAGGCTCCTCTGAAGGCATAAAAAAAGAAAGCCTGCATAACGCAAGCTTTCTTTTTAATCAGGATTTTTAAACTGAACCTTGATTACGGTTTTATCTTTTATTTCTTTGTCTTTCTTAACGCTTTGGCTGACAGCGTAGCCTTGGCCGTTTACTTCAATATGAATTCCCGCGAGCTCGCCGTACTGAAGAACCTCTCTTCTAGACCACCCTGTCATATCAGGCATTTTGATTTTGCCGCCCGTTTTCAGGAAAACCTTCTGATTGGTGAGAACTTCCTCATCCGCTTTCGGATACTGTTCTTTTACAGCGACATCACTGCCGATGACAATCGGTGTGAGATTCTCTTCTTTTGCTTTCTTTTGAGCAGCAGTAACCGTTTGATCTGTTAAATCAGGCATTGTCTGCGCTTTTGTTTCTTCCTTATCTGAGTCAGATTTTTCAGTTGGCTCTATGTTTAGGTAATGCAGGCTGTTTTTCATTGTTGGGTTGAAGATTTCTGATACTGGATCTGAACTGCTTTGTCCTGCTTTTAACTGCGGCTGCTGTACAGCAACATAAATTAAAAGCTCAGGATCATCTTTAGGCGCCATACCCATAAACGAAAAGATATAGTTATCTGTGCCGTCTAAATATCCGCCTTTACCGGCTATTTGCGCAGTACCTGTTTTCCCGGCAACATCAAAACCTTCGATTTTATAGGCTTGCCCTGTTCCGATTTTCGATGTAACGACTTCTCCCAATATATCCCGCACCTTTTTCGCAGTGCTTGCAGAAATCGGAGTTCCGGCTGATTCCGGCTTATTTTGATAAATAGTTTTATCTTTATCGGGATCAACGATATGGTCAATCACATAAGGCTTCATCATTTTACCGTCATTCGCAATTGCCGTTGCGGCCTGAATCTGCTGAATTGGTGTGACCGCAGACGCTTGGCCATATGCAGTTGACGCCTTATCAAATTCATATTTAAAGTTAATTTTGCTGGAGACTTCTCCTGGCAAATCAATACCTGTTTTCTGGTAAAAATTGAACTTGTGCAAATATTGATTGAGGCGGTCATATCCCAGCTTTTCTTTCGCCAGTTTCGCAAAAGCGACATTCGACGACCTTAGAACGCCGTCATGATAGGTTGTCGGACCCCAGCCTACACCGTTATTGTGATCCCTAACAGGTGCTCCGCCAACTTCAAATGTCCCTGACTTATATTGTTCGTTCGCATTAAACACGTTTTCCTGCATCGCAGCAGCAAGTGTAAATATCTTCATCGTTGATCCGGGTTCATACGCATATGAAATCAAATCATTATAGTAGTTTGTCACATCGCGCTTGTTCGGATCAAAGCTTGGCCGCTGTCCCATGGCAAGGACTTTGCCTGTTTTCGGATCGACGACTGCGGCCATAATTTTTTTCGGATTATACTTTTGCGCCACTTTTGTCATGCTGTCTTCCAAAAAGGTTTGAATTTTCTGGTCAATGGTTAAATATACATTGTCACCATTTTTTGGTGCGGTAATTTTGTTTTTGCTGTTTGGGAGCTCCCAGCCGGATTTGTCGCTTTCATATGTCACATATCCGTCCCGCTCCTTCAAATACTTATCCAGCACCTTCTCTAATCCCATCGCGCCGGAAATTTCATTTGTGTCCTGATCAACCTCGGCATAGCCGATTAGATTAGATGCAAATATACCGTTTGGATAGTACCGTTTTGTATCCCGTAAAAATGAAATGCCCGGGAGTTTCATTTTTTCGATTTTTTGCTTTTGTGAATACGTAATATCCCGGCCCGCTGAGCCAAACTCGACTTGTTTTGCATCTTTATTTAAGATATCAAGGATGTCGGCCTTGTCCAAGTTTATCACTTTAGACAATGCTTCCGCCGTTTTTTCTTTGTCTACGACATGCTGAGGATGCTTGACATCAGTGGTCATTTTTTTATCGAGAATCGCAATCAGCTTATACGTCGCCGTGTCCTCAGCAATCACTTTTCCGTTCCTGTCTAAAATCGAGCCGCGGCTTGCCTCGATGGTCCGTTTCTTTTCATGCTGCTCTGTCGCTTTTGTCGCAAGCACTTCGCCGTCGGCTTTTCCGGTTATTTGAATATATGCCATTCTCCCTAGGATGACAAAGAAAAAGAGAGCGAAACAAATACTCAGAATCGCTGCTCCTCTATTCATAAATTTATTCTTTTTTGGCATTTGAATCATTCCTGTATGTTTTTCACTTTTTTATCTTTTAAATTCAAGCCGTTCTTTTTCGCAATGTCCATAATACGCTGCGGTTTGCTTAAATCAGCAACGCTTTTTTCGAGGTCACCAATTTGCTTATTTTCGGATGAAATTTGCTCCTCAAGCTTTTGCACCTCAATATTGGTTTGATATGCCGCATATGCCTTCGATACGATCAAAAGCGATATGCTGAGCACCGCCGCAGCAAAGAGGACAAGAAGCACTTTTTCTCCGAGAGTAATGGAAGCCCTTTTTTTGACAATCACTTTTTTCTCAGGATTGATCGCATGCCGCTGCTGTTTCTCTGGTTGGTAAGCTAAATTGCTCATAGGCTGATGACCTCCTTTTAATTTTGCATTCGCGTTTCGTTATTTTCTTTTTTCAGCAATCCGAAGCTTGGCAGAACGGGCCCTGTTGTTCTCTTCAAGCTCTTCTTGTGATGCCGTAATCGGTTTTCGTGTGATGAGCTTCAGCTCCGGCTCAAACTCTTCAGGTATAACAGGAAGACCCGGAGGAAGTTCCGGAAGCGACGACTTTTCTTTAAAAGTGGTTTTGCAAATTCTGTCTTCTAGCGAGTGGAAGGTAATGACTGATACCCTGCCCCCTGGCTTCAGAACCTCAATTGCCTGCTCCAAAGCTTCTTCAAACACCCTAAGTTCATCGTTTACGGCAATTCTGATTGCCTGAAACACGCGTTTAGCGGGATGTCCCCCGCTCCTTCTCGCTGGAGCGGGAATCGCGTCTTTTATTAGATCGACCAGTTGGCCCGTAGTTTGAATAGGAGACTTCATTCTTGCCTCCTCAATTTTTCTGGCGATCTGTTTACTGAACTTCTCTTCTCCGTATTTAAAGAAAATACGGACGAGATCCTCATAGCGCCACTCATTAACGACTTCTTTCGCCGTAAGCGTAGCCGACTGGTCCATCCTCATGTCCAACGGTGCGTCATGATGGTAACTGAATCCGCGCTCCGGTGTATCCAGCTGCGGAGAGGACACCCCTAAATCAAATAAAATACCGTCTACTTCTGTAATACCTTGTTCATTCAAACATTCTTTTAAATACCTGAAATTGCTTTTAATCAGAATAAGCTGCCCTTTATAATCGGACAACGCTTCTTTCGCATGCTGTAATGCCATATCATCTTGGTCAAAAGCGATTAAACGCCCCTTCTCGGATAACTGCTGCAATAAGTATGTACTGTGCCCAGCTCCGCCGAGTGTGCAGTCTACATATGTACCGTCCGGTTTAATATTGAGTCCGTCTACGGTTTCACGAAGAAGTACTGTCTTGTGTTGAAACATTTTGTGTTGGTCCCACCTTTTATCAGGATGAATTGAAATTGTTTTTAGAGTGTTATACACGAAGAATCATTATATATCAAACCCAATCATGTTTTCAGCAATTTCAGCAAATGAATCTTCTTGCTCTTCTGTGTATTGTTCCCAAATTACTTTACTCCACAATTCAATTCGATTAGAAACCCCGATAACAACACATTCTTTTTCCAGTTTGGCGTAATTCAATAGAGATGATGCAATATTTACCCTGCCTTGCTTGTCCAGTTCGCATTCGGTCGCCCCTGAAAAGAAGAAACGGGTAAACGCGCGGGCATCTTTCTTTGTGAGAGGAAGAGCTTTCAGTTTTTCTTCAATTTGTTTCCATTCGTGCATAGGGTAGCCGAAGAGACATTGGTCAAGCCCTCTGGTCAGCACAAATTGCTCACCTAGGCCTTCTCTAAATTTAGCGGGTACGATCATACGGCCTTTCGCATCGATGGTATGCTGATATTCACCCATAAACATGATCTCTTGCCCCACTTTCTCTCCTTAACTCACCACTATTCACCACTTCGCTCCACAACTTCATTTTACACTGTTTACCCATAAAAAAAAACCCTGAACTATTCAGGGTTCTTTAAAACTTTATTTCAAAGTTTGACAACTTGATGTTGATTTCGAAAAGAAAATGGCAGATTCTTGAATGTCATGAAGAATTTTGGACCGTACCTGTTCAAATAATACATGATATTCCAAATCCGTTCTTGCGGCGCAAGAAGCGGCTTAATGCTATTTTGAATTCTCTCATAATCCTTCAATACGTAGCCTTCTTTTTCCTCGATTCGCTTCGTCACCGTGCGCTCTAAGAATTGAAGCTGATCCTGAATAAAAGCGGCATTTTTCAGGAGTAAAGGTTCCATGCTTTGATCGACCTTTAACGCCTCCTGCCGGACCGTTTTGTGAATCGCTTCAATTTGGCTTCTCGCTTGATCCATCACCGCCGTAAACTCTTCCGGAATCTGGCGCTCGAAGTATGTCTCTCTTTGATTCTCCGTACCGCGCTCAATCGCATCTTGTAACGAGATATTCCGTTCAGCCAGTTTTTTCTCAATATGCCGCTCAAGTATCGTAATGTTCAGCCTTGGCATGACAGGAGGCATTTTGAAGCCCATCACCGCAAAAGCTTGTTTGAGTTCACCCCAATAGTTGATTTCACCGGGCCCTGCAATAAATGCTAAAGTCGGAATGAGAAATTCCTGCATTAAAGGTCTCGTTACAACATTGTTGCTGAAGCGCTCCGGATGTTCTTCCATATGCGTATGAAGTTCATCCATCGTCCATCCTAGATCAAGCTCTTTGACAACAAATCGGCCGTTATCTTTTTCAATTAAAAAACGTTCTTCTTCATATTCATAAAACAGATTCGCTTGCTCTTTTCCGGACTCGATAATCGGTTTGTAGCCTGCTTGGCGCATGAAGGCCTGCTGATCTGATACAGCGCGGGCGAGTTCATCATTTTCTCGAAGAATCTTTTGGAACATGGCCGTTTCCAGCTTTTTAATCCCAGGATCTCCAGAATTTAATAAAACTAAGCCCTCCTCTTGGAACAGATCCGCGATCAGCAGCTCAAAGAAGTCAGTAAACGTAACAGATTCTCGTAAACATCGTTTCACATTGTCAAGAAGTGAATTCGTGTGGTCTGTTTCTTCAAAAGCGGCAAACACATCATCTATCCACACGGAACACTTTTCCTGGTCAAGCGTTGTGCTCGCTGCTGATGACTTCTTCCAATATGACTGAGACAGCTTTTTTTTCACAGGACCATTCTCTTCAGAAATATGAACAAAATTAATCTCATCCAAATCGTGGTCTTCTCCGGCCACCCAGAAGATCGGTATGACAGGCACTTGCAGTTCCTTTTCTTGTTGCTTTGCTAAAACAATGATTGAAATGATTTTATGTATGGTGTAAAGCGGCCCTGTTAAAAGTCCTGCCTGCTGTCCGCCGACTACAGCGGCACTTGACGGGTCCTTCAGCTTCTCAATAGCGGACTGCATCGCACTTGAACCGAATTTATTATGGTACGAGGATAAGTACGCCGCCAATTCCTCTCTTGCGAAAAACCGGGAGGATAAGTCTTGCAGTCTTTCACGCCACATGTCCTTATGATGAATGCTGTAATCAAAAAAAGAAGACATTTCTTCTTTGCCATCTATATAGTGCTGTACAAACACATTCTGATTTTTGATGGAAAGTTCAGTTAGCTGCATCTTCTAGAACTTCCTTTCTCCAATAAATAGTTAGTTATCCGAAATGAGTATAGCATGTTACCGAAAAAGCTCAAAAGACTTTGTTTGTATTTCGCTCCAATGCTTTGATGCTGCCGTATAAAAACGCTAGATGGACGGCATCAATTCCGTGAAGACTTGCTTCCTTCAATAAGTATCCGATGATGGCGTCAGCTTCCGTTTTCCGGCCTTCAATGACATCAACCAGCATTGAAGAGCGATTTTCTTTCGTTAGTCTGCAAACGGCCTGAACCCGCTCCCAAGCCTCTTCTTCGTTTTCAAGCCTTAAAATGCGGCATGCCTCCTGAAATACCAGCTTCATAAAAGCCAGATAAGCTGGCGTTGTCAGCAGGTCTCCATTTTTCACCTGCAATAACGCAGTTAAAGGATTAATACACGCATTTACAATCAGCTTGCCCGTTAGCAGACGGTACCAATCTGTCTCATAACAAATCGGAAAATCCGAGTGGTTATGCTTAAACAAGATGTTCAGCCGATCTGGTTCACCATCGAACGCGCTCCATTTTATCGCACCTAGACCTGTATGATCAACAGCTGTATCCGATTTTCTTACAGCTCCGTGCTCAACGATTCCAACATAAATGGAGTGGCCAACATGCCAGTCTTTTAGGTTGTGGATATGCCCCATGCCGTTTTGCAAAAATAATATATTCGTTTTTCCGATCCGTTCAAGCGACGGAAAAACAGACTGAAGCTGATGCTGCTTCACTGTCACGACAAGCAGATCGAAATCCGAATTGATACGCGTGTCTGCATTGCAATCAGCGCTGAATTCCTCCCCGCCTTTATAAAGCCGGATTCCTTCAGACTGAATGGCCGCAGCCTGTTCCTGCCGCCTCGTCACAACAGTCACGTCGTGATCAAGTGACAAATAATAGGCGCATAAAAGACCGACGGAGCCTCCGCCGATAATTGCAATTTTCATGATGTCACACCCAATTTAGCTTTTACGTATTATCATAGCAGAAGTATGAAGAAATTACTTCTCAAAGATCCCATGTGCTTAAAATTAAAGTTTAAATATTTGGATTTTTTAAATAAAGCGTTTACAATATATATATAGAAACAACAAAGGGGGAGATTGGTTTGACAAAGGTAGAACGTCTGCTTATCAACTATAAAACGCTGGAAGAATTCAAGAAATTTAAAGAATACGGCATCCAGGAGCTTTCAATGCTTGAAGATCTTCAGGATAATATTATTGAAAATGACAGCACTTCGCCTTTTTACGGGATTTATTTCGGCGATAAACTTGTAGCACGAATGAGTCTGTATCAAGTTAACGGCAAATCGAATTCCTATTTTGACAATCGCCAGGATTATTTGGAGCTGTGGAAGCTTGAGGTTCTTCCAGGCTACCAGAACAGGGGATATGGGAGAGCCTTGGTTGAATTTGCAAAATCATTCAAAATGCCAATCCGGACAAATCCGCGAATGAAATCAGCAGAATTTTGGAACAAAATGAACTTTAAAACTGTTAAGTATGATATGGCGCGGGACAAAGGGGAAAACCCGCTCATCTGGCATCCTGATATGGATCGCGAAATGACACCGGGAGAGTCCGCATAGACATAAAAACGACCGGCCTATTCTTCCTATAGGGCCGGTTCATTTCAGGCGTATCTTTACGTTTCCTGAGCCGCTTTTTTCATTCTTCCGTCTTCCTTGGATACAACCATTTTTCTGGCCCGATCCATGATGTCGATCAGTGCCTTGTAATCCTCTTCTGTCATCTCTAGCTGATTCCGCAATGTTTGATTTTCACTCCGCAAATCCTCAAGCTCTTTTTGCAGCGATTGGATTTGCTCCTTCAATTTTTCCCTTTCGAGCTGAAATTCTTGTGCAGAAGGTGCTTCTTTAAATTGTTCGAGAAATTGAATGACATCCTGAATGGACAAGTCTCGTTTTCCTTCTGACGATGCCGAGGCAGTCTGCTTCACGGAATTCGGCATATTGACCGAATGAACGCCGATTTGCTTTCTCAGTTCTTTCCTCTGCTTTTTCGCAAGCTCTATACCTGACTGGTATTGTTTTCTTACATATGAGTTCCACCTGAAACCGCAGGCTGCCGCGGTTCTGGTCAGCGCCCTTCCTACCTCCTCAAAGGCGGAAAGTTGTGTTCCTCCCTCTCGAATATGACGAAGCACCACTTCTGCCAGCAGCAAATCCTCATCCTGAGTCCAAGCATCTTGTCTTGTAATGGTCAAATTCAATCTCCCTCCATGTCAGCTTATTTATCTCATACATATGCCGGTAATAGATTAGATAGACTATTTGCACTCACAAATTTTCCGCAAGCTGACAGGAAGAGAAAAAGAAAAAGCGCAGGGCTTTCACCCTGCGCTTTTCTCATTAGTTACTTTTTACATTTATGTCTTTGCCGTTGTATGATCCGCATGCTTTGCATACACGGTGAGACAACTTCATCTCTCCGCATGACGGACATTCTGTCATACCAGGTACATTAAGTTTGAAATGTGTACGGCGCAATCTTTTCTTCATTTTAGAAGTTCTTCTAAAAGGTACAGCCATTATTCCCACCTCCTTAAAGAGTTAAGATTCATCATCTTGTTTTAAGAGCTTTTCGAGGGCTGCAAGTCTCGGATCAACTTGTTTCTTCTTGTCTTCTTCCGAAATGACTTGCCAGTCCTTTCCTTCTTGAGGAGCAGCTCCTTTTTCTTGTTCAGATTCACAAAAGATTTGCATAGGGATTTCTAAAAGAATTTCTTCTTTCACGATCGGAGTTAAGTCGATAGTATCGTCCTCAACAATGTGAACGTCATCATCTTCTATATCATCCGTGTGATGAAATATAAACAGTTCTTTTGTTGAAATTTCAAATGGATACGGGACATCAACGAGTGTTCTTGAGCATGGCAAAATCATTTCGCCTGAAATTGTAAAATCAAACGAAACCTGTTTGGATTTGATATCCGCTCTGCCCTTCACCTGGACGGGAGAAATGCGGCGAATGTCAGAATTCAGCTTTGTCAGCTCATTTAACTCAACTGTTTCATCAAATTCAAAACTTTGTTTTGGCATTTGATGCAGCTGATAAATCGTCCATTTCATTTGTATCACCTCAGGAAAGCAACAAACATGATTATAGCTTTTAAGATTGTTTTTGTCAATATTTTTTCTTTACAGCATAATGCTGCCATCCAAGTATCGTTGACAGCGGAATATGCTATGCATACACTTAAAACAAAAATAAGGCGTAAGAGTTTTCATTTGCAAATGTACCATACGTTTTTAAACATAGCAAGAAAGGCGGAAAAAATATGAAAGCTGTCGGATTGGTGGTTGAATATAATCCCTTTCATAACGGTCACCTTTATCATGCCCAAACAGCAAAGCGGCAAACCGGATGCGACACGGCTGTGGCGGTTATGAGCGGGCATTTTTTACAGCGTGGGGAACCGGCTGTTGTGTCAAAATGGGCCCGAACAAAAATGGCGCTGCAAAGCGGAGTTGATCTTGTTATTGAGCTTCCTTATCTTTATGCCGTGCAAAAAGCGGACATTTTTGCACGCGGCAGTGTTTCCATCCTAAACGAAATTGAATGTGAGGCGCTGTTTTTCGGGAGTGAGAATGGAGATATCAAGCCGTTTTTAGAAACAGCACAGCTTATTGATGAGCATAAACATACATTTGATGACCGAATTAAAGAAGAACTTAAAACGGGGACGAGTTATCCAGCAGCGGCGGCTAGCGCCTTCAGCTCCATTTTGCATTCCGAAAGTGCACTTGACTTGTCAAAACCAAATAACATTTTGGGATACCAGTATGTGACTTCGATTCTAACCGGGGGATATCCTATGAAACCTTATACCACGGCACGCATCTCTTCGGACTATCATGATGCCGATCTCCCTGAAGGCGAAAACCCTATCGCAAGCGCCACAAGCATTAGAAAAGCGATGACTGGCCAGAGTCTCGAAGCCTGCCTTCGTTTTCTCCCTGCTGCATCTGCACGAGAATTAGCAGCTTACCGCAAATCTTTCGGATTGTGGCATACACCTGAGAGCTACTTTTCTTACTTAAAATACAGCCTTTCAACAGTAACAGCACAGGAATTACAGCAAATATACGAGGTGGAGGAAGGTTTAGAGCACAGAATTCTTCGTTCGATCAGAAAAGCCAGCTCCTATCTGGAATATATGGAGCTGCTGAAAACGAAACGTTATACATGGACAAGGCTCCAGCGGATGAATACGCACATTTTAACCAGAACAAAAAAACAGGATATAAAAAAGCTGCTTGACGACGATAAGGTGCCATATATCAGGCTTCTCGGCATGACGAAAAAAGGACAGGCTTATTTATCCGAAAAGAAAAAGACACTTTCTGTTCCACTTGTCAGCAAACTGTCCTCTTTCTCTCATCCAGCTCTCGATCTGGACATAAAAGCAAGCAGAATTTACAGCCTGCCGATAGAAGAGCCGCTGAGAACCGAGTTTGACCTGCAGGAATACGGACATGCACCGATTCGCTATGACGAAGATGGACAACACTTTTTAAATGTATAGAAAAAGCACCTGAGAATCAGGTGCTTTTCGCTTTCAGCTTATTCAAATAGTCAATCGCATCCTGCATGGTATCAACAGGCACAATCTTCATATCTGAATCAATATCTTTTGCTGTTTTTACAGCATTTTCATAATCGGAATTGCTGGCACCGTTTTGATTTGGCGCGAAGAAAATGTCTTTTCCGGCTTTGTCTGCGGCGACGACTTTTTGATCAATTCCGCCAATCGGGCCTACTTTTCCGTCAACATCGATGGTACCTGTTCCCGCAATATCATAACCTTTTGTTTCGTCTGTTTTTGTCAGCTGATTATAGATTTCAAGAGACATCATTAACCCTGCAGAAGGGCCGCCGATATTCTCGATTTCAAAATCAATATCCGGCTCCACTTTGACGTTTCTGTCCGTATAAAGTGAAACACCGATCCCAGCCCGTTGCGGCTCATCAGGGAATTGTTTTAACGTAAGAGTGACACGCTTTTCTTTTTCTTCTCTTTCGATCTTTAACGTCACTTTATCTCCTGCGTTTTTGCTGCTGATATAATCAATCAGCTTTTCAGCTGACTGATAGTTTCTGCCGTCTGCACTGATGATTTTATCACCGACCTCTATTTTCCCTTTTGCCGGCATGTTTTCTACAACTGAGCTTGCATATATGCCGTTAAAGGAGTAGCTGACTTTTTTTCCTGCTTTTTGATAGGCGGCTATAACCGCGTTTTCTTGCGAGCTTTTCATCATTTGGAGCTGCCTTTTCATATACTCCTTATCTGACTCGCCTTCTTCCTTAATGCTCTCATCAGGAACAATTTCATAATAAGGGTGCATCTTTGCCCACACATATGTAAACGGATTAGCCGGTCCCACTTTGACAGTCATTAAAGACAAGCTTCCTTTTTCCGGGTAGCCTCCCTCCACTTTTATCAATGGAGCAAGCTCTGTCGCTTCTCCCGGTTTTGTAATATAGTATGGAAGTTTTATAAATGATAAAACGGCGATCAGTATGAGGATGACGAGCATCCAGCTAAAATGTTTTTTACGTAGCAAATTATGAGCCCTCCCAATTCTCTATTTCTTTTCTTATCTTGCTGATCATTCGGTTTGTCGCCTCTTCGCCTGCCGATATCATTTCTTCAATATTGGCAAACGAGCTTGAGCTGTATGTTTCAAGAGAAGGGCGAATCATGATATCTGCGGCAATCGTTTGATGCCGCACCAATTCATTTTGCAGGATATCCATACTTTGCATAATCACATCAAAAATATGCACTGCTGTTTCAGTTTTTCGAACCCTGGATACATCCGAAGCGATGATAATATCAGCTCCCATGTCTTTTACAACAGAAACCGGAATTCGATCGACGACCGCGCCGTCTACAAGAAGGCGTCCGTCCAGCCTCTGCGGAATAAAGATACCCGGTATGCTGATGCTGGCCCTCACTGCATCTGACACTGATCCTTTGCGGAACACAATCTTTTCTCCCGTCTGTAAATCACACGCAACAATGCCCAGCGGAATTTGGAGCTCTTCAATCGGTTTTCCGAATGTATAAGCATGCACAAGCTGTCTGACGCGGTCACCTTTTAGAAAACCGAGCTTCGGCATCGTATAATCAGCATAAAGCCTCCGTTTAAAGGCTTTGGCTACTTTTTTCATCGTTGCCACGTCATGGCCGGCGGCATAAAAACTGCCCACCAAAGCGCCCATGCTGCTTCCTGCAATCATATCCACATGAATTTGATGCTTATGTAAACTGGAAAGCACACCGAGATGAGCAAGCCCTCTGGCCCCTCCCGATCCTAACGCTAACCCGATTTTAGGTTTGGCCAAAGCGTTAACCTCCTGCCTGAATTCCCTATATACCGAATTCTATGGTCTAAACTGAACCCCTATGCTCGTATATTAGTACAAAGAATCAAGAGGACAGGTACTGCTTGGCCGTTTCATGTCATACATTATTTTATCATGATATACATGTCATTGGGCATTTTTAGCATCGGGGAGGTAAGAATGAACTTGTCGAAGATCAATACACTTTTGATTGCCTCGTTTTTTCTTTTTTTAACAGCGACTGTCATCTCACATCCACAGGCCTCATTCGAAGCCTCTAAAACCGGGCTTTCTATGTGGTGGGAGGTTGTGTTTCCGTCATTGCTGCCATTTTTTATACTGTCCGAACTCTTAATCGGCTTTGGCATTGTACGGTTTGTCGGTGTTTTGCTTGAGCCTTTTATGCGGCCGATCTTTCGCGTGCCGGGTGTCGGCGGCTTCGTTCTTGCTATGGGAATGGCATCAGGAAACCCAGCGGGAGCAAAACTCACTGCCCGTCTGCGGCAGGAAAAACAAATTTCAAGAGTAGAGGCAGAACGGCTTGCGTCGTTTACCAATTCTTCAAACCCGCTCTTTATTTTCGGCGCTGTTGCTGTCGGTTTCTTTCAAAATGCGTCACTAGGCATTTTATTGGCTTCTGCACACTATTTGGGGAATCTGGCTGTCGGTTTAACGATGCGTTCCTACGGCCGCAAGGAAGAGCAGCATCTCAGAAGAAAGAAAACGATACCCTTTCCATCGATCAAAGATGCGTTACACGCTCTTCATACCGCAAGACTTGCGGAAAAACGGCCTTTGGGAAAAATTTTAGGCGACGCTGTGACGTCTTCTGTTCAAACGCTTCTTATGGTAGGCGGCTTTATTATTTTATTTTCTGTCTTCAATCGGCTGTTGTCCGTGGTTCAGCTGACTGATGTTTTGTCTGTTTTCACAAAAGGCGCGCTGACTTTGTTTCAGCTTCCGGCTCAATTGGACATTCCGCTTTTATCGGGGATGTTTGAAATCACGTTAGGCAGCAAGCTTGTCAGCGAGACAGATGTTTCTCTTCTGCAAAAAGCGATTATCGTCAGCTTTATTCTCGGGTTTAGCGGCTTTTCCGTACAAGCTCAAGTGGCAGGTATTTTATCGGAAACCGACATTAGATTTAAACCATTCTTTATCGCACGTTTGCTGCAGGGCGTGTATGCCGCTGTCTTCGTCATGCTTTTATGGAAACCGCTTTACATGGCGTGGCATGATCCTTATCAGTATGTATTTAAATCTTTTAATAGCAGTGACATGCCGACTGCGTTTATAAACGGCTGGAATCTGCTTGTACAGATCGGACCTGCTGTCACACTATGCGCGCTGTTTACGTACATTATCATTTTTTCTTACAGACTGACAAACGGCACAAAAAAAGGATGAGTCAATCCCCTCATCCTTGTCTGTATTTTTGCTGAAGCGCAAGCTCTACTTCCGGCGGTACAAATTCTGATACCGAGCCGTTGTATCTCGCCACTTCTTTTACGATGCTTGAACTTAAAAACGAATACTGATTGTTTGTCATCATAAAAAATGTCTCAATGGACTCATCAAGCACACGGTTTACTGACGTTCCCTGCATCTCGTATTCAAAATCTGATACAGCTCTCAAGCCTCTTAATATCGCTTTGGCATTTTTTCTTTTTGCATAATCAATTAACAGTCCTTGTGATGTTTCAACTGTTATGTTCGGAATGTCTTTTGTCACTTCTCTCAGAAGCTCACACCGTTCCTCTACACTGAACAAAGGCTTTTTTGAAGAATTATTCAGCACACATACATACACTTGTTCAAAAATATGCGCCCCGCGTTTGATGATGTCCAGATGCCCGTAGGTCACCGGATCAAAACTGCCGGGACAGACAGCTATACTCGCCACCTCACTACCCCCTCTTTTTATAAATCGCCACACCTGTAAGCCCATAGGTTTCTTTTCTTGTCATCACAAGATCTCCTACGGTTTCGGGAAGCTCGACCTCTCTGTCATGCTCAGCGACGATAAAGCCGTCTTCTTCCAGCATTTGATATTCGTCAATCAAAGTTAAAAGTGCTTTCAGCTTTTGTTCCTTATACGGCGGATCGAGAAAAATGCCGCGAAAGCCGGTTTCTCTCTTTGCAGCAGCTTGCAAAGCACGTTCCGCATCATTGCGGTATACCTGTGCATGTTTTGTAAGCTCCAGCGTTTTCAAATTAGATTTTACCGTTTGAATGGCCTTAAAATCACGGTCAACGAATATACAATGCTCAAACCCGCGTGAAAGCGCTTCGATTCCAAGACCTCCGCTCCCTGCGAATAAGTCTAGTCCCCTGCCCCCATCAAAATAAGGGCCGATCATATTGAAAATGGATTCCTTCACTTTGTCGGTTGTCGGTCTTGTTGATGTTCCCGGCACAGCCTTTAGTGAACGGCCTTTTTTTGATCCAGAAATTACTCTCATGTTCCACACCACTTTTTCTAAAAGCTATTTTGTTTCTTTATTCGGCCAGACGCCGCTATGTACATAGAAAAAAATCAATCCTATCTTAACATAAAGCATTCTCCCAAACAATGAACGCTAATCTTGATAAACAGGTGTATAGGCAGCATGATCCTTGTCCATACTATAAGCAACAGCATCTAGAGGATGTTGTTGCCAACCGCGGAGAAGACTTACGTTTCCCCATAAGTTCTTCCTCCGGTTTCTCCTCTCCCTTTGCCTTCTCCTTAACATATTAAGGAATAGAAGGACCCCGCAGATGTCTGCGGGGGTTTTTTTATTGCTATATGCCGATTTTATAATCGTATTCTTTTGCCTTATCAAGCTTTGACTCGAATTCCAATTTTAAAAACGGTTTATAAGAAGGCTCTACTTTTTTCACAAAAGAGTAAGACGCAATCTTGTCCATTGTTTTTTCAATTTGGTCCATATCACAGTACAGTACGACATATTTTAATCGTTTTGATACATAGTGCACATTCCCGAACTTTCTCAGCATTTTGCTTTGCTTTAGGGAGTGCAGATACACAACCATTCCCTGGCGCCTATTCTCCAATACAATCACCTGCCTGATTTCTTTTATATGTAAAAGACGAGACGGCCAGTCTCGTCAGGACACTTTACATCCGCAGCTTCCGCCTGAACCGCAGCCGCCTCCGCATGAAGACAAACCGTCAAAATAAGGGTTCCCAGTCGGAACTTTCACATGCTCCGAAACAGCTGTCCCAATCTCGACGCTGACCTCATCAAGAATGGACTGGAGTTCATTTTCAGCTCTCTTGAAGTCAGCCACCTTGTCGTTCAGGTCCAGCTCACGTTTGATCTCCCTCATTTTCCGGGATATTTCTCTATAGTCAGGATGATATTTGCCAAAACGCTGTACATCCTCATACTGCTCTTTTATTTTGATAAAAGAACGAATAATCCGCCCTGCCTCTTCATCTTCCTGGAGACGCTTGTAACAATTGCGGTAGTTCTCAGCCGTCTCCGACTGCAGAATCATCTCGGCAAGCTGCTGAGCTTCACTTTGAAGCCGCACGGATTCCATCGTCGCATACATAACATGCACCTCCAGTTGTTAGTTTACCATGAAACCAGCCAATTGGAAAATGCTTAACCACAGCCGAAAACAAACTCCGTATGGACGCACGAAAAAGACCCTTTCCCGGGCCTTTTAATCTTTTGTCCGCATCGCTTGGAACATTTGCATCATCATTTGCGCCATTTGAATCCCGTTTGTAAACTGATTCACCCGATGCGGAATGGTTTTTTCATAAAAATTCATCATCTCAAGCTGAAAGGTGGACAGATCATCCGGTTTTCTCGAAAGCCTGCGGTACCATATCGGCTGCTCTCTGATGAATCGTTTCCGTTCTTCGTTTGCGAAAATATATTCCTGCACCTCTTTGCGCATATGAGATCCCCTTTTTTAATCCTTTCGAAAAGAAAAAGGATGCTGTCCAGAGCCTGGCTGAGATTGCTTCTGGCTGTTCCCGGAAAATGTATTAAGAAGGCTTTGCAACGATGAGATCGACTGGCTCATTTTATTGATTTGTTCGTTCATTTGATTGACATCCATCTTTTTCACCGCTGTCACCATTTTCGTGACAAAATCATTTTTTTGCGGTGTTTCGGGCACAGCCTCTGCAGCTTCTTCCGGTTCCCGATACGGATCCCAAATCGGGTCGCTCTCCCCGAAGAGAACCCAATTTTCATATACGTCCTGCCAGCTTCTTTGTTCTTTTCGCACTTCTTTTATCAGCTTGGGATGCTTTTTGACGAATTGTTTAAAGTCATTGATTGAATGATTGGCATGTTGATTCGCCACAATCCTCACCCCCTCCGAAAATCGTTACCTACTACAATGTATCGTTTTGTCGGGCATTGTGTTCGCCTATATTCATTCACAAATGAATTTTTAGTAGCTGTCCCTAGACACTGGTGAAAAGCCTTAAGAAGAAGGGGAAATCCGCTCCTCAACAGCAAGAAAAGTAACATATTGAACCGTCTGTGTTTACACTTCTCTTAGCGCAAGACCAGCTTGTGTGAAAATAGAAAAAGCCCGGAACCATTCGTCCGCGGCTTTCATTACCATCGCTTAATAAAATTTTGGGTGTAATATTTTCGGTCTACTCCGACACCAAGATGCGTATAATCTGAATTCAGGAGCGCTTTTCGATGGCCTTCGCTATTCAGCCAGCCTTCTACAGCGGCCGGACCGTCCACATAATTGTATGCGATATTTTCTCCCGCTTGTTGAAAGTCAACATGCCCTTCTTCTAAGCGGTCTTTCAGTGAGCCGTATTTCTTAGAAACATGTGAGAAATAATTATTTTCCTTCATATCCTCGCTATGCCCAAAGGCAACTTCCGCCGTTGGCTGATCCCACTCAAGCTTCGCAAGTCCATGTTTAACGCGTATGACATTCGTCAAATCAAGTATTTGCTTTTCGCTCGTTGTTTGGATCTTTTTCCACTTCTCATCTGAAACGGCTTTCGGTTTGATTAATTCCCCGCGGTACACTACCTCATAAGGCCTTTGCTTTACAAAGGTCTGCGCATCAAACGCCCTGATGCTGGATAGCTTCCCTTCAAATTTGTCCATATACAGCTGGACGTACATTTTTCCTACCTTTACAGTCGGTCTTGTATTGATATCCTCTTCAGAAAACTCAAACCGATAGGAATTTCCTTTATACTCTACATTCACAAATGGCGCCACCTGGGTCGTCTTGAACACATCTCCGGTTGATTCGCCAATTTTGAAAGGCTTGGCGTTAATGTCATTCCCAGCAGCGAATAATGTGACCACTTTATTGTTTAATACCCCGATTTGGATATATTGGTCCTTACCTTGATTGTATACCCACCAATCGTAATCATAAGCTGAAGGGTCAATGCGTTCAGGTTCCCCAAGCTTTTTCGTTACTTCATCGGCGGACTTGCCCATGAAGGACAATAATCCTGAAGTCGGCATATGTATTCGTTTGCCGCTTTGTGCTTCCTCATTTGACACCTGAGGCTCGCTGTCATTTGATTTCTTTTCAGGAACAGATCCATATTGAATAAACAGAACATAAGTTCCGCAAATAATCAAGAGGATAATCATTGCTCTCAATATATTTTTCAATCTATCACCCCCATGGCGATTCACAATGTCTTGCCTTACAACCCATTACAATACAGCCTATTTAACATGTCAAAGATTTATGTGTTAATGAAAAAAGCCTTCTTCTCGATTATCACCTTCGGAAATATCCGATAAGGCGCTGCCGGCACGTTCATTTGTTTGCTCTGATAAAGAAAGATCACCAAGCGTGACAATTCCAGTCAGTTTTTTATTTTTTGTAACTGGTATCCTTCTGAGCTGATGCGATGCCATCAAATGAAGAACCTCATCAACTGAAGCATCTTCCTCCACACTGACAGGTTTTTCGGTCATTGCGTCAGTGATTTTTTGCGAGTTCGGTTTTTTGATGGCGATTCCTCTTAACACGAGATCACGGTCGGTCACGATGCCGACCAATGTTTCCCCATCCTCATCAACCACTGGAATCGCTCCTACATTCGCGTCCTTCATCTTTACTGCAGCTTCATATACATTATCTAATACCGTGCAATATTGCAAGTCGGCTGTCATCAGATCTTTTATTTTTGTCATCCGTTTAACCTCCTTTAGTCTAGTGCTATTGTCGTCAAAATTTAATTTTTGCATACTTTCAAAAGAAGAAGATTCATTGAAAGTTTAACGCTTTCATACTATGATTGTCAGGAAAGGTAATTTTTATAAGGAGGGGTCGGTGTTGAAGTTTACTGAAAGCGGACTTGAAGGGGTTAAGGCTGAACTCAGCTTGCTAGACGACTTAATGGAAAGCAAAGGTCTCATCAGAGCGGGCCAATGGGATTACGAGAGAGTCACCTATGACAAGAAGTTTTCGACGATTGAGGGCACGTTTTACCTGCGGATACAAGGAATTGCGGCAGAGGGTGATGTCGGAAGCGGACGCGCGGTGATTCAATTAATGTCCCCTCTCCTAGGCAAGCATTATTACCCGCACGGAGTAGAGTATGGAGAAACGGAAGAGTTTCCCGTACAGGTTGTGACAAAAAGCAAAGCACTGATTCAGGACATATCCGACATGTTAAAAACAGTTCAAATGTAACGAAAAGGTACAGCATATTCCGCTGTACCTTTTATGATATCGTCTGCTGAATATACGGCGGCTCCTCCTGCCCGTCCTTTTCCCTTTCTTTCTTCACCCATTGGAAAAAAATAATCGCCAAAAAAGTACCGTACACAATTTCCTGAATGATTTTCATCATGACGGCCCCGAGCTGCTGATCCTCTAACAAAGGCAGTGTATTCAACATCTCCGGTCCTGTTAATGGGACCTGCCCCATCATATCCGCAGGCACGCAAAGGCTCATTGCCTCGGCCCATGCAGACGGATCTGTATAGGTGGCGTATAACGGCGCACCGCTGAACATGATTAAGGCGCAAGCAGGTGTGAGCAGCATACCGTCCGCCATAATATACCCCAGCTTCATCAAGCCGCTGAGCTGCCGTAGACGCCCCACCTTATGAACAAGCGGCCACCACATGAAGAATGCAAGCACAAAGATAAGCCAAGTGATTAATGTATGGTAAAACGAATCGGTTTTGACAGTATCAAATATAAGCGGTACATGATATAAAGAAAAAATGCCGTTAAACAAAAGCAAAGCAATTAAGGGCTTCGTGAAAAAGGAAAAAACCGGTTTGATTGCAGGCCTGAAAATGATTTTCTCCCACAGCCATGCAGGAATTCCAGCGATCAACAGTGGCGGTACAACCAAATACAGGACAGCCATCTGTACCATATGCGCACTAAACATAATATGTCCGAGCAAATCAACAGGGCTTCCCTCGGCCGCATATAAAAACAGCATCGCCGACAGAAAACACGCCATCTCTTTACCAGTTATTCGATTCGGCTTTGCAAACATTCGCATGTAAAAATAGAGATAAATCGCCGTAATGCCTAACAGGATACAAAAAAGATAAGGGCTCCACATGGCGCGAAACCCAAATATCTCCAACTGATTCATTTCTTCACCTCCGGCGGCTGTTCAAATTACCACCATATAATTGTGACAAACGCAAGCACAGTGATAAACGCGACAAACACCCCTGAATACAAAAACAATGCCGGCGCCTCATGCCCTTTTTGATTCATATGCATGAAATAATACAGCTGAAAGATGACTTGAATTGCAGCAAGCAAAATAATGAAAGGAATCGTAAACCAGCTTGCAACACCATCTGTTGCCACAGTCAGAAATGCAACAATCGTAAGACCGATCATTAAACCAAAAGACAAAACCTGATATTTCATCTCCTGAGCGTGCTTTTTTTTCTTAAATTCAAGGTCGCTGTTGATATGCCCTCTGCTTTTTTTACCGACCATGTTTATCCCACCATCCCCATTAAATATACAACGGTAAAGATGAAGACCCACACGACATCAATAAAGTGCCAATAAAGGCTGGCAACGTAAAACTTAGGCGCCGTATACAGGTTCAGCCCTCTCTTGGCATTGCGGATCATCAGCGTGCTGATCCACATCAGCCCAAACGCCACGTGGGCGCCGTGTGTACCGACAAGCGTGTAAAACGCAGAACCGAGCGCAGAGCTTGTGATGGTAAAGCCAAATTCATGGGTGTAGTGCTTAAATTCATAGATTTCCAGTCCTAAAAAGCCCGCCCCCAATAAAACCGTAATTCCCAGCCAAAGCTGCATCTTGCCGAAGGAAAAGTTCTTCATGTGGTACATCGCGTACACACTCGTTAAACTGCTCGTTAATAACAGCATTGTCGCAATGAATACAAGTGTTACGTCGAACATTTCGGTTGTAGGCGGATCACTGGCGTTTGAATTCCGAAGCGCCAGAAACGTGGCGAAGAGAGACGCAAACAGAACAGTCTCTCCGCCAAGAAAAAGCCAAAAGCCTAGAAATTTATTTTTCCCTTCCAGTGTTACTTTTTCAGGAGAAGCTGGAAAGGTTTCTGCGGTGAATTTTTCTTGAATTTGCATTATGCCTTCACCCCTTTATCATCGTTCGGCAGTTCCTCTTTATGAATATGATAGCCGTGATCATCAATGACTGAGCGGAGCAGCATCGTAATAAAGGTGATGCCGAGCCCGATAAAGATCACCGGCAGGCCCCAAGCGTAATCGCTTCTGTACAGCAGCCCGAACGCTGCGACAAAAAGGCCGAAGGAAATGATGAGCGGCAGGATTGAGCCGTTTGGCATATGAATATCATCAACCGGTTCCGCCGGTGTCATTGATTTGTGACCTGCCTGCTTCTCGATCCAAAGCGGATCAAGTCCTCTGACAAAAGGAAGCTGTTTAAAGTTATACTCAGGCGGCGGCGAAGAAACGGCCCATTCAAGCGTACGTCCGTCATGCCATGGATCATCGCCTACATACTCGCCTTTTACCGATGTCCAAATGACATTGACCAGCAGAAGAATAACAGCTGCCGCCATAAAAAACGCCCCGATTGTACTGATCAAGTTGCCGGTTTCAAGACCCTGGCCTGGCAAAAACGTATAAACCCGGCGCGGCATACCCATTAAACCGACAAAATGCTGAATGAAAAACGTGAGGTGAAAGCCGATAAAAAACAGTACAAATGAAATTTTCCCCATCGTCTCATGCAGAATTTTACCGAACATTTTCGGCCACCAGAAATGAACACCGGCTAATAGGCCGAATACCACGCCGCCAATGATGACGTAGTGGAAGTGCGCCACCACAAAATACGTATCATGGAACTGATAATCAGCAGCGGCCGCTGCCAGCATGACTCCCGTCACACCGCCGAGCACAAAGGACGGAATAAATGAGACAGCATACAGCATAGCGGTCGTATACTTCACATTTCCTCCCCAAATCGTCAAAAGCCAGTTAAAAATCTTAATCCCGGTCGGAATCGCGATAGCCATTGTGGCAACCGCAAATATCGCATTTGCAATCGGGCCGAGACCAGTCGTGAACATGTGGTGCACCCATACCATAAAGCCCAGAAAGCCAATGAGCACGATGGCAAAAACCATTGAAGAATAGCCAAACAAACGCTTTCTGGCGAAAACAGGGATGACCTCGGAAAAAATACCGAATGCAGGCAAAATTAGGATATAAACCTCCGGATGGCCGAAAATCCAAAATAAATGCTCCCAAATGACCGTATTCCCGCCAAGCTCGGGATTAAAGAAATTGGTTCCGAACAGCCGATCCAGCATCATAAGAGCCAATCCGACCGTAAGCGGCGGAAAGGCAAACAAAATCAATGCCGAGGCCACGAATGTCGTCCATGTAAACAAAGGCAGCCTCATGTACGTCATGCCCGGAGCCCTCATATTGATAATCGTGGCCAAAAAGTTAATCCCGGCTATCAGCGTCCCGAGCCCCGATATTTGGAGTCCGAGGACAAAAAAGTCTATGCCGTGCCCTTTTGAATGAAGCGAAAGTGAGGCATATGACGTCCAGCCCGCATCTGGCGCTCCGCCCAAAAACCAGCTTAGATTTAAGAAAATGCCTCCGAAAAAGAAGAGCCAAAAACCAAGCGCATTTAAAAATGGAAACGAAACGTCCCGAGCCCCGATCTGCAATGGCACAACCGCATTCATCAAGGCAAATAAGAGCGGCATCGCAGCCAGAAAGATCATCGTCGTTCCGTGCATAGTCATTACTTCATTGTACGCTTGAGCACTGAGAAACGCATTTTCCGGCTTTGCAAGCTGAATTCTGATAAACATCGCTTCAATTCCCCCGACAAGAAAGAAGAATCCTCCTGCCGCTAAATAAAGAATCGCGATTTTTTTATGGTCCACCGTCGTCAAATAATCCCAAAGCATAGATCCGCGCGTCCGCTTTTCTGTAAGCGCATTCAACATATGTGACCTCCCCCAATATCTCCCTTTCTTCCCTACTTGCTTTCCGCTTTTAAGCCTTTTAAGTATTCATAAAGCGCATCTGTTTCACTGTCTGAGAGCTTTGGATATGTTCCTGTCATTTTGTTCCCCGGCTTTATGCTGTCAGGGTCCTTCAGCCAGGCCTTCACATTTTCTTTGTTAGCCTCTTTCACCCCTGCCACTTTTGTCCTTTCACCGAAAGTCGCCAAGTTGGGTGCCGTTCTAGCGGCTTCTGCACGCTTATCATTCGGCTCTACCGCATGGCAGCTCAGGCAGTTTTTCTCTTTAAACAGTTCTTCACCCTGCTTAGCCAAATCGCTCTCTGCTGTAGATTTATAGTTTTTCATTTCTTTTGTCCAGCCCTGAAATTCCTTTGCAGACATTGTCTTCACTTTAAAATCCATCAGCGCATGTGAAGGGCCGCAAAGCTCTGCACACTTTCCAAAAAACATATCTCCTGCCTCTTTGCTTCGTTTCGAATCAAAAGTCAGGAAAAACTTATTTTCATTATCCGTATTCGTATCAAGTTTTCCTCCAACTGAAGGAATCCAGAAGGAATGTTTCACATCAGAAGCTTTTAAATTAAAATATACACGCTGGTCTGTCGGCACAATCAGCTCCTGGCTTGTGATAATGCCGTAATCAGGGTACTCAAACTCCCACCAGTATAAATTTGCCCGGACATTGACTACAAGAGCATCCTCAGCTTTGCGGCCTTTCTTATCCATTGGTGATGTGTCTGCTAGCTCCAGCGTATATAATACAACAGGGATCACAAGAATAATGAGCAGCAAAATCGGGATCACGGTCCATGTGATTTCTAAAAATTTATTCCCCTCTACCTGTTTCGGTATCGTGTTCTCACCAACCCGTGATCTTCTAAATCTCACAATCACATAAAAGAAGATAACAGATACTACTGCAACAACAACCACCATAATCAATGTGCTGAGCACTGTCAGGTCATACTGTTTATCAGCCACCTCGCCAGCAGGCTTGAGCGTGGATAAAAAAGGTTTTCCACATCCGCTTAATAGAAGCGGCACTAAGGCTAATAATAAAATAAGACGCCAATGCTTTACCATTTCACCCAACCCCTTTTCTGGTCAATACAAAGGCGGAAAGCAGATCGAAAACCATCGCCTCCAGCCTATCACCAATAAAGCACTTACATTTCCTCTTCTCTTAAATTATGAGTTTTTTTACTCAAAATGCCATCTATGTATAAAAGTAAAGCCGCCTGATTAAACAAGAGGTCAAGGCGGCATTTACTAGTTGTCATCGTTTATTTTGAAGCGATAAAACAAGCAGCATATCTATTTTTTAGAAAAGAGTTAAGACAACCATGGCAACGAAATAGATAGTCATGTAGTTAAGTGAGTATACGAACATCTGCGTTGCCCACTTCATAATATTCTTGGAGCGGAATCCCATTAAGCCAAGAATCAGCCAGCCGATATTTAACAGCAAACCGAGGATGACAATTGGAAGCCCTAGGCTACCAAGGAAAAACGGAAGCGGCATCAGGCACGCAACCCACACAATAATTTGTCTTTTTGTCACTTCAAATCCGTATACGACAGGAAGCATCGGAATATTTGCAGCTCTGTAATCCTCAGTTTTCTTAATAGCCAATGCTAAGAAGTGAGGAATCTGCCAAATAAATAAAATCATGAATAACACCCATGCTACGACACCGATATTCCCTTCCACTGCCGTCCATCCAATAAGCGGCGGCACTGCACCTGAAACGCTTCCTACTACAGTGTTAATCGTATAGCGGCGTTTCGTCCACATTGTGTACAATACAACATACGTAAAGACTCCGATAAAACCAATGACAGCAGCCATGACAGTTGTCATCAGCAGCATAATCAATCCTAAAGCAACCAGCAAAATTCCTGACCATAACGCCTGACTCGGCTGAATTTTACCCGTAACCGTAGGTCTTACTTTCGTGCGCTCCATAAGATGGTCAATATCCCGGTCATACCAGTTATTGATCGCGCAAGAACCCGCAATAATCAGAGATGAACCGATTAATGTAAGAAGAACGGTGTTTATATTGCCTAAAAAACTTAAACCTGAAATATGTAGTGCAAGCCACATTCCAGTGAAAGTCGTGATGAGGTTAGAATTGACGATCCCTATTTTAATAAGGGACAGAAAATCTTTCCATGCCGTTGTTTCTTCAATTTGTCCGTCTATAGCTGTATCATTTAAGATTCTGGAGTTAGCCATAACGTAAACCTCCCTTACAAACCTAACGCAGGAGAATAAAAAAACCTGCAACTCTATCATACAAGATAACATCTTGTAAAAAAACATCCTATTAAATATTAAACGACAAACAGGAATTTATTTGTGAACTTTTTATGAATTTTACCAAAGATGCAGGCAATCGCCAAATTGGCATTGCGTTTACCTTATTTCTATCAGACCCGGCACGAATAATCAAGTGTACATTTTCCAGAAGCCGTCATTCTATTATATTTTTGTGAACAAAAGCCTCTGGGAATTGCCACAAAACACATATTCGCTTACACTTGGAACGTATATAAAATTGCAGCAGTATGTTGAGAAGGTGAATATTGTATGAATAAAGCATTAAAAGCTCTCGGTGTCTTGACGACATTTGTCATGCTTATTGTTTTAATCGGGGGTGCTCTCGTTACAAAAACAGGTTCCGGCCAAGGATGCGGCAGACAGTGGCCGCTGTGTCACGGCCGTTTTTTCCCTGAACTGAATCCGGCCTCAATTATTGAATGGAGCCACAGATTTGCAAGCGGGATCTCTATTATCCTTGTGTTAAGCCTTGCGTTTTGGTCATGGAGAAAAATCACGCCGATTTTCCGTGAAACAACGTTTCTCGCGATCATGTCTATTATCTTTTTATTTCTACAGGCATTGCTTGGCGCATTGGCTGTCGTATTCGGTTCGAACGCGTTGATAATGGCGCTTCACTTCGGCATCTCATTAATTTCTTTTGCTTCAGTGCTTATTTTGACATTACTCATATTTGAAGCTGATAAATCAGTCAGAAAACTGGTTAAGCCGCTTCAAATCGGCAAAAAGATGCAATTTCACATGATAGGAATTTTAATATATTCCTATATCGTTGTGTATACAGGCGCATATGTAAGACACACCGAATCAAGTCTGGCATGTCCTGATGTGCCGCTGTGCAGCCCGTTGAACAATGGACTTCCGACCCAATTTCATGAATGGGTGCAAATGGGCCACAGAGCAGCAGCCTTACTATTATTTGTATGGATTATTGTTGCCGCTGTTCATGCTATCACTTCCTATAAAGATCAAAAACAGATTTTTTGGGGATGGATCTCGTGTCTTATTTTCATCACATTACAAGCACTGTCAGGTATTATGATCGTATACACTGAACTGGCACTGGGCTTTGCACTTGCCCACTCGTTCTTTATTGCCTGTCTGTTTGGCGTTTTATGCTACTTCTTATTATTGATTGCTCGCTTCCGTTACGATTCCAGACAGTCATAAAGACTCTAGACCAAAGCCTTAAGCGGCTTTGGTCTTTTTTTATGTCTTGTTTTGTCGCTTTATTGTTTCAATGGCCAGTCTTTGTATTAGTATCACTTCATGAAAATAAGCCCTTTTGACCATGGATAATCAGATAGAGCCTATAGTAATAAAGTATCTAAAAGATCGCCGGTATAAAAGCCTGTTTGATTTTGAAAAGGAATTGGCTTGTGACAGCACTACTGTATAATCTTTGAAGGCCGCTTACATCTCTTCTAAACAGTTTCACTCCGCATTTCCCATAAAAAACAAGAGTGTATATCAAATGATATACACTCTTTGTTTTTTATGCTTTTTCAATTTCGAGGAGCAGATCTCCCGTTTGAATCGGCTCGCCATTTTTCACATGAACCTGCTTGACTGTTCCTGAGAAAGGGGCTTGAACCGTTGTTTCCATTTTCATCGCTTCATTAATCATCAAATGATCACCTTTATTGACTTTTGTACCTGCTTCAGTCAATACCTTAATAACGGTTCCAGGCATGGAAGCTGCAATGTGGCTTGGATTTGTCCGGTCTGCTTTCAGCCTTTCCTGAACGGAAGACTTAATGCTTTCATCTTTAATGACTACTTCACGCGGCTGCCCGTTCAGTTCGAAATAAACGACGCGAGTGGCGTCAGGCTGAGGCTCACCGATTGAAATCAGCTTAACGATCAGCGTTTTGCCGCGCTCAATTTCAACTTCTATCTCTTCACCTAATGTCATGCCGTAGAAGAATGTCGGTGTATCTAATACCGAGATGTCTCCGTAGCTTTCTGTCGTTTTCACATAATCAGTGAAAACTTTAGGATAAAGGGCATACGCCACAGCGTCCTGATCTGAAATTTCCAAGTTATGCTGCTCTTTAAATTCCTGTTTGATCGCTTCAAATGACACCGGCTCAAGCAGTTCGCCCGGTCTGACTGTAATCGGCTCCTGCCCTTTTAAGATCAGCTTTTGCAGTTTTTCCGGGAATCCGCCATGAGGCTGCCCGATATTCCCTTTGAAAAGCTCCACAACAGAATCAGGGAAATCTAATGATTCGCCTTTTTCGTAAACGTCTTTTTCAGTCAGGTTGTTTTGCACCATATAGAGTGCCATATCTCCGACTACTTTTGAAGAAGGCGTTACCTTGACGATGTCACCGAACATATCGTTCACGCGTCTGTACATTTCCTTGACTTCATTCCAGCGGTCGCCAAGACCTACTCCCTTGGCCTGCTGCTGCAGGTTGCTGTATTGGCCCCCTGGCATCTCGTGCTCATAAATTTCAGTATGCGGAGACTTCATTCCGCTTTCAAATTCACTATAATATTTACGCACTGACTCCCAATATTGGGACAGCAATTCAACGTTTTGAACATTCATTTCCGGACGGCGGTTGTTGCCTTCCATCGCATGATAAAATCCGCTCGCGCTAGGCTGTGACGTTAATCCCGCCATTGAGCTGACCGCCACATCTATGATATCAACACCGGCTTCCACAGCTTTTGCATACATATAAATACCGTTTCCGCTCGTATCATGTGTATGAAGGTGAACCGGAATGTCGATCGTTTCTTTCAACGCTGAAACGAGTTCATATGCAGCCTGCGGTTTTAACAGCCCTGCCATATCTTTAATCCCGAGAATATGGGCACCGGCCGCCTCAAGCTCCTTCGCCATCGATGTATAATAAGCAAGATCGTACTTCGTCCGGTTCTTGTCAAGGATATCTCCCGTATAACAAATCGCCGCTTCTGCCACTTTGCCTGTATCCCGAACGGCATCAATGGCTAACGTCATTCCTTTTACCCAGTTTAAGCTGTCGAAAATACGGAACACATCAATGCCCGATTGAGCTGATTGCTTCACAAATTGTTTAATCACATTGTCCGGATAATTCGTATAGCCGACCGCATTTGATGAGCGAAGCAGCATCTGAAATAAGGTATTCGGCACTTCTTCACGAAGGTCTTCCAAACGTTTCCACGGATCCTCTTTCAGGAATCGGTAGGCTACATCGAAGGTCGCGCCTCCCCACATTTCCATACTGAACAGTTCAGGCCATAATGCAGCCGTTGGATTTGCGATTTTTTTCAAATCATGCGATCTGATTCTAGTTGCCAATAACGATTGGTGGGCATCCCTGAATGTCGTATCAGTTAAAAGGACAGATTTCTGCTCCTTAACCCAATTTGCAAGCCCTTCTGCACCTTTTTCATCGAGAATTTGCTTTGTTCCTCTGGCGGGCTGCTGATCAGCGTCTATCTTTACGGTTAACGGCTTGTCAAACGCCGGTTTTTCTTTTTTTCCGATTCCAGGGAAGCCGTTCACTGTCACATTGCCGATGTAAGTGAGCATCTTCGTTCCGCGGTCTTTTTGTTTAGGGAAAATAAATAATTCAGGCGTTGTATCAATGAAAGACGTATCATATTGCCCTGTCAGGAACTTCTCATGTTTTGCAACGTTCTCAAGGAACGGAATGTTCGTTTTTATGCCTCTGATTCTAAACTCCTGAAGGTTTCGTACCATTTTGGCAGCCGCCTGTTCAAACGTTAAAGCCCAAGTTGAAAGCTTAACGAGCAGTGAATCATAGTATGGTGTGATCACGGCGCCTTGGAAGCTGTTTCCGGTATCAAGACGGACACCAAAACCGCCGCCTGAACGGTAAGCCATAATTTTTCCTGTATCAGGCATAAAATCATTTTGCGGATCCTCAGTCGTAACTCGTGACTGAATGGCATAGCCGATTGTAAAAATGTCTTTTTGCTCAGGAATATTTACTTTTTTGCTGTGAAGACTGTGCCCTTGGGCAACAAGGATCTGTGTTTGAACAATATCGACACCCGTAATCATTTCTGTTATCGTGTGTTCAACTTGCACGCGAGGATTTACTTCAATAAAGTAGAACTCGTTGTTTGCAACAAGGAATTCGACCGTCCCCGCATTTATATAGTTTACATTTTTCGCAAGCGCAACAGCCGCCTCACAAATTTGATCCCTTAATTCAGGTGACAGCGACACACTTGGCGCCACTTCAATGACCTTTTGGTGGCGTCGTTGAACGGAACAATCCCTTTCAAAAAGATGGACGACATTGCCCTGCTTGTCTCCAATCACCTGAACTTCAATATGTTTCGGATTTTCAATTAATTTTTCTACATAAACTTCATCATTGCCAAAGGCTGCTTTCGCCTCTGATTTTGCACGTTCATATGCTTCTTTGACTTCACTTTCAGCTCTGACAATCCTCATACCGCGGCCGCCGCCGCCAAGCGAAGCTTTAATGATAATCGGATAACCGTTAGCTTGTCCAAATTGTTCAACAGCTTCAAGCGTTTCTGCAGGACCGTCGCTTCCGGGAATCACGGGGATTCCGGCTTTTTCTGCCTGCTCACGCGCTTTTACCTTGTCACCAAACATATCGAGATGCTCGGATTTCGGACCAATGAATACGATGCCTTCTTCTTCACATCGTCTCGCAAAATGAATATTTTCAGATAAGAAACCGTATCCCGGATGAATTGCATCGACTTTGTTTCTTTTCGCAATATCAATGATCCCTTCAATATCCAGGTAAGCATCAATCGGTTTTTTCCCTTCACCGACTAAGTATGCTTCATCCGCTTTGTACCGATGGTAGGAACCGGAATCTTCTTTTGAATAGACCGCAACTGTACGAATATTCAACTCGGTACACGCCCGGAATATTCGGATTGCAATTTCTCCCCTGTTTGCTACTAATACTTTTTGTATCGATTGCTGAGACAAACTTTTTTCCCCCTTACCCGAATGGAATATAATCTATCATAGCGGAATATCCTTCCCCTGTACACACTTGTTTTTTACTGATAAACAGTTTTTTTAAGCTGTTTCTTTTTCAGTCCCTTCGTCGCCAAGGGTTCTCTCTTTTTCTTATTCTCTGAATATTTTACAAACATGCTGATATTCGCTAATATCCCCATACTCCCCAGCAGCAGCACCAAAGAAGAGCCCCCGTAACTGATAAATGGCAGGGTAACCCCTGTAATCGGAATTAATCCGCTGACACCGCCAAGGTTAATAAACGACTGGATGGCAATCATGCTTGAAATGCCGATCGCTAGAAGACTTCCAAACGGGTCCTCGCATTTTCTGGCAATATAAAAACCTTTTATGACGACAAAACCCAATAAGAAAATCACAAACAATACCCCAAAAATGCCGAGCTCTTCAGCAATGACAGCCATAATAAAGTCAGTGTGTGATTCAGGCAGATATCCGTATTTTTGGATACTTTCACCGAGCCCCAGACCGAAAATGCCGCCTGAGCCGATCGCATAATAAGAATTGATCACTTGCAAACCTGATGAATTTGCATACTTAAATGGGTCTTCAAGACTCTCAAAACGCGCTAAACGGCCTTCAGTTAAAATTTTATCCTGATTCAAATAGATAATCGGGCTGACTAAAATCAAAACAATTCCGCCCAGTATGACAAGCCTCATCAGTGTCTTTCCGCTGAAGCCGGAGCACAAGATCATGCACGTCGCAATTAACCCGATAATCATGGCTGTACCGAAATCTGGCTGCATGGCAATTAACCCGCAAATCACAAGCGTCATGACTACCGGAGGGGCTACTCCCGTTAACAGATGGTCGATATAACTTTGTTTTTTTGCATATACGGCTGCAAGATATAAAATCACGACCAGTTTCACAAATTCCCCCGGCTGAATACTCATTCCGCCGATTTTAAACCAGCTCTGCGCGTTTCCGGCAACATGCCCGAAAACAAACAGTGAGATAAGCGCAAGAACAGATACAAGCAGTATCCCCTTCTGAAACTTTTGATGGGCCAGTGCTTTATAAGGAAACAACGCCATGAGAATAAATAGAGCGCCACCCGCAATTAAAGCAAACAGCTGCCGCATGAAGAAAAAATTACTGCTTACTCCATACCGGGAGACAGCCGTAATCATGCTTGAGCTGTATACCATCACTAAACCGAATCCGCACAGTAAAACAATTGCGAATATCAGTGAGTAATCATAAGATTTTAGCATTTTTTTTAACATAACATCCTCTTCCCTGCTTCTAACTTCCATTAACTATGGTTTTTATGTATTTATCTTTTTTATTTTACTACAATTTATCAAACGAGACGAAGAATCTCTATACGATTCGGAAGGAATGTGTAAAAAAAGACCGTCTTTAAGAGAGAAAAATAGCGGTTATAAAAAAACCCAAACTGTTAATAAGTTTGAGTTTTATCATTTATTTACTTGTAAACGCGTCATGCAATGCAGACAATTCACGTTCCAATGTGTATAAAAGGTCTTTACCGTCTTTTTCATCAACCAATCCCAGGCGGACAGCAAAATCGATTTCCCTCGAAAGCCCGAACATTTGAGTATCTAAGACCTCTTCATATAGAGGACATTGAGGCATCGTTAAGTTATCCATTTGTACTCGGATCAGCTTCAAAATCTTCTCAGCGTCAACTTTTAAGAGTTCAAAAGCTTTTTGCCGATGGTCAACTATCATCTCTGAAGCCAAAAGTATCCCTCCGTTCCCCAGGCGAGTACCTAATTCTTCTATTTATCATAAAGGGTATCAGCAGAAAATGCAAGAGGATTTAAGCAGATGACATAAATTAAAAAATACTCAGTCTGTACATCTCAGACATGATTTCCAATAGCTTTACACCTGCAATGCTGTTGCCTTTTTCGTCCAATGCCGGACCGAAAATACCGATCCCGAAATCATAAGGTGAAATGCCCATAATCCCGCCGGATACGCCGCTTTTCGCAGGGATTCCGACCTTAATTGCGAATTCCCCGCTTGCATTGTACATTCCGCACGTCACCATAAATGTTTTGCAAATTCTTGCGACATCTTTTGAGATGACCTGCTCCCCAGTCTCAGGATTTCTGCCGTTCAATGCAAATACAGATCCGATTTTCGCTAAATCCAAGCTGCTCATCTCAATCGCGCATTGCTTCGTGTATAAATCCATTACTGCTTCTACATCATCCTCAAAAATGCCGTACTGCTTCATATAATAACACATTGCCCGATTAATCATTGAAGTGCTGTATTCGGATTCAGCCACTTCCCGGCAGTATGTAATCTCTTGGTTGTTTGTCAGCCTTCTAATAAAAGAAAGCAAATAATCAAGTCTCTCTTTCACCGTTCTTCCTCTAATCAGACTTGTCACTACCAATGCCCCGGCATTAATCATAGGGTTTAACGGCTTGCTTGGATTTACTGTTTCCAGCTTGATAATTGAATTAAACGGATCACCGGTCGGCTCCTGTCCAACATAACTGAAGACCTTATCTTTGCCGTATTCCATTAACACCAAAGCAAGTGCAAGGACTTTCGATATACTTTGAAGCGTAAATGTTTTTTCTACGTCACCTGCTGACAGGCAAACATTATTGGAATAATAAATCGCCACTGACAGATCGTGTTTATCAGCTTTTGCCAAGGCAGGAATATAACTGGCTACCTCCCCCTTATCCGTTACTTTTTTCGCCTTTTTCACTAAGGCTTCAAGCTCATCATTATGCCGGCATACCATGCAAACACCCTCGTTCCCTCAGCATTTCAATACACATAATTTGTACACAAAGTGACAATTCATGCGAAAACTTTTATAATTTTGAGAGAAGGGGGTCATATTATGAGCGTTATCCAAGTAAAAGGCAATGTTACATATCCGATTACCATTGATCCAAGCGTCTGGATTTTTGATGATCGCAAATTTTCGTTTGACCGCAAAGGGGACAGTCAAGACACATTACAATCTACCGGGGATGAATCCGAGCTTGATTCAGAGCGCGTCATCAGAGAGGGCCGGATTGCGCCGCCGACTTTAAAGACCGAAAAACAATACGAGAAGCAAAAACTGATGAACGGCAGTTTTGCAATGAGACTTGGGACTGTGCTGAAAAATGCCGAGCCGAACAGCTCTGCGACACAATGTGTATTTGTCACAAGTTCAGGAAAGGCCGCCGTTTCTCTGGAAACCGCTTTGAACAGTATTGTCCATTTCAGTGAGGCAGGCAAGCCGATTCAAGAAGGCGGCCCCGTGCATATTTACTTTGAAGATCCGGTTCATCATAAACAGCCGATTACCGATTTAAAAGAAATCGAAATCATTTAATGTTACAGCAAGTCAGCGGCAAGCTGGGCGAGACCTGATCTCTCACCTTTTAACAGCTTCACGCTGCCTGAGATGGGTTGTCCTTTAAACCGCTCGACCACATAGGCCAAACCATTGTTCAGACTGTCTAAATATGGGTGATCAATTTGTTCAGGATCGCCCATTAAGACTATTTTACTGCCCTCACCGACCCTCGTTAGCAATGTTTTTACCTCATGCCTGGTCAAATTTTGTGCTTCATCAATGATAATAAATTGATCTGGAATGCTTCTCCCTCTGATATAAGTCAGCGCCTCTACCTGAATTGAGCCAATTCCCGCCAAAATAGCCTCAAGCTCCCCTGGTTTTTTCGCATTGAACAGAAACTCCAAGTTGTCAAAAATCGGCTGCATCCAAGGCTTTAGCTTTTCCTCTTTTTCGCCTGGCAAATACCCGATGTCTTTGCCAACAGGAACAATTGGCCTTGCGACGACCAGCTTTTTATATATTCCCAAGTCTTCTGTCTGTAATAGCCCTGCCGCCAAGGCTAAGAGCGTCTTTCCGGTCCCTGCTTTTCCGATCAGGGTAACAAGCGGAATATCTTCCCGCAGCAAAAGCTCTAACGCCATTGTCTGCTGTACATTTTTCGGCCTGATCCCCCATATATGTTCATCATCAAATACGAGTCTTTTTAATACCGTTCCGGTTTTATCTGCAATCCCGACAGCCGAGGAGGACCCTCCCAGCTCATCCTTCATTAAAGCAAATTGATTCGGATAAAACGCATGCTGTTTCACATCGTTTACTGAAATTTGGTTTTTCCCGTAAAAAGAGCTGAACAGCTGCTGGCTGATGTATATATCTTTATAGCCGCTGTACATTTCATCATTGTCCACAACCCTGTCATTTAAGAAATCTTCGGCAAGAAGTCCAATTGCGTCCGCTTTAACCCTAACAAGTACATCCTTGCTGACGAGGATAACCGGCCTGCCATTTTCCTTTGTTTCTTCCTCTAGACTTAGGTTTTTCGCCACAGCTAATATGCGATTATCGTTTGTCTTTTCAATAAAGATCTCTTGCAGCTGGTGAAACGAACGATGATTCAGTTCAATTCTCAGTGTGCCGCCAGTGTCAAGCGGCACATGCTCATGCAGCCTGCCTTTTTGCCTTAGCGCATCGATCAGCTTAGATACATGCCTTGCATTCCTCCCAACTTCGTCCATATACCGTTTTTTTGAATCAACCTCTTCTAATACGACAGCAGGGATGACAACCTCGTTTTCTTCAAAAGAAAATATCGCGTTAGGATCCTGTAATAACACATTCGTATCTAACACATAAATTTTACTCAAGTCTCAGCCTCCTGATATAAGGGTCAAAGTTCTTCCTGCTTCTCTTTTGATGAAAAAGGTGAATGCCTGCTAAAATATATGTTTTTGTGCATAAAGATAGAAGGTTAATTCAACAATAAAATTAATGAAAGCATTTCAAGGAGGGACCCGCAAGTGCGAATTCTTTTCATTATCATACAGCTGACGCTTATCCTGTCCGCTTGTGCCTATCAACAAGGTAAACAGGACCAGAATGTTGAAAAGGAATCAACAAGACAGCAGGAGACTAAACCGATTCATGTAAAGGACACAACTCAGGAAACAAAAGACAATGGAACTAGAGCGGATATAGCCAAGCATCTGGTCAGCGTTGCTGATAGAAACCCCGACGTCAAGGATGCAACAGCTGTTGTGCTGGGAGGTTATGCTGTTGTTGGGATTGATGTCGATGACACTTTGGACAGAAGCAAAGTGGAAACCATCAAATACTCTGTAGCACAGGCTCTAAAAAATGATCGATATGGCGCCAACGCAGTTGTTATTGCAGATCCCGATACGGTCAGCCGCCTGCGTGAAATGAGCAGAGAAATCAGTGAGGGCCATCCGGTAACAGGCATACTGGATGAATTAGCTGCGATTGTCGGCAGAGTGCTTCCCGAAGTGCCTAACGATGTGATTGACAATGAAGACGAGCCGCAAACAAAGCAGCAAAATGATCAATTAAATAGAAAACAGCAGCAGGAAATGGAGAAGGAACAAAACGATCAATCAGATCATCATATGAAAAAGAACAACAATGATTAAGCTATAGCCTTGCGCTTTAGCTTTTTCTTATTTTGGACAGCTTCTGATCCGTGCTATAATACATGTTAGTGAAAGAGGTGATATGATGAGGGTCAAATGTTCTATTTGCGATAAAATTGAAACAATTGATGATGATACCCTGATCGCGAAACGGCTTCGAAACCGCCCAATCCATACATATATGTGCCAGGAATGCCACGATCGGATTGCCAAAAAAACAGAAGAACGGCTGAAAACGGGAAAATTTACGTTTCACCCGGGACAGCAGAAAAAAGAAAAAGTCAAAAAATAAAGCGGCCGCTTAACATACAGAACAAAAAAAGACTCAGCTTTCAGCTGAGTCTTTTATGATTTTGCAGACTGTCCCTTTTTCGACTGATACAGCCGAATTTTGTAAATGATTAAAATCAGCGCAGCGACGACCAATCCTTCTGCCACGGGCAAAAACACTCCTAAAAAAGTCAAAACAGTGCAGCCTAAAGCAAGAAATACATACACCACCGCTGATTTTAACACAGGAAGCCGTTTAGCAAATCCAAGCTTAAATACAATAACGGCCAACACAAAAATCGTGCCGTACAGCAGCCACATGCCTGCCGCAGGCTGCCGGTCTACTTGATATAGAGCGGCGAAGAACGACAGGCGTTCGCTTACGTCATTCAAAAAGATTCCCTCCCCTGTAAACGTACGGGTTCTATCTTTTCAAATTCTGCACGAGCTTAAGACAATCCTGCTGTTTTTTTCTTTTTAGCCGCTTTTTCACGTTCATTCTTATTGAGGATTTTCTTTCTTAAACGGATGGATTCAGGTGTTACTTCACAATATTCATCTTCGTTTAAGTACTCTAGAGACTCCTCAAGAGACATGATGCGCGCTTTTTTAATTGTAGTTGTCTGATCCTTTGTCGCAGAGCGAACGTTTGTTTGTTGTTTCATTTTGCTGACGTTAACAACAAGGTCATTGTCACGATTATGCTCTCCAACGATCATTCCTTCGTATACTTCAGTTCCCGGCTCAACGAAGATAACACCGCGGTCTTCAATTCCTTGAATACCATAAGATGTCGCTTTTCCGTTTTCCATTGACACAAGCACACCTTGACGGCGTCCGCCGACTTGGCCCGCCTGCATCGGCTGGTAGCTGTCAAACGTATGGTTCAGAATACCGAATCCGCGTGTTAATGATAGGAACTCAGTAGAGTAACCGATCAATCCGCGGGAAGGAACTGTAAAGATAAGACGGACTTGGCCGTTTCCATTGTTGATCATATCCACCATTTCGCCTTTGCGTGCTCCCATTGATTCCATGACAGAGCCAGTATGTTCTTCAGGCACATCAATTTGCACACGCTCAACAGGCTCACAGCGTACGCCGTCAATTTCTTTGATGATAACTTCAGGTTTTGACACTTGAAGCTCATAGCCCTCACGGCGCATATTTTCGATTAAAATTGACAAGTGCAGCTCACCGCGTCCGGAGACAACCCAAGCATCAGGTGAAGCTGTCGGCTCTACACGCAAGCTCACATCCGTCTGAAGCTGTGATTGAAGACGCTCTTCGATTTTACGAGCCGTTACATATTTGCCTTCACGGCCTGCAAACGGACTGTTATTCACGACAAATGTCATTTGAAGTGTCGGCTCATCAATGCGAAGCACCGGAAGCGGATCTTGATGGTCTACAGGGCATACCGTTTCACCAACGTTGATATCTTCCATCCCGGATACCGCAACGAGGTCTCCCGCTTTTGCTTCTTCAATTTCCACACGCTTTAAGCCTTGGAAACCAAAAATCTTTGTTACACGGAATGACTTAGCCGTTCCGTCAAGCTTCATAAGAGAAACCTGCTGTCCGACTTTCATCGTGCCGCGAAATACGCGTCCGATTCCGATACGGCCTACATAGTCGTTGTAGTCAAGAAGGGCAACTTGGAATTGAAGCGGCTCCTCTGCATTATCAACAGGTGCCGGAACATGCTTAATAATTGTTTCATATAAAGCTTCCATGTTTTCATCCTGTTGTTTCGGATCAAGACTCGCTGTTCCATTAATCGCGGAAGCATATACTACTGGGAACTCGAGCTGCTCTTCATTGGCATCAAGCTCAATGAACAGATCAAGAACTTCATCGATTACTTCCTCAGGACGGGCAAAGTCACGGTCAATTTTGTTTACAACAACAACCGGGTTCAGGTTTTGCTCAAGAGCTTTTTTCAGAACGAACCGAGTTTGAGGCATACAGCCTTCATATGCGTCAACGACAAGCACTACGCCGTCAACCATTTTCATAATCCGTTCTACTTCTCCCCCAAAGTCTGCGTGTCCAGGGGTGTCCAAAATATTGATACGTGTATCTTTATAGTTAATCGCAGTATTTTTCGCCAAAATTGTAATGCCGCGTTCGCGTTCAAGATCATTAGAGTCCATTGCGCGTTCAGCAACCTGTTCGTTGGCACGGAATGTTCCAGCCTGATGTAAAAGCTGATCGACTAAAGTCGTTTTCCCATGGTCAACGTGGGCAATAATCGCGATGTTGCGAAGATCATTTCGAAGTTTCACTTTTTCATCTCCTAAAAAAATTAGATAACTTTCATATTATACCACACATCCTCTTTAAAAGCGTCACGTTTTTCAGTAAACTTAATATAAGACGTAAAAGGGGATGGAAAATATGAAAAAAACGAATTGGCTTTTACTATTATTTGCATTTGCAGCGGTTTTCAGCATTATGCTGATCGGCGTCTTTATCGCTGAAAAAAGCGTTATTGGCATTATCGCCAGCATTGTACTTGTTTGCGCCGTTATGGGCGGCGGATTTACATTGAAAAAGAAAATGCGCGAACAGGGTTTGCTTGATTAAAAGCATTGCCCCGCCGGCGACATTGTAATCAAAAAACACCGCAAAGAAAGCGGTGTTTTTCATTTCTTTAAGCCTTATCTCCCCTGTTTCTTAGTTAGGAAGATGCAAATCATCCTTCATACATAGACAATCGTTCTAACGATCACACACGCAGCCTTCAAAAAGTAGTTCGACAACGATACACATAAAATACCATAGCGCCTATTTCTCTACCGGTAATCACTCCCTATAATGGAATTTGTAGCACAATTCATAAAAGGGAGAGAAGAAACATGAAGAACACATTTGTAAAAAAAGCGATGCTAACGACTGCCGCAATGACCTCAGCTGCTCTATTAACGTTCGGCCCTGATGCAGCCAGCGCAAAAACACCGGCTGATCACACTGATGTTTATGTTCAGCATCAGACAGTCACAAACGAAGATATCAATGCATTTATTGATATTCTAAACCAGTGTATATACGAACAAGACGGTGTATATTATTTCGACAGCGAAAAAGCTGTCGAGTTAGGAATGACAAAAGAAGAGGCTCAAGTCATCGCAAAATTGTGGGAATCGACATCAGAATTTTTCAGCATTGTTTCACAATGTGTGTATCTCGAGGATGGAGATTATAAATTCGATACAGAAAAAGCAGTTGAACTTGGCTTCACAGAAAAAGAAGCACTTGCACTTGAACAATTTTTCTCCGCTGTTTCCTTAAAGATTCACATTCTTCAAGCAGCCATTGTGCTGCAAGATGATGTATACAGCTATGATAAAGATGCAGCGGTACAAGCAGGCGCAACGCCAATGCAAGCTGACGTTTATGAAAAACTCTTCAGTGCCCTGTCACAAGAACAGCTTGCCGCTATCTACGATATGATTCATCCCCAGGCTTAATCTAAAAAAGCGCTTGTCAGACGGACAAGCGCTTTGCTTTATATCAGCAGTTTGATGATCAGCATCACGGCAAACGTTACTCCAAACCAGCAGGCAGCTTTTATGATCAGTAAACCATAGTACCTCTGTTTAAAACGCATTTCTTCTTCCGGCAGAAAAGCCTCCTCAACAGCCTGCTCACTTTCCAATTCAAATGGCTCAGCCATCGTGTCATACATGTCTTTGCAGTTGCTGCATATTTTTAAATGCTCTTCTATGATGTGTTCCGTTTCTCTTTTACAATCACCCTCAAGATACAGAGGAAGCAGGTCTCTTACTAGAAAGCACGTCATATCCGCTCCTCCTCTTTCCTTTTCGTCATGTTTTTCTTCAGCTCTAATCTAGCCCGGTGCAATGTGGTTTTCACCTTAGAAAGACTCCATCCTAATATCTCAGCGATTTCTTCATAAGTAAGCTCTTGGAATTCTCTTAAAATCAAAACGGATTGATGCTGATCTTTTAACTTCAGGAGCTCCTGCCGCAGCGTTTCGCTTTTTACCGTCCGTGACAGATACTGTTCAGGCTGCTCATAAGTTGTTTGCGTTAACCCTTCATTTTTGCTGATATCAGTAAATTGGTATTTGACATCCCTGCGGTACCAATTGATAAAGGTGTGATGGGCAATGGTGTAGAGCCATGTTCTGATGGAAGAATGCCCCCTAAACGAGGCCAGGCCGTTAAGAGCTTTCACAAACGTGTCTTGCGCTAAGTCCTTGGCTGTTTCAAGGTGATGAGTCCTTCTGAATAAATAATTTAAAATTTCTTGATAATACTGCCGATACAAGTCCTCAATGGAATTCCTATGCTTCATTAAAAGTAAAACCACACCGTCATCCAAATGGCCAATAAAATGAAACAGATATACATGGAAGACAGGTATACTTTCATATATCTCATTTGGCTTTCTTCCTCAGCACCAGGGCTTCTCTTTAAACAAGTTTTACTCTTTAAGTCTTCCGCATTCTTTTCAAATAGGGACTCATGCTGTTTCATCCATTCCATTGATTCATTCTCTAACTCTCCTTCTTTATACAGGTCGTATAAGTCTAAAAAAACGGACTCTTTTTCTTTATGATTCATAAAGACTTTTCACCTCTTGTGTTTCTCCATCCACTACATAGGCATCATGGCGATTTGAACCAAACGGCTGAATAATGATCAGCCATGCATAATGCCGTTCATCCCCTCTTTGAACGATAATCGGACGCATACGCTTTTTGTAAATGACACCCTGATATAGAGAAGCTACTTTTTCGTAAGCCAATGTTCCATTACGATACGTAAAGGGGAATGCCTGATCAGGTGTTTCGCTGTATGCATAAACGTTTAGCTGACCTTGATCTTCAAAAAACTCATATGCTTTAGAAGAATCAGTATACATTACCAAGTCACTCTTCCTGCTTTTTTTCTTCATTTCTGATACATCAGCATCAAAGACCGTTAATACCTGCTGCTGCAGCCGGCTGTTAGTCAGTGAAATTTCCTTTTTCATTGGAATTGAGAGACTGTGTAAACTACCGTGTTCTCCATCAAATTCCAATATAATTCCATCTTTTGTTTCAACACGCACCATGCTTCCGAGCAGGCTGTCGCTTTCAATACCAGTGATCTGATAAGGCTGCTTTGATATGTTCAGCGCTGTAAACATTTGTTCCACTTTGTCGTGAATGTCTTGTTCTGTTATATGAACATGCAACAGAGAGTCAAGCTGATAAATCGAAGGATCTTCACTAAAACCCATTAAGGTTTCCTTTTCCCAATAAAATACCGCGCCATCATCAGCATGATCTTTTTTATGAAGTCGGTTTTTCAGGTATATACGTACGACTGTCTGGCCGTCCTCATTAGATACCTTTGTTTCGATATGATCCTCATGTAACACACGTCCGTGTCGCTCAAGGAAAGCGATAGACTTCCGCTTGTACTCCTGATTCGTTAGCTTTTTCCCATGCGCTTTTTCCAAGTATTCATAATTGCGAATCAGCTGCGATACTTCATCTACCTCAGCTTTATAACTCTTGCTTTCAAATGAGTAGAAATAATGCACATCCATGTTCGTATCGTGCAAATAAAGTGTTTCATCCGTAGGAAAAAATGACTTTAGTATCTGTTCCGCTTTTTCTGATGAAATGTGCTCCCCGACAAAATTGAATGAATCATGGACATTTATCGGTTTTGATACAGCGAAAGCAGCCGTTGCTATGTTATATATCGGATTTAAGAGGAGGACAAAAAACACCATGACAGCCATCGGCAGCCACTTATTCACACGCACATAAACCTTTCCTGACTTTTGGAACAGATGATAGCTCATCAAAAATCCCGCCATTGTCAAATAAATCGTATATGGCATTACTGCACCATAATCTTTTGAGATTTGATTGGGATATGGCGC
Source organism: Bacillus sp. JS (assembly GCF_000259365.1). Lineage (NCBI taxonomy): Bacteria > Bacillati > Bacillota > Bacilli > Caryophanales > Bacillaceae > Bacillus > Bacillus sp. JS. Next base: position 1,588,924 of record NC_017743.1, on the reverse strand, counting down.
AAGCAGCAAGACAAGCAGTCCGATAATCAACGTATAAAATAAACCTAGTAAGATCTTATTCGTTCTCCAATACAGCTTGAAAAACACTACATTCAACACAATGGGAAGAGTGATGATGAAAAACAGAAACATGAATACGATCGGCTCCATCCCATCCGGGTATTCCTTCCAATACGAAAAGAAACTAAAAATCATTTGTACGATTGGCAAACTGACAACGGCCAGGTCGAACGTATAAAACTTACCCTTTCCGCCATGATCACGAGGCATCAGCATATAGTGAAAAGCCGTCAGCAGCACATATCCGTATAACAAAAAATGCAGCAGCGGCAGCAGTTCATTTCCGTCCTCTCTTAAGTACACGCTCGTGAAGTTTGTTGATTCCACCTGGTGAATAAGTTCAACAGACACCCCTGCCAGCAGCACAATCCGCAATATAACACCCGCCAAGAACATTGTGCGCTGCCGGTTTATTTTGGGATGATGCACCAAAAGATATAAGCCCGCCAGAACAACAATTGACCATTGAATCAGCAGCGTGCTTTGTCTGCTTAATATAAAATAACGTTCGAAATGCAATACATAATGACTGAATAACTCCAACACGAACAACAATCCTTTACTTCTTATTAAGGCCTCATTCGGTTAGACAGCGGACTTTTCAAAAAGTTTCAAGATGAAACAAAAATATCTCATCTTCCCCTTGATATGTAAAAAACATAACTCTTAAATGAACCATCACATGACACTTGACTCATCTTGATATTATTCAACAAAAACAAACACAGGACAATATTATCAATTTTGTCTAGTTATGTTAGTTTTTGTTGAGTATTCCAGAATGCTAGTTTAATATAACAATATAAAGATTTTTCAGTATTTTCAAAAAGGGGGATTCATTGTGGGTTTAGGTAAGAAATTGTCTGTTGCTGTCGCTGCTTCGTTTATGAGTTTATCAATCAGCCTTCCAGGTGTTCAGGCTGCTGAAGGTCATCAGCTTAAAGAGAATCAAACAAATTTCCTCTCCAAAAACGCAATTGCTCAATCAGAACTATCTGCACCAAATGACAAGGCTGTCAAACAATTTTTGAAAAAGAACAGCAACATTTTTAAAGGTGATCCTGCCAAAAGGCTGAAGCTTGTTGAAAGCACGACTGATGCTCTTGGGTACAAGCACTTCCGATATGCGCCTGTCGTTAACGGAGTGCCGATTAAAGATTCGCAAGTGATCGTTCACGTCGATAAATCCGACAATGTCTATGCGATCAATGGTGAATTACACAATCAATCTGCTGCAAAAACAGAAAACAGCCAAAAAGTCTCCTCTGAAAAAGCACTGGCACTTGCTTTCAAAGCTATCGGCAAATCACCAGACGCTGTCTCTAACGGAGCGGCCAAAAACAGCGATAAAGCTGAATTAAAAGCTGTAGAAACAAAGGACGGCAGCTATCGTCTTGCTTACGACGTGACGATTCGCTATGTCGAGCCTGAACCTGCAAACTGGGAAGTCTTAGTTGACGCCGAAACAGGCAGCATTTTAAAACAGCAAAATAAAGTAGAACATGCCGCCGCCACTGGAAGCGGAACAACTCTAAAGGGCGCAACTGTTCCTTTGAACATCTCTTATGAAAGCGGAAAATACGTTCTTAGAGATCTTTCAAAACCAACAGGCACCCAAATCATCACATATGACTTACAAAACAGACAAAGCCGCCTTCCGGGCACGCTTGTCTCAAGCACAACGAAAACATTTACTTCTTCATCACAGCGGGCAGCCGTTGACGCACACTATAACCTCGGAAAAGTGTACGATTATTTTTATTCAAACTTTAAACGAAACAGCTATGATAACAAAGGCAGTAAAATCGTTTCTTCCGTTCATTATGGCACTAAGTACAACAATGCTGCCTGGATAGGAGACCAAATGATTTACGGTGACGGCGATGGTTCATTCTTCTCTCCGCTTTCCGGTTCATTAGACGTGACTGCACATGAAATGACTCATGGCGTCACTCAAGAAACGGCCAACTTGATTTATGAAAATCAGCCGGGAGCACTAAACGAATCATTCTCTGACGTATTCGGTTACTTTAACGATACAGAGGACTGGGACATCGGTGAAGACATTACAGTCAGCCAGCCTGCTCTCCGCAGCCTGTCCAATCCGACAAAATACGATCAGCCTGATAATTACGCTGATTACCAAAACCTTCCAAACACAGATGAAGGCGATTACGGCGGCGTACACACAAACAGTGGAATCCCAAACAAAGCCGCTTACAACACAATTACAAAGCTTGGTGTATCTAAATCACAGCAAATCTATTACCGTGCATTAACAACGTACCTCACGCCTTCTTCAACGTTCAAAGATGCCAAGGCAGCTCTCATTCAGTCCGCCCGTGACCTTTACGGCTCTACTGATGCCTCTAAAGTTGAAGCAGCCTGGAATGCTGTTGGATTATAATATTAGGAAAAGCCTGAGATCCCTCAGGCTGTTACATGTATTCATTCTCTCTTCAGCATGAAAGGATGATGTTAAAAGATCAGAAACCGCTTCCAATTTGCGAAAAACAGCTGCAAGTGTGCAGCACAGGGAAAGCAGCAGTCGATCCTCCCTGATTCAACGCACAAAATTGATAGAGAAATTCTTCTAGCGACACTTGTTATGTGAAGATTGCGCGTCCAGTAAAGAGCAAAAACATTGACAAAAAAATTTATTTATGCTAAAATTTACTATTAATATATTTGTGTGTATAATAAGATTCTCCTGGCCGGGGGAATCTTATTTTTTTGTGGGAGGACCATTTCATGCGGAACAATGAGACCAGCTTAACGTCTTTGGTTTCAGCTTTTGCCCGTGCATATCACAGCCGATATGACACCCCTCTTATTTTTGATGATTTTATGGCAAAAGAACTCATTAATGAAAAAGAGTTTACAAATATCAATGAAAATATGATTCAAGGAATATCGTTTTTCAACAAAGAGATCGCCGAACGTCTTCAAAATGATCCTGAAAAAATATTAAAATGGGTTGTACAAATCCAGCTGTCGCCCACGCCCCTGGCACGTGCATCTTATTGTGAAAAAGTTTTGCACAATGAATTAATGCTGGGAGCAAAACAGTATGTCATTCTTGGAGCAGGACTGGATACTTTCTGTTTTCGGCATCCAGAATTAGAAAACAGCTTACAGGTTTTCGAAGTGGATCATCCAGCTACACAGCAATTCAAAAAAAATAAGCTAAAGGACGCAAATCTGGCAATTCCGGGTCATCTTCATTTTGTTCCTATGGATTTTAGCAACATGTTTTCATATGAGCCTCTCATAGAAAACGGATTTGAGAACACAAAAACATTTTTCAGTCTTCTGGGAGTGTCTTATTATTTAACGCATGAAGAAATTGCGAGCCTCATCAGCAATTTATTTTCTCATGTCCCGGCTGGAAGCTCTATTGTTTTTGATTATGCGGACGAAACACTCTTTACAGCAAAAGGAACGTCGAATCGAGTAGAACATATGGTGAAAATGGCTGCCGCAGGCGGAGAACCGATGAAATCGTGTTTCGCTTATCAGGAGATTGAACACCTGTTAGCATCATCTGGTTTACTGATCTATGAACATCTATCACCAGACGACATTAATGACCATTTCTTCGGCAATCGAAAAGACAATTTGTCAGCGTTTGAAACGATTCATTATATTCATGCGGTAAAAAAATAATTTTTAAATCATTAAAAGCCTCTCAATGCTTGAGAGGCTTTTGATGGTACCCGCACGCAGCTTATGCTAAAGGCTTCACCAGGATCATAAATGATTTGCCTTTCTCATCTTTTTCCGTTTTCAGCTGTTCAAAACCGCATTGGCTTAAAAACAATATCCATTCCCTGCGCTCAATGGGAACACCCGCAAACATCGCTTTATGTTTCGCTCTAAGCAATTTGCTGATCTGTTCAATGATCACCTTCGCATATCCCTTTTTTTCTTCAGCCGGGTCAATCAGCACCGTTCCGAGCCACGGCTTACCGTTTGAAGGAGACCATTCGAGATGATAGCTGACGGCAACAGGCAGACCGTCTTTTTCCCACACAAGCCATGACCCGTTGTACATGGAGTAGGAGATGATATAGTCTTCTGCATTTTTATCCCCAAACTCCTCCTCTCTCCATACAGGATGAGCCTCCGCGAGCTTTTCTAATAAGCTGAGATCATCCTGCTCAAATGGCCTACTTCCCAGCATGAAGATACTCTTCAAATATCGTTTTATGTATAGATGGGTTACCGGCTAGCACACTGTGGTTTTCTAAAAAGGTAAACGCCGATCCTTCGATGGTCGTATAGATGCCCCCTACTTCATTTAACAGCACACAGCCTGCTGCATAATCCCATGGCGCAAGCCGCATTGTGATGTAAGCATCTATCCTTCCTGCCGCGACATTTGCCAGCTCTAAAGCGGCAGAACCGTAGGAGCGTGTGCCTCTGACTCTTTTCACAAGTGGCGCTAACACATTTTGATCAATTCTTCTGTTTTCCGTTACCCATGTTGCATTAATGGCAAGAATCGCTTCTTCAATGACGGTTTCTTTTAAAGGAGCCAGCTTCGTTTCATTCATGTAAGCTCCTCTGCCGCTAAATGCGTGATACAGCTCATCGTGCACCACATCATAAATTAAACCGATTTTTCCTTCACCGTTTTCAAAAATCCCAATTGAAATCGCAAAATTTCTTTGCTGGTGCACAAAATTCATCGTCCCGTCAATCGGGTCGATAATCCAGACGACTCCCTCCAGTGAGTGGAGTTTGTCTCCTTGCCCTTCTTCACCGAGTATGCGGTGTCCCGGAAACGTTTCTTGAATTCGATCAATGAAAAACTTTTCGGTTTCTTTGTCAATATTGGTGACTAAATCATTCGGATTTGATTTCGTTTCAATTGTCAGGCTTTCATGCATAGATTGTTTAATTCTCGCGCCTGCTTCTCTTATCCATTTTTTTGCAATCTCATCAATTTCCGTCCAATTTGTCATTCGTGCGTACCTCTCTTCTATGTAGACCTTTATTTTATAGGATACTGATAACGGCGGTGAAAAAGCAAGGAAAATGAAAAATATCCCTTCTCATGTAAAAACGAACCATTCATGCGGTTCGTTTTCACTATCGCTTTTTACCCGTTAAGACGAATCCATTCTTTTCTAAGTCGCTCAAGTTTGTTTTTGCTTTGTTCAATCTGCTCTTCATTTTCTTTTTGCATTGCTTCATATAGGGTTGCCAATTCATAATCAACCTCTAGTCTCCAGACAGCAACACGATTGTTTTTCTCTTCCTTAAATCCCTCTTTTACAACTTGCCTCATTGTCTTTCGCCCCTTCCAGAGATCATTTGTTTGTAAGAAAGCATCCCATTTTGCCATTCAACAATGATTACTTCTTATATCGTATGATTGTTCTATTTACGCGCAACATGATTCTGAAAATTGTGTGTTTACCTATTCGTTTATTACCACATTTCCCCTTACTTCAAACGCGCTCAATCTTTTTGAAGCTCGTATGAACTGTGATAAAATATGTATACTTAGCATGAAGGAGGAAAATCATGACACAAATGCGTTTCACTGAAGAAGACTTTAATACATTTACAATAGAAGGCTTAGACGCGCGCATGGAGGTATTAAAAGAGACGGTCCGCCCCAAGCTTACAGCTCTAGGCGAACATTTTGCCCCGACTTTAACAGCATTAACCGGAGATGAAATGTTTCCGCATGTGGCAAAGCACGCAAGAAGATCTGTCAATCCCCCTGCTGACAGCTGGGTGGCGTTCGCAAACAGCAAAAGAGGCTATAAAAAACTGCCGCATTTCCAGATTGGTTTATGGGAAAGCCACGTCTTTGTGTGGTTCGCAATTATTTATGAATCCCCTATCAAAGAAGAATACGGCAAATTGCTTGAAGCAAATCAGGAAACCATTACGAAAAATATTCCTGACAGCTTCGTTTGGTCCGCGGATCACACAAAACCGGGAGTACATAAACAGTCTGAAATGGACAAGGAGCAGCTGAAGACTCTGTTTGAGCGTTTGCAGACTGTAAAGAAAGCCGAGCTGTTATGCGGCATACAGCTTCAAAAAGAAGAAGTATTGAATATGAATAACCAAGAATTCCTTCAGCATATCGACGACGCCTTTAAGCAGCTTGCTTTTCTGTACCGTCTCACCCAAAAAGTATCACAAGCATAAAAAAGAGCCGGGCTATCCCCCGGCTCTTTTTCCTACATTTTAATCTTCGCCTGATCAGATTCTCTCGCCTGTTTGACCGTGCGATATGGAGAATATGTACTTTGTTCCTCAAACTCGCCGCATAGCTTTTTTTCCTCTGCCTTCCCCGGCACAATTTCCTTGAAACGGCGGTAAGCTTTAAGCAGTTCTTCGCGGTCTGCCCCTTTTTCATATGCTAGCTCAACCTGCTGGAAAAATGCAATCACATCTACTGCTTCTTCGGTTGTCCAGTCTTCGTTCATCGGATATTGGTACTCCATTTTCTTCACTCCTTATAAAATTACTTCCTTTAAGAGAAAGCATCTTCATTAGATCATAAATTGTTCTTTACATTCTTTCAAGTTCATAATATAATTCATTTGTTTTACGTCTAAAAAACGGTTGAGAAACTGATTTTAATACACACTATTATGCATAGGTATGATTACAAAGGTGGGAAAACAATTGTCGCAACATGAAACACCCTTATATACAGGACTGAAAAAGCATGCAAGCAGACAGCCTGTTCAATTCCACATTCCCGGCCACAAAAAAGGGGCAGGAATGGACCCGGAATTCAGACAATTCATCGGTGAAAACGCGTTAAGCATAGATTTAATTAATATTGAACCATTAGACGATCTGCACGCGCCTAAAGGCATTATTAAACAAGCACAGGATCTTGCTGCTGAAGCATTTGGCGCGGATCACACATTTTTTTCTGTTCAAGGAACAAGCGGCGCCATTATGACAATGGTAATGGCTGTTTGCGGACCTGGCGATAAAATTATTATTCCAAGAAATGTTCATAAATCAATTATGACAGCTATTGTATTTTCCGGAGCGGTTCCAATTTTTATTCATCCTGAAATTGACAATGAATTGGGCATCTCGCACGGCATTACACTTGAATCTGCAAAACGGGCGCTTACCGAACATCCTGATGCAAAAGGGCTTCTCGTCATCAACCCGACATATTTCGGGGTTGCAGCCGACTTAAAAAGCATTGTGGAACTCGCTCATTCGTTTGATGTGCCAGTGCTTGTTGATGAAGCACACGGCGTTCACATTCACTTTCACGACGAATTGCCGCTATCGGCCATGCAGGCAGGAGCTGATATCGCAGCGACAAGTGTACACAAGCTGGGCGGATCACTCACGCAAAGTTCGATTTTAAACATGAGAGAGGGCCTTGTATCTAAAGACCGAGTGCAATCCATCCTGAGCATGCTGACAACGACGTCAACTTCTTACTTGCTTCTCGCTTCTTTGGATGTTGCCAGAAAACGCCTTGCAACAGAAGGCCGCGAGCTTGCTGAGGAGACACTCAAGCTTGCCAATCAGACGAGAGATCGCCTCAACCAGATTGGAGGCATTTATTGTGTCGGTTCTGAAATTCTTGGTTCGAAAGCAGCTTACAGCTATGATCCGACAAAATTGATTATCTCTGTGAAAAATCTTGGACTGACAGGACATGACGTTGAAAAATGGCTTCGTGAATCCTTTAATATTGAGGTTGAGCTTTCTGACCTGTACAATATTTTGTGTATTTTCACTCCTGGCGACAGCCAAAATGATGCAGACCAGCTTGTAGAGGCTTTAACTGAGATCGCACAGCAAATGTCAGAACAAGATGTCACACATCAGCAAACTGAGGTATTGCTTCCGGAAATACCTTTATTGGCAATGACTCCGCGTGATGCTTTCTATGCAAATACGGAAGTCATCCCATTGAAAGAAGCATCCGGACGGATTATCGCTGAATTCGTCATGGTATATCCGCCTGGTATTCCAATCTTCATTCCAGGAGAAATTATTACAGAAGAAAACATCAGCTACATTTTTAAAAACCTTGACGCAGGCCTCCCTGTTCAAGGACCCGAGGACTCGACTTTACATATGATCCGGGTCATCAAAGAGCAAAAAGCAATTCAATAAAAAATAAAAAGCATGCGGCTTAAAGCCGCATGCTTTTATTACTCTTCATCAACAGGACACTGGCATTGTCCGCAGCATGTTCCGTATAACGTTGTCACTTTCTCATCTTCAAAGTAATGAATGGCTTCGTTGCAATCTTGACAAACAATCGTTCCCATCTCTTATTCCCCATTTCTTTGAAATTTGAAAACGCTTAATTTCTTTTGTTGTTATTATATTAATATGACACATTTAAAATGTCAACAATAAACTGTATAACACATTTAATTTTAATTCATCATATACATCGTGTATTTCATTTTTACAATTTCTTATTCATACAGCAGCTTTATCCGATATATATGCCCTTAACACTAAGGTAATTTCACGTTTTCTTGAACTTTCATTAAAGAATGCAGCAATAAATTCAATATACCCCCAGGTTGCTATTTTAAACGATTGATATCATATGTAATCTCACTTTAAAAACGGTTTCAATTATATAACAATTAGGTAACAAGAAGCAGTTTAAGCCGCCTCTCGTGATAAACTAAAGCTAGTTAACTACTGTTTATACAGAGGAGAAGATAGATGCGATATCGCGCGGTATTCCCCATGCTGATAATAGTACTTGCTTTATCGGGCTGTACGCTTTCCACCATCAATCCGATGAAAAAAAGCCGGATTGACAACATTCATCATACACAAATCCTGTTTTTTTCTGATGAGAACCAAATAGACCAGGAAGCGCCTTATTACGACGCACTGCTTGATTTAGAAAAAGATTATCCCGAGCAAATAGATAAAATGAAGGTTTATGATAAAAAAGAAGGCTGGGAAGATGAGATTGAAACTGTCCCTACCCTTATGGTTGTTGATCAGCGCCATGTCGTGGTGAAAATCGAGGGATGTGTGAAAAAGAAAGAAGACATCATTAAACCATTACAGCACGTGCTGTCAAAATAAAAAAACAGCCCCGCTTTGAGCGAGGGCTGTTTTTGATGTTCAATTTATTTTACGATATGGATCGGACTTCCGATTGCCACTTCAGCTGCTTCCATTGTGATTTCGCCCAATGTTGGGTGAGCGTGAATTGTCATCGCGATATCTTCAGCAGTCATGCCGCCTTCGATCGCTAAGCTTAATTCAGAGATCATATCAGAAGCACTTGCTCCGGCGATTTGCGCACCGATCACAAGACCGTCTTCTTTACGAGTGATCAGCTTCATGAAGCCGTCTGTTTCGTTAAGAGAAAGCGCGCGTCCGTTTGCTGCAAATGGGAATTTAGCAGCAACAATGTCAAGACCTTCTTCTTTCGCCTGTGCTTCAGTGTAACCAACTGATGCAAGTTCAGGCTCAGAGAAAACAACCGCAGGAATACCAAGGTAATCGATTTCTGCAGGCTCTCCAGCGATAGCTTCTGCAGCGATTTTACCTTCGTAAGATGCTTTATGAGCAAGCGGCGGTCCTTCGATGATATCACCGATTGCATAAATGTTAGGTACGTTTGTGCGGCACTGTTTGTCAGTTTTCACGACACCGCGGTCTGTCATTTCAATACCGACTTGCTCAAGACCAAGCTCATCAGTGTTTGGACGGCGTCCTACTGTAATCAATACGTAATCAGCATCAACCGTTTTTTCTTCGCCTTTTACTTCGAAAGTAACTGTTACGCCGTCTGGTCTTTCTTCAACGCCTTTAGCCATCGCATTTGTATGGATTTCAACGTTTCCTTTTTTCTTCAGTCTGCGTGTAACAAGAGAACTCATTTGTTTTTCGAAGCCAGGAAGAATTTCTTCTCCGCCTTCAAGAATAACAAGCTCAGTACCGAAGTTAGCATACGCAGTTCCAAGCTCAGTACCGATGTATCCGCCACCGATAACAACAAGCTTTTTAGGAATTTCTTTAAGAGCTAAAGCGCCTGTTGAATTCAGGACACGCTCACTATATTTGAAGTTTGGCAATTCGATAGGACGAGAACCAGTAGCAATGATTGCGTTTTTGAACGTGTATGTTTGAGCAGAGTTCTCATCCATCACACGAACTGAATTGCTGTCTACAAAGTAAGCTTCACCTTTTACAACATCTACTTTGTTTCCTTTAAGAAGACCTGCTACACCGCCAGTAAGTTTGTTGACAACAGAAGCTTTCCATTCTTGAACTTTTGTGAAATCAACTGTTACGTTCTCAGCAGTGATTCCCATGTCATCAGAATGCTTTGCATTCTCATAACGATGACCTGCGTTGATCAGCGCTTTTGAAGGGATACATCCAACGTTCAGACAAACGCCTCCAAGAGTTGCTTTTTCAACGACTGTTACTTTTTGTCCAAGCTGTGCAGCGCGGATGGCAGCTACATAGCCGCCAGGTCCCGCACCAATTACAAGAGTATCTGTTTCAATAGGGAAATCTCCTACTACCATAACATTACGCCTCCATTAAAATTAATTGTGGATCGTTCAGTAAACGCTTGATGTGATTTAATGCATTTTGCGCAGTTGCTCCGTCGATCATACGGTGGTCGAAGCTGAGAGAAAGAGCTAAGACTGGAGCTGCTACGATTTCGCCATCACGAACAATCGCTTTTTCTGCAATGCGTCCGATACCAAGAATCGCAACTTCTGGATGGTTGATAACCGGAGTGAACCATTGTCCGCCGGCAGAACCGATGTTTGTAATTGTGCAAGATGCGCCTTTCATTTCAGCTGGAGCAAGCTTGCCTTCACGAGCTTTTGTTGCAAGGCCATTGATTTCATCAGAAATTTCAAAGACAGATTTACGATCTGCATTTTTCACAACCGGTACAAGCAAGCCTTTTTCAGTGTCAGCAGCGATACCGATGTTGAAGTAATGTTTTTGGATAACTTCATCTGTTTTATCGTCAATTGACGTGTTTAAAACAGGGAATTTTTTCAGTGCAGATGTAAGAGCTTTTACAACGTAAGGCAAGTAAGTCAGCTTGATTCCTTGATCAGCAGCAACTTGTTTGAACTGTTTACGATGTGCAACGAGGTTTGTTACGTCCACTTCGTCCATTAACGTTACGTGAGGAGCAGTGTGTTTAGAGTTAACCATCGCTTTCGCAATTGCTTTACGGATACCGCTCATTTTTTCGCGTGTTTCTGGGAATTCGCCCTCAGGAGCTGGTGCAGCAGCCGGTTTAGCAGCTGTTTCTTGTGGTGCAGCCGTTTCTTGCGGCGCAGCTTCTTGCGCTCCTCCGTTTACAAAGCTGTCGATATCCTCTTTGACAACACGTCCGTTGTTGCCAGAACCAGTTACTTTACGTATGTCTACGCCTTTTTCACGAGCATATTTGCGTACAGAAGGCATAGCGATCACGCGTTTGTTCGGGTCAACTTCAGCTTGGTCTTGCTGTCCTGCACCAGTAGCTTTTGCAGGCTCTTTAGCTTGCTCTTCTTTCGCAACGTCTTGTCCAGCTTCTGCAGTTGACTGAACTTGTGCTTCAGTTTTCGCTTCGTCAGACTCATCGCTGCCTTTAAATTGAAGATCTTCGTAACCAGGTGCATCAAACGTAATAATCGTTTGTCCAACAGTTGCAACCGTTCCCTCTTCAACTTTTAATTCTAATACTTTTCCTTTAACAGGTGAAGGAATTTCTACTACTGCTTTATCATTTTGGACTTCAGCCAGTACATCATCTTCGTCTACCTCGTCGTTAGGCTTGACAAACCATTTTACGATTTCGCCTTCGTGGATACCTTCCCCGATATCTGGAAGTTTAAATTCAAATGCCACAGTTCTCGACCTCCTAGTTTGATTAAGCAATTTTAAAGTTACATCGTAAGCATTGAAAACAGATATATAATAGAGGGAAAACGTCATCTTCCCTCTTGATTATGCAGTTTGATTAAAATTCAAGTACTTTTCTTGCTGTTTCAAGAACGTCTTTATGGTTTGGAAGCCATACGCTCTCAGCTTGAGAGAAAGGAAATACTGTATCAGGCGCAGCTACGCGAAGTACAGGTGCTTCCAAGCTCAAGATTGCACGGTCATTAATTTCTGCTACTACGTTTGCAGCAATACCGGCTTGTTTTTGCGCCTCTTGAACGACAATCGCGCGTCCTGTTTTTTCTACAGATGCGATGATTGTATCGATATCAAGCGGGCTTACAGTACGAAGGTCGACAACTTCAGCAGAAATGCCGTCTTTTTCAAGCTCCTCAGCAGCTTTTAATGATTCATGAACCATTGCGCCATAAGTGATGATTGAAAGATCAGTACCTTCACGTTTCACGTCAGCTTTTCCAAGCTCAATTGTGTATTCTTCTTCAGGAACTTCCTGACGGAAAGAACGGTAAAGCTTCATGTGCTCTAAGAAAACAACAGGATCGTTGTCTCTGATCGCAGAAATTAAAAGTCCTTTGGCATCGTAAGGAGTTGATGGAATAACAACTTTGATACCAGGCTGTTGTGCAACAAGACCTTCTAAGCTGTCAGCGTGAAGTTCAGGCGTATGAACACCGCCGCCGAATGGAGAACGAATTGTTACAGGTGAAGTCCAGCGTCCGCCAGAACGGTAGCGCATACGAGCCATTTGGCCGGAAACTGAATCCATTACTTCGTAAACAAATCCGAAGAATTGGATTTCCATTACCGGACGGAAGCCGTTTAAGCCTAAACCAAGGGCAAGACCGCCGATACCAGATTCAGCAAGTGGCGTGTCAAACACACGGTCTTCACCGAATTCTTTTTGCAATCCTTCTGTCGCACGGAATACGCCGCCGTTTACACCAACGTCTTCTCCGAAAACTAAGACATTTTCGTCATTTTTCAGTTCTGTGCGTAACGCATCCGTGATTGCTTGAATCATTGTCATTTGCGCCATGGCTTACTTCGACTCCTTCTGTGTATAAATTTCAAATTGCTCCTCAAGGTTGTGAGGCATTTTTTCGTACATGATTTTCATTAAATCAGTTACTTTTTGCTTCGGTTCAGCATCAGCTTTTTTGATCGCTTGCTTAATTTCTTCTTTCGCATCCTCAATTACTTTTGCTTCTTCTTCTTCAGACCATAAGCCTTTGTTTTCAAGGAACGCACGGAAGCGTACAAGCGGATCTTTTTGCTCCCACTCATTTTCGATTTCTTTTGTACGATATTTAGTAGGATCGTCACCAGCCATTGTGTGCGGGCCATAACGGAATGTAAGTGTTTCAATTAGTGTCGGACCTTCGCCGTTGACTGCACGCTCACGTGCTTCAGCAGTTGCTGCGTATACAGCAAGCGGATCCATTCCGTCTACTTGTACGCCAACAATACCGGCAGCTACAGCTTTTTGTGCAATTGTTTCAGCTGCAGATTGTTTTTCAACAGGAGTTGAAATCGCGTAACGGTTGTTTTGCACCACGAAGATTGCAGGTGCTTTATAAGCGCCGGCAAAGTTAATTCCTTCGTAGAAGTCCCCTTGAGAAGCTCCGCCGTCACCAGTGTAAGTGATTGCAACAGCTTTCTTACCGCGTTTTTTAAGACCTAGCGCAACACCGGCAGTTTGAATGTATTGAGCACCGATAATGATTTGTGGAGAAAGGGCATTCACATCATCAGGCATTTGGTTTCCTCTGAAATGTCCGCGAGAGAAAAGAAACGCTTGATATAATGGAAGGCCGTGCCAAATTAACTGAGGCACATCACGGTATCCAGGAAGAACAAAGTCTTCTTTTTCAAGCGCGAAATGCGTTGCAATCTGAGAAGCTTCTTGACCCGCAGTAGGAGCGTAAAATCCGAGACGTCCTTGACGGTTTAATGAGATAGAGCGCTGATCAAGCACACGCGTAAATACCATGCGGCGCATTAGCTCTTTTAATTGATCATCAGTTAAATCAGGCATCGCCGCTTCATTCACGACTTCTCCCTTTTCATTTAAAATTTGGAACGTTTCGAACTGCTTTTTAATGGCATCAAATTGCTTCTTACTGTCAACGATAGCTTTTTTCGTTTTTGCAGCCATACTAAGTCACCTCTTCCTTTCTTTTAAACAGTCATTAGACGTGCATTCCTTTATACATACAAACTTAGGGTACCCTAAAGTATCAGCAGTAAGTCGTATATATTTTAGCCGATCCCCAGTTTGCCAAAACCTTTTATGTAGGATAGTTACACTCTGCTTTGAACTGTATTATTTCGAAGTTGTAAAAAACTAATACAACACCGCTTAACATGGATTAGTTTACACCAAATAAAGAAGAGCCGTCAATCGTTTTCATCGCTGATTTTCAATAAATGTATTCGCTTTACATTTTCATTGAAAAAACAGATGTCAACTGCAACCAAAACTGTACTAGTATAACTCACTATGCTGTACTACAATAGAAATGAAAATTTTGAACAAAATCTGCATCGCATTTATTTAAAAAAGAGCTGATCGAGTCAGCTCTTTTTCACATGATAGCCTGCAGCATCATATAAATCTTCACGGGCTTTATTATATTTTTGCGTTTGCACATTAAATTCTCCGTTATATTTATGGATCTTTTCATAAGAAACATTAACTTTATCGATCTGCTGATCCAGATCATCTCTTGTCAAGTCTTTGTTTTTTAGCTGCATATACAGCTTTTTATTAAGCTTAAGCGCTTTTTGATACTCTTCATACATGGAGCCATATGATGTATACCTTTTCTCCATGTGGTTTGCTGCGGCATTGGCCTTTTCTTTTATGTCTTTTTCCTTAATATGTTCTGCTGACGTTTTTGCTTCTTCAAATTCCGATTCCGATTTTTTCATGCTGTCATTTTCAAGCTTCAGATGTTCTTCGCGCTTGCTGACATTTTCAAGCGCCTCATTAGATAAAGCTACAATTTTTTTATAATCATCCATATTGAGCTTTATCACACTATCGTAAAGCTGATTTTCTTTTGCCTCTAACTCTTTGAGTGTTTTTTGTTCTTCTTGAAACGGTTTTTCCGACTCTGCGGCTTTTTCTAATGAATGATGAAGTGAATCAACCGGGTCCTGCTCCATGCATCCTGTTAATATCAGTAGCATAGAACAAAAAGCTCCAATCATTATTACAGGCCGCCATTTTATTGCGTCTATCACGTTGAATCCCCCAATCTTGACAATTTCTACTATAGAATCCATGGGGACATTTGGCAATAGCTGTGCTGTATAAATGCATACTGAAATTAAATCAAAAAGTGAAAAATCAGGACAGATGACCATACAACTTTTTAGTTTTTACATAGGTTATAGTAGACGCTATGCCTACTTAATAAGGCTCTGGCGTAATTAAAAGAGGAGGTTATGTAATATGTATGGATATGGTTTCGGCGGAGGCTGCTGCGGTTATGGTGGTTACGGATATGGTGGCTACGGATATGGCTACGGCCGCACCTTTGCGCTAATCGTTGTTTTATTCATTCTGTTAATCATTGTCGGAGCTGCTTATTTAGGCGGAGGCTGTTGCTAACCACACAGCATGAACTTGACCAGCCATATACGGCTGGTCATTCGTTCGTTGCACCTTTGTGAAGAAATCCGATATAATTTACATATTAAGCTTTAGGAGTGAGTTTCTTGATTACTATGGAAAACATCGTACGTGACGGCCATCCAGCCCTCAGAGAGACTGCAGAACCAGTTGAGCTGCCTCCAACTGATGCAGAAAAACAGCAGCTGGCCGACATGATCGAATTTGTTAAAAACAGCCAAAATCCGGAATTAGCCGAAAAATACAAGCTGCGCCCTGGCGTAGGACTCGCAGCTCCTCAAATTAATATCAAAAAACGAATGATCGCCGTTCATGCGGAAGATGCTTCCGGCAAGTTGTACAGTTATGCACTGTTTAATCCTAAGATCGTCAGCCATTCAGTTGAAAAAAGCTACTTAACAAGCGGCGAGGGCTGCCTGTCTGTGGATGAAGCGATTCCCGGTTATATTCCCCGCTATGCTCGCATCAGAGTAAAAGGAACAACACTAGAAGGCGAAAACATTGATATTCGTTTAAAAGGGTTTCCGGCTATTGTGTTTCAGCATGAGATCGATCATTTGAACGGCGTTATGTTCTATGATCATATTGATAAGGAAAATCCTTTTCAAGAGCCTGAAAATGCAATCGCAATTGAACGCTAAAAGAAAAAACGGCTGGCATAATGCCAGCCGTTTCTTTATTTTAAAAGGCCCAATTCTTTGACAGCGTATGCAATTCCATCCTCGTCCACCGGCTTTGTTACAAAGTCCGCGATTTCCTTCAATTCAGGAACAGCATTTCCCATAGCAACGCCTGTTCCAACATATTCAATCATTTGCAGATCATTTAATCCGTCGCCGAAAGCATATGTATCTCCGACATCAAACGGAAGACGCTCGATGACTTTTTTGATCCCTTCTGCCTTCGAACCTCCGTGAGGCAAAACATCAGTCGATAGCTCATGCCAGCGCACTAGATCAAACTCAGGAAAAGCGGCATAAGCTTTTTCTTCTTCATCCTGACAGAATAAAAGAAGCTGAAAAATTTCTTTTCCTTCATAAAAAAGGTCATCGGTCTCCGGATAATCGGTTTTAAGGCTGCCGATTCCCTCGAGAATATGAGGGTGATCCGCAACAGTGGCTTTCATCGTGTCTTCAGCCATAAACACAACAGGATGTTTGTCTTTCCCCGCCTGTTTTAATAATCGTCTGATTGCATCTTCAGGCAGCGGATTTTTATAAATCACTTGATTTTCAAAGACAACATACTGTCCATTGTAGGAAATAAATGAGTTGATCCCAAGCTCCTCCAAAATCGGCTTAACCATAAACGGCGACCGGCCGCTGGCAATAAACACATGATGCCCTTGGCGCTGCAGCTCCGCCACGGTTTTTCTCGTACTTTCCGGTATATTCTTACCATGATCATATAACGTGCCGTCAATATCAAAAAAGATTAATTTTGAATCCATCGCAACTTCCCCTTTATCGTCTAGTTCTGCAATTCCCACCCTCATCATACAAAAAGTTTGTCATTCAGCAAACAATTTCGTTCAAAAATCATATTAAATTCCATTAATAACCACGAAAAGTCTTCCTTAATCTCCGTATACTATTAGTATAAAAGAACTCTGGGACAAATTTTTTATTAAAGGGGGACTGGCTAATGCTGCGTAAATTAAGAAAGAAACTCAGAAGACAATGGAACGGAATGCTCCGCAAGAAAGCCATTGCCTGACAAGGGATCTTTCACTTTTTGAGAGGTCCTTATTTTGCTCAAGGCTTTCCTTATATTCCGTTTTCGAATATAATAGAATGAGCGAGTCTAACATACGGCATTTAAGGAGAGATTTGGAATGATTTATAAGGTATTTTATCAAGAAAAGGCTGACGAAGTACCTGTACGGGAAAAGACAGATTCACTTTATATTGAAGGCGTATCTGAGCGTGACGTCAGAACAAAGCTGAAAGAAAAGAAATTTAATATTGAGTTTATTACACCTGTGGATGGTGCATTCTTAGAATATGAACAACAGAGCGAAAATTTTAAAGTATTGGAGTTATGAGCGGTATGAAATTTGTAAAAAATGATCAGACTGCTGTTTTCGCCCTCGGAGGTTTGGGCGAAATCGGTAAAAATACGTACGCGGTGCAATTCCAAGATGAAATTGTGCTGATTGATGCGGGGATCAAGTTTCCCGAGGACGAACTGCTCGGAATTGACTACGTTATCCCTGATTATACGTATTTAGTCAAAAACGAAGATAAAATTAAAGGGCTTTTTATCACCCACGGTCACGAAGACCACATCGGCGGTATTCCATATCTGCTCAGACAAGTGAATATTCCTGTATACGGCGGAAAACTCGCGATCGGCTTACTTCGGAATAAACTTGAAGAGCATGGATTATTAAGACAAACGAAACTAAACATTATCGGCGAGGATGATATCGTAAAGTTCCGCAAAACGGCCGTGTCATTCTTTAGAACGACACACAGTATTCCAGATTCCTACGGCATTGTTGTAAAAACGCCACCTGGAAACATCGTACATACTGGGGATTTCAAATTCGACTTTACTCCAGTCGGAGAGCCAGCAAACTTAACGAAAATGGCCGAAATCGGAAAAGAAGGCGTTTTATGCCTTCTTTCAGACAGCACAAACAGTGAAAACCCTGAGTTCACCATGTCTGAGCGCCGTGTAGGAGAAAGCATTCATGACATTTTCCGCAAGGTGGACGGCCGAATTATCTTCGCTACATTTGCGTCGAATATTCACCGCTTGCAGCAGGTAATCGAGGCTGCTGTACAAAATGGAAGAAAAGTTGCCGTATTTGGACGCAGTATGGAATCGGCTATCGAAATTGGACAGACACTCGGTTATATTAACTGTCCTAAAAATACGTTTATTGAGCATAACGAAATCAATCGTATGCCTGCTAATAAAGTAACGATTTTATGTACAGGAAGCCAAGGGGAACCAATGGCGGCGTTATCAAGAATTGCAAATGGCACACACCGCCAAATTTCAATCAATCCTGGAGATACAGTCGTATTTTCTTCATCCCCTATCCCAGGCAACACAATCAGTGTGAGTCGGACGATCAACCAGCTGTATCGTGCGGGTGCTGAGGTTATTCACGGCCCTCTTAACGATATCCATACATCTGGTCACGGCGGGCAGGAAGAACAGAAGCTGATGCTTCGTTTAATCAAGCCTAAATTCTTCATGCCGATTCACGGTGAGTACAGAATGCAAAAGATGCATGTCAAGCTTGCAACAGATTGCGGCATCCCAGAGGAAAACTGCTTTATCATGGATAACGGTGAAGTATTAGCGCTTAAAGGCGATGAGGCTTCGGTTGCAGGAAAAATCCCGTCCGGTTCAGTATACATTGACGGAAGCGGTATCGGTGATATTGGCAATATCGTACTTCGTGATCGCAGAATTCTTTCTGAAGAAGGCCTTGTCATCGTTGTTGTCAGCATTGACATGGACGACTTCAAGATTTCAGCGGGTCCTGATTTGATTTCCAGAGGATTTGTATATATGAGAGAATCTGGCGACTTGATTAACGACGCTCAAGAGCTCATTTCAAATCACTTACAAAAAGTAATGGAACGAAAAACGACTCAATGGTCTGAAATCAAAAACGAGATTACAGACACTCTTGCACCTTTCTTGTACGAAAAAACAAAGCGCCGTCCGATGATCCTGCCGATCATTATGGAGGTTTGAAAAAAAAGATGCACTCACTTAGGGAGTGCATCTTTTTTATTGCAGTGATATATGTTGAAATGATTTTACATCAAATAATCCTGTTGTCGTCATTTTGATATCAGGAATAACAGGCAAAGCTAAAAACGACAATGTCAAAAATGGATTAAATCCGCCTGTGAAACCGACTAACGACAATTGATCATGCAGCGTCAGCAAGCTTTGATTCACTTGCTCCGCGGTTTGGTCGGATAATAACCCTGCAATCGGCAGCGGTACTGAATGGAGCTCTTCCCTATTTTTTATAATCGTTAATCCTCCGCCAATTTCCTGCAGTTTATTTACTGCCGCCGCAATATCCTCATCATTCGTTCCGACGGCAATAATATTATGGGAGTCGTGTGAAATGGTTGTGGCGATTGCTCCGCTCTTGAATCCAAATCCTTTCACAACACCGAGCCCGATTTCTTTTAATCCTTTATGCCGCTCAACAACTGCAATCTTTAACAAATCGAGCTCAGTGTCAGACTCAAAGTTGCGGGCACCAGAAGCCGGAACATGTACTAATCGTGTTTCAAGCTGGTTTGGAATGATTTGAATGACATTGAGCTGCTGCTCTGAATCAATTGGCATAAGAAAATCCTGTTTGTTAAGAGGAGCAGCAAGCTTAACTGAATCAAGCAGTGCCGGTTCTGATGCTGCAGTAGAAGCATGCTCCTGATAGACTGCTTTGCTGTCTTCAGCAACAGTCTGTCCTTTTATCATCGTCCTTGTGACAATGACATTTTCCAGATCAGATACAAAGAGCAAATCAGCGTCAAAACCCGGGGCAATCGCTCCCTTTGTATCTAGTCCGTAGCATTCGGCTGCATTGAGGCTTCCTAATTGATAAGCTATAAACGGATCAAGACCGGCTTGAATCGCCATTTTCACCTGATGATTCACACTTCCCTCTGACAGCAAATCATCCACATGCTTATCATCTGTACAGAAAAAGAAACGGCGTGCGTTCTTTTCATTCACCGCCGGCAGCACATTGAGAGTATTTTTTGCGACTGAACCCTCACGCATCATGACATACATGCCCCTTCTGATACGATCAAGAGCTTCTTCCTTCGATGTTACTTCATGATCGTTTGAAACAAATGCGGTTCTATAAATGTTAATGAGGTCTGTTGATAAACCGGCTAAATGGCCGTCTATCCGTTTTCCTGCAACACGTGCATCAAGCAGTTTCTGAACCATATCTTCTTCAGCCTGCTGAACCGACACATAATCCATAACTTCAGCCAGCCCTAATACTTCTTCTTCTTCATAAAAAGGCTTGAGATCGGCAGCTTTGAGAATTGCGCCTGATCGCTCAAAACTTGCGGCAGGCACACTGGAAGGAAGCATAAAATAAATGTTCAGCGGTGTATGCCGAGCTTGTTCAAGCATAAACGCAATCCCTTTTTCCCCAGACACATTCGCGATCTCATGCGGGTCTGTAACAACGGTCGTCACGCCATGAGGCAATACTGCTTTAGCAAACTCTATCGGTGTAACCATTGATGACTCAATATGTACATGTCCATCAATAAAACCCGGAACAATCATTTGTCCCTCTGCATCAATGATATTTTCGCCTTCATAGTCGCCAAGGCCTACAATAACCCCGTCTGTAATCGCAATATCTTGATATATCCACTCTTGATTATATACGTCCATCATTTTTCCGTTCTTAATGACGATATCAGCTTTTTGTCTTCGGGCTGAAGCATTCAGCCTATTGACTAGCGCTTCTTTATTCAAATAGGCCCCTCCTCTTTTTTATTATATGGTACAATATGCTATCGGATCGCCTATGCTTAGTCAATAAAATGTTAAGAAATTGACGCTCGGTTCATTAAAGTTGTTATATTCTGATAATATTAAAACCGCCCTCTGTGGACGGTTTTTTTACTGCTATTTTGTATGAAGAACTCTTTTTTCAAAACGGGAGATGTCTGTGACTGACCCAATAACAATAAGTATATCTTCTTGGTGGATGACCTCGGTTGCAAGCGGTGATACGATGACTTCCTTGCCCCTTTTAATGGCTACAATGTTAATACCGTATTTTGCACGTATATCTAAATCAAGAAGTGTATTTCCAGCCAGGCGGCTGTTAGCTACGATTTCAACAAGACTATGCTCTTCAGACAGCTCCAAATAGTCAAGTACATTGTTGGACACGATATTATGTGCAATTCGTTTTGCCATATCGCGTTCCGGGTGTACAATGTGATCCGCACCGATTTTAGACAGCACTTTTTCGTGATAATCGTTCTGTGCTTTAACTGTAATTGTATGAACGCCGAGTTCTTTCAGAATGAGTGTTGTTAAAATACTCGCTTGAATATTTTCCCCGATGGCTACAATCACGTGGTCAAAATTTCGCAGGCCTAAATTTTTCAGGACAGATTCGTCTGTTGAATCACCGATAACGGCGTGAGATGCTATCTTGGCATACTCGTTGACTTTATCTTCATCGATATCCATTGCCATAACCTCGACGCCTTCTTCGCTTAATGCTTTGCAAATACTGCCGCCAAAACGGCCCAGCCCAATTACCGCAAATTCTTTTTTCATAGTGGTGCTCCTTTTATAACATCATATTGATCAAATTTTATCATAATCTTTTGTTACAGTGTTATCCTTTTGGCAGCGAATTCATATGCTGCTTAAGCTTTTCAGTAAATTCAGGCGACAAATACAGCTCCGCTCCGCGTTCAATTTCAATCTGATAGTGCTGAGGCGGAGCAATTTCCGCTTCTTTTTGGAGGACGAGAAAGGTTAAGCAGTCTGTATAGTGCCTTCCGCCTGCTTCAACGTCCACAAATGCCGGCCGATACGTAAGTGATTCAACGCCCTCTCTTTTATATAGATAGGAGAGAGCAGAATAAGGGATCCGATATAAAACGCCTTCTGTTATTCCTCCGTCTTCCAGCATATCCGCTCTTGAGCCGTCTTCCCTTTTTAACGTAAAGCGGGTCGTGTATCCTTTTAAAACAGCTCTTCCCACTGGATCTTGAAAATAGTGACTGACTCCCGCCTTTTGAAAGCGGGCATGATCCATGCATGATCCATAGGCAAAATAATAAACGGGATTTTTCGATTTGCTGATCATCTGATGTTCTTTCCAGTCGCCAATGCTTATTTTCGTAAAACCGGCACACTCGTCTTTGTTCATAAAATAAATAAGCGCATTTTTAATTCCGACATCGGTTTCTATAAACACCATTTGTTTATGATATCCTTGAAAAAATTGATCAAGCTTATGTATACACAATTCGTCTGCTTCATATACTTCGCCGTATATATAGCCTTCACCATTTAAAACGGCTGTGGGCCCCTCTTTGGCAGCAAACATACTTCCCTTTGTTCTGGCCTGCTCATTGATACATGCCGATTGTGCCAGCAAATGATGGTTTTTTTCATGCTTTCTTAGTGTCCCGTATACAAACAGAAGCGAGTTCATTTTATTTTTCTCCTCTCAGCTGTCTGATTTTAAAGGCAAAACCACTTGAAAGACACTGCCTTCTCCAGCTTCGCTTTCGATTTTCAATTCCCCGTCATGTTCCTTCAAGATTCTCAAACAAATGGGAAGTCCCAATCCGGTACCCTTTTCTTTTGTGGAATAAAAAGGTTTGCCAATCTGCTTCAGTTTTTCCTGCGGCATACCGCTTCCTTCATCCTTTACGCTTATCACTGCATGAGAGGCGGTTTTTGCAGTTGAAATGGTTACGACACCGCCCTGTGGCATTGCCTCAATTCCGTTTTTAATGATATTGATAAAAACCTGCTTTAGCTGATTCTCGTCCCCGTTAATCATGCAGCCATCTGTCTCTTTGAAATGTTTCTCTATGACGATATTGGACAGAATAGCATTGGTATCAAGCAATGTCGTGACTTGTTTCAAAATCTCATTAAGCTGGTGCGTTTTGAATGTAATCGCCTGCGGTTTTGCAAGCAGCAACAGCTCGCTGAGAACTAAATCGATTCTTTTAATCTCTGAAAAGATGATGTCAAAATAGTCTTTTCTGTCCGGATATTGTGTTTTCATAATCTGGAGGAAACCGCTGACAGATGTTAAAGGGTTTCTGACCTCATGAGCAATACCGGCGGCAAGTTCACTTGTGATTGATAGTTTCTGGGATTCCCTCGCCAGCCGTTCATTAATCTCAATGAGCTCATCTTCAGCCTCTTTCCGCTCCGTGATATCTGACATTGTACCCAGGCTGCCTGTAAATTGGTCATCCCGGTCATAGTAAAGTTTATAATGGACTTCTCCCCAAAAAATCGTGCCGTTCTTTGTCACGTATTTTGCCGTAAACATGCCAGAAGACGCCTTGTTTTGGATTTGTGTGTTAATGTGGTCCGCTACGTGCTTTTCTTTTATGAAGTAGTCATTATACATCGTTCCCATACATTCACTGATTGAAAAGCCGGTTATTGATGCCCACGCTTGGTTTAAATATGTAATTTCGCCTTTTGCATTCGTTTGAAATACGATTTCCTGCAAATTATCCATGATACGGTTTTTTTCTTCAGAAAGCTGCTTATACTTCCATTCGTTATCCTTCATTTTCTTAACCAGCTGCTGTTTCTCATCAATATAATAAGCCAGCATCCAGACACTCACCAGCGTGACTGCAGTATACACAATATCAACAGGCCAATTAATCGGGTTTTTGCCTATAAAATAAAATAAATAATCCCAAAACATTATAAAAATCATTGCCAAAATGATGGAAATGATACGAGCTTGATATTTTCTCATATGACCACCTGCCGCTTGTGTTTCTCTACTTATTGTACCATTCTTCGACAAATAATTGAGTAAAATATGTAAAGTATCCCAAATCATTCATTACCAAATATTCTTGATGTCTTATCTTAGGCGGCGGTAATCAAAAATTGGCACGCAAAAAAGGCGGAGATGATATCGCTCCGCCTTTTTCAACATAATTTTATTCTTTTAAAGCGGCTTGAATTTCTTCGAGAAGCAGCTGTGCACCCTCAGGGCTTAGCGTAATTTTGCCGTTGCCGTAATCTTTATTTTCTGAAGTGATTTCTCCAGTCATTAAACAAACGCCATGAGGTTTGTACTTTTTCAAGATAATTTTATCTCCGTCAACAAAAAACTCAATGCTGTCTTTTATGGCAATATCCAGTGCCCGTCTTAACTCTATCGGCATAACAATGCGGCCTAATTCATCTACTTTTCTCACAACACCTATTGATTTCATAAAAACCCTTCTTCCTTTAAATGTTTCTTTTCTCATGTAATGTTTAAGGATGCACCTCAATATATCGTAGACGAATGAAACTCAAAAAAAGTTTCCCGCTTTCTATAAGAATCACAAGATATTTTTCCCATAAAACCGAAAAATGTATTACTTCTGTTACACAGCTCCTTGATTTTTTACAAAAACATTTCTTTACCGACACACACCCCCAAAAATCGCAGTATTTCTGAGAAACTTTAAATGTAGAATCATATTAAATTAGGATAGAGATTGGGTGAAAACATGTTTCAATCAACTGAAATTGGGATTGACTTAGGAACAGCTAATATACTTGTTTACAGCAAAAATAAAGGGATTATCCTAAATGAACCATCTGTTGTCGCAGTGGATACAACGACAAAAGCAGTGCTTGCAATCGGAGCTGACGCCAAAAACATGATCGGTAAAACACCGGGAAAAATTGTGGCTGTCAGACCGATGAAAGATGGCGTGATCGCAGACTATGATATGACAACTGATCTGCTAAAGCACATTATGAAAAAAGCCGCAAAAAGCATCGGCATGTCGTTCAGAAAGCCGAACGTAGTCGTTTGCACACCGTCAGGCTCAACAGCGGTAGAGCGCCGTGCCATCAGTGATGCGGTGAAAAATTGCGGCGCGAAAAACGTTCATTTAATCGAAGAGCCAGTAGCAGCCGCCATCGGAGCGGATTTACCGGTTGACGAGCCGGTTGCCAATGTGGTCGTAGATATCGGCGGAGGGACGACAGAAGTCGCTATCATTTCCTTCGGTGGCGTTGTTTCCTGCCATTCTATTAGAATCGGCGGAGACCAGCTTGATGAGGATATCGTTTCTTTCGTCCGGAAAAAATACAATTTACTGATCGGCGAACGTACGGCTGAGCAGGTAAAAATGGAAATCGGCCATGCTCTGATTGAACATATACCTGAGGCAATGGAAATTCGGGGACGCGACCTCGTGACAGGCCTTCCAAAAACCATTATGCTTCAATCCAACGAAATTCAAGATGCAATGCGCGAATCTCTCCTGCATATTCTTGAAGCCATCAGAGCGACACTTGAGGACTGCCCGCCTGAATTAAGCGGAGATATTGTCGACCGCGGCGTTATTTTAACAGGAGGCGGCGCGCTTCTTAATGGAATTAAAGAATGGCTTACAGAAGAGATTGTCGTGCCTGTACACGTGGCGCAAAACCCGCTTGAATCTGTAGCAATCGGCACAGGCCGTTCTTTAGAAGTGATTGATAAGCTGCAAAAGGCAATTAAATAGTCTGCCCTTGCATAAATCTCACACGCGGCAAATTTCTTGCTTCTTTTTTCCTCACTTCCTTCATATTGTGGGAAATGGAGAAACGTTAAGGAGGAAACCGATGCTAAGAGATTTAGGAAGAAGAGTAGCGATCGCAGCCATTTTAAGCGGAATTATTCTTGGGGGCATGAGCATTTCTTTGGCAAATATGCCCCATTCGCCTGCAGGCGGCACTGTAAAACTGAATCATCCATAGTATTGAAAAACCCAAGACATGTCGTTTTGGGTTTTTCACTTTGGCCTCCTTCTTTCCTTTATAGGATCATATTTGATATGATGAGAAAAAAGCTTGAGGAGGAATGGTTTATGGATTCATTTTCACAGAAGTTAAATACATATGCACAACTGGCAGTAGAAGTCGGTGTAAATGTCCAAAAAGGCCAGCATGTAGTCGTAAATGCTTCAACAGACGTCCGGGATTTTGTGCGCTTAATTGTAAAACACGCATATGAAAAGGGTGCAAAAAACGTCACAGTGAATTGGCAAGATGACGAAGTCGCCAAATTAAAATACGAGCTTGCGCCGTTTGAGGCATTTGAAGAATATCCTGAATGGGAAGCAAAAGGCAGAGAAGAGCTTGCCAAAAATGGAGCTGCTTTCATTTCTGTTGTGTCGTCAAACCCAGACTTGCTAAAGGGTGTAGATTCCAAACGGATTGCGACATTCCAAAAAGCAGCAGGCAAAGCATTACATACATACAGACAATATATTCAATCAGACAAAGTCAGCTGGACTGTCGTAGGTGCGGCATCAGAGGGCTGGGCTCAGAAGGTGTTTCCTGGAAAATCAAAGGAGGAAGCCATTCACCTTCTGTGGGAAGAAATTTTTAAAGCGACGCGCGTAAACGAAGACAATCCAGTTCAGGCGTGGATCAAGCATGACCAAAATCTTCATGAAAAAGTTGATCATTTGAACGAGAGACATTACGCTGCCTTACATTATCAAGCAGAAGGAACTGATTTAACAATTAAGCTGCCTAGAAAGCATGTTTGGGCAGGTGCAGGAAGCGTGAATGAAAGCGGCCATGAATTTATGGCTAATATGCCGACAGAAGAAGTATTCACGCTGCCTCAAAAAGACGGGGTTGACGGAGTAGTATCAAGCACAAAACCATTAAGCTACGGCGGAAATATTATTGAAAATTTCACTCTCACGTTTAAAAATGGCCGTATAATAGACATTAAAGCTGAACAAGGTGAAGACATTTTAAAAGAACTGGTGGAAGCAGATGAAGGTTCTCACTATTTAGGTGAAGTGGCACTTGTTCCTTACGATTCGCCTATATCACAATCAAACATTCTTTTCTATAACACGTTGTTTGATGAAAACGCGTCAAATCATTTGGCGATCGGAAGCGCCTATGCCTTTAATATTGAAGGCGGAAAGCAGATGTCTCGTGAAGAGCTTGTCAAAGAAGGCTTAAATGAAAGCATTACACACGTAGACTTTATGATCGGTTCAAAGGATATGAATATTGACGGAATTACGGATGATGGAAAAAGAGAACCTATTTTCCGAAACGGAAATTGGGCTTTTTAAATAAATAAAAGGAGGCTTTTCGCCTCCTTTTTTTATTTTTCTGCTTCATACATTTGCAGATTAGCATAAACGATTTCTAATACGGGTGCCGCGAGAGATAAACGTTTTGCTTTTTCAAGCAAAAATCCATGCAGGTGGTCACCTTCAGTCGTTTGGCCGTTTTCCATATCCCGAAGCATGGAGGACTTCATATGATAAGACATGCTTGTCATCGTACGAAAGCTCTCTTCCTCAAGATCCGGATCAGCCGGAACGCCTTCTTTTCGTAAAACAGCGCCAATTTCCCCAATAAGAGTTTGGGCCGTGTGACGTCCGCCTTCTGTGTCGAGAATCGGGCCAAGCGGTCGTTGAAATAACGTTGTAATCCCCGCTTGCGCTGCAATAAAGAGATACTTTTTCCAAATGTCCTTCTCGATATGCCCGCTAATGATGACTTCAGCCTTCACGCCTGAAAATGCCTCTTCAAGCGCTTTTATTCGATTCGTACGCTCTCCGTTCCATTCTCCAAATACAAAACGATGCGATGCACTCGTATGATGAATTTCTCCTCTGTTGTCTAAAGCACTTTCTATAAAACACAGGCCGCCCAGCACCTGTTCTTTTGAAAATGCCGCGAACAGCTGCTCATAGTGGCGGTACCCGTTTAAGAAAGGGATAATGACAGATTCCTGATGGATAAACGGCTTGACATCGTTTACCACCTGATCAAGCGAGTATGCTTTAGAAGCAATGATAACGACATCAAATCGCCCTGTTTCTCCGGCAGTGATTAATACGGGCTGAAACGATGCATCCCCTTTTTCACTATGGATGACAAGCCCGGTTTCTTTAAGCTGCTGAGCTCGTTTTTGGCGCACGAGAAATGTCACATCATTTCCTTTCTCTGCAAGCCGTCCGCCAATATACCCACCTACTCCGCCTGCTCCGACGACTAAAAATTTCATGTTGTGGTCCCCTTTCATAATGATGTATCAAAAAAAGCAGAGAAATCTCTGCTTTTTTATTCCGCGTATAGTTCAGCCAATTTTTTCTGCACATCAGTATTTTCAAGGAACTCGTCATAGCTCATTTGCTTATCAACGATGCCATTAGGTGTAATTTCTATAATTCTGTTGGCAATGGTTTGCACAAACTGATGGTCATGCGAAGTAAACAGCATAGCGCCTTTAAAGCTGATTAAGCCGTTATTGAGCGCTGTAATGGATTCTAAGTCTAAATGGTTAGTCGGCTCATCCAAAATTAAAATATTGGCTCCAGAAAGCATCGCTTTTGACAGCATACAGCGGACCTTTTCTCCCCCGGAAAGTACATTTGCTTTTTTGTGGACTTCTTCTCCGGAGAACAGCATGCGTCCTAAGAACCCGCGTAAAAAGCTCTCACTTTGGTCGTGCGGAGAATATTGGCGAAGCCAGTCTACAAGATTCAGATCACTGCCTTCGAAATATTCGCTGTTGTCTTTTGGAAAATACGCTTGTGATGTGGTAACACCCCATTTAAACGTTCCGCTGTCAGCTTCCATTTCCCCGGAAATGATTTTAAACAGTGTAGTAACAGCAAGTTCATTCCGGCCAGTGAAAGCAATTTTATCTTCTCGGTTCATAATGAAGCTTACATTGTCGAGCACCTTTACGCCATCGATTGTTTTTGTTAATCCTTCCACCTGAAGAACATCATTTCCGATTTCCCGTTCCGGCGTGAAGTTAACGTAAGGATAGCGGCGGGAAGACGGTTTAATATCATCCAGCGTGATTTTTTCGAGAAGTTTCTTCCTTGATGTGGCCTGCTTAGATTTAGACGCATTGGCGCTGAATCTAGCGACAAACTCTTGAAGCTGTTTAATCTGCTCTTCTTTTTTCTTGTTCGCTTCTTGAGAAAGCTTTAACGCCAGCTGGCTTGACTCGTACCAGAAATCATAGTTTCCGACATAGATTTGAATTTTATTAAAATCAAGGTCGGCAATGTGCGTACACACTTTATTTAAGAAGTGACGGTCATGGGATACGACAATAACTGTATTTTCAAAGTTAATCAGAAACTCTTCAAGCCACTGGATTGCCTGAAGGTCCAAGTGGTTCGTCGGCTCATCGAGCAGCAGAACATCTGGCTTGCCGAATAATGCCTGTGCCAAGAGAACTTTTACCTTCTCCGAACCGCCAAGGTCTTCCATCTTCTTTGTGTGCAGGTCTTCTGAGATACCAAGACCTTTTAAAAGGATCGCCGCTTCACTTTCCGCTTCCCATCCGTTCAGTTCCGCAAATTCACCTTCTAGCTCGGCAGCGCGAATCCCATCCTCATCTGAGAAATCAGGCTTCATGTAAATAGCGTCTTTCTCCTGCATAACTTCATAGAGGCGCTTGTGACCCATGATGACCACTTTCAGCACTTCATACTCTTCGTACTCAAAATGGTTCTGCTTCAAGACGGCAAGACGTTCGCCAGGACTCATATGCACGTCGCCTGTCTGAGGCTCGATTTCGCCTGAAAGCACCTTTAGAAACGTTGATTTACCGGCACCATTTGCACCAATTAACCCATAGCAGTTGCCCGGGGTAAATTTAATATTAACATCTTCAAATAACTTACGATCCGCAAACCGCAAGCTTACATTATTTACAGCAATCATTTATTATCCTCCATCATGTCTATCATCAATAAAAGTATACCATGAATACAGGGCAAGAGAAATGATTCACTGATAAAACAGAGAGAAAACACTTATACACCCAATCCTGCCAGCTGTGTTACAATTAAAGAGAGAGAATGCATCCGCCTGGAAAATTACACACTCTCATGGAGGAACACGTTGAGGCTTTTAACACTTACTGAATATTGCTTATTGATCTTTTTTACGGGCTTTTACCTTGCCGTAACAGGCTTTACCGCCAAGGATATCGGCTTATACATAGGCATAGCCCTTATTTACATATTTTCGCACATTTTTTCTAAACGACTTTTAGAAAAGCGCGGAAAAGAGAACAAACAGGTTCACCTTTTCTTCAGTGTGCTGGCCATTATTGGTTCAGTGTTCATCACAGTTTTATGCATTGCATTGGTCGCTTCTTTTTCAAAATAAAAACGCCTGCTGTCCAAAGGCCAGCAAGGCGTTTTTATTTTGTTTGACGCATTTCGTTAAACGGGAAAAAGACAAACTTCGATGTGCCGACAATTCGATCTTCCGCAATCAATCCCAATCCGTTTCGGCTGTCCATAGAATTCAACCGGTTATCTCCCATGACAAAATATTTGCCTTTCGGAACCTTAACCGGCCCAAAATCGCCTGTCAGACTGACACCGAGTTTTTCTGCTTCCTTCTTGTTTTTAGACAAGTAAGGCTCGGCTACTTTTTTGCCGTTTATATAAAGCGTGTCATCCTTCATTTGAACGGTTTCTCCAGGCTTTCCAATCAATCTTTTTACATAATGGATTTTAGAAGTCTCACCGTTGATAATAACGATATCTCCGCGCTTCAGTTCGCCGATATAGTTGACTGTTTTATTCACAAACAGCCTTTCTCCGTCATGTAATGTGGGATACATAGATGAACCTTCAACTAAATACGGTTCAAACAAAAAGTGACGGATCAGGAGAGCCAGCAGAACAGCGATGACAATCGCTTTACCCCATTCCAGGTACGTATTGGTTTTTTTCTTCGCCGTTTTCTCAGTATTCGTATTTTTTTCCTCGGTCAAAGTGTTTCCTCCTAGACGATTGCTATATCAGTTGTTTCTCTTCTTTTACTTTATCATAAAAAAGAATAAATTACATAACTTAACCCGCTCCCTGCCTGTCGGATAAGAAAAAGCGTCCTTTCGAATCAAGGACGCTTTTTTTCTTATTTCTCTGTAACAGGTTTTTTGACAATACCAAGGATAATTGCCATCACGACAGCACCGATTACGATACTTAATAGGTAAAGCATCGGATGGTTTGTAATGAAAGCTACGAATACTCCTCCATGAGGCGCCGGAAGCGTTACACGGAAGAATTCAGTCAATCCGCCGGCAACAGCTGCACCGATTACAGCAGCTGGAATGACGCGAAGCGGATCAGCCGCAGCAAACGGGATCGCTCCCTCTGTTACGAAAGCAGCACCCATGAAGTAGCATGTAATACCAGCTTCACGGTCACGCTGAGTGAATTTGTTTCGGAAAATGGTTGTAGCAAGTGCGATACCTAGCGGAGGAACCATACCGCCGGCCATGATCGCCGCATGAGGCGCATAGTTGCCTGCATCGATCATCGCGATACCGAACGTAAAGGCTGCTTTATTAAGCGGACCGCCCATATCGATCGCCATCATACCGCCCAAGATAATCCCCATCAATACTAGGTTTCCAGTACCAAGGCTTTCAAGCCAGTTTGTTAAGAAATTCATAAATGCTGCTACAGGTGTATTGATGACAAATTGCATTAATACGCCAGTGATAAAAATACCGAACAGCGGATAAATCAGTACAGGTTTTAATCCATCAAGTGACTGAGGGATAAAGGTAAATGCTTTTTTCAGTAAAATCACGACATAACCGGCAAGGAATCCGGCAATTAAACCGCCTAAGAATCCAGCATTCGCTTGAGTCGCCATGAATCCGCCGACCATACCAGGCGCAAAACCAGGACGGTCTGCAATACTCATTGCGATAAATCCAGCAAGAACAGCCACAATTAATCCTAATGCGTTGTCACCGCCGATAAACTTAAGAGCTGCGGCAAACGCGTTGTAAGTAGGATCTTTTGGATCAGCAGAATGAATTCCCCAGAAGAATGAAATCGCAACGAGGATACCGCCGCCGACTACGAACGGAAGCATGTTGCTGACACCGCTCATCAAATGCTTATAAAACGTGTTTCCGATTCCGCTTCCAGACTTGCCTCTCGCTTCATCTTCATCGTTTGAAGCTGAAGAACCGCCGCTGCCTTGATAAATCGGGGCATCTTGGTTCATCGCTTTTTCGATCAGTTCCTGAGGGCGTCTGATACCTGCCGTTACAGGAACTTGAAGTACGCGCTTACCTTTAAAGCGTTCCATTTCAACCTGCTTGTCCGCTGCGACAATGATTGCAGGTGCATCTTCAATTTCTTGGGCAGTCAGCTTGTGCTTAATGCCGCTTGAACCATTTGTTTCGACCTTAATGTCCACGCCAAGCTCTTTCGCTTTTTCTTTAAGGGCATCCGCAGCCATGAATGTATGGGCAATACCTGTCGGGCATGCAGTAACCGCTAAAATCTTTCCTTTTCCGGCAGGTGCTGGTGCCGCTTCTTCTTCCTCTTCCTCTTCGTCATCATCTTTATCGTGCTGATTAATAATGTCGATGATGGCATCTTCTGACTCAGCTTCAAGGAGCTGCTTGCGGATTTCTTCACGCATTAACAGCGTGGAAAGTCTTGACAATGCTTCAAGGTGAGTATTGTTTGCGCCTTCAGTCGCCGCAATCATGAAGACTAAGTGAGCCGGCTGGCCGTCTAATGATTCATAATCGACACCGTCTTTAGAACGTCCGAACGCGATCGCCGGGTTGATAACGCTAGCCGTTTTCGCATGAGGGATAGCGATTCCTTCACCAATACCCGTTGAGCTTTGGCTTTCGCGGTTTAAAATGGCTTCTTTATAGGCTTGTCGGTCATTTAACTTACCAGCCTTATCAAGAACAGTGACCATTTCGTCAATCACATTTTCTTTTTCTTTGCTCTCAATATTAAGCTTTATCGTATGCTTTGTTAAAAGCTCAGTTATTTTCACTTGTGTTTCCTCCTCTATAGACGTGTGACCTTA
Source organism: Bacillus sp. JS (assembly GCF_000259365.1). Classification (NCBI taxonomy): domain Bacteria; kingdom Bacillati; phylum Bacillota; class Bacilli; order Caryophanales; family Bacillaceae; genus Bacillus; species Bacillus sp. JS. The sequence continues at coordinate 1,555,707 of NC_017743.1, read as the reverse complement.
ACTTCAGGAAGAAGCTGCTGGACAAATTCTTCTGTTCCAAGTTCTTCAGAGAACGCGGTAGCACTGCCTGAAGTAACCCCTAAGCGGAATGCTTCTTCAAGCGGCAGCTGTTTGGAAATTCCGGCAAGGAAGCCTGCTACAACGGAATCTCCTGCTCCGACTGAGTTTACCAATTTCCCCTTTGGCACGTTAGCAAAATAAACTTGTTCGTTCGCAAACAAAAGCGCTCCGTCTCCTGCCATTGAAACGATTACATGTTCAGCGCCCTGTTCTACCAGCTTTTTCCCATAAGGAACAGCTTCCTCAACAGAGGTAATGGTCGTGCCGAACATTTCTCCAAGCTCATGATGGTTTGGCTTCATCAAAAACGGTTTCATTTCTGTCGCTTTCAAAAGAGCCTCTCCTGAGATATCCAGAACAACTCGTGCGTTCTGCTGTTTGCAGGCCTCTGCGATTTTTTCATACGTATCGTGAGGAAGTGAAGATGGAATACTTCCTGCAAGAACAACGATGTCTCCCTCTTCTAAAGATTGGAACTGCTCTAAAAAGGCTTTGAAATCTTCATCCGAAATTGTCGGACCCTGCCCGTTAATTTCAGTTTCATCACCCGTTTTCAGCTTTACATTGATACGGGTATCCCCTTTTACTTCAGAAAAAGCTGTTTCCAAATTTTCTTCCCGCAAAAATGTTTTGATATATTCTCCGGTAAATCCGCCGACGAATCCGAGCGCTTTAGACGGTACATGATGTCTTTTCAGCAGTCTCGATACGTTGATGCCTTTGCCCCCTGGATACTTGGTATCATATGCAGAACGATTCAGGCCTCCTACAGTAAAATCTTCAACGTGAACAATATAATCGACAGATGGATTAAGTGTTACAGTGTAAATCATGGTTTCACTACCTTTACGACAGTTTTTTCTTGGTAATTATCGAATGTAAGCTCTTCAGCGTCAGTCGTAATGATTGTTGCGTCGCCTATTCCGGCAAATGCCGAAAATGAAATTTCTCCGAACTTCGAAGGGTCTGCTAAGACGTAAGCGTGTTTTGCCTGTTTGATCGCTTTCTGTTTTAAAAGGGCCTCATCAGGGTCCGGCGTTGTGAATCCAGCCTCTGTATGCACACCGTTTGTCCCCAGAAAGCTCTTGTCGAATCTGTACTGGTCCATGGCAATCAGTGAAGCGCCTCCAATAACCGCGCCCGTTCTGTGCTTTACGTATCCTCCAAGCAGATAAAAAGAAATTTCTTTCCTTATTAATGCTTCGATATGCATCACCCCGTTTGTGACAACGACAATATCTTTGGTTTTATCCATAAAATCAATCATGTGCAAAGTCGTCGTGCCTGCATCAAGGTAAATGCAATCCCCTTCTTCTAAAAGAGAAGCAGCTTTTTCAGCAATCTTCAATTTGTCGTGAAGGTTTTTGGATGATTTTTCAAGCATATCGGGTTCAAGTCTGATATCGGAAAGCTTGGCCGCTCCCCCATGAACACGCTTTAAAAAACCGCGTTCTTCAAGTGTCGATAAATCTCTTCTGATTGTTGATTCAGAAGCATTTGTCAGATTTATGAGCTCTTGAATCTTTACCACATCATGCTTTTCTATTTGATCAATAATCAATTGATGCCGTTCAGGAGTTAGCATGCTTCACCTCCTAATGAAAACGTATTCATTTTGAATACAATTTCATTGTAAACGCTATTTTCAGTTTAGGCAACTAAAATCATTCAAATTCATTCAATAACTATCAAAATCTTTCACGTTTATCCATATTAACGTATGTCTATAGGGTTTGTAAACTGTAAATTCGACAAAAATAAGGACAATTGTACGACATTTTCTTCTTATTTTAATGAAAAAAGTCTTTTATATTCATAGTAGAAATCACTACACATAAAAAAACCTCATGCATGTTGCATGAGGCTACTCATAACGCAGCGCTTCAATCGGATCAAGCTTTGCGGCTTTATTTGCAGGAAGCATGCCGAAAATAACACCAATGAGCATACTGAACAGCACGCCCCCGCATACAACCTCCCAGGATATGAGTGACGGCCAGCCCGCAATGGCTGAAACAAGCGCGGCCCCTCCGTACCCAATACCAATCCCGATCAGGCCGCCAATCAGCGTCAATACGACTGACTCAATTAAAAACTGAGTCAGGATCTGTCCCCTTGTCGCACCGAGTGATTTTCTGATTCCGATTTCCCGCGTCCGTTCTGTGACTGATACAAGCATAATATTCATGACACCGATTCCGCCAACCAATAGAGAGATGCCCGCAATTGAACCGATAATCGTCGTCATTATTGCCGTTACTTTGCCAATCCCGGCCGCAATCTCTTCCATGTTCATCACTTGATACGAATCCTCTGTGCCATGATTGTCATTTACCAGCTGTGTCGCTTCTTTCCCAGCCGATTTTATATCGTCTGCTGATTCAACCTGCAATGATACGTTACTGAAATCACTTGTACCAAAAGAGGATTTCATCATATTAAATGGTACATACATTTCACTTAAATCGAAAGAAAGCAAGCCTGTTTCTTTTTTCAGCACGCCGATAATTTCAACGGGCTGTCCGTTTATCCAGACAACTTCACCTAAAGGGTAGTTTTTATCGAACAGCTCTTCAGCCATCTTTTGAGAGATGATTCCGACTCTATTCCCCGCGAGAAAGTCATTGTCTGTAAAGGTTCTGCCGCTTTCGATTTTTAAAGAATTGACATTCATGTATCCATCATTTATTCCGTTAACCGTAGCATCGGTTTCCTCTTCATGATAACGCGCTGTCATACTTTCAGAAGTCGAGGCAACGACTTGTTTAACGCCTTCTATCCCTTTTAAATCTTTAATATCGTTTTCTGTAAACGTAGATTCAGCTGCAGCGTTCGGATTGCTTGCAAGCTCTTCGTCGCTTGGCATATAGTATAGCTCCACTGTATTTCCCGGTCCGCTGATCGACTGCTTCAGCATTTGCTCACCGCCCTGCCCTACCGCAACGACAACGATGACAGAGCCTACACCAATGATAATGCCGAGCATTGTTAAGATCGAACGCATTTTATGGGCAAGGACAGAGCTTAGAGCCATTCTGATGTTTTCTAACAGGCTCATTCCCCCACACTCCTTTGGCCGGAGCTGGCAGGAACAATATTGCCGTCACGCACCATAACAATCCGGTTCGTGCAATCTGCAACTTCGGGCTCGTGTGTAACAAGAACGATTGTCGTTCCTTCGGCATTTAAAGCTGTAAACTGATCCATAATCGCTACGCTTGTTTTCGTATCCAGCGCGCCGGTCGGTTCATCTGCTAAAATTAATTTGGGCTCATTCACGATCGCCCTCGCAATCGCCACCCGCTGCTTCTGCCCGCCCGACAGCTCATTGGGCATGTGAAGCATTCGATCGGCTAACCCGACCTTTTCCAATGCTTTCTCAGCCCTTTCTTGACGTTCTTTTTTGCCTATCCCGGAATAAATCATCGGCAGCTCAACATTTTTTTTTGCGTTCAGCCGCGGAAGAAGCTGAAATTGCTGAAATACAAATCCGATTGACCGGTTACGGACTGCCGCCAGTTCTTTATCTTTATATGAAGAAACGTCCTCGCCGTCCAATTTATACGTACCGGAAGTCGGTCGGTCAAGACAGCCGATAATATTCATAATCGTCGATTTCCCTGATCCTGACGGTCCCATAATCGAGACATATTCCCCTTGATGAATGTCCAAATGAATAGAATGGAGAACATCAAACGTTTCCCTGCCGATCTGGTAGCTTTTTCGCACATTAGAAAGCTGAATCATTTAAGATTTCACTTCCATTCCATCAGTCACCTGATCAGATGGATTCAAAATGACTTGATCATCTTGGGAAAGCCCCTCTTTAATTTCTGTCAGATCATCTGTCACTTCACCGATTTTGACATCAACTCGCTTTGCTTTTCCATCTTTTGCTGTATACACATAATATTGATCATCTTCTTTTTTGACTGCCTTTGAAGGAAGCGTATTTGCTTTTCGCTTATCGGTTTCAATATTCATGATAAATTTAAAGCCTGGCTTTCCTTCAGGAAGCTTTCCTTTTATTTTCACTTGAAGCGGGTATTGGACCGCCTGTTCTGTTCCTTGTGCCGCAGCGCTTTCCTGCTGATCAGGAACAAGTCCGACTGCGGAAACCGTGCCTTTCCATGATTTATCCTGGATAACATCTGAAGTGAGTGTGACCTTCTGGCCTTTTTTAACTTTCAGTGTATCGTATTCAGACAATTTCCCTGAGACGACGAGGTCTTTGGGATTGCCAATATGTATGACAGGCTCTTGAATATCTGACTTTTTGGATGCCGCTTCTTGGTTGACAGAAATAACGGTGCCTTCGATTTCGCTTTTCACTTCAAGATCTGACACCCGGTTGGCAAGTGACTGCCGTTGAAGCTCGGTTTGTTTTAATTCGATCTCAGCTGTTTTTTTCTGCATTTGAAGCTCTGTCCGTTCAGACTCAATTTGTTTTTCTGCTTCTTTTTTCCCAACCTGTTTCGCCAGATCTTTTTCTTTATTGTCTAACGCTTTTATCTTTTCTTGAGTTTGTTCAATTTGAAGCTGGTTCGATTCAGCGGTCAACTGGTTCTGTTCTTTTTCCAGACTCAGCTGCTCATTTGTATAGGTGACTAAAGTCGTGCCCTTTTTAACTTTGTCGCCTTCCTTCACTTTAATGTCTTCTAATGTCCCCTTATCAGCTTCATAAAAGACATACTGTTCATTTGAAAATTTTAGTGTACCGGGAACCATAACCTTTGATGAGATTTCTTTTTCTTCAAGGCTTCCCGTCTGTATCTTCTGGCCGGCGCTGCCGCTTGTTGGAGCGGCAGACCGGTATACATTTATTCCAATAAAAAGAGCGACTATAACGGCGATGCCAATTCCGATCCAGACTTTTTTCATGAACTTATGCACCCGCCACAGAATTAATTAAACCTGAAAAGAGCGAAAATACAACTAAAATTCCGAATAGAATGATTGCTGAAATCCATCCGGCTTTTTTGGAGATGCCTCCCGTTTTGTGAAGTCCGATTGCTAATAATACAAAGCTCCAGATGCTGAAAATTTCAAAGGTATTTAACACGCTGGCAAGAGCCCCGTCAGATTGGATAATCCCTGCCAGTGACGTCGTGCTGTAAAGAGGATTCACGTCAGTCGTAAAAGCAACGATTCCGTTCACCAATAATCCGAGACTGCTAATTAAAGAGACAAACAAACCGAGAGAAAGCATTTTTTTGTATGTCGTAACACCGCCTGATGCTTTTACACAGAGCCAATAAATAAGAGGGGCAATAAATAATGCTGCGATACCTCCGATAATTGCGCCTGCCATTCCGCCAAATTTGGTTATTGTTGCGACTGCCTCCATTTGTTCAGCTGATAGCCCTTGCGTATCCTGGCTTTTCAAAAGCTCACTATAATCCGTACCGAGTGATTGCAGCACAGCACCGACGATGATAATTGCTGCGACAATCAAAAGCGGTCCCCATACAGCCGGCCTTTCTCTTATTCTTTCAAATTGAACAGATGGACTTGTGATCACTCCGAAAAGTGAAGGCTTTTCAGCCGACGTTCCGCTGTTTTTTTCTACATTCGTTTCCATTTCAAAACCTCCTTGAGAATATCTATCCAATAGTACGGGAAGGATATCAAAAAGTTTCATGTTTTTCTAATGAATTTCCAAAAGCCTTCAATTTATACTGAAGGCTTTTCATATTATTCTATCGCTGTTCTGTATTGCGCTTTCACAAGCCCGGCATACACGCCTTCTTTAGCGAGCAGCTGCTCATGGTTTCCTTCTTCTATTTTCTTGCCGTGATCAAGAACAATGATGCGGTCGGCATCGCGGATCGTAGACAATCTGTGGGCAATCATCACTGCTGTGCGCCCTTTCAGTAGCGTTTTTAGTGCCTGCTGAATTTTCACTTCCGTCTCTGTATCAATACTTGCCGTTGCTTCGTCAAGGATGATAATAGCCGGATCGGCGAGCAATGCTCTTGCAAAGGAAATGAGCTGACGCTGACCAGCAGACAGTACGCTGCCCCTTTCCTCCACCTCTGTTGCATATCCTTCTGCTAAATCAGAAATAAACTCATCCGCTCCGACCGCTTGGGATGCTTTCATCACCTCTTCATCCGAAGCATTTGGCCTTCCAAAACGGATATTTTCCATGATGGTCCCGGAAAAAATAAATGTATCTTGCAGGACAATGCTGATTTGAGAGCGCAGACTGGCAATAGAGAGATCCTTAATCGGTATACCGTCTATTTTAATGGTGCCTCCGGTCGCATCATAAAAACGGCTGATTAAATTGGCAATCGTCGTCTTTCCGCTCCCTGTATGCCCGACAAGCGCAAGCGTCGAGCCAGCAGGAATAGAAAAGGAAACGGCATGAAGGGCTTTTCGTTTTTCATCATACGAAAATTCAACCTCTTCAAAGCTGATCTCCCCATTTATCTTTTCATTATGAATGGCATTCGGCTTCTCCTTGACATTTGGCTCTTCGTCCAGAAACTCAAAAATCCGTTCTGATGATGCCATTCCCATTAACAGTTGATTATAGACCTGACCCAGTCTCGAAATAGGTTCCCAAAACATCCCCAGGTAGAAAGCGAAAGAAACGAAGACGCCAATCGTAATGGTTTCATTCATAATGAGTGTGGCGCCATACCAAATCAAGACAGCCGTCCCAATCGCATTCGTCATTTCCACCAGCGGACGGAACATGGCATTTTTTTTAGTTGCTTCCCGCCATGATTGGTAGTTCTCCTGATTGACACCGTCAAAATACGCCATGTTTTCTTCTTCCTGCGTAAATGCCTGTGTGACCCGAATGCCTTGAATGCTTTCGTTTAGATGAGAGTTGAGCTTTGATTGCTTGAGCCGTACCGTTTGCCAAGATCGGCGTATTTTTTTTCTGAGACTTGTTGAAATAAAAAACATAATCGGCAATGTCACCATGATGGCTATAGTCAGCTCAGGGCTCAGCGTAAACAAAATAATAATCACGCCGGCCAGGAGAAGCAAGTCGGTCAATAAATTGATGACTCCGCTTGTAAATAGCTCCTGAAGAGAGTTAATATCATTCATGATCCTGACTAAGATCGATCCCGCCGACCGCTGATCAAAAAATCGGTGGGATAAGCGCTGCACATGTGTAAATAAATGCTGCCGCAAATCGAAAATGACATGCTGGCCAAGCTGATTCATCCACCTGATTCTTAACACATTGGCGGCGTAATTAAGGACATATAAACCGCTAATGATTAAAATGAGCTGAATCAGCAGCTCCGGGTTTCTCGCCGTAATCGCCTGATCAAGAACATAAACTCCGATCAGAATGGGGATCACAAGCTTCACAGCAGTGCCAATCAATACGGTGAGAAAAGAAAGCGGCAAAATGGTTTTTCGATATGGTTTGACATAGCTCAGCAGCCGCCACATTTGAGCCCAGTTAAACGGCTTTTCAATGATTTCATCTGAAGAGTAATAGAAACGCTCTAAAATCCCCTGTTTTTTCGCTTGTTTCATTTGGCCCCTCCCTATCCGACCTCATGCGGCTCATTCATCATTTTGACATCACGGTATTGCAAATCGTAAATCTTTTTATAGTAGCCTTCTTTTTCAAGAAGCTCGTGATGTGTTCCCCTTTCACAAATGCGTCCTTTATTAAAAACGAGAATTTCATCGGCGTGTTTCAGTGAAGAAATGCGGTGAGCAACGATAAAGGTTGTGCGGTTTTTCATGACTTCTTTTAAGGCAAGCTGTATGCTGTGCTCCGTTTGCATATCTACTGCACTTGTGGCATCATCCAATATTAAAACGCTCGGGTTCAAACAGATGGCTCTCGCAATGGCAATACGCTGTTTCTGTCCGCCGGAAAGCCCCATTCCCCTCTCTCCCAGCATGGTGTCATACCCATCAGGAAGCTCCATAATAAAGTTATGGGCCTGCGCCCTTTTTGCTGCTTCGATGATGTCTTCCATTGAGGCATCCGGCCGCCCATACGAAATATTTGATCGGATCGTGGATGAAAACAGGAAGGATTCTTGAAGTACGACTCCGATATTGGAGCGAAGCGTTTTTAACGAATAATCTGTGATGGGTTTGTGATCAATGGTAATCGTTCCGCTAACAGGGCTGTAAAATCTGGTCAGAAGCTGTGTCACTGAACTTTTTCCCGAACCCGTCGGGCCTAACAGTCCGATTACCTTCCCACTGTTTGCCTCAAAGCTTACATTGCACAGCGCGTTTGTTTGTTCTTTTCCGTATGCAAGAGAAACATTTTTGAAATGGACATCTCCAGTTAATTTTTGTTTACATAAAGCAAGAGGATGATCTGTAATGTCTTCTTCTTTTTCCAGAATGTCGAGCAGGCGTTCACCTGATGCTTTTGCTTGAGAGAACATATTAATGACAAAGCCTAAGTTCATAATCGGCCACATCATATAATTGACAAGGCTGAAGAAAGCAACAAGTTCACCGGGATTGAGCTGATTTTGCATAACCAAGTATCCGCCGTATGAGAGGAGAGCTACAATACAAATGTTACCGATGAACTCCATTAAAGGGAAATACGCAGACCAGATGGATGATGTTTGTAAATATTGTGCTCTGTACTCTGCATTGGCTTTATTGAAAATACTGACTTGGAAATCTTCTCTGGAAAGAGATTTAACCGTATTGATGCCACTGATATTTTCCTGCACTTTTGTATTGAGCTTTGCAAACGATTTGCGGATGCCTCTGAAGGCAGGATGGACTCTTTTATCAAACCGATATACCACAACAGCGAGAAATGGCAGAACTGCTATTGTCACGAGTGTGAGGGGAACAGAATAGTAAAACATAACCGTAAAGCTGATGGCTACCAGCAGGCCGAAGCGAATGAGCTCAGCGAGGCCGTATGATAAGAAAAAACGAAGCCCTTCAACATCAGCTGTCAGCCTGGACATCAAATCTCCTGTTTTCGCGTTATCATAATAAGAAAAAGAAAGCCGCTGCAGTTTTTCATACAGGCTATTTCTCAGCCGATAAACGGATTTGATTCCAAACATATCACCTAAATATTGGTGAAAAAAGGTAGCGGTTCCTTTCAAGGCCATTACCGCAATAAATCCCAAGCTGACCCATGCTGCAAGCTGATACTGCCTTCCCAGTACGATCTCATCAATCGTAATTTGCAGGATAATCGGATAAACGACAGTAACCGCAGTCATTAAAAGCATGGCTAGAAGCGACCACAAAAACACTTTTCGGTACGGCCAATAATACATTTTTAATCTTTTAAATGTCTCCATATCCAGCACCTTTCCAACATTTATCATCTTTACTATATCGATACCCGAAATAAAGTTCTATTATTTTTCAAAAATTCAGTCTAATTATGGAGTGAGTCTCTTACTTTATAGGGAGTAATATATGTAGAATAAACGCTTACAGAAAATCATTGTATGCTAGGAATACTTGGGGATATGCCAATGACATACAGAAAAACCGGATGGCTGAAATGCCGTCCGGTTTTCATCCCCCGCTGACCGGCGGTATGATGGCCACCGTGTCACCTGAAGTTACAGAGGTATTTTCTTTTACATAGCTTTCGTTAACGGCAATCATAGCCGTATCAAGGGATTCAAGACCATATTGTTCTTTTAGGCTCGCTTTTATTTCATCTATGGTTGCTTGTTCCATATCTATTTCTAGTGCTTGTGTGCCGGCCTGTTCAGCAAGCCCTGCAAATAAAAGTATTTTAATCATGCTGCTCTCCCTCGCTTAGGTCTGGTTTTCCATTCGGATAAGCTGTTGTTTCAAGCTGGTCGCCGATCCATTGCTCACCATCTTCCCAAATTTCTTTTTTCCAAATCGGCACAATCTGTTTAATTCGTTCGATCGCATACTCATTGGCTTCATAAGCAGCTTTGCGATGGGGAGAAGATACAGCGATCACGACCGCTGCTTCACCGATATCCAGCACACCTATACGGTGCGTGATTGCAGCGGAAGCGCCTTCCCATTTTTCTTCGATTTCAGCTCCGATTTGAGCAAGCATTTGCACGGCCATCGGTTCATATGCCTCATATTCAAGCCGAACCGTTCTTTTTCCGTTTGTCCATTCCCGAACCGTGCCAATAAATGTGGTAATTGCCCCTGCTTCCCGTTTCTCCACTTTTTTAATGATGTCTTCAGTAATAATAGGTGTTTTCGTAATCTCAAACCGTTTCATTATGCAGATTCCCCCTTCAGCTGTGAAAGCACAAAATCCACGGCAACCGGATCATCCGCATGAAAAACGGGCAATCCCTGATGCTCTGTCATATGCTCTTTTTTCCTATAGATGATGGCGATTATATTTACTGCCTGCAGCGCTTCCAGATCTTCCTTTTCACGTAGGATGACCACTTTAGGATAAGGGGCTTTTTTAAAGCCTTCAATCAGAAGACAGTCTGTTTCGAGAAATTGATATAACTCAATCAGCCGTGCCAAATCCCAATTGCGGCGGACTGTCAGCTGTAACACACCAGCACCTTCTACCGCTGTCACATCAGCACCTGCCGCCTTGTAACGGTCCGTGTCTTTTCCTTCCGTGAACGTTTGCGGTTCACCGCCGTGACCATGATGCTTCAGGCAGCTCAAATGAGCCCCCTGTTCAGAGGCTTTTTCAAGAATACGCTCGATAAACGTTGTTTTCCCGCTGTTTTGAAATCCTACAACTTGGACGATTGGGAAAGGACGGACCAAGGCCACTCACTTCCATTCTCTTCTCTGATGAGCAGCACTTGAACCGTTCTGCCAGATTCGTAGCCTCTCGTCCCGCCTGGCAGGATAATGAAAGCATTGGCTTCTGCAAGTGACGTGACAGAGCTCGACTTATCTAATCCGACGGGTGTCGCCAACAGCTTCCCTTCCTGATGGTGCACAAATGCACGAACAAATCGGGTAAACGGGTTCGGCTTCGGAAAATCTTTGGCCAGCACAGCTTCCGCACAAATCGAATGCGGTGTTTTATTAAGCAGCCATGTCTGGATCATTGGCTTGACAAACAGTTCAAAACCGACATAGCATGCCGACGGGTTACCTGAGAGGCCAAACAGCAACATATCGTTTGCATGCGCCACCGTTGTCACGCTGCCCGGGCGCATGGCAACTTTATTAAACAGCACGTCTGCTCCGAGTTTTTCATAGATCGCAGGCAAAAAGTCAAAATCACCGACTGACACACCGCCAGTTGTGATCAGGAAATCCACCTTTTTCATCGCTTCTTTCACTGCAGCAAAGCTTTTATCCAGCTCATCAGAGATTTTCCCTAAATAAAGCGGTGTTGCGCCAGCTTCTATCACTTGTGCATATACCATACTCGCATTGCTGTTGCGGATTTTTCCCGGTTCCAGCGGATCACTGACATTCAGCAATTCGGTACCTGTTGCGATAATCCCGACAACAGGCTTTCTCACCACAGGCACCGAAGCGTATCCGAAAGTTGCCAATAGAGCAGTCACTCCTGGTGTCACCCGGGTGCCCTTTCTTAGTAAAACACTCCCTTTTTGAGCGTCCTCACCAGTTTTTGAAATATTATCTCCCGGCTGAAAGCGGCGCTTTAAAGACATAAATGACTTCCCATTCTCCTCAAAGGTTTGAGTCAGTTCAATCATGACGACTGCATCTGCCCCTTCAGGGATTTGCGCGCCGGTCATAATCCGCACGGCCTGAAACGGACCAAGTTCTTTTTCAGATACTGACCCCGCTCCAATATGGTCAATGACTTCAAACCGAATTGGGTTTTCACGTGAAGCTTCTGCCGTATCGCACGCTCTGACAGCAAAACCGTCGTATGGCGAACGGTCAAACGCGGGTACGTGGTGATCCGCAGTTATATCTTCGGCTAAAAATCGATGAAGGCTGTCTTCAAGCGCCACCCATTCTGTTTCACCTTGTTTTTGAAAATGGCAGACACGCCGAACTGCCTCGTCTACCGGTATCGGTGTTCTTTTCTCCAGCATTCTGACCCCTCCTGTTGTTACAATCCAATCACTCTTGCCAACACGGAATTGGCTTCTTTCACATCATTTGTTCCATGCACCAGTGCCCGTCCGTCATTGAAAATGACAATTCTGTAATCCTCGTAAAAAATATGCAGCAAAAACGAATTAGCCTCGACCTTGCCGATTTTTTTCAGCCGCTTAACGAGTTCCTGTTTCGGAATTCTTTTTAATGATTCCGACCTTATCTGTACTGTATCACGGCCGCATAGTACAGCGGCTTTCGGCGTGTTCCAATCCTGAAGATAGGGATATACCGCATTTGCTCCGCAAGACGGGCAATCCTCACGGCGTACATGATCAACGTTAATCTTCATATGCGAATTGTTCCAGACATCAAATGTCACAAAACCGCGCTGTATTGCTTCTATTTGGCCTGTTAACAGCTTTAATGCCTCAGCTTGCTGATATGCTGAAACGATATGCACAGCCGGCGGAATAATGCCGGCAGTATCACACGTCGCCCCGCCGACTGGAATTTGCTCAAACAAACAAGACAGGCAAGGGGTTTCTCCGGGAATGACCGTCATGAACATTCCCTGGCTGCTTACACAGGCGCCATAGACCCACGGTGTCTTTGTTTTCTGGGCAAGATCGTTTATCAGCATGCGGGTTTCAAAATTATCTGTCGCGTCGATCACGACATCTGCTTTTTCAATCAGCGGCTCTAGCGTTTCGGCTGTTCCTTCGGTAACATATGCTTCAATATGTATGTCGCTGTTAATTGCTGATAGATGCTCTTTGGCAGCCATGGCTTTCGGCATGCGGAGTTTGGCATCGCTTTCTGTATAAAGCTGCTGCCTTTGAAGATTACTCCACTCCACATAGTCACGGTCAATAATGGTAACAGTACCGATTCCCGCTCTCGAAAGCCCTTCAGCGCTTGCAGTGCCGAGCGCTCCCGCGCCGACAACCAGCACATGGCTGTCTGCCAGCCTTTTCTGGCCCTCTTCCCCAATTTGCTTAAATCTGATCTGCCGTGAATAACGTTCCTCCATCAAACCTGTTCTCCTTATCTTTTATGTCATCTTATCATGTTATTGCTCCGTCAGTCCCGTCTGAAGGAGTTCAACTTATCGTCCAAACAGCTAAAATCATCGCGTGTATTAATATTGATAAACTCTGCCGGACTTGCTCCGATATCTTCAGCCTGTACGTAACAAACCGACATTCTGCCTAATAAATCTGATATTCTCAGCCTTTTCTCAGAAAGCTGATCGTATAGAACCGGCATGATACGTTTGTGGTAAATCGCAATCAATGGCTGCATTTGTCCGTCTGAAATCGGGACTACCGCGTCCGTATCGGCAGTCATCAGACGTTTGAGCTCCAGCATCGTCCTTCTTTGTATCAGCGGTGTGTCACAGGAAAGAACAGTGTAAAAATCACCGTCGGTCTTTTTAAAAGCGGTATATATACCAGCCAATGGCCCCATGCCTTGAAATGGCTCAGCATCTTGATACACTTCATTTTCACCGTTTTCTTGAAATCTATCAATAAATTCGGGACGGCTGATGATAACCGTATGTTCTCCAAGTGCCTCTTTAGCGCATTCGTAAAGCATCCTGCCCTTCCATTTGACAAACGCTTTCGGTTCTCCAAATCGCCGCGAGGCTCCCCCTGCCAGCAGTACGTTTACATGCTTCATGTCATCTCACCTCTAGTTCGTTAAAAGCATAGCAAAAGCAAAGGCTCAACGCTACTGCTTGTCTGTTTATTAAAGAGGAATAGCTGTTCAGTATTTGCATATTGTAGTGTTAACATCATGAGGGAGATGGTTCGAATGAAAAGATCAGGTCCTTTTTTCCACGACGTGTCTCAGGAGAACCTTTATTTAAAATCTGAGCTTTCAAGGTGCCATAAGCTGATCTCTGAACTTGAAGCAAGCTACTTTCACCAGAAAAATAACAAATTGCTCAAAGAAAATAACGATATGAAAGAAAAACTCCAGCAGTTGACTGCCGAATTAACACAAATGTCAACAAAAGAAAAACATGCCTCCCACACCAGCCAATCTCTGCACCAAATAAGAGCTGAACTGCTTGATAAAATCGTTGTTTTACAGGAGCTTCTATCTGCTGAAACCTATAAACGCAGAGCCGAAATCGAAGAAAAACATAAGCTTCATATTGCTAAAATCAAAATCGAAGAAGAAAATAAAAATCTTCATAAACGTATCAGTCAACTTCAGGCCTCTATTGAGCAGGAGCAGAATGCACTGCTTCAGGCAAAACAGCAAGCCGAATTGATAAAAGCTGAAAACGGGCGTCTAAAAGAGCAAATGGTAGAAAAAGAATATCAGCTACAACATATTAAAATAGAAGTTGATCATATGAAAGATCGAATCATAGAAACGAAAGAAAGATTGCTAGACATCGAAAAAACGAAAGAAAAATTATTTCACGAAACTATTATATCGTATAAACGGCAGCTTGATGAAAGCGATGCCTGGATTGCTTCTCATTTTGCCGATATTGATGGCAACACGAAACAAAAAGAAAAAACAGAAGAAGCTCCAGCGGTCTACGCGCAGCCAAATCATGTAGAAACCATCCTTGAAGATGTCACAAAACAGATACATGTGCTTCAAAAACAGCTTACCCGCGCCCAATCATCAGACCAGGCCATGAGCCAAACAATCGAAGGGCTGAAAAACAGGGCCGCTGAAGAAAAGCCATATCAAAAGTGGGTGTATAAACTTAATCTTGAAAAAGAAAACAAACCTTCACAGAAAAAAACCAAATAAAAAACTGCTTGAGCAATGCCAAGCAGTTTTTCTGTATATTTATTCATTTGCTGATTCGGCTGATTCTGCAGTTTCGATTTCACCTTCTAAAATGTACTGGCCGCGATACGGCTTTTTCACTTCCGGGTACATTTTAATTAAGCTTTGCATAAACGTTGTCATATTAGGGATTTCAAGACCGCTTTCTTTTTCAATCTCTTTTTGAAGCTCGGAGCTTTTAATCGCCGCGTTATGGCGTTTTAATGTTTTAATGGCAGCTTCACGCAGCTTAGCTGCTTTTGATCCCGGTCTTGCCGTTCCTCTTCTTCTTCGTGTTGTTCCGTCTGGTATACCGGCAGGAAGAGAGGAAATAGATTGAAGCTGAGGCTGCACAGACTGCTGCTGTGATTGCGGCTGATAGCTTCTGATTTCCTGAGCCGCAAGCTCAGCGAGAACAGGCAGAGAGTCAGGCTTTTTTTCAGAACGGAAATCCTTTTTGATTTCGGAAGGGCTTCCATTTCTGTCCAGCTCTCTTAATTTTGCGTATATTTTATCACGTTCAATTTGATATTCACGAATGACTTTCACTTCAGCTTCATTTAATTGTTCTAACCGCAAGCGCAAAGCTTCTCTTTCATTAAACATTCCTCAATGTACCCCCTATCAAAATTAACATCTTTAATTAAGATATTAGATTACAAAAGTAATTTTATCAACTATTATTTTAGCATTTTACTATTATATTTACTCTATGAAAAATTCCTTATTTTCTGAAAATGTTTTATTTTTCAAAAGAGTCCTTTATTCTCAAGGGATCAAGGGGCTTTCTAGTTTATTTGGTATAATGTTGAAAATATATATTTTACTTACTTCTTTCAAGAAATTTAGTGTAATATCTACAATTTTCGAGTTTCGAGATATGTGATTTATCTAAAATTGAGGAAAAACATCAAAAATTAGCTGTTTTTTTAGCGTATGAATGAAACAAATCATCATTTCCTATGCCCAAATCTGGAAAAATAAGCTTCTTACTCTTCTTCCATTGCTTTATTGCACAAATAAAAACCTGATGAGATCAGGTTTTTAGGAAAAACTATTCAGATACTTGCTCCGTTTCAGCCAAAACACGGTTCACACGTTTCTCAAGCATTTTCATACCGCTACCGCCGGCTTGAAAGTGACGGAGCTGTCCTGTTTTATCAAACACATAATACGCAGGTACATATTCATTTTCAAATGCATCGGTTAAAGCATGGTCACTGTCAACAAAAATCGGCTGAATGATATCGTGTTCAGCAGCTGTTTCTTTAATTTTACCAAGGTCAAGATCATCTTCGGAACGGGGCATATGCACAGCTACAACATTCAGTTGATCTTCATATTTATCACGAAATTCATTCACTTGCGGCATTGCTTCTTTACACAAGTGACAGCTGATGGACCAGAAATGAATAAGCGTCGGTTTTTCCCCGATCAATTGCTCTCTCGTCACTTCACCATTTAACCAAGCTTTTTCTCCCGTCAATTCAGGCATTGGCTGACGTAATTTCATTGCATTTCCCTCCTATTAAACAGAAAAGCCTAACAAATATGCTAAACCTTTTTCGTTCTTAGAAAGATTTACAGTGTTTTTTGGCCTGGTTTCCAGTTAGCCGGACAGAGTCCGCCAGTCTGCAGCGCCTGAAGAACACGAAGCGTTTCATCCACATCACGCCCAATGTTGTTATGGAAAACAGTTTGATATTGAAGCTCCCCTTCAGGATTCATAATAAACAATCCGCGTAAAGCCACACCTTCTTCTTCGATTAAAACACCATATTCACGGGATACCTCATGGTTTGTATCAGCAGCAAGCGGATATTTCAGCTGGCCAAGACCGTTTTCTTTGCGGTCTGTATTGATCCAAGCTAAATGAGTATGGATCGTATCAGTTGAAACCCCGATGACTTCTGCATCAAGATCTTCGAACTCGTCATAGCGGTCAGACATTGCTGTAATTTCTGTCGGACAAACAAAAGTGAAGTCCATTGGATAGAAAAACAACACCGTCCATTTGTCGTTTTTCATGTTTTCCTCAAGACTTACTTTGCCAAATTCTTTGCTTGCAAGAACTGCTTCCATTTCAAAACGAGGAGCTTGTTTACCTACCATACGTTCTGCCATATGTATCCCTCCAATTTATTGTTTGGCTTAAACGTCGACATTTCATAAAAACAAAGGTTTATTAACCATATTTTGTTATATTGCAACACCATTATATAAATGTAGATTTCCTAAGTCAATTTTTAACAAATCATGTATGTCTTTGGCTTCGACATTTTTGAATAAAACGTTTAACATGGTCATGTACAGGGTATCTAGTCTCAATGTGCAGCAATCAATTCAGAAAAGGAGCTCAACATGGACTTTATTAATCAATATGATTGGGCGGGACTTATTACAAATGCCGGTGTTCTGCTCATTAAACTCGCTATTATGATATTGCTCTATTTTATCGTTCGATCATTAGGCATAAAAATCATTAAACATCTATTTGCAAAATTCGAGGAACAGAATAGTTTGTCTATCGGACGTGCACATACGCTCCGAAGCCTGACTCTTAACATATTTGCCTATACATTGATTTTCATATTCTTCGTCATGGTTCTTGATTTGTTTCATTACGATCCAAGCGCTCTTTTAGCGGGGGCAGGAATCGTCGGCCTGGCTGTCGGATTTGGCGCCCAAGGACTTGTCAGTGACATCGTGACAGGTTTTTTTATTTTGCTTGAGAAACAATTGGATGTCGGAGATTATATTACGGTTTCTACCTTTGACGGAATTGTCGAACAGGTTGGCTTAAGAACAACTCAAATCCGCAGCTTTGACGGAACACTGCATTACATCCCCAACAGAAATATTACAAACGTGAGCAACCATTCACGGGGAACCATGCAGGCACTTGTTGACATTAAAGTGCCGGCTGAAAGAAACATTGATGAAATGATTCACATTTTACAGCAAGTATGTGATGAAACGGCAGCCGCTCTTCCGCAAATAAAAGAAGGCCCAAATGTCATCGGGATTCAAGAACTGGGGACTTCTGAAATTGTGTTCAGAGTCATTGCGAAAACAGAAAATATGGAACAGTGGCGAGTCGAGCGAGTGCTTAGAAAGGAAATAAAAACCGCGCTTGACCGCGCTTTTCCTAAAGAAACTGAATAATAAAAGAACCGAAGCTCTTTGCTTCGGTTTTTATGTTACTGAATTCTGCTTTCAACTTCGCTGCAAATTTCTTCAGCCGTCATCCCGGAAGCTGTAATGACAGGTGCTTGTGTTACCGTATCGGCTATCCCTTGCACATTATTATCAAGGCCTGTTACGACACAGCAGTCACAGCCTTGTGCATCGGCAGGGCTTTTCATCATCACAACGTCATATCCTTTTTCTTTTAAAGCAGCTTCTACATCTGATAACGATTGTTCAATTCCAATTTTTTTAGCCATTATTGAACACCTCCGTTTACTAGAGTGCTCATTTTATGGAATTTTATTCTTTCATTTGTACTTAATTGGCATAAACAGAAAAATAACCGGTCATGACATTAACCGCTGTTTCTATCGCATTTTCATCGGGGTTCAGCTTAGCGTGATGAAGCCCGTGTTCAGAATCAGCGCCGAGCCAGAACATAAAGCCGGGATATTTTTTCAGCATGTAGCCAAAATCCTCTCCCGTCATTGCTTCTTTTGCTTCAATTACTGTCGCCAGTTGATGTTCAGCAACAAAAGACATAAATTCTTCTGTCAGTCCGCTCGTATTGTAAACTTGGTGATATACAGACGGATAAGTCACTTTTCCTTTGCAGCGGAATCCAATTTCGATTCCTTTCACTATATCTTCAATCCGTTCCTTTACCTGTTTCATCGATTCTTCAGAAAGCGTGCGAATCGTGCCTTCCAGGTGGGCCGTTTCGGCAATGATATTTTGTGCCGAGCCTCCGGTAATGGTACCAACTGTAATAACAGCGCTGTCTAGCGGATCTGTGTTTCTAGAGATGATCGTTTGCAGCTGGGTGACAAGTGTACTTGCCGCTACAACCATATCCTCAGCCAAATGCGGATATGCCGCATGTCCCCCTTTGCCTTCCAGATCGATGACAAGCTCTGATGTATTCGCAAATAGAAGGCCGCTTTTTGTCGAAATGGTGCCTACCGGAAGCTCTGGTGCAATATGAAGCGCAGTGATGAAATCAGGCTGCCACTTTTTTAATACATCGCTCTCAAGCATTGGTTCCGCACCGCCAGGCCCTTCCTCTGCCGGCTGGAACAGAAAAAGCAAATCATGTTTGACTGGATGGTGAACAAAATGATCAATAATGCCGAGCGCAATCGTCATATGCAAATCATGTCCACAGGCATGCATGTTGCCGGGATGCTCTGATGCGAATGGAAGACCTGTTTGCTCTTCAATGGAGAGCGCGTCGATATCCGCTCTGTACGCCAGCATTTTTTCCGGCGCCGTCCCGTTCACCTTTACAAAAAGCCCTGTTCGCCATTTTTCAATTTCAATTCTGTCTTTGGGATATTGTTCTAAGACTTGTAATAAATACTGCTGGGTTTTGAACTCCTGAAACCCCAGCTCCGGTATCCGGTGCAAATCTCTGCGGATTGCGATGAGCTCCTCTTTCTTCATTTTTCATTCCTCCTGGCTATACGAATAAGGCGTGGATATATTATCCACGCCTTTTTTATCAAACTTTCCTTACAGCTGGCGTAATTCCTGCTTGATTTCAGTTTTGCCTTTTGTTTTTTCATCAATGTCTTTGATTTTCTTAGCTGGTGTGCCTGCTACAACAGTGTATGGCTCAACGTCGTTTACCACGATCGCTCCAGCAGCAACAACAGCTCCTTTACCTACTGTTACGCCTTCAAGCACAACAGCATTTGCGCCGATGACAACATCGTCTTCAATCACAACCGGTTTAGCGGATGGCGGCTCAATAACACCCGCAAGTACAGAACCCGCGCCGATATGGCAGTTTTTCCCGACAGTAGCTCGTCCGCCAAGCACAACGTTCATATCAATCATTGTGCCTTCGCCGATAACTGAACCGATATTAATAGAAGCGCCCATCATGATGACTGCGTTATCACCGATTTCAACTTGGTCGCGGATGATCGCGCCCGGCTCGATACGCGCTTTGATATTTTTAAGATCAAGCATTGGGATCGCAGAATTGCGGCGGTCATTTTCAACCACATAGTCTTCGATTTTGCTTTGGTTTTCTTCAATTGCTGTTTGAATTTCGCTCCACTCACCGAAAACGACACCAGTGTTTCCGTTGATAAAAGCTTTCGCAGCTTCGCCGAAATTGATGCCTTCCAGCTCACCTTTCACGTAAACTTTTACAGGTGTAGATTTTGTGCTATTTTGAATAAATGAAATAATTTCATTTGCGTCCATCATTTTCATATGTATAGTCCTCCTCCTGATTTTCTACCTCATTACTGTATCAAAGGAAAGATACAAAGACAAGAAAAAAAGGAACAGCCGCTTTAGCAGTTCCCGGTGGGCGATCAGACAGCGCACCCGCTTTTCTTAGCGAATTGTTTCCCGAAGTTTATTAATTCTTCCTCTTCTTCACCTTCTGGATTATTTTCGATTTTTACCGAAGGGAGCACAATGTCGCCACCGCGTTCTTTTAATTTTGCCTCAAGCGTATCAACCGCTCCACAGAAAAATTCATATGCTGTATCACCGGAACCGAATACAGCGCATGTTTTGCCGGAAAAATCAATCTCATCCATGTCTTCAGCCAGATCTAAAAATTCATCAGGCAGATCGCCGTCTCCCCACGTATAGGTTCCCATCATAATATGGTCATAATTGTTAAACAGCTGGGCATCACTAATATCCATTGCTTCGAAACGGTCCACTTCTGCTTCCGCCTCCTGAAGCCCCTTCTCAATCAAATCTGCCATTGCTTCAGTGTTGCCTGACATTGTTGCATAAACGAGCAAAATCTTCGCCAATTCGCTATTCCTCCTCTAATGAATCATTGCAGAAACTTCGTACGGTTGGACAAATTTGCATTCATACAAGCCTGCACAAAAGAAATTCTCTTTCTGATTGGCCACTCTCCATCCATGCCCCTTAATGGTATCGAACCATTTTAACGACCGGGCTTCGAGATCAACCTGGTAAATTCTCGAAAAACCGTTTTCATCTTGTGTTGTAGTGACATATATAATGCCATCATCCTCTGAAAGATCAAGAAATGATTCTTCATTTCTGATCATACTGGATTGTATGGTGAATTCTTCATCAGACAAAAGATTCCGTATAGTGACAGCTCCGTGCTTCCCTTTCACAGAACCCATCGCCGCCACCAGCCAATTTTCATTGAACACGAGCATGGATGCCGTCATCCGTTTTTTTTCTTTTTTGACAATTTGGACAGTGTCACACTTAATGTCATAAGCCCATATGCCGCCAAAATATTCGTGTATTTGCGTGCCGATGAAAAGATTGTCCCCATGCAGGCATAACGACCTGATAACAGGAGGATTATCACATTCAGCAAAAGGTTTGGCTACGCGCCATGAGACACCAAAATCATCCGATACATAAATACAATGCTTGCCATGGGCGCAGACAAATCCGTTGTTTCTGCCGGTAATCGCCCACACTGTTGCATTTGTCGGAAAGCTCGACATCGTCCAGGTATTCCCTTCATCAGCTGAACGAATGATCATTCCCTTTTCACCGACGCCAAATAAGTAAGGCCCTATATAACTGATACAGTGTATCTTACTTTTCAAACGAAAAAGCTTTCTCCAGCCCCGCTCCATAGAATAATGAAAAATGCCTTCTCTTTGTACCGCCACAAAATATCCAGAAAACGCCGATGCCGTGACAGCAGTTGCTCCTTTATGAAACATGGCTTTTTTCCTTGCTTATAAAATCTGCCCATGCAAGAAAACCTCTCGCAAACGCTCGGCAGCTTTCCACATCTTCATCTGTTTCAGGGGCTAATTCGATTTTTAGTGTTTCCTGGTAAACAGCAGCTCCCGACTCTTGCAGCATGGCACTGAACAAATTCACCGCTTCGCAAAACTTTGGATAAGAATAATCGCCAGATCCGAAGCAGGCTGTTTTTAAACCATTAAGCTGAAGCTGTTTGACCTCTTCGAAGAAATCCTCCGCCTCGTAGGGCAAATCACCGTCCCCCCACGTATAAGTGCCAATCAGTACATAATCATAGGATGTTAAAGCCGACGCATCCGCATCGTCTATCTCGACACAATCGATATCCAACTCATATTCCTGAAGCGTTTCTTTTATTATGAAGGCAATGTCTTCTGTATTACCTGACATGCTGGCATATGTAATCAAGGCTTTAGCCATGTTATCACCTCATTAATTGATAATGATTTTCAATATCATATGTATCACTTTAAATGATAATGATTCTCACTGTCAACATATAAATAAAAAAAGACAGCACATCGCTGTCTTTAAAATGGATTTTCCTGATCCAGCATATCCTTTATTACTTGTACAAAAGCTTGGACTTGTTTCAGTTCAAAGGCAGGCTCATAGCCTAATAACCATGTATCCCGACCGATCGGATGCCCTTTCAGGTCTAACAGAGGCATTTTATTCACTTTATCTTCATTTTGAAGGGTAACAGACGGCAAAATGGCATAACCAATTCCGTGCAGCGCCATCTGTTTGCACGTTTCAATCTGATCAACCAATATCGTCTGTTTTGGCGACGTTTTAAATTTTTGGTGCCACCAGTGCTGTATTTCCTGAAAATAAGTACTGTCACTTTTAAACTGGATAAACGGCCGTTCTGTATGGGCAATATCTTCGATGCAGGAAATTTCAGTATCTACTAAATACAGATGATCTGTCATTAAGTAATCTTTGCGGCCCTTCCACTCAGGGTTGCCTCTTATTATGCCGATATGAACCTGATCCTCATATAAGCTTTTCAGCATTTCGCTGCTCCACCCGGTTATGAGCGAGATCTTTGCATTCGGATACTTTTCAACATACGTCTTCAGGACTTTAGGGAGCCAATGCTGACCGATTATAGAGGCGACGGCAAGCTTCAATGTGCCGTGAATTTCACCTTCAAGTTCATCAATATTTTCTCTTATTCTTTCCTGCTCTAATGTTACATCATTCGCAAACTGAATGATTTTCTCCCCGGCCGGCGTTACCGTTAATCCTTTTTGGGATCTTAAAAAGATTTTTGTGCCCCAGGCCTTTTCAATGGTTTGTAAGCGCTGAGATAAAGCCGGCTGAGATACGAAAAGCCGTTCCGCCGCCTTTCTCATGTTTAATTCCTCAGCTAAAACTACGAGCATATGAAGCTCTTGAAGCTGCATGTCGTCCTCCTTTTTATTATCAATAAGTTTTTCTTATCTCCCATTCTAATAAAACCTTAGTTTCTGATTCAAGCCCTATTCTCATTTAAATTATGTATGCGCTTTCTTTTTTGCTCTGTCAATATAATAAAAATAGGCCTTAAAGCCTACTTATTCAATGAGCGTATGTGCTTATTCAATTCCTTTAAAACGACTCTTCTCGTAAAAATTCCTTCAAACACCTGCTCGTCATTTTCAACACAAACAAATCCGTTATTAATGACCATGCCGAATCCCTTCATAATCGGATCATTGATATGAAGGCGCGGAATATCAGTCAACATGACTTCCTCAACAGTAATTTGGTCAAGCTTTTCAAACTCAATTCTTTCAAGTCCAAAAATACTGTTCATGATCATATTTGTCCCGATTAATCCATGTAAACGATAGGAAGGATCAAGAACCGGGATGGCTGTGTATCCGGTTTTTGTCAGTACTAATAATGCGTGCTCAAGGTTATTTCCGACTTGCACGTGCGCTACTTTGTCCGCCTCAATCATAAATTGTCCGACTGTTGCCTCAAGAAGCTGATCTGATTGTAAGCTTATCATGTTTTCGACCCCTTTTCATTTTCATCATCAATACATTCCCTATATTGCAATAATATAAACTTTATCAGTATTTGTCGAAAAGTTTCCTTTCAATAAAAAAGATACTCTTTGTGGAGTATCAATTATAGGGTGTTCCATTAATTTTCAAATCGAAATCGGTCGTATAGCGTTACAAGTTTTTTGTAGGTGGTTCCGTCAACGTTTTTGGTCCCTGTCTCTATATCGTTGATCTCACTGCTTAATAGCTCGATGGCATACTCATGGTTGATCAGGATATTCAGCAGAAGTTTTTGTTCTTCTTCTGTAAATCGTTCACCGATAAGACTCATTCGCAATCAGGCCCCCTGTTTTATACTGAATACCTCTGAAAGCAAGACAACTTACTTTCAGCTCTACCGCTAGAATAAGTAATCAGAAAACAAACGTCAACCGCATAATTCGACATTCCCCTTGGCATTTCAGCCAGAATTATTTTGTGAAACGATTTGCATAGCTGAATGCAGTGTATGAATCCGGCTTTATTTTGGCCTCAATCCCCATGGAAGTGATACGTCCTGTCATTTCTTGGATCAGATCTTTTGTAAGACCTTTTTTCCCAATATCCAAGTGGACTTCAAAGGTAAGATCCGCCCCCTCACCGGCAAAGGGCAGGAGCAGATCGGTAATATCCATTAAGTGTCCATCAAGAATATGAGCGGCCGTTTCTTGGCTGTAGGCCGTTTCTAACGAAATCTTTTCCCGAAGGCTATGTATGGGTCTGTTGACTGTATGATTTTTCAAGCAGCCCCAAGCTCCCTTGCCTGTACGATGCAAATGCAATGCGGTAATAAACTTTGTGTAATCACGGTAAACCTGTGAATCGGTTCCGATCGATAACACATAAGAAGAACGGGGATCCTTTTGAACAAAGGATTTAAGCCGTTCCATCACATCTTGAAAGGTCATCTGTGCTTCTGAAAGATTATAAAACAGAAAAGAATCAGCCATCACGACACTCCTTTTCAAGGATTTACAACCATGAAACAAGTATGTTCCTTACATGTTTATTTCGATTACTTTTGCAAAGGCGGAAGCTTCCTTCCTCCTATTTCAGGAATCTTACTGAAGAAGTTCAAAAATTTCGATTGAAACCATGTCGATATTATCAAACGGATATGTGTTAGGTTTTTCACCTTTTTGGAAAACCGTCAGTTCAAACGTTTGATTTTTTTCGAAATATTTAACACTGCATATTTTCTCACCATTCACTTCGAAATAACGCTGCATTGGCTCGTTAGCCGCTTCCGCTGTTTCTTGCAGACTTTGCAGCCGTGTGATGATACCCATTAATTGTGACATTCTAAAAAAAGACTCCTTTCAAAAAGCAACTTCAAATCAACAAGTATTTATTATAATACAAGTTCTATTGAGCATCATACCATAAAGTCGGACAGGATGGCATTTTCACTGTCGAATTTAAGTAAAGAAAAAAAACGAAAAAAAACGATTTTTCTTTAGTTTGAGGCTTTTTTTGAATGTCATGCACACAATTAAGATTTTTTTCGAATTCTTGCAGCATAACAATACCTTTTTGCAACTTTGTCAAAACCTTCTTTTTGATGTGCAGGTGAAATTCCACGCGGCCATACCTCTTGGCAGTCAGATAGAAGTGATAAAACAATTTGAATGAAATACGTAATCGTTCCAAAGAGAATTTTCCGCCTAACCTGGTGCAGCAGTGTCAGAAGTATTCGGCACTGAATGTTCCTTTCTGTGTTAACCGTTTACCACTAGTTAGGTTTATTGTTTCAGTGGATTGTCCTATGCTTTGACAAATAAAAAAACTTGGCGGGGGTAGCGCCAAGTTTTTTCGGATCTTGATCTGATAGAGGGGTTGGGGAACAGAGAGTAGCTTCTCTCTATAATTAAATGATAATGATTCTCAGTATCAATGTCAATCGTTTTTTGATATTTTTTTCAATTCATAAAAAAAACGGCCTTTCAGCCGTTAAATCAGTCCGTCCTGCTCATATAAATAAGAATATGGCAAGTCTATAAATAAATACATTTGATCATCCATCGGATATGAAAACGTTCTAATCATTTCACCTGTTTCCAAATCACTATACAGATCACTGAAAAAACCTTTTCTGAGATTTCTCATTCGCATAATGTTCTCCAAAAAATAAGGACGCCAGCTCCAGTTTTTCTCCGCATATTCCGGCTGATAAATCCATTCTCCATCTTGCTTAAACACATTTCCCGTCAGCTGATCGCCTTCCCCATCACACATGTAAATTCTAAAGCTGCAATCTGTCAGCTCTTCCGCCAGTTTTTTAATAAAATCATCATCAGAAGACAAATTGTTTTTTCTCAAAGAGGTCACAGCTTGATGCACTCGTTTGTAAAACTGTTCGGAATGCTCATAGACGGTTTCCAGCTTCTTTTTCTCATGTGTGATAAATTGGTGAAATTCAGTTTTAAGTCTATGTTTCAATACATCTCTCTCTAGAAACGTTTCAGATGGAGACACCAAGTAATAGCCCTGAAAGTAGCGGCCTCCGTTTCTCCAGGCGTACTGAAGCTGGAAGTTCGCCTCAATGTCTTCATACAGCAGCGCCGCACCGATTTTTCTTGCTAATAAAGAGATGCTGTACAGCACATGCTCATATGACGGTGATGGCTGTGATACTTTCAGCGCCTGCAAATCGATTTTTAACAGATCTGGTGAGAGCAGTGCGATTCTGTCCAAGTTGCTGCTTTCTTTTCCGATATTGTCAACTGCGATTTTGATTCCGTATGTACGATAGTATGCAAGCATATGGTAGAGCTGCTCAATATCCCCTTCAAAATTGTGCTCTGTAATTTCTAGCACAAAACGGTGGAGTTCGATTCCCTTTGCTTCATATTCTTTCAGAAGCTCCAGAAAACTTTCACCATGATCCAGCATCAGCAGATTGGCATCCTGATTCATAAAAATCAGCAGATCAGAATCGGCCTCTAAAAAGCGGTCAAGAGCCTGGCGGATAATTCTGTTATCAACCTCTAATTTATATTCTTCGGGTATCCCCGCGTCTAAAAAGAAGGGCCCGAGACTTTGGATTTCTGAATCTGCCAAAATTCGTCCAAGCACCTCATATCCGACGATCTTCTGTTCCTCGGCACTGAAAATCGCCTGGTAATATGGAAGGACATCATCAATGTTCGTTAAAATATCAAGTGGATCCAACATGTTATCACCTGCTTCTCTATCTTTGTCTGATTATACCACATTGAATCCAAAGATTAATATTCTTAAAACGGATAAGGATTCAGCCATTGCCCCCCGTCCATTGTGATACAATCCCCGTTTATATAGGATGCTTCATCTGAAAGCAAAAATGCTGCCAGAGCGGCGATTTCTTCCGGTGTCCCCAGCCGGCCGAGCGGCACACTGTTTATAGTGCGAGCCTTTGCTTTTTCCGATTCAAATAGTTTCTCAGCACCGCCTGTTCGTTCAATCGGGCCGGGAGCTATCGCGTTTGTGCGGATGCCGTATTGACTCCCCCACTCAACGGCCAGCGTTCTTGTCAGTGACAATACCCCCGCTTTGGCTGCAGCGGAATGAACGACCCCTGCTCCCGCTCCCCAAGCGTACGTGGCTGCCATATTTAAAATGACACCCTGCTGCTTCTGGTCAATCCAATGCCTTGCCGCGGCTTGGCTGCAAAAAAATGTACCGTTTAAAACAATATCAATAACGGCTTTCCACCCATTGGGCGTTAGCTTTTCTGCCGGACAAATAAAATTACCGGCCGCATTGTTAATCAGCGCATCAAGCCGGCCAAAGACTTTTACCGCTTCTGTAATCATGTCTGAAGCGGCGGAATCAGAACGGACATCCATTTGAAAACAGGCGACCTGCCCCTCAAAGGTCTCAATTTCTTTTTTTGTTTCTTCAAGTGCTTCATGGTTCCTGCCTGTCACCATAACGTGCCATCCTAATTCAGCCTGTTTTTTTGCCATCGCTTTTCCCATACCGCTTGACCCGCCGGTAATGATAACCGCCTTTTTTTCCATGTTTCTCCCCTCCTGTTGTGAATGAGTATTCATTCAATATTATTCTATCATTATACCCCTTCCTCTGTCAGTACATGCTGATATGAGATTTTTATCAGATACAGATGATATAATAGAAAAACTCTATTAAAGGTTGGTTTGAAATGAAAAAGATGTCCAGAAGACAATTTCTCAAAGGAATGTTCGGTGCTCTTGCTGCCGGGGCTTTAACGGCCGGCGGAGGCTATGGGTATGCCAGATATTTAGAGCCGCATATGATTGAGACAACCGAACACACAATAAAAAGCTCTCTCATCCCGCACGGATTTGACGGTTTTAAAATCGTGCAGTTCAGTGATACACACTTGAGTGATTATTTTACACTCGAAGATTTAAAAACAGTCATTCTTACAATTAATGAATCGAAACCTGATCTCATTGTTTTTACAGGTGATATCATCGATAATCCTGATACGTATCAGAACCACCAGGCAGTCATTCCATTGTTGAAAAAGCTTAATGCTCCCTTCGGCAAGCTTTGTATTTACGGCAATCATGATCACGGCGGCTATGGAACTGCTGTTTACAAAAGCCTGATGTCGGCTGGCGGTTTTACGGTATACCGGAATGGCTATCAAACATTATCGCTCGCAGATGGCAGCGAAATCGAGATTGCATCGCTTGATGACTTAATGCTGGGTAACCCAGATTACGAAGGAATCCTTTCAAGGCTGAGTGACAGACTTTTTTCCATTCTTCTCGTCCATGAACCTGATGCAGCCTTGAAAACAACAGATTATCCTGTAAATCTTCAGCTTTCCGGCCATACACACGGCGGCCAGATTCAGCTGCCTTTTTACGGACCGATTATTACGCCTCCATATGGAAAAGTCTACACAGAGGGAATGTATCAAACGGGCAGCAATCATATTTACGTCAACCGCGGCCTCGGGATGACCAGGCTGCCTTTGCGGTTTCTGGCCAAGCCTGAAATCACTGTCTTTACCTTAAAAAGCACAAATTAATGTAGCAGGATAGGCTCCTTATCAATACTTATAAGTAAAAAAAGGAGGATGAGGAAACTGCTTACGTACCAGGTGAAGCAAGGTGATACACTTAACAGCATCGCGGCTGATTTCAGAATCAGCACGGCTGCATTACTCCAGGTTAATCCGTCACTGCAGGCAGGGCTCACCGCAGGACAGACCATCGTCATCCCCGGACTGCCGGACCCTCATACAATTCCGTATCATATCGCAGTCTCAATCGGAGCGAAGACCCTAACGCTGTTCCAAAATAATCGGGTAATAAAAACCTATCCTATCGCCGTTGGCAAAATACTTACGCAAACGCCTACAGGCGAGTTTTACATTATTAACCGCCAGCGCAATCCTGGCGGCCCATTCGGGGCTTATTGGCTAAGCCTTTCAAAGCAGCACTACGGAATACACGGAACGAATAATCCCGCTTCGATTGGCAAGGCTGTTTCTAAAGGCTGCATTCGCATGCAAAACAAAGACGTGATCGAACTTGCTTCAATTGTGCCAAACGGAACAAGAGTCTTGATTAACCGGTAATGTTTTCTTATTTGTTTCAAAAACAGGCGGTTTATAATATGATAAAGTGGGACCTTTAGGGTAAGGAGCGTTTTTATGGATATATTTAAAAATCGTAATTTTGTTCATCTATTTTTCGCAGCACTCGCTTCTCAAATGGGCACGACAGTAGGCAACATGGCTTTTGCTTTTTTCTTGCTGGACCGCTTCAGCAGCCAGCCTTCATATACGACCTTGGCGGAGCTGATGTATTCTCTTCCGACCATTTTTGTATTTCTGATCGTCGGAGTCGTCGCGGACCGGTTCGACAGAAAAAAGGTAGCAGAAAACTGTGATTGGATCAGAGCAGGCCTGACTGTCGTTCTTTTTTTCACTTTATTTACCGGCAATATTCCTCTTGTTTTTTGTATTTTATTTGTCAGAAGCGCTGTCACGAAGTTTTTCTTTCCGGCAGAAAACAGTTTGGTACAAGCCATTCTCCCGAAGGAGCATTATGCGAAAGCGGCCGGTCTTAACCAGATGCTTTTTAGCATTTTTATGGTGTTCGGAGTCGGAATTGGCGCTTTTATGTACAAGACAATCGGGATTGAAGGCGCCATTATTCTTGATTTTGTCAGCTTCATCATTTCCGGACTGCTGATCCGCAGCTGCCGGATTCCAAAAGAAGCCCGACAGCCAAACGGTGCATTCAGCTGGAGAAAGACTTCTGTTAAAGATTCAATAAATGACTTTAAAGAAGGCATTCTCTATATTTTAAAAAATAAATTGCTGGCTTCTCTTATTTTCGGCTTCTTCATTTTTGGGTTTGTCAACGGAGGATTTGCCGTATTGCCAATGTTTACAATGAAATACGGATTGGCGCCTGACCGCTATGAGTGGCATACGTCTGTATTTACGATCGCACTCGGGTTTGGGCTGCTTGCAGGAAGTGTCATCGGCACGATTATCTCTAAAAAAGTGAAGCCCCACTTTTTAATGTCGATACCGATTTTCATTGCAGGTTTGCTGATCTTCGTCCTTGGCTACACAAATATTTTATGGGTGTATTACGCGGCAGCTTTTGCACTGGGAATGTGCATCGGACCGATCAACATTGCAATCGGAGGATGGATGCCAAAAATAGTCCATCCAAAACTGATGGGACGTGTAAGCGGAATGCAGGACCCTTTTATGATGTTTGCACAGTCTTTGACACTCGGCTTAGTGGCGCTGTTATTCCCTAAGTTCGTTCCAAACATTGATTATCTTTATTACGGCATGGGTGTTATCATCCTGATCGTTTTTATTTTTTATTTTATTGCACTGCCAAAATACAGTGCTCAGGCTGTGGAAGTGAATGTTCAGGAAGCATTTCAAGAACAGCCGAAAAAGAAGGCAAGATCTGTATAATGTAGGTTAAAAATGCGATTTTTTCTCAGAAAAAATCGCATTTTTACATTCAATATTTGCATTTCAACTTTAAAAAAGTATAATCTAAACATATAGAAATTGATAAGAGCAAAGGAGAGAAATAATGGACGACCATGCATATACGAAAGATCTGCAGCCAACCGTAGAAAATCTTTCAAAAGCAGTTTACACTGTGAACCGCCATGCAAAAACCGCCCCCAACCCTAAATACCTATATCTGCTGAAAAAACGTGCTTTGCAAAAGCTCGTCAAAGAAGGTAAAGGAAAGAAAATAGGGCTTCATTTTTCAAAAAATCCAAGGTTCAGCCAACAGCAATCGGACGTGCTTATCTCAATCGGAGACTACTATTTTCACATGCCTCCAACTAAAGAAGACTTCGAACATCTTCCGCATTTAGGTACACTTAATCAATCGTACCGAAATCCTAAAGCTCAAATGTCTTTAACAAAAGCAAAAAACCTGTTGCAAGAATATGTCGGCATGAAAGAAAAGCCGCTAGTGCCTAATCGCCAGCAGCCAGCTTATCACAAACCTGTCTTTAAAAAGCTTGGCGAGAGTTACTTTTAAAATAAAAACAGCCGTGCCTCTTCCGGGCACCGGCTGTTTTTATTTATTCGATAACATACGTATCCACTTTTTTAATCAAATCACTGATTTCAGGCTTGCTGATTTGCTCATCTGCGCCTACAACTTCGCCGCGGTGGCGTAGATCATCCGTAATTAAAGATGAGAAAATCATAACCGGCACATTTGAGCTTTTCGGATTTTCCTTCAGCAGCTTTGTGAGCCTGTGTCCGTCCATTTTTGGCATTTCAATATCCGTGATGATCATATCAATCTGTTCTGATAAATCAGTTTCGTTTTCAGCAAGGTTCATAATGTAGTCATATGCCTCTTTTCCGTTTTCAAACGAAGCGATATTGTTGTAACCGGCTTCTTTTAATTCATCCTGCAAGAGTCGCATCAAAAGCGGTGAGTCCTCTACAATGATAAGCTTTTTCTCAGTTCTTCTTTCATCGAAGCCCTCGGTATGCATATTGTACGTGTCCACACCTGAATCTGATTCGATGTCATAAATAATTTTTTCATAATCAGGCAAAAAGATCATCAGGTCTTCAAGCTTAATAATTCCGGTAAGATGCCGCTCCATTCCTTGATTTAACGATGTCGGCTTTTCAATCGCTTCCCATGATACTCTGTGAATTTGAGACACAGAGCCGACATGAAAAACAATTTTCCGTTTATTAAATTCCGTTACGATATATTTCTCATCTTTTGACCCTTCAGGCTCTACTCCAAAAAACGAGAAAAGGCTGATCACTGGGAGGATTTCTCCTCTGAGTTTAATCATTCCTTCTACATGCTGATGGGAGTGAGGCACTGATGTCACCTCGACAGGCTGAATAATTTCTCTTACTTTCATGACGTTAATCCCGAAAGCATTTTCACCCACGCCAAACTTCACAATTTCCAATTCATTTGTACCAGAATCCAATAAAATTTCGTATTGTTGTAACGACAATTCAATCCCTCGCTATTCGCATTCAGTATTGTACTGTATATATCGGCGGAATTTGTAAAAAGTGAATGGCGACTCTTCAAAATCGAATTCCAAGAGCAATTAAGCCGCGTTCCTCAAAAAAGAAACTTTTTTCCTAATAACCATTGACTTTCCAACTAACAGTGATAAAATAGTCAAGGATTTTTCCAAAGAAGGGTGTAAATAATGGGTACCTTAGTAATATTTAAAGAAAACGAAATGACTGTTTTAGAAGATATCAGTGAAGAAACTTACCTGAATATGAAGAAAGAATCAGCTGACCTTCAAGAAGAGCATCCCCCGTATCTGATTTGGCACGAAGACCTTCATTTTGATTATGGCTATTAATGAAATTGGCACATATAAACAATAATAGAACATGATACAATAAAGACAATCAAATCGCTGGTTGTCTTCTTTTTTTCTGAAAAGAAAGGTATGTTTAGAAATAAGGCGCATACAATCGAAATATATCAGTTAAAAAGGTGACAAATAATCAGCTAGTGGTAAAATAGGATAAACTCATTATATTTGTTAAGGTGATGAATTATGGAACATTTGCTGAATCCGAAAGCAAGAGAGATTGAAATTTCAGGAATACGCAAATTCTCGAATCTTGTAGCCCAACACGAAGACGTCATTTCGCTTACAATCGGCCAGCCTGATTTTTTCACGCCGCATCATGTGAAAGCTGCCGCAAAAAAAGCCATTGATGAAAACGTGACGTCATATACACCGAATGCCGGCTACCTGGAGCTGAGACAAGCTGTGCAGCTTTATATGAAGAAAAAAGCGGATTTCAACTATGATGCTGAATCTGAAATTATCATCACAACAGGTGCAAGCCAAGCCATTGATGCTGCATTCCGGACGATTTTGTCTCCTGGTGATGAAGTGATTATGCCAGGGCCTATTTATCCAGGCTATGAACCTATTATCAATTTATGCGGGGCCAAGCCTGTTATTGTTGATACTACGTCACACGGCTTTAAGCTTACTGCCCGGCTGATTGAAGATGCGCTGACACCGAACACTAAGTGTGTCGTGCTTCCTTATCCGTCAAATCCTACTGGCGTGACTTTATCTGAAGAAGAGCTGAAAAGTATCGCAGCTCTTTTAAAAGGCAGAAATGTCTTCGTATTGTCTGATGAAATATACAGTGAATTAACATATGACAGACCGCATTATTCCATCGCAACCTATTTGCGGGATCAAACGATTGTCATTAACGGGTTATCAAAATCACACAGCATGACCGGT
The DNA here is from genome assembly GCF_000259365.1 of Bacillus sp. JS. Taxonomy (NCBI): domain Bacteria; kingdom Bacillati; phylum Bacillota; class Bacilli; order Caryophanales; family Bacillaceae; genus Bacillus; species Bacillus sp. JS. Next base: position 1,522,156 of record NC_017743.1, on the reverse strand, counting down.
TGGAGAATTGGATTTTTATTCGCACCGAAAGACATCGCAAAGCACATTTTAAAGGTTCATCAATACAATGTGTCATGTGCCTCATCCATTTCTCAAAAAGCCGCGCTTGAAGCTGTCACAAACGGCTTTGATGATGCACTAATTATGAGAGAACAATACAAAAAACGTCTGGATTATGTATATGACCGTCTTGTTTCCATGGGAATTGACGTTGTTAAACCGTCCGGTGCGTTTTATATCTTCCCTTCTATTAAATCCTTTGGAATGACTTCATTTGATTTTAGTATGGCTCTTTTAGAAGACGCTGGCGTGGCACTCGTGCCAGGCAGCTCGTTCTCAACATATGGTGAAGGATATGTAAGGCTGTCTTTTGCATGTTCAATGGACACGCTGAGAGAAGGCTTGAATCGTTTAGAATTATTTGTATTAAAAAAACGGGAATCAATGCAGACGATAAACAACGGCGTTTAAGCCGTTGTTTTTATTTTTTTGGAAATGAAATTTTAAACGCTGTGCCTTTTTCAGGATGGCTGTCCACATGTATGACTCCCTGATGGTTTTCAATGATATTAAATGTCACCATCAATCCAAGCCCCGTACCTTTTTCTTTTGTTGTTAAAAATGGCTCTCCAATCCGGTTTAGCACTTTTTCAGGTATACCTTCCCCTTCGTCTTTGACAGTGACATGAACAGAATGCTCATCCTCGGTGATGATAATGTCTACTGTTCCCCCATCAGGCATTGATTCAACTGCATTTTTGATTAAATTAATGAATACCTGCTTTAATTGGTTTTGATCCCCATTTATATAAATACTGTCTTTTTCATAGCTGGTTCTAATAAAAATGCCATTTAAATTTGCCTGTGTTTCTAACAGGGCTGAGACCTCACCAATTAATTTTTTCAAGTTCAAATATTCTTTGACAGCATTTTGCTGAGGTTTCGCAAGCATGAGCAGTTCACTGAGTATTAATTCAATACGGCTGAGTTCAGAAAACACAATATCAAAGTAATGCTCGTTTCCTTCCATTGTCGGCTTCATCAGCTGTAAAAATCCTTTGATCGCTGTAAGCGGGTTGCGGATCTCGTGGGCGATTCCCGCCGCTAGCTGGCCTGCGATTGATAATTTTTCCGATTTCAGCATCAATTCTTCTGTTTGCTTTCTCTCTGAGATGTCCCGAAGAATGACTTGGACGGCCGCTTCACCAAAAAAGGTCGTCGGAATGCAGACCATCTCCGTATAGATGACCCTGTTCTGAAAGGTAAACCAGGATTGCTTGACAATTTCTGATTCTGTTTTTTGCTCAGCAATGTTTTGAATTCTCTCTTTTACATCTTCGTGATCACAAGGATGCAGCTGATCGTATATGTTTTTGCCAATTAAATCCTCATAGGTAGCCGCCTCAAACAGGGAAATTCCCGATTCATTCATAAACACCCATTTTCCATTGTGAATCACCGCAATGGTATCAATTGAATTTTGAATCAGCAGCTGATATCGTTCACGGCTTTTTTGCAGGATGGTTTGGAATTTTTTTCTTGAAGAGATATCGATCAGCAGCAGCAGCTCAGCCTGCTGGTTTTTGTAGACGGTCGGGGATGCTTTCACTTCTAAATGAACAGGTGAGCCATCAAGCCTTTTCCACGTCTGTTCAATCATTCCGACTTCCATTCCTTTTTGCATTCGTATAATCCTGTTTTTCACGATATCATGATATTCTTCCTCAATAAATTCATAGGACCATTTGCCAATAATAGCATCCTTGCTTTTTGCTCCCAGCATTGAAAGCATCGCGCTGTTTACATAGACGATCTTACCTTTGACACTGATGCATAGCGGACTCGGGAGATTTTCAACCAACCGTTCATAATCATCCGTTATATATGTAGTCGATTCCGGGCTTGCAGGCTCGATTTCATGTTTTTCGCAGTTTAGAGATTGATGGCCTGTTTCTTCTTCAAGAACTTTCATTTTCAAAATGATTTCCCGATCTGTCCGCTCAGCTCTTGTCGTAACAATTTCTACTGCAGCCTCCACCCACACAATCGTATGATCTTTTTTAATAAAACGAAAGGTGCACGGCATCAGATGATGTTCATTATAAAAATAGCTTTCAACTAAAAATTGGTCTTCCTCATGTAAAAACGTTTTGAGGAATGATCCGATCATCTCTCCTTGGAGATAGCCCAAATGCAGTTTGGAGTTGGCTGATATATAAATGATGCGTCCATTAGAGGCCAAGACTGCATGAATATCGGTTTTCGTTTGAAACGGTTTAACATGCTGCGTATCCTGTTCCACAGAATCCCTCCTTTGCATGATCATCGTGTTTCGACATATACAGATTGACTTTTACCTAGTATGATTCGCTAGAAAATGAGTATTCTCCTTCTATTCTTATGGTGAACGTCAATTTTTGAATAAAAGAAAGGGCACACAATCTTTTCGTTGTGCACCCTGTTTTTTATTTTTTACTGTGTTTTTTTTCGAGCTCTGCGTAGGCGTGGATAGCTCTTTTGGCAATAATTTTATTGATTTTATCATCATCCCTTACTGAGGGAACAACGACACTAAAAGCGACTTTGGGATTTTCCGATGGGTAATAACCAACAAATGTAAGATTGTATGTTTTTTTCCCCCACCAATTGCGATTCGTGCCGTAGTAAAATGTTTCCGCTGTTCCTGTTTTCCCTGATACATCTTCTGTAAACGTATTTTTAGCTGTCCCTGAGGTTGTAACGAGCTTCATTCCGGTCTTTACTTGCTGTATGTCACTTTCTGAGTTGTTAATTTTATTGAGAATGTTTGGCTTTCTTTGTTCGATGGTCTTCCCAAGGCCCTCTTTATTGCTGGGCTCATGGATACTTGTAACAATTCTTGGCTGAATGCGGTACCCACCATTAGCAATGGATGAGATGTACTGCGCCATTTGAAGGGGGGTATATGTATCGTATTGTCCAATGGCCAGGTCTAAAATTAACCCCCCCACCGCATCAGGTGTAGTTTGCATGCCGGCTGATTCCTGCGGAAGATCAATACCTGTCTTTACACCCAGGCCAAATTGGCTGTAGTAATTTCTCATCTTGTTTAAATCCTTCTGGTCAGCGGGAAGAGGTCCATGCGGCTTGTATGTAACACCGGCAATATGCATGGCGACATTAAACATGTATACGTTTGAGCTTTTTTGCAAAGCTGTTAATTCATTGATGGTTCCCATGTTCATGTAGGATTTCTTTGGTTTGTTACCGTACCCAGCCAAATAAAGAGGTGTATCCACAAAATATTTATAATGCGGAATTCCGTCCTGATAGCCGGCCAGCACGGTGGCGCCCTTCACTGCTGAGCCCATTTCATATTGGGTGGTAAATGCCCCTATCGCATAATCTTCAATTTTGTTGGTTTTTAAGTCTATCTTTTTCCCTGCCATCGATAAAATATCGCCGTTATTCGGGTCCATCATTACGGCAAAAGCTCTGTCCAGCATGTAATTTCCGCGTGCGCGGCTGTTTCTCACTTCTTCTTCAATGATCTTTTCCATCTTTGCTTGAAGCTCCATGTCAAAGGAAAGCTGAAGATCGTATCCCCTGCTGCCTTTATCAATGGTTTTTTGGCTGACGACATTTCCTTTATTGTCTTCTACGTATTCCACTTTTTCTTTATGCGAATTTAAGTAATCTTCATATTGATACTCTAAATAACTTTTTCCCACCCTGTCATTATTGGCATAGCCTCTTGTTAAATAGAAATCTTTCCGGTCGCTCAGCAGGCCCTGATCAGGTGTCGTGACGCCCCCGAAAACGGAATAAAGGGTTTTGTCATAAGGATATTTTCGTGTCCAATCGTTTACAATGTCGATTCCCGGAAGCTCTTCTAAATGCTCAGAAACAATTGAAATTTCATCATATGTTAAGTCATTTTTGGGTCTTTGCGAGGAGTTTTTCTTCTCATCAAGCAGCGCTCCGTTTTTTCCATTGCTATTGCTTTCATTTGGATTCATTGCCTTTACGATTTGAGGTTCGTAAGCATTTCCGCTTGAGAACCTTGTATATATCGCAGCCGTTTCCATTTCTTCGTCATCATGCTGAATAGCCTTCAATTCTTGATCCGGAACACGCTCTAGTTGAAGCTTGTAAGCCTGGGCTCCTTTCAGATTGCTTTCCGATTCCTTAATCAGGGCGGCGGCTTTTTTCGGATGAGCTGCGATCCAGTAATCGCGCAAATCCCTTTCCTTCAAAAATTCGGTATCAATATGAATGAAAGAAGCAAGCCTCTTCGCTGTTTTGATTTTATCTTCGGTTTTTGTGCTAGATGTTGATACATACACTATTTCTGGAACGCTCTGGTTGTCGACAGCAACTTTCTGGTTTCTGTCGTACATCTTCCCCCGAGGCGCAGGATAGTAAGCTGTTTTTGCATTTGATTTCTCAGCGTCTTCTTCATGCTGTTCGCCTTCAACAATTTGAACGACCCCGAGCTTAAAAATTAATGCAGTGAATAGAACAAAGACAGCTAGGAAAAAAAGGTTCATTCTAATTGCTCTGTTTCCTTTGCTCTTTTTCTTTGGTTCACGTCCTATTTCAGTCACTTCTGGTTACCCCTCTCAAATCATTCAATATATTTACATATACTGAGATTAATTGTAACACCTTTGTAATAGTTGTTACAGCGAAAAGGAGTAAAAAAAGCTGTCAACATAAAAACACATTAAAATATAACTAACGATTCAAAAAAAAGGAAGATATGTAACAGTACGATAAAACCATAAATGCCGCTGATTTCTTTATTCATGCGATTCAGCGGATTTACTTTACGAAAATGACAATCTTTATTTGTCAAAGGAAAGTGTTGGAGTCTTTATGACAAAAAAGCTATGTTATGATTTTTTTGTAGAAACAAACAACTCTAGGAGGTTACGAACTAATGAAGAAAGCATTTATTTTATCTGCTGCCGCTGCGGTTGGATTATTCACATTCGGAGGCGTACAGCAAGCATCTGCGAAAGAACTCTCCTGCCAGTCTGTGGTAACAGTAAAAACGGGGAACACAGTACAAAACATGTCACTTAACGATGCAGTGAAAAAACTGCATATTAACACAAATATCAAAACGTTAAACGCTGCAAACGAAAAAGAGATTAAGCAGCTTCTTCAAAAACATGCGAAGCAATCTAACATGAAGGTTCAGGATGTTCAAAAGACAGAAACGGCAAAACCGGCGCAAAAGACTACTGAAAAAGCAGCTGCTGATCAAAACACCGCTTCTAAAGCACCTGCAACTGCTGAAAAAACAAACACAACAACATCTGCACCTTCATCTGTAAGTGCATATGAGAAAAAAGTTGTTGAGCTTACAAATGCAGAAAGACAAAAACAAGGCTTAAAACCGCTTCAAATTGATGAAACGTTAAGCAAATCTGCACGCGCAAAATCTCAGGATATGAAAGACAAAAACTACTTTGATCACCAAAGCCCAACTTATGGCTCACCGTTTGATATGATGAAATCTTTCGGAATCAGCTACAAAACAGCAGGTGAAAACATTGCGAAGGGCCAAAAGACACCTGAAGAAGTAGTAAAAGCCTGGATGAACAGTGAAGGACACAGAAAAAACATTCTAAACCCTAACTTTACTCACATCGGTGTTGGCTACGTTGAGTCTGGAAGCATCTGGACACAACAATTCATCGGTAAATAATAAAAAATTTCCTGTACGATACAGGTAATCTTCAGCTTGCAGAAAAAACCATGTTTTTTCTGCAAGCTTTTTTGCTGTATTCATATTTTTGATGCAGAAATAGAAAACGCCGCCAGCCAAGCAAGGATAGGATGTGGCATCCTTCTTTACATTCTGGAACCTGATTGTAAGGGGAATTTGTTCACTCACAATCCGTTTTGTTTTTCACCTTCCATAGCAAATATGCCTTTGATAGAATTGACCTTTTCTGTAATTAAGGAAAAATTTTCAGTCTTAGCAATATAGGCTTCGTCGCAGTTTTTTGTGAGGAACAGAGAAAGACATCATTCTTTAAAGCCTTTCTTTGATTATATGATAGGGAAATAGAAACTGTCCGAGGTTTCTCGACAGCCTGAGGTACAAAGGGCGGCCTCTGTTCTATTATTTGGTTAATCTTAGCTTTCCTATTTTGTTACATTCTAATGCAAACCATACTGTTCCATCATTAGCGCATCCAATTCCATGAGGCTCAGCATGAGGTGTGTTGATTGTATATTCTTCAATTTTGTGATCACTTGTCAGCCTTCCGATTTTATTTCCTCCCCATTCGGTAAACCATAAATCGGATTTTCGCCCTGCAGCGATAGCGTGAGGACGTGCATTTGGTGTTGGAATATCATATTCAGTTATGTCACCTGAAACCGTAATCCTACCTATCTTATTACCTATGATTTCTACAAACCAAAGTGCATCATCATGCCCTTTTGTAATACCAACTGGTCCTGCTCCCGGTGTCGGAATTGGAAACTCCGTTACCTCTCCTGATTCAGTTATTTTGCCGATAGCATTATTCTGGTTTTCAGTGAACCAAAGCGAATCATCTGAACCCAATGTAATAAAAGAAGGGTATGATCCTTCATTAGGCAGTTCATATTCATAAATCTTACCCTCTGCCGTCAATTTTCCTATACGATTTCCATTCATCTCAGTAAACCAGATATCGCCGTTTGGACCTTCCGTAATCCCATACGGGGCTGAGTGTTTATGCGGTAATGGATATTCTCTAAATTGCCCTTTTTCGGTTAGTTTTCCTATCTTATTAGCTCTATTTTCTGTAAACCAGATATCACCTTTTGAAGACACCGTTAAACACATGGCCCCAGCATCAGGTGTCGGAATCGTATACGCTTGAATTTTTCCCTTCTTATCAATACAGCTTATTTTGTTAGCTTTATGTTGGGTAAACCATACTTTTCCCTCGTGTGAAATGGCTATCCCGTATGGACCAGAATCAGAATGTAAAATACTTATTTCTTGCTGTTCAAGCTCCATAACTTAATTCCCCCCTTCAATATAATCTGCAAAAAAGCCTCCTATTCTCACTGTTCTGTAATAGGAGGCAATACTTACGTTCATACCTAAATAGGCGCCGATTTCGTCATAAATAAAAACATTACACCATAATCCTATCTCATAATAAACAAAACAAATAAGCATTTCCAAGTGGTATTTTTCTGTTTTACCACCTAGAGCCCAGAAAAAGGCTGTCGAGATTATCACGACAGCCTGATGGTTGCCTGCAGGATACAGGCAGTCTTTTTATTTCACCCAAAGTTTATATATACTCTGTGTTCCGCTGTTTTCTTCACCTTGTGCAGCAAGCTTGTCATATAAGGATTTAGCTAGCGATAAGCCTGGCATTTCTTCTCCCATTAGTTCTGCTTCCTCTATCGCAATTCCCATATCTTTAATAAAATGCTTTACATAAAATCCTGGTTCAAAGTTGCCTTGCAGCATACGGGGAGCAAGATTTGACAATGACCAGCTTCCCGCTGCGCCCGTTGTGATGCTTTTCAGGACATTTTCCGGCTCTAGGCCTGATTTTTGAGCGTATGCCATTGCTTCAGCAACACCGATCATACCAGCTGCAATTGCAATCTGATTGCACATCTTGGTATGCTGTCCGCTTCCAGCCGGTCCTTGGTACTGAATATTCTCTCCCATTAAAGAGAAAATCGGCATGCAGGCTTCAAAAGCTTTTTTTTCACCACCAACCATAATCGCGAGTGTTCCGTTTTGTGCACCGACATCTCCGCCTGAAACAGGAGCGTCTAAAGCGAATAATGCTTTTTCTTTGGCCGCTTCAGCAATCTTCTTCGCAAGCGAGGGCTTAGATGTCGTCATATCAATAAGATATGCTCCTTCTTTTGCGTTTTCAATAATTCCGCTTGTTCCGAAATACACTTCTTCAACATCACTGGGATAGCCGACCATTGTAATGATAACATCCGCTTCTTTCGAAAGATCTTTGACCGTTTCTTTCCATACCGCGCCTTTTTGCAGGATGCTGTCTGCTTTTTCTTTTGTCCGGGTGTACACCAATACAGGATGGCCGTCATTGAGAATATGTGTTGCCATGCTTTTTCCCATTACTCCAAGACCGATAAAACCAATTGTTTTTTTCAAGGTCATTCCTCCCAGATGTTTCGTTTAGATTTTAGTTAAAATTTATCATTTTTCCTTCATTTTCTAGACTACCATAACTATACATCATAGAGTAGACTCTTAAATAAAAAATCCCCAAACATATCATGTTTTAGGGATTTTTTGGATTATAATGTGAATTTTGTGATTGTTTTCATAAGCTCTTGGCTTGCATGTTTTAACGTGTCTGTTGAGTGTTTGACTTTATCAAGAGTGATCAGCTGTTCATCAGTTGATGCGTTCACTTCCTCTGCTGCGGCAGCTGATTCCTGTGATATGGCTGAAATGCTTTGAATCGCTTCAGAAATCGCGAGCTGTTCTTCACTCATTCTTTGAATTTCTGCGTAAATGTGATCAATGCCTTGCACCAGTGACTGCATTTCCGAAGTTATCGTGTTTAATACCTCTCCAGTCTCGTGAATGGCACTGTTTTGTTCATCGTTCATTCTGCTTGCCTCAACCATTGCATGAGAGGCCTCTTTTGTCTCAAGCTGGATAAGCTTTACAGTCTCACTGATATGCTTTGTAGAGAGGGCTGATTGCTCAGCTAGCTTCCTCACTTCATCAGCTACAACGGCAAAACCGCGGCCGCTTTCTCCCGCTCTGGCTGCCTCAATGCTGGCATTTAAAGCAAGCAAATTGGTTTGATCAGATATGTTTGAAATCGCCGTAACGACTTCTTCAATATTCTTAGTTTGATTTTCTAAATCCAGCAGCATCGTTTCGACCTTTTTTGTTTCCATGTTGGCTTCGTTTGACTTCATCAGCAGCTGGCCGAGTGCGTCAAGTCCTTTATAGCTTGCATCCTCGGACGATTTTGAGCGTTCTTTTATTCCGCCTGCCTCCTCAGCGATTTGTCTGATTTTCATTGACAGGCTTTCTGATTTTTCATTAATGGTTTCAACTTCAGAAGCTTGTTCCGATGCCCCTGCAGCTACTTCTTCAATCGCTTTTGCAATTTGTCCGCTTGTTTCATTTGTTTCTGCAGAGACAGCCGTTAATTGCTCAGTGGTATCAGATACCTTCCCTGAAGAGATCCTCACTTGCTCAACCATTTCCTTCATATTTTCAACCATCAGATTGAAGTCCCTTGTTAAAATACCGACTTCATCCTTAGATTTTGATTCCGCGTGCACTGTTAAATCGCCTGCGGAAACGGCTTTCGTTTTAGCGATCAGCTGCTGTATCGGACCGGTTATCGTTTTGGCCAGGAAGTAGCTGAGAATAATTGTGATGATAAGCGCAATCAATGATATCCACAGATTTGCCCGATTCATTTTATCTGAAATCCACATTAATTGATCGGTATCAAATTGCGTTCCGACCTTCCAGCCCGTTTCACCAATCGTTTGATACACAACCATTTTCCCATTCACATCCTGTATCCCTTTTTTCTCGGACGCAATGGTTTTCAGTGTTTGATCCTTTGATATATTTTTCCCTTGATTTGACGGATGGGCTAAAAGATTGCCGCTCGCATCAGCTAAAAAGGCAAATCCATTGTAAGGCACCTTTTGTTTATTGACCATACTTTGGATAGCAGAGAGTTTCAAGTCATAGCTGGCAACCCCTATCACTTTTTGCCCGTCTAAGATCGCTTTCGATGCAGTAACAATCATGTCTCCTGTCACGACATCTTTATAAGGTTCCGTCCAAACAACTTGATCGGGGGCTTCAGCTGCAAGCTTATACCATGGTCTTGATGTTGGATCATAATCCTCAGCGAAACCCGCTTTTGGATATGTAAACATTTCTTTTTTTGCGGTGCCTATGTAAGCCATCGCAACATAATCATCATTATCTTTGATTTGCTTAATGTCATCGTTAAACAGCCGAGCAGCTTCTTTACTTGGTTTCGTTACAAATGCATGCGTTAATTCCCCATTAGCCAGCCTTGATAACGAAATGGCATAACTCTTTAATTGCAATTCAATATTTTGTTCAAGTGACTGCGTCACGTTTTGAGTTGTATTTTTCCCATCCTCTGTAATCATCGGTTTTAGCGTCAAATAAGAAGACAGCATTAAAAGAACAACTGTGACGATTAACATAATCGAAACAAAAACAGCAATCTTCATGTGAAGTTTTTTAAACAAACCAATCCCCTCCTAATTTCTATATCGGCCTTTTCGTTTGAAAAATGAATAATCAAAAAATAAATTATAAGAATATCGGAATATATTTACTGAAAATTCAATCTTCGTTATAATAAAACAACATAAGGAGAGTGATGATCATACTGAAACAAATATATGTGCATAACGGAAGAAAATTTGAAGCTCTAACCATCAGAAACTACAATGAGACTGACATCAAGGGGCTGATTTCTCTTCAAAGAGAATGTTTCCCTCCCCCATTTCCCCAAGAATTACTGTGGTCTGAAAGCCAGCTCGACAGTCATATCAAAACCTTTCCGGAAGGCGCTTTATGCGCGCTCATCAATGGCAGAATTATCGGTTCCATGACGGCTCTTATTGTACAATTTGAGCCTGAATCTCCTGACCATACATGGGCGCAAGCAACAGACAACGGATCCATTAAGAATCATGACCCTCATGAAAATACCTTATATGTAGTGGATATTTCTGTTTCTCCACGTTATCGAAAGCTTGGAATCGGAAAATGGCTGATGAATACGATGTATGAGCTTACTGTTGATAAAAGGCTGGAGCGCCTTCTCGGAGGCGGACGCATTCCTTTATATCATAAATACGCACACGAGATCAGCGCAGTTCAGTACGTTGAAGATGTGATGAAAGGCAGGAAAAACGACCCTGTGCTGTCCTTTCTCCTCCGTTGCGGGCGTTCACCTATTCGTGTAGTCAACAATTATTTAGAGGATACAGAATCATTGAATTACGGCGTTTTGATGGAATGGAAAAATCCTTTCTATAAAAAAGCGAGCTGTTCATCACAACAGCCCGGTTAAGTGAAATATTCGATTTTCGCATTAGGGAAATAAGCATCAATATAGGATTCAAGCGCTTCTCGAAGTGCGTGCTCTTCATCTTTCTGATATATATATTTTCCGATCCCGTAACGGCCCCATTTATAACGGCGCTTTTCCTCATCTAATTCAAGCTTCGTTTTCGGATAATTCTTCTCTATCACTCGTTTGGCCGGTTTTGTAAAACGGTGCTGAATTAATTCAAACGTAATATCATGTCTAACATCCTGCGGCAAAGCAGCATCAAGCTTTTCGAATAGATGTTTGTACCCTTCTTCCCAGCCTTCATGAATATAAATCGGTGCAACAATAAAGCCTAGCGGGTATCCTGCTTTTGCAACTTTAACAGCCGCTTCTATCCGCTTATCAAGAGGTGAGGTTCCCGGCTCAAAGTTTTTAATGACATAGTCGGCATTAATGCTGAACCTGAATCTCGTTTTCCCGTTATGCTTTGCATCTAATAGGTGATCGACATGATGAAATTTCGTTACAAATCTAAGCTTTCCGAGATCACTTTGACCAAAATGTTCAATGGCGCGCTTCAGCGTGTGTGTCAGATGATCAATTCCTACGATATCTGAGGTACATGAGGCTTCGAACCTTGTGAACTCTGGCGCGCGCTCTTTCATATACTTATCCGCCTGGTCCAAAATCTCTTCGACATTTACATATGTTCTGATATACGGCTTTGATCCCATGGTTGTTTGCAGGTAGCAGTAATGACAGTGCCCCATGCAGCCTGTTGCAAACGGGATGGCATATTCGGCTGAGGGTTTGGATGAATCAAACTTTAATGTTTTCCGAACACCGATAACTAAAGTTGATTTCGCATTGCGATATTGCTGAAGATGATTTTTCCCAGGAATATTACGCACCTGATTGTGGGATGTCGTTTCTCTGATTTCAATGCCCATTTTCTCAAACTTATCTTGTAATTCTTGAGCCAGCGGATATTCCAGCGCTCTTGGTTCTATATACACAAGCTGCGGAACAAATGGGTTCTGCATGATGCCACATCCTTTTCCTTTACTACTGTTACTTTTCTCACCAGACGGAAAGGATATGAGTTGTAATGATTTCCTTGTTACTCATACGGATCAATATCAAATAATTCTTTGTAAAGTGATTTAGCTTCTTCATAGCTTGCAAACACAGCGTCGTCCTCTGCAAACGGATGATAGGTTTCATAAATAAACAGAGATAGCTCACCTTCATGGTATGGGTGGTGCACAATTTCGGCTTCCTTGATGTGAGCAACATTGGCGGCGTGCGGATTTCTGTAGATCACGTAAACAGTATCTCCTGCATTAAATTGGTTTGACATACTATCCCTCCTAGCCATGTTATTGTGTCCTTCTATACCCTTACTTATGAAAAAAACCAGACAGGCCGAAGGCCGTCTGGTTTTTGTACATTATTTGAAAGTTTCTTTTACGAACGCGACAACTTCTTCTGTCGTGCTCATAGATAAGATTTTCTCTTTGAATGACTCAGCTTCTTGTTTAGACAATTTGCTGATTTGTGTTCTTGCCGGAAGGATAGACGTTGCGCTCATTGAGAACTCATCTAAGCCTAAGCCGAGAAGGATCGGAATCGCAATCTCGTCTCCTGCCATTTCTCCGCACATGCCAACCCATTTTCCTTCTTTATGTGCCGCTTCAATTACAAGTGTAATCAGGCGAAGGATTGCCGGGTTGTATGGCTGATACAGGTAAGATACACGTTCATTCATACGGTCAGCTGCCATTGTGTATTGGATCAAATCGTTTGTTCCGATACTGAAGAAATCAACCTCTTTAGCAAACTGATCAGCGATGACTGCAGTTGACGGAATTTCAACCATCATACCGACTTCAATATCATCAGATACAGCCTGTCCCGCTTTTACGAGCTTTTCTTTCTCTTCAAGAAGGATCGCTTTTGCTTCTTTGAATTCGTTAACTGTCGCAATCATAGGGAACATGATTTTCAAGTTTCCGTATGTACTTGCACGAAGCAGCGCGCGAAGCTGTGTTCTGAAGATTTCTTGCTCTTCCAGGCAAAGGCGAATCGCTCTGTATCCCAAGAACGGGTTCATTTCTTTAGGAAGCTGCAGGTAAGGAAGCTCTTTGTCTCCGCCGATATCAAGTGTCCGCACGACAACTGATTTTCCTTCCATACGCTCAAGAACCGTTTTGTAAGCATCAAACTGCTCATCTTCTGTAGGCAGCTGATCTCTTCCCATGTAAAGGAATTCTGTACGGTAAAGGCCAACTGCTTCGCCGCCGTTTTCAAGAACGCCTTTTACATCATCAGGAGTACCGATGTTCGCTGCGAGCTCTACATGATGTCCGTCTTTTGAGACAGTCGGTTCATTGACAAGCTTCGCCCACTCAGCCTTTTGAGCCAAATAAGCATTATGTTTTTCTTCATACTCTTTTACAGTTTCAGCAGATGGGTCAATAATGACATCACCATTGATACCGTCAACGATAACAGTCACGCCGTTTTGGATCGTGCCTGTAGCCGCTTTCGTTCCAACAACTGCTGGAATCTCAAGAGAACGCGCCATGATGGCGGAGTGAGATGTGCGTCCGCCAATATCAGTTGTGAATCCTTTTACGAACTCACGGTTTAATTGAGCTGTGTCAGACGGTGTTAAGTCTTCAGCTACAATAATAACCTCTTCTGAGATCATGCTTGGGTTTGGAATTTCGACGCCAAGCAGGTGGCCAGTTACGCGTTTTGTTACATCGCGGATATCTGCCGCACGCTCTTTCATATATTCGTTGTCCATAGATTCAAACATGGTAACGAACATAGAAGACGTTTCTTTTAAAGCGAATTCAGCGTTCACTGAATCAGTGCTGATTTTTTCTTTCACAGGGTTCAGAAGCTCAGGGTCACTGAGAACTAAAAGGTGAGCAGAAAAAATATCAGCTTTATCCTGACCCAGTTCCTTCAAAGCGTGCTCTTTGATTTTTTCGAGCTCTTCTTTTGAACGTGCAATCGCTTCATCAAAACGGCTTACTTCCGCTTCAGAATCAGAGATGCTTTTCTTTTCAACCGTTAAATCTGGCTCTTCAAGCCGGTACGCTTTTGCAATCGCGATGCCGGCTGAAGCGCCAATCCCTTTTAACTCTTGCATTACTCGCCGAGTCCTTCGCTTTTCATTGTTTCTTCTAAAGCGTTAAGAGCATCGTTTTCGTCAGCTCCACTAGCAGAGATTGTGATCTCAGCGCCTTTAGCGATACCTAGAGACATAACACCCATAATAGATTTAAGGTTAACTGTTTTGCCGTTATATTCTAAATTAACGTCAGCGTCGTATTTGCTAGCAGTTTGTACAAGAACTGTCGCAGGACGAGCGTGGATTCCAGAATCTGCAGTTACTTTAAATGTTTTTTGTGCCATTTTTATCATTCTCCTTTTAACTTAAAGCTATATTACTTCACAATATTATATCATACAACCGTACTTGTCATCTGACAAGCACGGCGTACTAACACCCTTATTTTTCAATCTTCACAATTTCTTCTTGTTCTCTGCTGACTGAACCGCTTGCTGTAATGCTGACTGTTTCTCCGTCAGCAAGGTTTGTAAATACAATCGGTGTCATAAGAGATGGTACATTCGGTTTGACTGCGTCCAGATCAACTTCAAGAAGTTTTTGTCCAGGCTCAACGCGGTCTCCTTCTGATACGAAAGACGTAAATCCTTCGCCCTTCAGGCTGACAGTATCAATACCAAAGTGGATCAAAATTTCTCTTCCGCCGTCTGATTGCAGGCCGATCGCATGTTTTGTCGGGAACACATTTAGAATTTTTCCTCGAACCGGTGATACGACAATTCCTTCAGAAGGGAGAATCGCAAAACCGTCACCCATCATTTTTCCTGAGAAGACTTGGTCAGGAACATCTGTAATCGGGTGAATTTCCCCGGCAATCGGAGAAACGAACACTTCCTCGCCGATTTCATTTTGCAGCGGTTCTGCAATCACTTCCTCCACCTGCTGGCCTACTTCCTCTTGAGCAGATGTTTTCGGTTCAGGTCTAGGCTTGCGTCCCGCAATAATGTCTTGCATTTGTGTTTTTAACCCGTCAGAACGCGGTCCGAAAATAGCCTGAATATTGTTACCGACTTCCAGCACTCCAGAAGCACCAAGCTGTTTCAGACGGTCTTTATCAACCTTTTTCTGATCGTTTACAGTCACACGGAGACGAGTGATACAAGCATCAAGGTGTTTGATGTTTTCCTGGTCACCCATTGCCTGCAGGATCTCATAAGGAAGATCTCCTGCTTCACCTGTTTTCCCAGTTGCTGCTGTTTCTTCCGTAGCATCCTCACGTCCAGGTGTTTTCAGATTGAATTTGCGGATGGCAAATCGGAATCCGAAGTAGTAAATGACCGCTAACCCTAAGCCGACAGGAATGACAAGCCACCATGCCGTCCGGTTCGGTAAAATACCGAATAGGAAGTAGTCAATTAAACCGCCGGAGAATGTCATACCAATCTTAACATTCAACAGCTGCATGACCATGAATGAAAGCCCCGCAAACACACAGTGAATCGCAAACAGGACTGGTGCAACGAATAAGAATGAAAATTCCAATGGCTCTGTAATCCCTGTTAAGAAGGATGTCAAGGCTGCTGAACCCATAATACCTGCAACGAGTTTTTTGTTTTGCGGTTTTGCTTCATGATAAATGGCAAGCGCCGCAGCAGGCAGACCGAACATCATAAACGGATATTTACCTGTCATGAACGTACCTGCTGTTAACTGTACGCCGTCTTTAATCTGCGCCATAAAGATACGCTGATCCCCGCGGATGATTTCTCCTGCTGCACTCTTATAGCTGAAGAATTCGTACCAGAACGGCGAATAGAAAATATGGTGCAAACCGAATGGAATAAGCGAACGTTCAATCACCCCGAATATAAACGCAGCAAGGGTTGGATTCGCTTCCACTAATCCTGTTGAAAAGGCATTCAATCCATGCTGGATCGGAGGCCAGATCACTAACATAATAAGACCCAGAATCAGTGCAGAAATTGACGTAACAATTGGAACGAAACGTTTACCCGCAAAGAAACCAAGGTATTGCGGAAGTTCAATTGTGTAAAATTTGTTAAACAATAGTGCAGCTAACACACCGACGATAATACCGCCGAACACACCTGTCGCCAAGGTAGGTATACCAAGCATGTTTACATATGCAGGATGGTTTTCCGTGAAGAACTTGGCTCTTTCAATTGAATCGGAAGGAATGGTTCCGTTTGCAAGAAGAACCGCACTCATGGATACGTTCATTACCAGATAACCGATAATCGCCGCGATCCCTGCAACTCCATCACCGTTGGCAAGCCCGATGGCTACACCGACTGCGAATAGAAGCGGAAGGTTATCGAAAACAATTTGCCCAGCGCTTTCCATAACACTCGCTACGAGCTGAACATTGTCATTGCTTAAGAAATGCAGGACTTGAATCATGTCCTTATTTTGCATCGCATTCCCAATCGCAAGCAAAATACCCGCAGCCGGAAGGATCGCAACTGGAAGCATAAGCGCACGCCCAATTTTTTGAAGAACGCCGAATAATGCTTTAAACATAAGAATTGACCTCCTCTTTTTACTAGTCTGACCTTACAGCTAAAAATCATGACAACGAATTCACAGGCGTAAGTCTTCCAGTTTAACCGTTTACATTTGCCCTTTTACACAACAAAAAGGGCATGAGCAAAATTGGGTGCGCAAAAGAACGAGAATAACTTCCCGTTTTTTTCCCCTCAATCACTCATGCCTGATCGGATCAGTAACACGTTATAAGGTTAAACTGAATTTATGAAATTTTATTGGTTAATCGGTACAGATGAAGCGTTAGGTAAACCGCTTCCGCCTCATGAACTGGTTTCTTCAATGTTTGCTGCAAGATTTTAATCAATTTCCAAGCTGTATTGTAGCATAGCGGATATTCATTTTTCAATAAGAACATTAATTTTTCTGGTTCTTTAGTCGGTTCTTCTTTTTTAATTCTTTCTATTGTAAATCTGATATGCCTGATCAGCCGCAAATAGTTGACACTTTCCTTATTTACTTTCATTTGAAATGAGTCTTCAATCACTTCGACAAGCTGCGCCATGAGCTGCGAGTGCTGATTGACCTCAGACAACGGGCGGTTTGTCAGCGCTGAATGGATATGCAGAGCGATAAAACCAATCTCCCCTTCAGGAAGGCAGATTCCCGCTTTTTCATTGATCATCTCTATGACTTCTTTAGCTATTTGGTACTCCTCAGGGTATAGTGACTGAGTCTCCATTAAAAATGGATTCTTCATATCAAATCCCTGCTGCTGCCTTTTGATCGCAAATGCGATATGGTCTGTCAGCGCAATATGAATATGTTCATTTAATGAGTGATTAGTCCTATTGCTGATGTGATAGATGACATCGTTCGAAATATCAACGAGCTTTTCATCAACATAGTCAAGGAGCTTTTTAAACTGCTTTTGTTCCTTCTCGTCTTTTAAAATGAACATTTTATCGTAGCCTTTATCTTCAATGACATCATCTTGTTTTTTTCCGAAACCAATACCTTTTCCGATTAAAACGACTTCGCTGTATTTATGATGAGAAGCAATTAATACATTATTATTCAGTACCTTTTTCACTGTGAAGGACCCATTCACGATCCTCAGCTCCTTTGTCATTCAATACCTCATATCGTACATAACGAACGGAATGCACGTCAAACCTTTTTTCGTTGCTTTCACTAAACAGTCGATCTTTCGATGAGTTGGTAATCCAAAACCTTCCTTTCAATCGGCTGCCCTTGAATTCTTTTTTCCAGCATGGCAAATGCCTGTTTTCCCATTTCCTTTGTTTGAATATCGATCGTTGTGATTCCAAGCGCTTGGCTGATTTCGTGGTTATCAACACTTAAGATCGCAAGCTCATCCGGTACTGATACCCGCTGATTCTTTGCTTCAAGAAAAAGTCCTGCTGAAACTTGGTCATTGGCAACAAAAATAGCCGTCGGCTTTTCCTTCCACGTTTTCCATTTATGAAAAAGCGCCTTCCCATCATTGATTGTAATCGCTTTCTCAACTACCCAGTCTTCACAAAATGCCTCCCCGATCTCTTCCAATGCTTCTTTATAGGCTTTGATTCGAAAATGGCTGTTCATGCCTTTTTTTCTTGCCAAACAGATCGCTATTTTTTTGTGCCCTTTGGCAATTAAATAGTCCAAGCCGTTCCGGAATGCTTCTTGGTGTGGAATGCTGATGGTTGGGAAACGGCCAATATCTGAATTCTGGCATAGCAATATCGGGCCCTTCCATTCCATGAGTTTCTCATCAGCAAGTGCCTTTGAACAAAAAATCAGGCCGTCAACCTGTCGCTGTTTTAATTGAGACAGCGCAAAGATTTCTTTTTGGACCTCATAGTTTGTTTGAAATAAAGAGAGGTGAATCCCGGATTCCACGGCTGCGTCAGCTATTCCTGCAATCAGCTCTGCAAAATATGGCAGGCTAACCGTCGGCAAGACAACACCAATCATGTTTGAAAATCCTTTCGACAAATGGACAGCGTGAATATTTCTCGTGTACTCCAATGCCTCCATCGCTTCAAGCACTCTTTTTCTTTTGTCTTCACTAACGTACGGATGATTGTTTATCACCCGGGAAACCGTTGTAACGGAGACACCGGCTTTTTCTGCAATGTCTTTAATATTAGCCATAGATTCCCTTCTTTCTAAATCCCTTGATCTGGAATGCGTTTCATATAATATGATAGGAACGTACCAGACATATTTTATGTTTTTTGCTGAAAGGAGAAGATCACATGGGTTTTTTCATTTTAATTGGATTATGTCTCACTGTTCTCGGCGGCAGCTGTCTTGCTGTAAAACCTCTCAACCAAAAACATGAAATTAAACCATTTCGAACTTTTGATGATTTTTTTATTTAATGCAGATAAAAAAGGACGATGTCTCGAACAAAGTCCTTTTTTACTTCCTGTTACGGCAGTATGATTAATTCCTTCGGATATTGTGTCAGAGCAACTGCCCCGTCCTTAGTTACATGAACGTCATCCTCAATGCGCACGCCGCCGATTTCAGGCACATAAATTCCCGGTTCGATCGTGTAGACCATGCCTTCCTGCAGAAGCGTATCGTTAGCCTGGCTCATTGATGGGTACTCATGGACAGAAATTCCGAGTCCGTGTCCAAGCCGATGAGGAAAATAGTCGCCGTATCCCGCTTTTTCTATGATTCCGCGGGCTGTCAAATCCAGATCTCCGATTCTGACACCGGGTTTGCTTGCCTCAATCGCGGTTTTTTCCGCTTGAAGCACAGTCTCGTAAATCGCCTCCTGCTTCGGATTGATGGTTTTGTATGCAAATGTTCTTGTAATATCAGAGCAATAGCCGTCAAGAATAACACCAAGATCAAATAAAACAAAATCACCTTTCTTCAACGTGGCTGTACCAGGATTTCCGTGAGGCTGGCCTGATTTTTCTCCGAATAAAACCATTGTCGAAAAAGACATGCCCTGAATTCCTTTTTTCTTCAGCTCATACTCAATTTGAGCGAGCACTTCCACTTCACTAATGCCTTCACGCAAAGCGGCTGTACCGACTTCAACACCGTAATCCGCAAGCTTTGCCGCCTCTTTCAGCAAACGAACTTCATTGTCGTCTTTAATCAGGCGAAATTGGTTGAGTGTTTCTTCTGCTGAAACAAATTGAGCCCCGCCCGTCGAATGCTTCAGCTGTTCAGCGCGTGATAGCGAGATGGAATCCTTTTCTACCGCAAGCGTATGTATGCTGATATTTCGCTTTTTCAAGGCTTTCTCTATCAGCTCCCACGGATTTTCGTGATCCGCATAGCCAATGATTTCATAATTCCAGCCTGCGTTGCGGGCCTGTCCTGCTTCCATTCCTGGACAAATAAAGAAAGGCTCCTCTTCTTGAAAAATAAATAACCCCATTAATCTTTCATGCGGCTCTGTGTAAAAATCGGTTAAGTAAAAAACATTTTCTTTCGTATGAATAAATGCGGCAGTATGCCCCGCTTCCTTCAGCCATGAAGAGACGCGTTGTATTCTATTCACTTCTTGTTCCTCCCCGCCATTTGCAATGCATTGTTCTACCCTTCATTGTATCAGGTTTTGCAGATGTTTGCCTTTCACAACGCCTTCATTTTCGGATGCATTTTATTTCCTGCTCCGCTTCCTGTATACTGACAGTATCGTTCAATCGCAGGGGGTTGTTCCGTTTGCTGATGAATTTTTTCAGGCGAAAAGCAGTTATGCTCTTAACGATTTTGGGAATTTCCGCTCCTTTTATCGGAATGAAGATGGTGGGCTTTTATTATTACAGCTCAATTATAGGCTGTGCAGCGGGTTTTCTTTGCTGCATTCTCGCTCTCATCCTGGTTACGAAAAGATCTGCCAAAGACAAAAATGAAGGGAAAGCTTGATACATAAAAAACCAGCAGCCTGATGGGGCTGCTGGTTTTATTTTAGGAGTCTTAATCCGTTTAGTATGACCAAAATCGTACTTCCCTCATGACCAATCACGCCAAATGGCAATTCCATCACCTGCAAAAAGTTTGCACAAATCAGCAGGCAGATCACAGCTAGAGAAAACACGATATTTTGTTTAATGATCCTGTTCATTTTCCGTGACAAGCGGCACATGTTTACGAGCTTTTTTAAGTCGTTTTTCATGAGGACCATATCAGCGGTCTCAAGTGCTACATCTGTTCCGCCGCCCATCGCAATGCCGACATCCGCCGCTTTGAGCGCCGGCGCATCATTAATTCCGTCACCAACCATTGCAATTGTTCCGTATTCTTCTTTTAATCGTTTGATTTCATTCACTTTTTGGTCAGGCAGACATTCTGCCGCAACAGTTGTCATGCCGGCTTCCTTGGCAATCGCTTGAGCCGTGTCCTCGTGATCTCCTGTCAGCATGGCCGTTTTAATCCCAAGTCGGTTCAGTTCCTCCATGACCTCTTTTGCTTCAGGCCTGATTTGGTCCTTCAGTGCAATACAGCCCGCTATTTGATCATCCTTTTTCACAAATACAATCGTATGGCCGCTTTGAATGATATCTGATGCTGTCTGTTTCATAAATTGTGCTGCCATTTCCTCGCCGATAAAACCTGCTTTACCGACCTTCCATTTCGCGCCCGACACTTCTGCCATAACGCCAAACCCTGATGTTTCTTCTATAGATATGTAGCCGGACTGATTCACGCCGCGGCCTTCAGCGTACGCCGTTATGGCCTGGGCAAGCGGATGGCTTGATTGCGTTTCGATGGCATAGACAGCCTCAAGAACTTCCGCTTCATTGAACCCTTCTGCTATTCTGATCGTCTCAACTGCAGGCTGGCCTTTTGTTACAGTACCGGTTTTATCAAAGGCGATCATTTGCACAGAGCCCAGCTGTTCAAGAAAGACGCTTCCTTTCACAAGCATACCGTTACGGGCGCCATTTGAAATCAGGGACAACGCCGCCGGCATAATAGAGGCGACAAGCGCACAAGGTGACGCGACAACCATAAACACCATTGCGCGGTAGAAGGTTTCACTCCAGCTCCAGCCCAGCGCAAAGTGCGGGATGAATAACAGGAGCCCCACCGCAATTAACACACCTTTCACATAAGCATTTTCAAATCGTTCGATGAAAGCCTGTGCGGGTGATACACTGTTTTGCGCTGATTCAACCAGTTTGATAATTTTTCTGAATAACGAATCTTCATTTGCTTTCGTGACACGAACAGTCAAGGATCCATTGCGATTCACCGTCCCTGTGAATACAGCGTCGCCTGTGTTTTTTTCTACAGGCATTGATTCACCTGTTAATGCCGACTCGTCAAGGCTTGTCGAGCCCGATTCAATGATACCGTCTGCTGCTACTCGTTCTCCAGGTTTGATCACAATCATATCACCGGCCTGCAAGTCTGAAACTGGAACCCTTTTGGTTTCATCATCGATCAGCAATGTTGCTTCTTCAGGTTCAAGCTGGATTAAAGACGTTAAATCTCTGCTGCTTTTATTCATTGTGTATGTTTCTAAAGCTCCGCTTAAGGAAAAAATAAATATTAAAATAGCGCCCTCTGTCCAGTATCCAATCAAGGCGGAGCCAATAGCAGCAAAAATCATTAAAAGTTCTACATTCAGCGTTTTGGATTCGAGCGTTTCTTCGATTCCTTCCTTTGCTTTAGCGAATCCGC
Organism: Bacillus sp. JS; assembly: GCF_000259365.1. NCBI lineage: Bacteria > Bacillati > Bacillota > Bacilli > Caryophanales > Bacillaceae > Bacillus > Bacillus sp. JS. The sequence continues at coordinate 1,499,833 of NC_017743.1, read as the reverse complement.
CGATCACAAAAGCCAACAAGAAAAGTGTTATGGATAATACTTGATGGCCGGATAAGAGCCAGCCAGCCAAGATAAGGGCGCCTGATACAAGTGCTGCAATAAGCTCTGCGTGCTGCGCCCAGTTTTTTTCTCTCTTGTCTGTTTTCAATGGCTCGTGCGGATCGCGTTGAACGATAACTTGTTCATTCATATCGAATTCTCCTCTCTAATTGAGAACGTAAATCATCTTCATTTCTCTTATAAAAAACAAAATCGCCGCCCAAAAGGCAGCTTTATCGTCAGTTATTTCTTGATGTCTTCCTTTATTATAGCACGTAAGAATAGAATTTCAATTATAATTATTTTAATTTCTTTTTGATAATAATTATCATTAGCATTCTCAATTCTTCCCTTAATGAAAAAAGCTGAGAGTCTATGCTCTCAGCTATTCTTCCGTCCATTCCTTCAGTTGTTCCGCCGTCATCGGGCCAATTTTTGTTTTTTCAATTTCTCCCTTTTCATTCAGCAAAAATGATGTTGGGATCGTGATGATATGATACTCCTTCATCAATTCCCCTTTTGAGTCAAGGACAATCGGAAACGTCAGCTTGTTTGCTTTAATAAAGTCTTCAACGGCTTGCTGATTTTGTTCCGAATTCACTAAATTCACCGTGACCAGCTTTACGCTGTCAGATGGATGGGCATCATAAAACGACTGAAACTGTGGAAGCTCCTTTTTGCAGGGCGGACACCATGATGTCCAAAAATGGAGAATTGTTTTTTGCCCTTTATTCGGAATCGAGATGTCCTCCCCTTCTATCGTTTTCATAAGAAAAACAGCGGGAACAGCAGGCTGTTTTCCCTCGGCTTGTGCCGAACCTGGAAACCATGCAATCAACCCTAATAACACAATGTATATAGTAAGCAAGCGCTTCGTCAACATGGAATCTTCCTTTCATGCTTTTCAATTAGCTTGCCCTGCTGTTCCTTTATCATCCTTCAATTCGCGGCGCCCTGTTCCCTCCCGTAAGCAATACAGATACTTGCAGTGCTTTGCAGATCGTGGCATAGTGCAGGCTCGTCAAAAGAATCATGCCAGTGTTCATCCCGAGGATAATCCCGAGCATTTGCAGATTCTCCATTGACCCCAGTACATACATCATACTCAGCGCAACGATATGGCTCCACACATTGTGATAAAAAGCCTCTTTCACAAAGCCCATTCCGATTAAGCATGCCTGCAGCGGCATGACAAACAGATGAAAGAGAAAGTAAGGCCACAACAGCTGCAAGTAATACTGCGCTTCAGGAGAGTGAAAAAACAAATGTGTGAGTGGTCCCGCAAACTGGAACATGATCCAGACAGCCGGTATACCGTAACCTAATGTAATGAAAATCGACTGCTTCAGCCTTTTTAACACGATGTCATACTGTGAAAGTGCATAAGCTTCCGAAATACTTGGTATCATGACAACCATTAACGAATGGGCAATAAATGCAGGGAACGAACCTATCGTCACAGCCACTCCAGCCAGCATTCCGTATTGATCGATCGCCGCTGTCCCGGCAACGCCCGCAGCCAAAAGCGCTCCTTTCACTAAAAAGGGTTCAATTGCGTTGACAACGGCATGAAAAATGCGCAATCCTGTAGTAGGAATTGAAACGGCAAGCAGCCTTTTTCTTACATCCTTTCCGCGCAAATGAATGTGCTGCTGGCCGGATACCGCACGCCTTGCCATAATAAATTGTGAATATAAATAAACAAGCACGACCACATCACTCACGACTAAAACAAACAAGGAAATCAGCACAGCCATGTCCAATTCAAATGAGTACCATTGAAAGAAGATGAATAAGCACAAGAGCTGAATGATTTTTTTCAGCACATTGGCAATTGCGATTTTCCCCATTTTCTGCACACCCATAAAGTAGCCTCTGGCGATCGAAGTAAAGGCGACAACAGGAATTAAGCCGATGACAATCCCTTTAATAAACGGGTGGTATGTATCAAATACCGGAATAAACGGAAGCGCAATACTAGCGGCGGCAGTAGAAAAAGCGGTGAAAATGGCTGTCATTCTAAAAGCGTGCCTTAGCATGCTTTCATGAAGCTTAGGATTTGACTCGGCAATGAATTTAGAAATGGATATCGGCAGTTCCAGGCTCGCGATGACAATAATTAAAAAGATCGTGGGCAAAATACTCATGTAAAGCCCCATCCCATGCTCGCCAAGCTCTCGTGCCAAAATCATATTTACGACAAATTCAAGGCATTCAGCGAAAAAGGCGGCAATGGATAGAAGAATGATCCCTTTCACAAATCGATTCATGATGTCTCTCCTTGTCTCTTGTACTACCAACATCATATGAGACAAGTTCAAAAATTATTTTATTTTTACTCTTTATATGAAAAAAAGCACAGTTGAGACCTATTGTCTCTTCTATGCTTAAACGGCAAAAACGTGTCTGCCGATTTTTTCGACGATTTTTCTTGAACGAATCCAATTATCTGACGCTGTTTTCGGATTATAAAAGAAGATGGCATCTGTTTCTCTATTTTTTGAGGACAGTGCTTCTTCGGCAGCTTCAATCGATTCTTTGTCAGGCTTTTGATTAATGCTGCCGTTTGCGACCGGTTCAAAGGCGTTTTTCTGATAGATAACTCCTCTAATCGTATCAGGAAAACCTTTTTTCTCCGTTCTGTTCAGTACAACGCTTGCTACAGCGACCTTGCCTTTATATGATTCTCCTTTGGCCTCTGCGTGAACGAGACGGGACAGCAACTCTTTTTCAGACTGTGTATATGTTTCTTTCTCATCATTTGTTTTGTCCGGTTTATCTTTCTCTTTCTTTTCAGTGTGTGCTGATAGCTTAATCGGTTTTATTTTCTTGTCCTTATCAGCAGACAGTGAAGGGAAAGATTCATTCGTATTTCGATCTATATGTGTAAGCCATTTCGCTTCTTCATGTTTTGTCTTCTTTGCGCTCAGTAGTGAAGCTTGTGTATGCTCAATTTTGGCTGCAGGCATGAAACAAAGAAGAAAAACAGCCAGAGCAGTGAATTTCGTTGTCATACAATTTCCTCCTTAAAGTGCTCAAAAAAACACTTCATTACCTTAACAAGAGATCCATTCATTTTCACGGAAAAAGATTTTCCAACTCTCCCAAGGAGGCATCAGGATGGAATAAAGAGGATGACTCACTGCTTACTGGCAGAAAAACAGCCTGAAATTATATAAATCTTGTCAAATTGATACATGTTTATCCATTTATAACACTTTACATTTTATTTACATCTGTTACAGACAGACGTAATAAAAGGCTTGTATTCTGTCATATATGATAAAAAGGCTTCTCACATATGAGAAACCTTCAGCTTCTTGGCTGTTCTAAGTATTGAAATATGACATCTCCGCCTTGCTGGGCAATTCCTCGGAAATGTTTAAAATCATCTTGTTTAGATAACACAGCCCTGAAATCAAGGAAATGCTCTTTTTGGACTCTCAGTTCGTTTATGGCGCCGGTGCGCAGCTGTTCAATCATTTCTGTGATCTCTTCGGGATGCAACGAAAATTCCCCCTTTTCTTTCTATTGACGAAAATCAATATATCATCTTTAATGCGACAGGACAATTCATAAGGGAGATAAAACTCCTTATCGCTTTACTTCTCAATGAAAATACTGCAAAATACTTTCAAAAGGCATTATTATGTTTAAAGGAGAGGAAGCTTGTGAAAATCGCTAAGGTTGGGAATGTCATTGAATTTAAAAACGGATTAACCGGTGTTGTTGAAAAAGTAAATGAGAATTCTGTTATCGTTGATGTGACGATCATGGATAACTATCGGGATCTTGAGTTAGATTCATTGACAGTTGTTAATCATAAAAATTATAAGATCATCAGAGACTCCTATTAAAACCTCCTTATTTCCACATTGATTCAAAAAAACTGCAAGACGGACAATTAAACACCTTACATATGAAATTCGCTTTCTCAAAAGCTGCCGGCCGGCAGCTTTTTTACATAAAAAACACCGATTTATGAATCGGCGTTTTGGTCTATTTCCGTTATTTCTATATAGAACTCGCTGACGGCCCCTGGTTCGTACAGGTTGGTCAATGACGTTGAATAATTTGTCATTTCACCTCGGAAAGCAAGATCGCGTTCCGGAACCTCGACATTAAACGTTTTTTCATACAACAGGACGGCGATATCATGGTAAGTCTCACTCGTAACGTTTAGGGTACATGCAATTTTGCGCTTCGGCTCGTTTTCTTCTTGATATGCTGCTATTTCTAATGTTACATTGTTTAATCGCAGTGTCTTCACTTCTTATCAGCTCCTTTACGGTTCATGCATCTTAGCATACCTTAACGAACTTTCACAATAAATCTGTTCTGATCGTTATGTTCACCATTTCTTTAGAAAAGACACCTTTACAAACATACGTTCGTTAAATTATAATAAAACAGACGAGCTGCCATCCAGCATCCCGTCTTTTCATTAGAAAGCGGCGAGTGGAATTCCCCCGGATTCGCTCGTCTTTTTTATATAATCAGGATGTGTAGAACGAGTAACTAAGATGCTTTAAAAAACAAAAAATAGACGTAGTGTTACCCACGTCTATGTAAGGACATCTTGTACCTTTAACGATTATCAATCGTCTCCGGATACAAATCATGGTTCATCATACGGTATTCGGCCATTTTTTCATACTTCGTGCCAGGCTTTCCGTAGTTGGTGTACGGGTCAATGGAAATGCCGCCTCTTGGCGTGAATTTGCCCCATACTTCGATGTAGCGCGGGTCCATTAACTCAATCAAGTCATTCATGATGATGTTCATGCAGTCTTCGTGGATATATGGGGCTTAAATTCCGCGTCAATCCTACGGTCACACTGCGGTCACACTCCGCAATCAAACGATCTCGCTTTTCGACTACTCAGCGCTGCAGAAGGCAAGACGTGACTATACGATCCGAGCGTCGTTTTAATATTCGCGTGACCCAACCGTTCTTATACTAACGAGATATGTCACGTGAATGTGGCGTAGTCCTTTTAACAGTATTTTCGGTAAGCCTAAACCATCGCGGGTTACGTTAAATGAACTCCGGAAATTATTCGGATGCACCCAGCTTCCGTTTTTCGTACATACGACCAGGTCGTTGTCGTCGTATTTATCACCGAGCACGATCCGCTCATGATCGATTATCCCTTATGCGCAATAAGTGATACCACCTAACGATCCGGCAAATTAACGGTACAAAACGCGTTTATCGTCTTGGCTTCCGGAACCAGTCCGTAATTAGCTTTATCGGCTATCTTCGAAAGGGTTTGGCGAATCGTTAGGATCTTCCGCTCGAAATCGACGTCTGACCACCCAAGCCCCAAGATCTCGTCGCAACGCACGGTAAGAACTGATATTTCCATTCCGAAAATGTTAACTGAAAGAGAAAAACAAGTATGACTATTCTTTAAGGAGAGGGATCTATCGGTTAGAGTGTTTGAAGCCAATAATATATGAAGCATACGCGACAATAGCAGACAAAGGTACGCATGTAGCTCGCGGGTTTAGAAAAATGGTCCACGTTATCTGAGGCAAGTGAAGGTATAACACAAAAGTAAAGACGCCAGCGTGGCGTCTTAAGATTTTTCTTCTGCGTCCACAGAAGAGCTTCCTATTTTGTCACTAACAGGATCATATAAACCATCAAACTCTTTTGTTTTATCGCCATTAAGATATCCCTCAACGGTAATTCCACCAGTTGGATCAATAAAATATTCCTCGGAATAAGAAATTTTCTCTATACCCTTGTATTCACTATGAAGGTATTCAGTCATTTTACTTTTAGCTTTTTCAAAAAGAGCACTTTCTTCCTTTTTCACATCATATTGATGCTTCATAATCAGTCCCCCAACAGTTATAATTAACAATAGTAGAATAATAAGGTATTTTTTCAAAAAAAGATCATCCCTTTCCCTTCATTATTTTACATGACATGAAAGGTGTTGTATATCTTGAGCAAGAAAATTAGGACTTCAAGCCTTACGGATGAAACATATTATAGGATGAGTCAGCGTGCTTATAACTATGATTATCTCAAAAAGAAATTAAAGAACAACGATTATATACGTATTAATTCTTCCATTTCAAATCCTACTTATTGGTACGTCGACAAAATAAAATCAGACGATGACACAGGGCTTGACGCGGTTGTATTAGTGCAAGCGGAACAGAAAAACGGCAAATGGGTGAAATCCAAAAATCCAGAAAATGTTGTCGTATCCTTTGCGGGAACTGATCTCGGAAAAGACCCGATCAATGATGGCGCAAAAGCTGACGGCGGCAACATTGTTTTTGGAAGCGACCCCAAAAAAGAAGCTCATTATATCGTTGAAAAGGATGCGAAGGATACGTCTAAAACACTCGGAAAATATAACGGCACACCTTCCCAAGACGCGATGCTTACAACCGGAAACTATAAACTCATTACGAAAACAACGCAAATCGACCAAGCAGACCAACTCGTTAAAGAAGTTAAAAGAAAGTATAACGGAACATCGACGATTGTTTCAACAACAGGTCATTCACTCGGAGGCGCAGAGGCTGAATACAGTGCGGTAAACAATGATATTTATGGGGTCGCGTTTAACAGCCCTTCTGTCGTCAAACTACATACTGATAATAAGCAAGAAGAAATAAACGATGGCTTGTACGACCCTTACGTGAGGTCTATTATCAACCCGGATGATATGGTCGGAGCTGGTTATTGGAACGAATATGACCGCCACAACGGAACCACAATTTACACAAAAAACCCTGTACTTTCACAGATCAATCGCAAACAAAGACTGAGTGGAAGATGGGGTGACCAAATCGAAAAGAACCTCGTCTACTTTATAGATACTGTTATTCTTCGTAATCCTGATACACACGGTCTAAATGAATCCAACTTTACATTTGATGAAAACGGAAATATCACGAACGTAAACGGCGATGAGCTTGTGTACGATAAAAACTTAAACGCAATGCTACCGGCTGGCGCGATCGGTGGCGGGGATGCCATTAAAGTAACACCAAAAAGTGCAAAAAAACTTGCCGAAAAAGTTGACGCGATGGTCGAGGATCTCAGAACGATGAAAAAAGAAGCGCAGAATGCCTATCAAGAGCACGACGAAAAAGTTGCTGAACTAAAAACGGAATTTTACGGTCAAGTTGGGCATGGCTTTTATGATCAGCTTAATTCGCAGGATGTAACCAATACGTTAGAAGATTTAGCCCAGTCTTATGATAAAGGACCGATATTTTACGACACACAAGCTGAACAATCATTCATAGATTCACTACAAGCAGCGATTACAGACCTTGAAGAAATAGGCGGCTTCTTGAATAAAATCGCCGACGATTTTGAAGAAAAAGATCAGATGCTTGCCAATTGGCTGAGATTATAGGAGTGACAAAGCAATGCCAACGTTAGATAACCTTTTAGAACATAAAGATGATCCAATGCGAAAACAGCTGCAGCGTCAAATGTTAAAAGCAGGTATGACGCAAGTGGCAAATACTAAGCTAGAGACGGTTCGAAAAAATCTTAAACCTAAGTTCGAAATGAATTCGCTACAGGAAGAATTAAACGACGTTTATTCAGCCCTTTTATACAGCTTCAATGGAAAAGCGCAAAAAGCACTTGCTCAACGTATCAGTGAAAGTGCCCAGCTAATAGTTAATGCGGAGAACGACGGAGAAACTTTCGTTAATAGCTTTAAAACGAGATAAAAAGCCATTTTAATTATTAATGATAACCAGCAGTTGACTATAGACAGTTCGTCGCAGAGATGATCGAAATGAAATTAAAAGCTACGCCACGACTACATGCCGTTATGAAGGCAAAGGGATGGACGCAAGTGAGGCTCGCTGAAGCATCGGGTGTCCCGCAAGGGTCGATATCGCGATTCGATAAGAACACTCGCCACGAAGATTGGCACGTTTTTTCAATTGCGAAGGCGCTCGAAGTAGAGGTCGAGGAATTATTCGAGATTGAAGATGCTACGGAAGAGGACGCTGAATAAATTGGCGTCTTTTTTCATAAGTCAAAGTGAATTTTTGAAATGCACGTTTAAAATGTGTCTAGCGCCTGGGCTTTTCGTTTTTTCATACGGCTATATTTATACCGATTTAGCTCCTTCTAACTACTTAGCTCATACGTATATCGCTGTAATGTAAAGCCAAGTATATCGCGCATTAACACACGAAGACGCTACCGAGGCGTTAACGAATCAAATCGCTGAGCAAATATCGTACAATAACTAAACATCACTTCATATAATCATGTTGAAAACTAATCGAACCAAAAAAATCCCTGTCTAAAAAGACAGGGATCGTGGTCACACATTTATATATTTTCGATCACGGTATGGTCACAAGAGGGCCACCAAATTGTGACCGGGTCACATTTTCGCTTAAAACTGACGCTTAATGTTCGGATTTTACCGTGACCCCACTTCGTCTCACACTCCGTTTCACACAACGGAATAATTAACGATTATCAATCGTCTCCGGATACAAATCATGGTTCATCATACGGTACTCGGCCATTTTTTCATATTTGGTGCCAGGCTTTCCGTAGTTTGTGTACGGGTCAATGGAAATGCCGCCTCTTGGCGTGAATTTGCCCCATACTTCGATGTAGCGCGGGTCCATTAACTCAATCAAGTCATTCATGATGATATTCATGCAGTCTTCGTGGAAGTCACCATGATTTCTGAAACTGAACAAGTACAGCTTTAATGATTTGCTTTCAACCATTTTTTCATCAGGAATGTAGCTGATGTAGATTGTTGCAAAGTCAGGCTGTCCTGTTTTTGGACATAAAGATGTGAATTCAGGGCAATTGAATTTTACAAAGTAATCACGGTTTACGTGTTTATTCGGGAAGGATTCCAGCACGTCCGGCGCATATTCGAACAAATAATTTGTACCTTGGTTGCCTAGCAGTGTTACACCTTCTAATTCTGATTCTTTTCTTGTCGTCATGTTCATCTTCCTTTCTATTATACTCCGCGTTTGTTGCCCCATAACAGGGTGTGCAGCTGCGGGAGCACTCTGACGAGATTCAGCTCCGCATCGGCAGCTACCTTATCAACAAGCGCTTCATATTTTCCAAGTAAATGTGCAATCAGTGACTGGTCATCTGTCGTATGCACGTCATCATTGCCGACTTGTAAATAAAACGGAATCCCGGGGTACCGCTTGTGCACCGTTTTGGCAAATTCCAAATCTTCATCATTAAAGATGACAACCTTCAAGCTGACAGCATGCTGTCTATCATTCTCTTGAAGTGAAGTCAAAATGTGATCAAGCTTTTGAAAGTTCGTCACCATTTTTGAGCTTGGCGGTTTTGGAGAAATTGTCAAATCATCAATCAGCGTAAACCAATCCTGATAAACGGTCCCTTGAGTTTCAAGCGCTGCACGGATGTTATTTTCCTTCAGCAGTTCAATAAAAGCATCCAGCTGTTTTAACAGAGCCGGGTTACCGCCTGAGATGGTCACGTGGGAAAACGCGTCTCCCCCAATGCCCTTAAGCTCTGCAAAAATTTCTTCTGCCGTCATCCAGCGAATATCTTTTTTAGCAGACCCGTCCCAAGTGAAGGCGGAGTCACACCAGCTGCAGGAATAATCACAGCCGGCTGTCCGGACGAACATCGTTTTCTGTCCAATCACCATGCCTTCTCCTTGAATCGTCGGGCCGAAAATTTCTAATACAGGAATTCCTTTAGCCATTCAAACCACCCTTTTTCGGACGGTAGACACAGTAGCTTGTCGGTGTTTCACGGACAAACACCTGTACACAGGCCGGCTTATTCTCCAAAGTGTCTAAATAAGCCTGTACGTTGTCATAAATCGTTTTCGCCACGACTTCAGTTGTCGGCAGCGAATACCGGTCGTCCTGAGAAAAATCTTCATGATCATTTAATAGCGTATGATCATAGTTTCCATGCACCAGTTTTTTGAGTACGCTGAAATTGACAAGGAAGCCGGAGTCGTCAAGTTCGTCGCCGGCAACGGTTATATTTACGGTATACGTATGCCCGTGAATCCTGCTGCACGCTCCCGCACTTTCCCGAGGGATAAAATGAGCGGCTGAGATGTGCATGTCCTTATTCAGTTCAAACGAATAAGGATGCTGGACCTGCGGATAAATTTGAGATAACAATTTATGCACGCTCTCCTTTCATCACCATATATTCTTCATAACCTCTTGAACGAAGATGGCATGCCGGACATTCGCCGCAGCCGTCTGCGATGATGCCGTTATAGCACGTCAGCGTGTTGTTTTTCACAAAATCCAGCGCGCCAAGCTCATCTGCAAGCTTCCATGTTTCCGCCTTATTGAGCCACATGAGAGGCGTGTGGATCACAAACGGCTTCTCCATCGCCAGATTTACCGTTACATTGCAAGATTTCACGAATTCGTCACGACAGTCAGGATAACCGCTGAAGTCTGTCTCGCAAACTCCTGTAATAATGTGGCGCGCGCCAATTTGGTATGCCAGGATAGACGCAAAGGATAAGAATACCAAATTGCGGCCTGGAACGAATGTGGATGGCAGTTCGCCGTCTTTTGCTTCTATCTCAATATCATTTCTAGTCAGGGCATTCGGTGCAAGCTGATTTAAAAGTGACATATCAAGCAAATGATTTTTCACACCAAGCTTTTCCGCAATGGATTTTGCCACTTCAATTTCCTGCGAATGCCGCTGATTATAATGAAAAGTCACCGTTTCGACTTCTTCGAATTCTTTTAAAGCCCACAGTAAGCATGTGGTGCTGTCTTGACCGCCGCTAAATACGACAATTGCTTTTTCTTTTTTCATGATTCCTCTCCTTCTCCGCAATAAACACATCGGCGAGAGACATCGCTACAGCTGATTTACGCAAAAAAACACCTTTTCGGAAGGTGCTCTAGAAAAACATAAAAAAGGCCGTATCCAAGGATACAGCTCGTCCTTAGTTTTTTATAGAGGGTGTAGCTAGAACCTCTCCCGCATACCGCACGGATTTTCTTCAATTTTTTCACTTCTGCTATCTTACCATAATGTTGTTTTTCTTGACAATAAAAAAGTCAGTCCCCGCTTCAAGATCTATTGTGACGGTTCGCTTCATTATATAGTTATAAACTGCGCCGCCGAGGAGCCTTTTTACAAATCAAGGCGCCTATGAAGGCCAGGCTTACATAGCCAAACATGGGATAAATCGTTGAAATGAGCTTGCCGTACCCTATTTGGCTCGTGATATAAGCCGTGATCATAATGGCTGCAAAGATATATTTGCTTTTTATTGGAAGAAAACTCTGCACTTGTTTTTCTAATCCATATAGATTACCGATAACTGATGTGAACACTTCTCCGAAAATAATGAGTAAATAAATCAAATGGACAGATCTTGCAAAAAGATAAACCACTTGCGCCATCGGTATATCATACAAAAATACATCCGGAAGAGTCGACAAAGACAGAAAACTTGCGGACAGCACAATCGTCAGCATCGTGCCTCCGATTAAAGCGCCTTTTCTGATCACTTTCTCCGAGGACATTTCATTCGCCAGCGGAACCAAAACCGCTTGGGCCAGCGATAAATTCAAAGCCCCGTAAGAAAAGGCTGATAACAGCCAATCCCAGCGATGCGGCCAGACCCACTGAGCTGCGTTTCGTGATTCGCTGAATATAAAAGAGTCGGCCACCACAATCATTGAAAAGATGATTAAAAGGGGAACAACAAACACATTGACACCGAAAATGCCTTTTACTCCTCTGGTCATCACAATTAAGCTCAGACCGATTGTAATAAGCATCCCAATCTGAGCGGACATCCCCAATTGTTCCTCAAAAAGCGCCCCTGCTCCTGAGAGCATAACAGATGTAACTCCGAGAAGAACAAACAGCATAAATACATTGATAATCCGCCCAGCCGTCGTCCCGAACAAAAAGATGTTCATTTCTTGATATGACTTGGCATTGATTCGCTTTGAAATGATCATCAGCTTGGCGCCCAGTAACGTAAACATTCCGCCGCTGACGAGAATGCCGAATAAACCGAACCAGCCGAACTTCAGAAAAAACTCAACAATTTCTCTGCCAGTCGCAAATCCAGCTCCGACTACTGTGCCGACATACACAAAAGCAAGCTGACCTGCAGACCCTTTTGATTGTTCCATTTCTCCCCTCCGAACGAACCGCAGTTTTGTCCATAGATGCCTTTTTATAACCTATGAGACAAGTTCCTTGAAAAGACGAAGAAAACATGTTTTACTTTGTAACAAATTAAAAAATATTGTGCAAAAGACTTGAAAGTCAAAGATGGTCAGAGTATACTATTAATCAAAGTTGGTCAAACAAACCGGCCTTTTTTAAAAAACATTTGGTCAAAGATAGTCAAAAAGTAAAGTTGCTTTGAGCATATTGTTTTGAATGCCGTTACGTTTGCCATATACTAATAGTCAAAGAAGGTCAAATTCAATAGACCTTTTTATTCACTTTTATTGGTCAAAGAAGATCAAATTATTAAGGAGGTTTTGGCAAATGCGTTGTCAACATTGTCATCAAAACGAGGCGACGATTCGCCTTAACATGCAAATAAATTCCGTTCATAAACAGATGGTTCTATGTGAAACTTGTTATAACGAACTGACCCGTAAACCTTCAATGAGTATGGGTCCTCAATCTTTCGGATTTCCTTTTGAACAGGCATTCCAGCCGAAAGAACAGAGCGCAGCAAAACAAAGCGGAAAAAAAGGGCTGCTTGATGAGCTGGCTCAAAATATTACAAACGGTGCTAAAGCCGGTCTCATCGATCCCGTCATCGGCCGTGATGATGAAGTGGCACGAGTGATCGAAATTCTAAACCGCCGCAACAAAAACAATCCGGTTCTTATTGGGGAGCCGGGTGTAGGGAAAACTGCCATCGCTGAAGGACTCGCTTTAAAAATTGCTGAAGGCGATGTTCCAAACAAACTGAAAAACAAAGAGCTATACTTGCTTGATGTTGCATCCCTTGTTGCAAACACAGGGATCAGAGGCCAATTTGAGGAGAGAATGAAACAGCTGATCACTGAGCTGAAGGAACGAAAAAATGTCATTCTGTTCATTGATGAAATTCACCTTCTCGTCGGCGCAGGCTCTGCAGAAGGATCAATGGACGCCGGTAATATTCTCAAACCGGCCCTAGCCAGAGGCGAACTGCAAGTCATTGGGGCGACAACACTGAAAGAATACCGTCAAATCGAAAAAGATGCTGCGCTGGAAAGACGTTTTCAGCCTGTCATGGTGCAGGAGCCTTCAATTGAACAAGCTATCCTCATTCTGCAAGGGATTAAAGACAAATACGAGGCGTACCATGGCGTGACATTCAGTGATGAAGCAATCAAAGCATGTGTCACGTTATCATCCCGCTACATTCAGGACAGACACCTGCCGGATAAAGCAATTGATTTATTAGATGAAGCAGGTTCAAAAGCCAACCTGTTAATCGATGAACTGAATGATGAGGATGCGGCTGAACGCTTAACTGCAATTGAAGCCGAAAAAACCAAAGCCCTTGAAGAAGAAAATTACGAACTGGCGGCAAAACTCCGTGATGAAGAAATCGCATTGGAGAAAAAACTGAACAGCTCCTCCGCTCAAACCGCTGTCACTGTGGAAGCTGAGCACATTCAGGAAATTGTTGAACAAAAAACAGGCATTCCTGTCGGCAAACTGCAGGCAGACGAACAAACGAAAATGAAAGAGCTTGAAGCAAAACTTCATGAACGCGTGATCGGACAAGAAGCCGCTGTTCAAGAAGTGGCAAAAGCGGTAAGACGAAGCCGCGCCGGATTAAAATCCAAAAACAGACCAGTCGGCTCCTTCCTCTTTGTCGGTCCTACCGGCGTAGGGAAAACAGAGCTCTCTAAAACACTGGCAGATGAATTGTTCGGCACAAAAGACGCTATTATCCGTCTCGATATGAGCGAATACATGGAAAAACACGCCGTATCTAAGATTATTGGTTCACCTCCTGGATATGTCGGCCATGAGGAAGCTGGACAATTAACTGAAAAAGTGCGCCGCAATCCTTACAGCATTGTGTTGCTGGATGAGATTGAAAAAGCACACCCAGACGTTCAGCATATGTTCCTGCAAATTATGGAAGATGGCCGTCTGACAGACAGCCAAGGCAGAACCGTAAGCTTTAAAGACACTGTGATCATTATGACAAGCAATGCGGGTGCTGGCGAGAAACAAACGAAAGTCGGTTTCCAATCAGATGACAGTGTCATCGAAGAACAAACACTGATTGATTCACTGAGCATGTACTTTAAACCTGAGTTCCTCAACCGTTTTGACAGCATTATTGAGTTCCGCTCATTGGAAAAAGAACATCTGGTCAAAATCGTCAGCCTTCTTCTTGGAGAACTTGAAGAAACATTGGCTGAACGGGGCATCAGCTTGCATGTGACAGATGAAGCGAAAGAAAAAATCGCTGAGCTGGGCTACCACCCTTCATTCGGTGCACGTCCGCTTAGAAGAACCATCCAAGAATGGGTTGAGGATGAAATGACTGATCTGCTGCTTGATAACAGCGAGATCACAAGTTTTCACGTCATTTTAGAAGATGATAAAATCAAAGTGCAAGCGAAATAACAATTAGCGGTTTCCTTTTAGGAAGCCGCTTTTTTATGCATTCATACTCTTGACTGAGAAAATACCGTCCCTTCCCCTGAAGCGCTGATTCCTTTCATCCTTTACACTTTTTTTAAGGAGGGATGGAACATGTTTATATATAGTGAATATGTATTTCTACCATTATATGAATACAGTCTGAAGGACAGCTTGCAAACAAACTGCCAATTTCATTAAACCCCCGGGCTTTTCAATTTTGAAAAGTCCGTTTTTGTTTATTTCTCCCTTCTATGCCTCTTCCTTGAATATTTCATGAACAAATTCACAATGTCCCTAAAGTTCCGGGCACCAAAACCGATATTAACCATAGACAAGCTAGTAAAAAAGGATTTGGTGAAAACTATGGATAAAACTTCGTTAATCGGTATTATTCTTGCTTTTGTGGCATTGAGTGTGGGAATGGTTCTGAAAGGCGTCAGCTTCAACGCGCTTGCAAACCCCGCCGCCATTTTAATTATTATCGCCGGGACAATCTCAGCAGTCGTTATTGCGTTCCCAACAAAAGAAATTAAAAAAGTGCCTGCGCTGTTCCGAGTGCTATTTAAGGAAAATAAACAGCTGACAATAGAGGAACTCATTCCTATGTTCTCTGAATGGGCCCAGCTTGCACGCCGTGAAGGTCTGCTTGCTTTAGAAGCAAGCATTGAGGATGTAGATGATGCTTTCTTGAAAAACGGGCTCAGCATGGCTGTTGACGGGCAAAGCGCGGAATTTATCAGAGATATCATGACAGAGGAAGTCGAAGCAATGGAGGACAGGCACCAAGCCGGAGCCGCTATCTTTACACAAGCGGGAACGTACGCGCCAACACTTGGAGTACTCGGCGCTGTAATCGGGCTAATTGCCGCCCTCTCTCATATGGATAACACAGATGAGCTTGGGCACGCCATCAGTGCTGCCTTTGTTGCCACACTTCTCGGTATCTTCACAGGGTATGTATTATGGCATCCCTTCGCAAATAAATTAAAGCGAAAATCAAAACAAGAAGTAAAACTGCGTGAAGTCATGATTGAGGGTGTGTTATCCGTTTTAGAAGGACAGGCACCGAAAGTCATCGAACAAAAGCTTTTAATGTATCTTCCTGCGAAGGACCGCTTGAAATTTGCAGAACAAGGAGAGGCGCAAAATGGCGAGAAAAAAGAAGAAGAAGCATGAGGACGAGCACGTTGATGAATCATGGCTCGTGCCTTACGCCGACATCCTTACTCTTCTCCTGGCATTGTTTATTGTGCTGTACGCGAGCAGCTCAATTGACGCAGCTAAGTTTCAAATGCTTTCAAAATCATTTAATGAAGTCTTTACAGGCGGCACCGGCGTACTGGACTACTCCAGTGTCACTCCTCCTGAAAACGAGTCAGACGGCATCGATGAAGTGAAAAAGGAAAAAGAAGAGAAAGAGAAAAACAAGAAAGAAAAAGAAAAAGCAGCTGATCAAGAAGAACTTAAAAATGTGAAGAGCCAGGTGGAAAAATTCATCAAAGATAAAAAGCTGGAACATCAGCTTGAGACGAAGATGACTAGTGAAGGCCTCCTGATTACGATTAAAGACAGTATTTTCTTTGACTCTGGAAAAGCGACCATTCGTAAGGAAGATGTACCGCTTGCAAAAGAGATTTCAAATCTTCTTGTGATTAACCCGCCAAGAAATATCATTATCAGCGGACATACTGATAATATGCCAATTAAAAATTCTGAATTCCAATCAAACTGGCATTTAAGCGTCATGAGAGCGGTAAACTTTATGGGGCTTTTGATTGAAAACCCCAAGCTCGATGCAAAAGTGTTCAGTGCCAAGGGTTATGGCGAGTACAAACCGGTGGCTTCCAACAAAACTGCGGAAGGCCGAAGCAAAAACCGGCGGGTTGAAGTTCTCATCCTGCCAAGAGGCGCAGCGGAAACAAATGAAAAATAGAAAAAAAGGAAGCCCTGTGACATATCAGGCTTCCTTTTTTTACTTATTGTGAAACTGTTTTGCGTTTAACCCTACTCTTTTTAACATTTCAGTGCACATCTCTACCTCTTCTTCGCTTAATACGCTGATCATTTCATCAATTTCAGCAGCGTGATCAGGGAAAATATCGTTCAAAAGACCGATGCCTTTTTCAGTAATTTGTGCAAATGTCACCCGTCTGTCTGTAGGAGAAGCTTTCCGAATGAGAAGTTCTTTTTGCTCCAGCTTATCTACAACGTATGTGATGCTCCCGCTAGCCAATAGAATTTTATCCCCTATCTGCTGCAGCGGCTGATCGCCTTTATGATATAAAAGCTCTAGTACAGCAAATTCAGTCGGATTCAGCCCGTGCTTATGAATATGCTTATTCATATGATCATTAATAGACCGATACGCGCGCGACAGCACGATAAATAACTTCAGTGATTTTTCTGTCATGTCTCAATCATCCTTTTAGAAACCGTTACAGAGAAACATTAATAAACAAAGACCAAAATGTCAATAAAAATCTTTCCAATATTTCTCTTCTTTTTTAAAATGTTAGCTGCTCAACATCTTTTTCTAATTTTTTTGGTTATTTTTTCTTATTAAAGAAGAAGAAACAATGATATAATACCTCTAATCAGGTGTATGTTGGAGCGATGCAAATTGAAAATACTAAAAGGCGCCTGCGGGAGAGTCAAACTTTATATCATACTGGTCGTGATTCCGGCAATCGTCATCAGCTTTTTCGTATATGAAAAAGAAAAAGATACAATAGCTGCAGAACATAAGCAAGAAGCAAATGTCCTGCTAAACCTTCACCGCAATAAAATCAATTATTTAATCGGAGAAACGATGGCACGAATGACCTCCTTGTCCATCGCCATTGACAGACCGGTTGATATAAAGAAAATGCAGTCGATTTTGGAAAAGACCTTTGATTCAGAGCCGAGATTTTCCGGCCTCTATTTTCTAAATGCCAAAGGAGACGTCACCGCAAGCACAACCGAATTAAAAACGAAAGTAAACCTGGCCGACAGATCTTTTTTTACAAAAGCAAAGGAAACAAAAAAGACAGTCATTTCAGATAGTTATTCGAGCAGAATTACAGGCCAGCCCATTTTTACAATTTGTGTCCCTGTTTTGGACTCAAAACAAAATGTGACAGATTATCTTGTCGCAGCTATTCAAATTGATTATTTGAAAAATCTCATTAACTTGCTGAGCCCTGATGTTTATATTGAAGTCGTGAACCAAGACGGGAAAATGATTTTTGCGAGCGGACAGGCATCCCGTGTAAAAGATCAGAAACCTGTCAGCGGATATTTGGATGATATCAGCTGGAATATGAAAGTATATCCGAACCCTGTCACCATAGAAGAATTGACAAAAAGCCTTGTGCTTCCGCTTTCATGCAGTATTGTGCTGCTGAATATCCTTTTTATTCTTGTGCTGTATTATTTACTGAAGCGCCAGACCCAGCTGGAGCGCTCAGAAAATGAGGCGCAAAAATTAGAGCTGATCGGGACGCTTGCTGCCAGCACAGCCCATGAAATCCGTAACCCTCTCACAGGGATAAGCGGCTTTATTCAGCTGTTGCAGAAGAAATATAAAGGTGAGGAAGATCAGCTTTACTTCTCCATTATCGAACAGGAGATCAAGCGCATCAATCAAATTGTGAGTGAGTTTCTCGTTCTCGGCAAGCCGACAGCTGAAAAATGGGAACTGAACTCGCTTCAGGACATTATCGAAGAAATTATGCCGATCATCTATTCTGAGGGGAACCTATACAATGTTGAAGTCGAATTACAGTATTTAACCGAGCAGCCCTTACTCGTAAAATGTACAAAAGACCATATTAAACAAGTGATTTTAAATGTGGCAAAAAATGGACTCGAGTCAATGTCGGAAGGAGGCAAACTGACGATCTCCCTGGGAGCTTTAGATAAAAAAGCCATAATCAAAGTTGTGGATAACGGTGAAGGGATTTCTCAGGAAATGCTGGATCACATCTTCCTTCCCTTTGTTACTTCGAAAGAAAAAGGAACCGGTCTCGGCCTTGTCGTTTGTAAACGGATCGTCCTGATGTACGGAGGCTCTATTCATATTGAAAGTGAAGTGCGAAGAGGCACAGAGGTGACAATTACCCTCCCCGTGTCCGCTTCATAACCCCCTGACCTTGTCAGGAGGGTTTTTTTATCTTCGTGACCGGGCATTTCCATTCGACTTGCCTGCTGGACTGCCGGAAAAAAGGATTTTGATGAAACGCAGCAGCATTTTCAGAAGCCAAAAAACCATAAAAAATACTAAAAAACCCTTTATGCCTTCTGTGGCATCTAAAAACTCCATATTCCCTCTCCCCGTCACTTTTTGCTGAATCTCAATCGCAAATACGATCACAATGATAACTGTAACAGTATAGATAAAGGACAAGGCTGTTATACTCCATTTAGAAAGCCACGTAAACACAACATGAGTGAAACCGAAAAAAAGAATGCCAAAAATGCCGATCACCCAAAAATGCATTTCTTTGTCAGTTAAGTGGATGCCGAATAATCCGCATATAGAAATAAAAGCATCATGAAATTCATTGACCATTTCAGTAATAAGAATCGCCAGTTCTTTCATTAGTTCCCTCTTTCATATGAAATTTTCCAGAAAAAAAGAGCGCTTCTGAAAAGCTCTCTCTCTTTATATATGCATCTGATAGGCCGCTATTTATTTGCATCATATGCTGGCATAACATCTCTGCGGGGCCACAAGCCTAATTTCTTTACAAGACCTTGAATCCCTTGGGAATGTTCGTTTTCTTGCATAAGCTGGTGATATTCATTTATTAAACAATCCAGCTCCTGACTGTGCCTGATCGTGTCATGCCCTGTAAATCCCTGCTTTCTAGCGGCATCTATCATTAACTTTCTTTTTTCATCAATAGACACCAACAATCTTTCTTGTTCAGAAGAACCGCCCATTCACTTCACCCCTCGCCGCTAAGAAATAGGAAACAAGTTTGATTGGGTTATTGTGCATTATTACAGATTATACTTTATTTGTAAACATATTTTCATTAAATAAGTTAATTTTTCAGGTATAATAGATATATTGATAGGATTAGAAGAACAATACCCAGGTGAAGAATATCTTAAACACGCCGCCAGGCAGGAGGTATGCCCAATGAAGAAAAAGAAAGCAATAATGCTCGGAGCGGCAGGCGGAAAAGCGATTTTAAAGAGGAAAAACCGAAAAAAATGTATCCAGCACATCACTACTTTTTTTCAGATGCTTCGCGATTGGCGAAATGGCAATTACCCTCGTTCACAGGTTAAAACACTTTTGCTGCTAACTGCTGCCATCTTGTATATCGTCATGCCGCTCGATATCATTCCAGACGTTATACTAGGTCTTGGATTTATTGACGATGCAGCTGTCTTAGGTTTCATTTGGATGCTAATTAAAAAAGAACTGTCACAGTATGAAAAGTGGCGTTTGCAATAAATATAAAAAGCCCCGTTCGGTGAACGGGGCTTTCTCATGCTTATTGACTCACGCTGTTTTTTTCATAAATCGGAACCCAGCCTTCAGTTGTGACAAAAATTCTCACCGCGACAACTTTGCGGTCCTCCTGAAGCGTGAAGTAATGGCGGATATTCTCAGGCACGGAGATTAAATCTCCAGGGTTCAAACGGACATCAAAAAACGTGCCGTCCTTGCCTTGAATGACAAAAATACCGTGTCCGCTTACGATAAAACGAACCTCATCGTCTGTATGGTGATGCTCTCTTTTAAAATTTTCAAGCAGTTCATCAAGTTTCGGGTTGCTGTCTGACAATGAAATAACATCCTGTGCTTTGTAGCCACGGCGGGTTGAGATGTCTTTAATTTCAGTTTCAAAGGTATCAAGAATTTGCTGTTTTTCTTCTTCTGTCAAATCATATTTCTCTGAGAGATGTTCCGGAAGCTTCGCGATATCCCATTGCTCATAAATAACCTCTTGACTGTCCAGAAAGCTTGCTACTTCCTCTTGATGTTCAATCATTGTATTTGCCTCATCATGAATTCGAATTGTAGCCATTTCAATTCCTCCTTTTATTTAACCAGCTGATGCTGAAGGGTTTTCAATTTTAAATGGTAGCTGAACAAAAATTCAAACGCTTCAAGCACTCTTTTTGCTTCAAATGCTGTTCTCCCCCATGCGGTAATACCGTGATTGCGGATCAGAACAGCTCCTGAATCTTCTGAAACTTCTTTCTCAAACAGTGTCGCGAGCGTCGGAATATGAGCCGGATTTTCAATGATCGGAATGGTCACTTCTGCATTCTCTTCCCATAAGCCGAGTGCTTTTATAATTTCCTGGCCTCTGAATGTGATTTTCTTTTGGTCTCCGTATATCTCTGAAATCACATTATTGTTTACCGTATGGACATGCAGGCAGCATCCGGCATTGGTTTTATTGTACAAATGTGTATGAAGCAGTGTTTCCGCTGACGGTTTCAGAGAATGCCCGCTTTCAGCGGGCTCTCCGTTTTGGTCGACCAAAAGAAAATCCTCATCCGTCTCTTTGCGTTTATCTTTTCCGCTTGCAGTGACGAGAAATGTTAAAGGCTCATCAGTAACCTTAATGGACAGATTGCCGCTAGTCGCCGGAAACCAATCTCTCTCTGCCAATTCCCGTTTTACTTCAGCGAGCTCTCGCCATCGTTCTTGTTTTGCAGCCATTCCTGTACCTCCGTTACATTCTCAATTTCTTTTCTTATCTCATAAAAATCTTGATACGGGAGATGATTGAGGTTTTGCTCCTGGCATTCGTTTAATAAATAATCTCTTGCAAAGCATAAGTCAGACAGCTTTGCTGCCTCCACATCTGTAACCGAATCACCGATCATGATGATATATTGGTTTGGTTCAGAAAGTTCATGGATGACCGACGGCTTACAGCACCCGCATTGATTGCTGCATGTTCCCTTGCAAGAATGAGGCCAATCAATATGAATATAATCATTGTCAAATGACGCATGATTGCAATAAACGCGGTCTTTCTCCACAATGCCTTCAAGCAAAGGATATACAAAAAAGTCCATCCCTCCGCTTATGACATAAAACGGAATCTCATTCTCATTGATAAACGCTACAAATTCCCGAAAGCCTTCCCTGATTTTTGCATCTTCCAATACAAAACTTGTAATCTCTTCTTTTAAACGGCTGGGCAGCAGGCTGAACATCCGCCCGACACCTTCCTTGATCGACAGCTTTTTGGAAAGTACGCCGTCTTTTAATGCCACCCACTCCGGCGGAGCGAATGTTTTCATGATATTTATAATGTTGTCGTTCATTGTGATGGTTCCGTCAAAATCACATATAATCAAAGGTTTTCGAGTCGTCATACGGCTTCAGCCTTTCCCCATTTGTCTAGCGCAAGCTTAAGATCCTTGCATTGTTCGGCTTTTTCATCAATCGGCTGGGCTTCTAAGACCGCATCAATAATGGCTCTGAACGCACGCCCCCCGCCTTGGGCACCGTTTGGATGTCCATGTACGCCTCCTCCGGCGTTAATGATATGATCTATGCCGAAATCACGCATTAATAGCGGAACCATGCCGGGGTGAATGCCTGCTGACGGAACGGCAAATGTTTGGTTAAAAGCATCCTCTCTCACACATTCTTCATGAATGGCCAGCGCATCAGCTCTTGGCAGCGCAACCGAACCATATGGAGACGGAAAGAGGCTGAAGTCAGCACCGCAATATCGGTTTAATTTCCCGAGTAAAAGTGCATGAGAAAATCCGTAAAACGGAGAAGATGTAAAGGCCCCGCTGACCGCTGGATGCGCCATAATCGGAATTGCGATTTCAGGATCTTCCGCAAGGCTTTGCATAACGTCCAAGCCGTAAGCGAAGACATTAAACAAAAGCGCATCAGCCCCCAATTCGGCAGCACGTCTCGCTTTGTCTTTCAGATCAGCCGTGCGTCCAGTCAAATTCACCGCATACAGCGTTTTATGTCCGGTTTGCTCATACGTTTCTTTTAATATTTGCTTTCCTTCTGTAATTCTTGTTTCAAAAGGCGCTAGACCTGTCTCAAAGAAAATTTCATCGTCTTTAATCAAGTCAACTCCGCCAAGCGCCTGCTGTCGAAGCTGTTCTTTAATATCACTCAGGTCCCTTCCGATTACACCTTTAAATATGCTCATTAACAGCGGTCTTTCAAACTCTCCCAGCAGCTTCCGGATGCCGTATACGCCAAACTTTGGTCCCGGAAGTACACGCTTAAATGCTTCAGAGAAGTGAAGATCGATTAATTTGATTTTTCCGTCCAAGGACAGCTTGCCAAACACTGTTGTCAGCAAAGCCGGAATATCCTGAGAGAAATTGATTTCAGGATAGGCAATTGTGATGACGGCTTGTTTTTCTGATACAGAAGATCCCTCTCTCTCCTCAACATTTATCACCCGCCCCTTGTGCTTTTGCATTTGCTCCTGCTTTACAAGGGGGAGATCAGTCCAGGAGCCTACTGTCAATCCTGTTGCAATTTGTTCTGCTTTCTTCTCTGTATCAGCTCCCGGTTCTGTTAGAAGATATGTTGCTAATAACTCACTCATCCCAGAGCTCCTTTCATTTTCATCCATATCAAAAAACCTCTTCAAACTGCAATCGCGTCTGAAGAGGTTTCGTTTCTCGTCCGAATCTTATCTCTCAGCCGCTAGCTGCAAGAATTAGCACCGTGCTTTATAAGTCGGTTGCCGGGCTTCATCGGGCTCGTCCCTCTGCCTGCTCTTGATAAGAAAATATAGATTTTATAAATTATTTTGAATTATCCCATCGTTATAGGGTCTTGTCAATGGTTTTTTGGGTAAACAGGTTTAGTTTGCCAATTCGATAAGCGGCTTCCTTGAGCCTTTCTTCACTTGTTAAAAGTCCGACTCTGACGTAGCCCTCTCCGTATTCACCGAAGCCGTTTCCAGCCGCAACCGCCACATTCGCTTTTTCCAGCAAAAGGTCTGAGAACTTCTCAGAAGTATAGCCTTCAGGTACAGGCAGCCATGCAAAAAATGACCCTGCCGGAGCTGTCACATCCCAGCCAATTTCACGGCATGCAGCAATCCAAGCGTTTCGCCTGCTCTCATATCGGGCATTTTGCTCTGCCACACACCTCTGATCAGCTAACAGTGCCTCTGCTGCAGCCTCCTGAGTCGCTCTGAAGAGACTGACAAACATATGGTCTTGATAAAGATTGATCGCTTCAATGACCGAAGCGTTTCCGACGGCAAAGCCAACCCGCCATCCTGCCATGTTATACGTTTTTGACAGCGTGTAAATTTCAATTCCAATATCCTTTGCACCTTCAGTCTGCAAAAAGCTTAAAGGCTTACAGCCGTCAAACCCTACAGCGCCGTAAGCAAAATCATGAACGACGCAGATTCTGTTTTCTTTTGCAAAGCTCACGGTTTCTTCAAAGAATTTAGAGGTAGCAACAGCTCCAGTCGGATTATTCGGATAATTTAAATACATCAATTTCGCTTGTTCTCTCACCTGAGCGGGGATGCTGCTGTAATCGGGAAGAAACGCCCTGTCCTTTACGAGCGGCATCATTTCCATCTTCGCTTTCGCGAGTGTGACACCAGACCAGTAATCAGGGTAGCCCGGATCGGGAACTAAAATCGTATCACCGGGATTCAACAAGCATTGCGGGAGCTCGACAAGACCGGCTTTTCCGCCGAATAAAACAGCGACTTCGGTTTCCGGATCCAGATCAATGCCGTACTCTCTTTTGTAAAATGCAGCAGCCGCTGACTTTAGGCTGTATGAGCCGCGAAAAGACGAATATTTATGATTCTCAGGATCAGCAACAGCTCGTTTCATTTCCTCGACGATATGTTCCGGTGTCGGCTGATCTGGATTTCCCTGTCCTAGATTGATAACGTCGTGTCCCTCTGCGAGCTTTCGGTTCACTTTCTGCACCAGCGAAGCGAAGAATTGTTTAGGCAATGTCTTCAATACATGAGACTGTTCAAATTTCATCTATTCTCACCTTCTAAAAAAATCTTGAAATGATAGTCCATCATCATATATGGTTAAATGAAAAAAGTAAAGAAAAATTTGGGGTGTTAAAAAGATGAAATGGACGATATCTTGTCTTCAATTTGATATTTCATATGGTAAACCTTCGGAAAATATAAAAAAGGCTGAATTTTTGATCGAAAAAGAAAGCAAACATGCTGATGTTCTTGTTCTGCCTGAATTATGGACGACCGGATATGATCTGGCCAATCTTGATGAGCTCGCTGATGAAGACGGCCGCTTTGCTCAGAGCTGGCTGAAGAAAACGGCAAAAAAACATGGAGTTCATCTTGTCGCCGGATCGGTCGCTGTCAGAAAGGATTCTGATGTTTATAATACAATGTACATCGCGGATAAGGAAGGGCAAATCATTAAAGAGTACAGAAAAGCACATCTTTTTCAGCTGATGGATGAGCATTTGTATTTATCAGCCGGTTCCGAAGATGGATGCTTTGAGCTTGACGGCGTCAAAAGCGCAGGATTGATCTGCTA
The DNA here is from genome assembly GCF_000259365.1 of Bacillus sp. JS. Lineage (NCBI taxonomy): Bacteria > Bacillati > Bacillota > Bacilli > Caryophanales > Bacillaceae > Bacillus > Bacillus sp. JS. Next base: position 1,474,656 of record NC_017743.1, on the reverse strand, counting down.
TGATATCCGTTTTCCGGAGTGGATCAGAAAACATACGACAAAAGGTGCCAACGTGCTGTTTATTTCCGCGGAATGGCCTCTCCCCCGACTCGATCATTGGAAAAGCCTGCTTATTGCCCGTGCCATTGAAAATCAATGCTTTGTCGCAGCCTGCAATTGCACTGGTTCAAATCCAGATAATGAATTTGCAGGCCATAGCCTGATTATTGATCCATGGGGGCGTGTACTTGCTGAAGGCGGCCGTGAGGAAGGCATAGTCCGTGCGGAAATCGACCTTCATAAAAGCGTCGAAGTACGGGAGAGCATCCCTGTTTTCGATGATATCAGAAAAGATTTATATTAAAAAATATATTGACAACTTATTAAAACACCTGTTAGTATGTTCATCAACTGATAAATTAGAATTGTTTAACAAATGAATATATTCTCTTATCGAGAGTTGGGCGAGGGATTTGGCCTTTTGACCCCAACAGCAACCGACCGTAATTCCATTGTGAAATGGGGCGCATCTTTTTCGCGCCGAGACGCTTGTCTCTTAAGGCACGGTGCTAATTCCATTCAGATCTGATCTGAGAGATAAGAGAGGCGGACATAGATGTTAAGCCTCCTTCTCTCTGAGAAGGAGGCTTTTTTACGGCCACATATTAAGTGATTACATAATTGGAGGTTATGATGATGGCAGTCACAAAAACACCTTTATACAAAACGTTAAATGAAAGTTCCGCTGTGGCATTGGCTGTGAAGCTCGGCTTATTTCCAAGCAAAAGCACCCTGACATGTCAGGAGATCGGCGATGGCAACTTAAATTACGTTTTTCATATTTATGATCAAGAACATGACAAAGCATTGATCATTAAACAGGCGGTTCCTTATGCAAAAGTGGTGGGAGAAAGCTGGCCGCTCACAATCGATCGTGCAAGAATCGAAAGCAGCGCTCTCATCCGTCAGGGCGAGCATGTGCCTCACTTGGTTCCAAGAGTGTTTTACTCTGATACGGAAATGGCGGTTACCGTCATGGAGGACCTCTCTCACCTGAAAATCGCAAGAAAAGGACTCATTGAGGGTGAAAATTATCCGCACCTGTCACGGCACATCGGTGAATTTTTAGGAAAAACACTTTTCTACTCATCAGATTACGCGCTTGAACCTAAGGTGAAAAAACAGCTTGTTAAACAGTTTACAAACCCTGAGCTATGCGACATTACGGAAAGACTTGTTTTTACAGATCCTTTCTTCGACCATGACACAAATGATTTTGAAGAAGAGCTTCGTCCTTTTGTCGAGAAGCTTTGGAATAATGACAACGTTAAAATCGAAGCCGCTAAGCTGAAAAAGTCATTTTTAACGTCTGCGGAAACGTTGATTCATGGTGATTTGCATACAGGAAGCATTTTCGCAAGTGAGCACGAAACAAAGGTGATTGATCCTGAGTTTGCTTTTTACGGACCGATCGGCTTTGATGTAGGGCAATTTATCGCCAACTTATTTTTGAACGCACTCAGCCGTGACGGGGCTGACAGAGAGCCGTTATATGAACATGTCAACCAGCTCTGGGAAACGTTTGAAGAGACGTTTAGTGAAGCCTGGCAGAAGGACAGTCTGGATGTTTACGCCAACATCGACGGTTACCTCACTGATACGCTCAGCCATATTTTTGAAGAAGCAATCGGATTTGCGGGCTGTGAGCTGATACGACGCACGATCGGCCTTGCCCATGTAGCTGACCTGGATACGATCGTGCCGTTTGATAAACGAATCGGCAGAAAACGCTTGGCGCTCGAAACCGGCACAGCCTTTATCGAAAAACGTTCGGAATTCAAAACGATAACAGATGTGATTGAATTATTTAAGTTACTTGTAAAGGAATGATCCATTCATGACCCATTCATTTGCTGTTCCACGTTCTGTTGAATGGAAAGAAACAGCTATTACCATTTTAAATCAGCAAAAGCTTCCTGATGAGACGGAATATTTGGAGCTGACGACGAAAGAGGATGTATTTGATGCGATTGTCACGCTCAAGGTAAGGGGTGCTCCGGCGATCGGCATTACGGCTGCCTTCGGACTAGCGCTTGCTGCCAAAGACATTGAAACAGAGAATGTCACAGAATTCCGGCGCAGACTGGAAGACATCAAACAATATTTAAACAGCTCACGGCCTACAGCCATTAATTTGTCATGGGCGCTTGAGAGACTGAGTCATTCGGTCGAAAACGCGATTTCCGTAAATGAAGCAAAAACAAACCTTGTCCATGAAGCAATTCAGATTCAGGTCGAGGATGAGGAAACGTGCCGGTTGATCGGCCAAAACGCCCTGCAGCTTTTCAAAAAAGGCGACAGGATCATGACGATCTGCAATGCCGGCTCAATCGCGACAAGCCGCTATGGAACGGCGCTAGCTCCGTTTTACTTGGCCAAACAAAAAGATTTGGGATTGCACATTTTTGCCTGCGAAACAAGGCCTGTTCTGCAAGGATCACGCCTTACTGCTTGGGAGCTGATGCAGGGAGGCATTGATGTCACGCTAATTACAGACAGCATGGCCGCCCATACGATGAAGGAAAAACAAATTTCCGCTGTTATCGTCGGAGCTGACCGAATTGCAAAGAACGGTGATACGGCAAATAAAATCGGCACATATGGCCTTGCTATTTTAGCAAACGCCTTTGATATTCCGTTTTTTGTCGCCGCACCTTTATCTACATTTGATACGAAGATCAAATGCGGCGCTGATATCCCGATAGAGGAGCGGGATCCCGACGAAGTCAGGCAGATTTCCGGAGTACGGACCGCTCCATCAGATGTGGCTGTCTTTAATCCCGCTTTTGACATTACACCTCATGATCTCATTTCAGGAATCATCACAGAAAAAGGGATTATGACCGGTAACTATGCAGAAGAGATTGAACAGTTGTTTAAAGGTGAAAAGGTGCATTAAAAAACCGCTGGACTTTGCTCATTTGGAGCTGAGTCAGCGGTTTTTTTGTTTCTTTTTGTTAACATTGATAATTTCATCTTTTTGAGCGCTTGATATGATATGCAGTTTTACAAACAGTTTGGCAAAAACGGCAATTTTCTCAGAGCGGCTCGGCTTCAATTGCTTTGTCCTCCTTTTTCATCAGACCAACTTTTTTAACTTAATAAAATGATATGTCGTCAGTGAAAAAAGGGAACGTGCCATATGTTTTATTTTTCTTTATAGGAGATTTGCTCGATGTTCAGCAAAAAAGCTTTGATATCAGTTTTGCTTCCGGCGTAGCCTGTTAACGCACTGTTTTTGCCAATCACTCTGTGACACGGAACAAAAATCGGCAGGTCGTTACGTTTATTAGCCTGTCCGACAGCGCGCACCGCCTTCGGACTCCCGACCGCAGCGGCAATATCAGCATAGCTTCGGGATTCACCATATGGGATCCTCTCCAGCGCCTCCCACACTTTTTTCTGAAAAGGTGTGCCCTCTTGGCTGAGCGGCAGGGAGAATGTCTTTCTTTCTCCGGCGAAATATTCATGAAGCTGTTTTTTCGCTTCTGCAAGAAGAGGTGTTTCCTTGTGTTCTGTCTTCTGAACGGTTTCTTTCCAATCCATCCAATCTTCCTGACTGAGAAATAGACGGGTGATCCTGCCCTCCTCTTCGGCAATGATAAATTCACCGAGCGGCGTTTCAGCTGTCATATAGTAATTCACTCATCATTCCTTCTTTCTTCAGCATTCTGTCTGACGGGAAGCGTAATATGAAAAACGGTGCCCTTTCCTTCTTCACTTTCGACCATAATCTCGCCTTGATGTTCTTCAATAATTTTATAGCTTACCATAAGCCCAAGTCCAGTTCCCCGTTCCTTTGTCGTATAAAATGGTTCACCAAGGCGCTTTAATTTATCTTCTGTCATTCCAATCCCCTCGTCTTTTAAGGAGATGAGAACATGATCTTGATCCAGTACTCTTATCGTCACAAAAATGTTTCCGCCGTCAGGCATCACTTCGATAGCGTTTTTTAATATGTTGATAAAAACCTGTTTCAGCTGATTCGGTTCACAGTAGATCGGGGGAATGTCGTCCATTAAATCAAGCTGCATTTGTACATTGCTGAGATTGGCTTGCGCGTTTAGAAGGTCTATCGTGTCTCTCATAATTTGGGTAACATGTTTTTCCTCATACATAATGGCCTGGGGCTTGGCTAAAATCAAGAATTCGGTGATGATGGATTCGATGCGCTTTAGTTCTGAGGTGATCACGTTGAAGTAAAGGGCGTAGTCTCCCTCGACACTTCCTTTCAGAAGCTGAATGAAGCCTTTAAGAGCGGTCATCGGATTTCTGATTTCATGGGCAATGCCGGCTGCGAGTTCGCCGACAACATGAAGGGTATCTGATTTGCGCAGGCGTTCCTCCAATTCTTTTCGCTCTGTAACGTCTTTAAAGATAGCCAAGTTCATATTTTGAATAATATTCCGTTTAAATGAGAATTCGAGTTTTCGATTGTCACTGCTGCTTAGCAAAAATGGAATTTCGTTATCCATTTCATCAAAATTAATCTGCCTTGCCGGTGATGCCAGATTTTCTATTTCATAAGCAGAAATAATATCTAGCAGGCTGTGCTGTTTGATCTCTTCATGTGACAGGCCCAAAATATGGCTTGCTAACGGGTTGGCGTCGATGATCCTGTATTGATTGTCGAACAATACATTGCCGTCCATTGAGCCGTTGAACACTTTTCTGAATTTCAGCTCGCTTTCCCGAAGCTCCTTTTCCATCCGCTTTCTGTCGCTGACATTTCTTAAGATCGTTAAATGCTGGTTTTCAAGTATGGTCCGCTTTGAAGTGAATTCGAGCTCTTTGAACTGCCCATTCCCCATTTGAAACAGCAGCTCTTCTCTGATCTCTCCGTATTTTGCATATTTCCTTTTCGTTATGCTGTATTTCTGCTGCGAGTCGACGAGAAAATCACACAGCTTTCTTTTCAACAGCAAGTTCATCGGCAGCTCAAAAATTTTGCAGGCTGATTGATTCGCCTTAACGATTCTTCCGTCATTCGACCAAATGATGATGGCGTCCATCGCATTTTCAAAGATTTCTCTGAATCGCTCCTCACTTTTAAAGAGCTGGAGCTCCATAGACCGCTTCTCTGTGATATCCCTCATAATAGACATATAAAAACCGCTGATGATGTTTGATGTAATCGTGAATTCAAATAGCTTTTGGACTCCTGAACGAAGCTTGACAGGCAGCTCCCCCTTCGCTTTTCCCTTGCGGTTGAGCGTCTTCCAGATATTGTCGAAATCTTTTCTTGAGCCGCTGTCTATGAACTCATACAACGACAAATGAGACAGCTCATTATGATTGATTTCGAAGCTTTTACAAAAGGACAAATTGGCATCAATAAAACCGCCATCTTTATCAAACAGGACGATTCCATCAACCGCTCTGTCAAACAAGTCCTTAAAAAGCTGTTCATTCATAGAGAATTCCCGCTCCAAAATCTTCTTAGAAGATATGTCTCTCATGACAACAAAAAAGAAATCCTCGCCAATGCCTCTTTTGGCTAGAAATTCTATGTATTTTGTCGCCCCGCAATCAAGCCTGATCGGGACCTCCTTCCACAGAAAGCCTTTTTTAAAAAACTTCTTTACGGCAAGATTCAGTTCATCCTTTGGGATTGAAAACAAAAAATCCAAAACAGAACGCTCTTTTAAATCTTCCGAGTCAACTTGAAGCATCCTTTCTGTTGCTTCATTCGCCTGAACGATTCGCATTTCGTTATCACAAATAAAAATAGCATCGAGCGTATTGTTGACAATCACTTGATGCTGATTCAATTCCTTTTTCAGTCGCGCGTTTTCTTCTTTGAGGCGATTCAGTTCCTCTCGCAGCTCCGAGTTTGTCTGGACATCAAGAGTTTCCATGCATGTACACTCCTTCTTCAAAACCTATCCCTCAATATTTCTACAAAATGCGGGAACTTCCTTCATTTGCCCTATAAATTTCAGAAAATTTCAGCGCCATTACATTCCGAAGACATTTTCTACGATCCTTACCGCCACTTTACATCGTCCTAACAATCAGCATTTTTTTAGATTCCTTTTTCATCTTTTATTTTAAAATATGTACCAGCAGGGAATAATCTCTTAGTGACTGATGAAAGAGAAGGTGATGCTATGAGTAAATCGCGGGACAGTTATTTCGATAACGCAAAATTTTTATTGATATTCCTTGTTGTATTCGGTCATATTCTTCGTTCCTTTATTAATGATAATCACTTTATGCTCTACCTCTACAAGTTCATTTACACATTCCATATGCCTGCATTTATTCTTGTATCCGGTTATTTCGCAAAAGGCTTTAAACGGGAGGGATATGTAAAAAAGCTGGCGGCCAAGCTGATTATTCCGTATTTGATTTTCCAAATCATTTATTCCGTTTTTTATTACATTATGCAAGATGAAAGCATGGCAAATGTGAACCCGATTGACCCGCAATGGTCGTTATGGTTTCTTGTAAGCTTATTCTTTTGGAACCTGCTTCTATATCCTTTTTCAAAGCTTTCAAAGCTGGGGGCCCTGTTTGTCAGCTGCGGATTCGCCGTGCTGATCGGTTATCTGGACTTTGTCAGCAGCACGCTGAGTTTGTCACGGACATTCGTATTCTTACCGATGTTCCTTGTCGGTTTTTATTTAAATAAACACCATTTTGATTTATTGAGATCAAAACGAGGCAAACAAATTGCGCTCGGAGTGCTTGCCGCCGTATTCGTCATCTGCTGGGGCATCGATTTTGACTATTCATTTCTGTTTGGTTCAAAACCGTATTCGTCATTTGGAGACGTTACCCTTGTAAGCGGGCTATCCCGAATCGGCTGGTATGTACTCGCCTTTGCGGCAACCTTTAGCTTTTTAGCGCTCGTTCCGCAAAAACGGTATTTCTTTACCAAATGGGGGACCCGGACATTTTACGTGTATTTGCTTCACGGGTTTATTATTAAAACGCTGCGGCAGGTCGGTCTTGAGGATTGGCTTACTGACTATCAAAGCTTAGTGATCCTCTTGCTTTTAACAGCAGCACTGACATCAGTACTCTCCAGCAACTTTGTTAAGACAGTTGCTCAGCCTTTCATTGAGCTGAGGATGACCAGCTTATTGCAATTTGTCAGAGGAACGGGCAAAAATGCTTATTTAAAATAGAAAAAGCACCTCTTAAGCGGGACACCGCCTAAGAGGTCTTTTTTATTTCTGTTTATTATTTTTGTTTTTTTCATTTTTCTTTTCAGGCTTTGTGACTTCCAGCGTTTCGATGATCTTACCGGCATTGTAATCCCCAAATTCACTTGAGAATTCTTCCTCCAGCACCTTCTTATTCATAGGCTTTTTATGATTTTGCATATCTCTGCTATGACGGTGTTTCTTCACAATCACATGCCTCCCTGCTTACCCTGTTTGGAATTGCGGTTTGCCCCTCTAAAATTGGGGTCGTCATGATATTGTGTCTTATATGAATTTGGGTCCATGCTCTCAGTAGGTGTATTGTTATTTTTAATGGCTTCATTTACTTCAGCTTTACGCTTCATTCGAATCCTCCTCGCCAGTTTTCACACATTTCGGCTAAAGATGCAGGGGCATTAAACTGCACCTGTCGAAGTTAGGTTCTCCAACTGAACAGGAGGCACACATCTTTTTTTTGGCAATCAAAAAACACCGCTAAATTGGCGGTGTTTTGTCTATCCGATAATCACTCTTTCCTTCGGATAATGATAATTCGCTTCAATTTCCTTTCTACCGATCAGATACAGGAAGGTCAGGATGCCGATTCGTCCGATAAACATAACAATCATAATGACGCATTTTCCAACACTGCTCAAATCAGCCGTAATTCCAAGTGACAGACCGGTTGTACCGAATGCCGAGCACACTTCAAACAAAAGCTCCAGCAGGGAATGCTTTTCTGTAATGGTCAGAATGAGTGTCGAGCCAAAAACGAGCAAGATCGCCATCATTGTGACAACAAGCGACTTCATCAGGTCAGCAGGATGCAGCTCCCGTTTGAATACCTTTACGGACTTATTACCGCGAGCGAAATGAAACAGCGCAAGAAGATTCAAGGCAAAAGTAGTTGTCCGTATGCCTCCCCCGACTGAACTTGGCGACGCTCCGATAAACATCAGCGCACAAATAAAAAAGAGTGTGGGATCTGATAATTGGCTGATATCGATTGTGGCAAGACCCCCGCTTCGGGTTGCCGTTGATTGAAACAGGGACAGAAACAAAATATCATGCCATGATTTTCCTGCGAACGTATGGTTTGCTTCCAGGGCAAAGATGCCTATGGCTCCAAACAAGACAAGCGAGCCGAACGTAATCGTTGTGATCTTCGTAAAAAGCGTAAATGGATAACGGCGATGCTTTGAAAACAGGAAATCCTTTACTTCAACCAGCACAGGAAATCCAATCGCTCCAAATATAATTAAAAGCATTGTAATAAACTGCACAAAGTAATCGTGACGAAATGGAATCATCGAATTACCGGTAATATCAAATCCGCCATTTGTCGTTGCGCTGATACTGGCAAAAAACCCGTGTAAATAAGCTTCCTGAAAGGAATCATAGTAGGTTAAGAAATAAGTGCCGAGTATAAGCCCGCCAAAAAATTCAATCCACAAGATCAGAAAAAGAACCTGCTTCATCAGATTGACAATCCCGGAAAACTGGGATTGATTTTGGTCAACCATAATCAATTTCCGTTCTTTCAGCCCGATTCGTTTTCCCATGATCAGCCAAATGAACGTTCCGAGCGTCATAATCCCGATTCCGCCAAATTGCAGAACAAATGCCAATATAAAAATGCCTGTTGTACTGAATGTATCAGCTGTATCAACGACCGTCAGCCCTGTTACGCTGACTGAACTGACGGCGGTAAACAGCGCATCAATGAACGTCCAGTCCGCCCCCGGTTTATGGCCCGCCGGCAAACTCAGCAATATAACGGCCACAGTAACTGCAAGAAAATAATATAATGCGATCAGCTGGGCCGGTGACAGGGCCTGTATCAATTTTCCAAACTTTAATTTCATGTAAAATCCTTCTGCCTCTCTTTTTAAGTACGGTAATTATTCTAAAGATATTAGGTCCATTTTTAAAGGCTTTTACGTAACATTTTCTTAACTTGCTTATTTTTTTATGTTTTTAATCAATGGATAAAATAAAAAAACCTCTGAGAATTTCCTCAGAGGAACAATGTGTTTGTATTACTTAGCTTCCAGCCGTCTGATACGCTCGTCTAAATCAGGGTGAGTAGAGAAAAGTGAAGAGCGCTTCTTGCCATTGATCTTTAACGTTTGGACAGCTGTCTGATCGTCTTCCATCATTCGGGAAGAGTAGCCTTTAAGCGTCCGAAGCGCATGAATCATCTTATCCTTGCCGGCAAGATCCGCTCCTCCCCTGTCAGCATGGAATTCACGATGGCGTGAATACGCAAACACAACCAGGCTGCCAAGTATCGAAAAGATAATCTGAAAGACAATCATTGCAATAAAATGTACGATCGGCGCTAGATCTTCTTTGACAAAACGGCTTGCAATCCAAGCTGCGATGCGTGATAGAAAGACGACAAAGGTATTGACGATACCTTGTAAAAGCGTCATTGTTACCATATCACCATTAGCGATATGCGCGACCTCGTGGGCAAGCACTCCTTCGACCGCCGCATCATCCATCTGCTCCAAGAGCCCAGACGATACTGCGACAAGAGAACGGCGTTTAGACGGTCCAGTCGCAAACGCGTTTACTTCAGGTGAACGGTAAATCCCGACTTCCGGCATTTTCGTTAACCCTGCAGAACGGCTTAATCTATGGACACGATCAACCAATTGCTGTTCCTCGTAGCTGAGTGAGTGTTTTTTCGGATTCAGCACTCTCACGCCCATCATCGTCTTTGCCATCCATCTGGACATTGCAAGAGACGTAAAGGAACCGACAAAGCCAACGACTAAACTGAACACAAGAAGCGCCATTGGATCAATACCGCCATCAGCTGTAAAGTATGTCCCTACTCCGGTAACAGAGCTCAAAATAGACAAAACAATCCCGATTGTTGTAAGCACCAAAATATTCGTTAAAATAAACAGAAAAATTCTTTTCGCCATAACAACCTCCGTTATTTTAAGTTCAAAAGAACCTGTATATTTAAATTATAAAACATCCATTTGAAAATGCAAGGAATTCGACGTATGATGTTAATGTAATTTGCTGACGCTTCAATTTTGAACTTATACATAAACCGCTTATCCGCGTCAAATTGTTTAAAGAGGTGAACAATGAACATTTTTAAACTTTCTCGAACCGATATGGTGCGGCTGCTCTATTCCCTAAAAGGACAAGGAGAACATAGCCCGCTCGACATTCTCGTCCAATCAGCGAACATGTCAGCAGAAAAAGCAGCCAATCATCTTGAAATTCCTGAATTTCTTACAAGATACGAACGAAAAAAACAGAAAAAAGAATTCGGCCTCTCTACAAATGAAATCGTAGAGCTCGGCAACTTATGCGAACTGACTTCATTAAAGTCAACCGCGATTCAAAACTGGGTAAAGCGTGATATCAAGGATCTGATCGGACACCCTGAGCTGGGCAAAAAATACTCAGTTGAACAAGCAGTTATTCTTTTAATTGTACGTGATTTAAAATCCATTTATGACTTTGAACACATACGGGCTATTTTAAAAGTGGCCTTTAACACAATCTCAGACAGATCTGATGATGTCATTAGCCCGATTGCTTATTATGAAAGCTGTGCATATGTGCTTGATGCCGTTCATCACCAAGATACTCCTTCTATGAAAGAATCAAATCTGCAGGTGATCGTCGAACAGGAGACAGAACGTCTCCGCTACCGTTTTGAAGAACTGAATGACGGCCAATGGCTTAAAATCAGACAGATTATCGCCATTACAGTCCTCTCCATTTTAACGTTCCATATTCAGGCAACCGCTCATAAAATGACAGCAGACATTTTATAGTCTGCGCACCCCCGGCTCAGAGGCCGGGGGTTTATTTTTCTCCACAACAATTGCCAGCATAAATAATCCCCGTATATTTCAAACTAAATACGCGTTAAGAATTTCTTTATAGAAAAAGGAGATGAAAAAGATGGCGAGCAGAAATAAACTCGTTGTTCCAGGGGTGGAGCAGGCACTAGACCAATTTAAACTCGAAGTGGCTCAAGAATTCGGTGTGAACCTTGGTTCTGATACAGTCGCACGCGCTAACGGCTCTGTAGGCGGAGAAATGACAAAGCGGCTGGTGCAGCAAGCACAATCTCAGTTAAACGGCACAACTAAATAAATTCAGGTCTTTATTCGCCGGGGGCACTCGGCGAATCTTCATTTTGTGCTGAATTATTATCACTGCTGTAGCCGTTTGGATTACGGCGGTCTGAAGCGTTATCCCTTCTGGATGAAGAACGATTCTTGCCCTGTTCACCATTGTTCCAGTCCCTGTGGTATCGGCTTTGACCTTTGTCAGCGCTGTTATTTTCATTTCCTTTATCTTGAGGATCTTGTATTGGGGTTTGCTCATCGTCCCCATCTTTTTCGGTATTTGTGTTTTCATCTGATTCCTTTACATTTTTATCTTTATCACTTTTATCAGTCTGGTCATCCGCTTTATCTTCTTTCTGGTCACCGGAATCCGCATCATTCAACTGTTCATTATCTCCTTGCTTGCTGTCCTGGGAGTCGGTTTGATCGGTGTTTTCACCCTCATTTTCTTCACTCTTTTGATCCTCTTCCCCGGATGGTTTGCTGGAGTCATCTTTTAACTCTTTATTGTTATTCTTTTCATTTGATTTGATGTAGCTGCCTGTTGAAACGCCTTCTTTCTTCGCTTTTTCCCTCGTTTGCATGTCTGACTCGAGAGATTCCATGCGGTATGTCGTTTTATATTTTTCAGTCACATCGTTGAGCTGTTTTTTCACAGCTTTTTTATATGTATTGTCTTCCGTATTTTCATAAACAGTGGAAATCAATATTTCTTTCGATTTCTTTACATACCCGTGCTCATTGCAGTCGGTTATTATATCGTCAATCACCTTTTTAAAATCAGTCTTCTCCCAATCATCTATATCATTTACGACCTGCTTTCCCTCATCGTTTAGAGGCGTCAGTTCAATCACTTCATAATCGCTGTTTAACGCCATTTCGACGCTTGGATTGATATCGATTGTCATATACGCATAGGCCTTATTGTTAGAAAAAACGGGGAGAACTATAAAAATAAAAAGCATAATAGCAGTCATCGTAAAAATCCCCATTTTGAAAGGGCGCAGTTTAAAAAAATCAAAAAAGCTGGCCCTTCTGCCCATGCGTGTTTCACTCGGAAGCATGATTTCCTCTCCGATTTCATAGCTGTGGCGATCATTTTTGGCTTTTAAAAATTGTCCGTCAGGGGTCAGCAACGTGACGAATTTTTTATTTTTCTCTACTATAATCCCTCTTCTCATGAGTGCAGCACCCCTTTAAGATAATCTTTTAAATAAATATAATCACCCGTAATGATAATACACATCGCAATTATATATTTTCTGTTTCTCTCAATCGTTTTTCGGCTTACAGAGACAAGCTGCTCCAGCTGTTTCACTGGAAGCTGCTTCTTTGTGTACAAAATAGCGGCCAATTCTTCGTGTTCAACAAGCGTCATTGCCACTTTTATGGCGTTTTGCCTTGCATCCGTGTGCTTTGGAGAATTTTCAAGCAGTTCTTTAAACGACAAACCATAATCCTTGAGCTGCTTTTGAAAATAGAGGATTTCCTCCCGCCTCTGCTCCTGTTCAATCTGACGGCGGTATTCATCTATGGAAAGCTCGGCTTCAATCAGGCTTTGTGATGACTCCTGATCGTCTCCTTCCTGTAAATCGATATTTATATTTTGTGCGCTTCTGGCTTCTTTTCTAATGTAATCAATGACTTTTCTTTTTATAATAAGCTCAGCAAATGCGAGCAGAGAATTTCCTTTTTCAGGTGAATATTTTTCAATAGCTTCATTAAACGCGATCAGCCCAATACTGAACTCATCGTCTTTTTCATCTATATATCGTTTACAAACGGATGAAACCGTCTTTGCGATAAATGGCTTATATTGCTGTATTAATTCATTTTGCAGATCTTTATTGCCTTTTTGTATACTCTCAACAGCTTTTTCAAGCGTTTGCTTCTTTTTTCCCAATTTAAACAAAAGGCTAAGCACTGGTTTCACCTCAGTTCCTCCCTATAACTACTCATTAATGATAGCTAATTTGATAGGGATTCGCAAAGGAGAAAAAGAAATATTGATTTCCAATGTCTCAATTATGACAAACCATTCTGACGTCCTATACATGATTTCGTGCCTTTCTAAAGAATTAAGGGGGTTTTATGCGTGTTTTTTGTAACAAAGCTGTTATAAAAATGTTATTTTATTTCGGGTATGAAAACGCTTCAAACACGAAAAGACTCTGCTTTTAAGCAGAGTCTTTCAGATTACGCCCGTTCCCGAGTGCTGTTTTTTTGTTCGTTTTGTGTGCCCTCCGGCTGTTTTTTCCCACCTGACATAAACCAGCCGCTAACTGCAATTGCCGCTAAGACACCCCAGAATATCAGCTTCCATGTTCCAGAATGGATAAAGTGTTCAGAAACAACCGCTATGTCACGATGGGCAAGCGTATATAAAGCAAGCTTCACTCCGACCCAGCCGACAATCACAAAGGCTGCTGTTTCTAGGCTTGGACGTTCCTTTAATAACTTTACAAACATTGAAGCCGCAAATCGCATGATCACCAGTCCGATTATACCACCGGCCAAAATGATGATAAATTGCCCTCCGTCAAGTCCGCCGATCTTCGGGAGTGATGTCCCAGGGAGCGTAACCGCCAGTGCTACTGCTGCTAAAATAGAATCAACAGCAAACGCGATATCTGCCAGTTCCACTTTTAAAACAGTCGGCCAAAAACCGCTTTTCTTCGTCTCTTTATGCGTGTCTTCTTTCTTAAATACATATCTTTTCAATAAGTGGCTTGCTGAGATATACAGCAAATAGATCGCGCCAATCGCTTGAACCTGCCATACGTTGACCAAGAAAGAAATTGCAAATAAAGAGCCAAATCGCAGTACAAAAGCCCCTGCCAATCCATAAAACAGCGCTTTTTTTCTTTTTTCTTCCGGCAAATGTTTTACCATTACCGCCATAACCAGTGCGTTATCGGCGGCTAAAATCCCTTCCAGCCCGATCAAGACGAGAAGAACCCAACCATACTCTAATAATAATGCTGCATCCATAAATGATACCCTCCCAAAAAAGTTGTTTTCTTTCTCTTCATCCGATCTTATGCCGGCCGGACCATGCAAAAAAGACCTTTGCCGACATAAGGCAAAGGTCTTGCTAGACATGAATTCAAGCATGCCAACAAAGCCGATGGATACCATCCATGAAATGACGACTTTGTTTCCGGAATATATTCCGGACGCTACTCCCCTTTGGGATTTCAAGAAATATCATTTTATACGTCAATAATATGCGCAGTGCGGTGATTTGTCAACGTTTATTTTTTAAAAATACTGATAAATGTTCGGAGTGCGTGCGTTTCTTCCTCTTTTTCATCAATAAGTAGAGCAGGAACAGCACCAAAATCGCTATCCCGATCGGAAGCATATATTGATCAAGAATAGAGCCGACTTCCTTCCAATTTTCACCGAGCTTCACACCGAGATAAACATATACAAATGTAATCGGAAGCATAGCGATGAATGTATAAAGCGAAAACACCCAAACATTCATTTTTGCAATGCCGCACGGTATGGAGATCAATGTCCTGATGCCAGGCAAAAAACGGCCGCTGAAGGCGACAAAGCCCCCATGTTTTTTGAAAAATTGATCCGACTTATCAAGCGCTTCAGGCTTAATAAAAAGGTACTTCCCAAAACGTTCAAGAAACGGCCTTCCTCCGTACCTTCCTATCCAATACAGCGTAAGCGGACCGGCCACTCCTCCTAGCGTTCCTGCCAAAACAACGCCGGTAAGCGTCATATCGCCTTTCGATACCCAGTAGCCCGCAAGAGGCAGGACGATTTCAGCGGGGATAAACTCAATACTGAGCGCTAGAAATATTCCAAAATAAGATAAGCTTTTAAATGCTTCTATCCATGACATTACCAGCTCTTCGATAGCCTTCAACTCCCCTTTTCCCTATTTATGTATTGTACATTTTATTTTTTTGGAAAACGTCAACATGATTTTAACACATTTTTCACGGTCAGCTGAACTAAAAATAGCTCTCACTCATATTTCTATCATCTTGAAGGCTGAAAGGCTGGAGTTAAGCAGCCGATAATAAAGAGAGTCAACAAGACTGGAACATCAGATACGGGAGGAATCTCCATTTGGAAATACACGTTACGTATAATACGACGCTCATATATTTATCTATTCTTATTGCCTGTGCCGCCTCGTACATTTCCCTTGAACTGTCAAGGAAAGTCACGATCCATACGGGTTTAAAAAGTAAAGTTTGGCTGATTGGCGGCTCACTTATAATGGGATTCGGGATTTGGTCAATGCATTTTGTAGGGATGATGGCCGTCCATATGGAGATGGAGATGCAGCTGGAATATGAATTCATGCCTTTAATGGCATCCATTGGTGCATCTGTTTCCGGATCATTTGTGTCATTATATTTTGTCAGCCGGAACATTCTTACATTTTACAGACTGCTTACCGGATCAGTTGTGCTTGGCGCATCTATTGCTTCTATGCACTATATCGGAATGTCTGCCATTTCCCGGGTAATGATTATATATGAACCGATTCTTTTTACAGTTTCAATTATCATTGCGATTGCAGCATCTTTCGTCTCGTTAAAGATATTCTTTGACTTGGCCGTAAAAAAACATTCTGATCATCTTATGTACTATAAAGTCATCAGTTCACTTGTAATGGGTTTAGGGATTTCGGGCATGCATTATACAGGAATGCTTGCCGCAACTTTCCATGAGGACACGGCTCCTCCCGGAAGCCATATGGAAGTACATACGTTTCATTGGTCAATTTTTGTTACTTTAATTATTTTTTGTATACAAACATTATTATTATTCAGTTCCCATGCAGACCGAAAGTTTATGAAACAAAGCGAACGCATAAAGGATAACGAACAGAGATTTCAATCTTTAATCAACCACAATATTGATGCCATCTTTATTTTGTCATTAGAAGGCGACATTATATCATCAAATCATGCCGGCGAGGAAATGATCAGCAAATTTGGATTCAGCATGCACGATTGGAGAAATTATACACCCCAGAAGATTAAGCTCCTTTTTGAGCAAGTTAAAAAAGATAAACAAGCGATGAACAGTGATA
This sequence comes from Bacillus sp. JS, assembly GCF_000259365.1. NCBI lineage: Bacteria > Bacillati > Bacillota > Bacilli > Caryophanales > Bacillaceae > Bacillus > Bacillus sp. JS. Next base: position 1,458,289 of record NC_017743.1, on the reverse strand, counting down.
GCGATCTGATTACTGAAAAAGGCCAGTTTCACTTAAATATTACGCTCATACCTGTTGAGGTCAATCAAGACCTTGACAGCATTTATGTTATTTGCAAAGACATGACAAAGCAGTACAGAGCAGAGAAAGAAATCCATAGAATGGCTCATTATGATTCGCTTACAGACTTACCTAACAGAAGGCATGCCATCTCTCACCTAACAGAAGTGCTGAATCGCGAGCATACCTTACACTATAACACCGTTGTATTCTTTCTGGACTTAAACCGGTTTAAAGTGATTAACGATGCATTAGGGCATAATGTCGGTGATCAACTGCTTCAGCTTGCAGCTAAGCGCCTGTCATCTGTAGTTCCTGATAACGGATTTATTGCCCGTCTTGGCGGCGATGAATTTATTATTATATTGACAGACGCCAATACAGGAACTGGCGAGGCAGATGTTTTAGCAAGAAAAATTATCCAAAAATTCGAAAAACCTTTTAAAATCCAAGAGCACACTCTAGTCACATCTGTCAGTATCGGGATTGCAATATCTCCAAAAGACGGGACGGATGGCCTTGAATTGATGAAAAAGGCTGATATGGCGATGTATGCCGCTAAAGAACCAAACAAAAGCAAATACAGGTACTTTTCTTTTTCAATCGGGAACAAAGAAACCGTCAAGCTGAATCAAGAGATCGTACTTAGAGAAGCAATTGAAAACGATAGGTTTGTTTTACATTATCAGCCGCAATTCAGTGCAAAAAATCAAAAAATGACAGGGGCAGAAGCATTAATACGCCTTGTCACACCCGACGGGCAGCTGTGCCCACCTGGAGAATTCATCGGTGTCGCAGAAGAAACGGGCCTTATTATTGATATCGGAAAGTGGATTATAGATGAAGCATGCAAACAGGCAAGGGTTTGGCATGACAAAGGCTATGATCTTTCTGTCGCCATCAATATTTCCGCCAAACAGTTTCAATCCGAAGATCTGATCCCTCTCATCAAGGATACGCTGAATAAATACAAGCTTCCTCCGCACCTTCTTGAAGTGGAAGTGACAGAAAGCATGACAATGGACAATCTTGATCACTCCAAAAAGGTTTTGTCATCGCTAACGGAATTAGGAATCAGAATCAGTATTGACGATTTCGGTACTGGTCACAGCTCGCTTAGCTATTTGAAGCACTTTCCGATTCACAGGCTGAAAATTGACAAATCATTTATTGACGATATTCAAACCCATCGTAAATCAGAGCAAATTACAGGGGCTATTATTGCCATGGGCCATCAGCTGTCTTTGCAGGTGATTGCCGAAGGTGTTGAAAATTCAGCACAAAAGCAGCTCCTTTATGAAAAAGGCTGCGACCATTTGCAGGGATTCTTTTTCAGCAGGCCAATACCGCCGGAACAAATCGAACAATTCATTATTGAACAGCCGCCGCAATAATAGCGCGGCTGTTTTTTTCACCCATAAGTTACTACACATGAATCGCCCCCCTCCTCTTCACACTAAAGAAAAAAAGGGGTTTATCGATATGCATACAATGTGGAAGGGATCGATCAGTTTCGGATTAGTAAACATCCCCATCAAGCTATATGCGGCCACAGAAGATAAAGATATTAAGCTGCGCAGCCTCCATAAAGAGGATCACGCACCAATCAAATACGAGAAAGTTTGCACAAATTGCGAAAAAACACTTAGTCCTGATGAAATTGTCAAAGGATATGAATATGTAAAAGGAAAATATGTAGTGCTGACGGACGAAGATTTAAAAAGCTTAAAGCAGGAGCATGAGGAGAAAGCGGTTGAGATTGTTGACTTTGTTCAGCTTCAGGAAATTGATCCGATTTATTTTAACCGCTCCTACTTCGTCGGCCCCGGGGATAACGGGACAAAAGCCTATACCCTGCTGCGTGAGGCGCTGCGTTCAACCGGAAAGATTGGTATCGCCAATATGACAATCAGGTCAAAGCAGCAACTGGCGATTCTCCGCGTTTATGAAAATTGTATCGTCATGGAGTCCATCCATTATCCGGATGAGGTCAGAAGCGCCGCTCATGTCCCAGGTGTACCTGATCAATCGAATGTAAATGATAAGGAACTGCAAACCGCTATCACATTAATAGATGAACTGACTGCTGAGTTTGAACCTGAAAAATATGAGGACACGTACCGGCAGGCTCTGCTGCAAAGAGTCAATGACAAGCTTGAAAATAAAGAGACAGCCGTCACTCCTGATAAAGCGCCACCGCGTGAAGATGTCATTGACCTGGTAAGCGCACTGCAAGCCAGCATTGACAGAACCAGAAGACCGAACCCCGAGACACCGGCTGCCACACCTGCACAAGCCGCTGAACCGAAAGGAGCCGGAGATAAAAAACGGAAAACGACTAGAAAAAAAGCCTCCGGCACGTCATAGTCCATGGCGTTAACCATGCAGCCGGTCCTTACTTCGTCACCGCCAATCGGAGAAGAATGGCGTTACGAAGTTAAATATGACGGGTACCGATGTATTCTTCGCATCCATTCTTCAGGTGTGACCTTAACCAGCAGAAATGGTGTGGAGCTCAACAGCACCTTCCCTGAAATCACACAATTCGCCAAAAGTGTCTTTCAGCCTATGGAAAAAGAACTTCCGCTGACACTTGATGGAGAAATCGTATGTTTGGTGAATCCTTGTCGTGCAGATTTTGAACATCTTCAAGTACGGGGACGTTTAAAAAGGCCAGACAAGATTCAGGAATCGGCAAACGCGAGGCCGTGCTGCTTTCTCGCTTTTGACTTATTAGAGCGAAACGGAGAAGATGTAACGCTTCTTTCGTATTTGGACCGTAAAAAATCGCTGTATGACCTCATGTCCACAGCAAAGCTTCCTGTGTCTCCAGACCCTTACGCAAAGGAAACCATCCAATATATCCCCTGTTACGATCATTTTGATCAACTCTGGGAAATGGTAATGAAATATGACGGAGAAGGAATTGTAGCGAAAAAAACAAACAGCAAATGGCTCGGAAAGAAGCGGTCGTCCGATTGGCTCAAATATAAAAACTTTAAACAAGCACATGTTTGCATAACAGGCTTCAACCCTAACAATGGGTTTCTGACGGTGTCCGTATTAAAAAACAGGATCATGACACCGATAGCCTCTGTCTCGCACGGAATGCGTGATGAAGAAAAAAGCGCGATACGAGAGATTATGGAACAGCACGGACATCAAGCACCTTCTGGCGAATTTACGCTTGAACCTTCTATTTGTGCAACTGTTCAATACTTAACGATTCTTCAAGGCACACTAAGAGAGGTATCGTTTGTCGGTTTCGAATTCCAAATGGACTGGACCGAATGCACGTATGCGCAAGTCATACGCCACTCCAAACCGGTTCACCCAAAGCTTCAGTTCACAAGCCTGGATAAAATCATATTTGAAAAGAATAAAAAAACAAAAGAAGATTTTATTCAGTATATGATTGAAGTCAGTGACTACCTGTTTCCATTTCTGAAAAACCGTGCTGTCACCGTCATTCGCTATCCGCATGGAGCTAGGAGCGAATCATTTTTCCAAAAAAACAAGCCGGACTACGCGCCGGATTTTGTTCAATCTTTCTATGACGGAAGCCATGAGCATATTATCTGCGAGGATATGTCTACGTTGTTATGGCTTTGCAACCAGCTTGCTTTGGAGTTTCACGTTCCTTTTCAAACCATTAGAAGCAGGCGTCCGGCTGAGATTGTCATTGATTTAGACCCGCCTTCGCGAGATGACTTTATTATGGCCGTTCAGGCTGCAAATGAACTGAAGCGGCTGTTTGACTCCTTTGGCATTACTTCGTACCCGAAGCTGTCCGGCAACAAAGGCATCCAGCTTTATATTCCCTTGTCTCCTGAGGCTTTCACGTATGAAGAAACACGCCAATTTACACAGCTGATTGCCGAGTACTGCACCAATGCATTTCCCGAGCTATTTACCACTGAACGCTTGATTAAAAACAGGCACGGCAAATTGTATCTTGATTATTTGCAGCATGCAGAAGGAAAAACGATTATCTGTCCCTATTCGACGAGAGGAAATGAGCTCGGGACTGTCGCGGCACCGCTTTACTGGCATGAAGTCCAATCATCTTTAACACCCGCTCTGTTTACAATTGATACCGTCATTGATCGGATTAAGAAAAAGGGCTGCCCATTTTTTGATTTTTACCGCAACCCGCAGGACGAACCTCTTAGCGCTATATTACATCAGTTGAAAAAAAGAGCTGACTAATGAAGTCAGCTCTTTCCGTTTAACTGTACTTTTTCTCTAATCGCTCTTTTTCCTGGCGCTGAAGCGGGCTCAGCGGCTCATTATATAAATCGATATCAATCGCGTATTTCGGGCGTCTTTTCACTTCGGAAAATATCGTCCCGATATACTCTCCGATAATCCCAATTCCCATCAATTGCAGCCCGCCCAAAAACCAAATGGAAATGATGAGAGACGCCCAGCCTGCATTCGTATGGCCGAGCAGCTTTTGAATAAACGCGCCAATTCCTGCCACAGCGCTGAGAAAAAATAAAATAAATCCCAATAGCGTAAAGAATCGAATTGGTGCGACACTGAATGATGTAATCCCGTTAAAAGCGAATGACAGCATTTTTTTCAGCGGATATTTCGTTTTGCCGGCAAAGCGTTCCTTGCGGTCATACAACACTTCGGCTGACTTAAAGCCGATCATGGGAACAATGCCTCTTAAAAACAAATTCGCTTCTGGATAACGCTCAAGCTCTTCAAGGGATCTTTTATTCATTAAACGAAAATCAGCATGATTATAAATTAATTTAATTCCAAGCTTATTCATGAGGCGATAAAATCCTAATGCGGTCGTGCGTTTGAAAAAGGTATCGGTTTTTCTGCTCCGGCGGACACCGTAAACGATCTCGCAGCCTTCATGATATTTCAGCATAAAATCCCGGATCACAGAGATGTCGTCCTGAAGATCAGCATCAATCGAAATGACACAGTCTGACCTATTCTTCGCTTTATGGAGTCCGGCTAAAAGCGCTTTTTGGTGGCCGACATTGCAGGCTAATTTTAAACCGGTAACCTTCTTGTTTTTTATGCTCTCCATGGCAATCAGAGCCCAAGTGCGGTCTTTGCTGCCATCATCGACGAATAGAATTTTACTGTTCTCAGCAATTAATTTCTCTTCAATTAAATCGTCTATAACCTCTGTCAACTGACGGCTTGTTTCTTGAAACACTTCCTCTTCATTGAAACACGGGACGACGATGGTTAATACTGGCTGTGGCTGTTTCAATCGATATCCTCCTTATCTTGTTTCATATAAATAAATGCGCCAAGCGGAATCCTTATGGTCAAACGTCTTGACAAGCGCAAGATGGTTTTGTTCAGCATTCATGATCGGAACTGAAGAAAAAATGTACCGTCCGCCCATTTTTTTAAATACATCTGTATTTAATTGAAGATTGTTGATCGTTTTCTTCGAGTTCTTTTTGAAATCGTATCGTTTACCGAGTTCATCGACAAAAAGGTAGCAGCGGCTGCCCCACTCATCAAAATATTGTTTCAGCTGAGTGTTTTTTTCCAGCTCTTTTTCGATGATTTTCCTAAATTCATATTTATAAGAAAGTGGATATAGATTGTTATACGTATCTAACGTATAAAACCCGTTATATTGGGCGATTGACGGATGCAGGCCGATGCTCGCCACCCTGTACGAATCTTGCGGGCGTCCGATAAATTCCTTAATCTCGTTGAATTGCTCGGATGCATAAAACTCCCTGAATGTCGGCGCGTTGTAATGAACACCATACGTATACTCTTCATTAAAAGGCGCCAGCACCATCAGCTGTGCAGCGACCGCGGCGTACACAAGCCATTTCCATCCTTTCCCCATCCGCCAAATGAGATATAAAGCTAGCGCAAAGCTCATGTATATAACAAGCGGCCGAAGAAAATGAAATCGGGCAAAATTAAATTCTGCTAAAAAGGCAAATGTCTGCTTAGGCACTGCCCAAATTTTGTTGAACCAAAACGCATACCATAATGACAGTCCGTAATTAAGTACACATAAAAACAGATAAACATTTTCTGGCTTTGTCCGATTTCGTTTGAACAGCAGAGCAGCAAATACGAGCAGCAGAATCGGGAGGATGACAACGGTATGAACGGTCATCACATGATTATGGCCATAGACAAAGTTTTTTACGGATAGTCGAAGAGAATGCCAAACGTCATGCCTGGATGAGATAAATTCAATCCGATGCATCGGTGCATGCTCAAACAACATCGAATAGACAAGCCGATATTCAACGAAAAGATAGATACTCGTCATAAATGCAATACTGCCTAAGAAAATCAGATTCCATCTTCTTTTTGTAATAGCATCATACAGCCAAAAACACGCCATTCCTGCCAGGAAAAAGAAGAAGCCTAGCACAAAGCTTGAGTATAAGGGGAGCAAGCCCAGCGTCAGCCATTCTCTCCATGAGATATCCCCTTTTCGGATATTTAAAAAAGCCCACAGTGCCAAAGGGTACCCAAGCGTACTCAGCATTCCCGAAGGCCAGAAAGGTGTTAAGGCAAATGCAAGCGATACGCCAATTCGGATGAAAGCAGCTTTTGGCTCCGGGATCACATGTTTCTTCAGCAGCACATACATTCCAAAAAAAGCGACAACTCTTGTAACCGTTTGGCTTATTGCATAGGCAGTCATGGAAGAAAAGAAAGCATGAAGCCAAACAATGCCGCTCCACTCGGTGCCAAAGGCATCCCGTGGCAGCCCGTTAATGATTTGCGGAATGGCAGCGTCAACCTTGCCGACGATTTCTCCGCTATCGGCAAGAACCTTGTACCACGCGATGTTGGAATCTAAATTATCGTGGACCCGGATATGGGCATCTTCCTTTAAAACAAAAAGCGGGGATACATACAGCAAAAGGAGAAATAATGCGATCCAGAGATAATATGTTTCTTTTTTTTGTTGTCTCATCAACCGTAACATTGCTTACACATCCATTTGTTATTCTGACTCCGTCGGCATGTTCTGCCTCATGTGTCAAAATTTATTATCCCTTTTCCCTTCCAAATCATTCATCATATGACAATCCGTTTTTCAGCCTGTCTCTACCCATTAATTCCCGCTATCCATAGTGCTTGATCACTTACTATACTGATAGCAGGGAGGGGATATATTTTGTTTACAATCTTACTTTCATTGGCCATACTCGTATTTGTGCCATTTCTATATAAAGCGAACCGCAATACAAAAGATGTGAAAGTCAACACCATTTCAATCGATCAAAAAGACGGCCTTCCAGCCAGAAAAAAATTAAATATCCTTCATTTATCAGATCTTCACTTGGAAAACATTTCAGTCTCACCTGAGGAGCTGTATCTTTTAACAAAAGATCAGCCTGTGGACATCATTGCTCTTACCGGGGATTTTCTTGATCGGAAACGTAATATTCCGAAGCTGGCAGGTTACTTGAATGCCTTGCAAAAGCTGAAGCCTGCATATGGAATGTACGCGGTGTTCGGTAACCACGATTATGTATTGAAAGAAAGAGACTTTCAGAGGCTGAAGCGTGTTTTAGAGGAAAACGGCTGTATCACTCTTCAAAATGAACATGTTCGAATCGAGACGGCTGCAGGGCCAATCAATATTATCGGCATTGATGATTACAGTACGAATCGCAGTAATATCACCGGCTCTTATCAAAGTTTGGAAAACGGCTATCAGCTTGTACTAACACATGACCCAAATATTATTCTGGATATGAAAGATGTTCATTATGATTACCTGATGTCAGGCCATTTTCACGGCGGGCAAATCCATTGGCCAAAACCGTATCATTTGGTGAAAATGGGCAAACTCGTGCGCATGAACATGATTAAAGGTCTTCATTATCATCACGATAAGCCATTTTATATCAGCGAAGGCTTAGGACAAACCGGCGTAAATATCCGTGTCGGGAGCCGCCCTGAAGTGACATTTCATCAAATTTAAGCAAAAAAGACTGTGCTGACCGAGGCATCAGTCTTTTTTTTGATAAGTTTTCTGCAGCTTTTCTTTTGAGATCAACAAATAGGATGAATTCGGTAAATGCCGCAAGCTCACAGGCTTTGAAGTCAAATATAAAATCGGCACATGGGACATTTTTTTAAAGCATCTGTAAAAAGGGTTCACCGGGGTGATCACATCAAAGCCGAGCCTTTCCACACCTTTGTCAAGCATTGTAATCCCGATGATCCCTTTGATTTTCTCGCTTTTTTTATGATTGTTGATATAGTCAAGAAGAAGCGGCATCGATTGATATACTTTCTGATAAATAATGATTCCTTTTCTGACCGCGCTCTCAATGCTTTGCAGTTCTCTTATCAGCTTAATATTGTGCAGATGGATTTTAACGAGCACATCATTTTTTCTAATATGCGTTCCGTCGCTCAGCACGACATGATGTCCTTTATACTTCGTCAGCCTGACTCGAAAAACGCTTTTTTGCTCTTTGTCAATCAAGCTTAGCCTAGAAAAAAAGAAATAAATCGGGTCAAGCATTTTCCAAATGGAAAGGAAACAGGTTTTCATCTTTTCACCTTCCTTATGATCAAAAACACCCTTATATTTTGTGAGCGTTCTCCCCAAAATATAGTTGCCATATTTTTTTGGGAGGGCTGTCATGAAAAACATTCTCATTTTTCCTTTTTTAAGCATTTCCACCGGCCATCATCATGTCTCTGATGCATTGCAGGCTGAATTGGAGTCTCAGGGGCTTGGAGCCGAGAACATTGATATCTTTTCACATGCGTATAGGCGGTTAGAAAAATTGTCCTCCGCGGCTTATTTAAAATGGATTCAATACTTCCCGAAAACGTATAGCGGCATTTACCGGCTGCTCGCCTGCGGAGAATATCAGCATGACAAACGCTATTCCATGTACGAATGGCTGTTCACACAGCAAATGAGGCACATCCTCCAAGAAAAACAGCCTGATTTCGCCTTCTGCACACATGCGCTGCCTTCTTATCTGCTGAACCGGCTAAAGCCTGAATATCCGAATCTGACGGTTGTGAATGTATACACTGATTTTTTCGTGAATCAATTATGGGGACGGAAGAACATTGATTACCATTTTGTTCCGAGCACCGAAGTAAAGAAGCAGCTCATATCAGAGGGGATCGATCAGAAAAACATATACTTGACCGGCATACCCGTTCACCGAATGTTTGAAATGGGATCAGCAGATGCCTGTCAGCATCATCAGCCATATACCATCATCATCACAGGAGGCAGTATGGGAGTCGGGGGAATGTTAAAATGGGTGCAGAAACTGTCGCCAGGCGGAAAGATCTTATACAAAATATTATGCGGCAGAAACGAAAAGCTCTACTGCTATGTCAAAAGTTTACACCACCCTTTAATTGAGGCGATTCCTTACCTTCACAGCAAAGCAGAGATGAACCGTTTGTACGAACAGGCGGCAGGCATCATGACAAAACCCGGAGGCGTGACCATTAGTGAATGCTTACAGAAGCGGCTCCCCGTATTTATTTATCATGCACTGCCGGGACAGGAGGAAATGAATTTGAACCTTTTAAAAGAAAGGGAGCTTGTCATAGATATAAGAAACTGGGATGTACAAAAAGCAGAAGAACGTTTTGCGGTATTTTTTCAATCAATTGAACTGATGAAGAAATATCAAACACACGTCAATGAATATCTTGAAGAAATGTCTGATAGGAAGATTGAAGATGTTTTAAAAAGAATTCTATGACACAAAAAAACACTCTCCTGAAACAGAGAGTGTAGGGTCGTTAACGAAACAGCAAATGCTGGCTGTGTATGCCCGCTTTCTTGAGCAGGACGATCAGCTGGTCCTGTTCATCAGGCGAAAGGCCTGAAAACGCTCTCGCAATACGCAGAGCATGAATCGGATAAATTTTATCCAAATACTCATTTCCCTTGTCAGTTAAATGTGCGTAAACGGAGCGTTTATCTTTCGGGTCCTGCTCCCTTACTAAAAACCCGTTTCTTTCTAGTTTGTCAATAACATATGTGACGTTTCCGCTTACAAGCAGAAGTCTCGACCCAATTTGCTGCAATTTTTGCGGGCCTCTTGTGTACAGGAGCTCCAGTACAGCAAATTCAGTGGGATTAAAACCGTGCTCTTTGCTATCACGGATACTATGTTCGGACACACTTTTGAAAGCCCTTGCAAAAACTCTGTACAAATTCATCGCACGCTCAACTTCTTCTTCGTTAAACGATAATCTCATCATATCTACCTCGTATATAGGATTTTTATAAAAAAATAATGAAAACCCTTACATATAATAAGAGTTCAGTCCCTTACTATACGTATTCGCTATAATTCGAGAAATTCCTTCTAAAAGCAAAAAAATCCTTATACATTATCTTGTATAAGGATAATTTCTGTGATTTGTAATGCTCCGAAAGAAATAAGCATATTCTTTCCGAAGCTCAGAAATCGTCATTTTGTTCATGACCTCTTTATTATAAACCCCAATTTGATAGAGTTTTTCAGAATAATGACTTCGTTCTTTTTCTAAAGCGGTTTTCAATAAATTACTCATAGCGTCCTCCTTCATTTTGAGGTATCCTATACAAAAGATACTCTATTTAAATGAACGTGGTATGAATCTAATGTAAAGAATTTATGTTTACGAAGATTTACGGTACCGTCCGTTTTGAACGAATCTTAATAATTGAAAAGCCTGTTCTCCGGCAAGCTGCATAAACGTCTCCAGCATTTCATCACGCTTGATATCCAACTCGATAATTTCTTTTGCCAGTGAGACCGCTTTTTCTTCCTCCATGATTATCCTTCCTCCTCGTTTGTTCGTTACATAAAGGATAAAACGCGCTTGTATGTTACGCATTATTCTTGTTAATTTTTCTTCCGCATTTTTTCAAAAATCTTCTATTTGATGTTAGAAAATATGACAAGCGTCAGGTTTTTTCTCTTTGTTTTTTATATACTATTATCAAAAGACATCCAGGGGTGGAAAAATGACCACAGAAGATCATTCTTATAAAGACAAAAAAGTGATTTCAATCGGAATTGTGAGTGAATTGACAGGATTGTCCGTAAGACAGATCAGGTATTATGAGGAACGAAAACTCATTTACCCGCAGCGTTCTTCAAGGGGGACAAGAAAATACTCCTTTGCCGATGTGGAGCGTCTGATGGATATCGCCAATAAGCGCGAAGACGGCGTACAGACGGCAGAGATTTTAAAGGATATGCGCAAAAAAGAACAGATGTTAAAAAACGATCCGCAAGTGCGAAAAAAAATGCTGGAGGGGCAGCTTAATGCTCACTTTCGGTACAAAAACCGTTAAATGATAAAAGTCCGGCTCGCAGTTGAGACGGACTTTTTATATTTATAATGAGTGTATGAATGCAGTGGCAATGCCAAAGTAGATTAATAAAGATAAAATATCGTTTAACGTTGTAATCAGCGGTCCAGAAGCAATCGCCGGGTCTACTTTCAGTTTGTGCAAAATAATAGGGATAATCGTTCCTGACATCGTGCCGATGATTAAGGTTAAAAACAGTGAAGAAGCGACAACAAATCCCAAAAGCGCATTCCCCTGCCATATGATGGAGACAATCGCGATTAGCACAGAACAAACCGCTCCGATAAAAATACTTGTTCTGAACTCCCGGAAGATCAGGCGCACAATCGTTTTTTTGTTCATTTCTTCTTTAGACAAACCTCTGATGACAACCGCGAGAGATTGTGTTCCCGTATTTCCTGTCATCCCTGACACCATCGGCATGAAAAACGCAAGCGCGACAACCTGTTTCAGCGCATCTTCAAAATAGCTGATAATGCTTCCTGAAATCAGCCCGATAAACAAGAGTAAAATCAGCCATGGCAGGCGCCGGTATGCCGCCACGTAAGCTTTTGTGTCAAAGGTGATGTCTTTACCGGAAGCGGCGAATTTTTCGTAATCCTCATCAGCTTCCCGAATAACGACGTCGATAATATCATCGACCGTCACAATGCCGACAAGCACGTTGTTTTCTTCTACAACCGGTATTGCCAAGAAATCGTAACGTTCAATCAGGCGGGCAACTTCTTCCTGGTCCTGAAGAGCATCTGCTGATATGACGCGGGTAAACATTAAATCCTGCACCTTTTCTTCAGGTTCACCCAGGATCAAATCGCGGTAGGAAAGAACCCCAACCAGCTGTTTGCTTTCATTAATAACATATAAGTAGTTGATCGATTCAGCGATTTCAGCGAAGCTTTTCAGTTTGACGACCGCGTCTTTTACCGTATAATGCTGAGGAATCCACACATATCGGTTTGTCATCATGCGTCCCGCTGAGTCAGCCGGATAATTCATCAAGAGCTGTACAGCTTTTGACTCTGACGCTTCCATGCTGGACAAAAGCTGCTCCTTCAGTTCTTCATCCATTTCTTCAAGCAATTGTGCGAGGTCATCGTTGTCCATTTTGTTCATCGCCAGTGTTGCTTTTGTTTTTCCGACTTTATTTAAGACGGCAAGCTGAAATTCGCGTTCCAGCTCCCCGATCATATCAGTGATATCGTCTACAGTTAAATAAGATAAATAGCGGGCGCGGTGTTTTTCCGGCATTTCTTTAAAAATAAACGCCATGTCATAGGGCTGAAGCTCATCAATAACGCTTCTGAAATCCCTGATTTTCCCGTCTCGCAATAAAATAATGATACGTAAAATGAGTTCGTCATAGGTCATGTTTTGAACCATCGGGACTCGTACCTCCTCTACGGAGACGTGCCGGCCTCGCCAGAAGGTGCGGCAGTTCGTCTCCTCATCGTGTAATCAATTGCCTTGTTGTCATAGTATATGGGTACTTCTTCAGATTGACTCGAATGGGGAGAATCCATACTCCGCACCTCCTTTGATTGGGTTCGTTTTAAAGGCATAAAAAAAGCCTTCAGGATTGAAGGTGAAAGAAGCACGGCAAAAAAGCGTGCGGGCGCCTTCAATCGTAGAGCTTTAGCACTGTATGGCATAGGACAATCATCCAGCTGCATTAAAAATCACCTTATGTCGATGATTTCTGTTGACCCATTGGCGTCTTTGGACATTTTTGGGCAGCAGCGTATCTCCATACAGGAGCCTCACCTAACGAAGTTCCTAATTGAATTGACACACTGAGATTACAGAAAAAAACAAGCTGTGTCAACTCAAAAAAGTAATAAATGCGCTTACATCACAATTACGGAACAAAACAAGGGCCTAAGCCCTTATTCTGTTGTTTGTGACTCGTCATCTTCAGAAAGCAAATGATACGTTTCATGAAGAAATAAAGCATACTCTCCATCCTTCGTCGGATGAGGGACATATTCAGCCTGATTGATGTATTGCTCCTCTTTCTTTTCCATGCGTTTCGCCTCCTTTTCACTTAGATTGTCCAAAAGAAGGTTTCTTATCATGAAAAACCCCCGCTGCAGCGGGGGTTTGATTAGTCGTCTATCTCAGTTTTGATCATGCGGCCATCCTTTGCGGAAATTTCAAATTCTGTCTCAGTTCCTTGTTTCGTTTGGATTTCAATTTCATAGATGTAAGCACCGTCATCTTCGTCCAGCTTACTTTCTGTTACGGTTCCATCTGTTCGCTTTAAAGCAATTTCTTTCGCTTCTTCTTTTGTTATGGCAACTTGTTCTGCTTTCTCCGTTAACGGGTCATTAAGCGCTTGTTTTGTATGAATATCTACATAAACGTCGTAGTCTTCACCCGCTTTTTCAATCTCCACTTCATAGACATCTTTGCCATTGTAAAGCTCTCTGTCAATGTCTTCTACGTTGCCGTCAACAACTGTTTTGGCAATTGATTCTGCTTGTTGTTCAGTGAGTGCACCCGCCTTAGAAGAAGGCTGACTGTTTTCATTGTTTTCTTTGGCAAACGCGTTGTAGCTGAATCCTCCAGCCGCTAGGCACCCTGCTAAAAGCCCGACCATCCATCTTTTCTTGAGCATTTGTGAGTCCTCCTTTGTTTTGTATGCGTACAGTTTACACACTCAACATGAAAGGAAAACGAGAGCAAGATGAGAATTTGATGAGAAACCTTTAGTCTTCATAGACAATGTTAGCTACCTTTCCTGTGTAGGCATTGATCTTCACTGTCGCTTCTTTATCATCAGGAAGATCAACATCCACTTCAAAGATGAGAGTGCCCTCACTTTCTTCGAGATCTGCGTCATCCGCTGTCCCGCCCGTTTCTCGCTCTGCAATTGTTTTGGCTTCTTTTTTCGTAATCGGTGTTTTTTGTTGATCTTTATTGCTGATTTGATCGGCAGACAAGACTGTTTTTGCCTGCATATCTACCTTCACTTCGTATGTTTTTCCGTCTTCTTTTTGAATGATATATGTGGCAACGCGATTCTTGTGTGTTCGTTTTTTGACCGTACCCGGCACCCGCTTAAGCGCGAGATGCTCGGCTTCTTTTTCTGTCATAACAGATGGATTCATCGCTTTTACTCTATTCATCGAAAGAATGTCAGCCGATATTGCGTCAGCTTTTATAAAATAAGTTCCCTTAGGATTTTCAAGGGTCATTTCATATGTTTTTTTATCCTTTGACTGTGTTGATTTCGTGACCTTGCCTTCATAAGAGGCTTCGACTTTTTTTATGACAGCCTCTTTTGAAAGTACGTCCTCATGGGTATGCCGAATGATGAGGAACGTACAGATGGTAACGGCTAAAACTGCTGCTGCAGCAAAAGATACTGCTTTTATTGGTTTGTTCATCGGCCTCCCCCATTCTGTTCGCTGAATTGCATGGTGACAGCTGTTCCTTGTCCCGGCTTGCTTTTGACAGATAGCTCAATGCCATGCTCATCGGCGATTTGCTTGGCAATGGAAAGGCCTAAACCCGTTCCGCCTGTTTTTCTGTTCCGTGCCTCATCTGCCCGGTAGAACCGTTCGAACAAATGCGGGATATGTTCCTCAGGTATCCCGATACCTTCATCCCTTACTGACAGAAACGGCTGTCCATCCTTCGTTCCGGCTGATATCACAATGGCTTTTTCACTATACTTTATGGCATTATCGAGCAAAATGGTCAGCAGCTGCTTGATGCGTTCTTCATCAGCTGTTACAGGCAGGCTATCTTTATCTGTTTCGAGTAAAATGTCGCGCTGATAGACAGGCTGGAGCGTTTGCGTGACGGCGCGCGACACTTCAATCAAATCGATTGTTTTCAGATCAACCTCGAGTCCTTGATGGCTTTTGGCCAGCGCCAAAAGCTGATTGGCCAGTTTCTTCATATGCACCGCTTCTGCATGAATGGCTTCTATCGATTCCTCAAGCACTTCCGGCTTTTTTGCCCCCCATCGCTTCATCAGGCTGCTGTAGCCTTCTATAATGGTGAGCGGAGTTTTTAATTCGTGTGAAGCATCTTGAACGAATTGCTGCTGTTTATCGTAGTGCTCTTTCAGCATCATCGCCATCTCATTAAATGTCAGCCCCATTTGATACAATTCATCGTGCGACTGTCCCTCTAAAGAAATCGTTTTGAATGCTTTCTCTCGCTGTATGTCTCTCATGGTCATCATTAATCGTCTGATCGGATTGATAATACGGCGGGCGAGCAAGCTGCCGGCAAAAAAAGAAGCAATGCAGACAGCGGCACTTGCAGCGATTAAGATGAGTTTCAACAGAAACAGACTCTCTTCTGTATTCTCCTGCCTTTCCACCAATTGAAGAGAAACCACTTGTCCATCGGTCCAAATCACCGGAATTGCAGCCTCAGCAAACAGCTTGCCGTCATGATTCCTCACATCTGCCGTTTCCCCGCTGTGAAAAGAGAGAGGAAAATCTTTATACGCTTTTTCTTTTGTGATCGTCATGATGGCTTTTTCACCATTCACTACACGCACCATGCCATTTGCCGGCAGGTAGGCCTGCAGCATGTCCTGCATAGCCACTCCTTCTGTTTCAGCAGCATGCAGCGCTTCGGCCATGTTATCCGTCTCATCAGCAAGCCGGGCCGCATCCTTTGATGTCAGCGCAGACGAAAAAATGAGATATACTGCGGTATGAACCAAAATTAATAAAATCAACAGTGATATTGATGTGTACAGATGAATCTTGGTTTTCAGCTTCATCGTTTACCCCTTAATGGCATAGCCGACCCCGCGAATCGTATGGATCAGCTGTTTTTCGTAAGGATAGTCCAGTTTTTTTCTGATGTATCTTATGTAGACGTCTACGACATTTGTATCACCGATATAATCAAATCCCCATACCGCGCTTAGAATTTGCTCCCGTGTCAGCACTTGCTGCGGATGCTTTAGCATGTAGACGAGCAAATCAAATTCCCGCGGCGTTAATTCCACCTCTTTGTCTCCGCGTCTCACTTCACGGGTTTTTTCGTTCACCCGTAAATCGTCATATGTAAGAAAGGTGCCGATTTCTTCCGTTTTTGTTCCATTTTGGCGCAGCGCCGCCCTGATTCTCGCAAGTAATTCCTCGATTTCAAACGGCTTGGTGACATAGTCATTCGCACCGATATCCAGACCTGTTACCTTATCAGGAATGCTGTCTCGCGCCGTTAATAAAATGACCGGTGTCTGTTGATCCGTTTTTCTCAAACGGCGCAGCACTTCTAGTCCGCTAAGCCCCGGCAGCATGACATCAAGAAGCACCAAGGAATACCCGCCTTCCGCGGCCGCATTCAGGCCTTCTGTTCCATTGTGTTTAATGGTCACGTCGTATCCTTCATATTCCAATTCAAGCTGCAGAACCCTGGCGATTTTTTCTTCATCTTCCACAATTAATATGTGTCCTTTGTCCAAATGTGATCATCCTCTCCTGTCCCTATATGAAAAAAATGATTTCGTTGTTTACAAAATGATTCTTATCATCTATTATGATGTCAAAATAAAAAATTGTATACGGAAAGCACTAGGGGTGCTGTTTTGGCTGAGATAAAACGCGGGAGAAACGCGTTTTGATCCCTTATGACCCGATCTGGATAATACCAGCGTGGGGAAGTGCAGGTTGACCGAATGGTGTATTTTTTTGTGCGCTTAATCGATCTATGACTGCATATTCCCTTAGGATATGCAGTTTTTTATTTTATCCAAAAAACAGGAGGCTTTTAGAAATGGAGCATATGTGCGGTACAAGCAGAATCGCCGGTTTTCGCTTCTCTTTATATCCGATGACGGATGATTTTATCAGTGTGATCAAGTCTGCGCTGAAAAAAACAGATACGTCCAAGGTTTGGACGAAAACCGACCATATCAGCACGGTGTTACGCGGATCGATTGATCATGTATTCGATGCCGCAAAAGCCATTTACCTTTATGCAGCAAACAGCGAGACACACATCGTCATAAGCGGCACGTTTTCCATTGGGTGCCCGGGCGACACTCAGGGAGATACATATCTTTCCAAAGACAATAAGCGTGTCAATGAAGATGCTGTCCGAGGCTTGAACGCGGAAGCGCCGTGCCAATTTGCGCTTTATCCAATGAATGAGCCGGATTATATGGGATTGATTATGAAGGCTGTCGACATCGCAAAAGCCCAAGGTACTTTTGTACAGGGTGTCCATTACGCGAGCGAGCTTGACGGGGATGCCCATGACGTATTCAGAACATTGGAAGCCGTTTTCCGCATGGCTGAGCAGCAAACAAACCACATCACCATGACTGTGAATCTTTCGGCTAACAGCCCATCAAGAAAAAACAGAAAGCAGGGATAACATGAAAAGCTGGAAAGTAAAAGAAATTGTCATCATGTCCGTTATCAGTATCGTATTTGCCGTTGTTTATTTATTATTTACACATTTCGGAAACGTGCTTGCAGGTATGTTTGGGCCAATTGCCTATGAACCGATTTACGGCATTTGGTTTATCGTTTCGGTCATCGCCGCATACATCATTCGAAAACCGGGTGCGGCGCTCGTTTCTGAAATCATTGCCGCTCTCGTTGAGTGCCTGCTGGGAAATCCGTCTGGCCCGATGGTCATCGTCATCGGCATTGTTCAAGGACTCGGGGCTGAAGCTGTATTCCTTGCAACACGCTGGAAAGCATACTCTCTCCCTGTCCTTATGCTGGCCGGAATGGGATCTTCAGTAGCCAGCTTTATCTACGATCTCTTTGTTTCTGGCTATGCAGCCTATTCATCAGGTTATCTGCTCATTATGCTTGTGATCCGTCTCATTTCCGGCGCGCTCTTGGCAGGCCTTCTCGGAAAAGCCGTCAGCGACTCTCTCGCTTATACAGGTGTGTTAAACGGAATGGCACTCGGAAAGGAACTGAAAAAGAAACGGAAGCGGGCGTCAGAACATGCAAGCCTTTGACGAGCTTCTGACAGTTGACCAGCTCAGCTTCTCTTATGAAGAAGACGAAAAACCGGTTTTTCAAAATATTTCGTTTGAGCTTCAAAAAGGAGAATGTGTTTTATTGCTAGGCCCCAGCGGGTGCGGTAAAAGCTCGCTCGCCCTATGTTTAAACGGTCTATATCCGGAAGCTTGCGACGGCATTCACTCCGGACATGTCTTTCTATTTCAAAAGCCGGTCACAAACGCTGAAACCACCGAAACGATTGCTCAGCATGCCGGGGTCGTTTTTCAGGATCCTGATCAGCAGTTCTGCATGCTGACGGTGGAGGACGAAATCGCTTTCGGGCTGGAAAATCTGCAGATTCCAAAAGAAGAAATGACAGAGAAAATCAATGCCGTATTAGAAAAATTACGTATTACCCATTTAAAAGAAAAAACGATATCCATCCTTTCAGGAGGACAAAAGCAGAAAGTGGCTCTCGCCTGTATTTTGGCGATGGAGCCTGAGCTTATTATTTTAGATGAGCCGACTTCTCTTTTAGACCCTTTCTCAGCGCGGGAATTCGTTCATCTGATGAAAGATCTTCAGCGGGAAAAAGGTTTCAGCCTCCTGGTCATTGAGCATCAGCTTGATGAATGGGCGCCTTGGATTGAAAGAACGATCGTGCTCGATAAATCAGGCCAAAAAGCGCTGGATGGCCTGACGAAAGATCTATTTCAGCACGAAGCGGAGACACTAAAGAAATTGGGCATCGCAATTCCAAAGGTCTGCCATCTGCAGGAAAAGCTGAGTATGCCGTTTGCTTTATCAAAAGAAACGCTGTTCAGAGAGCCCTTTCCTGCCGGGCGTGCTGAAAAGAAGCCAACTCCTTCTGGAAAGAGTGTGCTCGAAGTCCGCAGCCTTTCGTTTGCGAGAGGACAACAAACGATTTTCGAAGACATCAGCTTTTCATTGCACGAAGGCTCTTTGACAGCGCTTGTCGGCCCGAACGGCACTGGAAAATCGACGCTCTTATCTGTTCTGGCCCGTCTTATGAAACCGCAAAGCGGCAAAATCCTTCTCTATGATCAGCCGCTGCAGCAATATAAAGAAAAAGAATTGCGTAAACGAATGGGATTTGTTTTTCAAAACCCTGAACACCAATTCGTCACCGATACGGTGTATGATGAGCTGCTGTTCGGCCAGAAGGTAAATGCTGAAACTGAGAAAAAAGCGCAACACCTGCTGAATCGTTTCGATCTTGCCCATTTGGCTGATCATCATCCGTTTGCGGTCAGCCAAGGGCAAAAACGGCGACTGAGCGTTGCTACCATGCTCATGCATGACGTAAAGGTTTTATTATTAGACGAACCAACTTTTGGACAGGACGCCCGCACGGCGGCTGAATGTATGGAAATGATTCAGCGTATTAAGGCAGAGGGAACCGCTGTCCTCATGATTACACACGATATGGAGCTAGTCTCTTCGTATGCTGACAGCGTGCTTGTGCTTCACAATACAGGCTTGGCCTTTAATGGATCTCCAGTGCAGTTGTTTTCTCAAGAAACAGGGCTTGCCCAAAAAGCAAAGCTCACCCTACCCCTTCTATATGAATGGATGGCATATCAAGAGGAGGTGCGCGATGAAGCAGCCGTTACATCTCATTAATCCAACCGTAAAAGCGGCGGCGGTTTTTTGTTGTGTCGTCATGCTGTCGTTTATTTACAACCCTTACACTCCGGCGTGTTTTTATATCATCATCGTTGCGGGTGTTCTATTGGCGGCCGGAATCCCATTGAAAAAATGGTTGTTGTTTACGATTCCGTTTTTGATTTTAGCATTCGGATGCGTATGGACAGCCGCCGTTTTTGGAAAGGTGCCGACAACACCCGATAATTTTTTGTTTCAAGCAGGCCCTATCTCCATTAACAGCGATAATGTGTCTGTCGGCATCTCATTGGGCTTTCGTATTTTGTGCTTTTCCGCCTTATCGATGATGTTTGTTTTTACGACCGATCCAATTTTATTTATGCTGAGCCTTGTCCAGCAGTGCAGGCTCTCACCAAAGCTCGCGTACGGTGTCATTGCAGGCTTTCGCTTTCTTCCGCTGTTAAAGGATGAGGTCCAGCTGATCCAGCAGGCTCATAAAATCAGAGGAGGTGCAGCGGAGAGCGGCTTCATAAATAAAATCAGCGGGTTAAAACGATATACCATACCGCTATTGGCAAGCGCCATCAGAAAAGCAGAACGGACAGCGCTTGCGATGGAATCGAAAGGTTTTACAGGAAGCAGAAACCGGACATATTACAGGATGCTGTCCGTGAACCGGCGCGACTGGGTGTTCTTTTGCCTCGTTCTCTTATTATTCGCGGGATCTTTTCTCGTATCTTTATGTTTCGCATCATAAAAAAATCCGCTATCTGAGATAGCGGATTTTTTTATTGATGATAGTTTAATGCTTGGGCAAGATTGGTTTTAATGGTAATATTCGAAAAGTCAATTCCCAGCTGTACAGCGGTTTGCGCAATCTCAGGCCTGATTCCTGACAGGGTTGACCGGACACCGATCAGATTGAGCGCCTCAATCAATTTAAAAATCTGGTGCGCCACCATCGTATCCACTACCACAACACCTGACAGATCGATTAACAGATGCTCCACGCGTCTTTTTGCACAAGCCTGAAGCGTGTTTTCCAGAATAAACTTGGCCCGTTCGGTATCGATGTCACCGACAAGCGGCAGCAGAGCTGTTGATTTGCTCAGGGTAATGATAGGTGAGCTTAATTCCAATATCATTTCTCTCTGGGCGTTTAATTGCTGCTTAGCATTCATTTCAGCGTGATCAACGAATGTATAAATGGTGAAATCAAATACTTTTACAATCAAATCAGCCCATTTTTGCTTCTCTCCCGGTTCAAATGCTGACTCATTTTCTTCTGCGAACTTCTCAAAATACTTCGTATATAATCTCCGGTTTCTCATAAACTCTCGAATGACATACTGAACCGGTGTGTCGAGATGCTTTTGATCATTCGTCAGCTCAATGACCCACTCTTGAAATTCTTCGAGAAATTGTTTTTCCGGTAAAACATACATGTAATTCAGATGCCGGTAAAATTCTCTGTCCTGCTCTTTCAATTCTTCCGTTACTGTTGCATTATGTAAGGCGTAAAGCGAATTCGGATCACTTTCCTCCATCGTTTCTATCCATTCCTCGGCCATTTGCTCCACATGTTCTGAAAAAAACGCATATAATTTTTCATTCAGTTTCATCACACTGCTCCTTTCCCCAACACCATTATAACTTGACTGCCAGCTAAATCCCAGTCATACACGCTGAAGCCATCCAATATTTTGAAAATTACTAATTCTTTGGTGTGTATCCTATTTTTTCAAAATGCTTCAAATGGCTCTGTCCGATCGGTTGTTTTTTTCATATAATATGAGGCAACACCCTTGAATCCACTTGAAAGCATAAAAAAGGAGGGCTTTTTTATGAATGGTGAAATCCGCTTGATCCCGTATGTGACGAATGAGCAGATCATGGATGTAAACGAGCTTCCTGAGGGCATTAAAGTGATTAAGGCGCCAGAAATGTGGGCAAAAGGGGTAAAAGGCAAGAATGTAAAAATTGCTGTATTGGACACGGGATGCGACACGAGCCATCCAGATTTAAAAAGCCAAATCATTGGCGGAAAGAACTTCACGGATGATGACGGCGGCAAGGAAGATGCGATTTCCGACTACAACGGACACGGTACACACGTCGCCGGAACGATTGCAGCTAATGATTCAAACGGAGGCATTGCCGGAGTCGCGCCTGAGGCAAGCCTATTGATTGTGAAGGTTCTTGGCGGCGAGAACGGCAGCGGACAATACGAATGGATCATCAACGGCATTAACTACGCGGTGGAACAGAAAGTCGATATCATCTCAATGTCCCTTGGCGGACCAAGTGATGTGCCGGAGCTGGAAGAAGCCGTGAAAAACGCGGTCAAAAACGGAGTGCTTGTCGTGTGTGCAGCGGGAAATGAGGGTGACGGCGACGAACGCACAGAAGAGCTTTCCTACCCTGCGGCTTATAATGAAGTGATTGCAGTTGGATCTGTTTCTGTAGCGCGAGAATTATCAGAATTTTCTAACGCTAATAAAGAGATTGACCTTGTAGCACCAGGAGAAAACATCTTATCCACTCTTCCCAACAAGAAGTACGGTAAGCTTACCGGCACTTCAATGGCTGCCCCTCATGTCAGCGGTGCGCTTGCTTTAATCAAAAGCTATGAAGAAGAATCATTTCAAAGAAAGCTTTCAGAATCTGAAGTTTTCGCACAGCTAATCCGCAGGACACTTCCTCTTGATATTGCAAAAACGCTGGCAGGCAATGGATTCCTGTATTTAACAGCTCCTGATGAGCTCGCAGAAAAAGCAGAGCAATCACATTTGTTGACCCTATAAAATTATTTTTCTTATATAATATGCCACAAATCATGAAAATAAAATTTCAAATTCTATGTTGACAATGAATTTGAATTACTGTTAAGATTACCAACAAATGATTCAACTTTTCAAAAAATTAATAACATTTTCTCTTATCGAGAGTTGGGCGAGGGATTGGCCTTTTGACCCCAACAGCAACCGACCGTAATACCATTGTGAAATGGGGCGCACTGCTTTTCGCGCCGAGACTGATGTCTCATAAGGCACGGTGCTAATTCCATCAGATTGAATCTGAGAGATGAGAGAGGCAGTGTTTTACGTAGAAAAGCCTCTTTCTCTCATGGGAAAGAGGCTTTTTGTTGTGAGAAAACCTCTTAGCAGCCTGTATCCGCGGGTTAACGAGAGTGTTTTACATATAAAGGAGGAGAAACAATGACAACCATCAAAACATCGAATTTAGGATTTCCCAGAATCGGACTAAACCGAGAATGGAAAAAAGCACTTGAAGCGTATTGGAAAGGCAGTACTGATAAAGATACGTTTTTGAAGCAAATTGACGAACTATTTTTATCCGCAGTAAAAACACAAATTGACCAGCAGATTGATGTTGTGCCTGTTTCTGATTTCACACAGTATGACCATGTACTCGACACAGCCGTCAGCTTCAACTGGATCCCGAAACGGTTCAGACATTTGACTGACGCTACCGATACATACTTCGCTATCGCCCGCGGAATCAAAGACGCTGTATCCAGTGAAATGACAAAATGGTTTAATACAAATTACCATTACATCGTTCCGGAATATGACGAGAGCATTGAATTCCGTCTGACACGAAATAAACAGCTCGAAGATTATCGCCGTATCAAAGAGGCATACGGTGTTGAAACAAAGCCTGTGATTGTCGGCCCTTATACATTTGTTACGCTTGCTAAAGGCTATGAACCGTCTGAAGCAAAAGCGATCCAAAAACGCCTTGTGCCATTATATGTACAGCTTTTGAAAGAACTTGAAGAAGAAGGCGTAAAATGGGTTCAAATTGATGAGCCGGCGCTCGTTACCGCTTCTAGCGAAGATGTCCGCGGCGCAAAAGAATTATTTGAAAGCATTACAAGTGAGCTTTCATCCTTGAATGTGCTTTTGCAGACGTATTTTGATTCTGTTGATGCTTATGAAGAGCTGATCTCTTACCCAGTTCAGGGAATCGGCCTTGATTTCGTTCACGATAAAGGTAGAAACCTGGAGCAGCTCAAAACACATGGCTTTCCGACAGACAAAGTGCTGGCAGCCGGCGTTATCGACGGACGCAATATTTGGAAAGCAGATCTTGAAGAGCGTCTCGATGCCGTTCTTGATATTCTCAGCGTTGCAAAAGTTGATGAACTGTGGATTCAGCCTTCAAGCAGCCTGCTGCATGTTCCAGTAGCGAAACACCCCGATGAGCACTTGGAAACAGATCTATTGAACGGATTATCCTACGCAAAAGAAAAGCTGGCCGAGCTGACAGCTTTGAAAGAGGGATTAGTATCAGGAAAAGCGGCGATCAGCGAAGAGATTCAGCAGGCTAAGGCTGATATCCAGGCGCTTAAACAGTTTGCAACAGGCGCCAATTCTGAACAAAAGAAAGAGCTTGAGCAATTAACTGATAAAGACTTCAAGCGTCCTATTCCGTTTGAAGAACGTTTAGCCCTGCAAAATGAATCTCTCGGCCTTCCGCTTTTGCCGACGACAACGATCGGCAGCTTCCCGCAGTCTGCTGAAGTGCGGAGCGCGCGCCAAAAATGGCGGAAAGCTGAGTGGTCCGATGAACAGTATCAAAACTTTATCAATGCGGAAACAAAAAGATGGATTGATATTCAAGAAGAATTAGAGCTTGATGTCCTTGTTCACGGCGAATTTGAACGGACAGACATGGTCGAATACTTCGGTGAAAAGCTGGCCGGTTTCGCCTTCACTAAATACGCTTGGGTTCAATCATACGGATCACGCTGTGTACGCCCGCCAGTCATTTACGGAGATGTTGAGTTTATTGAACCGATGACAGTGAAAGACACAGTCTATGCACAGTCATTGACTTCCAAGCATGTGAAAGGGATGCTGACGGGACCTGTTACAATCTTAAACTGGTCTTTCCCTCGAAACGACATTTCGAGAAAAGAAATCGCCTTCCAAATCGGGCTTGCGCTTCGCAAAGAAGTTAAAGCGCTTGAAGACGCAGGCATCCAAATCATTCAGGTCGATGAACCAGCGCTGCGTGAAGGCCTTCCATTGAAAACCCGCGATTGGGATGAGTATTTGACTTGGGCGGCAGAAGCATTCAGATTAACCACTTCTTCCGTGAAAAACGAGACGCAGATTCATACACATATGTGCTACAGCAACTTCGAAGATATCGTTGATACGATCAATGATCTTGATGCCGATGTGATTACAATCGAACATAGCAGAAGCCACGGAGGATTTTTAGATTACTTAAAAGACCACCCGTATTTGAAAGGGCTTGGCCTTGGTGTATATGACATTCACAGCCCTCGTGTGCCGTCAACTGAAGAAATGTACAACATTATTGTTGAGGCGCTTGCCGTCTGTCCGACTGACCGCTTCTGGGTAAATCCGGACTGCGGATTGAAAACAAGACAGCAGGAAGAAACGGTTGCCGCATTGAAAAACATGGTTGAAGCTGCAAAGCAGGCGAGAGCACAGCAAACACAGCTAGTATAAAATAGAAACTATCTGTCTTTGGCAGATGGTTTTTTCTATTAGAAAGCGGAAATCGGTTTCCGATGCTTCCCGTCCCCTTCTATTAATATTTTGGCTGTTCCATTTTCATCAAATTCCACAAGGCTCAATGATGTATCATGTATGTAAGCAGAATTCCATATGTCATGAACGCGTCTTCCCTTTATGATATTTAACAGCATTAATATAAAGACAGAATGGGTAACCAAGAGAACACTACCGGAAGAATGGCTGTCTAAAATAGTTTGGAGAGCCAGCCTTACCCGGTTTTCAAAGTCAAAAAACGTTTCACATCCCTGCTGGCGATAAGCTTCGGGATAATGAAAATAAGCATGAAAAAGATCTGGTTCGTCCCTTTCAATATCTTCTTGTTTTTTCCCTTCCCATGAGCCCAGTGACATTTCTCTGAACATATGATCTTTAACCAGCGGGAGCCTCCGCGATCCCAGTACGGTTTTTGCTGTCTCTTCTGTCCGCTTGCTCGGGCTGATGTATACCTGATTCAATTCAATATCCTTCAGACGCTCCCCAAGAGCGCGGGCGTTATACAGTCCAAGTTCTGTTAAATCAGAATCCAGCCAGCCCTGCATCCGTTTTTCCACGTTCCATTGGGTCTGTCCGTGCCTGGCAATATATAAATGCAGCATCATTACCCCTCCTCTTTTCTCCTCTTATCTTAGCAAATCCCCCAAATACTTTGTTTATTTTGCACTTTTTTGAGAATGTTCTTTGCCCCTTTTTCGGCTATACTTATAACACTCAACTGACAGGAGGGTTTGGGATGAATCATAAAAAGTTCTTAAAGCGGGCTGTCGATCTTGCTCGTGATGGGGTGAATGCAGGTATCGGCGGGCCTTTTGGAGCTGTTATCGTGAAAGACGGAGCCATTATTGCAGAGGGCCAGAACAACGTCACAACAAACAATGATCCGACTGCCCACGCGGAAGTTACAGCTATTCGGAACGCCTGTAAGGTGTTAGGGGCATACCAGCTTGATGACTGCATTTTGTATACGAGCTGTGAACCATGCCCAATGTGCTTGGGCGCCATCTACTGGGCCCGGCCGAAAGCCGTTTTCTATGCAGCGGAGCATACAGACGCCGCCGAAGCCGGGTTTGATGATTCATTCATTTATGAAGAAATTGATAAACCCGCTGAAGAAAGAACAATTCCCTTTTATCAAGTGACTCTGACAGAGCATTTAGCCCCGTTTCAAGCATGGCGAGATCTTGCCAACAAGAAAGAATATTAAAAGGATCAGGCATGCACGGCCTGATTCGTGTTATTTCTTCAAGTAGCCGCTATGACCCAAAACAGCAGTCATATACGCCAATTCAGCACGGCAGACACCGCACCAGCTGCCCGCTTCACCTGTAACTTATTCAAACGCTGTGACCGCTTCTCTGACGTTTTATCAATAATTTGTGCCCCACCCCTATTCCATTCCGCATCAATTCATCATGTATAAGTCTAAATCCATTTATAAGACATGTTTCAGACCTCGAAAAGATCACACCCGCTATGTTTGCTTCCACACAAAAAACATCCTGAGAGTCTCAGGATGCCGGTTATTATTTTAATTCTAGTTTCACATCAACATTTCCTCTGGTTGCCTTGGAGTAAGGGCAGAATTCATGAGCGGCGTTGACAAGCTCTTGTGCCTTTTCCCGGTCTAAATCTTTCGTGTTCACAACAAGTGTGACACCGATTTTAAAGCCGCCGTCGCTCTCATCCTTCATGAGGCTGACCTGCCCTTCAATCTCCGAATCAATTTCGATATTTTGCTCTTTGGCCACATGTTCGAGCGCGCCGCCGAAGCATGCAGCATACCCTGCTGCAAAGAGCTGTTCCGGATTGGTGCCGGTTTGTCCTTCTTTTTTCGCGTTTGGCATCACAATATCAAAATCAAGAACACCGTCATCTGACTTAATATGTCCTGCCCGTCCGCCTCGCGCGGTTACTTTTGCTGTAAATAATGCCATTTGTATTCAGCCTCCTTATTTATATCTAGTTGTTATATTTCCCTTTCTGATCTTTTTAAACATGCTATGTTTGCCGAGAATAGGAAAAGTGAAGTTTTTCAGATACAATAGAATCGAATGACAAAAAGAGTTGGTGAACAAAATGGAAAATAAATTTGATCATATGAAATTGGAGAATCAGCTTTGTTTTTTGCTATATGCGAGTTCGCGGGAAATGACAAAGCAATACAAGCCGCTGCTTGATAAGCTGAATGTAACATACCCTCAATATTTGGCTTTGCTTTTGTTATGGGAACATGAAACACTTACTGTCAAAAAAATGGGCGAGCTGCTGTATTTAGATTCAGGGACACTTACTCCAATGCTTAAACGAATGGAACAACAGGGTTTGATTACGAGAAAAAGATCTGAAGAGGATGAGCGATCCGTGTTGGTCAGCCTGACAGAGGACGGGGCGTTATTAAAAGAAAAAGCGGTTGACATTCCAGAGACGATTCTAGGGCTCTCAAAGCTATCTGGAGAGGATCTCAAACAGTTAAAGTCCGCTCTATATACATTGTTGGAAACACTTCATTAAAAAAATTGAGGATGCCCTGTGCGGGGCATCCTCTTTTTATTTATTCAACAACTTCAAGCGTCACTTCAATATTTCCGGAGGTTGCTTTTGAATACGGGCAGACGCCGTGCGCTTTTTTCACAAGCGCCTCCAATTCTGATGCACTGACTCCTTCTCCTTTTACTTGCAGCGTCACACCCAGCTTATAGCCCTGGTCCGCTTCATCCTTTAACAGGCTGACATTCGCTGTAACCTCTGTCTCTACTTTTACCCGTTCTGTTCTTGCGACAAGCTGCAATGCACTGTCAAAGCAAGCTGCATAACCCGCTGCAAAGAGCTGCTCTGGATTTGTCGCTTTTTCTAATTTCTTTGCTCTTGGTGTTCCCGGCATTGCGACATCAAGCTCAAGAACGCGGTCTGATGAAATGACCTTTCCTTCTCTTCCTCCTACCGCTGAAACAGTTGCTGTAAATAATGGCTGACTCATTTTTTTATCCCCCTAATATCTTTTGTACAATTAAATTGTACACAATGCATTTTGTAATGTCAATTTTTTGCCGCATAAAAAAAGCTTATCCCGTAACGAGATAAGCTTCTGTATCAAATATTTCCCCGCTATTCGCGGATTTGCCCAGTTCCTTTAATGATGTATTTAGTAGAAGTCAGTGCAGGAAGCCCCATTGGCCCTCTTGCATGAAGCTTTTGCGTGCTGATGCCAATTTCGGCTCCATAGCCGAATTCAAAGCCATCAGTAAAACGGGTTGACGCGTTATGATAGACAGCGGCAGCATCGACAGCCGTTTGAAAATAAGCCGCGTTTTTGTCATTTTCAGTTAATATCGCTTCAGAATGATTGGTGCCGTATTGTTGGATATGCTTCACAGCTTCTTGGACGTTCTCAACCGTCTTTACGCTGAGGACAGGCGCTAAAAATTCAGTTTCCCAATCTTCTTTTGATGCTTGTTTGCTTGAAGGGTGAAGTTCACATACAAGTTCATCACCGCGAATTTCAACTCCCGCGTTTTCCAGCTGGGCCAGCAATTCTTTCCCGTGCTGTCTTGCCCATGCCTTGTGAATCAGCAATGATTCAATCGCGTTGCATACGGAAGGCCGCTGCGTTTTGGCATTTACGACAACCTTTTCTGCCATTTGCGGTTTAGCCGTTTCGTCGATGAATATATGGCAGTTTCCAGCTCCCGTTTCTAATACAGGAACTGTTGATTCTCTTACAACGAGATCAATCAGTTTCTTGCCTCCGCGCGGAATCAATACGTCTAAGCCATCATTTAACGTAAAGAGCTCTTTTGCTGTCTCTCTGCTCGTATCCTCAATCAGCTGCACAGCGTGAATCGGAAGCGCTGATTGCTCAAGTGCTCTGTGAATGACACTGACAAGCGCTTTGTTGCTGTGGATGGCTGAGGAGCTCCCCCGCAGAACAACCGCGTTCCCTGTCTTCAGGCAAAGGGTAGCCGCATCAACTGTGACGTTTGGCCTCGCCTCATAAATCATTCCTACGACACCAAGCGGCACACGGATTTTTTCAATAAACAGGCCGTTTTCTTTTTCAATCGTTTCAAGAGAGTCGCCGACCGGGTCCGCTAAGTCGATTAAGAGCTCCACCGCGTCCGCGATATCGCGTATACGTTTCTCATCCAGCGTGAGACGGTCAATGATGTCCGGTGTTAAACCATTCTCTTTTCCGTTCTCAATGTCTTTTGCATTCTCCGCCAAGAGAAAATCCAGTTCTTTACGGAGTCCGTTTGCAATGAGACTGAGCGCCTCATCCTTCTCGACTGTTGTTTTCATGATCATTTCGGCTGCTGCTTCTTTCGCCTGCTTCGCTTTTACAGAAACTTCACTCATTTTTCCGCCTCCTAGTCTTTTACATTGACCCAGTCATTCCTATGAATAACCTCAAACGTTTTCTCAAAATCAAGTTCGTCACTTCGTTTGCCTTTAGCCTCCATAATCTCCTCGGAGGAGTAATGAGTTTGGCCTTTGCCGATCACGCCGCCCGGTCCCCTGACTTCCACAACCGCCCCTTTCGGAAAACTTCCGTTAACGCCCACAACGCCAGCGGGCAGCAGACTGCTTCCGTTATGGATCATCGCCTCTTCGGCACCCGCATCAATGATGATTTCTCCAGATATCGGAGAGTGGAACTGAATCCACTGCCTCGTGTTGTTAACCGAAGACAGTTCTTTGTCTCCGATATAAGTGCCGTCTCCCCTCCCGTCTAAAATGTCCGCAAGTTTTTGCGCCCCGCTGCCTGTTCCAATGAACACTTTCACTCCCAGAGACAGCGCGGTTTGTGCGGCTAACAGCTTTGATTTCATTCCGCCGGTGCCGACCTTTGATCCGGCTGAACCTGCATATCCAAGCATTTCAGGTGTGATCTCCGGCAAATAATCAAATCGTTTCGCCTCAGGATTTTCATTCGGATTGGCATCATACAGTCCGTTGATGTCGGTGAGAATCATAAGCTGGTCTGCGTGAATCAATCCGCTGACTAATGCAGAAAGCATATCATTATCTCCGAAAGTCAATTCTTCAACAGATGTAGAATCGTTCTCGTTGATAATCGGAATGACGCCCCGTTCTAATAATTCCATTATCGTAGCATACGCGTTTCGATACCGTTCTCTTTTCGAAAAATCATTTCTCGTTAAAAGGATTTGTCCCGGAGTCAATGAGTATTGTTTAAATTGATTCATATATTGCTGCATTAACAGTGTTTGTCCGACCGCGGCTGCCGCCTGTTTTCCTTTGATGGTAACGGGGCGGGACGGATAACCGAGGCTTGAAAACCCCGCCGCTACGGCTCCCGAGGTAATCAGGATCATTTCATGCCCCGCTTTTTTCAACACGGAAATGGCTTGAACATGCTCTCTGATTTTTGCCTCATCAATGCTCCCTTTGCTATTCGTGAGCGAACTGCTTCCTATTTTCACTACTATTCTTTGTTTTTTCATTTATTCTCCTCCGCGGCTCTTCTACAATAAAAAAACCCATTTCATCCTGATTCATAAGGACGAAATGGGTTTCCGTGGTACCACCTTGATTGAACGCGCTTGTGCACGCTCCGCTCTCCTGTAACGCCAGGTTATGCGCCTAGGTTTTCCCCCTAAGACTCCAAGGCAGGTTCGGCAGGTTTCATGCGGCAAAATGTTTCAGCGGGTCATTTTGCTCTCTGTCACAGAAAGGTCTGCTTACTAATCCTCTTCAACGCTCAATGATTTTTTTATATTATGCAAAGAAAAGAGACACTTGTCAAGGTTTTTTGTGATCAAAAATAGCCCGCATTGCGCGGGCATTTTGCGGTCTAGTTAAAGACGATTGTTTTATTTTCATGAACGATGACGCGGTCTTCCAAATGCCATTTCACAGCACGGGCAAGCACGCTGCGCTCAATTGTTCTTCCGATGTTTTTCAACGCTTCCGCATTATCGCGGTGGTCTACGCGCTCAATATCCTGTTCAATGATCGGCCCTTCATCAAGATCGTTTGTCACATAGTGAGATGTCGCACCGATCAGTTTCACGCCGCGCTCGTAGGCCCGTTTGTACGGATTCGCACCGATAAAAGCAGGCAGGAATGAGTGGTGGATATTGATGATGCGATTCGGATGAGCCGAAACAAAATCAGGAGTTAGAATCTGCATATAGCGTGCGAGCACGATTACATCAATATCGTACTGCTCCAGCAGTTCAAGCTGCTTCTTTTCGACTTCCGCTCTGATGTCTTTGTTCGCTTTCATATAGTGGAATGGAATGTTCAGGCGCTCAACCAGCTCTCTCGCTTCCTCATGGTTACTGATGACAACAGCGATCTCCGCCATAAGGTTGCCGGTTTGCCATTCCCAAATCAGCTCATGCAGGCAGTGAAGCTCCTTCGAAACAAAGATGGCGACGCGCTTCAGCTCGCTTGCCAATGTTAAGCTCCAGGTCATGTCGAATTTTTCCGCAACAGAGGCAAACGCCGCTTGAAGGGATTCTTTTTTCTCACGAATGCCCGCACAGTCGAATTCGATTCTCAGGAAGAACCGCCCGCCTTCAGGGTCTGTCGTATATTGATTTGATTCTATAATATTAGCGCCGTGTTCAAATAAAAACGCGGAAACCGCGGAGACGATCCCCGGCTGATCGGGACAGCTGACCAAAAGGCGTCCTTTATCCTCATTTCCGTCACGGTAATCGTCCATCCGCTGAGTCATATATGATTTCATGAATAATCCCTCTTATCTTTGTAAGTCTAAACTATTTATCCATTATACTGAAGATTTGATAAAAATCAATTTATGACAAAATTTTTAAACCAACCGCTGAGCATAAAATCAACGCGATAAAGAAAATCCGTTTGGCGTCTTTTTGCTCCTTGTAAAAGAGGATGCCGACAAGCGCCCCGCCGGCGGTGCCAATCCCTGTCCAGACCGCGTAAGCCGTTCCC
Organism: Bacillus sp. JS; assembly: GCF_000259365.1. NCBI lineage: Bacteria > Bacillati > Bacillota > Bacilli > Caryophanales > Bacillaceae > Bacillus > Bacillus sp. JS. Next base: position 1,425,854 of record NC_017743.1, on the reverse strand, counting down.
ATCGGAATGGTTTCCATTGCGTACGACAGCAAGGAAAATGAAGCGGCAAAACCAACAATGATCAACAGCACCCATTTCACGCTTTTTTCCTTCGCATATTGATTCATAAGGGCCACGCCGGCCATTTCTAAACAGCCCGCGCACAGTAAACTGATCCAGTGCAGCATTATGCCCCTCCTCCTTTTTCCTCTGTCTCATCCTGTGTCACAAGCTTCAATCCGATGACACCGATTAAGAGCACGCCAATTAACAATAGCTTCGGCCACCCAATTGGTTCATGAAACAGAATAATTTCACTAAGTACCGTTCCCGCTGTGCCGAGTCCGGTAAAGACGGCGTATACGGTACCGACAGGCAGACTATGAGTTGCTTTTATTAGAAGATAAAAGCTGAATATGATGCCGATGGCAGTGCCGCTCCATGTTAAGGCTGAGTCAGCGTGCTTTAAGCCTATCACCCAAACAACCTCGAAAACAGCGGCAAGCACGACCAATCCCCATTTCATTTGAGTCATTCCTTTCTATCTATTAAGATTCTCCGAAAACAAAAAAACCCCGGACAGTCGACTCATAATGAGCTTGACTCTCCCGGGCTTTTTTCCCTCCGTGTGCATACGCGCTTCTATTTACGCGTATGTGTTTTCTCTCGGACCAGTCCATGTCCATTGACATGCGGAACCCTAGAAAACTTTACATGATATCATGATACTAAACTCAGCTCTATCTTTCAATTGTAAGATTTTCTTTCATAAACAGCGATCGGTTTATTCCATTTTCTGATCGTTTTGCTGTAATGCATGCCGATTTTCTCCGCTACCCGTATGGACGCTTTGTTACCCGGATCAATCAAAGCTGCCATTTTGCCGAACTGCCGCTCGTTAAAGCCATAGTCCAGACAGGCCCGAGCCGCTTCTTGCGCATAGCCGTTCCCCCAGTGGCGGCGGGCAAACATATAGCCAATTTCCATTACTGTTTGATTTTCGATCTGCTGTGGTACGATGCCGCATTGTCCCAAAAAATCCCCTGTCCGCTTATCTTCGGCGACCCACAGACTGATGCCGTACCCTTTTTCATTTCGTTTGTTCCAATTGATCCACTCGCGGGTTTGCCTCTTATCTTTTAAACCGGAGTAATATTTCATGACGTCAGGATCGTTAAAAAGTTCAAACAAATAGGCTTGATCCCGATCTTCCATACAGCGCAAACGAATTCGATCGGTTACAAGCTTCGTTTTAGTGCTCATATTTCGCCACATCCTGCTTCCATTCTTTTTTGAGGGCTTCAATATGTGCTTGATGATAGCGGCTATGATCTGCCATATGCCAAATGCCCCACCGTATGGTCGCGGTGTCACCATCGTAAGAAAGCGGCTGATGCAAATCATTTTCAGTTAAGGTGTAACAAACCGATTTCAGCTCGTTTACCACATGCTGATGTCTTTTCAGGAGTTCATCTAATCCGGGTTGATTCTTCGGTTCAGGCAGCTGTCCGTTTTGATCTGTCATCGGGCCGTATGCCTGTTCAATATGATTCGGTATCCGATTCCCCTTGATCCGCCAGACCCATCTGATATCAACATTTGCGATATGGTGCAAAAGCTGAGCCGTGCTGTTTTTTGTTTGGCAGCGCCCCTTATAGTAAAGTTCACTGTGCGTCATGTGGCTTACAATAGAAGCCAGACGGAGACTGTTTTCTTCCACTGCGGAATATAGCAGACTGACCGTTGGTGCCATATCGTTTCTTATGAATAAGTCCTTCATGTTCAGCTCCCCTCCTAACTAGGTACATTTGACACCAAACAAAAATTCCCTTTAAAAAAGAAAAAAGCTCTCATTATAATAGAGAGCCATCTTAGTTGTTATTTCCCGGTTTATATAAATAAGGATCATGCTGGGGTTCATTCGAGGTATTTAAATCAAGGGATATATCGCCGCGCGCATTCATCGTGCCAAGGGTGATTGAAGACAGCAGTTTCGGGCTGTACCCTTTTTCCTCAAGCTTCTCAAACAGCCAGGATCGGTTTTTTTGGAGATATTTCAAATTATGATCAAGGATTTCGCCGTCCAGTATGAGCGGAATCGGGATAAAATTCCGTTCAGCTTTCATATTCAAATCCCGCACCTGCACCGCTCTCGCTTCCTCTTTTGGAATAACGCTTACTTCTCCCGTTTCTTCAATGATGGCAAGATCAATGTCAGCCGGATCGGCATAGCCCTTTTCCCTCAGCTTTCCGAGCAGTTCATTAATAGTCAGCCTTTCTTTACGGAGGCCGCGTTCATCAATATCCCCGTTTCGGATCAAGACAGTTGGGCTCACGACCAGGAGCCATCGCCATTTATTAGATAATGAGAGCTTGCTCATTATTAGATAAAGCACCAAAAAAGCGCCCGCATAATAAATTGACATCGGCAGCTTGGATGTTAGGATCGGCTCACTGATGATGGTTCCGATTGCGAAGGTCAAAAGCAGATCAAAATTGTTCATTTGTGACACAGCTTTTTTACCGGCAAGCCGAAACAAAATATATGCAATCGAAAATACGATAACTGGCTTCAGTAAAAATACCCATACCATCCATAACACCGATCTTTACCTCCATCCGCTGATCATATTGAGCCTATTGTGCCCCGTGGCAGACCCTCTATGCATGCCTTTTGTCCAATAGAAAGTGACACCGATTGGAGGCGCAATATGAAATATCAGAAGACGAATTCACATTGGCCCTGCGATCTGCCATCGGCTCCCCAGCCCGCGAGCTATCAGCAACAGCAAACACTTGACAGGCTGGTCGGTTTAGAGCTAAGGATGGAGCAGCAGAGCGATTGAGGTAAACAATGAAGGCTGAGAACAATGCAAAACCGTGTATGCACAAACGGCGGCGGGTCAGTGATTGTCCGGATGTAAACCGGCGCTTGTCCGCCTTCTTCTCTCTCAATAAAAAACTCTTCTCTGAAAGGAGAAGAGTTTCGTGTTTAAACGGACTGTGCCAAACTTAATTGCGGGCCGAATAGCTCGTAATGGATAGACTCCGGCGCTGATCCGAGCTCTGATACAAGCTTATGCATTCCCGTAATAAACGACGGTGAACCGCAAATATAGTAATCTGCATCTGTGTTGGCAATCAGTTCTTTGAGGAATTGCTGATCAATCTGTCCTTCATGAAATTGAAGATCACCTGCACGGTCTTCCTCTGTCGGCTCGCGATACACAAATGCAGTTTTAACAGCAGTATGTTTTGCGGCTTCTTCTACCTCATGACGCAATGCGTGATATTCACTGTTTTTCGCCGCATGAATGAACAGAATTTGCCGTTCAGGCTGTTTGGAAACAGATGTTTTCAACATGCTGATCATTGGTGTAATGCCAACTCCGGCACTAATCAAAACGAGATCTTTCTGTGATGCAGGATCTAAAACAAAGTCCCCTGCCGGTGCGCTGATCTCTATTGAATCTCCCTCCTGAAGCCCATCATGTAGATAGGAAGACACGACACCATCTTTTTTTACTGAAATTCGATAATAGTCTTTTCCCGGCATATCAGACAGGCTGTATTGGCGGATATGCGTATATTCAGAATCAGGAATCCGAACTTTTAGGCTGATGTACTGCCCCGCTTGGAATTCAGGTAACGGCTTGCCGTCTTCCGATTTCAAATAGAAGGATGTAATTTCTTTGCTTTCCCGCTCTTTTTTCGCGATGACGAACGGCTTATACTCTTTCCAGCCGCCGGCTTGCTCTTCCGCCTGTTCATACATTTCTTTTTCAATTCCGATGAACGCGTCAGCAATGACTCCGTACGCTTTCTCCCATGCCTGCATAATGTCAGGGGTTGCAGCATCTCCCAATACATCTTTAATGGCAATCAGCAAATATTTACCGACGATCGGGTAGTGTTCAGGCTTAATTCCAATACTGCGGTGCTTGTGGCCGATTTGTTTGACAACTGGAATAATATTTCCTAACTGATCAATATTTGCCGCAGCTGCAATAACGGCATTTGCCAATGCAGTTCGCTGTGTTTTTTTCTTTTGGTTTGTTTGGTTAAAAATGTTCAAAAGCTCTGGATGGTCTTGAAACATCCGATCGTAAAAACGGCCAGTGATTGTTTCTCCATGCTGTTGCAATACGGGTACAGTGCTTTTAATAATTTCGATTGTTTTGTTATCTAACATTGTATAAACAATCCTTTCGAAAAGATGTATTTAGAATATATCTTTAAAATACATGATCTTACGAATAAAAGATATATCTAAAATGAATCTTTAATAAAGTTGTCACAAAATTATCAATTTAACATGACATTTGTTGCTTTTTTATAGAATCCCCTAGCAAAAACGGACTAACCATTGTAATAATCACCATTGAAAAGTACAAAAAAAACCCAAAACAACTTATGTTTTGGGTTTAACGTTCACCAAGGCTTATCAGTTCCGAGCGCATTTGCAAGCGCCTGGCTGTGTTTCTTGCGGTTCTTTCGTTCATTAGCGCGTTGTACAGCTGTATTATGCAGCATGATTTCTTCTTCTGTTTCCGGTACAACTCTCGGTACAGGCACCGGCTTGCCATTTGAATCTAATGCGACAAATGTCAAAAAGGATGTGGCAGCGAGTTCCCGTTCGCCAGTCATCAAATGCTCCTTAATAACTTTCACAAATACTTCCATGGAAGATGTGCCGACCCATGTCACATACGACTCTAGGCAGACAGAATCCTTTTGCCCGATCGGTTTTAAAAAATCTACAGAATCCATTGAAGCTGTTACGGTTTCACGTCTGCAATGGCGCGCCGCAGAAATTGAGGCAATGTCATCGATGTAGCTCATTAATTTTCCGCCAAACAGCGTATTATGGTTGTTCGTATCAAGCGGGAACACCCTGCTGGTTTTTACAACCTTTGACTCTTTACAAAATCTTGTTTCCGGTGTTTCCATACCTTTCTCCCCTTTGATGTCTGATCTTTTAGCTAAATGCACTTATATTCTCCTATTAAACAATATTCTCTTCCATTTGTCTAAAATTTAAAATGGTTTAATGATTTTCATGATGAGGGAATAATAAATGTATTCTTCACACTTTAGGAGGAAAAACAAATGGACGTATCCATCCCGAAATCTCAGCACAAAACGGTATGCCGAACGGAATACGGCACACTTCAGAAAGTGGTTTTATGCAGACCTGAGCACATGACCATAAAAGATGTCATAAACGAAACACAAAAACATTTTGAAGATGACAATATTCATGTGAAAACCGCCAACGATCAGCACAGCCGCTTAGTGGAGGCACTCAGGTCACACAACGTTGAGGTCATCCTGTTGCCCGTTCGCGACGGACTCCCAGAACAGGTTTTTACTAGGGATATAGGGTTTGTCATCGGAGAAAAAGCCTTTCTGTCGAGCATGACTGAACCGATTCGCCAAGGAGAAGAAGCCGTTATAAAAAATTTATTTCACAGCCAAGGTATCTCTTACACCCGTATGCTTGATACAAGCATTGAAGGCGGGGATGTCATTATCGATGGTGACACCGTATACGTCGGAATCAGCCAGCGCACCGACATTTCAGCCATCGGCCAGCTGGAAGAGGCACTTCCTGAGTACACGATCATTCCAGTAAAGCTGCATGAAAAATTTTTGCATTTGGACTGTGTTTTTAACATTGTATCTGAAAGCGAAGCGTTAATTTATCCTCAAGCACTTGAGCCAGAGGCAGCTGATATGCTGGCAAAACGTTATAACCTTATTGAAGTGCCCGAGGACGAACAATTTACGCTTGGCACCAACGTCCTTTCAATCGGGAGAAAAACGATCATCAGCCTCCCTGGCAACCAACATGTCAATCAAGAGCTATCAAAAAGAGGCTACCACATTATCGAAATTGACCTGTCAGAAATCATCAAATCAGGCGGCTCCTTCAGGTGCTGTACACTGCCGCTGATTCGCGGCGAATGAAGAATCTTCCCCTTTTTCATGTTTTGAACAGCTTATTTTATCAAGATACGTTAATATAGAGGTGACATCATTTTTAAGGGGGAAATCGCATGACAAAATACATAGGATATGTCGGAACATATACAAAAGGCGGAAGCGAAGGAATTTATTCATTTGAGCTTGATACTGAGAAAAAAGCACTCAGCGAGCCAAAGCTTGCCGCTAAGCTGGGCAACCCGACATATGTGACGCCGAATAAAAACAACACCATCCTTTATTCCATCGAAAAAGCAGACGGCCAAGGCGGAGTTGCTGCCTATCAAATCAATAAAAACAGCGGCGAGTTGACATTTCTGAATCATCAGTTAATTGATGGCCCTTCTCCATGCCACGTAAGCGTTGATGATCAAAATCAATTCGTACTGACTGCCAATTATCACAGCGGGAAGATACACGCGTTTCCGGTTCAGGAAGACGGCAGCTTGCAATCACCTGCTTCTGAAGCCGCTCACACAGGAAAAGGGCCGCACGAAAGACAAGAAAAACCGCATACACACTACGCAGGGTTCACACCTGAACACAATTATGTCGTAGCGGTTGATTTAGGTACAGATAAGCTGTACACCTATAAGCTGAAAGACGGCGTATTGGCTGAATCCGGAAGCCATTCCTTCGCTCCCGGTACAGGGCCTCGCCATATCGCTTTTCATCCGAAAGAAAAATATGCTTATGTGATGACAGAATTAAGCAATGAAGTGATTGCGCTTGAATACAATCCGACAGCCGGTGAATTTAGAGAAATCCAGGTCGTTTCTGCCATCCCTGATGATTTTACGGATAACAGCCAGGGAAGTGCAATTCATGTCACACAGGACGGACGCTTTGTTTACGTCGCAAACCGCGGCCACGACAGTATCGCCGTATTTGAAGTGAATCAATATTCAGGAGAGCTGGCTTTCATAGAAAGAGTTTCGACAGAAGGAAACTGGCCTCGTGACTTTGTATTTGACCCAACGGAAGGGTTCCTCGTTGCCTCAAATGAAGAAACAGGCAGCCTTGTCCTGTTTGAAAGAGACAAAGAAACCGGCAGATTGACACTGCTTCCATCAACTGTTTCTGTCCCTTACCCGGTTTGTGTGAAATTTTTACATCAAGCATAAAAGCAAAGACTGGCTCAGGAGCCAGTCTTTTTTGTCTATCTCACCTTTTCTCTCGTCTCAGCAGTTCGATACAAATGGCAAGCGACAAAGCGGCCGGGTTCGATTTCTTGAAGCTGGGGACGGGATTCCCCGCATTCAGGCATCGCCTCCGGGCAACGGGTCCGAAACACGCAGCCGCTCGGCGGATTGACTGGGCTCGGCAGCTCCCCTTTCAAGAGAATACGCTCACGATTGTCCTCCAATTCGGGATCCGGAATCGGAATCGAGGATAAAAGCGCCTTTGTATAGGGATGTAGCGGCTCACGATACAAAGTGCCGCTCTCTGTAATTTCCATCATGTGCCCTAAGTACATGACACCGATCCTGTCACTGATATGCTTCACCATCGAAAGATCGTGGGCAATAAATAAAAATGTGAGCCCTTTTTCTTTTTGAAGCCGCTTCAGCAGATTGACCACCTGCGCTTGAACCGAGACATCAAGAGCAGAAATCGGTTCGTCCGCCACGATAAATTCAGGATTCAGCGACAGTGCTCTCGCAATCCCGATTCTCTGTCTTTGCCCGCCGCTGAATTCATGCGGATAACGGCTGCCAAAATCGGAGTGAAGCCCAACTGCCTCAAGGAGCTCGTCCACGACGAGAAGCCGCGCTTTATGGGTATTGTAGAGATTGTGAATCTCCATCGGCTCCAAAATAATTTCTCGAACGGTCATGCGCGGGTTCAATGAAGCATAGGGGTCCTGAAAAATCATCTGCAGTTTGCGGTTGAAGGCAAACTGCTCTTTTTCACTTAGTGCATGAAGATTTGTGCCGCGGTATACCACACTTCCTTCTGTTGGCTGATAGAGGCGCATCAGCACTCTCCCCAAGGTTGATTTACCGCACCCTGATTCCCCGACTAGCCCGAACGTTTCTCCTTCACGAATCTGAAAGGTAACCCCGTCGACGGCTTTGACTGTCCGCTTTTTCCCTGCGTCAAAATGCATTTTTAGCTTGCTGACTTCTAACAAAGGCAGTGGCGTCATTTGTCTCCCTCCTTATTCTGAAAAACAGCGGCGCACCGCACAAAGTTCTTTTTCATAGATTGTTTCTTTTAATGTAAGGATTTCGATTGATTTTCCCGTCTTTGGAGAATGAAGCATTTTCCCGCCGCCAACAGAGAGACCGACGTGATGAATCGCTCCTTTTCCTTCCTCATAAGCAAAAAACAGCAGGTCACCAGCCTTCATATCATCAAGCGGGACATCCTTCCCCCCCTTAGCCTGATCTCCCGCATCACGGGGGATGCGGTATCCATTGGCCTTAAATATACTGTACATAAACCCGGAGCAATCAAACCCAAACCCGCTGATCCCTCCCCACAGGTAGGGAAGGCCAAGAAAAAACGCCCCCGTTTGAATGATGTCTTCAGCAGTCCCTTTCTGTTCGCTGACAGGCACTGCATCACTTTGCTTCACAAACCTTTCCCCAAAAACGGTCGAAACCTTAAAATATCCGTTTTCTTCTGCAATGAGGGGGAGAACTGTCAAAAAGCTCAATTCGATCTCCTTTTCTCCATTGCTTTTGTACAAAAAGGCAGCAGGTTTGCTGATCATCACATCGTGTTGTGAATGGATGGGCGCAGATTTTTCCAGCTGGTTCTTTTTCATCCAGCCCGGGTATCCGCGCGGATCCTTTCGGGATGGCTGGCTAGGCACGATCACAGAAACCCATTCCCCCTGTTCTGCTGTCACAAGTACCTTTTCGCCAAAGAGAACTTGAGTTTGGATTACATTGTCTGTACATAATCCAAGCCGTTCATCATACGTCATGCGCTCCAGCCAGTCTCTGATCCTTACAGTCGGTTGAAGCATGAATTGATCAGACAGACGCGGTGAATCAGGCGCTGTCCAGATGTTGGCCACTGCTGATATGACGGTGTGCATCATTGCTCTGTTTCCCCTTTCAAAAGCGCAGCCCCGGTGATTCCGAGACCCGGTCTGCCAGGCATTGAAATCGTGCTGCCGCTGTATGTTATACCGCCTTTGATGACATCTGTTTTCAGCATCAGCGGCGCGTCAAAATCAAAGCGTGTGATGTTTCTTTTGCTTGCCGCAAAATGAGCCGCGGCCGTAATGCCCAGCTTTGTTTCGATCATGCTGCCGACCATGCACTCCACCCCGCAGGCCTCCGCTATGGCATTGATTTTCTCAGCTCCGCTGATGCCGCCCGCTTTCATCAATTTAATATTGATCAAGTCTGCGCTTCGGGTTTGCAGAATTTCGAATGCCTGCCGCGGTGTAAAAACACTTTCATCAGCCATAATCGGTGTATCTGTCGCATCTGTCACCCTTTTAAGCCCTGTGAGATCATCTTTATGAACAGGCTGCTCGACAAGCTCAATGCCAAGGCCCGCATCCTCCATTTTCTGAATCGCAGTTACAGCCTCCTTCGGCGTCCACCCCTGATTAGCGTCTAAACGCAGTTTCACGGCTGATCCGACACGTTTTCTGATTTCCTGGATACGAGCGATATCTGTTGCGATATCATCTTTTCCGACCTTTATTTTCAGCGTTTGAAAGCCTTGTTTGAAATAATTCTCGGCAGCCGCGGCCATCTCTTCAGGTGAGTTGACACTGACGGTATAATCTGTTTCAAGCGCATCCCGGTATCCGCCAAGCATTTGATAAAGCGGCAGCCCGCACATCTGCGCCCAGCCGTCGTATAGCGCCATTTCCACAGCAGCCTTCGCGCTCATATTTCCTGTAAGAAGATGCTGGATGTCGTGCAGAATAGCCTCATAGCCCGACAGACTTTTTCCAAGCAATGCCGGCTTCAACACATGGTGGATGGCACTTTCAATGCTATCCATGCTGTCACCTGTAATCACGACCGTCGGCGGCGCTTCTCCCCATCCGATTGCGCCGCTGTCATAAGTGATCCTGACAATGACTGATTCAGCCGTATACACAGTGCGAAGCGCGGTTTTAAATGGCTTTGTCAGCGGGACGGCGATTCGGCTTGTTTCGATTCGAATGATTTTCATGTCTTCAGCGCCCCTTCTGAAACACCTGCCTCTATGACAACTGTTTTTTCTGCTGTATTCATAGAAGCTTTCGCACCGACCGGAACGGCAATACTTGGGGAGCAGTGGCCAATTTTAAATCCTTTCAGAGCAGGTTTTCCGGCTGTTATAATATAGTCTTCCAGCACTTGCTCAAGAGAGAGAGACTTCTCTCTCTTCACCGGGACACAATTGTGAAAATCACAAACTAAAATCCCCTCCGCTTCCGTCAGCTTCCCCGACATTTTCAGCTGATTTAGCATCCGGTCGATTTGGTAAGGCTCCTCGTCAATATCTTCAATAAATAGAAGCTTTCCTCTCGTATCAATTTCAAATGGCGTGCCCAGTGTAGACGTCAGCAAAGACAGATTTCCCCCGACAAGCTCACCTTCCGCTTTGCCGGGAACAAGCACGGTCAGCGGAGAAAGCTCTTCAGTATAGGTGAATTCCGTCTCCTGGAAGAGCTGCTTATATGACGCTTTTGTCAGCGGGTGAACGTCGTCAAGGCCAATATCCGAGCTAAGCATCGGGCCATGGAAGGTGATAAGACCTGTGTTTTGATGAATGGCAGTATGTAAAAACGTAATATCGCTGTATCCCCAAAAGATTTTAGGGTGTTTGCGGATTAAGTTGAAATCAATGCCCGCGGCGATACGTCCTGTCCCAAACCCCCCGCATGCGCACAGCACTGCTTTCACCTCCTCGTCTCTGAACATCTCATGGAGATCCGCCAGCCGCTCATCATCCTGTCCCGCTAAATAACCGTGCTGGTTTTTCAGTGCCTTGCCCAACTTCACCTGAAGACCGAGCTCTTCTAAAAATAAAAGCGCGGTGTCAAGCTTTTTTGGATCCGGCGGGCTTGCGGGCGCGATCACTCCGACTGTATCACCCTTTTTCAGCGCTTTCGGCTTGTGATTCAACGGAAACACTCCTTTCATTTGCTCTGCACCCTACGTATACGTGCAAGAAAGAGAAAAAATACCGCTCCTTCGCATAAAGAAGCAGTATTTCCTCAATCACCGCCATCAGTTTTTATCTGCCCATTTTAAATCGATATAGCCGACAGGGTGACGGACAATTCCCTTTACTTGTTCATTTTGCAGGTGAACCTGATTATAAAAATAAATTGGAATGATCGGCGCTTCATTGATGAGCAGCTTTTCAGCTTGATGCATAAGAGAGAAACGTGTTTTTTCATCGGCTTCATTTTTCGCCTTTTGGATCAGCTGATCGTATTCTTTATTGGCCCATCCTGTGCGGTTCATCGAATTTCCCGCTTGGAAGGCTTCCAGAAAACTGATAGGGTCCGCGTAATCAGGTAAAAATGAGCTTTGAGAGAATTGGAATTTCAGCGCTTTTTGATCCTCTAAAAATACGTTCCATTCCATATTGGCCAGCTTTACATCGACTCCAAGGGTATTTTTTAATTTTTGCTGGACAGCCTCGGCAATCTTTTTATGCTCCGGCTTTGTGCTGTAAGTAAGCGTGATCGCAGGAAGCTTATTATAGTTTTCTTCCTTCATCCCCTTTTCGAGCAGCTGCTTCGCTTTGCTTTCGTTAGGCGTGATCAGGTCTCCGCCCGCTTCACGGAAATCTTTGCCGTCGGGCTGCGTAAATCCAGGCGATACAAAGGCGCGCGCCGGTTTTTCATTATTTTTCGTGACGTACTTTACAATTTCGTCTTGATCCACAGCCATCGCAAAGGCTTTTCTGATGTTTTCATTTTGAAATGGCTCCATGTTCACATTAAACCGATAGAAATAGAGACCCGCCTGGTCAACAATATTGACGTTATCCTGATCCATCAGCTGGTCGCTTAACTCTGCAGGGACATAAGCAGTATCAAGTTCGCCTGATTGAAACATCTGATAATCTGTATTTCTGTCACTGACCATCGCCCATTTCACCTTATCAAGCTTTACGGTATCCTTATCCCAATACGTGTCGCTTTTCTCCATAGTGATGCTGTCATCATGCTTCCATTCCGTCAGCTTAAACGGACCGTTCCCAACAAAAGTATCCGCCTCAGCGAACCACTTTGGATTGTCTTTATCGACCTTTTCGTTTACTGGAAAATACGCTGGATTGGAGACGACGCTGAGAAAATATTTTTGCGGTGCTTCCAGGGTAACTTCAAGGGTTCGATCATCCTTTGCCGTCACCTTCACATCGTCTTTTTTCCCTTTCCCGCTGTTATACGCTTCGCCGCCTTCAATAAGATAGCCTAGGAATGCCGATGAAGCGCCTTTTTTCGGATCAAGCATCCGCTTCCACGCGTATTCGAAGTCTCCGGCTGTTACCGGATCTCCGTTTGTCCATTTCGCATTTTCTCGAATCGTAAACGTGTAGGTTTTTTTATCCTTTGATACAGACCACTTCTCCGCCATTGCCGGCTCGGGCTCATTCTCTTTGCCAAGACGCGTCAGCCCCTCCATGATGTTATTTAACGGCTGCCATGACACATTATTGAAACCGATCGGCGGATCAAATGAAGTCGGTTCATTTTCGTTATTTAAATAAAGCACCTTTTCTCCGCTGGTTTTTGCCTTATCATGACTGCCTTCTTTTCCGGCCTGTTCATTTGCTGTGCATCCCATCAGCGCAAACGAAAGTCCTAATGCAAGGCCCATCCCCCATAGCTTTTTCACTCGTTTCATCCTCTTCCCCCTTTTCATGTTCAACCCTTTGCATCTCCTGACAGCACCGCATGCTCTGCTCGTTGATCCTGCAGCCAGCAGTTGACGGTATGCGAGTCAGATCTGATCGTCTGGGCCGGGTATACCCTATCACACACAACCATCCTGTTCGGACAGCGGGCGGCAAACGGGCAGCCCGGCGGAGGCGAAAATAAATCCGGCGGCGTTCCGTCAATCGGGATCAGCTCAGCGCCTTCTAAATCCAGCCTTGGGACAGAGCCCAGCAGGCCTTTTGTATATGGGTGCTGCGGCTGATAAAAAACATCTTTTCTTGTGCCGATTTCCGCTATTTTCCCGGCATACATGACTGCGACTCTGTCAGCTACCTGGGCAACAACCCCTAAATCGTGCGTAATCAGAATGACAGACACATTCGTTTTTCTCTGAATCTCTTTAAACAGCTCTAAAATCTGGGCCTGAATGGTTACATCCAGGGCGGTGGTCGGTTCATCCGCAATTAAGATGTCAGGCTCGCAAATCAGCGCCATCGCAATGACAATCCGCTGTCTCATGCCGCCGCTGAATTGATGGGGATATTGCTTTAGACGCTCTTCGGGATCTGGAATACCGACCAATGACAGCATGGAAAGCACCTCTTTCCGCGCCGCTTTTTTGCCCATTTTTTTGTGGCGCAATAGCGCTTCCCCCAGCTGGTCGCCGACAGTCAGCGTCGGGTTTAACGCCGTCATCGGGTCTTGAAAAATCATAGAAATGTCGGCTCCCCTTATGCTTCTCATTTCTTTGTCAGAGAGACGGCAAAGGTCTTTGTTTTTAAATAGAATGCTGCCGTCTGTCACCTTCGCCGAATAAGGCGGAAGCAGGCCCATAATGCTTTGGGAGGTCACGCTTTTGCCGCAGCCGGATTCGCCGACGATCGCAAAGGTTTCTCCTTTATACAAATCAAAGCTCACCCCTCTGACCGCCTGAACCGTCCCGCCGTAAGTCGTAAAAGACACGTGCAGATTTTTGACTGACAGAACTTTTTCCATACTGCTACCTCCTCAGCTTAGGGTCGAGCGCATCCTGCAATCCGTCCCCCAGCACATTAAACGCATACATCGTCAAGGATATGAAGAAGGCCGGAAAAAACAGGCGCCACCAATGCCCAGATAAAATCGTAGGCAGGCCGTCATTCGCCATCACGCCCCAGCTTGCAAACGGGGCCTGTATGCCGAGGCCGAGAAAGCTTAAAAATGATTCTGCGAATATAGCGGCAGGTACGGTTAATGTCATTTGTACGATGATCGCTCCCATAGTATTCGGCAGCAAATTCTTCCGGATGATGCGAAAGGTTTTCGCACCAAAGGTTTTCGAGGCGAGCACATATTCATAATTTTTAATCTGAAGCACCTGGCCTCTTACAATTCTCGCCATTCCGACCCATCCGGTCACAGTCAGCGCCACAATAATCGTGCCCAGACCCGGTCCCATGAGCACCATCAGCAAAATGACAACAAGCAGGTACGGCAGCCCGTACAGCACTTCGATAATCCGCATCATAATGCTGTCAATCCTGCCGCCTTTATAGCCGGCAACGCCTCCGTAAATGACACCGATCACAAAGTCAATCAGCGCTGCCATCACGCCGACAAATAACGAAATTCTCGCGCCATACCATGTTCGGGTAAACACATCCCGGCCGAGTTCATCGGTGCCGAACCAATGATCGGCTGAGGGCGGAAGATTTTGTTCGGTCAGCGATTGGCGTACGACACTATGAGGCGATATAAAGGGCCCGATAACTGCCATGACAAAAAGAAATAATAGAATAAAGAGTCCGGCCATCGCTAATTTATTTTTCTTCAGCCTCCTCCAGGCATCCTGCGTGTATGACAAACTCGGCCGCTTGACCGAATCGGCTTCCCGATTTTTTTCCTGATTTGAGACAAACCACTCATCCGGCACCTGAATGTGCTGTTCTGGCTGGCGTTCATCCGTTTGTACAGGGAGATTCACACGCTTCACCCTTTCTTATGCAGTTTAATGCGCGGGTCTAAGAGACCGTAGGCCAAATCGACCAAAAACAGCATGATGATCAGAATGACGCTGTAAAAAACGGTCGTTCCCATAATCACGGGATAGTCCCGCTGATTAATGCTTTCCACAAAATATTTTCCCATTCCCGGAATGGCAAAGATTTTTTCAATGACAAAGCTTCCTGTTAAGATGCTGGCGACGAGTGTGCCCAGGACGGTAATGACGGGCATGAGTGCATTTCTGAGTGCGTGTTTCACAATAATTTTGAACGGGGAAAGCCCTTTTGCTTTTGCTGTGCGGATATAATCCTGAGTCAGAACTTCGACCATGCTTGACCGTGTCAGCCTGGCAATGATCGCCATTGGCCCTACAGCAAGCGCTGCGGTCGGAAGCACCATATGAATCGGGCTCGTCCATGTGGCAGCAGGAAATAGTTTGAGATTGACTGCAAATTGCTGGATGAGCAATGTTGCGAGAATAAAATTCGGGATGGAGATGCCAAGTACCGCAAGACTCATCGCAGCGTAGTCCAAAAAGCCATTACGGCGGAGCGCAGCGATTACGCCCAGTACCAGCCCAGAAATCACAGCAATGACAATCGCCGTCATTCCAAGCTCAAAGGAAACGGGAAATCCGCGTTCCAGCATGTCATTTACGCTGTCGGATGGTTTTTTTATTGAAGGTCCAAAATCGAATGTAATGATGGATTTTAGGTAGATGATGTATTGGAAAATGAGAGGATCGTCTAAGTGATAGTAGGCTTCGAGATTTTTTTGAACGGCTTCATTTGTGCCTCTCTCCTCGTTAAAAGGAGATCCGGGAATGACCTTCATGAGAACAAAAGTCAGGGTGGTAATCACCAAAATCGTAGCTGCCATTGCCCAAAAACGCTTTATCATGTATCGTGCCAAAGCCTAAAACACCCCTTTAGCAGAATGATGTCCGCATCGCAAGCTCAGTCATGACAAGCATCGCCTGATAGGCTTCAAGCATGTCCTTCGCCTGAAATTGAACGGTTGTGGTTCCCGTTTTGATTTCCGTTCCCGGCATCAGATTCGCCCATTCTGCCTGGCCGTAATTGGCGAATTCAATGCTCAGAACCGGCCTGTCAGGCGGTGTAAGCGGTTTGACCTTGTCCTTGTTTTGCAGGGCAAATGCGGTTTTTTCTGTCAACAGCCGTCCGGCTTTCGCAGGCGACAAGCACTTCACTGCAGATCTTGAAATCGTTTGTTTGACCGCGGCTGTCGTCACGTTCGGAATGAGCTCTTCCGCTTCCTTCGCCGCCCGGTCATCCCCGGCTACCATTAATACAGGGACATCATAATAACCGGCAACGTATGCATTTAGCCCAAGCTCACCGACAGGCTGATCGTTTATGTAAAAATGACGGACCCCGAAAATCATGCTGTGTGACATGACACCGGGAGTCGAGGCTCTCGCATGATAACCGAGGAACAAAGCGCCTGTAAACGTATCATCCAGTCCCTCAACCATTGAAAATGGTTTGACGTCACCGGAAATCAAATCTGCTTCAGGGTGAAGCTTTTCAACCATCAGATTATTCATCTTCGAATGACTGTCATTGACCAGCACCTCGGTACACCCGCTGTTAAATGCTTCGGCAATACAGTAGTTTGCTTCTTCAGTCATAATGAGCCGCCCGCGTTCATAATTACGCTTGCCGGAATCCACAAAGGTATCGTCCGGAAGACCCGAAATACCTTCCATATCTACTGACAGGTACAATTTCATAACGCCCCTCCTTTTTTACTAAATTATGAATATTCTAACAAATTATATTAAAAAAAGAGGAAAAATGCAATATAACTGGGGAAAATCTCGACCATTCAGTGATAAAAAAAGAATCCTCTTGCAAGGATTCATGTCTGTTTCTCTGTCTGTTCTGTAAGCAGTTCATATTTTTTCAGCGTTCTTTCAAACACCTGATCAAAAACGTCCGGCACAGAGGCGCGTATCACCTCAGCTCCCTCTCCCGTAATTCCGCCTTTCGTTGCAACACGTTCCAGCGTCTCCTCGAAAGACATATTTTTTTCAATCAGCAGCTTGCCAGTTCCGTATAGTGAATGAATCAGAAAATCAAAGGCTTCTTCTTTGGACAGGCTGCTGTTTCTGACGGCAGACAGTGCCAATTCTTCAAAGATTGCAGCTATGAATCCCGGTGCCGAGCTCGTTAAATTGCTGGCCGCATCAACATTCGATTCTTTGATTTCTCGTACACGGCTGAAAACCGATAACAATTCATTCAGATG
Source organism: Bacillus sp. JS (assembly GCF_000259365.1). Classification (NCBI taxonomy): domain Bacteria; kingdom Bacillati; phylum Bacillota; class Bacilli; order Caryophanales; family Bacillaceae; genus Bacillus; species Bacillus sp. JS. Next base: position 1,408,780 of record NC_017743.1, on the reverse strand, counting down.
CTCTTTCTTCTCCGCAGCCAATGCTTCACTGTGAACGACAAGTGAGATGCCGGCTTCTGCTTCGGACGTAATGGCAGGAATAACGCGTGAGATACCCGCTTCTGTTTCTGCCTCCAAAAGACGAAGCGGCACACCGGCAGCTATGGATACGATGTGAGTATTTCTGTTCACATACGGGTGCAGACGGCGCATTGTTTCGATGACATGGAGCGGCGGGACGCATATCAAAATCAATTGGCATGTATTTGCCCAATTCTCCAGCGAATCAGCCGATACGTTTGGGTAATCTGACATGAGTGCCTGCAGCCGCTCTCCCTTCGTTCTCGTTTCAATAAATAGCTCATTCTCTTTTATTTGTCCATGCTTTAACAGCTGTCTGGCGATCATATCCGCCATGCTGCCATAGCCAATCAATCCAATCTGTTCCATCGACTCAGTCCTTTCATATACAATAAGAAGTGTACCGTTTTCCGCACTTTTTCACAATTTCCCATAATCTTTTCATTTTTATCCCACAGTTTTTGTTTATGATAAACTCAAGTCATAAACCTATCATAAATAGTAATGTGAAAATAGAGAAACGGAGTGAACATAATGGATAACTATCGTGATGAAAACAGAACGGAAGGTAATGAGAATGAGGTCTTTTTAACAAAAGAGAACGATCAGAGCACCTCCTACTCAGCACGCAATGTCATTCATGATCAGGAGAAGAAAAAACGAGGGTTCGGATGGTTCAGGCCGTTGCTTGGCGGAGTGATCGGCGGCAGTCTCGCCCTTGGCATTTACACGTTTACACCGCTTGGCGACCATGATTCTCAGGACACTGCAAAACAATCATCCAGCCAGCAGCAAACGCAATCTGTTACTGCTAAAAGCACGTCCTCTGAATCTAAAAAAAGCTCATCAAGCTCAAGCAGCTCATCTGCATTCAAGAGCGAGGACTCTTCTAAAATCTCAGATATGGTAGAAGACCTTTCACCAGCAATAGTCGGCATTACAAATCTTCAGGCACAATCAAACAGCTCTTTGTTCGGCTCTGGCTCATCCAGTTCCAGCTCTGATTCCAGCGAAGACACAGAAAGCGGTTCAGGGTCTGGTGTCATTTTCAAAAAAGAGAATGGCAAGGCTTATATCATTACAAATAACCACGTCGTAGAAGGAGCATCTTCACTGAAGGTATCTTTATATGACGGCACTGAAGTGACAGCAAAGCTGGTAGGCAGTGACTCGTTAACTGATTTAGCTGTCCTCCAAATCAGTGATGATCATGTCACAAAAGTGGCAAACTTCGGAAATTCATCTGATCTCAGAACAGGCGAGACCGTTATTGCGATTGGGGATCCGCTTGGAAAAGACCTGTCCCGCACGGTAACACAAGGAATTGTAAGCGGCGTGGACAGGACGGTTTCAATGTCTACTTCAGCCGGCGAAACGAGCATTAACGTCATTCAGACAGACGCAGCAATTAACCCAGGTAACAGCGGCGGCCCTTTGTTAAATACAGACGGCAAAATTGTCGGCATTAACAGCATGAAAATCAGTGAGGATGATGTTGAGGGTATCGGATTTGCCATTCCAAGCAATGACGTAAAACCGATTGCTGAAGAATTGCTGTCGAAAGGGCAAATTGAACGTCCATATATCGGTGTCAGCATGCTTGATCTAGAACAAGTGCCGCAAAACTACCAAGAAGGCACACTCGGCCTATTCGGCAGCCAGCTGAATAAAGGTGTTTACATCCGTGAGGTCGCTTCAGGCTCTCCTGCTGAAAAGGCTGGATTAAAAGCGGAGGATATTATCATCGGCCTAAAAGGTAAAGAAACCGATACAGGCAGTGAATTGCGCAATATCTTATATAAAGACGCAAAAATCGGTGATACCGTTGAAGTGAAAATTCTCAGAAACGGCAAAGAAATGACGAAAAAAATTAAACTCGATCAAAAAGAAGAGAAAACTTCGTAAGAGATAAAGCCTCAGACCGCAAAATTCGGCCTGAGGCTTTTTTAATAGACAAAGACCTAACTGCTCTATGAAACTTTCTGGCGAGATATCCGTATATCATACAGACTGACATCGTTCGCATCAAGATGCTAGAAACATCGTTTGCTAGGAGGTATAAACATGAAAAACGCGGGATTGAGTATGATCTGCGCAGGATTAGCTTTTCTTTTGCTGAGCTTTCTTCTCTCTGAATCGACGTTGGCATGGAGAGTTGTACTGGGTGCCAGTATTCTATTAAACGTCACTGGTACAGCAGTGATCATGCGTTTCTTAAAAGCCCCCCAATATAATAGCTGACATGCGGCAAAGCCTAAGACGAAAACGATTAGGCTTTGCCGTTTTTCTTTCAGCGTGAGTGAACCGAAGTACAAGCCCGAAATCTCTTCCGCCTTCTCTTATTCCATATATCTATTCGTATTTTTCACTTTGATCGGCAGAACATAAAAACCCCTGCCCGTTAAGACAGAGGTTTTAAGGTTATGACATGTGCTGGTCTCTATAGAGTCTTTTATTTTCAATCCCGTACGATTTCTGTACGATGTAAAGTGGCCGGTCTTTGGCTTCATCATAGATCCTGCCGATATATTCGCCGATCATGCCGAGAATCAGAAGGACAATGCCGCTGAACAGGAGCTGGATCACAATAAGTGATGACCAGCCGGTAATCGTGCTGTCTGTGAACAGCTTCAAATACAGTACGATAAACATATACAGAAATCCTGCGCCTGACATTAAGACTCCGACATAGCTTGCCAGCTTCAGCGGTTTATGTGAAAATGTCGTAATGCCGTCCATTGAAAGCTTCAGCATTTTCTTAAGCGGGTATTTCGTTTCTCCGGCAAGCCTTTCATCACGTACATACTCAACTGCCGTTTGTTTGAAGCCTACCCAGCTGACGAGTCCTCGGACAAAAGGGTTTTTTTCCTTTAATTTTTTCATTTCATCACAGACTTTTCTGTCCATGAGGCGGAAATCCCCGGTATCAATCGGGATATCAATATCTGTCATGCTGCTGAGAAGCCGGTAAAACATGGCCGCTGTCTGTTTTTTGAAAAAGGTTTCCCCTTTTCGTTTTGTACGTACGGCGTATACGACCTCATAGCCTTCCTTCCACTTTTCAATCATGTCTAAAATTAACTCAGGAGGGTCCTGCAAATCGGCGTCAATGACGGCGATGGCATTCCCCTGTGCATAATCCATACCCGCTGTAATCGCGATCTGGTGCCCAAAATTCCTTGAAAAGTCTATAATCTTTACTCTCGGATCGATCAGGCTGTACTCTCTTAAAATCTCAATACTGCGATCTTTGCTTCCATCATTGACGAAAAGCAGCTCGTAGTTTTCCTTCGTTTGATCCATGACCTCTTTTAAGCGCTGATAGGTTTCATGAATGACAAGCTCTTCGTTATACACAGGTACAACAATTGAATATTGAATATGTCTGCTCATGTTTTTTCCTCCTATTCATCAGCATTTAGTTCGTATAATGTTGCTGACTGGTTCATTCCGCCAGGCCCGCCGCCCATTTTGCCGGTTTGACCTGAATCCTTGCTGTTGCTTGATGTATCAGCTGCAGTATCTTCTTGATCAGAACTTGATTGCCATTTTTCTGATGCTACTTCTTTTCCATTTTTCTCAACCCATTCGACAATGTCATTGTTTCCGCCTTTCCCCATTCCTGAAGCCAAGAAGTATTTCACTTTTCCTTCTTTTACGAGCTTTTTAAATTGAGTCAGCGTGATCGCCGGGTCAGAACCGCTGTATCCGCCAATAGCCATGACAGCTTTTTTCGTTTTAATGATATATGGCGCCGCTGTGTTCGAATCGGTTGTGGCGAATAGGTATTCAGCTCCGGCGTTATTCTCCTCTAGATATTTGATCAGTTTTTCATTTACAGTCGCATCAGACATTCCCATGCCTTTTCCGCTCATTGATGCGAGCTGAGGGCCTGTTTCAGGCAGTGAACTGTTGCCACCGTACAATAGCGGTGTGCTTGCCCAATATATCGGCATCACCAGCAATGCGAGAAGAGCTACAAGCGAAGTATAATAACTGATCGGTTTTTGGCGCTGTTTGAACAGCAGCAAAGCAATCGCTGACAACACGCCTATAACCCCTACCCCGATACTCCATCCAACACCGATTTGATCGTTGTAGTTTCTGAGAATAAACAATTCAAATCCAGTTGTCGCAATGATTGCGCCTGGCAGAAGCCATGATTTCCAGCCTGTCTGATTGCGGTACAGATGAACAAGGGCAACCCACCCCGCACCGACAAGAGCCGCAATCGGCGGTGCCAGCATGATGAGATAATAATGATGGAAAAATTCTGCGACACTGAAGAATCCGGCAATCGGTACAAGCCACGCTACCCAGAACACCGTTTCCTTCTGCTCTATAGATAATCTTCTTCTTTCTCTCGCGCCAGCGATCAGTAAGCCTGCGATTCCAAAAATCGCAAATGGCAGAAGCCAGCTGATTTGATCAGATAACTCTGTTTGGAAAAGCCGCAGTGGACCAGGTGTTCCCGTTCCAAACATTCCTGAACCTGATTGCATTTTTGAGCCGGTTCCTGTTCCGCCTTTCCCTCCGTCTCCGCCAGGTCCTCCTTGGCCGCCATCTCCGCCGCTTGGAGGTCCTCCTTGACCGCCGTTTGGCATTTCTCCTCCGCTTGGCATTTGGCCATTGGATGGAGGTGCCGCCATATTTCCATTTGAGGATTTGTCATCACTTGATGACTGATTAGGCGGTGCTTGAGTGTTATCAGAAGAAGACATTTCTTTTGAAGCGTCTTTGTTTGGCGCACCCTGGCCGCTGCCGGAATTTTGGCCTGTCAGCCGCTGGATTCCGTTATAACCAAAAGCCAATTCCAGCACAGAGTTGGTTTGGCTGCTTCCGATATAAGGCCGCTTGCTTGCAGGGATATTGTCAACAATGAGCGGCCACGATAACGAAACGGCTGCTAATACGGCTAACGCACTTACCAGCGAAATGATTTTTTTCTTCATCGTAGCGTTTGCCGCAATCAAATAGAATAATAAGAAAGCCGGTAAAATCATGTAAGCCTGCAGCATTTTTGTATTGAAACCTACTCCAACAACGAAAAACGCTGCTAACAGCCAGATCAGCTTTCCTTTTCTGATTGCTTTAAAGAGAAGCCATGTAGCAAGCAATAAGAAAAATACCAGTAATGCATCAACATTGTTTGTACGTGCTACAGCTACAGCAATCGGTGTACATGCCATGATGAAAGAGGCAATTCTTGCTGCCGTCTTACCGAATGTCGGTTTTATTAACAGATACATTAAAAGGACAGAACCTACACCAGCAAGTGCCTGAGGTAGGATGACGCTCCACCCGTGCATACCGAATATAAGTGCGCTGATGGTTTGTATCTGGAACGTAATAGGCGGTTTATCAACCGTTATAAACCCCGCCGCGTCGAATGAGGCATAGAAAAAATTATGAAAGCTTTGCATCATACTTGTGACTGCAGCGGTGTAATAAGGATTCACCGTATCATCATTCCAGATGTTATAGATATTTAAGAATGCAGATGCGAGCAAAATGAGGATGAGGACGATATCCAGCTCGCGTTTTTTCTTTTCCACGTGTTTTTCACTCCTTTTTGTCTAACTTGGAAATAGTGTAACAAGCAAATATGAATAAACTATTAATAAACAAAGACAATATTTTTGCCGAGGCCATTTCATGCCAATCATCCTAGATACAGCTGATCTAAGCCATTTCTCCCAACCGTAATCTGATATTTCATTCCAATGGGTGATGCTGTTTTACCAAAATAAAAAAGCCCTCCGGCGGCGCCGGAAGGCAAATGAATCACAATTTATTGGATCGGTTTCAATTTCGCTTCAATTTCAGCTCTTCGATGCTCAAGATATGGCGGAAGAGCGATCGTTTGGCCAAGCTCATCAAGATTTTCATCTACCATAAAGCCCGGTCCGTCTGTTGATAATTCGAACAAAATGCCGTTCGGTTCTCTGAAATACAGCGCCTTGAAATAGTAGCGCTCAACAATGCCAGAATTGCTAAAGCCTTCCCGGCTGATGATCTGATGCCACCCGGCAAGTTCTTCTTCATCTCTTACCCGAAATGCAACGTGGTGAACACTTCCTTTTCCTTGGCGCTCGCGCGGAAGATCGTTTCTTTCTATTAAATGGATTTCCGTTGCCGCACCGCCTTCACCTGATTCCAAAATAACAGCGGTTCCTTGTCCTCCAACTGGTTCACGGCTGATTTCTGTAAATCCAAGAATATTCGTCAGCACGTGTAAGGTTGATTCGGCATATGGCACAGTCAGTTCAACCGGCCCTAATCCGCGAAACGAAAATTCTTCCGGAATGCCGCTCTGTTTAACAGGCAGGCCATATCCTTTTCCTTTCTCATCAGCAGTCAGCACAAGCCGCTGCCCTTCATGATCTTGGAATGCCAATATGTCACGTCCGGCTCTTTTTGAGATGCCGCTATGCGCCACTTCGTGCTCTTCAAAACGTTCTTTCCAGTAATGGAGAGCTTCTGTACTTGGGACGCGCAACCCAATAGAAGAAATACTGTTTGTTCCCGCATGAAATGGTGCAATGCGGGGAATCTCGAAAAACGTCAGCTCAGTTCCCGGATTTGCCACTTCATCTCCGTAGAACAGATGATACATTGTTGGTTCATCCTGGTTGACGGATTTTTTGACGAGCTTTAATCCTAATACTTTCTTATAGAAATCCAAGTTTTTTTGTGCGTCGGCCGTTAATGCCGATACATGGTGAATGCCGTTGACTTTCATATGCTGTCCCTCCAGGTTATTTTATCTCGATTTCGAGATATCATATCATAGTTATCTATTTATTGTTCTAATAACAAGGTATTTTATTCGCAAGGGAAAGTCAACATATCAGCTTCACCGACGGTTCGTTCATTTTCTGACTTCTGCCTCTTCTCTGATCCGTCTAAAATTCCTCTGCAGAAAACACGAACTTTATAAAAAGAAATAATGCGATTCATTCGTTTATAGATTGTTGGAAGAGACGTTTCCACCGTTTTTTCAACTGAACGAAAAGCAAATATCGAAAATCAGAAAATTTATTTTATTTCACTTTTCTAAAATAGGGTTTACAATATGAAAAAATAGATTCTTCATCATGAAGCTTCAACACCATAGGAGGTTACGGACATGCATACTGAAGACAACGGTTTGAAAAAAGAGATAGGCCTCTTGTTTGCCCTTACTCTTGTCATCGGAACCATTATCGGCTCTGGTGTTTTTATGAAGCCCGGCGCTGTGCTTGCTTATTCAGGTGATTCAAAAACCGCGCTTTTCGCCTGGCTGTTAGGCGGGATTTTAACGTTGGCAGGCGGTTTGACAATCGCGGAAATCGGAACGCAGATTCCAAAAACCGGCGGGCTTTATACGTACCTTGAAGAAGTGTATGGCGAATTTTGGGGATTTTTGTGCGGCTGGGTGCAGATTATCATTTACGGTCCGGCGATTATAGCCGCGCTGGGTTTATATTTTGGCTCTTTAATGGCGAATCTTTTCGGCTGGGGATCTGGATTGTCAAAAGCAATCGGAATTATAGCAGTTCTCTTTTTATGCGTCATTAATATAATCGGTACAAAATACGGCGGCTTTGTCCAAACGCTGACAACGATCGGTAAACTGATTCCGATTGCATGCATCATCATCTTCGGCCTTTGGAAAGGTGATCAGCACATCTTCACAGCAGTAAACGAAAGTATTTCCGATATGAACTTCGGAGCGGCCATTTTGGCTACACTATTTGCGTACGACGGATGGATTCTTCTGGCCGCTCTCGGCGGAGAAATGAAAAATCCCGAAAAGCTGCTGCCACGCGCAATGACGGGCGGATTATTAATCGTAACAGCCATCTATATTTTCATTAACTTTGCATTGCTTCACATCCTGTCTGCGAACGAAATTGTCACACTTGGCGAAAATGCGACAAGTACTGCTGCCACCATGCTGTTCGGTTCAATTGGCGGAAAGCTGATCAGTGTCGGAATTATCGTCAGCATCTTTGGGTGTTTAAATGGAAAAGTACTTTCTTTCCCGCGTGTTTCATTTGCAATGGCAGAACGCAAACAGCTTCCATTTGCTGATAAGCTTTCACATGTACACCCGACATTCCGCACACCATGGATCGCGATTTCCTTCCAGATTGCTTTGGCTTTGATTATGATGCTGATCAGCAACCCGGATAAGCTCTCTGAAATCTCTATTTTTATGATCTACATTTTTTATGTGATGGCCTTTTTTGCGGTGTTTATTCTCCGCAAGCGAACAAAGGGAGAAAAGCGCGCTTACAGTGTTCCGCTTTATCCATTCATGCCGATTTTGGCCATCGCAGGCTCCTTCTTTGTATTAGGCAGCACACTCATTACAGATACAATGAGCTGCGGATTATCCATCCTCATCGGCCTTGCCGGACTGCCTGTTTATTACTGGATGAAAAAACGAAAAGCAAGCTGATAAAACGGTTCCCTTGTTTAGGGAACCGTTTTTTGGTGAAACAGAAGATAAAAGTTGACAGGAAAAACACAACTTTTGATATACTTTTTACGTTAAGCAGAAAGATTTTGCAAACTTGGGTCGGTTTTTTGAATCGAAGTAGGTCAAAATAAGGGGACATGATTTGCAGAAAAAGTCAAGCCGTGTTTTTTTCGACTTTACCTGTTTTTTTTCGACAAAAGGCTATATAATAATTTGATGTGTGCATTGTCTCATTCAAACTATGGAGGGTTTTTAATGATAAGAAGAAAAAAAGATAAGTTCTCACTCCTTTTAACAGAAATTGCAAAGAACATAGACGAAACTGCCGAATATTTTGTGAATTTTAAGGTCACAAACCAAACGACGCTTAAAGAATTCGCAGATACGTTAAAGGAATATGAAACAAAAGGTGACAATCATGTTCATGTCATGATTAAAGAGCTTAACAAAGCGTTCATCACTCCTATTGAACGCGAAGATATCCTTCAGCTGACAAACAGCCTGGATGATGTGCTTGACGGAATCGAACATTTCTCTGCCATGATGGAGATTTTCTCAATTACCTCATCTGACGAGCATATCGATAAATTCAGCGGATACATCAGAGAATGTGCGAAAGAAATTTTAATTACAATTGAACTGCTGGCAGAAAACCGGTTAAAGGATATTCAGCCTCACGCTATCAAAATTAAAGAGTATGAGCACAGCTGTGACAACCTGCACAGAAAATCATTAAAGAATCTTTTCGGAAATGAAACAGATCCTATTAAAGTTATTCAATATCGTGAAATTTATGAAACGCTTGAAGAAATTGCCGACTCTTGCCAAAGTGTTGCCAATAATCTTGAAACCATCATTATGAAAAACGCGTAACGAGGGGTAAAAATGGATATTCTATTCATATTAACAATACTAATAGTCATTTGTGCTCTGGCGTTTGATTTCATCAATGGGTTTCATGATACGGCGAACGCTATTGCGACTTCGGTATCAACTAAAGCGCTGAAACCGCGCCATGCCATTATCATGGCGGCTGTGATGAATTTTATCGGAGCAATGACATTTACAGGTGTTGCCAAAACCATTACGAAAGACATTGTAGATCCTTATACTCTGGAAAATGGCTCTGTCGTAATTCTGGCCGCGCTAGTCGCTGCGATTGCCTGGAACCTTATCACATGGTACTACGGCATCCCAAGCAGCTCGTCCCATGCCATCATTGGAGCTATTGCCGGAGCAGCCGTTGCGGCAGCCGGATTTACTGCGTTAAATTATAAAGGCTTCATTAAAATCATTGAAGCATTGATCTTTTCACCGATTATCGCTTTTGTCCTTGGTTTTATTTTATACAGTATCGTCAAGCTGATTTTCAAAGACAGCAATTTGGCGAAAACAAACAAGCAATTCCGCAGAGTGCAGATTGTAACAGCTGCCCTGCAATCGTATACGCACGGAACAAACGATGCGCAAAAAGCAATGGGAATTATCACAATGGCTCTCATCACAGCGAATTTACATACTTCTTCTAACGATATTCCTACCTGGGTGCAATTCGCCTGCGCGACAGCCATGGGTCTAGGAACATCAATCGGCGGCTGGAAAATCATCAAAACCGTTGGCGGAAAGATCATGAAAATTCGCCCGGTAAACGGGGTTTCCGCTGACTTAACCGGGGCAGCCATTATTTTCGGCGCTACATTTATTCATTTGCCGGTCAGTACAACCCACGTCATTTCTTCATCAATTCTTGGCGTCGGTGCGTCACACCGAGTAAAAGGCGTAAACTGGGGTACGGCCAAGCGAATGCTCATTACATGGGTCATTACGCTTCCGATTTCAGCGACACTTGGTGCCATCGCCTACTTTATTTTAAATATGATTTTTTAATGTCACACCGCTTCTGTCAAAGGAGCGGTTTTTTTGATGGAAGAGGAAAACCATCCGGATCTCTCGAATACAATAAGCAGAACCTATTTCAGATGTGAGGGAGTCGAGTATGGTTTTATTCTTTCAGATCATGGTCTGGTGCATTGTGGCTGGACTGGGGTTATACGTGTATGCCACGTGGCGTTTTGAAGCGAAGGTCAAAGAAAAAATGTCCGCCATCCGGAAAACATGGTATTTGCTGTTTGTTCTGGGCGCTATGGTATACTGGACATATGAGCCCACTTCCCTATTTACCCACTGGGATCGGTATCTCATTGTCGCAGTCAGCTTTGCTTTGATTGATGCTTTCATCTTCTTAAGTGCATACGTCAAAAAACTGGCTGGCAGCGAGCTTGAAACAGACACAAGAGAAATTCTTGAAGAAAACAACGAAATGCTCCACATGTATCTCAATCGGCTGAAAACATACCAATACCTATTGAAAAACGAACCGATCCATGTTTATTATGGAAGTATAGATGCTTATGCTGAAGGCATTGATAAGCTGCTGAAAACCTATGCTGATAAAATGAACTTAACGGCTTCTCTTTGCCAATATACGACGCAGGCTGATAAAGACCGGTTAACCGAGCATATGGATGATCCGGCAGATGTACAAACACGGCTCGATCGAAAGGATGTTTATTACGACCAATACGGAAAAATGGTTCTCATCCCTTTTACCATTGAGACAAAGAACTATGTCATCAAGCTGACGTCTGACAGCATTGTTACGGAATTCGATTATTTGCTATTTACGTCATTAACAAGCATATATGATTTGGTGCTGCCAATTGAGGAGGAAGGTGAAGGATAATGGAACGTGCGTTTCAAAACGGATGCGAGCCCAGAGCGGCCAAACCGTTTAAAATCCTGAAAAAACGTTCAACCACCAGTGTCGCAAGCTATCAAGTCAGTCCGCACACAGCAAGAATCTTCAAAGAAAACGAACGGCTGATTGACGAGTATAAACGAAAAAAAGCATGATCACACTAAAAGGACAAGAGAAAACAGCTCTTGTCCTTATTCCTTTTCTTAATGGGTTACATATAATAAATACAAACAGAGGATAATGTCAGGTGATACAGTGAAAAAATTGGTGAGGCGTGTGAAGTTTGTTGATTACGGTAAGTTTGGGCTTTCCGGATACTCGCTTCGGGTGAGGGAGCGCAGTGCAGGAATTTTAAAAAAGTTGAAGAAGAAAAAATAAATCCCGGAACCAGCTCCGGGATTTTTATGGTCTGTGATCAGCTTAATTGCGCTGCGATCTTGGCTTTCGTCGCAGGCCCGTAAATACCGTCAGCAGTCAGACCGTTAACAGACTGAAAACGTGCGACTGCGTCAGCTGTTTTCGGGCCGTAAATGCCGTCAATTCCGTTGTTGACAGCTCCTTTATCAGGGTAAAAATACAGAGCCGCAAGTGCTCGTTGCACCTGAAAGACGTGTTCTCCTGAGGTATAAGGTGTTGTCAATTGAATGATACCATCAGGGAGCGGATAGAGCTCTGGTTCTTCTGCGAACGATGGCGCACTTACAATTAATACTTGACCAACCCGAATAAGATTCGGGTCTTCGATATTGTTCCACTCTTGCAGCTGAGCAACCGTAACACCGAATGCTTTCGCTATCGATGTGAGTGTGTCACCTTGTTTCACGACGTAAGTTTGGCTGCCGCCTCCCCCAATTCCTGCTTTGAACGAATCCCACGTATCTAACAATTTTCGCGGACATTCCTTCCCTGACCAATACTTGTGAGGGACGACATTGGCAAGACTGATATTATGTTCAGCCATTAATGTTTTGATGAGCCACTGGGCATTTGCTGTTGCTTTTGCAAAATCTCCATCAGCATTTTCGCAAATTTCAATACCGATAGAAGCCCGGTTGCCGCTGCCATTTCCGTCTCCCGCATGCCAGCCGTTTTCATTCAAAGGCAGATGCTGATAAATTTCTGTATCATCAACTGTAAAATGCCAGCTTGTCGTCGTATCAGGATTTTTCAAATAGCGGGCATGGGCCGCAGCATCCGCCCCTACTGCAGTATTCGCTGTATTGTGCACCGTAATGTAAAGCGGCGTCATTGCGTAGCCTGGACGGTTATTTGCGCCGACCGGAATAAAGTCTTGGATAATGTTAACCATTTTCATCTCTCCTTATTTCGTCAGATTATTGTCTCTTAACAAGTCACGCTGCTTTTTCCCTTTTTCTGTTACATAGTTGTTTTTAAACCAAGCGGCAAGTGTCGTTCCAATTGTAAAGGCAATGGAACCGGCTGAATAAAGAGCGTCAGCAAGCTGATTGACCTGCTCCTCCTGAATGTCCAATGGTGATTTGCCGAGCATCAACATGGTCTGGTTGATTAAAGCAATTAAAAGAAGCACCGTCCTGATGACCGTGCCTTTGTCAAACGTGTTCATAAAAATCCCCCTTTAATGCTGCAGCAGGCTGTACATAATGGCGATGGCTCCGCCAATGATGCCTGTAGACACTGCTGTAATGATGGCACCTGTGATGGTGCGTTTGATCCACGTTGTGTTTTCTTCAATTTTGTTTAATTTTTCGTTCAGCGTCATGATTTGCTGGTCTTGACGGTCAGACACGCGTTCTAATGCGGAAACCCTCTGCTCAAGTGCTTTGTGCTCGCCTTTCATGTCTGCTAAATCCTGCTGAAACACATTCACATCTGCCTCTTGCTGCATTACTTACTCCTCCTTCACATGCAGATCACCTCCCTTCCGAGGGCCAAAACTGTTATGAAACAGCGGTCCCTTTTACCGAAAGAGTACCGCCGGTGATACTGACGATCTCCATGATGATCTCCTTAAACCCTTTAATATCAAAGGCCCACGCCTCAGCTTTTCCTAATGTACTCAATGCAGAGCTGGCATCATCAGTTTTCACGCCTCTGATCGGTAGTTTCTGTCCTGACACCGATTTTCCCCAAAATTTGACTTCGCTCATTTCCGCTGTGCCGTATACTTCAACGAGTAAATGCCCGGCACCGTCAACAGGTAAAGCAGCACCCTCGCCGGCGGACTCTGCATTTTCATGAAAGACAAAGTCAAATGTTTTGCGAGACTCCACTTTCAACCGTCCATCGTGTATTTGATTCTCCTGAAAGTCAATCTGCAAAGGCGTATTTCCTTTGACACGCACATCCATCTCACCAGCACCGACTGATTGGTATAATACAAACTCTGATTGCTGAAGATTCCCGTTCACATAGCGGAAGCGGTAATAGCGTTTAGAAAGGTATACCCAGTCCGTCGCTGTCAGGACACCTGCTGCGACATTAACGGATGCTGTCGTCGTCCAAACATTGTTGTTGTCACTTTCTTCTATAAAGAGCGTACCTTCACGATCTGCATACGCCCAGCCCTTCACTTTCGAAATCAGAACTGCGCCAAGCCTGTCCTGCCCGAGCTGACTGTATGCCTCAGTTGCCTTTAAGGAAGCATTTGTTAAAACCTCCGCTACACCCGACAAATTCGAAACAGGTGTCACAAAATCATTTTTTCCTCCTCGATAGGGCTTTACAGCTCCGGCTTTTCCAGTCTTATCGAGAGGAAATTCATATTGATACTTCACCATTTTCATCCTCCTTTGATTTAAAAAAAGGCAAAATAAAAAAGCCTTTACATGGCTTTACCGGTAATTTCTTTATACTGATCAGCTGTGATCAGCTTTTTGTTCACACCTTCTGCCAGATCCTCAATTGAACAGTCTTTATATGCTAAGGCCTGTTTCACCATTTCCGTTGTCGCCCACTCATAATAGAGGGCAAGCACCCAATAATTCATTCAGCATGATCTCCTTTCAAAGAAAGTACGGAAAGCTTTATATCTGCCAGCTCGCTTCCCAACGTTTTGTTCAACTCTTCAAGCTGCTTGCGCGCCAGCTTCTCCTGCGACAACTCCTGAGCGAGGAGCTCCACCTGATCAGGCGGCTCGTACGGCGGGTTTTTTTGCAGCTCCTCCCACCAGGATTCGAGTTCTTTTTGCGTTGGGATGGGGGCGCGCAGGTTCCACTCAGCTATATAAGATCCATTCCCGTCATTTTGAACGATAAAATCTTTTGTTGGATCTGCACTGGGATATTTATACAATATTGCTTCTGCGATCATCGTTTTTCCTCCTGTTCTTATACTGTAGGATAGTTAAGCCCTCCAAGTTCTTGAATATCTATATAGTTGTATAGCTCGTTATAATCGGATACACCTCTTCTATCATCACCGCTATAATTGCAATAGCAATAGATCTCTATATAATCACCTTTGTTCATAGGAACGGTTACAGTACCATTTAAGTCAAGGTTCATTTCACTTTCCTTATCATTAAAGTCCCCTCTCAAATGGTCAATTGGTTTATACAATGATCCATTTAGATATAGTTTCAGATGAAAATTGATGTATGCCGGTGTATTTATCATATACAGCCCAACTCCCACTAAAAACATTCCATCATTAGGAGCAACAAATCTACTATTTTTTGTATCAAAAGCATTGTGACTATCTTTTCTTTTGCGGTTAAATAGAATTTTTGTATGGTTTTTTTTATCCAAATACTGTATGCCTGTAGTTCCTATATTTGCGTGAGCAAATCCAGAAATTTTCTGCCAAGCCGTCCAGCCGGATCCGCTCCACCAGTGCCGTATCCATGTACCAGTATTATCAAAATAATTACCTGATTCATTTCCAGTCCCATAAAAATATTGAGTAAATCTATAATCATGATATTTCTCATTTTTGACGATTCCATAACCAAGTGGATAACCTGTAGTATTTCCTTGACCAATATCCATTAGTGTTAACCCCGGAGGATATTCATTCCCTCCAGTTCTTGCGTCTTGAATTGCACTAGAGCCTGTAAGTACAGTTAACTTTTGATTTGTATAATTTGTGTCAACATAGTTTTTAGCATCAGCCAGCGCTTTATCTGCTTTGGTTTGAGCACTTGCCTCAGTCTCGATCTTATTCCAACCTTTAAACACGCCGTCTGTATGGATCGTTGCCGTCCAATAGGTTCCGTCATAACTTTTAGAGGCCAAAATTGTTTTTCGCCCGCCACTCCCTGTTTCGATTACATCATAGTTATACCATGATCCATCTCCTGAAACAGGATTGTTTATTATGACATTCCCTAATGCATAATAAAAGCCAGATGGCAGCGTTAATAAGTCAGTTCCATCTGGGATTTTAGTTCGGCAGCCTTGAGTATCAGTTAATTTATATAATTGTGCATTATTCCATTTGTCTTTATCAGATTGTGTTACATGGATATCTGTTTTATTGGCATGTTCATCTATCTTTGACTGCGCATCCGTTGTAGACTCAATTTGATACCAATTGATCGCACTATCGTTAGCGTTATAGAAAAACCACCAAGCGTTACCTCTCACATCCACAGCATACCCAATGCCTATTCCTAGCTGACCGACCAATTGCATACCACGAAGACTTGTGTTTGACGGGTTATCTGTGACCGCGTTCGTTCCATAGAAAGTAACAGTCCCAACATCTTTGAGCGAATCATAAAAAGACCCAGATGACAGGTTAATCTTTTGTGTCCCGTTATCGGCAGTTACTTTAAATAACTGTCCCGAATTCCATTTGTCTTTATCACTTTTATTTACATGTATTTCAGTTTTTTCTTCATGGCTCCTCACCTTAAATTGAGCGCCTTCTGAAGTTTCTAATTGAACCCAATCAGTCCAGTCGGAATCATTGAGGGTTTTTCGCCATGTACCTCCTTCATAATCCATTGCCAAAGCTTCTCCATCAGATTTGTAGCCAATATACAATCCTCTAGTGGCAAACGGTGGGGTATTGATTCCCGTCTTATCAGTATAAAAGAAAAAGGTTTGATCCAATTCTTCCACAACCTTGTGAAAATCCAGACCGTTTTGGATGCTTGCTAGATATTTTCCTTTTTCATCAGTTAACTTAGTTAATTGTGCGTTGTTCCACTTTGTTCTCTCACTGGATGAAATGTGTATGGTTTCATCTGAAATATGCTTGTCAAAATCCTTCTTAGCCGCCTGCTGCACATTGTCCACGTTCCCCAGCCCGATTTGCGCCTTTGTTGTGTTGTGGGGGTTGTTCATGTCGTTTTTGTGAGCGGCCAGGTCTGTGTGGGCGTCTTTTATGCCTTTTTCCCAGCGGTTGACGTCGTCTTCGTTGATGGGGTCGTCCGGAAGCCAGTCTGTTTTTTCTTCGTATGCCATGTTTACACCACCTCAAAAGTAAATCTGAAATCGAGTGTTCTGTTTTCGCTGACGTCCAGGTCAGTCTTTCTCTCTGTGATCACATTGCCCTGCTCGTCAAAAATTTGGACCGTTTCGATATGCTTAATGTCTTCCTCACGCTTTGTCAGGACGGTGACTGTCGCTCCGTCAATGGTGAGTTCTACTATTTCTGTTTTTTGGCCGTTGAGCAGCACGTGATCAATTCTGCTTTTCAGATCTGCCGCTGTACGTTCTCTGTATATGGTTGAAATCAAGTTAAAACCACCTCATTGTTGTTAAGGGTGACAGAATAACCGACCTTCAGCTCACTGGCTGTTCGGTATCTGCGGTGATTCAGGATGACTGTGTCTTTGATGTGTAGCGTCTCGTTTAATCCGCCTCTGAGCGTATACGCCAAATGAGCAGGCTTCATGTTTTCTATCGCTTCGATCAGCTCATTCATGTGCTGAAGGTCATCAACATTGATATCCACGTTAAAGCGGTATTCACCGGGGAGCAGACGGACCTGTGCAGACGGGTTTTTCAAGAAACGATTTACCGCCTGCTCAATGGCCTTGTAAGTGATTGGCGGGATGTTCGACATTTTGGAAATGAGCCGCAATCGTCTGATCTCATCTGTGTCGCCTGATTCACGCGGGACGTTTAAAATCTTTTCCCAGCGACTGAGCCCCCATGTCGCCGTCGGCACGAATAGCTGATCCGTCAGATCAAATATGCTGTTATTCTGTTTATCAAACTCAGGCGCTTCCGCTTTCAGCAGCTCAGCCATTTCTTTAAGGCTGGTGAGAAACGGCGGCAGATAAGCTCTCATGTCATCTTTTTTGCTCAATAATCTTCACCTGCCCAAGCTTAGGAATTTCCACGTCGCTCAGCACCAGATTTTCAGACGTGCCGTTGATTTGAATATTGGAGTAGTCACTGACTGACGGCGAATTATAGACAATATTGTTAATTTGAGAAAGACGGATGACGTTGTCTTCAAACGCCATTTTCTTAAAGAGATTTAAAACGCCTTCCTCAATTTCTGACTTCACTTCATCAATTGAGTGATTGATCTCTGGCAGCACCTCGGCAGAAATCTCAACTTCCTTCCAGACCGCGCTTTCCACTGTGACTACGGCTCCGATTGGCGCCTGTCCCTCTCCCTGCCCTGGTTCAGGGTCGATATAATCTTTCACTTTTTGAATTAAAATAGGAGAAGCGGGCTCAAGATTCGCATTCGTGACGACAATTTTAACCGTGCCGTCACCGTTCCAAAGCGGGAAGATCTTTGCCTTCCCCACACCGTCCACTTCTTCAGCCCACTCCTTATAATGCATTTTATTGGCACTGACAGCCTCCCGACGAACCCTTGTAAAATACCGTTCCCGCAGGCTGTCATCTCCTTCTTCCTCGCGTCCCGGAATTAGGATTTCTTTGACAATGGCCGTTTCTAAACCGGGAATGGTATCCAATGATAGTAAATTGCGTCCAGTCAGATTGGCATTTCCCGCTTCACCAGGTGTTTCACAGATGAGCGTCCCGTCTGCCGTATATTGAAAATAAAGATTATCCACGTAAAAGCGGGAGCCGACAGGAATAGTAACTCCAGATGTAAACTCTCCCGCTCTGACCGCCTTTGTGGCGGCTGTCCGTTCAATTCCCGCTTCCGCTGCACGCCTGTCTAAAAATTCGCCTTGCGCGGTATCAGAAAAAACTAGCTCAAGCACAGTATCCAGCCATATATAAGACTTCGCAAGCTCGGCTGCTGCCGGGGCTAACGCATTATAAATGACGCTGCCTTCTCTTGTGTCAATATCTGCGGAAATGCTGTTCAGCATACGCTCCATAATCGCTTCAAAAGTCTGATCTTCAAACATCTTCGCCAATCACCTCCTCAATCTCAAGCGTTCCTTCATCCGTCTCCACCACGAAGGACACATGAAACGCGTCGCCTTGTTTTTCAATCTCAAAATCTGTTACAGCCGATATCCGGTCATCATAAACCAGCGCTTCTTCTATCAGTCTCGGGATCTCCATCTTTTTATAGGCATCAGTCGTCTCATGATCTGTCAGCACGTCCTGAAGCTCATTTCCGACATTATGGCTGTATACGGAATACGCGTAGCGTTCTGTCTGTAAGGCGATATAGACGAATTGCCTGATCGCTTCAAGCCCGGTAATCAGCTCATTCGTAATTCTTCCATTTTCAAAATCTATTTTGTACGTTTGCGAGGTTTCAATGACTTCGCTCTCATCTTCAAAATCCTCAAACTCTACTTCTGGTGTCAGGGCCATGATGCCCACTCCTTTTTACAAGCTAAATAAAAAACCGCTTCGATCGAAGCGATTTGTCTATAGTTTGTCTAAAATAAAAAACGTTTGACCGCCAGTCAGAGCCGCGGTCATGACGCGATCCCCCGGCTCAAGTGCATCGTCTCCTCCGGACTGCATCCGTTTTGGGATAATGATGGCGTCTTCCGGTATGATCAGTTTGCTGTTTTCTTTTAATTTGATTTCCACAGGAGAAATCGAAACGACCTCAGCCGGGAGCAGTTCCACCGGAGACTCAGCATCAACTGCGCCAACAGCCAAATGTTTTATAGCCTCACTTAATCTCATCAGGATACTCCTTCTGGCATCGTATTCTTTTCGACAACATCGATTGTCATCGTATGTTTCGTTCCTTTAAATTCATGCCGGTCCGTATCTACCCAATAGGTTTTCTTGATGCCGGCCTCCGGAATAGAAATATAGACGGGCAAGCCGCTCTGCACTTCCGGGATGCCCACTGCCTGAATATTTTTCAGTTCTTTTTTCACGCCCTTTTTTTCAGCTAGGCGTACATCTGCCCGCTGCTGAAGCTGTGCCTGGTTGATGTCATCTGTGACCGTTTCTGTATATTGAAGCACACCGTATTTATTTAAGCCTGAACTGTCCTTGGCAGAGGCTTTATATGTTTTATTGTCCTTCTGCCGGCGAAGCACCACCCGAGTAGCAGTGTCGTTTATAGAAGTGCTGTATTGGTAACCCGTAATATTGACACCCGTTTCAAGCACCCATACCTCTGACGGATCTGGCCACGCGCGCAGGCCGAGCTTTCCTTTTTCCGAATACAGCTGGTAATGTCGCCCTGTCTGGCTTTTCGTCTGTTTCAGCGCTTTTAATATGATGTCATACAATGTCGTATCATTTTTAATGACAAGACTTTTGATCGTATGGCCTGTGTTCGCGATCGAGGTTGTCGGTATCTGAAAATCATTGGCAATCCTTCTGATGATCTGGTCGGCCCGCTGATTGGAAAACACGTACATATCCTGGTTTTTGACCAGGTACTGAAGCATATCATATGCGCTGAAGGCAAGCGTATGCTCGTCCGGGGTTCTTGCAAAAACAATGCCCCGAAAAAGCTCTTTTCCCTTCCATTTAAACAAGACCGTATCTCCTTCTGAGACACTGTAATACGTTTGGTCGCCCTGTTTGGTGACGATGGTCGCTTCAATGGAGCGCGGCGCCTGATAACGATGGCCTTCAAGCGATACGCTTTCTGCCACCAGCTCAAGCCACTCTGTGTCTTTAATGACGAACAGTTCTATCATTATACATCACCTGTTTCATTGCGGTATCTTTAACTTTTGGCCGGGAAATATCCAGTGGCCCGGCTGCCTGATGTTCCGTTTGCTTCGTTTGATCATTGCTGTTTTATTGGCGTTCCAAATTTTGCGCCATTGCGTGCTGTTCCCGTAAAATCTGCCGGCAATGTCCCACAGCGTGTCTCCCTTTTTCACTGTGTAGGTTTTCGGGGAAGCCTTCGACGGGCGTTTTGCCTTCGTTTTTTTCTTCCGCTTGATTTTTCGGGGGGAAGCGGTTTTGTATTCTTTTAGTACAATATCAAAATCCCTATCCCCTATCTCTTTGTCTCCTTCACTATATTTAAGGCTTTCAATGCTGCATGCCATATTGATTTTAGTTCCCGTAATTAAAAATTGAACAGGCTTTTTAGCCTTCATCCATTTTTCAATTTTCGCAATGGCATTTTCCGGAGACGGGAGATTTTGATATTCAGCTATCGGCGTATACTTTTTTGGAAAAAAAGAAGAAAATGAAATTTCTTTCGCTCCGGGTTCTTCAATAAACGTTAGTTCACCCAGTCCTGTTATCTTTACTGAGTCATTTTGTACACTATTCGCTATATCAATCGCTTCAGGAAGAACAGGGAATCGCAGCTTTTCTTTTCCCTGTGATATCCAAAATTCATAGACAGACTTAGTCAAAAGCCACGACCCCCTTTGTTCCAGTGTTAATGTCTTTTTGTAATTCATCAAGCAATGCCTGCTTGATTTTTGCTACCAAGCTATCAGCGTCCTGATCATTATGAAAATGCTGATCGCCGTTAAACTCAATCTTTATTTCTTTCGTTCCGGCTGTTTGTATCGTTTGCCGTTTACCGGATGTAACAGCTGAAACTTGTCCTGAAGAAAGCTCAGACTGCTGGGATTGAGACGGATCTGTCACTTCCATACCAAGAGCCTGTGCCGCTCTCTGAAGAAGGTAGCGACCGCGTATGCCCCGTTCCTCTGGGATGATCCATTCCCGCTTGTTTCCTTCACCGACACGGGCTATTTGTTCTTTTGTAATCAGTCCGCCGTTGGCATAACCGACATAAGGACCTCCATGCTTCATGCTTCTAATACCAGGTACATTGTCAATAGAGCCGTATCTGCTTTTGATGTAGCCGATTGCGGCAGCAGCGTTGTGAATCGGGTTTTTAATGTTACCCATACCCGGTGCTTTATGGTCATTAAAGGTACTTGGTATGGTCTGCATCAGCCCTTGTGACGGATGCCCCGCTTTAGCGTTGCTGTCCCATAGGTTGATTGCATTCGGGTTGCCTCCGGATTCATGCTGCGCAATCGTCATGAGTCCCGGCAGCCAGCTTATTGGTGTCTTTGTAGCCATGAGAGCAGCCATAATCCACTGTTTTACGTCCCCGCTCATCGTGCCCATTCCGGAATAGGCAGCCGCCAGTGATCCAGCTTGTTTTTCAGCATATTTCTTTACATCTACTGAGCCAAGGCCTTTGACAACACCAATTGAAGCAAAACGCCCCAAGCTCATCATAACGCGGGAAGGCGAATGGATATCTAGCTCCTCACGGAAAGCCTGCTCCACTCTCTTTGCCATATCCTTTGCAGCTTGTTTCACTTCACTGGATTTAGCATTCATGCCTGTCACAAAGTTTCCGATCAAACCGGAGCCCCAGCTGTTCGATGTGTCTTTTGACCGCAGGAACGGTTTGTCAACATGTGTACTCACATACTGTGCAGTTCCTGTTTGGGTTGAGTTTTGTCCTTGTGCAAAGCCTTTGACCGTTCCTGTGCCCCATGAAGACGATTTGTTCACAGTGGCTTGGTACGGCGTTTTAACTTTTGATTGCAAAAAGCCGTCTGTGCCGGTTGCTGTACCGTTTTGGCCCTTGGCATACCCGCTTACCATTTGTTTACCGTAATTTGGTGAAGCAGATATCATTTGTGTAAATGGCGTATTGATGTTTTTCTTTTTCCAGTCTTCCATTTTGACAGGTTGGTTGCTTATTCCCTTGTCAAAGCCTTCTGAAAATTGCTGTCCGAGTGTGGATGCTTGGCCTGTAAGATTTGCAGTGTCCATTGCTGGAGAGGCAGATCCTGATAACGGACTGGCAGCTGCTCCTCCTGAAACAGATACCGGACTTCCACCGGAAGACGAAGCGGCGCCCATGTCGTCTACGACTTGCATACCCAGCTTAGACGCCGCTTGTGAAAGAAGCATCTTCCCTCGGCCTCGGTTGTTATCGACCGGGATAACGAATTCCTTGCCGGCTTCACCGATCCACGAGATGGTTGGTTTGGTGATGTAGCCGCCTGTGGCCTTTTTATCCGGATCCTTCCCTTTATTCGGATCTCCGCCGCCGGTTACAAAATTAATCACTTTACTAGCTACGCCGCCAGCTTTATCCCAGATTTGCTTCACCCAGCCGAACGCTTTAGAAAAAGCATCTGAAATGGCTTCTCCAACCTTTGTAAGAGGTTCTTGAATATTCTTTTTAAACCAGCCGCTCAGACCCTTCCAAATGTTCTTGACTGTGTCTATCGCTTTTTTGAAAGCATCAGAAATTCCCTTGCCTACATCTGAGACTGTATTTTTGACAGGGTTCCAAACTGTATCCATGAACCATCCCGATACCGTACTGAAAACACTCTTAATTTTATTCCAAGCACCAGTCATTTTATCCCAGATTGTAGTTGCCGCTCCTATTACAGCAGATTTGACTGGCCCCCACACATTACTCATAAACCATGAAGCAACTGTACTGAACACATTTTTAATTGTCGTCCATGCATTTACGATTTTAGACCATATTGCTGTTGCTACACCTACAACTGCTGATGAAACCGGCGTCCAGACATTGTCCATAAACCATGTTGATACAGTACTGAATATCGTTTGGATCGTAGTCCAAGCATTCACGATGTTGGACCATATGCTTGTTGCTACACCCACAACTGCGGTTGACACTGGCGTCCAGACATTATCCATAAACCATGTTGATACAGTTCCCCAAGTATCCTGAATGGCTGACCAGGCATTTTGCGCACCCTCTGTGATGCTGTTCCATGTATCTTCTAGAGCGCCGGCATCAATTGCCTTACCTAAACTTTCACCGCCGAAAGTGCCGGCAATTCCTCCTACAACTCCGCCAATAGCGGTTCCGACTCCAGGCACAACGCTTCCAATAGCCGCTCCTGCAGCGGCTCCGGCTAAACCTCCGCCGGCTGAACCTACCTTTTCACCGGCATTATCCTTATTGATTCCGGCTAGGTCTGTAAGAGACAATATTTCGCCTAATCCTGGTATTCCTTTTGCGGCTCCTTTTAAGCCCTTCAGTCCGCCCTTCAAACCTTTTGATTCTCCCAATGTTTTCAGAAGGCCTGAAAAACCTTTGCCTGATCCGCCTTTAGCTGCTTTTGTAGATTTAGGCGTACTCACAGGATTTGATTTATTGCCTTTGTTAGATGAACCGTTTCTATTTTTAACTTTTTTGCTTTTGCCTGTACTGATTCCGGCACAGCAGCATCCGCAAGCCCCGCCCCATTTGCCGCCTGACTTCTTCGATTTAGAACCTGACGCTTTTTGGTTCATAGAAGGTTTTTTAGTGCGGTTTGAGTTGCTTGAAGTTGAGTTATTTGTATTGGCTTTTGAGGCTTTTTGTTTGCCTTTGCTTCCGCTGGATTTGCCGCCAAGCAGTCCCCCAAAATCTAGGTTCCCTAGTTTTTCAGCAATGCCTTTTATAATTTTTTCAAAAAACTCTCCCACTTTTTCAATAATTTTATCAGGGCTGAATTTCTCAAATTTCTTTGCGATTTTCGAGACAATATTATCAAAAAACTTTTCTGCTTTATTGGCGATTTTATCCGGATTCAGGAAATTAAATTTTTCTGAGATTTTATCAACAATATTTGTTACAAAGTCTTCCGCTTTATTAATAATGGCGTCTGGACTGAATTTGCTCACGACATCATCCACTTTTTTCATAAAGGAATCTGTAAACTTGTCAAGCTCGTTAAAAATGGTTTCCGGGCTGAATTTACTTACGACATCGTCCACTTTTTTCATAAAGGAATCTGTAAACTTGTCAAGCTCGTTAAAAATGGTTTCCGGGCTGAATTTGCTTACGATATCATCTACTTTTTTCATGAAGGAATCTGTAAATTTGTCCAGCTGCTTAAAAATAGCTTCTGGGCTGAATTTACTTGCGACTTCGTCTACTTTTTTCATAAATGAGCCTGTAAACTTATCCAATTGTTTAAAAATGGCTTCAGGACTGAATTTACTTGCGATTTCATCTACTTTCTTCATAAATGAGCCTGTAAACTTATCCAGCTGTTTTAGAATCGTTTCCGGGCTGAACTTTGTCGCAATCGCATCCACTTTGCCCATAAATGATGTTGTGAACTTATCCAGCTGGGACAGAATTGTCTCCGGACTGAACTTCGTTGCGATTGCATCCACCTTACTCATGAACGATGTTGTGAACTTGTCAAGCTGTGCCAGAATTGTCTCTGGGCTGAACTTCGTTGCGATTGCATCCACTTTGCTCATAAATGATGTGGTGAACTTATCCAGCTGAGCCAGAATCGTTTCTGGACTGAACTTTGTCGCAATTGCATCCACCTTGCTCATGAACGATGTTGTGAACTTGTCCAACTGTGCCAGAATTGTTTCTGGACTAAACTTTGTCGCAATTGCATCCACCCTGCTCATAAATGATGTTGTGAACTTGTCAAGCTGTGTCAGAATCGTCTCTGGACTGAATTTTGTCGCAATCGCATCCACCTTGCTCATGAACGATGTTGTGAACTTGTCCAACTGTGCCAGAATTGTTTCTGGACTAAACTTTGTCGCAATTGCATCCACCCTGCTCATAAATGATGTTGTGAACTTGTCAAGCTGTGTCAGAATCGTCTCTGGACTGAATTTTGTCGCAATCGCATCCACTTTACTCATAAATGATGTTGTGAACTTATCCAGCTCTGTTAGAATTGTTTCCGGGCTGAATTTTGTGGCGATTTCATCCACCTTATTCATGAACGATGTTGTAAATTTATCCAGCTCTGTTAGGATTGTTTCCGGGCTGAATTTTGTGGCGATTTCATCCACTTTTTCCATGAATGATGCAGCAAATTTGTCCAGTGCTGTCAAAATCGTTTCCGGATCAAACATGCTTGCAATATCACCGGCATTTCCTCCGGCTGAAGAAGCTGCTTTATCCGGTGAACCTGAGCTTCCCATACTATCAATTCTTTTCTGCAAGGAATCCAGCTTATCTGACACCTTGTCATTAATAGCCAGCTCCAATTTGTTGTCTTTTCCTGTTAAGGCATCAATACCGGCTGAAATGCGACCGACTGTTTTCATGACGTGATCAATCACGCGTATTGTAACAGAGTAGCCATTTTGAAGTGCATTTTCCATATAACGCTGTATTTTTTGAACAGCCGGCGAAATTTGGTCTTCTGCACTCAGCATTATCGTAAATCCTTTAAATCCCGCAACGAGCTCTCTTAGTCGTTCAAATTTTTCTGTTGCTTGGTCACTGGCGCCAATTTTAATAGATACCGATGCCGGCAATCCCTGCAATTGAGTTTGAACCTTCTGAATGACAGTGCTGGCGTTATCCTCAGCTGAAATGGAAATCATTTGGGCGCCAAGCTTTTTCTTTAATGATTTTTGTATGCGGTCAATTGTCCTTAACACAGTTTTGCTTTCTTTTCGTATATCGATAGCTCTATTTCGCTGCGTCATTTTTCTATACTTTTCAAGCGCTCTAAATCCATTTTGTATCTTTCTTAGCTTTTTGCTTACCCGGTCTTCCAAGTCAAATCTTGCTGTCAGCTTTGCCAATTACGATGCCCCTCCTTTCTTTGCTTGTTTTTCAAGAAGATCAAGCTTATAGCCAATCAGTCCATACAACAGCGCCTTAAAATTGCGCGGCGCTTCATAAAGCGCTAATAAATCTGATGGGGAATAGTGAAGCTCGTGCATCGCATAGTAGAGATACACGGCTTCTTTATGCCCATCCTTGATTAGTTTTTTGCTTCTTCTTCCAGATCCTCTAATTCATCTTCAAATCCATTAATCTCAATCGCTTTGTTTAACCAGTTCGCGTATTCGCCTCCAACTGAGAGGACGCGTTTCGCAACTTCTACCGGGTCAGCCGTTTTGTAAGCTTCTCGAAGATCTTTTGAACGGAAGTCAGGGTAAACGGTTGATTCAACTGCGATTCGGGCATAAAAGCGCTGGCTGTCTAAATCTTTAACACGGCCTCTGCCTTTAACGTTTTTATACGTTGTTGTTTCTTTCTCTAATTCATCAATACGCTCCGTTGTGATCGCTTTAAAAATAAATGGCACGATGTTCCCTTTTTTATCAACAAAACGCTTTGAGATCGGCACTTTGATTTCTTCAGCTTCAATTGTTTTTCCCGGCATAAAAAAGGAAAGATCATATACGTTTTCGTTCTTCTCGCTCATGTAAAAAACTCCCTTGTCTTTTGATTGATTTCATCATGAAAAACAGACCTTTCTGAGAAAGGTCTGCTGGTTATTTCAGTTTTAATTAAAACGTGTCAGAAAGCTTTTCAGGCACGTCGAAGTCTTCGAAGGTAAATGGAACTTCTTCCTCTAACGCTTCTGAATCGACATCAAGGCTTGCGATTTTGGCAGAGTCAAAGTTGACGTCGTACAGCGTAACTCGCTCTGTGCCCCGGCCGGAGGATTGATCATCCAGCACGGCTTGGAGTGTGAAATAAGGGTCGCTGCCTTTTTTGACATAGTCCATCATCAATAGCACGAATTTCGATGTGACTTTGTAGAACGTCGCGGTCCCTGTTCCATTTGCCCCTGTTGTTTTATGGCCTGTCATGCGGCGGCCCATAATGTTGACTTCAGACTTGTTTTTCTCAACGTTTGCTTCAAATGTTTTGATGTGCGCCATTTCCTCACCATCGAGAAATAAGCGGCCTTCTTTTCCTGAGATTGTGTTTTGTGCTTTTAATGCCATATTAGTTTACCTCCACATTAAAGTAGAATTTTTCTGCTGCGTCGACAGGCTGTACAGCCAGGTCAATCAAGAAGCCGTCACGGTCTTCATTCATTGAAATTGTGATATCTTCATCGGAATTAAAGCCAGTGATGCCGCCCGCATCCTGAAGCGTTGTCATGTATTGCGTGATCATCGTTTTTACATACTGAAGGCCGTCTTCAGACGCCGGGATATCGCTCCCGCTGCCTTTTCTTGATTTAATTAAGGCTTTCAGCTCGCGTGTTAAATCATTATTCACAGCATCCAGGACACGAACGATTTTGTTTTTCGCAAATTTCTTGTTTTTCTCAGCTGTGAACGTCACGAGTGAGTTAATATCCTTTTCTACACTGACGGATTTATCGCGGGCGTCGAATGTGAATAAAAATTCGCCTTTGCCCAGACGTTCAACAATCGTGTCGTGGTCAAGGCGGTGTAACACATCAACGGCGCCTTCGTACTCTACAAATGTAAGTGATTGATTAAAGGTTGCTCCTGCACTCGCTCCAGCTACCCAAGCTGTTGCTTTGTCCGGTGTAACTTCCGTGCCATCTTCCAGCAGGACACCTTCTGTTACGTTGATGATGCCTTCGTAGTCACCGGCATAATTGGCTGTGACGCCTTGTACTTTTTGTCCTTGGCCGTCGCGCAGGCGTTTAATGAAAGCAGCAAATGTCGCCTTTAGCTGGTCCCCCTCCGCAACAGGCAGCGCAATCACATCAAAGCTCTCTGTTTCAGCCGCGGCTAAGAAATCTGTATAGTCGGAGTTGACAGGGGCTTTATCCGTACCTCCGGATAAACGAATACCCGCGGATGCTTTCAGCGCTTCAGCTGCAGTGTCTCCTTCTGATCCAGTGAGAGGAATCGTCGAAGAAAGATCGCCTGTTCCAGTAAAAGTGACATAGCCGTTAGCTTTTAATTCTTCAGCCTTTTTGACGGTCTGTTTGTCAACCTCTGATTCGTCCATATATGTTGTCACGTCGAAAGAATCAGCATCCAGCACATTTTGATTGATACGGATGATAATATCATTACCTTTTGTTCCGCCATATACCGCAGTCGCTTTAACGCCTTCAGCAATATCAGCAGACGCTCGGACGCCTTCGGTTAGACGGTACATCAATACCGTTTTCGCATTTTTCTTCGCTTCACGCAGCAGCAATAAAGACGGGTCATCAATGCTGAGACCCACTTTTTTGTTTAGGTCTTCAACGCTTGAAATGGAGACGAACGTTTTCGCTTCGCCCCAGCTTGATGCGACCGGAAGTGCGACTGTTCCCCGTTCACTGAGTGATACCCGCTCCTGTGCCGTCGTTTTAAAGTTAAAATAAATGCCTGCACGTTCTTTTTCTTTGCCTGTTGTAAATGTTCCGCCATTCATGATGACATGACCTCCTTGGTTAGAAATGTTTGAATCAATTGATTGGCTTCTGATTTCGTCATACGTGGTTGATCCACGCCAAATAAAGCCCCCTGAAGAATATCCGGCTTAACGCCGAACAGTTCCTTCGCGTGCTTAATCAAATCCGCTGTATCAAAAAGAGCTTCCCTGCTCTCCGTATGTACAGCCTTCTTCTGTTGTTTATTCTTTGCCACCGCTTATTTCACCCCGCTGTTCATGTCGATATCCTGTAAGACAGGCTGTTCTGTTTTGTGATAATAATATCGGCTGCTCCACTTGATCACCATGACCGCCTCGCCCCTGTCTCCTACCCTTGTCTCAATTCGGGTAACGCGAACCATATCCCCCGTCTTCTCGCCGGATTCACTGAGCAGCGGAACCATGTTTCTCGCTTCTCTGATGGCATCCGCGAGCCTGTCCGCTTCATCCAGCGCCTGAACGGAGTCATGATGAAACAGCTTCACATTGAGACTGTAGGTTTTTTTAAATGTGGAGACCGTATCTGTTTCTTCGAAAACAGATGGCGATGGGACGTATAACGACGGCACCTGAAAGTGATCAGGAAGCTCGCGTTCATAAATGGGAACAGACCACTGGCTGTACAAAAATGCCATGATCGATCCTGTTTCACTGTTCATCCTGCTCCTCCTTTACAGCTTCTTCAGCCACTGGCGCAGTTTGCTTTCCAGCGATTTTTCAAACAACTGTTCATATAAAAGCAGCGCATGATCCCAGTAGCCCGTGCCCGGGATCCATTTTCTCTTGAGCGCCATTCCCGTTGAAGCCGCGGGATCATAAATAAACTGCGAACCTTGAAAACGTCCCGGCACCCATCTCACATCTTGTTTTGACGTCCAATGGCCGTCATTCAGAAATGAGGCGTAATCAAGCTGTGTACCCACCTCAAGCGAAAGACCGCCGCTTTGCGCAATCCAGAGATTGTCCTTTGTGCCTCTTTCGAACGAGCGGAACAGTTTTTCTGTATTAACCGTTTGTGTGCTGATGAGCTCAGATTGGACGATCTCCAGAAAATCTTGCCCGCACTCCTCAAGCCACCGGGTCGCCTGTCGGGAAAAGCCGCCCGAAGCCGCTTCTATTAATGCCGCGTTTAGCTGTTTCAATCCCGCTATTTTCATAGGCTTTCATCCCTGACTGCGATGACTTCCCAATGATGATGTCTAATTCTTTTCGGCAGCTTTAGTATATATTGATGATTCTCCCAAATGATTTTATCGTTTACGCGGATATCCGCTGACAACGGAAAATGGACGAGAAAGCTGTGATATACAGTTTGATCCGGCTCCTCCTGAACCAGCTGCTGCGTTTTTTCGGTAAAATAACAAGCGACATCTTGTTCATCGGGTGTCTCCGGATATGAAGTCACCGGCTGCAGTCTGTCTGCCGGAATCCCAAATCGGCCAGCAGACGGCGCTTGCGCTGCTTCATGATAAATGTCACAGCGATGAATGAGCATCTGCTGATAGCTCATAAAGACCTCACCTTCAGTCTGGAGGATTCAGGGACGTAGCCCGGCGTGATAAACTCTTCGAGCAAATGATACACCTCAGGCCGCTGAATGCCGCCTTCTCCGGAAACCGTGTAGGAATAATCCCCCATTTTTTCAGACTGATAGCTTGATGATGCAGATTCATCACTATTTACAAGCGCAAAATACTGGGCAAGCTTCAGCAAAGCCAATTTCGCCTTGTCGGGCAGCGGGTCATAAACGCTGTCTTCAAAGCAGTGGCCCGTGATGAGAGCCGCTTCTGCCTCCGCCTCGATGATATCCTGCGCCAGCAGTTCTTCAGGCCTGTTCTTCACCTGATCATAGACCGAATAGGAGGCTACGTCAGTCGGTTCAATGAGCATGAGCTGGCCACCCCGTTTCTATTATTCTTTTACGTTAATTAATTTCGCGCAGGCATCCTCTTCCTCGAACTTGCTGTCGAGCTTGGCCGTTAAGACAATAATGAATTTACGGGAGCGGATGTCTTTGTCGACTTCAATTCGGATATTGCGGGAGAAGCCGAGAATGATATTTTTCGGATGTGTGAGAATGATATCAGAAGCGTCATATTGCGCGTCTCCTTCACCGACTGTGTACGGCTGAATATTGGATACCCCTTTGACCGGCACGCCGAATGCCGTTGACAAGCCGCCCTGAACAGCCTGGTCCCCAAGGTTTGTCTGGCGGTCCGCCACGCGGTCCTTCCATTCAACTTCTAAGCCATGTGACGTATAGAATCTGAATTCCTGAGGGATGCGCAAATATTTCGGCGGAACTGCTTTTAAGCCTTTTTTGAATGTCGCTCTGGACAGTTCTTCACCGTTCATGTCAACGATATGGGAAACCGCCTGTTTGCGGATGCCGTCCAGCTGTGCCAGATATGGATCAGCTGATGCTGTATCGCCGTTTACAATCAGCTCCTCGATATCAACGGCTGCGCGCTCTGCTAAAATTTGCATGATTGTCTGCTGCAGGCCGTCTTTTTCAATGTTGTTTTCGAGTGTGTCATACGTAATGTTAATTTCCGCAATGACTTCCTTCGTGTTTAGCTGGACCGTGCTTGTCGTTGGAACTGTCAGCTCGTCGTTTGACAATGCTTTTCCTTCTTGCGCAGCCCGCAGAATACGCTGGCCGAAGCCGATTTTCTCAAATTTTTGCGAGTCGTTTTCCATTTGAATCACACGGGATTCACTAAAGATGGTCGGCGTGTTTTGCACCATGCGGATAAAAGCCGATGCTTGCGCAGGGTTCATAAGCCCGCCGCTTTTTAAAGCAGAAAGCGACATTTCCGCTTTCCGAATGATCTCTTGATTTCTCAATTGATTTCCTCCTCCTTGACTGGTTTTACAGAAGTCCGCTCCAGATTGATTTTTTGACTTGCTCTGTATTGCCGCCCGTATCGTCCGCTGTCTGCTTAGACGCGCCACGCGCTTTTTCCAACGCCTCGATGCGCTCGATCAGCGGGGCAAGCATGTCTTCAACGAGCTTTTTCAGACGCTCGTCATCACCCGTCTGCTCTGGCTTTTCCTCCGTGTCTGTGTTTTTTTCAATCCGCTCAAGCCGTTTGAGCAGAGGGTAAAGCGCATGCTCGAATGATTCTTTCATGTCTTCTTTTCTCATTTCTTCAGTCTCCTTCCCTGTTTTGTCAGCAAGCATTTGCTTGAATACACTGAGGAATCCCGCTTTTTCAACCAGTTCTTCCTCATACACATCTGCAGTGCCCGCCATGCTGTAGCCGGTGATGATTCCAGCCTTGATCTGTTCCCACACCTCGTCTGACGCTCTTGTCACGAGCACCCATGAGCCCTTTGTAATCCGCTTTGACCCGATCATAAAATCATCGGGCGCCACATAGGACTCGACCACGACGCCGGTTCCGCCCTCAAAGCTGTGATTAATATCAATCTCCCGTGCTTCAGCGAGAAAACCGTGCGCCGCTTTTTCAATTTCCTCGGCGGTCATAAAATCACCGTGGGCATCAGGAACATCAGGCTCATACACGATTCCGTACACGAGCTTTTGTTCATCCTGCTCACTTTTTGTAAACAGCCGAACCTTTTTTTCAAATGACGGAGGCCCGGCTGACTTCGTAAAGAAAAATTCAGTCTGGTTAGCCGCCTTGTCCACATAACTGACAAAGCTGATTTTGGCATTCTTTAATTCGCGCGCCACCTGCTTGATTCACCTCCCTTCAGGACGTTTTGATATTTTCGATGCTTTCTTTCAGCTCCTGCATGAGCGCAGTCAGGTTTGTCTTTTCCGCATCCTGTCCTGCAGGCCGTTTATAAATGTCCTCAGGCCACTCCTCCAGTGTTTTGCCAAGCACCCGTCCGGCAAGGTCGCGTAAATCATTAGGCGAGACTGCTCCGGCTGTAATAAAAGGACCGAGCACCTTCGCAATCTCAAGCGGATCACGAAAGTCCGGTCCTTTTAATGTCAGCCTGACGTCATGGATATTCAGCTCCGGCAAAAGCAGCGTATTCAGTTTATTCACGAGCGTTTTTCGCTCCGGCTGAAAGACCTGCTCCTCCGTAATTTTTCTCGCCGTATCCGCTGTCGCCCGGTTGTATTCCTGGGCCTCGCCTGTATACAGCGGCGGGAGGCGGAACGCCGAGCGCAGCTTATTTCTGCTTTTTTCATCGTATTCAAGAAACAAGGCGTCGTTTTGCAGAATTTCGGCCAAGGATTTGATTTCCACGGAAACCGGCGTAATATCCTCGCCTCCGTGGAGATCCTTTTCTTTTGCGATTCCTTCGGCTTCGATCAGGAGAAATTTATGGGCGTTTTCAACGCCTTCAAGATCATTCATGTATTCCTGCAGCTCCCGGTAAGAAGCTTCTGACAGCATCCCGTTTTCCACTGTAATCGCAGCGGGGACGTGGCGCCCCTGCTTAAAATACATAAAATTGAGTTCTTCTGCTTTTCGGGCTCCGTATAAATTCACAATATTGCCGATCCAGCGGGGCACACCGTATACACCGCTTCCGATTTTGAGATGAATGGCTTCATTCGCTTGATGCTTCTCTGCCAATGTGTTTACATATTCACCAGTGCGCATATCCATTTTTCGCGGATCGCCGTATTCTTTAAAAAATACTTTCTTTCCATTGATCATCTGCACATATTTTCGGAAGCGTTTTTGCCTTTTGATCCTTTTCATTTTCCCGTTTTCTTCATATATAAATGAGACCTCAACAGGCTCACCGGCTCCGCATACACGCATATATTTCACATCTAAATATTCGATGCCGGCCGGTTTTCCCGCCCCGTCGCGAAGCACTTCCATAAAGCCGTTGCCTGTTTTTTCTCTGTCTTCGATGGCATAGCCTAAAATCATTTCAGCTGATTCATCAAAGTGAAGACATTTATAAAAGGCTTCGAGTCTGGCCCAGTCTTTTTCCGCTCTTTTCTTTTTTGCCTGATCGACATCACTCGCGTTGACATCAAATGTGTACTCAACATCGAAGCCAAAACCCGTAATATTCACTCTGTACGCATCAATGCATTGCTGCAGAATGGTCGAGTATTCGGCAATGGTTTTGAGCTCGAGGATATTATAGGGAGGAGCGATAATGTCCTCACCGTACAGCTCAGAAAAGTCATCTTCATAGATTTGCTTTGTCTGAGGAGCGGCGGCATTGGCTTTAAATACAGTTGCTCTGACTGTTTGATTGTGCATGATTTATGACCTCCTCCTTTCTCGGTTCGGCCGGATTCGTTTGTGTGCTGTCTCTTTCATATCAGCAACCTCATAATCATCAAGTGCATACCAAATGGCAGAAAGCGTATGCGGGTCAATCGTGAATTCATCCTCTATCAGAGCCCCATTTTTATCTTTAGCATACGTCAGCGTTTTGAGCTCATAGATGACATTTTCACAGCGGTCCGAACAGAAGATTTTTTTGAACCGTTTTACCTTTTTGGTATATTGAAGCCTCGAGCCGGGAAATTTTCTGGCTCCAACCATCCGAAAGCCCTGCTGGCGGAAATATTGGATGCTTTTCGGCTCAGCCGAGTCGGCTTTGATCAATTCCTGTGTATCGATAAACTCACGAAGCTCCTCAGCCGTCCTGTCATCTGTCATTTTGTTTTGATAATACTCCCAATAAATGTAGAGATATTTTTTTTCAGGATCGACAGCAAGCCGGACGACGGCATTATAGGATTCCTCGAATCCAAAATCCATGCCTGTACGAAAAATCGGCTTGCTGATGGCTGAGATAGATTCATTTACTTGATCATGCGGGAGCACCTCGAACTGCGGCAGCACCCTGATCCCGTTGACGCCGAATCGTCCTTTGCGGGCAACCCGGTACAGGTCGGGATCATACTCTTTGAGTCCGTCAAGCTGTTTCACATAGCTTTCCGGGAGAAAAAGATTGTCGTTAGCGGTGGAATGGTGGTAATACGTATCACCCTTCACAATCGTCCGCTTTTCGTAAAGCTCGCTGTCGTCCAGCACAAACCGTTTATTGCGTTCATCTCGAAAAAAATGCCGGTACGTCCAATTGGAGGTGCCGACGGGATTAGTGGTGCAGATCATATGAAGCTTCAGCTCAGGATGGCGAAGACGTCCGATTAATTCCTTGAACCCTTCATACTTCACCTCTGAGCACTCTTCAATCCATATTAATGAAATGTTATGAACCGATTTTAATTTTGCCGGATTGTCCATTCCTTTGAACATGATCCGGCTGCCATTGTGAAATCGCAGCTGCAGCGGGGAAGAAAGGGCTGCCACAGCTTTTGTCAGACCGAGCTCTTCAATCACCTCTTGAAACAAGGCGAAGGTCGAATCCCGATGGGTATCGAACACCTCGCGGATGACAAGGGCCGTCCGTTTTTCCTTCAGCAGCTTTAACACGATTTTCAATGCGGTATGATAGCTTTTGGATGATCCATAACCGCCGACGAGAAACTGGTACGTCTGCTCCCAATTGAACACGTAATCTTCGAAATGTGGGTTGATTTCTTTTACAATCATGACTTGCGCTCTTTTCGTTTGATCATGATTTCAATCGGCTCTTGGCTGTCATCTGTTTTCTCCGCTTTTTGTTTGGCAAGCTTCAATTTCTCATTTTCAATTTTTTGTTTAAATTGATCTGGAAACAAATCAAAATATAAGGATAGCTTCTCAAGCGCCTTCATTTTATCTGCAAGCTTGATGGCAATGCCTTCTTTGCCAAGCTTTGCTTCCGTCACGATGGTGCCGTCAACGAGCCCGGAGTCTTTGACATCGACAAAGCTGATTTCCTTCATAATCGGATTATCATCTTCATCAAACAGCGGACCCGATTTCCCGACAGCCTGGACCTCTTTTTTTCCAAAGGTCACATAGTCCGTAATATCCGCAAACGCGATCTTGATATAAACCTGCAGCACATCCATTGCTTCAATAAACATCTCGTTGACCATTTCTTTTTTTATGCGTCTGATTTCAGCAGCGACCTTTTCATTTTTTAAGAGCCGGCTCCCCGTCACATGAGCGCTGTCCGGAGAATAGCCCGCTTTGATTGCTGACTGCGTGGCATTGAAGCTTTTGACGTAATACAGGCAAAACAGCCGCTGGCGTTCATTTAATTCATCGTTGTCTATCCGGCGCTGTGTTTGTTCGTTTTTGGACGCAGAAAACAGGGCCTCTTTCCATTTGTCTTGTTTTTTCCAGACGCCGATTGTTTTCGCGGAAACGCCGATGGTGTCCGCGATCGCCCGATTTGTGATCTTTCCTTGATGTTGTTGATAGATTGCTAATGCTTGTTCGCGCTGTTGTGTTTTCATGCTACGGCATCACCGCCACCTCCAGCATGGTTGTTTATTCATAAAAGCGGCTGATTATCCCAGCCGCTTATGTGTCATGCTCTATTCACTTATAGGTGGCAAACGTATGACAAGCTTTCATGCAAGTGATCGATTCAATTCTTCCTGCTGTCTTTGCATCTTTCCAATCGCCCGTTTGATCGTCGTTTGCACTGTCGATTTTTTTACGCCGAGAAGATCAGCGATCCGTTCATAAGAAAAACATTCTACCTTGTGCAGCAAAAACATTTCTTTTTCTCTGTCCGTTAACAGGGCTAATGCTGCTTGAATTCTCTCTCTGTCTTCTTCTGATACCTGTCCGTCCGGCTCAAACATCATAGCGCTGGAAAATGATTCGATGATTCTCGGATCCTTAATCATAAGCCGCTGGTACGCATCACGCCGGTCAATCGCCCGTCTGATGCCGGGCTGTCTTCCTTTTTCAAGCCATTCTGTTACATATTCAAGATCAGTAATTATATTTCTGATAATTTTTTTATCCTTCAGCTCTTCAGCTGAGAGCACGGATTCATCTGCCTCAGCGAGCGGTTTATATTGTGTTCTTGTTTGTTTGAGCGTGCGTTTATATTCAAATAGTAAGTCTTGCATTCTATGATCCTCCTCATTTTTGGAAATAAAAAACGGACACCAATCAACGCACAAATGCTGTGCAGTTGATCAGTGTCCGCAGGCTTTCCGTCTTGGACGTATTCTGTTTTCGCTTTAATTTAATTTGTAGCCGATTTCAAATTCCACACGGGCAAGGTCGCCCTTTCTTGTTTCAACGAGCGTTTTTCCATGCTCCGGCGCTTCTGCAATCCATGCTTCTTGCTTGATCCCGTCCACAATAATGACACGGATTTTTCCGTCTTCCAGTTGGCTCTCCAGCGTGATGGAATCAATATGCAGCAGTTTTTTAGGATGAATCATGTTTCTTTTCCTCCCTTTTTCGGTGCAGCGCTTGCTTCGGCTTTTTCTAACAGCTGAATGATGCGCTCCTTTGAATGAACAGCATTTCCCTTCAGAAAATCAAGAGCTGCTTTAGACGCTTCCAGCAATTCAGGCGCAGCGGCCATCAAAGCGGCATTGCTTTTTTGCGAATAAGAGCTGAGGTCAAATACAGCGGCAATCAGCCGCCCGTTTGAATACGGAAATCTTTCTTTTTCTTCTTCACTGTAAGCTGAATAAATATAGATTGGTTTTGTATCCCCGCACGGGACAGCATGCCACGGCGCAGGGCTTTTCTCTGTCTGTTTTGTTTTTTCCAACACTTTCACTTCCCGTCATCCTTATACCATTGTTCAATGTTTTTTTCTGTTCGCTTTGCCCGAAACAGCAAAGCGATCAGGGCAGTCAGCTGTTTAATCACGGACATTCAGCCTCGCTTTTCCCGCTGTCAGCATTTGCTCCAGCTTTTGAATGACAGGCGTTAAATCAGTGCCGGACCTGCAGTTCGGACATGGATGAAAAACGACTCCAATCCCTGTATGCTCCACAATGACTTTCTTTGTCTGACAAAGCTTGCACATTATCTGACGCCCTCCAATCTATGGTTCAGCTCGTAGGCTGCCCCTTTGATAATCACTAAATAGTCACTGCACATTTCGTAGATTCTCGTGCCGAGCGCTTCATCGATCCGTACAAGTGCTTCAATTGTCAGCTCGCTCGAAAGCAAAATCGGTTTATGATTTAAGTAGCGGTAGTTGAGTACCGAATACATTTGCTCTAATTGCCAATCTGTAGCGCGGGGTTTGCCGTTAACCGGTTTAAACAGATCATCTATGAACAGCACATCCGCTTGCTTCATCCGGTTCAGCTTTGCTTCTAATAGGTCAAAGTCATTTTTCAGATCCGTAAAGCCCTCCACAAACGGAAAATAAATGACAGGCACATAGCAAGTTCTCATTAATTCATTGGCAGCGGCGGTCAAAAGGTGCGTTTTCCCTGAACCGGGCTGTCCTAGAAGGGCAATGCTGTTTTTCCGGCAATCCTTGATTTGTCCATAATCCGCCACATACTCTTTAGTACATTCAAACGCGTCTTTTATGGCCTGCGGCTTTCCCTCCGTGCGGAATTCCTTGAAGCCCAGCTGTCTGAAAGCGTGAGTAATCTCACTTGCCCCCAGCAGCCGCTTCACTTTCCGTTCTGCCATGCAACTGCACATCGTCCAGACTTCCAGGCCATTCTGCCTGACGAGATAGCCTCCCTGGTCCTTGCAGCGCAGGCAATCATACCGGCCTGCGTCTAATTCGGCCGGTTTGTCCGCCAGTAATGGACGTCTCCCTCTTCTCAGCTCGTTTAAAATCTGTTCGATTGTTCGTTTTGTCATGTTTTTTCATCCTCTCATGCTGAATTGCAACATTCTTTTTGGCTTGCTGCGCGTTAAATCGGTCTTCAATGAATTTCGAGCAGTAGCGAAAGGCCTTGATTGTTTCTGAAGCGGAAGTCCGCCGGTTTTCAAAAGCTTGAAAGCATTCCTCAAGCCATTTGATTGTTTGCGTGACAGGAACGCCGATAGCAACAATGCGGGCGATGGCTTGATAATCTCTTGAGGAAGGATATACGGTGCGTCCTTCTTGAGCCGACCGTAATTCTGTAAACCGCTTCGCAATGTGATCTACTGCCTCATCAGCAGCAGTATATTTGTTTGTTTTATCTTTATCTGTGCGGTCGCTTGTGTCCGGTGTCTGCGGCCAAAATGGCCGTTCTTTTATACTCCGGTGCACCATTTTGTCCGATCTGAAGGTGAATTTTTTGGAATGCTTGACCGAAATCACCAGTCCGTATGGCGCACGGACTGCCTTTATGTACTCATGGGTTTCGAGAAGCTCCAGCCACCTTCTGACGGTTTTTTCACTTACACCGAAGACTGCCGCCATTTCTCTCGCTTTTAATGGCTTATGGCCGAGTACGATGCCCCAGCTTACGCCGTCTTTTTCGATTTCTTTTGTTGTTGAGCTGATAAACCAGAGAAACAGCCATAGTGCCGGTCCAATTTTGTCATAATGTTCTGAATTCAATAGTCCTGAATACATCAGAAAAGGATAGCTTTTATCGTTTTTCATTGTACGCCGCTTCTCCTTTTAACATCATGTATGCTTGAAACTGCTCTTGCGTTTCAAAGTGGAACACCGGAAGGCCGCATGCCGTAAACAAAATGGTGCCGCCGGATTGTCCGAGATGGCGCTGATCTATGGGATTTTCACTAAAAACAATTTGGATTGGATACATGTGATCACTCTCCTGATCTGTTTTCGATACATTTCGTATCAACTGTTACCAAGTATAAACGATACAATCGGTATCATCAAGTTATTTTTGATACTTTTTTTATCATAACTTTATTTTGATACATATTGTATCTATAATCATAAGTAACTTAGGGAGTTTAAAAAAGAGAGGTCATAGTATGATAGGCGGCAGATTGAAAAGTCTCAGAGGGAAAAGGACACAGGAAGAAATCGCATCACACATCGGTGTGTCACGGGCACGATATTCCCACTATGAAAACGGGCGAAGCGAACCTGATTACGACACACTCCAAAAACTGGCTGATTACTTTCAAGTAACGACTGATTACTTATTAACGGGTAAAGACAAAAAATCCGACGACGATATGTTCTCAGATCCGGACCTGCAGCTTGCGTACCGTGATATGCAGGATTTTTCCCCAGAAAGCAAACAGCAGGCCATCGAATTTATCAACTATTTAAAAGAAAAAGAGAAAAACCGCAAGCCGAAAAATTAATAAATCGTTCTCTGTTCTCTAAAACATATTAAAAATAGACCGATATAAAGAAAAAGTGTTTATTTTTTAAAGAAAAGGGAAAGATTTCTACACCACTTTCCAGTCCTATACGGGCTTTTCTTTCTCGCTAAAAACAGAACACACGTTCGAAAGGGAGTATTCAATTGGGCGATTACTTATCACATCTGGAGGAATACGTTAAAAATTTGTACAGCAGACTGGGTATCACATCCCCTCATCACATTGACATGCTGAAAATCGCAAAGGACCTGGATATTTGGGTGCATTTTGAGGATATGGGGAGCATGATGGTGAAATACGACGGCATGTACAGTATCGTATTGAACCAAAAAAAGTCACGGGAAGAGCAATGGGAGGATTTTGGCCATGAGCTGTGCCACGTGCTAAAGCATGCAGGCAATCACTTTCAGATGAACAAGCTCTTCAGAGAACTGCAGGAATTTCAGGCGAATCAATTTATGTACCACTTCTGTGTGCCAACCTTTATGCTGTTGCAGATGGAACTGCCGCAATGGAGAAGCCAGGCACTCGCCACAATTGCGGCGGTATTCCGGGTAACAAAGGAATTTGCTGAAAAAAGGCTTGACATGTTTGAACGGCGTAAAGCAGGTATTCAATTTCAGAAGCGGCTCGCTTATTTATTAGCTCACAAGCGGCCAAATGCGTACGAGGAAAGCGATCAGCAGCACTTGCAAGTCGCAGAGGAAAAAGCGTTCTATCATGTCGGCAAAAACATCTGATCCAAAAGGGCTGGGGACATTTATCCTCAGCCCGGCAGAGATATTAATATTTTGACATCGGTGGAATGGTATTCTGCAGCCACATTGGCGCCGGTTTAAGATGAGGCGCAGATGCGAACGCAATCGGAGCCGGGATATACCTGAATTCACCCCGGCCATCAAAGGCTTCCCCATGTGCCCATCTTCCTTGTGAGCTTTCATCCCCTCTGGAAAAGTTAAACAGATCATAGGAGACTTCCTGCTTTTCGAGCTCACGCGGAAACGTCGTCGGGACGACAATATCCCGTTCTCTTTCCTCCAGCTCTTTAATGGCCGCATACCACATATTTTGATGATAAGTATCCCTTGCAATCAAAAATGACAGCATATCTCTTACCCCTGGATCATCGGTCATGGCATAAAGCCGTGTCACCTGAAGGCGCCCTTGGGATTCCGCATTTAAGTTGGCGCGAAAATCTGCGAGCAAATTTCCGCTTGAAATAATATATTTGGCATTCCATGGATATCCTTCGCTGTCAGCCGCCATCGCGCCTAAACCTGCGACAATCGCATGCTGCGGGTTCATTCCGGACAACACCGCTGCCACAGCAGGATCACTTTTATAAGCATTTTCCTGCACATCAGCCGGTGCATTGTCCAAAAGCCTGGAGATCATCGTCGCAAGCATTTCCACATGCCCGATCTCTTCTGTACCAACATCATAAAGCAAATCTTTATATTTCGCATCTGCACGGCAGTTAAAACCCTGAAACAAATACTGCATCATAACACTGATCTCACCGTATTGGCCGCCCAGCACCTCTTGGAGCTTTTTCGCATAAACCGGATCGGGATGAGCTGGCTTTGCTTGATATTGAAGCTCTTTTATATGATAAAACATGAATCATTCCTCCCTACACTTTCGCACAACCCCAGCGTATGAAGGAATGGGCCGACCGTGCAGGTCCCGTCTGGTTTTATTTATAAAAGCCAAGTTTGACGGCTTCCACATATCGATCAAACAAATCGTTTTGTATGTAGCTTTTATCACGGCACCCAAAATTGCAGAACAGCACGTTTCTTTGTGCAGTGCTCACCTCCAATTGGAGCCCCATTTCTCTTTTCGTCCGATTGACAATATTGTTTGGATGTACACCTGCCAGCCGATCTTTCTCACTAGTGAGTTCGGCGCTGAAACCCGCTTCATTCAGACGCTCACAAATGAGCTTGGCTTTTTTGCGATCCGTCCCGCCAACCAATGTTTTTGGGATGTTTGGATCATAATACCCGTGAAACGCTAATGCGTAATCATGGGCATTCACTTTTTCTAAAGCCAGCGGCTCATCAAAACGAATGCTAGTGAGATGCAAGGAACGATTGTTTCGCTGTTTTACACCTTCAAACAAGTAAATGGAACATCGATCGGAAAATGCCCGCACCAGTTCACTGACACCAGGCTCAATTCTGCCGCCGTGGGGACCGAGGACGATAAGTTCACTTCCGTTTTTTTCCTCATAAATAATCCGGTACTCCGATTCAGAAGCAGAAAGGGCCGCAAAGCTGTCATACCGATCTTTCATTTTGAACGCCCTCCTTTTCCAGTCAGCATCAGTTTACTCTACTCTTCTATGAATGAAAACCTTTTTATAGTATGATTTGATAGAATACGGACAGGAGGTATATGATGGGATTTATTGATGGTTTACTCGGCAATGCGTCAACACTGTCAACGGCTGCTGTGAAAGAAGAGCTTGCTCATATTTTACTTGAGGGTGAGAAGGTTGAAGCCGCGTTTAAGCTGGTTCGCGATTTGATTGTCTTTACTGACAAGCGGCTTATTCTTGTGGATAAGCAGGGAATCACAGGCAAGAAAACGGAGTTTCAATCAATTCCGTACAAAAGCATTTCCAGATTCAGCGTGGAAACTGCTGGCCGCTTTGATCTTGATTCAGAGCTGAAAATTTGGATCTCTGGCGCGGAACTTCCCGCCGTCTCAAAGCAGTTTAAAAAAGATGAAAGCATTTATGATATTCAAAAGGTGCTTGCCGCAGTTTGTATGTAAGATGAGTGACGGAAGCTGTGAAGCTTCCGTCATTTCATTACAGCTTTTCCTCCAGCTTCGCTTTCGTCTTCGGACCGTAAATCCCATCAGCCGTTAAACCGCTGACAGACTGAAAACGTTTGACTGCATTAGCTGTTTTCGGGCCATAGACGCCGTCAACGCCGTGATTTTTCGCTCCTTTATCAGGATAAAAATAAAGGGCGGCTAAAGCGTCCTGCACCTGCTTCACTTTTGTTCCTTTCGTCAGCGGGCTTGTCACTTTCATCACTCCGGATGGGAGCAGATATGAGGATGCGGCATGGCTTTTAGAAGCAGATGCCGTCTGAGGCAGTTTGATCACTTGTCCGACTTTAATGTAATTTGGGTCAGTGATATGATTGATACTTTGCAGCGTTTTTACACTGACTCCGTGGGACGCGGCAATCCCTGACAGTGTATCGCCTTTTTTTACATGATATTCAGACGCCGAAGAAGTGACTGCTGTCTTTTTCGCTGATACGCTCCCGTTTAATTCCTTTTCAATTGCCGCCTTCACTTGATCCCAGCGCCCCTCTGATAAAATGCGGTGCGGGCAGTACTTTCCGTTCCAGTCTTGATGCTTTCTCACCCGATCGATTCCCCAGCCGCGCTCCTTCAAAAGCTGTGCGACAAATGAAATCGCTAAGGCTTCAGCTGCCTCATACTTTGGACCTCCCGATTTGCTGTAGCAAATCTCAACGCCAATTGATTTGCGGTTCCCCGGACCGTATGTGCCGTCACCTGTGTGCCAGGCGTTTCGGTCAAGCGGCAGACCTTGAATGACCTCTTTATCATCGACCGCAAAGTGAAAGCTTGTCGAGCTTGTGTTCCCGATCATATAGCTGATTTCATTGGCTGCTGACGCATCGTTTGCCGTGTTGTGGATGGTAATGTATTCAGCGGACATTGCATTCGGACACTTCAATGCGTATTTCGCCTCAGAAACCAAATTTTTCTTTACTGGAATGCTCACCTATCATCTCTCCTTTTCTTTTTTCATAAATAGGTGGCATTCGTAGGACGAAAAGCTCATATCATCTTTCAATGCTATATGGTTAAATGTGTTAAACTGAATTTCAATGGGAGGGCTGAATATGCATACATACTTAATGCTCACAATGAGAACGGAGAAATTTAATCAGGAGCATGTGGCTGGGCACTATGAATTTCTGGACCGCTTACAATCAGAAAAGCGCTTAAAAATGTTTGGGCCATTCAGCGACGCCACAGGCGGAGCGTATGTCATCCAAGCAGATTCGCTGGAAGAGGCAGCGGAAATTGGGCATGCAGATCCACTGGTGGCAAGCGGATCTTCTGAGCTGACGATAAAAGAATGGAAGCTGAAATAAAAAAGACCCCTAAGGGTCTTTTTTTATGCATCATGTTTGATTGCGTGCCGCAATATGAAATGTTTTCCCCTCTGTGTTTGCTGTGTCATCTGCATGAACCATCACCTGAGTAAAACTGAACCCGACCGCAACGAGCAACAAACCTGACATCCATTTAGATTTCATATAAACAATCTCCTCTCTGGATTTGTTTTTGTGCGTGCACCATTTTCTCATAAAATGACAGTGCTTTTTCGGGCTGTCCGTTTTCTATATAGAATTGGGCAGCATCATGCGCCAGCTCTTCAATATAAGGATACAGCATATGTTCTTCAAGAAATTGAAAGGTATGTGAGACTGATTCTGTGTCAATGTTTTTTCCGTATAGCGCATGTAAAAATTGAAAAAGCTCCACAAATAATTCATCTTTGTATTGACGGGCG
Organism: Bacillus sp. JS; assembly: GCF_000259365.1. Classification (NCBI taxonomy): domain Bacteria; kingdom Bacillati; phylum Bacillota; class Bacilli; order Caryophanales; family Bacillaceae; genus Bacillus; species Bacillus sp. JS. The sequence goes on along the minus strand of NC_017743.1, from coordinate 1,364,441 downwards.
ATTTCCAATCCTTCACGATACTTTTGTTGCGCTTCAGCGTCATTTTTTTGTTTATACAGAACTTGTGTTAAAGAGTAGATAGAATGCGGAAGATTATCGAACTTTTCCGACTTGCAAATAGAAACAGATTTCTCAAAGTATTCGGCTGCCTTTTGCAGTTCACCCATTTTCTCATAGCAGTTTCCGAGATTATATAGGGCGGAACTGATTAGGCGGGGATTGCCTTCTTTCTTTGCAAGATCTAAAGCCAGTTCTAAGTGGGGCAATGCTCTTTCTGGATACTGCATATCATCATAATTACCTGCAATAACGAATTCACATTGGATTCTGCGGACGGTGTACGTTTCATACATTTGGTATGTTTCTAATGCCTGAACGGCGTAGCTCATCGAAACATAGGTTTGTTTTAAATTGTAAAAAATCTCAGCCATTTTAAAAGCAAACTCGGCTTTCTCAATATCATCCGAGACGAGGGCAAGATTCTTTTCTGCCCGTTTATAATACATCATGGCACTGACAAACATCTTCTGCTTAAATTCATACATTCCTCGAAAAAAATTAAAGTAATATTCGAGAAGCCCTGTCAGCTTGTACTGATTCCCTTCGATGTCTTCTAATAATTCTGAAAACTCCAGCTGCGACGTGTCCTCTCCAAAAGGCTTAATGTAATCCAGCATGACACGATGCCTGAACTCCATTAAAGAATAATACAGCAGCAAATCTTGGTCTTCTTCCATATCCTCAATTTCTCTTTCTACTTCGAGCTTGACCCGTTCGGCTTCAGCGACGTGGAACTGCCGGATATGAGTATACCATTCATTAATTTTAAGCCCGACATAAGAGGACGGAATCGTCTGCTTCATCCTCAATTAATCCCCCCTTTTGAATTACCCGAGATATGTCATATTTTATCATATTTACAAGAAAAAGAAGAACGCAAAATAACCGCAATTGTCGAATTTCGGCTAACCGCAACAAAAAAGCGCGGGTTTTTCAAAAACCCGTGCTTTCTTTTAGTGAAAACCGACTTTGTTTCTTTCCATCCAGCTTCCCTGCCGGCTTTTTCTTTGCTCTCCTGTCATGTCTTTCACCATGGTTTCAATATGATGATTCCCTTCTTGGTGCCATTGAAGCGCTGAAGATACATATAATTCTCCCAGCTGTGCAAAGGAAAAGCCTTCTGTAAGCTTTGCGGCGTTTTTTATTTCTTCTTCACTCAAAAAGATGTCAAAGCCTCTCATTTTCATATATTCCAGCCGCAGCTCTTCATCCGGAAGCCCGATTTCATAGGCACGGTCAAATCGTCCTGCACGATTCATCAAACCTGGATCGATCTCTTCGGGATAGTTTGTCGTGCCGATGAGAAATAGCCCCTCTTTTGATGTTGCGCCGTCCAACGTATTGAGAAAAAAGGATCGCACATCTTCCGGCATCGAATCTATATCCTCGATGACGAGAACTGCAGGAGCGAGGCGTCTCGCTGCCTGAAAGACTTCTTCTATTGTCTCGCTCGACGTAAATTCAGTAATTTGCCAATAGGCAACAGGTGCATCGATACTGCCTGCGATCGACTTCACTAATGTCGTCTTTCCGTTTCCAGGAGGTCCATATAACAGAATGCCGCGCTTATAAGGGATGTCATACGTTTGATAAAACGATTTATCACTATGAAAAAACTGATCAATTGATCTGTATATCTCTTTTTTCAATAGCGGATTCATGATTACCTGACTCCGCTGAACCTCTCTGACAATGGTTTCCTGCTCTCTTGAAGTCCCTCCATCTCCATCCGTAAAAACGGTCACTTTCCGCTTGCTTTTTTCCCAGAGACGCGGTCTGACTCCCTCCAGAAATGCACGCATCTTTTCATCGTTAACCGCAAACAGACAATCGAAACTCATGATGCTCCCATCTTGAAAATAAGGAATTCTGGCAAAAGCAACTCCCTTTTCAGGATACGCGTATACACTGTTTCTTATAGACTTATGGACGGTATAATCCGGTTCTTTTTCATCTTCATCGTAAGCAAAGGTTTTCTTTTCAAGCTTTTCAAATATATATGCCACATGCTCAGGCTCCAATGAACCGCTGCGGACATCTTCTACAAGAAGCTCCCAGTATTCCGTGTTCGGGTCATCACTGGCATAGAGCTCATAGAATACACCGTATTGATCATAAAGCGTTTCTTCAATCCGTGTGATAAGGTAACCGAAAGTGCCGTAGCCCGCTGCAGCTCTTTCATTCTCTTTTTCTTCGTACTGATAAATGAAAGGTATGGTTGTCATGTTTATACTCCATTTCATATTTTGTGAACGTTATATATACGATTGACATAGCATTTTGTTTCATCCCACAGCATATTACTTGTGAATTCGTAACCGTTGATATAGGATTTCATTGCACCATTTATTTTTACATATGGAGGAGATCATAATGAGCCAATCCAATCAAATTGTCAGCCATTTTTTATCCCATCGAAACGTGACGAATGAGCTTGCTGAAAAAATCAGCCAAGACCATTACAGCTACAAACCGGCAGAAACATCAATGTCAGCGGAAGAATTGGTCAAACACATTCTTACGTCGTTCCACTTGTTCGCAAATGTCATTAAAGAAGGCAATGCTTCACCTTTTCAAAACAAGCAGGAAGAAACAGAAACCGATCTCAATGTTCTGGCAAAAACATATACGGACAAAACGGTCGCTATCCTTGAACAGCTGACTGAAGAACAGCTGGACAGAGAAATTGATCTGACATCCGCTTTCGGCAGAAAAGTCACAGGCCGCGCGCTGCTTCAGCTTGCAATGGAACATGAAATTCACCATAAAGGCAACCTGTTCGTTTATGTGCGGGAAATGGGCCACACAGAGCTTCCTTTCTATCAGCAGCGCATGTAGCGTACGAAAAAAAGATACCTGTTAAAAGGTATCTTTTTTTGTGCTTCCGCCTCACTTCCCGGTTTCGACCAGACACTCATCATAGGGCAAATGAATAAAGATATGGAGCATACCAAAATTTCAAACAGCTAACGTGCAAAAATTCAAAAAATTTAATTGATTAACGTGACCTAATCATATATAATCTGATAAAAATAGTCGGGTTTTCAGGAGGCCTTTATCATGAGTGTAAGCATCATATTGATGGGTTTGTTTGTCGGAGCCTTAGTCGGATTGACGGGTGTGGGCGGAGCCGCCTTATTGACTCCCCTTTTAATTGTGCTTGGAATTAACCCTTCCATCGCGGTCGGTACGGATCTTGTATATAACTCGATCACAAAGCTGTTTGGCGTTGCCTCCCATTGGCGGCAGAAAACGATTAACTTTCAATTGGTAAAATACTTAGCCATCGGCAGTATTCCGAGTGCCTCGCTAGCCATTGGCATCTTGCATTTGTTCCCCGCCTTCCACCAGCATCAGGAAGAAATTATTAAGCACGCTCTAGGATATGTGTTAACGCTGGTTGCCATCTCAATCATCGTTCGTTTGTTTTTGGATAGAAAGCTTCGTCCCAATCGCTGGCAGCTGATGCCGCTTGAAAATAAGCGGGCGCTGACGATTCTTATTGGTGTTGTGTTTGGGTTTATCGTCGGCTTAACATCAATCGGTTCCGGCTCATTATTTGCAATCGCCATGATTTACTTATTTAACATGAAAGCGTCTCAGATTGTCGGAACCGATATCGCGCATGCTTTTCTTCTCGTTACGGCAGCAGGCATTTTGAACGCAAGCTTCGGAAGCGTGGATTACATGCTGGCAGCTAATCTGCTCATTGGTTCAATTCCTGGCGTGCTGATCGGAAGCCATCTTTCGCCTCGATTCTCCCCGCGTCCGCTGCAATTTATTATGGCGTCCATTATTTTAGTCAGCGGTTTAAAATTGATTTAATGAAGAAGGCTATCCGCTTGAAGGATAGCCTTCTCTTATTATAGCGTTACACCCGATTTGAAAATGGCGAGCTCTCTGAAATCATTTTTTTCATGGTTCACAAGCTGGCCGCTTGCCACCTCAATCATATAGTGGATAAACTCCCGCAGCACATACTCCTCATGAACATCATCCTCCGCTAAAAGGCCTGCGTTAAAATCAATCCAATGCGGCTTCGCCTCATACAGCTCGGTGTTTGTTGCTACCTTCACGGTCGGGACAAAGGTGCCAAACGGCGTGCCTCTCCCCGTTGTAAAGAGGACAATTTGGCAGCCGGCCGCCGCCAATGCGGAGGAAGCGATTAAATCATTGCCCGGCGCGCTCAAAAGCGTCAGCCCTTTTGTCTTGAGTACTTCCCCGTATTTCAGGACATCCGTGACAGGAGAAATCCCCGCTTTTTGCGTACAGCCCAGCGATTTATCCTCAAGTGTAGAAATGCCGCCTGCTTTGTTGCCCGGTGAAGGATTTTCATACACCGGCTGATCATGTTTGATAAAATATTGTTTAAAATCATTGATTAATTGGACTATCTTATGAAACACTTCTTCATTGGCAGCCCGCTGCATCAGGATGGTTTCTGCACCGAACATTTCCGGAACTTCCGTCAGCACCGTGCTCCCTCCCTGTGCAATGAGATAATCTGAAAAACGGCCAAGCAGCGGGTTTGCGGTTATGCCGGAAAAACCATCCGAACCTCCGCACTTCAGTCCGATCTTCAGTTCGGACAGCGGAATGTCTTCTCTCGTATCCCCTTTGGCCGCTTCATGTATTTCCTTTAGCAAAGCAACGCCTGCCTCCATTTCGTCGGTCACCGACTGGGATTCGAGGAATTTCACTCGATTCAGATTTACATCCTGGAGTGCTTCCTTCATTTTTGCCAGTTCATTGTTTTCACACCCTAGCCCTAGCACCAAGACACCGCCGGCATTTGGATGGCGAATGGCGTTCAGCAGGATTTGCTTCGTATTTTCGTGATCATCTCCAAGCTGCGAGCATCCGTATTGATGTTTCAGCACGAGTACGTTATCAAATGGAGCGATATCTCCCGTTTCTCTGACAAAACGCTGCAGCATTTTTTCTGCAATTCCATTGACGCAGCCGACAGTTGGCACAATCCACAATTCATTGCGTACACCCGCATCACCGTTTTCTCTTCTAAAACCTTTAAACGTCCGGTTCTCATTAGAATACGGATTTTCATCAAATCTCGGTGTATAGCTGTATGATTGGATATCTGACAGGTTTGTTTTCGTATTATGGACATGAATATGCTCTCCAATCGAAATATCTTGTGATGCATGCCCAATTGGAAACCCGTATTTAATGATGCTGTCGTTTTCTTTAATAGACTGCAATGCAATCTTGTGGCCTCTTTTTATATCATCCTTTACTTCAATCGACACGCCGTCCGCATGCAGCCGCTCTCCCTTTTGGATATCCCGTAAAGCAAGAAGGACATTATCTTGCTTATGAATCTTTATAAACGACTTCAACGCACCTCTCCCCTTTGTATGCAGGATTGTTCAAGAGCCCGCTGCATGCCCAGCTCATGAATATGATTCAAGTAATCAGCGACTCTCTCAGTCAGCTTCGGTATCTCATTGAGATCTGCCTCCCACAGCCGCTGTTCGCCTAACACTCTTGATGCAATCCGAAGCATGTCTCCATCCTCCTGGCTCCAAACCTCTTTGAAAAATTGAAGAACAGCCGGATCATCCTGCAATGACTCGTATCCCTGATAAAAATACAGAAGAGCGCTGAAGGAAAACACCAAGCGTTCAGGGAGCTGTCTCTTTTGTTCAGCATATTCCTTAAGAGTCGGCAGGTTTCTCGTTTTGAATTTGGAAACGGAATTCAATGCAATGCTTTCCAGATAATGCTTCATATACGGGTTTTTAAAACGGTTCAGCACATCGTCAGCATACTGAGAAAGACCTTCCATTTTTAAAACAGGAAGAATTTCGTCATCGATCAGCTCTCTTATAAACCGCCCCACTTCCGGATGCTCGACAGCATCCCTAACAGTTTTTAAGCCGTATAATAATGCCACTGGCGTCATTGCTGTATGAGCGCCATTTAAAATTCTTACTTTTTTTGTCCGATACGGGGTGAGGTCGCTGACGATTTTTGTATTGAGCCCTGCAGCCGCAAAGGGAATTTCTTTTCCAATCCAATCCGGCCCCTCGATAACCCATAAATAATACTGCTCTCCCACAACTATCAGTTCATCTTGATAGCCCAGTTCTGCCGTGATCTCATCAATGCTGTCGACCGGAAAACCCGGGACAATCCGGTCTACTAAACTATTACAAATTGTATTGGCCTCATGAATCCACTGTGTAAATCCTTCCTCCAGCTTCCACAGACGTGCATAATGAAGAACCGTTTCCTTCAGCTTTTCGCCGTTCTTCTCGATCAGCTCACATGGGATTAGGACACACCCTTTTGTCTGATCTCCTTTAAAAGCCTGATAGCGGAAGTAGAGAAATGCAGTTAATTTCCCAGGGAATGTTTTTGGCGGCCTATCCTCTAAACGATCTTTTTCATCACATACGATCCCGGCCTCCGTCGTGTTGGAGATGATAAACCGCAGCTCTTCGCTTGATGCCAATTCTTTGTATGCCTCATAATCAGAAAACAGGTCAATTCCTCGGCTGATTGAGTTGATAATCATATGCTCGTTTACCGGTTCTCCGTCTTTCATTCCTTGTAAAAAGAGCGTATATAGCCCATCTTGCTGATTTAATCGTTTGATTTTTTCTGAGCCTCTTGGCTGGACAACTGCCACGCTCCCATTAAAATCAGTGTGTTGATTCAATTGATCAATCTGCCAATCGACAAATCCCCGAAGAAAGTTTCCTTCTCCGAATTGGAGAATTTTTTCTGGATACTGAGTATAGTGATCGTACACATGTTTATTCAGCTTCTGCATCCTTATTGCCTCCCTCTCCTTTTATGCACACGTTAACATTTTTCTGTGTAAAGAATGCCCGCTGAAAAACGGGGCATCACGTTGTCAATCGTCTGACTGAATCACGCACGATGAATTCTGTGTTTTCCAAGATTTTCTCCGCTTTTGTTTCCGGCTCGCTGATCAGCGACAATAGTTTTTGCGCGCCGAGCACGCTGATTTTCTCCACTGGGCGCTTTACTGTTGAAAGCCTTGGCGTGATGTATTGTGAAAACCCAATATCATCAAACCCGATCACCGAAATATCATCAGGGACGCGCAGGCCCTTTGCGAATATCGCATTCATCGCTCCGATTGCCATGTCATCATTCGAACAAAAGACAGCGGTTGGAAGATTCGGCAGCGCCAGCAGCCGCTCCATCGCTTGAAAGCCGCTTTCCATATCGTACTGTCCTTTGACACTGTATTCATGCTTGATTGGAATATGATGTTGAATCAGTGCGGATAAGTAGCCTTCCTTTCGCTGCTGGGAGGATTTAAAGCCTTCTATCCCCTCGATGATAGCGATGTTTTGATGTCCGTTCTTAATAAAGTATTCTACAGCTTCCTGGGAACCCTCCTTGTCATTGGATAAAATATTCGTGATGGTGCGGTCATCAATATCACGATTCAGCACGACAAGCGGAATGTTTTTTTCTCGTATATGGTAAATGAAAGAATTATCAATATCACTTTGGCTCATTAAAATGATGCCGTCATACCTCATCGGTGTAACGGAGTCATAGTTTTTCAGATCATCAATGCCGCGCACATAGAGATTGTAATCCTCACTTATGGCTTGATTGACGCCTTTGATTGTGTCTGCAAAGAAGCTGTGTGAGGTTCCGTTTGTGATGCTTGTAAAGAAAAGCCCGATCGTATGTGACTTTTGCATCGCCAGGCTTTTCGCATTTACATTTGGTGTATAGTTGAGCTTCTCTGCGAGCTCTACTATTTTTTTCTTCGTATGCTCTTTGATGTAAGGGCTATTGTTGAGTGCTCTGGAAACGGTTGTGTGGGATACGTTAGCGAGTTTTGCGATATCTTTTATGGTTACCATCTAATTCCCTTCCTTATCATACCGGCTGCGATTATTTACTGTATATTGTATCATCAAACATACCGCCTCTCCCACTATATTTCCAGATTAATAAGACACCGGATTCTCAGCTTCTGTTCCTGTTGGTTTGCCGATGATCGGACGGACAAAACGAATTACAGCAAGTGACGCGCAGACAGCTAACCCTCCGGCAAGCAAAAACGCTCCAGAAAACGTGCCCGTTTGGTCAACAATAAAGCCGGTTAAAGCCGGGCCGATAATTCCTGCTGTGTTGGCGAGGAAATGCATGAAGCCGCCAACAGAACCGACATTGTTTTGATCAACCACATCTTGAATCACAGCCCAATAGATAGCACCTGTTAAATATAGAAAAAATACTGACAAAGCGACCAGTGTGACAGCGCCCGCAGTCGTTCCCACCAGCCCGGCAAAACCAATTAGGACAGCTGATGAAAACAAACACGTGACAAGCACAACCTTGCGTGAGAACAGCACGCCTTTTCGGGCTGTTTTTTTGTACACATAGTCAGAAACAAATCCTCCTGCAGCAAGCCCGATAAAGCCTAAAACCCACGGTATGACCGTGATAACACTCATCGATTCAACACTTAAGCCCCGCTCTTCGACAAGATAGCTTGGAAACCACGTCAAAAAGAAGAAGAGGATGTAGTTGTAAGCGAAAAAAGCGAACGCCGTGAACAGGACCGTTTTTTGCTTCAGATAAAAGGTGAGCGGAATTTTTTCTCTAGGAGACGTTTCTGCTTTGATTACCTGTGCTTCCTTCACCCTCTCTGACGGCTTTTCTTTGACAAACTTGAACCAGAGCACTGCCCATATCAAACCAATGATCATAATGAGAACGAAGGATAGCTTCCAGCTGAACGCCACTGCAATCATGCCGACAATCGGACCGGAAATGGCTCCTCCGAGCGGGGTGCCGCTGTTGGTTACACCGATAACGGACGCCCGCTGGGTCGGCGGGAACCAGTTATTCACCATCTTGTTGATGGTCGCAGACAGCGGGCCTTCTCCCATTCCAAAGAGGATACGGATAATCAGCAGGCTGACAAAACCAAAAGCGAGGGCGACTGCTCCGCTAAACAGCGACCAAACGACCATCGCGACAAATAGGGTCAGTTTTGCCCCGTAGCGGTCGGATGCCACGCCCCCAAGAAAGTTAAAAATGGCATAACCAATCGAAAAACTGCTGAAAATCAAGCCCATTTGCGTGGCTGACAATGTGAGATCATCCTGAATAAAAGGAGCTGCAATGGAAAGCGCCGAGCGATCCAGGTAATTAATTACCCCTGCCAGGAACAAAAAAAGGATAATAGGAAGCTTATCTTTTGAAAACATCTCAACCTCACCCCTATGTTGGTTCAGTTTCTGTTGCACCGCTTTCGTTACACACCTGAATAAGCCATAAATCCTCCATCGACAGGAACGGTGATTCCGGTGACAAAACCCGAATAGGATTCATCCGCCAGCCAAAGAAGCGTGCCAAGCAAATCCTCCGGTTTTCCGAAGCGCTTCATCGGTGTTCCCGCGATAATTTTGTGAGATCGACTGGTGAACGTTCCGTCTTTGTTGATCAGCAGATCATGATTTTGTTTTGTCAGAAAAAAGCCTGGGGCAATCGCATTGACCCGCAGCCCGGTTTCGGCAAAATGAACGGCCATCCACATCGTAAAGTTATTGATAGACGCCTTGGCAGCACTGTATGCCGGAACCTTCGTCATAGGTGAATAAGCACTCATGGAAGAAAGATTGATAATCGCCGGTGAGTCCGCCTTCAGCAGCTCTTTTCCAAACACTTGCGAGGCCAGAAACGCACCGGTGAAGTTGGTGAAAAAAACAGTTGAAAAGCCTCCCTCATCCATATCAAAAAAGGATTGGCCTTCTCCCGCTTCTTCATATGTCTCCACATCGGTTATCGCGTCAGGATGATTACCGCCAGCCCCGTTAATTAACAGATCAACAGCGCCGAATCGGCCAAGGATGTCTTTCTTTGCCCGCTCCAGTGACTCCCTGTCCAGCACATCCGCTGCAACAGCGCACGCTGTGCCGCCCGCCGCCGTTATCTCCTTCACGACCGCCTGGCCTTTTTCAGCCGTCCGATTCAATATCGCCACCTTCATGCCATGACGGGCTAGCTCCCTGGCCATCACAGAGCAAAGCACACCGCTGCCGCCAGTGATGACAACTGTTTTACCAGCAAGGTTCTCATGCAGCGGGATCATACGCCCACCTCTTTTTTTGCCATTGCTTCATAGGCGTCCCACAGCCCGTTCAAATACATGATGCCAAGTGCCCGATCGTATAAGCCATATCCCGGGCGGCATTGCTCGCCCCAAAGATGGCGACCATGATCCGGTCTGACATATCCTTCGTAATCCTGCTTATGCAGTTCTTCCATCACGCCTTGAATGTTGATCGAACCATCCTTTGTTACATGCGATGTTTCAATAAAATCGCCATTCTCATAAATTTTCACATTGCGAATATGTGAAAACGGAGCAATGCCGGCATATGTCTTAGCGATCTCCACCATGTCGTTAGCGGGATTGGCTCCCATTGAACCTGTACAAAGGGTGATGCAATTAGACGGTGAATCTGATATCGCCCGCAGTTTCTTATAGCTTGCCTCCCCCGTGATAATGCGCGGCAGTCCAAAAATCGGCCATGGCGGGTCATCCGGATGAATGGCCATTTGAACACCGTGACTTTCTGCAACAGGAAGAATTTCCTGCAAAAAGAATGATAAATTGTCCCATAGCTGTTCTTCATCGATCGTTCTGTAGGCCGAAAAAAGCTCTTTGATCCGAGCCAATTTTTCGGGCTCCCACCCCGGCAGTGTCATGTCAGATGCTTGCTCCACCGTCCGAATCAGCTCTTGGGGCTCAAGGCTTTCCACCTTGGCCTTTTCAAAAAACAGAGCGGTTGATCCATCTTCCAGCGGCCGGAACATGTCCGTGCGTGTCCAATCAAAAACCGGCATAAAATTATAGCAGATCACTTTCACGCCAAATCCGGCAAGGTTGCGGATCGTTTGTTTGTAGTTTTCAATATATCGGCCGCGTTCTTCGTTCCCGAGTTTAATCGCTTCGTGAACATTCACGCTCTCTACAACTTCAGCATGAAAACCATAGGATTGAATATATTCGGTCTCGGCTCTGATTTCTTCTTTTTCCCACACGTCGCCGACAGGCTTTTGATGAAGAGCCCAAACGATGCCTTTGACACCGGGAATTTGCTTCACGTGTTCAAGTGTGACTGTATCGTTTCCTCGGCCATACCATCGAAATGTCATATTCATGCTTTCACCTCCGGATTCAGTCGATTAATCAAACGCGATGACGGCTTTCCGTACCTGATCTGGATGCTCCTTAATAAACTGAAATGCGTGATGGACATCATCCACTGAAAATGTATGGGTCACAAGCCCGTTATGCGCTAACCGTCCTTTATTCAAAAGCTCTACCACCTTGGGAAACTGATTGGTCTGCAATCTCGACCCGGTTATTGTGACTTCTTTTTTTGTAATCGGCAGCTGAGAAATCTGTGCCGCTCTTTCATCAAATCCAAGCACAACCACACGTCCCGCAGGTGAAACGGCCTCAACGGAAAACGCAAAAGTCTCCGGCAGGCAAACAGCATCAATGACCACATTTGCTCCCTCATGCCCAGTCCATTCACGGACCCGCTCGGCAACATGTTCTGCTTGGACATTTACAACAGCATCGGCGCCGTTTTCTTTTGCAAACGCCAGCCGCTCGTTGTTCAAGTCAGTCATCATGACAGCAGCACCCGCCAGCTTTGCCATTTTTAACACACAGATCCCAATAGGCCCCGCTCCTTGGATCAGAACGGTATCACCTTTTTCCACCTGCCCTCTCCACACTGCCTGGGCCCCTATCGTATAAGGCTCGGCCATGACCGCTTCCTCCCAAGGCAAGTCCTTTGAAACCGCGTAAAGCTGCCTTTCCGGAAGCACAATATATTCCCGCATGCCCCCGTCTTCATGTACGCCAAACACGGAGAGCTTGGCACAAACATTCGGCCGCCCTTTGCGGCAGGCATAGCAAGTTCCGCAATAAGAAATCGGCTCAATTACCACATGGTCACCGGCTTTTAGGCTCTGTACATTCGCCCCAACTGCCTCCACTTGTCCCGTTACCTCGTGTCCGATGACTCTCGGGAGGGTAGCGAGCGGATTCGTCCCATGATAAATATGCATGTCTGATCCGCAAATCCCGACTCGCTTGACTTTCACGAGCACTTCATCATCCATAGAAAGAACCGGCTTCTTTATCTCCTCTGTCACCAGATCATACGGTTTTCGCACTTGAACCGCTTTCATTTTTCTCACCTGCTTTTTAAGAATTCATACACACTCCGAGCAATTGATATTCCGTGTTCCTTATTTCTTTCTTCATGCAGCTGCTCGATCTCACCAGGCACAAACACTCTCTCGACTCCAGCAGCTGGAGGAGACTGCTGCAGTTCATGAAGCATGGCATCCATCTGCTCTAAAAACGTATCCCGGTCGGTAAAAAAGGAGGGATTGATCGCGCAAACGTAATGCCCCAGCTTTCTTTTTTGATCAAGGCCGCTGTACATTTTCGCAATATGAGGGCCAAAAGCCGCGCCAGCAAGCAATCCGGAAAACACATCCACCACAATCGATAGTCCATAGCCTTTCGGGCCTCCGAATGTTGAAAGTGAAACAACCTTGTCAGGATCCGTTACTGCTTCTCCGTTTTCATCGACTCCCCATCCTTCAGGAATTTCCTTGTCCTCTTCACGGGCCTGCAGAATCTTCCCGAAAGCCACTTTGGACGTCGCCATATCGAGGATAAGCGGTTTTTTATGCTTAGCCGGAACACCGTAAGCAATCGGATTTGTCCCTAAAAAAGGAGCCCTCCCTCCAAACGGGACAACGATACTGTCCGTATGCGTCATTGCCAATCCGATCAGTTTTTCGTCAGCCGCTTTTTGCACAAAATAGCTTAGCGCTCCGCAATGGCTGCTGTTGACGGCCGTGACCATGCCGACACCATTTTTCTTGGCCATGACAATTGCATGGTCCATTGCCATATCACAAATCACATGGCCGAATCCGTCATCACCATCCAGCACTCCGGTCACAGGCCCCGTTTCTTTAAAAACAGGCTGTGCCTCAGGGTTGATCCCTCCCGATGAAAGCCTGTTCACATAGTGTTCTGTGCGCAGCACGCCATGCGAATGTACATTGCGCAAATCAGCGTGCACGAGGACATCTGCTACTTTTTCAGCATCTCGTTCATTCAAACCGGCACCGGCAAGCTTTTTCCGAACGAGTCCCTTTGCTTCTTCAGCTGCAATTGTTATCGTTTTCAATTAAGTGCCTCCTTCCTTTTCAATGCTTCCGGGCACCCATTAGTGAAAACCCCTGCAAACACATTTTATTTACGGATTATTTCAAATATTCTTTATATTATATCGTCAGCTCTTTTGATGAAGATCCTGAACAATCTGAGCATGCTGCTGGTCTGTGAGTTTATAAAGAAAACCAATAATGATCATCGCCAATGCCAAAGCAATGGCCGGATACAGAAGCAAAAGCGCTTTGATGCCGATCAGTGCCTGTGCTGTCTGAACTGCATTCGGCACGTAGCCGATTATCCCCAAACCGATCCCCGAAAGAAACCCAGACAAAGACTGAGCTAGCTTTCTGGAAAAATTGAAAAGTGAATATGTCGTTGCTTCTTTCCGTTCACCGGATTTCCATTCGCCATAGTCGATAATATCGGAGACAAGAGCCCACGTGATGCCGTTTGGGATACTGATTCCGATAAAGGCGATACTGGCGAGAATGGTAAACACATAAACGTTAGATGGAAGCATAAAGTTGACCAGATCCGCGGCCACACTGATGGCAAATCCAATCATTGCCGTTCGTTTCTTTCCAAACATCTTGACGAGCTTTGGAAGGAATACGACGCCCAAAAAGGAAGAACCAATAATGATGAAGTTCATATAAGCCATTAATTCAACCTTGCCCAAGTTATATTGTGCGAAATAGACGAGCATGGCGGATTTGATGTTGTATGCGGAAATTGAAAAAATCGTCATTAGGACAAGGGTTAACAGCGGTTTATTTGTAATAAATGTTTTGACGACAGATGAGAATGTTAATTTTTCTTTAGGGGCTTCCGATATGACAACGCGCTCTTTGCAATTGCGGTAGCAAATATAAAACCAAAGCACACCGAGTAATGCGAACAAGCCCATGACCACGGGGTAGCCGACCTTCGGATTATCAAACTTGACGAGAAGCGGCATTACGGCCACACTTGTGATAAACAAGGCGCCAAGTGATCCGATTTGGCGGAACGTCGAAATGGAGGTTCGGTCCTCAGAATTTTGAGTCATTGCTGCTCCTAATGAGCCGTAGGGAATATTCACAAACGAATAGCCGATGCCCCAAATCATATAGGATGCATAGGCATAAATCAGTTTTCCGGTCGCTGATACATTTGGAGACAGAAAAATAAGAACAGTAAGCACCGCGAGCACGATGCTGCCGATTAATAAATAAGGCCTGAATTTCCCCCGTTTGCCGATGTTTTTGCGATAATCGATTGATGAGCCGACAATTGGATCTGTTATCGCCGCAAACAGCTTGCTGACTAAAAAAATGCCGCCGGCCATCGCAGCCGGAATTCCCGCTACATCAGTGAAATACTTCAATAAATAAATCTGGCCGAGATCAAACATAAAACCGTTGCCAAAATCACCAAAACCATAGGAGATTTTTTCCTTCAACGAAAGCCTTTTTTCCGTTTCGACCGACACAACCTTATTTGCCAGTTCAGTTCGCATGTTCCACCTCTGTGTCTTAAGAATTTTCGGGCAGTGGTCCGCTCAGTGATGCTGAGCGGACACTTTGTTACACGTTTGATTTCTCTTCTTGAAAATGAAAGTAGTGTTTCGCATTGTCATAGCAAATCCCCTGAACAATGCTTCCCAGAAGCTCCATATCGCACGGCACTTCACCGTTTTCCACCCATTCCCCAATCAAATTGCAGACGATTCGCCTGAAATATTCGTGGCGCGTATACGAAAGAAAGCTTCTGGAATCGGTAAGCATGCCGATAAAACGGCTGAAAAGGCCAACGTTTGATAACGCTTTCATTTGGTCCAGCATTCCATCTTTAGTATCGTTAAACCACCAGGCTGTACCGAATTGTATTTTTCCCGGGGTAATACCGTCCTGAAAACTGTTGATCATGCTGGCAATGACATAGTTATCATTGGGATTCAGTGAATATAAAATCGTTTTCGGCAGCTGGTTCTTCATCTCAACTGAGTTCAGCAGCTTGTATAAAGGCTTCGCAATTTCTTCATCGTTCATAGAATCATAGCCTGTATCAGGACCGAGCCTTTTCATCATTTTTGTATTCGTGTTTCTTAAAGCGTTGATATGAAACTGCATCGCCCAATCGAGCTCCGCATACAATCCGCAAAGAAACTGAAGCGTATATGTCTTAAATTTCTTCTCATCCTCATAAGAAACCTCTGTTCCTTGTAATCTGTCAGCAAAAATCCGTCCAGCTTCTTCTTTTGTCGTTTCGGCAAATACCATTGAATCTATCGCGTGATCAGACACTCTGCCCCCAGCTGAATGGAAGAATCGCACTCGTTTTTCCAACGCTTTTAAAAACTCATCATAGGTTGTAATGGATATGGCGGCGGCATCTTCAAGTGACTGCACCCAATCCGGAAAGCCTTCACGATTGATCTCAAGTCCTTTATCCGGCCGAAATCCAGGCAGCACGCTGACAGGAAAATTTTTGTCTTCTCTTAATAATAGATGGTATTCAAGAGAATCGACAGGGTCATCCGTTGTGCACACAACCTTTACATTTGATTTCATGATTAAATCCCTTGCCCCGAAGCCTTCCCCTTGGAGCAGTTCATTTGTCCGTTTCCATATAGCCGGCCCGGAGTTCTCGTTTAAAATCTCATAAATGCCAAAAAAACGCTGCAATTCTAAGTGGGTCCAGTTATAGAGCGGATTTCCGATCGCCATCGGCACGGTTTTCGCCCAAGCCATAAATTTCTCCTCATCTGGCGCATCTCCGGTGATGTATGTCTCCTCAATTCCATTGGCTCTCATGATGCGCCATTTATAATGGTCACCATACAGCCAGGCTTCTGTGATGTTTTGAAATGTTTTATTTTCATAGATTTCTTTCGGGCTTAAGTGGCAGTGGTAATCAATAATCGGCATGTCTTTCGCATACTTGTGATAGAGGCTGACAGCGGTTTCATTTTTCAATAAAAAGTTTTCGCCCATGAAGGGTTCCATGTCCTCACCGTCTTTCATTCTATTTCAAAATGTTAACGTTAACATTTTGATTTGTTTTTATTTTACCTTTATATTCCTCTGGGATCAATCTCTTTTTTGAAAATGAAATGTTAACGCTGTCATAAACATAAAAAAAGACATTGCCAGAAAGCACTCGGAAAGGAATGCTTTTGGCAATGCCAGATTCATTAAAAGGATTAGTAAGCCAGGCTGAAAAGTCCTTTAATATGTGTCAAATATCGTACATTACTTGCTTCTTTCATCAAGGAAGCAGGAAGACCTTTAAGCGGTGTAGAATTAGCACCAATAATGGCAACCGCGTCTTTGCGTCCAAGGCTTGCAAGTGTACCAGAGTTAACTGGCTTGAATGTTTCAAGTGTTTTGCCTTCTAGGTAAGCGAATAGGTTGTAACCGATCAGCTCACCCATTTGCCATGCGATTTGTGCAGTTGGCGGGTATGGACGGCCGTCTGGTCCGAAGTAAACGGCGCTGTCTCCAGCAACGAATACATCTTCATGAGATGTAGATTGCAGGAAGTCGTTTACAGTCGCGCGTCCGCGGTTCACTTCTAGGCCTGATTCACCGACTAATGGGTTACCTTGTACGCCGCCAGTCCAAACAAATGTGTTGGCAACAACTTTAGATCCGTCTTTCAGATCAATTACGTTTCCTTCTACATTTGTAACAGGGAGACCTGTTAAGAACTCAACGCCACGTTTTTCAAGGCTTGCAGTCGCACGTTCGATAAGATCATCCGGAAGAACAGGAAGGATCTTAGGACCAGCTTCAACAAGTTTTAATTTGATTTCTTTATGGTCTACGCCGTATTTTTTCGCAAGGTTAGGCATGATGTCAGCAAGCTCACCAACAAGCTCAACGCCTGTTAAGCCGCCTCCGCCGATAAGGATTGTTGCGTCTGCTTCGTTTTTCGTTTTAGAGTACTCGCGCACACGATCTTCAACATGCTGGAAGACTTTGTTCGCATCAGCAGCAGATTTCAACACCATGCTGTTTTCTTCAAGACCTGGGATGCCGAAATAAGCCGTTACAGAACCAAGACCTACAACAAGCGCATCGTAAGATAATGTAGAACCGTCACCAAGCGCAACTTCTTTTTTATCAACAGAGAAAGAGTTTACTTCCGCGATTTTAAGATCAATGTCTTTGCCTTTGAAAAGTTTTTCTAATGGCATAGCAACCGCTTTTTCAGACACGTTGCCTGCAGCAAGACGGTGTAATTCCGTAATGATTTGGTGAGTTGGGTATTTGTTTACCACTGTCACGCGTGCTTGTTCTTTTGTGTAATGTTTGCGAACTGTTAGAGCAGAAAGAACTCCGCCATAACCAGCGCCTAGAATGACAATATGTTTTGACATCGTATATCCTCCGTCCTTTATATCAATTTGAATCTGAGATTATTTTTGGTTTTCGCGTTCGTTCATGACTTCAAGGTAGCTGTTAGCAAAACGGAACAGCTTTTGAGCTTGAGGATCTTTCAGCATACGCAGCAGGCCGAAAAGACCAATTGTTTCGTTGCTTGCTTCCGCGCGGTCTTTTGCTTCGATCGCAGTCGCAGCTACTTCTTTCGCTGTTTCTTTTACAGGCTCAAGAATTTCAGTGATCGCACCGACTGTGTCGTTTTTTAACACTTCGTCAGTCGCTACAGACTGAGCAAAATCATAAGACTTCGTTAAAATATTGACTAACTCAGTCAGCTTCGGAAGCTGGTCAACTAAAACAGTCAATGATTCTTGAACTTCTGGCTTTAATAGCTGATCAATAAGATCTTGCTGGCTTTGGCTGACAGACGCATTTGTTTGATCGATTGTTTCTGGCATATCCAATTCTCCTTTACTATAAGCAGTTTGCTGATTTGTTTGGAAAGGGTAGTGCCTCTCCCTGTCTCACGCTTTTAAGGCATAAGAATAAGGATTGTGAATTCGTGCACAATCATTTACAAAAATAAATGTTTACTACCCAGTTTTTCATCTTGCCATATTCAGTATTATTTTTATCAAAAATAAACAATTGAATAAGTCAAAATCCTTTACTCTCTCTGAAAATAGCAAACACAAAAAACTCCAATTCGATTACCTTCTATATGATAACACTTTTTGAACAAAATTTGAACGTGAATTGCTTCGATTATGAAATTAATTTATATGGAGCTCATGTCATAACGTTTCTGTGACACTAGTTATTGACAATCCAGCAATTTCTCCCTTCACTTTACCCATATTTCCAATAAAGGCTCTCTTTTTCCTGTGATCGGATCATTCGCCGGCAACGCCGCCTTCTTTATCTGTTTGACCGCTTCCTCCCACTCATCCGGCTTTCCCGTCTTCATATCATACTGAATGCCTCCGGGATAGGCGCCAAGGACAGTAAAATCGGGACTTGAGCTTAGCTTTTTATGACCG
Organism: Bacillus sp. JS; assembly: GCF_000259365.1. Classification (NCBI taxonomy): domain Bacteria; kingdom Bacillati; phylum Bacillota; class Bacilli; order Caryophanales; family Bacillaceae; genus Bacillus; species Bacillus sp. JS. Next base: position 1,345,734 of record NC_017743.1, on the reverse strand, counting down.
ACTCCGGCTGGAATCACGACTGCATCGCCTGTTTTGAAAGGGATGACAGCTCCTTTTTCTCCCCCGAACTGAATGACAGCCTCTCCCCTAACTGCAATCAGGACTTCATGCGTATTGCTGTGATAATGATGGTATGGAAAAACACTTCCTAACCAGCTGTTTGACCAGCCATGCCGGGTGACGATCCGCTCTGCCTGACTGTTATTCTTAATCGCGTTTTGATATACCACGAGCGGATACTCAGGGTGATTCGGAATCCTGCCGTCATCCGGAAAAAAATATGTCTGTGTCTTTGCTTCCATCAATTTCACCTCCCTTTTTATCTTCCACACATAGCGGTTCGCAAAACATGATGTTTTTCTCACGATTCCATTGATCTGCATGATACCAAATAGTATAGTATAAAAAATAATGCCAGAATGAGGGATACCATGAAAGCTATTGTTATCGGAATTTTAGCTTCACTCTTTTTCGCCGTTACCTTTATATTAAACAGAGCGATGGAGTTATCTGGAGGCAGCTGGCTCTGGAGCTCTTCGCTGCGCTTTATTTTTATGGTGCCGTTTTTATGTGTGATTGTCATCATGAGAGGGACATTCATGCCTCTCGTACAAGAGATGCGGAAAAAGCCGTTCTTTTGGCTCAAATGGAGCTTTATCGGCTTCGTGCTTTTTTACGCGCCGATCACATTTGCGGCTGCATACGGTCCGGGATGGCTTATAGCCGGCACCTGGCAAATTACAATTGTAGCCGGTGTGCTCTTGTCTCCTTTGTTTTATGTCAAACAAGATATGCCGGGCGGTCCGCAGCTCGTTCGGCAAAAGATTCCTCTGGTTTCACTTGGCACTTCCGTGATCATCCTGATTGGAGCGGCTCTGATTCAGCTTCAGCATGCGGAATCGCTTTCAGGAAAGATGCTGCTTTTCAGTGTGCTGCCGGTTGTCATTGCGGCTTTTGCCTATCCGTTAGGAAACAGGAGAATGCTCGAGGAATACGGTGGCCGGCTTGATACATTTCAGCGCGTGCTTGGAATGACATTGGCAAGCCTTCCGTTCTGGCTTCTATTAGCAGCTTACGGTTGGTGGTCAGACGGCCTGCCGACAGCGGGGCAAACCGTTCAATCCTTTATCGTTGCCGTCAGCTCAGGCATCATTGCGACTGTTTTATTTTTCTGGGCCACTGATATGGTAAGAGACAATCCGCAAAAACTCGCAGCCGTTGAAGCCACTCAATCCGGTGAAGTAATTTTCGCGCTGCTTGGTGAAATTGTTCTTCTGTCAGGCGTTTTCCCATCTCTATTATCATTTGCCGGTTTGTTCATTATTATAGCGGGGATGGTGTTACATACCTTCGCTTCACAGCCGAGAAAACCGAAAAAGAAAGCACAGTCAAACCTGACCGCGTAGCATTTGCAGGAGAATAGGTGAAAACCTGTTCTCCTTTATCTTTGCTACCAAAAGGCATCTGTTTCACGGTATAGTTAAATATAATATCTGCCTACTTATTTTTGAAAGGTGATTATTGGAATGGAAGCAAATAATCAAACACAAAACATACCAGCGATCTCCTTCAGATCAGTCAGAAAAAGCTATAAACAAGATGGACAAACCTATGATGTACTGCGGGATGTCACCGGAGACATTCAACAGGGTGCAATCGTAGCCGTTTTAGGCCCTTCCGGCTCAGGCAAAAGCACCCTCCTTTCCTTGTGTAATTTAATGAGAACGCCTGACAGCGGCGAAGTTAATATATATGGAAAGGAAATCAGAGAATGGAATGTCAATGAGCTGAGACGAACGGCTGCCCTCGCGTTTCAGTCGGCCCCCGTGCTCGACGGGACAGTGCGTGACAATCTAAGTCTGGTCCAAAGGCTGCATCAATCCCAGCTGTACGCTCCAGAAAAGCTGGCTTCTCTTGCAGGGCTTTCGCCAGAGCTGTTAGACAGAAGCGCCAGAGACTTATCGGGCGGACAGCGGCAAAGGCTGTCACTGGCCAGAACGATTTCAAATCCTTCCTCTATTTTATTGCTGGACGAAATCACGTCGGCCTTGGACCCAGTTTCTGCTCTCGAGATTGAAGAACTGATCAAACGTCAGCATCGAGAGAAAAAATGGACAGTCATGTGGGTCACTCATAATATGGAGCAGGCAAAACGAGTAGCCGATACCATTTGGTTTATGGCGGAGGGGCGGCTGCTTGAAATCGCTGAAACCGAAACATTTTTCTCCGCTCCGCAGCATGAAGCAGCCAAAGAGTTTTTGAAGGGAGGCACTCGGTAATGGATTACCTCTCTCTCTCTTTAACGATGATCTTTGTTTTGATCGCCTTGTTTTTATCAAAATCCTTTAAAGCCGGCGTAGAAAAAGATATGATCATTGCCACCATCCGCGCCGCGGTGCAGCTGCTTATCATCGGTTATGTTTTGTCTCTGATTTTTCGCGGAGACCACCCTGTTTTTATCCTGCTGATGGTGCTGTTAATGCTCGCGGTGGCGGCACAAAATGTCATCAAACGAAAGAAAAATACAATTGGTTCGTTCTGGAGGGTGTTTGCTGCATTAGCGATTGTAGAAATTGTGACGCAGGGAATTCTGCTGTCTCTTCATATCATTCCGCTTACAGCACGATATGTCATTCCGATCAGCGGGATGGTCATCGGAAACTCGATGGTGCTTTCGAGTTTGTTTTTAAATCGGCTCAGCTCAGAAGTTGGCGTTCGCAAAGAAGAAATTCAATTAATATTGTCGCTTGGCGGCACACCGAAGCAATCCATACAGCGCATTCTTACTTCAGCGATGAAAATGAGTATGATCCCGACGCTCGAAAGCCAAAAAACACTGGGACTTGTCCAGCTTCCCGGCATGATGACAGGCCAGATTCTAGCCGGAGCGGACCCGATTCAGGCAGTGCGCTTTCAGCTCTTAATCGTGTTTACAACAATGGCCTCAGCCGCGCTGACTTGCGTAATCTTAAGCGTGCTGACATACCCGTCATTATTCACCGTTCATCAGCAGCTAAAGAAGAATGAATAACAGACAAAAGCCGCTTTTCCCTTGGAAAGCGGCTTTTTGTACTTGTTATTCCTTTTCTTCATAATATTTGGCCAGCTCAATAATCATCGCGCCCATCCGCTCAATCTCTGGCGCAAGCAGTCTCGTGATGCCTTCTTCCCGCAGCGCCTCAGCAGTCACTTTTCCGACAGCAGCTGCGATGGTGCGCTCTTCGAATACTGTCTTCACTTCATTGATATAGCCTCGCTCCCTGGCAAAATCAAACAGGGAACGAACCTGAATGGCCGTTGTAAAACAAACAGCGTCGATATCATTATTCATCAGCTCCCCGCATAACCGCTCCACCGTTTCCTCCTCCGGCGGAATGTGCTGATAAGGAAGAATCGGCAGGACAGACGCGCCCTTTTCTTTAAGAAATGCGATAAGGGCCGGCGCATTTTCTCCATGAAGCTGCACCATGACTTTTTTCCCTGAAAAGTCGTGGGGCTCCAAGGAACGGATTAAGCCTCTTGTTGTCCCATCTTCATCCGAAGCTTCCGGTGTGATCCCAAGCTTTTTCAGCACAGACAGGGTTTTGTATCCCCGACATGCCGCTTTTGCCTGGCGAATCGCCTGCAGAAACTCGTCTTTCAGACCGATTTTCTCTGCCATATCGAACAGAGTTTCCGTGCCGATGCCTGTCGTGAAAATGACCCAGTCAGCTTTTTCCTCGACAAACGTTCGCAAGTCCGGTTCCACCTGCTTCTCCGCTAAGTAAACCGTGCCTTGGAGAGGCCTGATGACAGGTGTTCCGCCCTGTTTTTCAATGATTGTACTGATTTCTTCCGTTTTTCGGGAGCCCCCGATTGCCACGCGCTTTCCATGTAACCCTTTTCCCATACCCGATTCCTCTCCTCTTTGTATAGGCTTTTTATGTATACAAGCTTAATAAAGCTATTTTGGCGCAAACCAAGGGAGAAATCAAGATAAACCCAAACCTTCAAAACCCATTGAATACGCCGGAAGCTTGCTGTAAGATAAACAACAGACACGTTTTGACGGAGGATTAACATGGAAACAAAAAAAGAAGAATATGAAACAAAAGGCTACGATACATCGATCGTTTACGAGTTCAATGAATATCCGGATGCCCGCAGCGGGCGCTGCGACAACTGTGATTACACACTGTTCAAAAGCTCTGTAAAAGGCGGAAAATTTCTTAGAGAATGCCGGAGATGCGGGATGAAAAAAAATATTTAAACAAAAAACCGAAATCGAATTGATGATTTCGGTTTTTTGTCGTTTACTGCGGTACAGCGGATTTTTTCATAAATGCTTCAATCTCAGCTGCCGCACGCTCCGCTCCGCCAGCTTCTTTGACATCCTTTTGCATATTCTTAACGCGGCTGAGCAGCTCTTGATCACCGGATACTGCCTGAACCGCTTCCTTCAGGCTGGAAACCGTCACTTCCTCTTTCGGCAAATAAACGCCGAGGCCTAAATCATCGACACGCTTAGCAGTAAGCTCCTGCTCATACATTTGCGGAATGACGACAAGCGGTACACCGGCATTCATCGCTTCCATCGTACTGTTCATCCCGCCATGGGAGATGAACAAATCAGCTTTCTCTAACACCTCAAGCTGGGGCACGCTTTGGCGAATGGTAAAGTGAGCAGGGATATCATCCAAGCTTTCTGGATCAATTGATTTTCCGACCGACATGACCACCTGCCATGAAGAATTCCGAAATGCCTCAATGCACATCTTGTAAAATTCCGGCCAGGCGTTAAACGCCGTTCCCAATGAAATCAGCATAAGCGGTTGATCGCCCTTTTTCATTTCCAAGCTTTCCTGTTCCGTCCGTTTTCCAAGAGATGGGCCGACAAAACAGAAACGGTCATCGAACGTCTCATGCTGTATTTGAAAAGATTTCGGCATAAAGACAATATTCAAGGCCTCCGGCACAGCTAATTGTTCAAAAGAAACAGCCGGCAACTGCTCTTTTTCCAAGTAAGCTTTGAATTCAGCCTCTGCTTCTTTTATTTTTTTCAGCATGTCTTCATTTCCTAACTGAAAGGATTCATTTTGGGCATATGACGAACAGAGCTTAATGACCGGAACATTAAACTTGTCAGCAAACAATTTTCCAGCCAGCGCGACAAAATCATAGATGATCAGATCAGGCTGATCATCCTTATATAACGCTTCAAGCTGCGGCAGAATGCTGAGTGATTCTTTCAAAAGACTGAGAGGCGCATCATACTTTTCCATCATCTCCCTGATTTGCTTAGGATCAATATTCAAGGATGTATGATAGATCAATGCTTCTCCACCCGCTTCCTGAACAGCGGGCGCAAACTCCTCAGTCGTCGCGTATGTGACACGATGCCCTTTCTCACAAAGCTTCTCTACTAAAGCAAGCGTAGGGTTGACATGACCGTACGCCGGGATATTGATCATCGAGATATGGTATTTTTTCATGAATCTCCAGTCTCCTTATCTATTACATTTTCACACGGAAGCTCTTTAATCCGTATATCACGCTGTTTTCAATCGGAGTGATACTGAGGCACTCCATATGAGGAAAAGCAGAAATCAAAGACGTTAAGGCGATATTTGCTTCAAGACGGGCAAGCGGCGCACCAAGACAAAAATGGATGCCATGGCCAAACGCGATATGCGGATTGGGATGGCGGCGGATATCAAACATGTGCGGTCTGTCAAACTTTGCTTCATCACGATTTGCCGATGCCACAAACGCCAAAACCATATCACCTTCTTTCATCAGGTGCCCCCCGATCTCCGTATCCCGCTTGGCAATGCGTCTCAAAACCGGGGCGGGCGCTCTGAAACGTAAGGCTTCCTCAACTGCCTGAGACATCAATTCAGGATGGCTGCGCAGTTCCTCGTAAACGCCTGGCGTTTCTAATATGCTGTACATCGCATTTGAAATCAGGTTTGTTGTGGTTTCATTTCCGGCCACGAGCAGCAGCGTGCAAAACGGAATCAGCTCTTCACCGGAAAGCTTCTCGCCTGTTTCCTCCGCTTCCACTAAAATAGAAATAATATCCTGTGCCGGTTTGTTTCGCTTTTCTTCTATGATGCCGGCAAAAAACGCGGCCAGTTCTTTCTCACATTTATCTCGTTCTTCCAAATAGGCTTTTTCCGCTTCTTCACTTTTATCCTTTGGTGTGCTGACCAGAAGATCAGACCATGCTTTAAACTGATCCATATGCTCTGAAGGCACTCCCAGCAGCTCAGATATCACAATAACCGGAAGCGGGTATGAAAAATCGTGAACAAGGTCAAACTCACTACGCCCCTGAAAACTTTGAATCAGTTCATCTGTGATTTCCTGAATTCTCGGTTCCCATTGCTTCATCACGCGCGGGGTGAAGGCTTTATTCACGACTGAACGGATTTTTGTATGCCTCGGCGGGTCCATGTTAATGATGGAATTTCCAATAGAGCTTGTCTGCTGCGGCATGTAACTGGAAAACAGCTCTTTATCCCCAATAACTTTTTTGACATCATCATAAAGAAAAACGCTCCACACTTGGTTTTCTTCATCAAAGGAAACAGGCGCATCTTTTCTCATCGATTCGTACCATGGGAACGGATGATAAGCATCCTGTTTGTTTTTCCCATTGAGCAGCGCTCGCTGCAAGGCTTGCCGGCGGTTTAACACATTCATGTATAGTCACTCCCCTTGAAAGAATTTAGCAATTGATGTGCCACTTCACCTCCCGCTTTCGTAAAAGAGAGGGACTACCACATATAATCAAATTAATAACAGCAGGCAGGCGATCACGATGTTCGATGCAGGCATCATATATTCCCCCTCGAATTTCGTTCATCTTACCATAATCTTTCAATTTTTTTCTATTCTGCGCTGCTGTTTTGGCTCACAACGTGACCTTAGGCATAAGCACGCACATCCAATATGCATTCAATTGCACCGCTCCGCTCAAAAAACATCTCTGTTTTCAACCAAATGCACTAACTCCCAAAAATGACTTTCCCATTATGTAAAATAAACTGGTTCTATGATTAAATAGAAGGTAAAAGGTGAAGGAGAGAACAACATGGCAGCACAGACTGATTACAAAAAACTAGTTGTCGGCATCCTACTTTCACTGGCATTCGCACTGTTTGTGTTCTCTTTTTCTGAGAGACATGAAAAACCGCTTGTTGAGGGAAAAACGCAGGAAAACTGGCATACTGTCGTCGACAAAGCCTCTGTCGAGATTTATGGCAGCCGATTAGTTGAGGAAAACAAATTAAAGCAAAAACTCGGCCATAAAGAAGCCGATTCTATTTTGACCCTTCTGAAACTCGCCAACGAAAAACACATTACATTATAAAAAAGAAAGAGCCCGGAGGTTCTTTCTTTTTTAGTCGAATATCGTTTTCTTGTCCGGATGGCGCAAAAAGTCAAACAGCATGCCGAGCTGTGAAGGTGTGTTTCGTTTTGGAGAAAGCGGCGGGAGTCTGTCTTCCGAAAAAAAAGCGGCATGATTCGTTTCAATCCCTGATTCCCCCTGCCCGCCCGTTATACTGCATGCGATGAAGATTTTATAATAGTGATAAGGCTGAGGAGGATGAGAGTGTTTTTGGCTGTCCAGCACGGCTAGCAAACGAGACGGCTCTGTATCATACCCCGACTCTTCTTTGATTTCCTTGACCACGTTTTCAGCCGGTGATAAACCAATCTCGCAAAATCCGCCCGGGAGCGACCACAGCTCATCATGCTTCTCCCGAACAAGCAAAATCTGATTCTCTCGAAATACTGCGCCGCGCACATCCGCTTTCGGCGTCGGATAGCCGCTCTCCCTATTCCATAAATCAGTGATAACTTCCATGTCCGTCTGTGAGTAATCCGCCATCATTTCCACGCTGAGCTTCATTAGCTCTTCGTACCTCTCCCTGTCATACACATCCTTGGAAAAAGCAAGCCCCGCCTGTGCGATCGCCCGAATCCGCTGTGCCCGTTCCAGCCATTTGGTTTGCACTTTTATCACTCTCCCCTTCACTTTATTTGTCACTATAAAAAAGCACGCTTCTTCCCTGATGAAAACGTGCTTTTTTTAATGCTATTTTTCTAATTTTATCAAATAATCTATATTGTATTTTGCGCTTTCTTCAATTCTATCACTTCTAGTATCTGTTAAAAAAGGGTTGTACACTAATGTGTAATTTTTCTGTTCTCCTTTGGGTATTACATAACTAACTACTCCTGTCACCTTTTTTCCTGACGCCAGATTCCCCCCTAAAAACATTTTTCCTTTATCCTCCAATGAAATGACTGAGCGAACTGATTTATTCTTCTTGTCTTTCAGATCTAATCCTAATCGGCTGTATTCCATTGAACCTTTTCCAACGTATTCTAGGGTCACTTCTATAATTAACCGCTCTTCATTACCTTTTAGTGTTTTTATTTTATCAGATTCTTTTCCACCCAAATCTCCATATTGGCCATTCTGTTCACGATCCACTTTATTCACCGTGAAATTAATATCATTTACTTTAATTGTTTCTCCTATTTTATGTATTTGATCATCTTTTTTGATCTTCGGCTCACCGCCTTTTTTCAATTCCTTATCAAGTTCCTTTTCAAGCTCTTCTTGCGATTTTTTCTCTTTCGGTTTTTCCTTCTCTGATGCATCGCTCGATTGGCTGCACGCGGAAAGTGAAAACCCAATCACCAGTACAAATAATAGTAATAAGACTTTTTTCATGATTGTTCCCCCATCTAAAGTAATCGATTTCCATTATAATCATATATCCCCTTTTCCTAACAGGTAAGAAAGTAACGATTATTTCTATCTCATTCATCACAAACTTACTTCTTCCTAGTTTTTGAATATTTTTTACTAGTCCATTAGACCTTTTCATCAAAAAAACCCGAGCTGGCTGAAGCCGGCTCGGGCGGGAGGTCAATCTCGCTTATTCATTCCTCTTTTCTCTCGTGGTTCCTGATGATGTTTTTGATGCTCGGGGGGCTGCGTCGTGCGTTCCATCTCCTTTGTATCTTGTCCCATTCCTTTTAAAAAGGAAAAGAGCAGTGTAATTGATTTGTTGATTTCCGGGTCTTTAAGCGAGCGGATAATATCAAAATATCCTGTCTTTTCTTCGCTGTTTTTCTGTTCTACAGCGCTTGCCACACCCGCATTCACTTTTAAAATGAGAGGCTCCAGCTGTTTCACGTCCAGCATGCCGAGCGTCCCAAACAGAAGCAATAGATTTTTCAGCGTGTTGGCAGTTTCCTCTGTATCTGCTTTTTTCACCAGGATATCAAGAACTTTATCCCCTTGGCCAAAAAGGCCGCGGAGCAACGGCAGGACACCGCGCTCGTTCATATGGCCCAGCATATGCAATGTTTCGAGAATCGCTTCTTTGTGATCGACTAAGGCATCTTCAATTTCCCGCAAATCACGCTTTCGCTGATCCTCTTCGGTTACCTCGATTTTCTGAATTCGTTTAATCGCTTTAGCCATTATGGCCAATCCCCCTTTTCACTGCGTCGCCAGGGAAAATATAATCCTTCCGCGCCCATTTCTTTTGAACCTGCACACCGATTTGCGGCTGCGGATTGCCGTTGCGGTGATTGATCTTAGGCAGCGGATTGATTCCATCGCGCTTCAAAATTTCCATCTTGGCTGAGGTTTCTTTGTAAGCTGGCGTATCGGTATCCTTATCGGCATGGCTGCCTGTTAGCAGGTTGATCGCCGCTTCCCCTAAATCGTTCATTGGCAGATACACTTCCTTCCCTTTGACACGATCAGTCATCACACACTTCACTTTAACACTGCCAAAAGGCGATGTGAGTCTGACGAGGGTTCCGTCCTGAATCCCTCGTTCTGCCGCAAGCTCAGGAGAAATTTCTAAGAACACTTCCGGTGTTTTCTCCGAAATCCCTTTCGATTTGTAGGTGAGGTTCCCTTCGTGGAAATGCTCTAAGAGCCGTCCATTGTTGACGTGAATGTCATACTCCTCACCGAACTCCTCAGGCTCTGTCCACTGAATGGGGTAAAGAATAGCTTTTCCATCCGGGAAAGGGAAGCGATCCGTAAAGAGTAAAGGCGAATCCTTTCCATCAGCGCTTACAGGCCATTGCAGGGAATTGTAGCCTTCAAGGCGTTCATAGGTGACACCGGCATAAATTGGCGACAGCTTGGCTGCTTCCTCCATAATGTCTGCAGGGTGCTCATAGTGCCAGCCGGCGCCAAGCTTATTGGCTACCTCCATAATAATCTGCCAGTCAGGCTTTGATTCGCCCAGCGGTTCAAACACCTGATACAGCCGCTGAATCCGGCGTTCTGTGTTTGTAAAGGTTCCTTCCTTTTCAAGGCTCGGGCTCGCAGGAAGAATCACATCAGCAAACTCGGCTGTACGTGAAAGGAAAATGTCCTGCACCACAAAGAAATCAAGCTTTTCATATGCGGCGTGCACATGATTGATATTAGAATCCACCAGACCCATTTCTTCACCTTTTACATACATCGCTTTCAGCTGGCCGGAATGGATTTTTTCGATCATTTCGTGGTTAGTCATACCCGGCTCCTTCGGCAGCGGCACACCCCACACCCGTTCGTATTTTTGGCGGACTTGTTCGTCCGTCACCTTTTCATAGCCCGGCAGTCTGTCAGGCATGCTTCCGAAATCGCTTGCTCCCTGCACATTGTTATGGCCACGCAGTGGGTAAGAACCTGCTCCCGGTTTTCCATAGTTTCCTGTCACAAGCAGCAGATTAGAGATCGCCGTGCTCGTGTCGCTTCCTCCAATATGCTGTGTCACGCCCATCGCCCACAATGCGCACACACTGTCAGCTTGCCCAATCATCTCGGCCATCTGGATAAGGGTCTCTTGATTGATCCCGGTTTTCTCCTCGGCATATTCAAGTGTGTACGGCGCCAGGCTTTTTACATATTCATCCCGTCCGTTCACTCTTTCCTGCAAAAAGCGCTCATCAGCTTTGCCGTTTTCAATTAAATATTTGGCGATCGCATTCAGCCAGACGATATCCGATCCGGCACGCGGCTGAACAAATAAATCGGAGCGCTCTGCCATTTCGTGTTTTCTGATATCCGCGACGATCACTTTCTGCCCTCTCAGCTTATGGGCCCGTTTAATGCGAGTGGACAAGACTGGATGCGACTCAGACGTGTTCGAACCAATAATCAAAACAAGGTCGGCTTGTGCGATATCTGTTATTGAGCCTGAATCACCGCCATAGCCGACTGTCCGAAACAGGCCGGCAGTCGCAGGAGATTGGCAATAGCGCGAGCAGTTGTCCACATTGTTTGTGCCAATGACTCCTCTGGCCAGCTTTTGCATGAGATAGGATTCCTCGTTCGTACATTTAGACGATGTAATAAAAGCAAGTGAATCCGGTCCAAACGCCTCTTTCAATTCCGTGAACTTGCTGGCGATCAGCGATAACGCCTCCTCCCACTCTGCTTCACGAAAATGCTCGCCTTCTCGGATCAGCGGCTTTGTCAGACGTTCTTCACTGTTGACGAAATCCCAGCCGAACTTTCCTTTCACACAAGTAGAAATGCCGTTGGCCGGCGCTTCCTCTTGGGGCTCGACTTTCAGAATGTCTCTGCCCTTTGTCCAAACATCAAAGCTGCAGCCGACGCCGCAATAGGTGCAGACGGTTTTCGTTTTTTTGATTCGTTCATCACGCATAGCGGATTCCATATCAGAAATAGCGAGAATTGAACCGTAGCCTGTCTCTACGCCTTTCGTGATCTCGATCATCGGACGCAGCGATTCGTTATTGATGCCTGTTAAATATCCGGCTTCCCCTTCCATTCCTTTTTCCATCATCGCGTTGCACGGACAGACCGTTGAACAATGGCCGCATGACACACATGACGACTCATTGATCGGCACGTCGTTATCCCAAATGACGCGCGGGCGTTTCCGCTCCCAGTCAATGGTCAGCGTTTCAGTGACCTGCACGTCCTGGCACGCTTCAACACAGCGTCCGCACAAAATACATTGATCTGGATCATACCGATAAAACGGATGGGATTCATCCTTATGGTATGGCTTGTGATCAAACGGAATGCTTTGGTGATTGATTTTCATTTCCTTCACCGTATTATGTATTTCGCATCCCCCATTGTTGTAATCGCAAACTGTGCAATAAAGCTCATGATTATATAAAATCTTATCCATGCCGATCACCTGCGCTTTTTTTACGTCAGGTGAGAGCGTATCAATGACATCCCCATCCTTTAATTCAGCGGAGCACGACCTCTTCAGCTCACCATTGATGCTGACGATGCACGTATCACATGTTTCAATCGGCCCTAAGCTTGGATGATAGCAAACTTGCGGCACTTCAATCGAGCTGTTATTCAAAAGCTGCAGCACCGTCTGTTCCTCGGACGCTTCCATTTCAACGCCGTTTATTGTGATTTTTTTCTTGCCAGCCATCTCCATTCCCCTTTCTTGCTATATATACCGAATTACCTATTTCAGTTCCCTTACAACAACTCAATAAAACATACAAAGCGCACTCACATGTTTTGTTGCAAAAACACGGGGAAACGGAATGGTAGATGAATAAGGAGGGATTAACATGAAAAAGACAATGTCTGCTATAACCGCGGCGGCAGCAGTAACAAGCTGTTTTACCGGCTTTGGGGCTGCGTCCTTTTCAGCACCGGCAAAGGCCGCAGCTCAAACAAATACACTCTATGAAAACACAAACCAATCAGCCGCTGAGCTTGTCAAAAACCTTTACAACACCGCCTACAAAGGAGAAATGCCTCAGCAGGCGCAAGGCCTTACCATTAACAAAAGCACAAAAGGAGATGTCCATGCTGCGTTTGGGGAACCGGAAAGACCAGTCGGGGGAGACAATCGATTTGATTTATATCACTGGAATATGGGGCAGCCGGGCTACGGATTTTCCTATCATAAAGACATGACTATTTCAGAAATCCGCTATTTTGGAACCGGTGTGGAACGGCATCTGAATTTAGGCGGTGTTACGCCGGGAGTGCTGCAGAAGCAATTAGGCCCAGCGAATCGAGTGTTGACCGTCCCGTTTACCGATGAAATCGACTATGTATATGACACAGGCCGCTATGAACTTCATTTTGTAATAGGCATGGATCAGACAGCCGACCATGTAAACCTAAAAGCAAAATAAACACCCTACGCGGCTAATCCAGCCGCTTTTTTAGTGGACAAATAAAAGATATATTTCTTACAATACAGGGAGATGAAGAAGAGACGGGGTATCAATTCGCAATGAAGCGAAATCGATGGATATATGCAGCTTTCACCATACTGATCATGGGGCTCGGGCTTGGATCCAGAGCATTCGCCAGTGCTCTTCCTGATTCCCTCAATACTTATCTGGGAGACTCGCTGTGGGCCGCCATGATCTTTACGGGATGCGGATTTCTATTTCGGAAGCTGAAGACAATGAAAACGGGCATTATCAGTCTTTCTTTCTGTTTTGTCATTGAATTCAGCCAGCTCTATCATGCCGAATGGATCGACCAGATTAGGGATACTTCTCTTGGCGGGCTTGTACTGGGGTACGGTTTTTTATGGAGCGATATCGAAGCATATACAATTGGAATTGCAGCCTGTGCCGCCATTGAACTGCTCGTTTTGGGAATCAAAAAGCGCCGCTGTATGTGACGCTTTTTTCATGTAGAAAACAGCCCGCATTGAGAAAGAATGGTCTTCGCATCCAAACGTGTGGCCTCGCTTATCGTGATATGATGTTGATTCATAAATGACTGAACGGCATGATATCCAACCGCATAACCTGCAAAAGCCGATAAACCTGTAGGCTTAAAACCTTGGTCTTTAGCAATTGGATCACCAAACATATAACGGCTGACTTCCGAAAAGCCTTTCACATCCAGCACCTCATTGATCACATCAATGGAATATTGCAAATCCTCATGATCAAAACGAGTTATCCAAGGGCCCAATCGTTCTGTGCCAAATAGCTCTCGGGCGAATGATTCGGCCAATCCTTCAATCACAAGATAATCCCCGACACTTACAGAGCCATGATCAAAATCAGTATACGAAAACCGCAAATTATGATGAAACTCATGAGCAATAATGGAAGGAATCCTTGGCAGGTTATAACTGTTCGGATGAATCCATACATGAATAAAGCCCGGTATCCCGCCAAACCCGCAGTAGCCTTTTTGCAGCTGAAGCTTATTTGGATCGGCGATATAAAGGCCGAATTTGATCTCCTCTGCATTCACCCGCAGCTGTTCGCGCTCAGCAAAAAGGATGCATTGCCGAAGTGCAGATTCCGCTGTCTCTGAAGCATGTGATTCCTTCAGTATTCGCAACGCTTTCTGCCCGATTTCAACATCACGGACATCCAAATAGCCAAGCATTTTCGCAGCCATCATCACATCATAGCCGTTTGGCTCCTTCGCTTTCAACGGAACATGGATGGCGGCCCACATCTTTTCAAACGGCCTCATCATCGTATACCGAAATTCATCCTTTCTTTTTTGTTCTTCCATTGAAAACAGCTTTTCGTATTGCTCAAAGGTCTTTTCCATGACAAGATTCATCTTGATCCCTCCTTGTCAAAAACATACGGTATGACGCAGCGTAAGGGTCAACAGGAGAAATTAAGCCATTTTTCACTGTAAAATGATACAAACCCGCCGATAGGTAAGGCATAGGAGGTGGAACCCATGGATATTCCTGCTTTATCGGTTGCGATGCATCAAGCATCCCTTGCCCAGAATGTAAATATCGCTTTAACGAAAAAAATGCTGGACACCGCCCAGCAAAATGCCGATCAAACCTTAAAGATTATTCAGCACCCGACTCTCGGACAAACCATTGATGTAAAAGCATAACCTCACACCAAAGGCGGCCAAGAACTCCATCCTCCCGGCCGCCTTTATTGTTCACAAAAAAGCATGCATGTTTTGATTGTTCCTCCGTATGATTTATTGTTTGCCATATTAAGGAGGTCATAAAGGATATGAAAAGACTATTTACGAAGGCTTCATTGGTGTTATTCGCAGTAGTATTTGTTTTTGCCGTCAAAGGTGTACCCGCCAATGCGGAAACCCATGCCTACGATGGAAAAAGCCCTTATTACAATGATTGTGCGTCCAGCGGCTCTACAAAAAAATCCTCAAACTTAGTGAATGCCAGCAATCAAGTCATTGGAGTAGTCGAGCTTAAGTTCAGCAGTACATGTAAAACGGCTTGGGCAAAAATCACGATGAATAATACATTGACGTCAGGCTTTGAAGCAAATGCGGAGATTACCCGGAACACGGACGGAAAAAGATATAACTGTGATTCTGCAGGCGGCAACGGAAAAGCGGTCGCCGGCCAAAAATCTTGTTATACACCGATGGTATATGATTTAGATCCAAGGACTTCTTACGCTTTCGGCAAGTATTCAGGGCCGAACTTGAATGTTTGGGCCACCACAGGCTCTTATTAAATAGAAAAAAGGCTGTCCATACGGGCAGCCTTTTCCTACTGATTTGCTTCTCTTTGTTTTTTAACCTCTTCAAGCTGAGAAACTGTCACCAATTGATAACCTTGATCGGTGAGCTTTTTCATAATTTCATCGGCCGCATCAGCAGAGGTGCGGTAAATATCGTGAATCAAGATGGTTCTTCCATCTCCCGCCTGGCTCATGACACGGTCAACGATTGTTTTTTTGTTACGGTCTTTCCAATCTTCCGGGTCAACGTCCCATAATGCGACATCCATTTTCATTTGACTCCGCAGCTCATCATTAATGCCGCCGTATGGGGGTCTTACAAGCGTCGGGCGGTACCCGCTTATTTTTTCAATGATGTCTTGCGTGTCATTGATCTGCTTTAGCGCTTCTTTCACTGGAAGCCTTGTGAGAAGCGGGTGGCTCCACGAATGGTTCCCCACCTCATTTCCTTCTTTCAGCATTCTGATTAGCGTTTCCGGATAATATTGAACCCTGCTCCCCAAAACAAAAAACGTGGCATGCCCCTTATATTTCTTCAAGGAATCCAGAATCTGATTTGTTGTCGCAGGATTCGGCCCGTCATCGAAAGTAAGTGCAATGACTTTTTGATTTGGATCAACCGTTTCCTCTTTGGGTAAAGAAATCACTTCATGCTTCGGCTTTTGTTCTTTGATTTTATTTTTATTTTTTGCTTTATCAATATATTGTTCTTTCAGAATGTCTTTCAAAAGACTTTTCTTAATGGCAATTGATTGCTCTCCAAGATAGCCTGCTGCAACCTGATATGTATCAAAGTAAAGTTCGATATAATCTTCCTTGATGGCAAACCGGCTGAAGTTTTCTTTTTTCGGAGCCGTCCCTTCCTTTAACAGCGCATCATCCGCTGCAATGTCCTTATTCTTTTTCAGCTCGTGATAAGCGATTAACGAAAGCTTGTGTAAGTAGTCAGCATCCTCTTTGAAAATATCATCAATGGAAAGAAACGCTTGTTTACTAAAATCATAGTTAAACGTTTTTTTCACGGTTTGACCGTGTGCGCCCCCGATATATTTATATTCATTAAATACAATCGCCACTGTCTGTTTGGCATAATGGACAATTTTATAATCAACATTTAATTCGTTGCGCTTAGTCGTATGCTCTTGGTCAACGTTTTTTGTTTCCTTTTGAAATTGGCGAACCTCTTTTTCTGCGAATCTTTTTAATACCGAATCCATTTTTTTATTTTTGAAAACGGGATAGTTTACCGCGTAATTAAACGTTTTCCCGTCATTGACTAGTGTTGCGATCTCAACATTCCCATACTGAGAATCAGTTCTTACTTTATTCATGACCGTTTCTTTTTTCAACGAATGATTATGGAAAAAGCCAATAAGGCCCACCACAATTACAACTGCTATTAATACATGAAACCATTTGATTCTTTTTACTAACAACAAAAACTCCTTCTTTCGTAGCCATTTCGATTTATTCTTCATCAGTTAGAACTGTATCTATTTAGAAACACTCTTGTAATATTTCAGTAACATTTATTTCACATTTGTAATACTATGAGATTTAGAAGTTCATGTCAATCCTTTTTAAGGAATTTCGTCATAAAATAAACCGGGTTTCATGAATGTACATACACCCAACTTAAGCATCAAGAATATGGTAAAAGGAATAAAAAAAGCAGGGAGGTTTTCCTCTTGGATTATCCTTTGAATGAACAGCTATTTGAACAAATGACACCTTATGATGAGAGACAGCCTTATTTTTATCCGCGTCCGAGACCGCCATTTTATCCGCCTTATTATTATCCAAGACCGTACTATCCGTTTTATCCGCGTCCGCCTTACTATTACCCGCGCCCGCGGCCTTACTACCCTTGGTACGGTTACGGCGGAGGTTATGGCGGAGGATTCGGCGGAGGTTATGGCGGAGGATTCGGCGGCGGTTACGGATATTAAGCGTCGCTTGCCAAAATGGGGGCAGTCCAGCTCCCCATTTTTTTTATTAAAAATGACAATATCATGACAAATATAGGAAACAATTGTGATTCCATAGCCCTCTTGTTACGATAACTAAAGCATGCAGTTTTGGGGGAGGCGTCTATTTTTTGGGGAATACAAGAGATTCGGCAGCCATATCTGAAACGAAATACATAAAAGCTTCGAACCGGGTAACCATTTACGATTTTATCAAACTTGCAAAACCCGGCATTATCATATCAAACTCGATAGCAGCCTTTGGCGGATTTTGGATCGCGTTTGCAAGCGCAGAAAAACAATTAACCGGAATGGCTTTTTTGATGACAATGGTGACAGCAATGTTGGGAACAGCGTTTGTGATGGCTTCCGGCACTGTCTATAACAACTATTTTGATCGGCATATGGATGCAAAAATGGCACGCACTCGCAGCAGGGCCTCGGTCACAGGAAAAATGCCGCCAGCCATGATCCTAACATATGGCACTGTGTTAGGAATCGCAGGTCTAGCCATGCTTTATTCCCTCAATCCATTAACGGCCCTTCTCGGACTGGCCTCCTTTATTTTTTATGCGATCATCTATACAGTATGGGTGAAACGAACGTCTGTGTGGAGCACATTTGTCGGGAGCTTTCCTGGAGCTGCGCCGCCATTGATGGGGTATTGTGCCGTAACCGGAGATCTCAGTATGGCAGCAGTGCTGTTGTACACGATTATGTTTCTGTGGCAGCCCCCGCATTTCTGGGCGATTGGGATAAGACGCAAAGAGGAATATCGTGCGGCTGGCGTTCCGCTTTTGCCTGTAGTCAAAGGCAATCATGTAACAAAAATAAAAATGATGCAATATATTGCCGTTCTGGTGCCGATCACGCTATTATTCCCTTTTTCTCTCGGCACTGGCCATATGAGCCCATTTTATTTCTTAGCCGCCTTGGTTCTTGGGGGCATATGGATCAAAAAAAGCATCAAGGGATTCAAAACAGACGATGACGTGAAGTGGGCGAAGGATATGTTTGTCTACTCGCTCATTTATTTTTGTTTGCTGTTCTTCATAATGATGATCGATTCATTTGTGATGTTTCTGATCAGATGATGCAAAAAGAGCCACACATTAATGTGACTCTTTTTTGTTTGGAAAGACAGCCTCTAATAGAAATGTCACAGCAAAAAACACTGCCATGCAAATCAAAAACCGTACGATTTCACTCAAAATCCAGCTATCAGCAATGCGCAAGCCATCGGTTTCTCGGAGGGTTGCGCATATTGAAAAAATCATGAGTATGTTTTTTAGAGTTTCTTTGTTCATGAAATACCATCGCTTTCTTGAATAGGATGACTTAAAAGCAAAATAAATGATCAGGTCAGTCAGCCAAATATGAAACATGTCGCCATCGTTGCATGTTGATGTTTTTTTGCAGCCCATTGCAAAGTTCAGCAAAACAGATGAAAACCGTTCAGTGATTAAACAGATCTTTTGCGATAGACGAAGCGGAGAAAAGGACGAACCGTCTGCTTCTGTACTTTCTCCTACTATCAATACGAACATTTAAAAATTCAGTAACAATTAGCAAAAAGACTGCCGTCCCCCAGCCTACTTTCGGGTGTTACTAAAGTACATAAGTAAAATCGCTAATATATGATTCTCCAATCCATAAACCCGAACGCTTTTTCCATCATCAGGTATTATAATCCAAACACAAATAAAAAAATAGACTTACGTTCGAGTTGCGTGAAAGAGAAATTGCAAGAATAACCCAGAGGGTGGTAATATATTGTTTGATTTTCCCATATTTAGATTTGGAGGTCACACAAAAGTGAAGGGAATATTTTTAGTTGTTCAGCTTGGATTTTCTATTATGGTATTTCTGTTTTTAGCCGCTGTTAATTGGTATCAAGGAAGCGAGCTTGTTTCAGATCGATTTGATTGGAACTATACTGCTAAAATCTCAAAACTGCTTAATGGAATGGATACCGTCAGCAGCCACAAACAAATTTCACAGCTTGATTTTTTCATCTACTCCGCTAAACACTACCCTGTAATGAGTACGTTAATGATCATCTCTTTCTTATATGTTCTGGCCGCTCTTTTTTTACTTATATACTCAGTCAAATGCAATAAGCAAGAGATTCATGTTAATAATCCCTGAGGTTTTCGGAACTTCTTGCTCAATCTTCCGTATATCCTAATAGGAGGGATCAAATGATGAAAGAATATGAATTCGTAAGAGTTGAGCTGAGTACGATGAGAAGAAGGCCTAAAGAAGACTACCAGCAAATCATCCATGATTATGCGAAAAGAGGCTGGAGATTCGTTCAGATTTTCGCGCCCAGTATAGATGGGTATGGGGCAGCTGCTTATTTTGAAATCATATTTGAAAGGGATGCGGAAAAAGCTTAATCGATACGACTAAGCTTTTTCGTTTACCCTATATCTGCTATACAATTTCTGCAAATTCGGCATCACATGATTTGGCTAAATCTTGCGGCGCCAACTTTATCTGCATACCGATTTTCCCTGCACTGACAATGATAAAATCAAGCGTTTCTGCAGATGCGTCAATATAGGTCGGGAACAATTTTTTCATGCCAATGGGTGAACAGCCGCCGCGAAGATAGCCAGTTACCCCTAATAGCTCCTTCATTGCAATCATCTCTATTTTCTTTTCCCCTGTCACCTTTGCTGCCTTTTTTACATCTAACTCTTCTGCTACAGGTACAACAAAGACATAATATTGATTAGTTCCTGCTGCTGCCACCAATGTTTTATATACATACTCCAAAGGATAACCGATTTTCTCCGAAACAGAGATGCCATCTACAGGCTGGCCGTCTGTTTTATACCCTAATAACTCATAAGAAATGTTCTGCTGTTCAATTAGACGAACCGCATTTGTTTTTGCCATTTTTTTCGCCATCGTTTTCACCCGCTATCAAAATAAATGTAATCTTCTTTTTTGCAGTTAATATGTAAATTCTATCATCCTAACCTGCATTTTCAAGGTTACTAGCATTGAATCAACGAAAGGACAAATTGATTAACCTGGATTCCTATAGCTCATTATTAATCAACATGAAACAAAACAGGAATGAACGAATGACAACCACATACAATTTGTATGAATGTAAAAATAAGGAGTGGTTGCTTTGTATCATTACTTGTATGGTCCTGCGTTAATTCCTTACTTTTCACATACTCATACACCTCAAAGAAATCCAGACTTTTCAGAAAGACAGCGAAGAAGAGAAATCACATTGACTGTAGACGGCATTATCCCCCCATCTTCCTCCGAGGATCTCGGCGACGGCTTTTATTCTTATGCATGGACGAACCAGCAGGTCATCAATCCAGGCGAATACCTAGTTTGTCATCTTGAAGGAAGGGATATCAATGTGGTAAATGGCGGGTTCACTCCGCGGGATACTGCTCCATTGTATGCGGTAGCAAGCTTTCCAAGACGAAGAAACCAATGGGTCATTATCATTCATAATCCTGTTCAAACCCAAAGAGCCCTATCGCTTTATTTGATTGCGAAAAGGTAGCACAACATGTTATCAGAAACCCTGCATTCAGCACAGAAAAACGGGTAGGAACACTTTGACCTCAGCGTTTTCCTACCCATTTTGGTTTGGGCTAGCTCTCACCTATCAATCCCCCTCAAGTTCCTCATCTTTTTCTACTGCCAAGGTACCAGAAAAAATTGTTATATGTTATCATTATTCCCAGTAAAAAGAAAAGAGGATTAGATATATGGTTCTCCTTGAAACGAATCGATTACGATTACAAACGATTGATATTCCACTTCTTGACGCAGCGTCTAAACAAGATCATCAGGCGATCAAAGACTTAGGATATGAAACAAATGGTGAATGGCCAAATTATGATTTTTTTGAAGCGATACCTTATTTCCGTGAAATTTTAGTGAAAAACAATGGAACAAACGGATTTGATTCATGGATTATTGTAAAGAAGGACAGTCATGAAATTGTTGGAGGAACTGGATTTTTAGGTGACCCAGACGAGAATGGCGTAATTGAAATCGGTTTTGCGACAAATAAAAGTCATCGCCGCAAAGGTTATTGTGTGGAAGCCTGCCAAGAACTAATAAACTGGGCATTAAGCCAAGAAGCAGTGAACCGGATTACCGCAAGATGTGAACATGATAATCTAGGATCACAAAAAACTTTGGAGAAGCTAGGGTTCACATTGGATCATAAATCAGCGGATTATATGCATTGGATATATGTTACAAAGTAGAGGCGTAATTACAAAAGCAGGCTCAGTGCCTGCTTTTGCTGGATTATTTACCTCTGTGCTTCTTTTTCGCTTTTTGCTTTTTGAGCATATACCTCTGCTCTTTTACATGTTCTCGTTGCTCTTTCGTTATTTGTTTTTTCTTTTGCTTTCTTGCATCAAGTTCTAGTTTTATTGCCTCTTGAGCTTTTGAAGTTACTCCGGCATTTTTCACTTCTTTTGAAACCTGACGCTGCAATCTTTTTGGATTGATCTTTTTCTGACGTCTGCCTTGTAAACGAACTCCTTCCTGCTCTGTTTGGGCCATCATATTCAAGAGTTGGTTATGAACAAACGCCAACACTTCAGAATCCTTCGGCTCTTTGCCAAAAAGATGACGAAAGGCTCTTAGCTTTCCATTGTTCACAGTTTCAACAACGCCTACCCAAAACTGACCATCATAGTAAACCGTTAATTTCATAACGATTCCCTCCTCATAAAAGATACGAAAGAATGATGGACATCCCGAGGAGGGGAAGGTTACTGACATGATCAATCATGCATCCGGACTACCAACCGAATCGTGTTTTTTCATTCTTTACCATATACAGAAAATAGTGTAGCATTTCTTCTCCGACTATTAAACTCTTATTTGATTTAGATCATTGCTAGCGAATAGGCGTCTTCACTCGCAAATGTATTTCTCAAGCCCTGCCATGTTACAGATGGGAGACGATACATTCGGCATACCCCTCAAGTTTAAATTCTCCAAAACCATGAGGCAGCAACATATGATCTCCTTTTTTGAAGGGATAGACATATTCACCAGAGATCATACGGCCCTCCCCTTCAATCACACTGATAAGAAGGAATGGTTTTTGCTGCTTTAAGCTTGCTGATCCTGATAAGTTCCATTTCCCCACCGAAAAGTAAGCGCATTCAACGAATGTCGTTGTAAGCAAGTCCTCAATTTGTTCATGATGAACCGTTTGCCGCTCTGGAATAGACGGGATCTCTATCACTTCGATGCTCTTTTCCAGGTGAAGCTCGCGCAGCTTGCCTTCTTCATCTTTTCGGTCATAATCATATAATCTGTAGGTTGTGTCTGAATTCTGCTGCGTCTCTAAAGCCAGAATCCCTTTTCCAATCGCATGAACAGTGCCGCTTGGCACATAGAAAAAGTCCCCCGGCTTTACCCTTACTCGGCGCAAGAGCTCATCCCATTCTCCACGCTCTATCATGGCAATTAGTTCTTCCTTTGTTTTTGCATTGTGGCCGTAAATAATCTCTGCATCTTTTTCGCAATCAATAATGTACCAGCATTCAGTTTTTCCAAGCTCACCGTTTTCATGTATTTTGGCAAATTCATCATTGGGATGCACCTGAACAGATAAGTCCTGGTCAGCATCTAATATTTTTGTAAGCAGAGGAAAACGGTCCCCTTCAAGCTGTCCAAATAAATGTCTGTGATGTTCCCATAATTCGCTGAGCGTGAGCCCCTTATACATTCCGTTTTGAACAACGCTTTGACCGTTTTGATGCGCGGCAAAAGCCCAGCACTCCCCTGTTCGTTGTGACGGAATGGTATAGCCAAAATCAGCTAAAGCGGTTCCGCCCCAAATTCTTTCTTTGAAAACAGGCTTGAAAAATAACGGTTCAATCGTCATGAAAATCCCCCCGCTTTATTCGATTTCTTCCAGCAGTTTGTATGCCTCTTCTGTTGTTTGCACGGAGAGCAGTCGCTTCCTATAATTGTCATCCATTAGCTTTCGAGATAGCATCTGCAATATTTTCAGATGCTGGTTCCCTCCGCTTTCTTTTGGTACAGCAATCATAAAGATTAATTTAGCTTCTGATCCATCCAGGCTGTTCCAGTCAACGCCTGATCGTTTGATTCCAAAGGCAACACTTGGCTCCCTGACCGCCTCAGACTTTCCGTGCGGAATAGCAATATTCATGCCAATCGCCGTTGTTCCCTGTTGTTCACGCTTCAAAATGGATTGTTTAAACCCGCTCTCTGAAAGCAGCGCACCTCTGCGGGACAATTTTTGAATCATTTCCTCAATGATGTCATCCCTGGTTTCACCCGATAAATTTGGTTCAATTAATTCCGGGCTGATAATGTCTGTCAATTTTTTTATCTCCGCCATCTCAGCTTTTGGGCTTTCGACTTGAATTGGCTGCTTTATTTCATTTGCTGCCGCAGCTTCACTTTGCGCGGAGGGCGGTGCAGTTTCACTGAGCACAGGAGACGCCGTAATATCTTTTTTTAGGACATTGACGAACAGAGCGGTGACTAGGCAACCTGCAATCACAGCAATAAAAAACATCAAGACATGATCAACTGCGCCAAGCACTGCAACAATAGGTCCGCCGTGTGCCACTCTGTCCCCCACATTGCCAATCATGGCTATCACAGAACCTGTCATTGAGCCTGCCATAATACTTGGAATGACGCGCAGAGGGTCCTGCGCCGCAAATGGAATCGCTCCTTCAGTAATACCGAAGAGCCCCATCGTAAATGCCGCTTTCCCCATTTCTCTTTGGGATGTCTCGAATTTTCTTTTTCCTAAAAACGTCGCAATGCCAAGGCCAATCGGCGGGATACAAATGGCGACAGCAATTGGTCCCATAATTTCATAATTTCCTTCTCCAATCATTGCCGATCCAAACAGAAATGCGACCTTATTTACGGGACCGCCCATATCAAATGAGATCATCGCACCTAAAATCAATGCCAGAAGGATCGAGCTCGACCCTTTCATTCCCGCCAGCCAAACCGTTAATGAGGTGAAAATTTGAGCTACAGGCGCACCGATCAAAAATACAAACGCTAAACCTACAATCAGAGATGCAAATACCGGAATAATAATAATCGGCATAATCGGTTGGATGGCTTTTGGCACCTTTACTTTTTTTATCCATAGTGCAGCATATCCGGCCAAAAATCCGGCAATGATTCCCCCAAGGAATCCGGCGCCGCTTGCGCTGTCATAAAAACTGCCAGTCGCCGCAATATATCCACCGATCATCCCTGGCACAAGACCCGGTTTATCAGCGATGCTATAGGCGATATAGCCGGCTAAAATCGGAATCATAAATGAAAATGAAGCACTGCCGATCTGTTCAATCGTTTCCCAGAAGGAGTCATCCGGAATAACTAAGCCTTTAGGTGTTTTCTCCCCTCCAAGCGTTAATGCAACCGCTATCAATAATCCGCCGACGACAATGAAAGGAACCATAAATGAAACGCCGTTCATTAAATGACGGTAAATAGGATTTTGCTTCTTCTCCTGGTGATTGCCAGATTCCGATTTTGCAGCGGAACGATAGACCGGTATATCCCCGTTAAGAGCGGTTTGAATCAATTCTTCCGGTTTGCGGATACCGTCCTGTACCCCGACAGATAGCAGTTTTTTGCCTATAAACCGGTCTTTGTTTACCGAGCGGTCTGCAGCAATAATGATTGCGTCCGCTTCGCGAATTTCCTCTTCGGTTAGCTTATTTTCGACACCAATTCCCCCCTGGGTCTCAACTTTGATGCTGACGCCCATTCTGTCTGCAGCTTTTTGCAGATTTTCCGCTGCCATATACGTATGGGCAATACCGTTCGGACAAGATGTAATCGCTAACAGTTTCATAGGAAACCTCCTTTAAAGTGTGAATAATAAGATCTTGTCTCAACTGTATACCGAAATCAGCACTTAAAAATCGCTTTTTTTACCATAGGTTCCGGAAATAAAGGCATTTTTCCCTATAACAAAAAAAAGCAAGGAATAATCCCTGCTTTTTAATAATCCAAATGAGATAAAAATGACATGACATTGGTTTCTTTCGTCAGCTTTTGGACAAAGGCCGGCTGCTCGCTAAGATATGAAAGCTCGCTAAACAGCTGCTTTGTCATGGTTTGATCCTCGTGTTTGACAGCCAGCATAAAGACAAGCGAAACTTTTTCATTTCCCCATTCAAGCGGCTCCTTTAATGTGGCAATCGCGATTGCTGATTGTTTAATAAATTTAGCGTTCGCATGAGGAATGGCAATGCCTGACCCAATGTTTGTCGCCGACATTTTTTCCCTCATCACCGCATGAACCGCATAGTCCTTTTCAACATAGCCTTTCTCAAACAAAGCTGTCGCCAGCTGTTCAATTAACTTGTAGCGATGCTCCGCCTCCTGCTGCAAAAAAACCAAAAAAGGAGTCGTATTGTTCAGCATCTGAAACGTTTTTTGTTTTTGGCGGTGTGGTTCGCCCAGCTGACGTATAAATGCACTTAATTTCTTCTCTTCGCCAGGCTCTAACAGCGGAGACACAACAATATGGGGGACCGTTATATTCTCCAGCGCAATGGTGGATATGACAAGATCGATATCCTCATGCTTTTTGATATAATCCTTTAAATCGGCCTTTGCAATACATGCCATTACAGCGATTTGGTGATATTTCCGTTCAATTTTCGTCCGCAGCAATTGTGACATCCCGATTCCCATGTGGCAGACGACGATCGCCTTTTTATGTGCCTCGCTGCTGCACTGCATCCGTTCGATGGCTGCTTGAAAATGCAGTGTCAAATATGCTGCCTCTTCCTCAGGAATATGAAGATCAAAAGTTTGATTGATATCTTCCAAAACGTCAATGATAAGATGAAACAAATAAGGATACATCTTTTTAATATCATTCAGCATAGGATTTGATACTGAAAGATCGTAGCTCAGCCGCTGTAACACTGTATTGACATGAATGTTCAAACCATTGATCAAATCCAGGTCTTTATGAAAATCCATCATTTTCAGCTCTGAAACACGATTGATTAAATGCTCTACAACCTTAGGAAGCACAGCATTTTCAAAGTTTTCTTCTTTCTGTAATGGATAACGAACTTTACCGCCCAATATATGTAATGTTAAATACACGGCTTCTTCTTCTGGAAAACGGATTGCAAAAACCGGTTCAAGCCGTTGTAAACAAGCAAATGTCCATTGATATTCTTTCTTCTTTTTTACTGCCGCCATTTCTTTCGGGGACAAAGAGATCGGCTGCTTCATTTTGATGCGGCGGACCATTAATAATGTATGCAGCAGCAAACTCTCAAACGTTTCATCTGTGAAATAGAGAGAATGCTTTTTTTGCAATGATTTGATTTCTCTCGTCACAAAATCTACTTCATAATGTAAAAACTTACTTTTAATAAATTGGCTCGTAAACTCTGTATTGTGAATCAAATCAGATATTCTTGCCAATGCCTTTCTTTTATTTCTTTCGTTCCCTTCAACCTTTAATCCAAGCCTCTGCCTAGAAACGAGCGTGAGATCAAAACGCTTCAGCCACTCTTCTACTGCGTATAAATCCTTTTTAATGGCAGATCGATTGACAAAATGCCGAGCGGCAATTTCTTTTGCGGAAACAGGCTTCGGATTCATTAATAAGTCATAAGCAATTTGCAGCATTCTTTCTTCATCGGTCCGCTGCCTAGAAGAAAAATGTTCAGTATGTAATTGTTGGCTTAGCCAGGTCCTTTCCTGTTCTTCTATATGTAAATAAACGCCCAACCCTGGTTTTCGAATAAGCTGTGCATGAGAATGCTCATTGAGATAATCCTCGATCACTTTCAAATCATTCCGGATTGTTTTTTCAGAACACTGTACCCTATCTGCGAAATCTTGCACAACTAAATAGTCATCAGGTTCAGATAACAACAGATACAAAATCTCTTTTTGTCTTGTATTTATGTATTCCATCTGTTTTTCTATCCTTCCTGTCAGTATCCACTTGAGCAAATTCATAGTATAAGTATACTATATAAGAAACCGTTTACATTATAAAATAAAATCATAGAGACAAAAGTTTTGTTTTTTACCGAAGCTTCCGGAAAAAAGCGATTTTATGATTTTGAGTTAACTGCTAGAATCGACCTGATTCTGTGATGTGATAGTGTCAGCTTAGTATACGAAATAAAAAACGGACACCAACCAAAGCACAGCGTTCTCTGTCCAGTGATCAGTATCCGCAGACCTTTCATCCCGGGCATTTTTTTTACGGCCCGGTTCCACAGTCTACTTTGTATTTACCGTTTGATGCTTTTTTTGAATAGCATAAGTGAGGCGTTTGTCCCGTTTCACCTTTCCAATCTAGCCAATTCACGTAATAAAGACTCCCAGATTCATTGTCAGCTTCTTTTTGGAGAACTGCAAAGTAGCTCTGATAGGGATATCCTCTTTTATAAATTTCGTGTCTGATTGCTCCTTTTTCAGAAGCAGCTGTAAAAACAACAGGAGATAGAACTGGTAGTGCTATCAATATAACTATAAGTGCTGCTACAAGAGAAAGGATAATTTGGGTTTTCTTTTTCATTTTTTTCTCCAAGCTTTTATTATGAATAATATGTATTTAATTCTCCGCATGATATTGTTGGCGGAGTTGTACAACAATCCGCCAACAACTTTCCGATTCTTAGTTTTTGAGTGTCTCTTTTGAAGACGCCTTTTTAATCATTCACATTGCTTTTCATTAACCATTCTACTTCCGTTAATTCTTGTTTTTGAACGTCTATTGTGTGTTTTTTCGTAAAATGGGTTTTCACAGCTTCTTCGTTTTCCCAAATCTCCCAAAGCATTATTTTACGTTCTGATGGCTCAAGCGGATAAGCATGGAATTTGATACATCCCTCTTCTTTGTTCGTTTCTTCCTCAAGTTTTTTGAATTCCTTCATTATCTCATTAAGGTCTTTATTACTGATGATTTTTAAACATGCCGTTATGTAATGCATCGAAAATCCCCCTCCTATCATTTTATGGCTTTTCATTATAACATTTTCTTGAAAAATGCAGATGCCATTTATAAATCATTAGACGACTTCGAGTGCCTTATAGATCAGCTTCCCAAAATTCTAAAGCAAGCTAAAGAGTTCGTATCAGACAATACGGTCCTTATTTATGTTTATTCTGACTTTTTCTAGTCTAAATAGATAGACTTTTCAAAAAAATAATTCTATTAGAGGGTGTCCTTAGTGATATAATATTAAATATATGTAAAAAAAAGGAGGTATTTGATTGTCTGTTTCGGATTTAATCCCATATCATTACGTAACTACAGACATTAATCATTGGTATGTTGTCATAAAACAGGGTCGAGTTGAGAAAGCAAAAGAAATGAAACAAAAAGTTGAAAAAGAATTCGATATGATGGAGAAAAATGAAAAAGTAGCAGTCTATCTCCAGCTATTAAAGCTGCGGCACGAAATAATGCTTTCGTATCTCGAACCTGACTCTGTTAAAAATATAGATGGTGTTTATGCTGACCTCAAAATGACAAGGGAAAATATGGCTCCTGAATCCCTCACCAATACAATAGAGTTCTATTATCATTTTTTTACCGGCATGTACCATTTTAGAACGAGAGATTTAGTTATTGCTTTAACATATTATCGCGAAGCCGAAAAATATCTTGATTTATTAGATGAAAACGCAAATACAGATAAGGCAGAGTTCTATTTTAAAGTGTCAGAAGTCTATTACTATATGAAAGAGACTCATTTTTCAATGAATTATGCCCAGCGAGCATACTCTATATTTAAAGAGCAAAAAGATGCTCAGGGGAACCTTACATATGGCAAGGAAATGGTCCAATGTCAGTTTGTTATCTTTGGGAACTGGCTAGATAAAATGTGTTATGAGGATGCTTTAGAAACAGCTGAAAAAGCCTTAAATGATGCTATAAAAATAGGGGAGCAACATTTAATTGGTTCAGCTCATTTTAATGTGGGATTATGTTATAATAATCTTGAAGAACTTGACAATGCTGAGAAACATTTTCAAATCGCCTATGAAATTCATAAGAATCGAAAGCACATTTATGAGTC
Source organism: Bacillus sp. JS (assembly GCF_000259365.1). NCBI lineage: Bacteria > Bacillati > Bacillota > Bacilli > Caryophanales > Bacillaceae > Bacillus > Bacillus sp. JS. The sequence goes on along the minus strand of NC_017743.1, from coordinate 1,316,210 downwards.
CAAAGCGCGATTTTTAATCTGGCGTATGTCAAAGCAAAGAAGAATGATTTAAAGGCTGCGTTAGAATTATACCAGGAAGGTCAGAAGGTTGCTGCCCGACACAACAACCAGGAAGTAACCGAGAAATTAAAACTGGTTAAAGGCCTTTATTTATCATTTGACTTACAAACACTTAGAGAAGTGTTCAAGTTCTTCAAAGAGAAAAACCTTTATGGTGATATGGAAGAATACGCTGTTGCTGTTGCTGATTTTTTGACCAACAAAGAAGACAGACATGATGCGGTCGATTTTTATCAAATGGCAATTGAAGCACGTAAACAAATTCAAAGGGGGAAACATTTAAATGAAAAAATGTAAAATTGCAATTTGTTTAGCGCTCTTGCTTGGCATTGTTGGAGTATCCAGCGCTTCATACGCTCTTTCTGAGCAGTCCACTTATAAGGTCGCAGATAGAGCAGCAACTTAATATGATATTAAAAAATAACCCCATTTTGGACTTTAAAAATGGGTTTTTTATTTTATCTTCTCAACTCAATATTATTCCTGGTTTTTCATTTAAATTCTATACTGCATTAATAAACCGACAGCCCCTACCCTTTATGTAACATTCTAACATTCCCAAAATATGTATGTCTGCAAAAAACCGCAAACTTTTTCATGACTCCTTCTATCAGACTCTTTGCAACAACTCCACAATCATATGTAGCTTCTGAAAATAACATGAATAATGACACTTGAAATCTACATCCGCTTATAGATTACACTAAGACTAAAGCCTATAAAAGAAAGGTTGATGGGTTTGAACTTATATTTAGTAACAGCCCTTGTCATATCAGTATTATTAAACGTAATTTTATGTATTCAGCTAGGAAAATTCAGAACAAGTCGATTTTCCAAGTGGAAAGAAAGCACAGGAATTAACACTCCATTTGCTGCGTTAGTCTGGGCTTTCCTTGCTATAACAATTGTTTTGAGTCTTATAGGTTTACTGGCTGGTGTAAGTGATTTATAAATATTGTGATCATTGTAAAAAAAGCATAACAACATTTTTTTCTTTTGTTATAAAGCCCGCCTTTTATGAGACGGGCTCTTTTTGCATGGTAATTTGCTTTTATCGCAGTAGACCCCACAAATGACTCAACGAGGGCTGAATTTAAAACAATACCAGCCATTAAAACCTACAATGGATTCAACTTATAACGTGTTCTTCTTTGTTAAAATAATAACTGGATAAGGTTCTTATACCATTAGACATATTACGGATTGCTTAATTTTTATATAACTGTTGGAAACGGTTTTTCAGCCTGCGATAATTAAATAAGAGGTGAAATCAATGAATGGTATAGAATTTTTAGAGTCCGTGTCGCAACTGGGACAAATAATTTTATTGTTCTCCGGCTACGCCCTTTACTGGAAATTAGGTAAAATAAAAAAAGAACGGAAACTTACAAAATATGAAACTTTTCTTAGATTCTTTGTAACGTTCGGCATATTTGCATGGGCACTTTCGTTTCTTGCTTTGCATTTGTGGTAACAATCTTCTGTCGATACTTCATTAATTATATCGAATTTTTTTAATCATTAATTAAACTCCCTTTTTATTAAAAAACGGAAGAGTATCACTTTTTTTGACTGTGTAAATGCCCCCAGAAGCTTTAGACGCAGATGATAACAGTTTAGATTTTGTCTCTCCTCCCAGCACCTTCAATTCTGACTCAATGGCTGACTTAACTTGGTTTCATCTGCCCTCAGCTAAAATGCGGTGCAGGCAATACTTTCCGCTCCAGTTCTGATGTGTACGGACACGATCAAGTTTTTCCCCAGCCGCACTCTTTAAGCAGCTACGCTACAAACTTGATAGCTAGCTTTTCAGCAGTGTAGTATTCAGCGCATCCTGACTTGCTATAACAATACCAACACCAATCAAATTACGGTTCCCGGGACCATTCGAGCTTGGCCTATCACCAATTGCTTAACAACACAATAAATAAGAACAAAGACCTAGACCGAATTAATCATTTTCCACTTTCGAAATACGTATATGTCTTTTTCTTCTTTCTTCCATGGTAATATCTTGGTTAGGAATTCCGATGAAAGGATATGAACATGAAAGTATTTGAAGCTAAAACGTTGCTTTCCGAAGCAGATAAACGCGCAAAGGAATACAAAGAATTAAGAAGTCAGATGGTCAATCTCAAGAAGGCCTTTAAAGCCGTAGCTGATTTAGATGACAGTGAGTTTTCCGGCAAAGGCGCCGACAACATTAAAGCATTTTATCAAGACCACGCAGGTGTAGCTGACAATTGGATTGACTTACTTGATATGAAAATTGCTTTCTTGACAAGCATTTCAGGCACTCTAGAGGACGCCAGCTTATCTGATGCATATATAGAAGAATCCTTCTTAGAACACGAACTGGCCAACGCCTACACAAAATCAAAATCCATAATGTCTGAACAAAAGAAAGCGATGAAAGATATCTTACATGATATCGATGACATCCTCCCACTTGATTTGTTCTCGACAGAAAACTTCAAAGACGAACTCGCCAATGCGGAGGCCAAGCGCAAAAAAACAGTCGACAAACTAGGTAGCGTGGACGAAGCACTTGTTACTGAATATGCCCAGTCAGAGCCAAACGAGCAATTCATCAGGAAGGACTTCCAAAAGCTTGAGGAATCCACAGGCAAAGGGAAGAACGCCACACCCATTCACTACAACGCCAAGGCGTACCGTGAAAGTGACATACATAAGAAAAAAGGCGATATTGAGAAACAGACTGAAGCTTATTTGAAGATCAAGAAAGATGAAGCGAAAGAACGAGAAATCAAAGATTTAAAGAAGAAGCTAGCTGACGGAGTGACGGATCCGGATGAATACTTAGAAATTGCCAAGAAGGTCGGCTATGAGAATCTTACCCCTGAACAGCTTGAATTTGTTTCATTTCTTGAACAGCGTAAAGCTTTCATGGATAACGGAAAAGAAGTGTTGCAAATCATAGGTGATGGCGCCAAGGGTGCGATTGTTGGTATATACGATCTTGCCAAGGATACCGGTGAAGGAGCCATTCAATTTGGATGGAATATCGGTTGGACGATTGATAACTTAAACAAGGATCCTCAAAAAGTGCTGGATACCGTTTTGGAATACGACTATCAAGCTGCCTTTCAAAGTATGGTTGACACATTGAAGGATAATTGGGATACAAAAATGATTCACGGGGATGCATACACACGGCTGCACTATGTTACTTATTTGGGCGGAAGTCTTCTGTTATTGAAAGGTGGAAAGTCCTCTGTCTCAACAGGCTCGAAGGATCTTGCTAAAGTTGGGAAAACAGCTAGTGATACAATTAAGAAAGGTGGAAAGTCTGTAAAACAGTTTGTCAAATCTCCTGTTAACCGGTATACTCCTGCATTAGAAGGAATCCTTCAAGATGCTGAGAATACCATTAATGTGAAAAATACTCCGCTGCTAAAAAGTATTGCGGAAGATAAAAAAGAGAGTGTTCTCAGAAGATCTGAAAGTTCTAACAACATGGGTACAGGTAATGTCAAACAAGGTGATAGTACCCCTCTCGCACCTGGCGGTGGATTAGCTGCTCATGAAGCAAAAGGCGGGCATCTTATTGAAAGACACGTTGGGAAGACCGACGAAGAATTAATAGAAAGACTGAGAACTGATCCTAACCTACATATTACAGCTTCATCTACTTTTAAAGATAGGGCTACCGCTGAGAGAATTGCTAATTCAGTCTTAAACGATCCAAAAAATATAAAGAAAATCGAAAATTGGATTGATGATCCTAAAAAGCCTAAATTAATGTTAAAATACAAGGGCGATGGAGAAATAATCGGCAGAAGTGTAACAAGAAATTCAGAACTAGTAGAAAACGTTACAAACGCAAAAATTATACTCAAAAAAGATAACAACGGTAACTTTATTCTTACAGGATATCCAACCAAATAGAAAGAGAGGAAGTATCATGGATGAAAGTTATGATTTCTTAGACGAATTAGAAAATTTTTTAGGTGCAACATTTCATCAAGATATCAGATCCCCTGAACACGCATTAGACGAATTTATTGAGGAAATTAGTAAAGAAGGTTTGCTATTTACAGTTAAGTTTTGCGAAGAGTTTCTAAATAGCGATCTAACTAAAGAAAAAAAGGAAGACATTATAAAGTGTAATGCAGAAATATATTTTCCGACAATTGGATTACCACCTATAGAATGGTTGAAAAGTGTAATAGAAAAACTAAAAAAAGCTATTTAAAAGAAACACTGAAAGGCCCCCATTTTAAGAGGGCCTTTTTATATTACTTCAATTTCGCTTTTGTAGCTGGTTCATAATAGCCATCGATACCTGAGGAAAATACAATTAGCTATCTAGAAAATTGTAATGAAGAAGATTTATATTGGATCAGTGAAGTATTTGAAGATTTAGCTGAAAGTTTACAAAGTAAAGAACTTATTAATTGTTTAAGAAAATTAGATGAAAAATACCCTGACTTAGAAATGACAAATGATATTGATATAGCAGAAAGTTATATAGAATAAGATACGCACCATTTCTCAGATTTGAAATTAACATTTCTTGGTGGTGATAAGTAATGATTGGAATCGAAATTTCTGAACCTGTATTTCAATTTCTAGGAGGTATTTTTTATCAAGGCATAGAAACTCCAGAATCAGCACTGGACGAATACTTAGAAGAGATACCAAAAGAAGAGCAAGAAACTGATATAGCTGCATTGAAAGATTTTATTAACAGTGATTATTCGGATGAAGAAAAGAATGATTTTATCGATGAAGCTGCTGACGGAGTGGACATTCTTAGTTACGGCGTATCTCCAATCATATGGCTCGAACAAGTTATTCAAAAAATCTAAAAGAATATTGAAACTTTATAATCCATTAAACTAGCATAGAAACAGAGCTGATTTTGAATTCACTTCAAAATCAGCTTAAAAAACTTCCGCCCCCAATTCGATGAATGATGACAAAATTAATAAATAAGCAAAATAAAAACCCTTGCGCAGCAAGGGTTTAAGCTATGATTCCGACTGGGCTCGAACCAGCGACCTCTACCCTGTCAAGGTAGCGCTCTCCCAGCTGAGCTACGGAATCATGATATGTATGTGTTGCTGGGTATGTTGTTGTCTTTCTGACAAGTTCTATTATATAACCTTCCCTTTTATTCGTCAACTGCTTTTTTAGAAAAACTTTTTTTCGGACTTGCTGTTCTGTTCCCCGGCTATTATAATATGTCTAAATTTTCTAATAACAGGGGTGATGGGGTTTTGCATTCTTTGATTTCTTCCGATGATGTTTGGGTATTGTGGGGGTTTATTGCGGTGTGGGCGGCAGTGAGCATCGGGCTGGAGCAGCGCTTTAAGTGGGCGTCCGCTGTGTCGGGCGCTATTATCGCGCTTGCAGGTGCTATGGTGTTTACAAATGTAGGAGTGCTTCCTGTTGAGTCACCTGTATATGATACCGTATGGTCTTATGTAGTGCCGTTGGCGATCCCTCTTTTGCTGTTTCAGATCAATGTGCGGCAGATTTTTAAGGAAAGCAGGCGTTTGCTGTTTATTTTTCTGATTAGCTCTGTCGGCACTGTGCTTGGGAGCATTCTTGCTTTTTTTCTTCTCAAACAGCATATTCCTTATCTCGATAAAATTGGCGGGATGATCAGCGCCTCTTATATCGGCGGCGGGGTCAACTTTGCGGCGATGGCGGCAAAATTTGAGACGCCTGGTGAATATGTGTCAGCTACCGTTGTGGCTGATAATTTTATGATGGCACTTTTGTTTTTTATTTTAATCAGCATTCCTGCACTCAAATGGTTTCAGCGGCATTATGCCATGCCGTTTGAAGAGAAGGTAAAAGCCGATGGAAACAGCGGAAACAGTGCTGAAAGCTATTGGAAACGGAAGGATATTTCCTTAAAGGACATTGCTTATAATGCCGGCGCTGCTTTTGCGCTTGTTGCGGTTAGTGTGAAGGTTTCCGGCTATTGTAAAAGCGTTTTTTCTCATCCACTGCTGACCGGTACGCTTGGCGATCAGTATCTAATGCTTACGTCTTTAACTGTTCTTATCATTTTTCTTTTCCCGCGTTTTTTTGAAAGGCTCAATGGATCTCAAGAGCTTGGAACCTTTTTGATTTATTTGTTTTTTGTGGTGATTGGCATTCCTGCAGATCTGCGCTTAATCGTTACCAATGCGCCTCTTACTCTATTATTTGTGTTTATCATTGCGATCAGCAATTTAGCGGTTTCCTTAGCTGTCGGAAAATTGTTCCGCGTTCGGCTTGAAGAAATTCTGCTCGCCGTCAACGCTGCTGTCGGGGGACCGACGACTGCGGCTGCGATGGCAATTGCCAAGGGATGGCGGGAGCTTGTCGCTCCGATCATGCTTGTCGGTACGCTCGGCTACTTAATCGGCAACTATGTTGGCACTTTTATGGGAAATTGGTTTTCTTCCTTCTTATAAAAAGGATATTTGCATTTCCCTGAGAATAATGTAAGAGGAATCTGACATGAGAACGGAGAGGTCACTGTATGCTAAAAGGAAAAACCATTTATGTTAGACCTTTAGAAGTAACGGATGCCGAAGAAAATCTGCGGCTGCAAAGCGAAAATCGAGATTTCTTCGAACAGTTTTCTATGATACGCGCAGACGATTATTATACGGTTGAGGGGCAAAGAAAACGAATAACCGAGTATCAGCAAAGACTTGAGAAAGATGAAGAATATCATTTTGGCATTTTTACAGTGTCAAACGAAAGATTAATCGGAACGGTTTCACTCTTTCAGATCCTCCGCGGATCGCTGCAAACTGCGTTCGTCGGGTATTTTTTAGACAAGGCTCATAACGGAAAGGGAATTATGACAGAGGCTGTCAGATTGGTTGTTGATTATGCGTTCCGCGAATTGAGACTTCATCGAATTGAAGCCGGTGTGATGCCCCGTAATCTCGGGTCCATGCGTGTTTTAGAAAAAGCGGGATTTCATAAAGAAGGCATCGCCCGAAAAAACGTAAAAATTAATGGCGTTTGGGAGGATCATCAAGTCCTCGCGGTTTTGAATCCTGATGATGAACAATAAAAGAAGCCGGGCCATCCCCGGCTTCTCAGCGTGTCGCCGAACCCTCGCATTCGTTGTCAGTCCTGCGCGTTAGTGCTCACGAATTATAACATTCGCTCCGCTCCAATGCTCGTCCTTCCTAGACTTCAAAGGTTTTCAATCACGCTGAAAAGATGACAAAATCCTAAAACAGAAACTGTTTTAGGACTTTGTCTACAATCTGAGAAGCCGGGCCACCGGCTTCTTTTTAACGAACTGCCACTGGTGCAATTTCTTTCAGCGCTTGTTCGAAATCGTGCTCTAAATCGTCTGCATGTTCGACTCCCACACTAAGACGGAGCAGGCCATCAGTAATGCCGCGTTTTTCACGCTCTTCCTTAGGCATTGCCGCATGAGACATCGTTGCCGGATAGGACAAAATCGATTCCACTGCGCCAAGGCTGACAGCGAAGACCGGAAGTGACACATTCTCGACTAATTTCTTAACGGCCTCTTTGCTTTCAAGCTCAAAAGATAGCACTGCTCCCGCTCCCTTCGACTGGCTTTTATGGGTTTCAGCGCCGGGATGATCAGACAGTCCCGGATAATACACGCGCTTGACCGCCGGATGCTTCTGGAAAAACTCCGCAAGCCGCTGGGCTGTTTGGCTCGCTTTCTCTAAACGGACCTGTAATGTTTTTAATCCGCGCAGGACAAGCCAGCAATCCTGCACGCCAAGGACGGCACCGAACGCGTTTTGCAGCTTATATAGCTGCTTTCCAAGCTCTTCATCCTTGACAGCAGCCAAACCTGAGAGCACATCGCTGTGTCCGCTTAAGAACTTTGTCGCGCTGTGAAGTACAATATCCACGCCGAGATCAAGCGGACGCTGCAGAGCCGGCGTCATAAATGTATTGTCCAGAAAGGTCAGGCAGCCGTTTTCTTTTGCAAGCTGAACAACTGCTTTAATATCCGTAATTCCAAGTGTCGGATTTGATGGTGTCTCCATATAAATGACCTTTGTGTTCGGCTTGATATTCCGCGCCACTTCATTACGATCCGTCATGTCGACAAACGTATGCTCAATGCCAAACCGAGTCAGCACCTCTGTCACCATACGGAAGGTTCCGCCGTATACATCTTCTGTCACAAGAACGTGATCACCCTGTGAGAGCAGTAAAAAGGCTGTTGAGATGGCAGCCATGCCTGAACTGAAAGCAAATCCTCTCGTTCCGCCTTCCAGTGCGGCAATTGTTTCTTCAAGAGCTGTTCTTGTCGGCGTGCCAGAGCGGCTGTAATCAAATGCGCCGAATTCTTCAAATGAAGATTGATGAAAGGTCGAGGCGTGCTGAATCGGCACACTGACCGCCCCGGTTGCGCCGTCTGTTTTAAATGGATTGTGCACGAGCTGGGTTTCCAGCGTCCAATTGTGATTACTCAAATGAAACAGCTCCCTCTTTGACCTGAGATAATGCCTGTTTTAGGTCCTCTTTTAAATCTTCCGCATGTTCAATTCCGACAGAAAAGCGCAGCAACCGATTGCAGACCCCGTTTGCGATACGGATCTCTTCAGGAATATCCATGTGCGTCTGGGTCGCAGGGTATGTAATGAAGCTTTCCACCCCGCCGAGGCTTTCTGCAAAACAAATGGTCTTCAGCGCTTTTAAAAATGGGTTGACCCACTCTTCTTTTTGCAGACGGAAGGACAGCATGCCGCCTTTTCCGGGATACAGTACATCTGAAATTTCTTCCTGCTCTTCCAAAAACGCCGCAAGCTCCTGCGCGTTTGCCTGATGCTGACGCATTCTTAGGCTCAGCGTCTTCATTCCTCTCATCAAAAGCCACGAATCAAATGGCGGCAGAACGGCGCCGATCGCATTTTGATGCTGAAACATTTCCTCTCCGAGCTGCTCATCCTTTACCACGACAAGTCCCGCAAGCAGATCGTTATGCCCGCCTAAATACTTTGTTGCGCTGTGAATGACAATGTCTGCTCCCAGCTCAAGCGGACGCTGCAAGACCGGTGTATAAAATGTATTATCTACGATCAGCAGAAGACCGTGCTCCTTTGTAATCCGGGCAATACGTTCAATGTCCGCCTCCTGCATGAGCGGATTTGTCGGCGTTTCCACAAACACCGCTTTTGTATTCGGCGTTATCTTAGAGCGTAAACAGTCCTCATCGCTAAAATCATCATAATGAAAGGTCAATCCGTATTTTTTCCATTCATTTTCAAACAGACGGTACGTGCCGCCATATAAGTCCGATGAAACGATCAGTTCATCTCCGCTTTTAAACAGCGCCATAATCGTTTGGATAGCAGCCATTCCCGAACTAAAGGCAAGCCCTCTCGCGCCGTTTTCTAAGTTAGCGATCGCGTCCTCAACAAGCTGGCGTGTCGGATTTTTTGTGCGGACATAATCAAATCCGGTTGATTCTCCGATCCCTCTGTGGCGGTATGCTGTTGATAAATAAATAGGAGCACTCACTGTCCCCGTGACTTCGTCGCTTCGGTTCCCAATTTGGGCTAATTTCGTTTCAACGTGCTGTGACATATAGCTGACACCTTCCCTTTTCAAAATAAAAACCCCTTCTTCATAAGAAGAAGGGGTTTAACGCTTCTTCTTATCTTCCAAGCATAAAAAACGCTTGCTGGATTTAGCACCTTGGCGCTTTGCACATGCAAAACAAGCCGGTTGCTGAGGTTTCTAAGGGCCAGTCCCTCCACCTCTCACGATAAGAAATATCGATTTCAATTTTCTGATTGTTTTATATTAGCGCAATTCACAGTTTATTTCAACACTTTTTTCTTCGTGTGCCGAACCGTTTAAAGAGAGAAATTTCTAATAATTCATGGTACAATAATTGAAAATGCAAGAAAGTATAGTGATGTCCTGGAGGAATGTTTTTATGGCACCGAAAAACGGCACAGTGCAAGAAAAGAAATTCTTTTCAAAAGAGCTTAACGAGGAAATGACCTTACTTGTTTATCTGCCGTCCAACTACTCCCCGCTTTATAAATACCATGTCATTATCGCGCAGGACGGCCACGATTATTTCAGGCTGGGGAGAATCGGCAGACAGGTCGAAGAATTGCTGTCGAAACACGAAATAGACCGGAGCATTATTATCGGTGTTCCTTATAAGGATGTAAAAGAGCGCAGAAACACCTACCATCCGGAGGGTTCAAAATTTTCGGCGTATAAACGGTTCATCGCCCATGAGCTCGTTCCTTTTGCAGATGATGAGTATCCAACCTATCAGGTCGGTTACGGCCGAACGCTGATCGGTGATTCGCTCGGAGCAACCGTGTCACTTATGACAGCGCTTGATTATCCGAATATGTTTGGCAACATCATCATGCAGTCTCCCTATGTTGACAAACACGTACTAGAAGCCGTGAAACAGTCTGACGATATCAAACACCTCTCTATTTATCACCAAATCGGAACAAAAGAAACTGACGTCCACACGACAGACGGGAACATTCTGGACTTTACAGAACCGAATCAGGAGCTGAAACAGCTGCTGGAGAAGAAGCTTTCCGATTATGATTTTGAGCCATTTGACGGAGACCACAAATGGACATACTGGCAGCCACTCATCACCCCGGCGCTGAAAAAAATGCTTTAACACTCTATCATACTTTATTTCCAGGAGGGACAAAATATGAAATACGGAATCGTTTTATTTCCATCAAAAAAGCTCCAAGACCTTGCAAACTCTTACAGAAAGCGCTATGACCCAAGCTACTCTCTGATCCCGCCACATTTGACGCTGAGAGCATCGTTTGAATGTGCGGAGGAGAAAGCGGATCAGCTCGTATCGCATTTGAGAAACATCGCAAAAGAGTCCCACCCAGTCGTTCTCAAATTGACAAAATACAGCTCATTTGCGCCTGTCAATAATGTCATTTATATTAAAGCAGAGCCGACGGAAGAGTTAAAAACACTCAATGAAAAGCTATACACCGGTGTGTTGGCCGGCGAACAGGAATATAATTTCGTTCCGCATGTGACGGTCGGCCAAAATCTTTCCGACGATGAGCATTCAGATGTGCTGGGACAATTAAAAATGCAGGAAGTGTCGCATGAAGAAATTGTTGACCGTTTCCACTTGCTTTACCAGCTGGAAAACGGATCGTGGACAGTTTACGAAACCTTCTTGTTAGGCAGAGGAGAATAATGTTTGGAAACAGTGATCGCAAAAAATGAAGAACAAATGAAAGATGCTTTTTATGTAAGAGAAGAAGTCTTTGTCAAAGAACAAAACGTGCCTGCTGAAGAAGAAATTGACGAACTTGAAAATGAGTCGGAGCATATCGTCGTGTATGACGGCGAAAAGCCTGTCGGCGCAGGAAGATGGCGCATGAAGGACGGCTACGGCAAGTTAGAGCGAATTTGCGTATTGAAAAGCCACCGCTCCGCCGGTGTCGGCGGCATCATTATGAAGGCGCTCGAAAAAGCCGCTTCTGACGGCGGCGCTTCCGGTTTCATTTTAAACGCGCAAACACAGGCTGTGCCGTTTTACAAGAAACACGGGTATCGCGTGCTTTCTGAAAAAGAATTCCTTGATGCCGGCATTCCGCACTTACAAATGATGAAGGACTGAACAGCGTCCGGGTCTATTAAGATCCGGATTTTTCCGCATATAAAAAACCGTTCTCTCGTATGAACGGTTTTTTATACATATCGATTAATATATGTGCCCATTCCTTTTTCTCGCAATCTCTTATAAAGAGAGCGCTTACGTTTTGCCTCGTTTACTTTTCTTTTAGCGGCTGTTTGATTCTCCTGCTGCTTTTCCAGTTCTTTGTATACCCGCTGAAACGGGACATAGCTGATTTTTTCGGTTCCGGCATAATCCTGCTTATGTCCAATCGTTCTATTAGCATATTGAGCGTATTGCTGGTTTTGAATGTGACCTGCATATATCATACGATACCCACCCCTCTGCTGTCTCTTTTCCCTTAAACTTACTTTTTGAAACACATTTCTTTTGATATGATAGTCATTGTCTGTAATGAACACCTTTTGATTGGGAGGACCCCTTTTTGAAATGCGCCCGACTGAATGATCGAATTATACATTTACATACATATTCGAGAGAACATTATCAATTCCTCTTTGAAGAAGGAATAAAAGGACATTTATTTTGTTCTCATTGCGAAAAGCCCGTTTTGTTACGGCTTAACATCGCCGATCCGCCAGAGTTTATCCATCGCCAGCCAGGCGATTTCCCGGCATGTGAGGAGGCGTGTGCTCCGAAGCCCGCCAAAGAGGAAAAAAAAGAAGATGATCAGGAATCTGGTGTCATTCGTTTGCCCAAGGGAAAAGCGATCGCCGCTGAGCCGTCTCCAGCTGTCACGGAATGGCACCGTCCAAGAAGCATTAAACCAGGAACACCATTTGTGCCAAAAACAATAGAACCCGATACGAGCCTTTTTCCGTCTGTCGGTTTAAACACGGATCAGCTGAAAGCTGTCACGGAAACAGAAGGCCCGCTGCTTGTGCTTGCAGGTGCGGGGAGCGGAAAAACACGGGTGCTGACAGCCCGTGCCGCCCACATGATCGAACACTTAGGCATATCGCCGGAAAACATGCTGCTTGTCACCTTTACAACAAAAGCTGTCGCTGAAATGAAAGAGCGTATGGCGAACCAGTACGGATTACAGCAGGCAAAAGTCAGAAGACTAGTCACAGGAACATTCCACAGTCTGTTTTATAAAATCTTGTATCACTATGATTCTGCTAAATGGAACGGTGAGCATCTGCTGAAAATGGAGTGGCAGCGGGAACAATATATCAAAAAAGCACTCTATGAAGAGGGCATCGATGAGAAAGAGTTCCCAGTTGACCAAGCCCTGCAGCAGATCGGTTTTTGGAAAAACACTTATGTCCCAAATGAACGCATCCCTCTAAAAGATGAGTGGGAAAAACAAGTTTATCGTTTATATGAACATTATGAACGCCAGAAAAAAGAACATAGCCAATTTGATTTTGATGACATGGCTTCAGCCTGCTATGAATTGTTTGTCGAGCGGCCTGACCTTCTGGAACAATATCAAGCTCGGTTTACGTATATCTTAATTGATGAGTTTCAGGACATTAATCCGGTTCAATACAAAATCATGCAAATGCTCGCCAGCCCGGAGCAAAACCTGTGCTGTGTCGGAGACGATGACCAGTCCATCTACGCATTTCGCGGCAGCAATCCGTCTTTCATTCTTGATTTCCAAAAGGATTATCCCGGAGCGAAGACGATCTATTTAACTGCGAACTACAGATCTACGCATCCGATCGTCTCTAGTGCTGACATCGTCGTGAAAAAGAACAAAAACAGGTATGCCAAAACGCTTGAAGCGGCCCGAGACGACATTCAGGTCCCTGTGCTTTTTTATCCTTACGACGAAGAGGAAGAAGCCACAATGGTCGTTTCCGATATCAAAGAAAAAATTCAAAACGGCGCCAGTCCAGAAGACTTTGCGGTTCTTTACCGCACAAACAGCGGGGGCCGCGCTATCTATGAAAGGCTTCATCAATCGTCAATTCCGTATACAGCTGACCGCGGCGTCCAATCGTTTTATAGCAGACGGATCGTCCGTCAGATTCTCGCCTACTTGTATGCAAGCCAAAATGAGGATGACACTGAAGCGATTAAGCACTTGCTTCCCGCCTTGTTTTTAAAGCAGTCCGCTTTGAATACGCTGAAGGCGCTCTCGATTACCGAAGACTGCTCGATGATTCAAGCGCTGGCCAAACTGCCTGATCTGAAGCCGTTTCAGCTTGACAAAATCAAGAAAATCGTACCGTTTTTCGCAAGCCTGCGCACGATGAAGCCTGTAGAAGCCATCACCTTTGCAGAAGGAAAAATGGGCTTCTCCGAGTATCTAAAAAAACGGGGCAATGAGGGCAACAAGCTAGAAAAAGGCTCCGATGACCTGCGTGATATCAAGGTCGTCGCCAAGAAGTTCAAAACGATTCCTGACTTTCTTGCCCACGTGGATCATATGAGGGCCGCTGAGAAAAACAGAACGGATGAACATGGCGTTCAGCTGATGACCATTCACCGGTCAAAAGGCCTTGAATTCAAAACAGTCTACGTGTTAGGCACTGTAGACGGCTCAATTCCGCACGATTTCTCATTAGAAACGGCAAGAAAAGGAGACGAGGCCGCTCTTGAGGAGGAAAGACGCCTTTTATATGTAGCGATGACACGGGCGAAACAGCATTTATATTTGTCTTGCCCCGCAAACAGGCGCGGCAAAACAGCCAACCGCTCAAGATTTTTGTATCCCCTGCTACAGAAAGCAAGACAGCCCTTGCATCATTAACAGCCCGGCAGATTACTGCCGGGTTTTTACCGTAAAAAAAGGCCTGCTGCAGTGAATCAGCCAGGCCATCTGCTTATTTATTATCCATCATTTTAGAAATCGTGCCAAAATCAAGCTTTTCTTTTCCGCTTGTAATAGATTCTACAATTTTATCTTCTAATTCTTTTGGCACGCGTCTGTTTGCCAGCTGCGCTACGCGGTTAATGACACTGCGCACTGTATTTTCATCTTTAAAATTAGCGTTTTGGAGTGATCCGGCAAGATTCATTACATCCTGCATCTTCACACCTGTTTTCTTTTCGATATTCTTAAAAAATTGATTATCCATAATGCGCCTCCTTTTGGCGGAGTAATACAGTATTGTATGAATGCACATAATACAATGTGCTTTTCCAACATTTTTAAAAATAAACACAAGGCAAGGAAGCACGGGTTATAACCCGTACTTCCTCAATTCATCTTAAAAGAAAGATGCACCTACGATGATGAGGAGAATGAATAATACGACCAACAAAACAAATGTTGAACCATAGCCGCCGCCGTAACCGCCGGCATAACCACCATAACAGCAGCCACCGTAGCCGCCGCCGAATCCGTATCCAAAGCCCATAGATAAGCACCTCCTTTACTCTCTATACACTATGTGAGCTGCTTGGATTGGCTTGGATATTCGCATAGGGCGTTTGCGGATTTACGATTGATCATGTTGAGCTTGATGTTTTTTAAGTAAGGCCTCTGTTTTTTCAGCCAACGTTTCAATCTCATCTTCAAATTCCCGACCTGCTTTATCAAATGCATCCAAGTCTTTTCTGATGCGGCCCATCGTGTCTTCATGCTCTTTTTGCTTTTGTTCGTGCGGTTCATACCTTCCTTCTATCCATTTTTCAAACTCATTCACTTTGATCCCCCCGCTTATGATATATGCCGGTTGCGGCCGCCCTGTTAAAAAACAAAAAACCGGAGTTCTCCGGTTTCTTTGCCAGGCTATTGAGGCTTTTTCTTTTTATTTCCGCACCCGCAGCCCTTCTTTTTTATCTTTTTTGATTGATACGATGAATCTGTATATGGAGATTTTTGGGAAGGTTTATTATATTGATTCATTTTTGCTCCCTTCCTTTCCTTATGTCATATATGCTACTTTATGCGTATCCTGACGGAAAGTTGCTGGTGGGAATGCCTCATTCCTGCAGCCATTTTGATACAAGCGTTTCTATGATGCCGGCAAGGCCCGCGATCGCCAAAAGTAAAATCAGCCACTGTGCTGCTTGCGGGATCAACGCCTGGCATAAAATCAAAAAGCCGGCGCACCATACGCCTGTGCACCAATAGCAGCTCAGCAATTCACCTATAAACGCCCTGAGACCAGTTCCCTTAATCACGATATAAGTTTCAATGTTCCCGTCCGCATCCTTTTCCTCCTTCTCTTCATGAAACAGACTGCGAAGCGGCGCCATAATCGTGTCAAACACCAGCAGGCGGGCGAGCCGAAAGACCGCAAGCGATAGAAGTACAATTGTCAGCCCATTAATAACCACTCGTTCACTCCTTTGCCAATCATGATCCCTTCACATATATGCCAAAACCCTATTCTTCATGAATTGTATCTTGTCCGGCGGAAAATTGGTTATTTTTATTATTCCGCTCTGCACCCCATTTGCATTATATAGAGTATGGATAAGAAAGGAGTGAAGGTTATGTCATTTGAAACAAAAATTGAATCCCTGCATCCTGACATATTGGAGCAATTATCAAGCGAATTCGAGCAGCAGATCGAAGTGATTGATTGCGAAAATATCACAATAGATACATCACATATAACATCTGCCCTTTCTATACAAGCCTTGGTTACAACATTGATTATCCTGCTGACACAGCTCGTTATTGCCGACGAGGACTTGGCCGACACAGTAGCAAGCGAAATACTCATTCTTGATAACTCTCAAATCAAAAAAAGAACCATCATTAAAATTATCAACAGCCGAAACATCAAGATTACTTTGTCTGCAGACGAAATAATAACCTTTGTACAAATCTTGCTTCAGGTGTTAAACAGTATGCTACTAGAATTCGACATCCTTTAATCCTTTCTTTTCACAAACTAAAAGTTGAGGTGAGAACAAATGTCAGATAACGATAAAATCAAAGAAGAGCTTGAAAAGCTCCCAGAAGTTGATCCAATGATGAAAATGCTGGTCCAAAACATATTTCTAAAACACGGCATCACAAAAGACAAAATGAAAAAAGTATCAGATGATGAAAAAGAAATGCTTTTGAATATGGTAAAAGACCTGCAAGCGAAATCAGCGGAGCTAGCTGAAAAACACAAGAAGAAAAAAGAAGAAGAAGCCGCACAAGAGCAAAAGAGCGATAAACCGCTTAGCCGCAGAGAACAGCTCATTGAACAGCTCAGACAAAGACGGCAAAACAATAACAATTCAAATTAATCATAAAAAATAGGGCACATCATCTAGATAAATGCCTCAGTCAAAGTAAGAGGCTCGCTCATTTAATAAAAGTAAAAGTAAAGGAGGAATAGAAATGGAAAGCAGACCATATTCTTGGGTTGCACTTGATCCTGACTGTGACCATCCATTAGAGCACAAAGAGAAAGAAAAAGAAGAAAGAAAATGCAATTGCGATATTTGCTGCAATAACAATGGGTTTGGCAATGACAACGCCTTTATCGACCAAGATCTAGCTCAGGCAAACCTCAACAAACAAGTCTCAGATGAGACGATTATTATTAGAGACTCTTGTGATATCAACGTTTCATCTACAGACGTTCAAGCCGTAACATCTATTGTAACAGCACTTAATGCAGCTGTCCTGACAGTAGCCCTCACCTCCATTGCAGACGGCGTTATTGCTGAATTAGTCGCACAAGATTTATTACAGCTTACAGCCAACAAGCAAGTAAACCGCCAGAAACTTCTTATCGAATGCTCCCGCGGCGTAAACGTCACAACAGTAGATGCCGATATCGCAACCCTTGTCTCTACAGCTACAAACGTTCTGATCGCCGTCCTAGTCATCACTCTTGTCCTCTAGGACCTAAAAGCAGAGCCAAAAACGCTCTGCTTTTTCTTATTTTCCAAGCATATGATGAATATATAGACGTTCACCCACACCAAGTGGGGCACGGGTACATATGTTGTTAAGGACTAAAGTCAAATACCCTATAAAGAAGGAGCTGAAATCAATGAGCTGCGGAAAAACCCATGGCCGGCATGAGAACTGTGTATGCGATGCAGTGGAAAAGATTTTAGCAGAGCAGGAGGCAGTTGAGGAACAGTGTCCGACTGGCTGCTATACAAACCTTTTGAATCCGACAATTGCAGGTAAAGACACAATTCCGTTTCTCTTGTTTGATAAAAAAGGCGGATTGTTCTCCACATTCGGAAACGTGGGGGGATTTGTGGATGATATGCAATGCTTTGAGTCCATTTTCTTCCGCGTTGAAAAATTATGTGATTGCTGTGCAACCCTGTCGATTCTACGCCCGGTCGATGTTAAAGGCGATACCTTAAGTGTTTGCCACC
Source organism: Bacillus sp. JS (assembly GCF_000259365.1). Taxonomy (NCBI): domain Bacteria; kingdom Bacillati; phylum Bacillota; class Bacilli; order Caryophanales; family Bacillaceae; genus Bacillus; species Bacillus sp. JS. Next base: position 1,298,272 of record NC_017743.1, on the reverse strand, counting down.
CTTGTGACCCGGATTTCTTCGGGCTAGAAAAAACGGATTTCTGCATAGAAGTGGATCTCGGATGCTTCTGTGCGATTCAGTGCCTGTCACCAGAGCTAGTTGACAGAACATCCCCTAACAGAGAGAAAAAGCATCATCACAATGGATAAACACTTGTAAAGAGGAATCCCCTTCCAAACTCTATTACGGGTGTAAATCATTCAGCTGCTTCCAGCGTGAGGCAGCTGACTCTCCATCATTTCGCCAGTCTCAAATTTATAAGGCAGGAGGGATAATATGAGCCAGAAAACATCATGCTGCGTGCGTGAAGCAATAGAAAATATTGAAGAACTGCAAAACGCTGTTGAAGAGGATTGCCCGACAAGCTGCCATTCAAAGCTTTTGTCACCAACCCATTCGCTAGGCGATACAGTGCCTTTCGTGCTATTTACATCAAAATCAAATCCTTTGGTCGCTTTCGGAAATGTCGGCGAACTCGATAACGGCCCTTGCTTTAATACAGTATTTTTCAGAGTAGAAAAAGTTCATGACAGCTGCGCAACTCTGTCATTATTAATCGCATTTGACGAACACAAACACATTTTGGACTTCACCGATAAAGATACGGTTTGTGAAGTGTTCAGACTTGAAAAAACGAACTACTGTATTGAAGTAGACTTAGACTGCTTCTGCGCAGTCAACTGCTTAAATCCTCGATTAATCAATCGTACACATCATCATCATTAATCATAAGCTGGAAAAGCTTGCAGGCCTGCAGGCTTTTCTCTATGTAAAAAAGCTGCCCGGGAACATCAGCCGGGCAGCTTTTTTCTTTTCATTTTCATTAAAAACCGAGCGGGTGCAAAGAGGTAATATCATCGATTGCCAGCTCGGTCGGGGCTCCGTTTCCGGTTGTTCGAAGCAGGACGGAATCATTCCTTCTTCCGACAATCACGCCTCTGTACGTTCTTCCATTGGCTTCAATCAAACAAAGTGCTCTCGGCATGTTATGAGGCAGCTTTGTTAAAAAGTCAATTTTTTCGTGGATCGTCATCTTGCTCATCGGTTTTTTCACTTTTCGTGCCGGCGGTGCTTTTTCCTCCGCTTTATCAGCACTATGGACAGCTTCCGGTTCTTTCTCAGGCTTCCTGGCCTCAAGTGCAGGCTCTTCCTTTTTTTCTGCTTTCGGGGGCTCGTGTTCGATGGGTTCTTCTACGGCCTGCGGCTCTGCTTTCTCCTCTGGCTGGTTCTTTATGTTCTCTGGCTCCCTCACCTCTTCTGTTTGCTGACTCACTGGTTCGGCTGCAGGCTTTTGGTCTGCTTGCAGGACATCCTGTGCCACAACTTCCTCCTGCTGCTTCTCATGGTAAGCCGGCTTTTCCTCAGCTTTTGGAGGAGCGGGTTTGTCGGCCTTTCTTTTGATGACAATCTCCTGCATGGATGACCTTGTGGTTTCTGCATAATCCGGCTGAACAATATACATGAGCGGTTTTTTATCCGCGTTTCTTTTCTTATTAGACATCTTCATCCCTCCGATTGTGTCATATTCTATCTATATGACAGAAAGCTGAAAATCAGAAGAAATAAAAAAGCAATCCCTATTCGGGATTGCTGATATAGATCCTGCTTAGCGGGCAGTGATATGGAAACCTGAATCAACGTGAAGATTTTCACCTGTAATCCCGCGGGACATATCGCTGAATAAGAACGCAGCTGTATCGCCCACTTCTTCAGGTGTTGTCGTGCGGCGAAGCGGCGCACGTTCTTCGATATCTTTTAAAATGGAGTTGAAGTCGCTGATGCCTTTAGCAGATAATGTTCTGATCGGACCGGCAGAAATGCTGTTAACGCGGATATTTTCTTTTCCTAAGTCAGCAGCTAAGTATTTCACACTTGCATCAAGAGAAGCTTTCGCTACACCCATGACGTTGTAATTTGGCATCACAAGCTCTCCGCCAAGGTACGTCAAAGTGACAATGCTTCCGCCTTCAGTCATCATCGGACGTGCCGCTTTGACAACAGCAGTCAGAGAATATGAGCTGATGTTATGAGCCAAAAGGAAGCCATCACGATTTGTGTTTAAGTATTCGCCGACAAGCTCTTCTTTGTTGGCAAACGCGATACAATGCGCGATACCGTGGATTACACCGACCTGCTCCTTAATGCTTGCGAAGCAAGTTTCGATTTCTGCGTCGTTTGTTACATCGCAAGGAAGGATGATGGAATCGTTGCGGTCTAACGTTCCGGCAAGCTCATGAACAGATTTCTCCAAGCGTTCGCCTGCATATGTGAAAATCAAACGTGCACCCGCTTCATGCAAGGAGCGCGCAATGCCCCACGCGATACTGCGTTTGTTGGCTACCCCCATCACAACAATGTTGCGGCCTTCAAGTGAAAAATTCATATGTATAAAGCCTCCTATATTTAATAAAGACATAGTATTAGTACCTGATCTTAATTCCTATCATATCATAACCTTGTCCAGATGAAAAGCGCATACCGTAGCAAAGCGAAAGAGATCACCATCAGCTGGTGATCTCAACGGCTTGTTTTTAAGCTGTTTCGTTTAAAAGCGAAATGGTTTGTCGGCCCGTGTCCCGATCCGATGCCGAGCGTATTTTCCACCGCTTCGCGGACAAAGTTGGCCGCAACCTCAAATGCCTGATGGATGCTGTCTCCTTTAGCCGTTTGGGCCGTTAAAGCCGCAGCAAAGGTGCAGCCCGTGCCATGCGTATGCTTCGTATCAATATAAGGATGGGTGATTTGCATAAACATGCTGCCATCAAAAAGAAGGTCAGTAATGTGATTGTCCTCAGGCTGATGCCCGCCTTTGATAATGACATGCTCCGCACCCATCTTGACGAGCTGCTCCGCTGCTTTTTTCCGGTCATCCAGCGAGCTGATTGTCATTCCTGTCAGCGTTTCTGCTTCCGGGACATTTGGCGTAATCGCGTAGCTTCTTGGAATGAGCAATTCCTTTAAGGTGGCAACTGATTCATCATGCAGCAAGGATGCACCGCCCTTTGCGATCATAACCGGATCAACAATTACACGATTGAATCCGTACTCGTCAATTTTTCTCGCCACTTCTTCAATCATGTCGGCATTCCAGAGCATTCCCGTTTTGATAGCGTCCGGTCTTAAATCCTCCGCAACAGCATCAATTTGCTGTCTCAGCGCCTCTACAGTCAGCGGATGCACCCCATGGACGCCAAGCGTATTTTGAGCGGTTACCGCCGTAATCGCAGACATTCCGAATACATCAAGCTCTTGAAAGGTTTTAATATCTGCCTGTATCCCTGCACCGCCGCCTGAATCGGATCCGGCGATTGTCAATGCTTTATATATACTCATTACCTACACTCCTTTTATTACCCGATCCATTTATGATAAATGGATTTTGCCCGGGCAATATCATTCGTTCCATGGATCAAAGCTCTGCCGTCCCGGAACAGCACCATTTTCATATCATCCGATCGGCAGGAAATCAAATACGGGTTCGCGGCTACTTCAAGCCCGGCCTGTCTCAGCTGACCGGCAAGCACTTCAAGATCCGCTTCTTTTGTAATGGATGATCTGATCTGCACCGTGTTCCTGCCGCACAATACAGCCGCTTTTGTTTGATTTTCATATGACAAAAACGGAAAATCCCTTGTGCCGCAGCTTGGGCAGGCGTCATGTTTGAGACTCGCCGCTCTCACTTCTGACCGCTCGTTTTTCCACAAGTCAAATGAGCGCAGCACCGGCTCGCACTCTTCTCCCGCCAGCAGCTTCAGCGCATCTGTTACCTGAAAGACTGCTACCTGCAAAACAGCCGGACTGATGATGCCGGCTGTGTCACACGTTGCTCCGCCAATCGGAAGTGTATCGAGCAAGCAATGCAGGCAAGGGGTAGATCCCGGCACCACGGTAAAGGTGAGGCCGTAGCTCCCTACACAGGCACCGTAAAGAAAAGGAATCCCTTCTTTGACCGCAGCATCATTTACGATCAGGCGGGTTTCAAAATTATCAGCCGCATCCACAATAATCGAAGCACCCTTAATCAGCTCGAAGACATTTTCCGCTGTCACATCCATGACAAGGCCAGTCACATCGACATCGCTGTTAATCGAACGGAGACGATGCTCCGCAGCGGCTGCTTTCGGCATTTCTTTTTTGACGTCATCTTCTGTATAAAGCTGCTGGCGCTGGAGGTTGCTCCATTCCACATAATCTCTGTCGGCAATTTTCACAGAGCCGACTCCCGCCCTCACCAGCATTTCTGCACTTGCTGTTCCGAGTGCGCCGGCGCCGATAATCACGGCGCGCGCTTCCTTCAATTTTTTCTGGCCGGATGGGCCGATCGGAGCAAATAGCTCCTGCCTGGAATACCTGTCCGTCATACAGGAAGACCTTCTCCCGGACTGCTTGCCGTTCCGTATTGCTTAAGCGGAATTCGGCCCGCCTCATAAGAAAGGCGTCCTGCTTCCACCGCGAGCTTCATGGCACGAGCCATTTTCACAGGATCGTTTGCGCCTGATACAGCCGTATTGAGAAGCACGCCATCCGCTCCAAGCTCCATTGCATATGCCGCATCTTTAGGCGAACCGATCCCCGCATCCACGATGACAGGCACTTTCGCCTGTTCAATAATAAATGACAGATTCAAAGGATTTAAGATTCCTTGTCCCGATCCAATCGGAGATGCACCCGGCATGATGGCATGAACGCCAAGCTCTTCCAGTTTTCTCGCCAGCACAACGTCATCCGACGTGTACGGGAGCACAATAAAGCCCTCTTCAAGAAGCTGTTCAGACGCTTTCAATGTCTCAACAGGGTCAGGCAGCAAGGAACGGCTGCATCCGATGACCTCAACTTTAATCATGTCACAAAGGCCTGACGCTTTCGCCAGCCTTGCAATTCGAACCGCTTCTTCAGCAGTGCTGGCGCCCGCTGTATTTGGCAGAAGCGTATATTTGGATAAATCAAGCTGTTCCAAAAAATTCGGCTGAGATGCTTCAAAGATGTTCATTCTCCGCACAGCAAATGTTAAAATATCAGACTCAGAAACAGCTACTGCTTCCTTTTGAGTTTCAAACGATGGGTATTTCCCCGTGCCCAGCAGCAACCTTGATTGAAATGTTTTTCCGCCAATTGTTAACATGCTCATCCGCCTCCTACAAAATGGACAATTTCAATGACATCGCGATCACAAAGCTCAACCTCGTGATAACGTTCTTTTCCGATTATTTCTTTATTTCTTTCCACGATAACGATTTTATTTTCGAGCTGATAAGACGCCAGCAGGTCTTGTATTGTACCTGCGTCTTTTTCCCACTTCACGTCTTTACCGTTCAGCTGTAGCATCATATCTGAACCGCCTCCTTGCGATCAATTCGGAATGCGTGCAGCCAGTCTTGGTTGACCTCTTTATTCATGATGAGATCACTGATCAAAGCGCCAGTTGCGGGAGCAAGCAGGATCCCATTTCTGAAATGGCCCGCCGCAAATAAAATACGGCTGTCCTCAGGATGTCTGCCGATGTACGGTTTTCCATCATTTGTTCCCGGCCGGAGTCCCGCCCAAAAACGATCCACCTTCATATTTTGTATAGCCGGCAGCATCGTTTTCGCTTTTTTCATAACCGACTCCAATCCGCCAAGATCTGGTGTTTCACTCCAGTCCCCAGGCTTCATTGTCGCGCCGACAACCAGTCTGCCGCTTTTTCTCGGTACGATATAGCAATGGTCATGATAAAGCGTTTTTGTCAGCGGGATATCATCATTCCAAACGGACAGGCACTCCCCTTTTACAGGAAAAAATGTGTTGTTCAGCCCGAGCTGTTTAAAAAACACCCCGCTCCACACCCCGCTGGCAACGACAACATGATTAGCCCATACATCTCCGCTCGGGGTCTTGATGGACAGAGCTTCACCGTCACGTTCGACATGCAGGACAGGCGTATGCTCAAAAATCTCCGCCCCAAGCGCTTTCGCTGCTTTCGCATATGCCTTGCAAACGTAATAAGGCTCAACATGCACATCATCCTGGATAAAAGATGCACCCAAGATGTCACCAGACGCATGCGGCTCTTTTTCTAAAACCTCTTCTTTTGTATACCAGGTGACAGAGTCCAAATCGTCCATCTGTCTCAGCCTCAGCACATCTTCTTCAGAAAATGCAAGCTTAAACATACCGCCGTTATGCTGCCTGATGTCCACACCGGATAATGCATAAAGCTCTTCTTCCAGACCTTTGTACAGACGCTGGCTGTGCATGGAGAAATCAAAAAACGTGTCACGTTCCTCGCATTCGGCATGGGCGCCCAGCATTCCGGCAGCGGCACTTGTCGTTCTGCCGCCCACTGTTCCACTTTCAAATAATGCGGTGCTTTTGTTTTCCTTTGCCAAATGATAAGCAATCGCGGAACCGATAATTCCGCCTCCAATCACCACTGCATCATAATGCCTTTTCATAGCGCATCTCCTTTAGCTTGCGGGAATATCGTCTGGCTGCTTCCAAGGGCTCAGCGGAAGAGAAAATTCCTGACATGACAGCGATGCCGTCTGCCCCTGCTTGTTTTACGTCTTTTAACCTTTCTGGTGTCATCCCCCCGATGGCTATAACCGGGATGGAAATCCGCTGTTTGATATCTGACAGCAAAGACACCCCTCTGCCTTCAAGGCCCTTTTTGCAATCCGTTTCAAACACATGGCCGAATAGCACGTAGTCCGCGTCTTCCTTTTCTGCTTGAACCGCTTCCTCCAGTGAATGCACCGACCTCCCGATATGAAGGTGTGGAAACCTGGCTCTGACCTGCTTCGGTGAAAAGCTGGTGCTTGGCAGCTGTACGCGATGAATGGTAGAAAAAAGTGCAATATCCACGCGCCCGTTCATCACCAGTTTTCGTTTATCTATACCGCCTTCAAAAATAAGCTCGAGCAGTTTCAAAATATCCGCCGCCGATTTTGAGCGTTCCCGAATGTGAATAAAATCAACTTCATTCTGAATCTTAATGATGATTCTCGCTAGCTCTTCTACCGGCTTGCTGTCATCCGTTATGGCGTGAAGCTCCACATTCCTCCACCTCTTTTATGGCGCTGTCAGACCAGCCTTCTTTTCGATAGGCCATTCCCCAAAATTGATATTCATAGAAGCTGGAGATGACAAAATTCTCTTTCATCTTGGCACGCACTTCCTCCGTGCTGTTTTCCGCCAGCTCATCAAAGCGGTTGATTTGCTCCACAACCTGTTGTCTGAACCAGTCACCGCCGTACGTCCCAATCCACTTTTGATAAATCGGATGCCCTGGATCGCAATGCAGCAATTTCTCACCAACCTCGTAATAAAGCCAGTAGCATGGCAGCAGGGCCGCTAAGATTTCTGCGAAATTCCCGCTCAAAACAGAACGATACATATGGGATGTATAAGAGTACGCCGTAGGAGACGGCTTAAACGCCTTACGCTCTTCCTCGCTGATTTCCAACAGCTCGGCAAACTCGCGATGAAGCGCCATTTCCGCCTCATATGTACCTTGGGCATGGTTTGCCATCCGCCCTGTTGTATAAAGGTCCTTCGCATAAGCAGCGCCAAATGACTGCACCTTTGCAAAATGCGTTAAGTAATAGGAATCCTGAAGCACATAGTATTTAAAACGGTCAGTCGGAAGCGTTCCGTCACCGATTCCTTGAACGAACGGATGGACAAAGCTCCCTTCCCACCATTCTGCGGCTGCGCTGCGGCATTCTTCTGAAAACTTCACAAATCATTCCCCCTCTGATAAATAAAAAAACCACTTTCCCGCAAGGAAAAGTGGTTTGGAATTGGCATAGTAAAATAACACAAATACCGCTCCACTTCCCTACGCAGGTCTGAACCTGTTCAAGTTATGAGGGTCTAAAAGTCACACTTTTATCTCAGCCCTTATGAAGGACACCCCTAGTGGTTAAACGAATACATATTGAATTGTTCTGCACCTCTATATTAACACGAATCCTTATTTGGTCAAGATTTATCCTTCCAATGTTTTCTTAAGATCCGTTACGTATCCCCGAGATCCGGTGACAATTAAGCGGTCTCCAAGTTTCAGCCTTGTATCCCCATGAGGAACGATGCTGTCTACACCTCTGAAAATCCTGACAAAGATGACGTCGCCGGTTAAAGGGAATTCCCGTAAAATCACACCGTCGTATTTACTGTTCTCCATATTAATTTGATACAGGGAAGACTCCTGGTTCGTGAGCAGCTTCATGACGCCAGGCGCTTCAATCAGAGCGCGAAGCAGCGTTTTTGTCGACAGCAGAATAGAAAAGATGCTGATTCCCTGCTCCTTCAGAACTGCTTCATGCTCCGGTGATCCTACGCTTGCAATGACTCTTTCTGTGCCTTTTTCTTTTGCAAGTAATGCAATGTCTGCATTCATATCTTCATTCCCGGTCGCCACAACGAGGATATCCGTTTCAAAAATGCCGAGTGATTCAAGCGTCTCGTGTTCATAGTCAGAAATTGTTTCAACAGCAAACACTGATTCCGACAGCTTTTCCTCTGCATTCTCTTGATAAACGTGCACAACACGCACGTCATACTCTTCCTCTGGCAATTCAAGAGTGACAGGCAAAGTCATTTGGTTGGCGCCGATGAACGTAATCGTCTTTTTCTCCTCCGGCTGCTCTTCCCGTTTGTACAACTTTTTAAAACAGATCGGCGTAAAAATACTTGCGATGACAGCTACTAAAATGAGCGCTCCTGACATATTTGCGCTGATCACGTGAAGCTGCTGGCCGATTGTTGCCGCTGCAATCACGAGCGAAAGCGTTGATGTCAGCAGAAAACCAGACGCGAAAATGGTTCGGTTATCATACCACTTCTTTAGGTACATGACAGGAATGATTTTGCTCACTAACAGCGCCAGAAGCAAAAGCGGGATCATGATTAAAATTGTTTTATCCTGGAAAAGAGTCCAAATATCAAGCTTCACACCGACCATCACGAAGAAAATCGGTATTAAGAACCCATAACCGAATGAGTCCAGCTGCTGAACAAGTTCTTTGTTTGGCGAAAGCAGGGAAACAAGAACCCCCGCTAAGAAAGCGCCGAGAATATTTTCCGCCCCAAGTGATTCAGACAGGGCAACGAGTACAATAATTAACGTAAAAATGGCACGCGTCCCAATCTGGATCGTCCCTTTTGACATGGATTGAACAAAAGAGCGATGTTTGAAGACCCTGCCGAAAAAGTAAAGCACCACTCCGGCCGCAAACAGGATCATCAGGAGCCACATGTTTCCGCTGTCCTCTCCGTATAAAGAAGAAAAAACAGCAAGAAGAATCATCGTAGCCAAATCAGCAATAACAGCAACGAGCAAAATAATCTGCCCGATATTCGAATTCATGATCCGTTCTTCTTTTAATGTTGGAACGACAACGCCTAACGAAATCGTTGAAATAATAAGGGTCATCAAAAATGCATTTTGAATAAAACCCGCCAAGACGAAGCCATAGGACAGCAGCAATGATAAAATAAAAATACCGACGAAAATAATAGATGCCGCAGCAAACGTATTAGGCGCTTCCTTGCCGTTCGGCAGGAGCTGCTTTTTCTTCCCTTTCTCAAAAGATGAAAAATCAATTTCAAGCCCGCTTAAAAACATTAAAAAGATAAATCCGAGCATAGAGAGTGTTTGGAGCCAGGTGTCACCCTCCACAACTAAATTAAGGCCGCTTTTCCCAATAATCAGCCCCATAATGATTTCAGCAACAACAACCGGGATGCTGAGTTTAAACCGATGCAAAAGGATGGGTGTCAAAAATGCAACGATAAGTACAACAACTAAAGATGCGACAGATGTATGCGCCATAATCAGAACCTCCTTTTTTAGTCAGGGTTATGCTAGTTCTCAATCAAAGAACAAAACCTCATTTTTAAAAAACATAACGCGATTTTAACAAGGGTCATGATGAAAAATAAAGTGATAAGGTCTTAATCCTGTTTAGAAAATGATTCTTCTTCTATAATTTGCACATAAAAGCTTGTGATGACTCACAACACTTTGCTTCATAATAAATAAAACAATCGGTAAGGAGGATACCGCATGGCTTACGATATCATCAGCGATATTCATGGCTGCTATGACGAAATGACTGCATTAATCCAAAAGCTTGGTTATACAATCAAAAATGGAGTACCTGTCCACGAAGAAGGCAGGGTGCTTGTTTTTGCCGGAGATTTAACTGACAGAGGGCCCAAATCGATAGAGGTCATCCGATTTGTAGCCAGCGCTTACGAAAAAGGCGCTGTACGTTATGTCCCGGGAAACCATTGCAATAAGCTGTACCGCTACTTAAAAGGCAATCCGGTAAAAGTGATGCATGGTCTCGAAACAACAGCGGCAGAGCTTGAGGAACTTTCCAAGGATGAGAGAAAATCAGTCAGCGAACAGTTTATGAAGCTGTACGAAACAGCGCCGCTTTACGACATCTTACATAATGGAGAATTGGTTGTCGCCCATGCTGGCATAAGAGCTGACGATATTGGCAAATATACCCGCAGAGTGAAGGACTTTGTGCTTTACGGTGATGTGACAGGTGAAACATATCCGGACGGCAGACCCGTCAGGCGTGATTGGGCGGCAGCCTATAACGGGAAGGCTTGGGTGGTATACGGCCATACACCAGTGAAAGAGCCTCAGAAGGTTAATCGCACCATCAACATTGATACAGGCTGCGTGTTCGGAAATAAACTGACAGGCTTTCGCTTTCCAGAAATAGAAACCGTCTCTGTTCCAAGCTCCCTGCCTTACGACGAATCAAGATTTCGTCCCATATAAAAAAGGAGAGAATCAATGATTCTCTCCTTTTTTCAGTTTTCTCATATCCTGAGGCAATGAAGCATGAAACGTCATGTTCTCCTGTGTCAGCGGATGGATAAACGAAAGATGCTCGCTGTGCAGAGCCTGCCGGCCAATGTCCCGTCTCGTTCCGCCGTACAGTGTGTCGCCGCACAACGGGTGCCCGAGATAGCTCATATGAACACGAATTTGATGGGTTCGTCCAGTCTCAAGCTGCAACGTCACCGAGCTCATATCGTCATGTGCACATGTGACATAAAAATGCGTAACAGCCTTCTGGCCGTCTGGCGTTACCGTCCGTTCAATTATACTGTCAGGATGTCTGCCGATCGGGGCATCGACTGTTCCCTCCATCTGCGCCATCCGCCCATGAACCACTGCTGCATACCGGCGTTTCACGAGTCCGTTTTTTTGCGCTGACGATAAAATGGAGTGGGCAAATCGATGCTTGGCAACAAGCATGACTCCCGATGTATCCCGGTCTAGCCGGGTGACAAGATGAACTGTCGCCCTCACTCCGTTTTTTTGATAATGATGAATAATTCCATTGGCAATGCTGCCGGAGGGGTGCTCTCTCGAAGGGATTGACGACACATACGGCTGCTTATTTATCACAAGCACATGTTCATCCTCATAAAGAATATCGAGCGGAACAGGCTCTGCCAGCAGCGTCTCACTCACCTGTTCCTCAGGAAACTTCACGATAAGAAGATCTCCCTCTTTCAAAATGGCTTTAACCGTCACATGCTCGCCGTTGATCAGCAGGTCTCCCCCGCCAAACTTAATATCGGTCAGCAGACGTTTTGAAATCCCGAGTTCACCGGCATATTCTTTTACAGTCATCCCGTCCTCTGCGGAAGTAATGTTCTTTCTGATATAAAAATGCTCCACGATACGTCCTCTTTCTATTCACCTTTTCCGATAAACGAATCCTGGACTCTTTTCCAAAATGGAAACGGGCGGAATCTCGCAAACCGCACTTTTTCGGATGCAACCTGGCAGCGGATCGACTTCACATCCTTATGAAGAAGGGTTAAATGGTCAATCGTCACTTGAAAGTCAACTTCGTTTCTCGGCTTAATCATGCAATCATGATGGGATGGGAGAAGCAGAGGTGATCCGACCGTACGGAACACGCGGTTATTAATAGATGCCATTTCCGCAAGCTGGATCGCCCTGATAGACGGATGGATTATCGCTCCGCCCAGCGCCTTATTGTAGGCTGTGCTGCCTGATGGCGTTGACAGGCAGAGGCCGTCGCCCCGGAAGGTTTCAAAGAGCTGCCCCTTAATTTCCACATCAGCAACAAGGCTTCCTTCTATGCTTTTAATCGTACATTCATTCAAGGCTAAGTATCTTTCTTCCCGCTCGTTTTCGTGATAGGTCACAATGACTTCGAGAAGCGGATATTCGACAGTATGATACGGCGTTTTCGCAATGGCGAGAACAAGTTTTTCAATTTCATGAGGAACCCAGTCGGCATAAAACCCCAGATGACCTGTGTGAACACCGACAAATGCTGTTTTGTCCAAGCGGTCGCTGTATCTGTGAAAAGCATACAAAAGCGTTCCGTCGCCTCCGACTGAAATAACGATTTCCGGTTCATTTTCATCCAGTTCCATATCAAAATCCAATAAATACGCCTGTATTTTGCTTTTCAGCGTATCAGAAACTTGATCTCCTTTTGATGATACGGCAAATTTCATGCTCTTCTTCCCCTTTACCTATTGTTGCTCGCTTCCTTTTTTCTTTCTTGAAAAGGCAGCTTGAGCTTCCTGTACTTCACCCCTGATCTCCGACATCTCTTCATCAAGCCGGGAAGCCGCTTCAGAAGCGCGCTGAAGCCTTAGTTTCACTTTTTCAGGAATGTTTCCGCTGTATTTATAATTCAATGAATGCTCAATGGTCGCCCAAAAATTCATCGCCAGTGTACGGATCTGTATTTCCACGAGAACATGCTTTTCACCGGACACCGTCTGCAAAGGATATAGTACAACAAGATGATAAGACCGGTATCCGCTCTCTTTATGTTCCGCAATATAATCCCTCTGATCCACAACGGTGAAATCTTTTCTGGCAAAAAGCATCTCTTTTACGATTTGGATGTCATCGACAAATTGGCACATGATTCTAAGGCCAGCGATATCCTGCATGGTTTCAATTTCATGCAGCGGTATGCTTTTCCGTCTCGCTTTTTCAAGTATGCTTGCCACAGGCTTGACGCGTCCGGTCACAAATTCGATCGGTGAATGGTCGTCCTCGTATTCATATAGTGTGCGGATCCCCTTGAGCTTCACTTTCAACTCTTCGACAGCCTGGCGGTACGGCACTAAAAAACGCTCCCATTGTTTGTCATCCATCATACATCCCCCAATTCCGAACCAGTTTCTATAAAAACACGCGTTTCACTTTTTCTTCCATCTCTTCTCCATAGTTTGCGTTATCTTTTATATTTTCTAAAAGATATTCCAGCTCCTCATGCAGGCCTGCCAGTTCAATCGTTTGGTCTCCTGCCTCTAATAAGACCGGTATTTTTTGTGCATGGGCCTGCTTCAATTCCGGCCATATATGTTCCTTTATAATGACATATTCAAAAGAATCAGCTAATTCAATTATGTATACAAAAGCAAAGTGGTCAGAATCAACAAGCATTTGACCTGACGGCTTGCGTTCCGCTTCGTTTCCTTCTGTCTGACAGGCAAGGCGAAGCTGATCATCCGATAATGTTGCGTTCAAAATTTCGATTCTGTTTTGCATAATGCTCTCCTTTTTAAACAAAGTTCAGATTCATTTTATCATATCAAGCTCGATATTGATAAACCAAACATCTAAAGAGATAATAGTAAAAATAAGATTTTCAGGGCGGAAAGGAAGAGTATCATGACCCAAGAAATTGAAATCGAATTTAAAAATATGCTGACCAAACAAGAATTCAAAAACATAACAGCGGCACTCCAGCTGACAGAAAAAGATTTTACAGATCAAAAGAATCATTATTTTGATACAGACAGCTTTGCGCTGAAACAAAAACATGCAGCGCTTCGCATCCGCAGAAAAAACGGAAAGTATGTCCTTACATTAAAAGAGCCGGCTGATGTGGGGCTTCTGGAAACGCACCAGCAGCTTTCAGAGGTATCAGATCTAGCAGCATTTTCAGTTCCCGAGGGCCCTGTGAAGGACCAGCTGCACAAGCTTCAGATCGATACGGATGCCATTCGATACTTTGGATCTTTAGCAACAAACCGAGCGGAAAAAGAAACAGAAAAAGGCTTAATAGTTTTAGACCACAGCCGATATTTAAATAAAGAGGACTATGAAATTGAATTTGAGGCGGCGGATTGGCATGAGGGCAGACAAGCCTTCGAGAAGCTGCTTCAGCAATTCAGCATTCCTCAGCGCGAAACCAAAAATAAAATTCTGCGTTTTTATGAAGAAAAACGAAAGTCTATATAAGGTGGAATGACATCGTGAATGTAACGAATTGGGCAGCTTTACTTCAGCTTCAGGCACTACAGTCCATATCTAATGCACGCAGCAGCTCGGACACTCAGAATACGGAAAGCCCGCTTTCAAGTTTCAGCTCTTTGCTCAGCCAATATACAAACGGTCTGGCATCTCAGCAATCAGCACCTTCTTCATCGCCAAGCCCGCTCAGCATGCTGAACAGCGCGAATACAACAGCGCCGTCACTGCTTTCAGCGTATGGGCTCAACTCATATACGAGCAGCAATTCAGGTTCAATCACAAAAGCGGCAGAAAACACCGAAACAGCTGCTGCAGATTCAGCTTCAAACAAACATGAAGCAAATCAGATCAGTTCGGGAGACTTCTCCGTTGACAGTGCGATTAAAAAAGCCGCTGATAAATATGGCGTCGATGAAAAACTGATTCGTGCCATCATCAAGCAGGAATCAGGCTTTAATGCAAAAGCGGTCAGCGGAGCAGGTGCGATGGGCCTCATGCAGCTGATGCCATCAACAGCAAGCTCACTAGGCGTTTCCAACCCGCTTGATCCGCAGCAAAATGTGGAGGGCGGAACAAAATATTTAAAACAAATGTTGGATAAATACGACGGCAATGTGTCTATGGCATTAGCGGCTTACAACGCCGGACCGGGGAATGTTGACCGGTACGGAGGTATTCCTCCTTTCCAAGAAACGCAAAACTATGTAAAAAAAATAACTTCAGCTTATTACGCGTAACCAGAGGGCTCCCCCTCTGGTTTTTTTGCGAAGTGAAATCTTACGCATTCCTGATTTTTATGTGATATGATATGAAATACAAACCCCGGCTGTCAGCCGAAATGAGTTATCATACGCAAAAAAGGCAGTTTGTTTGTAGAAATGATGCCTTGTTGCTAAAATAAACCTAGATGAAATAATGAAATACAGAAAATTACTTTTTGCAATAGGATTTATGATTCCTATTAGCCATATTTAAAGGAGTAGTCAACATGGGACAATCGTTTAACGCACCTTATGAAGCGATTGGAGAGGAACTTCTATCGCAACTTGTTGATACTTTTTATGAGCGTGTCGCGTCTCATCCTTTGCTGAAGCCGATTTTTCCGAGCGATTTGACAGAAACCGCCAGGAAACAGAAGCAATTCTTAACTCAGTATTTAGGCGGGCCTCCTCTTTATACTGAGGAACACGGCCATCCTATGCTCAGAGCAAGGCATCTTCCCTTTCCAATTACAAACGAGAGAGCTGATGCGTGGCTCAGCTGTATGAAGGACGCAATGGACCATGTAGGGCTGGAGGGCGAAATTCGCGAGTTTTTGTTTGGCCGCCTGGAGTTGACAGCAAGGCATATGGTGAATCAAACAGAAGCGGAGGATCGATCATCTTGACAAACTATCAGCATGAGCTATACTTCGCCCATTGCCACGGTCATCCAAAAAAACCGCTTGAGATTTATATGTTTGTAGACCCTTTATGTCCTGAATGCTGGTCCTTAGAGCCCGTCATCAAAAAGCTGAAAATTAGATACGGACGTTTTTTCACCTTACGCATTATCGCTTCCGCAAGCCTTACCGCTTTAAATAAAAAGCGAAAAAAGCATCTTCTCGCAGAAGCATGGGAAAAGATCGCGAGCCGCTCAGGCATGTCGTGTGACGGCAATCTCTGGTTCGAGCAAGATCAGCCGCTTTCATCACCTTATATGGCTGCTCTCGCTTTTAAAGCAGCCGAATTGCAAGGAAGAAAAGCCGGTATGCAATTTCTCAGAAATATGCAGGAGAGCCTATTTGTTTCAAAGAAAAACATCACCGATGAAAATGTGCTTTTGGAGATTGCTGAAAATACAAGTCTCGATCTTGAAGAATTTAAAAAAGATCTGCATTCTCAAAGCGCGGTCAAGGCGCTTCAATGTGACATGAAAATTGCTGCTGAGATGGATGTTTCTGTTAATCCGACACTGACGTTTTTCAATACGCAGCATGAGGATGAAGGGCTTAAAGTTCCTGGCAGCTACTCATATGATGTATATGAAGAAATTTTATTTGAGATGCTTGGCGACGAGCCGAAGCCGTCGGAAACACCGCCTTTAGAATGTTTTATTGAATATTTCCGCTTCGTTGCCTCGAAGGAAATTGCTCTTGTATATGACCTGAGCCTTGAAGAGGTAGAAAAAGAAATGAAAAAATTGGCGTTTGCTAAAAAGGTTGCCAAAGTGGAGGCCAAACACGGAATGTTTTGGAAGTCTCTCAGCACTTATTCTGATGAATATCAATCATGTGAAAAATAGCCGCAGGCGTGCATATGCTTGAGGCTGTTTTTTTGCGCCAAAACCAAACGTATGTTCTAAATTTAATACTAAAGAAACCGCGCCGGGATAAGCGCGGTTTCATATGTCTTAACGACAACAAAGGGGATGGGAGAAATTTTTCACGGTCAAACAAAGGGGTAATGTTTGTTTGTGATCAATTTCACATCCTTATGATAACAAAAGATGTCGACTTTTGACAACCTCTATGCTTAATGTTCATATTTTTGTCACAAAACATAACGGAGTCCATTCACTCATATCCTTATAAGGAAAAAGGACGAGGAGGACCGCCATGATGTCTACTTTGATCTCGATTGTGTGCATTGCCGTTTTTTTCTGTCTGAATATCTTAGGCATGATGCATATGCTGCCGCTTTATATTACCTCTCCTCTGCTGTTTCTGTCTATTTTGTTTACCCTCTACCGCTTGAATCACCGGAAAACCTTTAAAGGGTTTTAAAAAAGCCTGTGCGTCATTTACGCACAGGCTTACTTTTTTTAAGACTGCTTGACTTTCATCAGCAGCTCTTCCATTTCATCGAGTTTTTCTTCAAACATTTTGCAAGCAGCTTCGATTGGCTCTGGAGACGTCATATCAACGCCCGCTTTTTTCAGGACATCAATCGGGTATTGTGAGCTTCCCGCTTTCAGGAAGTCAATATAACGGTCAACCGCAGGCTTTCCTTCCTTCAAAATCTGGCTGCTTAATGCTTGGGCAGCGCTGTACCCTGTCGCATACTGATACACATAGTAATTGTAATAGAAGTGCGGAATTCGCGACCATTCAAGGCCGATTTCCTTATCAATCACCATGCCGTCTCCGAAATACTTTTTATTCAGATCGTAATAAACATTTGTCAGAAGCTCAGGTGTAAGCGGCTCGCCTTCTTGCGCCTTTGTATGGATCAGATGTTCAAACTCGGCAAACATCGTTTGTCTGAAGACCGTTCCCCTAAAGCCTTCAAGCATATGGTTGAGAATATATAAACGCTGTTTTTCATCCTCTAAATTATTCAGCAGATATTCGCCAAGGAGCGCTTCATTTGTCGTAGAAGCAACTTCTGCGACAAAGATGCTGTAATTGCCGTATGGATATGGCTGGTGCTTTCTCGTATAGTAGCTGTGTACGGAATGTCCAAACTCGTGCACGAGCGTAAAGAGATTATTGACGTTATCATGCCAGTTCATCAAAATATACGGATTCGTGCCGTAAGCTCCTGATGAATAAGCGCCATTGCGTTTTCCTTTATTTTCATAAACGTCCACCCAGCGATTTTCCAGTCCTTCTTTTAGGATAGAGGCATATTCCTCCCCTAAAGGTGCGAGGCCTTTCAGCATGTAATCTTTGGCTTCCTCGTATGTCACCTTCATCCCCGCATCCTTCACAAGCGGTGTATACAGATCATAGATATGCACTTCATCAAGCTCTAGCACTTTCTTTCTCAGCGCGATATATCGGTGAAGAAGAGGCAAATGCTTATTAATCGTCTTCACGAGGTTATCGTATACTTCCTCAGGAATGCTGTTGTTAGAAAGCGCAGCCTCACGCGCTGACTTATACTTTTTCACTCTCGCGTAGAAGTTGTCCTTTTTCACAGTGCCGCTTAGTGTCGTGGCCATTGTGTTTTTATATTGTCCGTACGTTTTATACACTGCGTCAAACGCATTTTTGCGGACTTCGCGGTTTTCACTTTCCAAGAAATTAATAAAGTTGCCGTGTGTGATCTGTTTTTCATTCCCGTCTTCGTCTTTAATGGACGGGAACGTAATATCTGCGTTATTTAACACGCTGAATGTATTTGAAGATGACCCTAATACCTCGGAAGCCTCAGCAAGCAGCGCCTCTTCCTTCTCGCTCAGCACATGCGGACGTTCTTTTGTAATTTCCTCAATCGCATGAGAGTACAGCTTTAATTCTTCTTTTTCAAGAATGAACTGCTGCAGCTTGTCTTCTTCTATGGATAAAATTTCAGGAACCAAATAAGCTGTCGCGCTTGCGGCCTGTGTATACAGGTTTCCCGCCTTGTCATTCAGCCCCTGGTAAAAGGAGTTCCCGGTATCCTGGTCAGAGCGCATATGCGCATATGTGTACAGCCTTCCCAGCCGCTCCATCACTTTATCTTGGTACGTAAGAGCCTCGTATAAATGATCAGCTGAATCGGCCAGCTTTCCTTTATACTTAGATAAATTCGGAATTAATTCTTTTACAGCTTGAAATTCTTTATTCCAGGCCTCATCACTAGGAAAAATATCCTCAAGTCTCCATGTGTCTTCTGCCTTTACCTCACTTCTGTCAGGCAGTTGATTTGCTTTTTTTTCCTCAGCCATGGTGATCCCCCTCGTCTTCTTTGATTCAAGCCAATTGAAAAAGCAATTGTTTCTCAATAAACTTGTGTTGTGAATATCTTCCGGTTTTTCACTGCCTTTTGTCAAATCATATGCAGTAATGAAGAGAACGAATGCCAAAAAAGCAGTAAAAACACGAAAAACCTTTCCTTTTGTGCCGTTCACAGCCAGCCCACCACCTTTGTCTTAGGGTGAGCCAAATCAGACAAACTCATTCTATAAAACAGCTGCGGTCTCTTTCTATGAGATCCTGCATTGAGCGAATGCCATCTGCAGGCTGGTTCAGCACATATACTTCTTTCTGAGTCTCCCTTAAAAATCCCTTCTTGCACAAAAAATCAATGTACTGTTTAACAGCTTCTGAAAGACACTCTTCGCTGCATTCGAATCTGAGTGCAATGTTTTTTTTATGAATGTGCAGTTTGCATTGCTGTAAAACGGCTGAAAAACGAATTGGCGCATGTTTCTCTCCAAGATCCGTGATAAACAGGTAAAGAAACCCCTGCCACACAAAAACCGGACTCTTAAAAACTGCCCCTTTTACAACAGGAACAAACACTTCAGTCGGCAGAAAAGAAAAGGGCGTCTGCCGCTTCTCATAAAACAGCTGCTTAAGGCGGTTTGTTTCCTTTGAGCTAAACCGATGGGGTTTATGGCGAAAACGGTGAATCGCTTTCGCCCAGCCTGAATATTGAATTGGGGATTTCGATTTTGTGAAAAAAAGATCGTCTATACCTGCCCGATGGATAGGGATCGTTTGGACTGAGGAATAAGAATGGGTTGTGTAGAATGGAATGATGTGGCTGAGCCGGAGAAAAGAACGCCTTTCCGGACAATAACATATCAGTTCTCTGTATGGATTTGCATTGATAAACTGCCAATGAAAAGCTGAAAGCTGATAAAAGGACGCAGCAGTCCGTTGTAAGCGGCTGCGGCCCATAATCCACTGCGGGATGATCCCTGCTTGTTTGAAGCCCTCTGTCCGCTTTTGAAAGACATCCGGACTGATCGTGGCACATTGATATTCAACAGCAAGCATACGCTCCTTGATCCTTGCCAAGACGTCCGGTCTTTGGTTGATTTCCCTAATATACGGTTCCAATATGGGAGAAGCCTTTTGTGTTTTCAGCCATACGTAAAGCTGTCTTTTTCCTTCTAAATGGTAGGCGCTTTCCGGTTCTATATCTATGGAGCAGGACTTGTTCTGTTTATGGGCGAAATGCGGTGCTTTTTGAAGTCCGAGCTTCACAGCAAGCTCTTCTCCGCATACCGGACAGAAGAATCGTTTCCGCTTTAATTTTTGGCTTTGCTGAGCGCCTAAAAGGTGAAACATTTGACCGTCTTCAGTCACAGCACTAAACAATTGTCATCTCTCCTTTCCAGATGAGGTATACTTTCTGGATAAATTGATCAACTCCTGTTCGCTGTATTTTCTGCTTGTCTATATGTTTTTGATTTTTCACATCTCTAAAATGGCATTTTCGTGCATAAAAAAAACCGATTTCCGGAAGGAAATCGGTTTGCTATGATGCAAAGTGTTTTTTTATCGTTTCTAGAGCATGCTCTGAAATAATCAGCTTGCCGTACTCTTCAAGACGGTGTATGCTGATTGAGGATTCATTTGCGTACTCCAGCAGGATGCTTAGCTGATTTTCAACCTCTTCATCAGTCATATTGCAAAAATCCACATATAAATAATATCGGTTCTCAAACGAATATAAAGTCGTTTTGCTTCCGTTAACGTTCAAATTAGATAGAGAAATAACATCCTCAAAATCGCCAAATCGCAAGACAAATTGAAGCTTTTGCTCCTTCTCTTCCTGATTGACGGCCTGCTCTTCTTTCTGGAAATCATCCAGCAAGGCGTCAAGGTCCTCAGATGCTGGTTCTTGCTTTTTATCCTCAGGAATCGGCAGTTCGAGCTTTTGTCCGTCTTTGGAAAGCTGGGCTTTTGTGACGATGATTTCTAATCCTTTGTCAAGCGCCTGAACTTGAATCCAAAGAGGGCCTTCCACAGCGAATTCCTCTTCTTCATGAACTTCATCCATGACTTCCCAGAACAGTTCTTCACTGCGCTCACGGTTATACCAAATTTCTTCTCTGTCAAAACCGCGATCTTCAATATCTCCGTAAGACATATAAAATTTTACTGTATGCTCGTTAATTCTTTCAATTTCCATTTGCCAACCTTCCCTTCTATATAAGATGTTGAAGGGACATCTAAGCTCCCGATTAATTGTACTTTACTACACTTTACCCATTCCGTCCACATCTTAACCTTAAGCAAGGCCAGTGTGAATTCCTTTGTATTTCTATTTTATGATAAAACAGTCACAAAAGAAATAAAAATGCACCTTTTCCTAAAAAACGGCAGTTCAGGCTGCTGATATCATAAAATGCGGCCTGTCTCATATAGTAGTAGTACAAGCGAAGGACTGAAAGCGAGGTGCCGATTCATGGAGCATGACTATCTGATTTCTCTGCTTGTAATTGTTGGGATCGACCTGATCCTTGGCGGAGATAATGCGGTCGTCATTGCCATGGCCAGCAGACATTTGCCGGACAAGCAAAGACAGCAAGCTATTATTCTCGGAACATTTATAGCCGTTGCCATGAGAATCGGATTAACAAGTGCAGCAGTATATCTTTTGAACATTCCGTTCTTGCAGTGCGCCGGCGGAATTTTCCTGCTGTATTTAGGATATCAGCTGCTGATCGAAAAAAAAGATACGCAGCACATTAAAAGCAGCACCTCTTTGTGGAGAGCGATACGAACGATTGTGCTTGCAGATCTCTTTATGTCGCTGGACAATGTCATCGCAGTTGCAGGTGCATCACACGGTGAGTTTTCTCTCGTCGTCATAGGTTTGTGTGTATCGGTTCCGGTTATTATTTGGGGCAGCAAACTCATCCATATTGCACTAGGGAAAATACCGCTTCTGATTTACGCGGGAAGCGGGCTGCTTGCCTATACTGGCGGAGAAATGATTGTCAGAGACAAAAAGCTGTCTCTTTTTATGGCGCAGCACGGCACAGTCGAAACACTCCTCCCCATTTTGACGGTTGCGTTTGTCATTCTTGCGAGCATTTATTACCAGCAGGTTGAAAAATAAAAGAAGGCTGATGACTCAGCCTTCTTTCAGCGTGTCGACAAACCTTTGCATTCGTTGTCAGACCTGCGCGTCGGTGCTCACGAATAAACATATTCGTTATGCTCCAATGCTCGGCCTTCCTAGACTTCAAAGGTTTTCAATCACGCTGAACTGAAAAGGTAACAAAATCCTAAAACAAAAAACCGTTTTAGGATTTTGTCAACTATCTAAAAAAGAAGGCTGATGACTCAGCCTTCTTTTGATGATACGATCTATTAGTTTGCCAAACGCTGTGCTTCTCTTAATTGGAAAGAGCGAACTTTTCTTGGCAGGAAACGTCTGATTTCGTCTTCGTTATATCCGACTTGCAAACGTTTTTCGTCGATGATGATCGGACGGCGAAGCAAACCTGGATGCTCGTTGATCAAGCGGTACAAATCTTGCAGCGGCATAGATTCAACGTTCACATTGAGTTTTTGGAATACTTTTGAACGGGTTGAGATGATTTCATCTGTTCCGTCCTCAGTCATTCGAAGAATTTGTTTTATTTCATCAATTGATAAAGGTTCAGAGAAAATGTTTCTTTCTACAAATGGAATCTCGTGCTCCTCGAGCCACGCTCTCGCCTTTCTGCATGAAGTACAGCTTGGTGATGTGTATAGTGTAACCATTCATCTTCACTCCTCTAATTAGTAGGATGAACATCTATTTTATTCTTAAATTGAAATTACTCTAAAAAAGGAATCTTTACAGGTATTATACTATAAAAAAGTAAGTGTGAACAGTATCCTAAGAAAAAAATGTGTCAATCCAGCAAATTTTTAATGTTCATGATATGTTCTTATTCTCAATTAGCTTAACTGATCGAAAATATTTTTTTGTTTTTCTTCATCGATGATTTCCAAGACCTCATCCGTTTTTTCGTACGATTCTCCGTACCATTTCTCATCTTTATAAGTATGAATGTTTTCATATGTCTGTTTCATGGCTTCAAGAATTTCTTCTTCTGATTCTGTTTTCGGTGACCAATACAGAATCTCCATCTTGTTTACTTCATTCGTAGCCAATGACCGGCGACGGTACCCAATTGATTGAGCATGCTTGAAATGCTCTCTTTGATAAAACCTCAGGCGTTTTTCTGTATCAGTATCATCTTCATCAACAGGTTCCACCTCGAGCAATATGGGCTTATTTTTCTTTTTCAGCTTTGCGATCAATTTGCCGCCAAGCCCCTGCCCTCTTGCATCCTTAGACACATACAGATAATCAACGAAAATAAAAGAATCGAATTCCGCAAACATTAAAATATGATGTTTGCCTTCATCTTTATGATAAATATCGCTTCGCTCTTTCAGAAGAGCTTCCATATGCGCTTTTGATTTCATTTCTTCAATTGGAAAGTACTCGCTAAGCTTTTCATACCAGTTCATTGATTTGCTCCTTATGAGTTCATTGTCTTCATACTTTTAGATATACCCCATTTCTTCTTGTTTAAACAGCCTTACATCTATAAAGACGTACGAACTTCCGCCATGGTTTCATTTTTTTCAGAATGAACGGAGCCAGCTGCTCTGTTCATTCTGAAGTGCATCTCATTGAACCCGGTTTTCCCGCCTGTAATGAACAAGCCGGGGCTGTGCCAGTGCAATCAGAAACGTCATGATATATAATGCAGCAGCTGTAATAAAAGCTGTTTTCGCACCAGCCGCATCAGCCACTAATCCCATAATGGAGTAGGTGACGCCTGCCCAAGGAGTTAAAATTGCATTTTTTGCAGCCATGATTCCGATACGTTTCTGTTCGGGAATAACCTCCTGCAGCATGGTTTCCTGGCAAATATCACGCACCTGATAAAAAGGCCCCATTGCGGCACAAGCCAGCGCGCATAAAAACGGGATTGTAGAAATTGAGAACAGAAGGGTCAGCGCCGCCATCACAAGCGAGCAGAAAATAATAGCGCAGCCCATGTTCCGCTCAAAAAAAGCAGAAAAACGAATCGCAATCACACTGCCGACAATGGCACCTATAAAATAAGAAGCGTTAAACATCCCCCACCACGCTTCTGTTTCATGCAAAACAACCGCAGTAAAGGCGAGAAGAATAGCAGACGACCAAACAGAACCCGCCAAAGCTTCTATCATGTCCATAAAAGTAATGTCTCTTACAATAGGAATAATCATTAAATCCTTCCATATACTTCTGCCAGATGCTTTTTCATCTGTTTCATCAGTCGTTTTTTCATTTATATGAAGCCCCTTGAGGGAAACTCCCGAAAGAACAAACAGGCAAATGGCTGCACCGACAACGACTTCAAAAGGGACGGCGTACGTCAGAAGGCCTCCAAGGCCCCAGCCTGCTGTTAAGAACAATTGATTCGAGAGGGAGATCACGCCATTCGCTTTTACATAGTGCTCTTTTGGAACAATAATCGGCAACAGCGCGAATCTTGCCGGCTGAAAAAAAGCGCCCGCGAAGGAAAAACAGAACACAAACAGCAGCGTAATCCAAAAGAATGCCTGTCCGTGATGAGTGACACTGTATGCCATCAGGATTGTAAAGACCGCTCTCAGCAGATTTGCGCCCGCAAGCACCTTTTTAAAACCGAGATTGCGAAGCACCGGAGAGACGCAAAAGCTTGCAGCTATACTTGCAAATGACATGAACGATAATACGAGTCCAGCCAAAAAAACGGAGTCAGTCATTTGATAAACACGGACCATTAAAACGATTGTGACAAGGACTCCTGCTAAGGATTGAAGAGATTGAGACAGCAATAGCGCAAAAACATTTTTGTTATGCAGAAATTGAATTGTATTTCGCCTCCGCTATTTTCCTCTAATTGTAAATGTTATCATTCTCACTTTCTATGAGGACGCAAAAAAATCCTTCAAGAGATTTCTCTTGAAGGATTGATGAATCATGAAAAAGCTTTAAATTCGGCTTCCGTGCACATCACAAAATGTCCCGGTTTGACTTCACGGAATTCCATCGTTTCCCCATCTTTTAATTGATGGACGGACGGATCATATTTCTGGCGGACGCGATTTCTCTCATAGTCCGGATCAGGAAGCGGAATCGCAGAAAGCAATGATTTTGTATACGGGTGAAGCGGATTTTCATAAAGCTCATCTGCCGGCGCAAGCTCAACCAGTTTCCCGAAATACATGACTCCAATGCGGTCGCTGATGTATTTGACCATCGATAAATCGTGGGCAATAAACAGGTATGTGAGCCCTTTTTCTTTTTGCAGTTCTTTCATTAAATTCACGACCTGCGCTTGAATGGATACATCCAAAGCGGAAATCGGCTCATCCGCGATAATGAATTCCGGATCAACAGCAAGCGCTCTGGCAATCCCGATTCTTTGGCGCTGGCCGCCGGAAAATTCATGGGGATAGCGATTCGCGTGTTCCTTGTTCAATCCCACAGTTTCCAATAGTTCATGAACCCGCTGCATCCGCTCTTTTTTCGTTTTCGCCAGCTTATGAATATCAAGCCCTTCAGCAATAATATCAGCAACTGTCATTCTCGGATTCAGGGACGCATATGGGTCTTGGAAAATCATCTGCATTTTGCGGTTGAATTCCAGCAGCTTTTTCCGCGATTTTTTCCCGTGCACATTTTCGCCGTTGAACAGCACCTCACCATCGGTTGCTTCGTACAGCCGGATAATGCTTCGGCCTGTTGTCGATTTACCGCAGCCAGATTCACCAACCAGCCCTAATGTTTCACCTTTATAGATATGAAATGATAAATCATCTACAGCCTTAACCGTTCCTCTCGGTGTGACAAAGTGCTGTTTTAAATGTTTGATTTCTAATAGTTTTTCAGTCAATTTATTCACCTTCTCTCACTAAGACAGGTTTTTCATACGTGTTTGCAAGTTTACGCATTTTCGCTTTTACCGCTTCAGGCGGCTCTACCTTTGGCGCGTCGGGATGAAGCAGCCACGATTTGACATAATGAGTATCAGATACCTTAAACATTGGCGGCTCCTGTTCAAAATCGATTTTCATCGCATAAGGGCTCCGCGGGGCAAAAGCATCTCCTTTTGGCGGGTTTGTCAAATCAGGCGGCGTGCCCGGAATGGCAGTCAGCTCTTCCTCTCCTGAACTTTCCAGTGTCGGCATGGATGCAAGAAGCCCCCAAGTATACGGATGTCTCGGATCGTAGAAAATTTCGTCTACCGTACCTGTTTCTACAATCTGTCCCGCGTACATGACAGCGACCCGGTCAGCAACGTTTGCCACAACACCAAGATCGTGTGTGATAAAGATGATGGACGTGTCAATTTTCTTTTGCAAATCCTTCATCAATTCCAGAATTTGCGCTTGAATCGTTACATCAAGTGCAGTGGTCGGCTCGTCGGCGATCAAAAGCTTCGGATTCGCCGCAAGCGCCATGGCGATGACAACCCGCTGCCTCATACCGCCTGAAAATTCGTGCGGAAATTGGTTCACCCGCTTTTCCGGCATTGGGATACCGACTAATTCCAGCAGTTCAACCGCGCGTTTTTTAGCCGCTTCCTTTGAGATCTTTTCGTGTTTAAAAAGCACTTCCGTAATTTGTTTACCGACCTTCATCGTTGGATTTAAGGAGGTCATCGGATCCTGAAATATCATTCCGATCTCTTTTCCTCGGACATTTTGCATTTCTTTTTCGGACAACGGCACCAGATCCTTCCCTTCAAACAGGATTTCACCGCGTTTGAAATAACCCGGAGGCATTGGAATCAGCTTCATGATTGCCTGAGAGGTTACACTTTTTCCGGACCCTGATTCTCCGACGATAGCCAGCGTCTCTCCTTTATCCAGATGGAAATTCACTCCGCGGATCGCTTGGACCTCTCCGCCATATGTTTTAAATGAAATTGCTAAATCTTTTACTTCTAATAGGCGTGTCACCCGTATCACTCCCTTATTTACGTAACTTAGGATCCAATGCATCTCTTAATCCGTCGCCGACAACGTTAAAGCCAAACATTGTAATGCAGATAAATCCGGCAGGGAAGAATAAACGCCACGGATAATAGGTCAATGCAGGCAATCCGTCAGAAGCCATCGTTCCCCAGCTTGCCAGCGGAGCCGGAACACCGAGTCCCAAATAGCTTAAAAAGGCTTCTGTGAAAATCGCAGTAGGAACTGTCAATGTCATCGTGACCAAAATGGAACCCATTGCGTTTGGCACGATATGTTTAAACAGCAGACGGGATGTTTTTGCACCCAGTGTCTGTGAAGCAAGCACATACTCTTGATTCTTCAGCTGCAGCACTTGTCCGCGCACGATTCTGGCCATGTTAATCCAGCCCGTAATCGTCATGGCAATAATAATCGTAAATAGCCCTTTCGGAAGAACAACCATCAGTAAGATAACCATTAATAATGAAGGAACTGCCCAAAGGATATCAGCGATACGCATCATAATTTCATCTGTTCTTCCTCCGCGGAAGCCTGAAATGCTCCCCCAAATGACGCCGATCAGCAAATCAAGAACAGCGGCTGCGACACCGATAAAGATTGAGATTCGCGCTCCTACCCATGTACGGACGAAAATGTCCCGTCCAAGATCATCTGTGCCGAACCAGTGATCTTTTGAAGGCGGCTTATCCGCATTTAAGAGATTAGTAGTTGAATAATCATACCTTGAGAACATCGGCGCAAAAATGGCCATAAGGATAATGAGCACGATAATGATAAGCCCGACCATTGCAAGCTTATTGCTGCGGAAGCGAAGCATCGCATCTTTCCAGAGGGAAAGGCTCTTTTTACTTATTTTTTCTGCATCGCCGGCATTCGCTGCGGCTGGTTCAAACATGTTTTTCGGAATGTTCTGCATGGCCTAGGCTCCTTTCTTTGCTTTGGAAAGCTTGATTCTTGGATCAATAATGCCGTAAAGCACGTCTACGATTAATACACACAATAGCAGGATGAC
Organism: Bacillus sp. JS; assembly: GCF_000259365.1. Taxonomy (NCBI): domain Bacteria; kingdom Bacillati; phylum Bacillota; class Bacilli; order Caryophanales; family Bacillaceae; genus Bacillus; species Bacillus sp. JS. The sequence continues at coordinate 1,270,330 of NC_017743.1, read as the reverse complement.
ACTAAAGAACACCGTTACACCCATAATGACTGTATAATCACGGTTTGTAATACTGTATACAAAGTGTGCACCAAGCCCCGGGATACCAAAAATGGTTTCAATAATGAAGCTTCCAGTTAAGACCTGTGCGGCCATCGGACCCATATATGTAACAACTGGCAAAAGCGCGTTTCGGATGGCGTGCCGTACTGTAACTGCCGAACGGGACAGCCCTTTTGCTTTCGCTGTGCGGATATAATCACTGTTTAACACTTCGATCATGCTTGAACGGGAAAGTCTGGCGATAAACGCCATCGGCATAGAAGCAAGGGCGATTGAAGGCAAAAAGGTGTATGCCCAGGACTCCCACCCTGCGACCGGAAACAGCTCAAGCTTCATGGAGAACACATATTGCAGAACAGCCGCCATGATAAAGCTCGGAACTGATATACCAAAGATTGTTAAAATCGCGACGGTATAATCCTGCCACTTATTATGGTAAAGGGCTGCAATGACCCCAAACAATACACCTAACGCTAAAGCGAGGAGAATAGCTTCTGCTCCAAGAGTGAATGAAACGGGGAAACCTGAATTGATCAGGTCGTTAACACTCTGACCTTTATATTTAAATGATGGTCCGAAATCCCACATTGCAACTGATTTCAAATAACTGACGTATTGTACAAACAGCGGCTTGTCCAAGCCATAGTGCGTATTTAAGTTTGCTTCAATTTCAGGCGGAAGCTTTTTCTCACCTGAAAATGGCCCGCCCGGTGCTGCTTGCATTAAGAAGAATGTCACAGTTACAATCACAAATAGTGTGATAATCATATAGACTAAGCGTCTTCCGATATATTTTAGCAAGGGGGAACACCTCCATGGTTTTTACTTTTTTATATTCTTCAGTAAGAAAGGTATATGGGAAATAGGTCCCCATATACCTTGAGGTTATTGTTTTCACAAATAAGACTTATTGAAAGTACGCGTTTCTGAAATAAATTTCTCCAGTTCCAGTAATAATGGTTCCTTTCAGATTTTCGTCTTGTACCCAAGGAATCGTATAAAAATAAATTGGAGCGACCGGCATTTCATCAATGAAAATTTCTTCCGCTTTTTTCAGCAGCTCTGCACGTTTGTTTTGATCTGTTTCAGTTTGTGACTGATTCAGCAATTTTTTGAATTCTGGGTTTTCCCAGCCCGTATCGTTATTTCCTCCGTCTTTGTCACGGAACAGCTCAAGGAAGTTAATCGGATCGTTGAAGTCGCCAATCCAGCCCATACGGCCGATTTGATAATCTTGGCTGTGGAGCTTATCGATATAGACATTCCATTCAGAGTTATCAAGCTCAACATTTACGCCTAAATTTTTCTTCCACATTTCTTGTACAGCTTGAGCGATTTTCGCATGTGCATCATCAGTGTTATAAGACAATTTGATTTTCGGAAGGTCAGATGCCTTGCTTAAGCCCATTTCTTTTAGGCCTTTATCAAGGTATTCTTTTGCCGTTTTGATATCGTTGTCCTTGTATAGCCTTCTTTGTTATCCTCAAATCCCTTCATTGTCGGCGGCACCGCAGCCATTGCCGGGATTTGTTCACCTTGCGTAATGTTTTTAACAATCGATTGACGGTCAATCGCATAAGATAATGCTTTACGGATATTGACGTTGTCTAACGGCTTAGCTTCAGTGTTGAATTTGTACCAATACACACCTGCCATCGGCTCAACATGTAAAGAACCGTCTTTTTTCAAGGAAGGGAGAGATTCTGTCGGAAGCTGTCCGAGCGGCAAACCGGCCCAATCAAGTTCGCCAGCTTGGAATTTTTTCAATTCCGTATTGTTATTGTTGATCATAACCATATCAATTTTCTTCAGTTTGACTTTGTCTTTATCCCAATACTGGTCATTTTTTTCGAGAGTAATAGAACCGCTGTGTTTCCATGCTGTCATTTTGAACGGCCCGTTTGATACATAATCATCCCCAGCATTTGTATTCCACTTTTTATTTTTCTCTGCAATTTTCTTGTTGATCGGCATATACGTATAGAACGCAGTTAATTCAGTGAAATATGGAGTCGGGTTATTTAATTCAACCTTCAGCGTTTTATCATTCACGGCTTTTACTGCCACATCATCTAGGCTGCCTTTGCCTGTATTCGCCGCTTCAGCACCTTTTATGTAGTAGAGCTGGTAAGCGTATTGTGATTCATTATTAGGGTCAAGCGCCCATTTCCAAGCATATTCAAAATCTTGTGCTGTTACAGGGTCTCCATTAGACCATTTCACACCATCACGAATAGTGAATGTATATGTTTTACCGTCCTTGCTTGTTTCGATTTTAGATGCCATGCCTTCTTCAGGCTCCCCATCTGCATTAATGCGTGTCAATCCTTCAAAAGTCTGACGGATGACACCGCCTGAAACTGAATCATTTGCCAATCCCGGATGTAAGGAGAACGGCTCAGTTTTAATATTAATGTTAAGTGTTGTCTTTCCTTTACTGTCCTTTTTCCCTTCACCGTTTGATCCGCTGCCGCCAAAGCCGCAAGCGCTCAGCACGAGAGTGAAAATGAGCATCAACGTGACAATCGACCAACGTTTTTTCATATTCGCAAACCCCCTAATAAGAATTTTTCAGCTCCTTACGGCTAAATCCTCAGAAATATCAGACAAATGAACCTAAGTTTCCATAACTTTTATTCTGTTCCGTCTTTTCTGATTATTTTTGTAAAAAAGCTGTAACAATAGAGTGAACAAGTTCATTATAATGAAACAAATAATTTATTGCAATATTATTTTATCAATTTAAAATATTTAAACTTCGTTAGTTTTTCTTCCACGAACATAATATCCTTCTACCATTTAAAGCGTAAATTGATTAAAAACTTTTTTATGAGTTTTCTATCCATATTGCTTTTTACATATAATATCTGCCTGTTTTTACACTGATAGCAGTTATCATTTAAGGGTTTTACAGTACCCATGTTATTTATATCATTACAATGTTACTGGGAAAAAGAATGTTTTTTCATGATGACAATTGGTTATAATTGATTTATAATGAAGCAATCAAAAGAAAAGCGTGCTATGAAGAAGAGTAGTACACATTTCACCTGTTTGAAGAGAGTCTGCGGTGCTGGGAGCAGATAACGGGCAATGTGGAATGGACTTTGGAGCAGCTGACCGAACCCGAAAAAAGTAGGCTCAGCCGGAGCAGACTCCGTTACAAACGTCAGAGTGATTCCATTTTAATGGAATAATCAGGGTGGTACCACGGTTCATTCGTCCCTTTTTTATAGGGGAAGAATGAGCCATTTTTATTATGTTTTAAGAAATGAGGTTGATGTTTTCATGAAACAAACGATTTTTTCAGGCATTCAGCCAAGCGGCTCTGTTACGCTCGGCAACTATATCGGTGCAATGAAGCAGTTTGTCGAACTGCAGCATGATTATAACAGCTATTTTTGCATCGTGGACCAGCATGCAATAACCGTTCCTCAAGATCGGCTCCAGCTAAGAAAGAATATCCGCAGTCTGGCGGCGCTTTACTTAGCTGTCGGACTTGATCCGGAAAAAGCAACATTGTTTATTCAGTCAGAGGTTCCCGCGCACGCACAGGCCGGATGGATGATGCAGTGTGTCGCATATATCGGCGAACTTGAACGAATGACTCAATTTAAGGACAAATCCAAAGGCAATGAGGCTGTCGTCTCCGGCCTGTTAACATACCCGCCGCTGATGGCCGCTGATATTCTGCTGTACGGAACGGATCTTGTGCCTGTTGGTGAGGATCAAAAGCAGCACCTTGAGCTGACGCGGAATCTCGCAGAACGCTTCAACAAAAAATACAACGACATCTTCACGATTCCGGAAGTGAAAATTCCAAAAGTCGGTGCACGCATCATGTCTCTGAATGATCCGCTAAAGAAGATGAGCAAATCTGATCCGAACCAGAAATCTTATATTACACTGCTGGATGAACCGAAGCTTCTTGAAAAGAAAATCAAAAGCGCTGTGACAGATTCCGAGGGCATTGTAAAATTTGACAAAGAAAACAAACCGGGTGTTTCCAACCTTCTTACGATTTATTCAATCCTCGGCAATACGACAATTGAAGAGCTTGAATCAAAATACGACGGAAAAGGCTACGGCGAGTTTAAAGGTGATTTGGCAGAAGTCGTGGTGAACGCATTAAAACCAATCCAGGACCGCTATTATGAGCTGATAGAATCTGAAGAATTAGACCGGATTCTTGATGAAGGCGCGGAACGGGCGAACCGGACAGCAAACAAAATGCTGAAAAAAATGGAGAATGCCATGGGTCTTGGAAGAAAAAGACGCTGATCAAAAAACCGCTCTTTGCAAAGAGCGGTTTTTTATTTCAGTTTACCTTTGATTCATTTTCCATTTCCCACAGCTTTTCGAAAAAAGGCTGTCCTTTTATTAGGTTTTCGCAAAAAGCCAGGTGCTTATCCGACCAGCCTTCAATTGTTTCGTTATACAGCATGTCCCAAATCTCTTCAAAGCTCATCCGTTTGATTTGTTCATACATATGCGGATTCCACTCTGTATACCAATAGCCGATTTCAGCGCGGTTTTTCAGCCCTTTTAATTGGTCAAGCGCCATAAACATCAGCTGCTTGATTTGCCGTTCTTTTCTTGTCAGACCCCTGACATGTTCTGGTGCTAATGATAAGATGTGATATTCTTTAGAGGATTCCAGTTTCTTTGGTTCAAATTCATACGCTTCAGGCTCTACATCTTTTACCATTTCATAAACGAGCTGCTCTTGTCTTGGGATCAGACGGCTTTTCCTGACAGGGATTGTATAGCCGATCGTGTCGACAGCCAAAATGCCGATTCCGTCTGTTACAACAAAACAATATTCAAGCTTTGTCCGCTCATGATTTTTCCGAATGTACGATTTCTGATGTACGTCTTCAAGCAAACCTTTCGGAAGCTCTGACAAATCGTTTTCTATGTAATGAAACAGTACTGACGGCACCCTTAACAAAGGCACCTGATCCAAAAGCTCAACCGTATCTTCCTTGCGCCATTCGTGAAAGTGGCATACATTGTAGCCATTTTCTTCCCCTTCAAACCAATTGACCCACACATCATGAAGAAATAACATCTCTAACCCCTCACTTTATAAAAACTGTTGTCCACAGTATAGGCAAGGGACAGAGAAATTATTCCAAAGAGATTGAGGAAATCTGGAATCACTGGTTTTATGCAAGAATCACAAAAAGCAGATCTCTTTGTATATTTTCTGACAAAGGGAGACCTGCTTTTTTTCTGATTTGGTGATATTTTATAACAGATATTATATTCATTTTTATTTAATATTTTTCGGGTCAAGCGCATCCCGCAGGCCATCACCGACAAAGTTGAAGCATAAAACGGTCATTAAAATAAATAGCCCGGGAAATAATGGGTACCACCATGCTTGAATCATTACTGTGAAATTCTGTGCATCTTGAAGCATGTTCCCCCAGCTAGCGATTGGCGGCTGAATTCCAAATCCCAAGTAGCTTAGCGCCGATTCAGCTAGAATAACAGACCCTACTTTCAGCGTAGCTGATACAATAATCGGCCCTAACGCATTGGGCAGGATATGAGAAAAAATAATTTTGTGCGTCTTTGTTCCAATTGTTTTAGCAGCAAGAACATATTCCCTTGAACGAAGCGATAAGAATTCCCCTCTTACTAATCGTGCTGTCGTGGTCCACCCTGTGAGACAGAAAATTAAAATCAATTTGTCCACACCCGGCTTGAAGATGGTGACCAGCGTGATCAACAGGAAAATATCAGGAATGGATAGCACGATGTCAACTACACGCATAATGACAGCATCCACTATTCCTCTGAAATATCCAGCTAATGCTCCTAAAACCGTTCCGATCAAAATCGAACCGACTACGGACGCAAATCCAACCAATAAAGAGACACGCGCTCCATATAGGATCCGGCTGAAAATATCACGTCCAAATTTATCCGTTCCCATCAGATGTTCAAGGCCCGGCGCCTTATATTTATCAAGCAGGCTTTGCTGCTCTTGGGGATAAGGTGCAATGAAAGGGGCGAAAACAGCCGACATGATAATGATAAAAAGAATAACGGCACCTAAAATGGCCAGTTTGTTTTTCGAGAATTTTTCCCAGAAAATCTTTGTCATTGTTTCTGGTTTTTTCGAAATATTTTCTTTCAGCCTGATCTCCGGCGTGGGAGTTGTTTGCAGCTCTGACATCTCTGTTTCCCTCCTTTTAATATTCGATCCGCGGATCAACAATCGCGTAAAGGATGTCTGCAATGAGGTTTCCCACAACGACAAGAACCGCCGAGATCACAGTCATTGCCATGATAACCGGATAATCGCGCTGGAATGCTGAATCGACAAACAGCTTTCCTAATCCCGGCCAAGTGAAAATTTGTTCGACAACGACAGATCCGCCGATAAATGAAGGAATCATCAAACCGAAAATTGTAATGACGGGTAATAATGCATTCCTCAATCCATGTTTAAATAGCACTCTGTTCTCTTTAAATCCTTTTGCTCTCGCTGTGCGAATATAATCTTGATTTAATACATCAAGCATATTGGATCTCGTGTATCTCGTCAGTCCAGCCATGTCAGCTGTAGCTAGAACGAATGCAGGCAGAATTAAATGATGAATCCGGTCAAATATATTGAATTCGGTATTCAGCGTCTCGACACCCCCGGTTGGAAACCAGCCGAGATTTACCGATAACACCATAATCAAAATTAATCCAAACCAAAAGTTTGGAATAGCCAGACCTATAAACGAGGTAAATGTAATGCCATAGTCGATTTTTGAATACGGCCGCTTTGCCGACAGGACACCGAACGGAATAGAAATCATAAGAGCCAAAATCGTTGAAACCAGCATCAGCAGGAGCGTATTGGGCAGTCTTGCCATAATCAATTCTGAAACAGGCGTTCCTTTTCTGACAATAGACGTTCCGAAATCACCCTGCACCATGTTGCCTAGCCACTTTAAATATTGAACGTACTGAGGATCATTCAGACCGTATTTTTCAATAAACTGTTCTCTGTCAGCCTGGCTGATTTTCGGGTCCATCATTAATGTCATCGGATCTCCGGGCGCGGCTTTCATGATAACAAATGATAAAATCGTAATTCCCAATAAAATCGGGATAGACATTAAGGTTCTTCTGATAATATATGCAGCCATATACTTGTCCCCCTTTACTTTCCTTATTATAAAAACAGAAGAGGGAGAAAACACTCTCCCTCCCCTTTAAGGGAAATTTATTTTGCAAGCCACCATTTTTCAATATTATACAAATCACGTTTCGGATGATATTTGTATCCTTCAAGATTTTCCGGCATTGCCATATGGTTGTTAGGATAATACAAGAACGTATACGGCTGATCTTCCGCAATTTTTTGATAGATCTGCTCATATTCTTTTGAATACTGCTTTCTGTCACTGATTGATTTTGCATCTTTCATGAGTTTATCCGCTTCGGCATTTTTATACCAAACGTAGTTCAAACCCTTTTTAATCTGGCTTGAATGGAAGATATCATATTGATCCGGGAATGTGGATAAACTCCATCCCATGACCATTGCATCAAAATCCCAATTCGGAGGATTCATTTGTTCAACGAGAGCGCTCCATTCAACGATCTGGGTTTTCACTTCAATGCCGATTTTTTTCAGCTGTTCCTGAACGACGACAGCGATGTCTTCACGGACTTTGTTTCCTTGGTTCGTTTTAAGGGTAAACGAGAATTTCTTTCCGTCTTTATCCAGAATGCCGTCACCGTTCGTATCTTTCCAGCCGGCTTCTGCAAGCATCTGTTTCGCTTTTTTCTCGTTGTACTCAAATTTCGGAACATCTATATCTTTAGGATAGTTCCAAGATAAAGGGCTTTCCGGAATGTAAGCTACTTCGCCGTCTCCATCTAATACTTGGCTGACGATTGACTCGCGGTCAAGAGCGGTTGTCAGCGCTTGACGAACCTTTTTATCCTTGAATAATTCATTTTTTTCATTCCACCCGATGTACACATAACTTAATGCCAAATCAGTAACGATTTTTAGGTTGTTGAATTTTTCAGCCGTTTTGTAGTCAGTGGCGGGCACATTAAAGAAATTAATATCGCCTGCCTGCAGCTGAGCAACGGCAGCATTTGCGTCAGGAATGACTTTATACGTCACAGTATCTAAATACGGTCTTCCTTCAAAGTAATCATCATTCGCTTCGAGCTTAATATATTGGCCCTGCTTCCATTCCTTAAACTTAAATGGTCCTGAACCGATTGGTTTCTTTCTGTTAAACTCATTTTCTTCTAAATCGGCAATCGGAACATTACCGAGAATATGTTTCGGCAGAATAGCTGTGCTGTCTAACGCATTGTTGTAGAAATTACCGTCTTTATATTTCAGCTTAAACAAGACTTCGTAATCGCCTTTTTTTTCTACGGATTTCAGCATTTCATATGTTGAACCGCGTTCTCCCTTGTAATCTTTGCTTAAAGGGACACTGTACGTAAATACGACGTCGTCTGCAGTCAGTTCTTTTCCGTCATGAAACTTAACGCCTTTTTTAATTTTCACATCATATGCAAGGCCGCCGTCTAATTCTTTAATACTTTCAGCGAGTGACAATTTCACATTTAGTTTTTCATCCGTTTTCGTTAAAAAGCTGTACAGCATATTTTCAATATCCGTACTTGCGTCATCCGTAGAATACAGAGAGTTAAAAAGTGTGGGTTCTCCGATTGACCCTACAACCAAATCCCCGCCTCGCTGAGGTTTGCCTGCTGATTTTTTCTCACTGCTGCTGCTCGATTTTGAGCCCGAGCAGGCTGATAAAAAGATGGCCAGGACCATCAATACACTTAGCATCATCAGTGCGGTTTTCCGTCTTTTCATTAGATATTCCCCCTTTTAAAATGTTCGTTCTTCTCAGCTGTTGTTTATGTAGTATGCATACCCCCTCTCAAAGCTGTGCGGGCAACATTAGCTGTAAAGGTGACAAGCCACAAAGTGGCTGGGAGCAGCTTCTTTAAATTCTGGTATTTGTTCCTTGCATATCGGTTTTGCAACAGGGCATCTTGTGTGGAATACGCAGCCTTTTGGCGGGTTGGCCGGACTTGGCAGCTCTCCCTTCAGGACAATGCGTTCACGTCTGACAGATCCTTTTTTTCTTGTAACCGGAACGGAGGATAAAAGCGCTTGGGTATATGGGTGAAGCGGGTTGTCATAGAGCTCATGCTTGCCGGTCAGCTCCATCATTTTGCCAAGATACATCACTCCGACTCTGTCGCTGATATGGCGGACGACACTTAGATCATGGGAGATAAATAGATACGTAAGATCAAATTCCTCCTGTAATTCCTCCATCAAGTTAATCACTTGGGCCTGAATGGATACATCAAGTGCGGAAACCGGCTCATCAGCAATGATCAGCTCTGGATTTAAAGTGAGTGCTCTGGCAATGCCGATCCGCTGACGCTGGCCGCCGGAAAACTCATGGGGATAACGTCCGGCAAACGATGGGTGAAGGCCAACTCTCGCAAGCAGCTCTTCGACTTTCTCGTTTCGTTCACGCATCGTATACATGTTGTGCGTATTAAACGGCTCCTTTATGATAGACCGCAGCGTCTTTCTCGGGTTTAACGAGGCAAATGGATCTTGGAACACCATTTGAATATTTTTGCGGACACTCTTCCGCAGCTTCTCCTCTGACAGATTGGAAATATCCTGCCCTTTAAAAAGAATTTGGCCTTCTGTTGGTTTGTACAGTCTGATCATCGTTCTGCCGGCAGTCGATTTTCCGCAGCCCGACTCTCCAACGATTCCGAGTGTCTCTCCTTTTTTTAACGAAAATGACACACCATCCACCGCTTTTACATCACCGACTTTTCTTTGAAAAAGGCCTGAGCGGATCGGAAAGTATTTTTTTACGTCACGAAGCTCTAAGATTGTTTCTTGATTAACTGCTGTCATGATTGTTCTGCACCCTCTTCCTCATATAAAAAGCATCTCACCGTTCTTCCGCTTTTGTGTGTCAAAAGCGAAGGCTGATTTGTCCAGCACTTATCCATAGCTTTCGGACACCTTGGGGCAAAACGGCACCCCGGCGGCAGATTATCAGGTGTAGGCACGCTGCCTTTAATCGCATTTAATTTATCAATCTCTCCATCTATAACAGGAATTGACGTAAGCAGGCCTTCTGTATAAGGATGAAGCGGTTCTAAAAATAAGTCATCAACAGTGGCGTTTTCTACGACTTGTCCGCAGTACATGACAATCACTCTATCAGCCGCTTCGGACACGACACCTAAGTCGTGTGTGATCAGAAGAATCGATGTGTTGAACTTCTGGCAGAGATCTTTCATGAGCTCCAGCACCTGGGCTTGTATTGTCACATCCAGCGCTGTCGTGGGTTCATCGGCAATGAGCAATTTAGGATTACAGCTTAGTGCGATGGCAATCATCACCCTCTGTCTCATACCGCCTGACAGCCGATGCGGGTACTCCTTCATTATTTGCTCCGCCCGGGAGAAACCGACCATCTGCAAGAGTTCAACAGCTCGCTGACAGGCTTCTTTTTTCTTCATGTTTTTATGGTAAATCAGCACTTCGGTAATTTGTTCTCCGATTGTTAACACCGGATTAAGGGAGGTCATTGGTTCTTGAAAGATCATGGATACTTCGTTTCCGCGGATTTTGCAATAATCGTTTTCAGTGAATGAGGTGAGGTCTTTGTCTTCGAGTTTAATAGAGCCGTCCATGATTTTTCCGCCTGAGCTTTGGACGAGGCCCATAATTGATAAGGAAGTAATGCTTTTTCCGGAGCCCGATTCACCTACAAGCGCGACGGTCTCACCTTTGCTGATGTGAAAATCGACTCCGTCAACCGCAGGGATCGGCTCCTTTTTCCGGAAAAAATAAGTCTTTAAATTATTCACTTCTAATAGTGTGCTCATGCTAGCTCCCCTTTCCCCCCTCTTGTGGTCAATCGTTTTCAAGAGAAAGCAATCCCTTTATTCAGAAATAATAAATAATATTGAATTATCGAAAAATTTTATAGTTGTATATTATTACAATCATTTTGCAAAATCAAGAATTTTTTAGGATAAATGTAATATTATTAACGAAATTCCATTATTTTATCCTTTTAAAGCATTGCATCCAAAAAGGTTTCAGCAGGAATGGAAAGTCCGTCTGCAGTGCTTGCCTTGTTGGCAGTTAAATACTTTTTTACAATATTGAATCCAACTGCGTATCCAAGCATTTTCGGCTGATATCCTTTGCCGAATAACAGCTGGGGAAATAATCGATCATCCCGTTTGATATCCTGATGGGGCGCAATCTTTTTTTCATATAAAGCCTGAAGCTGCTCTGGGGTATACCAAGTCGTCCATTCAGCCGTTTGACTTCGGCCGAACCTCTCATAAACAGCATATTCCGCCAGCCCTTCCATGATGATTGTATCAAGTAATGTGACATCCTTTTCCTCTTTTGTGAGATGACCTAACCGGCAAACATGATGATACTCATGCGTCATCAGGGCAGATACTGATCCAAAATCTAAATCTGACGAAAGAAAGAGGAACATTTTGTCTTGAAACGCGAGTCCTGATTTTGATCCAAATTCTAAACGAATTCTCCTATTTCGTTCATCAACCGGCAGCGGAACAATTGGTACATCAGGACCTTGCCATTTGTTTTTAAGATACTGTTCTTCCTTTTGGATATGCTCGTAAAAACCTTTTTCCTTCAGCTTGGAAGCAGTCTGAATACCCTCTGTCATGTTTTTAAACATCCCATGATGCTGAAGATGCCCCAAAATGCCCTTCCAGTTCTTTTTCCCCGTACCTGAAAAAAGCGGGATAATGTAAGGTGCCAAATCATCTATTGAAGCAGCCTTCCTGAGCCAGCTATATGTTTGTTCTACACTCATGTGATCGCCTCCTCTTTTAATCTATGCACACAAAAAAAACCGGCTACCCTCTAAGGGCAGCCGGTTTGGCTTGATTATGATTGATATTTCTTAAAGATTAATGTCGCATTGTGCCCGCCGAATCCTAATGAGTTGCTGAGAACATAATTGAGCTCCTGTCTGCGAGCTTCATCAGGCACATAATCCAAATCGCATTCTTCGTCAGGTGTTTGAATATTGATTGTCGGCGGGATCACGCCTTCTTTAATGGCAAGGATAGAGAAAATGGCTTCAATACCGCCAGCTGCACCTAAAAGGTGGCCTGTCATTGATTTTGTAGAGCTTACCGCAAGTTTATGCGCATGCTCGCCGAAAACGGTTTTAATCGCCATTGTTTCATATTTGTCGTTGTAATACGTGCTTGTTCCGTGAGCATTGATATAATCAATTTCTTGTGGCGCAATGCCCGCATCTTTAATAGCTTCTTGCATCGCTCTCGCTCCGCCTTCACCATCTTGGGCCGGCGCTGTGATATGATAAGCGTCTCCTGTTGAGCCGTAGCCGACAATTTCTCCGTAGATTTTAGCACCGCGGGCCAGGGCATGCTCAAGCTCTTCAAGAACGATAATCCCTGCACCTTCACCCATGACAAAGCCATCACGGTTTTTATCGAACGGGCGGCTCGCTGTTTTCGGATCTGGATTAGTAGACAGTGCTTTGTTGGCACTGAAGCCCGCGAATGACATTCTTGTCAGCGGCGCTTCTGTTCCGCCTGTGACCATCACATCTGCATCACCGCGCTGAATGACTTTAAACGCGTCACCGATAGAGTTCGTTCCTGTAGCACATGCTGTAACCGTACAAGAATTGACTCCTTTCGCTCCTAGCGCAATAGAAATCTGGCCTGTCGCCATGTCAGGAATCATCATTGGCACGAAAAACGGGCTTACCCGTCTCGGGCCTTTTGTTAGGAAGATTTCAAATTGAGATTCTAGTGTTTCAAGTCCTCCGATACCGGAGCCTACCCAAACACCGACTCTCGGCGCGATCTCATCCGTAATGTTAAGATCTGCGTCTTCAACTGCCATTTTCGCAGCTACAACCGCATATTGTGTAAAGCGGTCCATTTTTCTGGCTTCTTTTTTATCCATATAATCTTCAACATTGAAGTCTTTTAATTCAGCGGCTACTTTTGCCGGATATTCTTCAGCATCAACACGAGTGATCGGACCGATTCCGGACACACCGTTGATTGCGTTATTCCAACTTGTATCGACGTCGTTGCCAAGCGGAGATAATGCTCCAAGTCCTGTAACAACTACTCTTTTTTTAGTCATCTTGTGTGCACCTCACCTTTTTTTATCGGCCCCAGCGGATTGCAATGGCGCCCCATGTTAGTCCTCCGCCGAACCCTACCATAACGACCACATCGCCGTCTTTGATTTTACCGGCTTCCAATTCTTCTACAAGAGAGATCGGAATGGATGCGGCAGAAGTATTTCCATATTTATGAACGGTTTTAGACATCTTTTCGACAGGAAGCTCTAAACGCTCGCGTGCAGCTTCCATGATGCGGATGTTCGCCTGATGCGGAATCAAAAAGTCGACATCCTCTTTTGAAAGTCCAGCTTTTTCAATGACATTTACGCATGATTCTCCCATTTGGCGGACTGCAAATTTGAAAACTTCTCGTCCATTCATGATTGTATGTCGTTTTTCATTCAGATACAAGTGCTGACCGCCTGTACCGTCGGCTCCTAGCTCAAATGAAAGGATTCCTCTGTCATCGCTGACTGGTCCGACTACCGCCGCGCCTGCCCCATCTCCAAACAGAACGGCAGTATTGCGGTCTTCCCAGTCTGTAATGCTTGAGAGCTTCTCTACACCGACAACTAGAACATGTTTGTAGGTTCCGGATTCAATAAATTGTTTTCCGGTTACAACGCCGTACATAAAGCCCGCACAAGCGGCGCTAATATCCATAGCACACGCTTTTTTAGCGCCGAGCTGTTCTTGAATCATACAAGAGACCGTAGGAAATGACTGATCAGGTGTAACAGTTGCAACCAGGATCATATCCAAATCCTCAGCAGCCACTTCAGCTTGTTCCAGCGCATGTTTCGCTGCTGCAACAGCCATATGTGATGAATACACATCATCTGCGGCAATTCTTCTTTCTTCTATTCCAGTTCTTGTACGAATCCACTCGTCAGAAGTTTCAACCATTTTTTCAAGATCATGATTTGTTAAAACCTTCTCAGGAATGTAACGTCCAACACCAAGTATTCCAGCTTTCATAAGGGAAGACTCCTTTATATCTTAAATTTAGAAGATCAATCAGGTTGTGATCAATTATTAGTATCAGGTACTAATTCTATCCTATTTTTTTTCGCATGGCAATATATTCGTCTAAACTATCAGTTCAACTTACTCATAGAGTATTGTATATAGAAAGGAGGCGTATGCAGTTGGATGTATTTTCAAAAATGATGTTCGGCGATTCCGCAAAACCAACAGAAGAGAAGGAGGAACAGCAAGAGGAGGTTTCTCAGACCAACGACGAAGAGACGATTCATTACATGCAAATTATGGACCAAATCGGTTCAATTATGAACTCTCTTGATCAAATCAAGCCCGCTCTAAAGGAGATTGCGCCCATGATCACCGCGATTAAAAAGAAAATCATGTGAAAAGCCACTTTCGCAAAAGTGGCTTCTTTTTATTCGGTTTCAGATTTAGCATCAGACTTGCCAAGCTCGTAAGCTTCCGCCATTACCGTTGTAAATAGATTCATAAACGGCTGTATGGCCTCCATTGACAGCTCAATGCCTGATTTTTCAAGCTGTTCTTTCGCTTCAGGGAGGTATTTCATGGCAATTTGCAAGAATTCAAGTGATTTTTCGTGCTGCATGTGACGTCACTCCATTACTCGTTTTTTGGCAGATCGCCTGTTTTGTTGTACGTTTTGATCAGCTTGGCGATTCTTTGCTGAAAGTCTTCATCGACGAGCGGGCTGAATGTTCCCATCTCGACTACTCCCGTATTCAGGTCGTAGTAATGATCGCCGCCTTCAAGGGTGCCTTTGTTGAATTGCTCAGCAATGATTTCATAGGCCTTGTCCACATTTTGCACCGTGCTGGTTAATACGGTATTCTCGCCCAGGTCCGATTGATCTGTAACGTAGCCGATGGCATAAAGCCCGTCTTTTTTGATTTGCTGAATAACAGGAACATTATACCCGTCTCCAGCAGGATACACAACATCCGCGCCTTCGTTCTTCATTTTCTGATAAAGCTTTACTGCTGTCGTATCATCATCCCAATGATCCGTATATTTCGTGTTTACTTCTATATCTGGATTTTCATACTTGGCTCCTTTGATAAAACCGTCAACCTCAGGCTGCCACGTAAAGGAAGCAATGACACCGACCTGATTCGTTTTCGACATATGGGCAGCAGTCATTCCTCCAAAAAAGCCCATTGCTTCCCCGCTAAAATGGACACTCGTCACATTGTCAGCTTTCGCTTTCGCATTGGAAATGACGAATTCCATATCTGGATAATCTTCGCCGACCAAGTTAAACACCTCTGCATATTCACTCCCATGGCCGTAGAGCAGATTGACGCCCCTCTTATGAAAATCCTCAATCGCATTTATGATATCTTCTTCTGTTTTAACGCCTTCTTTATAGTAGACGTCCACATTGTATTTGGATTGTATATTCAGTAATCCTTTATACCCTTTTGTGCCCCATACGAGGTCATTAATCGTATCAGGAAAGAGCATGCCGACCTTCTCAATTTTTCCTTTGAACGGAGTTTGTCCACATCCACTCAATAAAAGGAGGACAGAAAAGATCATGACAAGCCTTGTGATCAAGTCATGTTCAACTCCTTTTGACAAGCTATAACATGTATTGTTTTATACGTTTATTGTATCTAGAAAACTCGAAACATGGAAGGTTTTTCTTAATATTTGTCGAAAATTGATGAAAATTGTCTTTTCCACTCGATAATTTTTGTTTTTGCTTCTTCTTTTGAGGTTTTTTCTGATACTTGTAATTCAAAAAACTGATCTTTGCTATGACGGCCTTGTTCTAACAGGAATTTCAGCAACTCGTCAGCCACATCGTCTGTGTAATAGCCTTCCTCCTCTGTTTCTTCTTTCCATGGCCCATACATTTTCGGAAGGAATACGGCTTTTTCCGAGCCTGTTTTTTCACGCTTCTCCCATTCTTTCCGGTCTTGTTCATATACTAAAATATAAGAAGAATCATATTGCTCCAAAGGCAAAGAAACTCCAAACTGGATACAAATTGTATCATACTTTTGATCTCCAATGCGTTCAAGCTGGCGAAAGAGTTCATTTCTCCCAAGCCACATGAGTCTTTCTTCTAAGTACATTTGTCTCATTTTATCTTCTGTTTCCGCCAGAATAACGTCAACATGTATGCCTTCATCCATCATTCGTTCACATAATGAAAGGCCGAAAAATTCGTCCGCACCTACAATCAGCGTTGATTCCATTGCATCTGCCGCCCTTCCGGTTTTTCATTTCCCAAAACAAAACAGCCTCCGCAAAAGAGAAGGCTGTTGTCATTATATTCTCTATAATTCTTTTTCATGACTATGAAAGAATTTGCAGATTGATGCATAAATTCTGCTCGGATGCTCAAATAAATGAAATGTCATGTCGACCGGTGAGCCTTGCTTTTGCTGTTTTTCCTTGAAAGCTTCCGCATGTACGCTGTAGGGATATGGAGCTCCGGTCATACGCTGCCATATATGAACCGGAACGCCGCTCGGATAGCTTTGAATGGTTTTGTAACGAAGCGCTTCCGCTTCTTTTTCAGAAATTCCGTAGCTTTTCGATACTTCTTTCATAAATTGCTTATAGAAAAATTTATTTTCTTTTTCTGATTCATAATGTGCCTGAAGATCGAGACAAGGATTCAACATTGCGGCTGAGCGGATATGATCCGGGGAAAAACGAAGCAGTTCATCGGCCACGAGAGCACCCATGCCTTCTGCTAAAATATGAATCTTCGGATTGAGGATTTCCTGCTTCATCACGGAATGGATCAGCTGTTTAGCATAGGTGACTGCTTTTTCCGCCCCCCAATGCCTTCCGAACAGATTGCTGTTAAAAAGAGTATATCCTTCATTCCTCAACATATTCAGAAGCTGATTTCTGCCGTAATGCTGCAGCCAAAAGCTTGAATCTTCCCCGACAAAGTGGGTTCTGTCCCCCAAGATAAAGATGCCGAAGCCGTTCGGGCGATAGGGCAGATGAATGACATTATGCTCCGTTCCCAGTTGAAAGTATCTTTCCGTTATTCCCATCGCTTGCCCGCCTCCTTTCACACTTCATCTCACGCTATCTTATGTAAATAGAAAAGAAACGAATAAGGTAAAGTCCTAGCTTTTACATTTTTGGCTATTACACTGATTGACGTTTTTTATATTTTACCATTAAAGTGTGACGAATCAGACTCTTTTGTCACCTCACTTTCTGCTAAAATTGGATTCCCCCTTCGCTTTTTGTATGGTATGATAGCTTTTAGAATAGAATGAGAAGGACGAGGTGGAAACGTGCGATATATTATTGCCTTTATTTGGACGTTCCTTTTATCACATATGGCATGCTACTTGGTTGCAAGCATGAACAGCGTTACGTATAATTTCAAAACATCATCTGTCATTGCTGTTGTACTGTATGTCTTAATCATGGTTTTAGCAGAAATCATGCCTATGAACAAAAATGCAAGCCAGCATTAAGAAGCCAAAAACCCAAAACATTGATTGTTTTGGGTTTTTTAGTGGTCACGGCTTTCTTTTGTATGTCCACAGCCGGTTGTGATTTGATGTTTCGGGGAACATTTCCCCTGCTGACAGATGGACCTTTTGAGGGTTTTTCACCATGCTCCCTGTCTCGCCGATCTCTACGTAGACACCGTTATTCGGCGCTTTCTGTCCGGGCCGGAATTGATGCTGCTGTCCCACAGTTTTTCCTCCTTTTCCTTTTTGCTGTAGTATGCGCCTAAGCGGCTGTGAATATGTTGCCATCAAAAAAACTGCTGAGGTTGACTCAGCAGTTTTTTGATGATTCCCCATTGTATAAAATGGCCTTCAACAGTGCTTTTTGCACATGAAGACGATTTTCCGCCTGCTGGAACACTGCAGAATTCGGCCCGTCAATAATCTCCGCAGTCACTTCTTCCTCGCGATGCGCAGGGAGACAATGTAAAAATGTATAGTCAGGCTTGGCATGGCTGACCAGCGCCGCATTCACCTGATAAGGCGCAAAGACAGCAAGACGTTCTTGCTCTTCCGCTTCCTGTCCCATGCTAGTAAACACATCAGAATAAATCACGTCCGCGTCTTTTACCGCTTCAATCGGATCATCTGTCAGCGTGATGGAAGAGCCGGATTGAAGCGCATATGTTTTTGCCGCTTCAGCTGCTTCATCTAACACTTCATATCCCTTTGGCGAAGCGATTGAGATATCACAGCCCATTTTCGCGCAGCCGATCATCAAGGAGTGCGCCACGTTATTTCCGTCACCGATGTATGCGACTTTTACGCCTTTAAGCTTTCCTTTTATCTCCTTAATCGTCAAGAGATCCGCGAGCGCCTGGCATGGGTGATATTTATCCGTCAGTCCATTGATTACCGGAATGTCAGCTTCTTTGGCAAGCTCCTCCACCTTTTCATGTTCAAAGGTCCGGATCATGATGGCATCCACATAGCCTGACAGCACTTTTGCCGTATCAGCGACAGTCTCACCGCGGCCCAGCTGCAGATCTTTCTGGCTTAGGAAGAGGGCGTTCCCGCCCAGCTGCGCCATGCCCGCTTCAAATGAAACACGGGTCCGCGTTGATGATTTTTCAAAAATCATCGCCAAGGTTTTCCCATGGAAAATAGGCTGGATTTTGTTTTGCTTCAGCTCACCGGCTTCTGCAAGCAAGGCGTTTATATCCTGTTCACTAAGATCTTTTAACGTTAATAAATCTTTTCCGTATAAACTGGTTTGCGTCATTGTGTGCATGATGCCACTTCCTTTTTATAGAGATCTTTGAGAGATACAGGCTGCGGATGGCCTGAACCGCTTTGTAAAAACGCCCGCACGGTTTCTTCTTCTGTAAAGACGGTGATGCCGTGCGTCATGGCTTCCAGACGTTCTTTGCGCGCTTCTTCAGAACCGCTCAGATTGATGTGGAGCGATTTTCCTGTCTGTTCCATCCAAGAGGCAAATGTCCCTTCATGAACGGTGAAACCGGCGTTTTCCGCTAATTCCTTCACATCTTCCGGACCGTTTTGCAAGTATATGCTTCCTTTTTGATTCCAGACACGTGTATAGATTTTTTTCAAGGCGCTGTCGGCATCATATGCGACACACATGCCTTCTCCCGTTGATTTCATTTCCGGTCCAAGCTTCACATCCACATCCTGTATCGCATGAGAAGAAAAAACAGGGAACTTCACGGCAACTCCATGATGATTTTGAACGGCCGGGTTTAGATCTTTTAAGGACGCACCCGCCAGCAAACGTGTGGCAAGCGGAATCATCGGCACGCCCATTACTTTGCTGACGACCGGAACCGTGCGGCTCGCTCTCGGATTCACTTCAAGCACGAGTATGTTTCCATTGTCGATCACAAATTGGATGTTCATGATGCCTTTAAATGAAAGTTTTCGGGCAATTTTTTGTGCGGCCTCTTTCATGCCCTGCTGCAGCCCGCTTGTGATTGATGGTCCCGGAAGGATGGCAAAGCTGTCTCCCGAATGGACACCCGCCCGTTCAATATGCTCGGTATATGTCGGGATAAAGACATCCTCGCCGTCGGAAATCAAATCAATTTCGACTTCTTTTCCAGACACATACTGATCAATTAAAATCGGATATGGCATGCTGTCCTCATCATTCAGCAGCTGAGAAAGCTGGTCTTGCGAGTCAACAATGATCATGCCCATTCCGCCGATAACGTAAGATGGACGAATTAACACCGGATAGCCAATCTCACTGGCTTTTGAAGCGGCTTCTTCTTTTGTATAGGCAATTTCTCCTTTTGCGTGCTTCAATCCTAGTTCATCAAGAAGCTGATAAAACTGATCACGATCCTCTAACACATCGAGCGTTTCAAACGAAGTGCCGAGAAGGGTAATGCCGGCTTTTTCAAGTGCTTCAGCAGCATTGATTGAAGTTTGGCCGCCGAATTGCACGATTGCAAAATCAATCTTTTCCTGCTCCGCCACGTTTACAATATGCTCCGTTGTCATGGGTTCAAAATACAGGCGATCCGCAATTTCATAATCTGTGCTGACCGTTTCCGGGTTATTGTTAATCATGATGGTTTCGAACCCAAGCTCTTGCAGTGTCAGCACGCCGTGAACCGCACTGTAATCAAATTCAACGCCTTGGCCGATCCGAATCGGGCCTGATCCGATAATCAGCGCTCGTTTTTTCTCTTTGCGGCTGATATCTCCATCGGTCTCTCCGAAATATGTGGAGTAAAAATAGTTTGTTTTCGCATCAAACTCAGCCGCGCATGTATCGACAATTTTGAAGGAAGGTGTAATGCCCATCTCCTTGCGAAGCGCGCGCACCTCTTCCTCTGTTTTGCCAATCAATGAGGCAATCGTTGCGTCTGAGAATCCCTTTTCCTTCGCTTTTTTCAATAAGTCAAAAGAGAGATCGCCGCCCTCTTCCATCAGGCG
This sequence comes from Bacillus sp. JS, assembly GCF_000259365.1. Lineage (NCBI taxonomy): Bacteria > Bacillati > Bacillota > Bacilli > Caryophanales > Bacillaceae > Bacillus > Bacillus sp. JS. Next base: position 1,249,692 of record NC_017743.1, on the reverse strand, counting down.
GTTTTCCAATTTGATGATGTTGTTAAAGGTATGCAGGAAAAACGGATCAATTTTTGTTTTCGCATGAATGTCATCAATCGAGACGCTGCGGCTCAACAGCTCCATGACAACGAAAAATCTGCGGTCATCCGGAATAACTGCCAACTCCCATAGCGCATCAATTGACAAGCCGCTGAGCTCTGGAAGGTGTGTGCCGATATTTTTTAATTCAAGGGACGCGGCTGCCTTCTGTATCGCCGCTTCTAAATTCCGTTCAATCGCCATCACTTCACCGGTGGCTTTCATTTTTGTGCCAAGCTTGCGGTCTGCGTTTTTGAATTTATCAAACGGCCAGCGCGGAAATTTGACGATCACATAGTCCAGTGCCGGTTCAAAGCTTGCGTAAGTTGAACCTGTGAGCGGATTTTTCAGCTCGTCAAGTGTGTATCCGACTGCCAGTTTAGCAGCCATCTTTGCAATCGGATAACCGGTCGCTTTAGATGCGAGAGCCGATGACCGGCTGACACGCGGATTCACTTCGATCACATAATATTGCTTGCTGAAAGGATCAAGCGCGAATTGAATATTGCAGCCGCCTACGACATCAAGTGCTGAAATGATGGTCAGACTAGCCGTCCGCAGCATTTGATAGTCTTCATCTGTCAATGTTTGTGAAGGCGCCACAACAATAGAGTCACCTGTATGCACGCCGACCGGATCGATATTTTCCATGTTGCAGACGGTAATGCATGTGTTATTGCCGTCACGCATGACTTCATATTCAATTTCTTTAAAGCCCGCAATGCTTTTCTCGACAAGGCATTGATTGATCGGACTTGCTAATAGCGCCTGTTTAATCATAGCTGTAAAGGCTTCTTTATCAGGGGCGATTCCTCCGCCCTTTCCGCCTAATGTGTAAGCAGGTCTGATAATAACGGGAAAACCGATGGATTCCGCAAACCGGATGGCGTCGGTTTCATTATCAACAATTTCACTCTCTGGCACGGGCTGGTTCAATTCATTCATTAACGAACGGAATTTTTCCCGGTCTTCTCCTTTTTGTATCGTTTCAACGGATGTGCCGAGAAGCTTGACGCCGTGCTCCTTTAAAACACCCGTTTCTTCAAGCTCCACTGCTAAATTCAACGCGGTCTGACCGCCTAAATTGGCAAGAAGCCCATCAGGCTGTTCTTTCTTAATGATGGCTGTCAGGCTTTCTGCTGTCAGAGGCTCAAAATAAATCTCATCAGCGAAGGCTTCATCGGTCATAATTGTCGCCGGATTGCTGTTGACGAGAATTACCCGGTAGCCCTCCTCCTTCAGCGCGATGCACCCTTGAGTGCCTGAATAATCAAATTCTGCCGCCTGCCCGATGATGATCGGGCCTGATCCGATTACTAATATGCTTGAAATACTGGTGTCTTTAGGCATGCGCGATTTCTCTCCTTGCTGGTATCACATTCTTTAGATAATCATCAAAAATCCATTCGCTTTCCGCCGGTCCGGGATGGGCTTCCGGATGGAATTGAACACTCATGACTGGCAGTTTTTTATGGGCAAGCCCTTCAACTGACGTATCATTGACATGATGAAATCTGATCGTGAGCTCTTTTTCATTAATCGACTGTTCGTCAACCACATAGCTGTGGTTTTGGCTTGTCATAAAGACCCGTTTCGTTTCACGGTCGATGACCGGATGATTTGCTCCCCTGTGTCCGAATGGCAGCTTGAATGTATTCCCTCCGAATGCGAGCGCGATCAGCTGATGTCCGAGACAAATGCCAAGAGTCGGAAAGCGGCTGATGATGCTTTTGATTTTCCCTAGATATGGATGAATGGCTTTCGGATCTCCAGGGCCGTTCGATAGCACAATACCGTCCGGCTTTATATTGTATACAGCTTCCATTTGCTGATACGGCACCACGGTGACCTTGCAGCCCCGTTTGACAAGTGATGATGCGATTGACTTTTTATAGCCAAAATCAATGAGAACGATATGTTTATTCCCGTCGCCAAATGTGCTGATTTCCTGTGCGGAAGCCTGCTCTGCCACATTCTCTGGTTGGAGGGCAATCTCAGCTCCTTCTTTAGAGGCTGTGACTGTCGCACCCATCGTTCCATTTACCCGGATTTTTTTCACGACAGCCCTTGTATCAACATGGGTCAACAGCGGAATATTCCATTTCTGTAGATACTCCTTGAGGCTGTATACCGCTTCATGATGAGAAAAATGATCACACGCCTCATAGACAACCACGGCTTTTACTTGCGGTTTCTTGCTTTCAAAATCCTTTTCATTAATGCCGTAGTTGCCAATCAGCGGATAGGTAAATACGATAATCTGCCCTTTATATGATGGATCTGTCAGCACTTCCTGGTAGCCTGTCATACCTGTGAAAAAAACAGCTTCTCCCGTGCAGTTTTCACGACCGTCCAGCTCGCCGCTAAACGATGTCCCATCTTCTAACACTAAATAACCTTCCATCTAACAGCCCACCTCTTGATGAATAATTAATTATAAAAATGAATTTTTATACCTTTATATCGAAAAAAAAAAATCACTGGTTTACAGCGGTATGCTGAGCGATTGCCTGTTTCAGCTTGCTGACAGCTTCTGCTATTTCATCCTTAGTCACGGTGAGCGGCGGCAGCAGACGAATCACTTTCGGGCCGGCCGGCAATACAAGCAAGCCTAATGTCTGCAATTCTGCAATAATGCCAGCAACCGGGCCATCACACTCAATTCCAAGCATTAATCCTTTACCGCGGACTTGTTTAACAAAAGGGCTTTTTAGCTCAGCCTCAAGCTGTTCTTTTAAAAACGCTCCTTTGTCAGCAGCCTCTTGCAAAAAGTCAGGCTCGAATACAATTTGCAATGTGGCATTCACAGCAGCCATCGCCAGCATATTCCCTCCGAAAGTCGTTCCGTGAGAACCAGGGGTAAACGCTTCTCCAAGCTGTTTTTTTCCGATGACAGCGCCGACTGGAAAGCCGTTTCCCAATCCTTTTGCGGCTGTGATGATATCCGGTGAGAGTCCGAAGTGCTCATATGCGAAGCCCTTTCCCGTCCGTCCGATGCCGGTTTGAATCTCATCAACAATCAGAAGGGCCTCTTTTTCCTTGCAAAATGACTGAACGGCTGTTAAAAATTCAGCGCTCGCCGGATTGACTCCGCCTTCTCCCTGCACTGTTTCAAGCATCACCGCGGCAATATCGTCTTCCTCCCTAAGAGCTTCAAAAACAGAAGGATCGTTGTATGGCAGGTAGTGAAAGCCTTCAAGCATCGGGCCGAAGCCTGTTTTGATTTTATCCTGTCCGGTCGCCGCCATCCCTGCATACGTGCGGCCGTGGAAAGACTGAAGAAAAGTGATGATTTTTGTTTTTCCAGTTGCTTTTCGGGCGAGCTTTATCGCACCTTCATTCGCCTCCGCACCGCTGTTGCAGAAAAAGACGAGATCACCCGCACTGTGTTCCGCCAGCTTCTGTGCCGCTTGCTCTTGAAGACTGTTCTGAAATAGGTTGGATACGTGCCATACGTTATCGAGCTGTTTTTTGACTGCCTCTGTCACCGCCTCATGGCAGTGGCCTAGATTTGATACCGCAATCCCCTGAATGAAATCGAGGTACGTTTTGCCGTTCTGATCCTCAACATGCGTTCCCTTTGCTTTTTTAATGTCAATATCCCAGCGGCCGTAGGTTTGAAACAAGCTGCTCATGAAACAGCCTCCTTTGCTTTGACGATTTTTGTCCCTTGAAAGGTTTGTTCTGCGAAGAATGATCCTTTTCCGTTTACGATCATGACTTCAGATACCTGATCTGATAAAGCTGACAAGGCTGAATTGACCTTCGGGATCATCCCTCCTGTGATCACTTCCTGCTCGATTAGCGTCTGAATCTCTTCAGAGGTCAGGACGTCCAGACGCTGCTTTTCCTTCATGATTCCATCAACATCTGTGACGAACATTAGCTTATCGGCTTCAAGTGCTCCGGCAACTGCTGAGGCAGCCAGATCGGCATTTACATTCAGCGTTTTGCAGTCGCTTGTCATAGACAGCGGCGCAATAACGGGGATGATGTCCTTTTCCATCAGCGCGTTCACCATGGACGCATCGACTTTTTTGATTTCTCCGACTTCTCCGTATGCTTTCGAATCGAGATAATCAGCCTCCAAAAGACCGCCGTCCTTACCAGAAATGCCTGCGGCTCGCAGTCCGTGTTTGGCAAGCTCTGCAACGAAAAATTTATTGACAGAACCGGATAAAACCATTTCCGCCACTTCCAGCACAGGCTTCGTTGTTTTCCGCTGTCCGCCCGAAAACTCTGTTTTGATATTTAACCGCTTCAGCATATTTGTGATTTCCGGGCCGCCGCCATGTACGATCGCCAGTTTCCAGCCTGACGCCGTCAGTTCTTTCAGATTTTGAAAAAATTCCTCCGACAGCTCGCGGATGACACTTCCCCCGCATTTAAAGACAATTGTTTTCTTCATAATGCTCCCCTTTATTACGTGCGATAGCTCGCGTTAATTTTGATATAGTCATAGGTCAGGTCACAGCCCCACGCTCTTCCGTTCCCGTCTCCTTCATCCATCTTGATGACAATGGTGATTTCATCTCCTTCAAGGTATTCCTTGGCGAGAGATTCAGAGAATGGCTGAGGCTCGTTATTCTTAAACAGGCATTGGCCCCCAAGATAAACCTCTACTTCTTCTGCCGTCACTTGAGCTGCGGAGTGTCCGATGGCTCCGATGATACGCCCCCAGTTGGCATCTGTTCCGTATACTGCCGTTTTCACGAGATTTGAGCCGACAATCTTTTTGGCAATGACGTTTGCATCAAGATTGTTTTTCGCTCCCTGTACTTGGGCTTCAATTAGTTTTGTCGCGCCTTCTCCGTCTCTGGCAATCTCTTTAGCCAGATCCTCACAAGTGAGCAAGAGCGCTTTTTTAAAGACTGGCCAGTCTGGATGGTCTTCTGTCAGGCACTCGTTTTCGGCGCAGCCATTCGCCATAACCAATACCATGTCGTTCGTAGATGTTTCTCCGTCAACTGTAATTTGGTTAAATGAAACATCAGTGATTTCCCGAAGCGCCTTTTGCAGCGCTTTTTCTTCGATTGCCGCGTCAGTTGTCACAAATCCCAGCATCGTGGCCATGTTCGGATGTATCATCCCTGAGCCTTTAGCCGCTCCGCCGATCGTGACTGTTTTGCCGCCGATTGCCAGCTCATAGCACGTCTGCTTAATCACCGTATCGGTTGTTAAAATCGCTTCTTCAAAATCTCCTGATCCCGCAGGTGTTTCTTTCAGCAGCCCGATCCCCGCCTGAATTTTTTCCATGTCTAAATGTTCGCCGATGACGCCCGTTGAAGAAACAGCGACAAGCTCCGGCTCAATGCCAAGCTGTGAAGCAAAGGTCTCCCGCATTGTGTATGCGTCCTTTAGTCCCTGTTCTCCCGTGCAGGCGTTGGCAATGGCGCTGTTGACGATGACGGCTTTCAAGGCTGGCCCGTGCTTTAAGCTGTCTTGTGTTACTTTGATCGGCGCAGCCTGGAAGTGGCTTTGGGTATAAACCGCTGCACTTACGGCCGGTGTCTCGCTGATAATGACGCCGAGGTCTTTTTTCGAGTAGCGCAGCCCGCAATGCACACCCTTTGCCTGAAATCCTTTTGGCGAGGACACATCACCTGTTACTTTTACAATTTGATCTTCACTTAACTGAATCATGGTTCGATTCTCTCCCGTTCTATGGATAAATTGGCGTGATGGCGAGACCGGTCTCTTCATTCCAGCCATTCATCAAATTAAAGTTTTGCACTGCCTGACCGGCGGCGCCCTTCATTAAATTATCGATGACCGAGACGATCGTGACTCTGTTCGTTCTCTCGTCGTGGGTCACGGCGATATCACAGAAATTGCTGCCGTACACTTCCTTCGTTTGCGGATAATAGCCTTTTGGCCTTACTCTCACAAAATATGAATCTTGGTAAAATTCCGAATATAGGTTATGCAGGTCATCTGCGGATAAATCACAGGTTAATTGCGTATACATCGTCGCCATGATGCCCCTTGTCATCGGAACCAAGTGAGCCGAAAATGTAATATTCCCGAGACCTGGCTGCCATTCATTCAGCGCCTGCTCAATTTCCGGCGTGTGCTGATGTTCATTGACTTTATAAATTTTAAAATTGTCGTTCAGCTCAGAAAAATGAGTGCCCATGGATGCTTTTCTTCCCGCTCCGGAAACCCCGGTCTTCGCGTCAACGATAACGAAAGATTCATCGAGCAGTTTCTTTTGAGCCAAAGGCGCGAGGCCAAGCAAAACAGCTGTGGGGAAACAGCCTGGATTGGCAATGAGTTTCGCCTGTTGAATTTGCTTTTGATTCAGTTCTGCGAGACCGTATACCGCCTCTTGAATCACCGCCTTCGGTGCCGCTGTCCGTTTATACCATTTTTCATATTCAGCGGGCTCTTGTATCCTCAGATCACCTGACAGGTCAATAACCGGAATTCCCGCATCTGCCAGCTTCGGAGTCAATTCACTTGATACTCCGGGGGGCGCAGCAAGAAACATGATATCTATTTCGCGTTTGATCGTATTCATATCAATCGGCTTCAGCCTCTGATCCGCTAAGCCGATAAGATGAGGATAAACCTCGCTATAGACATTTCCTTCTCCGCTGGATGAATAAAGTATGCATTCCTCTGCATGAGGATGATGCGAAAGAATCCTGACAAGTTCAGTGCCTCCATACCCTGTAGCACCTACAATTCCTATTTTCAAAACAAGTTCACCCTCTTGGTCTTTGTGAAATTATTTAACATTATAACATGAATAAAAATTAATTCAATCGTATATTTAATATTTTTATTCATTTATAAATTTTCTGTTCAATGGAAATTCTGCTCAAAAAAATCAACACATCCACACCAAAAAAAGTTGATATGACGCCTCTTTTCAGCCGCATAAAAAAACAGGCTGACCGCGTCAGCCTGTTTTCATCATCATCAATCCACTCAAAAAATATAGAATAGAGCTTGCATAAAAAATCATTTGCACTGTGAAAAAGTCAGCGAGAAAGCCCCCGAGCATAATGGCTGCTGCTGAAAAGACAGCTGTCCAAAAATGGTAATTCCCAATCTTCTTTCCACGTTCTCCGCTGTCTGTAAAATCAGCGATCAGCACTTTTTCTCCATGCTTTTGCATCGCTCCAAAGAGCCCTAACAGCACTTGGACGATATACACGTGAACGACGCTTCCGATATGCGGGACATATAAAAGCAGAACAGCCATGCCCCAAGAGTTCGCAAGCAGAAAATAACGGCTGTCAAACCTTTCAGACAGCCGTCCGAGGAGCGGATAAATGAGCGCGCCGCTAAGCCCGAACAATCCGTAGGAAAAACCGAACTGCGTGTAGCTTGAGCCGATATTTTTCACAAACAGTATATAAAACGGAAAGATTAAGCTGCTTGCGAAAAACACGCTGCTTTGTGATAATGTCAGCCATTTTAATTTGTTTTTCCCCATTATTTATACCTCTGATAAAAGTAATTCATAAAGCGTTCATCCGGGTCATAGGTTCGTTTTTTCTGAAAAAACGCTTCGCTTTTCGGATATGCCTGTCTCATTTGCGCCTTTGTCTGGTAGGTCATATAAGGCAGATAATAGCTGCCGCCGTGCTTAATAGCAACGTCTGTCATGCGCCTGATGATTCGGGCAGTATCTGCCTGGTCTTCTTTTGAAAAGCCCTCATTTATTAATAACACGAGCGAAAACATATCATCCTTCGCATAGGAAAGGTCGGCCTTTTCATTTTTCTGCACGTAGCGGATCGTAATGTTCAGCAGGTTGAGATCTTCGCCCGACAGCGTTTGTCTCAGATCGTCTATATAAGCCGTATACTCCTTCACAGGCACAAAGTATTCTTGCAGAACATCTGTGTTGTCATTGTTTTCATACTCAAGAAATTTTGATTCGGACCGCATGACATTATTGCGTGAGATCTCTGTGCCGTTTTGGCTTAGGAAATAGGATTGCTGCGTGCCCCACAGCCAATTCCTGCCCCATTCATACCGCCTTGACAAACCGAGTGCAAACTTTGTGGCTCCCGTATATTCATCTTCTTTGAGATCGCTGTATGAAGTCAGCTGATCCTGTTGATCAGCCAATACGTAATTCGTGACATACATGTCTTTCAGAAATCCTTTTTTCGCTGTTGATATTCGCGCCAGATGCATTCGGACTTCTGGATTTCCTTTTACGTGCTTTGTAAAATAATCTGCGTATGCGTTGTAATTCATTTTTTCAGTCTGCATGACATACAGCTCATCATCCGTCAGTTCAAGCGTTACATCAAGAATCACACCAAAAAGACCGTACCCTCCGATGACTGCCGTGAACAACTCGTCTTTTGGAGTGACGGTGATAATTGTCCCATCAGCTTTTAAAAGCCGAAATGATTTGACTGTATCAATCAGCGAGCCGTAGCGGATATCACGTCCATGGGCATTAGCGCTGAGAGAGCCGCCAATTGTAAAGATGTTTTGTGACTGCATGACTTTTACCGCGAGTCCGTATGGATTCACGTATTTCTGGATGTCATTCCACGTTGCACCGCTTTGCACTCTGATGGTTTTCTTCTCTTTATCGAGTGACAGGATTTTGTTGTAGCCTGTCATGTCGAGAACGATGCCGTCCTCATAATATGTATGGCCGCCCATGGAGTGCTGAGCACCGGCGATTGAAATTTTTATGTTTTTTCGGTTTGCCTCTTTGACTGTGTCAAGGAGTGTTTCCTCTTCCTGCCCTTTCACTGTCTGCTTTATTTTCACAGGCATCAGGCGGCTGACATCCGTCATCTCGCTTGTGTCTGTTTTTTGCTCTGAGTGCACAGAGTACGCAAACAGGGCCGCATACGCGCCAATACAAAGCGCGAATGCAAGCAATTTCTTTTTCATAGTGCTCTCCCTGCTGTTTTTTTACAACCATTATACCATGTCTGCGCCCTCATTTTTCCATATTATCTTCTTGCCCGTTTTTCGGCACGGCGGTCGGCGACGATAAAGCAGGCGTGAATCGCGCCCGGCAGCCAAAAGATACAGGTCAATATGAGATTAAGCAAGGCCTGAAACGGTTTTCCCGAAAACAAAACAGCAAGCGGCGGGCACAAAACAGCAAGCAGGTACATCATTTCCTTTCACTCCTTTCAGCTGTAAAAAAGGACAGCCTCACATATCAGGCTGTCCTTTTTTGTTTTATTGAATGCCAAGCGCAATTTTTGCGTATCTGGACATTTTATCTCTTGTCCAAGGCGGATTCCATACAATGTGAACCTCTGTCTCTTTCACTTCAGGAAGGTCCGCTAATGCTTTTTTCACTTCATCCACGATAATCGGCGCTAAAGGGCAGCCCATCGATGTCAGCGTCATCGTCACGTGCGTTAAGCCGTCCTCATCCATATCAACGTCATATACCAAGCCAAGATTCACGATATCAACGCCAAGCTCAGGATCGACAACCTGTTCCAGGGCGCCCATGATGTTTTCTTTTAATGCTTCTTCCACGTTCCCTCACTCCTTTTTTCTACAGTATAACGTAAATTAAGCCCTTGTTAATAACGTAGTGCTTTATAAATACGTTTCAAACCATTCAATCGTTTTTAATACTGCTGTCCGCGGGACTTTATGGTCGGCGTTTTCATCTCCGATAAATTGCAGGCGTTCCGGCTGCTCGCTGTAATGGGATTTAATCGTTTCATAAAATGTCCGGGTCGGCGCGTAAGGCACGACTTTATCTTTTTCACCGTGCCAAAATAAAAGCGGCCGCTGGCGCAGTTTCTCCGGCTGAAGGCTGAGATCCCGCAATTCGAGACGTTTCATCAGCTCCTGCACCTTCTCTTCCGGCACGTCGATATCAATTCCCTGAGATTGAATATGATCAATCTGCCGCTGAAACAGCTCCACGTAATTCGGGCTTCCCATCAGGCTGACGCCGGCTTTTATCCAATCATATGCAGTCAAAGCGCCAAGCGTTGTGATGCCGCCCATTGACGTGCCTGCGAGACCGATGCGGCCGCCGTCTACAAGGCCCTCTTTTTCAAAATGGTTTTTAAGCACGCCGATCTCTTCAATCTCGTTGAGGACGATGTCCCAAAAATGGCCCGCCAGCTCTTCTACAGCCATTTCTTCTCCCCGTTCACCATGGTGCAGAGCCTCCGGCAGAACGGCTCTGAAGCCCTTCTCCGCAAGCAGGTAAGCAATATGAAGGTTGTGTTCCTTCGCGCTTGTAAAACCATGGATAAAGAATACGAGAGGAACAGCGCGGTGCCTGTTCTCTTCCTTTACAATATGTAAAAAAGGAATACCGGAAACGGTTTGATTCTCAATTTGTATCACAATGTGCCCTCCTTAGGATAACCATAATCATAAGTGTAACATGTAGACAATAAAGATGGTAAAAAGCTACACTGTAAGTAAGCGAAAACAAGCAAAATCTAAGGTTAAAGGAGCTTTTCATGGAGACAAAACCCTATTTAATCGCATTAGATTTAGATGGAACGTTATTAAAGGATGATAAAACCATATCAGAAAACACTCTTCGGACGATACAGCGCCTAAAAGATAGCGGGCATTATGTCTGCATCTCAACAGGGCGTCCGTACCGCTCAAGTTCCATGTACTACCAGCAGATGGAACTGACAACGCCGATTGTCAATTTTAATGGAGCATTTGTCCATCATCCGCTGGACGACAGCTGGGGACGGTATCATACGTCACTCCCGCTTGATGTTGTCAAACAGCTCGTGGATATCAGCGAGAGCTACAACGTACATAACGTGCTTGCTGAAGTCATTGATGACGTATACTTCCATTACCATGATGAGCACCTGATTGATGTCTTTAACATGAACACAACAAATGTAACGGTCGGAGACTTGCGGGAAAATCTCGGTGAAGATGTGACGTCCGTACTCATCCATGCAAAAGAAAAAGATGTGCCGGCAATACGCTCTTATTTATCGGATGTTCATGCCGAGGTGATCGACCATAGAAGATGGGCCGCTCCGTGGCATGTCATTGAAATTATCAAAAGCGGCATGAATAAAGCGGTCGGCCTGCAGAAAATCAGCGATTATTACGGCGTGCCGAGAGAGCGGATCATCGCTTTCGGAGATGAGGATAACGATTTGGAAATGCTTGAATTTGCCGGCTGCGGCGTCGCAATGGGAAATGGAATTGACGCGGTCAAGCAGATTGCCAACCGAACAACGGCTGCAAATGAAGAGGACGGCGTGGCAAGATTTTTGAAAGAATATTTCTCACTTTAAAGACGGTCCGTATTAATTTTTCCCACTCATAAACTTTACTTTACCCCACCATACTATTGAAGACGACTCATCTCGTCAAAGTATGGAAGGGGGCAGTCTCAAAATGGGTAAACGAAGCAAATCCAGAAGGTTTATTCAGCAGGGTAAAGACTCCATCGGGCTACACGCCGCAAGATTTCCATATCGGTCTACTTTAGAAGAAGCTCACCAGCATGCCGCGGCACGAGACTCGGCCGAAAGACAGGTTGAATATTAAATGAGAAACGAACTGTTTCAGCAGGCAAAATCATTTGTTCAACAGGCGGTCATGGTGACAAACGGCTTTGAGGAGGGCGATCAGGAGCAAGCGATTCTGAGAGCCAAAAATGCTGTATCTTCTGCGTATGCCAATTCGACAGATGCGGAACGTCGCCAGCTGCATCAATTCCAAAATCAGCTGGACAAACTGCAATAAAAAAAGGCTATGGCGATTCGCCATAGCCTCTTATTTGACTTCAAACTGCTGAACAGCCTGAACTTGCTTTAGATTTTCCGCCCTGCCCTTAAATGTCACCTTTACCTCATAGGTTCCGGGCTCAGGGACTTCCTTCCACACATCAGAGAAATCATATGTTTCTCCGGGTTCAAGTGTCAGGTTTTGAAAAGCCTGCGTAAACATTTTGTCTTTCGAATAACGGTATCTTTCTTTGTGCCCAGAATCATACACGACAAGTTCAAATTTTTGCCCTGTGCTGAATTGAAACTCGACAGCACGTTCGCTTTGGTTCTTCAGCGACATGTTAAACTTGATTTGTTCAGGCTCCTGAATTGCGTCAACAGATAAAACAACCTCTTGATTCTCCATTCCGCCTGATACCTCCTTATCGGGTTCTGTCTGCTCATCTTTCCCGCAGCCTATCAAAAGCAGCACGGGGAGGAGCATCACAAGCAGCCGTTTCACGACTTCCACCTGCTTTCGTCAGTCTTTTCTAAAGAAGCCAAAAATCCCTGTCGTTTGAACAATGTTCGTAAATGCTTTCGGATCAACTTCTTTGACGATCTTCTCTAAATCGTACAGTTCGTACCTCGTAATGACGATAATCATCATTTCCTTCTGTTCGTTCGTAAAAGCTCCTTTTGCCGGAACAGTTGTGATGCCGCGCACCATTTTTCCGTAAATGGCTTCCTTGATTTCGTCCGCTTTTTTCGTCACGATCATGGCCGTGAGTTTCATGTGGCGGGTGTGAATGGCGTCGATCACCCTCGTTGTCACATATAGTGTAACCAGGGTATATAATGCTTTCTCCCAACCTTGCAATAATCCTGCCGTCAAGATGATAATCCCGTTTAGAATGAAGAAATACGTGCCGACGGGTTTATCCTTCCACTTTGCAAGGACCATGGCGACGATATCAAGCCCGCCTGTCGAAGCCCCGTATTTTAATGTTAAGCCGATACCAACCGCTGAAATGACGCCGCCGAACACCGCGTTCAGCAAAATATCATGTGATAAGCTTGTTTCCGGCAGGATCCCCATAAACAGAGTAGTGAGTGCGACACTTAAAATGCTGTACACCGTAAACGATTTGCCGACCTTCAGCCATCCTAAAATACCGACCGGAATGTTTAAGAGGAACAAGAGCGTTCCCGTCGATATGTAAAAGGGGGCATATTGATCAACGACGCTTGATAAAAGCTGGGCGACACCTGTAAATCCGCTGGCATATACATCTGCCGGAATCAAAAATAAGTTCAGCCCGGCTGCATTGAGTAAAGCGCCAATGATGACGATGAGTAATTTTTTTGTTTGATCTAGTACCATGGCATGTTCCTCCGCTCTTTCTTCTTTATTATGTTTTCCCTTAAAACAAATATTTGAACACGATTTTGGCAAATTAATATGATATAGTTGGCTTAAACTCTCATGATAACGAGCGATAACGGAAAGAAGGGAAGCAATATGACAGTTCATCTCATCGCTGACAGCGCAGCTGATTTGCCGCGTTCTTATTTTGATGAAAAAAGCATTGGCTTTATTCCGCTCAGGGTTTCACTCGGCGATAAAGAATTCGAAGATGCAGTCACAATTCATGCGGATCAAATATTTGAAGCGATGCAAAATGGAGAAACGCCCAAGACGTCCCAAGCCTCACCGCAAACGATTAAAAATGTATTTTTGCAATATGCCGAAACAGGTGATCCTGCTCTTTACATTGCCTTTTCCTCAGGTCTCTCCGGCACGTATCAGACAGCTGTAATGATCGCCAATGAAGTGAAGGAGGAATTCCCTGATTTTGATTTGCGGGTCATTGATTCCAAATGCGCTTCATTAGGATACGGCCTGGCTGTCCGGCATGCTGCCGATCTCTGTATCAACGGGAATACAATACAAGAAATTGAAACGTCTGTAAAGAACTTTTGCAACCAGCTTGAACATATTTTTACCGTTGATGATTTAACATATCTCGCAAGGGGCGGCCGGATATCCAAAACATCCGCTTTTGTCGGCGGCCTGCTGAATATAAAACCACTCCTTCAAATGGAGGACGGCAAGCTTGTGCCGCTGGAAAAAATCCGCGGACAGAAGAAACTTTTCAAACGGATCATCGAGCTTATGAAAGAGCGTGGGGATGATTGGAGCAATCAAACCATCGGGATCAGCTACGCCGCGAACAAAGAAAAAGCCACGGACATGAAACACTTGATTGAGGAAGCCTTCAAGCCGAAAGAAATCATTATGCATTCTATCGGTTCTGCAATCGGCTCGCACGCCGGTCCAGGTACATTGGCAATATTCTTTTTAAGAAAATGAGCAAACAAAAACAGTCAGACTCTGTGCCCTGACTGTTTTTGTTTGCTTATAAAATGCCGACAGCCTCATACGCTTTTTCGACTGAAGCTGATTGCTTCGATCCTTCACCGTATAAATCATTGGCGGCTTCAATCGCCGCTTGCTTCATCATGCTAAAATCTGTAGATGCCGTTACATAATATGTTAAAGCCCGATAGTAAATTTGTTCACATGCTTCACGCCCTATCCCTTCAACCTGCACATTGTGGTGCACGCCTCCTTCTGCCAGAAGGTAAGCTGCTTTATTGTGGATGGACGAATTGATATGGACTCCGCCATAATCCTCTGTTCCTGTGTAGCGGTTCGAGTAATGATCTGGATTTCCCTGCTTAGATGGGTCCTCTAACGACCGCAATGAATCTCCTGCAATATCCGGAGTATAGACATCCTCGCCGATTTCCCAATCATCACGGTCAGCCATTGCGCCCATAATATCGGAAATGGACTCATTTAATGCACCGGGTTCTCCTTGATATAATAGGCCGGCGGAATACTGTGTGACTGCGTGTGTAATTTCATGCGCGACAATGTCGAGCGATCCGGACAGCGGCTTAAATTTTGAACCGTCTCCATCACCGTACACCATCTGGACGCCGTTCCACGCTGCATTGTTCCATTGTTTGCCGACATGCACAGTAGACGTAATCCTTGCTCCGTTTTGATCAAAAGAATCACGGCCAAATGTCTTGCTGTAATAATCGTAAACGGCTTGCGCATTTGCATGCGCGTCTACAGCCGCAGGTTCATTAAATACGGAAGTGCCACTGACTATTTCTTTGCCCGTATATCCGATCAGTTGAGACAAAAGCGTAAACAAGGTTTCGTTCAGGTTCTCCGCGTCAAACGTATTGATCCCTTTTCCCCTTGTTTCGTCGGCCAAATAAAAGCGCCCATCCTGTACTGTGACGTCAAAGCTTTTTTCATCGCCTGACACGCCGATTCCTGTACCTGCCGCTTCATGAATGGCATTAAAGGATTCGATGACCTTTCCGTTTTTGGCATCAATGACATAATGCCAATAGCCAGGCTCAGGTTCAGATGTCGAGAGTCTCACAAGGTAGGCAAGATCGAATTTCCCGTCGTGTGGATAGATATATAATTCGCCCTTTGGTTCCCCATCAAGATATTTGATTTTCCCAATGGCAGCCTCGAGCTCACGCTGCGCCGTACGTATTGCTTTTTTCTCAGAAATAGACGGTGTGACAGAGACGTCCTTGATTTGCGGGTGCACCTTTCCAAAGAAACTTGTCACTTGTTTGTTATCCTTCATCGCGACCACTTGTTCAAAGCCGTAAATCGGAATTCCTTTGTAAACCTCCGTTAATTTAAAAAACGTTTGTTTTGTTTTTGAATCCTTTATGGTTTTCGAAATACGAAAATGGCTGTTCGCATTCCCTTTGAGCTTAAAATGCGATTGATGCTTATCAAGATAGGAAAATAACGATTCTTTCTGAGTTGTGTTTTGTACCGGCTTCTGTGATGGCTTTTCGATGATGTATGAAGGGGTTTGATACGTATGGTCGTATTTGATGCTTTGATCAGCTGAGGCATGTGTTACAAAAACCATTTGGGCCGCCGTGCAGAAGCCGGCCAGTAATAGAGATGTCTTAGTCAGATTGCGCAAAACACCACATCCTTCCTATTTTGGAATCTATTATTTTTCTTCATCCTATCAAAAATACAAAAACTTGTATGTGGTGCTTCGTTCTTATTTTCCCAAAAAAGAAGGGCAGAGATATTTCGCTCTGCCCTTCTTTTTCTACTCTACTAATTTTTTATTGACATAAATAATAACCCCTGCGCCATATGCCAGTATAAGCGGTGGTATGAGCTGCTCCTGGCCTTGAAATGAGATAAAACTATTCAGCAAAATAAACAAACCGGAATTCAGGAAAAAGTAGCCTGCTATTCTGGCCAGCCGATCTTTATCCCGTATGCGCGCCTCGTTAAATCCGGCCAGCATCCAGGTTTGTTTTTTGATCCCGACAAAATAGGCAACCACAAAGAATAAGAGCGCGATGACGATTAATAGATAATTGATGCTGATTTCCATCTTATAGCCTCCTACACATTACTTGATGTTAAGAAAAAGAAAAAAAGCGGCGCAGCTTACTGCAATCAGCAGCAGGACGACAAACGCCTTGAGGAACGGGCTCAAAAGAAGCAGCACTGCTAAAAACAGCAGATAAGCCGCACCGACTCGCGAAATCGTGACAATCTCCTTTTGAGAGCGCATTTTGTTTTTTCTGACGCCGGCAAACATCATCAATTTTTTCCGCTTCCATACATATCCGGCGAGCACCGCTAAATAAACAGCCAGCGGCAGATGTCTGAAATCGGGCGGCAGCAGCGGCAGGGCGATAATCGCGACAATGAGAAGAACCGAAAGCCAGCTTTTGTCCAATAAAGACCTCCTCCTTTTCAGCTCTTCCCCATCACCCATCATCACTTCGGCAAGCTCCTTCGGATGAGAAAATTCAGATTCAATAGCTTCCTGCAGTTCCTCTTCACTAAGGCCGGCTTTGATTCTGTCTTGAACGAAAGCGGTGATATGCCCCTTTAATTCTTCGATAGCGTTTTCTCTCTCTACATCAGGCATATTCGCCAACTCTGCATTTAGTTCCTCCATGTACCGGTCAATGATATGCTGGGCATTCATAGCAAATCCCCCGATAAAGACAGTAAGGCTTGATGGGTTTCCAGGTATTTTTCCAGCCGTTCTTTTAACATTTCTTCTCCTTTTTGTGTCATTTTGTAATACTTTCTTTTCGGGCCGTCCAGTGAATCTTCCCAAAAAAATTCGATCCATCCCTTCTCGGTCATTCGTTTCAGAATCGGATAAATCGCTCCCTCAGAAATAGCGAGCGCCGAGGTGGTTTTTAAGGATGACGTCAGCTCATAACCGTACATCGGTTTAGATCGCAGAAGGGAAAGGATGGCCAGCTCAAAAATCCCTTTTCGAAATTGAACTATCCAGCGGTCATTCACTTGATTCGTTTTCATGGTTTCAATATATCGAAAAAAACACTATATATCAATCATATATAGCAGTGTAAAATGTCCTGTTTTTTCTTTTGACAAAAATGGAATTTCTCATACTTTTTAACCTTTTTATTACATAAATGTTTTTATATTATGAAAAGTGTAAAAACGATTCTTCAGGTTAAAAGGAGCAGTCGAATGCAGAAATCGATATCATTTTTTATCATTTTTTCAGTCCTTTGGGGTTCGATATTTCTGTTTTCTATTATTGGCAGCTTAGGGACAACCCCGATCCCGCTGACAAAGGACTCCAAATTTCTCATGTCCAGCATCCTTCCTCAGGGCTGGGGCTTTTTCAGCAAAAATCCGCGCGATACTTCGATCGGCTTATATAAGGCTGAAGATGCCAGCGCCAAGGTCAGATGGCCTAATATGAGGGCAGATAACCTATTCGGCCTGTATCGTTATGGGCGGTCACAAGGCGTTGAAATGGGCGTGATCTACAGCCAAGTCGGCAAGGAACAGTGGACCGCATGCAAAGAAAAGAACCTCGGCGCATGCAAAAGCAAAGCAAAAACCGTGCAATTAAAAACACCCGCTCCCCGCCCGCTGCTTTGCGGCAGCTACTATTTGACGAAAGAGGATATTGTACCTTGGAGCTATTCTAAATACACCCCTTCGTCTTATCAGGTAAAAAGCATAGTCAAGGTTGTGATCTCATGCTCGAAAACATAAAAAAGACCATCACCAGTTGGGACGATAGAAACCCGTGGACGAATGTATACGGCCTCGCGCGAAGCATCATTGCGCTATCCAGCCTGCTGACGCTGCTCATCAATCACCCGAGCCTCATTATGAAGCCAGCCAGCGGAATCAGCAGTTATCCTGCTTGTAAAATGAATCTCAGTCTCTTTTGCCTCGGCGAAAATAACTATATGATGTTAAATCTTCTCAGATGGGTCTGCATTGCCATTCTGGTGCTTGTTGTCATTGGCTGGCGCCCCAGAATCACCGGGGTTCTGCATTGGTATGTCAGTTACAGCCTGCAGTCATCGCTGATCGTCATCGACGGAGGCGAGCAGGCAGCAGCTGTCATGACCTTTTTATTGCTTCCCATCACGCTGACCGATCCGAGAAAATGGCATTGGAGCACGAGACCTCTAGAGGGCAAAAGAACACTTGGAAAAATAACAGCTTTTATTTCGTATTTTGTGATCAGAATTCAAGTGGCGGTGCTTTATTTTCACTCTACCGTTGCTAAGCTGTCTCAGCAGGAATGGGTGGACGGAACAGCCGTCTATTATTTCGCCCAGGAAAAAACCATCGGCTTCAACGGCTTTTTTCAGGCGTTAACAAAGCCAATTGTAACAAGCCCGTTCGTGGTGATTCCGACATGGGGGACGCTGCTGATTCAAATCGTCATCTTCGCGGCGCTGTTTGCGCCGAAGAAGCATTGGAGATTTATTTTGATCATCGCTGTTTTTATGCATGAGATTTTTGCAGTCATGCTGGGTCTGATCAGTTTCTCGCTTATCATGGCCGGCATTTTGATATTGTATCTCACACCTATCGATTCCACGATTCACTTTACATATATTCGCAGACTGTTGTGGAATAAAAAACAAAAGAAGGGAGAGGTTTCAGTTTGAAGAAGGCGTTTCTCGTATTTTTGTCGGTTGTATTGGTGACGACTGTGTTTTTGGTGAAGCAGCAAGAAAGTGTGGCCCAGGCAAAGCAGCTTGAGTATTCAGGTGAGGAAATTTTTAAAGGGTTTGTGTTTGCCCAAGGGGAAGTTGGCAAACAGCTTCCAGAGGTCTTTAATAAAGCGATGACAGACAAACTCAACACAAAACAGGCAAAGGCTTTTGCCAATCAGGTTGTCGCTGATATTAAAAAAGAGGATGCTGACTTTTTTGACAACCTGAAGAAAGCTGTTTACAGCAAAGATGCATTGAAAGTGGATGAACTGCTGAAAAAAGCAGGTCAAATCGTTGAAGAAAAAGTAGAAGCTGCAAAGGAAATCGCCGCTTCCAAGGATGATACATCCAGAGTTCAGGCCGAGCTTGTCAACACTGTTGATACCGCTAACTATTTCTATTATGTTTCTTATGTTGCTGCAGCCGGTGCCCTGATACTGATCATTCTCGCCATCGATATTACGCCGATTGCGATTTCAGACAATGTTGATCGCGAAATGGCAATCAGAACGCTTGTTGATGAATTAAACTAGACATAAAAAACGGCTCGCTCCGCAGTTCTGCTGCAGGCGAGCCGTTTTCATGCTATTTTTTCTCGTATGTCCATCCATTTTCCTGATACACTTTTCCGTTTTTCATTAAATGGCCAAGCGCGCGTTTAAAGGCGGCTTTGCTCATGTTAAAACGTTCTCTGATATCGTCAGGCTCGCTTTTGTCACTGTACGGCATGGCGCCGTTTCTCGTTCTCATGTACGTTAGAATGTACTCGGCATCAACAGACATTGCATCCTGTTTTCTTGGAAGCAGCGACAAGTTGACCGAACCGTCTTCTTTCACTTGAATCACCCGCCCTGTTACTCTTGAACCGAGTCTTGGCTCCTCTTTTCTTTCTGACGGGTGAATAAAACAGCGAATCCCGTCATCCGTAATCACGAATGATCCCGATGCGATCAGCCTGTACACCGTACCTGTCAGCTCTTTATTCATCAGATCTTCTGAAGCGTCGGTAAACAGTTCACTGATGATATCTTCCGGCGCTGGTTTCGCAAACATGCGCCCCCGGTTCGTCACCTTCAGCATACAGTAAAGCTTGTCCCCTTTTTGCGGCCAGACATCTTCGTACGGCGGCAAATGCTCAGTTGCGACTAGCGCGTCCTTCGATAAACCGACATCAACGAAAACGCCCATATCTTCCACTTTATCCACCACTTCAACCCAGCCATATTCATCCGCGCTGATGACCGGAATTTTCATCGTGGCCGCAAGCCTTTCCTGCTGGTCGACGTATATAAAGACTTCTACTTCCTCTCTGTCCTCGATATCCTCAGTCATTTCACTATTATGTAAGAGAATCGTATCTTCTCCATCGGTTAAAAAGTAACCGAAGTCGGTTTGGTGATCTATACTCAAGGTTAATTGCTGCCCTGGTCTCATGCTATCGTCCTTCCTGTTCCGCTTATTTTATACGGATTTTGTTAACATTTTTTCCAACCATCCCAAATTGATTCTTTGTTCTGTTGGAAGTTTCTCTTTATTCTACTATAATCAACACATAAGTTAAATGTTATGGAGGTTTTCATATGGCAAAAGAAAGTTCATTTGATATTGTATCAAAGGTGGAATTGCCTGAAGTGCAAAACGCAATCCAAATTGCACTGAAGGAAATCAGTACCCGATATGACTTTAAAGGAAGCAAAAGCGACATTTCCTTAGATAAAGAGGAGCTGGTCCTCGTTTCCGATGACGAATTTAAATTAAGCCAGCTGAAGGATGTGCTGGTCAGCAAATTGATTAAACGCAACGTACCGACGAAAAACATTGATTACGGCAAGGTGGAAAATGCGTCAGGCGGAACGGTACGCCAGCGTGCAAAGCTTGTTCAAGGCATTGACAAAGACAACGCAAAAAAAATCAATACGATCATCAAAAACTCCGGACTGAAAGTAAAATCTCAGGTGCAGGATGATCAAGTGCGCGTCACCGGAAAAAACAAAGATGACCTGCAGCAGATTATTTCAGCTGTGAGTGGAGCAGATCTGCCAATTGACGTTCAATTTATAAATTTCAGATAAATTTCCTGATTCCTATTGATTATTGTCTTTATTTTCGGTAAATTTGGAGAAAGGGAAAAACGCCAGGTATCTTACGGCACTTCCTGACACGAAAATTTCATATCCGTTCTTATCAAGAGAAGCAGAGGGACTGGCCCGACGAAGCTTCAGCAACCGGTGTAATGGCGATTAGCCATGACCAAGGTGCTAAATCCAGCAAGCTCGAACAGCTTGGAAGATAAGAAGAGACAAAATCACTGACAAAGTCTTCTTCTTAAGAGGACTTTTTTTATTTCTCTTTTTTCCTTGCTGATGTGAATAAAGGAGGCAGACAATGGGACTTTTAGAAGATTTGCAAAGACAGGTGTTAATCGGTGACGGCGCCATGGGGACGCTCCTCTACTCCTATGGCATTGACAGGTGTTTTGAGGAGCTCAATATTTCAAAGCCGGAGGAAATTCAGCGCATACATAAAGCGTACGTTGAAGCGGGAGCCAACATTATTCAAACGAATACGTACGGGGCCAACTATATTAAATTATCCAGACACGGTCTTGAGGATGACATCAAAAAAATGAATCAGGAGGCCGTAAAGATCGCGCGGGCTTCAGCAGGTGATGCATACGTGCTTGGAACGATGGGCGGCATACGCACCTTTAATAAAAACGCATACAGCCTTGACGACATTAAGCGCAGCT
The DNA here is from genome assembly GCF_000259365.1 of Bacillus sp. JS. Classification (NCBI taxonomy): domain Bacteria; kingdom Bacillati; phylum Bacillota; class Bacilli; order Caryophanales; family Bacillaceae; genus Bacillus; species Bacillus sp. JS. The sequence continues at coordinate 1,228,131 of NC_017743.1, read as the reverse complement.
TCCGCGAGCAGCTGTACCTGCTGCTGCATGAAGAGCCGGATGGCTTGCTGTTAGAAACGTATTATGATTTGGAAGAAGCCCGTGAAGTGCTGAAAATCGCGCGGAAAGAGACTGATCTTCCGATTATGCTCAATGTATCCATGCACGAGCAAGGCGTATTACAGGACGGAACGCCGCTTTCTGACGCATTGCGCTCGATTGCGGATCTCGGAGCTGATATTGTTGGCATTAACTGCCGCCTCGGCCCTTATCATATGATTGAAGCGCTCAGCGAAGTGCCGATTTTTAATGACGTGTTCTTATCCGTTTATCCAAACAGCAGTCTTCCTTCGCTTGAAGAGGGACGGCTCGTCTATGAAACAGATGACACGTATTTTCAAAACAGCGCGTCAGAATTCCGTAAGCAGGGTGCGCGGATTATTGGCGGCTGCTGCGGCACCACGCCAAATCATATCCGGGCGATGGCAGAAGCGGTTAGCGGGCTGGCTCCGATTACGGAAAAAGAAGTCAAAACCCGGGCGAAAGAATTCATTTCTGTGCAGCATGAGCGAACCGAGCCCGGCCTGAATGAGATCGCGGCGAAAAAACGCTCTATTATCGTAGAACTGGATCCGCCGAAAAAACTGAGCTTTGACAAATTTCTATCGGCGGCCGCTGAATTAAAAGAAGCCGGAATCGATGCCTTGACACTCGCCGATAATTCTCTGGCAACCCCGCGGATCAGCAATGTTGCCTGCGGCGCCCTTGTCAAGCAGCAGCTCGATATGCGTTCTCTTGTCCATATTACGTGCCGCGACCGTAACATTATCGGCTTGCAGTCACATTTAATGGGCCTTGATACGTTAGGGCTGAATGACGTGCTTGCCATTACGGGTGACCCTTCTAAAATCGGGGATTTTCCTGGTGCGACGTCTGTGTATGATTTAACATCCTTTGATTTAATCAGGCTGATCAAACAGTTCAATGAAGGTCTGTCTCTGTCTGGAAAACCGCTCGGCAAGAAAACGAATTTCTCAGTCGCCGCCGCATTTAACCCTAACGTCCGCCATCTGGATAAAGCGGTAAAACGGCTGGAGAAAAAAATAGATTGCGGCGCGGATTATTTTGTTTCTCAGCCTGTCTATTCCGAGCAGCAGCTTGTCGATATCCATAACGAAACAAAACATCTGAAGACGCCGATCTATATCGGCATCATGCCGCTGACAAGCAGCCGGAATGCCGAATTCATCCATAATGAAATTCCCGGCATTAAGCTGTCTGATACGATTCGCGAAAAAATGGCCCATGCCGGTGAAGATAAAGAAAAGCAAAAGGCGGAAGGCCTTGCAATTGCACGCTCCCTGCTGGATACGGCGTGCGAGCTGTTTAACGGCATCTACTTGATTACGCCTTTCCTCAGATCTGACTTAACCGCCGAGCTGACGTCATATATTCAGCAAAAAGATGAGCAGCGCCAAAATATCTTTTTGCATTAATTCCTAAAAGACTGCCTGATCGAATCGGGCGGTCTTTTTCAACGAGATTCGTGTTACGATATAGAAAAACAATCATAAGGAGGAGGAAATTATGCTCGAAGTCAAAACCATTTCTGCGGAAGATACATATGAAATCCGGCACCGAATTCTGCGTCCCCATCAATCCATCGAACAATGCAAATATAAAGAGGATCACGCAGAAGGCTCCTTTCATCTCGGCGCGTTTTATGAAGGAACGCTGATCAGCATCGCTTCTTTTTCCCCGCAAAGTCAGCCTTTATTAACGGAAACCCCTGCGTATCGGCTGAGAGGCATGGCAACGCTCGAAGGATATCGCGATCAAAAAGCTGGAAGCACGCTGATCAAACACGCGGAGCACAAACTGGCGGAGAGCGGCGTTCAGGCGGTATGGTGCAACGCAAGACACCATGTCAAGGGCTACTATGCCAAGCTTGGCTGGGAGGAACTTGGCGAACCATTTGACATTCCCGGCATTGGCAATCATATTGTCATGTACAAAACACTTAGAACAAGCAGGTGATCTTATGGACATAGTGGATGAACTGATTGAGCTTCATGAAGAACACGTTTCCGGTTTATTGCGGCTTTGCAGGCAAGCCGGGTGGCCGGATTATGGCGAACAAGAGCTGAAACTGCTTGTTCAGCAGGGACGCTTTTTCGGTTATCAAAATGTCAGCGGTGAGATGATTTCCTGCATCGGCTTGTTTTTGTTTGGCCGTCTTGCTTCTATCGGTCTTGTTATCGTTGACAAGGAATATAAAGGGCTTGGTCTCGGCAGGCGTATGGTAAACGCCTGTATCGCCCAAGCGGATGAAAACACCGCCATCAGGCTTTGCGCCACAAAAGAAGGTTTGCCGCTTTATGAAAAAGCAGGCTTTCATACGGCAGGAACAGTGCGAAAGTACAGCTGTCACAGTTTTCAACCTTATACAAAACAGCTTGACGCTGAACTGTCATTCTTTAGAGAACAAGACTTTCAAGACTTAGCGACGGCGGATCTGGCCGCCTTTGGCGGAGATCGATCAAGCCTTTTGCAGCAGCTTATTTCCACTTCATGCGAATGTGTCATCGCCAGAAAACCTGACGGACAGTTCATTGGGTACGGACTATCTGTACAAACACCGGCCCATTTGAAATTCGGCCCCATTATCGCTCCATCATCAGACATTGCTGCACAAATAATCAACAGGCTGGCGGCCGGAAAACAAGGCCCGATGCGAATCGATATACCAGGTGAACACACGTCTCTTCATGACAGCCTGATAGAAATGGGATTTCATAAAGATGATGAACCTCCGCTTTTGTTCTATCAGAAAAAAGCGCCTATTCAAAATGGACACTTATATGCTTTGATTTCACAGGCTCTCGGCTAACCCTCTTTTTCCCGAACAGGTATCTTCTGTTCGGTTTTTTTGCTGTCTGATTACTGAATAAACGAAGCCATCAGGGACATTCTAAGCAGAAGAAAAGGAGTGTGCTCTGAGATGGAATCATCAAAACAAAATAACGGAATGACGATTGTAGCAATCGGTTCAATCCCTTTAATATTAACCCTCGGAAACTCGATGCTTATTCCGATTTTACCAAAAATGAAATCTGAACTTCATTTATCACAATTTCAAGTCAGTCTCGTGATCACAGTATTTTCCTTGATTGCAGCATTTACGATTCCGATCGTCGGTTATCTCGCAGACCGATTCTCAAGGAAAATCATCATTATTCCCTGCTTAATTTTGTATGGTGCCGGCGGTTTGTTAGCCGGGTTTGCGGCAGGTTTTTTTGACAATGCCTTTCCTTGGGTCATGGCAGGACGAGCGCTTCAGGGAATCGGGGCAGCCGGAACAGGCCCCATTGCCATGGCACTGACGGGAGATCTGTTTAAAGGCGCCCAGGAGAGCAAGGTGCTGGGCCTTGTTGAAGCTTCAAACGGCATGGGGAAAGTGCTTTCACCGATCATTGGCTCGCTTATCGCCCTGCTTGTCTGGTATGGCGCGTTTTTTGCCTTCCCTGTGTTTTGTATCATTTCAATCGTGCTGACTTGGATTTTTATTAAAGAGAAGAAAAAGGAAAAAGAACCGCCACCTATCGGAAAATATGCGAAAGGGCTGTTAAGTGTTTTTAAACATGAAGGCAGATGGCTGTTTACCGCTTATTTAGCCGGTGCGACCTGTTTGTTTACTTTATTCGGCATCCTGTTTTACCTCTCAGATGTTCTTGAAAAAACATACGACACCGACGGCGTGAAAAAAGGCTTGATTTTAGCGATTCCACTTTTGGTTATGTGTGTGACGTCTTATACAACAGGAAGCAAAATCGGGCAAAAGCAATCGTTAATGAAAAAACTGATCGTACTCGGATTGGCGTTCATGACCGTATCTTACGCGGCACTGTCATTCATTGAGAATCTTGTCCTCTTTATCAGTGTTCTCGTGCTGAGCAGTATCGGCTCAGGTCTTGTCCTTCCTTGTGTGAACAGTTTCATTACCGGGGCTGTCGGCAAGGAAAGACGGGGATTTGTCACCTCGCTGTACGGATCTGTACGCTTCTTAGGGGTAGCAATCGGCCCTCCGATTTTCGGCCGCCTGATGCAATGGTCCAGACCCGGCATGTTTTTAAGCATTGCGGGATTGACTCTCGTTGTCGGCATTCTTGTGATGATGTTAATCCATGTGAAGCAAAACAATGAAGAAGCAAAAGAGAAAGAAGACCCTAAAATGGCTGGCAATCGGCTGCAGCCCGCTGAGGAAAGGTAGCACACGGTTTGAAGATTGTACGAATTGAAACCTTTCCGCTATTGCACCGATTAGAAAAGCCATACGGAGACGCCAACGGGCTTAAACGATATCGGACTTGTTATCTTATTAGGATTATCACCGAAAGCGGGATATACGGCTGGGGAGAATGTGTTGATTGGCTCCCGACTCTCCATGTCGGCTTTACCAAACGGATCATCCCGTTTCTTTTAGGAAAACAGGCCGGCAGCCGCCTGTCATTAGTGCGCACGGTTCAGAAATGGCACCAGCGGGCGGCCTCCGCTGTAAGCATGGCGTTGACAGAGATTGCGGCCAAAGCTGCGGATTGTTCAGTTTGCGAATTATGGGGCGGGCGATTCAGAGAAGAGATTCCTGTGTACGCCTCTTTTCAATCGTACTCAGACTCCCCGCAATGGATCAGCCACTCGGTCTCCAACATTGAAGCCCAGTTAAAAAAAGGGTTTGAGCAAATCAAAGTCAAAATCGGCGGGACCTCCTTCAAGGAGGATGTCCGGCACATCAATGCGCTGCAGCATACAGCCGGCAGCTCCATTACGATCATTCTGGACGCAAACCAAAGCTATGATGCCGCGGCGGCGTTTAAATGGGAGCGCTATTTCTCCGAATGGGAGAACATTGGCTGGCTTGAGGAGCCTTTGCCCTTTGATCAGCCGCAGGATTACGCTTTGCTTCGCAGCCGTTTATCTATTCCTGTTGCCGGTGGAGAAAACATGAAAGGCGCGGCGCAATTTGCGCCTCTCCTTTCACAGCGCTGTTTGGATATCATTCAGCCTGATGTCATGCATTTCAACGGAATCGATGAGTTTCGGGACTGCCTCCAGCTCGCCCGTTATTTTGGCGTCAGAGCATCCGCCCATGCATATGATGGATCACTTTCACGGCTCTATGCTTTATTTGCACAAGCCTGCCTGCCCCCATGGTCTAAAATGAAGAACGATCAAATTGAACCGATCGAGTGGGACGTCATGGAGAATCCTTTTGCAGATCTCGTCAGCCTGCAGCCTTCAAAAGGAATGGTCCACATCCCGAAAGGAAAAGGCATTGGAACAGAGATCAATATGGAAATCATCAATCGCTACAAGTGGGATGGCTCAGCCTATTAAGCTGGGCCATTTCTTCATTTTGAGACATAAATCATGGACAGCCTCATAAAATGGAAACAGCGGACAAGTCTTTTCATAAAGGAGCAAATGACTTAATGGCTGAACTGCTGATGAAAGCAAAACTCACGTTTATGATTGTCGTAGGCGGCGTACTACAGGGACTCGGCATGTCCTTGTTTTTATTTCCGCATGATATTCCGACAGGCGGTGCAGCAGGTATTGCGGTGCTATTGCATTATCTGTTTCAAATTCCCCACGGCTTTTCAGTGTGGGCTGTGAATGTATCAATGCTTTTTACTGCTTTAAAGTGGCTGGAGATGAGGACATTCACCGGCACACTCGCTTCTATCACCGTCACCTCTGTCTCGGTATTGATCTTTGATGCGGTTTTTCCGGATATCACATCAAACCTGTGGCTTGATCTGGCAAGCGGCGCAGTGTTATTGGGACTCGGCATCGGACTTTTATACAAATATAAAATTTCGAACGGAGGATTCGGAGCCCTTGCTCTAATGATTTCTATCTACCGCGGCGGGAATCCCGGAACGATTCTGCTCATCATGAATTGCATCATTTTTATGGTCACCGCGTCTATTATTGATTGGGGCATCGTCATTCAAGCCCTCATATGCCAGGTGATATCGACAAGAGTCATCGACTTCATCTACAACATCCGCCTGACCTCTCTTCCCTATCTCACGCCTATGTACCGCCATAAAAAATAATAGGCAGAGGCTCTCTTCACGACGAGAGCCCCACAGCCGCTGTTTTACAGAAAAAAGGTATCGGATCTTAGCCCTAAACGCAGCGTCTCCAACGCGATGGCATCATGAAATGGAATATTGGCCAGATTCACATTCGGCCCGATTTTTTGAATAAACCCTTGCTGAAGCGTTTTGTTAGGCGCTTCAAAAATCAGCCTGTTGATATCAATATCCGAGGAAATGATGTCGTCAACAATTTGAAACCTGACATCGCCGCTGCTGGAACAGATCCCTCCCGTCCCGCTTTCTCTGGCTTCTGTAATCACTTTTTCCGCGCCCGCTTCCAAATCCTCAACAATATATTCAAGCCATTCCTCAGAGCTTTGCCGGCTTGCTAATTCCGCATCCTTGCTGCCCACCTCACTAAGCACAAGAAATTCATCAGAAAAATCGGCAATGTAAGCCGCTTTCTCTTTATTTGTCATCGGGAGCGTACCGTTTGAAATCTCAATATATTCACAGCCGAAATAGGTGCAGTACCGATGAAATTCATTCACTTTTTTCTGGCTTACGTACTTTTCGAACAGTGTGCCGCCAAAGAAAAATGAAATGTCATGCTCTTTTAGCGTGCTGATTTTTTCTTCAAGATCTTTCGTAAGTAATGATGTGCCCCAGCCGAATTTCACAAAATCAATATAGTCGGACGCTCCAGCTATCGCATCTTTAAAAAATTGCAAGGGATAGCCGTTATCAATTAAAATGGACTGCCCGGTTTCTCTCGGCTTATTTGTTCTCACTGGCAATTCTAGTGAAAAATCATTCATATTATGACCCTCTCTATCGTTGGAACTTCTCCATCTTGTTTCACTTTCATCACAAAATCGCCCGTCAGTTCTTTTGCACAGTAAGCGATGTCCTCCGAATCAAATAATGGCTGGCGGCGGTCAAAAAATTTCTCTGCAACAGAAGAGCCTTTTATTCTTTGAATCGCCTCCTCAGCCGTTACCGCATTTGTCCCTTCAATGATGCCTTTGATATACTCCGCACACGCCATATCGTCATCACCGAATGGGTGGGAAGCCACAATGTTTATGACACAATCGTTTGCGGCGAGCTTTTTTACATGCTGTGCCGTTGTTTTGGCATTGGAAAATCCAGTTACGAACAGATGCTTTGCATTCAGCGCCCCCAACGCCGCTGTGACGCCATTAGTTGTTTTCTGGATCAGACGCTTATCCGCCATATCCTGCTCAGCCATGCGCTTAGGAGAATTATCTAAATCAAATCCGCTGATACCGACCCCCTTTTCCTCTCCCGTCAATACATAATCCGGATAGGTGCCTTTCAGCGCAAAGGCTTCATCAGCCGTCCGGACCAACAAAATCTCTTTCGCCCCGCCGATAAACGCATAATGGGCGACCGTAAAGGCTCTGATGACATCAATGACGATGTTAATATCCGCCGGGGCAAGCGAATGATGATGCCCCTGATAAATGGAAATCGGCATAATACCTCTCCTTGGGCATAAAACCATTTTGCTTAAAAGCATATTCAGCCGGGCTCTTAATGGTTCCGCTCCTCATTTTAGGCGGGCGCGGCACCTAAAAACCCTGAACCTTTATGCAAAAAATGAATAGTCTGCCTATAACTCGATCAATAGATAAAAAAGCAGATGCAAACGGGGGGAAAACGTTGAACGAAACCATCACGTATGACACATGGAACGACATGCTGTCCAAACAAATAACGGATCAATTGATCGATGAGCTCGATGTGTTGAAATGGGCTTACCGAACGTACGGAGAAAAGATTGTGTACGCCTGCAGCTTTGGCGCAGAAGGGATGGTGCTTCTCGACTTAATATCAAAAATCAACAAAAACGCACACATCATCTTTTTGGATACAGGGCTTCATTTTCAAGAAACATATGAGCTGATCGAGGCTGTCAAAGAGCGATATCCGGGATTTACAATCCAGCTGCTCGAGCCCGAGCTGAGCCTGGCAGAACAGGAGACGAAGTACGGCGGAGAGCTGTGGAAGCATAACCCGAACCTCTGCTGCCAATTGCGGAAAATCGAACCGCTCAAAAAGCACCTTTCCGGCATGACAGCTTGGATTTCAGGGCTGCGCCGGGAGCAGTCGCCAACGAGAAAGCATATTCAATACGTAAACCTGGACCAGAAGTTTAAGCTCATCAAAATTTGCCCGCTCATCCACTGGACATGGGATGACGTTTGGACGTACATCCGCCTCCACAATTTGCCTTACAACAAACTGCACGATCAACATTATCCGAGCATAGGCTGTGAAATGTGTACATTGCCTTCCTCGGACCCGAACGATGAGAGGGCTGGAAGATGGGCCGGACGGGAGAAAACAGAATGCGGCCTGCATCAGGAATAGCGGATGGCAGGTTCTTGCTGTGAGAATCGAAATGATGTTAAGGCACTGATGTAAAACTTTCATTGAAGTGCAGAAAAGAAAACAAGGAAACGTATAAATGGAGGTTGAACACGTTGAATGGAAACGAGCCCCATGGAGGGGTATTAATCAACCGCTGCGATCCCGCATGCCGTTTTGAAGGGTGCACGTGCGAAGCGGAGCTGGATCAGCTTGCACTGAGCGACCTGGAGCTTATTGCGATCGGCGGCTACAGCCCGTTAACAGGTTTTTTGGGAGAAAAGGATTATCATCGTGTTGTGAAAGAAATGAGGCTGGCAAACGGCTTGCCGTGGAGCCTGCCGATTACGCTGCCTGTCGGAGAAGAAACAGCAAAACAGCTGTCTGCCGGAGATCACGTCAAGCTTGTGAAAGACAGCGTTACCTACGGCATGATCACAGTCACCGATATATACCGGCCTGATAAAACACTGGAAGCACTGTCTGTTTTTAAAACAACCGATCCTGCCCACCCAGGCGTAAAAAAATTGCTGGCGCGCCCGGATTATTATATCGGGGGGCCTATCACGGTCAGCCGCCTGCCTGACAAACCTTTCGAACAGTTTTATGCAGCGCCCGCAGAAACAAGAGCGGCCTTTCAAAAACTCGGCTGGCAAACGATTGTCGGCTTTCAAACCAGGAACCCTGTTCACAGAGCGCATGAATATATACAAAAAACAGCGTTAGAAACGGTCGACGGTCTGCTGCTTCACCCGCTTGTCGGCGAAACAAAGTCAGACGATATCCCGAGCGATATCAGAATGGAGAGCTACCAGGTTTTGCTTGATCACTACTATCCAAAGGATCGTGTCATGTTATCGGTTTTCCCTGCCGCCATGCGTTATGCAGGTCCGCGGGAAGCGATTTTCCATGCGCTCGTCCGAAAAAATTACGGCTGCACCCATTTTATTGTAGGCCGTGATCACGCAGGGGTCGGCAGCTACTACGGGACATACGACGCCCAAGATATTTTTCAATCATTCACAGAGGAGGAGCTTGGCATCAAGCCGCTGTTTTTCGAGCACAGCTTTTATTGCCGAAAATGCGGAAACATGGGCACCTCCAAAACATGTCCGCACAGCTCAAGAGACCACATCCACTTATCAGGCACAAAAGTGAGAGAGCTTCTCCGCCAAGGCAAAAAGCCGCCTAAAGAGTTCAGCCGGCCTGAGGTCGCAGCCGTGCTGATAAAGGGACTTCATCAACAGCCTGTTGCCATCCAGCAAAACAGCGGGGAATTAAAATGACACACAATCCGAACATTATTTGGCATCCCGCTGCCATCTCAAAGTCTGACAGACAGTCCTTAAACGGACACCAAAGCTGCGTCCTCTGGTTTACCGGCTTATCAGGCTCCGGAAAATCGGTGCTGGCCAATGCAGTCGATGAAAAGCTTTACCGCAGGGGCATTCAGAGCTATGTGCTTGACGGTGATAATATCCGCCACGGCTTAAACAAAGATCTTGGATTTCAGACTGGTGACAGGATTGAAAACATCCGCCGGATCGGAGAAGTGGCGAAGCTATTTGTCGACAGCGGGCAAATGATTTTAACGGCTTTTATCTCTCCATTCAGAGAAGACCGGGACATGGTTAGAGCGCTCTTTCCTAAAGATGAGTTCTTCGAAATTTATGTAAAGTGCCCGCTGCATGTTTGTGAACAGCGCGATCCAAAAGGACTTTATAAAAAAGCGCGAAACGGAGAGATCAAACATTTCACCGGGATCGATTCTCCGTATGAAGCGCCGATTTCACCCGATTTTATCATTGAATCGGACCAGATCTCTATTTCCGATGGAGCTGACCTCATCATTAACGAACTGCAAAACAGAGGAATTATATAAAAAACCCGATCAATGTCGGGTTTTTTATTATGAGTTGGAGAACTGCGCAATCAAACTGTTAATCTTCTCTTTTTCCTCATAAAATGCTCCGTGCCCGCTGTTTGCAAACGGAACCAATTCTGACTGTTTGATGCCGCGCTTCAATTCTTTCGCAAAATCAAACGGCGCAATTTTATCTTTTCTCCCGTGCAAGATCAGCGTCGGCACCTTGATTGCAGCAAGTTCCTTTCTGAGATCCTCGTCTCTTAATGCAATGCCCGAGTGGATCGTCCCGTAGGAGGAGGCCTCCAGCATCAGATTGAGAAACCACTGTCTAAGCTCTGGGGACACTTTTTTCTCAAAAAACTGTTTCCCTAAATCCGCCAGTGTTTTGGGCCGATCCGTTTTGAACAGTTCAATCATATCGTCAATATCCTGCTTCCTCATGCCGTACGGATAACCCGGGCGTTTTGTGAACGCGGGTGCCGCTGCTGACAGTAAAATCAGCTTATCAACATCGGCTCCTTCATGCCTTGCCATATAACGGATTGCAATGGCTCCGCCCATTGAAAAACCGGCAAGAATCGCATTCTCAAGCTGCAGCGTATAAATGACTGCTTTCACATCATCGGCCATCGTGTCATAATCGTAGCCTTCCCAAGGGCGGTCAGATAGTCCATATCCCCGTAAATCAATGCCGATAAAACGGAAGCCTCTTTTCGGAAGCTCATTCATTTGATATTCAAACATCTTATGATTCAACGGCCACCCGTGCAAAAAGATGATCGGCCTTCCATGCCCGATATCCTCTACAAACAGTGTCACATGCTCCTCGGTTTTGACGTAATGCCCCATTCCGCATTCCTCCTGTTCCCTTTGGCTTTCCCGGCCTGTAAACGCCTTGACGTACAGGAAGCTTTCCATTTATGCTTACAAAACAAGCGGGCTGCTGTACCAAGAAAGGCTCTTTACGATTTACTATATGTATCAAATTCCTTAACGATCTACTAAATTGAACCCGGAAGCCTCTGTTTTTCGGGCAGCAAAGGATGTCATCACATGAATAAAATTACAATTCAAAAACCGAATATACCGGAAAACCTGCAAACCGCAGATTTTCATGATGCCGTGACGCAGGATGATGTAATCAGCATGCATTTGTTTGAAGATTGTACAATCTTCGGCGAAGATATCGAAAGACTTTGTGTGGAAAAAACGATCTTTAGAAATGTCGTGTTTATCGATGTGTCTTTTCGGCATATTGAACTGACCGATGTAATCTTTGAAAAATGTGATTTATCAAACGCCGATTTCAGCGGAGCTGTCATTCACAGAACTTCTATTAAGCAGTCAAAAATGGTTGGAATGAATGTGGCGGAAGCAACGCTGCGGAATGTTTCATTCGAGGAATGCCACGGACATTTCAGCTCATTTTCGTATTCAAATATGAAACAAGTTCGATTTGATCACTGTGCTCTTATGCAAAGTGAGTGCAGCAATACGGTGCTCCAGCAGACACACTTTGACAGGTGCGAATTGGAAGGCGCCAGCTTTTCCGGCACGTCCCTTCAAAACATGGACATCAGCACGTGCCGTTTTGAACAGCTTCATGTCTCCCTCGACAAATTGAAAGGCTGCAAAATCGCACCTGAGCACGCGATTGCTTTCGCCAGGGCGCTGGGAGCTGTGATCGTATAACAAAAGCTTAGGACATCATCAGGCGGCGGGCTGTTTCGGCTGCCGCCTTAATGCCAGTTTCCAAATCCCCAAGAGATGCATAGGAATATGACAGCCTGATGCTGTTTCGGGCTTCTCCGTCATAAATGGAACCGGGATTCACAAGCACTTGCCGTTTCAGCAGTTCATAAAAGAAACGGCTGACAGGCAGGTTTTTATGAAATGTCACCCAAATATAAAAGCCGCCGGCAGGAATCCGCCACGAGGCAATGTCCCCCGCATACCGCTCGAGAAAATGAACGGCGGCGTCTCTCCTTTGTTTAAGCACCCTTCGCACCCAAGTCAGATGCTCTTCATAATACCCCTGCGACAGCCACTCGGCAGCCGCCCACTGGGACAGTCCGCTTGAACCGTAGTCTGTCTGCATTTTAATGTCCGACAGCCTTTCAATAACCGGTTCCGGACCGGCAATCCAGCCGATTCGCAGACCGGGGCTAACCGTTTTTGAAAACGTGCCCAGGTACAGAATATGGCCCTCGTGATCCATTGCTTTCAACGGCTGCGGCGGTTTTTCTTCGAACCATAAATCACCATACGCATCATCCTCAATGATGGGCAGCTGCTCTATTTTTGACAGGCTGATGATCTCTTTCCTTCGCTGCTCTGACATGACTGTGCCAGTCGGATTTTGAAACGACGGAATCGTGTAAAGCAGCTGTCCTCCATATTGTTTTCGATAAGAAGAAACAAGCCCCGCCTTGACCCCTTCTTTATCCATCGGCAAGCCGCGAAGCCGCATCCCCACTGATTGAAACACATGCAAAGATTGAAGGTAGGACGGCTTCTCCGTCAAAATGACAGAGTCTCGTTTTAAAAGTCCGATTGAGATGAGCTGAAGTGCCTGAAGTGCGCCGGACACAATTAAAATTGCAGACGGTGACACACGGATCTTCTTTCCTTTTAAATGGTCCGCCACCGCTTCCCTCAGCTGACGGTTTCCTTTCGGCTGCTCGTACCCTAAAGACAGGGCACGCGAATTGATTCGCTGAAACATCCGGCCCATTGTGTCAGCAGGCAGCAGATCCGGTGAAAGTTCTCCTGTGCCTAATCTGATGATATCCGTTCTTGGTTCGTTCTGATTAATAGCCTGAATGATGGAAGAGTTAGGGCGATGAATGCCCGAACGGACGTAATCGCTCCAATCAAGCGGAGGCTCAGCCGCCAGCACGCTCCAAGTACTGTTTACAACCTTCGTACCGCCGCCTCTTCTTCCCTCTAACAAGCCTTGAGACGTGAGCTCATCTATAGCTGCTGTGACTGTGCTGCGGTTGACTTGAAACATGTCGGCCAGCGTTCTCTGCGCAGGGATTTTCGTCCCTACAGCCCACTCTCCGTGAAGAATCTTGTCTTTCATATATTGTTCGATCTGCCGATGCAGCGGAACATCTAACTTTCGGCTTGGCTTCCATTGCGACAAGGTCATGCCCCCTTTTTTCACATTATACATTTGGCTGGGTCTAAACCCAACCAAATGGCTGGAGACTTTGGTAAACATCTCTTTTATGATTAAAAAAAAGATGTGAAGGGAGCTTTTATCAGCATGAATGCAATCATTCACGGAATTGTGCTCGCGTTTGGCTTAATTTTGCCGCTGGGAGTGCAGAATGTATTTATTTTTCAGCAAGGCGCGTGGCAAAAGCATGTTTGGCGAGCACTCCCCGCCGTCATCAGTGCTTCAGTCTGCGACACCCTGCTCATTGTATTAGCTGTTGCAGGCGTATCTGTCATTGTGCAGCAGCTGCCCATGTTTAAGGCAGTAATGATGGCCGGCGGATTTTTATTTTTGCTTTATATGGGCTGGGTAACTTGGAACAGCCGTCCAAAAACAAGCCAAGATGAAAAACATACGTTTACAGCAAAAAAGCAAGCCGTGTTTGCGGCCGCTGCTTCACTTTTAAACCCGCATGCCATTCTGGACACGATCGGTGTCATCGGCACGAGTTCTCTTCAATATTCGGGGCTTGAGAAATGGCTCTTTATGGCCGCCTGCATCGCTGTATCTTGGATTTGGTTTAGCAGTCTTGCGATAGCGGGCAGACTGTTTCAAACAATGGATACGAGCGGCAGGATAATGGTGATCGTAAACAAATGCTCTGCAGCGGTCATGTGGGCAGCGGCAGGATATTTTGGGGTGTCACTCTTTTGCAATTGAAGGAGAAACAGATGAAAAAAACGAATTTCTTAGAAAAGGGGGCAATGCTGATGACTGATGCAAAACAGTTTTATGACTATCATTCTTGGGCAAACAAGAAAATATTTACCCATATCGAAAACCTGCCGGAGGAAACTGCCTATCAAGAAGTAAAGAGCGTATTTCCTTCTGTCAGCGACGTGCTGCTTCATATGTGCAGGGCTGACTACATTTGGCTGAATGTTCTTTCGGGAGTGACCTACCAAGAGATTATAGAAAGCGCAGGTAAATTAGAGTCCGCGCAAGGTAATATGGCAGCGATTAAACAGCACGCTGCCGAGCTGGAGTCACAGTATCATGATTTCTTCAGCCGCCAGACGGACTTAGAACAGCCCTTCACAATGCAGCATCCGAAACTAGGTACACTGGAATCAACCTATGCAGACACCATCCTGCATGTCGTCAATCACGGCACTTACCACAGAGGGAACGTAACCGCCATGCTGAGACAGCTGGGCCATTCAGGCATACCTACTGATTATATGTACTATTTATATGAGAAAAGAGAAAGCAAGGGCTAAAATGTCCTTGCTTTTTTTGCGGAAAGCCTCAAATGCAACATATTAGCTTTTACATACCTGTATAAGCACGCTTCACATCTAGCTGGACCGGCATGCCGCTCCGAAAGGAATTGGTTGCGGCGATACCCACTTCTAAATTGATCGTCGCATCAATATCAGTCACAATCGGTGTTTTTCCATTCCGGACACACTCGGCGAAATGCTGAAGCTCCAAGCAGTAGGCTTCATGAAAACGAGTTTGAAAGTCTGGAATGATATCAAAACTGCTCCCTTTAGCCGAAAGGATGGTCACATGTTGATTTCTCAATGTTCCTATGAAAATACTGCCCTCTGTCCCGATCACCTCCGCCCGGATGTCATGTCCGTATGGAGAGGTTCTGCTTGCCTCGACATCCCCCGCTGCGCCGGAGTCAAATTCAATATACGTCAGCGCCTGATCCACATCGCCGTACTGCTCCATAAACGGATTGTTCAGAATCCTGCCGTGCCCTGAAACAGATGTGATTTCCGCCCCTAGCAAATAACGGGCAATATCATAGTCATGGATGGAACAGTCAATAAAAATCCCACCGCTGTGTTTGATAAACTCTGCGGGTGGCGCGCCTTGATCGCGCGTAAAGCCTTTATAATAGATAGGTTTGCCGATTTCACCTGCGTCAATCCGCCGCTTGGCATCTGCGTATGCAGGATCGAATCGTCTCATAAAGCCGACTTGGCAAATGACACCTGTCTCCTGCACTTTTTCAGAAACTGCTCTAGATTCCTCAAGGCTTAATGTCAGCGGTTTTTCAACGAAGATCTGTTTGCCGTTCTCGGCTGCTTTGATGACCATATCACCATGTGTGCTTGTCGGCGTTACGATAATGACAGCATCAATACCGGGATCTTCTAACACCTCATATGGGTCCTCTGACCATTTTTCGATACCGAATTCTCTGGCAACCTGCTCCGCTCTCCCTTTCAACGGATCACTGACACAGACCAGCTTTGCCCCTGGTACACTGGTAACGAGATTTTTCGCATGATAATAACCGAGCCTTCCTAATCCCAATACTGCGCATCTTACTTGATGTTCCACTCCCCATCCTCTCCTTTGTCTCATTTCAGGATCGCTTGGAGAAAGCGCTTTCTCTTAACAGCTAAAAAAACAGCGGCAACTCCGCTTTCATTTTCGCGCAAGCGCTTTCTCAAAAGATGGTTTCATTTTACACTGCCTTTTGTTGACACGCAATATGTTTTTTAAATCAAAAAACCCGCTCATTAGCGGGCTTATGTGTTAGGCGGTGATGTAGAATGTCTGATTACAAGTTCAGGCGGGAGCACTATTTTATGTTTCGTCTTTCGTTTTCCCTCTATTGCTTCTGCCAGCAGTTCAATGACGCTTCGCCCCATATCTTTTATCGGCTGGGCTACGGTCGTCAGGGGCGGAGCCGCCAATTCTGCGAGTATCGTGTTATCAAAACCAATGATAGAAAGGTCGTCCGGCACTTTTATGCCTCTTATTCTTGCAGCTTGTATGGCGGCGCAGGCCAATACGTCATTGAAGGCAAAAATAGCCGTCGGAGCGTTTCTGTCGAGCAATTTACCCGCTTCTTCCTTGCCGCTTTCCAAGGAAAATCGTGTCGGGATGATCAGTGACTCATCAATGGGCACGCCCGCTTCCTCCATCGCCTGGCGGAAGCCTTTGATTCTATTTTTTTCACCTGTCGTTGACCCGTCTCCGACAATACAGGCGATGTTCGTGTGGCCGAGTGACAGAAGATGCTTGGCAGCCTCGTACCCGCCGCGAACATCATCCATGACGACAATATCCATCGGAAGCAGCGGTTTATCCTGAGAAATCATGGCAAGCGGAATCTGTTCACTGGCGATTTCCTCCAGAGCAGACATACTGTCATGGTTTTCAATCCCTGTCGCAAAAATAATGCCGTCCACCTTTTTCTGCTTCAGCACAGAAAAATATTTCGTTTCTTTTTTCGGATCGTAATCGGTGCTGCAAATCATCATTTGAAAACCAAGCTCATCCGCTCTTTCTTCAATGCTTTTGGCAAGTTCGCCGTAAAACGGATTTGAAATATCAGGCGCTACGAGAGCGATCATATTCGTTCGTTTTCCCGTTAACGCCGCGGCGTGGACATTGGGCGTGTATGCCATTTCATTCATGACATTCATGACCTTCTGCCGCGTTTTGTCGCTGATTCTCCCCGTATGGTTAATCACACGCGACACAGTTGTAATCGAGACACCCGCCGCCCTTGCCACATCGTAGATTGTTGTTTTCATGTTCATCCCTCGTTTGGTTATTGAACTTTACGGCTGACAATTTTCCGGTATTCAATTGGTGAAATCCCTTCTATCTGCTTAAACAGTTTTGAAAAGTATGTCGGATCTTCCATTCCAACCGTTTCTGCAATAACGCCCATTTTATCATTTGTAGAGGATAAAAGACGCTTCGCTTCTGTCATTCTCACCCGGTTCGTGTATTGTGCCGGCGTTACGCCGAGCACCTGCTGCATGCAGCGGCTCACATAATCCTGATGATAGTGAAGGGCGAGTGACAGATCCTTGATTGTCGTCTTTTCCTTATAATGCTCCTGTAAATACCGGGCCGCCTCCCAGGCTACCCGCTCTTTCGCAGACGGTATTTGGAACGCTTCTTTTTGCAGATGCAGCATCAGCTCCTCAAATAAGATTTGCTTTCTAAGCGGCAAATCGGAGTTTTCCGCGGAGTAATCAATCAGTCTTTCAAACTGCTGCGCCATAAACTGCGGGCGCTGCACCTTGCCTTTTCTCGGCAAAGCCAATCCGTAGCGGGCCGGCTCTTCGAAGCTCCCTTTTTCCTGCTGAAGCTCAGACCAATTGCTGCCTCCCTTAGCTGTAAATTCATAACGATGTTCATCGAAGTGAAGCCAATAGTAGGAGGTTGCTTCATCACTGCCCTTCGTTCCATAGTGTTCGAGACCGGGAGAAAGCAGAATGTACTCGCCGCCTTTAATGGAGAATGATTTCTCATTTTCCGTAATATATAACGTTCCGTCTTTGACATATATCAGATCAAACACGGAGAATACACGTTTCACATGGGTTTCTCCCTTTTTAAAAACCCCTTCTCCGGCCGCGATAAATACCGGAAAAGGCGGGACTGTAAACAGGATGCGAGGCATTTGAATCATCCTCCTTTTTAAGTCGGATTTTTACAAGAAGTATCGTTTCTCTCCCTTTTTATTATAAGGAAATGGAGGTACACTTTAAAACGTTGATTTTATTTACGAAAGGGGTTAGACACGATGAAACAAGCTGTCTTCAAATCAACTGCTTTGAAAAAACCCGCTGACAAAACGTTCTCATTATTTTCGCTTACTTGGCCGATCTTTATTGAGGTCTCATTATATATGTTTATGGGTAATGCCGATACACTGATGCTCAGCCAATACTCGGATAACAGCGTGGCAGCAGTCGGCGTCAGCAACCAGATTTTGAATTTAATTATCGTGATGTTCAGCTTTATCGCCACAGGAACGACCGTTGTGATTTCACAATTTTTAGGCTCGCGGCAAAAGAAAGAAGCCATGGAAGTCGCTTATGTGTCAATCGGCGCCAACTTCTTCATCAGCCTTGCGATCAGTGCCATCATTTTTTTCGCGGCGGTCCCTCTGCTTCATATGATGGGATTATCAAACGAGCTGATGCCTGATGCGAAAGTCTTTTTACAAGTTGTCGGAGGTCTGTCCTTTATTCAGGCTTTAATCATGACATTCAGCGCGGTCTTAAAAAGCTACGGCTATACAAAAGATACAATGTTTGTCACTATCGGCATGAACATTTTAAACATTGCCGGAAACTTTGTGGTGATTTTCGGTTTGTTCGGCTTTCCTGTTCTCGGCGTTGCCGGTGTGGCGCTGTCTACATCTATCGCCCGCGTCATCGGATTAATCGCGATGATTGTGATTGTCAACAAACGCATTCAGCTGAAGATGTCGCTGAAAAAAGTGTTTCATATGCATAAAGAGCATTTGCGCAAGCTGCTGAAAATCGGCATCCCTTCTGCGGGAGAGCAGCTGTCATACAACCTGTCGCAAATGATTGTCACGTATTTTATCGCGATCATGGGCGCGCAGGCGTTGACAACAAAAGTGTATACGCAAAATATTACGATGTTTATTTTGCTGTTCGGCACTGCAATCAGCCAGGGCACGCAAATTTTAATCGGCCGCTATATCGGCGGCAAACAGTTTGATGCCGCGTATGAGCGCTGCATGAAGAGCTTATATTGGGCACTCGGAATTGCTGCGGCCACATCGGTTTTGATGACGATCTTTTCAAAAGACCTGATCGGCATCTTTACACAAAGCCCTGACATTATTGCGACTGCAAGCCTTTTGATTGCCATGACGATTATCCTTGAACCGGGCCGCTCGTTTAATGTCATTATCATTAACTCCCTGCGTGCAGCGGGGGATGCGAAATTCCCGGTTTACATGGCAATGATTTCAATGTGGGGCATCGGTCTCCCGCTTGCTTATCTATTCGGCATCCATCTCGGTTTCGGTCTTGCCGGCGTTTGGATTTCCTTTATTGCGGACGAATGGGTTCGCGGAATCTTAATGTACAGAAGATGGCGCTCCCGCATCTGGATTCAAAAAGGTATGGCATAACACCCGGCTCAATAAGGCCGGGTGTTTTTTTATATGTCAGACAGAATCCGCTTCACTTCATTCTCTGTGAGGGCGTATTGATGTTGAAATACATCATACTGCTCCGCACGGATTTTTTCTAAAACAGCCCGGTACAAATGAAGAGCGGCTTTCACCGTTTTTTGTGAATACTGCGGAAATAGCGGCAAGGCATCCAGACACTCCTCAAGATAGGCTTCCGCTTCAAAAGCGATATACTCCCATGTCATAGTAAACGCCTTATTCACGACGCCATTTTGAAGGTCGTCCTCTGTATATCCAAATTGCTGCATCACCTGCCGGGGGATGCGTTTTTTTTGCTGTTGGCCAGTGCCGATATCTCTCAGAATCCGAATCAGCTGAATCGCTAACCCGAGTGAACCGGTTGCATGTGTCAACTGTTCCCGATGCCGGCGCGTCATGATCGAGAGCAGCATCAATCCGGCTGCGCCACCTGTCTGGTATGCGTGCATGAGCAGTTCATCAAGATTTTCGAACGGTTTATCTTCCGCTTTCTGTGCGGCCATAAACTCACGGAATGGCTCACTGTCCAGAGTAAAGGTTTGGTACGCATGACCAAAAGCCTTCCACAAAAAGTGATTCCCGTTATACGTCCCGGAAAAAACATCTTCCGCCTCAGCTTCAATGGCAGATAACGCCTTCCCATCCGCATTGGCTGCCGTATGGCAAAACGCCATAACCGCCCAAGCTGCCTGCCTTTGCTTCAGTGGAAGAAACGAAAATGCTTTGTAGCAGGCTGGTTCGCGGGCGCTAACAATCTGGCCGCATTCAAGATAGGCTTCTTTTATCTCTTTCATTTCTTTTCACTCCTATGTATCACTGCTTCTTCAAGTCTATTATGTTTTCTCGCAATTGTATATGAAGAAAAAGCCGATTCCTTTTAGCAGAATCGGCTTTTTCTTTATCCTTCATCAATATCAATGCGATACGCTTCAAACCATGTATGAATTTGGGCAAGGTGGGCGATCAGCTGAGGCCCCTTCATGAGCTGCCCGAACCACGGAACCTTGAAGGAGGAACCTTCCGTTTCTAAAAGCTGATCTAATTGTTTTCTGTCCAGCAAGGTATGGAGCACGGAGTCCTTTTGGCTTCTGATCGTTTTCAGCCATTCGCTGACGCCTTTTGTATATTCGGGGTGGTGCGTTTTCGGATACGGGCTTTTTTTGCGATACAGAATGTCATCAGGCAAAATGCCCTCAAGCGCTTTGCGCAAAATGCCTTTTTCCCGGTTGTCATGCATTTTCATTTCCCATGGGATATTCCAAACATATTCCACGAGCCGGTGATCGGCGAATGGCACCCGCACTTCAAGGCTCGCACCCATGCTCATGCGATCCTTCCGATCCAAAAGGTTCGTCATAAACCAAAGCATATTTAAATAGAACAGCTGCCTTCTTGCTTTATCCACACCCGTTTCTCCATCTAATAATGGCGTTTCCGCCAAGGTTTCTTCGTATTTGGCATTTACGTATTCTTTCAGATTCAATTTTTTCTGCCATGAGTTAGAAAGCAGCTTGATCCGCTCCTCTGTCGACCTCATCCATGGAAAGCCTGACTCGACATCAGCCATATGAAACCACGGATACCCGCCGAAAATCTCATCTGCGCACTCTCCCGACAGGCTGACGACAAAGTCCTTTTTGATTTCCCGGCAAAACCACAGCAGGGACGAGTCGACATCCGCCATTCCCGGCAAGTCTTTGACCAGTACAGCTTCCTCCAAGTGATCAACGAGATCCTTTTGGCTGATGACACATTTGTGGTGCGTTGTGCCGAAAGCGTCTGTCATTTTTTCAATCCATGGTCCGTCATCATTCGGCTGAAAAGCGCTTGCTTGAAAAAATTTATCGTTCTCTTCGTAATCAATCGAATAAGTATGAAGCGGTGCTTTTCCTTCCTTTTCAAAATGGCCCGCCGCAATCGCTGTAATCGCGCTTGAGTCCAGACCGCCTGATAGGAACGTACAAACCGGCACATCCGACACAAGCTGCCGCGTCACCGCGTCTTGAAACAATGATCTGACATTGGCAACCGTGTCATCAAAACTGTCCGTATGTCTTTCGCTTTCAACATTCCAATAACGCCAAATTTTAAGCCCGTCTTTGGAAAACGTCAGCGCGTGAGCCGGACGGATTTCTTTTATGCCTTTAAATACGCCAGTGCCCGGGGTTCTGGACGGTCCAAGCCCGAAAATTTCAGAAAGTCCCGTTCTGTCCACCCGCGCTTTTATATCAGGGTGTGCTAGGATCGCTTTGATTTCCGACCCGAAGAGAAATGAAGAGCCTTCCTTCGTGTAAAAAAACGGCTTTACGCCGAGACGGTCTCTTGCGGCAAACAGCAGATTGCGCTTTTCATCCCACACAGCAAAAGCGAATATGCCATTGAGATGGTCGACACAGTCTTCCTGCCATTCAATGTAGCTGTGAAGAAGCACCTCGGTATCTGATGTGCGCTCGAATTGATGGCCCCGAGCCCGCAATTCTTTGCGCAAGTCTTCCGTGTTATACAGCTCGCCATTATAAATAATGGTGTACGTATCGCCTTTATAGGTACACGCCATCGGCTGGCGTCCGCCTTCAATATCAACAACAGCAAGTCTTTTATGTCCGAATAAAACATGGTGCTCTCCCCAAACGTTAGAATCATCAGGCCCTCGTTTGGAAAGAGTGTCTGTCATTCTGTTCATCGTTTGTTTTTCCTGGACGAGCTGCTTTTTAAAATCGACCCAACCCGTAATTCCACACATGTGATATCAGCTCCAATCCCGTTTCTATCGTAACAATTTCGTTTCTTTCAGCACCTTAGTAAGTTTATGCATCTATAGGCAGATAGTTGATTTGTCCATAAAAGAGTTGTATGGGACAGGCTTGAATTGGAAAGAAAAGAGAGGAATGAAGAAAAAGGAGACAGCATGCATGAAACGGAAACAATTGATATATACAGGAGAACGAAAATGGGAATACGGCACCATCCTCATCGAAGACGGCATCTGTTTAATCGAAAATGGAGAAGGTGATATACTTTTGGCGGACACTCTCCAACACAGGCCAATCTGGGTCCACCATAAAGGAAAGTGGGAGCAAGCCGGCTTTCAGGATCAATTGGTTCTGGCATGCGGTGAAGAAAACATCTCCCTTGCCGGTGGAGAACGCATCCGCTATGAGAAATCAGTCAAGCGGCCGCTTATGGCGCTTTTGGATTCGCTTGACGACGAAACCTTTCTCGCATTTCTGCAGCACTTGCACAGCTTCGGCTTATCGGTATTCGATTGCGTCTTTTCTTATAATAAAGGAGTCTTTTCAAATACTTCGGAGGAGCAGGGTGTGTCCTTTTATCACTTTTCAAATGATACCGCCCAATGCGCGATGCAGCATCACTACAGCAGCGAAGGGACAGGAGACCGGTTTGAATGGACGGCCTCAAACGGAAAGCGATCCATCATGTATTCAGCAGTCCAACGGGGGCGCAAATAAAAAAAGCGGTGCATCGAGCACCGCTTTTGGTTACTTTTCTACGACAACTTTTGCTTCCTTGCTTTCTTTTTTATCTGTATCCGCAGCCGTGACGTACAGCACCGTTCCGGCTTTTTGTTTTTTTATTTTCACCGAAAACGCTCCTTTTGCGTCAGCCTTGGCAGAAGCAATGACTTTCTTTGATTTGTTTTTCACTCTGATCATCGCTTTGCTGTTCGCCTTCCCTTTTACTGCCGTATCCTTCGATTTGACCGCGTTTACTTTCGGTGTGCCGGAAGGTTTTCCTTTGACGACAACAACTTTATACGATGTTTTCGCATCGCCTTTTGTTGCTTTCACATACAGTACTTGATCCTGTTTTTGAGTCGCGATATTAACCTTGAACGCATTGTCTTTTCCGGCTTTGGCGCTGCCGAGTTTCTTTTTGCCGTTCATCACCTCGATCAGCGTGCCTTCCTTTGCGTTTCCTCTGACAGCTGTTTGAGTGCTTTCCAGCTTGTTGACCTTGAGCTGTAAATCAGCTGCGCTGACAGCCTTCATGACATTCAGGCGCCCGTAGCCTGAGTGCCAGTCTACTCCAGGTGTCTTAGGAATTTCAATCGGATCGCCATAATCGTCATATAACTCTTCTTCTTCGCCATCAACACTTTCAAAGGAAATATCATCTGCAGTCTTTTTCAACATATCCTCTACTTCTGTTCTTTTCAGCTTAGGATTTTGAGCAAACAGCAGTCCCGCAGCAGCGGCAGCATATGGCGTCGCCATGGATGTTCCGCTCATATATGTGACATTTCCGTTCGGCACTAAGCTCGGGATATCAGACCCTGGAGCAGAGATGTCCAGGCCTTTTCCATAGTTAGAAAAATCCGCGGTCATATCCATGCGGTTTGTGGCGCCGACTGACATCACATATTTAGAAGATGCAGGATAAGATAAAGAATTGGCTCCGTCATTCCCGCTGGCTGCGGCAATCAAGACATTTTTGTCAGCTGCGTATTTCAAAGCAAATTCAAGCACACGGCTGTAGCCTCCGCCTAAACTTAAATTAATTACCTTTGCTCCTTTATCAGCAGCATATTTGATGCCGAGTGCGATTTGTTCAGTATCTCCGGAGCCCGTGGAATCAAGCACTTTGACAGGGATAATTTTTGCTTTGGCGTTCAATCCAGTCATTGAGTAGCCGTTATCGCTTTGGGCGGCGATAATTCCGGCGACATGCGTTCCATGCCCCTGATCATCCATTGCATTGTTATTCCGTCCGACAAAATTGCGTCCGAGATCGGTTCTTACTTTTCCTTTTAAATCGGCAAGCGTGCTGTCAACGCCTGTGTCTACTACTGCAATGAGTGTATCGTTAAGCTTGCGTTTGGACAGCAATGTGCTGGCAGGCTCGTATTTTACATCCGCGTTTTTAACACCGCCGTTTTCACCAGTGTTTTTAAGCGGCCATTGGTAAGGATATTGAATATCGTTTGCCAGGCTCTTGTATTCCTGAACAGGCTCCGCAAATTCTACGTTAGACATCTTGGATAATGTCGTGGCAGCGCTTTTGACCCGTTTGGCGCTTGCCGTATATGTGCCGTTCTGTTTCTCATCTTTTGGCAGTTCAAATGAATATAGATTGTCAAACAGTTTCTTTGCCTTTTTCACATTAGAAATATCTTTTTTCGATTGCGCGCTTGCAGAAAAGCCCTTCATTTCGTTATGTACGGATGAGAGGCTTTTATTATCCTTCACCTTGAAAATAACCTTTGTTGTCTGAACTTCACTTTTTGCTGCAATATTGTTTTCAGTTAAAATTGTTCCTGCTGTTTTGCCTTGCAGCTGCTTAATATTTAATCGATCCGCCTGTTTCTTTATTTCCTCTTTAAGGAAAGACGGTACCGACTGTAAAGCTTTGTCATATAGCCGATTGATCGCTTTTTGATCCTTTTCAGTGACCTTATATGAAGAGGACGTTCCGTTTTCTGACACATCGTCAAATAACGGCTTTAATGTCACAAGATCCTGATAGATTTCATTTCTTGCTGTTTTATTGAGTGCGAGCTTTGCAACGATAAACGGTGCTGCTTTGTAATAAAGGCTTGTCAGTTCTTTGCCTTCTGCTGTTTGGCTCAGCTGCTCATCCCGAATCGCTCTCAGCTTATCCAGAATGCCTTTTCCAGATTTCTTCTGATCGACACTCATTTCAACCGGACAAGCTTCTTCCTCTTCTAAATCTGATGGCTGTTTTTTGGTGCCTTTATACCCAATCGTATACTTGGCTTCCGCAGCTGCTTTTGCTGTTCCGCCGTCCTCCGGTTCTTCTTCTCCGAGGTATTCAACTTTTACATAGTAAGGGCCGCTCCACGCGTACGGAAAAATGATTTCGCTTTTTCCATCCTCCGCTGTGAAAGACCGGTACATCTCAAACGTTTCATCTTTAAGCGCTTTTTCCTTACTTGGATATACAGATACATTCAGTACTGAATCACTCTTTACGGTCAGTGCCATATGAGAGTTTTTCTGAATATCCGTCTTTCCCGGAGTCACTTTGTACCATTTCACCTGTTCCGGCTCCTTCATGGCGCCTGTCTGCTCTTTGCCGTTTTCCAGAGCAGCCGCCTGATCAATCGCTCCGACCGCTGCGGCTTTGGTTCCCGGAGAAAACAGGCTGAAAATCAGTGCAAAAATAAGCACTGCCGCCACAAACGAGCTGAATTTTCTACGTTTCATGATATCCCTCCTGCAAAATAATGAATCTCCTTGAAGGTATCATAATTTCATAGGACGAGATACCGCTTACAGGGAATTTTAAGGTTATTTTAAATGATTTGGTATATAAGGGGATAATTATAAAAAAACCCAACTCTATCAAAGAGCTGGGTTCACGGGATTTTCGATTAAAATAATTGAAAACCGATTGGCAAATGCAGACCAAGCAGCACTGTCAGCACAAGAACAATGACAAAGCCGATCCACAGGCCTCCTGTTGATTTTTCTTTTTTCTTGCGGATGAGGAGCATTTCCATCAGTCCGATGGTGATAATGCCCAGAATCATTTTGCCGGCATATTCCCCGTTCCAGTTGGCAAAGCGGACAAACAGCTCAGCTCCTGTGAGAATAATAAGGATATAGAATAACCGCAGAATCATATGAGTGATTTTTGCGCCCTTCGCACTTCCTGAAGAATACAGCGAGTAGCTGACGAAAAGCAGAATCAGCGCCACTACCCATGTTGTAATATGTAGGTGTGTCATATATGTTCCCCCTATCAGATAAATTACCCCACTTATAGTACCATGAACATGTCCTCTGCCACAAAGAAGATTGTCAGAAAAAATGGGCGGGTTCAGGTCCGCCCACCAGTTTTATTCAGCCG
Source organism: Bacillus sp. JS (assembly GCF_000259365.1). Taxonomy (NCBI): domain Bacteria; kingdom Bacillati; phylum Bacillota; class Bacilli; order Caryophanales; family Bacillaceae; genus Bacillus; species Bacillus sp. JS. The sequence goes on along the minus strand of NC_017743.1, from coordinate 1,201,816 downwards.
ATTTGGTTTGACAGCGTTCCGATCGGGTCGATTGTAATATCAATTTTGTCACCTGACCGCAAAAATTTTGGGGGCGTAAACCCCTTGCCGACACCAGACGGGGTACCGGTGGCAATGATGTCTCCCGCTTCAAGCGTCATCCCCTTTGAGAGGGTTTCAATTAATTCCGGAATGGAAAAGATCATATCGCTTGCCGAACCGGATTGGCGCAGCTCACCGTTGACTCTTGTTTCAAGCTTGAGGCGCTCCGGCTCCTGAATCGATGATTTATGTACAAGCACGGGTCCCATAGGACATGTCGTATCCAGGCTTTTTCCGATAAAAAACTGCTTATGCCTTTTTTGCAGATCACGCGCCGTGATATCATTCACAATCGTATATCCGAAAACATGCTCATATGCGTCTTCTTTTGAAATGCGGGTCCCGCTTTTTCCGATCACGACAGCAAGTTCTCCTTCATAATCAAGTTGAGAGGTGACCTCTTCATGTCCCTTGACGATATCTCCATGCCCCGTAACCGTTACCGGCGATTTAGTAAATACCATCGGATGCTCCGGAATATCAGCCTCACTTCCCATTTCAATCGCGTGATCCCGGTAGTTTTTGCCGATGCAGATGATATTTTTTGATGGCTTCGGAATGGGTGCATGGAGCTTCACCTCAGATAATGAATACATAAATGATCCAAGCTCATCATTCGGTTTCTTCGCCCACTCGGCCAGCTGCCTTGCATGCGCAACGAATTTATCCCCTTCTGCGATACATTCAATCAGCGATCCCGGAATCGTCTCAAGTTCAAACAGTTTTTTTTCAGCCTTTTGCAAATCCATAATTTTCTCATCATCAATGATCAGGCCGACAAACATTCGGTTGTAAAGTTCCCCTGTCGCAAATTTCATGTTATTCCTCCATCATCTTTTAAATCAGAATGCTCCTTCATGTATTCTCTGTCGAATGCTGAAATCCCTTTTTCTCATATTCGTTTTCATTTCGTTTCAGGACGGGCTTGCTGTTCATATCATACAAATGTCGTTTTGAGAAGGAGGAAAGAATATGGAGAGCGTGCATTTATTTTTTCACCGGGAGCAGCTGAAAAGGAAAGGTACTGCCAAGGGGCTTTTCGTAACAGACCGATCTGTTTCTCCCATTCTTCTCACACAGCGTGACAGAGCGGAAAAGGCATCCTATGAAATCAGCTGGGAAAGGTCTCTGCTTGGTGAAAGGACACTTTTTTTGAATGCGGAACAGGATGATCCGTCCCTGATGCGGCGCAGACTCGCCTATTGTTTTTTTGACCAGATTGGCGTCCCTGCTCCCGCTGCCTCGTACAGCTTCCTGACCATCAATGGCCAGCCTGAAGGCATTTATTTGAACATCAAGAACCATCAGCCAGCCGGTAGAACGAGTTACGAAGTGAAGACCGCCGACCCAAGGATTCCAGTGTCCGTTTTTAACGATGATTCTTCCGCATTCTTGCATGAATTTTTCATACTGATCCGCACAGCTGGAGATGACGAATTGGCCGAACGCATTAAATTGTATCTGGATGTCAAGCTGTTTTTTTTGTGGCTGATCGGCAATGCCTGCACCAATCAAGGCTTTTATTACACATTTTGTTTAAATGAATCCAGCCGGATTTACGTTTCTCCAATAGAGACTAGATCACTTGCCTTTCAAGGAAGGTATGATGAGGACCCGCTTCTGGCAAAAGGAGAGACGCTTTCGTCAAGGCTTCTTTCCATTCCCGCCTTCCGCTCGCAATATCACACATTAATGAAAAACGTGCTGAACCGGTCGTTTACTATTGAACGATTGTCTCCTTTCATCAGCGAATGGCATCTTGACATTTGTCAAAGAGCTGATGATGATCCTTTTCTAAAAAAAATCCCCTTTCAAATCGAAAAGGAGCAGACAAACATACTTAGAGAAATTGAGGAACGGCAGGACTTTTTACAAGCACACTTAGCAAGACTATAGTCCTTTCTCCTTCAAAAAAGCCGCAGCAAAAAATGTCGCTTTTTTAGTCAAATTGACGAAAGGCAACCTTTTCAGCCAAAATAGGTTATACTAACGATATCCTGTATTTATATCAAAATAAAATCTAGAATTGGAGATAGCGTAATGAACTGTAAAATTGAAGAAATGAGAATCACACTAATTGAAACAGCACAAAAATACGGCATGAATTCAAAGGAAACGATTCAATGCAGCCAAGAGCTGGATATCCTGCTGAATACCCGGATAAAAGAAGAAATGATGTTTTCGGGATATCTTGAAAACTCCCGTATGTAAACCATTTTCGATAACGATTCGAATACACCACATGCAACTCCGCTTTTTGCTCAGCACTTCTGGGATATACCTCAGGGCGAGAATGTGCCCGCCCAACAATCGTATACCGCAGCACGACATACTCCAAAAAGCATTTCTACACGCAAAAACACCAAAGAAACAAACCAAAATAATCATAGGCGGATCGCGGCATCCTTAGCCGCATGTCCGCTCAACTTATACACAAAACATAACGGCTCGAAAAATTAAAGCGTTTTCATCAAGAGCCGATATGTCCCCTTTAAATTTCTCTCACACATATGTGCGTTTGTCATAAGCTATCGTGAATAGCCCAAGTGAAATCAGAATTGTATTTTCACTTTACTTGTTTTTTTAAAATTTTTCAACAAAGGATGTGCTCGTATGCCAGCCATTGTCGGAGCGTTTAAAATTAATGCGATTGGTACGAGCGGAGTCGTTCACATTGGGGACTGCATTACGATTTCTCCTCAGGCTCAGGTCAGAACATTTGCCGGCGCTGGCAGCTTTAATACCGGCGACAGCCTCAAGGTGATGAATTATCAAAACGCGACGAATGTGTATGACAATGATGCGGTTGATCAGCCGATCGTAGCCAATGCGTAAAAGGAGTGAGGCTCATGAACTTCTATATTAATCAAACCATTCAAATCAACTATCTCCGGCTGGAATCAATCAGCAATTCCTCCATTCTGCAAATTGGGAGCGCCGGATCAATCAAGTCTCTGTCAAATTTGTATAATACGGGCAGCTATGTAGAACCGGCACCAGCGGTTTCAGGCACAGGGCAACCGCTCCAGTTGCAGGAACCCGACACAGGTTCATTGGTCCCGCTCCAGCCTCCTGGCCGTTAATCATATGAAAGAGGTGAAGAACATGTATGATCAATCTGTTTCCTCTTACTTGCAAAACTTGAATTCCTTTGTTCAGCAGCAGGCGATTCACATTCAGCAGCTCGAACGCCAGCTGAAGGAGATTCAAACTGAAATGAATACGATGAAACAGCGGCCGGCCACTACCATTGAGCGTGTGGAATATAAGTTTGATCAGCTGAAAATTGAAAGGCTCGACGGGACTTTGAATATCGGCTTAAATCCGACTGATCCGAACAGCGTCCAAAACTTTGACGTCAGCCAGTCGACACCGCAAATCGGGATGATGCAGCAGGAAGAGAGCGCTCAGCTCATGCAGCAGATCCGCCAGAATGTCGACATGTACTTAACCGAGGAAATCCCAGATGTTTTGGAGCAGCTTGAAAACCAATATGACAGCAGACTTGACGATACAAACAGACACCATATCATTGAAGACATCAGAAAACAAATGGACAGCCGAATCCATTATTATATGTCCCATATCAAAAAAGAAGAGCATATACCGCCTGCACAATATGCAGAACATATCGCTGAGCATGTGAAGCGTGATGTAATCCGCGCTGTAGAACACTTTCTGGAGCATATTCCATCCGAAATGAAAGGAGATGAGCAAGCATGATCTTTACAGTCATCAACCGCAGCTTGGAAGTCGGGGACATCCGGATGAACGGTGTGTCCAGTTCCTCCGTTTTCCACATCGGAGACACTGAATCCATCTACCTGTCTTCTATTTTTGATACACCGCCTGAATCTCTTATTATCGGGCCGTTTGCTCCGCTTGCGCCAGAATAATGCTTAAACGCATATCGCGCATCAGGCTAGTTAAGTTTAATTCTCTCGGGATCGCAAGTGTGTTTCAAGTTGGCGACACAAATGAAATCGATATGAGTGTAAAAGTATTTGCTGTGCAGCGTTCTCTGTCCACGTTTTACCATAATGAAGGCTCATTTAACAAAAAGGAGTATCAGATCTTTCAGCAGCAGGCCGTGAAGCCGCTCCCTGAAACAGGTGTACAAAGCGCGTTTTGCCACGAGGTGCCGGCTATTTATGTTCGCAGCATCAAAATTCAAGGGGTCTCAGCCTCTTCTGTTTTACATGCCGGATCAGCTTCGCATATTCGCGGTGATGCGAGACTCAAACATATCAGACAGATTCAGTCTCCGCGCTCACAATCGCCCGCCAAGAACATATAATAAACAGAGACTTCGATAAAGGGTGTCGTTTATGCCAGCAATTGTCGGGCCTATAGCTATCAATTCCATATCGGGCGGAGTCGTAAACTTTGGTGATTCCTTTTACCTTTCTCCGAAAAGCTCTTCAAAATCTGCGCTCGGTTCGGGAGCAGGAAACACGGGAGATTTCCTTCTATTAAATAACGCAGTCAACGCGACAAATTATATAGACCCCGATGTCAACGATCAGGATATGGTTGGAAACGGATAAAAGCAGCCGCTCTGCAAAGAGAGGGCTGCTTTTTAGTCATTTTTTCTTTTTTCGCTCATTTGATTTCTTGGTTTTGATCAGTTTTTCAGGCGGCTGTTTTCTGATCCATTTGACAAACCGGGCAAGCTCTGGATCGCTTCTGAGCTTTTCTATTCCGTTTAAGCGTACAGCGATCTCTTGATTGGTATATAAGGCATGAATTTGTTTATGGCAAGGAATACAGAGCATCGCTGTCGGCAAAAACGTTCCGCCTTCTTCTTTCGGTGTGAGATGGTGCTCTGTCAGCTGGACATCGCTCCGGCCGCACAGCTCACATATTCCGGCAGTCTGCTTTGCCATATCAGCTCCCCCTTTACATCAACTCAAGTGATACCCGTGTACCGCGGCCGCTCGGTTCAGCCGGATGGACGATCAGTTTTTTCGGAAGCCGTGCACGCAGTTCCTGCACATGGCTGATGACACCGACAGCCAGATTGTCTGACTGAAGTTTTTCCAAGGCCGTTACAACCGTATCAAGCAGATCTTGATCCAGTGTGCCGAATCCTTCATCTAAGAAAAAGAACTGGAGCGGGTATTCTCCGCGAAGCTGGATCTGGGCAGACAGCGCAAGAGCGAGTGATAGCGAAGTGAGGAAGGTTTCTCCCCCAGACAAACTGGATACCGGGCGTCTTACGCCTCCGTTCGCATTATCCCGCATCACAAAGCCGCCCTCAGAATCTACTTCGATGGCATAGCGCTGTCTCGTCAGCATACCGAGTCTTGCTGAGGCGTCCCTCGCAACGCTTTCAAGCTGCTCCTCAGCTAAAAATTCGACGAAGGTATTGCCTTTAAACACAGCTTGCAGCTTGTCCAGCCTGTCGATATGCGTCTGCCACTTTTTCAGTTCCGCTTCAATTTCTTTAAATCGTTTATGATGGTCGCGAATGACGGCCAGTGCTTTCGCAGCCGCGCCTTTTTCCTCTATAGCAGCGCTAAATGCGTCCTCAGCTTTTTGTAATGCTGCAACGGTTTCGCTCCATTCGCTCTCTGATATCGCTCTGCCGTCAAGTATCTCTGCTACTCGTTTTAAGTTTGCAGCATTTTGCTTCAGTTTATCCATAAACTGGTCTATGCCGGTTTTCATCTTTTCAAGTTCATCGGCTGGGATGAGACTTTGTTCAACCTCCTCAGTCCGGGTAAAGCAGGTGTTTTTGGCATGCTCAAGCCAAGCAGCTTTTGCTTTTTCCAATCTCCCCTTCGCCTCTTGAAGAGTGAGCTCGCTTGCCGAAGCGCGGCTTTTCGCCTGATTGAGGTTCATTTGGGCGCTCTGCAGTTCTTCATATAAAGATTGTTCTTTTTCCTTTAACAGCTTTAGATCCTGCTGGACAGAGCGGAGTTTGACTTGAATAGAATCTCCTTTTGCATAATCTCCAAGTTCGTTCTCATAATCAGCTATCACGCTCTTGATGCGTTCAGCGGCATAATGAAGCTCCAGTTTTTCCCGTTCAAGCCGATGCCCCGATTCCCGCAGTTTTTCCTTTTGTGCTTCATGCTCAGCAAGAAACGCGATACTCTTCTCAATTCGTTTTTCACATTCTTCTGCAGCCCGGTCCTTTTCTTCAATGGCTTGCTGCCATTTTTCTGCTTCGTCCACAGATTGATCCTGAAATGCTTCTTTGAACATGTTCAGACGGCTGTCCAATGAGGTTTGAAGCTCGGTGATGATGCTTTCAATACGGTCAGCCTCTCTTTTTTCAAAACCGATTTTTTCATTAACCTGCTCGGCCTTTTTTAAAGACTCCTGATAGGCGCCGATCATTTGTGCCATCCGTGTTTTAACAGAAAGAATGTCCTGCTTGATTCGTTTCCATTCAAATTTGGCAGTTTCAAATGCTTCATACACCGGCTGATTCTCGAAGGAAGCCGCCGCTTCAAGGTTCTGCGCTTGACTGGTCTGCAAAAACGGACACTGTTCCATAAAGCGCGCGGACTGTTCTTCAAGCGTAATTTTGGCTGAAAGAATCTCCTGGCTGAGAGCTGCTGCTTCCGTCAATAACACATCTGTCCGTTTGATGTCCTCTTCAAGATGCCTGTCGGCTTCATATGTTTCATGTACTGACGCGGATGGATCGTGATCGGTTGAACCGCAGACCGGGCAAGGCTTGCCGGCGGTCAGTTTTTGCGCTAACTCTTTTGTCAGGAGTGCCATCCTTGCTTTTTCACGCTGTAGGTGAAGCGTATGTTGATTCTTTCTAGCCTCTTCAGTCATACGTGTTAATGAGTGTTCCGCCTCGCACACCAAATGGTACACGGTTTGCACAGCCTCATATGCCTGAATGATGTTGTTTTCTTCCGCTTCCGTCCTTTGAACAAGTGTATTCTTCTCTTCATTCATCTTCTGCAGCACGAGGCTCAATTCGTCACTTCGATTTTTCTCTTTTTTGATTTGCTCTTCAGTTTGCCTGATGTGCAATGCCATTTCTGCGGCCTGCTGGCAGCTTCTTCGCTCATCGGATGTCACCTGCAGGGATTTGAGCTGCTGCTTCAATTCCGTCTGTCTGTTTTGCCCTCGTGTCAGGCGGTCTGTTACCGTCTCCAATTCACTCATGACAGATTGAAGAGCCTCTTCTTTCTGCCGGAGTTCAGCCTTTTTGCGCTCTTCCTCTTGCTTGGCCTCACTCAGTTTCATTTCGATTTCCTGCAAACGGGAAAGCTGTTCCTGCTTAGTTAAAAGCTCAGGCTCTTTCTCGCTTTTATGCTGGCGCCACGCTTCATACTCTTCATGTTTTTGCTGAAAGAAAGCATTCCGGCCTTCTAAATCCTTGCGGGCTAGCGTTTGTTCCTTTTCAGCTTTCGCTTCATGCTGGATCGCTTCTGCGTATCGGTCCGCATAGGGCTTAAGAGCGGCGGCTGTTTCTGCTTCCAGCAGGCGTTTTTGCATAATGTCTACATGCGGCTGTTCTTCCGCGAGACGTTTTTTCTCTTCTTCATAAGCGGATTGTTCCTTTTGGACATTCCAAATCTCCTGATGCTCCGTAAATCGCTCTTTCGCCTGATCACGGCTCTTCCTCATCGCTTCCAGCCTGGTTTCGGCTTGTTCGAGAGCCTTTTCCGCTTGCTCAACTGCCTCTGAACTCGCCTCACCGAGACCAGACTGCTCAGCGAGCATTTCATTTTTTCTCGCGTTGGCCTCCTGTGCCTGCCGCCTCAGTTTTTTCACAAGCCTGTCTCCGTATTGCTCCAAATGAAATAAACGCTGAAGCATATGCCTGCGCTCTGCCCCTTTTAAAGACAGAAACTCAGCAAATTTCCCTTGCGGCAGCACCACCGCTCTCGTAAAATCGTCGATCGTCAGCCCCAAGAGCTCCTCCACTCTTTTATTCACTTCGCTGGCTTTATCAGCCAGCACCGTATGCTCATCCTTGATTTCGATGAAGCGGCAAAGTGCCGTTTTCACCTTCATTTCATCCGTTCTCTTAAACACACGCTCAACTTTGTATGAGATTTGATGATTCGACTGAAGCGCAAAGGTAAAGGAAACAGACAGCGTATCTTCGGCGTGATTTAAGATTCCGTGCGTATTATTTGCCGCCCGTTCCACCTTTCCGTATAAAGCAAGCGTCATTGCGTCGAGAATAGAGGATTTACCGCTTCCTGTCGGGCCGAAAATGCCGAAAACACCAGCACCGGAAAGGCCTTCAAAATCTATCGTCTGCTCCTCTCTAAAGCTGTGGAGCCCCTTAATGCTTAAGGCGATTGGCTTCATTTCGCATCCTCCTCTTCAACGCCTGATGCAAGCTCTAAAAACAGCTTCACCATTTCTTCATCCGGCACCGCGCCGCCAGTTTGTTTTTCATAAAATTTCTTAAAGCGGTCCTCGATTGAGACATGTTTAACCTCGATCCGTTCCCGGTCTTTATTCTGTTCTTCAAAAACCGGCCTGATATGGATAAAACCCGGGTGCGCCTTCCGCAGCCTGTGAATCTCTTCAAGTGACAGCTGGTCCGTGACACGGATTTCCAGGTCAATCCAAGCATTCTGATCCCTGCCTTCATCCAGCCAGCTGTACACCTCACTTAATCCATTTGCCGCTTTCCACTTCACAAGGGGCTTGCCGCTTGATAATAATACCTCACGCCAAGTGGCGTCTTCCTCCGGCTTTGCGTCCACAATCGTCACTGATTTAGCGTAGCCTGCTTCAGAAAAGCTGTAGGCGAGCGGAGATCCTGAATAACGCGCAAGCGTCCGCGCCCGCTTGATCGTTTGCGGGCGATGCAAATGGCCGAGCGCGACGTAAGCGGCATCCGCAGGCAGGCTTTCAGCAGCCACCGTGTATGCACCGCCGACTTCAATCGGCCGCTCTGAATCGGTTTGGTTTCCGCCTGCGACATAAATATGGCTGGCGGCAATCTTCACTGCATCGTTCCGGAAACGGCTTGTCATATGTTCAAACGCCTGCCTGATTTTCACGTCATAATGATCACGGAGCAGCTTTTCATCAAACGTATCGGATAGCACTTCATTCAACCGCGCTTCTGATGGATACGCCAGCGCTCCAACCGCCAAAAGCTCCCCTGCTGAGGGCACTTCAATATGAATCGGCTCTGTTGTCGGATAACCGATTAAATAAATGCCGTTTTCATGTGTCAGCGGTGAAGCGGCGGACAAACGATCAGGATTATCATGGTTTCCGGCAATGACAACGATCGGGCGCTTTCCTCTGTCACTGAGCGCAGACAGGCTTTCATAAAACAACTGCTCAGCTAAAGCCGGCGGGTTCACGGTGTCAAACGCATCTCCCGCCATTACAATGGCATCAATTTGCTCATCCTTTACAATCGTATTCAGTTCATCCAGCACATCGGCCTGCTCACTCAGCCTGCTTCTTCCTTCAAGCGTTTTTCCAAGATGCCAATCAGCTGTATGTAAAATCCGCAAATGCTTTCACCTCTCTTTTATATAGAAAACGAGACCCGCTCCGCCTGAAATCCCGGAGCTTACGGATCTCGCTATAATGTGAGAATGTGCCCTCCGTCAAAGAAATAAAGCGCACATCCCTTTACCTTTGTTTTTGCAATTTGCTCAACTGCCTTCGTGTACAGCTGAATTTGGGTATCATATCGTTTCTTCAAGATCGGGGCCGCTCCTTCAAATCCATGTTGGAATTTGCCCTCAATCCGGTCCGACTTATAATCCAATAAATATAATCCGTCCTCAGTTTCATAGAGACAGTCAATGATCCCCTGCACTAAAAGCGGCTCATCCGCCTCGTGTGCATCAGGATAGATCTCCTTAGCCGGAAGCGCCAAGCTGAAAGGTATTTCCCGGTCCTTCCATTTCGCACCGATCAGCTGTCCCCCGATCTCTGTATGGAAAAATTGCACGATTTCTTCTATATCAATAGCGTCTTTTTGTTCTTCAGTAAGCAGCTCTTTTTCATAAAGCCTTTGAACCGTCTGCTCAGCTTCTTCTATCGACGGCACATGTGACAACGGGATATGCTGCATCACCGTATGCATGGCAGTACCTTTCTCTGCCGCTGTCAGGCCTTTTTTCATCATAAAAGCGGGACGTCTGTACAGAATGCTTCCGTCAGCCGGTTTTACAAGGGCCCTGCCGCTGTATTCATCCTCGTACTCTCTTTTTCTCTTGATCTCAGAAACCGACTGCTTTGTCCGAATTTGTGTCACCTCTTGATGCGGGTAGGTCCAGTTCAGCTGCTCGCGGGCTTTTTCATCAAATGCAAACGAGCCGGGAACTGGTTCCCCTCGGCGGATCGCTTCCAGACGTTCACTTTTTTCTTCCATTCTTTCTTCCACATCATCATCAAGCAAATCATAGGAATGAATCATTTGAACGGCAAAACGAGCTGGATGGCCTGAGATATCAGCGTGTACTGGTGTACCGTTTCCAGCCAAAGCCTCCAAGTCTCTATGTCTGGCAAGAGCCGATCCGATGAAATCTAAATATGTTTTCGCCTGATAGCGGTCAAATTCCGGAAGGAGCCAATCAGTTTGGGACGCGGATGCCTGCCATTTTGCGAGCTGTTTCTGATGATTCTTGCACGAGCCAATCAGAAACAGCTTTTCCTTCGCTCTCGTTAATGCAACATAGAGAACACGCAATTCCTCTGACAGCAGCTCCCTGCGCATTTTTTTCTTCATCGCAATGAGAGGCAGCGTCGGGTAGCTGATGCGCAATTGCGGATGAATATACTTCGTGCCGAATCCGAGCTCCTTGTCCAGCAGGTACGATTTATTTAAATCCATCATGTTAAAATTCCGGCCGAGACCCGCTGCAAACACGACTGGAAATTCGAGCCCTTTGCTGCTGTGGATCGTCATTAAGCGGACAACATCCTCCTGCTCGCTGAGCGCTCTCGCCGTACCAAGATCATCGCCCCGCTCTTGCATGCGTTCGATAAACCGCAGGAAACGAAACAAGCCGCGAAATGCCGTTGATTCATATTGGCGCGCCCTGTCATAAAGAACACGCAAATTGGCCTGGCGCTGTTTTCCGCCCGGCATCCCGCCGACATAGTCCATGTATTTCGTGTCGCGGTACACTTCCCAAATCAGCTCAGATACTGAGTGGTTTTTCGAAAAGACGCGCCATTTTTGCAGATGTCCGTAGAACGTTTGCAGCTTTTGATAAAGCTCGTCGTTCCGGTCACCAGCAGCCAAGTAGTCTTTCATCGCTTCATAGTAAGGCGCTTTTGTATTTTCAAGCCGGATCAAAGACAGCTCGTTTTCATCTGCTCCGACAATCGGTGAGCGCAGAACAGAGGCAAGCGGTATATCCTGATACGGGTTATCGATCACCTTCAGCACTGAAAGCGCGACGGCGACTTCGACCGCTTCGAAATAACCTGACGTTAAATTGGCGTAAACCGGTATGCCCTGTGCTCTCAGCTCCTCCATGATTTGCGGAGCCCACGGCATGGAGCGGAGCAAAATCACAATATCTCGGTATTGAATATTGCGATGTGTTTTCGTTTTTCCGTCATACACCTTAAATGGCGATGAAATCAGCTTGCGAATTTCCTTAGCGATGGCTTTGGCCTCAAACTGCACGGTTTCAAGCTCTTCTGCTTCCTCGCTTGCATCCGTATCTTCTGCGTTGTCGATCAGCAGCAGCTCCGTATCCGTCTCGTCATTGTCCGGATACGCCGCACCAAGCTTCAGCTCAGCCTGCTCGTCATAATCGACCTCACCGATTTTGCCGCCCATCAGCTGTTTAAATAAAAAGTTTGTGCTGTCTAATATATCTGAACGGCTTCGGAAATTTTTATTCAAGTCGATTTTCCGCCCCGTGCCTTTCCCGCTCTCTGTAAACCGTTTGTATTTAGAGAGGAAAAGAAGCGGCTCCGCAAGCCTGAATCGATAAATTGACTGTTTGACATCGCCTACCATAAACAGGTTGCCAGTCTCCTCCGGCCCGCTTGTGACGAGCTGCAGAATCGATTCCTGTACGAGGTTGGTATCCTGATATTCGTCAACGAGCACCTCATAAAACTGTTCCTGATAAAACCTTGCAGCCTCGCTCGGCTCATATTCACCTTTGTCATTCTGAGCTGTCAAAATCGCTAAACAGTAATGCTCCAAATCAGAAAAATCGATGATTGATTTTTCCTGCTTCGCGGCTTCGAACCGTTTTCCATAGCTGATAACAATCTGTACGAGCGTTTCAATGACAGGCTTCATCTCGGTTAGGCTTTTCAAGTGCTGTTCAGGACTTCTCGTAAAGTAGTCGGTTTTGAGCTTTTCGAGCAGTTTTTTTGCGCCGTTTCTCAAATCTGTCGCCTCATCAAGGAGCGCCGGATCGAACTCATCCCCTTTTACTGCTTTGGCACGCTTAAAAGCGACGGCTGGCACACGACGATATAGTTCACTAAAATCGTCCTGGTGCTGAATCAGTTCATCAATCTGCGCTAGATCATCAAGAAAATTGTCAGCACGCGGCGCCGGGCCGCCCGGCGCTTTCGTCAGCTCAAGCGCGCGCAAGAGCTTTTCCTTCGCCCCGTTAAGCACCATTGCAATATCCTCTTTGACATATTGATAAAACGGCAGGTCCTCGATGGCGCTCTTTTCTGATACATCATACAAATGAACAAAGCTTTCCAGCCACGCCTCCGGGTTGGGATGGGATCGGGAATACTCGTACACTTGTTTAACGAGAAATTGCAGATCCAGATCGTGCCGGTCTGTCGTGTAGCGGTCAACAAGCTCAAAAAATGCCTTTTCGCCCTTTGCGTATTCGTCTTCAAACAGCTCGTCAAGCACTTCATCCCCAAGCAGCTCGCCTTCCGTCTGATCAGCTATCCGAAAGCCCGGATCAAGATCGATCAAGTAGTAATATTTCTTCAGCACTTGCAGGCAAAAGGAATGAAGCGTCGAAATGCTGGCCCGGTTCAAAAGAGAAAGCTGCCGTCTGATATGCAGCGAGCCGGGGCGTTGTACAAGCTCTTTTTCCAAGGCATCCGCAATTCGGTGTTTCATCTCTGCCGCTGAGGCGTTTGTAAATGTCACAACGAGAAGGCGGTCTACATCAATTGGGTTTTCCTCTGCGGTGATTTTCCGAATCATTCGTTCAACAAGCACAGCGGTTTTACCAGAGCCCGCAGCCGCTGCCACGAGAATATCCTGGCCGGTTGAAACAATGGCATTCCATTGGTCATCTGTCCATGTGCTGTCTGCCGGTTTAGGAATGTTCATTGCCATCCGCCTCCTTTTTTATCCACTCAAGTATCGTCTTGTCTTTTTCAGCTTTTAATGTGCGATACTCGTTTTCCTCTAGTGATTCATCAAATTGGCACACTGATTTGAACGCACAGTATGTGCACGGCGTCTTGTTCTTCATTTTGTACGGCTCAATGGATACGCGGCCGTCGGTAATTTGTTCGCCTGCTTCTTGGAAGGTACGGCGCACATGCTTTGTCAAAAGATCAAATTCCTTTTCACCGACTGCTGCCGAGTCTGATCTGAGAGAGCCGTCTTTTTTCAGACCGGCGTTGATGATATTTGACCGTCCCTCTTGAAGGGTTGTATCCATAAGGCGAACCACTTCCTGATCGCCGAGGAGCAGGCCCTTCATTTTAAATTTCTTAAAAATCTCCTGTTCAATCTCGTCAAGCCCGAGCGGGAGATTAGATTGAATCATCGGATCATGAATATGGAAATACAGCACTCCTGCAGGCGTTGCCCTCATTCCGAGCCAGTCGGCTGAATGTGTAATCGATAAATCAAGGTACGTCAGCATTTGCAGCGCCAATCCGTAATATACTTCCGCTAAGTCAAGCCCTTTATCGCTTGATTTATAATCGACAATTCTGAGGAGCAGGCCTTTTGAGCTTTCAGCTTTATCCACACGGTCAATACGCCCGACGAGCTCCATCGTACAGCCGTTTTTCAGTTGAAAGGTCAGCGGCGGAAGCGGCCCTTTTCCTCCGAAGCCCAGTTCAAGCCCGATCGGTACGAATCCGCTCGCTTTCGCATGCTCGCTTAAAATACCGGACACACGCGTCACAATTTTTTGCAGTTTTTCCTTTACATAATAATGCCGGTTTGAGCTGAGCAAAATTTCCTTTTGCAGTTTCGGTGCCAGCCGCTCTACCGCATCATAAGAAAACAGCTCGCACTGCTCTTTCGTTAAATCTCGCCAATCCAGCTTTTGCTCACGCAGCCTGTCTGAAATCAGCTTTAAGCTGGAATGAAACAGCTGGCCGATATCCGGCGCTTCAAGCTTGAAAAATTGCCGTTCCTTCAGATGCAGCCCGTGTGACGCAAAATGGGAAAACGGACATGCGTTAAAGGTTTCCATTCTCGATACGCTGCCCTGAATGCGTTCACCATAGAGCTGTCTTGACACACTGCGTTCAAGCTGCTTTACTTCATTCCGGAAAAACAGGCTTGAGAACAGCTTTTTCGATTGCAGCCTGTCCGGCTCACTCATCAGCACATTGTACGTGCTCCACCAGACGTCGCTGATGTCATATTCCCGGGTCCATAATCTGAGCTGACTCGCAGTAAAGGACTGTGCCACGCTTTGATTGACAACATACTTCAGCTGTTCCTCATCGCTGACCTGCTCAGGTTCATTTGTCAACAGGCGCTCCTTATGATGCGGAAACAGTTCTTCCAGCCGTTTAACGACAATCGACGGCAAAAGCGTTTTTCCTTCCGCATCTGCAATCGGATACGATACATAAAGCCGGTCAGACGGACTTGAAAATGCCATGTAGATGAGGAAATGCTCATCAAGCAAACGCTCCCGTCCGCCTGAGGAAAGCTCAACCCCGATCGTTTTCAGCCATTCCCGGTCATCATCCGACAGAACCCCGTTTTCATCAGGGCGTGCCGGCAGAACGCCGTCGTTTGCCCCGAGCACAAAGGTACAGGATGTGCCATACATTCTGGACAAATCCATATTGCCGACAAATACCTGGTCAAGCGCAGGCGGAATAAGCGAAAATGTAAGCGACTCCGCGCCGGCTTCTATCATTTGCTGAAACAAATCAAGAGAAATCTCATCATCTCCCATCATTTCAACAAACTCCTCAAGCAGCTGAATGACTGCGTCCCACGCCTGCTGATGCTGCTGCGCTTCAATGATTCTGCCGTCTTCCTCAGCACGCTGCCTTTCCTGATCCAGCTTCAGCGGCACCTCCGTCTCTTCTAAATAGCGATAGAGCGCCTCTGCCTTCTCCTGTACCGTCTTTGCTTTTTTCATTCGTTTTTGAAGCTGAAAAAGCGGCGGAACAATCCAATCGCGGGTGTCATTCAACATGTTTTCCATTTCGATTTCCTGATCGGTCTGCGCAAAATCATCATCCAGCGACACAAAGCGCCTATATTGGAAACGGTCGCCCTTTGTCCAGCGGTCGCCTTTGATCCCATAAGCGATACAGTAATTTTCGAGCTGATCGACCTGTTCTCTCACTTTGGCCTTCGGTTCACTGAGCGGGAATAGCAGTTCGGTTTTCACACAGCGAAACACCGCTTCATAACGCCAATTCCCTTTCAGAACATCAAGGCTTGACCGGATAAATTCGATTAACGGATGGTTCAGCATAGATGCTTTTCCGTCAATGAAATAAGGAATCTCGTAATCTGCGAAAACTTCCTTCACCATATCCTTGTAGTCTTCCGGCTGGCGCGCAAGAATTGCTACATCCTTATATCGATATCCTTTCTCTCTGACGAGGGCGTGAATTTCCCGGGCAATACCTTCCAGCTCAGCTCGTCTGTTCGCGGCCTGCATTACAGTCAGTGCTTCTTGTTTTTCTGCGTAAGGAACGGCAGGACGCGCTTCATACTGCGCCTCTAGATGGGCCAATTCAGGTGTCTGTGTATGCCGCTCAGTCCCGCTCAGCTCTTTATACGTAATGTCTAAATTCAGTTCCTTCGCCTTCTGATGCAGGCGGTAATAGGTTTTCCCCGTCATTCTGAACAATTCCAGTTCATGCGGCTCCCGCTCATATGACGGCTTGTCCGCTGTGAGCGAAAACGTGATATGCTCTGCATGAACCATAAGCTGCTCCAGCACCCTGAATTCCTGCGGTGTAAACTGATAAAAGCCATCCACATAGATATGCGCGCCTTTTACATCTTCCGCAAGCGGGATATGCTCTGCCAGCAATGTCAAATAATCCTCAGAGTGAAGATATTGATCTGCGAGGCTTTTTTCCATTTGCTGATACAGAATCGATAAGTCATGGAGCTTTTCAGATAACACACGTTCTCCGCGATATTCGGAAGCCGTTCCGCTTTCCGCCATCCGGCGGATATCCTCCGGTTCCAGACAATACCGCTTAAACTCTGTCAGCATCCGCTCAACCTGTGCGGTAAACCCGTTTTTGTCACTCGCTTTTTGATAGACTTTGAACTCCTGTTTATGCTCCTCAATGAGCTTCCGCAGGAGCATTTGTACGCCGGTGCTCGTCAGAAACGGCCTGCTCATTCCTCCTGTATGCTGAAGGACGCGCCAGGCCAATCGTGAAAAGCTGAACACTTGAGCGCGTATCATCCCGCCCATATCTGGCGTTTTAGCAAGCTCATATTCCATTAAAAACGTCATTTGATCCGGGACTAGAAAAATGATCGGCTTCCCGAATGGAGCCCGGCGTAATTCATCCTGAATGCTGTTGATGATCAGCTTCGTTTTTCCACTCCCGGACCTGCCTACTAAAAACTCTGCTCCCAAATTAGAAGACCCCTCTCTTTTTATCTTTATATATTTTATCGAATGTTGACGAAAATGACCAATCTGATCTATTGGTAAAAACGGCCTTTTCACATATAAAAAGCTGATTATCCCCGCACATCTCTCCTTGCCCAACATATACTTTTACAGAAGCCCAATTCCTAGGAATGGAGTTGAATCCTCTTGCATTACAGTTACTATTCCTATCCGTTGCCGTACCGGGAAGATCCTGTTTTGATTCGGAATTTGCAGAAGGCCATCAACGGAGAATTCAGTGCAATTCAATGCTACCGCAGGCTTGCCGAACTAGCCGACCGCGATGAAGTCAGAAAACAGATTGAAGAAATCAGACGTGACGAAATCCGCCATCTTCGTGAATTTTCCACACTGTACGGATCGATTACCGGCAAGCACATCATGCCGAAACAAACGGAAGAGTGCCCGGACCATTTCACGAGAGGACTGGACGCCGCTTTTAAAGATGAACAAGAAACCGTCGACTTTTACTTGCGTGCAGCCGAGGAAACGTCAAACTTAAAAGCGAAAGGCATCTTCACGCGCGCCGCACGTGATGAGCAAAATCACGCTGTCTGGTTCCTATACTATCTGGCCAAACGTTAGATATACCCGTTTTAGGGTATATGTACATATCTCCTCAGCTAAAAACACATTCCTCCGTTTTTTTCAAATGCAGCCGGGAAACATAAAACCATACATTGCCATACAGGGGGAATCAACCATGGAGCAATATTCTGAAGCTTGTATTGAGGCTTGCATTGATTGTATGGAGGCTTGCAATCATTGTTTTACAAAATGTTTGGAAGAAAGCGCGCACCACGATCTCAGCGGCTGCATCCGGCTTGACAGGGAATGCGCGGATATTTGCGCCCTGGCAATCAAAGCCATGCAAACGGACAGCCCGTTTTTGAAAGAAATTTGTGCACTTTGCGCCGATATTTGTGAAGCGTGCGGCACTGAATGCGAAAAGCATGATCACGATCATTGCCAAGCATGTGCGAAAGCCTGCTTCGCCTGCGCTGAACAATGCCGCAGCATGGCGGCGTCTTAAAAGACGGAGAGGGTTCAATGATTGAACCCTCTTTTTTATTTGGACAGCCACACGGAGTACAAATCAATCCATCCCTCTTCATCAAGCACCAGGCCTTTTACATTGTTACTTGATGTCACCTGTAGCACATTTTGATACAGCGGAATTGCATTCAGCTCCTGTGTAAGCTGACGGTCAATGTCACGCAGGATATTCATTCTCGAACAGCGGTCAGGCATGGAAAACATCCGCTCTATCATTCCCGAGCAGAATTGTGTCAGCTTTTCAGATAGATGCTGGCACAAGAAACTGTTCTCCGACAGCAGCAAATGCAGAAAACCAAACTCGGTATCTTGATAAAACGTCGCACTGTCATGAATGATATCCGCCATCTGCACGACTTCCGGCCGTCGCAGATCATCAGCATCACAGAATCGAAGTGTAAGCTTGATCCCGTGTTGGGCGCACATATTTTGAATCCATTCGGCGTCCTCACGATGATCCGTTTCCGAAAAGGTATACAGCACCATTGTTTCGCCCTCGTATCCGCTTTTCTTCAACAATTCAGATGGCGTAACGCCCTCTAACTCAAAAGAACTCGGATGCCAAAACGACGTAACCGGGATTCTCCGGTGCCCTCCCGCTTCACGAACGAGCCGTTCAGAGGAAATCAACAGCCGGAGCGCTTTTCTAAAGCTTCGGTGCTGAAGAGGCCCCTTCTTTTTCAGATTGAGCGACAAATACTGGACATGCCGCTCATCAAAAACAGTTTGCTGCTGAGGACATGTTTGTTTTTCTTGAATGGTAAATCCGTTCATCTCACCGGCTTGTTCAGAAAACACAAACTCCACGCGATCCAAATAGGGGCGCCCCTTAAAGTAGCGCTCATAGGCTTCAAGCACAAGCATCCAGACGTGATGCTGATTCACCCGAAAAGGCCCTGTTCCATTGATCCCGCCGCCCTGTTCGGCCGACAATATGGACAGCCGTTCGTCACAAAGAGCATACGGCAAAAACTCATTCGGCTTATCAAGTATGATCTCCACACAATAAGGGCCCTTTTCTAAGACTTGTTTCACTCCGTGCAGCAGCCATTTATACGGGTTGTCAGCCAGTTCCAAAAAGCGCTGAAACGTAAACGCAACGTCCCTCGATGTCAGCAGCTGCCCATTATGAAACGACACACCTTTTCGAAGAAAAAATCTCCACCGTTTTTTTCCGTCCTCTTCCCATCCATGAACCAAATGAGGCTTCGGCTCCTGCATATCCGGATCAAACGTGAGAAGCGTATCAAATATCTGTTTGACGAAATGGCCCTCAGACCGCAAAAATATTTGGCATGGATCAAAACTGCTGACAGATTCAGGGGAGATGAACAGCCGGAGAACATCCTTTACCCCGTCCCGGCCGGACTCTGTCACAAAACCAAATACCTCAGAAAACCACATACCATATTCATTTTGAAGCTCCGGAAACGCGGACTGATACTGCTGAAGCAGCTCCTTTGCCTTTTTAAGCTTTCCAGCCATGGTATATTCCTTGGCAGTTTGAAGAAGCAGTTCCTCAGGCCTCCGAAGAAACGCGATTTTAGATTTACGGCCGCGCCCCGCCCCGCTTTCCCGGGTAATCCAATTGTTGTTCTCCATCTTATGTAAAATGAGCTTTGCATTTCTTTCCGTACAAAATAAACTGTCTGCAATCTCAGTGAGCGTCATTTCGTTCATTTGCCCATACTCAGCCCGTCCTGTTTTTACAAGTGCCACGTAGTGCTCAATTAGCTTCAATCCCCGCACCTCCCGACAAAAGGGGAACTTTTATCTCTTCTTTTCTTCACTTTTTGGGTCGCCGCCCCTTCTATACACTACTACTATATCAAACACCGAAAGGCGGCGATCACATGCTGACCAGCTTTCAATCTATTAAATCAAGATATACCGCTCCCGTTTGGCTCCGCTTTTTCGGCGAAATGCTGACAAGCCTGACAGGTGCAATGATGGGACCTTTTATGGTGCTGTATCTGCATGAACAATTAAACGGCAATGTCATGATGCCAATGCTGATCATCAGCCTTCAGCCATTTTCTGATCTTTTCCTGACGCTCGCTGCCGGACGGGTGACGGACCAGCTTGGTCGGCGTACAGCGATTTTGATCGCATTGCTTCTGCAATCATCTGCAATGACAGGGTTTGTATTTGCTGAGCATGCGTATGTTTTCGCCATTCTTTATGTCGTGAATGGCATCGGAAGATCGTTATACATTCCCGCTTCCCGCGCCCAAATCGCTGAAAGCACGCCAGAAAGCAGACGTTCGGAAGTATTTGCGGTCATCAACGCGATCTATTCAGCCGGCCTGACGGCAGGGCCGCTGCTCGGAATGCTCCTGTACAAACAAAATCCTGAATGGATATTCGCTTTAGATGCCGCAGCCTTGTTCATCTACTTTCTGGCAGCTGCATGGAAACTTCCTGAGACAAAGCCGCAAAACACAGCTGTGACACAGGAAAAGTCTGCGAGCTTTACGATATACAGGCCCGTCCTGCTTCTTTTGCTGCTTTCTCTCCCCATCAGCATGTTATATGCGCAAACAGAAACAACATACCGACTGTACAGCAAAAATATGTTTTCTGATTATCTGTCCATGCTGACCATCTACTCAGCAGCAAAGGCTTTATTCAGCTTTGTTTTCCAGGTTCCTCTTGTCAAAGGGACTGAAAAGCTTACAATGAAAACGATTCTTTTCATTACTTATATCTGCTACTCCCTTGCGGCTGCCGGCTTTGCATGCTCAACATCCCCGACAATGCTTTTAGTGACGGCAGCGGTGATGACGGTTGGCGAAAGCATCGGATTAACTCACATCCAGACCTTCATCTCAAAATTGGCACCGCCTCATTTGCTTGGCCGGTTCTATGCTGTCTATGGTCTGCATTGGGATATATCCCGCTCAATCGGACCGCTCGCGGGCGGGCTGATCCTGACATCGTTTGGCGGAGAAGTGATATTTTACGCCCTTGCCGTGTGTCTGCTGGCAGCGGGTTTATGCCTGACTTACACAATAGAGAAGCTCGAACATAAAGTCATAAGAAAAGTGAATCACTAATAGAAAATAATTCATAATTTCTTTATCAACAAAAATATACTATAGTTATAAATACATTCACTACGTGAACAATTGGAGTGTTACGCGAAAAGGAAGAAGGGTTTACATTGAAGAAAGACGAAAATCTCCTCAAAGATCTATGGTTTATCGCAATCAGTGCAGCCGGGGGGTTTATTCTTTCATTAACCGGAATATCAATTGGATGGATGATCGGAACGCTGATTGTCGCCTGCTGCCTCGCCATGATACGGCCGGCATGGCTGATGATGGCACCAGACCAAAAAGGAATTAACCGACGATGGCTCGCCCTCGGGCAGATGATCCTCGGCATCGAATTGGGCCAAAAGCTGAATTTATCCGTTCTCTCTGTTCTCAAAGACCATTGGTTTTCAGTCGGCGTTATGCTGATATTGTCTATCCTGCTGGCCATGCTGTCAGGATATGTGCTTTGGCGTTTCAGCAAAACGGATATGATGACTAGCTTTGTCGGCACAGCTCCCGGCGGGCTTTCCGCCATGCCGAGCATCGCACAGGAGGTCGGAGCCAACACCGCCATTGTCAGCCTCGTGCAAATGATGCGGGTGCTGCTCGTGGTCCTTTCCATTCCGTTTTTGGTTATCATGATCTATACAAAACAAGACAGTTCCACAAGTGCTGCGGCAGGGCTTTCTTCAGCAACGACAGATTTTAGGCTCGCTCCCGTTTTGTGGACCGTCATTCTGATTCTCGCTGCCTGGGGAGCCTGCAAAGCGGCGAAATGTTTAAAGTTTCCGGCTCCATGGCTGCTTGGCAGCATGCTTGGTGTAGCAATTGTACATGTTGGCGGAGCTGCGGCGATAGGGCACGACATGACGGCATGGTGGCCGTCACAAGCGAACCATGTATCACAAGTATTTCTCGGGGCAACGATCGGCTCTAAAATGTACAAAAGCATGTTTGCCGGCGTCACCCGCATTATCATCGTCGGGTTTATCTCATCCGTCGGTTTAATCGCAGCTATGTTTTTGAGCGCCGTGATCGTTTCCGAGCTGACAGGAATCTCGCTCATCACCTCTGTTCTGGCATTTGCGCCCGGCGGGATTGCAGAGATGGCGACGACGTCAGTTACATTACATGCTGATTCCACCTTTGTCGTTGCGGTTCAGGTCATCCGCGTCATCCTTGTCATTGCCCTGCTGCCGCCGTTTTATCGTCTGCTTCACCATCTTCATGGTGAAAAAAAAGGAAAAGAGAGCTCGATCAGCAGCAATGCATAATTGGAAACAAAATCCTTCCATGATACACTTATAGCAGATGGGGAAGGAGTGACTCTTTTGCTGCGCGACAATCCAGAGAAGGCAATGCACTTATATTATGGCATATGCTTAGGAATCTGGCTGATTTATAATTTGGTGGCAACCGGCTCCCCCGGACTGCCGCTTACGATTTTAGTCGGAGGAAATTTGATTTACCTCATCATCCTGAAAAAGAAAGAAAAAACGTAAAAAACACGCACCTCAGTGCGTGTTTTTTATTTGAAAATGCCGGGAAGGCCTCCTTCAATTTCTTCTGACGTCGGATACCATTTTGTCACAAGATCACGAAACAGCCGTTCCGCAAAAAGAATTTCCTCCTCGGTATAGCGGTCAAAAAATGACAGAAAACGCTGTTCAGCCTTCTGATGATAATATTTGTGCAAATTGTGCAGCTTTTTTCCAGCAGGCGTCAATCGGAAGTAGACCTCCTTTTTATTATCGCTGAGCTGTGTTCTGTGCAGGAAGCCTGCGCCGAGCAATTTTGTGCTGATGCGTGATACAGTCGCTTTTGTGGTATTCATTTTTTCTGCTATCGACGTGACATTGATTGGTTCATTGTCCCCGACACAGGACAGAACATGAATTTCTGTCATCGTCAATTGAGATTTACTCCCGTGCTCTACATCCAGCTTCCTCAATTCGTCGGATAAAAAAGCTTTAATAAGCCCCTCCCATTTCTCCTGCTGATGAATGAGCTCCGCATACAATTCAAAAAGATTGCGTTTCGTATGATCTGTGTTCATCGGGTTTTCCATCCTTTTTCATTCGATTGTTTCTTCTATCATACCGTTTTGTTACAGATGAAACAATCGAATTGAATTATACTCGGCTGGTGACGGAAAACCAGCGGCTGATCCCTTTTTGAATCACCTCGGCACAATCGGGCGCTGATGCATCTACCGCCCAGGCTACATGTCCATCAGGACGAATCAATATGGTATGCACATCCCGCAACTTTTCATTCGGTTCTGCAAGCGAGGCGTTTACCGTTCGTAAGCCTTTCACTTTGATATGATCATCAGCTTCCTGCATCAACGACAGCAAAACGAATGTCCCGTTTCGGAGAAGGCTGTACAGCCATTCCGAACTGGCGTCGGAAAGAATCAGCTCCATATCAGGGAGCCTTGCCCCGTTCAAACGATGCGGCGGCATGATGAGATCAGCTTCATATCTGACATCGAGCGCAGAAATTTGCCCCGCTACATATCGATTCACATCAGGGAAGGCCAGCAGCTCCGACATCATCCCCCGCAAATGGAGGCCTGCTTGAGTAAAATCGATCAGCCTTGTCTGTGCCTCCGTGTTCCTCAAAAGCCCTTCAGCTGCCGGGTGCCGCTCGTCATGATAGCTGTCCAAAAGCCATGAAGGCGCAGAGCCCTTGATCGCCGCCGCCAGCTTCCACCCAAGGTTCATCGCATCCTGAAGGCCGACATTCAATCCTTGCCCTCCCGCTGGAAAATGAATATGTGCGGCATCACCTGCTAGAAAGATTCTGCCGTTCCGATACCGTTTTGCTTGGCGCGCGGCGTTTCCGAACCGCGACATCCACGAAGGGTCGGTTAAACCGAAGTCAGTCCCGCAAATTCGCAGAAGGTCAGCTTTCAGCTCCTCCTCAGTCACCGGCACATCTTTCGGCGTTTGTGTGCGATAAGGGCTGACGACAACTACACGGTATTGGCCTGGTGATAACGGAACAATCATAGCACCGCCCTCTTTTGTGCAAAGGGACAGTACTCCTGACGGCGGCGGAGAAAGGAGCACCACATCTCCAAGCGCAGCGGTGACAGTACTGTCTGTTCCCGGAAACTCAATTCCAGCCTGTTTCCGAACGGTACTTCCACCGCCATCGGCACCAACGGCAAACTTACTTGTGATCGTCCGTACACTGCCGTCCCGATCCTTAAAAATCGTTTGCACCGCTTCCCCGTTTTGCGTTACCGCGAGCGCCTCTGCCCCCCGAAACACCTCTGCACCCAGACGTCGTGCATGATCTTCAAGCAGCTTTTCTGTTTTGGACTGCGGGAGCAAAAGCGTGTAAGGGCAACTCGTATCCAAGCCTGAAAAATCCAGACGGGTATCCAGCATTGAAAAATGTCCGGAAGGTATCTTGCTTCCCTTGGATACGAACCGCTCTAAAATCCCTCTCATCTCAAGGAGCTCCAGCGTTCGGGGATGCAATGTCAACGCTTTGGAATGTGGAACAGGTTTTTCAAGCCGTTCAATCACACATGTTTTCACCCCGGCCATCGCAAGCTCAGAAGCCAGCATAAATCCGACCGGCCCTCCACCTATAATCACTGCTTCATATTTCATCATCATTCACCACTCCTTTTGTTTCATAAAAAAATGATTAAAACCCAATAAAAATGGACCTTCAATCAAAAAGTATACGAATATTGTTACACTCGTAACAATATTGATTATAGCTCCTTACAAATTTTTCTTCAACACATTTTTCCAAACGGCATACAAAAAGACGCCTCTTCAATTAGCGTCTTTTTATTCGGCATCAGAAATCACACCGACAATATTTTTTTCTCTTATCGGACCAAAATGCCGACTGTCGAAGCTGTATATGCGATTATCTCCAACGACAAAATATTTTCCTTTCGGCACCTTGCTGGTTCCCGTCACATCTTTCAAAGAAAAATCACCTGTTACATGGCTTCCGGCAGAAACGGATTTTAAATGCTTCAAAAATGGCTCAGCAACCTGCTTTCCGTTCACATACAGCTGATCATCCTGATATTTGATCGTTTCACCGGGCAAGCCGATCACCCGTTTAATCAGCACTTTATGATCAGGGCCTTTAAAAAGAACGATGTCAAAACGATGGATGGTTTTAAATCGATGTGAAAATTTATTGACCAACAATTCGTTCCCTTCCTGAAACGTCGGGTTCATACTGACACCTTCTACCTTGTAATCAATAAAGACGGCATTTTTAACCTGAATGGCGAGAACGACGGACACTACACCGGCAAGAAACAAAAACCGTTTTTTCATGTTACTGTCTCCCTCCATCATGCTCACGCTGACTGGCTCTTACATGCAGATGCCGCTCCACCTTTTTGCCGACATACCATAAGACAGTGATCACCAATACGGCGATGACCGTTCGAATCGGCTGTGTAATCAGCGCGTGCAGATCATATCCGATGAAGCTGATCATAAAAATCATGACAAGCTTCCCTGAGGCTGCCGCCAAAATAAACGGCCGCGTTCCGATCCTTGACAAACCGGCAACAACATTCACCGCGGCTGACGGTGTAAATGGAAAACAAAGCAGAAGAAACATGGGGCCGAAGCCGTGTCTTTCCACCCATAACATCAGCTTTCTGACAGACGGATGACTGCGGATAAATCCAAGCAATTTTCTCTGTCCGTATTGACGGACGATCAAAAATACGAGAAT
Source organism: Bacillus sp. JS (assembly GCF_000259365.1). NCBI lineage: Bacteria > Bacillati > Bacillota > Bacilli > Caryophanales > Bacillaceae > Bacillus > Bacillus sp. JS. The sequence continues at coordinate 1,176,150 of NC_017743.1, read as the reverse complement.
GGAACCAGCAGTTGATCCCGCCCAGGACAGGATGAATCCTTCCCATAAGCCAAACGAGTTCGTATTCGCCACCACAAACACGATCAGCGGCAAAAACGGGAGAAATGCTTCAATTAAAGGCAGCAGCACAGCTATGAGCGGACCGAAAGCCCTATAGCTTTGAAATAATTCAGTTAAATGTTCTTGTGTCAAATAGGATAAAAAATGCTCCAACATTTATACTCCTTACCAGGTTTGTCTATCCTTATTCTACACATTATCAGCAGAAAACTAAAAAGTTTTGGTGTTTTTTTCTGTCTTGAAACATTTCACCAGCCGATATAGAATACAAATAGAACAAATGTTCCCTTAGAAAGAAGGAGTCAACATGCCGAATCTGCAAGAGGAAATATACGATTTAATTGAACGTGCTCTCTTTTTGCCCATGGCCATTACAATTTTTAACCGTGATCTCGCCGGCATTGAAGAAAGCACATTAAAATTGAAGCATCCTTATAAACAGCTTATCAGCGAATCATTAAAAATAGCACAAAAGGATTTGATAGAGGTCAGAAAAGAACTGAGGAAGAGGAAAATTGCGATCCGCGAGATGGAACGCGATGAGGCGTTTACGCTCTATGTATTTGTCATGGACGGTTATGAAGAAAAGCACCGCTATTTTAATCCCCGAATCCGTGAGCAGGTCAGCGAATTATTAACATACTATCTATTTGCCCCGGACAGGACCTGAGCCTTTTGAATCATATTGTCCGTTCCCTCTTCGGGGCGATCCCGATCATAAATTTCAGACAATTCACACTATACAAACAAAATAAATTTATTTATAATTCGAACCACAGCCTTTCACCCCGAAATATGACATGTACTGCCATATCGACGACACCATTTTCAGTACGGCCGGGCTTGTACACCCCCAATCCTAATGAGAAGGAGGATTTTATGAAACTGATTCACGTTCTCGCCGCGTTGCCCTTTATCGGAATCTTACTCGGCATCCCTTTTGCAAATAAAGTGACCCCCTATGTGTTCGGCATGCCGTTTATCCTTGCCTATATTGTGATGTGGGCTCTTTTGACCTCTGTGCTGATGGCAATTGTGTATGTCCTCGACAAGGAAAATAAAAAGGAGGAAGCAGAATGAACGCAGCTCTCATCATCATTTTTGGCGTCCTGCTCTTGAGTATTTTTCTCGGTATACGCGCCCAAAAAGGAAAAGACATGAACCTGGAGCAGTGGACGGTTGGAGGACGCGGCTTCGGAACTGTGTTCGTCTTCCTTTTGATGGCAGGCGAAATTTACACTACTTTTACGTTTCTCGGCGGCAGCGGCTGGGCCTACGGAAAGGGCGGGCCAGCCTTTTATATCATCGCCTACGGATGCCTGGCCTACATCCTGTCTTACTGGCTTCTTCCGGCAGTTTGGACGTACGCGAAACAGCATAAACTAATGTCGCAGTCTGATTTTTTCACAAAAAAATACAACAGTCCGCTGCTTGGCATTCTCGTTTCACTGGTCGGCATCGCCGCACTCATTCCCTATCTTGTACTGCAGCTGAAAGGCCTCGGGCTGATTGTATCGGAAACCTCGTACGGCAAAATCACCCCGACCGCCGCCATCTGGATCGGTGCCATTTCCATTACGGTTTATGTTATGGTTTCCGGCATTCACGGGTCAGCTTGGATATCGGTTGTGAAGGACATCATGATTCTGGTTGTCGTTCTGTTTTTAGGTGTGTATTTGCCAATTCATTACTACGGCGGATTTCAAGACATGTTTCAGCAGATTGAAACGACAAAGCCTGGCTTTCTTACACTGCCCGAAACAGGACAAAGTACGGCGTGGTTCAGTTCAACCGTACTCTTGACAGCGCTCGGGTTTTACATGTGGCCTCACACGTTTTCCGCTTCGTATTCAGCTGAAAATCCAAAAGTCTTTCGCAAAAACGCCATCATCATGCCTTTGTACCAGCTGGTCCTGCTCTTCGTCCTTTTCGTTGGCTTCGCGGCTATCCTGCAAGTTCCAGATCTGAAAGGCGCAGACGGGGATCTATCGCTTTTGAGACTGTCCCTGCAAGCATTTGACCCATGGTTTGTCGGAATTATCGGTGCTGCCGGACTGCTGACAGCACTTGTGCCAGGCTCTATGATCTTAATGTCCGCCTCCACGCTGTTTGCAAAAAATGTGTACAAGGTAATCGCGCCCCGCACGACAGAACAGCAAGTATCGACGCTTGCTAAGTTTTTAGTGCCGGTGATCGCGCTGATTTCGGTGTATTTTACCTTCAAAGGCGGGAATACCATCGTTACGCTGCTTTTGATGGGCTACAGCCTTGTCACACAGCTATTCCCCGCCCTTTTGTTCAGCCTGTTCAAGCATAATATGGTGACAAAGCAGGGAGCCTTCGCCGGCATTATTGCAGGTGTTGGAGCAGTTACTTATATTACAATGACGGAAACGACGATCGGCACTTTATTTCCGGCGCTGCCGCAAGCCGCAAAAGATTTGAATGTCGGCATCGCCGCCCTGCTTTTGAATATCACGGTCATGACGGCAGTCAGCCTTATGACAAGGAAGGCGAAAAGCGCTGCGGCCGATCAGGCGGCTTAAGCAATAGAAAAAGCAATCTGGACATCAGATTGCTTTTTCTTATTTACCGTTCACAGGCGATAAGATCTTTATCGCGGTCTTTCTTTTTATTGGCATCATAAAGGTCCTTAGAGACGTAAGGCTTGTACTTCGTTTTTCCGCCTTTATTTTTCACCTTCGATGTGCGGGCCACTCCGCCTTTGTATACTTTGTTTAACTCCTTGCAGTTCTTATAGACCTTCACCTTTGTTTTGGCTTCCGCCACATGGTCAGCTCCGTATGAAAAACCGAAAACGAGACCGAGTGACAGCAAAACCGCCGCCGCTTTTTTCATGACAATTCACTCCCCCAACACCCAATATTTAGTTGATTTATAGCTCGAATTTATCATAATTCATATAGTCTTATTTGACAAGATAAATATGGAAGAAGGGTTTGTTTTTCTTGTTTTCTTTTTCCTTCACTATTCAAACTGCCAACACATGTTTTTCTCCACATGCTCAGGGGTACACATACGAATGTACACCAAACAGAAAAGGAGCGTTGATGATGTCTGATTCAAACCTTACGAATCCTATAAAAGCATTTTTTCATGATGAATTTCCTGAACAATATCAGGAGCCGCCAGGCCTGCAAAAGAACATGAAGCCTGTTCCTGATTGCGGAGAAAAAAGCTACAAGGGGTCTGGTAAACTAATCGGCCGGAAAGCGCTTGTCACCGGCGGCGATTCCGGCATCGGCCGCGCTGCCGCGATCGCTTACGCCAGAGAAGGCGCCGACGTGGCCATTAACTACTTGCCCGAGGAACAGCCAGATGCTGAAGAGGTAAAAGAACTCATAGAAGCAGAAGGTCGAAAAGCAGTGCTGATTCCCGGAGACTTGAGCGACGAATCCTTTTGCCAGGATCTGGTCAAACAGGCGCAGCAGGAGCTCGGAGAACTTGATGTGCTGGCGCTCGTTGCAGGCAAACAGCAAGCAGTCGAAAACATCGAAGATCTGCCTACTGAACAAATCTATAAAACATTTGAAGTGAACGTCTTCTCCCTTTACTGGGTTGTAAAAGCGGCGCTTTCGTATTTGCCGGAGGGAGCTTCAATTATCACAACTACCTCAGTTGAAGGCTATAATCCAAGCCCGATGCTGTTAGATTACGCAGCAACGAAAAACGCCATTATCGGCTTTACCGTCGGACTGGGAAAACAGCTGGCTTCCAAAGGAATCAGAGTGAATTCAGTTGCGCCCGGACCCATTTGGACACCGCTGCAAATTTCCGGCGGACAGCCGACGGAAAACATCCCGAAATTCGGACAAGGCACGCCTCCAGCTCCATTAAACCGCGCTGGACAGCCAGCGGAATTGGCGGATGTTTATGTATTTCTAGCTTCAGAGAATTCAAGCTATGTGACATCTCAGGTATATGGCATCACCGGAGGCATTCCGACGGCATAGCTTTATGAAAGGAGCTGCCCTGTGGGCCAGCTCCTTTCTATTTTCTAATACCGCTCCCCCAGCTCACGCAAAATAAAATCATAAATCATCTTCGTCCGCTCTTCCTTCGGGTACAGCATAAATTCCTGCCTTTTCGGCACGCGGTGGTCGATTCTGTCCTGGAATTTGGTTCTGAGCCACGCTGTTCGGTATACCTGGTTCTCGAACGAATTATAGGAAATCGGCAGCTCCATCGTTTTCCCATTCGAAAACGTCACTTCCGTATCGTCGAATTCAGTCGCTTTGAATTCTTTTACATGCACATGGGAAATCCAGCCGCATTGAGGTCTTGTCGAAGAAAGTGTAGGGAATAAAAAGATTTGGTTCGAAGGGTCCACCATGATTGGCGGCTTGTGTGAAATTTTTGTCACTTCATAAGTTCCTGCTTTTCTTCCCGCATAGCTTGATCCAAAAAATCGGCAGCTTCTGTCGACAATTTGCAGCGGCTTCATGCTGACATAAAACACACAATCTTTTTCAATAATTTTGGAACAGATTTTGCCGTCTATTTCTTCTGGCAGCACGGCAATTGTTGCGCCGTTCACTTCATACGATTCTAAAGGTGCGTCTGTTTTCTGACTCATATTTTGGCCTCCATCCTTTTTCTGCAAAATTTATACTAATAATCTATCATCTGTTTTTATAAAACGACAGGTTTTTTTAACAATTAAGATAAAATCATCTTTTAATGATATTTAATGGTACTAAATGACTAGTAATAAACCGATTTTACTTTGATTAGACTTGCCGGTTTACGGCATTTTGCAGGATATGTCGATAGATTGCCAAGTATTAGTTGTCTAAAAATTATAAAAATTTATTGATTTTTTCGACCGTTATCCATATACTATAAAAAAGGCATTGGGGGGATTCTTTATGAAAGAGAAAAAATCGTACACTGAGCTCATGAAGTCCCGCAACACGCAAAAAACAAAAGAACTTGATGTCACAATGACGGATGTCTATATTCAAATGGTGCTCGATGAATCCTTGTATAAGCGTCGGCTGGCCATGCTGACGGACCAAATCAACAAAGCCTTGGACGAAAAAGATAAAGATGCGTTTCTGACGCTCTCTAAAGAATATGCAACGCTCAAGCAGAGCGAATAAGCCAATCCTTAAGGATTGGCTTTTTATTATCCATTCACAATGGTTCCGCCATTGACGTGAATTGTCTGTCCTGTGACATATGTGGAATCGTCGCTGGCTAGGTATAAATAGCTTGGCGCCACTTCGACCGGCTGTCCCGGGCGCTCCATCGGCACGTCTGAACCAAACACTTCCACGTCTTTTGCGGCAAAGCTGGCCGGGATAAGCGGTGTCCAAATGGGACCCGGTGCCACCGCATTGACCCGTATGCCCTGCTGAACAAGCGACTGGGAAAGGGATCTTGTAAACGTAACGATCGCTCCTTTTGTCGCTGAATAATCGATCAGCGTTTTATTGCCTTTATAGGCGGTAATTGAAGCGGTATTAATGATAGAGCTCCCTTTTTTTAAATGAGGCAGCACTGCCTTTGTTAAGTAAAACATGGAAAAAATGTTTGTTTGGAAGGTTCTGAGCAGCTGGTGGCTGGTGATTTTTTCAATGCTGGGCTGGACATGCTGCTCAGCTGCATTGTTAACCAATATATCAATGGATGGAAACGCTTGGCTTGCCCGCCCGACTACATCATTGCAAAACGCTTCATCCCCGACATCTCCTGCAATCAGCAGGCATTTTACCCCTTCCTTTTCTACATACTGCTTTGTTTCCTCGGCGTCCTGATGTTCATTCAAATATACAATGACCACATTAGCCCCTTCTTTTGCGAATAACACCGATACAGCGCGTCCAATTCCGCTGTCTCCTCCAGTAATAATAGCGGTTTTGCCCTCTAATTTTTTCGCTTTCTTCGGCTTATCAAAAACCGGACGCGGGTCCATGAGATATTCAAAACCAGGCTGCTGGTTCTGGTGCTGAGGCGGTAATGTTTTCTTTTTTTGATTCGCCAATGAAATCACTCCTTTTCAACCTTATTATGTTATGAACAATGCCTGCTTCCTATGTATGAAAAGATAGAATATGGAAAAATTAAGAATAAATCTGATTGGAGGTATAACGGCTTGGCTAATCAACATTTTGCAAAGGAAGCACCTGAAACATACTGGAAAACATCAACTGACCTGCCTTCTTTTCCTGCGCTTCAAGAGGAAACTGAATGTGACGTCACCATTATCGGAGGCGGGATTACAGGAATTACAACGGCATATGAACTTACGAAGAGAGGCTTCCGTGTTGTCTTGATTGAAGCAAATCAGGTTCTCAACGGAACCACTGCCCACACAACGGCTAAAGTTACCGCACAGCATGACATGATATACGACGAATTTATCCGCAATTTCGGATTAAACCATGCGAGGCTTTATTATGAAGCAAACCAAAATGCAATTGATTACATAAAAGGGATTGTGGATGAACATCAAATTGACTGTGAATGGATTGAGCAAGACGCATATCTTTACACAGCAAATGAAAACGCTGTTCAAAAAATCCGCACTGAGCATGAGGCATACACAAAACTCGGAATTGAAAGAGACCTTATCAAGAATCTTCCGATTCCCGTAGGTTCTAAGCTGGCGCTTGTCATGAAGAATCAAGCTCAATTTCATCCGCTGCAATACTTAAAAGCGCTTCTGGAGCAAATTGTTCAAAAAGGCGGCCGAATTTATGAAGAGACCGTTGCACTTGATATCAAAAAAGGCGAAAGGCCCGAAGTGATAACAAAAAGCCGGCACGCCATTAAGAGCCGCTTTGTCATATGCTGTTCCCACTTCCCTTTTTATGACGGAGGCGGATTATATGCTGCGAGAATGTATTCTGACAGATCTTATGTCCTCGCCATCAAGCCGAAGATCGAGTATCCCGAGGGCATGTATTTGAGTATCGATCAGCCGTCAGTGGCCCTTCGCTATACGGTTGCAAACGGTGAAAAGCTGATTCTCTTTAGTGGAGTAAGCCATAAAACAGGCCAGGGAAAAGACATGTCCACACATTATGAAACACTGAGACAACTGGCCGAAAGCACCATCGGCATCGAAAGCATCCCATATTATTGGTCCACCCAAGATCTTGTGACGATCGACAAAATCCCGTTTATCGGGCCGATGTCGGAAAATGAGGACAATATTCTAGTAGCGACCGGGTTCAAAAAATGGGGCATGACTGCATCGGGGATCGCAGCCACTTTATTATCGGACCTTGTAGAGAAAAAAGATAATCCTTACGAAAGCATTTTCACGCCGTCCCGGTTCCATCTGAACCCCGGTTTGCAGAAAGTGATTTCCTACAATGCCGATGTCGCCAAGCATTTAATTAAAGGAAAGCTTGAAAAGCCTGATGTCCAATTTGAAGACATTTCGCCAGGAGAAGGGAAAGCTGTCACCATAAACGGCAGGCGGGCGGGCGCATTTCGGGATGAGACAGGCTGCCTCCATCTCGTTGATACAACCTGTACCCATTTAGGCTGTGAGGTCGAGTGGAACGACAGCGAGCATACATGGGATTGTCCGTGCCACGGATCACGCTTTAAGCCTTCTGGCGAAGTTGTAGAGGGTCCGGCCATTAAACCATTAAAGCAAATAGATCTCGATTAAACCGTTCATTTTAATGAACGGTTTTTCAAATATTTTTCATCTGCAGCTTCATTCATGTTTCCCTTGGCCGATAAAAAAGTAAAAGGCTTAAAAAGCCAAAAAGTAAAAATTATATTTTTCCCAAGGGGGATCATTGTATTGTTATTTAAAAAAGACAGAAAACAAGAAACAGCTTACTTTTCAGATTCAAACGGACAGCAAAAAAACCGCATTCAGCTCACAAACAAACATGCAGATGTCAAAAAACAGCTCAAAATGGTCAGGTTGGGAGATGCTGAGCTTTACGTGTTAGAGCAGCTTCAGCCACTCATTCAAGAAAATATCGTATACATCGTCGATGCGTTCTATAAAAACCTTGACCATGAAAGCTCATTGATGGATATCATTAATGATCACAGCTCAGTTGACCGCTTAAAACAAACGTTAAAACGGCATATTCAGGAAATGTTTGCAGGCGTTATCGATGATGAATTCATTGAAAAGCGTAACCGAATCGCCTCCATCCATTTAAGAATCGGCCTTCTGCCAAAATGGTATATGGGCGCATTTCAAGAACTGCTTTTGTCAATGATTAACATTTACGAAACATCCATTACAAATCAGCAAGAACTGCTGAAAGCCATTAAAGCGACAACAAAAATCTTGAATTTAGAACAGCAGCTTGTCCTTGAAGCATTTCAAAGCGAGTACAGCCAGACCCGTGATGAACAAGAAGAAAAGAAAAACCTTCTTCATCAGAAAATTCAAGAAACCTCTGGATCGATTGCCAATCTGTTTTCAGAAACAAGCAGATCCGTTCAAGAGCTTGTGGACAAATCTGAAGGCATTTCTCAAGCATCCAAAGCCGGCACGGTGACATCCAGCACTGTTGAAGAAAAGTCGATCGGCGGGAAAAAAGAGCTAGAAGTCCAGCAAAAACAGATGAACAAAATTGACACAAGCCTTGTCCAAATCGAAAAAGAAATGGTCAAGCTGGATGAAATCGCGCAGCAAATTGAAAAAATCTTCGGCATCGTCACAGGCATAGCTGAACAAACAAACCTTCTCTCACTCAATGCATCTATTGAATCCGCCCGCGCCGGAGAACACGGCAAAGGCTTTGCTGTCGTGGCAAATGAAGTGCGGAAGCTTTCTGAGGACACGAAAAAAACCGTCTCTACTGTGTCTGAGCTTGTGAATAATACGAATACACAAATCAACATTGTATCGAAGCATATCAAGGACGTGAATGAGCTAGTCAGCGAAAGTAAAGAAAAAATGACGCAAATTAACCGCTTATTCGATGAAATCGTCCACAGCATGAAAATCAGCAAAGAGCAATCAGGCAAAATCGACGTCGATCTGCAGGCCTTTCTTGGAGGGCTTCAGGAAGTCAGCCGCGCCGTTTCCCATGTGGCCGCTTCCGTTGATTCGCTTGTCATCCTGACAGAAGAATAACCATCAAAAACCGGCCTGCCATTCGGCCGGTTTTTCTGCGTTCATTATGTAAACTTAATTTAAAAATAAGTTGACATAATAATAGCCTGCATTTATTGTATAACCATATTTGATTACTGTTTGGAGGATTCACAATGCTGAAATTAATTGACATGATGCATATTGCTATTTTCACCGCACTGATGGCGGTGCTCGGCTTTATCCCCCCTCTCTTCTTATCCTTTACACCCGTTCCGATTACATTGCAAACGCTTGGTGTCATGCTGGCAGGCAGCATCCTCAAGCCAAAGTCTGCTTTCTTAAGCCAGCTTGTCTTTTTGCTCCTCGTCGCCTTCGGAGCGCCGCTGTTGTCTGGCGGACGAGGCGGTTTTGGTGTGTTTTTCGGACCGAGCGCAGGTTTTTTGATCGCTTATCCACTCGCTTCATGGCTGATCAGTTTAGCCGCTAACAGACTGCGAAAGGTGACAGCAGTGCGTCTCTTTTTCACTCATATCGCATTCGGCATCATCTTTATTTATCTGCTTGGTATACCGGTACAAGCTTTTATGATGCATATTGATTTGTCACAGGCCGCCTTCATGAGTCTTGCATATGTGCCCGGTGATTTGATAAAAGCGGCTGTATCTGCATTCCTGGCAATAAAAATCACTCAAGCCTTGTCTCTTTCTGATACGATGTTTACAAAAGGAGGATGAAACTGCATGACAATTACTCATACCTATTCATCTACTGCCGAAACATCGCCCGGCCGTGTAGCGATCCTAACTGAATCGGAGCAAATCACGTACCAAGATTGGGATCGGCTTGTCGCCCAAACCGCAAATTGGCTGCGGTCACAGCCAAGCATGCCGAATCGTGTGGCATTTTTGCTCCCAAATAGTCTGGCGTTTTTACAGCTGTTTGCCGGAGCCGCAGCGGCTGGATGCACGGCCATTCCCCTCGACACACGCTGGAGCCCGGCTGAATGTATGGAGAGGCTATCCATAAGCGATGCGGATCTAGTGGTTACTTCAGCCTTTTACAAAAACAAACTGATACATAGCAAGACACCCGTTATTTTGCTGGATAACTGTATGGCAAATATTGAAGAGGAATCCGCTGCTCCCTTACCTATCATTGACCCGGAGCACCCCTTTTACATGGGATTTACGTCAGGCTCGACAGGAAAACCAAAGGCCTTTACGCGGTCTCACCGCTCATGGATAGAGAGCTTTACCTGTACAGAAACAGATTTTTCGATCTCATCAGATGACACGGTATTGATTCCCGGAACGTTAATATCCTCTCACTTTTTATATGGGGCAGTCAGCACTTTATATCTCGGGGGAACGGTTTGTTTGCTGAATAAGTTTTCTCCTGCCCAGACAAAGGAATGGCTGAACCGTGAAGCCGTCAGTGTTCTTTATACCGTACCGACAATGACAGACGCACTCACCCGGATCGAGGGCTTTCCCGACAGCCCTCTTAAAATCATTTCATCTGGTGCAGACTGGCCGGCAGAATCCAAGAAAAAGCTTGCCGCTATATGGCCCCATCTCAGGCTGTACGATTTTTACGGCACTTCAGAGCTTAGTTTTGTGACGTTTTCTTCACCGGAAGACAGCAAACGGAAGCCGCATTCAGCCGGCCGCCCTTTTCATAATGTCCAGATCGAAATCCGCGGTGCCAAAGGAGAACGCTGCCAGCCAGGAGAAATCGGAAAAATATTTGTCAAAAGCCCGATGCGGTTTTCCGGCTATGTGAACGGCAGCACACCAGATGAATGGATGACAGTGGATGATATGGGCTGCGTTGATGAGGAAGGCTTTCTATACATATCAGGAAGAGAAAACGGGATGATCGTGTACGGAGGATTAAATATTTTCCCAGAAGAAGTTGAAAGTGTGCTACTCTCCTGCCCAGAGGTTGAAAACGCGGCTGTCGTTGGAATGCCGGACGAGTATTGGGGAGAAATCGCTGTAGCTGTCATTCGTGGAAGCGCTAATGCCAGAAAGCTGAAAGCCTGGTGTAAACAGAAATTAGCCTCCTATAAAATCCCGAAAAAATGGGTGTTTGCAGACAGCTTGCCGGAAACGAGCAGCGGAAAAATTGCCCGTTCCAGAGTGAAGAAATGGCTGGAAGAGGGTGTACAGTATAAATGAATGCGGTTATTGTTGATGCAAAACGAACGATATTCGGAAAACAAAATGGACTGCTGAAGCCTTTCCTGCCGGAGGATTTGGCGGCTCCCATCATCCGTTGTCTCAGCCGAAAGCTAGAGGATCAAATTGACGAGGTCATTCTAGGAAACGCTACCGGCAGAGGCGGCAACCTCGCCAGACTGTCAGCCCTTCAAGCCGGACTGCCTCTATCGGTTCCCGGGATGACAATTGACAGACAGTGCGGCTCAGGTCTTGAAGCCGTACGCTATGCCTGCAGCCTCGTTCAAGCGGGAGCCGGCACGATGTATATCGCGGGCGGCTCAGAAAGCAGCAGCCAATCCCCTTTTTCAGAACGGGCCCGCTTTTCTCCAGATGCGATCGGCGATCCCGACATGGGCATTGCCGCAGAATATACAGCGGCACGCTATTCCATCAGCAGAAGCATGCAGGATGAGTATGCGCTTCTCAGCCATCAACGCACCAGGAACGCGCATGATGAAGGATTCTACCGTGAAGAAATTGTTGCTCTCGGGGAATTGGAGACGGACGAAGCATTTTTGAAGACGCGGCCGATAAAAGCAATTATTCCCCGTGCAAAGCCGGTTTTCGACACCAGCTCCGGAACAGTCACAGCAGCCAACAGCAGCGGCATAGCAGACGGAGCAGCCGCTCTTTTAGTAATGGAAGAAGAAAAAGCGGCAGCCCTCGGACTTAAGCCTGTGCTTCGGTTTATCGGCAGCGCTGTCAGCGGTATTCACCCCAACTATCCGCCCGCGGCACCGGTTGATGCGATCCGTCAGCTCTTACATACACACGATGTAACACCTGATGATATCGATTTATTTGAAATCAATGAAGCCTTTGCCGTCAAAATTTGTGTCTGCTCGCAAGAACTCGGCATTCCCTTTTCAAAAATCAATGTGCGCGGCGGCGCATTAGCTCTTGGCCATCCATACGGTGCATCAGGTGCAGCTCTGGTAACCAGATTGTTTTATGAAGCGAAAAGACGGACAGACTGTCAATATGCGGTTGCAGCCATCGGAAGCGGCGGCGGAATCGGACTGGCTTTATTATTTGAAGTGCTTGCATAGGCTTTTTCATAGGACGCACGCTTTCAATTTAGTATAATAGCAATATGAATAAAGTCAGGAAGGGGATTTTATGACAGCCGTTTGTTTAGTAAGACATGGAGAAACCGATTGGAACCTGCAGCAAAAATGCCAAGGCAAAACCGATATCCCGCTAAACGCAACAGGTGAACGCCAAGCAAGAGAAACCGGAGAATATGTAAAGGACTTTTCTTGGGATATTATTGTGACGAGCCCGCTGAAAAGAGCGAAAAGAACCGCGGAAATTATTAATGAATATCTGCATCTTCCGATTGTCGAGATGGATAATTTTAAGGAACGCGATTACGGCGACGCGGAGGGCATGCCGCTGGAGGAACGGACAAAGCGCTATCCGGATAACATCTATCCGAATATGGAAACCCTAGAAGAACTCACTGACAGACTGATGGGCGGGTTGGCAAAAGTGAACCAAGCGTATCCAGACAAGAAGGTGCTGATCGTGGCGCACGGTGCGGCAATTCACGCCCTGCTGACGGAGATATCCGGCGGTGACCCTGAGCTTAAAAGCACCCGCCTCGTAAACGCCTGCCTCAGCAACATTGAATTTGCAGAAGAAAAATGGCGGATTAAAGACTATAATATCAACAGCCACTTATCCGGCTTTATCAAATAAGAAAAAGACAGGCGTCAGCCTGTCTTTTCTTTTATTTCTTATCAGCCGGCATCTCTTTCTGAAGCTCGTCCAAAATGGCATTCGCCCCGTCTACACTGCGGCGCAGAGACCACACTGCACGGTCCACGTGGTATACATGTCCGTTTTTCACTGCCTTCAGCTTTTTCCAGAGGACATTCTTTTCGATCGGGCGTTTCCCGTCGGCGTCGAGGTCATCTGTTTTTCCTGTCATCAGGATGATCACATCCGGATCTGTTTTCAGCAGCTGCTCCAGTGTCATTTTCATATTCACGGAGTCGCCGCCATTGCTTGAATCGCTATTGCCTGACGTACTGATTGCATATCGATAGCCGACCTGTGTTAAAAGTCTTGATGTAAAGAAGTTTTCATCCCTGGCCATAATCGTATCATTTGTATTTCCGATCAAAAGCACGGACTGGCTGTTCGCGCTGATTTTCTGCTTTGTCTCGCTAAGCTTTTCTTCATGCGCCGTCAGCTTTTTCTCCATTTCCTTCTCCTTGCCGACTGCTTTTGCAATCGTAAGGGAAGCGTCAATTGTATCCTGATAATCGGCATTTAAATTATTAAGCGCAATCGTCGGCGCGATTTTTTTCAGCTGATCGTACACCTTCTTATGCCGGGTCGTGTCAGCAATAATTAAATCGGGTTTTAATGAAGCGATTTTTTCCATGCTTGGCTGTGAGCGAGTGCCGACAGATGTGTAGCCGTCAATTTTCTTCAGCACATCCTTGTTGATCAGCTGTTTCGCTTTGTTGTCATCGGCAACCCCGACAGGCGTAATGCCGAGATCAAGCAGTGTGTCGATAAAACCAAGCTCAAGAACAACAACCCGCTTCGGATGCTCAGGCACATTCGTCTTTCCTAAATCATGTGTTATCGCCACTTTATGTTCTTTGCTGTTTTGATTGCCGCTTGAAGACGAGCAAGCAGCCGTTAAGACAGAAAGAAGTAAAACTGTAAGAATAATCAGTGTTTTTTTCATAGTTCCAGTCTCTCCTGTTAGCAGTTTCTATGATTAAAATGTCCAAGAGTAGTATAACACGGAATGAGAATCATTATCACCAATTATTTTTCAAATGAGAAAAGAAAGTTCCGCTTTCCAGGTCAATCTTGTTTCTTTAACATAGCGCAAACAAGAAACGGAAGATTGTTTCGAGGCACAGCTTAACACCCTGTTCACAAAAAAGCTTGCAGAAACATACATTCCCTGCAAGCTGATCCTGTTAAAGCTTCACTATCACTCTTCCTTGAATGCGATTTTGCAAAATCTCTTTTAATGCAGCAGGCGTTTCTTCCAATGATACTTCCCTATCCACAATGGTCAGCAGCTGATCAGGCTTGAGATCAGAAGCCATGCGCTCCCAAACAGCGGCTCTTACGTCCATCGGACAGTATACTGAATCGATCCCGAGCAGGCTTACTCCGCGAAGAATAAAAGGATACACCGTTGCAGGAACTTCTCCTCCTCCGGTTAAGCCGCTTACCGCGACAGCTCCGCCATATTGAATTTTGCTTAAAAGCGAGGCAAGCTGTTTTCCCCCGACTGGATCAACCGCTCCCTGCCATTGCTGCTTGGACAGCGCCTTAAGCGTTCCGTCATAGACATCTTCCCTGCTGATTACTTCGCTTGCACCGAGCCGATTCAAATAATCAGCCGCCTCCCGGTTTCCGGTGCTTGCCACCACATCATAGCCCCGCTTGTTCAGCATCGATACCGCAATTCCGCCGACACCGCCGGTTGCTCCTGTGACTAGCACACTGCCTTTTTCCGGAGACAGACCGTTCTGTTCAAGCCGATGCACTGATAACGCCGCAGTAAACCCCGCCGTTCCGTACACCATCGCTTCTTTTAACGAAAGATTCTGTGGCAAAGGCACCAGCCAGTCACCAGGCACCGAAGCGTATTCACTTAATCCGCCATCACGGGAGACGCCGAGCTCATAGCTTGTCGCGATCACCTCATCCCCCTCTGCAAAACGCGGATCATTGGAAGAGACGACCGTACCCGCAGCATCAATGCCTAAAATAAGCGGATACTCTCTGACGATATTGCCTCCTGCTTTTCCGGCCAGACCATCTTTGTAATTAATGCCGGAATAAGCAACTTTAATCAGGACACCATCCTTCGGCAAATCCCCTGTTGATATGGTTTTCACTTGGACTGAAACATCATCGGCATTTTTTTCTGCCTGCAATGCTTGAAATAACGTTGACATTCGGCACACTCCTTTTCATTTATATCGTAACCGAAGAACGTTCCAAAAACCAAATCATCAAGCCGCCATTTTCACTTCGCCGGCACATTGAGATGGTAGTGGACAAATGCGGTATCCTCTTCATAGCCATTTTGCTCATACAAGCTTCTTGCCTTCCGGTTGTGGTGCTCAGTTTGAAGCGTTAAACTTTTTGCCCCGTTTTCCGCTGCATAATCCTTTGCGGCCAAAAGCAACTGGCTGCCGGCTCCCTTTGTACGCGCATGAGGAGCAACAAATAAGTCATTTAATATGTAGATTCTTTTCATTGACACAGAAGAAAACGCGGGATAGAGCTGGGAAAAGCCTATGAGCTCTCCATTTTCTTCTGCTATCAAAATAATAGACTCGTGATTTTTCAAACGCGCTTTCAAAAAAGCCTCCGCCCCTTGCAAATCGGATGCCTGTCTATAAAATTCCCGATATTGGTTAAACAGCGGCGCGATGGCTGCCGCATCTGAAATCTTTGCTTGGCGAATGTTCATCTCAGTTCTTCCTCCCTCTCAATCATTTTTTCATTCTATCCCTAATCAAATTTTTCTGTAAAGTTTATTTTTCAGAATACTTTTATCATCATACATTGAAAAAATATCACGATAATATCCATTGTTCTCACGAAAGCATATGCAGGTCATTCGAACGAATTTTTTCGACAGGAATTTGCCGGGACTCAGGAGCATTTAACCTGAAAAAGCATGACATTTCAGCATAATGAACATTTACTCATGTCTATTTTCGTTTTTTTCTGTATGAAAATAGTTATTTCGAGTCTCTACGGAAATAGCGAGAGATGATATACCTAAATAGAGATAAAATCATCTCAAAAAAATGGGTCTACTAAAATATTATTCCATCTATTACAATAAATTCACAGAATAGTCTTTTTAGTAAGTCTACTCTGAATTTTTTAAAAGGAGAGGGTAAAGAGTGAGAAACAAAAAATTGTGGATCAGCTTGTTGTTTGCGTTAACGTTAATCTTTACGATGGCGTTCAGCAACATGTCTGCGCAGGCTGCCGGAAAAAGCAGTACAGAAAAGAAATACATTGTCGGATTTAAACAGACAATGAGTGCCATGAGCTCCGCCAAGAAAAAGGATGTTATTTCTGAGAAAGGCGGAAAAGTTCAAAAGCAGTTTAAGTATGTTAACGCAGCCACAGCAACATTGGATGAAAAAGCTGTAAAAGAATTAAAACAAGATCCGAGTGTTGCATATGTGGAAGAAGATCATATTGCACATGAATATGCGCAATCTGTTCCTTACGGCATTTCCCAAATTAAAGCGCCGGCTCTTCACTCTCAAGGCTACACAGGCTCTAACGTAAAAGTAGCTGTTATCGACAGCGGAATTGACTCTTCTCATCCTGACTTAAACGTCAGAGGCGGAGCAAGCTTCGTACCTTCTGAAACAAACCCATACCAGGACGGCAGTTCTCACGGTACGCACGTAGCCGGTACGATTGCCGCTCTTAATAACTCAATCGGTGTTCTCGGCGTAGCGCCAAGCGCATCATTATATGCGGTAAAAGTTCTTGATTCAACAGGAAGCGGCCAATACAGCTGGATCATCAACGGCATTGAATGGGCCATTTCCAACAATATGGATGTTATCAACATGAGCCTTGGCGGACCTTCTGGTTCTACAGCGCTGAAAACAGTTGTTGATAAAGCCGTTTCCAGCGGTATTGTGGTTGCGGCCGCAGCCGGAAACGAAGGCTCGTCCGGAAGCTCAAGCACAGTCGGCTATCCTGCGAAATATCCTTCTACCATCGCGGTAGGTGCGGTAAACAGCAGCAACCAAAGAGCTTCATTCTCAAGCGCAGGTTCTGAGCTTGATGTGATGGCTCCTGGCGTATCTATCCAAAGCACACTTCCTGGAGGCACTTACGGTGCTTACAACGGAACGTCAATGGCGACTCCTCACGTTGCCGGAGCAGCAGCGTTAATTCTTTCTAAGCACCCGACTTGGACAAACGCGCAAGTTCGCGATCGTTTAGAAAGCACTGCAACATACCTTGGAAGCTCTTTCTACTATGGAAAAGGGTTAATCAATGTAGAAGCAGCTGCCCAATAATATCAAAAAGAAGCAGGTTCCTCCATACCTGCTTCTTTTTATTTGCCATTATCCTGTTCTGTGGCAGGATGTTCCGGCGTTTTCTCTTCTTTCTCCGCATGTTGAATCCGTTCCATGATCGAAGGGTGGCTGCCTCTGAAAATCTTCACAAGCACCGGAGGATCAACCTGGCTCAGCCCCGTCACGGCCAAATCCTGAAACGTTTTAACAGCGGCTTCTCTGTTCTCTGTCAACTCGATCCCATACTGGTCAGCCTTATTCTCCTGATAACGCGAGACAGCATTAGAAAAAGGCGAAATCGCAAAGCTCAAAACAGAAAACAAAAGCAATAACAGCGGAAGTGCCGCAAGATCATGCCGCCCTTCTAAATGAAACATGCTGCGCGTTAGGCGCACCGTCCGCTTGTATAGCTTATCAATGACATAAAATCCGGCGAGCGACACGAGCAAATAGCCAGCCAGGCCGATGTAAACGTGCTTCATGACATAGTGGCCCATTTCGTGGCCCATTATAAACAGAATCTCTGAATCGTCAAGTTTGTTCAGCGTCGTATCCCACAATACAATCCGTTTATTGGCCCCAATTCCCGTAACATAGGCATTCAGCGCATTTGTTTTTTCCGACATGTTCACTTCATATACATGATTAGCCGGAATATTGGCTTCTTCTGCCAGCTCTAAAATTTTGCTTTCAAGCTCTTTATTTTTCAGCGGATAAAAATCATTGTATAAAGGATCGATAATGACCGGCTGAATAAAAAACAGAAACAGCGAAAACGGCACTGTTAACAGCCAGGCGTATAACCACCATTTTTTTTCATGCCTTTTGATCAGCCAATAAAACACGAGAACGCAAAGCGCAAAGATTGGAAAGCTGATCCAAAAGCTGATAACCTGATCCTTAGCCCAGCTGGCCGTAGTCTGTGTGGAAATGTTGTAGTCAAGTGACACTTGATAGCCTATCCAATCTAAAGGCAGCGTCACCAATGTGGTAATCAGCGAAAGTACGAATACAAAACCAACGATCTGCAAAAACCGAAAAGGCACGGCCGCTTCCATCCATTTCTTGATTTTCTTTGAAATGCCACTGACCAGCAAAACAAAAAACAGAAACCAATCAAGAGGTACCTCGATAAAAAATAAAAAATTCTTGATATTTGAATACTGCTCGGCCACCGCCAAATCAGACGGCTTCATGAAAGAAGCCGGATCAGCCTGCGTCCCTTTCACGGCTTCCGGTATTGCGGAATCACCGGACAGGAAGAAATACCAATAAAAAAACAGCCCGTACAGCACGTAAGCAAGCCCTGCTGCCGCAATCCATTTGCGCATAACACCTCACTCCTCACATCAACCCGTTACTTCTATTGTAATCATAAATTCAAATTCTTAGAACCAAGCTGTGTTCCGCACTTTTCCATCCTTTTAAGCATGGAAAGCCCGATCGCTGGGAAAACTAACAATGTTTGGAGTGATGCAAATGAAAAAAATAGTGGCAGCCATCGTGGTAATCGGTCTTGTGTTTATTGCATTTTTCTATCTTTACAGCCGGTCAGGCGATGTGTATCAATCGGTAGACGCGGATTTGATCACACTGTCTTCAAGCGGCCAGGAAGATATTAAGATTGAAAAAAGGCAGCACGTAAAAGATATGCTGGACATTATGAATCAGGGAAAACAGGTGAAGACAGAAAAAACATCAGCCCCTGATTACGAAGGGACAATCAAGTTTCATAAAGACCGGTACGACTCATTCAGGCTATGGATTGACGGCAGCCAGCAAGCCGTATTTTTGAAGGATGGCACATACTACAAATTAAGCAAAAACGATACAAAGGCGCTGCTAAACATTATGAAAAAAGAAGCAAAGGATTGAAAATGAAAAAGCGAAGCTAGCTGCTTCGCTTTTTCATTTTATTGGGGCAAAATATCTCTTAGCGCCCTTCTGAGCATTTTCCCCGTCGCATTTTTCGGAATGTCGTCAAGAAACGTAATGGCGGCAGGCCGCTTGTATTTTGCCAGATGCTTTTCACAGTGCTGCATGATGTCCTCTTCTGTTATGCCAGAACGTTTCGGTACCACATATCCCTTTACCGCTTCCCCGCTTTGGGCGTCCGGCACGCCGATGACAACGGCCTCCTTGACGTCCGGGTGTCTGTACAGCACCTCCTCCACTTCCCGAGGATACACATTGTATCCTCCTACAATGATCATGTCTTTTTTCCGGTCAACAATGTAAAAATAGCCGTCCTCATCCCGTCTTGCCAAGTCCCCCGTATAAAGCCAACCATCTTTTAACGCATGCTCTGTTTCCATCGGCATTTTATAGTAGCCCTTCATCACATTGGGTCCTTTTACGATCAATTCGCCGACCTGGTGAGCGGGCAGCTCGCGCCCGAGCGGATCGACGACCTTGTTTTCGACATGTAAGATACTTGTCCCGATGGAGCCCGGCTTTCTGCCCCTGTCAAACGGGTTAAAGCAAGTGACAGGTGATGCTTCCGAGAGCCCGTAGCCTTCCAAAATGGTAACGCCGAATTTTTCTTCAAACGCCATCAGCAATGCGACTGGCATGGCCGCTCCCCCCGAAATGCAAAGCCGGATGGAAGAAAAATCATCTTCTTTTCCATTCTCATGCTGAAACAAGTAATTATACATCGTAGGAACACCGGCAAAAATGGTCGCCTGCTGCTGCTTAACAAGTTTAAAAACAGATGCCGGACTGAATTGAGGCTCAATCAAGACAGTTGCGCCGCTCATCAGCGGTGCATTCATGCAGACAGTTAAACAAAACACGTGAAACATGGGAAGAGCACAGACCACATTGTCCTTCTCATCCATTCCCAAATAGCCTGCGACATCGTTGGCATTGCTGTACAAATTCTGATGAGTCAGCATCGCGCCTTTCGGTTTTCCAGTCGTTCCTGACGTATATAAAATAACCGCGGTATCATCAGGAGCAAGCTCTTGGTTTTGTTTAGCGGCAGATGTCGGCCGCACTACTTTTGCAAACGTTGTCATTTTCATCCTGACCTCTGGGTCCGCGGCTTCCGGCTCAGCCTCTCCCGTCTGGCATAAAATGACGAGCTCAACCTTTGGCAGCGATTCATGCATGCTCTCATAAAGCGGCAAAAGCTGGCTAACGCCCACGATCGCCTTTACATCGCCATTTGTCAGCATATAACCAATTTCTGTCGGCGTGTACAACGGATTGATGGGAACAACCACGATCCCGGCTTTTAAAGCACCAAAAAACGCGATGATAAAATCAGGCGAGTTGCCAAGCAGCAAAGCTAGATGGTCCCCTTTCTCCATACCGGCTTCCTGAAGGCCGTCCGCAAATCGCTGAATTTGTTCATTCAGCTCTTGATACGTCATCATGTGATCCTTAAACCTGCATGCGATGCTGTCGGGCTTCTCAGATGCTGTTTCTTCCAATTTTGAAACAAGATTCATTCTCCCACCCCTTAAAGTGAATGAATAGTCATTCATTATTGAAGCCAAGCTTTCTCCTCCATTATAGAGAAACAGAAAAAAACACTCAAGAGCAAAAAGCCCCGAGTGTCAGTTCAGTCATAGTTTCTTCAATACTTCAGCAATCGGCGTATCTCCTTCTGTCAGATCAAAGGCCCGATTTTCCGTATTGTTTTCATCTAAAGAGGCAATGACCGTTTTTGCAACGTCATCACGGGAAATATACCCCCGCTCCAGATCCTTCGCAGCTGAAACAGTTCCCGTTCCAGGCTCGTTGCGAAGGCCTCCCGGACGGATAATCGTATAGGTTAAACCGCTTGCTTCCAGAATTTTATCGGCATAATGCTTGGCCACATAATAAGGTTTGAGTGCCTCATTCCAATTTTCACGGTTATGGGCTTGCAGGGCGCTGACCATAATAAACCGTTTGATTCCGGCAATGTCCGCCGCTTCAATGGCTTTTGCCGCTCCATCAAGATCCACCAGCAGCGTTTTATCATAGCCTGTGCTGCCGCCGGAACCCGCTGTGAAAATGATGGCGTCGCAGCCTTTTGCCGCGGCGGCGATTTCTTCGGGGCTGCCCTCCAGATTCGCAAGCACAGCTTCTGCACCGGCAGCTTCGAGAGACGCTTTCTGTTCTTCTTTTCTGACCATCGCTCTAATGGAATGATCAGGATGATCCCGGAATAAAGAGACGAGTCTTTGCCCGATTTGTCCGTTCGCTCCGATTAAAAACACTTTCATCTGAATCCCTCCTGCCTCCATTATTTCAAACACACAACCGCTCTTTCAAACGAAGTGCTTTGCCTTAATAAATTAGATCAAGGAAATCCTCTTTCGTAATGTTCCCAAAGTAATGCTTGAGATTCACATCTTCGAGCACCTCAGCGATGACACTCCGTTCGTATTGTTTTCCGACCAGCAGGTTTTCAATATCAGATACATCACCGACACCGAAGAAATCTCCGAAGATTTTGCAGTCCTCAATTTTGCCTTTCTTGACTTCCAGGCGCAAATCGATCGACCCAACCGGATAACGTTTCGAATGATTAAGGTTAAATTTCGGTGAGCGGCCGTAGTTCCAATCCCAATTCTGATAGCGCTCTTTCGAAATTTGATGGATGGTCTCCCAATCTTTTTCTGTCAGCTTATACTCCGGCACGTTTCCAATGTCGTTTGTGTTAAAAATATGGCGAAGCAAATGGCTGCGAAATTCTTCGGTGGTCATTTTATCATCGAGAAACTCACTGATGTTTGCCACTCGGCTTCTGATCGATTTGATGCCTTTTGATTCAATTTTATCCTTTTTCACCTTTAATGCTGACACAACATGATCAATGGCTGAATCAAACATGAGGGTGCCGTGGCTGAAAATACGGCCTTTCGTTGCAAACTGGGCGTTTCCGGATATTTTCCGGCCATCCACTACAATGTCGTTCCGGCCGCTTAATTCCGCTTCAACCCCGAGTTGATGTAACGCCTGAATCACCGGCTCAGTGAACTTTTTAAAGTTATGAAAGCTGTCCCCGTCATCCTTGGTGATAAAGCTGAAGTTCAAGTTCCCCAGATCATGGTACACAGCGCCCCCGCCTGATAAACGGCGGACGACGATAATCCCGTTTTCCTCTACATATTTTGTATTGATTTCTTCTATTGTATTTTGGTTTTTCCCAATGATAATAGACGGTTGATTCACATAAAAGAGCAAATACTGCTGCTCAGGGTCTAAATGCTTGACACAGTACTCCTCGATAGCAAGATTGATCCGCGGATCATTGATATTTTGATTGTCTATAAATAACATGGTGCTCCTCCTTTATCCTTCCCACACAAAACCTGATTTCGCAATATTCACTTCACCGTTAAAAACGGTTTTCGCTTCTTTGCGAAGATTGTCATGCACGCCAAAATGCGGCAAATGTGTCAGCAGCAGCTCTCCAGCTCCCGCTTCTTTTGCAATGCGCCCGGCTTCCAGGCTGTTCATATGGCCTGCGCTTGTCCCGTCTTGATCCGCATAAAAATTACATTCTGAGATCAGCAAATCAGCATCTTTCGAAAACGGAATAAATGAATCTTGATAGCTGGAATCAGCAGTATAAACGACAGTGTGGCTGCCGTCAGTAATCCGCATGGCATAACACGTCACCGGGTGAATCGTTTTTAAAAATGTGATCGTAAACGGACCGGCAGTCAGCGGCTGATCCGGCTGATAGGCAATGCCTTTCGTATGTGTTTTATATGTAAGCTTTTGAAACTGTTCTATATCAGCATCATGTCCGTAAATCGGAAGCGTATGCTCTCCTTTGCCGAGAAACGAACCGACTTGCTTGGCAAATTGCAGCGGCCCGATATCAGCAATATGGTCATGGTGATAATGAGACAGAACGACCGCATCCAGCTTTTCCGCCGGCACATAGCCGAACAGCTTAGACAATACGGCACTGCCGCAATCGACAAGCAGAGAGTAATCACCTGACTGAAATAAATAGCCTGACGTCGCTTCATTTGCGGCCGGGAAACCGCCATAGCATCCGATAACTGTAACTTTCATAATGTCCTCCTATCTTTTCAAGAAAATTGTTCCTCCTTCAATATACCCATTTTTCTTGAAAAAAGCATGTTTTAAATATTGTATCAAAACAGTTATTGATTTTTACAATCTGTTATATTACAATGAAGTCACTACAAAGGGGAAAGAGGGATTGGTTATGCTGGGAAAAATCACAGAATTTTTTAGAAACCTGCCTTCGAAAAAGTGCGAGGAATGCGGAAAAAAGATAGAAGAGCAGCATGAGTGCTATGGTAATATCTGCAATAACTGCATAAAAGTAAATGATTTGTCATAAGCAAAAATCCCACGCCCTGCGCGTGGGATTTTCTTATTTATTCACACATATCTTAATTTTGAAATAATAGTTAGGTTAGGTCAAAGCTCACCCGATTTTAGATAATTCTGGTGATTATCGCGTCATCACTGAATATTCTTTATTTTCGAAATATAATTTACTGTAGACGAATTCATTTCTTATCTATTATAATTTGATCTAATAGTGAGATTAAATATATGTCTATTCATGATATATGTTGATACTTTGTTTTTTGGGAGGTAATCTATGAAAAGAATTAAGTTTGGATTAGCCACACAAATATTCGTTGGACTTATTCTAGGTGTTATTGTTGGCGTCATTTGGTATGGCAACCCAGCATTGCCTACTTACCTGCAGCCAATTGGGGATCTCTTTTTACGCTTAATCAAAATGATAGTGATTCCTATTGTTGTCTCCAGCTTAATCATCGGTGTAGCCGGTGCAGGAAATGGAAAGCAAGTCGGTAAACTAGGCTTCAGAACGATTCTGTACTTCGAGATCATCACGACTTTTGCCATTATTCTCGGACTAGCCCTTGCAAACATCTTCCATCCGGGTACAGGAGTTAATATACACGAAGCTCAAAAATCGGACATCAGTCAATATGTTGAAACCGAAAAAGAACAAAGTAATAAATCAGTGGCGGAAACATTCCTCCATATTGTGCCGACAAACTTCTTCCAGTCGTTGGTCGAAGGGGATCTTCTAGCCATCATCTGCTTTACAGTACTATTTGCATTGGGTATTTCCGCGATCGGTGAAAGAGGCAAGCCAGTTTTAGCCTTTTTTGAAGGCGTATCCCATGCCATGTTCCACGTTGTAAACCTTGTGATGAAAGTGGCGCCGTTCGGCGTTTTCGCGCTAATCGGAGTGACTGTGTCTAAATTCGGGCTCGGTTCTCTTATCTCTCTCGGAAAGCTCGTCGGATTGGTGTATGTCGCACTTGCTTTCTTCTTAATTGTCGTATTTGGAATTGTCGCAAAAATGGCCGGCATCAGCATCTTCAAATTCCTTGCTTACATGAAGGATGAGATCTTACTGGCGTTCAGTACATCAAGCTCTGAAACTGTTCTTCCGCGCATCATGGAAAAAATGGAGAAAATCGGATGCCCGAAAGGCATTGTTTCATTTGTGATTCCGATCGGATATACGTTTAACTTAGACGGTTCCGTTCTCTACCAATCCATTGCCGCGCTGTTTTTGGCACAGGTATACGGAATTGATTTGACAATTTGGCACCAAATTACGCTTGTGCTTGTCTTAATGGTGACATCTAAAGGGATGGCTGCCGTGCCTGGTACTTCTTTTGTTGTCTTGCTTGCGACGCTTGGCACCATCGGCGTTCCGGCTGAGGGACTTGCCTTTATTGCCGGCGTAGACCGTATCATGGATATGGCACGTACAGTTGTCAACCTGACTGGTAACGCGCTTGCTGCTGTTGTGATGTCTAAATGGGAAGGCATGTTTAACCCTGCGAAAGCAGAAGCTGTTATGTCCCAATCGAAAACAGAGCAA
This sequence comes from Bacillus sp. JS, assembly GCF_000259365.1. Classification (NCBI taxonomy): domain Bacteria; kingdom Bacillati; phylum Bacillota; class Bacilli; order Caryophanales; family Bacillaceae; genus Bacillus; species Bacillus sp. JS. The sequence goes on along the minus strand of NC_017743.1, from coordinate 1,150,920 downwards.
AACGCAACCATTTCCGGTTAATGAAAAGCCTGCGGGATTCTTATCCCCGCAGGCTTTTTTAGTCTTGAACAAGCTCAAACAGCTCTGTAATCAAAACCGTATCTTCATTCAGCTCCAGGTCACCGTTTTTAATCAGCTCCGCCCAAGCCATCCGATGATCCTTTTGAAATTCGTCAATGCGGTCTCCATTGCCCTCTCCTTTGACTAACCTCATATCAGGCGCACCAAAGGTGGTTTCAAAGACGTCTGTCACTTTTATATTGCATCTTGGATTGTCATGTTTATCATAAACGGTAACAAGCTGACCAGCTGTTTGATAAACGTCCCTCAATTCATCTTTTGAATATAATGATCTCGGCGCGCACGTGGCTGTTTTTTCTCCGGCAATGATCTGCTGAATCAGCTGTTCTCCCAGTCCGTCATCACCTTCCCAGCCGAATGTGCTTTTCAGCTTATAAATCTTCATTCACCCTTCCCCCCTTATACCATTTGTGACTGTACATAGTAATACAGAAGCTTAGCGGTATGGCGAAGAGATGATTTATGGGTGCGTTCAAATGCATGGGAAGCGTCAATTCCCGGCCCGATGAGGCCATGCACAATATCATGCCCGGATTTGATTGCTGCTGACGCATCAGACCCGTAGTACGGATAGATATCAAGCTTATAGTCAATATGATGCTTTTCGGCTAATTGAACTAAATGCTTTCTCAGCTGGTAATGATACGGCCCGCTCGCATCCTTCACACAGATTGATACTGAATATTCATCTGTGGCCTGCCCGTCTCCGATAGCTCCCATATCAACCGCCAAATATTCGACCGTTTCAGGAGGAATATTCGAATTTCCGCCGTATCCGATTTCTTCATTATTGGAAATAAGAAAATGGGTTGTATACGGCAGCTCAATGTCTTCTGTTTGAATTTGATGAATTAAGCGGAGCAATAAGGCGACGCTTGCTTTGTCATCCAAATGGCGCGATTTAATAAATCCGCTTGATGTGATCTCGACACGGGGATCAAACGACACAAAGTCTCCGACACCAATGCCAAGCTCCTCCGTATCTTTTCGGCAGTGAACAGGTTCATCTAGGCGGATCTCCATATTCTCTTGATTCCGCTCAGCCTTTCCCGCGTCTTTGTATACGTGCACAGACGTTTGATGCATTAAAATGGTGCCTGTGTACGTTTTTCCTGAGGCGGTTTCAATTTGGCAATACTCCCCCTCAATCGAGTTGTAGCGGAACCCGCCGATTAAGTCGATTTTCAGCCGGCCGTCCGCTTTAATTTCCTTCACCATAGCGCCGAGGGTGTCAACGTGCGCCGTCAGCATGCGATGCCGGGATGTGTCGCGTCCTGGAAGCGTTGCAAGTAAGCCGCCCTTGTGGTTCCGAACCGTTTCTACCTTCCATTCTTTTAAAAGGCTTTCAATATAATTGATTACCTCATATGTATTTCCTGTCGGGCTTGGGATCGATACCAGTTCTTTAATGAGCTCCATCGTTTTACGTACGGACGTCATAGGGCATTCCTCCTTTTATTTTCTACTTAAAATATACTCTTTTCCCGAGGGACCCGTCCAATCTTTTCCTATCAATCTCTCATATGCTGTAGAGAGCATGGGAAGAGGAGGGGTTTCTATGTGCTGTCGTCATTCACATGAACAGAAATGTCGTTGTCACGATTGGTTCGATGATTTTTGGTTCTTTGACGAGTGGTTCGATAAAGATTTCCACGGCCATTGCAAGAAAAAGAAAGAATGCCATGACCCTTGCGAGAAGAAGAAAAAGAAACACCATTGTTTCTCTTGTAAAAAACACAGACATTCTTGCTGTCATTGCTAAAGACTGAATCAGAAATATTCTGATGACCCATGCTTAATGAATATTTCCATTCACATTTTTCCAAGCGGGCTTTGCTGCTGCTTGGACCTTTTATTGAAACAGCCTTTTTGCTTTTACAATCCAATACACTGATAAAGCAGCCATAAAAGCAACAATGATTTCAACAGCAGCGGCATGCTCTACGATTCCTCTTTGATATAAAACCGCCGGGACATTAAACAGTGCATGTAAAAGAATAGAATACAGCAAAAACAGCGGCCGGCGGCTTTTAACCGCGTACAGGACTAGCAGCGACAGCCCGATTTGGACAGCAATGGCGCTGATTCTTTCTATTCCGCCCAGCAGCCATTCATACGAAGGGGTATGCAGCAGCTGCTCCTGTATCGGCAAAAGCGCCTGTTTGACGTCGCCATTGACCAAAAGCTGTTCAAACGTCCCGCTATTGATAGCAAATGCGTATACAATAAGTGAGATAGAGGACAAACCTGTAATCAGGATGGCTTCAAGCCCGCCATGGCCTGCCCCGAAAGCCAGGCCATCCGCCCAAGTACGATGGCGCTTCATAAAAAATCGCATCATCAAATACCTTCCGCACTCCTCAAAAATGCCGGCCATCAAGCAGCCGTAAATGCCATACCACAAAGGATGTTGCATCGCTTCTTTTGTCACTTCATTCACTTGCAGTACATACACATGAACGCCGCCTTCCAGCAGCTGTGCGAAGACAAAAAACGTAAGAGCGCCAATAAAAAACACTTTAAGCGAGGCGCCATATTTCCGCTTAAACCACACAATCAGCCCGATCGGCAACAGAAACGCAATAGCCCCGGATAACGCCAAAAAGACTACTGCTTCTTGACTGACCATTTTTCAGCCTCCTTTTTCTATTTCATAGCTTCCCTATCCTACACTTCTCTTTTTTTATCAAAAAACCTTCTTTTTAGTACCAGATACTAATATCTAGTGTTATAATCTGATAATAAGGAGTGATTCATATGTCAAAAGCAAAAATTACAGCTATCGGCACATATGCGCCGAGCAGACGCTTAACCAATGCTGATTTAGAAAAGATCGTTGATACATCTGATGAATGGATCGTTCAGCGTACAGGCATGAGAGAACGCCGGATTGCGGATGAACAGCAGTTCACCTCTGATTTATGCATCGAAGCAGTAAAGGACCTCAAGAGCCGCTATAAAGGCACACTTGATGATGTCGATATGATCCTCGTTGCCACAACAACATCCGATTACGCTTTTCCGAGTACGGCATGCCGCGTGCAGGAATATTTCGGCTGGGAAAACACCGGCGCGCTGGATATTAATGCGACGTGCGCCGGACTGACATACGGTCTTCATTTGGCAAATGGATTGATCACATCCGGCCTTCATCAAAAAATTCTCGTCATCGCCGGGGAGACATTGTCAAAGGTAACGGATTATACCGATCGAACGACATGCGTTCTGTTCGGCGACGCCGCGGGTGTGCTGTTAGTGGAGCGAGAGGAAGAGGCGCCAGGATTTCTTTCCTCTGTCCAAGGAACAAGCGGGAACGGAGGCGATATTTTGTATCGTGCCGGACTGCGAAATGAAATAAACGGTGTGGAGCTTGCTGGCTCCGGGAAAATGGTCCAAAACGGCCGCGAAGTATATAAATGGGCCGTAAGAACGATCCCTGGCGAATTTGAACGGCTTTTACATAAAGCAGGACTCAGCTCTGATGGTCTCGATTGGTTTGTTCCTCACAGCGCCAACTTGCGCATGATCGAGTCAATTTGTGAAAAAACACCGTTCCCGATTGAAAAAACGCTCACTAGTGTTGAATACTATGGAAACACGTCTTCGGTCTCCATTGTTTTGGCGCTCGATCTCGCAATAAAAGCAGGGAAGCTGAAAAAAGATCAAACCGTGATGCTTTTCGGATTTGGCGGCGGATTAACCTATACAGGATTGCTTATTAGATGGGGAATGTAACAAAAAAAGAACTTGTTTCCAAGGAAACAAGTTCTTTTTCTTTATGAAGCCGGCTGTTCTTCCGATGTTTTTTCCTTCCGGCTTAACACTGTAAAGTAGGTAATGCTTAAGATAATCATGACAAGGGCGATGCCGATTAAGACGCCGGCCATCTGCCACATGTAGCCAAAGTCCCCGTTTGAAATGACCGCTCTGAATCCGTTAATGCTGTAGGTCATCGGCAATGCGCCGTGAATGACCTGATAGAAATTCGGAAGCAATTCAAGCGGGAAGGTCCCTCCGCTTGCTCCCAGCTGCAGCACTAAAATAATGACTGCGATAAAACGTCCAGGGTTGCCCATTGTGGTAGCCAAAAATTGAATCATCGCTAGGAAAGCGAGACTCGTAATAATCGTAAACACGTAAAATCTCCACGTGCTCTCTACCTCGAGCCCAATTCCCAATAGAAGAACTGTCGCCACAATCAGCGATTGAATGATTCCAACAAGCATCATGACATTGAATTTGCTGAAGAACCACTCAAAACCGTTTCTCGGACGTCCTGACGCCTCCTTCAGCGGGAAGACAACCGTCAGCATGATGCCGCCGACATATAAGCCCATTGACAGGATATAAGGTGTCAGCCCTGTTCCATAGTTAGGAACGGAATGAATGGCATCATCTTTGGTTTTCACCGGATCCGCAAACATGCCGTATGTTTGATCATCAGCATCGATATCTCCTGTTTGATCTGCCGCATCCTTCAGCTTATTAGACAGCTCCCCTGTGCCGTCCAATAGCTTGCCTAAGCCTGTATCAAGTGATGCAGATCCGTCGGCCAGTTTTGATGATCCGCTTTGGACCTGTTTAGACCCGTCTAACAGCTTAAACAATCCGCCGGATACTTGGCTGCTTCCTGTCACCAATTGCTCTGAGCCCGCTTTTGCTTTTGCGAACTGCTTATTATATTCACCAATGCCGGCTGTCAATTTAGTTTGGCCATCTGTCACCTGCTGTGACGCATTGTATATTTTCTCAGATCCAGCAGATAATTGGTCAATCGCGTCTTGAGTGGCTTTTGCACCGTTATAAAGCTTAGAGGTAGCTTCCGGCAATGCCTTCACCTGGGCAACCTCCGCTTTCACATCTTCCAATGAGCTTTTTATCGTTGCGATGTCAGGCAGCTGATCAGCTGTAGGAAGTCCACTTAAAATTTCATCAAAATCAGGCGCATCAACTTGCGGAAGCTGCTTTTCAACAGAATTGATCAGCTGGCTTTTTTGCTCCGCTGTTAAGAAATCACTCGAGTTGATGAGATTTTTGAATGCCTGATCACGGTTTTTCAAGCTGTTTTCAAAGTCAGACAGCTGTTTTTTAAATTCCTTCATCGCAGTTTCTGACTTTTCCAGTTTGTTCACAGCTGTTTCAAGCTGTGTTAAATCGAGCGCATTTATGAGTTTTTCCGCTTTTGCTACTTTCTCCGACTCTTCTTGCGCTTTACTGTTGAGCTGATCCAGCCCGTTTGTAAGATCAGGTAAGCCCTGCTGCACCTTTTGAAGGCCGGCATTCAGTTCATTTAGTTTGCCCGTCAGCTTGCCTGATCCTGCTGCAAGCTGACCAGATTTATCATAAATCTGGTTGCTGCTGTCCTGGAATTTACCGAGCGAGCTGTCAAGTGATTGGATGCCGCTCGTCACCTGAGCCGCTCCATCTGCAAGCTGCGCTGTTTTGTCACTGATGGTAGCGGTGCTTTCCTTCAGCTTCGCCAGATTTTCTTTCAGCTGGGCGCTTCCGTTTTTCGCATCCTTTGTGCCGTCATCAATTTTTTTCGCGCCGCTGCTCGCGTCGCTCAAACCTTTTGCGATATCTTTAAAGTTATCAAAAATAACTTTCGTATATTGCTCGGTCACTTCTTTTGAAACAGAGGCTTTCAGTTTATCAATCGCTTTTTCGCCGATCGTTGCCCCTACATAGTTAGAACCTGCATTTGTGTGGTATTTCAGATCCAATTTTTTCGGATTTTTGTCCAACACAGTGCTGGCATTCTTAGAAAAATCCTCAGGAATCTCGACAACTAAATAATATTTTTGATTCAATAAGTCCTTTAACGATTGGTCGAGATCATTGGAAAAATGCCAATCAAAGTTGTTATTATCCTTTAATTCTTTGACCAGATCATCACCGATTTGAAGTTTTTCTCCTTCATACGTTGCTCCCTTGTCTTGGTTGACGACAACGACAGGCAGCTGGTCAACTGTGCCGTACGGGTCCCAATAAGCCTTTAAGAATACGCCGCTGTAAATAAGCGGGACAAACAAAATGGCGATGATGGGAATCAATAATTTTTTACTTGTTACGATGTCTTTCCACTGACTTCGTATTGTGTTCATCCTGATGCCTCCATTCTAAAACTGACTCATCATGAAAAATGGTCATTTTCTTGCAAAGAGAAAGGATTATCTAGTTCGCTGACAATCCTTTGACAACATACAATTCAAGCAGTCCCGCAATTGTCTCTTTATCAAGCGGGGGATGTTGTTTTTCCCAGTCAAAAATGAGCGCGATATAAAGCTTCAACATCACAAAGGCCGTCAGTTCAGGATCGCACGGCTTGATTGCGCCGCTTTTAATCCCGTCCTCAATCTTACTTTTGATATAAGACAGTATGGCTCGCTCCATTTTCTGGATCACTTCCTGAACTGCCATTGTACCAATCTCGGCATTTTCTTGGAAAATCTTAATCGTCAGCTGATGTGTTTTCCTGAACTCCAGAATGGCAAACAGCGCTCTGTGCACATTTTCATGGAACGGAAGGTTCGGCTCCATCGCTTCATCCGCTTTTTGCTTCATTTCCTTTAATAAAGTAGTGAAAATCTCGTCAAACAGCTCTTCTTTGTTTTTGAAAAAAGTATAAATGGTTCCCTTCCCCACATTCGCAAGCTTTGCGACAAGGTCCATGGTCGTCGCTTTATACCCGAACTGCGTGAAAGACTTTGTAGCCGCCTCCAAAATGAGCTTTTTTCGATCTATTGACATCGTATATCACCCCAAAACTGACCGTTTGAACATTTTAGTCATTAAGTACATATGCAAATGTATCATAACCTGCTGCTCAATTCAATCATTTTTTTACACAATATTGCCATCGCACAGCACAAAAAAACCTCCGCTTTATGGCGGAGGTTTTAACTGAATAAATAGGTAAGCGCGTCAGACACGGCAGCTTTTCCTTGATCAATGCAGTCGGGTATTCCGACACCTTCAAAAGAAGCGCCTGTCATATAAACACCCGGATATGCGGCTGCCAGTGATTCACGCAGTTCCTTGATGCGCTGCTTATGGCCAACATGATACTGCGGCATGCTTTCATGCCATCGGGTGACACATGTCATTTCCGGTTCGCCGTTTATGTTCATGACTTTCTTTAAGTCTTCTAACACAATGTTGATAATGTCATTATCTGATAGATCGACAATCGATTCGTCTCCTGCTTTTCCGACATATGCCCGAAGCAGCGTTTTTCCTTCTGGCGCTGCGTGCGGCCATTTTTTGTTCGTCCACGTACAGGCTGTGATCGCAAAATCACTGTTTCTTGAAATGACAAAGCCCGTTCCCTCATGCTCCATTTGGACGGCGCCTTCCGGGAAGCCTAAAGCGACGTTTGCCACGGATGTGGAGTGCATTTTTTTCAAATGGGAAATGGCAGGAAGCTCAGAAAGCATTCCCGCAGCCGCTTTATGCGGAGCAGTCACAATTACTGAATCAGCATCAAGTGTGACACCGTTATCCAGTTCAAGCGAGTAGCCAGAGCCGCCACGGCTGAGCTTGGTCACTTTTGTGCCTTTATACACCTTCGTCAGCTTTAATTGCTTTTCGATCTCTTCAACAAGGGTTTGCAATCCGGTTGACAGAGTCTGGAACTGTCCTTGTTTCTTTGCCGTCAGCTGCTGGCCTGAGCCTTGAGGCCTTGTTTTTTTCATGCCGAGAATCAGGCTTCTATGCTTTTGTTCCGTCTGGTAAAACTGTGGGAATGTCGACATCAGGCTGAGCTTATCAATGTCGCCTGCATAGATCCCTGAGAGAAGCGGCTCGATTAAGTTCTCGACCACTTCATCTCCGACACGTCTGCGGAAGAATTCTCCCAATGACTGATCATCCTTTGTTTTGCTTGCAGGCAGGATGAAATCCATAGCAGCTCTCGCCTTACCGGACAAGGAAAACAGACCCGTAGAAACAAACGGCGCAATTTTTGTCGGTATCCCCATTACAGCGCCCTTCGGCATTGGATGCAGGGTGCGGTTTACAAGCACATAGGATTGTCCTGTCGCATTGTTGACAAGCAAATGCTCAAGACCTAAATCTTTAACAAGCTGCGGGGCGCTTTTCTTCCGTTCCAGAAATGAGTCTGGCCCTCTTTCGATGATATATCCGTCTTTCTTGACAGTCTGGATTTTTCCGCCGACTCTCGGACTTGCCTCAACAAGTGTCAGCTCAAGCGGCAGATTCTTTTCTTTGATTTCTTTTTCCATATAGAAGGCGGCGGCTAAACCGGTAATGCCGCCGCCGATGATGACTACATGTTTTTTTCCGTCACTCATGTTCATCGCCTTCTTTAACGTCCTAATTTTTTTAATACGACTGTTGCCAAAGCATCAATAAACTCAGGCTTGGCATTCGGCATTTCCGGCCGGTAATAGCTTGCGCCGATATCGTCTGTAACCACTTTGCATTCATAATCATTATCATAAAGCACTTCTAAGTGATCCGCGACAAACCCGACAGGGACATATACAAACGCTTGATAGCCTTTTTGTTCAAATAAATCGCGAGTTAAATCCTGAACATCAGGTCCCAGCCATGGATCAGGCGTGTTCCCTTCACTTTGCCAGCCGACAGCATATTCGGAAACGCCTGCGCCTTCAGCAATCAATTTCGCCGATTCATGAAGCTGGTCCGGATAAGGGTCTCCAAATTCTTTGATTTTTTCCGGCAGACTGTGCGCGGATACGATGAGCATCGCGTTTTCTCTTTCATCCTCAGGCATTGACGCATATGTTTCCTTCACTCGGTCAACCCAATATGTCACGAACTTCGGTTCATCGTACCAGCTTTCTACTGACGTAATCGTTAAACCGCCGAGTTTTTCAGCCTCTTCTTTGGCACGCTTGTTGTAGGACTGAACGCTGAACGTGGAGAAATGCGGTGCCAGCACGATGCTGACTGCTTCTGTAATGCCGTCTTTATGCATCTCTGCTACAGCGTCTTCAATAAATGGCTCGATATGCTTCAGTCCGATATACGCTTTAAACGTGATCTCGTCCTGAATCTCATTCAAGTGCTGTTCCAGATTATGTGCCTGCTCTTCTGTGATTTTGGCAAGCGGTGAAATGCCGCCAATTGCTTCATATCTGTCTTTCAAATCTTGAAGCATTTCAGGTTCAGGCTTTCTGCCTCTTCTGATATGTGTATAATAACGTTCGATATCTTCTTCTTTATAAGGCGTGCCGTACGCCATCACGAGAAGCCCCATTTTCTTTCTACTCACTGTTTACACCCTCTTTAATGATCTGATACAAACATTTTGACAGGATATCACCATGATACCAAAAGATATGCTTAGGAATATTGACCCATTTTCTTGTTTTGTGAATATTTATGGACAAATGCTGTCAGTTTTTTCAAGACCTCAGGACTGACGTCAGGAAATACCCCGTGTCCCAGGTTAAAAATGAAGTTGTCCGATTTCATTCCTTGATCAAGTATTTCCGCCGTTTTCTTCTCAATGACGTCCCATGGCGCAAGCAAAATGGACGGGTCCAGGTTGCCTTGCACTGTTTTGGTGATTCCTTTTGATCTGGCTTCATCAATGCTGAGTCTCCAATCCAGCCCTACAACATCGAGAGGAAGGTCATGCCAGTCACCTGCCAGATGGCTTGCACCAACGCCAAACATGATCAGCGGCACATTCTCCCCGGCAAGCTCTGAAAAGATCCGGTTCATCACAGGTTTGATGTATGTTCTGTAATCAGCCTGATTCAGCGCGCCGACCCACGAATCAAAGATTTGAATCGCTTTTGCGCCTGCTTTAATCTGCGCTTTCACATACACAATGATCATGTCGGCAAGCTTGGACATCAGCAGATTCCATGCATCCGGCATGCTGTACATGAAGGCTTTTGTTTTATTGTAATTTTTAGATGGGCCGCCTTCGATCATATAGCTGGCAAGCGTAAAAGGCGCACCTGAGAAACCGATGAGCGGGACGTTCAGCTGCTCATTGACAAGCAGTTTAATCGTCTCAAGCACGTACGGCACGTCCTGTTCCGGATCAATCTGGCCGAGTTTTTCAATGTCCGCCAGAGACCGGATTGGCTGATCAATCACAGGGCCGATCCCGTTTTTGATTTCAACATCCACACCAATTGACGGAAGCGGAGTCATGATATCTTTATATAGGATTGCAGCATCGACTCCGTATTGCTCAACCGGCAGTCTTGTGACATACGCACAAAGTTCGGGCTGATGGGTGATCTCAAACAATCCGTATTTTTCCTTCAGCTTGCGATATTCCGGCTGTGAGCGCCCTGCTTGTCTCATATACCACACAGGCGTGTGATCCGCTTTTTCTCCCCGCGCAGCTTTTAAAAACGTCTCGTTAAACGTTTCTCGTTTACTCATCTGATTTCCACCTTTCATACTGCAACCATACGTTCGTATTTCTTGACTTATTACACTATACCTTGTTTTAGGCAAATGGTATAGAAATGAAGCTCAAAGTTCAAAAAATCGCCGAATTCCATTAAGAGGAAAATAATTTCGGCTGAACGTAATCGGTTCCTTCCCCTTCTCTTTTTGTCTGTGAATTATAAGGCACAATTTTATAAGACGCGCCCGAAAACAAGTTGGCATAAGGGATTTCATAGCTCCCCTTCCCTTCAACCGAATCAAGAAGCGTCTCCTTTCCGTCCTTGTTTACATAAATTCTGTATACAACCCGATCATCCTCTTGGGCATCCCACTTTAATTCAATAGTAAAGAGCCCCGCTGCTTTAAATGTGTAATCGGCTGTGAGTGTTTTGACCGGTTTCAGCTCAATCGGACTTTCCAGTTCTTTGACGTTTTTAGGCTTTGTGAACACAGCACCGGTTTCTCCTGCCTGTGTCAAAATATCCTTAAACAGCCGCGTCGGGTACGAGCTCCCGGATTTTAAATAATGATTTCGGTCCGTTTTGTCATAGCCCATCCAGACTGCCCCGGTTATTTTCGGCGTATAGCCTGCAAACCAGGCGTCCTTTGTCGCTCCGGAGACGCCTGTATAAGTTGTAGAACCTGTTTTTCCCGCCAGATCGCCGTGATAGATGCCAGACGTGGCCGTTCCTTTTTTGACTACCTGCTGCAGCATTCTTGTCATATTCCAGGACGTCTGCTTGCTGAATACCCGTTTTCCTTCTCCTTTATGATCGGCTATTGTTTCCCCGTCTTCATCTATTATGCTTGAGATAAAGAACGGTTCAGTATACGTCCCATTCGCGGCAAATGTATGAAATGCGCCGGCAAGCTGAAGCGGTGAAACGCCTTTTTCCAAGCCGCCTAGAGCAAGAGCAAGCCCTTCATCAGGAATATCAATGCCGTTTGCTTTCAAATAAGATTTTCCTGTTTCGACGCCGATCTCATTCAGCGTCCAGACAGCCGGCGCGTTTTTGCTATACGTAATGGCATCAGACATAGTGACTTCGCCCTCATACTGGCTGTCGTAGTTTTTCGGCGTATAATCTCCGTAGGACTGCAACTCATCCTTCAATAGAGAATATGGCTTAAATTTCTTTTCCTGCATCGCCGGTCCGTATACTGCGAGCGGCTTAAATGTGGAACCCGGCTGGCGGACAGCTGTGACACGGTTATATCCTTTGGATGTGTAATCCCTTCCGCCGATGGCCGCTTCTACACCGCCTGTCTTGTTATTAATAAAGACCGCGCTTCCCTCGGCATTCTGATCTGTTCCGGGATAATAGCTTCCCTCTTTCATCACCTGATAAGCCGTCTTCTGCAGCTTCGAATCAAGCGGCACCTTGATCGTGTATCCGCCTTGAAGAAGCTGCTCTCCGGAAATGGAATACTTGTCTTCTGCCTCTTTGATCACAAGGTCAATGTAACTGTCAAACCAAGGTGTTTCCGACTGTTTCTTCACGTGCAGCCCAAGCGTCCGGCCCTGCGCGGTGACAGCCTCCTTCGCACTGATATAGCCTTGGTCATTCATCATACCTAGAATTGTATCACGCCGCTCCTTACTTTTATCAGGGTGCAAAATCGGAGAGTACGTAGAAGGCGCCTTTGGAATAGCGGCCAAAACAGCGCCTTCAGATACAGTCAAATCTTTTACTTCTTTATTAAAATAATAGTGGGACGCCGCTTGTATGCCGTAGACCCCGTGTCCGAAGTAAAGCTGGTTCAAATACATTTCAAGCAGCTTGTCTTTGCTGTAATCCCGTTCAAGATTGATCGCAATGATCACTTCTTTTGTTTTTCTTAGAAACGTTTTGTCATGTGTCAAAAAAATATTTTTGGCAAGCTGCTGGGTGATTGTGCTTCCGCCTTCCACCTTTCCGCCTGCTAATATATCGCGGTACACTGCCCTTCCGACAGATTTCGCATCAATGCCGTGATGCTCATAGAATCTTTTATCCTCAACAGCGATAAACGCTTCTCTGACTTGCTTGGGAATCTCATTGATCGAAACCGGCTCGCGATTTTCTGTATACAGGCTTGCAACCTCATCGCCGTTTTGATCAACAATTTTTGAAGAGGCATGAAGTATCAGCTTCTTTTCATCTATGACATAATGGCCGAGAAAAATAATTGAAATATATCCTATTAAAGCGAGAAAAGCAGTTAACACTAAAATAATGATAGGTATAAAAAGTTTCTTTTTCTTTATCTGAAACATGAACTCACCTCGCCTTTCTAAGGGTAGTATGGGAAAAATTGTTTGGAATTATGTTCGAAGCACTCGCCAATAGAAACTTATACCATTGTTTTGGTATACTAGCAAGCAGGAGGTGGCTGATATGAAGGTTTATATTACATATGGGACAGCCGATTTTTTAAAAAAGATCGTTGAGAAGCATCCCTCAGAGCATATCCTTTTGATGCAGGGGCAGGAAAACGCGATTTTGATTCATGAAACAAACGGAGATACCGTTTTCCAGGCACCACATGCTTATGAAGTCATTGACCAAGTCGGAGAGATCAAGCATCCCGGTTTTGCAGTATTGAACAATATTGCCGTCACTCAGGAAGGGCGACCGCTGTTTGAAAACAGATTTAAAAACAGAGCGGGAAAAGTTGAAAATGAGCCTGGCTTTGAAGCAATTCGAGTGCTCCGTCCGCTTGACAGTGACACCTATGTCATTCTGACATTGTGGGAAACGGAAAGTGCCTTTCAAGACTGGCAGCAGTCCGGTTCTTACAAGGAAGCCCACAAAAAACGTGGCACGTCTGCCGGAATTGACACGACGTCGATCTTCTCCCGGCCTTCGTACGTCACCACATATTTCGCTGTCGAATAGCTGCCGGCATGTCCGGCAGCTTATTTATTGGGAGGAAAGCATAATGAAGCATACTTGCCCAGTCTGCGGGTTTAAGGGATTGACGGAACCGCCATATGATCATGAAGGCCATCATTCTCATGAAATCTGCCCGTGCTGCGGTTTTCAGTTCGGATTTGACGAGTACGAGATGCAGCACGAGGATGGTTCATATTTAGAACCTGCGGAAAGCATCATCGCCTACAGAAAACAGTGGCTTGCTGAAGGGTGCGTCATTTTTTCTCCTGAATGCTTCCCAAAACATCTGCAAAAAGCGAATAGAGTATTAAGGCATCATCTGATTGAGCAGCTGAAACAGATCAATGTTCATCTTCCATCATAACCCAGACTTCTGTCCCGCACCTTCCGCCCGCCTATGAATAATCTGTAGGAAGCGGAAGGAGTGATTAATGATGGAAGTCGGGATTTTGGCTATCCATGTTCTGTACGTGTTGTTTATCGGGGCGATTATCCTATTTATGCTGCTGCGGAAAGATACGACCTTTATTTCCTTATTCGGCATTTTTATCATATCGCTATGGGCCAGCCATTCACTTTCAGCTTCTGTCAGCAGCTTGTTCCACAGCTTTATCTATGCGGCCGGCGAACTGCTGCCCACGATTTTCATCATTTGCTTTATCGTTTCGATGAGTGATTTATTAACAAAAACAGGGATAAATGAAGCGATGATTTCTCCCTTTACAAGCCTTGTGAAAGGGCCCGTGACTGCCTACTGGCTGATTGGAGGCCTGATGTTCGCCATTTCTCTCTTCTTCTGGCCTTCTCCGGGTGTCGCTTTGATCGGCGCCGTCCTGCTCCCGGCAGCCGCACGCGCCGGTTTGACGCCTCTTGCAGCAGCCATGGCCATGAACTTATTCGGACATGGTTTTGCCCTGTCAGGAGACTTTGTCATTCAGGCGGCGCCAAAGCTGACTGCGGATGCAGCAGGCATTCCAGTGGGTGATGTCGTCTCGGCCAGCATTCCGCTTGTGCTGATTATGGGTGTGACAACAACAACCGCTGCCTTTATCATGATTCAGCGCGAGCACAGAAAACAGGAGCATCCCGCTTCTTTTTCCCCCGTTTTTTCCGGCGAACAAGACAACTCACTGTACTTGCCAAAACGCATGCGGTCCATTCTGGCTTTTTTGATTCCGCTTGTCTTTCTTGCTGATATTGCCTGCATGCTCTTGTTTAACCTGCAGGGAAATGATGCAACCGCGTTAATTGGCGGGTCTGCGATTTGTATCCTCCTAACCGTTCATTTTCTCGTGTATAAGCATAAAGGGCTTGAAAAAATCACCGGCTATTTTATTGACGGGTTTAAGTTCGGTTTTAAGGTTTTCGGCCCTGTCATCCCGATTGCCGCTTTCTTTTATCTTGGGGACTCGGGCTATGAAAGCATAATAGGCGCTTCACTCCCTAAAGGTTCCCACGGCATTGTCAACGATCTCGGCATTGCTTTATCCCATATGATGCCTATGTCAAAGGAGCTTGCCGCCGCTGCATTAACTGCCGCTGGAGCCATAACAGGCCTCGACGGCTCCGGATTTTCAGGCATTTCTCTCGCCGGCTCCATTGCAAAGCTCTTTTCGTCCGCTCTCCATGCCGACCCCGCCGTCCTGACCGCACTCGGACAAATCTCCGCCATTTGGGTGGGCGGAGGCACACTTGTCCCATGGGCGTTGATTCCCGCTGCGGCCATTTGCAAAGTTGATCCATTTGAATTAGCCAGAAAAAACTTCATTCCCGTCGCGATTGGCCTTTTCGTGACAACAATCGCAGCCGTGATGATGCTTTAAAACAGCGTAAGTTGAAGTTTTCAGAATTTTCCTATACAATCATGGAAAAGCATAGAAAAGGGGGAAGCGGCTTTGTCCATATCCACACTGCAGAAAGAGATAAACAAACAGCTCGACAGCTGTTTTGAAGAAATGGTTGAGATCAGGCGACATTTCCATATGTATCCGGAGCTCTCGTTTCAAGAAGAAAAAACCGCCGCATTTATTGCTTCCTATTATGAATCGCTAGGAGTCCCAATCCGCACGAATTTCGGCGGCAGAGGGATTTTAGCATATATTGAAGGAAGCGAACCAGGTCCTACAGTCGCTTTGCGGGCTGACTTTGACGCTCTCCCCATTCAAGATGAAAAAGACGTCCCTTACGCCTCCAAAGTGCCCGGTGTCATGCACGCATGCGGCCACGACGGCCATACGGCAACTCTTCTCGCAGTCGCCAAGGTTCTTCACCAAAACAGACATGAGCTGAAGGGAACTTTTGTGATGATCCACCAGCATGCGGAAGAATATTATCCAGGAGGCGCAAAGCCAATGATTGATGACGGCTGTCTCGAAAACGTGGATGTGATATTCGGCACTCATCTTTGGGCAACCGAACCGCTCGGAACCATTCTTTGCCGCCCCGGCGCCGTAATGGCAGCGGCGGACCGATTTACGATTAAAGTCCTTGGAAAGGGCGGCCACGGTGCTCATCCGCATGATACAAAAGACGCTGTCCTGATCGGTTCACAAATCGTTTCCTCTTTGCAGCACATTGTCAGTCGCAAGGTCAATCCCATTCAATCCGCCGTCATTTCGACAGGCTCCTTTATCGCAGACAATCCATTTAATGTCATCGCAGACCAAGCAGTACTCATCGGTACAGCACGTTCTTTTGATGAAAATGTCCAAGACATTCTGGAAAAAGAAATTGAAGCGGTTGTAAAAGGGGTTTGCAGTATGCACAGCGCGTCCTATGAGTATAACTATGAACGGGGCTATCCGGCGGTTGTGAACCATCCTGCAGAAACGAGCCACTTGGCCAGCATCGCCAAAAACATAGAGGGTGTTCAGCAGGTCATTGCCGGTGAACCGCAAATGGGAGGCGAGGATTTTGCTTATTACTTACAAAACGTGAAAGGCACTTTTTTCTTTACAGGTGCCGCTCTTGAACAGCCAGAGCGGGTCTATTCCCATCACCATCCGAAATTTGATATTAATGAAAAAGCAATGCTGACAGCAGCCAAGGTCCTTGCAGGCGCCGCAATCACCTATCATAAGCTATAAAAAAAACAGCCGGGAATGTTTATTCTCCGGCTGTTTCCTTTATTATCCTCAGATGAAAAACGTGTCTTGCCGTCTCACCAAGCTGAGCCAGCAGCTTATAATTGGCAATCCCGCCGACTGCCGCTCCTACGCCCGGCAAAAGCTGAAAAAACTTCACGACGTCGATATAATCGCGATATTCCTGCTGGAACACTCTCCAGTCGATGCTCTTTTTCTCCGTCTCCCAATTTTCGATGACAGAAAAAAGCGATTTTCGGCCATCATCACTCGAAAACGCAAGCTGAAACACGAGCAGCAGGAACATTCTTTCTTGTGCATCCTTCACATCAAAGCCATATATTGAGGATAAAGCAAATAAACACTTCATCTTAATAGAAAGCAGCAGCGGGAAATCGGCAATGCCTAAAAATATGCCGCCTGCTCCAGTGCCGACTCCCTCAGCAGCCGCCACCTTCTGATAAGAAGCAATCGTTTTTTTCGCCAGTTCGTTCTTTTCACTTAGCGAAAGTGTGCTTGTATCCTTCTTATAGGTAATAATATTGGAGCCCGCCATCGTCGCTTCCACCATTTTTTTCACGCTCTCAGTGACGACCGTATGGATTTTTTCAGGAATCCGCTCATTCACCTTCGTTTGCACACGCTTCGAAAAGCGTTCAAACATGGAATCCTTTCGCAAAAAATGCATTTTCCATTGAAGGGCTTCCTGCATCAGCTGATTATCTGTCATTTCACTACCCCTTTTTTAAGCTCACAGCTTGCCATGTTTTTTCAGTCTGGTTGTCATATAAGACGGCAGAACAACAAAAATCAGAACGGCAGAACCGATCAGCGCGTAAACAAAACCGGTCAAGCCGGCTGCATAGGCAGATGCAGCAGACATCAGCAGCGCTTGAACACTAAGTGCAGTTTTTAATAGAGAGAAATAGCTTTTCAGCTTCGTTTCTTTTTTCACAGGGTACAGCTCTTGAAGCGCCAGATGGTCAAAGTGGCCGAAGAGCGGCAGAAGCTGAATACCCGTAATGAAAATGGCAAACACAGTCAAAACCCCTGCAATCAGCGGGCTGGCTGAGACATACATGATGATCAGCGCGAAAATGATCGTTAACCTGACGAGAATGCCCAAATAATCACTCGAACGCAAAAAGGCGCGGGTGAACATATAGGCAAATGTTTTGCGCTGTTCAAACGGCACGAGCCGCAGCAAAAAGTCAAGATACGCTCTGCGTTTCGCTTGCTTTCGTAAATGCGGCACATCAGTGAACAGGTTGGCAATCCGATAGAAACGCTGCTTGCGTCTCAATTCGGACTCGATATGGCTCTCCCATTTAAACGTTTTCCGTTTTGCTGCCGAAGACATATACAGATAAAGAGCAGCCATAATGACATAGACAAGAAGCGCATACATATAAACAGATTGCAAAACAAAATAAAGAACGAGCGTATTCGCCGCAAAGCGAATAATGACATCCATCCGCTTCATGCTGCGGTCGTTTTGGAAGGTCATGCGCCATTCCATCACCTGATTCCACGCTTTCAGCAGCAAAAGCTGGACAAAGACCGCGGCATACGAAACGAGCGAAGCCCCCGGGGTGACTGCGAAATAAAGCGGCATCGCAACGATGCTCAATGCAATCAGCGGAAACAGCTGAGACACATAGCTGTAGACAAACGCCTGCTTCAAGTAAGGCTCCATTTTTGATTCAAGAGGCAATAAGAAAACTAGGTCAGCCTCCTTCAAAAGCGTCCGCACATAAGAGCTTGTCAACACGAGTGAAAACAGCACGGCCATCACCCAAAAGGATGGAAAGTGAGCGGGGATGTCCCGTATCCATTTGCTGTACCAGCTTGCAGCGCCCGCTAGAAAAAAGATCAAAACAATGACGAGGTGATCGTTGAGCATATATTTCATGTATGTTCTTGTTTCTTTGATATGCTCCTGCAGCCGCGACTGCCAAATATCAAGCATATTATTCATGGCCAGCGTCTTCCTTTGTAAGCTCAAGATACAAATCGTCCAGCGCCGCGTCTTTCATTCCAAACTGCTCTCTGAGCTCTGACAGCGTGCCGCGCGCCCGCACCTCGCCGTTATGTAAAATAATAAACGAATCACAATAGCGTTCTGCCGTTGCCAAAATGTGCGTTGACATCAGCACGCTCGCCCCGCCTTTTTTCGCTTCATTCATCCGCTCAAGCAGCGCGTTAATGGCAAGCGGATCAAGCCCCAGAAAAGGCTCATCAATAATGTAGAGCGCAGGCTCTGCCAAGAATGCGCACATAATCATTACCTTCTGCTTCATTCCTTTGGAAAAATGGGCCGGGAACCACTTCAATCTCTTTTCCATTCGGAATTCCTTTAATAGCGGAGGCAGCCTTTTCTCCATCGTTTCTTTTGACAGGCCATATGCCATGGCTGTCAATTCAAGATGCTCCATCAAAGTCAGTTCTTCATATAAAACAGGTGTTTCAGGTATATAGGTGAATTGTGAACGGTAGCCTTCCGGATCCTCAGCAAAGGTTTTACCGTTTAATTCGATTGAACCTTTATGCGGGTCCATCAGCCCGATGATGTGTCTGATTGTTGTACTTTTGCCAGCACCATTCAGCCCGATTAAGCCGACTATTTGATTCGGTTCAAGGGTGAATGATACGTTTTTTAAAACCGGATTTCTTGTATATCCGCCGGTTAAGTCATTTACCGATAGCAGAGACATAGTTTCTCCCCTTATAGTGTTTTTCTTCATAGTACCAAAAACAAGGCTTGATTTGAAACAATTCCCTTTTAACAAATGATGAATTTGCTGTCATAAAGAGACAGGGTCTTGGACATCATAATAGTCGTAGAGGAAAAGCATATCAACTGAAAAATGAGGTGTTTGTCAAAGACGTCTTAGAAACAGTTGGATAGAAAATAAACATGTCCAATGCTCAAACCATTTCTCTTCACTAAATTGATGAATTCTTCATGTATGAAGCAAATTGTCAAATGAGGTGTTTATCGCAGGAATCGTTAGGCATTAAACAAGTCTTCATTTTATTGACAAATGAGGTGCTTACCAAAGGCATAACACATTTTCTTCATATAAGCTCTTCCTCTGCATTCAGGGTGAACGCTCGCCGTTCATCCTGTTTTCTATTTTCTGCATTTCTGTGGTACGATGAGTGTATACATATTAAACAATTTCATAAGGAGGAACCCTCATGCATTGTGCAGAGAATTGTATCTTTTGTAAAATTATCGCCGGCGACATTCCATCCGCGAAGGTGTATGAAGATGAACATGTACTTGCCTTTCTTGATATCAGCCAAGTAACAAAAGGCCATACGCTTGTCATTCCGAAAACACATATTGAGAATGTGTATGAATTTACAGATGAATTAGCAAAACAATATTTCCATGCTGTTCCGAAAATCGCCCGCGCTATCCGGGATGAATTTGAACCGATCGGCTTAAATACGCTGAACAATAACGGCGAAAAAGCTGGACAATCTGTGTTCCACTACCATATGCATATTATCCCCCGCTATGGAAAAGGAGATGGATTCGGAGCGGTTTGGAAAACGCATGCTGATGATTATAAACCGGAGGATCTGCAGAATATCTCTTCCTCTATCGCAAAACGCCTGGCCTCATCATAAGATGAGGTTATTTTATTTGTGAACATTTCGCAAACATCCGTCAATTTCTTTTGATAATTCTAATTTTTTATCAAAAAACTGAATTTTTGTGATAGGATAATTGTATTATTTTATACATTAACGTGGAAAACAGGGAGAGATCATGATGGAACGTACAACGAATTTTAACGCAGGTCCTGCAGCGCTGCCATTGGAAGTTCTGCAAAAAGCACAGAAAGAATTTATTGATTTTAACGAATCCGGCATGTCTGTTATGGAGCTTTCCCACCGCAGCAAAGAGTATGAAGCGGTGCACCAAAAAGCGAAAAACCTCTTAATCGAACTGATGGGCATTCCGGAAGATTACGATATTTTGTTTCTTCAAGGCGGGGCGAGCCTTCAATTCTCAATGCTTCCGATGAACTTTTTAACACCTGAAAAAACCGCGCATTTTGTCATGACAGGCGCTTGGTCTGAAAAAGCACTGGCAGAGACGAAACTGTTCGGGAACACGTCTATCTCCGCTACAAGTGAAACAGACAATTACAGCTATATTCCGGAGATTGACCTTACGGATGTAAAAGACGGCGCATATTTACACATCACATCCAACAATACGATTTTCGGCACTCAGTGGCAGGAGTTCCCGAATTCCCCAATTCCGCTCGTCGCCGACATGTCCAGCGACATTTTGAGCAGAAAAATCGATGTGTCCAAATTTGACGTGATCTACGGAGGCGCCCAAAAGAACCTCGGCCCTTCCGGCGTGACTGTAGTTATCATGAAAAAAAGCTGGCTGCAAAATGAAAATGCGAACGTCCCAAAAATCTTGAAATATTCCACGCATGTCAAAGCGGATTCACTCTACAACACTCCGCCGACATTTGCGATTTATATGCTGAGCCTTGTTCTGGAGTGGCTGAAGGAAAACGGTGGTGTGGAAGCCGCTGAACAGCGCAATGAACAAAAAGCGCAGGTTCTCTACAGCTGTATTGATGAGAGCAACGGATTCTATAAAGGACATGCCAGAAAGGACAGCCGCTCACGCATGAATGTGACCTTCACGCTTCGGGATGACGAATTAACGAAAACATTCGTTCAAAAAGCAAAAGATGCGAAGATGGTCGG
This sequence comes from Bacillus sp. JS, assembly GCF_000259365.1. Lineage (NCBI taxonomy): Bacteria > Bacillati > Bacillota > Bacilli > Caryophanales > Bacillaceae > Bacillus > Bacillus sp. JS. Next base: position 1,129,733 of record NC_017743.1, on the reverse strand, counting down.
CCTTGGCGGACACCGTTCAGTGGGAGGCTGCCGCGCTTCTATTTATAACGCGGTGTCTCTCGAAGACTGTGAAAAACTAGCGGCGTTCATGAAGAAATTCCAGCAGGAAAATGAGTAAAAAGTCTGGCTATGCAAACCGTTCGTTTGGTATACTGTTTGCATAACACATTCTTATAAAGCCTTCGCAATAAATGATGAGCATATTATTGGAGGGCAAAAGCTTAGCAGAGGAGAGCATAGATATGAAAACAAAAGAGTTAGTCATTATGGCTCTGTTTGCCGCAATCGGCGCAGCGCTTCATTCCATTATTCCGCCCTTTTTAGGCGGCATGAAACCAGATATGATGCTGATCATGATGTTCATGGGCATTCTGCTGTTCCCGCGGGTGCAAAACGTACTCGTCATCGGGATTGTGACCGGAATCATTTCCGCGCTTACAACCGCATTTCCAGCCGGACAGATCCCTAACATCATCGACAAACCCGTATCAGCGTTTCTGTTCTTCTCCCTGTTTCTCTTGTTTAGAAAGAGCCGGAAAACAGGCGCAGCCGCTGTGCTGACAGTCATCGGGACCATCTTATCGGGAATTGTGTTTCTATCTTCAGCTTTATTGATCGTCGGTTTGCCTGGCGGTTTCGCCGCATTGTTCGCAGCCGTTGTTCTGCCGGCCGCTGTGCTGAATACAATCTCAATGATCATTATTTATCCGATTGTGCAAACCATTTTAAGACGTTCGAGCTTTATGGAAGCTGCTAAATAATTGTCACACAAAACCTCTTCCGCTTCCGGGAGAGGTTTTTTTAAAACAGAGCGCCCGCAGCATGTCAGCATGTTTTAAGCGAGGAGTTTTGTGAAAAAGATAAGACATAGTGTAAAGGCGGTTCCGGTTGAACAAACAAGCGCTTTTTGCCGGATCACCTTCTTGGGCGGATAAGAAGCAGCCTGGCTGAGAAGTCTGATATAGTAAACAGCGCCTGTAGCGAAGGCAAGGGTGATGCAGGATAACACAATCAAAAAGACAGACAACCTTCTCCCTCCTTTTCACTTAAAAAATATGCTAAAATAAAGCAAGCTATGTATAGAAGTTCAGGCTTTCAACAAAAATGAAAAATGCTGAATGAATCCTATTTTGAAGAAAAAGACGGGGTGATTGTAATGGCGAGCGGACGTTCTCTATTAACAGGACTATTCGTAGGCGGCATCATCGGAGGAGCAGCGGTTCTTCTTACTGCACCTTCCTCAGGAAAGCAGCTGCGTGAAAAAATGAAGACCAATTATGATTCTTTAGAAGAAACGATCAAACGCTTAAAATCAGACGGGCTTGCGTTAAAAGACCAGCTGATCAAGGCGGCAAAAGAAAGCACAGATGTGATTAAAGACGTAGGCGGCGAGCTCCAAACGTCAATTAAAAAATGGCAGGAAGAGATCAAGCCTCACCAGCAGGATCTGCAAAAAGAAATTGCTGATATTGAAGAGAAAATCAGACAGCTGGAGAAAACCTTACAAAACTAATATCCTATTCAAAAGAAAAAAATGCGGGCCGAAATTGGACCCGTATTTTTTTTAGGCCGATAAACCCTTCCGCCACAATGGTTTGTGAATTTATTAAAAAATTCTTACATTTTCATCTTTATTAATCTTTATTTTATTGGCATAATAGAGAAAAAGAAAAAGAGAAGCAGGTGACGTAATGAATCGAGTGGAACCGCCCTATGATGTGAAAGAAGCTCTGGTCTTCACCCAGAAAATGGCTCAGCTTAGCAAGGCTCTTTGGAAATCGATCGAGAAGGATTGGCAGCAATGGCTCAAACCGTATGACCTGAATATTAATGAGCATCATATTTTATGGATTGCGTATCAATTGAATGGAGCTTCCATTTCTGAAATCGCGAAATTCGGGGTCATGCACGTATCAACCGCATTCAACTTTTCAAAAAAGCTGGAAGAACGGGGATATTTAAGATTCTCCAAACGGCTGAACGATAAACGGAACACATACGTCCAATTGACTGAGGAAGGCACCGAGGTATTCTGGAGCTTGCTTGAGGAATTTGATCCGACACGAAACGCTGTTTTTAAAGGATCACAGCCTCTGTACCATTTATTCGGAAAATTCCCTGAAGTGGCAGAAATGATGTGTATGATACGCCATATCTACGGCGATGATTTTATGGAAATTTTCGAAACGTCACTCACCAATATTGACAATGACTTTGAAAGCGTAAACGGAAAACTGAAGAAAAAAGCAAAGGACAGTACGGCGGATGAACCGGCAGAAGAGCTCGAACCTGTAAACAGTTAATCAAAATGCTTCATGATGTCGATAAAGACTTCCATCAGCTCTTGGTAAAGCCCCTGCTCGTACAGGGCAAAAATCGTTTCATGAACATCTAACTTTTCATTCAGCTGTCCGGCAAAAAGCGCAAGGAGCTTATCAAAGGTTACAAATCCTTGCGCTTTTTGTGTTGCCAGCTCTTCCGACAATTCATCGCATATCCCCATAACCTCTTCCCCTTCTTCCTTGCTCAGCCCTTTATCAATGAGAAGCGCATAGAAGGGGTACCTGTCCATATCTACTGTTTTCACTAATAATTGTATGTAATATTCTAATCGCTCAATGCGATGATCCATCGAATCCATCCACACCACTTCTTTCTATCTTTAATCTTATTTTAGCTGATAATTCACTGAGAAGAAAGTTCTAACCCCATATTTCGCAGTTTGTTTGCTTGTTTCAAAAAAATACCTGCCGGATGATATTTTTTCTTAAAAAAGCATTGATTTTTTCTCTTGGGAGGAGTAAATTATTTTGAGATTCTACTCAAGATGTATGGAAGGATGACTTTGATGAATTGCTGGAAGACCATAAATCTCATGAAGGATTATGGCGCCGTTCGCATAATATTAACTGCTGTATGTTTTATGATTTTGGTTTTTATCTCTACCTTTTTAGCTTTTGAGCTGCTGCGGCCTGGCACAAGCTTAAGCGATGAATATGTACCTTTATTCGGCGGTTTGCTCGTCGTTATTTTATTTGTACATAAAGTCATCCATGTCCTGCCAATCATCTGCAAAAAAAGAAAAATAGAAAAAAAGTTTTACATATTGCGTATGCGCACATGGAAACGAATACCAAAAACAACAATGCTGATTTCACTGGTAAGCCCGTTCTTGCTGATTACACCGGTATTGTTTTACGCCGCACTGGCGTTTCCGAATCACGCTCATTATTTCTGCATGATCTCGGGCATTCACGCCGGCTACTGTCTGCCTGACTTCCTGCTGGCCCTCAAGCTGATAAAAGCGCCGAAAACCGCTTTTATTGATCAGGAAGCAGACGGCTTGGATATTCTTGTTGAAAAGTAGCCACCCCCTGGTGCTGGCAGCGATTTTTCAATTTACATTCTATCTTTTTTAATAAATATTTGGTAATGTAATATGGGACAGTTCAGAGAGAGGGGGAATCTCCCATCATTTTATTCTATTTTATCGTGGCTGCCGTGTTTATTTTATATTTCATAAACAGGCTCACCAATACATTATGCCTTGTCAGAGAGATTCCTGAAGAGCGGCAAGATAAGGTATTCCGATTTATTAATGTATCTATATTAATTTTACTGATCTCTTCGTTTGTGGAGATCTCCTTTACAGTGTAAAAACGAAAGAAAGCATAGCTGCGATTGAGCAGCTATGCTTTTTTATGTTGATTAGTACAGCCAAGAAGCGCCGATGATAATCAATAAAATAAATAACACAACCAATAAAGCGAATCCGCCTGCAAAAACTTCACCCATCTTAAAAAGCACCTCCTGTAAAAAGCTTTATTTACCAATTACATGTTATGCAATTCATGTTTGAAACGATTAGGCGCTAGTGAAAATAAAGGATCGCTTATGTTGCAAGCGATCCCCGGGCTGCTTAGTAGATGTAAGCTGCACCTACGATGATAAGCAAAATGAACAGTACTACGAGCAACGCGAATCCGTTAGAGTATCCTCCGCTCATGTTACATACCTCCTTTTCTTGATCAATATATAAGTATGCCATCAGCAAAAGTTTGACTAGACGAATGCCCTTTATTTAAAATCTTTTTACAGAAAGCCACAATATGTTATGATACGCATAGGTAATTTAATTTGGAATGATTAGGAGTGTTTGAAAACCATGAAAAAAATCGCAATAGCAGCTATCACTGCTACAAGCATCCTCGCTCTCAGTGCTTGCAGCAGCGGCGACAAAGAAGTCATCGCAAAAACAGACGCAGGCGATGTAACTAAAGGCGAGCTTTACACAAACATGAAGAAAACTGCTGGCGCAAGCGTCCTGACACAGCTGGTGCAAGAAAAAGTGTTGGACAAGAAGTATAAAGTTTCGGATAAAGAAATTGACAACAAGCTGAAAGAATACAAAACGCAGCTTGGGGATCAATATACTGCCCTCGAAAAGCAATATGGCAAGGATTACCTGAAAGAACAAGTAAAATATGAATTGCTGACACAAAAAGCGGCTAAAGATAACATCAAAGTAACAGACGCCGATATCAAAGAGTACTGGGAAGGCTTAAAAGGCAAAATCCGTGCAAGCCACATCCTTGTCGCTGATAAAAAGACAGCTGAAGAAGTAGAGAAAAAGCTGAAAAAAGGCGAGAAGTTTGAAGATCTTGCGAAAGAATACTCAACAGACAGCTCTGCTTCAAAAGGCGGAGATCTTGGCTGGTTCGCAAAAGAAGGCCAAATGGACGAAACATTCAGCAAAGCTGCATTCAAATTAAAAACAGGTGAAGTCAGTGATCCTGTCAAAACGCAATACGGCTACCATATCATTAAAAAGACCGAAGAACGCGGCAAATACGATGATATGAAAAAAGAACTGAAATCTGAAGTGCTTGAACAAAAACTAAATGACAGCAATGCCGTTCAGGAAGCTGTTCAAAAAGTCATGAAGAAGGCTGACATCGAAGTAAAAGATAAAGATCTGAAAGACACATTTAATACATCTTCAACAAGCAACAGCACTTCTTCATCTTCAAGCAGTTCTAAGTAATAAAAAAGCTGTGCAGACTCATTGAGCCGCACAGCTTTTTTTATGCGATGGAATGGTTTTGATTTTCTTCTTCATGCTGCTGAGAACTGCGGCGTTCTCGCTCCTTTTCCATCCTCTCCATATAAATCTGCCCTTCTTTTTCAATAAAAGCCTGGTCTACTTTTTCTTCCTCTTTGGCTGCCGCCACAAGTTTATATGCGCTGAAAATGATGCCTACAATACAAAGATACACCCACCATGGAAAAAATAACACGGGCTCCTCCCCCTTTTGCATAAATTCTTTATTCTTAACCATATGCGGGAATGAGACGAGTTATGAGCGGGAAAGACGCATCAAAAAGGACTGAGCTGAATATGTCAGCATCAGTCCTTTTTAAGTTATTTATGAAATGTCGGTTTATAAAAGGAACGGTTTTCCAGCGCAAATACACGTTCAGTATACTCGCCCGGCTTCACTCGCTCAAGCGCTCTGTCCATCATATTCATTTTTGCATCCAGGTTGTCTATATAGTGAAGAATTTCCGCTTCTTTCACCATCGGCGGTTTCGGACTGCCCCATTCCGCTTTGCCATGGTGACTCAAAATCAAGTGCTGAAGAATTAACACCTCTTCAGAATCGATTTGAAGCTCCTCAGCCGCTTTTGAAAGCTCTGTCACCATAATCGAAATATGGCCGAGCAAATTGCCTTCAACCGTGTATGAAGTGGAAACAGGGCCGGACAGCTCCTTCACTTTTCCAAGATCATGCAGAATAACACCGGCATAAAGCAGATCACGATCAAGAGACGGATATAAATCTGCTATTGCTTTTGCCAAGTTCAGCATAGAGACAACATGATACGCCAAACCTGAGACAAACTCGTGGTGATTTTTCGTAGCCGCCGGATAATCCATAAATTCAGCTTCATGTTTTTTCACTAAAAACCTTGTGATTCGCTGGATATTCGGATTTTTCATTTCAAATATATATTGAGTGATGGTATCCATCATTTCATTTTTCGGAATCGGTGCAGTTTCTAGAAAATCATCAATATTGACGTTTTCATTTTCGCTTACTGGTCTGATATTTCTTAGCTTCAGCTGGGTGCGTCCGCGGTAATGGTGAACATCGCCGACAACCTTGACAATCGTCTGCGGCGCATAGGTCACTTCATCACTTTGCTTGGCATCCCACAGCTTTGCTTCAATATCGCCTGACTGGTCTTGCAGCATCAGCGTCAAAAACGGTTTTCCATTGCTTGCAATCCCTTTCGTCGAGGATTTAATCAATAGATACTGGTCCACCTGTTCGCCAACCTCATGTAGCATAATCCCTTTAGCCATTCTATTAAAGCTCCCTCCGTATCTTACATAATACCAGTATATCACATACCGATTTTCAGCTATAGAACCTCTTTTATGACACCAAATGGATAGTTTGGCTGCTATGAAATGCATCCTTCACATGGTCATGGCATGTAAAATACAAAATCTGCCTTCCGCCTTCGGTTAAATCATACAGAACATGTAATACACGTTTCAGCCTTTCCTGATCAAAATGAACAAAGCTGTCGTCAAGCTGAAACGGAAGCTTTGACCCATCCTGGCGCGTAACAGCCAGAGCAAATCGGATCGCTGTATACAGCTGTTCACACGTCCCTTGTGACAGCTCTTCCGCATGATAGACAGTTCCATCGCGATGCATAACCATGATCGAATCATCCGTTTCGGAAAAATAAATGGTTTGGTAGCTTCCGTCAGTCAGGGGGCGGAAGAATTCTCCTGCTGTCTCCAGAAGGCGCGGAAGCTCGATTTTTTTATGCCGCTCCAATTTGTTTTTGATCACCTGTTTGACCATTTGTATGGAGGCCCATTTTTTAGCCGTTTCTTTGACACGTTCTTTTTGCATTTCGGTTTGAAGCTTGAGATCTGACACCAATCCCGAAGCCTCTAATTGTTCCTGTTTGACTAAGAGCAGTGCGATTTGGCTGCGGAGCTGCTCGATCTCCTCAGTCAGCCGCTCTTTTCTTTCATTCTCGGTGACTTGCTTGTTTTTCAATTCAGAAAGCGTATTGGAATCCGCCAGTTCAAGCTCCTCTGGGTGCCCGCCTTGAAGCTGTGCGTTTACGTGATGAAGCTTGTTCTCCGTATCCTTCAATTGCCTGCTGATGTCGGCTGTGGCAAAAAACGCATCCCTGTCTTTTGCAGCAGCCGCGGCAAATAACTGTTCGATCTGTACGTGAAAATACTGTATTTCTTGCTCAAGCTCAAGCATCTGTTCCTTTGTATAATGAATATCTGTTTCAATTTCCTTTTTTTGCTTCTCAATTTCTTTTTCACGTTCAATGTTTTTCCGCAATGTGTGAAGGGCGTCCGAGATGGAGATGTCCTGACTATGAGGATGCAGCATGCTGATGCGTTCTTCGAATGTTCTCCGGTGCTTTTTCAGCCTGCCTGCTTCAATAGTCAGCTCATGCTTTTTCCTCACTTCTTTTTTGACATCCTTCATTAAGCTGTATGCATCAAGCAAAAACGATGGATCTTCGTTAAATCCGAGCTCATTCATAAAACGCTCGACCTGTGTTAAGGACGGGGCCATATCGGCTTCCCACTGTTCAAACTGCTGGATGACCCTTTCATACGCCGCCTCTTTTTGCTGAAGCGCTGCTCGCTGCGTGAGAAGATGCTGTTTATTGCGGTCGTCCTCCCATAACGCTTCTCTCAGCTTTTCAGCTTCTGCTGGTGAAATATCCGTCATTGGCTGTCTTGTCTCCCGGCTGTTTCGAGAAGACGTTTTTTTTCCTGATAAAAGCCAATACACAATAAGTGCAGCGCCGATACTGATGGCGGGAATCACTTGCTGCAGCAGAAAAAAGAGAATGATGAACAACATGCCAGCTGCAATGACAGCCTTTCTCTGTTTAGCCTGCTGTCTTTCAAAAAACGTTAGCTGCTCTCTCAGCTGTGCTTGCTTTTGGTGCTGCCCTTGTGTTTCATCATATGCGCTAAGTGCCGCTTCTTTATCTTTTCTTTGGCTGTCTTCAAGAATGGCGGACGAAGCGGCATGAACGGCTTTTTCTGCGTCTTCCAGCTCTTGCCGGGCAAGTTCAAACGTCTCGTCAAGCTGCCGTTTTCTGTCTCTTGCCTGTACATATTGCTGCACCGCTTGCTGAAGCTGCCATTCATAATCATATGACGTGTTCATATTCAGAAGCTCATTTTCATCTGTTTTATTGAGCTGTTCAAGACCTGCCGCTGTCTGTGCAGACGACTGGCGCAGCTGTGCCTGAATGGCGGCCAGCTGTTCTCCCCATGATTGGTACATATGAAATGATGCCGAAAGCTCTTGTATCAGCGTTTCTTTCGTCAATAGTTCTTTATCTGGGGTAAGCTTTTGCCTCTGTTTGTCCAGCTCTGCCATCTTCACCCGAAGCGCCTCAAGCTGTGCGGATTTCGGGTGAAGGTGGGATTCATATTTTTCCAGCTGGTGCAGTGCGTCAGCCGGAAATTGTCCTGCATGTTCCGGAAATTCCGCAATCACCTGTTCGAGTGTCGCTTTTTCATTCAACAGCGGCTTTCGCTCAATCGCTCCCTCTATCATTCGGATATGCTCCGCCGTCTCTTTCAATTCGGTTTCCGCGGCTGCAAGGCGGGCTTCAAACGTTCGTTTTTCCTCAAGAAGCTGATGATAGCCCGCTTCCTCTGCTTCAGCCTGTTTTAGCTTCACTGCCAGCTGCTTAAGCGTTTCCAGCTCCTGATTCAATTGAGGGTTTCGCCCGTTTGGTTTATAGAGCCTTTCGCTTTCCTTCGTCAGCCTTGAATCAAGCTTTGATACGGCTTCAGCTCCAAACAAGCTGGAGAATAGCAAAAATTCGCCTATCTTGTCCCGGTTAAAAGCATGAATTTCCTGCAACCCGAATACATCAAACGAATAAATGGCTTTGTACAACGACCTGTCTGTGCCCTGGAACAGTCGCTTTAAAACATCTCCATCCTTTACTTCGCCCTTTTCTGTATACACTCTTAACTTTTCGGCAGTCCCTTTCGTCCGTTCGATCTTCAGCACCCCATACTCAGGATGTTCAGCTTCAAGAATACCACCGTAGACACCGCCTGATTTCGGTTCATATTTTTTCGTTTTCGGAAAACCGAACAGCATGCTTTCAATAAATGACATCATCGTCGTTTTTCCTGCCTCATTTAATCCGTAGATAACTTGGACAGGAGAGGCGGAAAAATGAAAGGTTCGATTAGAAAATTTTCCATATTGGTAGATGTGTAAAGATATAATTCGCAAAGCTGTCACCGCCTCATGGTTCAAGCACCTTAAGCTGCTTTTTCAATAAAATTTGTGCCTGTTCTTTTATTTCCTTTACTTCCTCTTGGCTAAACCGGTCTGCGTGCCTTCTATACACTGGATGCCGCTCAAGCCCTTCCAGCACGTCTGACAGATCGCTGCGATCTATGTCTTCAAATAAACCGCCAAAAAAAGGATCAAGATTTGTTACGTTAGCTTCGTTTTCTGTCTCATCATCCAATGCAAGAGGCCAAACGAACAGTTCCTCCTCCGCTTCTTGCTCCTGAAGCGTCTCAAGAAACTCTTCCAAGGTGCCTTTTGGCGCCTTCAGCAGCCATTCTGGCGCAGTTCCTTGTAAAACAATCCTTACACAAACAGGGCTCCCCTTTTTTCGCAGCTTCGAAAACGTGTCCTCCACCATTTGGAAGAGAACGGTCATATTCTTTGCCTCCGTCACATCTACCGCTGCTTTTTCCCACAGGACATCATGCGCTCTCTGAAATTCATAAGATATTTCTCCGTTTGTCACATGAACGAGATAATAGCCTTTTTCTCCCGTCTCCTTCATATGGCGTGCTTGCGTGTTTCCCGGGTAAATGACTGCCGGGTGCTCGGCAGATAGAACCTGGCGTTTATGTATATGGCCAAGCGCCCAATAATCCATCCCGCTTTTCACGAGGTCATCATGTGTAAACGGGCAATACGGATCGTGTCCTTCAGATCCAGACAGCGTGCCGTGGAGCATACCAATATGAAACGGTGCGTCAGTTGATCTCCGATAGCGGGCGGCTTGGTTTTCCGTCACGGCTCTGGCCTGATAGCTGAAGCCATAAATGCTCGCTATGCGCCTGCCTTCTTTAAAAAACGATTTTTCTTCTGGAACAGCGGACGAAAAAATATGGACATTCTCAGGCCATTCAATCGGCGTCCATTCCCCGCCAAGATGATCGTGATTCCCAAAAATGACGTACACCGAAATTCCGCACTCTCTGAGTCTTTCAAACTGCTTTTTCAAAAAGAGCTGGGCCTTTAAGCTTCGGTTGGCTTCGTCAAACAGATCCCCCGCCAGCAAAATGAAATCAACGTGTTCTCTCATTGCGGCGTTTATTATATGTCTCACGCTTGCAAACGTGCTTTCTTTAATCCGCGCAAAAATCGGCTCCGGCAACTGCGATATCCCGTAAAACGGGCTGTCAAGATGAAGATCTGCCGCATGAATAAAGGTTAGATCAGTCAACATTCTGCTCCTTTCCAGGATGAAGTACCCTTATTTTAGCACCGAATTCTTCCGAATGCACGTTCTGTCAATAAAGAAACAGCCTGAGAATCCCCAGGCTGTTTTCCAATCAGTTTTTCGCTAAACGAAGCGCTTGTTTGATCGCTTTGAACGCGCTTGAATTGCTGTAAATCAATACACCGCCTTTATAAATTCTGGCGCCGATAACGGCCAGTATGACAATGGTGAGCAGTGTGATTCCGATTCCGGCTGCCGCCTGCCAGAATGGAATATCAAGCATGCCGACGCGCAAGAACATAATCATTGGCGTAAAGAACGGAATAAACGAAGTTACCGTAATAAATCCTGCGTCAGGCGCATTCAATCCGAACATCGCGATCATAAAACCCGCGACAACCAAAAGCGTCATCGGCGTGATCGTTTGCTGCACGTCCTCTATTCTGCTGACAACGCTGCCGAGAAACGCGGCGAGTGTCGCGTATAAAAAGTATCCGAGCAAAAAGAAAATGACAGCATAGATGACAGTCGTTGCTGATACGTCAGTCAGATTAAGGAATCCGCCGACAGATGATGCCGTTTCGCTCTTTTGGTTCAGCTTAAGAGACAGAGAGCCGGCTCCGATAATGATAGCAAGCTGTGTGATCCCTACAAGCCCGATACCGAGCAGCTTTGCAAACATTTGCTGGATCGGCGGCATGCTTGAGATCAGGATTTCCATGACTCGCGAAGATTTTTCAGTTGCGACCTCCATCGCAATCATGCTGGCATACATAATCACTGAAAAATAAATGACAAACAGCATAATGTAAACAAGCCCTACCGTCTGGCCAAGCTCTTCCTCAGACTTCGCTCCTTCTTTCAGTGCCTTCTGCCCCACAGTAACGGGCGCATAAAGGCTGCTGATCGTTTCCTGCGACACGCCGAGCTCCGCCGTTCCGACAGCTGTTTTGGTTTGCGTCAGCGCCTGCTGCAGCGTTTGATACGTGCTTTCATCAGAAATCGTTAATGCTTTATATGTTCCTGAAATGGTCCCTTTTTCATCTCGTTTGATGATGAGCATGCCATCGAACGCTTCATCTTTGACTTGCTTTGTCACCTCATCCTCCGATTGCTTCGACAGCTTCACCTCAAGATCGCCGTCTGTATCGACCGCTTTCAGCTGCTTTGAAAAAATCGGATATAATTCGTTTGTTTCATCAATAACAGCGATTTTTTCTTTCGCATCGTCACCTTGAAACAAAGAAATGATCGACTCCAGATTCGTTACAGCTAAAACAAGCAGCACAGTGATGACAGTCGAAATAATAAAGGATTTTGCCATAATCTTATTTTTGTATGTATGAGAGAGCATGATCCAAAATTTATTCATAGACGGCCCCCACCTTTTCTATAAAAATATCATGCAGTGACGGCTCTTCAAGCTCAAACTTTCTGATAAATCCTTTTCCCTGAAGCATCGCAAAAATCTCTTGGGAGATGTCTTCATTGGCGATCTGCAGCTTGACGCCGTCGGCCGTTTCCTTCCATTGAAGAATACCCTCATGAGACTGCAAAAAGCGCAGATCGTCATCGGAGTAAATGGTAACATTCTTTTTACCGAAGGAGCGCTTTATCTCCTTCAGCTTGCCTTGCACGACCGGTCTTCCTTTCTGTAATATGCAAAGGTTCTCACAGAGCTCCTCCACATGTTCCATCCGATGGCTTGAAAATAAAATAGAAACGCCGCTGTTTTTCAGCGAGATCACAGCCTCTTTTAACAGCTCAACATTGACAGGGTCCAGGCCGCTGAAAGGTTCATCAAGAATCAGCAGCTCCGGCTTATGCAAAACTGCCGAAATGAATTGGATTTTCTGCTGATTCCCCTTTGAAAGCTCTTCCACCTTCTTATTCTCGTAATCTGTAATATTGAAGCGTTCAAGCCATGTCCCAAGCTCTTTTACAGCCTCCCGCTTCTCCATCCCTTTTAATCTGGCGAGATAGACAAGCTGATCCTTTACCTTCATTTTCGGATAAAGACCCCGCTCTTCCGGCAAATAACCGATTTTGTTGCTGATATGATAATTCACAGGACGGCCCTTCCAGCTGATTGAGCCCTCCGTAATGCTTAATAATCCTAGGATCATGCGAAACGTCGTCGTTTTTCCCGCTCCGTTTGCGCCTAACAGACCGAACATTTGCTGTTCCGGAATATCTAAGTCCAATCCGTCAACAGCTTTGTAATCTCCGAATGTCTTCGTTACGTGATCAATTGTAAGCACCGAATCTCCTCCTTCCCTGACCCATTATATACTAATTTTGGATGAAACATAATAGAGGATTTTCATTTCCTAGTTAGAATATAAATGAAGAAAGACTGATAAATCATGAAAAATGGAGGAGAAACCTGATGGCTGATTATTTCCTAACCGTTTTTGATCCTTCGGGGAACACACTGGTAAACGAGCGATTCGAGGCGGAAAATGAAGAAGCGGCTAAAACGCATGGTGAAGTTATCTTAAAAGAAAAAGAGCTTCACAGTCATACTCATCGTTTAGTCAATGCAGCCGGAAAGCTGATTTTGTTTCACAGATGATCAGCTTTCCGGCTGATCTGTTACGCTTGAAACTTCGGCTCCCGTTTCTCTAAAAAGGCACGGATTCCTTCTTGATGATCCTTGGTCATCCTCATTTTCTCTTGGGCGCTGCGCTCAAGAGAAAGCACCTTTTTCAGTTCTTCAAGATGGAGGCTTTGAAAGATGGCTTTCGTTTCGATCATCGCCAAAAGAGGTGAAGCCAACAAGGTTTCGATAATGGGTCTTGCACCTTCGGCAGGATCTCCGGTAAATGTTCCATCTAGAAGCCCCATATCGGCAGCTTCAGAGGAAGATAGTTTTTTCCCGCTCCAAATCAGCTTTTTCGCTTTTGCTTCGCCGATTCTTTTCTTCAGCAAATAATGTCCGCCGCCGTCCGGAACAAGCCCAATGCCAATAAAATTCATCGCGAGAACGGCGTTTTTTTCAGCGAGCACAATGTCCGCACAAAGCGCCAAACTCAGGCCCAGCCCCGCAGCAGCACCGTGAATGGCTGCAATTGTCACTTTCTTCATCTGGTATAACTTCAGGGTGACAGCCTCAATCGTATCCATCAGTCGTTTAAATTGATCAGGTTCATGCTCTGACGTCATCATCCTGATATCACCGCCGGCGGAAAAGCCTTTCCCGCTTCCTCTCAGGAGAACAATGAGCGCCTCGCTTGCAGCCGCCATTTCGACTGCCTCCTTCAATTCAGCCAGCATCTGTTCATTCAGGGCGTGATGGGCATCAGGGCGATTCAGGATAATCTCCGCAACAGCCCCATCACATTCATATTGAATAAACTCCATATGAAGCACCTCCATGTATACGCTTTCTTTTTTTCTTTCTCCTATACATTCCCCGTCATCCCCAAATAAACCTTCATATTTTTCAAGGTCAATAGATACTGAAAAATGCATATTGTTTGAATGAACACATAAAGTTTTATATAGTGAAAAAGAAGGGATATCTTGATGGGAAAGGAGGAAAGAAACATGGATAAATTGCTGATCAGTTTTCTGTTAAGTTTATTTATGGTGTACTTTCCCCCTTCGGACGTGGTTCTGCCTTCCCAGCTTGAAGCAAGCTCTGACAGCTATGTGCCTATGTCTTCATATCCGCAGGAAACACAATCGGCAAAAACACCGTCGCCGGGCAGCGTGCACCCTGCTGAGCTGATCAACGCGTACAGCCCGCTGTCGCACTCTATCAGGCAGCTCTCTGTCAAGCCCCTTGACGAACCGCTGATAAACAGGCTGGAAAAAGCTTTTGCCGCCCCTGTCAAATACCAGTCTAATTACCTCCGAATATAATTTGCTCAAGTTTTATTTGTAACTCACCCCATCTTGCCAACATGACATTCGGAGGGATTTTCATTGAATATTAAAGAAAACGATCTGCCGGGCATCGGCAAAAAGTTTGAAATCGAAACGAGAAACCGCGAAAAAATGACGATAATCATTCATGATGACGGAAGAAGGGAAATTTACCGGTTTAATGACCGAGACCCGGATGAGCTCCTTTCAAATATTTCATTGGATGATTCTGAGGCAAGGCAAATTGCAGCTATTCTCGGAGGCATGGTCTATAAACCGCAAGCTCTGGAGTCCATCGAAATGGCCTTCAGCGATCTTATTATTGAATGGTTTAAGGTCGAAAAAGGCGCCAAATCGATCGGGCGCACACTCGGAGAGCTTGATGTCCGCCAGAACTACGATGTCACTGTGATTGCCATCATCAAACACAATCAGGAAAAGCTCCTAAATCCCGGAGCCGATTCGATTATTGAAGAAAATGACACCCTTGTCCTCTCAGGTGAGAGAAAGCATCTGAAGAAACTGATTCACGATTTTCTTTCTGGAGAGGGCGTGTGAGCGCCTATGGACCATCTTGTATTTGAAGTCGGAACTGCACTTGTGCTTGTGGCAATCGCCAGTGTGATCGCCAACAAAATTAAATTTTCAATTATTCCATTTCTGATTGTGCTGGGCATGCTGGTTGGGCCGCACGCGCCGAAAATGGGAATTATTGATCTTACATTTATTGAAAGCAGTGAAATCATTGAGTTTTTCGGGCGAATGGGCGTACTGTTCCTCCTCTTCTATCTCGGGATCGAATTCTCCGTCGGGAAATTAATCAAATCAGGAAAATCAATTGCGGTCGGCGGAACGATTTATATCTTGATTAACTTCACCCTCGGGCTGCTTTACGGATTTATCACCGGGTTTTCCTTTCTGGAAGTCCTCGTCCTCGCAGGTGTCATCACAATCTCGTCAAGTGCGATTGTCGCAAAAGTGCTCGTTGATTTAAAAAGAACCGCCAATCCCGAGACCGAACTGATTCTCGGCATCATTATGTTTGAAGATATTTTCCTTGCCGTATATCTGTCGGTTGTTTCCGGCCTTGTGCTAGGTGATGCGACATCCGTAGGGAGTGCGCTCTTGTCCATTTTGATCGCCTTCGGTTATATGCTGCTGTTTTTTATCGTAGCCAGAAAACTCCCGCCGCTGTTGAATAAACTGTTGGACATTCGCTCAAATGAAGTGTTTATTATCGTCATTTTCGCAGCGCTCTTTTTTATCGCCGGGTTTTCAGAGACGATCCATGTAGCGGAAGCCATCGGCGCGCTGTTGCTCGGTTTGGTCTTTTCAGAAACAGAGCATTCCGATAGGATTGAGCACCTTGTCATTCCGTTCCGCGACTTCTTCGGTGCGATGTTCTTTTTCAGCTTCGGCCTCAGCATTGATCCGTTTTCGCTCGGTGAAGCGGTTTGGCTTGCGTTAGGTGCAGTGATTTTGACCATTGTGGGAAACTTTATCGCCGGAATGGTCGCAGGACGACGCGCAGGGCTTTCTCATAAGGCTTCATCCAATATCGGGCTTACGATCGTATCACGGGGAGAATTTTCGATTATCGTTGCCAATCTTGGGATAGCCGGCGGACTGTCAGCCACATTAAAGCCGTTTGCCGCATTATATGTCCTCATTCTGGCCATTTTGGGACCGCTCGTAACAAAGGAATCAAAACGGATTTACCGCTTGCTGAACAAGGTATTTAAATGGAAGCCTGATGTTCAGCCCGCAAAAAAACAGGGATAAAAAAAGCAGCACTGTGATCAGTGCTGCTTTGTCGTTTTCTCAAATATCTGCTCTAAATATTTGATTTTTTCGTCCGTATAGTGTTCGAAGCGCTCATTATACGATTTCGGATCTTTCGGATTCGCAAAATGTGTGATTTTCCCTGTATCCCGATCAATAAATTTACTGGCAGCTCCGCAGCCGATGCCGATAATCGTCTGCACCTCTTCCATAATCATAATGTTGTAGATGCTTTCTTGCCCAGGCAAAGAGTATCCGACGTTTTCAAGGTTTCCAAGAATGTTTTTCTGGCGGTATAAATAATAGGGCACATACCCATGCTCTTTCGTCCAAGCTACCGCGTCTTCCATCATTTGAGAAACCTCTTCCCTGCCGGCGACTTTGTACTTATGCTTGTTTCTCGTCATTTCTGACGCCCGTTTAAAAGAAAGAGTATGAACGGTCAGGGATTCCGGCATCAGCTTTTCCGTTTCTGAAAGACTGTGCCTAAACTCCTTCACGCCTTCCCCAGGCAAACCGATAATCAAGTCCATGTTGATATTATTCATGCCGTGCTGGCGTGACAGATGATATTTCTCAATGGTCTCTTCAACCGTATGGTGCCTCCCGATCGCCTTTAGCGTTTCGTTTTCATAGGATTGCGGATTGATGCTGATCCGGTCAATGTCATATTTGTTTAAAACGGCAAGTTTTTCTTCTGTGATCGTGTCAGGGCGGCCGGCCTCCACCGTAATCTCGCGAATGTTTTTCACATTCGGGAAGGAGCGGACCATTTCTTCATACAGCAGATCCATTTCTTCCGCTGTAATGCTTGTCGGCGTTCCGCCGCCAAAGTAAATGGTTGTCACCTTAACATCATGCTCCTTCAGCCATTCACCGATTTTCTGCATTTCGTAATGCAGCCCCCATAAGAATGAGCCGACTCTGCCCGCCTGTCCTTGAATGGCGTACGCAGGGAATGTGCAATACGCACATTTTGTCGGGCAGAACGGAATGCCGATATAAATGCTGACTTCATCCTTTACTCGGTACAAATCCGGAACTGCCGCCAGCTGACGGTCAACAATTTCCTGCATGAGCTTGATTTTTTCATCGTGAATTAAATAGTCTTTTTTCAATTCAGCATGCGCTTGCTCCTTGGGCATTCCGCTTTGCAGCTTTTTATGAAGCAGCTTTGTAGGCCGGATTCCTGTGAGGATTCCCCACTTCTGCGTGATGCCCGTGTGCGCCTGAAGAAGATTGAGATACACATAAGACATTGTGTTTTTCACTTGCTTAAAAGCTTCTTTTTCATTCAAGCCGGGAGAAAAGGATTTTGTATGCTGCTCCTTTATGCCCGTTCCCTTTACTTCTCCCGAAACCGTCACATGCTCATTCGTTTGTGAGAACGCTAAAGAAATGACAACATCTGCGGGCTCGTCTCCGCCATACACAAGCTCGCACTCTTCATAAAACAAATTTGCAATATTTTGAAGAGGCCGATGCAAGCGGTCATCATGTATGCCTTCTATTTTTATTTGCAACTTCATCACCTAATTTATCAGATTCAAAACTTTCTTTAGTGTACAGAAATAAACCGCTAAAATCAATCCGGCAAAAAAGCCGCCGCACCTATTAGGGCGCGAGCGGCTTTTTTACACACGTTTCATGTGGAACTTATCAAGAAACCCTTTTCGCTGCTGCATTCGGAAATATTCCTTCATCATGTAAGCGACACCTTGCTCGTCATTGGACCTTGTGACCCAGTCTGCCTTTCTCTTCAATTCCGGCACGGCATTCCCCATCGCTACCCCAAGACCGGCAAGTTCGATCATCGGCAGATCGTCATACTGATGCCCAATGGCCACGACATCCTCCATATTCAGGCCCAGTTCTGAAGCGACGAGGGCCAGACCCGCTTCCTTCGAGACGCCTTTCGGAACGATATTCAGCTTCTCATCGTTCACGCGAATCACATCAACCGCAGGGAAAGCTTTTGTAATCGTTTCTGTAATGTCATGCTGAATGTCGTGCTCCGTGTACACCTCGATGACAGGTGCACTCACTGGCTCATCCATGAGGAGATCGCTTAATGATTCCACGAACTGGACTGGATAAAAGATCGGGTCAGACGGATGAATGAGTGCTTTCCCCAATAAATTCGAATTGACCTTCTTTTTGTTTCCGATGGAATACTTTTCGTGAAGAAGCCGAATATTGCATTGGTAGCTCTCCAATACTTGAACAATGTTAAAGGTATGATCATCAGAAATTCTTTTTTCAAAAAACGGGGCGTCTATTTTCTCAGCGATATATGCCCCGCTATGGGTGATCAGCTTGGCATCAAGCTTTAGCGATTTCGCTATTTTCTGTGCTGAACGAAAGTGGCGGTTGGTCACGAGTGTGACGTAAATCCCTTTTTTCTTTACATATTCAATGGCGTCTTTCGTTGCCTGATGAATCTTCCCGTTCGACCGAAGCAGCGCTCCATCTATATTTAAGGCAAGCAATTGTTTTGACACAGAGATGTCCCCCTCCTTGATGACTGTACTTGTGTATAGGATATGACCCTGTCTCTGTGTTTAGAACAACCTTTTCTTAAAGCAAAAAAAGCCTGGCTCAGCAGACTTTATGTATGGCTTGTTGATAGGATACGATCGAAGCAGCCATTCTCCCTAATATCGTTATTTCGATTTACGAAAAATCATGTATCAGGAACCCCTTGTTTGACCAATGATGCGCTCCGAACACTTACTCTCTGTTGCTTATCCCCTCAATATAACGGCATGATATGCGACCGTATCCATTTGAAATAGGTAAGTGTAGGCGCTTTCAATGCTATTATCTCAGTTTTCCTTACCGATGACAAGGGTTTTTTTAACTAAAAAAAGTAATCAGCTTTTGTATATCCCTGGTAGGACTCGTTGTTAATTATTGGGATTCACCACTTGATTTAGAACATACATTCCCATACAATATAAATACTAAACAAAAAAGCGGTGTTGATATGGCTGATTTAAAAGAAATATTTAATGAAGAACTGTTAACTCGTTTGATCCATCATGTAAGGTCATCCTATCCTGACTTTAACAAAGACCAATTCAAGGATACGTTGCAGCTCGAAACCTGGCCTGAATTCACTTTAAAAGAGCGGATGCGCCGCATTACAGTTTCCTTATACGAAACTTTGCCAAAACAATACGTTGAAGCTCTGGCCATTTTACGGGAGACAGCTCCTCATTTTAAAGGTCTCAGCGGAATTTTATTCCCTGATTATGTGGAGCAGTACGGGTTGGCGCATTGGGAAGAATCAATAAAGGCATTGGAATACTTTACACAATATTCGACCTCAGAATTCGCTGTAAGGCCTTTTTTGCTGTTAGACCAAGAAAAAATGATTGCACAATTGCGTACATGGTCTGAGCATGAAAATGAACACGTGAGAAGACTTGCGAGCGAAGGAAGCAGGCCCCGCCTACCATGGGGAAAATCGATACCGGCTTTGAAATCGGACCCTACGCCCGTATTGCCGATACTTGAGAAGCTGATGCAGGACGAGTCCTTATATGTAAGAAAAAGCGTGGCCAACAATCTAAATGATATATCAAAAACGCATCCTCATTTGCTGGAAAAAGTCGCGGATCAATGGTATGGAACATATCCCCATACAGATTGGATTATCAAACACGCCTATCGGACCTTATTAAAAAAGGGTGATAAACAGGCCTTAGCGCTTTTTGGTTATGGAAATGCTGATTCGATACATCTACATGATTTAACATGCCGGCCCAGTCGGATAGCTATTGGCGAAAGCCTTGAATTTTCTTTCTATATTCATTCAGACAGGGATCAAAAAGTAAGAATTGAGTACGCAATTGATTTTGTAAAAGCAAGAGGTCAGCGTCATCAGAAAGTATTTAACATAACAGAAACAAATATAAGAAAAAACGAAACGAAGTCATACACAAGAATCCAATCCTTCAAGGATTTGACTACCAGAAAGCATTACAAAGGAATCCATACATTATCAGTGATCATCAATGGAGAGGTAAAAGATTCATTGGATTTCCAAGTTGGCTGATGAATAAAAAATCCCTTCTTTTCCAAGAAGGGATTTACTGATTAGCCTTCAACACTGCCGTAAAGCTCTTCTAAAGGCTTCATAATGATTTTGTTCAATTCACCGATCAGCATGCTCATGCGCTGCTCCGCTTCCATCAGCTGAGAAATTTTTTCGTGCTGCTGTACAAGCGCAACTGTTTTTTGAGCCTGTGTCACTTCTTCTTGTGTAATTTCTTCCCCTGCCATTTGTTTTTGCTGGAGTCTAAGCTGCACATCACGGAAGTTTTCAAACATGCGCTTCGCTGATTCATCTGCGTTCACTTCGTCGTAAAGGTTTTTTAAACGGGTAAACTCTTCGCTCCCGCGTAATGCATTTTCCAGATCATACGCTACATCATAAAAATTAACAGCCATTGTAAATAGCTCCTTTCATCATTGCCGTTTGACATACCACTCCACTATAACAGACTATGGAGCTCCTTTCATTAAACAAAGACCATTTCTTCTTAAAAAAGGATGACAAACAGTGCTTGAACCGCGCCTATCATTCCGCCAAGAAGGCCTCCCAAATAGGTAATCATTTTAAATTCTTTTTTTGAAATGGACAGCACCATTTCTTCAAGACGCTCCACCGGGAACTGATCCACCTGCTCCTTGACGATTTCCTCAAGACGCAACCGTTTAAAGACACTTTCAAGGTTGGCCGAAACCCCTTCAAGCAATTTGTCTAACAGTGCCGGCAGCATGTGCTGGGTCAGCTCAGATTCATAACGAACGGTAAGCGTCCCAATCGTATTGTCGAAGAAAGGAGCAGTCGAAAATGCTTGCAGCACGCTTCGTTTCAAACTGAAAATAAGCGCCCTTGCATTCCATTTTTCGTCTGCTTCATTAAACGTATACTCCCTCAGCTTGCCCCATTCGTTTTTTAAGAGATCAGAAAGCAATTTATTTGTTTCCTCATTCCGCAAAAATTTTAGCAGTTCCGGCAGCACGCGATCCGCCAAGCTTGAATTGCCGAGAAACATTTGCACCATGCTCCCAAGCATGCCGCGCTCTTTTAAAAAGTCATCAATCATATTGCCGAGACGCATTTTCCCTTCATCACTTTCAAAATAACGGACACTCCGTGACAATATATATTCTGAAATCATCGGAATCTTTTCTTCAAGCTTTTCCTGCGCCTCTAAAGGCACCAGCTCTTTTAACGATTGATTCCCGTATCGGCGGAAAAGCTCATGCAGCTTATCATCCGTCCAACTGCTAATCCATGCATCTGCCGCTTCATCAGGACGCTTCACCCCGGCTTTTTCAAGCGCCTCTTTGACTGTCACCTCAGAAAGTGACAGCTTTTGAATCAGCTGTTCCCCCACTTGAAGAGCCTTCGTTTTAGCGGCCTCAGAGACGAGCCGCTTTTTAATGCCCTCAGGGGTTAAGAGATGATTGACCACCACCAGTCCCATTTGTTTTGCAAGCTCATCCCGCCGTCTCGGGATCAGCCCGGGCGTAAAAGGAACTCGTTTCCCAAACAAATAGTACGCTTTATACGGCCTAAACAGCATTTGAATTGCTAAATGATTGGTCACCGCTCCAATGGCAGCACCGATCACGATCATAAAAATAAAGGTTCCTGCAATACCCATTCCTATTCATCTTCCTCCATCTGTGCTTCAGCTTTTTTCATATAGATCATGTACCTATACGTATTATAGAGGCTCATGCAATCACTTAGCAAACAAGGAGACAAATTCCTGTTCTCAGAAAATCAGCTTGTTCTTTTGGAATAGGGCAAGGTAAAGAATCGTAATCTGTAAAGTAGAATACTGTCAGCTGCGTTCGTCCTGAATGTTTTTACCGTAAAGCTGCTGACACCCGCCGGCAGCTTTTGAATAAAAGGGGGAGTCTCATCATGATAACACTCGGTTTTATGTCCTTATCCCGCCAGCATGAAGCGGATTATTCCGCAGAACTGGCCAAAAGAGCACCCGAATTTGGCATACGTTTCGTTCGGTTTACACCATTTGATATTTTACCTGACACCTTGCGTGTCAAAGCATCGGTCTATCATTCCGCCAGCAGCACTTGGAACGAAACTGAAATGGCGATTCCAGATTATATTTATGATCGCTGTTTTTACGGCAAGGATTCACATTCCCAAAAAGCAAAACCGATCGTTGAGTGGCTTAAAAAATATCCGAAAACGGAATTTATCGGGCGGGGGCTTCCCGATAAATGGACCGTCCTTCACGATTTGCAGCAGAATTCTGTAATCAACCCCTATATTCCGGAAACAATGAAGGTGAGCCGCTATGAACAAATTCATTCCTTTTTATCCAAAGAAAAAGCCTGTATCCTTAAACCGGCATTCGGCGCAGGAGGCAGAGGCGTGATTCTTTTGAAGCTGGGCAAGAAAAACATCACCGCTACTTATCACATCGGAAAGGATAAGCAGACAAAAACGTTTTCCAACCAAACTTCTTTTAAAACATGGTGCAAAAAAGTGCTTCAGCATCAATATTTGCTTCAGCCTTACTTAAACATTCAAGATAAGGAACAATACCCTTGTGATATTCGCCTGTTTATGGAAAAAAACGAAGCAGGTGAATGGAATACAGTCGGAAAGGCAGTGAGACGCGGCTATAAACACGGGCTGCTGGCCAATTTGTCAGGCGGATCTGATGCGCTGACATTTGACTCATGGTTTGAGGATATACCGAAAAAACAGCAAGTGGTCTTACTGGATGATGTGTTTTCGATTACCCAATCGGTTCCGTATTATCTTGACGAGCGCTACGGGCCGCTGTTTGAACTCGGACTTGATATATGTCTTGCGAAGGACGGGAGAATTTGGATTTTAGATATCAATTCCAAACCGGGCAGGAAGTCAATCCTGCGTGTCTCTCCCGAGCAAAAAGAACAGCTGTACACTTGTCCTCTAAAGCGCTGCCAGTACCTGTTTTCTGAGCAAAGCCAGAAAGGAGTTCTTCCGCGTGAATCGTAAACGGTTTTTGATCGGCATAGACAAAACCAGTGAAAATACCCTGTTTCTGCCCTCTTCGCTGAAGCAAGACGGACTTTTGCATGCCGCGTTCGGAACGAAGGTTGTCAGATGCCATGTTGCTTACAGACGGCATCTGGAACAAACCGTGCTTCTCTCTGAAAATCTGTTTCATGAGCTTTTGCTCCCCCACCGAAGCCGGGCTGATATACTGATTCATGATCATACAGTGCATATCGGGCCGTTAGTCGGCATCTTTACGGCTGGGTTTACGGTATCTCTTGAGCGTCCTTTTAAGGATCGTTCCCTCTTTTTTTCTAAGCTTGTCACATTACATGAGCAAGCCGGAGGCTACTGTTTCGTTTTTGGCGCACATCAAATCAATTGGGAGGAAGGCACGATTGAAGGCCTCCTTTACAGGGAAAACGGCTGGGTGAAAAAAATCGTTCCATTGCCGAACGTCGTTTATGACCGTTTGCCTAACCGAAAAATTGAAGATTCTCTTCTCTTGCAACATACAAAAAAGAGACTGATCGATGAATATCAAATCCCATGGTTTAATAAAACGTTTTTCAATAAATGGAGCGTTCATCAATTGCTCGAAAAAGACCCGAGAACAGCTCCTTTTTTGCCTCGATCCGAGCTGACACCGTCTGTAGAGCTGATCGATGAGCTCTGTGATGCATACAAAAAAGTCTATATCAAACCGGCAAACGGAGCACTCGGCACCGGCATTTATCAGCTGACAAGGACAGATGAGAGTCTGACGGTGAAGCACACGAATGACGCCAAAACATTTACTTCCATTGATTATCCTGATGCCGCCGCTTTTCTTGCAGAATTTCAAAAACAGCACAGCCCATCTGACTTTCTCATTCAGCAAGGTGTTGATCTCATCGAATTTCAAGGCAAACCAGCGGATTTCCGTGTCCATACCAATAAAAACAGAAAAGGGAAATGGACAGTAACAGCAATAGCCGTAAAAATTTCCGGAGAAAACAGCATAACAACACATCTTTCTAACGGCGGCACTGTAAAGACACTTGCGGAAGTTTACGATGATCCCGCTGAAAGAGTTGAGGTCATTAAAAAGCTTTCTGCAGCGGCGCTGACTGCAAGCCATGTGCTTCATGATCATATCGAGGGGTTTATCGGCGAGATCGGTTTCGATTTTGGCATTGATCAGAACGGTAAAGTATGGATGTTTGAAGCAAATTCGCGCCCGGGCCGGAGCATTTTTTCTCATCCAAACTTGCATCATGTTGATTCTCTGACAAAACGAAGAAGCTTTGAATACGCGTCTTATTTATCTGAGAAGGCAATCACATCCCCTGAAGCGCTGTGGCCTTCGTAACCTGTCCGCTTTTTTAATAAAGCGGGCTTATCTTTATCCAAAGCTGGGACAAACTGCATCAGTAAGACCCTTCAATGATGTTCTCAAACAATGATACAATGAACATAAGCCGTTTAGATTCAGGTCAATTGATACTAAATGTAAGGAGCGTGGCCGTTATGATTTCTCATTTCAGCTGGAAACCTTTGTTCCCAAAAGAAAAGCTGCCCGGATGGAAAATTTCATTTTATTTTAAAGGTACTCATTATGAAGGTATCTATCATAAGAGCGGTGAGATTGAATGGGGAGATTTGTTTCCCGCCCGCGCTGACGAGCCTGCTCTTACAAACGAGATACATGAACTGATGCTTTATCATATTTATGACTAGCTTAGCCAAATGGCTAGGCTTTTTTTGTGCTTTCTCAACATTTACCATACAATTCTCCGCATGAGTTTCCGGCCATTTTAACATAATACGTAGTAACAAGCCGGCAAAGCATTGGGTTACGCCGAGGCGGCAGTGACACCCGAGAAGGGTTCACAGATTGGTGCAACTCCAGTTAACCCAACCATACTAAACAAAAAAGGAGATTTTACACATGGCTAACCAAAACTCTTCAAATGAATTACTAGTTCCTGGCGCAGCTCAGGCTATCGACCAAATGAAACTTGAAATCGCTTCTGAATTCGGCGTTCACCTTGGAGCGGACACAACTTCCCGCGCTAACGGTTCTGTCGGAGGAGAAATCACAAAACGTTTAGTATCTTTCGCTCAGCAGCAAATGGGCGGCAGAGTTCAATAACAACTCAATATATGGCTATAGAGGGCGCGGTTTCCGCGCTCTCTTTATTTTGTCACCCATTTTTCCCACTCCACATATCCTAGAAAGAAAGGGAGGGAATCAGGGTGTCATTTATCACCATTGTGAATTGGGAGCTGGTTCAGTTCGTAAGTGTATCCATGATTCATGAATATGTTTCCCATCGTTCTGTCTATTGGTACAGGTATTCTTTCCCGCGCTGTTCAAACTGAGAACATCCTTTTATAATGAAAGGCGAGGAGGTTTTTTGATGAAAATCGCTTTATTAGGAGCCAGCGGCCGCGTCGGACAAGCCTTTTCAACTCAAGCTGCAGCAGATGAACGGTTTGCCATTCACGCTCTGATCAGATCTCAACATGCTGATCTTCCCCTTCCAAAAGATCGAATCGTCATGGGGAACGCCCGCCGCTTAGAAGATGTGAAAAAAATATTGGAGAATGCCGAAATTGTGATCAGTTGTCTAGGCACAGATGGTGATGATACCTTGTCAACTGCTATGTCACACATTCTCTCCACGATGCAGGAACAACATATCAAACGGCTTATTTCGATCGGCACCGCAGGTATTCTTGATTCCCGATATGAGCCGGGAAAATTCCGGTTTGAAACAAATGAATCGAAACGAAAGCAGACCCGCGCAGCCAAGGAGCATGCAAAAGTATACGAAATGCTTAAAGAATCATCATTAGACTGGACAATCATCTGCCCCACTTACCTCCCGGACGGAACAGCAACCGGCATTTATCGTACGGAGCGTAACGTTTTGCCTGAGAGCGGCACAAGCATTTCGGTCGGCGATACTGCTGATTTTCTATATCGTGAGCTCGTTACAGGAGAGTATGTCGGATTCCGAGTCGGGCTGGCTTATTAACTACATAATCAAAAACCCAAAACACGATTGTTTTGGGTTTTTTAGCGTTATGCAATGGAATGTTTCTGTCCTTTTTGCAGTTTATACATTTGATAATATTGGCCTTCTAATGCCATCAATTCCTCGTGGTTCCCTCTCTCAACGATTTCTCCTTTATCAAGAACCAAAATCTGATCTGCATTTCTGATTGTTGAAAGCCGGTGAGCGATGACGAAGGTAGTTCGTCCTTGTTTGACGACATCAAGCGCCTTCTGGATTACGGCCTCTGTCTCTGTATCAATGTGCGCCGTTGCTTCATCTAAAATCAAAATTGCGGGATCAAACGCCAAAGCTCTGGCGAAGGAAATTAACTGCCGCTCGCCAGAGGATAGCGTGCTGCCTTTCTCAATCACGGGTTCATTCATGCCCTTTGGAAGCTTTTTTAGAAGCGGCTCGGCACCAACTTGCCGCAGTGCTTTTTTCATTTCTTCTTCAGTCATTCTTTCGTCATCCAGACTTACGTTAGATCCGATTGTGCCCGAAAATAAGTACGGATCCTGAAGCACAATGCCCATATGAGATCTGAGTTCCTGTCTTGACATGTTGTAAATGCTTTTCCCATCAATCAGAACATCACCTTTTTGCGCATCATAAAAACGAAACAGAAGATTTAAAATCGAGCTTTTTCCTGATCCGGTATGACCGACGAGCGCTACGGTTTCGCCTTTTTGCGCGGTAAAGGAAATATGTTTTAATACCTCTTCACCATCTTGATAGGCAAATGACACATCACGAAACTCAACCCGTCCCAGCGCACGCTCCTTCGCCGGTTGACCTGCTTCTTCCGTATTCTTTTCTTCAAGCAGTTCAAAAACACGCCCGGCGGAGACCCTAGCAAGCTCCAGCTTTGAAAACTGATTGACGATGCCTGTGATCGGCTGAAACAGCCGGTTCAAATAATCGACAAACGCGTACAGCACTCCGACAGAAACAATCCCAGCCGCATTCAGGCTCGCACCGCCAAAATGCCAAATTAGACAGACGAACGCAAGATTGCGGATGACATTGACCAGATTATGGGACATTAAGGAGTTTAAATTCAGCATCCTGTTTTGGAAATAAAAATGTGATTCATTTAATTCCTCAAATTCTCTCATCGTTTCCTTTTGATGGCGGAAAGCCTGAATAATGGTCATGCCTTGGATGGACTCATTCATTTTTGCGTTAATGTCACTGTTGATCGAGCGGATTTTTTGATTGTAATATGAGGCGTATCTTCGGTAAATGACCGACCACAGCCAGATCATCGGCACAATTGCCAGACATACAAACGCAAGCTTCACATCAAGCAGAAACAAAGCCGTGAATATCCCGAACATATAGATTCCGCTTGTCACAAATGTAGAAAGCACGGTGACATATAAATCCCTGATAGCCTCCGTATCATTGGTAATTCGCGCAACGACTTTTCCGGCCGGAAGGTTGTCAAAATATCGAATCGGCATTTTCTGTATGTGCGAAAACACGTCCTGCCTCATCTTTTGAATAATCCGATTGGCGCTCATCTGCAGCAGATAATTCTGTCCGTATTGAAAAAATACCGAAAACACCAGCAAGCCTCCATACAGGCAGATCAGAAACACCATTCCCTTTATTTCCGGCTGATAGAACCTGAAAAGTTCCTGCTTAGTCAGCTTTTCGGCAGTATATGTTCGGCTCACGTCTCCATTTGAGATCGTCAGCTTCCCGTCAGAAACCGTTCTATTCCCGTCGAAGCTGACAGCCTGATCAACAAAATAAAACGCCATTCCCACTTGATAAATATGTGCTTCTTTTGCTTTTGAAACAGGTTCCTGCATTCGGTCCTCTCTGACATATGAGACGCCGTGAAACTGAACAGCATTTTTATCTTTTTCCGCAGCTTCATACCATGTTTTCTCAATGCCGAGGATATGGTCGTCTATCATTTTCTTGCCGATAAACGGCCCGGTCAGTTCTGCACCGACGGCGACAGCTAGCAATAGGACGGCCGTGATTAGCAATTTTCGATAAAGGAGTGCGTATCTCCATAACGTTTTTCCTATTTTCATGCTCCTGCTCCCCCTTCTTCCGCAGTGAACAGCTGCTGCCTTTCATATTGTTCCCGGTACCACCCATTATTGGCCAGCAATTCTTGATGCGTGCCTCTCTCTGCAATGACGCCGCCGTCCATCACAAGGATCAGGTCAGCGTGCTCTACAGCGGATAATCGGTGCGTCAAAATAAATGTCGTTTTTCCTTTGCGGTTTTCTCTGATGTTCCTGATAATCGCAGCCTCTGTTTTGGCATCTACAGCGGAAAGCGAATCATCCAGAATCAAGATCTCTGGATTCGCCATAAGTGCTCTTGCAATCGAAATTCTTTGTTTCTGTCCGCCTGACAGTGCCACGCCTTTTTCGCCGACCATTGTCTCCAGACCTGCTGGAAGCATGTGCAAATCTTTTTCAAAGTATGCTTCGGCAATGGCTTGCTGAACCTCTTCATCACTCGCATCCTGTTTTCCGTATAAAATATTTTCTTTTACAGTCCGCGAAAACAGCAAATGATCCTGCGGCACATATCCGATCCACCCGCGGACCCGGTCAAGAGGGATCTGCTGAATCGGCACGCCTGAAAATGTAATGCTCCCTTCACCTGGAGGGTACTGGCGCAAAAGCTGTTTAATAATTGTCGTTTTTCCGCTCCCGGTTTTACCGGCAATTCCGACCGTCTGTCCTTTTCGCACCGCAAATGAAACATCCTGAATATTGCAGCTTGTTGAGCTTGGATATGTAAAGCTGACATTGCTGAAAACGATATCTCCAGGCTCTTTAAGATCAACGGGCCGTTTTGGATCTGTCACGTCCGGTTGAGAAGAAAGGGTTTCATTTACCCGGTCTAATGACGCATTGCCGCGCTGCATCACGTTAATGAGTTCACCAATTGCAAACATCGGCCAAATCATCATACCGAGATAAACATTAAAGGACACAAGCTCTCCAAGCGTCAGTTCGTTCCGGAACACAAGAAACGCTCCGTAGCCGAGCCCAATCAGATAGCTTGCCCCGACAAGCAGCTTCACCGTCGGCTCGAACAGTGAATCAATAAAAGCCACTTTCATATTTTTCTGATAAACATCAGCGGTCATTTCATTAAACCGGCGAACATCGTTTGTTTCCTGTACATACGCACGAATCACCCGCACGCCGGAAACAGATTCCAGCACCCTGTCATTCAGCGCCCCGAACGCATTTTGGGCCTCCGTAAACCGCTCATGAATTTTACTTCCATATAGGCTGATTGCAATCGCCATGACTGGAAGCGGGATAATCGCGGCAAAGGTCAGCTTCCAGCTGATCAAAAACCCCATCGTCAAAAAGATCGTCATCATAAACATCGTAGAATCGACTAACGTCAAGATGCCAAACCCTGTCGTTAAGCTGACGGCCTGAAGATCATTCGTCCCCCGTGCCATTAAATCGCCTGTCCGGTTTTTTTCATAAAACGGCGGCGACATAGTCAGCAGATGCCCCATCAGCTTCGTACGAAGAATTTTCTCCATCAGATTTGCACCGCCAAACAGCTGGTGCATCCAAAAATAAGACATCATATACACGACTGCTGTCAGTACAAAAAAGATACCGATATAAAACAGCAGCCCTTCCTGAGTAAACGCCCCCGATTTCATATCATCTATGGCGTTCCCCAAGAGCTTAGGCGGAAACATTTCAATGACATTGACTGCTAATAAAAGGACAATCGCAATCGTATAGCGCAGCCAGTACGCCTTAAAAAACCAGCCAAGCTTTTTCAATACTGAAAACATCTATCCCCATCTCCTCATCAGCCGCCTTCTATTTTTTCCTTGCAGCTTTTTTCATCCAATTTGGCATGAACAGCCCTCGCCTCTGTATTTGTCTTCACATCCCATACACCTGTCTTTCCTTAGATTTTGTATATAAAAAAGGCATGAAGCGTCAGCTCCATGCCTTTTTTAACCGATATGTTATGCACAGCGCTTTTCAGCGCGCGGCCAGGCCTAAAAAACCGTTCACGAAAACAGTACAAAGGGTTTGCCGCGCCAATATGAAACTGTTTGATAAACACGCAAATTCCTTGGCATAGCAAACCCTCCTTCCATTCTGATTTCATCTTTTTATCATCATATAAACAAAACCTTTTTTTGTCAATCATTACTTGAATAGGAAAGGGTTAATTGGGCTCAATTTCGGGTAGTAGTGTTGTAAGACGCTTTGAAAGGGTGAGAAGGATGTTCCATGCTGACCGTATCATCGTTGCGTTTGACGGAAGTGAAAATAGTAAGAAAGCGCTTCAGACAGCCATTGATCTTGCTAAAACCGTAAATGCCGCTATTACCGTCGCCCATTCACATGATATGAAAGACAATCAGACCGTCATCGACCCGCCCAGACCCGCAGCTGAAGCAAGCTATATCAGCGGAGGCATGACAGGTGTTCCCGATCCGCTGATATCAGATGTTGCTTCACCTGAACCAATCATCTATGAAGACCGTACGGAAGAAGTCGTCGCCGAAGCCAGAATGATGCTGAATGAACAGCAGGCAGATGGAGATATCGATATATTAGAAGGCGATCCGGCTGAATCAATTATCGAGCATGCGAACCGCATTTCTGCCGATATGATCGTAACCGGAAGCAGAGACCAAAACAGGCTGAAAAAATTAATATTCGGAAGTGTAAGTGAAAAGCTTTCAGCGAAATCGGATATACCCGTCCTGATTGTAAAGTGAGCACGCCCTGTGCTCACTTCTTTTATATTCATAATTGTGAAAAAACATAGATTTTCGTTTTTTTCTGTTATAATGCTTTCGTGCCCAAAAGCACAAAAGCATTAAAGATAATTATGGGGTGTTATTTTGGATTCTCAAAAAAAGCTGACGTTTCCGTTAGCCGTCGGTTTATTTATATTTATGTTATGCATTATTATTTCTTGCTTATTTTTTCTTCACGTGGAACCGCATATCCCGCTGTTTTTATGTGTTGTCACGCTTTCAGCAGCCGGATTATGGTTCGGATTTTCCTGGAAGAGTATTGAAAAAGGGATTGTAGACGGGATCAAAAACGGCGTACAGCCGATTATCGTTCTGGCGCTGATCGGCATCTTAATCGGCGCATGGATGTACAGCGGCGCAATACCGTCTGTGACGGTGTATGCCCTATCCTTTATTGAACCAAGCCACCTTCTGCTGACCGCTTTGTTTTCATGCATGATCATCAGCACACTTGTTGGCTCAAGCCTGACAACTGTAAGCACAATCGGAGTAGCACTGATTGGCGTGGCGAGCGCGGCAGGCGTCCCGCTTGAATGGACGGCAGGCGCAGTCATATGCGGCGCTTGTTTTGGTGATAAAATGTCGCCGCTGTCGGACACAACCAACTTTGCCGCCGGAATAGGCGAAATACCGATCTTCGAACACATTCGCCATATGACAGGCACAACCATTCCAGCTTTGCTCATCACTGTCGTTCTGTTTTATTTTCTCGGTTCATCAGTGTCAGTGGACGCTGCTTCAACCGATGATATTCAACAAGTCATAACCGCAATCAAAGATGCCGCAAACGTGACACCGTGGGCCCTTCTTTCCCCGCTCTTAGTCGTTTTGCTGGCAATTAAACGAGTATCAGTCATTCCCGTTCTGGCTGCCGGAATTATTTCCTCGGGAATTTTGACTGCTATATTTGTACCCGACAGCAGCCTGCAGGCGTTTATGACAGCTCTGCAAAATGGCACGAGTTTTGACACTGACAATGAGGCAGCCGCTAAAATTATCAACAGAGGCGGACTGCAATCCATGATGGGCTCAGTCTCTCTCATTATGATTGCTTTTGCACTAGGCGGATTGATGGAGAAAATCGGATTGATTTCAGCACTATTGGAAGGCGTCATGAAAGGCATCCGTTCAAAAGGTCGTCTTGTTGCGGCAACTGTCTGCTCAAGCATCGGCGTCAATTTGGCAACCGGCGAACAGTATTTATCGATATTAATACCGGGACAATCATTTAAATCCTTATATGACAAACAAAACATCCAGAGAAAATTTTTGACAAGATCATTAGAGGACGGCGGAACATTAATTAACCCGTTAATCCCTTGGGGCGTCAGCGGCGCTTTTATGGCGAGCGCGCTTGGTGTTCCCGTCATAGACTACTTCCCGTTTGCGTTCTTCCTCTATATATCGCCAATGATCTCCATTTTGATTGGATTTGTGAAAAAATAAAAAGAGCTCCGCTGCAATAGCGGGCTCTTTTTTTCGTTGTTTTATGAAATGCTTGCAGCCTGCTGAATGCTTTCTTGAAAAGCAGCCTGAAGCTGTTTTGTCACTGGTCCGGGTTTCCCGCTTCCGACCGATTGTCCATCTAGCGTCACGACCGGAATAATTTCTGCCGTCGTTGACGAAATAAAGATCTCTTCCGCCTGTTTCAACTCTTCTTCACTGACAGGATTCTCATCCAGTTTGATCCCATTCTTTTCAATCAGCCCTAAAATATTCATCCGGGTAATTCCATTGAGAATGAGCCGGTTAGCCGGATGTGTTCGCACCGTCCCGTTGATAACGGCATAAACGTTAGAGGATGTACCCTCCGTAACAACGCCGTCTCTCAGTAAAATGGCTTCAAATGCTCCCGCTTCATAGGCCTTTTGCTTCGTCATCACATTATACAGTAAATTCAGACTTTTGATATCGCATCTTAGCCAGCGAAGATCCTCATCTGTAATCGCCGCCACTCCGTATGCCTGCTCTTGCTCCGGTTTTTTCACAGCAAACGTGTAAGCAGTGGTTTGCGGCTCAAGGCCTGCTTCATATTGATGTTTTCGCGGGGCCACGCCTCTAGTTGTCTGAATGTATACCGCTCCCTCACTGACCGCATTTTCCTGTACAAGCTTTTGCAGGTCCCACTCGAGATCTTCTATGCTGAACGGCAGTGAAATTCCGATTTCAGCCGCACTTCTGAAAAAACGTTCTGCATGCTCACGTAACCCAAACAATACTCCTTTGTACACCCTGATCACTTCATAGATGCCGTCACCAAACTGGTAACCGCGATCTTCCAAATCGATCGATGCTTCACTGCGCCCAATCAGCCGGCCATTGACTAAAACCTTCATAAAAGCCCTCCCTTTTCGAGATTTCCCTGATGTATTTCAAGCTGTCATTGTCACTAATTCTATCATATTGGACATGCTGAAAAACAGAAAGATCAAGAGATCTATAGCGGAAAGGAGTTTATTTTTTCCTTAAAATCAGATATTTCGACAAATTTTCTATGTGCTTTCCAGTTTTATTCCTGTATACTTGATTGGTAATACATAGGTTGTAACATAAGGCATCATCATAAGCTGCCTGCTGTACAGCATTATGTAGAGATTTTATGCCAATGGAGAGATTGTTATGCGACAAACGAGAGGAGAAGCTTCTCCTTCTGCAGTTTCGCTTGCTTTTAAATTTGCAAGTTTAGCAGTTTTATGTGTGCTGCTTTTGCTTATGGTGATTTTGGGTTATTCCAACAGTTCAACGAAAGCAAAGGAAGTCACTGTCACAACAAACGGCCAGCTTCGAGATGAGAAGGAAAGCCTTAAGCTGAAAAACGACTCCCCCGACCTGCTGATAAAACATCTGCAGACAAAGCAGAACATGGGAGATAAAACAGTTTACTTAACCTTCGACGACGGCCCTTCAGCCGTTACAACCCGCTTGCTCGACGTACTGAAAAGCGCTGATGTAAAAGCGACATTTTTCATGCTTTCACCGCGGATGAATGAATTCAAGCAGGCGGTGAAAAGAGCAGAAAAGGAAGGCCACGCACTCGGTTTACATGGCGTGACTCATAATAACAGATTGTTCTATCAAACAGAGACATCTCCGTTAAAAGAAATGCAGGAGGCGCGTGACACGCTGCAAGACATTACAGGATATAAAACCGATCTTGTCAGAACGCCATACGGAAGCAAGCCGTCACTAACCGCCCCACAAATCCGCAATCTGGAGAAAGAGGGGTTTGTGTACTGGGATTGGACGATCGACAGCATGGACTGGAAATACCGGAATTCACAGTATGTGACCGCCGTATTACAGCAGCTTGAGAATATGGAACACAGCTCTTCAAGCCGCCCAAATGTAATTCTCATGCATGACCTTCCCGCTACCGTAAACGCGCTGCCGGTGCTAATCAATAAATTAAAAGAAAAGGGCTATTCCTTCGGAGTGTTAGAGGACACAATGGTTCCTGTTCATGAATAAAAAAGTGAGGCGCATACGGCGGCTCACTTTTTTATGCCCAAATTTCGGGCAAACTCGCCGATTTTTTGATGGATGACCATGTCAAACAGGCTGTCACAATACGTTGGTTCAAGGTTTATGATGACTTTCTTCATGCCGGGAATCAGGCTTGCATCCTCAGGCACAAATCTCGCAGGAGCTACTTCGAGAGACGTGCCGATAACCAATAAAAGATCTGCTTGATCCAGCTTTTCATAAAGGGTGTCAAAGTGCAAGACGGCATCGCCAAAGAGAACAACATCGGTTTTTAATACCCTTCCGCAGATGTCACCATTATTTCCGGCGGCCGTGCACTCCGGCACCTCCCGCTCCAGTAAATGAGGAAGGTCATATCGGGCGCCGCATGCCGGACAAGCTGCTGTCTGGATAGAACCATGCAGCTCGTATACATGCCTGCTCCCGGCTTTTTTATGAAGACCGTCAATGTTTTGCGTGAAAATATCGACCTGCTTCCCTTGTTTCTCCAGCTCAGCTAAAAGCAAATGCCCTTCATTCGGTTCGAAGCTGCCGCTCATTTTCATCTGGAACAATTCTTTGAATTTGGGCCAAAACAGACGCGGATGGCTTAAAAAATAATCAAGGCTCATCGCTTCCATTCTTGAGGCATCCTCCGTCCAAATGCCTCCTGCTGAACGAAAGTCAGGAATTCCTGATTCTGTGCTCATCCCCGCTCCAGTCAGAACGACAATTCTCTGTGCTTCATTTAAAATTTTTTTGAATGCTTCCAACTCAACACCCCCTTTTTCTCTTATTTTACCATGAAAAAGACTCCGCCTCTGTCAGACGAAGTCTCTCTTTTAAGCCCGTTCCTTTTCCTCTTTATTTAGATTCACTTGGAATGGGTCGCTTTCGTGCTTTTGCTTTACAACAACCATTTGGCCGGGATATGCAAACTGGACGCCTTCCGCACCTAAAATATCAATAATTTTATAGTTGATATCCTCTCGAATATCAAGGTTTTCAGCCCAAACCGTCGTTTTTGTATAGAAATTAAAAAATAAATTATAGTAGCTGTCGGCAAACGTATCAAAGTTGACCATGATTGTTTCATTATCAACGCCTTCATGCTCCAGCAGCATTGTTCTCAGAGAACGAATGGAACGTTCAAGATTCTCAATCGGCGTAGCGTAGGACACATGGATGGAAAACGTAATCTGACGTTTGGTCATTCTTGTCCAGTTCGTGATCGCTTCCATCGACAGCGTAGAGTTCGGCACTGTTACAAGCGCCCCCTGTGCTGTTCTGAATCTCGTGCTCCTAAAGGTAATATCCTCGACTGACCCTGTTACCGTCGACGTCTCCACCCAGTCACCAATCGTAAACGGCTTTTCAGTAATAATAATAATACCGCCAAAGAAGTTGCTGATGGTATCCTTCGCAGCAAGCGCAAAAGCCAGTCCGCCAAGACCAAGGCCCGCTACAAATCCGTTGACATCATAATTGAATTCCTGAGCGATCACACTGACACTGAGCGCTATGATCACAAAACGGAGCAGCTTGGATAAAAACGGCGCCAAAATGTCATCCATGTCCAATTCGAAGCGCTGATTCACCTTATGGAAGATAAACGACGACGTTGCGGTCAAATTACAAAGCCCCCAGGACAAGAGCGCCACAATCAGCGAACGGTATATTTTGCTGATGACAGGCATTTGCTCGTCAAAAAACGGTGAATACCGGATCGCTAAAAACAGCCCAAGGGCAACAAAAAACCATCTGGCCGGCTTATCAAACGCCAGAACCACCTGTTTAAAAATTTCTGTTTTCGGCCGGTTTGTCAAATTAAAAAGCAGGTTAAAGAAATATCTCGTGAACAATTTTCTGAGTATAAGAAACACCAGCAAAATCGCCAAGCTGATGCCGATTTGTATGATGTTATCAAGCGTAAAATACTGCTGCAAATAATCTGGCATGACTGTCTCCCCTCTATCCCAATCGATTGTTTATTATACTAAAATATTCGTAATGATGCTTATTTAAATGTCTTTTTTCAAGCACAAAACCCCGGCGAAACGCCGGGGTCATTTCTCAATTCATCTATCAGCCAGATTCAATAGGGACAGTCACTTACTTTTTTTCGTTTGTGTCTGATCAAGGAGAGTTGCTTTTTGCATTTCAGCATCCGTTTCGGCTTTAATTCTTTCCTCCACTCTGATTCTCCCTTTTCCCATGATCTCGCCTCCTTTTTTGCTATTATAAAGGATCATATTTTGTTGTGAACATGTCGAAAGACCTAATTTTCTGACGAAATGTGTTCTAATACGCTGAATGTCTTTTTTTAGTTATACGCATTCCTCAGCCCGGACCATTCCGATATGGCAGAAAAAATTCACCACTTTGTATCGCTGTGCATATATGGATTTGATACAATAACAGAAATGCCCATACGAGGAGCTGACTTAGCTTGTACACCATTGCCCATCGCGGAGCATCAGGTTACGCTCCGGAAAATACGATTGCCGCATTTGACCTTGCGGTGAAAATGAATGCAGATATGATTGAACTGGATGTCCAGCTTACAAAAGACAGGCAGATTGTTGTGATACACGATGACAGAGTTGACCGAACGACAAACGGGTCGGGCTTTGTTAAGGATTTTACCTTGGAGGAATTGCAGAAACTCGATGCAGGAAGCTGGTACGGCCCCGCTTTTCAAGGAGAGCGTATTCCGACCCTGGAAGCGGTGCTCAAGCGATACCACAAAAAAATTGGCCTTTTAATTGAGCTAAAAGGCCATCCGTCTCAAGTTGGAATTGAAGAAGAGGTGGGACAGCTGTTAGGGCAATTTTCTTTTTCTATCAACAATATTGTCCAATCCTTTCAGTTCCGTTCCGTTCAGAGGTTCCGCGAGCTATATCCATCGATTCCGACAGCGGTCATTACAAGACCCAATTTTGGCATGCTGTCCAGAAATCAGCTGAAGGCCTTCCGCTCTTTTGCAAACTATGTCAATATAAAATACACACGGCTCAACCGTATGATGATTGGTTCCGTCCATAAAAGCGGCTTGAAAATATTTGCATGGACTGTCAACAATGAAAAGACAGCGGCAAAATTACGAGCCATGGGCGTGGATGGCATCGTTACAGATTACCCGGATTTGATCATAAAGGATGGCAAACATGAAAAGATATAGCGCGGTTTTTATCGGAGGCGCGCTTGGCGCCTGCCTCCGATACGGATTAAACTTATGGATACACACTGGTCAGTTCCCTGCGGCAACCTGGCTGGAAAATGCGGCAGGCAGCCTTCTATTAGGCATTCTAACCGGATTTTTTATGATTGGGGCAAAACGCCCTCTGCTGTCAGCTTTGTTAGGCACCGGCTTTTGCGGAGGCTTCACAACAATGTCCACGTTTTCTAAGGAAACAGTGATGCTTTTGCAAGGACAACCCTCACTGGCTGTTTTGTATCTGGCAATCTCATTGATATCAGGGATCATATTTGCACTGATTGGTGTTTTTGCAGGACGGCGCATAGCAGACATTCAGCAAAGAAAGGGGCTGCAGGAAAGATGACACTAGCGGGTATTTTCATAGGGGGCGGACTTGGCGCCATGCTTCGCTTCTGGCTTGGCAATGTGATAACCGCCAGAGCCAAAGGTCTCAGCCTGCCCATTGGCATACTGACAGTCAATATTCTCGGAGCTCTCGGGCTCGGAATATTTACAGGGCTTCACGTTACAAATGCTTCGGTTTCGCTTATCATTGGAACGGGTTTTTTTGGCGCCTTTACGACCTTTTCCACTTTCAGCGTTGAAAGTGTTCAACTCCTAATGGCCAAACGTGTAATGGAAAGCCTCCTGTACATCGCCCTGACACTTTGCGGGTCGCTTTTGGCGTTTTGGTGCGGCTGGACAATCGCAATGTAAAAAAAACCTTGAGCTTATTTCTCGCTCAAGGTTGCACTGTTCAGCATCACAGGCTCGGGCAGCGGAAGCTTGCGGTGCGCCGTAATCCCTGTTGTGCTGCCGGCTTCTTCTTTTATATCGATTTGCTTGATTAATCGGCCGTCCATCTTCAGCACCTTTATCGTATATGAACCGATGCGAATGGATTCACCAGCCTCAATATCGATGTTTTCTTTTAATATCAATCCGCCGATCGTATCGACGTCTTCTTGAATCGATGCGCCAAGAAGGCTATTCACCTGATCGATCCGAACCTTTCCATCCATCACATAATGGCCGTCGCCAAGCTTTTGGATCAGCGGCTGTTCATCTTCATCAAATTCATCTCTGATCTCGCCGACAATTTCCTCAAGAATATCCTCTGTCGTCACAAGTCCCGAGGTTCCTCCGTATTCATCAGACAATATAGCCATATGAATGCGCTCGCGCTGCATCTTAATCAGCAAATCATGAACCGGGATCGTTTCAATCACTTCGATGACCGGCCGCACATACGGATGGATCGTCATTTTCATTCGTTCTTCTTCTGTCATAAACAGCAAATCTGAAAACAAATGCTTCGTATTGACCAAACCGATCACACTGTCTTTGTCCCCAGCTGTGACTGGCCAGCGCGTGTATTTTTCCTTCAGCATGACTTCAAGCATTTCAGCCATCGTCATCTCTGTGGATACCGCGGCCATTTCCTTCCGCGGTATCATAATTTCTTTGGCGATCCGATTATCAAATTCAAAAATCTTATTTACATATTTATATTCAGACGGATTAATCTCTCCGTTTTTTAAGCTCTCAGACAACAGCATCCTGAGTTCTTCCTCAGAATGGGAACCGTCATGTTCTGACGCAGGCTTTAAACCGAACATTCCGCATAAAAGCCGCGCCGATCCATTGAGGATCCAAATAAACGGAAACAGGAGCAAATAGAATAAACGCAAAGGACCCGCTATCAGCAAGGTCAGCTGCTCTGCCTTTTGAATCGCGACCGTTTTCGGGGCCAGTTCACCTACAACGACGTGCAGGAATGTGATCAAGCCATACGCGACTGCAAAAGAGACTGCATGAGAAACCGAGTCCGGCAAGCCGAGCGGTTCAAACAATGGATGCAGAAGCCGTTCAAAGGCCGGTTCACCCAGTACGCCAAGTCCAATTGATGTCAATGTAATGCCCAGCTGGGATGCTGATAAATATTCATCCAAATCTGTAATGACACGCTTTGCGAGTATCGCCCGTTTGTTTCCTTCTGTGATAAGCTGATCTATTCTGGATCTCCTTACTCTAACAATCGCAAACTCGCTTGCAACGAAAAACGCGGTTAAAGCAATGAGCACGCCAATTAAAATCAGACTGTCAATATCGTCCATTTAACCTTATCCCTCTTATTAAAGGATAAGGAGTCACCTCCTGATATAATCATTTTTCCTTAACATTGAGGTACGCGGTGTATTGTTGCCTAAGCAGAGGGCCCCATCATACCACCTCCAAAAGTCAAAGTTTGATTATAAATTGTATATTTTATTGTAACACAACTCATTCCAAAAATGTTTTTTTAATTTTTAGACTTTTATTATAGAGAAAGCCTTAATTGCACGCGCTGCTTGTCAATTCTGCTGACTGCCTGGATTGGAGAAGTAAGGATTTTGTGAATATAAAAAAGAAAACAGCATGGAAAACTGTTTTCTCTTTCTTTGCCTTCTTAAGCAAAATCTTTATATAAAGAAATGAAAATATCCCGTGAGTTTTTAATCTGCTCGATCGGCACACTGAAGGATAAACGGAAATGCCCGCTCATTCCAAAACCGCTGCTCGGCACAATTAATAATTTGTATTTTTGGGCGGCATGCACGCAAAATGCGACTTCATCTTCAATCGGCGATTTCGGAAAAACAAAGAAGCCTCCCTTTGGCATTTCAAATTCAAAACCGGCTTCTTTTAAAATATCTACCATTAAATCCCGACGCTCCTTATACGCGCTTGCGTCTACTCTTAAATCATCCATTCGTGCCACAGTCCGCTGCATCATAACAGGGGCATTCACAAATCCAAGCGTTCGATTACAATACACAAAAGCGTTAATCAAAAGGTCCGCATTCGGCATTCGGCTGTCTAATCCGATATACCCGAGCCGCTCCCCGGCTATGCCGAGATCCTTACTGAATGAGCTGGCCAAAATCACACGATGATACGATTGAAACGGATTTGCCAGCTCTTCATCATAGATTAATTGACTATACGGTTCATCAAACAGCACATAAATCGTCTGGCCGTTTTTTTCTTCTATTTCTTTTAATAAAGC
This sequence comes from Bacillus sp. JS, assembly GCF_000259365.1. Taxonomy (NCBI): domain Bacteria; kingdom Bacillati; phylum Bacillota; class Bacilli; order Caryophanales; family Bacillaceae; genus Bacillus; species Bacillus sp. JS. The sequence goes on along the minus strand of NC_017743.1, from coordinate 1,088,945 downwards.
GCCTAAATCGTCTATATTTTTCTGGCTGAGAACAGTGCCTGTCGGGTTATGCGGTGTATTGAGAATCAGCCCTTTTGTCTGCGGGGTGATCGATTGCCTTACCGCTTCAATGTCGATCTCGAACCGGTCTGTCAACGGGCAGCTGACGGCCTTGCCCCCATAGTTCTCAATATACAACTTATATTCGGCAAAATAAGGTGCAAGAATAATGACTTCTTCCCCAGGGTTTATGATGCTTTTTAACGCAACATTCAAAGCGCCGCCCGCGCCCACCGTCATGACAATCCGCTCCGCTGAGAAATCAGCTTCAAAACGTGACCCCAGAAATTGCGCGACTTTTTCTCTCGCTGCCGGAAGACCTTGGTTTTGTATGTATCCGTGGCTTCCTTTTTCAGCTTCCGCTATTAACGCTCTCTTAAAAGCTTCAGGAGGTTCAACAATCGGGTTGCCGAGTGAAAAATCAAATACCTGGTCTTCCCCGAACTCTTTCTTCAGCCTTGCACCTTCATCAAACAGCTTGCGAATCCAAGATCCTTTATTTAAGTTTTCTTTAACTTCCCGGGATAACCCAGCCAATTTCATCTGTCCCTTCCGTGTATCATCATTTGAAAATTCTATCTTCTTATGTTACTTCAATCAGATCATGAATTCCACAGCTTCCAATTCCCGTCTGGGAAAAAACAATAAACTTGTGCAAGACACCGTTCATATATTAAACTATTCTCATAACTATAACGTGATGGTTGGGAGGGATATAGATGGGGCTGAGACTTATCGCATCAGTGAACTAGCGGCGCTCGCCGGAGTAACGAAAAGGACAGTTGATTATTATACGAATCTCGGTCTGCTTACGCCGGCCAGATCCTGTTCAAATTACCGTTACTACGACGAAAATGCACTCAAACGGCTTATATTTATTGTAGATTGCAAGAAGCAGCGATTGGCCCTGTCCGATATTAAAGATCGACTGGAGAACCAGTTTCCCTCTTCAGCTAAACTTAATGATGAAATTGGAAATCTGGCATTAGAAATTGATCATATGAATCAAAACATCTCCGGAATCTTGCATCGGTTTGAACGGCTGAAGCCTGAGGATCGTGACAAGCTGAAAAGCAAGCTCCCGCCTGAAAAGCTCGCCGTGTTCCAATCATTAATGCTGCTGTTAAGTTAAAACCATTTTATCTAACAGGAGGTGTTACCTTCATTCTCATTGCTAGAGTGAAGGTTCTAATTGGACATAGTGAATTTGATTTTAGTTGCTGTTTTAATCGCCCTGACGGCATTTTTCGTGGCATCTGAGTTTGCCATTATCAGAATCAGAGGCTCACGGATCGATCAGCTGATCGCGGAAGGAAATAAAGCAGCAATAGCCGTAAAAAAAGTGACCACGCATCTTGATGAATATTTATCTGCGTGTCAGCTCGGAATTACACTGACTTCCATCGGATTAGGGGTTTTAGGTGAATCAACGATTGAAAGGCTGCTTCACCCGCTTTTCGTAAAATTGAACGTTCCAGGTTCCCTTTCACATGTCATATCGTTTATTTTTGCGTATGCCATTATCACGTTCCTGCACGTTGTTGTTGGAGAACTTGCACCTAAGACAGTCGCTATCCAAAAGGCGGAAGCAGTGTCTATGCTGTTTGCGAAACCGCTGATTTGGTTTTACCGCATTATGTTCCCGTTCATTTGGCTTTTGAACAATTCCGCACGGTTATTGACAAAAGCATTTGGCCTGGAGACCGTTTCAGAAAACGAACTGGCCCACTCTGAAGAAGAGCTGCGAATCATTTTGTCTGAAAGCTATAAAAGCGGTGAAATCAACCAGTCAGAGTTTAAATATGTGAATAAAATCTTTGAATTTGACGACAGGCTCGCGAAAGAAATTATGATTCCGCGGACCGAAATTGTCAGCCTTCCGCATGATATCAAGATTTCTGAAATGATGGACATCATTCAGATTGAAAAATATACCCGCTACCCTGTGGAAGAGGGCGATAAAGATAACATTATCGGGGTTATTAACATAAAAGAAGTGCTGACCGCCTGCATCAGCGGCGAGGTATCTGTTGATTCGACCATTTCTGAATTCGTCAATCCGATCATTCATGTCATCGAATCTGCGCCGATCCAAGACCTGCTTGTCAAAATGCAAAAAGAGAGGGTCCACATGGCCATCTTGTCTGATGAATACGGCGGCACTGCCGGGCTTGTAACGGTTGAAGACATCATCGAGGAAATTGTCGGTGAAATTCGCGATGAATTTGATATTGATGAAATTAGCGAAATCCGCAAAATCGGCGAAGGCCATTATATTCTTGACGGAAAAGTGCTAATTGACCAAGTAAACGACCTGCTCGGCATTCATTTAGAGAACGAAGAAGTCGATACAATCGGCGGCTGGTTCCTTACTCAAAAATACGATGTTGAAAAAGATGATTCTATCATCGAAGAAGGCTGCGAATTCATCATTAATGAAATTGACGGCCACCACGTCGCATATATTGAAGTGAAAAAGCTTCAAGAAGAAGAACTTCTCGAGACTGCTAACCAGCAGGAAGCATAATAAGAAAAGCACCTTATACAAGGTGCTTTTCTTATTTTCACAGTTTCAGGCTAACGCCTATAGCTGATCAAGTTTATTCTCTAATTCTTTAATCCGCTGATTCAAAGCCTCTGTCATTGCTGCAAGTCTTTCCTTTGACGGCAGGTGGGCAAAATCAGCCTGGTGAAGAGGCTCACCGATAATCAGCTTCATTTTTCCTTTTTTGAACAATTCTTTTCCGCTTGAAGGGCCCTGATATGCAGCAGGAACAAGCGGCGCTTTCCCCATTTGCGCAATTGTCACCGCACCTCTTTTCAAAGGCACGTCCTCAGAGGTTCTTGTTCCGCTTGGGAAGATACCGACAATCTCTCCTTCTTTCAGCAGCTTAATCGGTGTTTTAATACTGCTTGGCCCGGGATTTTCCCGATCTACCGGAAAGGCATGAATTTTCTGCAGAAACGAACCGATCCATTTATTTTGAAAAAGCTCTTTTTTCGCCATGTAGTGTATTTGATAAGGAAGAATCCCGACTCCGAGTGTAATCACATCAACCCAGCCGGAATGTGTACACGCGATGACAAAACCTGAATCGGCCGGAAGGTTTTCTTTGTTATACACCTTCACTCCTCCGCGAAGAGAAAGAATAACTTTTAAAGCATTTGCACAAAACTTATACATATCGCACTTCCTTTGTCGTAATCAATGATTCTTTCTGTCATCTATTATAACAATATTTTTTATTACCTGGTACTAATTTTTAAGATTTCTCCCGTTAAAACGCCAAAAAGCTGAGGATTCGCCCTCAGCTTTTGTTATATTTCCTCTCTGGTCGGCGGGGCCATAAACTCCGGTCCGACTGGGTCTGAAATTGTATTTTCCAATATGGCATTGATATCTTTCTGATCTTCACTATTCAGCGTCCAGCCTGTAATCTCAGATAGCGCCTCAAGCTGCCCAGGCTTTCTTGCTCCCCAAAGAGCGATATCCGCTCCCGGCTGATCTAAGATCCATCTGACAGCCAAGTGAATCACTGATTTTCCATAACGTGTCTTCGCCAGCTTATCCAATTGATTGACAGCAGAAAGATACTCTTTAAAGCGGGGCTTCAAGAATTTTGGATCGTGATTACGCAGATCATCGCCCTCAAATGTATATTCTTCGGTCATTTTGCCTGTTAACAGCCCTCTGCATAAACTGCCGTATAATAATGTTGTCACCTTGTGATCTCTCGCATACGGAAGAACATTCTCTTCCATTTCTCTTTCAAACAAATTATAAGGAGGCTGAATCGTATGGAGTGGTGAAACAGCGCGAAATGTATCCATTTGCTCAATCGAAAAATTGCTTACGCCAATCGCCCGGATTTTTCCCGCATCATATAATTCCTTCATGACTTCCGCTGTTTCTTCAATTGGCACAAGCGGATCAGGCCAATGCACCTGATAAAGGTCAATATAATCTGTTTGAAGCCGTTTTAAAGAATCCTCAACTTCCTCTACAATTCTCGCTCTGTTCGCATGGCGGAACAGTTGGTTGTTCCTCCAGTCCAAAGCCGTTTTCGTTGCGAGAATTACCTTTTCTCTTTTGCCGTACTCCTTGATTGCCTTTCCGACGATTTCCTCGGACTGCCCGAAGCCGTAAGCCGGCGCGGTGTCAATCAGTGTAATCCCCTGATCAAGAGCGGCGCGGATTGTTTTAATCGATGTTTTTTCGTCAGTGCCTCCCCACATCGTGCCTCCAATCGCCCATGTGCCGAGGCCGATTCTGGCGGCTTCTATTCCTGTTTCTGCGATACTGGTATATTCCATTGTGCCACTCCTTCACTTTTTCACTGTCTTTTCCCCTTGGAAAAATTGTTAAACATTTCTCCGCACTATCTTTTGCGGCCATTTTTGGGTACTATATAGGAATGGTGTTTGATTAGGTATAAAAAAGCCGTTTGCATGTAATGTGCAACTTTAAACCTTTCTTATGCGTGTATAACATAGAGGGGAGAAAAGGCAGTGACGATCGATGAAATTTACCAAATGTACATGAATGATGTTTACAGGTTCCTGCTCTCCATGACAAAAGACAAGCATCTTGCTGAAGACTTGCTGCAGGAAACCTTTATGCGGGCATACATACACATTCACTCCTATGATCACAGCAAAGTAAAGCCCTGGCTTTTTCAAGTGGCGCGAAACGCCTTCATTGATTACGTCAGAAAGCATAAGAAAGAAGTAACCATTTCTGATGACTTAATCGGAAGCCTCTTTCAAAATGCTGTTCAGAGCCCTGCCCATCAGGTAGAGATAAAGGAAGTGCTGACTGGTTATATGTCCGAGCTCCCCGATAATTATCGGGAGGCCTTAACGTTATATTATTTAAAAGAGTTAAATTACAAAGAAGCATCCCATATTATGAATATTTCAGAGGCGAATTTTAAAAGTGTTTTATTTCGTGCCAGACAGCGGCTGAAAGCACTTTATAATAGAGGTGTTAATGATGAATGAAGAATTTAAAAAGCGTTTTGATCAATATAAAAATGGGGAAATGAGCGACCAGGAAATGACCGCATTTGAGGAAGAACTTGAGAAGCTCGAAGTATATCAGGAACTGATTGACAGCGAGCTAGAGGACGATAACGATTGGGATATCAGCATCAGTCCTGAAAAACAAAAAGCGATTTTAGCCTACGGCAAACGCAAATCTTATTTGCGAATTTCTGTACTTGCCGTCATTTCGACATTGATGATTTTGCCACTTTGCACGCTGGGAAGCTACCTCTATTACGGGATGGGCGGAAAACACAGCACCGGCAATGAGTTTATGGAAACCGCCGCCGTCACTGTAGCCCTGACCATGCCGAATGTTCTTGTTGATACTTCCGGGCTGAAAAGCCAAGTGAAGCTGTTTGGCATGAATACGGAATTCCCGCTGCAAAAGCAGATTGGCACGAAGACGGCTGCCGTAGGGAATGAACGGGTTGAAATGTTTTATAACAAAGTAAAAGCGCCGGCTGTAAACTACTATGACTTAGAAGCGAATAAAACCGGCCATTACTTCACACACCCTTCAAACACGTCTGAACAAACAACCGCAAAAGCAGAAAAAACATTAAAGACATTGCCTGAAGGAACGGTATCCGAGGTCTACCTTTCATATGACCGCGCATATCCGACAAAAGACGTGTATAACAAATTCAAAGGCTATGATGTGAGCTTTTTGTGGAACGCAATCGAAACAGAGAAAAACACAAATAAGACAGCTTCAACAGAACCTCTTGGCTATCCTGGAAAGGATTCAAAGTTCTTGGCTGCCCTTAATACAAAAGGCAAGTCGAATGGCGATCAGTTTATCAACGCCCTGAAATTTATGTCCAAACACGAAAAATGGGCTCAGGTCATTTCAAAACGCAAAGACCTGAATGTAGATAACCGATTAGATTATGTAGAGAAAAACGGTGTCAATGTTTACGGTTCGGTCGTTACAGGACCAACCAAGGAAATCCAGCGGATGCTGAAAAACAAATCTGTAAAATCAGCGAATGTCGGCGAGGTGGAATTATGGAACTGGTAAGAATTTTTAAAGAACACAATGTATTCGGCTGGATCTCTGTCGGGACAGCGGTTCTGTCCCTGCTCTTGCTGAATTTGGCGATTATCAGCAATGTCACGTTTTATTCCTATCAAATGCTTCCGTTCGCCATGGCTGCCGTTCCGTTCGGCGTTGTTGAACTCTTCATCAAGAGAGGACGCACAGGCCCCGGCCTGCTCGGCGTCATCCTTAATCTCTTTGTGATTATTTGTGTGTATACCATTGTTTCTGTAGATACAAATTTACAGTTTGGCTTTTAAAAAAAGACGCCTTTTCAGGCGTCTTTTTTCATTTACACCGGTTTTCGGAACAAATAGCTTTCTATAGCAAAACCCATTTTTTCTGTATAAAATCGATGTGCGTCTTTACGCTGAAGGCCAGATGAAAGACTGACAAAGCCAAGTCTGGCTTTACTCGCCCAGTCTGCGGCATAATCCAAAAGCATTTTGCCGTATCCCTTTGATCGGCTAGGTGCCGTTGTAACTAGATCCGCAACCCACAAGTGCTCTCCTTTATGAATGGAAACCCTCGGCTGAGCGCCGCACAGCGCTCTGATCTCTGTATCTTCATATAAGGCAAACAGCATATACGATTCTTTCTGCACACAGGCTTCAAGCCTTTGTAAATACGTCTCGATATCTAGTTCTGTTCTCAATTCACCCATGATCGGATACGACTCAGCCCATTCTTCTTTCGTGGTTAATTGTTTGATATGAATCATCTTCTCAATCCCCTTTCCTTTCGTTACAATGATCATAGCTAATAAATGGCATTTACCAAATAGCCAATATCAGAAAAAATGACCATGCCAGATAAAAAGGAGACATGAGATGGATATCACGCCGTTTCTTGATAAAAAGAGCAAAATACCGCTGTATGAGCAGCTCTATACCTTTTTCAAACAAGAGATTTCACATGCGCGAATCACAAAGGGAACAAAACTTCCTTCAAAACGCAGGCTCTCCAGCTTGCTCGATGTCAGCACGGCAACAATAGAACGAGCTTACGAGCAATTAACTGCTGAGGGCTATGTCAAAAGCAAGCCGAAAATCGGCTGGTTCGCCGCGGAAGTAGAACCAGATTTTCCGTCAGCTCCTGACCATTTTCAGCAGTCTGCACAGCCTGGCTCACATAAAAAGAACGCACCTGCTATTGACTTTCATCAAGGCAATGTTGATCCGGCCCACTTCCCGTTTACCGCATGGAGAAAAAGCATAGTAAAAAGTCTGGATCGCTATTCCGATTCGTTTCACACCTCTGGCGACCCTCAGGGAGAATACGAACTCAGACACACGATTGCCCGATTCGTCAGGCTGTCTCGGGGAGTCAATTGCGATCCCGGCCAGATTATCATTGGTGCAGGAACCACCGTGCTTCTGCAAATTCTTTGCCTTATGCTAAAACCAGGGACAAAAATCGGATTTGAAGAACCGGGCTTTCACCGTTCAAGAAAGATATTTGAAGCAAATCGCATGAATGTCATTCCGATTTGTACTGATGCAGAAGGCGTCCTGCCGGATGAGCTCTACCGCCGGAATCCTTATTTCATGTATACGACTCCTTCGCATCAGTTTCCGCTTGGGACCATCATGACGATAACCCGCAGACAGGAGCTGCTTGCATGGGCAGCAAAATCAAATTCATTCATTATAGAGGATGATTATGACGGGGAATTTCGCTACAGCGGCCATCCCATTCCGTCTTTACAGGGTCTAGATCCGAATGGCAGAGTCATATATCTTGGCACTTTTTCAAAGTCACTTCTGCCTTCCTTGCGGCTTAGCTTCATGATTGTGCCCCCTGAACTCATGAAATCGATCAAAAACAACGCTCAGTTAATGAAGCAAACCGTCTCTGCCCACTCGCAATTCGCACTGGCAGACTTCATCGAAACCGGAGAGTGGCAAAAACACATAAATAGAATGAGAGGCCTATACCGAAAAAAACACGCTGTCCGGTTAGAAGCCATCCGCTCTGAACTAGGAAACACCGTTGAGATTCTCGGTAAAAACTCAGGGCTTCACATTCTGCTGCGTCTTTTGTTTCCAGCAAGTGAGGAAGAAGCAATAAAAACAGCAGCAAACAACGGTGTAACCATCTATCCCGTCTCCCCTTCATATAAAGAACGAACGCCTTTTGTTTCTGTCTTAATCGGTTATGGCGGTTTGTCAGAAGAGGACATCAAGCTCGGCATCCAAAAACTAAAAACGGCATGGACGCCGTTGATATCATCTTATTAAATAAAAAACAGGCTCCATTCCCGGAGCCTGTTTTTTTAAAAAGATAAAATTCCAATTAAATTTAAGAACACGATAATAATGGCAAGCGGCACGATAAAACGAAGCAAATAAAACCATGTGTAAAAGAATGCTTTACCTGTATTTGATCCATTTCTCATTTCTGCCAAGAGCTCGCTCTTCGAAATTTTAAGCGGGATAAACAGAGAAATTAACAGAGCGCCTGAAGGCATTAAAACATTGCTGACGGTAAAATCGGCAATATCAAAAAACGTTTTGCCAAATAGGTGCACATCACTCAATACGCCATAAGACAAGCAGCATGGGATTCCGACCAAAAAAATCAAAAGCCCGCTCGTCCATGACAGTTTTTTTCTCTTCTTTTCGTCCCCTTTTCCGATTGTGGCGACAATAATTTCAACCATCGAAAATGCTGAGGTTAAGGCCGCAAATAAAAATGCAACGAGAAAGCCGATAAAAAACAACGTGCCAAACGGCAGCTGTTCAAAAACGGCTGGAAGCACTGTAAACAGCAGTGTCGGTCCTTCATTTGGCTGAAAACCGAATGAAAAAACCGCCGGAAAAATAGCCAAACCTGCCAAGAGTGTCACAATGATATTCATCAAGACAATGGAGGCTGCCGAACGAGGGATATTTTGTGTTTTCGGCAAATAGGAGCTATAGGTCACCATCACCGATACCCCCAATGTTAACGTAAAGAAAGCCTGTCCCAAAGCGAATAATATAGATTCCGGAGTCAGATCGCTGAAATGTGGCACAAGCAGAAACTTTACGCCTTCCATTCCACCATTAAGCGTAAGAGACCGGAGAACAAGCAGAATAAACAACAAAAACAAAATCGGCATTATCACCGCGCTGACCCGTTCAATCCCTTTTTGAACCCCTCTGGCGACAACGATGACAGTCAGTACCATAAAAACAAGCTGAGCCGTGAGCGTCTGCACCGGATTTTGGATAATAGAAGCAAAAAGAGCGCCATACTGTGCTTGGGAAAGCCCGGACAGTGAGCCTGACGCCGTTTTTACGATATACAGCAAGATCCATCCTCCGATTACACTGTAAAACGACAGCACTAAGAAACACGCGGCTACACCGATCCACCCGGTAAGAAACCAAGCTGATCGCGGCGCTTCTTTTTTATATGCATCAATGGCATTCGTCTGGTTCCGTCTTCCAAAAATAAATTCCCCCACCAAAAGCGGATAGCCTAAGAGGATGGTAAATAACACGAAGATAAGAAAAAAGGCTCCTCCCCCATTGGTCCCCGCTACGTAAGGGAACTTCCAAATCGCGCCCAAGCCGATAGCCGAACCGGCCGCTGCCATGACGAAACCAATTTTCGAAGCCCATTGGACTGGTTTTTGCTCAGACAATAAACGTCACTTCCTTTCCAGCCTATATTATCTCTTATTTTTGTCTTCATTTCTATAGATTCATTTGCCAAGAACAGAAAAGAGAGCGGCCTGTATGGCCGCTCTCTTTATCAAAAGGTTATTTATTGATTTAATTTTGAATGCTTTCTTGAATACAGGAAATAGATGACCAAGCCGATTAACAGCCACACCAGGAAGCGGAAAATCGTCACCCATCCCAGATTTAAAATCAAGAACAGGCAGAACAGAATCGCCAGGCCTGGGATCACGGGAACTCCCGGGCATTTAAAAGCTCTCGGAAGATCAGGCTGTTTCTTTCTCAAAACGATAACTGCCACAGAAATCAGGACAAATGCCGACAACGTCCCGATGTTTACCAGCTTTGCAAGTTCATCCAGCGGAACAAGTGAGCCGAGAAGCGCCGACATCGTTCCGAAAAACCAAGTGGCTACATAAGGTGTTTTGTGCTTTGGATGCACTTTAGAAAGTGAGCCCGGCACAAGTCCGTCACGCGACATGGCAAACATGACGCGGGTCTGCCCGTAAAGCATCACGAGCATAACTGTTGTCATTCCCAGCACGGCGCCAATATCAATGATGCCAGCCACCCAGTTTTGCCCTGCGCTTTGAAGAACAAGAGAAACCGGATGATCCACACCCGCAAATTGAGCAAACGGGATAACCCCAGTCATGATTGCTGATACGGTGACATATAAAATCGTGCAAACCAATAAAGAGAAAATAATGCCTTTTGGCAGATCCTTCGCGGGATTTTTCGTCTCTTCCGCAGCAGAGGATACAGCGTCAAATCCGATAAAAGCAAAGAATACGAGCGCCGCTGCACTGAATACGCCGCCAAAGCCCATTGGCATAAACGGCTGCCAGTTATGCGGCTTTACGTAAACGGCTGCCACCGCGATAAACAGCAGAACAACCAGTATCTTCAAGATAACCATGATATTGTTGACTCTTTTTGATTCTTTGATGCCTAAATATAGCAAATATGTGATCGCCATTACAATGACGAATGCAGGAAGATTAAACAGAGTAAAGGTGCCTTTCACTGCGCCCGGTGCCGCTGTTAAAGCAACCGGAAGATGAATGCCGAGCCCTGATAAAAATGATTGGAAATAACCAGACCAGCCGACCGACACTGCACTTACCGCCAGCATGTATTCTAAAATTAAATCCCACCCGATAATAAAGGCCATAAGCTCTCCCAATGTCGCATAAGTGAATGTATACACCGAACCTGAAACAGGCACACTTGACGCAAACTCCGCGTAAGACAGGGCGGCGAATAAACAAGCCAGCGCCGCCACAACAAATGAAATGGTCAGTCCGGGACCTGCCGTGACTGCGCCTGTTCCCGTCAGAACAAAAATTCCTGTACCAATAATGGCGCCGATTCCAAGCAACGTTAAATCGAACGCCCCTAATTCTCTTTTTAAAGACTTTTCACCGCTCGTCGCAGCGATTAAATCCTGAATGCTTTTCTTCCTAAATACGCTCCCTTTCATTCCCCTTCAACTCCCGATCATCTATTTTTATATATTTTATTTGAATTTTCTGAATTCATGAGCGGCAATGGTCATTTTCCTGTTTTTCTACTATATTTGTACTGGTCGTGAATCATTCCTTTCTCCTACTCAATATTATATATAAAATTGCAAAAATGAAAACAAAATTGTTAGAAAAATCGACAAATTTTTTATTTTCCAATTTCTAACCACACAAAAAACCAGCTATCAAAGCTGGTTTTTCGTTGATTACGTTGAAATAAAACGGCCGCCATTCACATGAATGGTCTGCCCTGTCATATAGGAAGATTCGTCAGACGCCAGCAGAACATAGGCGCCCGCATGCTCAACCGGCTGTCCCGGTCTTCCCATTGGGGTATCCAAGCCATGCTGTTTCACTTTTTCCTCAGGGAATGTCGCCGGAATAAGCGGTGTCCAAATCGGACCGGGCGCCACCGCATTCACTCTGATGCCTTTATCCGCAAGCGACATCGCCATGGACCGCGTAAAGGAGACAATCGCACCTTTTGTGCTGGAATAATCAATTAACGCCGTATCTCCTTCATAAGCGGTAATCGACGTCGTATTAATAATGGCACTCCCCTCTCGCAAGTGAGGCAAAGCTTTCTTCGTCATATGAAACATGGAAAAAATATTTGTGCGAAAGGTTTTTTCCAGCTGTTCTGTTGAAATATTGAGAATGCTGTCCTGGGGATGCTGTTCAGCGGCGTTGTTCACCAAGATATCTAGTTTGCCAAAATGGTCCACTGTTTGCTGCACAGCTTGTTCACAATGGTTCTCGTCCCCGACATCTCCCGGGATAAGCAGGCAGCGGACATTTTCCTTTTCGATCCGTTTACGTGTTTCCTCTGCGTCCGAATGCTCATCTAAGTAAAGAATTGAGATATCAGCCCCCTCTTTAGCAAACGCAATGGCTGCTGCTCTCCCTATCCCGCTGTCGCCTCCGGTAATGATCGCGACTTTTCCTTTCAATTTTCCGCTTCCTCGATAATCCTCGTCATCTGACAGGGGCAGCGGATTCATTTCTGATTCAATCCCCGGCTGTCTGTCCTGATGCTGGGGTTCTTGTCCTTCTGTTTGTCTGTCCATTGGGTTCACATTCATCACTCCTAGACATGTGGTTGATACTGAACGTTACCACACGACAGAAGTGAATAAACGCCAAAATATGCTATGAAAGAACTTCCTCAGGAATGGCACCTGTATATTTCGCTGACGGGCGGAAAATCATGTTGTTTTCTGCCTGTTCCAGCACATGGGCGCACCATCCCACCATTCGGCTTGCTGAAAAGGTCGGTGTAAACAATTCATCGTCAAAATCGATGGCCTTCATCACAGCAGCCGCATAAAATTCAACATTTGTGTACAGCTTTCGTCCCGGTTTGTAGATTTCAAGCAAACGAATCGCTTCTGCTTCTACATGGAGAGCGAGAGCGAGATCGCGGTCATTGCCGGCCACCTCTTCTGCTTTCTGTCTCAAAGCTTCTGCCCGCGGGTCTTTTGTTTTGTACACCCTGTGGCCGAATCCCATCAAGCGCTCTCCTTTTTCGAGTTTTTCTTTCAGATATGCTTCAGCATGTTCTTTTTCTCCAATGTCTTCAAGCATTTTTGTCACAGCAGAAGGGGCGCCTCCGTGGAGCGGGCCTTTCATCGTGCCAAGAGCAGCCGTGACGGCTGACACTAAATCACTTTCTGTAGATAAGGTAACCCGTGCCGAAAAAGTGGATGCGTTCATGCCGTGCTCCATGGCCAGAATCATATAGGTTTCAAGCGCTTTCTTTTTTGCCTCTGAAGGCTGTTCACCTGTGAGCATATAATAATAGTTTTCGACATGTCCGTACTGGGAAGAAGGTGTTATAGCTTGTTCACCGCGCGTCCATCTTTTTCTGTAGGCAATGATGGAGGGCGTGATTGCAATCAGCCGGATTGCTTCTTCTGTTTTCGGATGGAATGTGTACGTATTTTCCCCCAATGCTGACACAACCGTTCTCAGCACCGACATATCGTCCATGTTGTTTGGCAATGACTGAACCAAGCGCTCAATGTGTTCCGGAAGGTGCCGGTCCGCAGCCAGCTTATCTTTAAATACCTGCAATTCTTCAGCTGAAGGCAGTTTCCCAAATAAAATCAAATAAGCCGCTTCTTCAAAGCTATGATTCAGTGCGATGTCTTTTGCATGATGGCCTCTGTAAATTAGACGTCCTTTTTCACCATCAATATGGCTGATGGATGTTTCCACACATGTAATTCCCTTTAATCCGTAATGTACCATTTGTATTCCCCCTATCCTTTTCTGTTATTATAGTAAATATAATATTTAAAAAATAATGAATATTTTAAAGGAAATTAATTAAAAATATTAATCAGAGGGAGAATAGAAATGGATTTCAAATGGCTTCATACCTTTGTGACCGCTGCGAAATATGAAAACTTCCGAAAAACAGCTGAAACGCTTTTCTTATCTCAGCCCACTGTGACTGTGCATATCAAGCAATTAGAAAAAGAAATCAGCTGCAAGCTGTTTGAGCGAAAAGGCAGACAGATCCAGCTGACTGATGAAGGCAGGGCTTATTTACCGTATGCGCTCAGGCTTCTTGATGATTATGAAAACAGCATGGCAGAGCTTCACAGAGTGCGGCAAGGCTACTCTCAAACCTTACAGCTCGCGGTTTCTCCGCTTATTGCAGATACTGTGCTTCCTTCTGTCATGAAGCGGTACACAGCAATGAACACGGAAACAGAAATGGCGGTGACGATTTTCGAATCAGCGGAAATCGCGTCACTGATAAAAGCCGGGGAAGCTGATATCGGATTGAGCTGTCTAAAGGTACAGTCTTCCTCTTTAAGCTGCCACTGCCTTTATAAAGACCCTGTCGTCCTTGTTGCCCCGCCCGATCAGCGTTTCATAGAAGACAAAGAAATTGATGCCAAAGAGGTGCTCGAGCAATACCTGCTTTTGACCCACAATCATCCTGATTACTGGGACGACTTGCTCCGTCAAGTCAGAGTGACATTTCCATTTGTGAGGACAATGAAGGTTACACAAACACATATAACGAAACGGTTTATCAAGGAAGGACTCGGGGTTTCATTTCTGCCTTTATCTACAGTAAAGCGGGAGTTAGCAGAAAAACAGATGATCAGAATCCCTTATCAGTCTGCTCAGCTGCCCTATGCCGGCGCTTATGCAATCGCCCTTTATGAAAATAAGAAAGAAAAAAAATTCTTGGATTTTTTATCACATTTTCATTTTTAGGAGCAACCAAAATGAATGTGCTCCGTCTAATGAAAAAAACCCGTTCCAATGAACGGGTTTCCTCTAAAATTAGAATCTTTTCGCACCGAGGTAACGAGGCTTCCAGTAGCTGTTGTCCAGGCTGCTGATTTGTACGCCGTCAGATCCTGCATGAATGAAGCTGTTGTTTCCAATGTAAATCCCCATGTGAGAAGGGCCGGATTTATATGTTGTGAAGAAGACGAAGTCACCAACAGACGGGCTGGCAATGCTTTTCATAGAACTCCAGTATCCCGCAGTGCTTGTTCTGCCCACACTTGTTTGTTTATTCAGTACATACCAAATGAATCCGCTGCAGTCAAAGCCGGAAGTTGTCGTTCCGCCCCATTTATATGGCGTTCCGACTAACACTTTCGCATCAGAAACCAGCTTGCTCACATTCAGTGATGTAGTAGATGATGCTTTGCTGCTTGAAGATGATGAAGAAGAAGCAGGTTTGGAGCTGCTAGTGCTTGTTCCTTTCACCTTCAATACTTGGTTGACATAGATTACATCTGATTTTAAGCCGTTTAAGCTTTTTAATTTGCTAACCGTAGTGCCGTATTGTTTTGCGATTTTAGACAGACTGTCCCCGCGCTTCACTTTATAAGTGGAAGTTGATGACGTTGATACGCTCGATGAGCTGGAGCTGCTTGAACTTGATGAGCCTTTCAGTTTCAGGACTTGTCCAACACGAAGCAAGTCTGATTTTAAGCCATTCAGTTTTTTCAGTTCATTGACTGTCATGCCGTATTTTTTTGAAATTTTCCACAGGCTGTCTCCGCTCTTTACTTTGTACGTAGAAGAAGAGGAAGAAGAAGAACTGCTGCTTTTTGAACTTGTAGATTTGCCGTTAATCGATAAAGTCTGTCCCACATAAATAAAGTCTGAACGAAGGTGGTTCTCTGATTTAATTTTACTGATCGTTGTGTCGTATTTTCTTGAAAGATCCCATAACGTGTCGCCTTTTTTCACCTTAATGCTTTGTGCAGACGCCGCTCCTGCAAATAATGTCGATCCTAAAACAACTGCTGTCGTAGCTGTAATGATTTGCTTTTTCATATTTTCCTCCCCAAATGTTAACTCTCTATATATGTATCTCTTTTTTTTAATTAATCTTATTGGTTTCTATTATAAGGATAGATTCCCATTAGAAATAGTCTTGACTTCATGTGACAAATTTCTTAATTATTCGTTCTAAAAAAAAGTTTTTAAGGGTATTAAATATTTCATTTTCGTTGCAAAGGTGACAAAAAACGAGTGCTTTTGTCATGTTTTATGGGATGTTTTTCAACATAAAGGAAATAAATGAAAACTTTCGGGAGTCCACTCACTTATGGAAGAATGTGTGATAAAGAATATACGAGGAAAGCTGCGGTTATCCGCAGTTTTTTTATTTAAACAAACATATCATGCAAAGACAGAGAGGTAAAGATTTTTCTGAAAAAGGAATGCTTTGAACCAACTAAGGCAAAATAACGAAAGGACGTTTTTCATTTCCTTACAATGCTTTACTTAATGTTTACACGATCAACAGATGCATTTAACAAAATTTCCCTAACATGATAAACATAACACATTAAAGGAGGCATGCTAAAAATGAATTTGTTTCAAAATATGAAATTAAAACTTCTGCCAATCGCCGCTGTTTCAGTCCTTACAGCTGGAATCTTTGCCGGAGCCGAGCTGCAGCAAACCGAAACGGCAAGCGCCAAAAAACAAGACAAAGCTGAGATCAGAAATGTCATTGTGATGATAGGCGACGGCATGGGGACGTCTTACATAAACGCCTACCGTTCCCTGAAAAATAACGGTGAAACACCGAATAACCCGAAGTTGACTGAATTTGACCGGAATTTGACAGGCATGATGATGACGCATCCGGATGACCCTGATTATAATATTACAGATTCAGCAGCTGCCGGAACAGCATTAGCGACAGGCGTTAAGACATATAACAATGCAATTGGCGTCGATAAAAACGGAAAAAAAGTGAAATCTGTGCTTGAAGAGGCCAAACAACAAGGCAAGTCAACAGGTCTTGTTGCAACGTCTGAAATTAACCACGCCACCCCTGCCGCATATGGGGCCCACAATAAATCTCGGAAAAACATGGACCAAATCGCCAATAGCTATATGGATGACAAAATAAAAGGCAAACAAAAAATAGACGTTTTGCTGGGCGGCGGAAAATCGTATTTTAACCGCAAGGACAGAAACTTGACAAAGGAATTCAAACAAGCCGGCTACAGCTATGTGACTACTAAAGAAGCTCTGAAGAAAAATAAGGATCAGCAGGTGCTCGGGCTTTTCGCGGATGGAGGGCTTGCTAAAGCGCTTGATCGCGACAGCAAAACACCGTCTCTCAAAGACATGACGGTTTCAGCAATTGAACGCTTGAACCAAAATAAAAAAGGATTTTTCTTGATGGTCGAAGGCAGCCAAATTGACTGGGCGGCCCATGACAATGATACAGTAGGAGCCATGAGCGAGGTGAAAGACTTTGAACAGGCCTATAAAGCCGCGATTGAATTTGCGAAAAAAGACAAACATACACTTGTCATTGCAACTGCTGACCATACAACCGGCGGCTTTGCCATTGGCGCAAACGGCGAAAAGAATTGGCACGCGGAGCCGATTCTCTCCGCGAAAAAAACGCCTGAATTTATGGCCAAAAAAATCAGTGAAGGCAAACCGGTCAAAGATGTGCTCGCCCGCTATACAAATCTGAAAATTACATCAGAAGAAATCAAAAGTGTTGAAGCTGCTGCACAGGCTGACAAAAGCAAAGGCGCCTACAAAGCCATCATCAAGATTTTTAATACTCGCTCTAACAGCGGATGGACGAGTACCGATCACACCGGCGAACAAGTGCCGGTATACGCGTACGGTCCCGGAAAAGAAAAATTCCGCGGATTGATTAACAATACCGATCAGGCAAATATCATATTTAAGATTTTAAAAGCTGGAAAATAAAAAGGATGCAGAACGCTGCATCCTTTTTTTTATAAATACCTGCGGTGAACACCTTTTCCATCATACGAAAACATGACTTCCTTATCCTCAAGCACAGACTCAATGTGCACGCTTCTTCCCCAAAGCTGGAATAAATAAGGGAGCACTTTCTCCAAGTATTTCAAATCCAGCTCTATGCCCTCATACCAATGCTTAATATAGAGTTCGTTATTTTTCATATAATCGCCGTCGTTTACCGTCAAATATGGAAAGCCGCCATTTACCCGCATGCTTACGAGCTGGTCGCGCACCGACTTCCACTCTTTATCAATGATCTTATAATCTCTGCCCTGTTTTTGAAACAAATAAAGATCTTCGCGCATGACTAAGTCTTTGGTTAAATAATTGCGGATGAAAGAGATATCGGATTCAATCTCCCTGACCTCAAACATTTTCTCCCGACCGGAGTCAGGCTGCACGCCCATTTTCTTCATTTCCTCCGTCGGGTTGTTGTACCGCTCCTCAATGTCTTCAAATATTTTCAGCCCTAAATAATAAGGGTTAATGCCTGTTTTGGACGGCTGAACGACACCTGCATTCAGCTTGGCGAACTCGATCGCTTCATCAGAGGTTAAATCAAGCTCACGTATAATTCGCTGGTGCCAATAGGAAGCCCAGCCCTCATTCATAATCTTTGTTTCCAGCTGAGGCCAGAAATAAAGCATTTCCTCTCTCATCATCGTTAATATATCACGCTGCCATGGCTCCAGCTCCCGCGAATGCTCCTCGATAAAAAGCAGGATATCTTTTTCTGGCCGCGGCGGGAACGGTTTTTTCGATTTTTTCACTTGTTTTTTCGGTTTCTTTTCATCCAAAGACCATAAATCATCGTAAGGTGTGGCTGCCTCTTCAATCTCCTCTTCCTCATCATCCACACTCCATTGGAGCTTTGGGCGGACCAACGACGGATCGATATGCTCCTGAATCGCAAGGATCGCATCTAAAAATGACTCTACTTCTTTTATCCCGTGAACCTGTTCATAGTGTTTTATCCGTTCAGCCGTTGCCGCCATGCTTTCCACCATATCGCGCTTCGTGTTTTGGAAACGGCAGTTGTTTTTGAAGAAATCGCAATGGGCAAGAACGTGAGCGACAATCAATTTATTTTGGATCAGTGAGTTGCTGTCCAGCAAAAAAGCGTAGCATGGATCTGAGTTAATGACCAGCTCATAAATCTTGCTTAATCCCAGATCATAATGCAGCTTCATTTTGTGAAACTGCTTGCCAAAGCTCCAGTGGCTGAATCTTGTCGGCATCCCGTACGCGCCAAATGTATAAATAATTTCAGCCGGGCAGATTTCATATCTCATCGGGTAGAAATCAAGGCCGAATCCTTTTGCAATTTCGGTAATTTCCTCAATTGCCCGCTGTAATTCTTTCTTCTCCTCCGCGTTCAACCGAATCCCCCCTACTTGGACTTATCTATAATGTATGACCCCGCCAGACAAAAGATGATAGCCTCACTCTGGCTAGAAAAAAATTCCCCGGCACATTCAGTAGTTTGCTTATTGGATCAGTGGGTAAACACACACCATACTACGAAAAAAAGGAGCGATACCAATTGAATGTAGCAGACGTGCTTTCTTCTTATCTCAGTAAGCTGCCAAACGTAATTATTGCTTTACTTGTCTTATTAATAGGATGGGCTATCGCTAAAATCATTGAAAAAGCGGTATACAAAGGACTCAGCAAAACAAAAATCGATGACAAGCTCTTTGCCGGGAAAAAGCCTTCACGCTATTCCTCGGAAAAAGTCATAAGCAAAGTCGTTTATTTTATCGCATTGATCATCGTCTTTATTTTATTCTTTAACATTTTGCACCTGACAACAGTGGCATCACCATTTGTCAGTATGCTGTCGGCGATTGCAGCGGCGATCCCAAGCGTGCTGAAAGCCGGACTCATTCTGCTGGTAGGATGGGCTGCAGCCTCTGTTTTGAGCTTCCTTGTCAAAAAAATCGGGATGAAGCTGAACACGAGTGACAAACTGCGCAAGTGGAATTTGGTGTCTGAAGGAAAAGATATTCATCAGGCTGTCAATACCGCTTCACAAATTGTCTTTTATCTCGTGCTGCTTGTTTTCCTGCCAGGGGTCTTATCTTCTTTAAAAATAAGCGGCATTTCAGGCCCTTTTACAAATATGATGGAAAGCGTGCTCGCTTTTCTGCCGAAATTATTTGCAGCGGCGCTTATCGTATTAATCGGCTGGCTTGTTGCCCGCCTTGTACGTGATATCGTTACGAATTTCCTTGCAAGCATCGGCACGGAAAGATTCGCGGCACGTATGGGTTTATCCATTTACTTAAAAGATACAAGCCTTTCTGCAGTCATCGGAACAATCGCTTATGTGCTGATTATGATTCCGGTGGTCATTTCAGCGCTGGATCAGCTGAATGTCGCCGGCATTTCAAAACCGGCTGTCTCTATGCTGAATACGATTTTAAACATGCTTCCGAACATCATGATTGCCATCGTGCTTGTTTTAGCGGGTATGTGGGCAGGAAAATGGGTGAAATCCATGGTGTCCGGACTGCTCCATCGCGCAGGCTTTGATTCTGTCTTAGGAAAAATTGGCATGGAAGCCGGAACGTCTGCAAAGCTGTCCTTGTCTCAAGTTGTCGGTTTGATTGCGCAAATCATTGTCATTCTGCTGTTTACAGCCGAGGCGCTTCAAATTGTTCGGCTGCACTTCCTCGTAGAAATTGCGACTGGCATCATCGCGTATCTGCCGAATGTCCTTGTCGCCGTATTCATTCTCGGAATCGGCCTTTACGCCGGGGAATTGGTGCGGAAAGTGCTCGCAAGCATGATAAAAGGCAAGGAATTCAAATCTTTAGCGGCCATCGCTAAATACACCATTATCGCACTTGCTTTCTTTATGGCCCTGGATCAGCTTGGTGTCGCTGCGACAATTGTCAATTCCGCGTTCATCATCGTTCTTAGCGGCTTCGCACTCGCTTTTGGTTTATCCTTCGGCCTTGGCGGAAAAGATTTTGCATCACGTTATCTGTCTACATTTGAACGCAAAATGCAAAACACCGAAATTGAAAAAAACGGCCAAAACCAAAATCCGCCAAATGACATGTAAACAAAAGAACATGCACCCAGCAGGGTGCATGTTTTTTAATTCCTTTTTTTTCATTTTTCAATCGATTATGATAAGATATAGAAAATGTCTTATTCTGAGGTCTTATTATGAAGTTAACCAATTATACAGATTATTCATTAAGAGTGTTGATTTTTCTGGCTGCAGAGCGTCCCGGAGAACTTTCAAATATAAAGCAAATCGCTGAAACGTATTCTATTTCAAAAAATCATCTTATGAAAGTCATTTACAGGCTCGGCCAGCTCGGCTACGTAGAAACGATACGCGGACGAGGTGGCGGCATACGATTAGGCATGTCCCCTGAAGACATCAACATCGGTGAGGTTGTCAGAAAAACGGAGGACGATTTTAATATTGTTGAATGTTTTGATGCGAACAAGAATCTCTGCATTATTTCCCCGGTGTGCGGCTTAAAACATGTGCTTAATGAAGCGCTTTTGGCCTATCTTGCGGTTTTAGACAAATATACACTGCGCGACCTCGTCAAAAACAAAGAAGATATCATGAAGCTTTTAAAAATGAAGGAATAGATCCATGATTCCTTCTTTTTTTGTGCCCTTTTGCCCCTTTTGTATTAAGATAATATAGCTATTTTTTAAAAAAGGCAAAACGATAAGAAAAATGTGCCGATATAAAAAAGAAACAGCAAATTCAAAATCATTGGGGGAAAAAGGAGAGCTAAGATGAAAAAGAAATTAGCAGCAGGGCTGACAGCATCTGCGATTGTCGGCACAACTTTAGCAGTAACACCAGCTGAAGCAGCAACGATTAAGGTCAAAAGCGGAGATTCTTTATGGAAACTGGCCCAAACCTACAACACAAGTGTGGCGGCCCTCACATCCGCCAATCATCTTTCGACTACTGTTCTGTCGATCGGCCAGACGCTTACCATTCCTGGCAGCAATTCCGGCACTTCATCTACTTCAAGCTCAACAACCAAGAAGAGCGGAAGTTCTGTTTACACTGTGAAAAGCGGCGATTCACTTTGGCTGATCGCAAATGAGTATAAAATGACGGTGCAGGAACTGAAGAAATTAAACGGACTAAGCAGCGATTTGATTCGTGCGGGGCAGAAATTAAAGGTGTCCGGCACAGTTTCTTCAAGCTCTAGTTCCAGTACAAAAAGCAACTCTAATAAAAGCTCAAGCTCCAGTTCAAAAAGCAGTTCTAATAAGAGCTCAAGTTCTTCATCTGCTACGGGAACATATAAGGTGCAGCTTGGAGATTCACTTTGGAAAATTGCAAACAAAGTCAATATGTCCATTGCTGAATTGAAGGTCTTGAACAACTTAAAATCAGACACCATTTACGTGAATCAGGTGTTGAAAACAAAATCAAGCGGCTCTGATACGTCTTCCAAAGACACTTCATCCAAACCGAACCAAAATTCGGCAACAACGAAATATACTGTAAAAAGCGGTGATTCACTTTGGAAAATCGCAAACAACTATAACCTGACTGTACAGCAAATCCGAAATGTCAACAATCTGAAATCAGATGTGCTTTATGTTGGACAAGTACTGAAGCTGACAGGTAAAGCATCTTCAGGCACTTCATCATCGTCGTCTTCTTCGTCAAATGCAAGCTCAGGCACGACGACTACATACACGGTGAAAAGCGGTGATTCCTTGTGGGTGATTGCTCAGAAATTTAATGTAACAGCTCAGCAGATCCGGGAGAAAAACAATTTAAAAACGGATGTCTTGCAGGTTGGCCAAAAGCTGGTCATTACCGGAAAAGCATCATCATCGTCGTCTTCCTCCGGTTCTTCAAACACCACCATCTCAACGAGCGCGAAGATTAACACAATGATTGCCGCCGCTAAAGAGCAGATTGGGGTTCCGTATCGATGGGGAGGCACGACACCATCCGGGTTTGACTGCAGCGGATTCATTTACTATGTACTGAACAAAGTCACATCCGTATCTAGATTAACGGCAGCTGGATATTGGAACACAATGAAGCCCGTCAGCCAGCCTGCTGTCGGAGATTTCGTTTTCTTTACAACATATAAAGCCGGCCCTTCCCACGTTGGAGTTTACCTAGGAAACGGGGAATTCATAAATGCCAACGATTCCGGAGTTGTCATTTCCAATATGAACAACTCTTACTGGAAACAGCGCTATCTCGGTGCAAAACGATATTTCTAAAAACAGAAACTGTGCGGCCTTAACGGCTGTACAGTTTTTTATTAGAGCCTAAAGACGTTGATGCTGATCATATGATTTGTCACCGGATGAAAATAGACTTCGGCCCGAACAGAAAAAGTGTCATCTTTCTGTCTGACTGTCACCCGAAAGACATCTTTCGTCTGCTGATCATTCACCTCGGTCCGCCCCATATAAGCATAGTCAGAAAATGAAGCGCCCTTATATTCATCCTGAATTTTGCTCCAGGCAAGCTGTTCCCACTTTTGAACGGATTCGTTTGTGTCCGTTGAATGACCTTTTGCAGCCATTGACACGATGATCAATCCGCAAAAAAGAAGCGCGATGGTATACGGCAGAGATTTCATATTTACAGTCTCCTGTACCAAGAATATGTTCCCTCATAGGTTTACCAAAAGCGCTATCTTCATTCAGGCATTTTGATTTTATGTCTCCCTCATATTGCTACCCCTTTACTGCCGCAGACGCCAAGTTTTGCCCCGTCAATAACAGAGGATGCGGCATAAACTAATCATGAACTTCTCATCCAAGAAAGGAGAAGCGATTCATGGATTATGCCGATTATGATAAAGCGCTTTATTACACCCATCGTTCTCAATGGGATAATTTATTAATTTTAATGGTGCGTACAGAGGATGATTTGTTGTCAAAACGAATCGAGCATTTTCTGCATGCGTATCATTTTGAACAGGATTACGCCGTTTTAGAAAAGATGCTGTATTCCCTTCTCCGTTATATAGATCATGCCACAGAGCTGACTTATGAAGATCAATTAGCCCTGCTCACATAAACAAATCCCGGCGTTTAGACGCCGGGATTTCCTGCTTTTGCGAACATGCTGAGTTCTTCGACAAGCTCTTTTAAGCTTTCCTTAATATTTTCAGCCACTGTAGCATGTTCAACATCAATATGCACCGGATCAAGCACCAGCTGCTTCGGAATGACATTGGCGTAGACACCCCGCATCACAGTTCTCATATTGTTCAGCGCATTGATGCCGCCTTTTCCGCCCCCCGCCACTGCCAATAATGCAACGGGCTTATATTTGAATTGTTCACTGCTAAGAAAATCCAAGGCATTTTTTAAAGCGCCGCTCATGCCGCTGTGATATTCAGGCGATAATAATACAATCGCATCCGCTTTAGTAACGCGTTGCTTAAGCTCCTGTACCTGCAACAGCTCAGACTGATCCGCTTCACCATTAAAAATCGGCAATACAAACTCGCTAAGATCAATCAAATCCGTGTGATACAGTGCGGAAATATAGGATGCTGCAATTCTTGTTCTGCCATGTTTTCTTGGCGTGCCATTTATGACTAACATGTTCATTTCGAGATCTCTCCATTCAAGTTATATTTCACTGCGAAAAGCGCTGCTTGCGTGCGATCGGCCACTTCAAGTTTTGCTAACAGATTCGATACATGGGTTTTCACTGTTTTTTCTGAAATAAACAAGGCTGCTGCGATTTCTTTATTGCTTTTCCCGTTCGCGATTTCAGTCAGAACGTCTTTTTCCCTTCTTGTTAATTGATAATATTTTTCTTTTTCCGGGTCGTGCTGATTTTTCATATGTGTCAGCACATGGGGCATAATAGCTGAAGAAAGCTTGTATTCGCCAGCATGCACTTGTCTTAATGTTTTCACCAATTCCTCGGGCTCAGTATCCTTTAATTGATACGCCTTCGCACCTGCCTGAAGAGCGGGGATCACGTGCTCCTGATCAGAGTAGCTCGTTAGCACAATAATTTTAATCTTAGGAAATTGCTGTATTGCTTTTTTAATGGCTTGAATGCCATCCATCTCGGGCATGGACAGATCCATTAGAACAAGATCCGGCTTTGTCTCTTCGATGACGCGGAGAGCTTCTATTCCAGTTGCGGCTTCCCCGGCCACTTCAATATCATCCTGGGTGGCAAAGAAAAAACGCAGACCCTTTCTGACAACATGGTGGTCATCAGCAATGACAATTTTCATTCCGTCCCTCCTTTTTGGCTTGATAGCGGAAGCCTGATGGACAGCTTTGTTCCCGCTCCAAGCGCTGAATCAATCCGAAACTTCGCGCCGGCTTTTTCCGCTCGTTCTTTCATGCCCTTGATGCCAAGTGAAGGCAGACCGGCATGCGCTTCATAACAAAACCCCGCCCCATGATCGATAATATCCAGCTCCGCATGGCCCAAAGCAGCAGTCAGACTGACATACGCCGTATCTGTTCCGGCATGCTTTTTGCAGTTATTTAATGCTTCCTGTACGACACGCCATAGCATATGCTCCTGTTCATCAGTCAGAACAGGGCAGCCTTTTTGGGTAAACATGACCTTCAATCCAATAAGCGCGCCATAGCTTTTTATGGCTTCAGCCAGCCCTTTCTCCAATCCTCCAGGGCGAAGCTGCCAAATTAACGCTTTCATTTCCGCGAGGGCGTCCTGTGATAGGTTTTGAATGAAATCAATCATCTGCTGCAACTGCTCGTCTTTTGTTAGTGTCTTTGCAGCTTTGGCAGTTAAACTGACGGAAAACAGCATTTGATTGACAGAATCGTGAAGCTCCTGAGCGAGGCGGTTACGCTCCATTAAAAGAGCATTTTTTTGTTTATATTCGGAAAGCCTCATACGCTGGATTGCCGTTCCGATCTGAAAGGCGACAGACTCGAGTAAATGCAGCTCTTCCTCATCAAACATGGTTTTTCCGGCCGCCGCTACATTTAACAATCCGAATCTCCTGTCCCCGTCTTCTAAAGGCACAGTTGCATGATGCGTAATCCCTTCTGTGTCAAAACAATGCAGTTCTTCGGCTGATTCGATGCGTTTGCAGTTCATGATATTAGCAGCCCTTCTAAGCCCTCCGTTATTGAATTTTGTCAGGCAGTAACACTCCCCTTCGCACATCAGCACTTTTTCCCTGCGGCTTAAAGCGGGAGGCAGAAAAGCGTCGGCCGCTAACGTATAGGATCCATCTTCTTCGATCAGAAAAATCCATCCGGATTGAAGATTTGTCAGACTCAGCAATTCCTTTAAAACCTCATCTAGTGTTGCATTGATATCGTGTCCTTGATTTAAGGTTTCCGCAATCGTTTTCAGCGTTTTTAATTTCTCCATCCTCGTTTTGCTCACGTTTCTCACTCCGGCATTAATCTTGTATTTAAGATTATACCAGTTTTTTGTATTTCATTACTTCGTATGTGGAATGATTTTCTTTCAGACTTTTGGATGAGAAAAAGAAAAAACCGGATCATTTACAATGATCCGGCTGATAGTTTAATTATTTTTTCGTTGACTCAACAATTTCATCTACCGTTTTCATTACATCCTCAGAAAGGGCGGCAAGACGCTTTTCACTGTCTTCCAAAGATGACCCTTTTACGGCGAAATAGAATTTCACTTTTGGCTCTGTTCCAGAAGGACGAAGACAGAACCAAGACCCGTCTTCCAGGAAGTATTTCAGCACATTTGATTTTGGCAAGTCGATGGCTTCTTCTTTGTTTTCAGTCAGAAGCGTCCGTTTGCTTACAGCGTAATCTTCTGCTGTAACAACCTGTTTGCCGGCCATTTTCTGCGGCGGATTTTTTCTGAAGGAAGCAAGTATCGCTTCA
Source organism: Bacillus sp. JS (assembly GCF_000259365.1). Lineage (NCBI taxonomy): Bacteria > Bacillati > Bacillota > Bacilli > Caryophanales > Bacillaceae > Bacillus > Bacillus sp. JS. Next base: position 1,062,498 of record NC_017743.1, on the reverse strand, counting down.
ATTTGCTCTGCCCCTTGTTTTCCTTTCAGTGTCAGAGATTTCAGCCCTTCACGATAAAAACCATACTCGTTAAAGAGATTGATAAGGGCTTCATATAATGACATTCCCTGCTTTTTATAAAACGCGCAAACTTCAACTGCCAAAAGCGCAGCCTGAATGGCGTCCTTATCGCGGGCAAAATCGCCGATTAAATAACCGTAGCTCTCTTCATAACCGAATTGGAAGGTATACTGGCCTGATGCCTCGTATTCCTTGATCTTTTCACCGATAAACTTGAAGCCTGTCAGCGTATCAATCGTATCAAGGCCGAATGATGAAGCTACGGCACGGCCGATTTCGCTTGTGACAATCGTTTTGAGAACAACACCGTTATTTGGCAGGATGCCTTGTTTTTTCTTTTCAGAAAGCAGGTAATGAAGCAGCAGCGCTCCGGTTTGGTTTCCTGTCAGCACTGTATATTTGCCTTGATCGTCTTTCACCGCGATGCCGAGGCGGTCAGCATCAGGGTCTGTCGCAATGAGAATATCTGCATGCTGCTCCTCCCCAAGCTTAATGGCATATTCGAATGCCGCATGCTCTTCCGGGTTTGGCGATGTAACAGTGGAAAAGTTTGGATCAGGCAGTTCCTGTTCTTTGACTACCGTTACATTTTTGTAGCCGAGCGCTTCAAGGCCGCGTCTGACCGGTTTATTCGCAGTTCCATGCAGCGGTGTGAAAACAACCTTTACATCTACTTCTTTTGATAATTCAGGATGGACAGAAATGGACGTCAGTTTTTCTGTATAAACTTTATCAATGTCTTCACCGATGATCTTGATTAAGCCTTTTTCTTTTAACGCATTTTCTTCGTCCACTGTGATTGTCAGCTCATTTTCAATCGCGTTTACCTGTTCAATGACGATGTCCGCTTCCTTCGGAGGCAGCTGGCCGCCATCATCACCGTATACTTTGTAGCCGTTATATTCAGGCGGGTTATGGCTTGCTGTTACCACAATCCCTCCATAAGCGTTTAGCTGTCTGACAGCGAATGACAGCTCTGGCGTCGGGCGAAGCTCATCAAAAACGTATGTTTGGATGCCTTGTGTCGCAAGTGTTTTTGCCGCTTCCATCGCAAATTCCGGCGATTTATGGCGAGAATCATAAGCAATGACAACGCCCCGTTTTTTTGCTTCCTCACCCTGCTTCGAGATGTATGCCGCAAACCCAGCTGATGCTTTGCGCACAGTGTAAATATTCATCCGATTCGTCCCAGCGCCGATTTCTCCGCGCATTCCGCCGGTACCGAATTCAAGGTCTTTATAGAAACAGTCCTCAAGAGCCTGTTCATTCCCCTCTAATTCAGTGAGGCGCTCTTTTAATTCCGGATCTAAATGTTCTGTTTGTTTCCAGCGTTCATAGCTCTTTCTCCAAGTCATGTTCGTCCTCCTATGTATCAGCTTATGCCATTATTTTATATGAAGCGGGTGCCTCTGTCACTTGATAACCTGAGATCTGGCACTTTCGGCACGTAAAAAGAAATAACGGGCTGCAGACAGCCCGTATTGTTTATTGTTCAAGCGGCACAACCGCATCGTGTAAAAGCATGTTGAGGTTTTCTGTATGTTTGTTTTTCGTCTGCTCATCCCATTGGAATCGCTCGCTCATAAAATCAATAACGGCATCTTTATATGTTCTTACCCAATTGATATCAAAGAATAAACGTCCCGTTCTGCGGACAAAGAAGTCTGCAGGGGTTGCAGTCATCTCTTCTTCTATACTGTATTCTGCCTCAGCAAGAATATGAACCGGAATGTTGCGTTTCGCGGCCTCATCTTTCAGCGCTTCTATCCGGTCAAAGACGCGATCTACGTTAGAGCCGTATCTGATCGCCAGCTGTTTTGCGTCTTTTTCTGATAAACCGGCTGCAATTCCTTCTTTTGTTTTCGCGGTAACGAAGGACATGAGATTTTTCGAACCGCCGACGTGCCCGCCTGAGATTGGCATGTTTTTCGTTTTACATGGGCCAAAATCCTTTGCGCCTTCTTCTTTTAAGCGGTCACGCACAAGATCAACGATGTGCTCCGCCATTTTTCTGTATCCAGTCAGTTTTCCGCCGGCAATGGTGATCAAGCCTGAGTCAGATGTCCAAATCTCGTCTTTCCGTGAAATTTCAGAAGGATCTTTGCCTTCTTCATGAATCAGCGGACGCAGCCCTGCCCAGCTGGATTCGATGTCATTCGCAGTGATATTCAGTTCCGGGAACATATAATTGATTGAATTGATGACATAATCACGATCCTCCGTTGTCATCCGCGGATGCTCCAGCGCCTCTTTGTAAACAGTGTCTGTTGTTCCCACGTATGTTTTGCCTTCACGAGGAATCGCAAATACCATCCGGCCATCAGGTGTATCAAAATATACAGCCTGTTTGAGCGGAAAGACAGACTGGTCAAATACAAGGTGAATGCCTTTTGTATGCTGCAAATGCTTTCCGTTTTTCGAATGGTCTTTTTCTCTGAGCTGATCGACCCAAGGACCTGTCGCATTGACAATTTTTTTCGCATACACTTTATATTCTTTCTTTGTCAGCACATCTTCCATTAATACGCCGACGGCTTTGCCTTTTTCGTAAAGAAGCTCCTTCACTTTGGAGTAATTCACAGGTTCTGCCCCGAATTTCACCGCTTCCTTCATGACTTCGATTGTCAGTCTCGCGTCGTCAGTGCGGTATTCCACATAGTACCCGCCGCCTTTTAAGCCGTCTTTTTTCACCAAAGGCTCTTTTTGCAGCGTTTCTTTTGCTGAAAGCATGCTTCTTCGTTCTGACTTTTTCACACCTGCAAGGAAGTCATACACTCGTAACCCGATGGATGTTGTAAATGAACCGAATGTGCCGCCTTTATGAAACGGCAGCAGCATCCATTCCGGTGTAGTGACATGCGGACCGTTTTCATACACAATCGCCCGCTCTTTCCCTACCTCAGCGACCATTTTCACTTCAAATTGCTTTAAATAGCGCAAGCCGCCATGTACCAGCTTCGTTGATCGGCTTGATGTCCCCGCCGCAAAGTCCTGCATTTCGCTTAGTGCGACCTTCATACCCCTTGATGCCGCGTCAAGAGCTGTTCCCGCTCCTGTAATTCCTCCTCCGATAATAAATAGATCATATGTTTTTTTCGTCATGTCTGTCAGCATGCGATCTCTTTCAAGACTTGAAAATTGATGTTTCATCATTACGTTTCCTCCTTGTTGTCACGGTAAATAGAAAAAGAGACCACAACAGCCAAAGTGCATGCTTACACTTTGGTGCTGTGGTCTCTCCTCGTCTCAGGACCGTTCTTATTAACTTGTAACCATTATACCATAGTATTGCATTATTTAAAAGCCATAGCTGCTTTCACGGCTTTTTGCCAGCCTTTATACAGCTCATTTCGTTTTTCTTCTTCTAATTCAGGTTCAAACCGTTTATCCAGATTCCACTGGTTCGCGATTTCAGAACGGTCCTTCCAGAATCCCACAGCGATACCTGCCAAATAAGCCGCGCCAAGTGCAGTCGTTTCATTAATTTCCGGACGCTCCACAGGAACATTCAGCAGATCTCCCTGGAACTGCATCAGGAAATTGTTTTTCACAGCTCCTCCGTCTACACGAAGCGTCTTTAATGAAATGTTTGAATCTGCTTCCATTGCGTCAAGCACATCTTTTGTCTGATAAGCCAATGACTCCAGTGTCGCACGGATAAAGTGCTCTTTTGTTGTCCCTCTTGTCAGGCCGAAAACCGAACCGCGCACATCGCTGTCCCAGTAAGGCGTTCCCAGTCCGACAAATGCCGGAACGACATACACGCCGTCAGTTGAATCTACTTTTTCTGCATAAGATTCGCTTAGCGATGAATCCTGGAACATTCTCAATCCGTCTCTAAGCCACTGGATGGCAGAGCCTGCGACAAAAATGCTTCCTTCTAACGCATAGTTCACTTTTCCGTCAATGCCCCAAGCGATTGTCGTCAAAAGCCCGTGTTCGGACTTAATTGCTTTTTCCCCGGTATTCATCAGCATGAAACATCCAGTGCCGTATGTGTTTTTTCCCATGCCTTCTTCAAAGCACGCTTGGCCGAACAATGCGGACTGCTGGTCGCCTGCCGCTCCCGCAATCGGGATATTTTTTCCGAAGAAATGATAATCAACAGTCTCCGCATACACATGGGAAGACGGCTTCACTTCAGGGAGCATGGATTTCGGTATGCCTAAAATGTCGAGCAGTTCATCGTCCCATTTTAAATCGTAAATATTAAACATCAGCGTTCTGGAGGCATTGGAGTAATCGGTCACATGCGCTTTTCCGCCTGACATTTTCCAAATGAGCCATGTATCAATCGTTCCGAACAGCAGCTCGCCTTTTTCCGCTTTTTCTCTTGCGCCTTCCACATTATCTAAAATCCACTTCACCTTCGTGCCGGAGAAGTATGGATCGATTAAAAGCCCAGTTTTTTCTCTGAATTTATCATTATATCCTTTTTCACGAAGTTGCTCACAAATGCCGGACGTCTGTCTGGACTGCCAAACAATTGCATTATAGACAGGACTGCCTGTATCTTTATCCCACACAACCGTCGTCTCGCGCTGGTTCGTGATGCCGATGCCCGCAATTTGAGAAGCGCTGATTCCTGATTCAGAGATGACTGACGCGATAACCGCGAGCACAGAGCCCCAAATTTCATTGGCATTATGCTCAACCCAGCCAGGATTCGGGAAGTATTGTGTAAATTCCTTTTGAGCGGAGTGAACGATTTTGCCTTCTTTATTAAACAGAATCGCTCTTGAACTTGTTGTCCCCTGATCTAAGGATAAAATGTACGTTTCCATAAGATGTCTCCCCTTTGATTAAATATATTTTGAATTTGATAATGTTTTAGCAGAATGTGATTTCGTATAGACATAGAGTCCTAACAATACCACAACCAATATAACGCTTACAATCCAGAAACTGCTCGTGATGTGCCCTTTAAATGCAGCGTTGTAAAATACGCCCCCGAACGATCCGCCTAAAATCGGGCCGAATACCGGAACCCATGCGTATTTCCAGTTTGATGAGCCCTTTCCCGGAATCGGAAGAAATGCGTGGGCGATCCGCGGACCTAAGTCACGCGCAGGATTAATGGCATAGCCGGTGGTGCCCCCTAGAGAAATACCGATCGCTACAATGAGGAAACCGACGATTAAAGGATTAAGTCCTTCTGTAAATTGATTTGCCCCAATGGCCAAGATTCCAAGCACAAGGACAAATGTCCCAATCACTTCGCTTAAAACGTTTGCAAATGTATGCGGAATGCTTGGTCCTGTTGAGAAAACACCCAGCTTGGCAGCGGGATCATCTGTTGACTTCCAATGCGGCAGGTAATGCAGATAAATAATCACCGCACCGATGATCGCTCCGATCATTTGCGCCGCAATATAAACCGGAACCTCTTTCCATGGAAAATCCCCAACAAATGCAAGCGCTATCGTTAGCGCCGGATTCAAATGGGCGCCGCTGATACCGCCTACCGCGTAAGCCGCCATGGCAACACCCAATCCCCATCCAAATACAACAACAATCCAGCCAGACTGGAATGAAAGCGATTTCTTTAAATTGACACCTGCACAAACACCTGCACCAAAAATAATAAGCAGCATCGTACCGATGACTTCTCCCCAAAATGCTGTCATAGCACATTCCTCCTAAAGTCACGATTAAAAAGCATGATAGAGAAGAAGAGAATAAAAAAACCACAACAAACCGCTTTACGGGTGCATAAACATTTGCCGTAAAGAGCTGCTGTGGTCTCCGAGTTCTCCATCACAATGTATTAACCTAGTGCAATTGTATCAGTGTATGAAAGCGGTGTCAATCACTTTCTGTCAAAAAGTTTTCATATTTTTTCCACAATTTGGTATTGGATGTTGTGACAGCTACAGCCCCCGCTTTCAATGCCTGCTCTACATCCTCTTCCGTACGGATGAAGCCGCCGGCAAAGATGGGAATCCCCGTTTTCTCCTTTATTTCCTGAATGAGTGACGGAACGATGCCGGGAAGCACTTCGATGAAGTCAGGCTTATGTTTGCCGATAAACTCCATACTTTTCTCCATCGCGCTTGTATCAAGCAAAAACAGGCGTTGAATGGCATAAATTTTCTTCTGCTTCGCTTTGGCAATCACGTTCGATCTTGTTGAAATAATCCCAGCGGGCTTGATATCCTGACATATAAATTCCGCTCCGTATTCGTCATGCTTAATCCCTTGAATGAGATCGACGTGCACCATCATGTTCTTTCCATGCTTTTGCGCTTCTCTGATCACGCCCTTCAGCTGGCCGAGATGAATATCAAGAATAACACCGTAAGAGAATGAACTGTTCAAAAACTCATCAAATTGCTTCATATTGCGAATAGCCGGTAAGATCGGCTGGTTGTGAAAACTCATCATGTGCTCCTTTAATCAATCACTTTTATATTATATCGTTTGAAAGCTTTCTTTCACCGTTTTCACGATAAAGGAAAGGTCCTCTTCTGTCAGGCAAAATGGCGGTGCGAGCTGGATGACGTTGTTGTAGCCGGCAACTGTATCTCCGTTTTTGCCGATAATCAGCCCTTTTTCTTTGCATGCCGCAACCACTTGATTTACTTTGTCAGCATCAGCCGGCTCTTTGGTTAATTTATCTTTGACGAGTTCGATTCCGATCAGCAGCCCTTTTCCTCTGACGTCTCCGACTGCCGGGTGTTCTCTCAGAGCTTGAAGCTCACCTAAAAGCTTTGCTCCAAGATCGCGTGAGCGCTGAATCAGCTGTTCGTCCTCCATAATTTGCAGGTTTTTCAATGCCAAGGCACAGGCAGCCGGGCTTCCGCCGAACGTGTTCACGTGGCGGAAACGGTCATAAGGAGCTTCTCCCTGATACGCTTCGAAAATGTCCCGTTTCACAGCAGTAGCTGACAATGGCAGGTACGCGCTTGTGATCCCCTTCGCCATCGTAATGATATCAGGCTTCACGCCGTAGTGCATAAACCCGAACGGCTCGCCTGTCCGTCCAAATCCGCAGATCACTTCATCGCAAATCAAAAGAGCTCCGTGGCGCCGGCAAATGTCCTCCACCTTCTTCATATATCCGTCCGGCGGCATTAGGATGCCTCCGCCTGTAATGATGGGCTCCATAATGACCCCAGCAATCGTTTCGCTTAATTCCCATGTCATGATGCGGTCGATTTCATTTGCGCTTTCAAGCGTATCAGCATCATCAGGATTCCGGTATATATCCGGCGGAGCTGCATGCAGGAACCCTTGGCTTAAAGGCTCGTATTTATATTTCCGCTGCGCCTGTCCGGTAGCTGAGAGCGCTCCCAATGTATTGCCGTGGTATGCCCGATATCTTGAGATGAATTTATAACGGCTGTGATCGCCATTTTGCAGATGGTACTGGCGGGCAATTTTAAAAGCAGTTTCGTTAGCTTCCGATCCGCTGTTGGAAAAAAAGATCACATAATCGCCGCCAAGCCATTCATTCAGCTTTTCCGCCAGTTGAATTGCGGGTGCGTGACTTTGCGTTAACGGGTAATAAGGCAGCTCCTTTAATTGCTCATAGGCAGCCTCCGCAAGCTCCTTTCTGCCGTAACCAATATTGACGCACCACAAACCGGACATCGCATCCAAATAGCGTCGTCCGTCTATGTCGGTTACCCAGGCCCCCTCAGCCTTCTGGGCAATCAGGCTTTCCGCTTGATGCGCTCCCTTCATGGCATGCCACACAAATTGCTCATCTTTTTGCTTTAATCCCTGATTTTGCTGAATGTTTTCCATCCCCATCATCTCCATTTCATTAGCGTACCCTAAAATGCCAATTCATTGAAACAGACCTTCTCTTTATGTGATGTCTTGGTGATGATTTCCCTGCCTTCAATATAAAGCCAGACGGGGTCAGAGTCAATAAACCTTGTGAATAATAAAACGTCCTCTTTCCTCATGAAGAAAGAGGATGCAGCATTGTATTGATAAAGGTCGCACACGAAACGACTTGGACAGCTATTGCAATAGCCATGTGAAACCTAGCCGTTTTCTGTATGATATAGGGAATTGGAAGAAACTTCATAAAGCGCCTTCCAATATACAATTTACTTTAAAGAAAACGTATCAATCCGCTTTTGTTTTAAAAAAACCCGCCAATTCAGGCGGGTTTCCGGATTATTTCTTATAGTGAATATGATAAATATCACGCCGTCTGTCTTTTAGCTGGCGCACTGTGCCGTTTTGGCGTTGTCTTCTGAGAATTTCCAAGTCAACATCACCGATGACGACCATTTCAATATTCGGGTTTGTTTCGCCGACAATACCGTCTCGGGCGAATTCAAAATCAGACGGGGCAAAGATGCCTGACTGGGCGTATTGGATATCCATGTTTTCCGTTTGCGGCAGGTTTCCAACCGTTCCCGAGATAACGGTATAAATTTGATTTTCAACCGCCCTAGCCTGCGAACAGTATCTGACACGCAAATAGCCTTGACGGTCTTCTGTACAAAATGGCGTAAAGATGATTTTGGCGCCTTTGTCAGCCGCAATCCGGGCAAGCTCAGGAAATTCAATGTCATAACAGATCTGGATCGCAATTTTTCCGCAGTCTGTATCAAACACGCGAACCTGGTCTCCGGCGCTGATTCCCCACCATTTGCGTTCATTCGGCGTAATATGGAGTTTATATTGCTTTTCGATCGTTCCGTCCCGTCTGAACAGGTAAGCGATGTTATAAATTTTGCCTTCCTCTTCGACGAAATGGGACCCGCCGATAATGTTGACGTTATACTTCACAGCCAAATCAGTAAAAAGGCTGATGTAATCTTCTGTATACTCGGTAATTCTCTGTACCGCCAAGCTCGGTGACCTTTCTTCAAGGAAAGACATGAGCTGGGTTGTGAAAATTTCCGGGAACACCGCAAAATCAGATCTTGCGTCAGAAGCAACATCGACATAGTATTCTACTTGATTCGCAAATTCCTCAAAGGAATAAATTTTCTTCATTTCGTATTGGATCACACAAATTCTCACAGGGAACGCTGACTTATAATAGCGCTTTGTCTGCTGCGGAAGATAATCGACATTATTCCATTCCATCAGCGTCGCATACTTGATCGAAGCTGTATCATCCGGGAGATAATTCGGGTTAATTCGCATAAGGGTAAAGCCGTTCATCAGCTGAAAAGAAAGGACCGGATCGTAAATTTGGTGGCGTGTCACCTGTTCAACATACTCTCTGGCCGTCATTTCCTCTGCATATTTGTGATAGTTCGGAATCCGTCCGCCTATGATGATGCTTTTTAGGTTTAAGCGTCTCGCTAAATCCTTTCTCGCCTCGTATAAACGATGGCCGATCTTCATCCGTCTGTATTTCGGATGCACCATGACCTCAATTCCGTACATATTCAAGCCGTCCGGATTATGGTTGGTGATATAACCGTCATCGGTAATGTCCTGCCACGTATGGCGGTCATCATATTCATCAAAGTTAATCAGGAGACTTGAGCAAGAACCGATAATTTCACCTTCGAATTCTGCACAAAACTGCCCGTCTGGAAAATGCTCCAAATGGCTGATTAAATGCTCTCGCTTCCAAGGCTCCATCCCCGGAAAGCAGTCCTTTTGAAGATCGATAATCTTGTCGATGTCTTTCTCTTCGATATTGCGGATAACCATTTTCTTTTCAAACCGGGTCAAATCTAATTTCTCAGACAACCTACTCGCTCCTTTCTAGTTTTGTGAGTTCAGATGATCAAGCAATAGGGCGAGCTCCATTTCCGCCATTGATTCAAGCCTGTGATCATAGTCTTCAAACATCAAGGTGCCCGTTACTTTATTCGGGACAATGACACACTTCATTCCTGCGCGTTTCGCAGCAATCGAACCATTGACAGAATCCTCAAACGCGAGACATTCCGCTGGCGATACCCCGAGATTCTTTGCCGCCAATAAATAGAGCTCAGGATTCGGCTTTACCTCTTCCACATCATCCGCCGTTTGAATAACCTCAAAATCATCAAACAGGCCGATTTGCTTCAAATGGCCCGACACCCATTTATAATCGGAGCTGGAAGCAAGGCCTACTTTTAAGCCTAAATCCTTTGCCGCATTCAAATACGCTTCGACACCAGGTCTCGCTTTTTCTGTTTCCATGCGTTTGGCAAACCGCTCTCTTCTCAATTTTGTGAGCTCTTCATGATTCAGCTTTTTCCCGATCTGCTCTTCTAAATATTCAAAAGGCCGGAATCCCGCTGCAGTTCCGATGACCTTCCCCCAGACAGATAGCGGCAGCACTGAGCCGTGCTCTTCAAATATTTCCTGAAGGACCTCATATTCGTGTGTTTCTGTATCTAGAATAAGTCCGTCAAAATCAAAAATTAACGCTTTAATCACTCGGTACAACTCCTTTAGTCCGAATTGAGACATATGTATACATTTACTATACCCCGAAACAAGTCTGCTTTCAAAAAGTAAGGTGTATGTGAAGAAAGAGCCTGCACACTGCAAGCTCTTTCTATTTAATGAATGTTTTGGTGAGAAATGTTTGTCAGCGCTGCTCCCGCAGACTCGTTCGACATCTGATTGACTGCCAGGTCTCCAAGCGCAACGATCCCGACTAGATTGTTTTGATCTACAATAGGAAGGCGGCGGATTTGGTGCTGGGCCATCAGCTGCGACGCGTCTTCCAGACTCATATTAGGGTTTCCTGATACGAGTTCTGTTGACATCACTTCTGAAACGGGTGTCTGGCCATCACGGCCCTGAGCTGTAGTTCTTAATGCAATGTCACGGTCAGTCAGCATTCCTTTTAAAACACCTTGCTCTGCAACGGGAATCGCCCCGACGTTATGCTGTTTCATTAGAGAAGCCGCTTCCTGAATCGTTTGATTCGGAGAAACGGTTGCCACCTGCGTTGTCATTGTATCTTTAACTGAACTCATTGTCAGCACCCCTTTCAATCATTAGTATGTTCAGACACGAGCCGTTTAAAAAGGGAGTTAGAGGAAAGGTTTTATGATATGATTTCTCTGATACAAAAAAGAGCTTTTCTGAAAATAGAAAAGCTCTTGCCACCTGATTATATCAGCCTTCTGTGACCGAAAAAGGCTTTGTTTGCCTTCTTTTGAAAGTCAGAAAAAGCAAACGGAAAATAAATCCCAAAATCATTCAGCATCTTGCTGTTTTTTTCAAAAATCGCCTGATCACTCACATCAGAGTGCGGCGAAGGCTTTGTCAGGATAATATGTATCATTTGCAGACAAGCCATAATTTGAAATGCTTCTTTTAATGTTCCTTGGTAATAATGGTTATTTAAAGATAGAACGCCTTTCTTTTTAAAGCGCTGAATGTCCAGTTCGGAGAAATAAAGAGGAAATACATCATGGATCAGCTCCATAGACAGCTCCTTGATAAAGCTCTCCTGTTCTGCAGTTGCTGCGTTCACAATTCTCACGTCAATCACCTTTCTTGCCATCGAATATCCTAAGTCTTACTCAAGAATAGCACAGAAAAAAACGCGAAAGCTAAGGTAAGTGTTTCCTATGAGAAACAGCAGCCTTCCGCTTCGAAAAGGAGCCATTTGACATGAAACAAAAAGGCAGAGGGCTTGAGGTCCTCATCAATGAAAAACAGGACGGCCAATGGCTGTTTTCCATACTCAAAACAGGGCTCAAAGCTTCTAAACCTGTGATACAAGACTGGATGACACATCATCAGATAAAGGTCAATCACGAATCCGTCTTAAACAATATGATTGTAAAAAAGGGAGACCGCGTGTTCATTGATCTTCAGGAAAGTGAAGCATCTTCGGTCATTCCGGAGTATGGAGAGCTTGATATTTTATTTGAGGACAATCACATGCTCATCGTCAATAAACCAGCTGGCATAGCGACGCACCCGAATGAGGATGGGCAAACAGGCACACTGGCTAATTTGATCGCGTATCATTATCAGATAAATGGCGAAACATGTAAGGTGCGCCACGTCCACCGTCTGGATCAGGATACATCTGGCGCTATCGTCTTTGCCAAGCATCGTCTGGCACACGCCATCTTAGACCAGCAGCTAGAGAAAAAGATGCTGAAGCGTACGTATACCGCCATCGCTGAAGGAAAGCTACGGACGAAAAAAGGAACAATTGATTCACCGATCGGCAGAGACCGATCACACCCGACAAGGCGCCGGGTTTCACTCAGCGGGCAAGCAGCCGTTACTCATTTCAAGGTAATGGCCAGCAATGTGAAAGAGCGTCTGTCGCTCGTTGAATTAGAGCTGGAAACAGGAAGAACACACCAAATTCGTGTTCATATGGCGAGCATCGGCCATCCACTGATAGGAGACTCGCTTTACGGAGGCGGGAACAAGCTGTTAAACAGGCAGGCGCTGCATGCCAAAAAGGTACAGGCCGTTCACCCGATAACCGGCGAGCTGATTGTTGCCGAAGCGCCTTTCCCGGCTGATATAGAAATCCTATGCTCTACATATTTTTCATAAAGAAAAGCCGCAGGTATTTCCTGCGGCTTTTTAAATGACTCGCTTTCCATATATAATATAGCGCTTCGGGGCATTTCCCACGTATGAAAACGGATAACAGGTCGTCAGAATCAGCTCTTCCTTTTCATGCTGGAGCGTGATAATAGATGTGTCATCCTTATCAACAATTTTTGTTTTTACAATTTCATATGTGAATTCTCCATAAGACAGCAGAATGCGGAGCCGATCTCCCTTTTCCAGCTCTCCCGTCCGGCGAAACACGGTATCTCGATGCCCTGACAGCACAATTTGTCCGTTTTCATCAGGATAATAGCTATCCTTGTAATGCCCGACACCTTTTTCTAAATCATCAGCATCAGTGCCCTCCACAATCGGAAGCTCTGCATTGATTTTCGGTATTTCCAAAATGCCGCTCGCTTGGCCGGTTTCAGGCTTAAATGATGCTTTGTTCTTTGCCTGATCTGCGCTATTTTTCATTCCCGAAGGTTCCTGCGGCTTTTCCGCCGCAAGTTTTGCTTCTTTTAATGTCTGTTCCGTTTTCATATTCGTATCGATCAATTTAAAGCCTCCATAGCCTGCGATCACTAGGCCGGCCGCAATGATAAGTAGTGGAATAACTTTTTTCACGTTCTGGAGGCGCTCCTTTTTCTTCTGACATATAAATAAGTTCCGGATAATGTCACCGCCGCACCGATCACCATAAAGTTATAGTAGTTTGCTGATGTATCCGGAAGCGGATGCTCTGACCCGCTTTCCCCGCCCTCGTTTCGTAAAGGCAATGTGCTGATGCTATTGGCAGCGTTTTTTGTGTTGTTGATAGGTATTTCAACGAATCTCAAAATGGCTGAAGGTGGCAGCTGATGAACCGGTGCTGTGCCCGGAGTCTCTTTTATATCAGGCAAATCCACATCAGGCTCTGGAACCTCTTTCATTGGATGCTCCGTCCCCAGGTCATCTCCAGGCTCTTCCGTAACCGGGTCTTCTGTTACAGGGTCTTCAATATCACTGGCTGCAGCGAGCTTAATCCTTCCCTCTTTTGTATACGCAATTGGCTCATCAAAACTCTTCACGTACTCAACTGTCGCTTCCAAATCCTCTGGCCCTGTCACCGGATTTTTCCCGAGCAATCCGATCGGCTGGTATTTGGTGCCTGTCGCCGTCGCCATAAAGTTGTTGACGGTTAATGTATATGTGGCATCAGGCTGGATCTCGGTGCCATCTGCCATTTTCATATCGACTGCTTTTCCAGTTTCTTTATCCCACGTGTACGTAAACCCGCTGATGCTGTAGTCAGGCCCAAAAACCGGCGAGATTTGCGCATTGATAATCTCTCTTAAATCTTTTCCTTTAATCTCAAGCTTCGTTAACACATTTCCAAACGGCTGAATATTGTAAAGGTCTCCCCACGTAATCGGGCCCTTTTTCAGCGTTTCACGTATGCCTCCGCCATTCATAAGGGCGAAATCCGTTTTCATGGCAGTTCTCATTCCATCCGCAATCAGGTTTCCAAGTGGTGTATCACCGTCATTTGAATACCCTCCTTCCATATCAACAGCTGCTTCGCCGACTACTTCGCTGATAATCGGTTCAGCAATAGTTTCGTATTTCTTTAAAATGGCTGAAGCGCTGGCATCCGGTTCGATTTTACTTTGATCCACATATACGATTTCCGCTGACTTTTTGACAATGTCTTTTGTCGTTTTATCAATCTCTACATCAACGACGCCTATCGCTTTTCCATATTCATACGCTTGAACAATCAGTTTTCCATTCACTTCGCCGTTAACAACCTTATGATTATGCGCGGCAAAAATCACGTCAATTTCAGAATCTGTTTTGTTTGCAAGATCAGCAGACTCACCGGTAATGGCGTTGCCGTTTTGTTCAGCTGACATATGTGCGAGAACTGCGATGGCCTTTACGCCTTTTTTCTTCAGCTCTTTGGCCGCCTCATTCACCGCTGTCGCTTCATCTGTAAACTCGATATTTTTTATTCCTTCAGGCATAACCATACCAGCTGCCGACTGTGTGACAACTCCGATAAAAGCCACGGGTACGCCCTCCACATTTATGATGTCGTAAGCCGGCAAAAAGGGCTCTCCAGTTGATTTCACTTTACAATTGGCACATACAAGGGGAAAGTTCTGTCCATCATATCCGCTTGTGCCTTTCGGGTGATCACCGCCATTTAAAATTCTCAGCAGTTCATCGGTGCCTTCATCGAATTCGTGGTTTCCCACAGTTCCGACATCAAATCCGATGTCCTCCATTAATTCTACAGTGGGCTCATCCTGAAGAAGAGATGAAACTGGAGAGCTGCCTCCGATCATATCTCCCGCGTGCACCATTAGCGTGTTTTTCTTTTCAGCCTTTTTTTCTTTTAAATATGCGGCGGCATAGTCCATGCGTCCAAATGTGCCGTCTGCAGTTCCGTTCCCATCAAGATCAAGCTCATATTGCTGATCGATCTTGCCATGCAAATCATTCATGCTGAGAATTCTTAGCGGCACATTTTTTTCAGGTGCCGTTTGCCTCATTTTATATCCTGCGTTCTCCGCTTCCTTTGCTGATGCAAAGAAAATTCTGTTTTCCACCGCGACCCTCTTCCAGTCAGCCGGCTGCACATATGTTTGATTCGACGAATCCCCTACATATCTTGTCAAGCCTTTCCCTTGCTCTCTGGCTCTGAATTCAAACGGCATTTCCATGAGCGGATCGTTTTCATTCCAAATTCCTTTTTGTTCTTTTTTCGCAGCAGCTACTGCGGACTGAAACTGCTGATAATCCTCTTCATTGTCAACCGGCCAAATAAAATACGTCGGAGCATAGCCATTTTTCACAAGCTCTAAGTTCACGTTGGAACCTGATTCGGTTATGACTTGTCCGAGCAGCCTGCCATAGCTGTCCTTGGCTTCACTCCCGACCTTAACAGTGATTTTATCACCTGGGGACAGAACCGTTTTTAGATAGTCAGATGCTTTTTTGCCAAATCTTAATTGATTTTCGTCTGCGTCATTTTTTGGTGTGTGGTATGTTTCAGGTGTATCTACATTTACAAACCGGATTTTGGTCGTTCCAAGAACCGGAGATTTGAGATGAATGGTATCGCCGTCAACAACCCGGTCAACAACCCCTTCATATTCTCCCTCAGCAGACGGAGGTGCGGGCTGCTCTTCAAGCAGCTTCAGGTCAGACGATTTTCGCGGAAGCAGCTGAAAGGATTGGTATCTGCTTAACACCCCAGTAAATTCATACCACTTGCCCTCATTAAGTTCGTCTATCACCCCTGTTTCATTCATAACCCGGAGCGTCATTGCATGATGGTCGTCATCAATCATCGTTACATTGTAACCGCCGCCTGAAGGAGAACTTGGAATTGAGGAGACAAATGCAGTTAATGTCACAAGGCGGCCTTCATACTGATCACCCAGGCTGCCATTAATGAGTTCATTGATTGTTAATTGTTTAGGGGCGGGGAGAGGCTGGTTTGACTGATTGATTTTAATCCCTGATAAGACTGGAACGATTTCTTTCAGTCCCTGGTAAGTCGTGATTCTACCTGTCACCGTGACATCCATGCCCTCTTTTAATTCAGGAAATTGTTCGGGGGAAGGCGAATACATGTTAATGCCTCCGGTTTCATCTTGCAAAAAGGTTGACAGCTTCCCGCCTCCGATTGCGTTTTGATCAGCTGTGACGATCCCTTTTATCGTTACTTCTTCATTCAGCCTTCCCCGCGCTTCATTTATGGTCATTGTGTGTTCAGCCGGCGGAGTTTTCGTGTCATCGGTTAGGTTCATCGACTGAACGTTTTTAAGTCCCGTCGTGTTAAAGTAATTTTCAAGCTTGCCTTGAACCGTTATCTTTTTTCCAAGAAGAAGCGGATTGGTTTGCAGCCCGAACTGGTTTCTGAAAGCTGAAGGGATTTGCACAGGAAGGATATGATCGGGTGATATCTCATTTTTGCGGTCTGCCAGCGCGACATTATAATCATTTGAAAATGGGCTTGTCAGCTTGTAATGCTGCGGGGAAACCGCCTGGCCGACTGCATATCCTTCGACAAGCGCCTGTCCTTCTTTTTGCTGTTTTGCCTTCTCAACTGATATAGCCTGCTGCGGTTCAGCTGCAGTTACCGCTTCGCACGTGTACATGACATTTAAGAATATCAATGCCATGATCAATACCATATGCATCATACGCCTCATCATATTTCCTCCCTTAATATACACATAATGACAATGACTTTGTCTGCTTACCATTTCGACAGCCAGCATATAATTCCTTTCAGGCTTCTGCATAATACGCGGCGGACTGGCACAAAATACAGCTGATCTGAAAAACAAGGAGGAATTCGGTTTGGATCAGTTAAATCAGCAGCAGCAATCCCAAATGAACAAAGGTATCCCTGGAAAACCGCATAAAAACCACGGCGGACATGAAATGTTTGATATGCACGAGGTGCTGTCCGGAACACTTACTGTACTTGATCAGTTTATGATGCTGAGACAATTCTGTAAGGATCAAGAATTATTAAATATCCTTGATCGTCAATATCAATTCATTTCTTCTCAATACAATATAACTGCAGAATGTTTCAAAACAGGAAGCGAACCTTCACAAAAAACAGCAACTTATATGATGAAGGAAGACAACCAGACTGTTTATGGCATGCAGCCGTCACAGCCTAAAAAGCCTGTTCAATCCATGAATGATATTGATGACAGCATCATCAGCAGACAAATGCTTTGCGCGGTTAAAGCACAAGCTTCTATGCTGACGATGGCTTCTCTGGAAATGACAAATCCGGCCGTAAGACGCGTACTGTCTGCGCAAATTCAGGAGTATGTTGAAATGGCATTTGAAATTTTCCTATATCAAAACAAACACGGCTATTACCAAGTTCCTCAGCTTGATGCGCAGGACATGGAACAGCTGAGAAATTCATTCGCCCCTGCACAAGGACAAATACCTCCGACACAAGGCGGTATGGGCCAGCAAGGGCTTCATTAATACAAAGGCATTGGATAGATACTATCCAATGCCTCACTTTTTTCAAATTTTTTCTTAAAGTCTTTTTCAAATTGATCAAGACTTTCCTTTGTTGCTGATTTAAACCCTTTTTTAAAGTCCCCTTTTTTTGCCGTTTCCTTTATCAGTTCTGATATAATGTCTTTCCCGTATTTACCCGTCAGCTCATCGATCATATAAAAGCTTTGCAAATAGACATCAGTTTCATATTCGGCTCTGGCTTCCTGCCAGTCTCGGTCTGACTGCAAACGGTCAAAAGGGACAACAGAAAACGTGATCGGATCGATAAGCAATTCATAGTTCGCAATCCACTCGCTTAACCCTTCATGAAACCATAACGGAAACTCATCGGGGTCCGCCTCAAGCTCCTTCAGTTTCTGGTGAAACGCATGATGTGTGTATTCATGAATCAACAATCTCTGGTACAAATAAACCGCTACCTCGTCCCCTTCTAAAAGTTTCTTTTTCTCTTCAGGCAACAATCCGATCAGCTGCTCCCGCTCAGAATAAAAACCAACGACATCCAATAACCCGGAGTAATCCTCCATCTGTTTTTCATTAGAAAAAAAAATAATATCAATAGGCTTTTGATTCGAATATCCAATCATAAATTGATTAATACTGACCGCATATTCAAGCGTTTCTTTCGTCAATGGCAGTAAGGACTTTTCCTTAGAAGTGTAATAAATATCGGCCTGTTTAAATGACTCTTTCTTCATGTGCTTCGTCACTTGTTCTTTTGTGATTCCAGATGCCTGCCCTGGCAAAGACAGAATATACATCGTGCTTGATACGATGGCTGAGCTTACAGCCAGCATCACAAGGACTCCGCACAGGAATAGAGCGGATGCCGCACGCTTTCCTATGCCACCCCGCAAACGTCTCCCTCCCTGAGCCGGTCCGTCTTGTACCTTTTATTTTTACTCTATGCAGCCTGAGTTCACAGTGTGTCATCAACGCATAGAAAAAGCCGCACAATTTGTGCGGCTTTTTTCATTTATTCAGCGTTAGGGAATACGCGCTGTACAGTTTGTGTAAATTCATCAAATAACCCGGCGATTGGATCACCATTTTGAATACGTTTTCCATATCCTTGCATACGCTCTACAAAATCAGGGTTAGCTGAAACGTAAACATTATCAATGTTTTTGTCAGTAGATCTTACCTTTTTGGCTATTTTTTTCTTCAGATTGTTTTCTACTGCACCTTTATTTCCATTGGTTAAAACGACTGCAACGTAAGCTTGATTTCCAGCAACAATGACATCGGCATGCTTTACTTCTTTTAGATCTGTTACTTTATCAGCTGCTTCATCAGCAACCTCGAGTTTCCGGTCGTTGTTATTATCGTCATTTACACGATTGTTATTGTTATTGACATTATCAGTAACATTGTTGTCAACGTTATCCCGGTTGTTCACATTGCGCATATCGTCATTGGCCGGATTTCGATAATTTACATTTCTTACATCATTATTGTCACGTCTGCCCTCACCTTGGTCGGCCATACTGCAGCCAGTCATAAGCAAAGGGATAAGAAGCACAGACGCAAGGACTTGTTTTTTTCCAAGCATGTGAATTCCTCCTTTATCACTTTACTTATAGGTTTTTCTAACTGGCTTTAATTATGCATGAAAATCTGAAGGAAATGCTTTCCCGGGAAATATAACGGTTAATTTGTCTAATGAGGGGGAAAATATGAATACATTGCAAAGGAGGGATCATGTTGTTCAACCAGCGAAGAGGAATCAGCCCCGCAGCATTGATCATCGGATCAACTATGCTTATTGCTGCATTATCACCTCAGATCCGCCAAAGAATCAGCGGGTTTATCACAGGACAAATGAACAGACGACATTCAGGAAATAACACATTTGATGCTTCTAATGTAGGAAACATGGTCAAACAAGCATTAGGCGGCGGTAGCGGTGATAACCATGACCGTTCACAACATCAAAGCCAGCGGCAAAACGGCCGTCAGCACCAGAATGCCGGACAACAGCAAACACAGCATCAGCATACACAGACACAATCGAGGCAAACTGAAACAGCCCCGAAAAAAAGACAGCCTCATTATGCTGAACCCATTCATTTTGAGCAAAGCGCAATGAATGTCATGGACGACAACACGATGATGGAAATGCTGGAGGACTTAGAACCCGGCCGTTAAAAAAACGTGTAACCTGACTCAACATTGGCCTCTAGGTGTTTTTTTCTTTTAAACTTCTTGTTTTCTATATTTTTTCACCTATTTTGGAGTACAATTGGCGAGCTAAAAAAATCCTTCTTTCGTTCAATTAGAACGTTTGAAGGATTTTTTGTTTATGCTGCCGCTCTATCCGAAGCAATCTTTATCGATTCATTATTAATCAAAAGGCTGAAAAGGACAGAACACTATTCATTTTGTTTCTTGCTTCAACACTCAACATTTAGAATTTACTTGAGCGTTGGAAAATGCTGTTGACTATTCAGTTGAACTGTATTACATTATTATTAAGTTGAACTATATAGTCAAACTGAATAGAGGGTGCGGATATGAAACACAAATTATTACCGTTGTCTGAAACCATGCATTATATTTTATTAGCTCTGCGTGAGCCGCTCCATGGCTATGCCGTAATGCAGAAGATAGAAAAGATAAGTAACGGTACTGTTATTTTAGCAGCGGGTACATTATACGGTGCGATTGAAAACTTGAATAAGCATGGTTGGATTGAACCTGTTGGAGAATCAGGCCGAAGAAAAGTTTACATGATAACTGAAGAAGGAAGCGCCATTTTAAAAATGGAACAAAATAGGTTACTGCATATTTTATCCTTGTACGAAGGAAGTGAATCGAATGAAGAAATTTAAGATGTTTTTTGATATTGAAAAAGAGGAACAATGGCTGAACGAGCAATTACAAAAAGGCTATCGGTGTACAAATATTAGTGGATTAGGAATATACACTTTTGAAAAAACTGACAAGAGATATGTCATCCGACTGGATTACCAAGATATTTTACCAAAGAAAAAGTTCAAAGATTACAAAGTGATATATGAAGACTTCGGTTGGATTTATATAAATGGCCCTTGGCTTAGTGGAATTCGGTATTGGCAAAAAGAAAATGATGGTCAAAATGAAATCTTCTCGGATCGCCAATCAAAGAGTAATTATTATAAAAGATTGATGAATTATTCTTCTGGTTTAGGTTTCATGTGTTTGTTTTTTTCTTATATGATCTATAAGGATTCAGGTTTATATTTAACTGAAGGTCTTTGGAGTATGAAAGGTGAATGGTTTTGGAAAGCATTTTTATTTGAAACCCCATTTGTTCTTTTGAGGTCGCTTCCCGCCCTTATGGTTGTTCTCTTTGCCGCCAGTTTCTATAAAGTGTATCGAAAGTATTCAATGTTAATGGAAAAATAATGCGAAGAGGTTCATTATGAACTTTTTTAATTCAATGAAGGAATTGAAGGGAATGCATCTACCACAGGCGAGCGCTTTTCTTTTATTCGTTTCCGAAAATTAGACATCACAGTATATCGGGGTATACACTTGCGATGCTATACATGTAATCGCCTTTTTATGTTCAGGCACGATTGAATTAGATTATTAGCCAACTCACCTTCTAAGAAGGAATCTATTATGTGTGTGTGCCTCAGATAAGTTAGCGTCTTCAAGATACCATGAATATAATTTTCATTTCAATTAGATCAATCCATTGATCAGTAATGCCGGCTTGATCTTCCCAAAAAAAACAAAAAAAGAAACCCATGAAACCTTTATATTGCAAGGTTCATGGGTCTTATTAATGTGTAATCCCTGTCGGATTACACGTTTTCATATGTTACGCTTCTTCAGCTACAATCACTCTGGATTGATCATTAAATGTCCCTCGATCAATTTCCTTCGTGACCTTACTTGTAATAAGGCCGGATGTCATACTTCCGCTGACATTCAAAGCAGTACGCCCCATATCAATTAACGGTTCAATTGAGATTAATAAACCGGCAAGCGCTACAGGCATGTTTAATGATGATAATACAAGAAGCGCTGCGAAAGTCGCTCCGCCGCCGACTCCGGCAACACCGAAGGAGCTGATGGCAACGACTGCGATAACAGTGATAATAAACACCGGGTCGAATGGATTTTGACCGACAGTCGGGGCAATCATCATCGCCAGCATTGCAGGATAAATGCCCGCACATCCATTTTGGCCGATCGAAAGGCCGAACGAACCGGCAAAGTTTGCAATCCCTTCGGGCACACCCATGCTTCTCTGTGTTTTAATATTCAGCGGCAAAGCACCTGCGCTTGACCTTGACGTAAATGCAAATACAAGTACAGGCAGCGCTTTTTTCAAATAAATCACAGGATTCAAGCCGCTGAACGTCAGCAGCAGCAAATGAATGATAAACATAGTGATTAACGCGGCATATGAAGCAATCACGAACATGCCCAGTTTTAGAATGCTGTCAAGATCACTCGTTGCAATCGTTTTTGTCATGATAGCCAGCACCCCATAAGGCGTCAGTCTCAAAATAAGCGTGACAACACGCATGACAATGGCATAAACGGCATCAACCAGTTTTTTAAATGTTTCTGCCTGTTCCGGCTGTTTGTTTTTTACGCCGAGGAATGCCACTCCAAGGAAAGCGGCAAAAATAACGACAGCGATCGTTGAAGTCGGTCTAGCTCCCGTAAAATCTAAAAACGGGTTTCCAGGCAGCAGTTCAACAATCTGCTGCGGCAGCGTTTTCGCTGTCATATCCTCTGATTTCTGCTGAAGCTCCTGCCCCCGTGAAAGCTCTGTACTTCCTTGGTCAACCTGAATCGCCTGCAAATCAAATGAAAGTGCGGACACGATACCGACAGCTGCTGCAACAGCTGTTGTTGCTACTAAAATCCCGATAATCAAACCGCTGATTTTCCCGAGATTTTTTGTCAGTTTCAGCTTTGTAAATGCACCGAGAATCGAAATAAAGACAAGAGGCATGACAACCATTTGAAGCAATTTGACATATCCGCCCCCGGCAATATTAAACCAGTCAGCTGTTTGAATAACTATATTTGAAGTCGGGCCGTAAATCAGCTGAAGCGCAAATCCAAATACAATCCCCAGTCCCAGCGCAGTAAATACACGTTTAGAGAAGGAAACATGTTTTTTCTGCATAACAAAGAGCCCTAAGATAAGTAAAAATAAAATAAATACATGTAATACAACTAGTAAAGTCTCCAAAGCAGGTAAACTCTCCCTTCAAATTTTCTCATTTACTATATTACACTAATTCCGATGGGTCAAGTGCGAATTATTTTAACTTATCAATTCAAGCAAAAAAACCTTATATAATGCCTTTTTTTTCTTTTCTTTCCCTTCCATCTTTAGTACCTTATATAAGGGTGATAATATTTGCTGAAAGAACTGTTTGTAAACTTGACGATTTTAATCACATTTAATTATCTCTTCACCCACCTGTTTAAAGAAAGGTTAGTACATAAAAAAGACAGCATATCCTTTCAAGCTGTTAAAGGACTGGCCTGCGGTTTGCTCGGGGTTATTCTGATGGTGTTTGGATTTACCTATCAGCATTCAATTATTGATCTTCGAAATATCCCTATTATGATTGCCGCTCTTTATGGAGGCTGGGTTTCAACGGCAACGGCCCTGGCTATGATCGCTGCTGGCCGCATGCTGATCACAATGAACACATCTGCACTTTACTCGGTTATTATCATTTGTATCGCTGCCATCCCGTCACTCATTGTTTCTAGAAGAAAAAAAGTTCAACTAAAACATGCTTTCTATCTTATAATAATCACAAATAGCTTGATCTCCTTTGCCTTTTATTTTCTTATAGACTTACATTCATATGAACTTCATTTATATTTTTGGATCATCTCAATAGCGGGCGGTATGCTCAGTTTATATATTATTGATCATGAAACAAATGCACATCTTCTTTATAAACAATATAAGTTTCAAGCGCACTTTGACTTTTTAACAGGCGTGTATAACCGAAGAAAGTTTGAAGAAATCACAAAAGCTCTGTATCGACAGGCGGCCGATACCCCGCATTTTCAATTTGCACTGATTTATATGGATATCGATCATTTTAAAACCATCAACGACCAATATGGCCATCATGAAGGAGATCAGGTGCTCAAAGAGCTGGGCTTACGTCTGAAGCAGAGCATCCGAAATAGTGATCCAGCCGCTAGGATCGGTGGTGAAGAATTTGCCGTGCTTCTGCCGAACTGTTCTCTAGATAAAGCAGCCCAAATCGCAGAACGGATCAGGAGCGCTGTCAGTCATGAACCGATTATATTAAAAAACGGCGAAAAGCTTTCAGTTACGATATCACTGGGGGCCGCTCATTACCCCAATAATACGGAACGGCCAAGATCCTTGCCCATTCTTGCCGATCAAATGCTTTACAAAGCGAAAGAGACGGGACGGAACAAAGTGTGTTTTTCAGAAAAAAAAGAATGAATTCAATGTTCGAATTCATTCTTCCAATCTGAAAGACGTTTCAAAGGCAGAAAAGCCGGGACAAGATCTCCCTGATATTCTTTTTCTATAAATGCCGCTGTATCATCAGCTTGATAAAGCTCAAGAATGGTTTGCAGCGCTTCCCGATCTTGATCCTCCGCTCTGACAACAATCAAATTCATCTCTTCCCCCGACATGAGACTGCCGCTCTTTATGGTATGCTTTTTCGGGTTCAGGCCCGCTTTTTTTGCTTCAGATGGTTTCATGACAAACACATCCCCACCGCTCACTGCATCCTGTTGCCGGACAGCTTTCAATTTCAGGTGTCTCGGATTATCTTTAATCATATCAACTGAACCTGTACCGTTAAATCCGTTTTTCAACGTTAGCAATCCCGCCTCCTGAAGCACAGTAAGCGCCCTGCCAAAATCGAACGCTTTATCGGGAACAGAAACAACAGCTCCCCGCGGTATATCTTGGATTCTGTCATATTGTTTTGAATAAATGCCCATAGGCGTTATGTATGTCGTACCGAGCGGTGCAAGCTTAAGTTTGTGTTTTTGAGTGAACGATTGAAAATATGAAATGGTTTGAAAGGCGTTGGCATCAATTTCTTTGTTAGCAAGTGCGATATCAGACTCCGCATAATCAGAAAAAGGGATCAGCTGAATATCCAGCCCTGCCTCTTCAGCCTTTTGAGCAATATAGTTCCATATTGCCCCGTCAGACTCAGCAATCCCGATTTTTATCGATTCATGTTCTGCAGACGGTGAACATGCAGTAAATGAAACGAAAAGAACAAGGACGAAACTGCATATAAGCCACTTTTTCATTGTGACCATACTCCTATCTATGTATTAGAGCATGCAAGCAATATCAGACAAAAAAATCATACGCTCTCTTAGTTGATAAACGTTGTCATTTGTAATATTGATTAACTTTTACCTTACTCATATCCAATCAGGTTGTCAATTCCTATGACATTATCTTCCCAAAATGAAGGCATACGAAGGCCAACGTATGATCACATATCGAGAAAGCAGATGAATTTCCGTAAATAAATATCAAATTGAAAAATAAATATGGTATTTTCCCAAAAAAGTTTCAATAAGCAGTTGTTTTTTCTGAAGATTACTGGTAGAGTAAAGGTAATTATTTTTGTTCGAACTATCTTTAAGAAGAAAGTTTTGTAAGAGTTTTCGTCTTGAAAGTTTGTTAAGAGCAAGAATAGTGAATTTAAGCGTTATGATCGCTTTAGGAGGAAATTTCATGTTAGAAGGTAAAGTAAAATGGTTCAACTCTGAAAAAGGTTTCGGATTCATCGAAGTAGAAGGTCAAGACGATGTATTCGTTCATTTCTCTGCTATTCAAGGCGAAGGCTTCAAAACTTTAGAAGAAGGCCAAGCTGTTTCTTTTGAAATCGTTGAAGGAAACCGTGGACCACAAGCTGCTAACGTTACTAAAGAAGCGTAAGCATAAATTGATATGAAAAACTGCAGGTTCGCACCTGCAGTTTTTATTTTGACAAAAAAGCTGTTTTGCATAAGCAAAACAGCTTTTTCATTAGTTTGCAATATCCCGTTTCATGAAGATTCCAAAAGCAAGCAGCAGGAAAATGATAAAGTAGATCGCAAGCATGACGATAGAAAACGTCATAGTCATCCCTTCTATTAACGGTGTCCCATCCACATACTGAGTTAAATCGACATTAGCAAACAATATATACTTTGCCCAGTCAAATTTCGCTGCAATAAATGCAGTGGCTGTCGTACCGGCAACCAATAAAAAGATGGAAAACCCTACTGCAAGAGAGCTGTTTCTGAATACTGCAGACAGCATAAACGCCATCGTCGCCACCATTAAGGCCGAGACGGATTCAGAAAGATACGTTGTGGCCAAATGACTCATCATGTTTTGCTCAATGACATGGCCATCCTTATAGATTAAATGAATATTCGCGGCGGTTTCACCACCCGTCCCGAAGAAAATCAACCCTAATAAAGTAGAACCGATAAATAAAATCAACAGCAATAGGAACCCAAACAGGAGAACTGTAATATATTTTGACATCAAAATTTGAAAACGGCTGAGCGGGCGGATCATTAACAGCTTAATCGTTCCCCAATTAAATTCGTTCGCGACAATTCCGGCTGCGATAATAATGGTAAACAGTCCGGTAAGGATGGTAAAACCTGCTGAATCCGTTACATAAGACCATACAGTATAGCCCGTGTCATTTGGGATGTTATGTTCAATGCGATAGTTGTTGAGTGTGATTATTTCTTTATATCCATCTTTCAGTGAAGGATCGTCTTTGATTTCTTTCTTTAATTCGGCGTTTTGTGCTTGAAGTTCTTGTTTCCAATGAGAATTTGCTTCACCGGCAGAAAAATGATTCGCCAAAAATGCAAATCCAACCATTGTTAGCCCCAGAATTCCGATCATCACCCATGTTCCGGCACGGCTGAAAATTTTGATCCACTCATTATAAATCAAATTAAGCATGCTGAACCTCCTCTTTTGTTTCACCTGTCATTTCTAAGAAACGGTCCTCTAATGATTTTGTTATAATCTTGACCTCGTAAATGCGGATTTGCTGCATCACCAGCAATTCAATAACCGCAGGGACTTCGTCTTTAGCCAGTTTGAGTTCTACACCATTTGTCTTACTCACTAAATCGTACTGTTTTAGCACGGAAGCTGCTTCGTTCGGCTGCTCAACCTGGAAGAAATATGTATCGTTCTCATCAATGTTTTCATCTTTTACATTTTGAATATCGATCAGCTTTCCTTTTTGCAGAATCGCAATGCGATCACACATCAGTTCCATCTCTGACAGCAGGTGGCTTGAAACGATGACAGCCATTCCTCTTTCTCGGGTCAGCTTCTTTAAATGATCTCTGATTTCCCTGATTCCCGCCGGATCAAGTCCATTTGTCGGTTCATCCAAGATCAGCACTTTCGGATCATGCAGAAGGCATTGTGCCAAGCCAAGACGCTGTCTCATTCCTAGAGAATATGTTTTCACCTTGTCGTGGATTCTGTCTGTTAAACCAACCAGCTCAACAACTTCATCAATTTTTTCCTTCGTAACACCCTTGACCATCCTTGCGTATTGCTGGAGATTTTTATATCCGCTTAAAAATTTATACAGCTCTGGATTCTCTACGATCGCTCCAATATGCTTAATCGCCTTGGCATATTCTTTCGTAATGGATTGACCGCAAATGAGGACATCACCTTTCGACAGCTTCATTAAGCCTACCATCATCCGGATGGTTGTCGTTTTCCCAGCTCCGTTTGGTCCCAAAAAACCGAATACTTCACCTTCACGAATCGTAAAACTGAGATCATCAATGATCGTTCGGCCTCTGATGTTTTTTGTCACATTTCTCAATTCCAACACTGTTTTCATCATATTCCTCCTCTTTCTAGCAAACTTCCATTTTTGATTTAAACCATTGCAAAACAGACATGCCTTCCTGTTCACGAATATCTTCTACTTCGCGCTGCGCCACTTTTTCTCCATTTGCGAGTATGATGACTTCGTCTAACAACGTCTCAATTTCATCAATTTCATGTGTCGCGATCACGACAATCTGCTGCTCAAAATCAATGTACGACACAAGGCTGTTTACGATGGAGTCCCTCATCATCGGATCAAGCCCCGAAAAAGGTTCATCAAGCAAGATGACGTCTGCCTGTCTCGCTAAAGCAAGAACGATTTTCAGCCTGCCCCGATTTCCTTTTGATAGCTTTTTGATCTTTTTTTCCGGATCCAGCTGCATCTCTTTCAATAGCCTATAAGCTTGTTCTGTTTGAAAATCAGGAAACTGCGACTGATAAAAATTCACCATATCTTTGACAGTGAAATCCGGATAAAACATATCAAGCTCAGTAAGATAAGCCGTTTGACGCACCATATCTCTCGTAGCTTGTTTTCCATCTACTTTTACAAACCCTGAAGTCGGAAACAAAAGGCCAGCCATCATTTTCAGGGTCGTTGACTTGCCGCTGCCGTTCGGTCCGATCAGACCATAAATCCGTCCAGATGATAGGGTAAATGAGACATCATCGACGGCCGTATGGCGGCCGTATTTTTTTGATACGTGTTCTAGCTTGATTTCCATTTTAACCTCCCTCTGTGAATGTTTTAATCCCCTCTACCATTTCCTCTTTCGTGAGCCCCAGCTCTTTCATTTGCTTGACAAAGCCTTCCAGGACTTCTCGTGTCAGCCTTTCTTTCAACTCGTCTACGATTTCAGCTTTTTCCGCAATAAACGTCCCTTGACCTCTTCTTGTCTCCACAATACCCAGCCTTTCCATTTCACTGTAAGTTCTTTGAATTGTATTGGGATTTACCTTAGTTTGAATCGCCATTTCTCTTACTGAAGGAAGCTTGTCTCCTGGGAGCAGCTCCTTCCTGACCAGCCTATAAAAGATCTGATCAGCGATCTGCAGATAAATCGGTTTCGAGGATTGAAATTGATTATCCATATTTACACCTCTACTTTACGATCAAGCAGTTTTGAAGCCATGATGAGCAGCAAGAACGTGATGACTAAGGTAATAGGAAACCCTAGCACAGACAGATGGATAGGTTTTAATTCCAATTTCCAAACGTTATGGAAGTGGAAATCAAAATTGCAATAGACTGTTACCGGCCAGAAATGCTTTTGAGATTCAACCAAAGGGCTTATGATGTATTCATCGAAGAATAACCACACTGCGACCAACAGAACCATCGCAGCCCATCGCATTCCGCGCCAATTCCTGAGAGCGTGAAAAACAGTCCAAAACACGATGACTGTTACTGACATATCTAACGAAGAAATAAGCCCATACATATTCAGCAAAGCCACTGTACTCGTTATATCAACTTGATGCTCCAGCAGATTTTTTACAGAGAGCATATGATACATCCATAGCCCATAGGCTGTTAATGCCAACTGAATCACAAATTGATAGAGCAAAGATGCTGCCAATTTAGAAGAAAACAGCCAGAAGCCGCCATTTGGATTGTACAGCCAAAGCTGTGATTTCCCTTCCTTGCGAAGGTGATAAAAAACAAAAACAGGAGATAAGAAAAGCAGAAAAAAAGCAACTGCAACAAAAAAACCAAAAATGACTAGAGGTTCTTTCGTGCGAGAAGCTATAATATGGCCTGTTCCCAATAAGAAAATGATTCCACATATCCATAATAGCAGCCACATTCTTGAAAGCTTGATATCTTTCTTTAATAAACCTAAAAAAGAATTCATGTCTTTACCTCCCGGAAAAAATCCTCGGTGTATGAGTAACATAGTACACTAGATCAAGATGGAATACAACATATTCCATGGATTTATTTGATAAAAACATAATTGGTGGAAACAGCAAAAAAGGCAAATCCGCCATGAGTAAACGGATTTGCCTTTTTCATTATTTTTTCTTGTTTTTCATAGAGAGCAGCGCATCACGATAGCTGCGGTCCTGCATTTTGTCACTTTCCTCAGTAACCTCTTCTTCTGCCTGATCTTCGTCAGAATGCTTAAACTTTTGCAGCGCCTGCCTGTAAATATCATCACCCATTGTGTTACGCTTCTCTTTTGGAGAATCATTTTCGACAACAGATGGCGTGTGCTCGGCAGCCCTTGCTTCAGCAGGGTATTGCGCTTCGTTTTTTTCCTCTTCTGGAGGTGCGATTCTATCAGTTGCTTCTTGCTTCTCAGGTCCAGGTGAGGCGCTGCGGACATTAAATGTAATAAGGGCCGCAATGACAATGACAGCAGCAATAATTGCTATAATAATGGCCATTTCAACCTCTCCTTACTGTCCTGCTGTTAGGTTTCCTGTGACTTGGCTGACACGTCTTCCCAACGCGCGTCCAAGCTGAATACCTTCCTCAGACATTAACTCATCACTATCAACCGGACAAGTGACGCCTGCTCCGTAATAAGAGCCATAAAGTGCGTTTTCAGGCACGTTGCCAGGCAGTCCGACAACGATCATTCCTTGGTGGAACATCGGCGTGATTAAATTGTGCATTGTCATTTCCAAGCCGCCGTGTGTTGTTGCCGTTGTGCAGAAAACAGCACCGACTTTGTTGATCAGTTCGCCTTCAGCCCACAAGTAACCAAGTCTGTCGATCCAAGCTTTAAGACCGGAGCTGATTGTTCCGAAATGCCCTGGGCATCCCCAAATAATCGCATCCATATCTTTAAGCTTGCGGATATCCGCCTGGTCTACATGGTCGATGAACACTTCAGCCGCGTCGTTTTCTCTCGCGCCGTCAGCAATCGCTTCTGCAAGCACTTTAGTATGTTCGCCTTCACTATCATACACTACATAAATTTTCATTCAGGAAACCTCCCTGTACAGATTAAGATTCCTTAGCTTCTTTAGGAGCAGGAAGTAATGAAAGCTCCTCTTTTTTCTTCTTACGCAATTTATCTTTTCTGACGTCACGCAGGAAGATACTTAAAATCAAACCTGCTACACAGAATAAGGTTGCCCACATAAAGGCATCATTTATCCCCATGACATTGGAATCGAGTGACGCGTGTTTATAAATATGTGAGTACACATACGTTTTCGCTGTATCATAAGACACATTCATATTCACCATTAAATTCGAAACTGCATTTTGGAACGCATGGAGGAAGTTCGGGTCCGCCGTGCTCGTTTTATCTGCAATTTGTGAATAATGGAATGTCGTCCGGTTTGTATAAATCGTCGTAATTAAACTTGTACCGATTGATCCGCTGATTTGGCGAAGCGTGTTGCTCATCGCCGTTCCGTGGCTGTTCAGACGGGCAGGAAGCTGGTTCATCCCGGCTGTCATGACTGGCATCATTAAGAGAGACATACCAAATGCACGGATTGAATAGATCAGCATGATGTGCGTATATGGTGTATCAATTGTCAATTGCGTGTATTGATAAGTTGTTACCACTGTCACAAGAAGCCCGATAATCGCAAGCGGTCTCGGTCCGAATTTATCGAACAAAATACCTGAGATCGGTGACATAATCAGCATGACAATCGCACCCGGAAGCAGAAGCAGACCGGATTGAAGTGCCGTAAAGCCGACCAGGTTTTGCAGATAGATCGGTAAAAGAAACATACCTGTGTAAAGTGCCACTGTAATAATGATATTAATGACACTCGAAAGTGAGAAAATGTCATATTTAAACACTCTGAAATCAAGCATTGGATCATCATGGCGCAATTGCTGAACAACAAAAGCAACAATTGCAATGACGCCGATAATAACTGTAGACAGTACAATCGGGTCGGTCCAGCCGTCAGATCCGGCTTCACTGACTCCGTATAATAAGGAGGCGAATCCGACAATCGAGAGAATGGCTCCCAGAGTATCGAGTTTGATTTTTTGCGGCTCCACCATATTTTTAAAGATGAAGAAAGCCACAATGATAACAATTGCGCCGATTGGCACAAGTCCGTAAAACATAATGCGCCATGTATAATGCTCAATAATCCACCCGGAAAGAGTCGGGCCGACCGCTGGAGCAAACATCATCGCAAGCCCGAAAATCCCCATTCCTTTCCCCCTGCTTTCAGGCGGGAAAATTAACAGAATGGTTGTCATAACGAGCGGCTGCAAGATACCTCCGCCCACGGCCTGAATCAAACGGCCGATCAGCATTGTAGAGAAGTTAGGTGCGATACCGCAGACTAACGTACCGAGCGTAAAACAGAACATCGCGACGAGAAAGAGACTCCGTTGGCCAAACCGTGTAATCAGGAAGGCAGATAACGGAATCAATACGCCGTTAACAAGCATGTAACCTGTTGTCAGCCACTGAATCGTCGTTGCACTTACGCCAAATTCAGTCATTAAATGCGGCATTGCAACGTTAAGCAATGTTTGGTTGAGAATTGCCAAAAATAAACCCGCCATTAGCACAATCAGCAATGACATAGGGCTTTTTGCATTTTTTTCTTTGCCTGTAGCCATCTAAGACAACCTCCTTTCATGGTTTGATGACTGATCTGTTTTACTCAGAAATTTTAACAGATGCATTCATACCAGGAAGCACCTTATCAGATGGGTTTTTGATTGAAATTTTCACTGGAATTTTTTGTGTTACTTTTGTGTAGTTTCCGCTTGAATTTGTAGAAGGAAGCATATCAAAAGTTGAGTTAGTCGCATATCCAATTTCTTCTACAGTACCGTCAAATGTTGTATCAGGGTCTCCGTCAACTACTACGTCTACACTATTTCCTACTTCAATATCCGCAATATCTGTTTCTTTAATATTTGCTGTGATGTATAGGTTGTCCATGTCAATCGTTTGTGCAATTGTTGTACCAGCTTGTACGGTTTGTCCGTTTTTCACTTCGTTTTTCACAATTGTTCCATCCATAATGGATTTTACGTCAACAGTTTGTTCACCTTTGATTTTTGCAACTGTGTCGCCTTTTTTCACTGTTTTTCCTTCGTCCAGATCCCAGTCAGATACTTTACCTGCTGCTGGAGCAGTAATAGCAGCCATATCGCCGGCTACTTTTGCTTCATCTGTTTTTACGTAGTTAGTGCTTTGATAATAGTAGTAAGCACCTCCAGCTATAATTGCAAGAACAACAATCAAACCGATAATGTTGGTCAGAATTAAACGTCCTCTGTTCATTTTGTTTTCTCCTTTCGTTTCATCCTCTATCATTTTGCGGAAAGCTGGTGAAAATATGTGAGAAGTTTTTAATTACCGCTTTTTTCTGAACAGCCTTCAGCAAGCTTCGTTAAGCTTCCGGCAAGTTTGCGCAAATACTGCAGCTGGGAGGTATCAAGCTTTTGGTACAAGCCCGCACCCATTTTTGCATATTGCACAGCGGCTTTTTCTATCAGTTCTTCCCCCTCTTCGGTTAACTGAATCATGACGATACGGCGGTCATCCGGACTGTCATATCGATTCATCAATTGGCGCTTATACAGAATATCTGTCATCCGCGTCACAGAAGCAGGCTTAAGATCAAGCGACATTGCCAGCTTGCTTAGCGGGGTGCTTCCGCTTTGATGAATTTTAAACATCAGCAAATATTGAAGGACTGTAATATCAAAAGGCTCAAGCACAATCTCCAATATCTTCTTCTGTTTTTTATAAATCGCCCGAGACGTATCGAAGAGCTGTTCAAAAGTGAGCAAAGCACGTTCTGATTCAGTCAACTCCTTTTCACCTCATTCCTCAATAATAGTTCACAAGATAAAATATTAATAAATGAAAGAAGATTTGTCAAAGGAAAAATTTCTTTTTCTCCCGTATTTTTTCCGCAAGCGTTTTCTTACTTTTATTAAATAAAAAAAAGCCCTGAAATGGGCTTTTCATTACGAAAATTGATGGCTTACACCAGACTCTTCATTTCTGAAAAAGCTCTTCAGCGCCTGAAAAACATCAGATTTCTGTTTTAAAATATAGTACTTAAATTTATCATCTTTCACATTTTTATATGCAGACATTAACGTTGAATGCCTGTTGTACTGATTGACCTCGCCGTAGCAGAATAGATTGGCCTTCTTCATAATATCATTAACCAATTTCACACAGCGCGCGTTGTCAGATGTCAGGTTGTCACCGTCAGAAAAATGAAACGGGTAAATGTTATAGCGAGCGGGATTGTACTTTTCATCAATAAGCTCAAGCGACTTCCGATATACGGAAGAACAAATGGTTCCGCCGCTTTCTCCCTTTGAGAAAAAATCCTCCTCCGAGACAACTCTTGCTTCTGTATGATGGGCAATAAATTCAATTTCCACAGTCTCGTATTTCGTCCGCAAAAAACGGGTCATCCAGAAAAAGAAGCTTCTGGCCATGTATTTTTCCCAAACCCCCATACTGCCGCTTGTATCCATCATTGCTAAAACGACAGCTTTTGATTCAGGCTTTGTGATGTCATTCCACGTCTTATACTTCAGGTCCTCCGGATAAATTGGATAGAACGACGGCTTTCCTGACATTGCGTTTCGTTTAAAGGCTGACATCATTGTTCTTTTCTTATCAATGTTACCGGTTAACCCTGTTTTACGAATATCATTAAACTCAATATCTGTATGAATAATATTGTCCCGCTCTTTTTGCTGGAGATTCGGAAGCTCTAATTCTTTAAAAAGCGCTTCTTCTAAATCCATTAATGAAACTTCCGCTTCATAATAATCCTCGCCTGCCTGATCACCGGCACCCTGCCCTTTTCCTGGCCCTTGTTTTTTGTCTGATCCATCCCGGGCCACAACATCACCAACCTGGCTGTCGCCGTCTCCTTGCCCTACATGTTTATTCTTATCATAGTTGTAACGGATTTTATACTCATCAAGTGAACGGATTGGGATTTTCACTACATCTTTTCCATTAGACATAATAATGCTTTCCTCAGTTACGAGGTCCGGAAGATTGTTTTTGATCGCTTCCTGCACCTTTTTCTGGTGACGCTGCTGGTCATCGAAGCCTTTGCGATGGAGGGACCAGTTTTCCTCAGAAATCAAAAAATGGCCGCTGTCATTTTGGGACATGAATTCCCCTCCTTAACCATTTGTGGTCGTGATACATACGTATTCCGGCTTGTGCCAGATTATGAAACAAGTCTTTTGAAAAGATTTATATTCATCATATGCACAAAAGCACATTTAATTGACAAACTATTTAGAAAATGGGACAAAATAACCCGCCCTATTCGGACGGGTCACGTTGCTTATCGGTTCAGCAGGCTGCCGACATATTTCAGCAGCTCATTGGCGCTCGTCGAGTTGTAGCCGTGCTCATCAATTAAACGGGCCACGACTTCATTTACCTTTTTCAGCTGCTGCTCATCCGGCGTTTTTGTTGAAGTCGTAATTTTAACGACATCCTTCAGATCAGCAAACAGCTTTTTCTGAATTGCTTCACGCAGTCTTTCATGGGAATTGTAATCAAACCGCTTGCCTTTTCTCGCATAGGCCGAGATGCGGATTAAAATTTCTTCGCGGAACGCTTTTTTGGCGTTTTCCGAAATGCCGATCTGCTCCTCGATGGATCTCATTAGCTTTTCGTCAGGGTTCATTTCTTCTCCTGTCAAAGGATCACGAAGCTTATTTTTATTGCAATAAGCCTCTACGTTATCGAGGTAATTGTCCATAAGTGTTTTTGCTGATTCTTCATACGAATACACAAACGCTTTTTGGACTTCCTTTTTCGCAATGTCGTCATATTCCTTGCGGGCGGCAGAAATAAAATTCAAATACCGCTCCCTGTCCTCGCTTGAAATTGATGGATGCTGATCAAGACCTTCTTTTAAGGAACGAAGGACATCGAGAGAATTAATTGACTCCATATTTTTTCTGATAATCGTTGAAGAAATCCGGTTGATCACGTACCGCGGATCAATGCCGCTCATTCCTTCATCATTATATTCTTTTTTCATATCCTCAACGTCGACGGAATTATATCCTTCCACACTTTCTCCATCATACAGTCTCATTTTCTTGACCAGATCAATATCCGACCGCTTTGGCTCTTTTAACCGGGTAAGGATTGAGAACATCGCGGCGACCTTCAAAGTATGAGGGGCAATATGAACATCCGACACATCGCTCTCTGCGATCATTTTTTCATAAATTCTCTCTTCCTCAGACACTTTTAAATTATAAGGAACCGGCATCACGATGATTCTCGAGTGCAGGGCTTCATTCTTCTTATTAGAAATGAATGAGCGATACTCCGTTTCATTCGTGTGCGCCACGATCAGCTCATCAGCAGAAATTAACGCAAACCGCCCCGCTTTAAAATTCCCTTCCTGTGTCAATGAAAGCAAATGCCAGAGAAATTTCTCATCACATTTCAGCATCTCCTGAAACTCCATCATCCCGCGGTTCGCTTTATTCAGCTCTCCGTCAAACCGGTAAGCGCGCGGATCTGATTCCGAACCGTACTCGGCGATTGTTGAGAAATCAATACTCCCGGTCAAATCGGCAATATCCTGAGATTTTGGGTCAGATGGACTGAATGTTCCAATTCCCGTACGCTTATCTTCTGAAAAGAAGATGCGCTCCACCTTCACATCCTCAATTCTTCCTCCGTACTCTTCCTCCAGCCTCATGACATTTAAAGGAGAAAGACTTCCCTCTATTCTAATACCGTATTCTCTGTAAAAGTCATCACGTAAATGGTGGGGGATTAAATGTAGAGGGTCCTCGTGCATCGGGCAGCCTTTAATCGCATATACAGCGCCATTATCTGTCAGCGTGTATGCTTCGAGACCTTTTTTAAGCATGGTGACCAACGTAGATTTACCGCCGCTCACAGGTCCCATCAACAATAGAATCCGCTTTCTGACATCTAGACGTTTGGCAGCCGGATGAAAATACTCTTCCACAAGACGCTCCAGAGATTCTTCAAGCCCAAACAGCTCACGGTCAAAAAAACTGTACTTCTTGCGTCCGTCAATCTCCTCTATCCCGCTGTCTTTTATCATATTAAAAACTCGAGAATGAGCAGATTGCGCGACCATCGGATTTTCTTTAATAATCTCCAAATAATCGGCGAAAGTTCCTTCCCATTTCAGCCGCTGCTCTTCCTCTCTGTACTGTTCAATTTTCTTTAATATATCCATAAGGACCTCCTCTATCATGTTTGATACACTATGCAAATAAGGTACTTTGTTACAATCTATGCCGCCAACTCGTGATACATGCTTTGGTTTCTTAAAAATAAAGATACTTATACATCGTTGACAAGGCAGACTGCGACCGTTCATAATAAAGAAAATACAGAATCATCCAGACTCGGACAGCACGGAAAAATTGAGGAGGGGGAGAGACGGTGAAAACAATCATCATGATGGGGGTCATTGTCACTTTTTTAGTATCAATTTTTACTGCAGGATACGATAGCAAGCCTGGAAAAGAATAAAAAAGGGTGCTCCTGAAAGAGCACCCTTTTTGTATAACAGAACAATATTTTACAGTTTTGTTTTTTCTTTAATCTGTGAATGTTGATCACATTCGTATCTGTTTTCGTACTCAATTGTTCCGATACTGCATCCCGGCCCGATAATCACTTCTTTTCCCCTGACAACTGCCGCATCGGTATTCTCCAAATAAACCTTATCTCCTTCTATGACGTCTGCGATCAGTTTCACTTTCTTCCGGTTAAAAAAGCTCGTGCGTCTTTTCACAGTAATTGTTGTTCCGCCGATTTCGCGCACATGGCTTATATCATGGCTCAATCCTAGCTTGATGTCACCAGCATTTAATAACCCTGATACATCAACACAGCCTGTTCCATGGAACCTTTCTGTTTCACAATCACCTTTTACGCTAAGCTTCCCTTTCACATCGCACGATTCTCCAGTCATACTCCCGGAAATCTCTGTCAGGCCCTTCAAATTAAAGCGATCAAATTGAAGTGAGCCGCTGACTTTCATTGTGCCAAAAATATTGATTCTTCCCGCGGTCAGATTGCCTTTAAACTCACTTTCTCCGAACACACGCAGCCGCTCAGTCTCTGCAGTCCCGAGAAAGCAGCCTGTTCCGAATATGCGGCAGCCCGCAGCAGACAGCCCATCACCGACCACACCTTCACCTTTGATGACGACATTGTGATACGCGCCTCCGGCGGCATGGCCAGCGCCATATAATTTTAAATTTCCCAGTTTTGTTGTCTCCATTTCGATCCTCCTCACACCTTCGTGCATGTTTCTACCAATGCGCTTGGATCACAAGTATAGTCGCCGCTGTATTCGACGGTTTCAATCCGGCAATCCGGACCGATTATCACTTTATTTCCGCGCACGGTTTTCGCCTTTGTATTTGTCAATTCAATCACGTCACCTTCGATCAGCTCTGCCGTTAGAACAGGCTGCGGCATCAATCTGAGTAATGTCAGCATTCCTTTTCTGCAGGTCACTTGAAGATGGCGGCAGCCGATCTCCCGTACATCGCTTTCCCCGGAACAAAGCTTAATGGTCACTTGGTCTGCATTTAAAAGACCGCTGATTTTGCATTTCCCTTCTGATTGAAAGGTTTCCGTTTCGCAATCCGCTTCCATGACGGTTTTTCCGCTAATGTCAATCTCATCAGCCTTGACAGTCCCGCCAAATGTTGATGATCCAGCGATTTTTAATTGTTTAGCTGTTGCCTCTCCTTGAATAAAACCAGTTCCATTAATCCGAATAGATTCAGCTTCAACGTCTCCATGTATCTTTCCAGAACCGCTGATGGTTACCGCTTTCGCTTTGACGCTGCCGTCAGCTTTTCCCGTTCCATTAAAAGAAAAAGTGTCACACTCCACGTCTCCAGCCACTGTTCCGCTTCCGTTAATCTCAACTGATTGAAATGTTCCTCCCTTTGAGCTTCCCGATCCGTTTATCACCAGCTTTTCCACTACATCCATTGTTGGCCCTCCTGCATATATGTTGTTTTTAATTCCTCTGAAGCTTTTAATAAATCTACCCGTTCCACAACCTTGACGGATGATTCAAACAAAATGCTGTCCGCCGCAGCCGCTATAAAACAAGTTGTAACACCGAGCTTGCGCAGCACAATCAGTTCCGTCTGTTTTTCAATCTTTTCAGTATCATGCTTCTTTAATACCTCTGCAGCCATTTTTGCTTCTGCCAAGCTGACATTTCCAGACTGCAGCAGTCCTTCAAGCACATACAGCGACAGCAAGTCGCGGGATGAAAAAACCGGACTACTTCCGTCTTCTGAATAGACTTCAAGTGCAGGCTTTGAGATCAACCCTTTACGAAGCAATTCATCAGCGGTCATGCTGACATCCTTCATCTTCGGTGACAGCATTTCCCTCATTTCGTCCAGAGACAAGTTTTCCTTCATTTTTTGAATCATTGAGATACGTTTTAAAATATCCTCCCTCGGAAAAAACGTCTCCTGCCCTGTGAAAGTGGATTTGCGAATAAACCATTCCTCGGGTATTAAATTTTTTCGCTTCCATCGATACAGCTGACCGTATGAAATCGATGTTCTTTCAAGTAATTCTTTTTTAGAGATTAATTGTTCCTCCATAAGTCCAGCTCCTTTGATGGGTACATTGTAACATAACACTGTTACGTTGTTAAGCCCGAAAACGAAACAAAGTATTTCAACAGGCACAAAAAAACCGCCCATCAGCGATGAGCGGGTTTTTCACTATTTTAAATCACGGTAATTTTGCTGACGCAGCGCTTCATAAACGAGAATCGCGGCAGTGTTGGACAGGTTTAACGATCTGACGTGCTCTGTCATTGGAAGACGCAGGCAGCGGTCCATATTATTTTGAATTAAATCCTTTGGCAAACCGCTTGTTTCTCTTCCGAACACAAAGAAATAATCCTCGTCAAGATCAGTGTAATCAAATGATGTATGAGGCTGCTGGCCAAATTTCGTAATAAAGAAAAATTGGCCTTTTTCATATGCTTCAAACAATTCCTCTAACGAATCATGATACACAACATTAACAAACTCCCAATAATCGAGTCCGGCACGCTTCAGCATTTTATCATCCGTTGAAAAGCCGAGCGGACGAATCAGGTGGAGCGTAGTATTGGTTGCTGCACAAGTACGCGCAATATTCCCTGTGTTAGCGGGAATTTCTGGTTGATATAAAACGACATGTAATGCCACAATGTTCACCTCTGTTTTTCTTATCCGCCCATCATTATAACATTAATTACTCTTTTGTCGTATCATCAACGATATGAAAAAAAGCATATCGTATTGACGGCGTGTATGCCGTTGAATCCTCATATGACCAATACCTCATCCGGCTGTCATAGGTCTGGGCGTTAACAAGCGGCATATTGCCTTTGTCCTTTGCCACGACAATCGTTGTATGATTAAACCGGCCGTCTCCTTCGAAGTCATAGCAAATCACATCGCCCGGCATCAGTTCTTCCGCTGATTTCACCCGCACCGCACGCAGTCCGGCCTTTGAATTCGACAAATACATTTTCATCGAATGAGCCACCGTCCAGCTGTAGCTCCATGAGCTTTGTTTCATCCACCAGCCTGACCCCCTGTTCGGGTGGCCGCGCATCGGCGCGCCTCCCGCATGAAGACACTGAGAAATAAAATTGGTACAGTTATCGCTGAAATTTTTATAAGCAGGATTGCGCTTGTTCCAATATTTTTCGGCATATTGTACAGCGCCGAGACGATCGTATTGAAAAGCCCTGCCAAACGCTTCTCTTTCCTCTTCAGAATAGTCAATAATACTGGTCCCTTCATGAAATCCAGCCGGCTTTTTCGCAACTTCCTGATCACTAATCAAAATGTGATCATACAGGAAAGCCCTTCGCTCCTCTATGTGCTCTTCTATATACAAGCTGTCGTCCTGTTCCTTACACAAGTATTCGTAATGGATGGTATACGTAAGGCAGGTCGTTCCGTCATCCTCAACCTGCACATGATTAATCACGGCCTTTGCTTTCGCTTTTATGATGTCAACTTTACGTTTTTCCAGAAGCTTTTTCTTACGCTCCATGACTTTAAGGTCTCCGACTTGAGACTCCTGTCTCATATCATGCCCGTTAACCAGAAAGCCCAGCCGCTCCTCCACTAATTGTTCTAAAATGTGCTTCAAGCTCACCCCACCCGCCATACTTTTTTATAGAGAAAAAACACTTGGATGATCTCAAGTGTTTTTTCCTTCTGCTCTATACGTATGTCAGGACAGGCCTTGTTTAGTCATGCCTGAAGCTTTTAGCAACTCAATTCCTTTTTCAATTTCCAGCTTTGCCTCTTCATCCTTCTCTTTTTCCAGCGCTTTTTCAAGCTCTTCCGCGTATACGGTGTCTCCGATTTTACCGATTGCCCATGCGGCTGTCCCCCTGATGACAGGGCGCGGGTCCTTGTGCATCAGATCCGTCAACTCGGGCAGTGCGGAAGTATCCTTAAAATGCGCAAGGGCGAGAATGGCGTTTCGCTGAATCGGTTTTTTCCCGCGCCAAGAACCTGAGACATGTCCGAATTTCTCCTTAAATTCCCGATTGCTGATGGTCAAGAGCGGCTTCAATAACGGTTTGGCAATCTCAGGATCAGGCTCCATTTCCGGATGAAGATGAAAGTCCTTCCCTTTATTGAGAGGACATACCGTTTGGCACGTATCGCACCCATACAGGCGGTTTCCGATCTTTGTCCGGAATTCATCAGGCAAAAATCCTTTTGTCTGGGTCAGAAAAGAGATGCAGCGCTGCGCATTAAGCTGCCCCGGATTAACCAATGCCCCCGTCGGACAGGCGTCCAAACATTTCGTGCAGGACCCGCACATATCTTCAATCGGCACATCAGGCTCAAAAGGAATATTTGTGATCATTTCCGCCAAATACACATAAGAGCCATACTCTGGCGTTGTGATCATACAGTTTTTCGCACTGAATCCGATGCCGGCACGTTCCGCAACGGCGCGATCAGACAATTCACCTGTATCAACCATTGACTTCGTTCTGATATCCTCATGCTTGCTTTTTAGAAATTCCTCCAGCAGATCGAGCTTTTCCCTCAGCACATCATGATAGTCTTTGCCCCAGGAGGCTCTGCAAAAAATGCCCCTGCGCTCAGATCTCGTGCTTCTTGGCGCATCCTTCATTCTGGAAGGATATGCGAGAGCAATCGCCACTATTGATTTCGCTTTCGGCAACAGAAGCTTCGGCGTCACCCTTTTCTCAATATCCGGCTCTTCAAAGCCGGAGAGATAGCCGAGTGATTCTTGAAGAATCAAACGGTCTTTTAAACTGTCAAAAGTATCAGCGGTCGTAAAACCAATCTTGTCCACGCCAATGCTTTTCGCGTATTCAATTAATTCTTCTTTGAGCTGATAAACGTTCATGTTTTGCACAGCCTCCTTTCTTTGTGATAAAACGATACAGCGTTTATAATAGGTTGATATCACGTAACTGGAGTGAATGCTAGTGAATATCAAACTTGATTCTGTTATTACTGAACGTGCGGCTGGCTTACATGCAGCAGCTGTCATTTATGAGAATATCGAAGTCGGCTCCTCACCGCAAATGCTGAAAGGCAGACTCCGTCTATTCCAGGAGTCCCTGTTTTTCGACTATGCAGACGGCGGTATACCCGATGAACCCTTCGTCAAGGAATGGCGGGAACTCTTTAAACAGCTTAACCCTTCATTTGAGGGAGAAACAACCCCAATGGAGGACATGCTGAACCCGATATCAAAAGAACAATTCATGGAAAGTAAGGACTCGGCCCATGACACAATCGATTTTTTCGCATTAAAATATTCTCTGCCCATTATGATTTATGATGCCGGAAAGCTTCATGAGTCTGTCCGGATCTCATTGGGAGAAAAAGAAAACATCCTGCTTTTCTCTGATGAAAACGGCATTTTTGGCGATTTTAAAAACAGCTTCAATCAACATCCCGTTTCAAACGAGACCAAAAATATGCTACAAATCATTTTTTTCCCGCCATCCATTGAGAAAAGCAGCGCTGTTAAACTCTTATCATCATTAACGAAAATGTTTGAACAAATTCACGGCGGCACCCATACAGTACATTGGCTTACGTAAAAGAACACGAATAACGTGTTCTTTTTTACATAAAAAAACGCAATACTTCGTTTATCTGAGAAACGAAACACTGCGTTAATAACGTATGTATGGAGCGGGTGATGAGAATCGAACTCACGACATCAGCTTGGAAGGCTGAGGTTTTACCACTAAACTACACCCGCATTTGTGAATGTCAGTAACAGTACCGCTTTGACTGTTCTTATATTACAGGTTTATTTATTTTTCGTCAAGGGAATATAAAAATTTTGTCGAAAAAAAGTTATCTTTTTGTAAATTTGTTAAGTAACATTTACATAATGTTAAGTATACTATACAATATAATGAAACAAGAAAGTGAAGGGGACAGACGTCATGATGAAAAATAAAGTAAAAGAGCTGAGGGCACGCTTCGGCTATTCTCAGGAAAAACTCGGAGAAACGGTCGGCGTCACAAGACAGACTGTGGCAGCCATTGAAAAAGGCGATTATGTTCCCTCACTGCTGTTAGCATTGAAAATCTGCAAAGCCTTCTCCATGAAAATGGAGGATGTCTTTTGGTTAGAGGAGGAAAACTAAGATGAGCATGAAAACAAAAGCAGCTTTTCAACTGGTGTTATTTGGCCTTGCATGCTGGACGCTGATTTCATACTTTGAAGCCTCGGAAGGCATAGCATCTTTTTTCCGCACAAAGAGCGGC
The DNA here is from genome assembly GCF_000259365.1 of Bacillus sp. JS. Taxonomy (NCBI): domain Bacteria; kingdom Bacillati; phylum Bacillota; class Bacilli; order Caryophanales; family Bacillaceae; genus Bacillus; species Bacillus sp. JS. The sequence continues at coordinate 1,019,311 of NC_017743.1, read as the reverse complement.
GGGACGGTGTTTGAAATAAACCTCACCCCCTTTGTTCTGTTTATTGCGGCGACTGCGGTTTATTTGTACTTACAGAAAAAAAGCCGCCCTGCCAGAAAGCAGCTTCTTCTGCCTGATGAATTTGAAGAGCAGGATGAAAGAGAGCAGATGATGACGGCAAAAGCATGCCGCGCTTCATATATCGCTGTCTACTTCTCGCTGCCTGCCGCTGCGGTGCTTCTCATTTTTTATCCGCTTTTTCAATCGCGCATACCGTTTTTCCCTATTATTATTGTGTTTGTCATCATGATCATCCAGCACCTTTCCTACGTCATCTCTTTCAAGAAAAACGAAAAAAACTCCGGCGCACTGTAATCGGCCGGAGTTTTTTCTTACCAGCTTGCTTTTTTCACACCGGGAATCTGGCCTTTATGGGCCAGCTCCCTAAAAGCGATTCTGGACATTTTAAACTTTCTCATATATCCTCTCGGGCGCCCCGTTACCATGCAGCGATTGTGGAGCCTTCCCGGCGCTGAATCTTTTGGCAGCTTGCTGAGTGCCTCGTAATCTCCTTTTTCCTTCAACTGGCGTCTGATATCAGCGTATTGTTCAACAAGCTGTTGTCGTTTTAACTCTTTTGCCACTTTTGATTTTTTAGCCAAGTCACATAGCCTCCTCATCAAATCGAAATTATTACGATTTAAAATGTATCATGCTCCCTTTAAAAAAGCAAGCATACCGCTTTGTAAAACAGACGGCCTGAAGCCGCCCGTTTCTAATGATGCAATTTCACATAATACAGTAACGCATCTTGATGCTTAATGAGCTCTTTTTTATGTTCAGAGGTATGCATTGTCTCGTCAGTCCCTCTAATACTGCTGCCGATCAAAACAGGCTTCTCGAAAGAAATCGGTTCCGGCGATGAAATATTCTGAGTCATTTCCTGTGTTGCGCTATCGTCACGTTTCACCGATGAATCAGCTGCTATATTTCCCTGTTTATCCACAATGCCAAAATGAATGGTGGTGTGTTTATCCTTTCCTTCCCCCTCTTCATTCACAAAATAAACGAATTGTATGGTATCGGTTTTTTCCTCTGAATAATCTGCACGAACTGGACCAACCGTCTCAACAAGCTTTCCCTTTTGATAATGTTCGATGTACATGTCAGCTGAAGAAATACCTTCACCGATATTGACGGCTTCAGCAGTGAATGCCTGTGAAGCTGCAACATCCATTCTGTTTTTTTCAAAATCTGGTATGTCCGCTGCTTTGATTTCCATCTGTTTTGAATGTCCGCATGCTGACAGCATAGCTATCAGGCAAATGACTGCTGCGCTTCTCAATGTTTTCAGAAAAACAGCCCCCTTTTTGAAAATCATACCATATTCGGGGGCTGTATTTTAATTAAACTCATGCATTTTTCTCTTTGACAAAATAAGTGTTTCCTACTGCTTCTCCCCTTTTGTTCTGAAGCTTTCTCGTCCGATCGTTTTCAAACGGCAAAAGTGGAAATACAAGCTCTGCAAAATAATACGCTTCTTCTAGATGCGGATAGCCGGAGAATATAAATGATTCTATGCCGAGTGCCTGATACTCCGCTATCCGGTCGGCAATAGTCTGCGGATCACCGACAAGGGCTGTTCCTGCCCCTCCTCTGACCAGACCGATCCCCGCCCACAGATTCGGGCTGATTTCAAGCTTCGTCCGATCGCCTTGATGAAGAACGGCCATCCGCTGCTGGCCTGAAGAGTCGTAACGGCTTAAAGCAGCCTGCGCTTTGGCAATGGTGTCATCATCCAAGTGGCTGATCAAGCGCTCAGCCGCTTCCCACGCCTCTTGTTCAGTTTCACGGGCAATGACATGCAGCCTAATGCCAAACCGGACAGATCTCCCTTCTTTTTCCGCCTGCTTTTTGACTCTCTCAATCTTTTCTTTTACTTGTTCAGGCGACTCCCCCCATGTCAAGTACACGTCTGTATGCTTTGCGGCAGCTTCAATCCCTGCCTGCGACGATCCACCGAAATAGATAGGCGGATGCGGCGCTTGCTGCGGCGGGAAAAGCAGATTGCTGTTTTCCACTTTTATATGCTTTCCTTCATAGGAAACCGTTTCTCCCTGCAAAAGTTTTCGCCAAACGGTTAAAAATTCGTCTGTTGCTTCATAGCGCTCATCATGACTGATAAACAGGCCATCACCTGCCAACTCATACGGATCGCCACCTGCCACAACGTTGATCAGCAGCCGTCCGTCTGAAATGCGGTCTAGGGTGGATGTCATTCTGGCTGCTAAAGAAGGCTGCATTAAACCAGGTCTTACCGCGACTAAAAACTTCAAGTCCTTTGTTTCTCCTGCCAGCGCCGACGCTGTAAGCCACGGATCCTCGCACGATCTTCCCGTCGGCAGAAGAACCCCTGTATATCCCAGCCTGTCTGCCGCCTGCGCGATTTGTTTAAAGTAAAGATGATCCGCAGTCCGTCCATCAATTTCAGATCCTAAATATCTCGCGTCTCCATGAGTCGGTATAAACCAAAGAATTTCCATATTCATCCCCCTTAGATACTCTATCCTTCGTAGCTGTTTCTCCACTTTAACAGCTTTCGTTCAAGCAGCCTGACGAAGGAATCCGTCAGCTTTCCAACCACTGCAAAAATGATAATCCCTGCAAAGACTTTGTTCGTTTGTGAAAATTGTCTCGCATCCATAATCATATAGCCGACTCCCGAGCTTGAGCCCATCAGCTCTGCTACAACGAGCCCGAGCCATGCAATGCCGAGCGATAAGCGAATGCCTAGCAATATATTGGGCAGGGCTGCCGGCAATATCACTTTGGTTATCTGCTGATACCATTTAAATTCAAGGACCCGAGCGACTTCAAACAGCTTCGCATCAACTCCGCGGATACCGTTAAACGTATTGATATAGACGGGAAAGAAGGCACCGAGCGCAATCAGCAAAATTTTAGATACTTCGTCAAATCCGAACCATAAAATAAACAGCGGCGTGACGGCCAAATGAGGTACCGTTCTAAGCATTTGCAACGACGGATCAAGATACAGCTCCGTTCGTTTTGAGAATCCGGCCAAAATCCCGATTATCAATCCAAGTCCCGCGCCAAGCAAAAAACCAAGCGCCGCCCGATAAATGCTGATTTGCAGATGGCCGAACAGCTCACCGGACAAAATAAGCTCCTTAAAGGTCAGGACAATCGTCACAGGCGTAGGCAGCACTGTAGCGGACACAAGCCCCAGCGCGCCGATAATCTGCCAGATGGCAATGATGGCAGCTGGCAGTAAAAGCCCCTTCGTCCAGCCATACTTCTTCCTTCCGGGCTTTTTTCGCACTGCTTCCGCATTCGTTTTGGGCAGCGAGCCCGCAGCCTCTGCTTTCATCACTGATCACCTCCTGAGGAATATTCCTTTAATGCTTTTTTGATAAAAGTGTTATCCACAACATCCTTCACATCAATCTTCTTATCTATTGCCTGCGTTCGAAATTGAAAATCTGCTGTTTCCTGCTGTGCTTTCACAATATCGTCACTAATGACCTCATTCAGGGGCTCAGTATTCTTCAGCACATTTTCGACGACCTTTTTATCGAGATCTTTAATGTCTGCATACAGTTCTGCTGCTTCATCCAAATGTTCCTTTTGCCATACAACAGCCTTATTAAACACCTTCAGAAAACGGACCACTTCGTCTGGATGCTCTTCTGAAAACTTGGTTCTTACTAAAGTAAAGCCCGGTGAATATAAATCTGTGCTTTCTCCGTTCACAAGGATTTTTGCTCCGTGTTTCATAGTTTCTAATGACAAGTACGGCTCCCAAATGGACCAGGCATCAACAGATCCGTTTTCAAACGCCGAAGCCGCTTCATCAGGCTGAAGCTGAATAATTGTCACATCATTAGCTGACAACCCGACTTGATCAAGCGCTTTATACAAAAAATCAAACCCGCTGCTGCCTTTGGCGACTGCAATTTTCTTCCCCTTTAAGCCCTTAACGTCTTGAATGCCGCTGTTTTGATTGACAAGGATGCCGTTTGCTTTCAAACCGTCCTGTGACAAACCGATTTCTTTAAAGTCAATGCCTGCCGCCTGTCCAGCGATCACAGGCGAATTGCCGACCTGAGAAAAATCAAGTTTGTCTGCCGCAAGGCCTTCAAATTGGGGCGGACCGCTTTGAAACTCCACCCATTTCACTTTGATGCCTTCTTTTTCAAATGCATCTTCGAACCAGCCTTTCTCCTTCGCGATCAAAAGCGGGCTTAAACTTTGCTGAATACCAATACGAATTTCCTTCAATTGTTTGTGATCACCATTGGCTCCGTTTGCTCCGCAGCCTGCGAGCAGAAAAATAACGGCAGCCAATACAATGAGCCTTTTTTTCATTTCCGCTTCCGCCCTTTCTATATCCCTGATCCTTCAGCGTACACCAAATCTTCTGTTTTCTCGAATTCCGACAGCACTTTCTGCCTGATCGCTTGGAAATCCGGAGTCGTCCGGTTCCGCGGATACGCCAAGTGAATGGGCATCAGCTTATGGATTTTCCCCGGTTTGGCCTTAAGGATCGCAAGCTCATTTCCTAAATAAACAGATTCATCTATATCGTGAGTCACGAGAATCATCGTTGTTTTTTTCCTCCTCCATATCTCCAGCAGCACGTCCTGCAGATGTTTTCTTGTAAAAGCATCAAGTGCACCAAACGGTTCATCTAAAAGCAGCACCTCAGGCTCCCGCAGAAGGGCCCGGGCAATGGCAACTCTTTGTGACATGCCGCCTGACAGCTCGCGCGGATATGCTTTTTCCGATCCTTTCAATCTGACAATCTCGATCAGTTCATCCACCTTCTGTTTGACTTTTGGGTCCTTCAAATTCAAGTCGGCGGCAATATTCTGCTCAACTGTCAGCCAAGGAAAGAGGCGGTGCTCCTGAAAAATAAATCCTTGCTGAATCCCCGGAGCTGTTACGCTGCGGCCGTTGATTTCAACACTCCCGTCATATTCAGAATCAAGTCCCGCAATAATCTTTAACAAGGTGCTTTTCCCGCACCCGCTCGGTCCGATAAGCGTTAAAAATTCACCTGGTGCGATTGATAATTGTATGTTCTCTAAGACCGTGTTTTTGCGGCCCTCTTGAACAAATGACTTTTCTTTGATGCTGATGGTCACAGCCACTTTTATCCCCTCTTTCTGCCAACCCCGCCTTCAAAAAACAAAAAGGCCCCCATCTCTGTTCTTGTAGAGATGAGAGCCTTCGGCGGTCCGATCAGCTGCCCAATTGTTTTTTTGTTTGAATAACATGTTAATTCAAATTATTCCGATATGTCAACTCTTTTTTAAAATATGGCTTTTGACATCCTTGTTTATCACTTACTCTGCTTGTTTCGCAAGTAGAGTAGAAAAAATGATTTCTTCGAAAATTATTAAATGCTATGAAACAGCTGATATAACAAGGTTTTTCACCATTTTCAATACTAGATATCGCTTAATAGAGATAACTATTTTATAATAATTATAAAATAATATTGACTTTTTACTTAGAGATGATATTATGTTCTTATAAATTCCAAGAGGTGATAACATGAGTTCAAATAAACTGACAACTAGCTGGGGCGCTCCGGTTGGAGATAACCAAAACTCAATGACTGCCGGTTCTCGTGGACCAACTTTAATTCAAGATGTACATTTACTCGAAAAATTGGCCCATTTCAACCGAGAACGTGTTCCTGAACGTGTTGTTCACGCTAAAGGAGCAGGCGCACACGGATATTTTGAAGTGACAAACGACGTAACAAAATATACGAAAGCCGCTTTCCTTTCTGAAGTCGGCAAACGCACACCGCTGTTCATCCGTTTCTCAACAGTTGCCGGTGAACTTGGCTCGGCTGACACAGTTCGCGACCCACGCGGATTTGCTGTTAAATTTTATACCGAAGAAGGAAACTACGACATCGTCGGCAACAATACGCCGGTATTCTTTATCCGCGATGCGATTAAGTTCCCTGATTTCATCCATACACAGAAAAGAGATCCAAAAACACACCTGAAAAATCCTACGGCTGTATGGGATTTCTGGTCACTTTCACCAGAGTCGCTGCACCAAGTGACAATCCTGATGTCTGACCGCGGAATTCCTGCGACACTTCGCCACATGCACGGCTTCGGAAGCCATACATTCAAATGGACAAATGCCGAAGGCGAAGGCGTATGGATTAAATATCACTTTAAAACAGAACAAGGCGTGAAAAACCTTGATGTCAATACGGCAGCAAAAATTGCCGGTGAAAATCCTGATTACCATACAGAAGACCTTTTCAACGCAATCGAAAACGGTGATTACCCTGCATGGAAACTATATGTGCAAATCATGCCTTTAGAAGATGCAAATACGTACCGTTTCGATCCGTTTGATGTCACAAAAGTTTGGTCTCAAAAAGACTACCCGTTAATCGAGGTCGGACGCATGGTTCTAGACAGAAATCCGGAAAACTACTTTGCAGAAGTAGAACAAGCGACATTCTCACCTGGAACACTCGTGCCTGGTATTGATGTTTCACCGGATAAAATGCTTCAAGGCCGACTGTTTGCTTATCATGATGCACACCGCTACCGTGTCGGCGCAAACCATCAAGCGCTGCCAATCAACCGTGCACGCAACAAAGTGAACAATTATCAGCGTGATGGACAAATGCGTTTTGACGATAATGGCGGCGGATCTGTATACTACGAGCCTAACAGCTTCGGCGGCCCGAAAGAGTCACCTGAGGATAAGCAAGCAGCATATCCGGTACAAGGTATCGCTGACAGCGTAAGCTACGATCACAACGATCACTATACACAAGCCGGTGACCTATATCGTTTAATGAGCGAAGATGAACGTACCCGCCTTGTTGAAAATATTGTTAACGCTATGAAGCCGGTAGAAAAAGAAGACATCAAGCTCCGTCAAATCGAGCACTTCTATAAAGCGGACCCTGAATACGGAAAACGCGTCGCAGAAGGCCTTGGATTGCCGATTAAAAAAGATGCTTAATCGAAATGCAAAAACCCGCTGAAATCAGCGGGTTTTTTTATATTTAGTTACGCATTGCGTATGCTTCTCATCAATCTTCATATAAATTTCCTCCATGAGCTCCGCGCTGTTTATAATCTCTCGTTTGTTTTTTTCAATCAGCAGCTCGAGCGGCAAAATCTGATTCCCGTAGGTTTTTCGCTTCCTGAATCGTTTTCTTCCCTTTTCTTTTTTGACCCCCATCAATAATCCCTCCTTTTTTATACAAAAAAGGCCCTTATCTAAACGATAAGAGCCTTCGGTGTTCCGATCAGCGCGACAGTTTTGAAAATTTGTACTGACCATGTTAATTCATACAATACCGACCTGTCAACTATATTTTGAAGATATTGACGCTTTATTAGATTATATCCACGCTTTTTCCTTATACACTCTTTTACCCTGACGCATAAGCTAGAGAAACTAGAATACGTGAGAAAGAGATGTGGGAGTGTGGAAAATACAAAACTGACCGGACGTATCGTCACACGGGATGATCCGGACTATAACGAAGCAAGAACCAATATTAACCTGAACTTAGAAAGGTATCCTGACATCATTGTGTTTTGCCAAAACAAACAAGATGCACTCAATGCGCTGAAATGGGCGCGTGAAAACCATGTGCCTTTCCGTATTAGAGGCGGCAGGCACAGCTATGAAAATTTCTCCCTTTTAAATAACGGTCTTGTTATTGATTTAAGCGAAATGAAAAAAATAACTGTAAATCAGGATAAAAAGCTTGCCTATATTGAAGCAGGCGCTGAATTGGGAGAAGTCTATCGGACTCTCTGGCAATACGGCCTGACGCTTCCCGCAGGCACCATTGCTAATGTAGGGCTCACAGGTTTAACTCTCGGAGGAGGTATTGGACTTTTAACAAGGGCTGCCGGTCTTACTTGTGACCGCCTCGTGAGTCTCGAGATGATAATAGCAGACGAAAAAGAGGGCGCTGATTTGGTTACAGTCAGCTCTTCAAACCATCCAGACTTATTTTGGGCGTCTCAGGGAGGCGGAGGCGGCAATTTCGGCATTGTCACCTCCATGACATTTCAAGCAGTGCCCATCTCTCAAGTGTCGATTTTTTCAATTACATGGGGCTGGGATGATTTTAAAGAAGTATTTAACACGTGGCAGCACTGGGCCCCCTATACAGATGACCGGCTTACCTCATCAATAGAGTTTTGGCCTAAAGAAGTAAACCGGATAGAGGCCCTCGGCCAATTTGTCGGTCCAAAAACAGAGTTAAAAAAACTGTTAAAGCCTTTATTGAAAGCAGGAAGCCCGACAAGCGGAATGGTAATCGCAATGCCCTTCATTGAAGCGGTAACCTTTTTTAACAGCCCGGGAGGCAATCAGCCTCAAAAAATGAAACGCTCCGGCTCTTTCATTGAAAAGCCATTATCAGAACGTGCGATTTCAACGATTAAACACTTTTTGGAGCACGCTCCGAATCAAAACGCCAGCGTCTGGCAGCAGTCGCTCGGCGGAGCAGCCGGACGGATCGCTCCAGACCAAACAGCATTTTATTATCGTGATGCAATCATTGCCCAGGAATACCTAACAAACTGGACATCCCCTGAAGAAAAAAGACAAAACGTCCGCTGGATTGAGAGGCTGAGAACATCCCTTTCGAGAGAAACGATGGGGGACTACGTAAATTGGCCAGATATCGAAATCAGAAACTGGCCAAGAACATATTACGGCGAAAATGTTGAACGACTCCGCCGTGTCAAAACGAAATATGATCCAGAAAATGTTTTCCGCTTTGAACAGAGTATTCCTCCGCTTCGACGTTCTCTGTTTTTCTAAAAAAATGAAGATGGAGCATTCTCCATCTTCATCTTTTTTATTGATATAAATTGCTTCCCGTATCGACAAATTCTTTTGCTTTTTCTTTTAATCCTCTATTTATGGCTTCTGCTTCACTGAGATCGTTTTTCTTCGCATAATCTCGAATATCCTGAGAAATTCTCATGCTGCAAAACTTTGGACCGCACATGGAACAGAAGTGAGCGGTTTTTGCTCCTTCAGCCGGCAGGGTTTCATCATGATATTCAAGCGCTCTCTCCGGATCAAGAGAGAGATTAAACTGATCCCGCCAGCGGAATTCAAAACGGGCTTTCGATAACGCATCATCGCGGATTTGCGCACCGGGATGCCCTTTTGCAAGGTCCGCAGCGTGCGCAGCGATCTTATATGTAATGACTCCTTCACGAACATCATCACGGTTTGGCAGCCCTAAATGCTCCTTCGGCGTTACATAACATAGCATTGCTGTCCCATACCAACCGATCATCGCCGCTCCGATCGCTGAAGTAATATGGTCATATCCAGGGGCAATATCCGTTGTCAACGGCCCTAATGTATAAAAAGGCGCTTCTTTACAAATGTCCATTTGTTTATCGACGTTCTCTTTGATTTTATGCATCGGAACATGTCCAGGACCCTCAATCATCACTTGAACATCATGCTTCCACGCGATTTGCGTCAGCTCTCCAAGCGTCTCTAATTCAGCAAACTGTGCTTCGTCATTAGCATCGGCGATTGATCCGGGACGCAGGCCATCCCCAAGAGAAAACGCAATATCATACGCTTTCATGATTTCACAGATCTCTTCAAAATGAGTGTATAAAAAGCTTTCTTGATGGTGAGCCAGACACCACTGTGCCATAATTGCGCCCCCGCGGGACACAATACCAGTTGTCCTTTTGGCAGTCAGCGGCACATACCTAAGCAAAACACCCGCGTGAATCGTAAAATAATCCACTCCCTGTTCTGCCTGCTCGATCAGCGTATCACGATAAATCTCCCACGTTAAATCCTCCGCTACACCGTTTACTTTTTCAAGCGCCTGATAAATCGGAACAGTTCCCACAGGCACAGGACAATTGCGAATAATCCATTCACGCGTCGTATGAATATCTTTTCCTGTAGAGAGATCCATCATTGTATCTGCTCCCCAGCGGATGGCCCACGTCATTTTTTCCACTTCCTCTTCAATGGATGACGTAACAGCTGAATTCCCGATATTCGCATTAATCTTCACATGAAAATTCCGGCCGATAATCATTGGCTCACTTTCAGGGTGATTAATGTTTGAAGGAATGATTGCCCGGCCGCTTGCCACCTCGTCTCTTACAAATTCGGGAGACACATGCTCTCGAATAGCGATAAACTCCATCTCAGGTGTAATGATTCCCTTTTTGGCATAGTGCATTTGGGTGACATTATGACCAGCCTTCGCCCTCAGCGGTTTCCGCTTTAGCCCTGGGTAGCTTACGTTTGGATTTGCTTTTTTATAACCATTATCTTCTGGTTTTATTGCACGACCTTCATATTCTTCCACATCACCGCGCTCTGTAATCCACTTTTGGCGGAGCGGCTTTAATCCTTCTTGAATATTAATAGTAACTTCGGGGTCCGTATACGGTCCGCTTGTATCATAGACACGCACAGGTGCGTTTTCCTCCTCGCCGAACGATCCCGTCGTCGGACTCAATGTAATCTCCCTCATCGGCACTTGGATGTCTGAAGAAGAACCCTCCACGTATACCTTTTTGCTGCCCGAAAAACTCGACATAATAGAAATGTTGGCTTGCTGCACTGAATTGTTTTGCATTACTTATCCTTCCCCTCTCTACGTTTGAAAGGACAAAATCAAGCCCATAACCAGCACAAAAAACCGGATTCATAAAAATGAACCCGGTTACAGTCAGAAAGAAACATATTATTGCCCAGCACGACAATAATAAAAACAATTCCTCTACTTCCCCACGCTGGTACGAACCAGATCAGGTCCAAAGGGTTAAGAAGCTTACCTTCTCTCTCAGCCCGAAAGCGGGCACCCCCAGTAACTATTGATTTCGGACTCATCTTAACATAAAACCAATCGAAAAAAAAGAGGAATATAGAAAATATTCAGCTAATTGAATCCAAATATGTGACGGGCAACGGGATTTCAGATATCCCATGTTCATCCCTCATCACCCGATATGCCTTTGCATCCGATCTTGAACTCACAGTCTGAAACAGCTGATCATTTATGAAATGGAGAGCCGCTCCATCGTCCGCCGCATAGCCATTGCACAAAAATTCGTTAGCTATCAGCAGGTGGTATGCCGGTCTCCGATCCTTTTCCCCGTCATAATGAGGACAAAAGCTCCCTTGCAAAAAACCTAAACTTTTCATACTTGTCAGCGGCCCGGTCGAATCTGTCACGCCTTCTTCAAACCAGCATATCGCACCTGCACTTAATCCAGCTAAAATCACTCCGTTCTTCCATGCCTCTCTGAGAATAAAGTCCAGCCCCCATTCCTTCCACAGCACAAGCATATTGCGCGTATTTCCCCCGCCAACATAGATCACGTCCTTTTCCATAACAAAAGAAGTTAAATCTGTTGACGGCGGCTTAAATAAGGATAAATGAGACGGCACACAATCCATTGTTTGAAACGCATGATAAAACCGCTGAATATAGTTTTGGGAATCTCCACTCGCGGTCGGCAAAAAACAAATACGAGGTGACTCCCGTTCCGATTGATTGAGGATATATTGATCGAGGGACAAATTTTCCGGCTCCATCGAAAAACCCCCGCCTCCCATCGCAATAATCTGTTTCATCATTACACTCCCCAACAAAATTTGTTGTTTATTATAGCATTTTGAATAGAAGCAAGAAACAAAGCAAAATACTTTCTTATCAGGAGCTGCTATAAAAACCAAAGGAGGTGGCTTGCTCATTGAGTCTTTATCCCGAAGACATTTTTGATTTGTTAACAACAATAAAAACCAGCATGAAAAAATACACTGTCGCAATAACAGAAGCCGAAAATCCCCACATCAGAAGAGCATTGCATGATCAATTAGATACCACTGTCCATCTCCATGATGAACTGTCAGATCTTCTGTTGGAAAAAGGGTGGCTTGGGTGAGCAATTTCAAATCGATTCGCTTTTATCTTGCAGCAAAGACCACAAAAAGAGACGGGATCTCAAAGATGAGATCCCGTCTCTTTTTTATTGCTCCACTCTTCTTAAAGCCTCGTTTACCGTTTCTTTTATAAACGCGTCTTCACCGCTTAATCGGTCTAAACTGAGATCGCCGTTTCTCAGCCTTTCGGAAATATGGTTTATATCCTCCTCTACTGTGATTTGGAGCTCACCAGCCAAAAACATTCTGTGTAATTCATCTGCAACCAAATTTTCTTTATTCACTTCCACCTACTCCTTTGTTTTCAATATTATTCTTAGTCTGCCCTTAGGCTTAGATGAATAATAGGAAAAAAGTATGAATCAAATGAATCTTTTTTCCTCCTTCTTGCGTATACCTGTTGAGAAAAAGAAAAAGGGGAAGATCAAACATGTCATTTTTTAAGAAACTTGCGGCAAGTGCCGGAATCGGAGCTGCAAAAGTCGATACAATTTTAGAGAAAGATGCATATTTTCCGGGAGAAGAAGTCCGGGGAACTGTACACGTCAAAGGCGGAAAAATCGCTCAGGACATCCGCTATATTGACTTACAGCTTAACACCAAGTACGTCATTGTAAAAGACGACGAAGAGCACCGGAAATACGCTACAATTCATTCTTTCCGGGTCACTGGTTCATTTGCCATTCAGCCTGGAGAAGAGCATCAATTTCCGTTCGCATTCACTCTGCCTCTAGATACGCCGATCACTGTAGGAAAAGTAGAGGTTGCCGTGGTGACAGACCTTGACATTCAAGGCGGTATCGACAAATCTGATCATGACCGCATTTTCGTTGAAGCGCACCCTTGGATTGAAAATGTCCTGGGAGCTATCGAAAACCTGGGCTTCCGTCTTAACGAAGCAGACTGCGAACAAGCACCCTACTTCCAGCGTCGCCTTCCGTTCGTTCAAGAATTCGAGTTCGTCCCGACTTCCGGATATTATCGTCAGATGCTTGATGAATTAGAGCTCATTTTCCTTTTAGACGAAGACGGTTTGGAAATCATTTTCGAAGTCGACCGCAGGGCAAGAGGACTGCGAGGATGGCTGGAAGAGATGTATTATGACGGAGAACAGCTTGTTCGTATCCGTTTCAGCCAATCAGAGCTTGAAGATGCAGAAGAGCTAGAAGAGGTACTAGAAGAGATCATAGACCAATACGCTGAGTAAGTAAAAAAAGGAGCTAAGGCTCCTTTTCTTCGATAAAATAAAAACCCGTTTCTAAATAAGAAACAGGTTCTTCAGTATACCGGTGGTCGGGGTCGAACCGACACTCCAGAAGGAACACGATTTTGAGTCGTGCGCGTCTGCCAATTCCGCCACACCGGCAAGTTTTTTACGTCGTATGTAACCGACGAATATAAATATATCATGGAACTCATAATGTGTCAACGTATTTCAAAAAAGTTTTTTTGGGAATATAAAATAGAAAGTGTTAAGAGAATCTCTATCATCGATTTCTCATAACTTAGCCAGTTATGAGAAATCAAAGCAATAAAAAAATGATCTACATAAGTAGATCATTTATAGATTAGTTATAATGATAAAACACAAACACCAATTCAACTTACCATGTAAGTAAAATTGGTGCCGAGGGCCGGACTTGAACCGGCACGGTAGTCACCTACCGCAGGATTTTAAGTCCTGTGTGTCTGCCAATTCCACCACCCCGGCAAAAGAAAGGCGACACCCGGATTCGAACCGGGGATAAAGGTTTTGCAGACCTCTGCCTTACCACTTGGCTATGCCGCCGTAATTGGAGCGGAAGACGGGATTCGAACCCGCGACCCCCACCTTGGCAAGGTGGTGTTCTACCACTGAACTACTTCCGCATTTTAAGGGACTTAATACATCATATGCAGTTGATATGAAAAGTGAAACTGGGCTAGCTGGATTCGAACCAACGCATGACGGAGTCAAAGTCCGTTGCCTTACCGCTTGGCTATAGCCCAATGATAATATGGGGCGATTGATGGGAATCGAACCCACGAGTGCCAGAGCCACAATCTGGTGCGTTAACCACTTCGCCACAACCGCCATAATCTCAAGATGTCATAAATTTGGCAGGGGCAGTAGGAATCGAACCCACACCGGAGGTTTTGGAGACCTCTGTTCTACCGTTAAACTATGCCCCTATAAATGGTGGAGGGGGGCAGATTCGAACTGCCGAACCCTGAGGGAGCGGATTTACAGTCCGCCGCGTTTAGCCACTTCGCTACCCCTCCACATTAAATTTTGAAAAACAGTGCCGGCAAGAGGACTTGAACCCCCAACCTACTGATTACAAGTCAGTTGCTCTACCAATTGAGCTACACCGGCATAGGTGGTGGCTCGGGACGGAATCGAACCGCCGACACACGGATTTTCAGTCCGTTGCTCTACCAACTGAGCTACCGAGCCTAAGTATTAAATGGCGGTCCGGACGGGACTCGAACCCGCGACCTCCTGCGTGACAGGCAGGCATTCTAACCAACTGAACTACCGGACCATTTTTAAATTTGGTTGCGGGGGCAGGATTTGAACCTGCGACCTTCGGGTTATGAGCCCGACGAGCTACCGAACTGCTCCACCCCGCGATAATAATGGTGGAGGATGACGGGCTCGAACCGCCGACCCTCTGCTTGTAAGGCAGATGCTCTCCCAGCTGAGCTAATCCTCCATCATATAATGACCCGTACGGGATTCGAACCCGTGTTACCGCCGTGAAAGGGCGGTGTCTTAACCGCTTGACCAACGGGCCCAGACTTTCAATTGTAATTATGTATAAGTATCAGTGGCGGAGAGCAAGGGATTCGAACCCTTGAGACGGAGTTGACCGCCTACACGATTTCCAATCGTGCTCCTTCGACCACTCGGACAGCTCTCCAATAATGGCTCCGCAGGTAGGATTCGAACCTACGACCGATCGGTTAACAGCCGATAGCTCTACCACTGAGCTACTGCGGAATGAAGTCTGCCTGGCGATGTCCTACTCTCACAGGGGGAAACCCCCGACTACCATCGGCGCTGAAGAGCTTAACTTCCGTGTTCGGTATGGGAACGGGTGTGACCTCTTCGCCGTCATCACCAGACAATTTCAGTGACATTTAACATTATACTATGTATTCTTGAGAAAATCAAGTGTTTTTTTGAAAAAACTTATTCTCTCAAAACTAGATAACAGGTGTAACATCATTCAAAATGTGGTTAAGTCCTCGATCGATTAGTATCTGTCAGCTCCATGTGTCGCCACACTTCCACCTCAGACCTATCAACCTGATCATCTTTCAGGGATCTTACTTCCTTGCGGAATGGGAAATCTCATCTTGAGGGGGGCTTCATGCTTAGATGCTTTCAGCACTTATCCCGTCCGCACATAGCTACCCAGCGATGCCCTTGGCAGAACAACTGGTACACCAGCGGTGCGTCCATCCCGGTCCTCTCGTACTAAGGACAGCTCCTCTCAAATTTCCTGCGCCCGCGACGGATAGGGACCGAACTGTCTCACGACGTTCTGAACCCAGCTCGCGTACCGCTTTAATGGGCGAACAGCCCAACCCTTGGGACCGACTACAGCCCCAGGATGCGATGAGCCGACATCGAGGTGCCAAACCTCCCCGTCGATGTGGACTCTTGGGGGAGATAAGCCTGTTATCCCCGGGGTAGCTTTTATCCGTTGAGCGATGGCCCTTCCATGCGGAACCACCGGATCACTAAGCCCGACTTTCGTCCCTGCTCGACTTGTAGGTCTCGCAGTCAAGCTCCCTTGTGCCTTTACACTCTGCGAATGATTTCCAACCATTCTGAGGGAACCTTTGGGCGCCTCCGTTACCTTTTAGGAGGCGACCGCCCCAGTCAAACTGCCCACCTGACACTGTCTCCCCGCCCGATAAGGGCGGCGGGTTAGAAGGTCAATACAGCCAGGGTAGTATCCCACCGATGCCTCCACCGAAGCTGGCGCTCCGGTTTCCAAGGCTCCTACCTATCCTGTACAAGCTGTACCAACATTCAATATCAGGCTGCAGTAAAGCTCCACGGGGTCTTTCCGTCCTGTCGCGGGTAACCTGCATCTTCACAGGTACTATAATTTCACCGAGTCTCTCGTTGAGACAGTGCCCAGATCGTTGCGCCTTTCGTGCGGGTCGGAACTTACCCGACAAGGAATTTCGCTACCTTAGGACCGTTATAGTTACGGCCGCCGTTTACTGGGGCTTCAATTCGCACCTTCGCTTACGCTAAGCGCTCCTCTTAACCTTCCAGCACCGGGCAGGCGTCAGCCCCTATACTTCGCCTTACGGCTTCGCAGAGACCTGTGTTTTTGCTAAACAGTCGCCTGGGCCTATTCACTGCGGCTCTCTCGGGCTTGCACCCTAACAGAGCACCCCTTCTCCCGAAGTTACGGGGTCATTTTGCCGAGTTCCTTAACGAGAGTTCTCTCGATCACCTTAGGATTCTCTCCTCGCCTACCTGTGTCGGTTTGCGGTACGGGCACCTCTCACCTCGCTAGAGGCTTTTCTTGGCAGTGTGGAATCAGGAACTTCGCTACTATATTTCGCTCGCCATCACAGCTCAGCCTTATGGGAAACGGATTTGCCTATTTCCCAGCCTAACTGCTTGGACGCGGATATCCAATACCGCGCTTACCCTATCCTCCTGCGTCCCCCCATTGCTCAAATGGTGAGGAGGTGGTACAGGAATATCAACCTGTTGTCCATCGCCTACGCCTTTCGGCCTCGGCTTAGGTCCCGACTAACCCTGAGCGGACGAGCCTTCCTCAGGAAACCTTAGGCATTCGGTGGAGGGGATTCTCACCCCTCTTTCGCTACTCATACCGGCATTCTCACTTCTAAGCGCTCCACCAGTCCTTCCGGTCTGGCTTCACAGCCCTTAGAACGCTCTCCTACCACTGTTCGAAGAACAGTCCGCAGCTTCGGTGATACGTTTAGCCCCGGTACATTTTCGGCGCAGAGTCACTCGACCAGTGAGCTATTACGCACTCTTTAAATGGTGGCTGCTTCTAAGCCAACATCCTGGTTGTCTAAGCAACTCCACATCCTTTTCCACTTAACGTATACTTTGGGACCTTAGCTGGCGGTCTGGGCTGTTTCCCTTTCGACTACGGATCTTATCACTCGCAGTCTGACTCCCAAGGATAAGTCATTGGCATTCGGAGTTTGACTGAATTCGGTAACCCGGTAGGGGCCCCTAGTCCAATCAGTGCTCTACCTCCAAGACTCTTACCTTGAGGCTAGCCCTAAAGCTATTTCGGAGAGAACCAGCTATCTCCAGGTTCGATTGGCATTTCACCCCTACCCACACCTCATCCCCGCACTTTTCAACGTGCGTGGGTTCGGGCCTCCATTCAGTGTTACCTGAACTTCACCCTGGACATGGGTAGATCACCTGGTTTCGGGTCTACGACCACGTACTCATGCGCCCTATTCAGACTCGCTTTCGCTGCGGCTCCGCATCTTCTGCTTAACCTTGCACGGGATCGTAACTCGCCGGTTCATTCTACAAAAGGCACGCCATCACCCGTTAACGGGCTCTGACTACTTGTAGGCACACGGTTTCAGGATCTCTTTCACTCCCCTTCCGGGGTGCTTTTCACCTTTCCCTCACGGTACTGGTTCACTATCGGTCACTAGGGAGTATTTAGCCTTGGGAGATGGTCCTCCCGGATTCCGACGGAATTTCACGTGTTCCGCCGTACTCAGGATCCACTCAGGAGAGAACGAAGTTTTGACTACAGGGCTGTTACCTCCTATGGCGGGCCTTTCCAGACCTCTTCATCTACCTCGTTCTTTTGTAACTCCGTACAGAGTGTCCTACAACCCCAAGAGGCAAGCCTCTTGGTTTGGGCTAATCCCGTTTCGCTCGCCGCTACTCAGGGAATCGCATTTGCTTTCTCTTCCTCCGGGTACTTAGATGTTTCAGTTCCCCGGGTCTGCCTTCTCATATCCTATGAATTCAGATATGGATACCACTCCATTACGAGTGGTGGGTTTCCCCATTCGGAAATCTCCGGATCAAAGCTTGCTTACAGCTCCCCGAAGCATATCGGTGTTCGTCCCGTCCTTCATCGGCTCCTAGTGCCAAGGCATCCACCGTGCGCCCTTTCTAACTTAACCGTTAAAAAGAATCACTATGTGATATCTTGTATTACTAATTGAATGTGATGTCTACTGTTATCTAGTTTTCAAAGAACACGTTTCGAAGGAATGATCCTTCAAAACTAAACAAGACAGGGAACGTTCTGTTTATAAGACCCAAGGTCTTATATTCCGTATAATATCCTTAGAAAGGAGGTGATCCAGCCGCACCTTCCGATACGGCTACCTTGTTACGACTTCACCCCAATCATCTGTCCCACCTTCGGCGGCTGGCTCCTAAAAGGTTACCTCACCGACTTCGGGTGTTACAAACTCTCGTGGTGTGACGGGCGGTGTGTACAAGGCCCGGGAACGTATTCACCGCGGCATGCTGATCCGCGATTACTAGCGATTCCAGCTTCACGCAGTCGAGTTGCAGACTGCGATCCGAACTGAGAACAGATTTGTGGGATTGGCTTAACCTCGCGGTTTCGCTGCCCTTTGTTCTGTCCATTGTAGCACGTGTGTAGCCCAGGTCATAAGGGGCATGATGATTTGACGTCATCCCCACCTTCCTCCGGTTTGTCACCGGCAGTCACCTTAGAGTGCCCAACTGAATGCTGGCAACTAAGATCAAGGGTTGCGCTCGTTGCGGGACTTAACCCAACATCTCACGACACGAGCTGACGACAACCATGCACCACCTGTCACTCTGCCCCCGAAGGGGACGTCCTATCTCTAGGATTGTCAGAGGATGTCAAGACCTGGTAAGGTTCTTCGCGTTGCTTCGAATTAAACCACATGCTCCACCGCTTGTGCGGGCCCCCGTCAATTCCTTTGAGTTTCAGTCTTGCGACCGTACTCCCCAGGCGGAGTGCTTAATGCGTTAGCTGCAGCACTAAGGGGCGGAAACCCCCTAACACTTAGCACTCATCGTTTACGGCGTGGACTACCAGGGTATCTAATCCTGTTCGCTCCCCACGCTTTCGCTCCTCAGCGTCAGTTACAGACCAGAGAGTCGCCTTCGCCACTGGTGTTCCTCCACATCTCTACGCATTTCACCGCTACACGTGGAATTCCACTCTCCTCTTCTGCACTCAAGTTCCCCAGTTTCCAATGACCCTCCCCGGTTGAGCCGGGGGCTTTCACATCAGACTTAAGAAACCGCCTGCGAGCCCTTTACGCCCAATAATTCCGGACAACGCTTGCCACCTACGTATTACCGCGGCTGCTGGCACGTAGTTAGCCGTGGCTTTCTGGTTAGGTACCGTCAAGGTACCGCCCTATTCGAACGGTACTTGTTCTTCCCTAACAACAGAGCTTTACGATCCGAAAACCTTCATCACTCACGCGGCGTTGCTCCGTCAGACTTTCGTCCATTGCGGAAGATTCCCTACTGCTGCCTCCCGTAGGAGTCTGGGCCGTGTCTCAGTCCCAGTGTGGCCGATCACCCTCTCAGGTCGGCTACGCATCGTTGCCTTGGTGAGCCATTACCTCACCAACTAGCTAATGCGCCGCGGGTCCATCTGTAAGTGGTAGCCGAAGCCACCTTTTATGTTTGAACCATGCGGTTCAAACAAGCATCCGGTATTAGCCCCGGTTTCCCGGAGTTATCCCAGTCTTACAGGCAGGTTACCCACGTGTTACTCACCCGTCCGCCGCTAACATCAGGGAGCAAGCTCCCATCTGTCCGCTCGACTTGCATGTATTAGGCACGCCGCCAGCGTTCGTCCTGAGCCAGGATCAAACTCTCCGATAAATGGATCACAGGTTAAGTTCACCGCATCCTGCGGCGACACCTGTGTGGCCTGCGTCGTACAGGCCCTAGTTTGACTGACTACGCACATCACTGTGCGATTTATAAAAATGAATTAACAGGTACGTTTTGTCTTGTTTAGTTTTCAAAGATCATTTTCACTTCTTGTTGAAGCGACTTTATCAATATAACATTTTGACTTTCTTTTGTCAAATGTTTTTTTGATTTATTTCCCCGCCGCTGTGAGCTTATTTTCTCAGAAGCGCATCAGCGACGTTTAATAATATAACACGGTCAAGAAACAGAGTCAACACCTTTTTTAAAAGAATATCCTCGATGATAGACAGCCTGTCCTTTCGTTTCTATTTGGCTGACGTTGATAAGTCCCTTTTCTGTCAAGTAATCAAGCATAACGCCAAGATCCTGTGTAAAGTGCTTTAGGTCATGATGTTGAAGAAGCTCACCGAATTGCCAAATGTCTTTTTCTTTCATTACTTCGAAAAGATGCGCCGAACCGATCTCTGCTTTAGAATGGATAAGAAAATCATTTGCTAAGAATAATAATTCTAGTCTTTTTTCCAAGCTCTCGTGACTTTCAATCAGCTCGGAATATAATTTGTACACTTGGGGCTCCATCTGGCGCACTTGGCTCCACACCGTGGTTTCGGGATGAAATCCTCTGTCGATTACTTCAATACGTGCTAAATGATGCAACGCATGAACAACGGCGTTGTAGGCATCTAAAAATTGATTGGCTTCAAAAAAAGCTTTTCCTTCAACATACCTTCTGATTAATTTGCCGTATTCAAGTCCGATCTTCAATTTACGTTCGGCAAACGGAAATGTATTCAGCCTGTCAATCAGTTCAGCAACGTATTCATTACGGTCAAACAAGATTCTGCCATTTACAATCCAATCTATGATTCTTCTATTTGTTCCGAGCAAAATCCATTCTTGAATCTGAGAATCTGTTACCACATGCAAAGAAGCTGTTTGATGATCGAATTCATAGTGCTTTATAAAAACTGGCTCATCAGCATCCTTTACAATCACCAGCAAAGCTGCGTCAAAGTTATCTGTTAAGGAAGATGTTTTGTTTCTTCTCTCAATCATAATGACAGCTAATGTATTGGGGTGACTTGCTCTTTCTTGGTAAATTGGGCGGAGAAGATTTTCCATCACTATTCCTCCAATGCAATTGTTCAAATTTTTTTATTCTCTATTTGATTCAATTCTATGGTTAAAACGAAATTCCTTTTTTCTAAACACATTGAACTATTATAAACAATTTCACAGCAAGTCTCCATAAGTAAATTCCAGTTCAACCGAAAACATGAAGAAAATCCCATCGGGTTTGTGCTATAGTTAAATCAGAGGGGGATGGACATGGCGAAATACTCCAGCAAAATTAATAAAATCAGAACATTCGCGTTAAGTTTGGTTTTCGTTGGGTTTATCATTATGTACATCGGGATCTTTTTCAAAGAGTCAGTTTTGCTTTCTAGTTTGTTTATGATACTTGGGCTTTTATCGATCGGTCTCAGCACGGTTGTTTACTTTTGGATTGGGATGCTTTCGACTAAAGCGGTTCGCGTCATTTGTCCAGGCTGTGATAAAGAGACAAAGGTTTTAGGAAGAGTCGATATGTGCATGCATTGCCGAGAGCCACTGACTTTAGATAAGGGATTAGAAGGAAAAGAATTTGATGAGTCTTATAATAAAAAGAAAATGTCGAAATAAAATAAGCTGACCGTTTCGTGCGGTCAGCTTATTTTTAATGATTTTCTTTTTTCGAACACTCTTGGCAGACGCCGTAAATTTCTAAACGGTGGTGGCTTACCTTGAAACCAGTGACGTGGGCAGCAAGCTGCTCAACTTCGTCAAGGCCCGGGTAATGGAAGTCCACAATTTTCCCGCAGTTTTCGCAAATCGCGTGATAGTGATCGGATGTGACAAAATCGAATCTGCTGGAAGCATCACCGTATGTGAGCTCTTTTACCAAACCCGATTCTCGGAACACACGCAAATTGTTATATACCGTCGCTACGCTCATGTTAGGAAATTTCCCTTCCAGAGCTTTATATATATCGTCCGCTGTTGGATGAGCCATAGAGTTAACGAGATATTCCAGAATCGCATGACGTTGAGGAGTAATGCGAACTCCGGTTTCCTTCAACGTTTCTAAGGCTTCTTTTAGTTCATGTGCAGCCATCCGTCATGCACCTCTCTTCTAAAAAAAATTCTTACATTGTAATGTTTATAATTAGTGTAACTCTTTCTACGATAATTTGTCAATTGATATCAGGGTAAAAGTAAGGCATATCATTTGAGGCTGATAGACGAATTTACTTTTCCGACATATCCTTGAGGGTTTGAAGCGCTTCGGCTACATGGTCTTTCACTTTTACCTTTCTCCATTCTTTAACGAGACGGCCTTCTTTATCAATTAAAAAAGTGGAGCGCTCGATTCCCATATATTCTTTTCCGAAGTTTTTCTTCAGCTTCCACACATCAAACGCTTCCGCCAGCTTATGCTCATCATCAACAAGAAGCAGAAATGGAAGATCATGCTTCTCTTTAAATTTTCCGTGTTTTTCCTGGCTGTCCGGGCTGACACCGATAATGACGGCATCCAGTTCACTGAAGCTTTCGTGATTGTCCCGAAAATCACAGGCTTCCGTTGTACACCCCGGTGTCATGTCCTTTGGATAAAAATAAAGCACGATATACTTTCCTTTATAATCCGATAATTTTACTGTTTCCCCATGATCGCCTTTTAACTCAAGATCAGGTGCTTTTTGTCCGATTTCTATAGTCATTACGTTACCTCCGGATGTTTTTTTATTAAGCGTATCCAATTCTTGTCCAGATTACAACCATCTCAGCTGCATCTGAAGCCCAAAGCCATTGTTCTTGTTCGGAAGCATGCTACAATAGAAAGGACGCATGGAGATATAGGAGGTTTTTATTCTTGCATACAAAATCAATTGA
Source organism: Bacillus sp. JS (assembly GCF_000259365.1). Taxonomy (NCBI): domain Bacteria; kingdom Bacillati; phylum Bacillota; class Bacilli; order Caryophanales; family Bacillaceae; genus Bacillus; species Bacillus sp. JS. The sequence goes on along the minus strand of NC_017743.1, from coordinate 996,498 downwards.
ACTTCACAATGAGGCATTAGAGCACATTGTCGGCGGTGTAAACAGTCCGTCTAGATCATATAAAGCAGTCGGCGGCGGTTCTCCCGTTGCAATGGAGAAAGCAAGCGGCGCTTATTTTTGGGATGTGGACGGCAACAAATACATCGATTATTTAGCGGCGTATGGTCCGATTATTACAGGACATGCCCACCCGCATATTACAGAAGCGATTAAAAAAGCGGCAGAGAACGGTGTATTGTATGGAACACCGACGAAACATGAGGTTACATTTGCAAAGATGCTCAAAGAAGCTATTCCCGCTATGGACAAAGTAAGATTCGTCAATTCGGGAACAGAAGCCGTTATGACGACCATTCGCGTGGCCCGCGCATATACAGGCCGGACAAAAATCATTAAATTTGCAGGCTGCTATCACGGGCATTCGGACCTTGTGCTTGTCGCTGCAGGCTCCGGCCCGTCCACTCTCGGCACTCCGGACTCAGCCGGTGTACCAAAAAGCATTGCAAACGAAGTGATCACTGTTCCATTTAATGATATCGAAAGCTATAAAGAGGCTCTTGATAAATGGGGCAGTGAAATCGCGGCAGTTCTCGTTGAACCGATTGTCGGCAACTTCGGTATCGTTGAGCCAAAAGAAGGTTTCTTAGAAAAAGTAAATGAATTGACGCACAATGCAGGCGCTCTCGTTATTTACGATGAAGTCATTACGGCTTTCCGCTTTATGTATGGCGGCGCGCAGGATCTCTTACAGGTGAAACCGGATTTAACAGCGCTCGGAAAAATTATCGGCGGCGGACTTCCGATTGGCGCCTATGGCGGCAAAAAAGAAATCATGGAGCAGGTAGCTCCGCTAGGGCCTGCTTATCAGGCAGGAACAATGGCAGGGAACCCCGCTTCCATCCTATCAGGCATCGCTTGTCTGGAAGTGCTCAAAGAGGAAGGCGTGTATGAAAAGCTTGATCACCTTGGCGCAATGCTGGAAGAAGGCATTTTGCAGCACGCAAAAACACATGGCATCACAATTTCAGTCAACCGGTTAAAAGGCGCACTCACGGTTTATTTCTCTGATGAGAAAGTCGAAAATTATGAGCAGGCTGAACGGAGTGACGGTGAAACATTCGCTAAGTTTTTCAAACTGATGCTGGAACGCGGAGTTAATTTAGCACCTTCTAAGTATGAAGCCTGGTTTATCACGACAGCACATACAGAGCAGGATATTAAAGACACGCTTGAGGCGGTCGAGGATGCTTTTAAACATCTTAAAAACTAGAATTTGACACCTTGGACAGGAGCATTGAGCTCCTGTTTTTTTATGGATTCATATAACGTGTAAGATTTTGGTCTTTTTCTAGAAAAATAGCTTGAATATTTGTATCGATCCCTGTATATTACTTAATTGTTTAGCAAATAAACTAACCGGGAATTTTAAGGATTAGCCCATTTGCTATGTCACACAATTTACTATAGAAAGGAATGCACGCACAAACCAATGAAACTTGGTGCCCGCATTTTCAAAACCGGGATTGCGATTACACTTGCCCTTTATTTGGCTTCGTGGATCGGGCTTCCCGCGCCGATTTTCGCTGGAATTGCAGCGATATTTGCGATTCAGCCGTCGATTTACCGCTCTTTTCTCATTATTATTGACCAGGTTCAGGCAAATATCATCGGAGCTGTGATTGCCACAGTGTTCGGCCTTATTTTCGGACCCAGCCCGATTATGATCGGGTTAACAGCAGTTATTGTCATTACAATCATGCTGAAACTTAAAATTGAACATACAATTTCAATTGCTCTTGTAACAGTCATTGCGATATTAGAATCTGCCGGTGACGACTTTTTAATGTTCGCGCTGATCAGAACAAGCACAGTCATCTTAGGGGTGCTTTCTTCCTTTATCGTCAACCTTGTGTTTTTGCCTCCTAAGTACGAAACAAAGCTGATTCATAATACCGTCGAAAACACCGAAGAAATTATGAAGTGGATCAGATTGTCCATGCGGCAGTCGACAGAGCATTCGATTTTGAAAGAGGATATTGAAAAACTGAAAGAAAAAATGATCAAGCTTGATCAGACATATCTTCTATATAAAGAAGAAAGAAGTTACTTTAAGAAAACGACTTATGTGAAATCAAGAAAGCTTGTCCTGTTCAGACAGGCCATTATTACTGCAAACCGGGCGCTTGATACATTGAAGAAGCTGCATCGTCTGGAAAACGAGATCTATCATATGCCGGAAGAGTTTCAGGAAACACTGACTGAAGAGCTTGATTACCTGCTTTACTGGCATGAACTGATTTTAATGAGGTTTGTCGGCAAAATCAAGCCGCATGATGACGCGGATGAAGAAGGCATTCGATATAAGCAGCTTTTAACAAAGTCCTTTTTAAAAAATCAGCAAAATACGGATGAGGAGCTTATTGATTACAACATGCTCAATATTATGGCAAGCGCCGTAGAGTACCGCGAGCAGCTCGAACATTTAGAAACACTCATCACAAGTTTTCAAACGTATCATCCGAAAGACTGCGAAATAGAAACAGAAGAGTAACCCGGTTAAACAGCCGGGTTTTTTTATACAAAAAAATCTTATATCCTTCGTTAAAAGGATATAAGATTGATGTTTTAGTTCAAATTTTGAATGGTAAATAAGTGCTTGTACTGGCTGTCATAGTCCATGAGTTCATCATGGGTTCCGGTTTCAATGATTGTGCCGTTTTCCATGACGACAATCTTATCCGCATGTGTGATCGTCGATAACCGGTGTGCGACAACAAAAGTTGTTCTATCCTTCGCCAGTTTGTCCATCGCTTCTTGAATGTAATGCTCACTTTCCAAATCCAGAGCCGATGTCGCTTCATCTAAAATGAGGAGCGGCGGATTTTTCAGGAATACCCGCGCAATTGAGATCCGCTGCTTTTGTCCGCCTGAAAGCTTAACGCCTCGTTCTCCCACCCGGGTCTCATATCCTTCTGGAAAACCCATGATAAATTCATGGGCATTTGCAGCTTTGGCGGCTTCAATAATTTCTTCAAGAGTGGCATCAGGTTTGCCGATTGCGATATTCTCCCGAATCGTTTCACTAAATAGAAAGGTATCCTGCAGCACCATGCCAACCTGGTTACGAAGGCTTCGCGCTTCATAATCGCGTATATCCTTCCCATCAATCAGCAGTCTGCCGCTTGAAACATCATAAAATCTCGGGATCAGGCTGACGAGCGTTGATTTTCCTCCTCCGCTCATGCCGACGAGAGCTACAGTTTCCCCTCTATTTACTTTTAAAGAGACATCATGGAGAATGTTTTCTTTTTCCTTTTCATATTGAAACGAAACGTTTTGAAACTCCACTCCTCCGCGAATCTGATCGGCCTTTATCGCATTTGGTTTATCAGTGAGTTCATAGGGCTCGTCGATAAATTCAAACACCCTGTCCATTGATGCGATTGACTGTGTCAAGGTTGTAGAGGAATTGATCAGTCTTCTAACTGGGTTGTACATTCTGTCAATATATCCGACAAACGCGACCATTGTTCCGACTGTCAGCGGTCCATTAATGACAAAATAGCCGGCGCACGCAATGACGATGAGCGGCGCCAAATCTGTAATGGTATTAACGACCGCAAAGGTTTTGGCATTCCAATTCGTGTGGCTGATGGCCTTATCTAAGAAATGACCATTTTTCTCATTAAATTGAGCCTGTTCATGGTCTTCTATTGCAAAGCTCCTGATGACCGGCATGCCTTGAATGCGCTCGTGCAAATGCCCCTGTACTTGAGCTAGCGCCTGTGAGCGCTCCCTTGTGAGCTTTCGTAAACGGCCGTAAAAATACTTCACTGATATGCCGTATAATGGGAATAAAACGATAGAGATCAGTGTTAATTTTATGTCCAGCGTCAGCATGATAGAGATCACGATCAAAATCGTCAGCATATCTAGCCAAATATTCATCAGGCCTGTGATGACAAAATCCTTTGTTTGTTCTACATCATTAATCACTCGGGAAATGACTTCCCCTGTTCTTGTATTCGCGTAAAAACGAAGGCTGAGTTTCTGTATATGGTCAAACAGCTTGGCTCTTATGTCATAAAGCACCTTGCTGGCCGTCCACTGGGCAAAATATTGCCGATAATATTCAACAGGCGGGCGCAAAATTAAAAATAAGGCGAACATGATCGCCATAATCGTGAACAATGACGTTGTTTTGTCACTAGCCGTGCCGCCTCCTTGAATAATGTCGTCAACTACGTACTTCAGAAGCAATGGGAGAGCAAGCGGAATGGAGAATTTTACGATCCCGATTAACACTGTAACGAAAATTTGCTTCTTATAAGGTTTGACGAATTGCATGTAGCGTTTCATAACCCCCACGTTGATTCCCCCTCTCTCTTGATCATGATGTGTGTGAGCCCATGTGAAAAACCTGTTGTACCCCGCAACAGGTTTTTACGTAACCATTATTTTGTATAGCGCAAATACCGTTCATACCACATATCAACAAACTCGGGCGCAAACGGTCCCTGACGCTGGTGAATCCAATGGAGCAGCGTGTTTAAGTAGTCTCTTAATATACTGTCGATTTCTTTTGGATAATTCATGGCTTTCCGGTGATCATCATATTCGTCTTCATCAAGAATATTGTAGGTCATGTCAGGGAAAACCTTAACGTCTAAGTCATAATCGATATATTTAATTGCTTCGCCATCATAGGCAAACGGAGAACTGATGTTGCAATAATAATGAACCCCGTCTTCCCTCAGCATCCCGATGACATTAAACCATTGTCTTGCATGAAAATAACAGATTGCGGGCTCTCTGGTTATCCATGTCCGGCCGTCTGATTCGGTTACCATCGTCCGGTCATTGGCCCCGATGACACACATTTCTGTACTTTTTAAGATTGTTGTCTCATTCCAAATTCTATGAATCAGCCCGTTGTGCTTATAGCTGTGAATTTGAATGGTTTCTCCTTCCTTGGGATAGCCCATATTTCTCCCCTACTTTCTATAAAGCCCTACAGTTAGTATGTCCAAATTTGCTTACCGACAACGTCTTTTACCTATTATAACGTTACAATTTGAAAAATGAAAATAAAAGAGCCATTCCGGCCGGGGAATGGCACATTCCTGCACTACACAAAGGAAGACGGCTTTTCTGAGCTGCGATAAGAACGAATGACCTGCTCTGTCTGCTTTTGAAACATATCTTGTATATCGGCAAGGTGTTTCCGTTTTACCGCAATTTCAGCCTGAATCCCCCGCAGCCTTGCATCCCTTTCTAAATGTCGGAGTTCCGCTTCAATTTGTTTGCAGCGGTCGAGCTCTGATTGGAGATCGAGAAGCTTATCCATCGTTTTCATCTGTTCACTTACCAGCTTTTCAAATTCCGTCATCGGTTCCTCCTTCAGCCTGGTGAAAGTATAAACGTTTCCTCCTTTAATCATTTCGATCTCCATAAAGCAAACCCTTTGACTCATTCTGTAGACCTTCCACAAGTTTTGTCGTTTTTCAAACAGAAAAAAGCACTTCCACCCGAAGATGAAGTGCTTTTTTCTGTTTCAGTGATTAGCTGTTTTGTTGTTTGTTTTGTTCAGCAGATTGGTTTTGTTGTCTTACCTGCTGTGTGTCAGTTTCACTAGCGAATTCAGTGCCGAATTGACCTTGTTGGCCAGCTGATTGCTGGTTTTGTTTTCTAACTTGCTGAGCGTTTGTTTCGCTAGCAAATTCAGTGCCGAATTGACCTTGACCAGCAGCTGATTGTTGGTTTTGTTTTCTAACTTGTTGAGCGTTTGTTTTGCTGAAATTATTTGAGTTAGCCATTGTTATCACCTCCACGGTCATTAGAATGTGCAGGTGATCGTATAGCTATTCCTCTTTTTTAAAAATTTTTAAACGAGCAGTGAGCGTCCGCCGTCAACGATAATAGTCTGTCCGCGGATCATGTCAGCCTTGGAAGACACTAGAAACTCAACGGTATCAACCATGTCTTTAATTTCGACCATGCGGCCCGCCGGTGTGTTTTGGCGCGCATCCTCAAGCAAATCTTCTCTATTCGGGAAGTGTTTCAGCGCATCTGTGTCGATCGCTCCGCCTGAAACAGCATTGACGATAATTTGTTTTGGTGAAAGCTCAACCGCAAGATAACGTGTTAGAGCCTCTAACGCTGCTTTTGATACACCAACCGTAGTGTAGTTTTCAAGATAGCGGATAGAGCCTAATGAACTGATGCTGACAATATGCCCGCCTCCGTTCTTCTCCATTAGCTTGGCAGCTTCCTGAGCGCAGAAAAGCAATGCTTTCGCATTAATGTTCATCGTCCAGTCCCAGTGTGTTTCTTCTAGTTCCATGACAGGTCTCAGAACGCCTGAAGCGGCATTATTGACAAAAACATCAAGTCTGCCGAACGTTTCATCAATTTGCTGAAACATTTCTTTGATTTTTGCAGGCTGTCCTACGTTTGCTTTTACGACAAGCACTTTAACACCAAGCTTTTCGATTTCTTCTGCTGTTTCTAGTGCTGCTTTTTTGCTGCGGGCATAGTTAATGACGATGTTATAGCCATTCTCAGCAAGTCTGATCGCGGCCGCTTTTCCGACACCGCGGCTGCTTCCTGTTACGAGTGCACATTTATTTTGTTCCATTTTTCCTCATCTCCTTGTAGCGTATAGTTCTTTTATTTCCACAAACAATAATGGCAAGAACTTTAAAGGGGGTCTTCTGTTATGTATGTCGGACGTGATATGAGCGAATTGAGCATGGTTTCCAAAAAAGATTGGAAGAACAGTGAACTCGCTTATTTTCATCATGCCTTTCAGCAAATTATGCCTTACTTGAACGAAGAAGGCCAATCAAAATACCGGGAATTAACGCAAGAAATTGAAGCGCGCGGCGGAATGAAGCGCAATGAAGCGGACTACAGCCACGGCACGCGCGTCTCTTACGATTAAGAATGGTTTACGGAGCAGCCGAGTATGAGGCTGCTTCCACTGCCATCTTCCAGATTTTTTGATGTGACACCGGGAACGCAAATTGTTCGAGCTCTTCTTTCGTTACTTTTTTCAGCTCGGCAGTATCCGACACTTGTTTTACTTTACCGAAAAACACAGAAATATTCCATACCAGGTGGGTGAAAACGTGCTCGACTACACCTTGCAGATCACTGATATCAGCTTGTATCCCATATTCGTTTTCTAGAAATGCAATGAGCTGTTCACGCTCAGTTTTGATCCCTTTTTGGGTTTCAAGATTAGGGAATTCCCATAGGTTGGCGAGCAAACCTTTAGACGGCCGTTTGTGGATATACACTTGTCCGTCTTCATCGGTCAGTACGATTGCAGCCATTGTTTTGATCCCGGGCTTTTTCTTTTTGCTTTTGACCGGAAGCTCCCGTTCAGTGCCTTCTTCAAATGCTGAGCAATGCTGCTGAACCGGGCATAGCAGGCATGAAGGTGATTTTGGCGTACAGATCAAGGCTCCAAGCTCCATCAAGCCCTGATTAAATTCTGAAGGTTTTTCTTTAGAAATAAAAGCTCGTATAGCGTCTTCAAAGATCGTTCTTGTTTTTGGTTTGGCAATATCATCCCAAATAGAAAGAATTCTGGACATGACACGCATCACATTTCCGTCAACCGCGGGAATGGGTTTATTGTAGGCTATACTGAGCACCGCTCCCTTTGTATAAGGGCCGACGCCTTTTAACCCGCCAAATTCTTTCTCGTTTGGAGGGACAATGCCGCCGTATTCCTGTTTTACTTCTTTTACTGCGCTTTGCAGGTTTCTGACTCGGGAATAATAGCCGAGTCCTTCCCATGCTTTCAGCACCTTTTCTTCATCTGCATCAGCGAGCGCTTCCACTGTCGGGAATTGTTCCACAAATCGCAGAAAGTAAGGAATCACAGTCTCTACTCTCGTTTGCTGCAGCATGACTTCAGATACCCACACTTTATACGGATCTTGGTCCTCTCTCCACGGAAGAACGCGTTGCTCTCTTTCAAACCATGTGATTAAATCATCGCGAAATTGCTGTATGTCTTTTTGTTTTAATTTGTCTTCAAGTACGTTCATATGTGTTTCTCCCCAGTCTTTCGCGCCCCGCTTTTCTTTAGACTGTTTTTTGTTGTACACTAAGGGCACAGTACGATAATATGTTACATTAAATAATAGTAAAGAAAAAGCGGAAACATATGAGAACGATTGAATCAGTTTAAAAATTGGGTATATGAAAATGGGGAGTTTCTTACAAAGTGAATGTGCAGGATCATCCTGCAAGGAGGTCACCTATGGATACGGGCACACATGTCGTTATGGGCATCGCACTGGGCGGTATTGCGACGCTTGATCCTGTTGTCGCATCAGATCCGGCAATGGCTCACGCTGTTATGATCGCAACGCTTGCGGGCTCTCAGGCTCCGGATATTGATACTGTGTTAAAGCTTAAAAACAATGCTGTTTATATAAGGAATCACAGAGGATTTACCCATTCAATTCCCGCCGTTTTGTTTTGGTCTGTCATCATCCCGGCGATTCTGTATTTATTTTATCCTCAGGCCAATTTTCTGCACCTGTGGCTGTGGACGCTGCTGGCCGTTGTTCTGCATGTCTTCGTCGATATATTCAACGCCTATGGGACACAAGCCATTCGTCCGTTTTCGAAAAAATGGGTTGCGCTTGGGCTGATTAATACGTTTGATCCGTTTATTTTTATCAGCCATCTGGCAGCTATTGCGATTTGGTATGCAGGCGGCAGTCCCGGCATCACGTTTCTCAGCTTATATATCATATTGGCAGGCTATTATTTGGTGCGCCTGATCATGCAGCTGAGAATTAAACGAAAGCTTCATGAGATGATTCATGATGAGATCGAAAGCATTATTATTTCTCCAACGATGAAATTCAGGCAATGGCGAATCGCAGTGACGACAGCACATGCTTTCTATGTAGGAAGAAGCATGGAAGGGCACGTCGTGATTCTGGATACATTTAATCGAGTGCCTGTTCCTGAAACCGATGTAATGCATGCGGCAAAGCAGGATGATAACATCGCGGCGTTTCTGTCCTTTTCTCCGGTTTACCGGTGGGAAGTGGATACGTTTAAAGATCATTATGAGGTGAGATTTATCGACCTGCGTTATCGGAGCAAAGGCCATTATCCTTTTGTGGCAATTGTTCATATCGGCCATGATCTTACGATTCGTTCGTCCTATACGGGATGGATATTCAGCGAAGAAAAACTTCAGAAAAAATTAAAGCTCGGCTCTATATAGAGCCGAGCTTTTTACGTCTTATATATAAAACAGCAAGCAGCAGACTGACGAGAGATATGATCGCCGATATGTTGAAGTATGGCGGATAGTAAGTCAGCTCAATGTGATTGTCTCCCTTTTGCGCCTTGAAGCCTATAAAAGCATAATCCGCTTTTTCGATCTTCTGTGTGTGTCCGTTGATCTTCAGCTCCCAGCCTTTTTCATATGGGATCGGAAGCATGATGTACTGGTCTTTTGACAGATGATATGCAAAGGTCAATTGATTTTTGTTCCAATTCAGTTTCTCTGCTTTCTCTGTTTTATGTTGCAATACAGCGTTTTTCAGCGTTTCATAATTCTCTTCATAGAGCGCTATATTTCTCAGCTCATAGGTTCCTTTCGGAAGATGGATTGAGATATGGCCTGATTTAGGCACTCTGACCGTAATATCATTTACACCGGTTTTATAGATCGATTTGTTCGATTTCCTTGTTGTGACATAATCATTTACCTTTAATGTAAATCCTTTGTCTTTTGCTTTGCTTTTCAAATAAAAGCCGACATAGTAGTCTCCCGGAGCGGATGATGGCTGTTTCGGAGTGATGATCAGCTCTCCTCCGTTTTCTCCAGTTACGGTGAGCAGTCCGTTTTGATAATGAGCTTGTTTTGCGGTGATGTCCGACTTGGTGATCAAATTGGCCGGTTTTGGTGTCTGCTCGGTTTTTCCAGATGGATCTTTTAATATGATTCCTTTCAGCATCGCCTGTTCTTTCGCAAGAGCGGGCAATTGGTCCAGCTCACTTTCACTGTATATGGCATCCGCTGTTTTGACGAATGGAAGCATGTTCTCATTCTCATAAACCGCATAATGCTCTGTTTCTAAATGCTTTTTGAAGCCGTACGGGACGCTGGCTGCGTTTGTTTTTTCCGTCATATAATATTTGCCATAAAGCAGGCTGTATAAATTCGTCCTGTCTCCCAATGACGCATAACGGCTGACGCTTTCCCTGCCCATATCGATGCTTAAATCATTCCAATAGAAGGCCAGCAGATTTTTATTTAAAATGCTGGAATAGGCGCTGAAGCCATTAAATCCGTAAATGATTGGCGTATTATTGCGGACACCGTTCATCCAGTCGATTCTCATGAGCGGATCATTGTCTTCCTTTTGTAAACGTCTGATGAGCTCAGCTGATTCTTGCCCTCTGTATTCCTCACTTGTAAGATATTCTCTTGTCACACTATCCAGATCGCCGCCTTCTGAGAGTGCGTATTTTTGATAGGAGTTGGCAACAAACAGCGAAGAAAGAATGATGATACCGTACACAGCCACTTTTGCCTGTTTTTTCGCAAAAGCTGCAGCAAACAAGGCTGCGATTGTCACAAGTAAGAGCAAGAGAATGCTTTCATTCGCAGGCTTCCATATATCGAGCTTATACCTTTGGATATGATACAAGTAAAGAAGCAGGACGATAGCTATGGCCGGGAGTAGTTCTTTCCGTTTCAGTTCAGACAGCTGTGACAAACCAGCCGCCGCTGATCCCGCAATGGTAAAAGCCAGAACATATTCAAAGCGGTTTTGCGGGGCGGAAAAGCCGTTAAAGACGCTTGCCGCATACGGACTGAAATGAAAAAGAATAAACAGCAGGCTCAATCCGGCAAAGAGACGAAACACACGGTTTTTGTAAAAAGACATCATAAACAAAAACAGCAGAAAAGCGGCCGGCACAATGATGATCCGGCTCGAAAATAAGATATTATCATCGAAATTGAGCCACTCTATTTTCTGGCTGTATGGAGGGCGCAGGTTGTTTAAATAACCGTATACCACCGGCACAAACACCGCCGCACTGATGCCAAAAGAAATGAGGCCCGAAACCAGAAACAATCTGCATTGAACCCATCTTTTCACTTCATCCTGTTCCAGTCTGATCAGCCATCTGAACAGCACGTAGATTCCGATGAATATAAGGTTTATGTATGCAAAGTAAAAATTGTTGATGAACGTCAGCGAACACGCAACAATAAACCACGCCGGACGCCGCTCTCTAATAATTTTTTCTGCGCCGAGCACAAGCAGCGGAAGCCAAACCATTGTATCGGTAAAAAATTCCCAATACGCTTCGTGACGGAAATAAATGATTGAGGCACCGTATAATACGGCTCCTGTAAACGACGCCGCTCTATGCTTGAGAAGATAGTGAAAAACAGAAGCGGACGTAAAGATGATCAAGCTCAATTTGAAAATACTGATAAAAACAGCTGACTCTGCCCAAAAAAGCGTATCCGCTTCTCCGATAAACTGAAGGGCCTGAAGCAGCCAAACAACGGCGGACACAGCAAGAAATAGAAAAGAAGCAGAAAAATAATAGCCGAGCTGACTGAATGTGCCGCCGCCAAGTCCGAATGAATAATTGTAGAAAAAATTCCCGTGTGTATATTGGTCAAATAATAATTTTTTAAATACGATCATTTGCGCAAGTCCGTCACCCGGACCTGTCATATACCTGCCTTCCGCCCATTCTTTCACAAAAAAGGCGTGTGCCAGAACGGACACCAGCAGACTGGCCGCATAGATCATAACATGTTTTCTTTTCATATACATTCTCCAGTCTTGCTATTAAGATGATAGACACGCAAAAAAAAGCACTGCCAATGACGCTTGGTGATTTCAGTGCATTTTTGTCAGACGCCGCACGCTTTTTAATTCGTTCGTTTCAGGCAGGTCTTTGTTTGGGATATTCGCTTCTTTGATCAAATAATGCGGGCGTTTTTTTGTTTCATAATAAATTCGGCCGATATATTCGCCTATGATCCCGAGGCTTAACAGCTGTACTCCGCCGAGAAATAACACAGCTGAAATAATTGTAAAATACCCAGGCACAGAAATACCGTTAGTCAGAATTTTAACGAATGTGGCAATGATATAAATGATGGAAAGCAGCAAGATGAAAATGCCGGTGTAAAAACATAATCTCAGCGGCTTATGATTAAATGAAACGACGCCGTCCATGCCGTAATTAAACAGACTGCTGAACGACCATTTGGATGTGCCGTTTTTCCGTTCGACATTTTCATAAAACACAATTTTCTGATCAAAGCCGATCCAGCAAAAAAGGCCTTTCGAGAAGCGGTTTCCTTCGCTCAGCTTCAAAAGAGCATTTACAGCTTGGCGGCTTAACAATCTGAAGTCACCCACACCATCACGCAAATCGACTTCCACCGCTTTATTAATGAACTTGTAATACATTGATGATAAGAGTGAGCGGACAAACCCGTCCCCTTTTCTGTTCCTTTGGGCAATGACCTGGTCATACCCTTCTTCGTAGCCTTTGATAAATTCCTTCAGCAAATATGTCGGATGCTGCAGATCGGCATCCATTACAATTACCGCCTCGCCCTGAACATGCTCAAAGCCCGCCAAAATCGCGGCTTCTTTTCCAAAATTCCGAGAAAAAGATATATATTTCACCCGGCTGCACGTCACTGCCAAGTCTTTGATCTGCTGAAGCGTGTCATCAACGCTTCCGTCATTTATGAAGAATATTTCATAGTCATAATGAATGTTTTTAAATTCCTTTTTTAAAGATTCATGAATGAGTTTGACATTATACCCTTCATTGTAAGACGGGATAATAATCGAGATTAATCCTTGCTTCATTAAGGCACCTTCTTTTTATTATTCTTTTTAAGTATTGCCTTAGGGGAGTTTTACACAAATCTTCAGTAAGGCTATTCCTTTTTTTAAAGTCGTTTAAACCTATTTTTTGTTACAATTTTATGGTGACATTCATAATTTTTAATGTTATTTTGTCATGTTTAAAACAGACTATGAAAAAATCGCACAGAAAAAGTCTGCCATTATGGCAGACGGATGAAGAGAGATTCAAACTTATTGGTTCTTAAGATATTCCAAAATCAGCTGATTGACGATGGCTGGTTTTTCGTGGTTAATCCAATGGGAAGCTTCATCTACAAAGATGAGATGTCCATTCGGGCATTGCTTTTCCGTCTCTTTCGCAAGCTTTCTGCTCAAAAAGCGGTCTTCCATTCCCCAGATCATCCGGTAAGGTGCTGTTTCATAAGGCGGTTTCTCTGCAAGGCTTCCTTTTCTGAGGGCTCTGTACCAGTTCAGCATAGCTGTCAGTGCACCCGGCTGTTTCCACGCTTCTTTGTACCTGCTGACATCATCGGACGAAAAAATCTCCGGACGGGCCGATAATCCAATCGCTTTGTCTAATGTTTCATAATCATTTTCCCTTAGTGATGCCTCCGGTATGTCTGGCAGCTGAAAGAATGCGATATACGAGCTTTTCAGCCACTGCGGCGGATAAAGCGGCGTTACGGTTTTCATGACGTGCGGGTGCGGGATGTTGATCGCGATCAGTTTTTCAAGATATTCCGGGCGTGTGGAAGCCAAATGCCATGCGACAGCCCCTCCCCAGTCATGCCCGATGACAATTGCTTTTTCATCAGTGAATTGCGTAATAAGTCCGATGATATCATCTCTTAATGTATCAATTCGGTATGAATCAATTCCTTCCGGTTTGTCACTGAGATTGTAGCCCCGCTGATCAGGAGCAATGACCCGGTAACCCGCATCAGCAAGCGGTTTGATTTGATTTTTCCAGCCATACCAAAACTCAGGAAATCCATGAAGCAGGACAAGCAACGGACCGTCTTCCGGTCCTGCGCTTGCTACATGGAGCGTGATTCCGTTTGTATTGACAAACTGGCATTTAACTCCGTCCACTTCTATCTCCTCCTTGACTGTGCGTCATGGTTTTCAGTCTTTTTTCCGTTAGCATAAATATGATGACACAAGCGGCAATCAGCAGGATTAGCTGAAGAATGATCAAGCTTGATCCCAGAAAAAATCCCATTCCCGCAATCACCAAGCCTGACAGGATCATTAATGATGCACTGTAACGGTTCGCTTCATTCCATAATCTTTGATCTGACATTGAGCGTCTTGTTCTGTATCCGTACACACTGTTGATGGATTTGGGAGGAAACTGTTTGATCAGTATGCCCGCAATGATCATAAGCCCTCCGCCGACTAAACCAGCCATATTATCATCTCCTTTCTCATTGTTACGTGCAGAAAGAAGAAATGTTTCACGAATAGACAAAAAGACAAGCCTCGGCCTGCCTTTTATCGCATTTGTAAATCCGTTGTGTGAATATAGCCTATAACACCGCCATAATCCACGAACGCCCAAGTGAAGTCAAATCCTCCGTTTTTACTAAATCCCCACCCGAGTATTGTCACCTCTGTTCCAGATGAGAGCTGCTTAACTTTTCCGTTTTCGGGCGTCGGTGTATAGAAGGCTGTCTGTTTCGTTGTTTTCGCTTGGCTTGCGGTTTTCATTAAAAAGTGGGTTGAAATATATGCTTTCTTTCCTTTGAAATGAATTTGAGCCCAATCGGCATTTACGAACCCATCGACTGTTACCTTTTGTTCTGATGATACAGTGCCGAGAATATCACCTTCATGATTTGGCTCAGTCCGGACATTCAGTTTTCCTGCTTTTATGATGTAAGTATCGGATGATGGCATGCTGACAGATATGTCGTGAAGGGGCGCAGCTTTTGCTGCGGGAGCGGAGTGAAGTGCTGTCAAGCCCATTCCTATGGCAGCTGTTAAAGCGAGCATTACTTGTTTCTTTTTCATTTAAAGCTCCTCCTCGCATTTGACAAGATATAAGTGGTATTCCCTGATTGACAGGCTGGCGAAACATGTTTTATGTAAAAAAAAATGAAAAAACCTGCCGGTCGCTAACGGCAGGTTTTTAATGCAAAAGGCCTCTGCTTTGATGTAAGTAATCATTCACGTCGTTACGGGAGCTTTGAAAAAGGTGGAGCTGGCCTCCGTAGTTTTCGATCCATTGTGTGACGATTTTTTCAGTCATTTTTTCACCCTGATAGGCGTGTCCGGCTTTTGCATAGGTTGCTTCAAAATCGCTCCATAGCAGTTCCACCCATGTTTTCGCCTGTATATAGCTGATCATATCGTTCTTTTCCAGAAGCAGATTCGTCAGTTTCTCAATGTACATATTCATGTGTGCAGTCTCCTTTCTTCAGGAAAAAAATAACGCTTTATTACGTGGTGTTCTCCATATACTAACCTTACGTCTTCATCTGGAAAGACGCAACTTTTTGATCTCGAACCTAGGGGGGATATGACATGGTCCGGAATAAAGAAAAAGGATTTCCTTACGAAAACGAAAACAAATTTCAGGGTGAACCGAGAGCAAAGGACGACTATGCTTCAAAGCGTGCTGATGGATCGATTAATCAGCATCCTCAAGAAAGAATGAGAGCCTCTGGCAAACGGTAAAGAAGAACAGCTGCATACACTGCAGCTGTTTTTACCCTTTATTGACTTGATATTCGTAGACGCTCTTCTTTTCTGATAAGTGTGCGAAGGTAGAAAGCACAAGTCCGCATGCGGTCATAAGCGCGCCGCCTGCAAACAGCCAGGAATAAGAGCCAGTTCCGCTTAAAATCATTCCGCCGATCCATGCACCAAGGGCATTAGCAAGGTTAAATGCTGATACGCTGACAGCTGCGGCAATGGTTGTGCCGCCCTCAGATGAGGAAATGACCTTTGTTTGCAGCAGAGGCGGCGTGCCGAATGCGCATGCCCCGAATAGGAACGTGGCCACAATAGCTGCAGCCGGGTAAATGGCGATGTACGGAAATACAGCCAGAACACCGATTAAACCGATCATTACGCCGATCATCGTCCGAGTCAGCAGAGGCAGCGGCACTTTTCCCGCAAAGAAATTCCCTGCAACGCCTCCCAAACCATACGCAAAGAGAGCGCCTGTAATGCCAACCGTGCTGAATCCGGCTGAATGTCTCAAGATCGGTTCGATAAAGGTGTAGGCGATAAAGACACCGGAATAGCCTAAAATGGTAATCGCGAAGGAAAACAGCACTTGTTTGTGCTTAAAAACCCCCCACTCATTCATAAGCATGGGGATCACTTTTGGTTTTCTGTTTGGCACGGCAGCCATAAGGCCTAAAAATCCGATGACTCCAAGTGCCGTAATGATGGAAAACACCGCTCTCCAATTCAGGACATCTCCGAGATAAGAACCGAATGGAACACCAAGCATTAGAGCTACTGTGAGTCCGCCGTTCATTGAAGCAGCGGCTGCAGCGCGCCTTTCCGGCGGAACCATTTCACTGGCGAAGACCATGGCTATCGCGAAGAATGCGCCGTGAATGGACGCAGATAAAATTCTTGAGACGGCCAGTACCGCAAAATTCGGTGCCAGTGCGCTCATCAGGTTTGAAAGGATAAAAATCGCCATCAGCCCAAGAAGCACAGGCTTTCTCGGGAGCTTGACAGAAATGATGGTGACGAGCGGTCCTGTCAAACAGACGCTTGCCGCGTAAGCCGTGACAAGAAGCCCTGCAGATGAAACCTGTATATGAAAGTCATTGGCAATCGACGTCAAAATACCCATCACCGCGTATTCTGTATAGCCGATTGAAAATGTACAAATCATAAGAACAAATATAATAAATTTTACAGATGGGTTTTTGATACTCAACGTCATCGCCTCCTTTGATATTAAAAAACAACGAGTTCCATACTAAAAGATTTTTAAAGTGAATTCAATGATTTTTTCTTTAAGACCTCGTGTAAATGTGCTGCACAAAAAAAAAGAGGCTGATAATCAGCCTCCCTGTTACGCTTTATTCTTTTTCTTTCAAAACTGAGATTGGCAGCGCTTCCTCTTGCTGAGGAGAAGAGGTTCTGTATCCCCATGCGAAAACGCCATTTAAATAACTGATGGTAAACTCGTCCTCAGTGCCTTCAACACGATACGTTTCTCCCGGTGAGTAATCTTCCGGGTTCAGCAAATATGCTTTTGCCATCGTAATTTTCCGTTCGAGCACTGCCAGTTCGTTTATAATTCCATGCTGTTCGGCTTTTCTTGCTTTTTCAGAAAGTAATGCGATTTCAGTATTGAGTTCGTGCGGTGTCATTTGACTGTATCGTTTCTCCATTTTTTCAGCTACTCCTCTTCGTGCAGAAATTGTTCGATTAAATCGAGTGAGAATCCTTTGCGGAATAAAAATTGTTTGACCTTCATGGCGCTTTCATAGGAGCCGTCATAGCGGTATTTTCTAAGCGCTTTTTCTGCTTGAATGCGCAGCGCTTCTTTCTCTGTGTCTTCATCATTTTCATATTCAATCTGCTCTAGCGCCGCATTGATGACATCAAATGAGAAGCCTTTGCGCTGAAGCTGCATCTGGGCGCGCTGTTTGAGTTCTTTTGTCGAAAGCTTTTTATCTTTTTTGAGAAGCTTTTCAACATGCTTGACCGCTTCTCTTGTCTGATCTTCAAAGGAAAAAGAACTTAGCGCCTCCTTAATTGTATCGTCATCAATTCCCTTCGCTCTCAGCTCTCTGAACAAAACATCAGGTCCTTTTCCGTTTGTTTTTTTGTGGGTGCTGACATAGGCTGCGGCAAATTCCTGGTCGTTTAAGTACTTGTAATCGTTGAGCTTATGGATGACCTCCGCAATGACGGGTGGCGAGGTTTCTTTTTTCTTCAAGTGGTCCTCGACCTCTTTCGTTGACCGCATTCGATAGGATAAAAATTCAAGCGCGCGGTTGAAGCCTTTCTTCACTTCATCGCCGTATTGAATCTCAATGATGTCAAGATCATCAAGTTCTTTTCCCTTCTTGAGCTCATATTTCACAAGCACATCCGCGTCCACGCTGAAGGCGTATTTATCATTCAGAAAAATATTGAAGCGTTCCGTATTCTTTTTTTGCGCTGATATTTTTGTAATAAACGGCATCTTAATCTCCCTTCTCAGGCCTGAAACGTGTTTCCTTTTATTAAAATGAGGTAAAGTATATTTATTAGAACGATGAGGAGAGATGTTGATGAATATCGCAATGACGGGCGGAACCGGTTTTCTCGGCCGGCATCTGACAGGCGTTCTTACCCGCCAGGGACACCATGTTTATATTTTATCAAGAAACGCAAGGGAAACTGAACAAAAAAATATGACATATGTCCAATGGCTGACGGAAGGAGCCGCCCCGGAGCAGGAACTTCCTCATATTGATGTCTGGATAAACCTTGCGGGAAAATCGATTTTTGGCCGCTGGACAGAAAAAACGAAGCAGGACATTCTCTCCAGCCGTATCAATGCGACGCGTGAAGTGCAGCGGCTTATTCGTAAACAGAAGGAGAAACCGAAGACATTGATCCAAGCCAGTGCTGTGGGTATTTACGGCACAAGCCTTGAGAAAACCTTTACAGAGGATTCTGCAACGTCAGATGAGGATTTTCTCAGCCATACTGCGCACCTGTGGGAAAAGGAAGGACAGAATATTGAGGCGATGGGCATCAGGACGGTTTATGCGAGATTTGGCGTGATGCTTGGAGAAAAAGGCGCTCTACCGCTTATGGTTCTCCCCTATAAGTTTCTGGCCGGCGGAACGATCGGAACAGGCAGACAGTGGCTGTCATGGATTCATGTCGAAGACGCAGCCCAGATGATCCGATTTGCGGTGGAAAACGCCGGCATCTCTGGCCCAATGAATGTCACCGCGCCCAATCCTGTGGAAATGAAACAATTCGGCAAAACGATTGCACGGGTGAAGCACCGCCCGCACTGGCTCCCCGTCCCGGAATTCTTTTTATCAAAAGCATTGGGTGAGATGAGTCTTTTGATTGTGAAAGGTCAGCGCGCTCTTCCTAAAAAAGCGATCACCTCTGGATTTCGTTTTACATATTCGGATCTTGCCTTCGCACTCTTACAGCTGATAACGGACCGAAAGACTGTATAAAAACAGCAGGAAGCGTCAACCTTAAGGATAACATGGTTGAAGGAGGTCCTTTTTATGGAAAAAAAGAGGGAGAAGCACCAGCAAGGCGCCAACCTGAAGAAAATGCAGGAAGTTCTTTATTCAGGCGAATTTAAAAAAGCGGAAAAAGCTGCTAAGCGGAAGTAGGAATACATAGCCCCTTAAAACCAAATACTATCTTTGTTTGATATCACTTTTTAGGGGGAATTTGATATGGGCAGAAATCATATCCACAAAAACCGTGATAAAAACAAACAAAAGCTTCCACAAGTTCCCGATGCATTAAAAAGGGAAACTGACGGCGTTTACGAAGAATATTCAAGCGAGCTTGCTGATGCAAATGACCGCGAAGCGCAAGAGCGTGCGAAAGCAGCCGACAACAGAGCGAAAAAGAAATCTCGTTAATAAAAAACCCTTGTCTCCGTTTGAGACAAGGGGTTTTTTACATTTCAGTGAACCGGTCGCGGATCGGTGTGCGTTTTTTCACTTCCGGCGACTCGTCAGGATAACCCGTTTGTATGATGGCGGCGAAGCGTTCATTATCCTGTAAACCAAAGGCCTGATGGACTTCTTTGTCGTATAGGATTTTTCCGCTTTTCCAAACCATGCCGATTCCTTTTTCCCAAGCAAGAAGCTGAAGGTTTTGAATTAATGAGCTTGTTGCCGCAAAATCGTCGTCTCGCGCTCTTTCGTTTTCATCTTCCTGAAAAACGACGAGCAGAAAACCCGGAACGCGCCCAAGTGTGTTTTTGAAATTTTGAAGCTTTTCCTCTGTCATATCCGGCTTGGATTTCTTAGAGAACGCTGCAAATGTATTGATGAGGTTCGCTTTACCTGTCTCACTGGAAACGTAAATAAATCTCCATGGCTCTGTTACTCTGTGATTTGGCGCATATTTTGCCGTTTCAAGCATGTCAAGAATGACTTCTGCAGGTACTGGCCCTTGTTTAAACTTTCGAATCGATCTTCTGCTGCGTATGATGTCCCGCAGTTCTGAGTGCTGATGTATTTGTTCGGTTTGAGGCATACCGTTTCACCTTCCTATCCAATTGAAAATGATTATCATTTCATAATGATAACGGAAAGTGCATCTTGTTGTAAACCATCATCCGTATTAGATGTTAAAAATACGTGTTTCTGAGTAAACGGCCGTTCCTGTCATCTTCACTTTCACATGGCCGTCCGCTTCGTTCATTTCGATTTCGACTTTTCCATCCTTTCCGATTTCCTGCCCTTGTTCAATGATAAATTTATGCTGCTCGGCATTGCCATAATGTTTCATATAAGCCCCCATCACGCCGGACGCTGTGCCGGTCACTGGGTCTTCAATTGTTCCCGAATACGGGGATGAAAAGTGGCGTCCGTGCAGGTCGCTGTCAGGATGAACGGTTTCAAAGGTAAACGGATGGACTGAAGCTTTTGGCAGATCAACTAACACATTCGGAAATTGTTTGTTATCTGGCACCATCTTTTTAGAAGCCTCTAATGATTTAAGCGGTACGATGGCTGTCCATATGCCAGTGCTGCCAAATACAATCGGAAGATCTTCATGAAAATCTTCTTCGGTGATTCCCAGTGCGTGCGCAAGTTTTTCCCGATCGCCTGTAAATGGTTTGAATTGCGAGGAGGCCTGTTCAAGCGTAATGTGAATGCGGCCATCTTTTTCAGAAATGTTCACAGGCAGTATTCCGGCTTTCGTTTGGATGCTGTACGTTTTACCGCTCTCCAGCATCCCTTTCTCACATAATGCGTAAAGAGAAGCAACTGTAGCATGACCGCACAAATTCATTTCGTGTCCAGGGGTAAAGTAACGGAGTTCAAGATCGGCCGACTCGCTTTTTCGGATAAAGGAGGTTTCTGAATACCCGGCACGCTCGGCTATGATCTGCATCTCGTTTTCAGTAAAATCGTCTCCCTGCAATACGACGCCTGCGGGGTTTCCTTTTCCGGGACTGCTTGTAAATGCTTCATATTTTAATACCTCTGCTTCTTTCATTCATCTGCCGCCCTTTCTTTATCAATGTCTCTGTCAGTATAGCAAAATTAATTACGAATCTTCAGTTATTAATAAAAAAACCCATTTTCTTCTTCAAGAAAATGGGCGTAACGATCAAGAGTTTCTTGTTTTATAGAGCAAATAAATAAAATAAGGGGCGCCGATAGCCGCTGTAAAGACGCCGGCTGGCACTTCCACCGGAGCAAATAAGGTTCTGCCGACAATATCAGCTGTTAAGACGAGCAGAGCCCCAATAAGTGCCGACGCCGGAAGCAGCGCGCCATAAGATGAGCCGACAAGCCGTCTTGCAATATGGGGCGCCATCAGCCCGACAAAACCGATTGTGCCGGCAACTGAAACTGCACAACCCGTAAGAGCCGTACTCAAAAGGAGCAAGAAAAAACGATTTCGCTGCACAGCGCTTCCCGCACCCGCCGCAATATCTTCACCCAGCACCTGTATATTCATATTTTTCAGCGCGACAAAACAAATGAATAGGAGAATGACAGATAAGATAATAGCTATTTTTACATGCCCCCAGTTTGACCCATAAACTGACCCAGTGATATATACATTGGCTTGTGATGCCCGGTAAATCGGACCTTTGATCATCAACAGGGTAGTCATCGCCTGCGCCGACATTGAAAATCCGATTCCGATAAGCACCAGCCGAAATGTGGAGGCGCCATTTTTGTATGCCAGTAAATAGACGATGAGTCCGACAGCCGATGCGCCGATAAATGCGGCTGCTGGAAGCCATGACAGACTGATCGTAAGTGAACTGCTGCGGTCTGAGAAGAACATCATTAAAAGTACGACAGCTACTGCCGCTCCTCCCGTTATTCCGATAATATCCGGAGATGCGAGAGGGTTTCTGACGAGTCCCTGCAATATCGCGCCTGCCGCTGCCAAACAAACGCCGGCGCATAAAGCCGTCAAAATTCTTGGCATGCGGAACGACATGATCATCAGTTCATCCAGCTTGGAACCTGCGCCAAAGAATGTTTTTGCTACATCCCAGGGAGGAATAAACCTTTGTCCAAGACCGGCGCTTATGATGAGGACAGCAGCTGTTAATCCCAGTAAAACCAAAAAGACGATCCACGCTTTCTTTTCAGCCGCAGTAACGCCAAAACGAAGTTTCATAGCTTCGCCCCCCTTCTTGCGATGTACACAAACACAGGCATTCCGATGATGGCGGTCATGACCCCGACAGGAACTTCCTGAGGCATAATGATATATCGCGCACCAATGTCCGCGGAAACAAGCAGAATGGCACCCAAAACAGCGGAAAACGGCAGAACCCAGCGATAATCATTACCGACGACGAATCGGGCAAAGTGCGGAATAATGATGCCGATAAAGGAAATCGGCCCGGCAATGGCGACAGCAGATCCTGCTAGCAAGACAACACAAAGCGCCATCACGAATTTCAGCAGGCCCGTTTTTTGGCCGAGTCCTTTTGCCACATCTTCTCCCATCACAAGGAGATTTATTTTTTGGCCAAGAAAAAAGCAGATTACCAGCGCTGCCGCTGCATATGGAAACATCGTCATCAGCAGATCCAGACTCCTGCCCTGCACAGAGCCAGTCAGCCAAAATAGCACCTGGGCGAGCTCAAGTTCGTTGACAGACAGCAAGCCTTGCGTCAGAGAAGAAAACATGGCTGCCATGGCAGCTCCCGCCAGCGTCAATTTGATTGGTGTCAGCCCTTCTCTCCCAAACGAGCCTGCTGCGTAGACGATCGCAGCGGTAAATGCTGCCCCTAGAAACGAGCTCCATACTAGTGCCTGAGGTGATTGAATATGCAGAAAAAACGATCCGGCCACAATAAAAAAGCCGGCACCGGCGTTTATTCCGAAAATTCCCGGTGACGCAAGCGGATTTTTTGTGAGCGCCTGCATGAGTGCTCCCGCGGCTGCAAGCGAGGCGCCGACGACTGTGGCAACCAAAGCACGCGGAAGCCTGACGTCCTTGATGATGACATGCTCATTTGTACCGTTGAAGGAATGAAACGCTTGATAGACCTGTCCCCATGACGTACCTGTATAACCGTACACAACACTTGCGCAGACAGCTGCCAGTAAAATGAAAATCAGACATAATAACGTAATCCATTTTGAAGATGCCTTTTTGCAGATCATGATCTCATTCTCCCAGATTTACTATGTATTGTTTGTTTTTGAGAATAATCCTCAATTAGGGATTGACACTCTCACCACTGCTTATTATGATCTAAATGATAATGAATTTCAATATCGGGAGGAAAAAGATGAAAAAGCATATCAGCATGCTATTCGTATTTTTAATGACCCTTGTCGTACTTTCTGCCTGTAATAGTTCAGAAAGTTCAAGCAACAGCGAGGAGTCAAACAGCAAAACCAGAACGGTTAAACATGCAATGGGAACATCAGACAACATTCCCGCAAATCCAAAACGGATTGTTGTTTTAACAAACGAAGGCACAGAGGCGCTCTTAGCGCTTGGCATCAAGCCGGTTGGCGCCGTGAAGTCATGGAAGGGCGACCCGTGGTATGACTATCTGAAGGATGACATGAAAGGTGTTCAAAACGTCGGCCTTGAAACAGAACCGAATGTGGAAGCCATCGCAGAATTAAAGCCTGATTTGATTATTGGAAACAAAGTGCGCCAGGAAAAAATTTATGATCAGCTAAATGCGATTGCACCGACTGTTTTTGCTGAATCCTTGGCCGGGAATTGGAAGGATAACCTGACTTTATATGCCAACGCGGTGAACAAGGCGGATAAAGGCAAGAAAGCCATTGCCGATTTTGATAAACGCGCTGCCGATTTAAAAGAAAAGCTTGGCGACCAGACCAACAAAACAGTTTCTGTCGTACGCTTTTTATCCGGTGAATCAAGAATCTATTATACTGATTCATTCTCAGGAATTATTTTAGACCAGCTTGGCTTCAAACGCCCTGAAAAACAAGTAGAACTGTTCAAGAAGCAAAAGGACCAATTTACGTTCTCAACAGACAGTAAAGAGTCCATTCCTGATATGGATGCCGATGTGCTGTTTTATTTCACATATAAAGCCGATAATGCAAAGGAAAATGAAAAATGGGCCAATCAGTGGACAAGCAGTTCACTATGGAAAAACCTAAAGGCCGTGAAGTCAGGTAACGCACATGAAGTCGATGACGTCGTATGGACAACCGCAGGCGGAATTAAAGCCGCAAACTACCTGCTTGATGATATTGAAACCTACTTCTTAAAAACGAAATAAAAAAGATTCCGTCTTGTTAGACGGAGTCTCAGATTGTTGACAAAATCCTAAAATGGTTTTCATTTTAGGATTTTGTCATCTTTTCAGCGTGATTGAAAACCCTTGAAGTCTAGGAAGGACGAGCATAGGAGCGGAGCGAATGTTCTAATTCGTGAGCACCGAAGCGGAGTCCTGACAACGAATGCGAGGGTTTGCCGACACGCTGAGACTCCGTCTTGTTAGACGGAGTCTCTTTTGCTTTTGCCAATCAGACGTGTAACGAGGAACATGGTGACAGAAAGAGATCTGTTTTTCCGATACGCCAGGTATTTCCCGCGCCACTCCGGTTTGTATTTTTCTTTAAAGGCCCTTAGGCCGCTGAAGCTGTACATGTATCTGACATTGTTAAAAATGACAGCGGCAAACCTTTCTGACCAGAAGGATGTAAAGGCAGTGCCGACATTGGACAAGGGTGCCATTCCCATATTAAATGACGTGCAGCCCTCTTCCTTTGCCCATAAAAACATGCGGATGAACAATGCGTCCATAATGCCATTTGGAGCGTCGCCGCGATAGCGCATCAGATCAACCGATATCTCTCCTTCCTGGTACATCGGCATGACATTTGCGAATGCAACGATCTCTCCCTCTGCATTTTTCATATAGGCGATCGGCGCTTTCTGTAAATAGGCAGGATCAAAAAATCCGAGCGAGAATCCCTTCTCCTTTTTCGAACCTAACCATTCGTCTGAGATTTGTTTCAGCTCCTCCAGAAACGCATCAGAAAATGGGGGATGATCCACATGGAAAGTATACTCCTCCCGCTCAAAGCGGTTATTGATTGCCCGAAGGCCGGCTTTTTTCTTCCCAGTCAAGGTAAATGTATGTAAATCTACATATGCTTCCTCGCCCAATTTAAAGAAGTTGTAGCCAAAATCGTGATACAGCGCCATGTCCTCTCGTTCAATTTGATAGAACAAAACACTGAATCCCTTCTGATGCGCTTCGTTCAGAAACTCTTCCAGCACGAGCGGGAATGATTCTCTTTGGCCAGACGGGTCGCCAAGCACGACCAGCCTTCTGGCGATTTTCCCAAACAGAAGCAATGCATTCCCATCACTTGAAAAATAAAACCGCTTATCTCCAAGAAAGCCGAGATGGCTCAGCGCGTTGCCGCCTTTTTCATTGAGAAACGCAGCAAGACGCTCAGGGTCAGCTTTCTCTCCGATCGGTCGCGTTCTCTTATGATAGACCACTGTAAATATAAAGAAGAACAGCGGCACAATGATGATTGCCATGATGGTTGCATGTGTAATATGCGAGGTGCTGTGGACGAAATATTCATGACGCAGCACCTTCTTCATCCGATCCCAAATAAAGCCCGCAATCAGATTGTAGTTAAAGAGTGCCACAGTAAACAGCGCTACAGCAAAAATCAATTGTCCCAGTGTATAAGATGCCTGCTCGCGGACAAATTGTTTTTTCAATAGCACAAGCAATACGATAATCATCGGCAGTATGAATATCGCACTGATGTTAAGTCCTTTTAAAAAGCTGAACACAAACCCGCCGACAAGTGCTGTAATGGCCATCGTATAGGAGCGTTTTGTCCGTTTATAAAGCTCGATCGGCAATATCAGCAGAATGAGCGCTGAGCTTAAAGACAGACCGTTAAACAGCAAAAGAGCCGGGCGCGGAATGTGCGGTATGACCGTCAGCCTGTCAATCGGCAAGGAAACTGAGGCCAGGATAATCAGGCCTGCTACGAACACAATAAGCGAAAGCGAGCCTTGCAAAATTCTCACTAATACCGCACGCTGAACAACAAGCAGAACGTTTGTCGTCTCAATTGCCGGTGCGATGCGCGGGTTCGTTTCGAGCCGTTTCATTGTATTTTCCGTCAGGTCGCCTGCGGCAAAGAATAGTCCCAAAATGAATGGGATAAATGAATAGGCAAGCCTGTACAATACAATAGAAGTAACGATGGCCTCCTGATGATAGCCAAGCTGCTCCATCCCCAGCAAAAACAAAAGGTCAAACGAACCAAAGCCGCCCGGCACGAGGCTGATCATCCCGCCGATCGCCGCAATGACGAACACTCCGAACACATACCTGATATCAGCATGAACGCCCATAGCGAACAAAGCAAAATAGATGACGATCCCGGCCATGAGCCATTCAACAACGGAAGCTCCAATATATGCGAAAATCGGATTTTTCACTTTATCCGCATTTTCTTCGTCCCCAGCTTTGCGGTCTTTTATTTTGGACACTGCCAAGGATAGCGGCAATATCAGCGCAAAACCGATAACGACCGCCCACAGCCAAGGCTTTTCATGAATGACTTCATCCACCGGCAGCACTCGTGCAACGACAAAAATGCTGAAAACAGATAATCCGAGCAGCATAGATGATGTGAGCCAGGCGATTCCTTTCACGAGAGCCTTATGGTCTTTCGTATGCTCCTTATAAAACATCATTCTTAACCCGACTCCGGCTAAACCGCCGAATCCCAGCACATTATTAAATGAATTGGCGATCCAGGAAACCCTGAATACTTTTCCGTTTGTGATCGATAGGCGCAGTGAGTATTTCAGGACGTAATCATACAGAGACATGGCCGCTACAGCCAGCAAGCCGACAAACACAAGTATGAATAAGTCTGTTCGTTCCAGCCCGTTGATGACCATGAGCGTACGTTTGAAAGACAGATTTGTCAGTTCTTTTTTCGATTGATAAATAACAAATAGCAAAACAGCAATAGGAAAAACGATTTTTAATATTGATAAAGCATTCTTTTTAATCAGCAATGGTCTCTCCAATCATATTCTAGTTCGAATCTCTCCCCCAATAATCTCCAACTCATTATACACTACCGTTATTTCTCGGACAAAGTCCCGCATGCAGTTTCTGCTCACTTTCTTTCAGGAGTAGAAATCGAGTAATATGATAAGAGGAGTGAATGATGAGGAAGTGATGAAATGGAATATAATTTACATGATACAACGGTACTAAACGAAAACATTCTTTCATCGGAGGAGCGGGAAATATGGGTGCTCTATATGAAAGTCTTAACTTCTGCCGGGCTCGGTGATGTGTCCGAATGGATGAAGCTGGATATGAGTATGCCGCAAATGAAAGTGCTGATGCTATTAAACAACCATGGAACACTGAAAGTGAGTGACATTGCTGAAAAAATGGGAGCTTCCCTGTCTAATACAACAGGGCTGCTTGACCGGCTTGAAAAATCAGGATTTGTCAAACGCTCACATTCTGAAGAGGACCGCCGCTCAGTGGTTGTTCAGTTGACAGAGAATGCGAAAAATATTTTCCGGGGTTTGTATGAAAAAGGCCACCTGAAATTGAAGCGTTCATTGGAACTGCTGTCCCCTGAAGAAAAGCAGGCTGTTTCTGAAGGGCTGTCTATCCTTTCAAGAGCATTAGAGAAAGCGAAAAAAGAATAGATCTGCAAGTCTGTCATCCGCAAACTGCGGAAACAGGCTTTTTTTATTTGACATTTAGTTCATTTAAAATGAATAATATATTTCTAGTGAACTAAAGAGGAGTTGATAAATATGTCTGAAGCATTAACAAAGCAGAAAAGCCAAAAGTGGGCAATCAGCCTGTTTACGATTGGCGTGTTTATGGCTGCTTTAGATAACGGAATTATTTCGGCTGCTTTAACAACGATAAACGAGTCGTTTGCTGTTTCTCATTCTTGGGGATCATGGGGCATCACCCTTTATACGCTCGGTCTTAGCGTCAGTGTGCCAATCGTCGGAAAGCTTTCCGACCGCTACGGCAGAAAAAAACTCTTTCTCATTGAGGTTTGCCTGTTCGGACTTGGTTCTTTGCTTGTTGCTTTGAGCCAAAGCTTCCCGCTCTTTCTGATATCGCGGCTGATTCAGGCGCTTGGCGGCGGCGGGATTTTTATCATCGGCAGCTCGCACATTCTCGCTACGCTTCCAAAGGAAAAACAAGGAAAGGCGCTTGGGCTGCTTGGCGCAATGAACGGCATGGCCGCTGTGCTCGGGCCAAATATCGGAAGCTTTCTGCTTGATTGGACCGGGTCTTGGCATTGGCTGTTTTTGATTAATTTGCCGATTGCCGTGCTATTGGTTGTTTTCGGCGCATGTTTTATCGCGGAAACAAAAGCGCCTGAGGCTAAACGCCTCGATACGGCTGGCATCTTTCTTCTGTCCCTGTCGATTTTAGCCGTGATGTACGGCATGACGAACCTTGACGGGGCAAATCTCTTAAACAGCTTGGGAAATCCGGAGGTTTATGGATGTATTATTTTTGGCATTCTTTGTTTTGCAGCGCTTATCACGTATGAAAAGAGAGTTGAAATGCGCGGGGGCGATCCGATTTTAGCGTATTCTCTGCTACGGAACAACATGTTTCAGCGCACGCTTATCATCGGTTTGTTATCCGGGGGACTCTTGGCGGCAGTCATTTTTATCCCGTCATATGTCGAGCAGTATTTAGGAGTCCCTGCCGCAAAAGCAGGCTATTGGATGACACCTCTTGCGTTGGCTTCCGGAATCGGCGCTTGGCTTGGCGGAGCGCTTACCGACAAAAAAGGTCCTGTAAAAACCGTTATTCTTTCGGGAATCATCTCATGTGCGGGGTTTGCTTTATTTCCGCTTTGGGTGACAGAAAAATGGGAGTTTATGATCGCAAGTGTGGTGGCTGGGATCGGTTTTGGCTTTCTCTTAGGGGCTCCGCTGAACGTCCTTGTATCAGAGGCGGCTAAAACAAATAAGGGCACAGCGCTTGGCACGCTTTCATTAGTAAGACAAATTGGACTGACCTTGGCGCCTACTCTTTACGCAGGTTTTATCACAGCCGGGTTCGACCAAATCGGTGATGAAATCAAGAGCCGCTTATCGGACAGCGGGCATTCAGAAAAGGCGAGGCAGATGATTCCGGAGATCGACAGTTCTGATGTTTCTACTTTACAAGATCAAGTTGAACGCATTCCCGTTCCTGAAATCAAAGCCGCGATAAGCGACGCCATTCATGCGAGTGTCGCCAGCGGCTATGACCATTTATATGCAGCGGCTGCTGTGATCTCACTGCTGGTGATTGCCGCTATCAGTATTCCAGCTTTCCGCCGGCAAAAGCGTTAAGACCACCCCATCCGTTTGGAAAGCTCTGTAATATGAGCGATATGGTGATGTGAGTGCCAGACATACAGGCCGAGCGCGTTCTCCAGAGTAATAACCTCCTTTGTATCAGGGTGATAAAACCCGCGCTGAAATTGCTGATCCGTCAGAGTGCGGAGCAGAGCCGTCCATCTTCCGTGAAGCTCCTGCAAAAGGGCGAGTGAACCGCTCGGATCTGCCGTTTTCGAGTCTTTTAACTCCGACCATGCTTTTTCATCATACGGACGGATAGCCGGCGTCTCTTCCGTCAAGCTTAATTTAAAACGAATATAGCTGTTCATATGACTGTCAGCCAGATGATGAACAACTTGCCGAACGGTCCATCCACCGTCCCGGTACGGTGTGTCAAGCTGGCTGTCCGTCATGCCTTCTACGGCTTGCTTCAGTTGGGCAGGCACTTTTTCAAGGGCTTGTATCCATTCATCTTTTTGCTCCTTCGATATGGATTCCCTCGGCTTGTATTCTCCTATTGGGTAGCTTAGGTTGTCTGTTGTCATGCATGTTCCCCCTTCTTTTCACTCTTCTCCTTTATTTTACAAGAAAAAGATTGTGTCTTGCGTCTTTTTCCCATACAATAAAAACGACACTAGTGTCATTTTTATTATTTAGGAGGATGAATCATGGAAAAACCGTTGTTTCGCACTCAAAAAGGGCTGATGACACTGTTAGCCTCACAAACCATTTCTTCACTTGGAGACTGGCTTCACATTTTGGCCGTGCTAACGTTAGCCGCTTTTCAGCTGGATGCTTCACCATTAGATATGTCGTTTTTAATGATGTCATTTGCTTTGCCTGTCATTGTACTTGGACCTGTATCGGGCCTACTCGCCGACCGTTTTGACAGAAAAACGATTATGTTTCTGTCTGAAATCGGCCGTGCCCTCACCGTTATCAGCTGCGTTTATGTCAGTGAGCTTTGGCAGCTTTACGTATTGCTATGCGTTCAGAGCTGTTTTTCTTCACTTTTTTCACCTGCTAAAAACGGAAAGCTTAAGGAATTGGCGCCGGAAGCACACCTCCAGCAGGCTGTTTCCGTCAGCAGCATCATTGATAACAGTTCAAAAATCTTCGGCCCTGCCCTCGGCGGCACGCTGATCGCTGCTTTCTCGATACATTCTGTTTTTTATATAAACGCCGGCGCCTTCTTTCTTTCCGCTGTCATTTTGTTTTTCCTCCCCAGAGATGCTTTTTTACAAAAAGCCAATACACCTCAAGAAAAAACATCAGCACTTACTTCTATCAAGGAAGGCCTTCAGTTTTTGAAACGGATGCCGCTGCTTTTAACAGGCTTACTCACAGCATGTGTCGTTCTCTTTGTTTTGCAGATTGGTGATTCCCAAGCGATTATTCTTATCCGCTCCTTTTCAGGAGCTCCGCCCGAGCTTGCAGGCTGGTGCATGGCCGTAAGCGGCGCCGGCATGCTCCTTACGGCGGTCATTGCCGGCAGACGGCAGATCACTTCTTATTTGCTTTATTTCTCAACTGGGACCCTTCTTCTTGGACTAGCGACTGGAAGTGTGCCATTTCTAACTGGCATGGGCATTGCCGGCATGGCTCTTTTTATATTTGCTTTTTTCATCATGGGGGCGGCTTTCGGCCTCGTCCATATTCCATTTCAAATTCTCGTGCAAACAACAGTGCCTGTCGATTACAGCGGCAGGGTGTTCGGCGCCATTCAAAGCGCGACAACCCTCGCCTCCATCCTCGGCATGGCGGGCGGGGGCGTGCTGGCGGAATGGATCGGTGTTTCACTTGCTTTTCTTGTCTGTGGCTGCTTGCTGATCATGATTGGGTTGATTACACTTGTAGGTAAGAAAGTTTCAGAAAGCAGGCGATATCTTGTCACCGAAAGTAACAAAGGAGCACAAGGATAAACGGCAGGCAGAGATTTTAGAGGCTGCCAAAACGATTTTTAAACGAAAAGGATTCGAATTAACGACAATGAAGGACGTTGTGGAAGAATCAGGTTTCAGCCGAGGCGGTGTCTATCTTTATTTTTCAAGCACTGAGGAGATGTTTCGCCGCATTATTGAAACAGGGCTGGATGAAGGACTCCGTAAGCTTGATAAATCAGCTGAACACCAAAGTGTTTGGGCCGCCATTTCAATCTATTTGGACGAACTGACTGAGGGTCTGCGAGATGTCGCAGATACGCTGGCGCCGGTGCAATTTGAATATTTAGTGACAGCTTGGCGGAATGAAGAGCGACGACAGTACTTGGAGAAGCGGTATGATCTTTTTGTAGAAAGGTTTTCAAAGCTATTGCAAAAAGGGATCGATCAGGGAGAGTTTCAGCCGGTTCAGCCTCTTGCGACTATCGCCAAGTTTTTCCTCAATATGAATGACGGCATCATTCAAAACGCCCTGTATTTCGATGAAGAAAAGGCTGATGTATCTGGACTTGCTGAGTCTGCAAAACTATATTTAAAAACAGTTCTGCAAGCGGAGGAGAAATAAAAAACGCGGCAGGAGCCCCCTGCCGCTTGTTTTTTTACCCTGCGTGATCACGCACTTCGACTGTTACCTTCTTCTGTTTTGGCTGATAAATTTTCCCCACAAATAAATACCCGTATTTGAACTTATTCAGCGCCCACGAGGTCAGAATCGGCCCGGCTGTACACACGGCAAACAGCAGGAAAACAGCCGGTACGGCGGGAATTTCGGGCATATTCAAAAGCAACACGTAGCCTATCATCATAAAATAGGCATGGAGCAGATAAATCGAAAAGGAATAGTTACTGATAAACATCATGATTTTCGGCACATGCTTCATTTTAGAAAACAAGTGAAAGCACAGGAAAATCATGCTTGTTGAATACAGCATGATATCAGGCCGCTTCGAGCTGATCATGCCGATTTCGCCGACATAAGAAACAGTGACAACCAGCGCACCAG
Organism: Bacillus sp. JS; assembly: GCF_000259365.1. Taxonomy (NCBI): domain Bacteria; kingdom Bacillati; phylum Bacillota; class Bacilli; order Caryophanales; family Bacillaceae; genus Bacillus; species Bacillus sp. JS. The sequence goes on along the minus strand of NC_017743.1, from coordinate 964,129 downwards.
AAGCAATTGCGCAACCGTATACGACCCAGCGGTATTGGTTCAGCAGCGCTAAGAAACGCTTGTACTCTTTTCCGCAATAGTAGGCTAGACAAAAGTAGAAAAGCCAGCCTGCGAACGGAACCCAGAAAAACGGAAATGACCCGCCCTCTTCAGAAGCAGGAGCCGGGCTGACTGCCGAGAAAAAGCTTAAATAAGCGGCTGTCACCACAAATGAGATAGACAGCACCCATTTCGGAGATGCTTTTTTCAAATACTCATGAAACATCATATGCAGAATGTAAAACTGAAAGATGACGAGAATGAAGTACCCGATAAAGTTTCCTAGGAATACATTCGCCAGATACTTTTGCACAAACGCGAGAAAGGTTATCTCTCCCCCCATCGCACTGGTCATCAGCAGGGCATCAATGGCCGCGATAAATAAAAAAGGAACAAAAATCACTTTTCCCCGCTTCTTTAAAAAACCTTCTGGCACCCCGTCAGGATAAGAACGCGCCAGTAAAAATTCAGAGATGAAAATAAAAGCGGGCGTGCTGAACATCAGGAGAGTACGGAAAGAATCAACAGTGTGAGAAACATCTGCAAGAACTTCTGCCTGAAGCATCAGGACCATTGAAATGATATGGAGCAGGACGACACTTAAGCACGAAATGCAGCGGATCATAAAAATTTCTTTAATTTGCATGACAGCGCTCCTTTTATTTCAAATTGACAGAAATCGATGGTTGTACCTTAACATGTCTGTTCTATTTGAAAAAGTGCCTGATGTCATATAGTGACGTATGCATGATAGACTAAGGTCATAAGACCCTATGGCTTTCTCAGACGAAAAAACCCGCTGTAACGGAGACAGCAGGTTGTTTTATGGAGATATAGATATTGCGGCTCATATTATTAGAGGATTCCCCATTATACATAAAAAAACAATATCGTTTATATTTTTCTAAAAATTAAATGCAAATCTCTTTTATCACATCAATGGAGATGAATCGGATACGTCTGACATACCTTTTATTTTCATTTCCCAAGTGGCCCGGTTGTGTTCCCTTCCACCCTTTTCTATAATAAGGGGAATAGGCAGTTAGAATCACAGTCGAGCACCGACTCATCTGTTTTTCGAAACAGCCATAGACACGGAGGATAGCATGAGAGTATTAAAATACGCCATATTAGGGCTTTTGCGAAAAGGCGAATTGAGTGGATACGACATTACGAGTTATTTTAAAGAGGAGCTTGGCCAATTTTGGAGCGCCAAGCATAGCCAGATTTATCCCGAGCTCAAAAAGCTGACGGATGAAGGATTTATCACGTTCCGGACAACGATTCAGGGCACAAAGCTGGAGAAAAAGATGTACACCCTGACAGACAGCGGAAAGCAGGAGCTGCATGACTGGCTGATCCGCCATCAGCCGATACCGGAGACGGTGAAGGATGAATTTATGCTGAAGGCATACTTTATTTCTTCTCTATCACGGCAGGAGGCTTCTGATTTGTTCAAAGACCAGCTGCAAAAACGCCAAGCCAAGCTTTCTGACTTACAGGGAAGCTATGAAAAGCTTATGGCTTCAGCAGAGCCGATGTCATTTTCTTCACCGGACTTCGGCCACTATCTTGTGCTGACGAAAGCGCTTGAGAGAGAAAAAAATTACGTTTCTTGGCTGGAATCGATATTAGCTATGATCGATAAGGATTAACCGGGAGCGTCCTTTACGTAATGCATGGGTTTGCCCACATAAAAAAATCATCTGTCTCTCGGACAGATGATTTTTTAAGCTCGGAGCGCTTTCAGCCCCGCTGCGAAAGTGATCGCCGCAAATGCAAGCAAAATGCCGCAGATCCCGAGAATATCTGTGACGCGGGCACCGTTAGCAATAATCTCAGTCAGCCCGCTCATTGCCCACTTTTGGGGAAGAAATTCAGCGATGGATTGCATAAATTTTGGTTCAATGTCGATCGGCCAATACATCCCACTCACCATACACGTTGCAATGACGAACAAGTTGCCAAACGCGAGCTGCTGTTCTGGCGTTCTGACATTGGCCGCAATCATCAATCCAATGCCGACAACGGTCAGCAGAAAAAGCGAGACCAACACCATAACCGCAGCCGGATTCCCCCAGTTGATGCCAAACAGCCAATGGGTTGCGAGAAGCAATATGCCAAATTGAATCCAGCCAATGACAAAGAAGGACAGCACATACCCAGCACCGATTTCCACTCGGCTAACTGAGGCTGTAAGCAATCTGGACCAGACGCCGTTTTTTCTTGCTTCTAAAATGGTTCCAGCCGCTCCCATCATGGTCAGCATGACAAATAGGATAGAAAACCCTGCTGCTCTGGAGGCTGTATCACTCGCTTCCGCACCCTCTTTTTTATCGCTGAGCGTCTGTCGTTTTACAGCCGGAGCTGAATCTTCATGTTTTTTGGCGAAAACTGTTTTATACGCCGCCTTCCAGCTCTCTCCCGCTGTCTGAGCTGCCGTTTTCGCCGCGGTAACCTGAATATTGAGCGTTGCCAATGTGCTTTCTGCATATTGTTTGACCATCGGCGCTTCCGACAGCTCGGGGCCGTGACGGAAAATCAGCTCAGGATGTTTGCCTTTTTCCAGCTGTGTCTGGAACGTGTGGGAAATGACGATGATCCCGACAATTTTCTTTTGTTTCAGTTTATCTGACGCTTTGTTTTCAGACATGCTTTCGAATGTATACATATTATCGTGCGCCTTCAGCTGCCGAATATAATGCTGTGAGAGAATCGTGTCGTCCTGATCAACGATTGCAAGCCGCACTTTATCATCATTTCCGCCGAGCATACTCCCAAATACAAAGGTAAGCAAAAGCGGGGCAGCAAACATGATTAAATAGTTCTGCGGCTTCTTAAAAATGAGAGAAAGCTCAATGCCGCAAATGGCTATGATTTTTTTCACCCTGGTGTACCTCCTTATCTTGTATGAAGCCGTCTGATACCAATTACAAGTGAGCAAAGCCCAATCCCCGCAAAAAGAAGCACAGGCTTTTGAAGGTCAGCCCAGCCTCCCCCTTCCATTAAAGAAAGAAAGCCGTCAAGCGCCCAGCGATTCGGCACAGCTTTGGATACAGACTGCAAGACGTCCGGAAATTGGTACAGCGGCAGCATGGACCCGCCGAGAACTGCAAGCAATTGAATACCGAAGCCGCCGATCGCATCTGCAGCTTTCATATCGCTGAGGAAGGACGCAAGCAGCATTGAAATGCCGGATACAGCAGCGGCGTAAGAAAGCCCGAGAACACTCACAAACAGCAAATTGCCGCCCCAGTCCACACCAAAAACATTGATTGTGACGATCAGAAATATGAAAAATTGTATGATGGCAAACAGATATGTCCCAAGCCACTTTCCGAAGAGAATGACAGATTTTTGCGCGGGCGTCATCAGCATTCTGGCAAGCGTCTCCGTATCCTTTTCCTGTAAAAATGATTTCGCCCCGACTGTCATATGAAACAGCATAAACATGCAAAGCATTGCAGCCGAATAGTATTGAAAACTGGTAACTGCCTTGCTGCCAACAGATTTTTCCTTAATAGTAAGCTTGTCGCCCGTTTCTCTTTCAAGTGTCTTTGTCAGCTTTTCTGCAAACTGTGCAGTGTCAAGTTTTCCTTGCTGTACAGCTGCCGTTTTGCTGACGTAATCCATTGAAGCTGACGCGGCTTCTTTTACCGCTTTATATTGGTCTATAAAAGAGCTGGCAGCTGTTTCGATGATGGAACTTTTTAATGTTTGATCAGGAGCGGCATAAACTACAGCTGAGGTTTTGCCGGATTCCCAATGTTTCGGAATGACAATACCTACATCGATTTTCTTTTCATCAAGCAGTTTCTTCATCTTGTCTTCGCTGATTGCTTGTGTGGCCTTTATCGACTTCATTTTTTTGAACACATCTTTCGTAAACATGTTCGCTGCATCTGACTGATCTGGTTGAACGTAGCCGACTTTGATCTCATCAATCCCGCTGCCTCCGTCAACAACTGATCCGAGCGCCGCTCCTAAAATACAGGTTAGGATCAGCGGCATTAGGATAAGCATCATAAACCCTTTTCTGTCTGTGATTCTGATTTTGACATCTTTCCATGCGATCCATATGCTTTTTTTCATAGCCGTCCCCCCTTAATCCCGCAACGTGCGGCCGGTCAAATTCAGAAACAGGCGCTCCAGATTCGGTTCCTGCACCTGAAGGGACAGCAGGTTTATATGATGGGCAGCGGCTTCAGCAAGCAGGCTTGTGACGACTTTCTCATGATGGGCCGCAGCAATCTCAATCTTGAGCTCTGAATCATGTACTGTCACATCATTCACATGAGCCAGGGAACGGATCGCAAAAAGAAACGCTTCATCGATCCCGCTGACTGTGAGCTGAATGATGGTATCGCCTCCAAGACGGCTGCACAAATCAGTTTTTGTACCGATCGCAATCATTTCGCCCTGATCAATAATTCCGATCCGATCGCATAAAAACTCAACCTCTTCCATGTAATGACTCGTATAGATCACCGTCATGCCCGATTCGTTGAGCTGTTTCACCGTTTCTAAAATATGATTTCTTGACTGAGGGTCAATACCGACAGTCGGTTCATCCATAATCAGCAGCTCGGGCTTATGCATTAAAGCCGCACCGATGTTGATTCTTCGCTTCATCCCTCCGGAGAATGTGTCAATTTTATCTTTGGCACGCTCAGTCAGGCCGACGTATTCGAGGACCTCTGCCGATCTTTTTTTAGCCTCACCGTGCGTAAGTCCGTACATTTTCCCCCAAAACATAAGATTCTCATGGGCCGTCAGCGTCGGATATAAAGCAATTTCCTGCGGGACAACGCCGATTTTTTGTTTCGCTTTAGCTGTTTCTTTTCCGATGACACAGCCGCCGACTGTGATGTTTCCGCTGTCATGCGGCACAAGGCCGGAAATCATCGAGATGGTTGTGGATTTTCCCGCACCGTTTGGCCCGAGCAGCCCGAATGACTCCCCCTTTTGGAGGGAAAATGAAATGCCTTTCACAATTGTTTTTTTTCCATATGCCTTTTTGATGTTTTCTGCTTGCAGCACGTTGTTTCACTCCTTTTTAATCCCATTGCCATTGTAGAAAAAAGAAAGGCATGCGGCATGTAGCGCCGGATAGAATGTAAGGCATGAAAAAAAGGCCTGTAAAAGGCCTTTTTAGAGAAATGCATATGCAAAACGTCATATGTCAAAAGACAGATACACCATATCTGACCGAGTAAATGGCGGCTTGGGTTCTGTCCCTGACAGCCAGCTTGCTGATGATATTTGAAACATGATTTTTGACTGTGCCTTCTGTAATGTACAGCTTTTCAGCAATTTCTTTGTTATTCAGCCCGTACCCCAGCTGAGCCAGAACCTCGATTTCGCGCTCGGTCAAGTCGAGCAGCTCCTTAGGTTTTTCTATCTCGTTTATTCCTTTCAGCTGTTTTTCACGCTTCCATTCATTCAGCATTTGAGCAGTCAGTTCCGGAGGAAGCACCATTCCGCCAGAATGAACAGTCATGACCGCTTTTACAATCGTATCTGCCGACATGTCCTTCAGCAGGTATCCGCTCGCTCCTTCTTCAAGCGCTTCAGCAATCAGCTCTGAGTCCTTGAAGGTTGTCAGCATCAAAACCTTTACGCCAGGCAAAGAGCTTGTAATCAATTTTGTTCCTTCGACACCATTGGAGATTGGCATGCGGATGTCCATTAACACGATATCCGGCTCCAGCTCTTTCGCCTTTTCGAAGGCTTCCTGTCCGTTTCGCGCCGTTGCGATCACATCGAGCTCTTCTCGGAGCTGAAGCAGGGATGCCAGCCCTTCTCTGACGATATCCTGATCGTCGGTAATGATGATCTTAATCATGATAAATTCTCCTTTTGCTGCGCGGGCCCGAAGCTCCATTTTTTATTAGCCAGTGAAAATTCGGCGATTACAGTAAACCCTTGATCCCGTTCGCTCTCAAAGCGGATCATTCCGCCATGCTCCGCTGCCCGCTTTTTCATATTCAAGAGACCAAAGCCAAGTGCCGCTTCTGGATTTCCTTTGCCGTCATCCTTAATGACAAGGCTTACGCTGTCCGTTGTGCAGGCAAGCTGTATCGCACAGGCTGTGGCGCCGCCGTGCCGTTTGGCATTGGTCAGTGCTTCCTGCACCGTTCTGATCAGGGTCGGATGAAGAGAGAGCGGGATGATTGCAGGATCACCGCTAACCGCAAATTCGGTTGTGACTCCTGCATTTTTGTAAAAGTCTTCTGTCAGTTGTTTCAGCGATTCGATTAGCGAAGGATCGTTTTCCGTTTGCAGGGTGCGTACTGATAAGCGGACATCATCAAGCGCTTCACGGGCAAGCGTGTCACAGACACCGACTGTCTCATCCGCTTTTTGGCTGTCTCTTTTTTGCCATTCACGCAAAAGCTGCAGCTGAACGAGGAGCGCCGTCATTTTGTGTCCGACTGTATCATGGATTTCCCTTGCCATTCTATTCCGCTCATGAATGGCGGTCAGCTCCTCAACCTGCTTCGCATATAAATGCAGCTCCTCATGGGCAGCAGACAGCGCCAAGTGGGATTCTGTCAGTTCCCGGTACTGCTGTTTTGCCGTTTCCTGCGCATCCAACAGCTTGCGGATTAATTTGCCCACAACACCGCAGAAGACAACGAATGTCATGCTGGTCAAATGATCAATGACAAATTCATTGCCGAACATCGCATATGTACGGATGAGGACGCTCAAAAACAAAATAGAGCAAAGACATAAGACAGACCATGCTGTTCTTTTAGGAAACCCGCGCAGAAAAAAGGCGACCGCAACCGGACAAAGCATAATAATGAACAAACCTGTGCTGGGAAAGATAAATCCGAACGAAAAGCCGATTGCAATATCAATCAGGCAGAACCAGATGGCATTTGTCTCTTTTGTCAGCAAAACATGATTGGCTGCATACATGGCAGCACCTGCTGCGATAAATACATATCCAAACCAGTTATCCTCTTTGACAATGGACAAATACATTAAACAACTCACCATCAAGGTGAACATTCTCGTAAAAAAAAGAGCCTTCACGCTCATCACTCCCGATACCCAATTCCCTTCTTATCATACCTGCCTCAGGGCATTTTTGACAGGAGTTTCTGGAAAATAAAAAATCCCCCTGCCGTTTTTTCGGCAAGGGGATTGCAGTCAAATCACAAATAGAATATGGGCCCCGGAAACAGGATCTTTCACGCGGAAGCTGTTTTCCATTTCTTCGATCGAATATCCGGCGCGTTTGACTCGGTCAGCCACTTGATCCAGCTCCTCTTGATGAGGCAGGACAACCGTGTAATAGTCTAGTCCGCTGGCATTTGTCGGTTTGGGCGGCGCGTTTCTTCCCGCCCAAATGTTTAAGCCGATATGATGGTGGTAGCCTCCGGCTGAAACAAAAAGAGCGGACATGCCCGCATAGTTTCCGACAATGTCAAAGCCCAGTACATCTGTATAAAACGCTTTTGCTTCGTTCAAATCACTGACATGCAGATGAATGTGTCCGATGATTGTATCGTTGGGAAGCGCAGTTTTCCGCTCATCTCCTGCCTCTTCCAGAAGGCCTTCAATGTCAACAGCGGTTGTTGTCATGACGTAGTTCCCTTCCCGGTCACGCTGCCACGTGCTGCGGGGGCGGTCAGCGTACATTTCAATGCCGTTGCCATCAGGATCAGACAGGTAGAGCGCTTCGCTGACAGCATGGTCTCCATGCCCGATGGCAATGCCGTGTTCAATCAGGCGGGCGAGCGCGATCCCAAGTTCCTTCCTGTCCGGAAGAAGAATCGCAAAGTGATAAAGGCCTGTTACAGACCGTTCAGGCAAGACGACGGCGCTTGGATTTTCTTCAAGAATAAGCAGAACGCGCTTCCCGTCAGCCGTTAATTCAGCTCGATGATCCGTCTTTTTTAAAACTTGAAAACCGATGACGTTACAGTAGAACTGAAGGGAACGCTCCAAACTGCGGATTGTGAGTTTGGCATAGCCAATGTGTGTATCCTCATGAATGCTGGTCATGCTGTATGCCTCTTTTCTTATGCTGATACGTTTGTGTTCTTTTTTCCTTTAAACACTAATGGGTCCAGTGCCAGGAATCGGCTTCCAGTAAGCGCCAGGTGGATGGATGTCAAAAGCAGAAGGTAATCAAATTCTGCATTGCCCATGAATGGCGCTTTCAGCTTAACTGTGATGATGGCGCCGATCAGTGTAAGTGCGAACAGTACACCGACAATACGTGTAGCCAATCCGAAGAAGACAAGCACTCCGCCAATGAGTTCAATCGCTGCGATGACATACGCCATAAAGCTTGGAAGGCCTATGCTGCCGAAAAATTGGATGGTGCCCTCCATTCCCTGAAACTTAGACAAACCGTGGACAAAAAAGATAATACCTGTAATAACTCTTAAAAGTAATGTGCCAATTTCAAATGATTTATTCATTTGTTCCTCCTTGATAAATGTTATCACTTACTTAATGTAAGCTAGTATATATACATAACTTGTTTACGTCAAGTAATTTTGTTACATTTTACGAAAATGACATAAAAGTACTATAAAACTGTAACAAAAAAGACCTCTGTGCAGGACAAAGGTCTATTTCTCAAATTGGCTTTCATATAAGTTGCTGTAAAATCCTTTTTGCCGGATCAGATCATCATGGCTGCCCTTTTCAATCATTTCGCCGTCTTTCAGCACCACAATCTGATCCGCTCTTTGAATGGTATTCAGCCTGTGGGCAATGATGACGCTTGTTCTTCCTTCCATTAAACGGGCAAGCGCTTCTTGAATGTTGACTTCCGTTACGGTATCAATGTTGCTTGTTGCTTCATCCAAAATGAGAAGAACCGGATCGGCAAGCACCGCCCGCGCTATAGAAATTAACTGTTTCTGTCCTTGACTGATGCCCGAGCCGTTTTGCGTCAGCACGGTGTCGTACCCTTTTGGCAGCCTTTCAATAAAACTATGGGCATTTGCTGTTTTTGCAGCTGCTTCTACTTCCTGATCAGAAGCATCAAGCCTGCCGTAGCGAATATTTTCTCTGATCGTTCCTTGAAACAAAAACGAATCCTGAAGAACAAATCCCATGTTTTTTCTCAGGCTTGCTCTAGTAAGGGTTTTAATATCTGTACCGTCGATTAAAATTTTTCCTTCGTCAGGCTCGTAAAAACGGGCGAGTAGGTTGGTGACGGTCGTTTTTCCCGCTCCCGTCGGCCCGACAAACGCAATGGACTGCCCGGCAGGCACGGTAAACTGTAAATGCTTCAGTGTATGTCGCCCTTTATCGTAACCGAAGGACACATCCCGAAATTCAATGCTTCCTGTTTGGATAGGCTGATGCACGGCGTTCTTTTCATCCTCGCGCTCTTCTTTTTCATCAAGCACGTCAAATACCCGTTCAGCGCCGGCAATTGCGGACAGCATTGTATTAAACTGGTTGGCCAGATCGTTTAAAGGACGTGTAAATTGTCTTGAATACTCGGCAAAGACGACGATTGAGCCGATCGAGATCCAGCCTTTCAGCGCGAACAGACCGCCAATTGCCGCAATCATTGTAAAGCTTAAGTTATTCAAAGAGTTCATGACTTTCGGGATAAACCCTGAAATCGTCTGCGCCCAAAAGCCCGACGTCTTGAGAGCAGCGTTTTTTTCGAGAAATTCAGCAGTAATCTGCTTCTCACGCGAATAGGCTTTGATGACCTTTGCGCCGGAAACAGATTCCTCAATATACCCATTCAGATCACCAAGATTTTTCTGCTGTTCTTTAAACAGCTTTCCCGTTCGGTTGGTGATCCATTTCAGGCTCGCTGCCATTACCGGAATAATGGTCAGCGTAATCAATGTAAGGAGCGGGCTCATGTACAGCATCACCGCAACGGTCCCGACAAAGGTGATCACGCTTGACAAAATTTGAATGACTGACGTATTTAAGGTAGAACTGACATTTTCGATGTCATTCGTCACCCGGCTCATCAGCTCGCCGTGCCGCTGTTTATCAAAAAACGGAATCGGCAGCTCATGCAGATGGGTGAACAATTCGCTTCTCATTCTGAAAACCGTGCCCTGCGAGATCGTAATCATCCAATAGTTTTGAAACCAGAGCGATAGGGACTGAATGATATAGATAGCGAGCAGAAGAAGCAAAACAGGAATCAAACCATTGACCGTTTTCCCAACGATAAAATGGTCAATGGCCTTTCCGATCACAAAGGGGCCAAGGAGCCCGAATATCGCGCTGATGACAACCATCAGCATGACAAGTACGAGCAGTCCTTTTCGTTCAGCCAAGTAAGACCAGATTCGTCTCAGTGTACCCTTTGTATCCTTTGCTTTCGCCCGCTTTTTCGCGCTTTCTTTTTTGTCAATTGGCAGTTTGGGATATTGGAAAGGCTTGCGGATGTCTTTTAGCATGACTCGCTCCCCTCCCTTCCGAATTGTGACTCGTAAATGCACTTGTATAACTGAGATTCAGAAAGCAGCTCACTGTGAGTGCCTTTTTCAATCAGTTCGCCGTCCTCAAGCAGCAAAATCTGATCAGCTTTCATTGCTGTGGTCATTTTTTGCGTAATGATCAATGTTGTGCACTCGTATGTGCTGATTGCTTCAAGCAGCTTCGCCTCCGTTTGCAGATCAAGCGCGCTTGTGCTGTCATCTAATAGAAGGATTGCCGGATTTCGGATCAGCGCCCGCGCAATGGAAATCCGCTGTTTCTGGCCGCCGGACAGATTGACGCCCCTTTGCCCCAAAACTGTGTCATATCCATTTGGGAGCTTCAAAATCGTTTCATGAATTTGCGCGTGTTTGGCCGCATCCATTATTTCATCTAGTGAAGCATTTTCTTTGCCCCAAGCGATATTTTCTTTGATTGTGCCGGAAAACAAGAGAACCTCCTGCGGTACATATCCAATTTGCCTGCGCAGCCCTTCAGCCGGAAAATCTTGAACCGGCTTTTCATCTATGTAAATACGGCCTGCATCCGGCTGATAAAGCCGCGGAATGAGCTGAAAAAGCGTGGACTTGCCCGAGCCTGTCGCACCGAGAATCGCGATCGTTTCTCTTGGCTTTGTTGAAAATGAGACATTTCTGAGCGCTTCCCTGTCCATTTCAGGATAGCGGAAGGATACATGCTGAAACTCAATCCGTCCCGCCAAACGATCAGATATGATGCCCTCCTCCCGCTCGTCGCCTTCTGTTTCAAGCACCTCGCCGATTCTATCTCCTGAAGCCTTCGCCCGGGTGAAAATCATAATCAAAAACGGAAACATCGAAAGCGCGCCCGTAATTCGTGTGGCATAGTTAATAATCGCAACAACATCGCCGACCTGAGTGCTTCCGCTCGTGATACTGTAGGCCCCCGCCCACAAAATCAACAGGATGCAGAGATTCATCAAAAGCATCAATACAGGCATCGTGAATTCCACAAGCTGAAAGGCAGAAACCGTTTTTTCCATCAGCCTTGTGTTGGCTTTGATAAATTTTTTGACCTCGTGGCTGCCGCGAAGCAGCGCTTTGATCAGCTTGATTGCGGTTAAGTTTTCCTGCATGATGGTGTTCACTTGATCCAGCCGTTTCTGCACTGAACGGAACAGCGCCCCGCCTTTCTTTAATACCCATAGCAAAAACAAGAACAGGATCGGAATCGCCACAAGCAGAAAAAAGCCGAGCTTCACATTAACGGCAAGCGACAGCACAATGCCGCCTGCAATCATTAAAGGAGCCCGCAGCATAAACCGCAAACTCATAAAAATCATATTTTGAACCTGTGTGACATCGTTTGTCAGCCTTGTAATATAAGAAGAGGATGAAAACTGTCCAAATGTAGAATAGGAGAAGGACTGGATTTTTTGAAAAAGCCCTTTTCTCGTATCATAGGAAAAGCTTTGGCTGACATGGGCGGCATAAAAGGAATTCAGCATCCCCGCCGCAAAGGATAGCACGGTCAGCCCGATCATGACCGCGCCCCATGTCCATACATGCCGCAGATCTTGCTTCAATATCCCATCGTCGATGATTTTCGCAATCAATAAAGGCTGCATCAGTTCAACTACAAGCTCCGTCAGCATAAGAATCAGCGCAATTCCCGCCAGCAATGAATATGGTTTTAAAAACGACAAAGCCTTTTGCATGTAAAAGCCTCCAAACCCCTTTTAGCAATATGTACTTTTTATTTTAATTGTTTATAGAACTTGATGAAAGAATTTTACTGTAATGATGTGTTATAAAAACATGAACAAAATCACCTTATCTTTTATTCGAGAGCTATTTACTGACTGATCTAAGTTCATTAAACACATATCGAGATAAGTTTATCTCTAGTAAAGTTGAGGTGATGGATGAACTTAGATAGATTAGGGAAGTTGCTGAAACCATAGGAATAATGAAAAGTATAAATATTAAAACGAAGATCTTTTTGCGAGGAATTAATCTGACAAAAATGTAGTGAAAAATTTCTAAAACCTAACTAAGACACTAAATAGAGTGCATGATTAAGCACTCTATTTAGAATCTGTACATTTTAATTTACCGAATAAATACTAAAGCCACTCCATATCCCTTACTCTTGTCGAACTCTTTAATGACTCTCATGACCTGCCACCCTTGTTTAGGAGATTCAGCCTTTGTTGCCATTCCGTCATTATGCGCTTGAATAAAGTCTCCAGCTTTTACTGTGCTGTCGCATCTGACATAAACCTGGCCTACAAGGCCCACAACATTCCATTCATCTCTCTCTTCCCTAGAGGCATAGTTCTTATCTGGCTTATAATCAGGATTTTCCATAGGCGCCATGACGATTTGGCCATTGGCATCTTTCTGTTTTTCATAAATATATCCGCCAAAATCATTTTTCAGGTATCTTCCAGACCAATGGAAGCTTGACTCACCAAGTATTACACCAGCTGTTTCAGAAATAACTCCAAGCATGAAGTCACCTTTTTTTGCGGGTCTAATTTTATCTCCCTCCAAAGTAACTAGGGTTCCTGTCGGAATTTTTTCACCGCTTAGACTCTCAAAATATTCAGCGTAATCCGAGAACGTTTGGGAACTTTTTATGCTTCCTGAAGCCTTAATTGTTCCATCTTTTGCATGAAATTCAATCTTTCTGTTTGATGAGGATGGTGTGCTCCCGCTTGCCCATCCTAGAGCAACTGAGTCTGAGTTCGGATTGATTGTATTATATGAGGCTATCACAGAAGATTGGGCTGCTCCAGTTGCTCTGCTTCGAACAGATCCAGCTACAAAATTATTATTTCCAGTAGCATGGGAATCACGAGAGCCAATAACCCCGCTTCCTTTATGTTTAAACAAAAAGTACGGCGTCACGACGCCTCCAATCTTAAAATCTGTTTCGTAGCCTGAAAAGTCACAATTAGAAACATTAAGATCAGGGTCAACAGAAAAAATCCCAACTGTACCACTGTTATTTTTAGGCGATCTTTGCCCCCATACATTACTAACTACAGACTCGTACATACCGCTCCCAAAAACAACACCCTTTTCGGCTGAATCGATCAATGTCACACCATCAATCATTACCTTGCCGACAGAATTGTCGCCACCTACAATATAAAGATCATTATCAGCAGTTTTAAATCCTCTAATCGTTATATTCTTTAAATTGATTAGACGCCCTTTATAATACACGCTTACGACTGAATTTCCCTTATAGTTAATGGAGGAATCATCGCATATAGCATGAAAATTCACCACATTGACGCCATCGTAACCTGAAATTTGCAATGCATTCGGCCCTGCCCCTTTGTACAGATCACTCGGCTTAGGGTTATATGCGATACAGTTAGCCAGCTGAACGTCATGAGCTGATGCTGATTGAGGATCACTTGCTGTGTGGTGTCCTATATGCCGAATGCAAAAACTAATTGCATTTTCATAGGCACGGCAGTTCACAAGTTGAACTCTTTTTGCAGCCGGAGCATAATCATGAGCTTTAATTTCAAATCCTCGAACTCCTCCAATTGCGATGCAGCTATCAACCATTACATCCTGAGAGCCATCATCGATTTCAAAACAGTTTGTATTTGAAGACCCATCATTTAACCCCATCGGATGGTAAGAAAGACAATGACTGAAAGTCGTATGCTTTCCAAAGTGACATGTGAAATTATCATCGCCAGAGCCTGTTGCTTCGCAATATGAGAAGGTTACAAAGTTGCAGCCACTAGGCTGATAAAAGGTAGGATCATCATGTTCTCCGTGTCTGTTATAATTAGGGCTTGTAGCATCAAACCCGTGAAGGCCGGCATTTTTTGCAAAAACATGCTCTACAAAAGAGTAATCCACATTTGCAAAAAGCAAGCAGCTTGAAGTGGGCCCCTTAGGGATCTTCCATCCGGCAGGACGCGTATCTTTATTCCAGTCCAGTGTCAAATGTCCAATGTAGATATTTTCATTACCATTTGTATGATCACTATTGGTGAGTACAGAGTGACCAACTGGCGTATCGTCTAATAACTTGATGATGGTCCTTTTTTTACCCGCTCCAACCAGCATTGTATTCGAAGGAACGAGCAGGCCAGATACCCTAAATACGCCTGCAGGGACTTTTATGAGATAACCGCCTTCGGCCATCGCATCATGAAATGCTTGCGTATCATCTGTGACTCCGTCTCCTTTAGCTCCATAATCCATTACGTTTCGTTCATCAAGGTACTCAAATCTGTTCTCATACATTTTGAGTCTTTCATTTAAGTTTTCAAAAGTTGTTATTCCATCACTTAAAGCAATCCCAATTTTACTATCAATCGTTTCGAAATTCTCGGCAAGCTTGGAATCAATTTCAATACTTTCAGTGCTTTCAGGTTTGTAAAGACCTAAAAACGTTGTATGATTTTCCATTTTTACTCCCCCTATTGGTTTCAGTTTTTAAGAAACATAACATCCCTTGCACTTATAAGTGGCAAACGTATGACAAACAAAAAAGCGCTGTCTTTAAACAGCGCACTGATCAAATAATTTCACCTATTTAGTATTTTTTCCACACGCTCCCGCATCTGCGGCACGCTCAATCCGATAATCACCTGAAACGCCTTCCCGTTTCTGACGATGCCATGTGCGCCAAGCGCCCGGAATACGCTGTCGGGCTCAACCTTTGTTTCGTCCTTGACACTGACTCTGAGGCGGGTGGCGCAGTTTGTGACTTCAGTGACGTTGTCTTTTCCGCCCAGCGCTTCAATATACAGAAAAGCAGTGTCATCCGCCGTTTCTGCAGCGGAGGCCGCCGTTTCATCCTTGTTTTTTCGTTCTCTGTATTCCTTTTTCGAATACAGCTTTGTTTCCTGCTGTTCATCCTTTTCCCGTCCTGGTGTAGCAATATTGAATTTGAGGATTAAAAATCTGAAGACGAAAAAATAAATAGCTGTAAACGAGAGCCCGATCAAAATTTGGTACACATATGTCATACCGTGGCTGCCAAAGAGCGGAATCCAGTTCAAGGTCACCGCTTCGATCAGTCCGCCTCCCATGTTTCCGACGACGCCGGCCATATACATAACTGTCGACATTGTGGCGGCAAGCACGGCGTGAACCGCAAATAAGAATGGTGAAATGAATAAGAAAGTAAATTCAATCGGCTCTGTAATTCCGGCGACAATCGCTGTCAGTGTGACAGGAATCAGCAGCCCTGCAACGAGTTTTTTCTTTTCCTTTTTGGCTGTCACATAAAAAGCCAGGGCGATACCCGGAATACCGAAGATTTTCGAGTTGCCGTGAAGCGCGAATCCGCCTTGCGGGAAGAGCTCCTTCAGCGGTTTGGCGCTTTGCGAATATTCGCCGAGATGCTGTGCCCAATACGTGACGATCCCGCCTTCCGCTACAGCCGGGCCATAAATAAACGGCGTGTAAATAAAATGATGAAGGCCAGTCGGAATTAAAATCCGTTCCAGAAACGTGTATATCCAAACGCCCACCGCCCCGGAAGCAACCAGGAAGCTTTGAAGCGAGCCAATTCCAGATTGAACCATCGGCCATATATAAGACACTGCCAGGGCAATCGGGATCATAATAAAGAAGGAAATCATCACGATATACGTTGAACCCTGAAAGATGCCGAGAAAATCGGGCAGTTTTTTATCAAAATAGCGGTTATGCAAAAAGACGACAATCGAAGAAATAAAGATGGCTCCGATAATGTTGGTATCGAGCGTTTTTATGCCCGCAATCATCGTTAATCCGCTCGTTCCGCCGACCTCTTGATTCATGTCGACGCCAAATGCTCCTCCCCATACCGTCAATATCGAGCTGACAAAATAATTGAAGGTCAGGTAAACAGTAAGCGCTTCCAAACAAGCGCGTGCCTGAGCTTTCTTCGCCAAAGCAACCGGGATGCCGATGGCGAATAAGAGCGGCATTTGGTTAAAGACAGTCCAGCCGCCCTGCTCAATGATATACCAGCACTGATACCAAAAACCGTCAGGATCGGCGAGCGATCCCATGAGGGTTTTATTTTTAAAGAGCGTGCTGATACCGACGATAATGCCGGCGAACGCGAATAATAAAACAGGCACAAACATCGCGCTTCCAAAGCGCTGAATTTTTTGCATCATACCAAAACCCCCTGCTACTCATTGTCATTTTTTTCTGCCTCTTTGTAATCAACATATGCGCGGAACAATGCTTCGCCAACGAGAAAAAACGGTGCAAAAGCGACAATTTCCGTTTTATCGCTTAATGTCATAGGTTTGCTTGTCGCATAAAGATTATGCGGAGTCAGCTGGGCGAGGACATTGTTTTTTAAATTCGTAATGGAAATAAAGGGAATGCCCTTTGCAGAAAGCATTCTTGCCTGAGGAATCAGCTCCGGTGTTTCTCCGGAAAGAGAAATGATGATAAACAGAT
The DNA here is from genome assembly GCF_000259365.1 of Bacillus sp. JS. NCBI lineage: Bacteria > Bacillati > Bacillota > Bacilli > Caryophanales > Bacillaceae > Bacillus > Bacillus sp. JS. The sequence goes on along the minus strand of NC_017743.1, from coordinate 947,240 downwards.
CGTTCACTTTAAAATCCCCGCGCATCAGATTAAATTCATTCGTGTCTTCAATCAAAATGAGATAGCGATGGCGCGGAATAAACATTCTTTGCAGGTCACGGGCGCATATCTTTTGCGCATTTCCAGAACCGTAGACGAAAATGCGGTCCGCTTCATCAATCAGCTGGCACATGTCCGTCATGTCCTTAGTCCTTAAGAACTTCAAATTTGCTTCAATATCATCAAGCAGCTTTTCAAAACTCATACTCTCGCCTTCTTCCGGCTGATCTTCCCACTTTAAAAAGACGCGAAATTCACTGTAGCCGCTGAAACCGAGCTTTTGGGCAAGTCGCAAAATTGAGGAACGCGATACACTGCAAGCTTTGGCCAGCGCGTCGATTCCAAGGTGATAGCACGTGTGCTTATGATTCAATATATATTTTAAAATATGAAAATCGTTGTCATTCAATTTGCTGTAGTGCTGATTGATCAGTTCTTCGAGCTGCATATCAGATCCCCCCATTTTCTTTCTATTATATACAATTACAGATTCGAAAATGGGGGAATTTCATTTATGATATGCGGGTTGGGCTTTGATCAAGCTCAGGCCAGAAGTCTTTGTTGGCCTCCACTAAATCCTCAAGAATGAGTCTTGCCACACGCGCGTTCGGCACTGTTTTTGACAGGATCAGCGCCTGCCACAGCTTTTGGAACGATTTCTCCGCCCACGCTTCAACAGTCAGCTTCTCAACGGATACCTGCTGCTCCATGAGCCCTTTCTGGAATTGCGGAATGGTGCCGACGGTAATCGGTTCAGGCCCATTTGAGCCGACGATGCATGGCACCTCAACCATCGCAGTCGGGTCAAAGTTCGCAATTGCACCGTTATTTTCAACAATCAACAGCATTCTTTCACCTGTGTTGTAGGCAATCGCCCGGGCAAGATCAACGATATACGATGCGTGGTCATCGATTTTAATTTCGCTGTTTTCCGAGGACTGTTCACGTGTGATCATGTCACATTGGCTGAAAATAAAAGCTTCGCGCCCTTCCATGACTTCATTCGCCCGCGTATGATTCGGATTTGATTTTTTCACCATATCATCTGGGAACAAATAATATTGCAAATACGTATTTGGCAGTGTGTCAGGATCTGCGGCCTGCACGTCACGCGCTTTGGCGAACGTGTCATTCCAGCTTTCCTCCACCGCTTCAGCCTCTGTTTTCGGAATATAACCGTATTGGGATACATGTTCCTTCAGCTTCGGCATTAAATCGTTGCCCTCTTGATCCTGAATCGATGTCCACCAGCCGAAATGATTCAATCCGTAATAGCGGACCTTCATCTCTTTTCTTGAGGACAAGCCAAGAATTTGCGCCATCCGGTCTTCGATTCCAACAGGCATATCACAGATATTGAGAATTTTAGAATTCGGTCTAAGGCGTCTCGTAGCTTCAGCTACAATCGCCGCAGGGTTGGAATAATTGAGCATCCACGCATCAGGCGAGTATTTTTCCATGTAATCTAATATTTCAAGCACACCGCCGATCGAACGCATCCCGTACGCGATCCCGCCCGGCCCGCATGTCTCCTGGCCGACAACTCCGTACCTTAACGGAATTTGTTCATCCAGCGCGCGCATTGCGTATTTCCCTACCCGGATGTGCGCCATAACAAAATCGACATCTGTAAAAGCTTCTTCCGGGTCAGTCGTCGCTGCAAATTCAATATCCGGCGCTTTTTCTCTGATAAAAACATCACAGGCGCCTGCAATGCGATCCTGTCTCTCCTTATCATTATCATACAGCTTCAGCTTTCTGATCGGAAACTCCTCCAAATGGTCCAAGAGCATGAGTACGATCCCTGGAGTGAAAGTGCTTCCTCCGCCCGCTATTACAATTGAGAATGATTTTTTCTTCATATGACGACCTCCTTGATAACGTTTACAATTTCATTTATACCATGGGAGAGCCCGTCCCGTAACACGTTTGGCGCACTTAGGTCATTTGATCAATTTTAGTGTTTTTTCCCATAGAGCGGGAAATTTCTCATTTACCTTCCGTCCGTAAGATTTGGTTTTTTTTCCTTTTTTGTAATCTTAAAGTCTCATCAACTGTGAATTTTAAGTGAATATACGCCCTTCCAGTTCTTATGAAAAGGTTCTTTTGTACGATTCGGATACATGCCGAATTATTTATAATCATTTATATAAAACATCCAATTGTGCGTGAATTTAGAAAAGGCAGGGGACAAAAGTTGGACTCATATAAAGTCATTGAGCTGGCAAACAAGTACAGTGCGGCCGCAGAAGAGGTCAGAAGCTCCAAAATGCTGCTTGAATCCCGGTTATCTGCAATGGGAGATGCTTGGCAGGGAAAAGCAAGAGATTCGTTTGACCAGGATTTCGAGGAAACGAAAGCCGCCTACGACCAATTTGAACAGGAGCTGCTTGAAACTAGCCAGGAGCTGAAGGCAGCCGCTGTCAAAATAGAAGAACGAAAAACTGAAATTGCCAGAATGGAAGAACTGGAACGTAAAGCAAGAGAGGAAAGACATAAACTCGGGAGGTGAACGGTGTGTCAGGAAACATTGCAGTTGATCCGGATAAGCTTGAACAGCTTGCAAATGATGTAGTCACTGAATTGACTGATATGGAAAACAAATATAAGGATCTGCATGTGGAGCTGGGGCAGATGATTTTGCAATGCGATCCCCGCTACAGCAGCTGTTTTTCCGGAGTGGGCGATGCGTGGAGCTCAGGAAAAGCGCTCGTCACCAAGCTGAGTGACAATGAGATTTTCATCAGAAAAACGGGCGATAAATTTGTGGAACAAGATGATATTTTGCGAAAGCTCTACAATGCCTACGACAAATACGGCACGATGACAAGCTTAACCGCCCTTATGCTGACACAGGGAAAATATTACGGATTAGGGCTTACGAAATTTGTGAAACAGCCAAGCGGCTTGCATACCGCCCAGCACTCAAAACTTCTATTGGATATTTCCAGGGCCGTTGACAGCTCCCGTTATCAAAAAGCGGCAAGAGTGCTTTTGAACCCTAAATATTTGTTAAAAAAGACAAACCGGCCATTTTCAGATTTGGTACATAAAAAGTTTACAAAATACTTCCCTCAGGACACGGTGGATTTTTCAAACAGCGTCAGAAGCTACACAAAAGGATTTCTTAATGAAGCCGGCGTACGCTCAACTTTAAAGGATGTAGGAAAAACGGGTTTAAAATTCGCAAAAGGAAATGCCATTACCGCCACACTGATTACCGGTGCGACCGAAACGTTCGGAGCGGGCTTGAAAATAGCTGAAAATTACGCGAAATACCAGGACAAACCGGAAGTTCTCAAGCGTGAAAACGCCAAGGCCGTCGGGAATGCTGTGAATAACACCATTTTTATTGCGGGCGGTGCGACAGCTGGTGCTGTTGTAGGCGGTGCCGTAGGAAGTGTGTTAGGCCCTGTCGGCACCGTAGTCGGAGGCACAATTGGTTCGGCGGTAGGCGGATTTGTTGGGGAAAAAATCGCAAAATTCACATCAGTCTATGCTGAAAAAGCAGCGATAAAGCTGAAAGAGCCGATCCATGCTGTCGTTGATACAGCCAAAAAAGGGCTGGAATCAGCCGGCAAAGTCGTCAAATCAGTGAATGACGGCATAGATGCGGCGAATAAATCGATACATAAAGGGATAGACAGCGCGAAAAAAGGAATGGAAAAAGCAAAGAAAACAGCGGATTCGCTTATACACGGCGCAACCCATTTCCTTAAAGGGAAATTTTCATTTGGATAGGAGAATAAACAATGAAGCAGTTTACAATTAGCATAGAAGAACTCTTGTTTTGTTTTTACAGCGAAGGGTTTTTTGAACAGGGAATGGCCTTAAAACAAGCTTATTTTCCCGAAATAGAAGATGAACAGCTCGGCTCCTTATTTGAAGCTGCGTGCCGCTCACTCTTAGCCAAGGAGGCGGCGGAATATCGGAATCATCAATATCGGTTAAAGGACGAATACTGTCCGTTTATCCATGTGTTAAACGATGCGGACTATACAGTGAAGCTATCCAAATTTGATGAACAAGCCAAAGAACAGAATATATCCTGCCATGTTTCGAAGTTTGGCACTTACTCTCATGAATTGCTGTTTGATGAACAGGTACATAGAATCAAAAAAATGGATTCAACTAATGGAGTACTCTCTAAAACATACGAGTTTTTAAATGTAATAGATGCAGAAGATCATAAAGAATCAATGATCACCCTGACGTCAACTGAATTCGAATGGCTTCTGGAGGGCGCTTCAGACACTCCCGCATATCTGAAGGAATTTCTAGATAAGCATGATCACCAAGAGGACGTGACCCGTTTTGTAAATGATCTGGCTTTGCGAAAAGGAAAAATGGATACGCTGATGCGGCTGGTTTATGACAAAGACAACTCGCCGGAAGTGGCTGATATGGCTTTCGTCCTGCCTGGCAGCCGTCATACTTGGCTGGTAACAGGCATTACTCAAAATGAATTTTCTATCGTAACAGCAAATAAAGATGTGATAAAAGGAATACTTTTTTGCTAAAGAGCGATAAAGGAGAATAGCAATTGAAAAACAATGAAATAATTAAGGTCAAAAGCAGACTGTTTTTTAGAATATGGCTGTTCCTCGCTACAGGAGGCGCTTTTATTGTAGGAGTATGGCTGGTGTCTGAAGCTCTTACATTTGAATCTAAGTATGCCCTGCTTTATTTGGGCGGCGGATTAATGGCGATCGTTTATGGATTGATCACATTTTTTATGGCTTTTCCGGCGTTCACAAGCCGGGGAAATGTCATTTTCAGCGTAAAAACAGGGCCTGATGGCGAGATTTTCTCTAGAAAGCGCAGCGTGATGTTTTCTGAGGTAAAACGGATTTATATGGGACGGCATCATTACAGCTTGAAAGGGATCTTTTTTGAAGATATTATCATCGAGAAAACAGACGGAAAAGTCGTTCGCATCCCTACTTGGAACATTATCGCGAATCCATTGTTTTTTGAAGCGGTGGAACGCTATATCCTCCCTCATCTGAATGAAGAGGCGAAAAGCAACTGGATCAGCCAATTTACGGAGATTCAGCGCAGCGCGTATTTAAAGGAATTTGAAAATCATCCAAAGCTTTAACAGCTCTCCTCCTTTATAATGAAAGAGAAAAGCAACTTGAGGAGTGCTCATGAATGCTGGTTACCATTCTTTTATTTCTCGCGGCGGGGCTTGCTGAAATTGGCGGCGGATATCTGGTTTGGCTATGGCTGAGAGAGGCAAAGCCAGCCGGCTACGGGATCGCCGGAGCATTGATCTTGATTGTCTACGGCATTCTTCCGACATTCCAGTCCTTCCCTTCCTTCGGCCGTGTATACGCCGCTTATGGCGGGGTATTCATCGTGCTTGCGGTCCTGTGGGGATGGCTTGTTGACCGGAAAACACCTGATCTGTATGATTGGATCGGCGCATGCATTTGTCTCATCGGTGTCTGCGTCATCTTATTTGCGCCGCGCGGATAAACAAAATGGCCTGCTTATGAAGCGGGCCATTTTTGTTTAATCCTCTTTTAAGCTTGTCAGCTGCACTTCATGCTCATCTTGCGGTTCGTCAAGCGGATAAATTCTTGCTGTTCCGTTTTCTTCATTCACGTGCTGAATGTAAATAGGAACACCGTTGTACGTTACTTTTTTCATATCGGGAGATTCTACAATTTCTTTCGCCCTTTGTATATTCATCGTAACACCCTCCTTCAATACATAATGTTTCCATTTCCTGAAGGAAGTATGCTTTATGATTCAGCGGACAAATTGAATTTTTTCAGGCGTTTGTAGAAAGTGCTTCGCGGGATCCCGCTGATTTTGGCGGCTTGAGAGACGTTTCCTTTTGCGGATTCAAGCGCTTTGATCATCATATCCTTTTGGATTTGCTCACGAAGTTTGAGCACGCCGGCAGCAGCGGGCTGTTTTTCTGCAGTGCTGACCGGCAGTCCAGCGGCTTCCAGTAAAGCGGAAAGCGGCTCATCTCCAAGCCGGCCGTCCGGAAATCTGATGGAAAGACGTTCAAACACATTAAATAGCTCACGGATATTTCCCGGCCACTTCCAATGCTTCAGCACCTCACAAAAATCAGAAGGAAGTTCGCCTGGCCAATGATTCTTCTGTTTGAAGTACTCGAAGAGATCCGGAATATCCTCGGGGCGATCGCGCAATGGAGGAAGTTCAATTGGATAGACATGAAGGCGGTAAAACAAGTCCTCTCTGATTTTTCCGCTTTCGGCAAGCTCGCGTAAATCACAATGTGTGGCGGCAATGACTCTGATATCAACCGGAATTTCTTTTGCCCCGCCGATTGGCGTAATCTTACGTTCCTGAAGCACGCGTAAAAGCGCAACCTGCATCGAGTGGGAGATTTCTCCGATCTCATCTAAAAATAAGGTGCCTTGATTCGCTTTTTGAAAGGCGCCTTTATAGCCATTTCGCTTCGCTCCCGTAAAAGCGCCTTCCGCATAGCCGAACAGTTCGCTTTCAATCAAATCAGACGGAATCGCTCCGCAATTGACAGCAACAAACGGACCGTGCCGTCTCTCACTGTTCTCATGAAGCGCGCGAGCCGCGACCTCCTTCCCCGTACCCGTTTCACCCGACAAACAGACCGTTGCATCCGTCGCAGCTGCTCGTTCAAGGTGCATCAGCATCGCTTGCGATCGGCCGCTTTGCCCGATCACTCCATTGAATCGAAACGCCTTCTTTTTCTTTTGTTCCGAAAGATAAAAACAAGTGCCGCCACCTCCTATGGTGACAGCTTTTTCGATTGAATAGCCCCGCTCCTTCAACTCGTACAGATGCCGGCCCTGCCAATCCGGCATTGAGGTTCGAATCGGCATGCTCGCACTGACGATGTGCTGCTTGTTATTACAGAGCACCATCGGCACACTGGATGCAGCTCTCTCCCCAAAACGGCTGATCAGCTCCAGCTCTTTCTCACGGCTTTTAGCTGCGAGTTCCCGTTCAGCGGCATAGGCAATCGCCGTGGCAATACCAAGCATATGAGGATGCGCGCCTGCCGCCGGACATGATATGTCAATTACACCCGCAAGGCTGCCATCCTCATGGTGAATCGGAGCGGCTGAACAGTTCCAAAGATGGGAAGCGATGGAGTAATGCTCTGACCCTTGTATTGCAACCGGCTCGCTGATGTGGAGCGCCGTGCCAATCGCATTTGTTCCGACAGCCGTTTCTGTCCAGCATGCCCCTTCGACGAAATTGATGCGTTTGGCTTCATAGAGCGCGCGGGGATGGCCGTCCAATGCCAGTACAACACCATCTGAATCAATTAACAGCGCCATCATTTCCATTTCTTTTATGGCAGGCAGCAGTTTTTCGAGGTAAGGCTTTGCGGTCGTCAGGAAGAATGAATGCTTTTTTGACTGCTGATCCAGCTCCGTTTGCTGTAAAACCCTCGGGCCTTTTTCTAAATAAGGATTGACCTCAGCTTTTTTGCAGCGATGCCATGACTCGGCGATCCGTTTTCTTATTCGGGCTTCGTCAAGCACACCGTCTTTCACAAAACGTTTCCAGGTTTGCAAATCGTTTGGGACCGAATTCATTTCCTTGATCGCTCCTCCCTTACACGCCGTTTTCATCTATTGTAGGGGAAAAATAAAGCGCTTTCAACAAAAAAAAGCAGGCACTTATAACCACTCGCCTGCTTTTCCTCTTATTATGCATGTACTGCAAGCCCGATCGTGCTTAGCAGCGCCTCGTGCAATGTTTCCGATAAGGTCGGATGGGCGGCGATAAAATGCTCCGCCATATCTGCCGTCATCTCACCATTCATGATCGCTGCCGCCTGGCCGATGAGCTCGGTTACATCCGGACCAATCATCGAAACACCTACGATTTCGCCGAATTCCGGTTCAGCTATGATTTTGACCTTTCCTTCCGCTTGCTGTTTAATGAGCGCCTTGCCGTTTGCGGAAAAAGGAAATTCGCCAATCTTCACATCCCCGTATACGCTTCTTGCCTGTCGTTCTGTCATTCCGATACACGCGATTTCCGGGGACGTGTAGATGCAGCGCGGCACATGTTTCTCATTGATTTTGACATCCCTTCCAGAAGCATGAGAAGCAGCAATGATACCCTCATGGAATGCGGCATGCGCCAGCTGAATGCCTCCTATTGCATCTCCGCACGCGTAAATATGAGGCACGTTCGTCTGCATGTGCCCATTCACCGGAATGCCTTTTGGAGAAAAATCAACTCCCGCCTGCTCCAGCTGTAATCCGTCAAGACGGGGTTTTCTGCCGATCGCCACCAGTATATAATCGGCCTTCGTTTTAAACTCACGCTGGCCGCTTTTCCATATTGCCGTTTTCGCTGTTTGATCCACCCGCTCTAACCTGGATGAAATATGCACTTCAACACCGTCTTCCTCAAGCTTTTCTTGAAAGAGACAGGCGATATCTTCATCTTCTGCAGGGACCAGCTGTCCCGCTGTTTCAATGATGGTCACCTTCGATCCCAATCTGGCAAACAGCCCTGCATACTCACACCCGATGACACCGCCGCCGACAATGACAAGTGAAGACGGAATCTCGGAAAGAGAAAGCGCGTCTTTGCTGTCGATGATCCATTCGCCGTCAAAAGGAGCGAACGGCAGCTCGATCGGCTCTGATCCTGAGGCAATCAATATTTGGTCCGCCTCTCTGATTTCTTTTCCGTTTTGTCCTTCGATCAAAAGCTTTCTTTCAGAAAGAAACGAGGCTGTTCCCTTTACAACCTGTATTTGATTTTTCTTCATTAGGTACTGAACGCCTTGAACAAGCTGTCTGACAACCTGCTGTTTGCGGTTTTGCATTTTACTCCAATCGACTGATATCGCACCTGCGGGGAGTTCGATTCCAAAGCTGCCGGCATGCTTGATTTTATCAAGAACATTTGCGCTTTCTAGCAAAGACTTTGTCGGGATGCAGCCTTCATTCAGGCAGGTCCCCCCAAGCTTGTCTTTGTCAATGAGCAGCACGTTTCTGCCCTGCTGAGCCGCGGAGACCGCAGCCGCATAGCCTGCAGGTCCGCCGCCGATAATGGCTAATGTCATGTCGTTTTCACCTGCTTTTCCTATAAAATTAATGCTGCGGGTTCTTCCAAATATGTTTTTATCGCCTTCAGGAATGCAGCGGCTGGGGCGCCGTCACACGCTCTGTGATCAAATGTCAGGCTGAGCGGCAGGATCGTGCTTCTGACGATCTCCTCCCCTTGGTACACCGGTGTGTCATAGCTTGCTCCGATGCCGAGAATGCCTGCTTCAGGCGGATTTAATATCGGTGTGAAATGCTCAACTCCAAAAGCGCCAAGGTTTGTAATGGAGAAGGTTGAGCCTTGCAGCTCGTCGCTTCCCGCACGTCCCTCACGTGCTTTTTTGGCATTTTCTGAGATGGATTGAGCCAGTTCAATCAGCGATTGCTTTTCAGCATGACGGATGACAGGCACCACTAAGCCATTTTCCAAGGCTACAGCCATACCAAGGTGCACATGAGGATGTGTGATGATGCGCTCATTTTGATAAAAGCTGTTCAGCACTGGGTGAGCTTGCAGTGCGAGAACGGCGGCTCTTGAGACAAAATGAGTGATTGTCAGTTTTGTGCCGTACCGTTCTTCCGCAGCTGGTGAAAGCTGTTTTTGAAGAGTAGCAAGCTTAGTGATATCAGCCTTCATCGTAATCGTCAGCTGCGCGCTGTTTGCCAAGCTTTCCTGCATTCGGGCAGCGATGACTTTTCTCATGCCTGTCACCGGGGTTTCCTGCGCTTTCTGATCAGAAACAGGTTTTGCCTGAGCTTTTTTCTGTTCAGCCAGCGCCTTTGTCACGTCATCCTTCACGATTCTTCCGCCTGGTCCGGTGCCTTTCAGCTGTTTCAGGTCTAACCCCGCTTTTTCCGCTATTTTTCTCGCAACTGGAGATATTTTCAATCGATCTTTTTTGGAGGCTGCGGGTTTGTTTTCTTGTTTGACGGGCTGGACGGCTTGCGGCACGCTGTCTTCAGCAGCAGGCCTGCTTGCCTCTTCCTGCACCGACTCATTGGCGTCTCCGATGTAGCAGATTGCAGTGCCGGGCGGAACCTCTTCTCCCTCTTTCACTTTGATGTCGATCAGCGTTCCTTTTTCAGGCGCTTCGATCTCCATTTCAATTTTCTCCGATTGAATGCTGGCAATGCTTTCTCCCTTTTCAACCGGGTCGCCTACTTTTTTATTCCATATCGATACTTCCCCTTGTTTCATCGCCATTCCTAATTTTGGCATCACTACTTTTACTGCCATTTGTGTCCCCCCTTTAGTTCATTGCCGGCTCGCCAAGCAATTCAAGCGTGACGCTGACAATTTTATCTGGTGTCGGCAAATATTGATCTTCAAGCACCGGTGAAAACGGCACTGGTGTATGCGGTGCTGTAATCCGTTTAATCGGCGCATCAAGCAAATCAAAGCCTTTGTCTGCGACAATCGCTGCAATATCCGTGGCAATGCTGCATCGCGGATTGGCTTCATCAATGATGATCAGCCGGTTTGTTTTTTCCAACGATGTGAAAATCGCATCCTCATCCAGAGGAGACAGACTGCGGGGATCAAGCACCTCAGCTTCGATGCCTCTCTCTGAAAGCTGTGCAGCTGCTTCAAGCGCGGTATTGACCTGCTTGCCGACTGCAAATAGCGTGACATCATTGCCTTCGCGTTTGATGTCGGCCTTTCCGAGCGGAATTGTATAATAATCTTCCGGCACCTCGCCCTTCATGTTGTAGGACGTCTTGTCTTCAAAGAAGAACACCGGATCATTATCTTCTATTGCTGCAAGCAGCAGACCTTTGGCATCATACGGACTGGATGGAACAACCGTCTTCAGTCCCGGGATGCTCGTGAAAAGGCCATACAGCGCTTGTGAATGCTGGGCAGCGGCACGAAATCCCGCTCCGTATGTGGTGCGGACGGTAATCGGCACTTGCGCTTTACCGCCGAACATATAGCGGAATTTCGCCCCTTGGTTGATCACCTGGTCAAAGCATGTGCCGATAAAGTCATTAAACATTAATTCTGCAATCGGTCTCAGCCCGGTTGATGCCGCAGCCATAGCTGCACCCATGTAGCCCGCTTCAGAAATCGGTGTGTCCAGCACTCTTGTGCGCCCGAATTCCTGTACGAGCCCCTTTGTAACCCCTAATACACCGCCCCATGCTTCATCATCCTGCAAATGATCGACAGCCGCTCCCCCGGCGACATCCTCACCGATCAAAAGCACATTTTCATCTCTTCTCATCGCAAGCTTCATTGCTTCATTGATCGCGTCTGACATGCTTATGACTCTCGCCATCTCTTACATTCCTCCTTTTTCATATGACACGTACACATCTGTCAGCAGCTCCGAATCTTTTGGATATGGGCTGTCTTCGCTGAACGAGACGGCTTTTTCAATCGATTCGCTGACACGCTGTTCAATGTCTGACAGTTTATTAGCATCTGTTTCTTTTAAAAGGTAGTTTTTAAAGCCTTGAATGGCATCTTTTTCTTCAAGGTGCTCAACTCTTTCATCCTTCGTTTTATAGGTCTGGGCATCCCCTTCGAAATGGCCGTAGTTTCTGTAGGTCATACATTCAATCAAAGACGGGCCTCCGCCGTTTCTTGCTCTTTCTATCGCTTCCTCGGCTGCCTGGTAAACTGCTAAAATATCTTTCCCGTCAACTGTAACCCCCGGCATGTTATAAGCAGCCGCCCGATCGGCGATTGAATCACAGGCTGATGCGTACTCAAATGGGGTAGCTTCCCCATAGCCGTTGTTTTCAGCAACAAACACGACAGGAAGGTTCCATACAGCCGCTAGATTCAGCCCTTCGTGGAAGGTGCCTTGGTTATTTGCCCCGTCTCCAAAAAAGCAAACGCTTACATTTTTAGTCTGTTTATATTTAGCCGTGAGCGCTGATCCGCACGCGAGCGTAAATCCGCCTCCGACGATTCCATTTGCCCCTAACATGCCTTTATTAAGATCCGCAATGTGCATAGAACCGCCCTTGCCTTTGCACAATCCGGTCGCTTTCCCGAAAATTTCCGCCATCATGCCATCCAGATCACAGCCTTTGGCGATACAATGTCCATGTCCCCTGTGTGTGCTTGTAATGCTGTCGCCATCATGTAAATGAGCGCACACCCCAACAGCCACGGCTTCCTCACCGGCATATAAATGAACGAATCCAGGAAGCACTCCCTGGGCGAACAGGTCATGCACTTTGTCTTCAAAGCCCCTGATCTCCAGCATCTTTTGGTACATCCACAGCGCTTTTTCCTCAGTTAATGACAAGCCTTCTCGTTTTAACAATTCCATTTTGTGCGCCTCCTTCTATTTAGGGTTCACGATTATAAAAGCAAGAAGTGTGCCAGTATTTGAAGCCCGTCAAATCAACCTTTTCATTTTTACACTGGAGACAGTTTGAGACGGGTGTCTCGTTTTGTCTCAAACTGATCCATTTTTCTCGTTCTACAGCATACAAAAAAGACCGGGCATCACCCGGCCTTTGACAATGATCGACGTATTTATTTCCTTGGAAATGATGTTAACTTCCTAGTTCCTCTGCATCGTTTGATTGAATAGCTGCTTTTGAAGAAAATCAATCAGTTCATGCTTTTCTTCAACAGCCCGGTTCAATGCTTGAAGCATATAGCCAATGCCTTTGTATGATGACAGCGGCCAGCTGATATGCTGATGCTCACCGACGACGGCGTTGAGAACGTTTCGATATTTTTTCCCGCCAAGCATGACTAGCTCTTCAATATCAGAAAAGCCCTTTTCGTAAAATTGGCGGCCCAGCTCCTCCGCTGTCATGATTTCCGGATGACCGGTGCCAAAAGTGACATCGTAATTTTCCGATACGATATCATCAGGGCGAAGAAAGCCGTGCTTCGCCGACAAAATCACCCACTCATCGAAAAATGCTTTCGCATACCGCTCGCACGCCTGATGAAACGGGCTGAGATAAGCGTCCGCCGCTCTTACCGGCCCGGCATCAGGCTGGACATCCCAGATTTTTTTCTTGCCGCAGGGGATGATGCATAGCCGTTTCATTTTTCTCTCCCCCTTTATGAGATATCTCCACTAAATGTACCATTATTTTCTTATTCCTGCATGACTAAACAATACATGCGAGAAAAGACAGGCTGAGTAAAAGCTGCGTACAAAAAAGACCCGGAAATCGGAATTGTTTATTTTACCGAACATCCAGGTTTATTTTAGTCAAGAATGGTGTGAAAATCCCTTTATTTTGTTAGCCTTTTTTGAATCAAGCACTGCTGTTACTCTATCCCATCAAGATACTTTCTCTCAAAGTCGTCGAGCAATGCACGCACTTCATCTGTTGACTTTGTGTTCATGCATTGATTTCTTAATTCACTTGCTCCTCGGAACCCGCGAAGGTAAATCTTGAAAAAGCGAGGAAGAGGTTTGTACGGACGTGCTTCTAATGCTGAATACTTATCATGAAGATCCAGATGCAGTCTTAAAAGATCAAGCAATTCCTTGCTGCTATGCTCTTTCGGCTCCTTTTCAAAAGCGAAAGGATTTGTAAAAATACCGCGCCCTATCATAATTCCATCGACGCCGTATTGTTCAGCAAGTTTCAAGCCAGTTTGACGGTCAGGAATATCCCCGTTTATTGTTAACAGTGTATCTGGTGCCACCTCGTCACGAAGTTTCTTAATCTCCGGGATGAGCTCCCAATGCGCATCCACTTTGCTCATTTCTGCTCTTGTACGCAGATGAATAGAAAGATTGGCAATATCCTGCTTCAAAATGTGTGTCAGCCATTCGCGCCATTCGTCTACATCCGTGAAACCAAGTCTTGTCTTTACGCTTACAGGCAATCCCCCTGCTTTTGCTGCTTGTATTAACTCTGCTGCAACTTCCGGCCGGCGGATAAGACCGCTTCCCTTACCGTTCTGTGTCACATTAGGCACAGGACAGCCCATATTGATATCTAGACCTTTAAATCCTAACTCTGCCATGCCAATACTCATTTTACGAAAGTTTTCAGGCTTATCTCCCCATATATGTGCTACCATTGGCTGTTCATCCTCTGTAAAAGTCAAACGGCCGCGTACGCTATCCTTCCCATCCGGGTGGCAATAGCTCTCTGAGTTTGTGAACTCTGTAAAAAACACATCCGGTCTGCCTGCTTCACTTACTACATGCCGGAAAACAACATCTGTCACATCTTCCATTGGTGCCAATACAAAAAATGGCCGTGGTAATTCACGCCAGAAATTATCTGTCATCATACATTCAAATCCTTTCATGATGGGATACAGTCAAACCTTTATCCCAAAATTAAAAACTGACCATGCTTCTTTTTACACTTATAGCATGCGAAAGCATTTCTTATCAAACTATAGGAAATGTTGAACATTTCACTTTTACACGATCAAAAGTGAAACAGCAAACTGAAATAGAATAGATAAGATAGAACACCTTAATTGGGTTAATGGAGTGTCGCTATAATTATCCCCATATAGTTCATCAACTCCTGAACCTTATAATCAGTTCGAAAGAGAAAAAAGTGTGATGATTATCTACACCTATTTTTTATATCTATATTGTGGTTTATTAATATTACCGCTGACCTTCATCTTTCTTAGTGGCCTTACTTTTGAACTTTTTGGATAAAAAGTACTCCAACCTAAATAGAATATCATATGAGTTCTCCCTATTACAAAAGCAAAATAATTGTCTTGTTATTGAAGATAAGATATTTAACGCTACACCATATCCGTATCTCAATATCATTTGTGGAAAAACTAATTTCAAGAGATAACCTGATTAAGTAAATTGAGTTGGGGGTGGTATATCTGAGTACTCGAGAGAATGAAAAAGCTTTAACTTACCGCTTGAGGATGAGAACAGTAATACTGATCCAGAACCAATAAAATAGACTGCTGACTAAGTGTCGCAGTCTCATTCATAAGATTAATAATAAAGTGTTCATTTTCTTTCATCATTAAATAAGGCATCAGAAGTTATTGCTTTAATTTCGAATATCCTTTGTTATACCTATGATTATTTGTATAATAGTGAAAACTCCCAAGAAAACAGTAATAATATTAAACCATGGATTATCATAGAATGAAAGATATGTTTGAAAGAAATCCAGTTCAACTATGTTTGCTGGGAACCCATTCATTTCTCTATAATTAGGACCCCTTCCCGTTAATTCTACAACATTAAAATAAAGCTGCAAAACTAAAAATGCCAACAACGTTTGAAACCAACTTCTTTTATATAACGGTCGTTTTTTGTATACTTTATCCATTTAACGCCATACCTTTCCTTACATTTCTATAAACAATATTTCACACATACTAACTGCAAGTCAATATATGATTTTACAAATTATGAAAATACATCTTTTATTTTACATTATTCTACTCATGAAATTCAATCATACTTAAACTAATTTTTTCGGGATAATTACTGCTAATTAGAAAAATATATATTTAATGTTTTGCTTATATTTTATTTTTTAGAAGGGGGACAAATTATATACAATCTTATTATTTAATAAAATGCATAAAGGAAATAGAGTATAAAAAATGAAGAATTTCGATGGTTTTCATATTTGTAATTGTATCCAGTCAGCCTATAAGCTCTCACGCTGTAGAATCAAATTATGATGAAGATAAATACACAAGACTTTTATGGGCGTTGATATGAACGTAATTCATTTAAGTTTATCTACTTTCTTATCAAAAAAAGATAAAGAAGATAGAGATCGCTAAGTAAGTCACTAGTGAATTGAGAAAGACAGTCAGAACTAGGGCTGCACATGAAAAAGACCCGGAAGTCGGCAATGTTCATTCTACCGAAATCCAGATCTGATTAGGACTTAATGAGACGATTTTAATACAAGCCTCGCCACTGCTTCCACATGAGCCGTCTGCGGGAACATATCGACAGGCTGAATATAGTCCACGCGATAGTCCTTCGACAGCGTCTGCAAATCCTTCGCAAGCGTGGATGGATTGCAGGAAACGTAGACGAAGCGTTTCGGTTTGACTTTTTTGATCGTGTCCAGGAATGTGCTGTCACAGCCGGTTCTTGGCGGGTCTACGATGACGATGTCCGGGCGGAAGCCTTCTTTCGTCCATTTCGGGAGCCAGTGCTCGGCTGTTCCTGTTACGTATGTGGCATTTGCCATGCCGTGTTTTTTGGCATTTTTCTTGGCATCGTCAATTGATTCCTTGATGACGTCCATGCCGCGGACTTCCTTCGCTCCATCCGCCACCCACATGCCGATAGTGCCGACGCCGCAATACGCATCTACGACTTTTTCTTTTCCGGTCAGCTGCGCCGCTTTTTTCACTTCGTCATACAGCTTGACGGTCTGTTCGGGATTTAGCTGGAAGAAAGCGCGGGCGCTCAATTCAAAGGATACATCGCCGAGCACCTCTTGAATCACTGTTTTTCCTGCGAGCGGTTTCGTTTTCTCACCGAAAATCACTGAGGTTTTCTCCCCGTTTACATTCTGAATAATGGATTTGACCTCTGGCAATCGCTTTTGAATCGCTTTGACGATTTCTTCCTTGTGCGGAAGCGTTTCTTTTGCGGTTACAAGCACGACCTGTACCTCGCCTGTTTCAAAGCCGACTCTCGTCACGATCGTGCGAACATCGCCTTTTCGTTTTCTTTCATTATAAACAGACACATTGAAGTCCTCTAAAATGCGGCGGACGATGCCTGTTGTTTTGTTGGTTGCCGGATGCTGAACGATACAATCTTTAATCGGAACGATGTCATGAGAATCAAGGCCGTATAAGCCGGCGATGATGCTGCCGCTTTGCGAGCGCCCGATCTGGAATTGGCTTTTGTTGCGGTAATTCCACGGATTGTCCATGCCAATCGTTTCTTTGATTTCCATGTTCTCTACTTTAAACTTCGTATGGCGTTCAAGAGACTGAATGACGATGTCGCGTTTTTCTCGAAGCTGCTGGCTGTATGCAAGGTGCTGGAGCTGACAGCCGCCGCATTGTTCGTACACGGGGCAAGGCGGTGCCACCCGGTGCTCAGACGCTTTGCGGATTTTCTTAATGCGGCCCTCCGAAAACTTAGGCTGGACCTTTGTGGCCTGCACCACAACCTCTTCACCAGGAAGCGCGCCGGGCACGAAGACGACTTTTTTCTTAAAATAGCCGACACCTTCTCCGTTAATGCCGAGACGCTTAATCGTCAGCGGAAAGGTTTGTCCGACCTTCAGTTCGACGGGCGCCTGTTTCTTTTGTTGGTTCACGTTTTTCTCTCCGTTTCTATATGAAGCTTTCTGCGGATGGCAGAAAGTGAAATGTTTTTTCACATCTAACTAGTATAACACGTTTGCAGGTTTTCCTTCATTGTCAGATGAATTATTCAATACTTCTCCACAAATATAAAGACGCATAGCTTAAATAAGGCTCCCACTCCTTGCTCATCGCCAGCATGACATCCTTTGCCGGCTTATCGTCCAGCTGAAAATGGCGTTTGATGGCATTCTGGAGGCCGATATCGGCAAGCGGGAATAAATTGGGACGGCCAAGTCCGAACATGAGGACGTTTTGCACGGTCCACGGGCCGATGCCCCTGATTTTGATCAGTTTTTTCATAATGTCTTCATCCGCCATATGCGTCAGTTCTGACAAGCTGAGTGTGCCTTCTGCGATCATCTTTGATGTATCAATGGTGTATTCCGCTTTTCTCATGCTGAATTGCAGATCACGCAGATCCTGATAATCGAGTTTTGCAATTGTTTCCGGCTTTGGATAGCACCACACGCCATCCTTCTGCTCGCCAAATGCATGAACAAACCGTTCTGTTAGCGTGTAAGCAAAGGACAGATTGAGCTGCTGGTGGATGATGCATTTCATCATGCAGTTGTACACACTGTAGTCCAGAACAAGCGGTGTCCCGGCATGCTCTTCAAAAATGGCGGACAGACTCGTTTTTGAGAAATGATCCAGAACGTGCTGCAAGTGATGTTCCCATTGAAAAATCCGCTTGATTTCCTTCATCATCTCATCCTGATCCGTTTCCCCGCTAACGAGAAACTCAGGCTCGTCAGCATGGCCTAACGCCTGTACTTTTACAATACAAACGTCTCCCGCATGATTTCTGATCGGCACGCGGACTTCTCTCGCCTCTCGATCGACAGCATTGAGGGGGTCTAAAGACAGCCTGTCCAATACGCGGTCAAAATGATACGGCGGCGTGACAGATACTTTTTCCTTCCACATGTGATCCACCCTTTTTCCGTTTTTGTTCAGTATAACATGCCGCTGGAAACAGGCAGAGAGTACCGTATACTTTTCTCATAAAGACCGCATGATATAATGGCAGGTGGAGGGTTGTTTATGATCAACATTACCGCAATCACAACAGAGCATCAGCTGCTGAAAAATATACCGATTGAACGAGTGGAACAGCCTGATATTGCATGGTACTGGGTTGATTTTTACGGCCCGGAGGATACGGAAACGGCGTTATTGAGAGATTTTTTTCATTTTCATCCGCTTGCCATTGAGGATTGCTTCCAGCACATGCAGCGGCCGAAGCTTGACCATTATGACGGCTATCGTTTTTACGTGATTCATGCGCTGAATAAGGAAACACTAGAGACGGAGGAAGTCGATATTTTTCAGGGCGAACAATTTATCGTTACCTTTCATTTACACGAAACGCCCGGTATCGCTAAAGTCCGAGAGCGTTTGTATGCTTCACCGGACATATTGAAAAAAGGGCCTGGGCATATTTCTTATATGATCATGGATCAGCTTGTCGATGAATATTTTCCTCTCGTGTATAAAATTGAGGACCGGCTGAATGAAATCGAAGAAAGCCGCTCCCACAAAACGTATGGAACGCTGATGAACGAGGTGTTTGAACTCAGAACAGACCTATTGCATTTAAGACGGACAATTATCCCGATGCGTGATTTGCTCTATCGGATTTTAAGCCTTGACCATGTGAAAGAGCAGCGGGAAACGAAAGCCTACTTCAGTGACATATACGATCATTTGTTAAAGTTGTCTGAAATTGTGGAATCCAACCGGGACATGACGTCCGATTTGCGTGACAGCTACGTGACGCTAAACTCAAACCGGATGAATGCGATTATGATGACACTGACGATCGTGTCGACCATTTTCATCCCGCTCACCTTTATTGCCGGTGTATACGGTATGAACTTCGACTTCATGCCGGAGCTGCATTGGAAATACGGATATTTTGCTGTACTTGGCCTGATGGCCGCGCTTGTGATCGGGATGCTGATTTGGTTTGTACATAAAGGATGGTTCAATATTTTTAAATGAGGGCAGCGGGAAGCTGTTCTTTTTTGTTGTAAGCCGATTGCTATGCATATTCTGTTTATATTGTTTATAATGGAAAAAATATTCAGGGAGTGATCAGATTGAAAATTGCTGTCATCGGACTCGGCAATATGGGACAGCCCATTGCCCGAAATGTTCTTCAAGCAGGCTACGAATTGACTGTATATAACCGGACGAAACAAAAGACGGAAGAACTTGTCACAAAAGGCGCACAGGCAGCTGATACGCCGCGGCTGGCGGCAAAGTCCGCTGATATTGTCATGACAATGCTTGCAGATGATGATTCTGTCAGCGCCGTGACATTTGGAAAAGACGGCCTGCTTGAAGGATTAGCAGAGGATGGCATTCACATCTCGATGAGCACGATCAGTGTTGAATTCTCAGAAAAGCTCGCAGCGGCTCATGCAGAGAAAGGACAATCTTTTCTCGCCGCTCCCGTCCTTGGCAGACCGGATGCCGCAGCCAAAGCCGCGCTTCGCATCATAACAGCAGGACCGGCGGAAGCGAAGCAAACCGCCAAGCCTCTGCTCGACAGCCTCAGCCAGCAGGTATTTGACGTCGGCGAAGAAAGCAAGATAGCAAATGCAGCAAAAATCAGCATCAATTTCTTACTCGTGTCTATGCTGGAGGCGTTATCTGAATCTTTCTTAATGATGGAGAAGTACGGCTTAGAACAAAAACAATTTTTAGAAATTGCCAGCGCGCTTTTCGGCTCCCCTGTCTACCAAAATTACGGAACCATCATGGCCGAGCAGAAATTTGAGCCGGCCGGTTTCAAAATGTCATTAGGGCTGAAGGATACCAACCTGGCACTCGCCGCCGCAAAACAGGTTTCTGCAAATCTTCCTCTTGCCGAGCTGGCCAAGAGCCATTTTGAAAGCGGGATTGAACAAGGCTTCGGAGATCTGGATTGGGCCGCACTGATTAAATGTATAAAATAAAGAAAAGCCTCTCCGTTTCAGGAGAGGCTTTTCTCATTACAAGGACGGCATCTTCATTTCTTTCTCAAACATCAGATCATCAATGCTTTTAAAAGTGTAGCCTTGTTTTTTCAGGTCTGTGATCGCATCATCCAGTGCTTCAGCATTGTCTCTTGATACAGTGTGAAGCAGGTAAATAGCTCCTGGGTGCGCCTGCTTGATCATATGATCGTAAGCATATTTCTTCCCCTTCTGGTTATTGATTTTCCAATCAACAAAAGCGACTGACCAGAAAACGGTTTGATAGCCGAGGCGTTTCGTTTCTTTCAGTACGTACTCACTAAACACGCCGCGCGGCGGGCGCAAGTACAGGTTGTCCTGCTTTCCCGTAATTTTATAAACCTCTTCGTTGACTGAATCAAGCTCATCCTGAATCTGATCAGCTGTTTTTGTCGTTAAATCCGGATGGTGAAAGGAATGGTTGCCGATAATATGGCCCTCATCTGACATTCGTTTAATCAGCTGAGGCTGGTCCTTTACAAAATGCCCGGTGACAAAAAACGTTCCTGTTACGCGATGTTTTTTTAAGACATCAAGCACTTTTGGCGTATAGCCATTTTCATACCCGTTATCAAATGTTAAGTAAATCGTTTTTTCCTTTGTATTCCCTAAATAAAACGCATCATATTTTTCAATTAAGCGGTTCAGCTGCTTCCCGGCATCTGGCGGCTGATGATTGACACTTCGTTTAAAGCCCCAATTAATCGGCTCATTCGGCACCGCTTCCGCCTGTGCTGCACCTCCGGCAAGCAATACGGCGGTGCAGCATATTGAACACATCCACTTCATGGCCAGCGCTCCTTCTGCATTTTTTCTTATTTTACAGATAGGGGCTTTGTTTTATACTGTTGCTTTATGCCAATAGAAAAAAACGCGCGGGAGCGCGGTTTTATTCCCAATCTTTTTTAAAACGTTCGTATTTGGCTTCCAGGTCATCAAGCATGCTGATGAGCCTGTCTATATCTTCAACGTCGGTTGCTTCAGGGTCTAATGAATCGATGACGTTCATAAACATGTCAAGTCTGTTCTTTAAATAATCAATCTGCTGGTCTTTATTGTTTACGGCGTTCCCCATGCTGTTCCTCCATTCATTTTTTATTATGGTAGCTCATTTTTTGCGGTTTTTCAATCGCCGCGCTACTTGCGATCTTGGCAAATCAGGTCTAAAATTAACTGTTGGCAGCGTTAGTATGCCCATTTATAAAGGAGTTAGATAGTCATGACACAAAACATGAAGCTGCGTCCGATTACGCCTGAGTTTGATCCTTGGGAAGCCTATATGGATGTTGACCAATACGGAGACATGCAGCTGACAAACGTTGAATTCACAACGACGACACTTTGCAATATGAGATGCGAGCATTGTGCTGTAGGCTATACATTGCAGCCTAAAGACCCGAATGCTCTGCCAATAGATCTTCTGTTAAAACGGCTGGAGGAAATCCCTCGCCTGCGCTCCATCAGCATTACAGGCGGAGAGCCGATGCTATCGTTGAAATCAGTAAAAGAATATGTCGTTCCTTTATTGAAATACGCCCATGAACGGGGTGTGCGGACGCAAATAAATTCAAACCTAACCCTCGACATCGAGCGGTACGAATGGATCATTCCGTATCTCGATGTGCTACATATTTCTCATAACTGGGGTACAGTTGAAGATTTTGCTGAAATCGGCTTTGCCATGATGGACAGAAAACCGACCTTCGAACAGCGCGCGCGCTATTTTGAAAAAATGATCGAAAACAGCCGCACGCTCGTGGATGCCGGAGTAATGGTATCTGCGGAAACGATGCTGAACAAACGAACTCTTCCGCATATTGAGCATATTCACCGCCAAATCACAGAAGATATGAAATGTCAGCGTCATGAGGTCCACCCAATGTATCCAAGCGATTTCGCAAGCGCTCTTGAATCCCTCAGCCTGAAAGAGATGAGACAGGCCATTCACCGCTTGCTGGATATTCGTGATGAAAATACGTGGATGCTGTTCGGAACGCTGCCGTTTTATGCCTGCAGTCCGGACGAAGACGACCAAAAGCTGCTTCGCCGGCTTCGCGCGGCAAAAAACGTTACCGTGCGAAATGACCCTGACGGCCGTTCCCGCCTGAATGTAAACATTTTCGACGGAAACATTATCGTGACCGATTTCGGCGATACTCCGCCGCTTGGCAATATTCAGACGGACAGCCTCCCTTCCGCCTATGAAAAGTGGAGAGAGACCAAGCTTGCGCAAGAACTGAGTTGCCACTGCCCGAATGTCCGGTGCCTCGGACCGAATGTTCTTGTCAAAAACACTTATTATCAGGATACAGATTTCACAAAACGTCAAGCCAGGAGTTAGATGCGGATGGAAGAAACACTTACGGAGATTTTCCAGAATAAAATCGTCGATATTCTCCTCGTTGCCGTTATCCTTTGGATTGGTGTCTTTATCATCAACCGGCTGGTACAGCTTTTTTTTAAACGGACGGACTTTATTGAAGAAAAAAAGGAAAAAACGATTGAAAGCCTTGTCCGTTCTGTCACCCAATATACGGCGACGATTGGTTTTATTTTTTACGTTATTTCTTTATTTGTGCATGATTTCGGCAAGATATTAGCCGGAGCGGGCGTTGCAGGTATCGTGATCGGTTTTGGCGCCCAATCTCTGATCAAAGATGTGCTGGCCGGCGTCTTCTTAATATATGAACGCCAGCTGCACAAAGGCGATTATGTCACCGTCAACAACTTGTTTAACGGGACAGTGGAGGAGATCGGCCTTCGCTCGCTGCAAATCCGGGAATGGAGCGGCAAACTGCTCACCATCAGCAACGGCGAGGTCAGGCAGATAGAGAACTATAATATCAATTTTATGCGGATTATCGAATCGTTTCTCATCAGCTTTAAAGAAGATCCAGACCGCGTGTACAGCGTGTTGGAAGAGGCATGTGACATGCTGAATGAAGAGCTTTGTGATTCATTGAAGCGGGATGAATTCGGCAATCCGGCAGAACCGTTTCAAGTCCACGGCATCACCGCTTTGAATAAAATCAATCGCGGCATCGAATTTACGGTGAAAGGCATGGTGAAGGATGATGATTATTTCAGCGCCAGCCTTGCAGCAAGACGAATACTCGTTCGCCAGCTCTACCAAAACAATGTGCAAATGCTTGAGGAAGCGGTCCGAATTGAGAGAACCCAATAAACAAAAAAACTGATTCCGAGTCGGAATCAGTTTTTTATTTATCTGATCAGTGAGGAAAGCTGAAAGCCAAACGTGACATGATCTTGAACCGGAATCCATGCGCCGATTCCCTGTGACGTGACATTTTTCACGACGAGTTTTCGTTTATTTCCTTTCAGCACTAAGTACACTTCTCCGTAAGTCACTTTTCCTTTTTCATTCACAGCCGGTGCATATGCATGTAGATAACCGATTTTTTTAGGAGCGACTTTATAAATCTGATCCCGTTTTGTGCCAGCCCCGATGACCGTCTCAAATGCTAGCGGAAGGTTCGTTTTCTTCATCGCTTTTTGCATCATCATGCTTTTGACATCTTCAGCATTCGGAACTTTAGCTGTCAGGCCGCCCTTCACTTTGTACTGCTGTTCCTGGGCATAATGCATTTCAGCCGTTTCCTTCCCGCCGCGGTTATCTGCACGGTTTGTATTGATTTTTTTATATTCCCAGTTTGCGACTGTTTCATTTGATTCATAGCCGAGCGCCCATTTCCCGAGAAATATTGTCGCACGGTACCCAACCGCAAGCGGTGTGCCGGATATGTTGGATTCATTCAGCATTTTGATGAGATGCGGGTTTTCAATCTCCACCTCAGAATGATCGAGCAATTCCTTTGCCAGCTTGCTCGGCTGAAGCATTGGCTGATCCTGTGAAGCGTTCGGATACGTGTTTTCCTTTGAAATGCTTGCGACAGAATTAGGAACCTTAAACTGCTTTTTCGCGTGGATGGGCTGAACGCCGAAAAAACTAAAGAATAACAACACGATAAGTGTGGAATGAAATAGCTTTTTCATCATATCACTCTTTCTATGGCATTTTCCCTTAGTCTTTTCATCCCGCTTTGTTGTTATCCAACATTTTTTCAGGTTAAAGAAGGAAAAAGCCGATCGCCATAATGACATATGCGGCAAGCAGTGTCGCCCCTTCAAACCAGTTGGAATCCCCGTCGTTCGAAATAGCGATCATCAAGAGAACCGCTGATACCATCGCGACGAGCTCCGGCAATGTAAAGACAAGCGGCATGCTTGTCGGGAAAAAGATAGAACAGATGACGAGCACCGGTGCGACAAACATAGCGATCTGCAGCGTAGAGCCGACTGCAATTTCAACCGCAACGTCCATTTTATTTTTGAAGGCCATAATAATCGCTGACGCGTGCTCCGCCGCATTTCCTACAATCGCCACAATGATGACCCCGATAAACAGCTCGCTCCAGCCGAACTGCTCAGCCACCGAGTGGAATGTGTGGACAAGGTTTTCGGATATGTATGCCACGACAATCGTTGCCGCAAACAACACAATCGTCGCAACCTTCCCTGACCATTCCGGCTGTTCCTCCTCTTCATGCTGGGCGGCATTGTTTGGCTGATAAACTCCGCGGTGCGTGACGAGTTTAAAATACAGCGCCGCGACATATAACAGAATCATGATAATGCTGATGCCGATGCTTAAATTGAGCTTGCTCGCGTCTCCCATTCCAATAGAAAATACTTCGGGAATCACGAAGGCGACAATGACGGCAAAAATCAAAAGCCCCGAATTATGGCGCGCATCATGAATATTAAACTCTTGGCGCTTATACTTTAAACCGCCGACAAAAAACGATAGGCCCGCGACCAGCAGCAGGTTTCCCAGCACTGAACCGGTTAAAGAGGCAAGCACGATTCCTGTCAGGCCTTCCTTTAATGCAAAAAGGGAAATAATCAGTTCAACCGCATTCCCGAAGGTTGCATTCAACAAACCGCCTATTCGCGGTCCTGCAATAATTGACAGTGATTCTGTCGCCCTTCCCATATAGCTTGCAAGCGCGATAATTGTCACGCAGTAAACGGCAAAAAGAACCGCGGAAGGCCAATGCATCAAACTGCCAATCACAGAAAGCGGAACACCGGCCGCCACTAAAATAAAAAAGATACGATTCATGGTGAAATGGCTCCTTTTTTATGACTTGTTTTATTTTTATTCTTCTCAAAAACCTTCATGATTACACGAGGGCAAATGTTTAGCGTGATATAGGCTTTTTTCAGGTTGCCTGCTTTTGGAAAACGTTGTACGATCAACATAGATTCCACATAAGGAGAACGACACGATGTCACGATTTCATTTCTTTATCCTTGTCTTGCTCGTTTCCATTTCCGGGTTTTCACAAGGCATGCTGCTGCCTGTCATTTCAATCATTTTTGAAACAAATGGAGAATCCGCTGCTGTCAACGGCCTGCATGCGACCGGACTGTATATCGGCGTGCTTTTGGCTTCACCGTTTATGGAAGCGCCGCTCAGAAAACTCGGATTCAAGCCGCTGATCGTCATGGGCGGAAGCATTGTCATTTTAAGCTTATTCGGATTTATTTGGCTTCAGTCAGTTTGGGTCTGGTTCCTGCTTCGCCTGTTTATTGGAATCGGCGACCATATGCTTCACTTTTCTACGCAAACGTGGGTAACCTCCATGTCATCAAAACAAAATCGCGGAAAAAACCTGTCTATTTACGGGCTTTCCTTTGGCCTTGGATTTGCCGCGGGTCCGTTCATGGTGCCGCTTGTCAAGCTGAGTCCGTCGCTTCCTTTTATCGTGTCCGGCTGCATCAGTCTGTTTGCGTGGCTTTTTGTTTTCTTTCTACAGAATGCATACCCAGAAACCAGTCCTCATGAAACCAAAACTGACAATAGTTTCAGGCGGTTTTATCAGGCCATGCTGTTTGGATGGGTTGCCTTTATGCCTACATTTGGCTACGGGTTTCTGGAGACGGCGCTGAACGGAAGCTTTCCCGTTTACGCGCTCCGTTTGGGGATATCAGTAGACGCAGTAGCGATCATCCTTCCCGCATTTGCGATTGGAAGCATTATCTTTCAGTTTCCGCTCGGCATCCTCAGCGATAAATACGGCAGGCGGAATGTGCTGCTGGTGATTTTACTGACTGGGGCTCTTTGCTTTTTGATCGCCGGTGTATTCCCTTTGCCTTACGTGATCGGCTGCTGCTTTTTTATTGCGGGAATGGCTGTCGGATCAACCTTTACACTTGGCATCAGCTATATGACAGATCTTCTCCCGCCTCATCTCCTGCCGGCGGGTAACCTGCTTTGCGGCATTACATTCAGTCTTGGCAGCATTCTCGGCCCAATTGCCGGCGGCTGGTATATGCAGACATTTGAAAGCGCAAACTTGTTCTACTTCATTACTCTTACGCTTAGCGCTGTATGGCTGGCCCTTGTGCTAGGCAAACCGAAAAGCTGGTCACCGGCTGAAACCTATTCTTCATCTTCCTAATCAAAAAGCCTCCCGACATGATGTCAGGAGGCTTTGATGCTAATGGTAGCCGTTTTGTCCGTTGGCGCTTCCGCTTGTTTTATGGCTCGATTTGCTTTTCGAGTTTTGTTTGTTATGGCTTCCGCCTTTTTTCGTATGCTTGGTCATCACGATATCCCCCCGACTTCTTTTTGAACCGAAGTTCGTTTATAGGATGCACTAATGGTAGGGGTTTTCATCAGGAAGCTTTTTACGTTTATGTAAAAGAGCGTTGATTTCTCCGCCTAGGATAATTAAAATACCGCTCAAGTAAAACCAAATCATCAGAACGATGATTCCCCCGATGCTCCCGTAAGTGGCGCTATAGTTCGCAAACGTGCTGACGTAAAACGAAAACAATGTGCTGACAATGATCCAGCCGAGGGTCGCAAAGACCGCACCCGGCATGACAAACCGGAGAGACAGCTTTTTGTTCGGTGCAATCACATACAGCGCGGAAAAAACAATCAAAAGCACAAGAGGGCTTACACCCCAGCGAATGGCGGCCCAGACGGATAAAAACAGATCCGACGCCCCGACAAAGTCAGAAGCGAGCCTTCCAATCTCCCGGCCAAATACCGGCAGAAGCAAAGCCACTAAAATCGTAAATACCATGGCAATCGTCAAAAAAATCGAGGTTAGACGAACAATGATAAAAGAGCGGTTTTCTTCCACATCATACGCGTGGTTTAACGACCGGACGATCGCGTTCATTCCATTAGACGCAGACCATAATGCGGCGATAATCCCGAAGGACAGCAAACCGCCATTTCGATTATTTAAGGTTTGATGGGTAATGGATTCAACGAGAGACATCGCACTGGCGGGAGCATATTGTTCTATGACTCCTAAAACATCATCGGTAGAAAGCGGAAGATACGCGGTGAGCGTCAGCATAAAAATCAAAAACGGAAACAGTGACAATAGAAAAAAATACGCCAGCTCCGCTGATTTGCTTTGTCCTTCGTGAAGGGTGTACCTGCTGAAAAGCTCTTTTAAAAAACTCATGTCGCCTCACCTCGCATGTTTAATCATTTTTTTGAAAAATGCTCTTTCGTTTCTTGCACAAGTTCCATCACTTGCGGTGTTGTTTTCTTCAGCTCTTTCACCTGCTGATTCACAAAGTCGACTTCCTTTGAAAGCGTTTGGGCGAGCTTTTTGGCCTCATCCACTTTTGTGATGACAGTGTTTTTTAACAGCTCCGGATTGCTTTTATACAGTGAAAGTTTATGCTTGCATGTCAGCCATCTCATGCCGCACGCCTGTCTTGTCGGCTTATGGAGCAGTGATAACGCCGCGCCTGCCGCAGCTCCGAGAAATATCCCTTTCAGCATTAAACGTTCGTTGTTCATGCAAATTCTCCTTTCACTCACAATTGTTTTTCTTTTTGAATCGACGCAAGCAGATGCTCACAGCCCGATTTGATTAATTGGCAAACCTCTTCAAAATTCCCCGTGTAGTAAGGATCGGGAACATCGGCCAGATCTGAATCTTCAACATAGTCCAAAAGCCTTTTGATATGCGGGGGGTTTTTAAATCCCGCCATGCTTCTGAGACTTCCGATATTTTCTGCATCCATTGCAATGATGTAATCAAAATCGGCCAGATCCTGTTCGCTGACTTGACGCGCCAGCATGCCATCAAAGCTGATTCCTTCTCTTCGCAATATCTCCTGCGTTCCCTCATGCGGGGGGTGGCCGATGTGCCAGCCGCCAATACCGGCTGAGTCCGTCTTGATTTTCCCCGCTAATCCTTTTTTGGCTGCCAAGTCCCGAAAAATCGCTTCCGCCATCGGAGACCGGCAAATGTTTCCTAAACAAACAAATAACACGCTTATCATGTTGTGCAACCTCCCTATTCTTTGCCCCTATTTCTCTAAAAAGAAACCTTCATGAATATCTTAGTAGGATGTTCATTTCCTTTTCAACTGATGTCTTCACTTTTTTGGAATAAACAGCCTGCTTTTAGAATAGGGTTTTTTTCTGAAGGAATTCTGTTAGAATAAAACATACCTATATTGCGCAAAGAAAGGATGGAATCATTTGTCCAGCCCAAATACAGAAACATTAACTCAAATGATTGAAGAGATTTCCCAAAAGCTGAACATGCTGAACGTCGGCGTGATCAAAGCGGAGGATTTCAGTGATGAGAAGATCGAAGACCTCACGTACCTTCACCGCATGGTGATGAAAAAAGAATCATTCAGCCCAAGTGAAATGCAGGCAATTGCTCAGGAACTAGCCTCGCTTCGCAAATAATGGAGACTGGCCGGAAACTCGGCGAGTCTTTTTTATCATTGCCTCAAAACCATTTTTCCTTAACAGGCGCCATTTATATCTGCTTAATTTTTGCATTCGAAGAAACAGGCTGCCAAACATGATACTCATGACAGTGTTCGAATAAGTTGTGAAGGAGTACAAGCATGAAAACGTCACATATCAAAACAGCATCCGGAATGTATATCAACTACTTCTTTCTGGGGATGGTCAATATCATTCTCGCATCCAATATGCCCTCTTTAACAAAACAATGGAATACCGATCCGACCGGCATCAGTTATGTCATTGCCGCTATCGGGTTCGGCAAACTGCTGACATACGGCATTTCCGGGGTTTTATCTGATAGAATCGGCAGAAAGCCTCTTGTTGTCGCTTCTGCGGGAATTATGGCCGTCTTTTTAGTCGGTATTCCTTTATCACCGAGCTATGAGCTGGCGTTTGTGTTCGCCTTATTAGCGGGAGTTGCAAATTCAGCGATGGACGCAGGAACATATCCCGCCCTGACCGAACTCTTCCCGGCTGCTTCCGGTTCGGCGAATGTCTTGGTCAAGGCCTTTATGTCTGTCGGGGCAGCCCTTTTGCCGCTTTTGATCACATTTTTAGCTGACCACAGCATGTTTTACGGATTTGCTTTTTATCTGCCGGCAGCGGTCTATCTCCTGAATATTATTTATTTATCAACGCTTTCGTTTCCTAAAAAACATAAGAAACCAACTGATAGCGGCCAACAGGAATCTTCCGTTTTCTTGTCTGAACCTGTTTTTCAGAAAGAAGGCACCGCACTGATTATCATCGGTTTTACATCCACGGCTTTATTTACGGTTTCTCAAATCTGGCTCCCGAGCTACGCGCAAAAGGCAGCCGGGTTAGCTGAATCAGCATCCGTACAATTGCTGAGCTATTATAGTATAGGGTCTCTGGCATCTGTTTTATTATTAGCCGTTTTGCTGAACAGATGGGTCAAACCTGTCTTCATAACGCTCTTATATCCTATTATTACTTTATGTACGCTCGCAGTTATGCTGACGGTTCATACCCCAGTCGTGCTGGACATCACTGCCTTTTTCTTAGGCTTTTCTACTGCAGGTGTGTTTCAAATGACCATTACGTTAATGACAGAGCTGTTCTGGAAGCGAAAAGGAACCGTTACCGGAATTGTAGCGACCGCTTCAAGCCTTGCATCGATTCTGCTTCCGATTGCAACAGGCCTTATCGCAAAAGCGGGAGGCATCGCCCATATTTTCATGTTCGACTTCGGCATTGCGGTCATCGGAACGGCTGCAGCTGCTTTCTTGTATTACAGGTACAAGAAGCTGACTGGCGCTCAAGCCTAAGCAACAAAAAAACGGACGCCCGTGAGCGTCCGTTTTTTCTTATTTCTCAAGCAATGCCAAAGATTCACGGTTAAATGCCGGGATATCATCCGGTGTGCGGCTAGTGACCAATTGATCCTGGCAAACAACCACTTCCTTGTCCACAACGTCGGCACCGGCGTTTTCCATGTCAACACGAATGGACGTATAGCCTGTTGCTTTTCGGCCGTCGAGCGCTTTCGCATTGATTAAAAGCTGCGGGCCGTGGCAAATGGCGAATACCGGTTTTTTGTCAGTCATAAAGGCTTTTGTAAATTGGACGAAACGATCGTCAGCGCGAAGCTGGTCTGGCGAAAATCCTCCAGGAATCAAAAGCGCATCAAAGTCTGAAGGGTTTACGTCGTCAATGGAAGCGTCAACTGTCACTTCCGCTTTCCCCTGCTTGCCTTTTACTGTTTTTCCTTTTTCAGTTTCGATGACAGTCAGTTCATGTCCCGCTTCTTTAAAAGCTTTCGCAGGCTCAGTGTACTCGCTGTCCTCAAAGTAATCTGTCAAAACAACTGCAATTTTTTTCCCCATGGTTCATAACCTCCCGCTTTAGATGTCTACATAAAACACTCTACCCCAGCCACACTAAAATAAACATTTTGCGAATATGGACAAGCGATAAGCATAAATACCCAGCATTTGTCGTTTGAAGCTGCTACATAGTACTCATTTTTCTCCCTTTTACAATAATCATAAAGAAACACCTACAAATAGTTACAAAATATTCTTACAATAGGAGCTGTAACACAAATTTCGTTGAAAGGTGGAGAACTGGTGAGAATACAGAAAAGACGAACACACGTCGGAAACATTCTCCGTATTCTTTTGCCCCTAATTATGATACTTAGCCTAATCCTCCCAACACCACCCATTCATGCAGAAGAAAGCGCGGCTCCTCAGGTGTATCTGAGTATTTTGGCCACGACTGATATTCATGCCAATATGATGGATTATGATTACTACAGCGACAAAGAAACGACGGATTTCGGGCTGGCGAGAACGGCGCAGCTGATCCAAAAGCACCGCGAGCAAAACCCTAACACCCTGCTTGTGGATAACGGCGACTTGATTCAAGGGAACCCGCTGGGTGAATACGCGGTGAAATATCAAAAAGACGACATTATCTCCGGCGCGAAAACCCATCCGATTATCAGCGTCATGAATGCGCTGAAATACGACGCCGGGACGCTTGGCAATCACGAATTCAACTACGGACTCGACTTTCTCGACGGCACAATCAAAGGAGCCGATTTCCCGATTGTCAATGCCAACGTCAAAACAACTAGCGGCGAAAATCGTTATACGCCGTATGTGATAAAAGAGAAAACGGTCACTGACGGAAACGGCAATAAACAGAAAGTAAAAGTCGGCTACATAGGCTTTGTCCCCCCGCAAATCATGACATGGGACAAAAAGAATCTCGAGGGGCAGGTGCAGGTGCAGGATATCGTAGAATCCGCCAATGAAACGATTCCTAAAATGAAGGCGGAAGGCGCAGATGTCATTATTGCCCTCGCCCACACCGGCATTGAAAAGCAGGCGCAATCATCAGGCGCAGAAAACGCCGTGTTTGACCTTGCCACTAAAACGAAAGGCATTGATGCGATTATCTCGGGCCATCAGCACGGGCTCTTTCCTTCCGCGGAGTATGCAGGTGCTGCTCAATTCGATGTGGAAAAAGGAACGATTAACGGCATTCCTGTCGTCATGCCAAGCAGCTGGGGCAAATACTTAGGCGTGATTGACCTCAAACTTGAAAAGGCGGACGGCTCATGGAAGGTTGCAGATTCCAAAGGCAGTATTGAATCTATTGCCGGCACCGTCACATCCAGAAACGAAACCGTTACAAACACCATACAGCAAACACACCAAAACACACTGGAGTATGTTCGAAAGCCAGTCGGCAAAACCGAAGCCGATATTAACAGCTTCTTTGCCCAGGTCAAAGATGATCCTTCCATTCAAATCGTTACTGATGCGCAAAAATGGTACGCCGAAAAAGAAATGAAGGATACCGAGTACAAGGACCTGCCGATTTTATCCGCCGGAGCGCCGTTTAAAGCAGGCGGCAGAAACGGAGCCAATTACTACACAAACATTCCGGCCGGAGATCTTGCGATTAAAAATGTCGGTGACTTGTATCTTTACGATAATACTGTCCAAATCGTCAAACTGACAGGCAGCGAAGTGAAGGACTGGCTGGAGATGTCAGCAGGCCAATTCAATCAAATTGATCCGTCTAAAGGCGGCGATCAGGCCTTGCTGAACGAGAATTTCCGCTCATATAATTTTGATGTGATTGATGGCGTCACATATCAAGTCGATGTGACAAAACCGGCTAAATACAATGAGAACGGAAAAGTGGTCCATGCGGATTCATCCCGGATCATCAACCTTTCCTATGAAGGCAAGCCGATCAGCCCAAGCCAGGAATTTCTCGTGGTCACCAATAATTATCGTGCGTCCGGAGGCGGCGGGTTCCCTCATCTGACGAGCGATAAAATTGTCCACGGCTCTGCTGTTGAAAACAGGCAGGTGCTGATGGATTACATTATTGAACAAAAAACAGTCAATCCAAAAGCAGACAACAACTGGTCAATCGCGCCTGTTTCCGGTGCGAATATGACGTTTGAATCCTCGCTTTTGGCCAAGCCATTTGCCGATAAAGCAGACGACGTCGCTTATGTAGGCAAGTCTGCGAATGAAGGCTATGGTGTGTATAAGCTGCAATTCGATGATGATTCAAATCCAGATCCTCCTAAAGACGGACTGTGGGATCTGACTGTCATGCACACGAATGACACGCACGCCCATCTCGATAATGCAGCGAGACGAATGACGAAAATTAACGAAGTGCGCAGCGAAACAAACCACAACATTCTCCTTGATGCGGGAGATGTGTTTTCCGGTGATCTGTATTTCACAAAATGGAACGGTTTGGCCGATTTGAAAATGATGAATATGATGGGCTATGACGCCATGACCTTCGGAAACCATGAATTTGACAAAGGCTCGACAGTGCTTTCTGATTTTCTAAGCGGAAACAGCGCAACCGTTGATCCAGCGAACCGCTATCACTTTGAAGCGCCGGAATTTCCGATTGTCAGCGCAAACGTAGATGTGTCAAATGAGCCCAAACTGAAATCATTTGTCAAAAAGCCGCAAACCTTTACGGCAGGTGAAAAGAAAGAGGCCGGCATCCACCCTTACATTCTGTTAGACGTTGACGGGGAGAAAGTCGCCGTATTCGGACTGACAACGGAAGATACGGCCACCACCTCAAGTCCGGGCAAAAGCATCGTATTCAATGATGCCTTTGAAACAGCACAAAACACTGTCAATGCGATTCAGGAAGAAGAAAAAGTAAATAAAATTATTGCATTAACCCATATCGGGCATAACCGAGACCTTGAGCTCGCCAAAAAAGTAAAAGGCATTGACTTGATCATCGGCGGACACACTCACACCCTCGTAGACAAAATGGAGGTCGTGGACAACGAAGAACCGACGATCGTGGCACAGGCAAAAGAATACGGCCAATTCTTAGGGCGCGTTGATGTCGCGTTTGATGAAAATGGCATTGTGCAAACAGACAAATCAAATCTGAGCGTGCTGCCAATTGATGAACATACAGAAGAAAATGCAGAAACAAAACAAGAGCTCGACCAGTTCAAAAGTGAATTGGAAGACGTGAAAAATGAAAAAGTCGGCTATACGGATGTGGCACTTGACGGCCAGCGTGAGCATGTGCGTACGAAAGAAACAAATCTCGGAAACTTCATCGCGGACGGTATGCTTGCAAAAGCGAAAGAAGCAGCCGGCGCCAGAATAGCGATAACAAATGGCGGCGGCATCAGAGCCGGCATTGATAAAGGGGATATCACACTCGGCGAGGTGCTCAACGTGATGCCGTTCGGCAATACGCTTTACGTGGCCGATTTAACCGGAAAACAAATTAAAGAAGCCCTTGAACAAGGCCTAAGCAATGTGGAAAACGGCGGCGGCGCTTTCCCTCAGGTAGCCGGAATCGAATATACCTTTACATTAAACAACGAACCTGGACACCGTGTGTTAGACGTGAAAATTGAATCGCCTAACGGAGACAAAGTTGCTATAAATACGGATGATACCTACCGCGTGGCAACAAATAATTTTGTCGGCGCCGGAGGAGACGGATATTCTGTCTTTACACAAGCCTCCCATGGT
Organism: Bacillus sp. JS; assembly: GCF_000259365.1. Lineage (NCBI taxonomy): Bacteria > Bacillati > Bacillota > Bacilli > Caryophanales > Bacillaceae > Bacillus > Bacillus sp. JS. Next base: position 912,531 of record NC_017743.1, on the reverse strand, counting down.
GAAGACCTTGGCTACGTTGATTATGAGATTTTCACCGAACAGCTGAAAAAACTAGGAAACAAGGTATCTCCTAAAATTGAAGGACGGATCAAAGAAGTATTCCTGCCGACAAAGCAGAAGGACGGCAGCTGGACACTTGATGAAGACAAATTTGCGATTTACGCTAAAAATGCCAACACGCCGCTTGTCTATTATGGAACACATGAAGGATCACAAGAGAAGCCTATCAATCTTAAAGTGAAGAAAGATCAGGTCCAACTTTTGAAAGAAAGAGAGTCAGATCCTTCATTGACGGTGTTCAACTACTGGTACAGCATGAAGATGCCAATGGCGAACCTTAAAACCGCAGACACTGCAATCGGAATCAAGTCGACGGGAGAGTTGGATGTGTCATTGGCAGATGTATATGACTTTACAGTAAAGCAAAAAGGAAAAGAGATAAAATCATTCAAGGAGCCCGTTCAGCTTTCGCTTCGCATGTTTGATATTGAAGAAGCCCATAATCCTGCCATTTATCACGTCGACAGAAAAAAGAAAGCTTTCACAAAGACAGATCACGGATCAGTTGACGATGATATGGTGACAGGATATACAAACCACTTCAGCGAATACACGATCTTAAATTCCGGAGAGAACAACAAACCGCCGGCATTCCCGTCAGATCAACCGACAGGCGGGGATGACGGCAATCATGGCGGCGGCTCCGACAAACCTGGCGGAAAACAGCCGACTGACGGGAACGGAGGAAATGATACGCCTCCTGGCACTCAACCGACTAACGGTTCGGGCGGGTCAGGAACAGACGGCCCGGCTGGCGGCCTGCTTCCCGACACAGCCACATCCATGTACTCGATCCTATTGGCCGGATTTCTGATTAGTGCACTCGGCACGGCATTGTACTTACATCAGAGGAGAAAACAGAATAGAGCGAATCAGGCATAAAAAAAGAGCTGCTCGCTATGCGAGCAGCTTTCTTTATTTAAACCCACTTCACAACATCTTCAACAGCAGATCTTGTTTTCGGACGAGGGTCTCTCACTCGGTAGCCGAATGCCACCATCACAGAAATATCAAAGCTTCCGTTTTCCAGAAGCCCTTCTTCTTCAAGAATGCGGTGAATGTGATCATACTGGAAGCCTTCAATCGGGCAGGAATCAACACCAATTTGCGCAGCGGCAGTCATCATGTTGCCAAGCGCAATATATGTTTGTTTTGATGCCCAGTCAAACAATGTTCTGTCACTTTCAAGCAAATGCAAATCGTTTTTCTGGAATTCTTCTGTTTTGCTTAGATAGCCTTCGTACACGTCTTGAGGCATTTGTTTTACTTCTTTTAAATGACGTTTGATGTAGTCCGCATTATATTTCATATCCTTCGCTGTACGTGCGAGAATCAGGACGAAATGGCTTGCGGTCGGCAGCTGCTTTTGCGCGCCCCATGTGTATTCGCGAAGCTTCTCGCGGAATTCCGGATTTTGGACGACGACAAATTTCCAAGGCTCAAGGCCGAGTGAGCTTGGAGACAGTCTTCCTGTTTCTAAAATAAATTCAAAATCGCTGTCTGACACTTTTTTATTCGGATCAAATTCCTTTGTCGCATGTCTGAAATGGTATGCATCCAAAATTTGTTTCTTTAGATCTGCCATGTTAAACACCTCTCCTTTAGGTTACTCTCATCTCTATTGTAGCCATTATGATAAAAAGTAAAAGTACGCACATTTTTGTTGGATAGTATCAATTTTGATACCAAACAAAAAAGCGCACTGCCGCAGGCAGGCGCCTCTTTCACTTTCCCCGCCGCGCAAAATCGACAAACCGGAATTTGTCGAGACGGTGTCTGCTTTCCGTATATTGAAACAAACTGGTATCCTCCAAAAAGACGTAGTTTCTCACCACGACCATATGGTCATAGCCGCGTAAATCGAGCAGCTCTCTGTCCTCGTCCGTACACGGCTCGGCGACAATTTCTTTTTGGGCGTAACTGATCGAAAGACCGAGTTCTCCTTCTATATATTCATATATGGAGTTTTCACAAATTTCTTTCGTCAGGTGAGGGACATGCTTTCTGAAAAAGTAATCCTTGTCCAAAATCACATGTTCCCCGTCAATCTTTCTAGACCTGATGACTTCCCAGATGTCGTCATCCGGATTGGCCCGGAGCTGCTTCTGAATCAGCTCTGACGGAGGCTCTAGCCCGAATTTGTGTACAGTTGTTTTCGTTTCTTTGCCGAGCGTTTGCGCGAGCTCCTTGAAGCTGACAAGACCCGAAACGGGAAACTGCATTTTTTCACGGTTGAGAACGATAGAGCCCTTCCCTCTGATTTTCTGAATATAGCCGTTTTGCGCGAGCATATGAAGCGCCTTTCGGACCGTTTCTCTTGATGTATCATACTGTGCGGTCAACTCATGTTCTGACGGAAGAATCTCCTCCGCTTTCCATCGGCCGCCTTCGATTTGCTGTGCGATGTCTTTATAAATTGTGATGAATTTATTCACCTTCATTATGGACCACCCAGCTTAGTTTAACACGGTTTCGTTAAACGATAAACAATGGACTCATACGGACGGAGCGTCATGTTCTGAAGCCCTTCCCTTGCTTCATCGTTCGTCAACAGCACCTCTGCCTTCCATTCGTCAGGCGCTAAAGAGTCCGGCACTGTAAAGGAAGCCTCTTTCCCGTAAAAATTATTGATCACGAGCAGCTTTTCATTGCGGCCGTGTCTGAGATACGCAAAAATGCTCGGGTCATCCTTTGCGATTAACTCATACGTCCCCTCTGTCACGATGTCATACATTTTGCGAATCTGAATTAATTTTTGATAATGGTAAAACACCGAATTTTGATCCCTCAGCGCCGCTTCAGCATTGATTTCCCGATAGTTGCCGGCAACCGGTATCCATGGTGTGCCCGTTGTAAAACCGCCATTCTCCGTAGCATCCCACTGAACGGGGGTTCTGGAATTGTCACGGGATTTCGCCTGTAAAATCGCTGTGATCTCTTGATCAGCCATTCCTTTGTCCTTCAAGGCGTGATACATGTTCAGCGATTCCACATCCCGATAGGAGCTGATGTCAGTAAACTTCGGATTCGTCATCCCCAGCTCCTCACCCTGATAAATATAAGGCGTGCCCTGCATCATATGAATGGCCGTAGCAAGCATTTTCGCCGATTTCACCCTATACGCGCCATCATCTCCATATCTTGATACAACGCGCGGCTGATCATGATTGCACCAGAACAGAGCGTTCCATCCCCCTCCTGCGTGCATCCCCGTTTGCCAATCGGATAGGATCTCCTTCAGCTTTAAAAAGTCAAACGGCGCCAAGGCCCATTTTTCGCCGTTTGGATAGTCAACCTTGAGATGATGGAAGCTGAACGTCATGTCTAGTTCCTTATTGGCAGGATTCGTGTATCGGATGCAATGGTCTACCGTCGTTGAAGACATCTCACCGACCGTCATGCTGTCATAATGTGAAAACACCTTTTCGTTCATTTCATGCAGATATTCGTGCACCCGCGGCCCGTCAGTGTAATAGGCACGGCCGTCTTCTCCGGCTTGCGCATCCGGAAAGCGCTGGTCTTTAGAAATCAGGTTGATGACATCAAGCCTGAAGCCGTCTATCCCCTTTTCAAACCAAAAATGCATCATGTCATAGACATGCTTTCTGACCTCTTCATTTTCCCAATTCAAATCAGCCTGCGTCACATCAAACAGATGCAAATAGTATTGTCCCGATGCTTCATCAAGCTCCCATGCCGGGCCGCCGAATTTCGATTCCCAGTTCGTCGGAAGAGAACCGTTTTCCCGCGGGCTTTTCCATATATAAAAATCACGGTATGGGCTGTCGATTGAAGATTTCGCCTCGCGAAACCATTTGTGCTCTGTTGACGTATGATTGACGACAAGGTCCATGACGACTTTCAAGTCTCTTTTATGCGCTTCGGATAGTAACCTTCCAAAATCCTCCATAGTTCCATATTCAGGATAAATCGAGTAATAATCACGAATATCATACCCATTATCCTGCTGCGGAGAATCATAAATCGGCGTCAGCCAAAGCACATCCACCTGAAGTGTTTTTAAGTAATCGAGCTTTTCGATGATGCCGTTTAGATCACCTACACCGTTTCCTGTCGTATCGTTAAAGCTTTTCGGATAAATTTGATAGACCACAGCTTTTTTCCACCATGGCGTTTGTTCTGTTTTCATCTGTTTCCACCACCGATTTTTAAATGATAAACGGGAAAAGGGAACGCTAAACACGTCCCGCTCCCCATTGGTTATTTATGTTTGAATCTTGCATACGTGTATGTTCCGGCAAACGGTAGGATCAATACAATGGCCATCCCGATAGCAAACGCGCCCCAGTACTGGCTCATGATTGAGAAAATCCCCGGCACACCGCCGACACCGACGGAGCTGGCCAGCACACCTTGAGAAGAAATATACATTCCGGCCAGCCCAGAGCTGACCATTGCGATGATAAATGGGAATCTGTATCGCAGATTCACCCCAAAGATGGCAGGCTCTGTAATGCCAAGATAAGCAGAAATCCCTGACGTGAGGGAGAGGCCTTTTTGTTTCTCATCCTTCACGATAAACATCATGGCCAGCGCGGCCGAACCTTGGGCGATATTAGAAAGCGCCAGCATCGGCCATAAAAAGGTGCCGCCGAGCTTTGATCCGATGAGCTGCAGGTCAACGGCAAGAAACGTGTGATGCATACCGGTAATCACGAGCGCTGAGTAGAAGCCGCCATATAACAGACCGCCCAGTGCGGCAAAAGAACCAAACACCGAGATAAGCCCTGAAGTCAGCACATTCCCGATCGCAAATGTAATCGGGCCGATAATGATAAAAGAGGCAAACCCAGTTACGAGAAGCGTAATCGGCGCGACAACGAGAAGCTGTATGCCCTCAGGTGTGCGTTTTGTTAAAAACATCTCAATTTTCGCCAGCATATAAGAAGCAAGCAAAATGGGGAGCACCTGGCCCTGATAGCCGACTTTCTGCACCTCTAGGCCGAATAAATTCCATACCGGGATCTTTCCGCTTTGTTCTGCGGCGCCATATCCCCACGCATTTAGCAAATCAGGATGCACGAGCATAACCCCGAGCACAATGCCAAGAAGCGGATTGCCGCCGAACCGTTTGACGGCAGACCATCCGATTAACGCAGGCAGGAACGTAAAGGCCGTGCCTGCAATCAGGTTAATCATATTAGCAAGATCCGCCCACTGCGGATAGACCTGCACAATCGATTTTGTACTGAAGAAAATGCCTTCCGCCGTTAAAATGTTATTGATCCCCATTAATAGACCCGCCGTGACAATCGCAGGCAATATTGGAATGAAAATATCTGCAAGCGTTTTCACAGCACGCTGCAAAGGATTCATATTTTTTTCTGAAGCCTTCTTCACTTCATCCTTAGTTGACTCGCCAATCCCCGTTTCCTTGACCAATTCAGCATATACATTGTTGACCGTTCCCTGGCCAATGACGACCTGAAACTGTCCGTTTGTCGAGAATGATCCCTTTACCACATCAATTTGATCAAGCGCCTGTTGGTCAACCTTGCTTTCATCTATTAATGCAAAACGCAAACGTGTAACACAATGAGTTGCCGCTGCAATATTTTCAGCACCGCCGACTGCTTCGACAATCTGACGTGCCGATTTGTTCAGTTCCCCCATGCCAACCCCTCCGTATCCGTTTTTATAACTTGTATATACAACTTATGATTATTGTATTCCTGTATATACATGTAGTCAACCATTTTTTATAGCGCTTTCATCCTAGTCCGGAATATATGAAACAGACAAGGTTACCCTAAAAGTCACAACCACTTATTGAATAAGACATAAAAAGCAGGGTAAGCCTCTATGAATAAACGCGACAAATCGCTTCAGCTCATCAAAGAGCTTGAAGACAATCAGGACAGACCGATCTCTCCCGATTTGAAGGAAAGACATCGTATTTAGACAATCTGACTTTGGAAATGGGCTGTGCGGATTTATTGTTTATGAAGAAACATTGAAGAGTTTATAACAGAATCGACCATCAGAGGATCAAGAGAGGGCTTCACCGAAAGCCTCAGGGTATAATGTTCAGCGTGGCGTCTGCCCGCTAGCGATTTCTTTTTTCGCCATAAAGCTGAGGCTCTCTGTGAAGAGGAAGTGCGCCTGCCGAAAACCGTTGGCAAGACGGTCAGCATTCTCGGCGCTTTTGTTATTGGGACAGCTACTGAAGCGAAAATTGTGTCTGCCCCATGGTGATCTTAGATCGTTCAGACATGATCAGCGCGGCTTTTTGGATTCCGGTCATTACGGTGAAGATCGCCGGTTCGCTCTATATTGTGGTATACAGCCTTTCGTTCTTACACTCAACAATCGACCCGAAAGCCATGTATACACCAACCGGCATGTTCTCAGTCGTATGCATCATTAATATAGTAATTTCTCTTTTGCTGCCTTTTCATTTATTGATCGTGAAAAGCAAAGCATTGTTCGGCGCCAAAGCAAAACACTAGGAATTTTTAGCTTCTTTTGTTGGATAAACAGGCTTCTGTTTCGTTTTTCTTATATCTTTCAGGTAGTACTGTTCAGATGTAAAGAATTCGGTGTACAGCGCTTTTACCTTTCTGCTCAATAACAAGAGCGCAATCACATTCGGGACAACAATAAAAACCAATGCTAAGTCCAATACGCCCCAAATGGCTTTTGCTCCGCCTGCGGCACCTATGATAATAGCCGCTAAATAAACGAATTTAATCACATGTCCTGCCAGCCGCCCGAACAGAAATTCAGCTTGCTTTACGCCGTAGAAAATGACAACCATGATGGTTGATACAACAAAGAAAACGAGAGAAACTGAGACGAAATACCCTCCTCCAGAACCAAAATAGTGCTGAAATGCGGCCGTTGTCAGTGCTGCCGGGTCATTTGAGGCGTTCTTCCCCGTCCAGACACCGGATGCAAGGACGATAAAAGCGGTAGTCGTACAGATGATCAAGGTGTCAATGACAATGCCGATCACAGCCCAAAACCCTTGCCGCACAGGGTGATCAGTCATAGCTGCCGCGTGTGCAATCGGGGCTGTGCCCATTCCGGCTTCATTAGAATACAGCCCGCGGGCAAATCCCCAGCGAACGGTTTCAGCCAGAGCAGCACCAGCGAATCCTCCAACTGCTGAAGAAGAAGTAAACGCATTTGAAAAGATAAGAGAGAAAAACGCCGGCACTGATGATAGATTCATGAGAACAATCAGGAGACCGGCTCCCGCGTATGCCCCTGCCATAAGAGGCACGACAAACTCTGTTACTTTTCCGATCCGCTTTACTCCTCCGATCACCACTAACCCGATCAAAAACGCTATGCCGATTCCTGCGTATATTTTATTGAAAGAAAACGTCTCGGCAAGCGAGACTGAAACCGAATTTCCCTGAACCATAATACTCGGGATCAGCTCCACAATCAGCGCAACAGAGAAGAATACGCCGAGCCATTTCATGCGCAGCCCTTTTGTTATGTAATACATCGGTCCCCCGACGAATTCACCCTGCTCATTTTTTTCCCTGTAATGAACAGCAAGAACACTCTCAGAAAACTTAATCGCCATGGCAAATAAGGCAATAAGCCACATCCAAAAAACCGCTCCGGGCCCTCCAAACATAATAGCGGCAGGCACACCGACAATGTTCGCCGCACCGATCGTTGAACTGAGGGCCGAGGTCAATGCCTGGAGCGGTGTGACCGTCCCCTCTCCCTTCGGCTTTTTTCCTACACTGCCGATTGTCTGTTTGAAAATGTATAAAGGATAGCGAAATTGAAAACCTTTCAGCAAAATAGTGAAATACAACCCCGTCCCCGTCAGCAGAATGATTAGCGGCGGCCCCCACAGCCAATCAGATATATGCTCTATCCACCCTAATAGTCGTTCCATCCCATCACCCTTTTTTCGTTTATGAGTCATTTCCCATAGATGGAAAAACATAAACCTTTAGACATAGAACTTGGAATATAAAAAGGATGGCTTCTCTCAATCGCCATCTGCAGACAAGACAAATCAGCTGGAAGAAGGTCTGTTTCGTCCAAGCCGGTCATATACTTTATTCTTATAAAAAGCGGATGCTGGCTTTGAAAACATGTCTTTTTTGTCAACAAGCTTATCAAGAAGCAATTGCTTTTCAGATTTTGTTCTGATTAATTTCTCCCGTTCTTTTTCGTCATAGCACTTTTCGATTAAATGGTCGATGGTCATAAGCTCTTTTTTGAGCGCGCCCTCGTCCTCAGCCATTCCCGCATTTTTCATAATACGGTAGCCCATGCGCAGCGATTCCGGCAAGTGTGCCGCGTCATCTTTCGGCAGCGGCTTTCCCATTCCCGGGAGGTTTTGAAAGTCTCCGTCTTTGATGGCGCGCTTAATTTTATCTTCAGACACAATATGGGAAAAATCCATCCTTCCACCTCTTTTCATCTATTCCGTCTATTTTATCATATAATGATCATTCTACCATTTTATTCCTTTATTTCTAAAAAGATACCTTGTTTTACATTTGGTCATTTCAAAGCGAAACGTTGATTCGACGGCGTTTTTCGCCACTTTCTCCATCATACGATTTTCACTTTTCTAATCTGCTGATTCGTGTTATATTGGATACGTTCGTTTTTTCTATCGTTTCGCTCGAACTGGATCGGAAAAAAGGAGTGTAACAATGAAAACATTTATAAAAGAAAGAGGACTGGCCTTCTTCTTCATCGCGGTCGTCCTGTTATGGATCAAAACGTATGTCGGTTATGTCCTGAACTTCAACTTAGGAATAGACAACACGATACAAAAAATATTGCTTTTTGTGAATCCTCTTAGCTCAAGCTTGTTCTTTCTTGGCTTTGGACTCTTGTTCAAGAAAAAATTACAGCGGACAGCCATTATAGTGATTCATTTTTTAATGTCTTTTTTACTGTACGCAAACATTGTGTACTACAGATTTTTCAATGATTTTATTACAATTCCGGTCATTATGCAGGCTAAAACAAACGGCGGCCAACTCGGTGACAGCGCATTTTCGCTGATGAGACCGACTGACGCCTTTTACTTTATCGACACGATCATCCTAATCATCTTGGCGATCAAAGTGAACAAGCCTGCCGAAACGTCAAGCAAAAAATCGTTCCGAATTATTTTAGCGTCTTCGATTCTTGTGTTCTTGATCAACCTGGCAGTTGCGGAATCAGACCGTCCTGAATTGCTGACAAGATCATTCGACCGGAACTATCTTGTGAAATACTTGGGAACATACAATTTCACAATTTATGACGCTGTACAGAATATCAAGTCCAACAGCCAGCGCGCGCTTGCCGATTCCAGCGACGTGACGGACGTAGAAAACTATATGAAAGCCAATTACGATGTGCCGAATAACGTGTATTTCGGCAAAGCGGAAGGAAAAAACGTCATTTACGTTTCACTTGAATCTTTGCAGTCATTTATCATCGACTATAAAATTGACGGCAAAGAAGTGACACCGTTCTTAAATAAACTGGCACATGATAACGAAACGTTCTACTTTGATAACTTTTTCCACCAAACGGGACAAGGTAAAACATCTGATGCTGAATTTATGATGGAAAACTCTCTGTACCCGCTGGCTCAAGGTTCAGTTTTCGTAAACAAAGCGCAAAACACGCTGCAATCCGTTCCGGCGATTCTGAAGTCTAAGAATTACACATCTGCCGCGTTCCACGGGAACACGCAGACGTTCTGGAACCGTAACGAAATGTACAAAGCGGAAGGCATTGATAAATTCTTTGATTCTGCCTACTATGACATGAACGAAGAAAACACGAAAAACTACGGCATGAAAGACAAACCGTTCTTCAAAGAATCAATGCCGCTGCTGGAAAGCCTGCCGCAGCCGTTCTATACGAAGTTCATTACCCTGTCCAACCACTTCCCATTCGGAATGGATGAGGGGGATACAGACTTCCCGGCTGGAGACTTTGGTGACTCTGTCGTCGATAACTACTTCCAGTCAGCCCATTACCTTGATCAGTCCATTGAACAATTCTTCAATGATCTGAAAAAAGACGGGTTATATGATAAATCGGTTATTGTAATGTACGGAGACCACTACGGCATCTCTGAAAACCACAATAAAGCGATGGCGAAAGTGCTTGGCAAAGATGAAATCACTGATTACGACAATGCCCAGCTTCAACGGGTGCCGCTCTTTATCCACGCTGCCGGCGTGAAGGGCGAGAAGGTTCATAAATATGCCGGAGACGTCGATGTGGCTCCTACCATTCTGCATCTGCTCGGAGTGGATACGAAAGACTATCTGATGTCCGGGTCTGATATTTTATCGAAAGAACACCGTGAAGTGATTCCGTTCCGAAACGGAGACTTTATTTCACCGAAGTACACGAAAATATCCGGTAAGTATTACGATACGAAAACCGGCAAAGAACTCGATGAATCCGAAGTCGACAAGTCAGAAGACTCACTCGTCAAGAAGGAACTTGAAATGTCCGATAAAATCATAAACGGAGACCTGCTGCGGTTCTACGAGCCGAAAGGTTTTAAGAAGGTAAACCCTTCTGATTATGATTACACAAAACATGACGAAGATTCTTCCGAAACGTCAAAGGATAACGAAGATAAATAAGAAAAAGCGGAGAGGTTGCCCTCTCCGCTTTTTTATTTGACAGCAGCTCTCAATTCCTCAGCTGCAAATTCCACATTCGGCCCAATAATGACTTGAACCGATTGCCCGCCAGATTTGACAACCCCTTTTGCGCCTGCTTTCTTCAAAAGCGCTTCATCCACCAAAGCGGTATCCTTCACAGTCAGTCGCAGCCTTGTGGCGCAATGATCAATGGTTTGAAGATTTTCTTTTCCGCCGAGCCCTTTCAGCATGATGTTTTCATTTACATCCTGAACCGTATTTTCATCCAGCACTTCATCCACATCATCATCTTCCCGTCCCGGCGTTTTTAAATTCAAAGCCTTAATCAGTACATAAAACACGATAAAGTATACTGCCGCATAGCATATACCTACAAAAAGCAGAAGCAGCGGTTTTTCTGCGATTCCGTAGCTGAGCACATAATCGATAGCTCCGGCTGAAAAAGAGAAGCCTGAGCGGATGCCTAGCCAGTTGACGATAAATAAAGATAACCCTGTTAAGATCGCGTGAACAGCGTATAAAAGCGGAGATAAAAACATAAATGCAAACTCAATCGGCTCCGTAATCCCTGTGATAAACGCCGTTAAAGCAAACCCAATCATCATTCCAGCCGTCGCTTTCCGTTTAGACGGCTTCGCAGTCACAACCATAGCCAGACACGCCGCCGGAAGACCGAACATCATGATTGGGAAGAATCCGGTCATATATGTGCCCGCTGTCGGATCTTTCGCGAAAAAGCGCGCCAGATCCCCTGTCACTCCGTTATATTCTCCGAATTGGAACCAGAAAATATTGTTCAGTACGTGGTGAAGGCCAAGCGGAATTAACAGCCTGTTGAAAAGGCCGAATATGCCCGCTCCGATGCCGCCGAGCCCGAGCATCCACTCTCCAAATGAGTTTATACACGATTGAATCGGCGGCCAGACGACTCCGAATATGCCGGCTAAAATGATCGTAATGATGGCAGTTATAATCGGCACAAGCCGTCTACCGCTGAAAAATCCGAGATATTCTGGCAGCTTTGTATCCTTGAAGCGGTTATAGGTGTAACCAGCAATTAAACCGGCAATAATTCCCCCAAACACCGCCATGTTATTTGTTTTGTCAATTGTCTTTGTCGCCGCGTCAAGCATCAGATACGATATCGCCCCTGATAAACCCGCGGCCCCATTGCTGTCCTTCGAAATACCGATGGCAATTCCAATCGCGAAAATAAGCGGCAGATGATCAAAAACCGCCGTCCCCGCCTGATAGACAAACGGGATATTAAATACATCCTCTCTGCCAAGCGCAAGGATAATTCCAACCGCAGGCAGAACCGCAATCGGGAGCATAAATGACTTCCCGAGTTTTTGTAAAAATGAAAGCATACCCATCCCCCTCATACCCTTTTTTTTCAAATATACCATATAAGATATCTAGTGATCTATACCAATTTTCCCAAGGCATTTCTTTTTTCCCAGGTCCGTGTGTTTCCTATTTTTAAGACAGTTGTGGTAAGCTTAATCTAGATTATTTAAAAAGAAAGCGGGAATGACAGATGATTGTAACAAACGATCAAGAATTAGAAGGCCTGAAAAAAATCGGAAGAATCGTCGCGCTTGCGCGTGAAGAAATGAAGCGAAAAGCAGAGCCCGGCATGAGCACAAAAGACCTTGACCTTATCGGAAAAGCTGTGCTTGATGAGCATGGCGCCGTTTCAGCTCCTGAGAAGGAATACGATTTTCCAGGTGTGACATGCATCAGCGTAAATGATGAAGTGGCTCACGGCATACCAAGCACTTCCAAGATTTTAAAAGCAGGGGACCTTGTCAACATCGACATCTCCGCTGAATTTGGCGGGTTCTATTCCGACACAGGCATCTCATTTGTACTCGGTGAAGGAGAAGAACGCCTTCATAAGCTTTGCCAATGCGCGGAAGACGCTTTTCAAAAGGGCCTTCAGCAGGCAAAAGCAGGCAAGCGCCAAAACCAGATCGGAAGAGCCGTTTATCATGAAGCACGCTCTCAAGGCTTTACCGTCATCAAAACACTGACCGGCCACGGAATCGGCCGCAGCCTGCATGAAGCGCCGAACCACATCATGAACTATTATGATCCGTTTGATAACGCGCTTTTCAAAAACGGCACAGTGATCGCGCTTGAACCGTTTATTTCTACGAAAGCGGAAACGATTGTTGAAGCTGGAGACGGCTGGACGTTCAAGACGCCGGATAAAAGCATGGTTGCCCAAGTTGAGCACACGATCGTTATCACAAAAGACGAACCGATTATCCTGACGAAGCTGTAAAACACATTCCGGACTTCCGGCAGGTTTAGCCTCCTCGAATTGCAGGTAAAACAACATTATTCTGCACGAGGAGGACTTGCAATGAACAGAGATCAAGAAAAAATCCAAATTGAAAACGAAATGAACGCGATGCACGGCACAACAAAAGAAGACATTTTAAAAGACTTTGAGGAATTTAAAGACTACTTGAAAAAACAAGTCAATCGAGGCAAAAAGCTGGGATTGGATGACGGCAAGCTGGTGAAAAGCGCCGCGATCCTGGGAGACTACCTCGCAAAGCATGAAGAGCCGCAAAACGGTGAAGAAATGCTGCTGCAAGAGCTTTGGAGCATTGCGGACGAAAATGAGAAAACACATTTGGCACAGCTTCTGGTCAAATTGGTTGATAAACAATAAAACATGAGCCGGGCGATATATGCGCCCGGCTTTCTTGATATTGTCACAGCCCGGCTCTTCCAGATATGCTACACTACTATTATGTCTGTGAAAGGAGCCTCTATCTGCATGTGGTTTATCATTTTTGGCATCATTTTTTTCATTGAAGGCATCTTAATAACCGTTTACGGCGTAAAGAAAAAAAACGGGATGCTCACATATATCGGCATTGTTTTCGCCATTATGACATTTGGCGTTGTTATGCTCAAATTGACCGGCCATTAAATCATATTCGGCTTTTACTCCGCATATACATACAGAAGAACATTCGCATATCTAGTGCGAAAGGCTCAGTTTCCCCCACATCTCTTTTCAGCATCTTTTTATAGATGTTACAATGCCAATCGTTTCGAAATCAGATAGGGAAAGGAGTTTTCTGACATGCATTACGGCAGTAAAGGCTGGTATGTGGCAGAACTAAAAAAGCAGGGGATCACGCACCATGAGGGAAGAAAGCTTCAAAGCTATAAAACCTATTTTCTTGCCAACCTGCTTGAAACAAAGAAAAAACAATCTTAAAGATGTCAAAGCCGCGCACGTTGATATGCGCGGCTTTTTTCTATTCAACCGGCAGCAGCCTGGCCTTTTTTTTCATAAAGGACGCTCTCCAGCTTTTCGATAGGGCATCCTCACTTAAAATCCGGTCAATGGCGGTGAGATTTTTTGCATCATGATAGTTGATACGGTTGGCGAACTGGACGGAGATGCCTTTCTCTCCTCTGGATAGCAATTCAAGCTTGGCGCCTGGTGACACCCTGCCCTCCTCCAGCACGCGAAAATAATACCCTGTATAGCCTGTTTGCTGAACCTTCAGCACCATTTCTTTTACGCCAAACTTTTTCGCCAGCTTTACACACGGCTGGCGCGGCTGGCTGACCTGAACAACAGCTTCATCAAGCTTGAACACATCCCCTATGCAAACTGTCTCCTCAGTCAGGCCCGCGACCGTCAAATTTTCTCCAAATGCGGCGCTTGGCAGCGGTCTTGAGAGGAACTCTTCCCAAAACGGATAATGCTCCGCCGGGTAGACGCAAACAGCCTTATCAGGTCCGCCGTGGTTGACGATGTCCGCCTGTCCGTCTCCTTCAAAATTCTCTCGGTGCAGCATAACGGCGGAATCAGCCGGCCGCTTCATGATGCCGGTTTCGATCTTCTTTCCGTCATATTCAAGCGTCTGCGGTTTTCCCAGATTAAGAGAAAGAACTGTATAGCGCTCTGGTTTCATGCGAACACATCCTCTTTACAGGCTGTAAAATAATTGATTATCATAAAAAGAAAAGGTGGTTTTTACATGCTTCAATACCGAATCATTGTAGACGGCCGGGTTCAGGGTGTGGGCTTTCGCTATTTTGTTCAAATGGAAGCTGATAAGCGAAAACTGGCCGGCTGGGTCAAAAACCGTGATGACGGGCGTGTTGAGATATTGGCAGAGGGGCCGGAAAACGCGCTGCAATCGTTTCTTGAGGCTGTAAAGAAAGGAAGCCCTTTCTCAAAGGTTACCGACATCTCTGTGACTGAATCCCGCAGCCTTGAAGGCCATCATCGATTTTCTATTGTTTACTCATAAGGCTTATCTTGATAAAAGTAATTCGGCTTAACGATTGAGTTGTCATAGGATCGGTGGAAGATATGAGTGGCAGCGGGTGAAATTGGCGGAATCAGCCACGTCCAATCCCCCGTCAGCTTTCTGCCCGCTTCTTCCTCCTGTTCTTCAAACCGTTTAAACTGGCTTGCGGCTGTATGATGGTCAACGATGCTGACCCCCTGCTTTTTATACGAATGCAGCACAGCCTTATTCAATTCAACAAGCGCTTGGTCCTTCCATAAATCCGTATTGTAATCAGCGGCGATGCCGATCACGGACGCTACTTTTTTGAGCTTGTCGTACCGCTTTTCATCTGCGAGGTTTCTCGCTCCGATCTCCGTGCCCATATACCAGCCGTTAAATGGCGCGGCATTATAATGAATGCCCCCGACCTCAAGCTTCATATCAGAGATGATAGGCACGCCGTACCACTTCAGCTCCAAATCAGAAAACGCCTCTATGTCCGGATGTGTGATTGGAACCTCGATCACAAGTGAACGCGGCAGCTCATACCAGACAGGCTGTTCGTCGCCTTTCATGCGAAAAATGAGCGGCAGCAGGTCAAAATCCGTTCGCTCTCCGCGCCAGCCGAGCTCTTCGCAGGCTGCTGTCAGGGAACAGGAAGCCGGGTCACCGATTCTTTCTCCGTCTGACTCATATCCAGCGTACCGGATCAGCTGATGATTCCAGATCTCGACTTGCTTTTCACCCTTCTCTTCCGGAGGGAAAATCGTAATGGTCGGTCTGATTTTGCCGTTATTGGTGGCGGTTTCAATATGGTGAAAGAGGGCGTCACGCACTTCCTCCTTCGTCCGGACGTCTCGTCTGTCAATGACATTCAGCGAATTCCAGAACAATCTGCCGATGCAGCGGTTGCTGTTTCTCCAAGCCATTTTCGCTCCGTGCTCCAGCTCTTCCTTCGTATGTACATAGCTCCCGGTCAGGTCAATTTCACTTTTAATGTCCTCGAGACGGTCTTTCACTTCCTCCTCCTTTCCCAATTCCTGATAGCATGCGGCAATAAACGCTTTCGCTTCGTTCCAGAGTATTTCTTTTTCTTCCAACAAACTCTCCCCTTCACATCACTTCATGCTTTTCATTGTATCGTTTTTAAGCGGCAAGACAAATGGTTTTTCTGCAACTTCCTGGAAAACAATAAAAAACACCCGCGTGGTGCGGGTGTCAAATAGACGATAACCGATTTGCCAATTCAATTAAGTCACTTCGAAAGTTTTTGCCGGTCATCGGTATGCCGTGCCCGGTCAATAACGCTTCCGGTTCAAGACCGGCCAGCTTTAGAATGGACTCCGCGGCCGTCTCTGTGTCAGGCGTGAAATAAGCCGGCGGACCGTGAAGCTCCTGTTTTTGTATCAAGACGTCAGCCATTTTCTCCTGTTCCACCGTAATAACAGCATCACCAGCCACAAGCACGCGGCCATCATCGCGGAATAACGAAATATGGCCCGGCGTGTGTCCCGGTGTCGCGATCCACATCCACTCGTCAAGAAATGGAACTGAGCCGTCTTCCGGCAGTTCATGCACCTGTGAGGAAATATCGATGGAATGCCGCGGAAACAGCGGCGACAGCTTGGCGACCAGCCCGCTCTTGCTGTCAGGACGAGCTGGAGGATACCCCTCTTTGCCTGTTACATAAGGCATTTCCCTTGAATGGACATAAACAGGTACATCCCAATGTTCAAGAATCTCTTCGATTGCTCCGATATGGTCAAAGTGCCCGTGTGTAAGGATAACCGCCTTCAGCTGAAAACCTTCACCGAATCTTTGCTTGGCTTCATTGACAATCATGCCGGCTGATTGGGGCATACCGGCATCAATTAAAACAAATGAGTGAGGTTCAGAAGGCAGCTGAATAAAATAGACATTCGCAATTTGCACAGTCAGGCCGTGCACCCCTTTTGCCGCTTCGAACCCCGTTCCGCTTCTGACCGAAGTCAGCGGCATATAAGGATCACCCATAATGACACCTCCGGAATGTTGTATGCCGTTAGTGTGTGTCATTACGCCTGAATTATCATAAGGAAATAGAGATCGCACCAATCAATAGAGCGATAGCCGTCATGACGATCACTGCGAGAACCGCCCATTTTAATGCGAATTTTTGGTGGTCGTCAATAGAAACCCCGACAAGCCCGACAAGCAAATGAGTGGATGGCACAAGCGGACTCAGCATATGAATCGGCTGGCCGATAATAGAGGCTCTGGCAATTTCAACTTTATCCACACCGTATGCGACAGCTGTTTCTGATAAAATTGGCAGCACCCCGTAGAAATACGCGTCATTCGGCATCAAGAATGTAAAAATGCCGCTTGTTAAGGCCACAATCGCCGGGATCAATCCACCCATTTGTTCCGGTATCATGGACACGAGCGAGATCGCCATTTCATCAACCATTTTCGTGCCTGTCAAAATACCCGTGAACACCCCGGCCGCAAAAATCATTGAACCAATAGCCAGCACGTTGCTGGAATGCGCCGCGATGCGCTGTCTCTGATGCTCGAGATTGGGATAATTCACAATCAGTGCAATACAGAACGCAATGACAAACAGAACGGTTAAACTGATTTTCCCTGATACTAAACATCCTATTAAAGAAAGCGTCAACAATAAATTGAACCACCAAAGCTTCGGCCGCTTCCACTCATCTTCAACCGCTGCCGCCGGTTCATTGGCATTGGCCGGCTGTTTCAGTTCAATCACACCAAGGCGCTTTCGTTCCGCTTTTCCAAGCACATACGCAACCGCCACCATGCAAAGCATCCCGCTTGCAATGACAGGAATCATCGGCCCTGTAAGCTCAGCCGGATCAACCCCCAGCGCGCTCGCCGCCCGCGGCGTCGCGCCACCCCATGGAATCGTGTTCATGATTCCCATGCCGACGCCCGCGATTCCCGCCAGGATAATTGGCCGGATGCCAAGCAGCAAATAGAGCGGAAGCATGGCGCTTGTCGTAATCATATACGTTGTCGAACCGTCTCCGTCCAATGCAACGAGCATCGTCAGAACCGCTGTCCCGACAACAATTTTTAAAGGGTCCCCTTTGACCATGCTTAAAATTTTGCCAACCATTGGATCAAACAGGCCTGCATCAATCATAATTCCAAAATATAAGATCGCAAACATAATCATGACAGCTGTCGGTGCGACTTGCTGAATCCCCGAAATCATCATGTCCCCAACTTCAGTAAATCCAAATCCGGCGATCAGCGCAAACACAATCGGCGTCAAAACCAATGCTGTTAAAACAGAAAGCCGTTTTGTCATGATCAATGCCATAAACACAAGCATCATGAGAAAGCCTAAGATTGCTAACACATCCATTCCCCCTTAAATGAATCCGCTTACATTTTTCCCCTTACTCCCCTTTTGTCTTGCCTTTTTGCCATCGTATGGGAAAACCAACCGCAAGTAAATAATTTGGTTTTTTTATATTTTTAATTTTTTAAAACCGTTTTGTTCTTTTTGATCATTTTCCGGCATGAAAAAGATCCCGGGATGCCGGGATCTTAATTTCCTGTCATTATGCTTTGATAAAAAGCGGATTGCTGTTCAAGAAACCGTTTCGTTTCCCTGCTGTTCAAATAAAAGCTTTCCCAGTCCTGTTCGTTTATTTTCCGCCTCCATTCAGGTGAGGAGGTGACCTTCTTGAGCGCTTGGTCCCAGTAAGAAATCTCTTCCTCGGACATATTTTTCGGGCCCAAAATCCCTCTCCAATGAGAAAAAACAAACGGGATTCCCTGCTCCTTCCACGTCGGTACCTTTGGAAAACCGGGAAGTCTTTTATCAGATGTTACAGCGGCTAACGTGATATCGCCGTTTCGTTCATATGGTTTCGCTTCAGAAAGGGTCATGGAAGCTGCTTCTATCTCATGTCTGATCAGCGCCTGAATGAGCTGTTCACTGCTGTTATACTGTAAAAATTGAATGTCAAAAGGGTCAATGCCGTACATATCGGCCGCTCTGGCGAACGAAAGCTGATCATCATTGCCAAACCCCGGGGCAAAGCCGATTTTCACCTTGCCGGGATGCATGTTGATCTCATTTAGCACATCCTTGCCGTTTGTTAACGCTGATCCTTTTGGCAATGCAACTGTCTGCCATTCCTTGGAGAGAATGGCGAGCGGCGTAAAATCGGACATTTTTAATTTGCTTTGCCCGAGAAGATCATTGCTCAATATTAGGCTGGACGTCATGCTGATGGTTTGTTTGCTGTTGTTGTTGACATATTTCCAGCCTTTCTCTCCCCCGCCGCCTGGTTTATAGACGATATGAACATCCCCCTTCACAATCTGCTTCTTGCTCAAAACAGATTGAATCGCCTGCGCTGTGACATCCCAGCCGCCGGAAGGCTCAGCGGGGACAACAATTTCTATCGGCCCGTCCGGCAGGCGCGGCGCAGCCGCCTGCCTGATATCACCCTGCATAAAGATCAACAGAAAAATCAACAGGATTATAGATTGTTTCATATCTATTTCGCCGCCAAATAATATTTTCTCTCCGGCCTGCCGATAATCCCGTATTCAAGCTCGGCTCTTGCTTCTTCCTTTGACACAAGGTACTCGGCATAACGGCGGGCAGTTGTTCGTGACGCCCCCATTTTTTCCCCGAGTTCCTCCGCTGTCAATCCTTCTGACGCCGTCCGAAGCGCTTCCTTAATTTTTCGCAGTGTAATCGAATTAATGCCAGTCGGCAAATTCTCTGCCGGCAAAGATGTCTTCACACCGTTTCCAAAAATATGATCGATCATGGACTGGCTGACCTCCGGCTGAGACATGAGCAGCTTTCTTTTTTCTTTATACTGAAGCAGCACCTGCCTGAACTTGTCAGCCGTTACGGGTTTGATTAAATAGTGGGCAATCCCCGCCCTTAGCGCTTCCTGCAAATGACGGGTTTCTGTTGCCGCTGTGATAATCATAATGTCCACTTCAGGAAATCGGCTTCGTATTTCAGGAATCAATGCGGTCCCAAGCTCGTCCGGCATATAAATATCCAGCAGAAGCAAATCAGCCTTGTGTTCCTTCAAAAGCGCCATTGTCTCTTTGGCGTTGGCCGCTTTGCCAATAATCTTGAATCCATCAAGCTGTTTAATCAATCTCTCATGGATTTGCGCAACTCGAAAATCATCCTCCGCAATCGCGATGTGAATCAAATGGATTCCCCCCTTGTTTCTCCTTCGGTATAAACACAGTGAAAACCGCCCCGCCGGTTTTTTGATTCGCCAGTTCGATCCAGCCACCCAGTTCACGCACTGAGTCTTTCACATTGGCCAGACCGTAGCCTCTCTTCATCCCCTTTGAAGAATAGCCTCTCTCAAACACAGCTTCCATCTTATCTGGCGGCACACCCGTCCCTGTGTCTGATACTTCGATGACAATGTCACGGCCCATATCCGTGATAAAAAACAAAACCTCCTTCACGCGTTGCTCTGCTACAGCTTCGAAAGCGTTATCAATTAAATTGCCGATAATCGTAATAAGATGGGACAAGCCGATATGCGCAGGAAGAGGCGCGAGTGAGCTGTTTTCATCAATCACCAGCTTGACCTTCTTTTCCGATGCCTTGCTTATTTTCCCTAACAAAATCGCCTGCACCTGCTGCGAATGGATGTTATGGAATAAAAGATCATGCTGCTCATTTTGTATCGCGTATTCCTCTTTAATCAAATCAATGGCTTCATCATATTCCCCAAGCTCAAGCAGCCCTAAAATCGCGTAAAGCTTATTTGAAAACTCATGAGTCTGCGCTCTGAGATCCTCTGAATATTTACGAACCTCTGTCAATGTGTCAATCAGCTTCTTCAGCTCTGTTTTCTCCCTGAAGCTGACGACAATCCCATGCGCCTGCCCGCCTTGATTCATCACTTTTGTATTGATAATAAACACTTGATCGTTGACGCTTACCTCCTGATTCGGCGGTATTTCACCTTGTTCAAGCACAGACATCAGCCCGGCTCCCGGCATGACCTCATCTATGGGAAGATGGATCACAGGCTCGGGCAGCCTCAGCATCTCGGCCGCCGACACGTTCATCATGGTGACGACACCTTCACGATTGGTGGCAATGATCCCTTCTCGAATCGCCAAAAGCATTGCGTTCCTCTCACGATATAGCGCCGCGATCTCATGCGGTTCAAGCCCAAGCGTATCCTTTCTGATGCTTTTGGCCAGCACGGCGGCGCCAGCAAATCCGAGCAGCAGCACAAGCACGGCAATCACGCTCAAATTTCTTAAATGTTTTTTGATGCTTTGCTCTGTCTCCGTTTGCAGAAAATCAACAGACACGCTGCCAATCACTTGGCTGTATCCCTTCTGCTCTTTCATAATCGGCGCGCTCCCTCTGATTACTCTCCGTCCATCCGCTTTTGTTGCAGAAACATGCGAGCCCCCAAACAAAATCTCTCTGCTGCGCTCCAGCTTCTCTACACCGCTTTTTCCAGAGGCGCTGCGAATGTCTCCTTTTTCGTCCAAGATATAAATGGCATACGCGCCAGTCTGTTCTTTCATTTGTTCAATGACGTCTTGCGTCTCAGCGGCATGTCCGCCTTTTCTCTCAATGAGCTCTTTAGCCGGCGGCATATAGGAAATAGTTCTCGCCGTTTGAACCGCCAGCTGCTCCGCCTGCCTCCGTTCTTCCTGTGTATGCTGAACGGCTAACGTAATGGTCAGCACACCAATGACAAAGACCAGCAGAGCCGCAATCAGCCCCATTATTTTTGTTTGCAGGGAAAAATGGAACCGCTTTTTCACCAAGCACCAGCCGTCCTTTCTACCTAGATCATACCATTTTTCACAGGAAATTTTCTCATTTTTCAAAATCCGTTTTCTTGCGAAGGAGTGAAAATAAAAAAAAGGCAGACCGCGTCTGCCTTTTTCTTTCTACCATATTCCTAGTACTTTCCACCATAATCCGCCGATCACAAGCCATACGATGATATGAACAATCGACAGGATAAATCCGATGGACCACCATTTGCCTTGCGGGATATAGCCTGCTCCGAAGAAGACCGGGGCCGCTCCAGAACCGTAGTGGGTCGTTGATCCAAACAGGTTGCTGAAGAACGCGAGACTCAGCGCTGCTAAAAGCGGCGGTGCGCCCGCTGCCACGACGACAGCCAAAAATGCAGAATACATCGCACTAATGTGTGCTGTCGCACTCGCAAAGAAATAGTGTGAATAGAAATACACAACAATTAGGATTAAGAATGCTACAATCCAAGAGAATCCTGATACTGAGGATTTCATGGCGTTACTGAACCAAGACACCATGCCTAATTCATTCAGGAAGTTGGCCAGCATGACAAGCGCCGCAAACCAAGTGAGCGTATCCCAAGCGCCCTGTTCCTTTTTGATATCATCCCAAGTCAGAACCTGTGATAATAAGAGAACGGCCAAACCGATCAATGCGGTTGTGGTTGCGTCGATGTTGAAGCTGCCGCCAAAAATCCACAGCACAAGCACTAAAAGAAACACAATAACCATGGAAAGTTCTGATTTTTTGAACGGTCCCATTTCTTTCAGTTTTTCTGTTGCGATTTTCGCTGCATCCGGTGTTTCTTTAATTTCCGGCGGATACAGTTTGTAAATCACAAGCGGCGTGATGATTAAGCTTACAAGTCCCGGTACAATCGCGGCAATTGCCCAGCTTGTCCATGTTAAGTCCACCCCTGCGACATCATGGGCCAGCTTGGCAATCAGCGGGTTCGCCGCCATCGCTGTCAGGAACATAGCAGATGTGATCAGGTTCCCCTGAAAGCCGGTTTTTAATAAGAATGCACCGATTTTTCTCTCTGTTCCATTTGCCGGGCTTGATCCGAATGTTTCGGATAATGATCTGATAATAGGAAATATAATGCCTCCTGCACGCGCCGTATTACTTGGAATGGCAGGTGAAAGTATTAAATCACTGAACAGCAGTGAATAAGAAAGTCCAAGGGTTTTTTTCCCGAATTTCTGAACGAATACATACGAAATTCTCGCACCGAGCCCGGTTTTGATAAATCCCCGGGAAATAAAGAATGCGATCACGATAAGCCAAATGGTCTTATTCCCGAATCCGATTAATGTATCCTCAATGGATAGTGTTCCAGTTAGTGCAGTAACCGCCAATGCAAAGATTGCAATTGCACCCATTGGCAAGGGCTTGGAGATAAAGCCGATAATTGTCGCGACAAAAATCGCAAACAAATGCCAAGCTTTAGGTTCAAGTCCGGACGGAGCGGGAATAAACCAGATGATTAGTCCCACAGCGACAGTAATAAGCAATGGAACAAGCTTTACTGCTGACTGTTTTCCTGCGTCTTTTTCTGAAGCCATAAATAGGTCTCCTCCTATATACTTGTTTTCCGATCCCCTTTTCCATTCTACTCCTTAACTAAGTTAATAAACATTTTAATTAATTAAAAAACACAAAGGTTGGCAACCTTTGTGTTTTTCACTTTCTTAATTTAATTTACCCGCACCCGCTTGATTTATAACATTCGATTTCACATTAGCAGAAGCATCAATCGATCCATGCAGAGACGGCGTCCAGCCGACAGAAGAGCTCAGCCCGTTTGCAGCCGATGCGTTGATCTGTGCGCCGTTCAGCAATGTGCCTGAGTCATATAAAGCCGTTCCCCCACTGAATACGCTGATCGTTTTAGCAGCTGACAGTCCCGGTACGTCAATGACATTGTTTTGGGCATAGATTTTAGAAGACTTTCCGATTCCCCACGCGTAACTGAAAGGATAACTTGAAGAGCTTGTGCTTCCTTCATAATAGTTGTTGTACACGTGCACTTGCCCGAAGCGGACTCTCGGCGCGCGCTGGACAATATTTTTATAGCGGTTATGATGCAGCGTAATTTTTAATTTGCCGTCATCAGAGGTTTTGCTGTCACTCGATCCGAAGATGGAGCTTTTATCATGATCGTGATAATAGTTGTAAGACATCGTAATATAGTTAGCACCGTTGGAAGCATCCGTTTGGCCGTCATGGTGCTGATATTCTCTTCCATAATATTCCGGTGATGTGCTGTCCGGACGCGAGCCGTCGTTAAACGTACAGTGATCGATCCAAATGTGCGTACCGCCGTTTATCGTGATGTTGTCGTATTGTGAGTTCCAGTTCCCTGAGCTTCCGTCAGTCGGATCCCATTGCGGAAAATAATCATAGGCATCCTGGAATTCAATGTTGCGGATAATGACGTTATCACTCTTGATTTGGAAATTTCCGCCCACGACTTTGGCGTTAGTCCCTGAACCGACGATTGTCGTGTTTGCAGGAATATCCACCATGACCCGTGCTTTTTGGTTTTTCTGAGAGCGTGCTCTCGCTTCTTCTTGTGTGCCCGACGGCTCTTTTTTGCCCCACGTGCTAGGATCATAGGCTTTCAAATATTTGTCCAAATCGTACTCCGGATCTTTATAGTCATTTAGGCCAAGCGGCTTCAGATTGTCATCTACGTTCATGTCAATCGTTCCCTTGATATAAATGATTTTTGGTGTTGTGTTGGTATCCTTCCCTAATGCCGAGACAAGCTGGTTTCTGTTGCTGACGGTATATACATTCGAAGATGACGCTTTTGATCCGCCTGTCGTACCGGTTGAGTAGGCGCCCCAGCCATCATTGGATCCTAACGTCTGGTGGCCTAAATCAGCTGCGTTCGCGCCAGCTGGAGTCAACCCTAAAAACAGAGCCGTAGCTAACATCACTTTTTTCATTCACTATGTACCCCCATTTTCTGTTTTGTGAGATTTTATTCCAGTTTCTCACAAAAATATAATAGCAAATTGAGGGACATCCAGAACCGAAAATGTTCCGCTATCTTATTGCGGCATTCTGCAGAAGATCCGCCGCAAAGACCGCAAAAAAAACCAAAAGGCCGTCAATTGGCCTTTTGGTTTTTTCCCCTGCTTTATGCCCAAGCTTTCACTTTTTCATTATCTGTCACAAAGAGAAGCACTTTTCCTTCATCTAAGCGTTTTTCAAATTGAGCGGCTTCATCTTCAGAAAAACCGATTTCGTGAATTTTATTGCGGAGCTCGTCTCCTTTTTTATTGAAGATATTTCCTACTGCGTGCTTCAAACCTGTTTCTTTGGCTCCGATCGTGTTGGCATTCGTGTTGTCTGCCAGGCGTTCCGTTCTGTCATCGTCGTGAGCTAAGACGTATACATCCTCTTTCGCCACACCCATTTGCTGTAATTCCTCTACATCCTTCATGAGCTGTTCGTCATTTGTATACTCTTTTACAACTGGTTTCATTTCGATATTCCTCCTTCTTGTTTTCTATATTTCTTTCATACCCGTTCGTCTGTACCTGAAACAGATTCCAGAACATTGAAGAGAAAAACAGGAAGAATGGTAGTAGCTATTTATTTTCCGTCCATGGTAAAGTGATAGGACCGGGACCCATTTTCAGAAAAGTCAAAATCTAAGAGAAGCCGCTGCACGGAGCACACGACCATGAATTGCTGCCTTTATCCGTACGAGCAGGAGGTATGTCTAATGCAATATTTTTCACCAGAACAGCAATACAATGCTTGGATTGTAAGTGATTTAGTCAAACAGATTTTCCATAAGCGTGCCGGATGTTCGCCAGGAATTCACGAGCTTGCAGTTTTTGCCGAGGAGCATTTTGATATCGATATCGACTTTGTTTTCTCGATTATTATGAATATCGGCGATATTGAGTTTGCGCTTGCGGACGAAATAGAAACGAAATTGTCCGGTTATCTCAACACTCTCCTCCCTTATGTCACTGCTGAGATGTTCGAAACCTCTAAAGCCAATGCCCATGCGTTTTTGTCTCGAAGACACGGTAACGCTGCATACCACTTATTTGTATCTGATGATGCTTTTATGAGAAAGCAGTGAAAAAGCGGCTTTCTTTACTAAAAAAATATTGACATGATAAGCCATGCTATTATAGTGTTACATGTGATAATGATTCTCATTACTAAAACTAAAAAAAGGAAGAATGACATGCGCACCTATTCTAACAAGTTGATTGCCATCATGAGTGTTTTATTGCTCGCCTGCCTCATTGTATCCGGCTGTTCATCAAGCCAGAATAACAACGGAAGCAGCGAAAGCAAGTCTAAGGATTCCAGAGTGATCCATGACGAAGAAGGAAAAACGACAATAAGCGGCACACCTAAGCGGGTGGTTGTGCTTGAGCTTTCATTCTTGGATGCCGTTCACAATCTCGGCATGACGCCGGTGGGCATCGCCGATGACAACAAAAAAGATATGATTAAAAAGCTTGTCGGCAGCTCCATTGATTACACATCTGTAGGCACACGCAGCGAACCGAATCTTGAGGTCATCAGTTCCTTGAAGCCTGATTTAATCATCGCTGACGCTGAGCGCCATAAAAACATTTATAAACAGCTGAAACAAATCGCCCCGACGATTGAATTAAAAAGCCGTGAAGCGACATATGACGAAACAATCGACAGCTTTACAACCATTGCAAAAGCATTAAATAAAGAAGATGAAGGAAAAGAAAAGCTTTCCGATCACAAAAAAGTCATCAACGGCCTGAAAGCCGAACTTCCGAAAGATGAAAACCGCAACATCGTTCTCGGCGTTGCAAGAGCGGATTCCTTCCAGCTTCATACATCATCATCCTATGACGGAGAAATCTTTAAAATGCTCGGCTTTACACACGCTGTGAAGTCAGATAACGCCTATCAAGAGGTCAGCCTCGAGCAATTGAGCAAAATCGATCCTGATATTTTGTTCATCTCAGCCAACGAAGGCAAGACCATTGTAGACGAGTGGAAAACGAACCCGCTCTGGAAAAATCTCAAAGCGGTGAAAAATGGACAAGTCTATGATGCGGACCGTGACACTTGGACAAGATTCAGAGGCATCAAGTCTAGTGAAACAAGCGCCAAAGATGTGCTTAAAAAAGTGTATAATAAATAGGACAAATGAGAAGCGAGGGGAAATCCTTGCTTCTTCGTTTTTGCAACCAGACGCAGTAAGGAAGTGAGACTGTTGTATCATTCAGCCAAACGGCGCTCATCATCAAGACTGATGATGTTCATCATTGCACTGATCATTTTTATATTTGGGCTTGGGCTGAATCTTTCAGTAGGAGCCTCAGACATCGGCATCATAGATTCATTGAAATATCTTTTTGTATGGGACGGTTCAAAGGAACAGCTCATCATCTCTACTCTTCGCCTTCCCCGCACATTAATCGGCGTTTTTGTCGGCGCCAGCCTAGCTGTAGCAGGGGCGCTGATGCAGGCTATGACGAGAAATCCTCTGGCTTCACCCCAAATTTTCGGTGTGAATGCGGGTGCATCGCTTTTTGTCGTTGCTTCTCTCGTCATTCTGCCGGCATCGCCCTATTCTTCTGTTCTTTTCGCTTTTGCGGGTGCGGCGGCAGGCGGCGCGATTGTGTATATGATTGCCTCATCCGGCGGCATGACACCTGTCAAACTGGCGCTGTCAGGAATGGCCGTGCACTTGTTCCTCTCCTCCATGACACAGGCCATCATTATTTTAAATGAGTCAGGTGAGGATGTTCTGTACTGGATGACAGGCGCAATCGACGGCAGCAACTGGCAGGACGTCTTGACCATCGCTCCGTTTTCTGTCATTGGCATCGGGCTTGCTCTCGTATTTTCCGGTTCTATTTCTGTTCTCGGTCTCGGAGACGAAACAGCAAAAGGGCTTGGACAAAATATGAACGGCATCCGGATTCTGATCAGTTTGATTATTTTAATCCTTTCCGGCGCTTCCGTAGCCGTCGCCGGGCCGATTGGCTTTGTCGGGCTGCTCGTCCCGCATATTGTCCGCAAGCTGATCGGAGAACATTATCAATACGTGCTTCCGTTTTCGGCACTGTTCGGTGCCATTTTGCTGGTGTACGCAGATGTTCTGGCCAGATGGATTGCATTTCCTTATGAATCACCGGTCGGCATTGTCACCGCGATTATCGGAACGCCGTTTTTCTTATATTTGGCAAGGAAAGGGCGACACCTGAAATGAAGAAAACAACCAGAAAACAAAAACGCCCCTTGCTGGCGATAATCATATTGGCCGTGATTTTGATCGTTCTGTCCGTCATCAGCATCGGAATCGGTGCATTATACATTTCACCTGAGGCGGTGGTGACGAATTTGCTGGGTCTGGATCATTCCTTTGAATTTATCATCCAGCAATATCGGCTTCCCCGCATTATCTTAGCGATTCTGGCCGGTGCAGGTCTCGCCGCTGCCGGAGCGATTTTACAGGGCGTGATCCGAAATCCGCTTGCTTCCCCGGACGTTGTCGGCATTTCAAAAGGGTCTGGACTTGCGGCGATGGCTGTGATTCTCATCTTTCCTGAGTCGCCGGTATACGTGCTTCCGTTCTCCGCATTTGCCGGAGCAGCCATTATTGCTGTACTATTGTTAATGATAGCCCGAAAAAAGAGCATTCAGCCCTCTTCACTGGCTTTATCAGGCATTGCCTTAGGCGCGGTCTGCCACGCCGGAATGCAATATATGATGGTCAAGTTTCCGGGCGACGTGAATGCTGCACTCATTTGGCTGACAGGCAGCCTCTGGGGAAGAAACTGGGAAGAAGTCAAGCTGCTTGCGCCATGGCTTTTGATTCTTTTTCCGATCGTCTGCATTCTCATACCGAAGCTGGATCTTATGTCACTCGGTGATGAGCTTGCGCAGGGTCTCGGAGAAAACGCAAACCGGCTGAGATTCATCCTGATTTTCACCGCGGTTGCGCTGGCGGGAAGCTGTGTAGCCGTCGTCGGCTCAATCGGTTTTATCGGCTTGCTTGCTCCGCATATTGCCAGACGGCTTGCCGGAGAAAAAGCTAAATATTTACTGCCTGCATCGGCATTGATTGGTGCTATTATATTATTAATTGCAGATACTCTAGGGCGCGGCCTCATGCCTCCGGTTGAAATACCTGCCGGAATACTGACAGCCGTGATTGGCGCGCCTTATTTCTTATATTTATTGAAATTCGAAGCGAGGAAACAGTAGGGAGAGGATACCATGGGAAAACTGGCTGCAGACCAGCTCACTCTTTCATATGACAGCACAGTGATTATTGACGGAGTCGACTTAAAGATAGAAGAAGGAAAAATCACTGCGCTCATCGGCGCTAATGGCTGCGGTAAATCAACAATCCTCAAATCGCTCGCCAGGCTGATGGCCCCGAAAAGCGGTACAGTGCTATTAGAAGGGAAAGACATCCACCGCCAGCCGTCAAAAGAAGTCGCAAAAAAGCTGGCCATTCTTCCACAAGCTCCTCAGGCTCCTGAAGGATTAACGGTAGAGGAATTATGCTATTTCGGCAGACATCCTCACAAAAAGCTGTTATCCAAGCATACGCAAGAGGATCACGACATGGTAGAGTGGGCGCTGGAAGCAACAGGTATGATTGAACTGAAGGATCGGACACTTGATGCCCTCTCAGGCGGCCAAAGACAAAGAGCTTGGATTTCCATGGCACTTGCCCAAGGAACCGATTTGCTTTTGCTTGATGAGCCGACCACGTACTTAGACATTTCACATCAAATTGAAGTGCTTGAGCTGCTGAAAAAGCTGAACCGCGATCATGGCCGCACCATTGTCATGGTGCTCCATGATTTAAACCAAGCCGCTCAATATGCTGACTATCTGATCAGTGTGCTGGATGGAAAAATATATAATGCCGGAACGCCGGAAGATGTATTTACCCAGCCATTTTTCCGTGAAGTCTTCGGCTTGGAATGCTGCATCATGAGAAGCCCGATCGACCAGAAGCCAATGTGCCTGCCGACGGGACTGTGCCCGAAATTACGGGCGAAATGAAAAGGAGAGGTAGATCCTCTCCTTTTTATTTTGCCAGCTTACCTTTTGTATTTCCTCTCCTGTCCATGTTACAGTGGTGTCAACCAAGTGATAGGAGGATGAAAATGACAGCATCTCAGCAGCAAATTCAATTAGCAAGACGTCCGCAAGGTGTTCCTGTTCATGAAGACTTTCGCTTTGAAACCGTTCCGGTTCCTGAACCGAAGCAAGGGGAAGTGCTTGTCAAAACGCTATATATATCGGTTGATCCCTATATGCGCGGCCGTATGCAGGATACGAAATCATATGTTGAGCCATTCGCTTTAAATGAAGCGCTCTCTGGCGGGGTTATCGCTGAAGTTGTGTCAGACGGGAATCATCTAAAAAAAGGCGATATCGTCATCGGAAACCTCAGCTGGCAGGAATATTCCGCGGTAAGCGAGTCTGCCTTGCGAAAAATTGATACAAGCCTTGCTCCCGCTTCTGCCTATCTCGGCATTTTGGGGATGACCGGCTTAACGGCATACTTCGGATTGCTGGACATCGGGCGCCCGAAGGAAGGCGAAACCGTGGTTGTCTCCGGAGCTGCGGGAGCCGTCGGTTCAACAGTCGGGCAAATTGCCAAAATCAAAGGCGCACGAGTTGTCGGTATCGCGGGCTCTGATGAAAAAATCGACTATTTAAAACAGAAGCTTCAGTTTGACGAAGCCATCAATTACAAAACAGCGGATGATATCCAAAAAGCGCTTCAAGACGCATGTCCTGACGGTGTCGATGTGTATTTTGACAATGTCGGCGGACCGATTTCAGACGCGGTCATGAATCTGCTCAATGAATTTGCCCGCATTCCGGTGTGCGGCGCCATTTCTTCCTACAATGCAGAAAGCGAAGCAGATGACATGGGCCCGCGTGTGCAATCAAAGCTGATTAAAACCAAGTCGCTGATGCAAGGCTTTATCGTCAGCGACTACTCCGATCGTTTTCCTGAGGGAGCAAAACAGCTGGCCGAATGGCTGAAGGCTGGTAAACTCCATTACGAGGAAACCATCATAGAAGGCTTCGAAAATATTCCTGATGCGTTTCTCGGCTTATTTAAGGGAGAAAATAAAGGGAAACAGCTGATCAAGGTCAGCGATCCGAGCTGAAGATGAAAACGGGAGGGCTTTTTGCCCTCCTTTTGTGTTTATTGAGGTCAGCTGCGAAAAATCAGCGTAAGAAAACCATCTTCATCTGGTTTCGTGTCCTCCAAAATGAACCCTGCTGCCTGAAAGCAGGCTAAACTGATTCGATTGTCTTCTTCAATGCATGCCACCCATTCCCGCACTTTAGTAAAATCAGGTTCGGTCAGCAGCTTTTGTAATATCCGTTTCCCGTACCCTTGAAGCCGGTACAAAGGATTGACGATCAATCCAATATACGTCCGCTCCTCCCCGAACTCAATAACGGCCATTCCTGCCGGCAGCTGCCCATCATACGCCATGATGATGGTATCGTGTTCATCTTTATTTACTCGTGCATACCACTCATCTAATGGCAGCATCCCATCCATTCTCCGCCTGGTATCCTCATTTTCAAACCAGTGTTCAAGGATTTTAAGCTCTGGCTCTTTCACTGCTTGAAACCTGTCTATTGAAGCCATCTTCCCACCTCCGAGCGAAACCTTTTCTATTATTTTACAACAAAAAAGAAGGGCTTTTCGCCCTCCTTTTTATTTCGTCTTCAGTTTTCCGCCTGCATACACAGCTTCACTCAGCTCAACACCAAGCTTCTTCGCCGTTTTTTTCAGCTTTGATTCCTCCAATTTTGTCACAAGGCTCAGCACGTTGCCTTCTTTTCCGGCCCGGCCTGTTCGTCCTGATCTGTGGACATAGCCATCTTCATCAGGAATATCAGCATGAATCACGTATGGCAGGTTTTCAATGTCTAAGCCGCGTGCGGCAATGTCAGTCGCCAATAAAAGCGGGAACTCTCCGTCTTCGAATGCGGCAATGATTTTAGCCCGCTCCATTTTTTTCGCTTCGCTGTGCAAAACGCCGAGTTCAACGTGGTGATATGCCAGCTTTTCGGCATATACACTCAGGTTGCCGATATCTCTCACAAATACGAGCGCCTGCATGCCTTCAAGCCTTGACAACTTTTGCAGCAGCTTTACTTTGTCACGCTGGTCGCAAATGAGATATTGATGCTTCACTTTCCCGGCTTCCGTCTTGCTTCGCTGCACCTTCAACACCTCAGGCTCTTGCGCCAATTCGCGGAGCACGTCCTCTGTTTCCTTTTTGAGCGTGGCAGAGAAACATAGAAGCTGGCGCTCTCTCAATGTCGTTTTAATGATTTGCTTGATCGTTTCGCGATGCTCCGGCAGGACAAGCTGATCCGTTTCATCAAGCACGATCGTTTTCACTTCATGCATTTTGAGTTTTTTTGCTTTAATCAGTTCAAATACCCTGCCTGGCGTGCCGACGATGATATGCGGGTGTTTTTTCAGCTTTTCAACCTGCTTCTTCACATTCGCCCCGCCGATTAAGGAAGCGGCGCGCAGCTCTGAGCCCGCTTTCCAATCCTGAATCACTTGAAAAATCTGCATGACCAGCTCACGCGAAGGCGCTAAAATGACTGCCTGCGGATGCTTCTGGTCCGGCTTGATCCGCTCCAAGACCGGCAGCGCATACGCCAGCGTCTTCCCTGTGCCTGTCGGCGATTCCGCGATGACATCCTTTCCGTCCAAGATCAGCTGGGCAGCCTGCTCCTGTACAGGAGTTGGCTTTTGAAAGCTGGAAGCATTCCAATTCTCTTGTATAAATGATTGTGCATTATGTAAAAATGGCCAAGTTTGCGTCATTTTCGTTCTCCTCAATTCCTGAAATCTACTCCATAGTATCTCAAAACCTCGCCCGGAACGCAATTTTTCTTTTTCTTTCCTATACCTTTCAACATTCCGAATCCTCCTTTATAATCAAAAGGGTGAATATTACACGCCGATTGAGCGTGTTTGATAAACGATAGAGGTGTAAACATGAGTATTTTATCTGTAAAGGATTTAAGCCACGGCTTCGGGGACCGGGCCATTTTTAATAACGTCTCCTTCCGCCTGTTAAAAGGCGAGCACGTCGGGCTGATCGGCGCAAACGGTGAAGGAAAATCAACCTTCATGAATATTATTACCGGAAAGCTTGAACCTGATGAGGGAAAAGTCGAGTGGTCAAAAAATGTCCGTGTCGGCTATCTTGACCAGCATACCGTGCTTGAAAAAGGAAAATCCATTCGTGACGTCCTGAAAGACGCGTTCCATTATTTATTTGCGATGGAAGAGGAAATGAACGAGATTTACAACAAAATGGGTGAAGCTGATCCCGACGAACTCGAGAAGCTGCTTGAAGAAGTCGGCGTGATTCAAGACGCGCTGACGAACAATGATTTTTATGTTATTGATTCCAAAGTGGAAGAAATCGCCCGCGGCCTCGGCTTGAGTGATATCGGTTTAGAGCGCGATGTCACCGATTTGAGCGGCGGACAGCGCACAAAGGTTCTTCTCGCCAAGCTGCTTCTTGAAAAGCCTGAAATTCTGCTTCTCGATGAGCCGACCAACTATCTTGATGAACAGCATATTGAATGGCTGAAACGCTACCTGCAGGAATACGAGAACGCGTTCATCCTGATTTCCCACGATATTCCGTTCTTAAATAGCGTCATCAACCTGATTTATCACGTTGAAAATCAAGAGCTGACACGCTATGTCGGCGACTACCATCAGTTTATGGAAGTCTACGAGGTGAAGAAACAGCAGCTTGAAGCGGCCTACAAAAAGCAGCAGCAGGAAGTCGCAGAGCTGAAGGATTTCGTTGCCCGCAACAAAGCGCGTGTCAGCACGAGAAACATGGCGATGTCCCGCCAAAAGAAACTCGATAAGATGGATATGATCGAGCTTGCGGCAGAAAAGCCAAAGCCGGAATTCCACTTCAAGCCGGCGAGAACGTCAGGCAAGCTGATTTTTGAAACGAAGGATCTCGTGATCGGTTACGATTCCCCGCTGTCCCGTCCGCTCAACCTCCGCATGGAGCGCGGCCAAAAAATCGCCCTTTACGGCGCGAATGGGATCGGAAAAACGACGTTGCTGAAAAGTTTACTTGGCGAGATCCAGCCGCTCGAAGGTTCGGTTGAACGCGGCGAGCACATCTATACCGGCTATTTCGAGCAAGAGGTCAAGGAAACAAACAACAATACGTGCATTGAAGAGGTATGGAGCGAATTCCCTTCTTATACGCAGTATGAAATCCGTGCCGCACTGGCAAAATGCGGACTGACGACAAAGCATATCGAAAGCCGCGTCTCCGTATTAAGCGGAGGCGAAAAAGCGAAAGTCAGATTGTGCAAGCTAATCAATTCGGAAACAAACCTGCTGGTGCTCGATGAGCCGACAAACCACTTGGATGTCGATGCCAAGGAAGAGCTCAAGCGCGCCCTCAAAGAATACAAAGGCTCGATTCTGCTTATTTCCCACGAGCCAGAGTTTTATATGGATATCGCGACAGAAACATGGAACTGCGAGTCTTGGACAACGAAAGTGCTTTAAACCGAAGAAAACCCGCCTGCTGAAGGGCGGGTTTTTTACTGCCATTTTTTCTGAACGATTCTCAAAAGCTCTCTGTCTTTTAAAATGAGCTGCAATGGCGATGTGCATTCATCTAGTGTCAGCTCTCTTTTGGCAGACAATTCAAAGTCCTCCTCATCAGCCCAAGCGGTGAACCACTCTACAGAAAAGCTGTTTTTCATGACGCTGTGTATGTATTGATAGAGCGTTTCTAAACATTTCTGTTCATATTCGTCAGGCTTTGCCTTCATGGCAAACGTCCCCTCTACAGCATGAACCATCACTTGAAATGGCAATTGTAAATGAACGGACACATTCTCAGCTCCTACAAGATAAATCCCAGCCGCATCAATGCCTGACCGTAGCGGATGCCCTTTCCGCGAACGCCGTTCTTGCTGACCGAAAAAACCGGTTTCTAAAGGGATTTTAGCTGTTAAGTAGTAAAATTGTGTCATAAAGACTTTCCTTTCCTGCGCCAATTCGATTATGATGCATTATAACAAATAAAAAGACACTGCATATGCGCAGTGTCTTTCTTTATTAATGCCCCGCCTTAATTCCGGCAAGATGTTTACGTCCCATGAGAAGGACAAGCATGCCGACAAAAACGACGATACCGCCGACTGTATATGGTGTGCTTGCGGTGAAGTGTTCTGACAGCATTCCCGCAATCCACGGAGCGAGTGCGCCGCCGATGAAGCGGACTGAGCTGTAGGCTGAAGACGCGATTGAGCGTTCAACCGGCGCAGAACCCATCACAGCGGTTGTCATGATCGTATTCACCATACCGAGGACAGCACCAGCGACAACGATACATGTAATAATCAAAGTCTGATGGTCTGTCCAGATCCCCATAATAACGAGAATGGCCGCAAAGGCGATAAAGAGAACGACGAGCGAACGCACTGTGCCCAGCGCTTTGTGCACGAGCGGCGCCGTAAAGACTGACGTAAGCGCCAGCAGAAGGCCCCAGCCGAAGAAGACATATCCAAGACCGTGTTCATCCAAATCCAGAACGAATGGAGAATAAGCAAGCAAAATAAAAAATCCAAAGTTGTATAAGAATGCCGATACGGCCATCGTTAAAAGGCCTTTATATTTGAGCGCCTTCATCGCATCAAACACACCGACGCGTTTCACCGGTTTCGGTAATCTTGGCAGCATGAAAGAAATCGCGATTAACGCAATAAACATCAGGACAGATACTCCGAAAAACGGTGCGCGCCATGAAATGCTTCCAAGCTCTCCGCCTGCAAGCGGTCCGACAGAAATCCCAAGACCGAGCGCAGCCTCATACAAAATAATCGCTTGGGCGCTTCCGCCGACTGACACGCCGACGATAACCGCAAGCGCTGTGGAGATAAACAAAGCATTACCTAATCCCCAGCCGCCGCGATAGCCGACTAGCTGAGCAATTGAACTTGAGCTGCCGCCAAGCCCCGCAAACACAATAATAAAAATAAGTCCGAGAATTAATGTCCATTTCGCGCCGATGCGGCTGGAAATGGCTCCTGAGAAAAACATCATAAAGCCGGTAACAAGCAAATAACTTGTAAACAAGAGTGATACTTCACTAGGTGAAGCATGTAATTGTGCGGCAATTGCCGGAAGAATTGGATCGACCAGCCCGATTCCCATAAAAGAAATCACACAGGCAAACGCGACAGCCCATACCGCTTTCGGCTGGCTGAGCAAGCCTGTTTTCTGATTCACTTGTTTTGTTTTATCCATTTGACCTGACCTCCATTTTTATTCCATTAAAAGAAACGCTACAAAAATAGCGTTTAACAAACTTTTCATTCGATTGATTGAATGCCACGTTCCGCTTTTTCTTTCATGCCCTGCAGATGTTCTTTAAAGCTTTGGAATGTGCGGATTTTCTCATCAATCAAACCCAGCTGGTGATTCAGGGTTTCCTGAATTTCCTCCAGTTTTTCTTTCCGTTCCTTAGGATCCAGTGACAACAAATACCCCTCTTTGTTTAACTCTAGCTGACGGCTGGTTTCCATGAAATGCTGAAGCTCCTGAAGGGAAAAACCGAGCACCTCTTTTGTGCTGATGACTTTCTCAAGCTCCTCCATATCATCCTCTGAATAAAGCCTTACACCGCCGTCTGTCCGTTTCGGCGCCGGAATCAAACCGATTTCTTCATAAAACCGGATGGTCCGCTTTGTCAGCCCGCTTCTTTTGGCCACTTGATCAATCTTCATCCATTCCAAGGTAAATCCCCCTTCGCCGTTTCTGTTACCATTATACACCTTTTGAACCTTAACGTAAACGTTAACTTTTGAAAAGCAATAAAAAAAGACGAGCAGCATAAAGCACCCGTCTTTCACTTTCCTGTTTAAGCTAAACTTCCCGTCAATGACAGAGACTCTTTTTGAAGGCTTTCAGAAAGCACTCGATACGCGATCACTTTCTTCTTGTACTGTTTTACGACGTCGATATGGTCATCGTAGCGGTATACAAACAGCCTCACATCATGTTTGCCTTTTTTCGTATCTATCACCAGCGGCGTGCCGCCGTTTTCCGGATATAAATAACGCTCTTCGTCACCTGGGTAAATATAATATTTCTCCAGGAAGACAGCTTCGTTAAATTGATCAATCACTTTCTGCTTCTCTGTACCCTCGAGACGTTTTCCGTCTAGAGAGAGGCTCGCATTTTCATCACTAAGCTTGGCGTGCACTTCAAATTTGCTGAGCAGCCATTCTATGACGCCTGTAGGAAGACAGGTTAATACGATTTTCACCAGACTCATGAGAATTAACATCACGATCGCCCATGTCATACTTCATCATCTCCGTTAGTTTTCCATGTGCCGCTGACACACAATTCCATCCTATCATAAGCAGGCCGATTCGTTTTTGTACATTATGTGAAAAAAAGCGCGGCCTGCTGCGGCCACGCTTTTTAGCTTTCCAGTTCTTCGATCATGAGGGACAATTCTGTCCAGCGGTCCATCGCAGCCTCAAGCTCTTCCGCCGTTTTCGCCTGCTCGGCCATCAGCTCTTGGATTTTGCCAAAATCACTGCCTGCTGCGGCGATGTCAGCTTCGAGCTGTTCATGTTTTTCTTCCAGCTGAGCAATTTTATCTTCGATGCCGTCCCATTCCAGCTGGTCTTTGTAAGAAAGCTTTTTCCGTTTTTTCTTTGGCTCGGCTTCAGCCGGTTTTGCTTCAGCAGCCGATTTTTCAGTTGTTTTTTTCGCTTTTGACTCTTCCATATAATCGCTGTAGGAGCCTTGGAAACGGGAAATGACACCATTTCCTTCAAACACAATCAAACGGTCGACGACGCGGTCAAGGAAATAGCGGTCATGGGATACGGTAATGACGACGCCAGGGAATTGGTCGATGTAATCCTCAAGAACGCTTAATGTTTCAGTATCCAAATCGTTCGTCGGCTCATCGAGAAACAGGACATTCGGCTCCTGCATGAGAACCTGTAGCAAGTATAAACGGCGTTTTTCCCCGCCGGACAGCTTGCGGATATACGTCTGCTGCATTGAACGCGGGAAGAGGAAACGCTCCAGCATTTGTTCAGCTGTAATGATATCGCCATCTACTGTTTTTACGACCTCCGCCGTTTCTTTTATATAATCAATGACCTTTAACTCACCATTCATTTCACTATGATCCTGGGTATAGTAGCCGATTCTGACCGTCTGTCCGATCGTAATATCGCCTCCGTCCGGCGTATGACGGCCGGCAAGGGTGTTTAACAGCGTTGTTTTCCCGATGCCGTTCGGCCCGATGATTCCGATCCGTTCACCCGGTATGACAAGTTCATTAAAGCGGTCGACGAGCATGCGGCCGTCATAAGCGATCATGACGTTCACCGCTTCAATGACCTGTTTGCCGAGACGGTGCGAGCCAATCGCAAAATCGAGTGAACCCGATGACTGAGGGCCTTTCTGCTCTTTAAGCGCTTCTACCCTGTCAATTCTCGCCTTTTGTTTTGTGGATCGGGCTTTCGCTCCTCGTCTGAGCCAAGCCAGTTCACGGCGCAGCAGGTTTTGCCGCTTCGTTTCCTTTTGCTCAGCCTGCGCTTCCCGTTCCGCTCGTTTTTCTAAAAACACTTCATAGTTGCCTTTATACGTGTAGAGGCTGCCTCGTTCTAACTCATAAATGCGGTTCGTGACACGGTTTAAGAAATATCTATCGTGCGTGACCAGCATAACAGAGCCGGGATATTGGCTTAAATATCCTTCAAGCCACTCAATCGTTTCATTATCCAAATGGTTTGTCGGCTCGTCCAAAATGAGCAGATCAGCGGGCTGAATTAAGTTTTTGGCAATGGCTACCCGTTTTTTCTGGCCTCCTGAGAGCTCGTTGACCGGCTTTGTTACATCGTTGACACCCAGCTTAGTCAGTACGGTTTTTGCCAGGGTGTTTGCATCCCATGCGTTGTTTCCGTCCATTTTCGCCTGCGCTGCCAGCAGGTGTTTCTGGCGCTGTTCATTTTCGGGATCTTTCCCCAATTCATGCAACGCTTTTTCATATTCACGCAAGGTTTTCATCACAGCCGATTCACCGGAATAGATATGCTCCAGTACTGTTTGCCCCGCGGGCAGCTCAGGGTCTTGATGAAGAAATTCCACGTGCACGCTTCCGGATTTCGTGATTTCTCCTTCTTCGATAGATTCCAGGCCGGCAATCACTTTCAGCAGCGTTGATTTCCCTGTTCCGTTCGGCCCGATTAATCCGATTCTCTCATTCTCTTCAATATGAAAGGAGATATGGTCGAATAATGTTTTATCTCCGTATGTTTTATAAAGGTTTTCCGCTTTTAATATGCTCATGGTTCCTATCAATCCTCACGTAAGTTCATGTGTACATTTTAAATCAGCCGCTGGAATAAAACTAGTAAAACGTCAGACGAATTTCATGGAAATGCGGGATAATAAAAAGACCGGGGACGTTTGTCCCCGGTCTCTTACTCTTCCTCAAGCGCTTTTTCTGCCATTTTTGCAAGATGCTGCGCGCTTCCTGAAATCTCCTGCATCGTGGCGGAAATTTGTTCAACGGCAGCGGCTTGTCCGTCTGTATGCTGATTGATTGACTCAATGGATTCCTCCAGCCCTTTTAGCAGGCTGTGGATTTTTTTCGTAATCTGGTCAATTTGGCCGACATTGTCTTTTGAATGCGTCGCCAGCTTTCTGATCTCATCTGCAACGACAGAGAAACCTTTTCCGGACTCCCCTGCTCTTGCCGCTTCGATCGCGGCATTCAAGCCGAGCAGATTGCTTTGGTCAGAGATGCCTTTAACAGTGACTGAAATATCGGCGATTTCACCGGCGCTTTCGCTTACTTTTTTCGCCTGTGAGGAAATGCCTGACATTTGAGTTGAAAACCCGTTAATTGATTCAGAAATGTCGGAAATGGCCGCGGCCGTTTGTTCAACAACAGCCGATAAGCTTTCTGCCACATCATGCAGCTTTGATGACTCCTCAAGGCTCGTACCGAGGCCAACGCCTCCAATGACTCTTCCATTCTCGTCGTGGAGCGGGATGGCACGGGCGATCAACGGGAAGCCGAACAATTCTTTCGGAACCATGCTCGTTTTCTTCTGATTGCTGCGGATGGCATCTGTGATGATATCCCCTTCCTGCAGCGGATCGCCGGCTTTTACATTCAGCGAAAAGGTTTTGGCCGGTATGTTCACGAGCAGCTTTTCCGTATCATAAATGCCGATTGTAATATCATCCTGAACCAGGCTGTTTAAATAAGGGGCTACTTTGATAAATGCGTCCAGAATATCTGCCGTTTCTTTTTCCGTTTTTATGCTCAATTCCATTCACTCCTATTCATTAATAAGGGAAGCTGCGTTTTTCGTGCTGAACCGAGATCCATTTCAGCGTTGTAAATTCTTCAAGGCTCCACTCACCGTTCAAACGGCCGAGGCCTGATTGCTTTTCACCGCCGAAGGCTACATTCGGTTCATCATTAATGGTCGTGTCATTAACGTGAATCATGCCTGTTTCAATGCGTTTCGCAAAAGCCACGCCGCGCTCAAGATTTGACGTATGTACGGCACCGCTCAATCCAAACGGCGTTTCGTTTGCGATATCCACCGCTTCGTCTTCTGAATCAAACTTCATAAAGGAGACGACCGGCCCGAACAGCTCTTCCTTGGCAATGCTCATGAACGGTTTGACGTCTTTTAAGATCGTCGGTTCCACAATCGTCCCGTTAAATCCGCCAAGCTTCACCGGTACAGCGCCTTCTTCAATTGCTTGCTCAACAGACTTCATCAGCCCGTCCGTCTGTCTGCTGTTGATTAATGGCCCGATAATCGTATCAGGGTCCATTGGATCGCCGACTTTCAGCGATTCCACTTTTGCCTGATAGAGCTCAAGGAACTTATCATAAATAGATGAATGGACAAGCACGCGATTGGCTGACATGCAAATTTGTCCTTGATGTGTAAATCGGCTGAACACCGCAGCGTTGACCGCATATTCTATATCTGCATCCTCAAGCACGATGAAGGCGCTATTCCCGCCAAGCTCAAGAAGCGGCTTTTTAAAATGCTTCATCGCAAGCTGCCCGATGTAGCTGCCGACTTTCGTAGAACCGGTAAATGAGATAATTCGCGGCACTGGATGCTCAACGAAGCTGTCTCCGATTTCAGCAATGTCTGTGACAACAACATTCAGCAGACCCTCTGGGATTCCCGCGTTCTCAAAAATTTTCGCAATCAGCGTTCCGCCGCATATAGGCGTTTCCTCATGCGGCTTTAACACAACGCCATTGCCGGCTCCGAGTGCAGGCGCCACTGATTTCATAGATAAAAAGAATGGGAAGTTAAATGGACTGATGACACCGACAACACCTGCCGGCACGCGATATAATCTGTTTTCCTTTCCGTCTATTGTGGACGGAAGAATTTTACCTTCCATGCGGACAGGGAACGTTGCCGCTTCTTTTATGATGTTTTTGACAAGACCGATTTCAAAGGCTGCTTTGAGCCTTGTTCCCCCAAGCTCTTCCATAATCAAATAAATGATGGCTTCTTCGTTTTCTTCGATATACGTGACGGCTTTTTCTAGAATGGATCTTTTTTCGAACGGATTGACCGCATCCCATTTTTTCTTCGCCAGCGCCGCTGCCCGGTACGCTTCATCTACATCGTCAGCAGTCGCTTTACGGAATGTTGTGAATGTTTTTTGAGTATAAGGATTTTTGTTTTCCAATACATTTGGGCTGCTGCCCTCCTGCCATTTCCCGCCGATATACTGTTTATTCAACTCTTCATATTGAAACATGGTCAGCATCTCCTTTATAACCGCAAATCAAAATATGGGCGAATCTATTTTTTCTATCGGTTCATCCTGCATAAAATTGAATATTAGATTAGTAAAAATTGCTATCCTATGATACGACAACGCTGTTTCGCTTCTATCGTTTAAAGCAGAAAAATATTTTATTGACTGCGTCAAATTTCGACAATATAATACAACAAGAACTGTATATAATGATTAGAATATTTTGAATATTTCCAGGAGGAACTTTTGATGAGTTCATTATTTAGAAAAAAACCGCTTGAAACATTGAGTGCGCAGAGCAAGTCAAAAAGCCTTGCCCGTACGTTAAGCGCATTTGATTTAACCTTGCTCGGTATAGGTTGTGTCATCGGTACAGGGATTTTTGTCATTACAGGAACAGTGGCAGCGACCGGTGCAGGTCCCGCCCTCATCATATCGTTTATTTTAGCAGGGCTCGCCTGTGCGCTGGCTGCATTCTGTTATGCTGAGTTTTCGTCTTCCATTCCGATTTCGGGAAGCGTGTACTCATACTCATACGTGACACTTGGAGAGCTGCTCGCCTTTTTGATCGGATGGGATCTCATGCTTGAATATGTCATTGCACTGTCGGCAGTTGCCACCGGCTGGTCTTCCTACTTTCAATCGCTGCTTGCCGGCTTTAATCTCCATCTTCCGGCTGCACTGACAGGAGCGCCGGGAAGCACGCCGGATGCCGTATTTAATCTTCCGGCTGCAGTGATCATTCTCCTCATCACTGCGATTGTCAGCAGAGGCGTCAAGGAAAGCACACGCTTTAACAACGTCATCGTACTGATGAAAATCGCGATCATTTTATTGTTCATTATTGTCGGCATCGGCTATGTGAAACCGGACAACTGGTCACCTTTTATGCCATTTGGGATGAAAGGCGTCATTCTGAGCGCTGCCACTGTTTTCTTCGCGTACCTTGGGTTTGACGCGGTTTCTAACGCTTCAGAGGAAGTGAAAAATCCACAAAAAAACATGCCCGTCGGCATTATTTCAGCTCTAGCCGTCTGTACGGTTCTGTACATCGCGGTATCGCTTGTGCTGACAGGCATGATGCCTTATGCCAAATTGAATGTCGGAGATCCGGTGTCCTTCGCGCTGAAATTCGTCGGACAGGACGCTGTCGCCGGAATTATTTCTGTTGGTGCGATTATCGGGATTACGACGGTGATGCTCGCTTTGCTGTACGCTCAGGTCCGCTTGACATTTGCCATGAGCAGAGACGGCCTTCTGCCTGGCTTGTTCGCAAAGGTGCATCCGTCATTTAAAACGCCGTTTCGCAATACATGGCTCACAGGGATCGTTGCAGCGGGAATCGCCGGGTTTATTAACCTCGGAACGCTGGCTCATCTGGTGAACATGGGAACACTTGCCGCGTTTACGGTCATTTCCATTGCTGTCATTGTGTTAAGAAAGAAACATCCTGAAATCAAAGCGTCCTTCAGAGTGCCATTCGTTCCGGTTGTGCCGATTATCAGCGCAGGCATCTGCCTCTGGTTCATGTACAGCCTTCCCGGCGTCACATGGCTTTCATTTGTCATCTGGAT
Organism: Bacillus sp. JS; assembly: GCF_000259365.1. Taxonomy (NCBI): domain Bacteria; kingdom Bacillati; phylum Bacillota; class Bacilli; order Caryophanales; family Bacillaceae; genus Bacillus; species Bacillus sp. JS. The sequence goes on along the minus strand of NC_017743.1, from coordinate 869,311 downwards.
CGCTGTCGGAACGCTGGTTTACTTCCTATATTCGAGAAAACACAGTTTATTAAACAAATAATCTCTTTTTCAGCCGGCGCTGCCTCACTCATCCGCCGGCTTTTTCCTTTTTTTATGTGCTATACTTTGAGTACATATGAGAAGGGAAGACACACAGATGAAACAATACCGCACTTTATTATTTGATGTAGATGATACCATCCTTGATTTTAAAGCGGCAGAAGCTTTGGCCCTGCGTTTGCTGTTTGAAGATCAAAACATTCCTTTAACAAGTGACATAAAAACGCAATATAAAGCCATCAATCAAGGTCTCTGGAGAGCCTTTGAAGAAGGAAAGATAACACGGGATGAAGTCGTGAATACGCGTTTTTCCGCTTTGCTTAAGGAGTACGGTTACGAGGCGGACGGCGCTTTGCTTGAGCAAAAATACCGCAGCTTTCTTGAAGAAGGACATCAGCTAATAGACGGTGCTTTTGCTCTCATCTCTAATCTGCAGCATCAGTTTGATTTGTACATCGTGACAAACGGCGTGTCTAACACACAATACAAGCGTCTCCGTGACTCAGGATTATTTCCGTTCTTCAAGGACATTTTCGTTTCTGAAGACACAGGCTTCCAAAAGCCGATGAAAGAATATTTCGATTACGTGTTTGTACGGATTCCCCAATTTTCAGCAGAGCACACATTAATCATTGGGGATTCGTTGACTGCTGACATTAAAGGCGGCCAGCTCGCAGGGCTTGATACTTGCTGGATGAACCCTGAGATGAAGCCGAATGTGCCAGAGATCATCCCAACCTATGAGATTCGTAAGCTTGAAGAGCTATATCACATTTTGAATATCGAAAATACCGTCAGCTGCTAATCGGCTGACGGCGTTTCTTTCATAAAAGTCTTTTTTCCTCTTGATAAATTCTTCACCTTATGAATAATATGATGGTATGCTTTGGCTATATATGTAAGGAGGAGACTCAATTGGCTATCGCCGCCCCGTTAAAAGAAAAAACAGTTCAAAAACCCGGCACCACGGTGTATCCGATTTTGATTATTATCGGAATCTGCCATATGCTCAACGATTCGCTGCAGGCCGTGATTCCGGCCATGTTTCCTATTTTGGAACGCTCCATGAGCCTGACGTTTACACAGCTCGGCATCATCGCTTTCACATTAAACATGGTGTCATCCGTGATGCAGCCTGTCGTCGGCTGGTATACCGATAAACGGCCGCGGCCGTACGCGCTTCCAGTCGGTTTGACCGCCAGCATGCTTGGCATTTTGGGTCTTGCATTCGCCCCGTCATTCATCACGATCTTATGCTGTGTGTTTTTCATTGGATTAGGCTCAGCCATTTTCCATCCGGAGGGCTCTCGTGTGGCGTATATGGCCGCCGGCACAAAACGCGGACTCGCCCAGTCGATTTATCAAGTGGGCGGAAACTCAGGCCAGGCGATGGCGCCGCTGATTACCGCACTGATCCTTGTGCCGCTAGGGCAATTCGGCGCTGTTTGGTTCACGCTTGTCGCCGCGCTTGCTGTTATGTTTCTCATGTATATTGCGAAATGGTACGCCTCACGTCTTGGCAGCCTCGCCCAGAAATCAGGCAAGCAAAAGAAAACGGCTGAAAACACAGCCATCACCAAATCTGTTATATCTGCTCTTATTATTATTATATTTCTCATTTTTGCGCGTTCCTGGTATACGAGTGCGATCGGCAACTTTTACACGTTTTACGCGATGGATACATATCACGTAAGCATTCAGCAGGCACAAAGCTATATTTTTGTCTTCTTGCTGTTTGGCGCGATCGGCACGTTTCTCGGCGGCCCGCTTGCAGACCGTTTTGGAAAACGCTTCGTTATCCTCGGTTCGCTGTTATGCTCGGCGCCGCTGGCGATTTTGCTGCCATTTGCCGGCCCGGTTCTCGCCTATGGCGTGCTCGCATTGATTGGCGTGGTTCTGATGTCGAGCTTTTCCGTAACGGTTGTCTATGCACAGGAACTAGTTCCTGGAAAAATCGGCACAATGTCTGGGTTAACCGTCGGGCTTGCCTTCGGGATGGGCGCGATCGGCGCTGTGGCGCTGGGCGCTCTGATTGATGCAGCGGGACTGACCCCGACGATGATCGCCATTGCCTTTCTCCCTGTCCTCGGCATCCTTGCCTTCCTATTGCCAAGTGACCAGAAGGTGAGAGAATGGCATAGCTAAAAAACCCTGCCCAGCGGCAGGGTTTTTTTAATCCAGCTGTATAAAATGAGTGTCAGGCACTGCATGCTTCGGGATAAATCCGTCCGCAAAGTCTGGAAACGCGGACTGTATTTCATCAATCCATTTTTTCAGATTTAATATATACGGCATATAAATCATCTCAATTGTCGCTTCATCTTCAATCCGGTAGTACCAACAAAGATTAAACTCTTTTTCTGTCACCAGTGTAAACCCAGAGAAATGATAGAAAATCAGCGGCGTTTCATCTATATACACGCGGCCGTCCTTTTGCCCGACCTTATAGTTTTCGATATTCCAAAGCGCTGTATTGGCTCCTATTGACTTGACAACATGAACACCTTTAAACTGTGCCGGCCATTTCTCCACATATCTTTGATCACCATATGTCTTTCGTTCTGTATCCATTTCGACCGTACAAAATGCAATACAGTCCTGTCTCCACTGCCATACCGCTTCATATGCTTCCTTTGTATTACCGGCACCGACAAAGCCTGTATTAAAGCGTCCGGTTCGGTCGTAGTAGGACGTGAAACGCGGCGAATTACGATGATCAGTCAAATACAGAGACGCCGTTGGGTTTTCTGCAAAAATACGTGCCGGATCAGAAAAGAAAAATAGATCCGTATCCATATGGGCAAAGTATTCAGCGTTATCCCACTTGCTCATCACATGAAACAAAAAGGCGGGCTTTAACGTCCAGCAATATTCATGAAACGTTCTGTTGCTTTTTGCTTTCAGCAGCTCCGGGTCTTCCATTTCATGCAGCTGCACAAAGCTGACATGCTCCCATGGAACGTGCTGAAGCAATTCGTACGCTTTCTGGTCGACACACAGCACATATAAATGAAAATCATCGCAATGCTCATGGAGAGAATGAATCATGGGCATGAGCTTAAAGATATGTGTCCTTGACACTATCGTTGAAAAATGAAATGTACTCACTTATACCACATCCAATGATCTAAGATCCACGTGCAGCAAATCGTTGACAAGCGCATACAGTGCGTTGGCGAAATCGTTCACGCCTAGCTTTTTCTTCGCTTTTGGCAGAAGCTTGCGGACAGTTTGTAAATCAAAGCTTTCCGCCGTCACCCTTGGGGATTTCTTTCGCCAATCCGGATCAATATTGCGCTCTTTAACAACATGCAGAAGCTCAAGAAACAGATTCAGCAGCAGATCATATTTCTGAGATTCCAGCAGCTTTTGAATATCATCCATGATTCTGTTCGTCATGTCAGGCGGGAACGGCCCATTAAAAGCGAGATGAACGTCTAAGGACCGGATATTGTTGTATTTATCGCACATATAGGCAATGTTTGCCCGAATATCGTCTACAGACTTACAATTGCTTGGATGCTCCTGATGAACACTGACAATATCGCGCCGAAGCCTGAAGGTCAATCCGGCCTGATGAAGCCTGATGCCGAGATCATAATCCTCAAACCCGTACCGCACAATGCCCTCATCAAATAAACCGAGATCAACGACATGCTTGCGTTTAACAGAGGAATTATTCGTGATAAAAAAGCGCCATGGCATATGATAGCCTTCCAGATCATCTCCGTACTCATCTAAAATCTGCTTGAGCACGTCAATAAAGTCGGTATTAAGGTCAAAGCTTTTATCAAGAAAGCTTCCGTTTTTAATGTCCGCTTCCTCCAGCAGCTTTTGTTTGTCTTTTTTCGGCATTTCATCTGTGAGCTTTGCGAGCTGTTCCTTATGCTCTTCTTCAAATCGTTCATAATAAAAACTGTAGATCCGCTTCCAAAACAACCCGCACACGACGAGATTCTCTTCATTCTCATGGGCTTTAATATGTTTTGCCACAAGGTCCTTCGCCGCAAGCATATCGCTGTCATGGAAAATCAGGATATCTCCTCTGGCATTGCGCAGCGCCTGATTTCGACCGTACGCAATCCCCCTGTTTTCTTTAATCCGGGTAAAAATCAGCGGAAAATCCGCTTGAAATGATTCAAGCATTGAGAGCGTTCCGTCCTCAGAGCCATTGTCCGCTACAATGACTTCGAATTCTTCATCGCACTCCTGCTGGTTTAATGACAGAAGGCTATTATAAAGACGCTCCTTTGAATTATATGCAGGAATAATAACGCTTGCTTTCACTTCATTTTCACTTCCTGTATTTACTCATTTATTTGTTGTCATCTTTTGAAGCAAAACCGTTAAATTCAGGGTCTAATGTTTTGATGTGCTCAATGATATGCGGCAGTGTCTCTTGATACAGTTCATGCACAAACGGCAGGTCTGTGCGGGTTGTTTCATGAATCTGTTTGATTTCATTGATGCCGACGATTCGGTATCCGCTGAAATGATAAAAAATCAGCGGACTGCCATCCTCCAGCACGATCCGGCCATCCTCCCACGAAAACGTATGCTGCCCATAATTCCAATGACCAATGTTCACGCCGGGTGTCGTAATATCACAAACATTCGGAAACAGCCCAGACATATAATCCAAATAGCCTTGGTCACCGAATTTTCCTTCACCCGGCGCATTTTTGCATTCCTCAAGACAGCGTTCCTTCCACCAATCCAAGCAGTCAGTGCCTGCATCATCATGCTTGAAGCTGATAAACCCAGAATTATATCTGCCTAAAAGACGCTGCAGCATGTCAATCTGATCTTTCTCAAAAGAAGGAATGACAATATCCCCCCGTGAAAGCAGCACCGAACAGTCCGGCTGGTTTTCAAAAATCGGCGATGGATCTGCGTAGAAAAAGAGATCCCCGTCAATGTATGTCACACGCTCCAGCTCGGGATTGCTGTTCAGCACAGCTTGCAGAAAGATCGGCTTCATCGTCCAGCAATACTCACTTTGATCTCTAGTTTCCTTCAGCTTTTGAAGCATTTCATTTTCAAGAGCGGCCACCGGCACAAGGTTTAGCTGCTTCATCTTCAGCTTCTGTAACACGCGGTGCGTATCTTCGTCCATGCACAGCGTAAAAATGGGACTGTCTTGGTCTACTCGCTCTAATGACTTAAATAAGGCGACTGCCTGATATAATCTTCCTTTTGATAAAACGGTGCAATACGCGCTGGTCACAGTCATGTTCACCTCGTTTCACATTACTTTTTGAAGAATTCCGTATACCACTCAATCGTTTTTTCAAGTCCTTCATCAATGGTGTAGGCCGGTGTCCAATTCAGCAGCTTTCTCGCTTTTTCTGCGGATAAATATTGATGTTTGATTTCATTGCTTCCCTGATTCAGCACCTTAGGTTTCAGATTACTGTTCATTTTCTTCAAAATTTTCTCTACCAGTTCAAGGACGGTCAGCTGGATCTCATTGCTGAAGTTAAAGGCCTCTCCGGCAAGATTGTTTTCTTCCATTTTCTCTGCAAGAAGCAAATAAGCCTGAACGGCATCTTCAATATAGAAGTAGTCCCGGACAAAGGTGCCATCGCTGCGGATTTCCGGCGCTTCCCCGTTCAGCACAAGCTGAATCGTCTGAGGAATGATGCGGTTGAAGTTTAAATCCCCGCCGCCGTATAAGTTTCCGCAGCGCGTAATACAGACCGGAAGCCCGTACGTGTGAAAATAGGTGTGGCTGATCAGATCTGCGCAGCTTTTTGAGACGTCGTACGGGTGCTTGCCTTGCAGCGGCATGTTTTCGTCGTACGGAAGGTTTTCTTGATCGCCGTAAGCTTTATCACTTGAAGCGACAATGACCCGTTTAATTAACGGATGCTTGCGGCAGGCTTCGAGAATATTCCATGTGCCGAGAATATTTGCTTCAAAGGTAGAAATCGGGTTGCGGTTTGCCACCCCGACAATCGCTTGTGCAGCGAGGTGAAAGACAGTGTCGATTTCATACTCTCCAAGCGCGCGTTCAATGACAGCCAAGTCTTCAAGAGAGCCCTGCACGATGTTCATTTTCTTGATATGGTCTCCCTGATACAGATTGGATTGGGGCACATGATCCCTGACAAGACCCGTCACGTTTGCACCCTGTTCGATCAGCTCTTTCACCAAATAGCTTCCTAAAAGACCTGTACACCCCGTAACAAATACGTTTTTATTTTTCCAGAAACTCAAATCGGTTCACCATACCTTCCATACTTGTTGTCCTTGATCCCACATCTTGTTGACTTCTAAGAGATTTTTATACGTATCGATGGCCGTCCAAAATCCATAATGGCGGTACACGGCAAGCTCTCCGTCTTTGGCAAGGTTCTTCAGCGGTTCATCTTCGAACATTGTGTTCCCGTCCTTCGGCAAATAATCGAAAACCTTGGGACTGAGAACGAAGAATCCGCCATTGATGATTCCGTCACTTGATGTCTTCTCAGAAAATGTTTTCGCCATGCCGTCCTCAACCGTCAAGGTGCCAAACTGCGAGACTTTGTCAATGCCGGTGACAGTCGCGGCAGCACCTTTTGTCTGATGATAGCTGATGAGATGGAAAAGATTGATATTGGCCAGCCCGTCCCCATAGGTGAGCAGAAATGTTTCATCACCGATATAGTCTTTCGCCTGCAAGATTCTTCCGGCTGTCAGCGTATCTTCCCCAGTCTCCAAAAACGTAATTTTCCACGTTTCAGGCTGCCCCAGCATCTGTACCTCTCCCGTAGCGCTGTCGAGTGTCAGGCTGTTGTGCTTCCATTCATAGTCGAGAAAGTATTCTTTGATTTTTTCGCCTTTATAGCCCAAAAGCAGAATAAACTCGTTTACTCCGTAGTACTGATAGATTTTCATAATATGCCATAGAATCGGTTTGCCGCCTATCATGGCGAGCGGTTTAGGAATGTCATTCGTGATTTCACTCATTCTCGTTCCTTTTCCGCCGCAGAGAATGACCGCTTTCATCTCTACCCCTCATCTCTATGAATATTGAGTTCGAAACCTGGTACATCTTTACAATCTATCAAGGCATTTCCCCGATAATTTGTCCGATTTCAATACCGGTTTCAAAATCTACTGTAATGATATGAGAGAAAGCCAGCCTTGGTGACCAAATGGAATCTATTTTTTCAAGTTGGTTATGTAACCAAAAAAAAGAGCCTTGAGCGAAGGCAATGCGCCCGCTCAAGGCTCTTTTTCATCTTATTTGATTTCTTTTTCCTTGCCGTAATGATAGTCTGACGGATCAACGGCTGTGAAATCATTTAGTTTATGGAACCTCAGCAAGTCTTTGTACAGGACACTGTCTGAAAGGCTCAGCTGCTGGTTCACTCTTGTTTTCAGATTCTTCGTTTCTTCATTCGCTTTCAATTTTTCACCAGTCTTCGTATCGTAAATGACATTGTCGACTGATGTGTACTTCGGCGTTACGAAGTCTCCGTTTCTGAATGCCACTGTATCGTCGTGGTCTTTAGAGAATAAGTCAGTACCAAAGTTGATATATTTCTGAGAATCAATTCCTTCTAAGTGCAGGAGTGTCGGCATGACGTCAATTTCGCCGCCATACGTATGGTTCACTCCGCCTTTTTTGCCAGGAACACGGATCATCAGCGGCACACGCTGGTTCTGGGCGTTTTGATAATCTGTAATCTCTTTTCCAAGGATCTCTTTCATCGCTCGGTTATGGTTTTCTGAAATACCGTTATGGTCACCATAAATCATAATGACTGAGTTGTCATACAGGCCGGCTTCCTTCAGCTCCTTGAAGAATTGCTCAAGCGCTTCGTCAAGGTAACGCGCTGTTTGGAAGTAGCTGTCTACTGTGTTATCGCCGGTTGTCGCTTTTTTAAGAGACGCGTCTTTTTCATCCAGGTTAAACGGATAATGGTTTGTCAATGTAATCAAATGCGCGTAAAACGGCTGTTTAAGAGACTCAAGCTTTGGAATGGATTCTGTAAAGAACGGCTTATCCTTCAGACCCATATTAATGACATTTTCATCTGACATATCATACGTGCTTGCGTCGAAGAACTTGTCGTATCCGATATGTTTGTAAATCTGGTCACGGTTCCAGAACGATTTGTAATCACCATGCAGGACGGCGCTTGTATAGCCTTCCTTCTGGTCTAAAATCGCCGGAAGCGACTGGTACGTGTTTTCGCCTTTCGTCACAAACGCGGAGCCTTCTGGAAGGCCGAAGATCGAGTTATCCATTGTCAGCTCGGCGTCAGATGTTTTTCCCTGGCCTGTCTGATGGAAGAAGTTATCAAAATACGTCACATCTTCTCCGCCGTGCGCAAGTTTATTTAAGAAAGGCGTTACCTCTTCACCGTTCAGCTTGTAGTCAATCAGGAACGACTGGAAGCTTTCGAGGTGAATTTTAATGATATTTTTGCCTTTGGCAGAGCCGAAGTACTCGGCGTTCGGTTTCGCATAATGAGACGTCGTGTAATTCTCGACGCTTGTTAAATCATCGCTGCTTGCATAGGCTCTTTGTGTTTCTGTTTGAGCCGTCTGTACACCGTCATAAATGGTGTAGTTGTAAAGACCTAAATATTTCACGATATAATTGCGGTCAAACGTTCTTGTCAGCAGCTGCGGACGGTCTTTTTCCGCATAGTGCAGGTTGATGAAAAACAGTGCGACCCCGGAAAGGATCACTAAAGATGCAAAGCGTTTTTTCATTTTGTATTCTTTTAATTCAGGTCTCCAGATCAATACCGCAATCAAAATGATAATATCTAAGAAATAGAAAATATCATGACCGGCCATGATACTGAAAATACCGTCTCCCATGTTTCCAACGTTTCCGGACTGCTTAATGTTCGGGAACGTCAAGAAATCGTCAAAGAAACGATAGAATAAAATATTTGCATATAACACAAATGTCATCAAGAAATCGATAACCAGCATAATAATGGCTGATTTACGCCCTTTCGCCAGCAAAGCCAGTCCTAAAAAGAAGACGGCGCTTGAGAATGGGTTAAATATCAGGAGGATCTCCTGAGTTGTGCCTTTTACCCCAAGATTAAACTCAGTCTTGTAGGATAAATACGTTTTTGCCCAAAACAGTATAACAGCCAGCACAAAAAAGCTAAGTTTGTAAGAAAAAAGTTTCTTCATGGCAACCTCTACTTTCTTAAACACTTTAAGTTCTTCATTCATATTTACCTGCTCTTTATATCCTGCCTTCTCATTTCTTCTTTCCAAACAAAATCAAGGCATCACACAACAATAAATACACCGCGGCAAGCCGGAATATTTATGTTTCGCACCATACCATTTTTATTACAACCATTTGGAAACCAATCACTGGACGAAAGAAACCTTCATTTCGTTTCACTTTTTTCCTCAGAAATAAAAAAAGGATTTCTTTTGTCATGTGTGCCTTTGGAAAAAGAAATAGATACCGAGTATAAGAATAACATAAACTAGCAAAAACGAAAAATAGGTTTTGCAGACAGCCCGCCCTTCCGGCGGACTGAAGTTATTGTATGCACTAATGTTTAGCGTGATCACCATTTTTTCGAAAGGACAAAAAAGACTGGATGTTTCCAGTCTTCTTTATCTATATCCCTGCCCAGACATCTTTGGCATACATACCGGTATCCTGCAGATGTCTCAGCCAGTTTTGCGCTTCTTGTTCCCCGGTTCCATGAACAGACTGATACGCTTTTTGAAGTGCCGCCTCCACATCCGGGGCCATTTTGCTGCCGTCACCGCATACATAAAGCCTGCCTCCGCGGTCAAGAATCGATATTAAGGTTTCTGCATGTTCAGCCATGAGATGCTGGACATATGTTTTCGGCATGCCTTCTTTTCGGGAAAAGGCTGTATGGACTGTGACTACACCGTCTTTTTCAAACTGCTCAAGCTCATCTCGGTAAATAAAATCCCGATCGTTCCTGCATCCAAAATAGAGATGAGCCTCACCGAGCGTTTTCCCCTCCCGCTTTAAAACATCACGGGCTTGAAGGAAGCCGCGGAATGGTGCGACTCCCGTGCCTGGCCCGACCATAATAATTGGAGTTTCAGGGTCTTTCGGAAGCTGAAACCGGGATTCCGGTGTGCGGATAAACATCACGACATCATCACCGGCTTGACGCTCAGCTAAATCATTTGATGCCACGCCCCTGTATTCGCCACGGCCGCTCCACGCCGGGCCGCGCACAACGCCGACTGTGATTGATGCTTGCCCCGGATTCACTCTTGGAGAGCTTGAAATCGAATAATATCTCGGTTTTAACGGACGTAATAGCTCTAAAAATCGTTCAAACGGCATGTCGCATGCTTCGTACTTTTCAAGCAGATCCAGCATGGAAATTCGTTTTTTCAATATTTGTTCCTGATAAACACCCTCTGCTGTCAGTTCTTCTAATTCGCGCTTATGCGGCGGACACACAGTAAAAGCGGCCAGTTCACGTATTTGCGCTCTTGTGGCTGCTTCCTGCACCTCAACGCTGTAGCTGAGAAGATCATTCAGGCTGACAGGACGGCCCAATGGCAGATGCCCCGCACTGCGGCCGCTTGCCAACAATGTCACTTGGTCGGTTCCCTTCAGACCAAATCTATGGAGAATCCGGCTGACATTGGTTGGACTGTTTTTTGGCAATACGCCAAGGTGGTCGCCCTCTTGATATTCAACATCCGGCGGCAATGCGATTTCGATATGGCGGGTGCTTCGATCGCTGTCCGCGGACTGAAGCTCACGATTTTCGGCGATGGATGCGTGAGCCGCTTCATACGATCGGGCAAGCGGGGACTCTCCCAGCCCTCTGACAAACTGAAGGCTCAGCGTGCTTCGTTCCTTATCGGCGTTTTCATTAAGCTCCAGTCCGAATGCTTTGATGGCGTCCGCCCACATGCTCTTTTTCCACTCATCAAGCTGCCCTTCGAAATCCCCGCTGACATCACCTTCCCCGCGTGCAGAAAACCGAGTCGCGCCTTTCTCTGCAAGCTGTTCATCAATGAATCTCGGCACGTCTTGATACGTGCTCGCCCAATTGTGGTCGCCGCAGCCAAATACCGCGTAATGGACGCCCTCAAGCTCACCCGGTTTGATTTCTTGGAGCCACTGGACAAACTGTCTCGCGTTGCTTGGCGGTTTTCCGTTATAGGACGAGGTCACAATGACAACCGCTCCCTCTTTCGGCAGCTTGCCAATCTGATCGTTCAGAGGTGACACTTCGGTCCTGACGCCGTGAAGACTGGCTGTATCTGCAAGCTCCCGGGCGACGCCTTCTGCGGTGCCGGTATCAGAGCCGTACAGCACGAGAAGCGGGCGGTTGTTAAGGCCGATGACCGATGCGCCCTTTGTCTCCGTTTCTTCTTTTTGCTTATCAGGCCCCGGTTTTTCTGTTGCCTGGATGTCAGCATGAATGGCTTCCTGATGACGGGTTTGAACCTTGATGCGAAAATCGCCGGGCTTGAGCGTTAAGGTTTGTTTGATATCAAGCTCATAATTCTCATGATCAATCAGCGTGAAATATTTTAAAATCATGCCCAGCACAAGTGTGGCTTCATGAAGGGCAAACTGCATGCCGATACAGGCCCGTTGCCCATTTCCGAACGGTTTGTACGCATGATGAGGCACTTGGTCCTGATGCTCGAACCGTTCCGGCCGGAATTCCTCGGCGTCCTTTCCCCAAGCGTCTCGATCACGATGAAGCTGCGGAATCAGCACAGAAATTCTGTCCTTCGTCGTGATCGGGAACTTTCCGCCAATGACTGTGTCTTCTTTTGGATAAAGGCTAAAAGCCGGAGCTGTCGGCCATAAGCGCAGTGATTCATTTAAAATCATCCGTATGTATTTCAGCTCGAGCACTTGTTTATAGGTCGGCGCTGCATCTGTCAGCACCCGCTCTACCTCTTCATACGCCTTTTTCAGTTTGTCAGGATGCTTCAATAAAAAGTAGATCGCAAAGGACAGCAGGCCGCTCGTTGTTTCATGGCCGGCAATCAAAAACGTAATGATTTGAAAGCGGATATTTTCGTCGTCGAGCTTTTCACCCGTTTCCGGATCTTCCACATTCAGCATGCGGGCGAGCAAATCTTTTTCATCCTGGTCTCCATTCGCCCTACGCTCTGCAATAATGCTATCGACTAACGAAAACATCGTTTGAATATCATGGTGGAATTGCCGCTTTGTTCTGACCATAAGCTTATCTTGGAAATCAAGCCGCTGCATTTGATGCATCGCTTCATCAAGCGCCCGCACCATGCTGTTGATAAACGGGTGGGGCGTTTCCCTGTAGTAGCTGTTAAAGCGGTAGTTAAACCCGCACAGCCCAATGGTGTCGAGCGTCAGCCGGGTCATATCTCCCGGGACATCAACAGCTTCATTCGGATTGAGCCTGGCCCATTTTTGAATGAGCTGAACAGCGATATCGACCATTTTCTCATGATAGTCCTTCATGGCCCGCTGGCTGAACGTCGGCATCAGAATGTTGTGCGCTTTTCTCCAGTTAGGCTCATGCGTCCAGCTCGTAAACAATCCGTCACCGGAAAACGCGCGAACCTTCTCCAGGGCGCCTTCAATGCTTTTATCAAACCGTCCTTCATCACAAACCTCTTTCACCAATTCATGGCCGGACACCACAATCGTCGTGCCCGCGGGTGTATGGATTTGAAAAATCGGACCCTGTTCTTCCGCTAGCTTGATCAGTGAAAGCGTCGGTTTGTCTTTATCAATTAAAGGCAAATTGCCGAGCGGCCCAAACGTCTTCGGCTGAGGAATCGGGCTTGTTTCCTTCATCGAACCATTCCTTTCCGTATGAAATGCCTTCTATTTGACTACATTTCCCTTTCATGGTCATGATTATTCCGTTCTTCCAATTGACGCATGATCGCTGTTTTTTCTATACTTGAGAAGCTGTACAATACACGAATAAGGTGAGTTCACATATGGATTTTGAAATTCGGTTTTTATCCTTTTATGTCATACAGGTGGAAGGCAAGGATGAGCAGGCGAACAAACAGTTCAAGCACTTTCAGACCCTTGATACGGGCGAATTTGAAGAAAGCGAGCTGAAGGACTTTCTCGACGGGGAACTGAAAAAAATCGTCAAACGGAAAGCAGAACGTCATCCGCAGTCTGAGCAGGTGCCGACGAAAATCGGCCATTTTATCGTCGAGCCCGGCCACGAGCTTGATTCCAACCCAAACTACAACATGTTCAACCGCGCGCGTCTGGCGGCAACAAAAGAAGACTTCAATGAGCTGAGCGAGCAGTTCGTCCGCACGTACCTCGACACAAGCGCAGTCCGCGGCGGCGTGTTTCTCGTCGCTTCAGCCGTGCCGAGAAAATACTTTGACGAGTCATTTGTCTTCATTATGAAATGTGACTTTGAGCCGAAGGTCGCCCGCATCTCTGACGCGTCTTCTCTCATTAAAAAAGTCGAAATGGCGATCACGACAAAAAACATGAAAAGCATCCAATACCCGTACATGCCCGAGGAAGGAATGGTCGAGGAAGGCGAGCTGAAAATCCACCAGGCCTCGCACGCCCGCTATTTTGAGGACTTTCTGAAATTCGTCGAGTACGGCGAATCGATGCCGGAAATCATGAAAAACCAGGTCATGAACATGGTGCAGGAGCACGTCTACGAGACATTTGAAGACAACAGCGAAGAGCTCAAGCAGTTCGAGCACGACATTGAGATTTGGGAAGCGAGCGAAAAGCGGGAGATCCAAGAGCGCCTCGACACCCATCAAGTGATCGAAGCCTCCGCCCAAATCATCGAGCACACGCCAGAGGCCCAGCTGAAAATGAAAGTCGGAGAAACAGAGATTAAAGGATTGCTAGCGGATTTTGGCGATTCTATTCATCTCGCAAAAGTAAACGGGCGCTATGTCGCGCTGATTGAAGCCGAGACGATTTCGTTTGAGAAAGGCAGTTCACCGGTGGAGTTTTATAAGCCTGAGGGGCTGCATGAGGTGATTGAGCGGATAAGGAATAAAACAGAGCAAGACTAAAAAGTCCAGAAATCACTTTCTGGACTTTTCCAATTTAATACCCTTCCCTCAACACCGCATAGCACTCCCCAATCAGCTCTTCCGCTCCCAGCTCTCCTTTCAGCCCGCGGCGGACGATTTCTGAGGATAGGTTCTGGACTTTGAGCGCTCTTCTTTTGAAGTAGGCCCAGTAAAGCTGTTTCGTGATCGGCGTGGGTTTTTGGGTTCTCCGGCGAGGACGATGGCATCCAGGATCGCCATTGCCGCTCCTTGCGCCAGGGTCGGCGCTCCGGCGTGGGCGGCGTCTCCTCCGATGACGACGGGCCTTTTCACCATGGCTCCAGCACTGTGACCTGCTCCAGTGTATTTAAAATGATAGGATACTCATCAACACTCCACCTGCCTTTTTGTGTATGGCAAAAAGCGCCTATCCAATGACAGGCGCTTTTTCATTAATCATCACTGCTCAAAATGCCGAAGAAGCGAAGCAGGTTGATGAACAAGTTGATAAAGTCAAGGTACAGCGATAATGCCATAACGGGAATTAAGTCTTCCGTAATGTGGCGGTGCTTGATTTGGTTCAAATCATACAAAATGTAAAGGGAAAAGACGATGGTTCCAATCACGGAATACGCCATCATCGCCGCTGAGTTTAACGGGCTGAAAATGTTGAAAATGCCAACCACAACGAGGGCGAGCACCGCTACCATCAGAAATGACCACAGGAAGGATAAATCCTTCTTCATTTTTGCGCCGATTGTGCCTAAGACGGCAAAAATGACAAATGTAGAACCAAAGGCTTCAAGCACGACATAGGCGCCGGCGATGGAAGCGTAATGGCTGACGATCGGAAATAAGGTAATGCCGGAAACGAACGCGAATGTATATACAAACGCATACCCGACCGCTTTTCTTCTGCGCATCCAGAAGGCCATAATAATCATCGCCACTTCAAGAATAGAAAGCGGCAGCATCAAAGCGACAGGAACAAATTGGCCGATAAAAAGGCCGACAGTCGCGATCAGCAATGTGAAGACAAAGACTGTCAAAATGCGTTGCATGATCGATTGCTTACTCTCGTGAACCGTAGCTTGCATGTCAAAAATCCTCCTAAAAAATGATCTTAAAGGTCTATTATATAAAAATTGGATGAAATATGTATATGTTTTAAGGAGAATTTAATGAAAACAAACGCCCTTTACGTTATCATTTCGATTCTTTCCTTTTCAGCGAAAAACGATGCTTTTCTATTTTCTCAATTTGGGTAACCTGAGAATCATGAACCGTAATCTGAACGGTGCCGAAATCGAGCGTTTCCAGCGAACTGATGATTTTTTCAATCACTTCCGGATCAATCGTTAATTTTGAAACCAAAAGACCTTCCCCCCTGTTGAATAGGTTTTAATTCACAGTATTCTTATAAGAATTATAATATTATGTTTTTTTTGATAAATCAATGGTGATTTCTCTTCAAATCAAAAAGGCATATGATCACCCGATGATGGACAATCATATGCCTGGAACTTCCTATTTGTTTTCTTCCAATTCCTCAACAATACAGCGGACACCCATGTTTTCTAATGCCTGCTTCAGCGTGCCATACGTTTCATATTCACTAAAATCTAGCCCCAATTGAATCGATGTTTGGGCCACATCCGGGCGAATCCCCGAAAATACGGCTTTGACGCCTAATAAGAAAAGCGTTTTAGACAGGTTGTACAATTGCTGCGCCACCATGGTATCCACAATCGGGACACCCGAAAGATCAACGACGAGGCTTGTGATTTTTCTCTCGACACAGCGGACCGGCACTGTTTCTAAAATGATCTGTGCCCGTTTTGTATCAACTGAGCCGATAAGCGGCAATATCCCGATTCCATCAGCAATGGAAATGACCGGACAGCCAAGCTCTGAGATCAGTTCCTGCTGAGATGTAAGCCTCATCAGCATGAATTTTTGGTACTGCTCGGAGAATTCAATAATCAGCTTATCGAACGACTGATTCACAATGCGGTTCCATCGGTCTGCATCTTCATTTGTGACGATCTCCTGATTTTCTTTTATAAATGTGACGACTGCGTCCCAGAATGAGATTCTAGAATTGGATATGGCTTCTACGACCTCATGCACCTGAACATCCTGCTCTACCCTGTTTTTCGCAACGGTTTGCGCCCATTTCGCCATATTTTCTTGAAAATCGGTTTGATCCTCTAGAAACGCGCTTGCAATTGTTATATTGGTAAACGTATGCTGCTCGGTTAAAAGCGTTTTCGTTTCTGCACTTAAATGGTCGGCGGAATACAGTTCGCCTTGTAGCTGGCAGCGTAAACTGAACCATTTCTCAGTAATGTCCGCAGTGTGGTCTATGATATATTGATATAATAATTGATCGATATTCACGGTCTGTCTCCTTTTTCGTAATAGAAGCACTTTCATTATAAAATGATAAATCGAAATTGTGAATAAGACTAGGAAAAAATCAAATGAATCTACTCCCTGAACGCATTCCAGTTTATATCCATAGGCGAATGCACCAATAAGAGCCTGCCCGCATAAACTGCAGTGTACAGTTTACAATGAGAAAGGGCGTTATCACATGTATTATGTTGATCCTTATATGTTTGCAGGGCATTTTTATGAGCCTTGGCCTGCTTTTGAATATGAATATCGATATCCATGGCCTGGCATTGGCAGCGGCGCTGTTCCGGGCTTCGGCGGCGGCTCTGGCCCTGGCATTGGCGGCGGTGCCGTTCCGGGCTTTGGCGGCGGCTCCGGCCCTGGCATCGGCAGCGGCGCCGCTCCGGGCTTCGGCGGTGCGCCACAGGGACCTCCTCCTTCCCAAATACCAGCGAAACCAAAAAAACCGCAGAGTTCTCAAGGAGCCGTTTTGTTAGTTGAACCAATCACCATTCGTCCTTGCCTTTTCCGGTTTACCTATGTTTGGTTAACCAATGGCCGCTCATTTTGGTTCTACCCAATTATCCTTGGCAGAAGATCCGTCGGCGGCTTTTACTGGGATCATTCACGGCGCCGCTGGGTTTATTTCGCCTTAGACACAAATCAGATCGATGTTGTGAGCTGCTCAGTTTAATCAAAAATCAGCCGGTTTTCCCGGCTGATTTTTTGTGTTACTTCGGCCTTAAACAGGTTATAGTATTATTATCTTTGCAACTTGGAGGTTTCCCCTATGATCAAACAAATTGGCACTGTAGCTGTATATGTTGAAGACCAGCAGAAAGCGAAACAATTTTGGACTGAGAAGGCAGGCTTTGATATTGCAGCCGACCACCCGATGGGACCTGAAGCAAGCTGGCTGGAGGTTGCGCCAAAAGGTGCTCAGACTCGTTTAGTCATTTATCCGAAAGCCATGATGAAAGGCTCTGAGCAAATGAAGGCTTCTATCGTGTTTGAATGTGAAGACATCTTCGGTACATACGAGAAAATGAAGACAAACGGCGTAGAATTTCTCGGTGAGCCCAATCAAATGGAGTGGGGCACCTTCGTTCAATTTAAGGACGAAGACGGAAATGTGTTTTTATTAAAAGAATAAACTGCGCACGGCGGTTCATTCCGCCCTGCGCTTTCTTTTGACATTGAGAATGAATTTCATTTACAATTATTCATATGTGAGAATGATTGGAGTGAGACAAATGTTTGTACAGTTGAGAAAAATGACGGTTAAAGAAGGCTTTGCAGATAAAGTCATAGAACGTTTCAGTACTGAAGGAATCATTGAAAAACAAGAAGGTTTAATTGATGTGACAGTGCTTGAGAAAAATGTGCGCCGCGGTGATGAAGAAGTTGTTGTCATGATTCGCTGGGAATCAGAGGATCACTGGAAACAATGGGAAAAAAGCGATGCGCATATCGCCGGCCATAAAGCAAACAAAGGCAAACCAAAGCCTGACTATCTGATCAACACTGAAGTGAGCATGTACCATGTACGTGCTGTCAAACAAGGGACATATAATCAATAAAAAGCTTGCGCCTCGCTGCAAGCTTTTTTTCAAAGAGTCATGTTGATCTGCTTTGTTCGTAGGTTACGGTATACAGCGGATTATTTTTGTGCCACTCCGCAAATAACACGTCCTCCGCCTTATCAATGTTCTTCTTTTTCAATTCTTGCTTCAGCCACTGTTCATCCACACCTGCTTCCTTCAAATTATCCTGCACAATCTCTCCATCTATGATTAAAGTGATCGGCAGAGAAACAGACTTCGAAGGAATCTGCAAATCCTTATTTATCGGTTTGTCAAAGTCGGATTTGGGGAGCACGCTGACCATCCCGTTTGTTTCAAGAATCGCATATTCTACTTCTTGGATTGAAAAGCTCCCCGCTTGCCTCAAAAGGCTTTGCAGCTGGTTAATGTCCATCTTATTTTTCTTCAATACTTTATATTGAAGCTCCCCTTTGCGGATGACGATATTCGGCTCGCCCTCTAAAAACTTCCGCGATGATTTCATTTTTTGCGTGATAAATTCAATAATATAAATCAGCACGCCCCACAATAGCGAAGCAAAAATAATTTCTTTGATCTTGATTTCATGATCGTAAACGGCATTTCCGACCAATTCTCCTAAAATTAAAGCAGAAATAAAGTCAAACGGCGTAATTTGAGAAAATTGGGTTTTCCCGAGAAGCTTTAAAATGATAAATAAAATGCCTAAACCGCAGACCAGTTCCACCGCAACACTTAAATAATTTCCCATATTGATAGCACCTACTTCTTGATAATACTATCAGTATGGTCAATGCTTTCCTTTCTAAACCGCGAAAGAAGCTCACCCTGCTAGAAAAATCGGCCTGCTCAGCTTTGTATGGTGCTTTGATGCATGTCATCAAAAAGCTGCTCTGCATCATTGCGGTCAATCATGACAAGCGGGTCATTAAGGAAGGCTTGAAACGCGAGGCCTGTATCCTTTGTCAAACCAGCTTCCGCCACTGCCTCCTGATTGGATACATGCCTAGCCGCCAGCATTTCCACACCTTTTGGAAGCGCTCCGGAAAAAATCGGCTTGACACTGTTCCTTGTGATGAATGCGTTTGTTTCGACAATGGCTTGTATAGGAAGGTTTGAGACCTGGCCTTGATTCGGCATATTTACATTCGTGACGAGTTCACCCAATCCGAGAAGGGCCGCTATGATGTTCACGCCTTCTTCTCCCGAAGCTTTCCCAGCAACACCCCGTTGTTGCTGAATGAACCGTTCTGTTTCTTGTCGTTTCAGTGCTCTGTCTTGTTTTCTGAATGATATAGGTGTGAGATGGAATTTCCATACCTCAGGCTGTTTAAGATATGGACCGGGAAGAAACTCTGCCAGGTGCCTGTCACCCGCAGCAGGGATCGCGCCATACGTTTCAAATAAATCAAACGCAACACGGTGTGCCGAATGAAAGACGCTGTCCCTCCAGCTTTCTCCCTCCAGCTCATATCCTGATTCCCCATAGTGCGAGCTGAATTCACGGAATATAGGCAGCAGGTCAATATGGCGGTAAGAGGCTGCCGTAATCCATGTAAAATGGTTAATGCCGAGCACATTAACATGGATATCTTCTCTCCGCGGCACCTCTATTCCCAGCCTTTCCGTGACCATTTCCGCCAATAGCTTTTGCGTCCCGAACACCTCGTGGCAGCAGCCTATCGCTTTGATTCCGGGAAACACTTTATACAACGCTCTAGTACAGACAGACATTGGATTTGTATAATTAATAACCCAGGACTCTGGTGCGTAGTCTCTTATTGCCCGGGCAATTTCCGCAAATATCGGGACAGCTCGCAAGCCTCTGATGATTCCGCCCGGCCCGACAGTATCACCTACAGACTGATAAATACCGCAGCGCTCAGGCAAGTGAACATCAATTTCCATATCATCCAGAGAACCCGGCAAAATGGAAATAATGACGATATCCGCGCCAGATAGCGCCTTTTTCAAAGTAGAAACGGCCTCATATCTCCATCTGCCGTTCCCGCTGTAATTGCCGATCACTTCGTTTCTCTGGGCGGCCTCAAAATCAAGATCATAGAGTGCCACCATGCCTGACATCCTCTCATCAATCGCCAAATCACTCATCAGGCTTCTGGCCCAGCCTTGAGACCCCCCGCCGATATAGGCAATTTTAATCTGATGTAACGTACTCATATAAAACACTCCCTTTCTCAGCCTTTTACCGAGCCAATCAGCATACCCTTTGCAAAGTGTTTTTGTAAAAATGGATATACCGCCAAAATCGGCAGCGTCGCAATGACAATGACGGCGAGCTTTATACCTTGCTCAGGCGGAACGGCATGTTGCAACGTATCGCCATTGGTCGCCGTTAAATCCGATAAAATCGTGACTTGGCGAAGCACCATTTGCAGCGGCCATTTTGCACTGTCATTGATATATAAGAGAGCGTGGAAGAAATCATTCCAAATCCCGACCGCATAAAACAGCGCAAAGGTCGCGATGACCGGCTTTGACAGCGGCAGGGCGATCCGCCAGAAGACGCCGATTTCGGAACACCCGTCAATTTTTGCCGACTCCTCCAGCTCGCGCGGCAGCTGCTGAAAGAAGTTTTTGATAATAATGAGGTTGAACGGATTAATCGCCATCGGCAGAATCAATGCCCAATACGTATCCAAAAGGCCGAGTGATTTTACGACAAGGTATGTTGGGATCATGCCGCCGGAAAACAGCATCGAGAAAATTACCAGATTCAACAGCAGGTTCCGTCCCTTCACATGCCGCTTCGCAAGCGGATATGCCATCGTGAAGGTGAAAAACAGCTGCACAGCCGTCCCGACCACGGTGATGAAGATGGACACGCCCATGCTTCGAATGAACGTCGGTGTCGAAAACACATACTTGTAAGCATCGAGTGTAAAGGTTTTCGGAAAAATAAAGAAGCTCCGCTGGGCAAGTTCCGCTTCTGTCGCAAAGGAACCAGCGATAATATACAAAAACGGCAAAATGGTAATCGCGCCGACACCGCCGAGAAACAGAATGTTGCAGACGTCAAACACCCGTCCGGCTTTGGTGTTATGCATCGTGTGAATTTCAGCCATACCTCTCCCTCCTCTAAAACAATCCTTCCTGGTCAAACTTTTTCGCAATGTAATTGGCGCCGAAAATCAAGATGATTCCGACAAGCGATTTAAACAACCCCACCGCCGTGCTGTAGCTGTACGCGCCTTGGGTAATCCCCATCATGTACACGTACGTGTCAAAAATATCAGCCACGCTGCGGTTGAGCGAGTTCGTCATCAAATACACCTGTTCAAAGCCGAGATTCAAAAAGCTGCCGATTCTTAAAATCAACAAAACAATAATGGTGCTTCTGATTGCCGGCAGCGTAATATGCCACATTCTCCTGAACCGGCCCGCTCCGTCCATGATGGCGGCTTCATACTGCTCTTGGTCAACAGTTGCCAGCGCGGCCAAAAATAAAATCGTCCCCCAGCCTGTCTCCTTCCAAATGCTTTGCATCACAATCATCGGGCGGAACCAGTCTGCATCAGACAAGAAAGAAATCTGCTCACCTGTCAGGCTCATAATCATTTTGTTGATCACACCTGTATCGACAGTAAAGAAAACGAAGGTGATGCTGACCACAATTGTCCAGGATACAAAATGGGGGACGTAAATAAAGGTTTGGATACATCTTTTATACACGGCCTTTCTCACCTCATTCAAAAGCAAGGCCAAAATGAGCGGCGCGGGAAAGGCAAACAGAAGATCCAAGCTCGCCAGCATGAGGGTGTTGCGCAGCAGCCGGAAAAAATCCGGATTCATAAAAAAGTCTTTGAAGTAATCAAAGCCGACCCATTCGCTTTTCCAGAAGCCGAGATATGGCGAATAGTCTTTAAATGCGATCAGGACGCCCCACATCGGCAAGTATTTAAAAATCAAAAAATAAAGCAGACCGGGAATAAGAAGAAGATAAAGCCATTTGTCCCGTTTGAGCGCAGCCATCCAACTGATGTCTTTTCCAGCAGTGAGAACAGGTGAATCTCCCTTCTTCGTCACTGTTTCCATATCTGTTCTCCTTTCGTGGTACCGGCGCGCCCGCCGAGCGGCAGGCGCATCGGTTTATTTTGACGATTGATACAATTTGTTCAAGTCCTTCATCAGGTCATTGCCGCCGCTTTTTTTCCAAAGCTCCACCGCATCCTCGAACCCGTTTTCATCAATTTCTCCAATGATAAATCGTGTTCTCGCGTCGAGAATGATGTTGTCAAGCTGGGCTCCTTTTTGGGTATAGACATCAGATACAAGCGACTCAGCCGGGTTAAAGACGGCTATTTTTTCTCCTTCAGTTATGATGTCTTTGCGATGTTGAAAGAGCTTTGTTTTCTGGTCTTCGATGTAATACTCGCTTTTCGGGATCGACATGCTGAACTGCGCCAAGCCTTCGTGCTCATACAGGAGGGATTTGTTGTTTTTTTCAAGTGAGGTGAATACGCCGTCCTTGAGCTCGTAATTGCGCCCCTCCACTCCGTTGTTCGTGAGAATCTGCGCTTCCTTATCATTCATTTTATCGAGGAAGGACAGCACCTCTTTCAGCTCTTTTTCGGTTTTGACGCTTGATTTTGGTATCGCGATCATGCCTGAATAACCGGATGTCGGGAAGGTGCGCTTGCCATTCGGCCCCTCAAGCGAGCCGACAATATCAATGATATCCTTGTTCGATTCATCCGCCTCCTCCATCGCGCTTTGGATCTGAGACGCTCTGGAGCCTGTATCAACGATGACACCCGCTTTTCCTTTCACAACCGGATCATTCCACTTTGCTGAATCCATGACCGCAAAATCCTTATTGATCAAACCCTCATCATAGAGCTTTTTAAAAAACTTGAGCGCCTCCATGTATTCCTTCGTTGTAAAATCAGGAATCAGCTTTCCGTTTTCAACACCGTAGCGGTTCGGGGCGCCGAACCAGATTTGCAGAACATCCCACGGGCTTCCGTTGCCGAGCCCCATCCATTTCGGCACGACCATGCCGTACGTGTCATCCTTGCCGTTCCCGTCAGGATCTTTTTCCTTAAAAGCTTTCAGCACTTCATAGAAATCATCAAGCGTTTCCGGCATATCCAGACCGACATTTTTCAGCCAGTCGGTTCTGATGATCATACACGCCCTGATCAGGTCCCTCGTTCTGTAGACTCCGTACACCTCGCCGTTCACCGAGCTGTTCTTCAAAATCTTTTCATCTGCCTGACTTAAATTCTTGTAGTCTTTTAAATAAGGGGACAGCTCCCAAAATGCCCCTGCTTTGACAGACTTGATAAAGCCGGCTGACTTATCTTTAATGACAATCGCATGAGGCATCTCTCCTGAAGCCATGACGATGTTGAATTTGTCGTTGTAGGATGAATCAGGCACCCATGTGACCTTAATCTCTTTGCCTGTGTACTTTTCAAGCGCTTTTAATGAAGGGCTCTTTTCACTCGGGCTTTCCGGCGATAAGAGCGGCGCCATAATGTTAATCGTGTCTTTCGAACCGCCCGCTGAACTGGATGTTTCCGAATTGCTGCATCCGGCGATCATCATGGCAGCAAGCGGCAAGGCCAGCCATTTTTTTCGCATTTTTATTTTCATGATGCGTAAGTCCCCCTTTTTTTCACTTTGCATTTCCCCTTTGCCCCTCTCAATATAAAGCGCTTACATAAATTCTTGCAATCTTCATTTTTTGCTTCATTTCTCCTATGAAATTCCGGCTGTTATCCTTTTTTGCCCAATGTTTCTTTTTTTGCCGGAAGAGAATCTCCGATCAGTTCCAGTGCTGCTATGACGTTTAAACACCATTGGGAGACGGTGTTTGTTGTCACCCACGAGAGTTCCTCCAGCTGCGTCCATGTCTCGATGCGCTCGGGTTTGATCGGAAGCGGCGTATGGCTGAGCTTATCATCGAGCAAAAGATTCCACGCTTTGGCGGCGAGATGAGGATCTTGTTTTTTTCTCGCGGCGTAGGCTGTCATACCGGCGGCGAACATCGGCCAGTGAAAATGCCCGTCATGAAGCGCGCCTCCGCTTTTTTTGCGTTTTTCCTCATCACTGAGGGTGTAAAATTCGCCGAATTCACTCAGCATATCCTCCCATTCCCGGTCATCAAGAAGCTCAGCCATCTCCATCCACACTTGCGGCGCGCCGAAGGCAATGATCATATGATATCCGCCCGCAATGCCGTCTCCCATGTGATGAAGCATCGAAGTCGCCGGATCATATTCAAATGTCGGGCCGGATAATAAGCGGAGCGGCAGTTGCTTTAGACAGTTGATGCCCGTTTTGATTTTTTTGAGATATTCCGGATTTTCGGTACGCTCCCATTCCGCCAGCCAGTTTGAGCAAAACGCCGCCCAGTCCGGTCCCGTTCTCACGTGAGTCGGGTGCTTGCCTTTCTCGTAAAAAGCGCGCATCGGATCGGTTTTGACAAGGGCATAATCGGCATCCTTCACTTCTGTCAAAAGATCTCCCGTCCGTTCATCACCCGTCAGATAATAATAGAATTTATAAAGTCCGGCCATGCTGATTCTCGCTTCCTTGCAGCCGCATCCCCAGTGCACAACGTTATGCCGTGAGCCAAGCCCGGCGTATTCACCGAGATGAAAGCTGTCCGTTTCACTCGTGTGGCGGGTCATGGCTTCTGCCATTCGGAAGATATCCTCTCTGCCTGAGCGGAAAAACGCCTGCCACAGCCATAGGGTCGGAACGAGCTCATTGTTTTGCCAGGCGTATCCGCCGAGATCATATCGCCATATGTGCCGGATTGGATCATACGTATGCATGACATCGCCATAATGCCAAAATCCGTACCATTTGCGCTGCTCTACTTCCTTTTTATAAAACAGAAAGGCGGCGTCAAGCTGTTCCTCCAGCTCTTTTTTGAGCGGATGGGATGTGTCAATGATGCTCCAAACCCCGAGCGCTTTTGATTCGTAATAGACGTTCGGCTCGCATACCAAGAGCGGCGGCGCCTGCCATTTGTCAGCGAGCGCATTGAGGACATCACCAGACGGCATGTGCGAAAAGCACGCCAGGCTGATTTCATTTGTGTTCGCAATGCCGGTCGGATCAGAGCGCAGTTCATCAAAGCCTTCATACGCGCTGGCCACATGGGTATTTCCTGTATAATGCCGCAAATCCATCGCTTCTCCATCCGGGGGCCAAAGCCAGACGGTCATTTTGGGACGGCTGCCGGCAAGACCTGTGATTTCCAGTGCTGACGGATATTTCTCAAAGAAATACCGCAGGCCGAGAGCCACACCGCCATTTTCGCCGCCCGCATAGCAAAGCCCCTTCGCCCGGCTGCCATGCAGCATGCCGACCCACGCATAATCTTTTCCGGTCCGTTTTGACAGGCTGTAATGATCGCTTGAATCCTGAACAAGCTTCACATCGTCCCAAACCGCATTCTGTGTTCCGTGCGCAAACCATTCCTTATGCTCTTCATCTGGTGACAGCGTTTCGCCATTGATTTGTTTTTCATAAAGCGGATACCGTTCATTGAATTTACGTGTGCCAAACAGCTGGGCGGGTTCTTTGTACATCCCCTTCTCTCCCGCAAAACGAAAATGGCGGTTGTACGGCTCTCCCTCCAAAAAAAGATCAAATTCGATGCCGATCCCCTTAATGAATTCTTGTTTACCGCTCCTGTCAATCAGCTGCGTGTGCACAAGGCCGATCTCAGACATCCCGGCATAAAACGTCAAACGGATGACAAACGGCAGCCATTCTTCATTCGTTTTATGGAGCACATGAACTCCCTCGATTTTGACCACTGCTTTGACAGGACCGCTTTGCTCAATCGCCGCCTGTTTGATAAGGCTGACAGACGTTTCTTGAAAAAGAACCATTTCCGCCGCTGACTCCTTTCTCGTTTCTCTTATGGCAACGAGCCTCCCGCCTGCGGCGATCGGCTTTCCGTTGATCTGCAGCGATTGAATGAAATCAGAGCCTGTTTTATGAATGGTACAGACGAGCGTTCCTGTATCCACTTGGATGTCATGCACTGACTCGTGAATGCTGATCGATTTTGTCGGCTGCGGTGCATCTCCTTTTTGTACTGTAAAGCTTTGGTTCTCCTGACCGCCAAACACCGCCGCATGCTTCGTCCACTTGATGCTCCCGTCAGGCCAATAGGCCGACGGTTCGCTTTGCACATATCGCATTTCCGCGTTTTCATTCAGAAGCGCGAGACGGCCACCCTTTTTTAATTCTCCTTTTTTCCATGACACGCCCCACGTCACACCGCTTGTCACCTTTGGCTGTTCTGATAACCATTTGATCCTTTTCATCGGTCCTCCCCTTCCATAGAAAAAAGCTGATTCGATGCAAAGAATCAGCTGTGATTGTCAAACTGAATTACACGGTATTCATGCGGTCCGACCGCCAGCCTCCCCGCCTTTTCCAAACGTTTTTTCAACAGATCCGTTCCCGCTTCCGGCAGTGTCACGCTTCCGCCTTTTCCATCCATATTCACGATGATCCACACAAGGCCGTTATCGCCTTTGCGCGGGGCAACGATCGTGCCGGGTGTCACATCCGAGCGGACAGAAATGGCTGCCTCAGCGGCGTAATGCCTGACAAGCGCCTCCAGCATCGCATCCCCGTCTTTCCCGGTTGGAAGCGAGCCCAGCATGACGATTTTCCCCTCGCCGTAATTTCGTTCCGTCAAAAAAGCGTGGCCCGCTCCCGGTCCCGATTCAACCGTGCCAAGGGTGTTTCCGCTCTCTGTGTCAAACACCGCGCTCCACAGTCCGAGCGGCGCCGTGATGCCAAACGCTTTTCCTGTATTCACGTTCTCGTTCATCGGAAAGGTGAACAGCGTTTTGATCCCTGACGTTTTCTCAAGTTCGCCAAGTCCGCAATCGGTATGAATCGTATGCTCGCATGTGCGCCCTCCTGTCAGCGGCCCGGCGATCCAGATGCCGCCGGCTTCAGTGAATGCCGAAGCCTTTTGGATAAATTCAGAAGACAAATGCGGCACAAATGGCGTAAACAGCAAACGATAGCCGTCCAGCGGAGCGCCTTCCGGAATGAGGTCACGGTGAATCCCCGTATTGAGAAGGCGTTCATAAAAATGCGTCACAAGCGAACGGTGCCGGAGTCCCCGGTGAGGCTCAGTTTTGATAAATGCTTTTGCTCTATCAGAATACGTCATCGCCGCCTCGGCTTGAACGGGTTCAGTCGATAGAATAATCGGTTCGATTTCCTTTCTTGCCCGCTCAACCGCCAGCACATTTGGGTAGCCGATGGTGGGCTCGCCCCAGGCACTGAGAACCGAACCGTGGGAAATCTCGCTGCCTGAACGCTGCTGCCTCCACAGCCAGTAGCAAAACCCCTGGCTTCCTAAGGCGTAGGACGATACGGCTTCGGCCTGCAAATACCCGTCGGCGTGCGGGTAAGCGGAGCTTTCAAGCGAGGCGGCATACGACGGACTCGTTTCCAAAATCCAAAATGGGCGCCCCTGTTTCAGATTTCTCCATAAATCACAGTTCAATAAAAAGGCAGAGGCGTTTTCCTGCGAAGCGTACGTATCATAGGAGGCAAAATCGAGATTCTGAAACATTCGCTCATTGTCCACGCTGAACATGACTGATCCGTTATGAGTGATCGGCGCATCCGAATAGCAGCGGATGATTTTGGCCTGTTCATCCGCAAACGAAGCGATCATCTCCATCGAAAACAGCTGATACATGGTCCTTAAAGAGGCGTGATGCAGAAACGGGGCCGGCCCCGGCTGCGGCACTTGCTCAAACGTCTGATAGGTTTCGCTCCACACATCGGTTCCCCATGCCTCGTTTAACCGCTCAATCACTCCGTAGCGGTTTCTGAGCCAGTCATGCCATAAGCGCAAGCACGTCTCACACATGCATTCTGCAACATGGCATTTAAACTCATTGTCTAGCTGCCAGCCGATCAGCCCCGGGAGCCGGCCAAGCTCCTTGGCGATGGCTGTCGTGATGATGGCGGCTCTTTTTTGGAAGTATGGGTTGTTCGTACAGGCGTGCTGACGGGAGCCATGCCCCATGATCTCTCTTTTTTCATTGACATGCATGCGTTCGGGCCGGCCGTGTGACAGCCAAATCGGCGGGGTAGGCGTCGGCGTGCACATGATCGTCTCGATGCCGCTATCATACAGCCGGGTGATGATTTCTTTGAAAAAAACGATGTCAATTTTTCCTTCTTCAGGTTCCATGACAGACCAGGCAAATTCGCCGATCCGCACAACATTCACGCCAACTTCACGCATGATGTCAATGTCCTGCTGAATCGTCTCTTCATCCCATAATTCCGGATAATAGCAAGCGCCATGATATAGTTTTCTTCTCACATCCTTCACCCTTCTTTGATGATCGATTCTGTCAATGGCAGGCCGAGCTCCTTTATGCCTCTTGCCACAAGTTTCGCCATTTCATTTGCGCCTTTTTTTGTAAAATGCGTGTAATCGTTAATCCCTTCTGACACCATAAAATAGGTGTACACCTTTTCCTCGCCCTTCTCTGTAAAGAAAGAAAGGCTTTTCTCCATCAGATCTATGAGCTGGACATTCTCCTCAGCAGCCGTTTGCTTCATGGCAATGCAATAATCAGGAAAATCGTTCAAAAACACGCCGTTTTCGTAGTGAAATCGCGCTACGGGGGTAATGAGAAGCGGATGGGCGCCTTTTTCCCGCGCGCCGGTGATGTACTGTTTTAAATATTGTTTATAGGTAGTATAGGGCTCGGTGTAGCGCTCCGGCTTATTTTTCGATGCGTCATTATGGCCCATCTGCACAAACAGCCAATCATCCGGCTCGATCACATCAAGAATCGCCTGAAGCCTGCCCTCTTCCACAAATGTTTTCGAGCTTCTTCCCCCGATCGCTCTATTGATTACTTGAATATGCTCCGGCAGATGCGAGCCGAGAAACTGCCCCCAGCCCCCTTGATTTGTGCTGTCTCCATACGTTTGAACAGTCGAATCGCCGGCGAGATAAATATGATTTGCCATTTTTTCATTCCTCCTCGTTTTTTATACGGCTGCTTCTTATCCCTTAGTCCTCCTACAGCGGTGCCTCAGCTTTGCTGCCCGCTATATACAGGGCAGGCCTTGGCGGTCTTTCCATCCCTGTACCGAGGTAAAAGCTCGTGTGCGGCGGCTGGTTATAGGCGGTGTTCTGCCAAGCGATGCCAAGCCTGTAAACCGGATCGTGCATCAGCGTGTAAAAACGGTGGCGGGTGAGATGTGTCGTTGTATAGATACGGAGTGCGCTGCTGTCTTCCGTTCTCCATATCACTTCTTCCCGCCAGTCCCCGAACAGGTTGGCCTGAAGAACAGGATTTCCTTTCGTGCCGTTGTTGGACAGCACGCCGGCCGGCTGAAATATCGTCTTCAGACAGCCGTTTTCAGCATCCCATTTTTCAATCTTTGGCCTGCCAATCGTTCCGTCCCAGTTATGATCAAGCAGTTCTCTGACCAAATCACCGTCCCACCAGATGGCGAAATTGGCTGAAGCGGGCGCTTTGTCGCTGATTTTTTCTCCTTTGCTCGTAAAAAGCCCATACGACATGCCATCATTGCCAGGCGGATCAATTCCCCAGACGAGCGACCCATTGTAGCTTGGATCAATATGAGCCGCCATGCCCCGGCCCACATCAGTTCCAGCATGGACGCCCCATAATATCTCACCGGTTCCGGCATCTCGGAGTGACAGTCCGTACGGCTTCGCGGCGTCCTCATGCACTTGGAACACTTCAAGCCCTTTTCGTGACGGGTCCAGATCCCCTACATGCATCGCGTCTCCGTGTCCGAGCCCCGTTGAGTACAGGCCGGTTCCGTCATGATCGACCGCCATTGCGCCATAGATGATTTCATCCTTTCCGTCTCCGTCCACATCTGCCACGCTCAAGCTGTGGTTCCCCTGTCCTGCGTACGCTTCATGTCCCGGCTGGTTGGAGTCAAATACCCAACGTTTTTTGAGCCTTCCGTTTCTGAAATCGTATGCCACGAGCACGGCTCTCGTATAGTAGCCGCGCGCCATTACGAGGCTCGGCCGCTCCCCATCCAAGTAAGCGATTCCAGCGAGAAAACGGTCCATCCGGTTTCCATAGCCGTCTCCCCAATCCTCCAGCTTGCCGCGGGGCGGTTCATATTCCACGGTCGTGAGCGCCTCACCGGTTTCTCCTTTAAACACGGTCAAATATTCCGGACCGGACAGGATTCTGCCCTGTTCGTTCCTAAAATCGGCATGCTCATCACCGATGATATGTCCTTTCCCGTCTGTTGTGCCGTCAGCTGTTTTCATGGCGATTTCTGCTTTTCCGTCACCGTCCAGGTCATACACCATAAATTGTGTATAATGAGCGCCCGCTCTGATGTTTCTGCCGAGGTTGATGCGCCACAAAAAGGTGCCGTCCAGTTTATAGGCATCTATGAGCACCTCCCCGGTATAACCGTCATGAGCGTTGTCTTTTGAATTGGACGGATCCCACTTCAGGATTATTTCATATTCTCCATCCCCATCTACATCTCCGACACTGGCATCATTGGCGCTGTAAGTGTACGGCTTTCCGTCCGGCGTCACACCGCCTTCCGGTTTGGCAAGCGGAACCTCCAGGACATTTTCCTGCCAAACACGAGCTTCCTTGGAAAGCTTTTCTTCCCGGCCTTTATTGACAGCCGCCACTTGATAAACTGAGTCTGCCATTCCGTTTTGATCAAGAAAATTAGTGCTGTCAGCGATCGGATCGCGGGTGATTCGCTTTCCATCTCGATAAAGGTGAAAAACCGTCGTCTCATGATCCGTTCCGAGAAAACGCCAGCTGACAAACACGCCCTGTTCTGTCTGTACCGCAATCAAACCTCTGGTCAAGTATTCCATTTGCCTCTTTTTTGGTTTCATTTGATGGGAACGGGCTGCGCGCAGCCCGTTCCTTCCCCCTTTCAGTTAAGGCGTATACATATTTGGTTTTGGCTGTTCCGCCATGCCGTCTCCTAAAAAGAAGCTTGTGTGCGGCGGCTGGTTATAGGCGACATTTTGCCAGGCGATGCCAAGCCGGTACACAGGATCATACATCAGCGTGTACAGCCTGTGCTCAGTCGGAATGGCCGTCGTATAAATGCGGAGCGCGCTGCTGTCCTCCGTTCTCCACACCACTTCCTCACGCCAGTCACCAAGCAGGTCAGCCTGAAGTGACGGCGTTGCTTTTGTGCCGTTGTTAGCCGCTGCGCCTGATGCGGTCAGCACATTTTTCGATACGCCGTTTTGATAATCCCACTTATCAATTCGGTTGCTGTCCAGCTGTTCCCGCAGCAGGTCGCCGTCCCACCATATGCCGAAGTTGGTCGAGGACGGAGCCCCGCTTCCGATTTTGGCCCCTTTCGCTGAGTAAAGGGAACCGTTGGCCCACACTTCCTGCCCCGGATAACGCGGGTCGATATCAGCAGCCATTCCGCGGCCTACGTCCTTGCCGGCATAGATGCCCCAAAGGATTTTTCCGGTTGCCGCATCACGGAAGGATAAGCCGTATTTGGCGTTTTTGTCCTCATGTACCTGAAACACCTCAAGCCCCGGCCGGCTCGGATCAAGATCCCCGGCATGGAGGGCATCCCCATGGCCTAAGCCCGTTGAGTACATGCCTTTGCCGTCATGATCAACAGCCATTGAGCCGAAAATAATCTCATCTTTTCCATCCCCGTCAACGTCCGCAATGCTCAGGTTGTGATTCCCTTGTCCTGCGAACGCTTCATTTCCTGGCTTTGAGGAGTCAAGCGTCCAAAGCTTTGACAGCTTTCCGTCCCTGAAGTTATAAGCGACTAGCATGGTTTTAGCATAATACCCTCTGGTCATGATCAGGCTCGGCCGCTGTCCATCAAGGTAGGCGATGCCGGCGAGAAAACGGTCAACACGGTTGCCGTAGCTGTCTCCCCAATCCGATACATTGCCGCGTGCCGGCTCAAAATTTGTTGTAACAAGTTCTTTCCCGGTTGCTCCCTGGAACACAGTAAGGTATTCCGGCCCTGACAGCACACGCCCCTGTTCATTTCTGTAATCAGCATTGGCATTTCCAATCACTTTTCCAGTGCCGTCTTTTGTCCCGTCCGCCGTTTTCATCGCCACTTCCGCTTTTCCGTCACCATCAAGGTCATACACCATAAACTGGGTGTAGTGCGCGCCCGCTCTGATATTTTTGCCGAGATTGATCCGCCATAGCTTCGTTCCGTTCAGTTTATACGCGTCAATCAGCACGTCACCTGTATAGCCATCCTGCGAGTTGTCTTTTGAGTTAGATGGGTCCCATTTCAGGATTAGCTCGTATTGCCCGTCACCATCCACATCGCCAACACTTGCGTCATTGGCGCTGTAGGTGTAAGCTTCACCTTTTGGTGTCGTGCCGCCAGCCGGTTTATCCAGCGGGACGGAATGATACGGCTGCGCCCATACGGAGGCTTTTTCAGATGCCGCCTGTTCGGTACCGTTAACGACGGCCCGAACCGTATACGTTGAGCCGGCCGATCCGTTTTTATCCACATAGTTCGTGGCTTTGACAGGCGCAGCATTCAGTTTTTGCCCGTCTCTGTACACATTGAACAAAGCAGATGCGTTTTCAGTGCCAAGAAACCGCCAGCTGACAAAAATGCCTCCGTCCGTCTTGACCGCGACAAGCCCCCGGTTCAGCGCTTCCATCTGCCGCGCTGCCCCTTCAGCTTTCACAGGATATACAGAGGCTCCCATCACCAACAAGACCAGCAACGTAACAGTGGTAAACATGCGTTTCCTTCGTGTAATCATCAGACAGCTCCTTCTTATTTTTCTGTAAGCGCTTACCTAAATTGGATTTTATGCGCTGTGTGAGCTGTCTTCAATTTCACTTTTTTGCATCTGCCTATTTCAGCCACTGCACTTTTTTGCGTATGTGTCATTTTTTTGTTACCCGGCTTGGTGATGCTGGGCCTCCGTCTTTTGAAATCCCCTAAGAGCAAAAAACATCATCACAAGCCCAAATAAACATGGGCCGTAAAATGGAATCAGGCCGGGAAGCGTATACAGCAAATAAAGGACAAATCCGCACCCGATCAGCATACAGCTGGTCGTCAGCGGCCTCATGGCGCCAAACAGCAGTGCCTGCGGAATATATTTGCGAAGCGGGAGCTGGTAATGCACATAAAGGGGAAACACATACATCAGCGCAATGATATACAAAAGCCCCGCGAGCAGCGTGCAGCTTGTTACGGCAAAGGACAGCCAATCCGTACTGGCCGAAAAATAATGATAGTTCGTGGACAATATGAGCAAAAGAGCCGAAAACGCCAATCCGATCGCATTAACTTTGAGAAACTCTTTTTTATAGGTATCGAGAAATAACGGAAATACCGGTACATCTTTTTGCCCCATCAGCCATTTTCTTATCACGGCACACATCGCGGCTGTGCTCGGCGCCCAACCGAAAAGAACGCCGCCCAAAAGGGTAAATAACAGCCACAGCCCGTTTAGCCATGCGATTTTCACCACCGCTTCGCAGCCTGCATAGAACGCATCCGTTACGGTCGTCTTCATCTTCTCACCGCTTGATGTACGGCAAAATCTCTGTAAGCGGCTTTCATGGGCGCCATCTGCCGGAACCCGATTTTTCCTTTAGTTAAAACAGGCCCGTATGTGCTGCCGTCGTCCATCCATTCAAGAATGGGCAGATCATTGATTGAAAAGTGCACATAGCCTTTGTCTTTAATGAGCTTCATACGATACGGAGAATCAGCGTCGTCTGGAGAAGGCAGCGGATCGGCTCCCATTGCGGCGAGGTGGAAACCGCGGCTTTTTCTTAAATTGCAGGTGCGAAATGCTCTTTCCTCCGGGTATTTTCTGCGGAAATATGACAGGTGGAGAGTGTTGATGTCCCCTGAATGATACTCGGGGTATTTTCCCGTTCTTTTCTGGAGACTTGGATCAAATAAATCCTCGCCCCCAATCCCTGCAGCGGAAAAAAACAGCATACATAGTCCCGGCTGCTCAATCGGGGAGAAATCCCATGTCACAATGATGCCGTCCGGAAAGGTTTCCGGACACCAAAAGACAAAGTGCGCTTCGTCCTGGACATGTGACAGGTGCATGCTGTGATCATCAAATGAGATCTGTCCGCCACCCTCCATCCGCCAGTTCTTCACATCGCTTTCTGACTGGAGCGAATTACGGTACAGGCACGCGCCTTTCTTATACATGTTCTTTTCCCTCCCGGCTCACAAGATGGTCCTTCAGCGGAAGTCCGAGCTCTTCAATGCCTTCTGCCACAAGCTTCGCAACCTCCATTGCACCTTTTTCCGAAAAATGCGTATTGTCCTCAATGCCGTCCGGATAATTCGGATGTTCATTCTGCTGAAACCAAACGAACAATCGCTTTGACTCCTCAGGACCGTATGCTTCATACAGCACCTTTGTTTTCGCAAGCAGATCAATCACAGGTACATCGAGCTCCTTCGCCAGTGCTTTCATCGCATCGGGATACTCACCGAGCGTATGCTCGATCCGTCCGTTTTCGTCAAAGCGGCGGCGTTGCACCGATGTGACGAAAACAGGATGCGCGCCCTTTTCGCGTGCCGTATCTGCAAACAAGGTAAGAAACTGCTGAAATGTGGAGTACGGCTTCGTCCCCCGCGGTTTTTGGTCATTGTGGCCGAATTGAATCAACAAATAATCCCCTTGTGTCATGTGCTCGGCAATTGCTTGAAGCCTCCCTTCCTCCACAAAAGAATTGGTGCTCGCTCCTCCTTTGGCGTGATTGCGCACCACTACCTCTTCAGAAAACAATTGCCCGAATACCTGCCCCCATCCCGCCATCGGCGCTTCATGAGGCGGGCAGTCACTCACAGTGGAATCCCCGGCCAAAAATACGTGAATCGGTTTCTCCATCACATGTTCTCTCCTTTCACTGCGTTTCCTGATACATTTGCCTGAAGACACCCGGCGGCATGCCGACCTGTTTTTTAAAAATCCGATTGAAGTAATTGTGGCGGTAGCCGACTTCTTCTGACACATCATGAATTTTTTTATTCGTATTGACCAGCAGTTCTTTCGCCTTTTCGATTCTGATCTGGGTCACATAATCGATAAAGTTAATGCCGGTCACTTGCTTAAATGCCTTGCTTAACGTATATGAATTCATGCCAAACGCATCGGCACAGCTTTCCAGAGAAATATCCGCCATATACTGATCGTGAATCATCGTTATCACACGTTCTACCAGCTGCTTTTGCTGTCTGTTTTTTCTGCCTTCAAGCTTGGAAAGGTAAGGCGTCACCACAATATCCATCAGCCAGGCCGCCGCTTCATTAGGTTCGCGCAATTCTGATATATCAAGAAGCAGATTCCGATGCTGAAACAGTTCGCTGGGATTAAGACCGGAATGCAAAATATCCTCCTGAATGCGTGAGAACAGCTGAATCAGGGCAGAATGCACATGCCTGTCTATGGCCGCCTTTTCCGCCAGTTCCTTCATACAGCTATTTATCAGTTCCTGGGCTTCCTGTTTTCTTTCCAGCCGGATGGCCTGAACAATCTGTTTTTCCAGCTCAAAAGGGTAATAAGGGGCAGACTGCTTATCCTGCGGGAAGTCGGCCTGCAAATCAATGACCTGATCCCGATTGGCAAACTGCCTGCGGGATTTGCCGCTTTTCACATCCTGAAATAAAGAAGGGATTTCCGTGACACGTTCCGTCCTGCTGCTCAATGTCGAGGTCAGGCATAGTCCGGTTACATCCCCAAATTGGCGTGCCAGCTCCGTTATATACATTTTGAGATCAGAGCTGTTTGTTGTCACCACAAGCACGGTGACAGAAAGCCGGCCGATATCAAGTATGGAGAGCTGAAAAACGCGTTTAGCCGCCAATTCCTCAGCGATATTAGTCAGTGTAAACACAGCGAGCTGTTCATCATCACAACAGAAGATGCTTTTTTCACAGCGGAGCCCTGTCAATTGAAGGTCCAGCACATGAAACTCGTTTTCGCCGATGTTCCAGCCGGCCTCCTCCATCCGAGATCTGAGACTTTCCTCGTTGTCGTAGTAAAAATCACCCTGCAAGAGATGCTGCAAAAAACTCTTTTTCATATGGGGCGTCTGCCGCAGGAGCTGCTCTTGGAGCTTCCGGCTTTCAAGGGATAGATCCTGCCATCTCTTTTCAATCCACTTGAATTCATCCTGCCCGGATGCCTGCCATACTTTCTTCTCTCCACCGGTAAACAAGCCAAGCAAATGCTGGATGGGACGATAGATTTTTTTTGATGCATACCATGTCATGCATACCGCCAAACCGATGCAAATGACAAGCATCACAATGATTACTTTGGATAAAAACACCATCGGCGCTGTAATGGCAGAAAGAGGCGCCGCTGACACAAAGGTCCATTGCTGATGCATTCGGTTCATTTCTCCAAAGGAAACGGAATACACCTTGCCGTCCCATTCCATCTGAAAATGGCCTTTCTCATTCGGCTGTTTTTTTACCTCATGAAGCAAAGTCTTTTCAAAATCTTTTTCCCCCTCATGAAAGAGCACCTCTTGATTTTGATCCAAAAGCAGCGCACTGCCATCAGGATAAGGGGACAAGCTTTGCAGGATCGATGCCATTTCTTTCAGATCAACCGCCAGCATGATCGCGCCAAACGGTTTCTCCGCCGCGCCCGGAATGAGCTGAATCAGCATCGCTTGATTTCCCGACCGCTTCCAATAAATGCTTTGGTCTGAGGCAAGCAGCGAGCGATATTTGCGAAGCGCCCCCTGTTCTGTCAAAGCGCTGTATTCGGGACTCAGCACAAGAGGCCGGGGGCTGTTCAGAAAGATGGTAGCCCGCTCGATCAGCGGCTGCTGGTCCCGCAAAAGAAACAGCTTTTTCGTTAATTGATAGGAAAACGTAAAGTCTTTCTCCAAATCCCTCTCGGCCAATCCGTTCATCAGCGAAGAATCGTAGGCCATCTGGGTGAGAGCCAGCTCAAGCACGCCCAGCTTCTCATCCATTCGGCTGACCTCACGCGCCACCTGTGCTTCATGCGATCTCTGCAGCTCTTTCTCCACCTTGTCGATCGAAAGAAAATAGATTGCGCCGCCAGTCAGTAATCCGGGAATACAGGCAATCAGCAAAATGAAGAAAAAGTTTCTTTTGAAATACGTTCCCTTCCAGCGAGAAACCCGTTCCTTCTGTTGAGGCTGTTTTTTCATCCCTTTCCCCCCGCCGCTGGTCTTTACTGATACACGCGTTTTTTCGTTCTCAACACATCAGCAAGAAACGTCAGCGCAAGCCCCTGTCCCCATCCTTGTATTCGTTTGTAAGGCACCTGTTTGTATCCTTCGGCATTTTTCATGACGGCTGTCCCGGCCGATACCTTGCTGACCCGTCCGTCCTCTTCCACCGCATCCAAAATGGCGGCAAGCGATTTCTGCACATATTTTGTATAGAGCTTTCCGCTCGACAGCAGAGCAGAGGCAATACCGGCCGATGCCGAAACCTCCAGATAAGAATCCGGATCATCCAAAATCGTATGCCACAGCCCTGATTCATCCTGAAGCCGGACAAGCGCGCTCAGCTGGTCTCTGAGCGATCCGTCAATGATCATAAAGGAAGGATGCGTCACCTCAATGAGCGGGAGCGCCTTTGCCATTGTGAGTGCCGCCCAGCCGTTCGCCCTGCCCCAATAAATCCCCGACAGATGATTTTGCGCTTTGTTGTCCCAGGCGTGGTAGTACAAATTCGTGACAGGGTCCTGAAGCACGTCCTCATGTCCGTGAAACTGGCGCAGACCATCTTCAAAATAATCCTCACGCTCCATCACGCGCCCGATTCTCAGCATAAACAGCCCCGCCATCATCAGCGTATCTGCCCATGCCTGCTCAGGAAATACATATTCAGCCGCATTCACCGTATGCTGAAGGATGCCCTCGCCAAAGCGCGGGGCCTTATGCAGCACATATTCCGCCATCTCGCCCGCTGTTTCCAAATACACGTCATCACCCGTCACCTTGTGGAGGAACAAAAGTGTATGCCCGATAGAAACGCCATTGATCGAAAGCGGCGGCAGCCCATCCTCCAGCTGTTCATCCACCCACGTTTTTAGCAGATTGATATATTCCTCGTTTTCCGTCGCCTCGTAGGCCTCCGCCACGCCGTAAAACGCGACGCCGCCCGGCCAATCCCACGCAAAATCCATCTGAAATGTCCGTTTCACGATCCGATCAATGACGGACGCCACCTTTTCTTCATCAAAGATAAGCTGTGCCATCTGCAACGCTCCTTTTTATTTTAATCCGGTCGTACTGATGCCCTGAACGATATATTTCTGAAACAAAAAGAATACAAGAATCACAGGCAATAATGAAACGGCCGACATGGCAAACATCGCGCCCCAGTTCGAAGCCGATTCCGTATCGAGAAAAAGCTTCAGCGCAAGTGAAACAGGGTAAAGCTCCGGTTTATTCAAATACAAAAGCGGCTGAATCAGCTCCTCCCACTTCCAATAGAAGGAGAAAATCGCAGACGTCGCGAGCGCTGGGGCAATCAGCGGGAGAATGATCCGCCAAAAGCAGGCAAAGCGCCCGCACCCGTCGATTCGTGCGGCCTCATCCAGCTCCTCGGGAATCGTCCGGATAAACTGGATCATCAGAAAAATAAAAAACGCATGCCCGAAAAATTGCGGAACGACAATCGGTTTAAAGGAATTCAGCCAGTCTAACTTCGCAAACATAATATACTGCGGAATCATCAGCACTTCATGGGGCAGCATTAACGTCCCCATCATGCACGCGAACCAAAACTTTTTACCCTTAAACGGAATACGCGCAAATCCGTAAGCAATGACAGCCGATGACAGGACGGCGCCGATTGTTGACAGCCCCACAATAATCGCCGAGTTTTTAATAAACGTCAGAAACGGCTGCCCCGCTATCCCTTTCCATCCCTCAGCATAGTTACTGAGAATAAAAGGATCGGGAATGAGAGAATGAGAGGTTGTAAAAATACTGGCGCTTTCCTTAAATGAGCTGACAAACAGCCAAATGACCGGATACAGCAATAACACCGCCAGCGATGCCGTAAAAACATGGAACAGTATGCGTTTGGGCCTGACGCGCCCGGTTTTTTTCCTCTCAAAAACCGGGACTTCTCTGACAGGCTGGTTGACCGGCTCCATCCGTCATTCCTCCTTTGACTCGTAATGAACCCAATAGGACGATGTTTTAAACAGTATCAGCGTTATCAGCCCGACAATGATAAGCATGACCCACGCCATCGCCGATGCGTAGCCCATTTGAAAATAGTTAAACGCCCGCTGGAACAAATAGAGCGAATACAGAAGCGTTCCGTCAAGCGGTCCTCCCTCGCCCTTCGATATGATATAGGCAGGTGTAAATGTCATAAATGCTGAAATTGTCTGCATCACAAGGTTAAAGAAGATAATCGGTGTGAGGATCGGAAGCGTGATCTTAAAGAAACGCTGCGCCCGATTCGCCCCGTCCACACTTGCCGCTTCCAAATACGCAGACGGAATGTTTTTCAGCCCGGCCAGAAAAATCAGCATTGATGACCCGAACTGCCAGACGGAAAGCAGAATCAATGTCCACAACGCACTTGTCGGGTCCTGGTACCAAAGAATTTTTTGATCAATCCCGACAAAAAACAGCAGCGCATTGATGACCCCATCATTGCCAAAAATATTGCGCCACATAATCGCCACGGCCACGCTCCCGCCGATGATCGAAGGCAGATAAAAGAGCGTTCTGTAAATGGCCGTTCCTTTTGCTGCATTGTTTAAGATGACAGCGATAAAAAGCGCGAAGCCGAGGCGGAGCGGAACCCCGGCAAGCACATACGTAAACGTCACCTTCAACGACTGCCAATACTTTTCGTCACCCGTAAACATTTCCTTAAAGTTGTCGAGCCCGATCCATTTCGGCGCCGTAAACAAGTCATAGCTTGTGAAGGACAGAAACAGGGACGCCCCCATCGGAATGACCGTAAAGCATAGGAATCCGATGATAAACGGAGAAATAAAAGCATATCCCGCCAGATTGTCTTTTCTCATACTCCGGCTTTGTTTCATTGCGTCAGCCCCATTTCCCGTCAATTATTCCTCTCTAATATCTCATTGGCCTTTTTCCGGAACGTTTTGGCGGCTTTTTCCGGGGATACCTTCTGATACAGAATCTGATCAGACGTGTCCTTCAGCAGCTTGATGACCTCCGCGCTTCCCACAGGCTCCGGCGGATCGGCTTTGCTGATGTTTTTTGATGCGGTTTCCACATACTTCACAATGTTGGCTTCTTCCTCATTCAGTTTCGGTTTAATCGCATCCGCCACCTTGTCGGATACTGGCACTCCCCGCTCGCCTTTGATCAGCATGTTTGCCTCTTTATTGTTCACGAAGAAATTAATAAATTTGGCGGCCTCTTTTTTATGCTCAGAGCTTTTCGGAATGGAAAACAGCATACTCGGCTTCAGTGTCAGCGCCTTTTCTATCATTTGCTCCGGCGGCAGATAGAGAGACAGCGGTGAGTCTGTCAACCGGGCAAAGCCCAAATATTGATTGGAGTAGTTCCATGTAATCGCTGATTTGCCTTTGACGATAAAATCGTCCTCCATCCCTTTAATCTGTGCGCTTTCATCAGGTGTTGGGGACGTTTTCGCTTTCACCAGCCTCAGCTGCCGTTCAAAATAATCGACAAACAGCTGATCATCCTGATACGCGAGGCCAGTGCCGTCTTCTTTATAAAAACGCTCACCCTTCGTGCGCAAATAATAAGGGAAGAAAATATCAGGGGGATGCATTCCGTTGGAGCCGTAGACGCCGGCTTTTTCCTGAAGATCATACGCCAGCTTCTCGTAATCCTCCCACGTCCAGTTTTCCTGATTGATAGACACACCGGCTTTTTTCAGCAAATCTTCATTCGCAATCACAGACAGCACATTGACGCCTAGCGTAAACCCATAGAGCTTATTATCGATTTTTCCGCCCGACAGCATATTCTCGTCGATTGAACTGACATCAATCGTTCCATCCTTTGTATACGGCGTTAAATCTTCCAGCTGGTTCTTCTTTCCGTATTGGGCTAAGTAAGCGGTATCCATTTGGATGACATCAGGAAGCTGGCCGGCGGCAGACATGGGCGCGAGCTTTTTCCAGTAGTCATCCCAGTTCGCAAATTCCGCTTCAATATGGACGTGAGGATTCTTTTTCTCGTAAAGTTCAATTACCTTTGTTGTATAATCATGTCTTGGCTGCCCGCCCCACCATGCGATTCTGAGTGTAACGTCTTCTTTTTTTCCCGAGGCCTCTTCACCCGCTGAACAACCGCTGAAAAAAAAGACGCAGACAAGCGATAACAGCACGTAACAAATCTTCTTCAAACCAATCCCCCCTTTAATGTAAGTGCTTACATTTATTTTAAAGCGTTCAGATGAGGCGAAACACTCAAAAAACAGTGGGGAAAGTCAAAAAAACAGAGATGGCTATCCTGCGGAAGCGCCTCCCTGTTTTCTTCTGAATTCTGACGGTGTCAGACCGGTATATTTTTTAAAAACAAGACTGAAATACTTCGGATTATCACCAAACCCGATTTCTTCAGCAATTTCTGATACACTTGCGTCCCGCCTTATTTTCATCTGCTTCATCGCATGTTCAAGACGCACTCGTGTAACATATTGGGAAAATTTCTCACCTGTTTCCTGCTTAAATAACTTCCCGAGATAATCAGGATTCATAAACAGCATATCCTTCGCCGCCCATTTTA
This sequence comes from Bacillus sp. JS, assembly GCF_000259365.1. Taxonomy (NCBI): domain Bacteria; kingdom Bacillati; phylum Bacillota; class Bacilli; order Caryophanales; family Bacillaceae; genus Bacillus; species Bacillus sp. JS. The sequence goes on along the minus strand of NC_017743.1, from coordinate 827,547 downwards.
AGGACAGATTCGGGTTTCCGAGCTCGTCGGCAATAAGCCTGATCATTTTTGAAATCACTGCGCTCCCATGCAGGTCATCAGCCACTTCAGCTGTGTCCCGAAACAGCTGCCCCGCGTGCCGGAGTTCTCCCGCCTGACTGATAGCCATCTTGCGGTCCGCAAAAACCTCCGCCGCCTTTTCAGCGGCGTCCTCCTCTACAGCGAGCACGGTCCATTCTCCGCTGCCGCAAACCGCTGTCAGCGCCGTCCCGAGTGCCTTTCTAGCCGCGGTATCAATAGATTGGCCCCCTTTTAAAATCAAGAGGCGGACCTTTTTTCCGGCAAGCGAAGGCGGCGGAGACAGCTGGGCGACACCGGCGATCAAGCCTTCCAAGTATTGATCGGCAGCAAAGGAACGGATATGATCAAGCTCGTGTATCAGGTGGTCTGTTTTCTTTTTCCGCATATCTTGCCGCTTCAGCTCAGCAATGATTTCCTCCAGCGAGCTGATAATCTGCTGTTCATTGCAGGGCTTCAGCAAATAATGCTTCACCCCATATTTCATGGCTTCCTTTGCGTACTCAAACTCTCCAAACCCGGACAGGACGATAAACTGCACCGACGGGCTGACGGCTGATACCTTTTTGATTAGCTCAAGCCCGTCCATGCCAGGCATTTTGACGTCTGTGATGACGATATGCGGCTGCTTATGTACAATCTTTTCATACGCTTCATGTCCGTTCTGCGCTTTGCCGATCAGTGAAGCGCCAAGCGCCTCCCACTCAATGATTCCCGCCATTCCATCGAGGATAATCCTCTCATCATCAGCCAGCAGTATTTTATACATCACACCACCTCATTTTGACACGGTATTGTGATCACAATCCTCGTTCCCTTTTCATGCTTACTTTGAATACGCAATCCGTATGGCTCTCCGAATGTCAGGCTGATGCGCTCACGAATATTCCACAGTCCGATTCCTCTTCCGCCCGTTGATTCAAGAATCCGTTCATCCATGCCAGGGCCGTTATCTTCGACCGTCATACAGACACAGTCCTTCGCCTTTTTCGCCTGAATCCGGATGGCGCACGGCCTTGTAAAGGGTTCAAGCGCGTATTGAATCGCATTTTCCGCAAGCGGTTGGAGCGTTAGTTTTGGAATGAGACAATGCTTCACCTCATCGTCAATATCCAACGTGAAATTCAAACGCTCTTCAAATCGAAATCGCTGAATGGTCATATAGTGGAGTACGATGTCCGCCTCCTCCTGAATGGTCACGATATCCTTCTTCATATGTATACTGTTTCGCAGAAGAAAACCGAGCGATTCCACCATTTTTGAGATTTGCTTTTGCTGATTCGCCTTGGCCAGCCAATTGATGGACTCGAGCGTGTTATATAAAAAATGCGGATTGATCTGGGCTTGCAGTGCTTTCAATTCGGTTTCTTTAATGATGAGCTGTTTTTCCACATTTTCTTCCATCAGCTCATTAATCCGTTTCATCATGACAGTAAAATGGCGGTTCAGCATGCCGGCCTCATCTTGTGTATGCTCCGGCAGAGAAAGCGATACACCTGCTTCAATGCCGCCGTGCTGTACCGATTTCATCGCGGTCACAAGCTGTTCAATCGGCTCCGTGATGCTGTTGGCAATTTTCCTTCCGAAAAGCAAAACCACACAGAAAAAGAGAAGAAAGCAAGTGCCAATCACTGTTTTCATAAAGGAAATTTTTGCGAACATCTGATCAAAGGGGATGACGTTATAGTAGCTCCAATTTTGATAGGATGATTGAAGGTAAGAAATAAAGTAACGTTTGCCATTCTTTTTTATCAAGTCATAACCTGGGTGCTTCAGCGTCTCCTTTGCTGCCTCAGGAACATGCGCTGATGCATGTGCCGTATACACCAAATTCCCGCCTTGGTCAGCAATCATGATGTCTCCGACTGAATCGCCCCAATCCTTCGGCACATCACGAATCATCTGTTTGATATTGACTTGGATCAGCACCATGCCCAAGCCGTTCAAACTCAGCTGGTGAAAGGATCTGATCTGCCGTGCTGAAATCAGGACAGGATCTGACCCGCCGAGCGTCATCCAAAGATTTCTTCCATTTTTCGCCTCCGCTCGCTTAAACACCTCTTCCTGCTCCTGCTGCAAAAGATCTGAAGAACTGCTTCCGGCTGAATACTCTGCGCCGCGGGCATCAATCAAATGAATGGAGTCGATGTACTTTTCATCGCTGGCATATCCCGCAAGCTGATCCCACAGCTCCTGCTTCATTTGATATTGATCATACGTATCATCCCGATTTTGCATGCTCAGGATGCGCTGAATCTGTTCGTCTGTAATGATTTCATAAGACACATCCTCTATCTTTTTCAGCTCGTCTTCGATCCGTTCAGAAGACATCCGCAGCACCTCCGAGGACTTACGGTAAATCTGCTCATCATACACATGAAAGGCATACTGCACCCCGCTGTATACAAACAGAAAGGATACGGCCATAATCAACGATAGAAACACAAACAGCTTATCCTTAATCTTCATCCGCCTGTACCAGCCAGCAATTCTTTTCTTCATGCCGCCTTTTCTTTCTCCTGCCGCTGATCCATTGACCGAAATGCTTTAAAGGACAGCTTCGTTAAGATCAGGCTGAGTAAACTCCCGCTGAAAAACAGCAAAAATGTGACATGAAACAGAATGAGACAAAGCACACCGACAGCGCCCGCCGCCATCAAAAGCGTCACCGCCGGGCGGCTGAAGGCAATCAAAAAGCTAATGCTCAGCACCTCTCTGATTTTCACGTCAAAATGAGAGAACACCGGGAACACATACAGCACAACAAACGCGAAAATCAAACTGATGCTCAGGAACACGTTGACGAGCACAGGCTGATCCATCTGAGCCGCTATCCGCATATCTGCAAACAGAAACAGGGCAGCCGTCACAACGATGAGCCCGATGATCTGTGATGCCCGCCATTCCTTTTTAAACGCCCGAATAAAGACAGAAAACACCGGGGCATCCGCATTCCCCTTCGCCCATTCTCTCGCCACTGTAAACATCGCGGCAGTAGCGGGCATCAGCCCAAACACAACCAGGCCTGCAAGAGAAAACAAAATCCAAAGCACATTCAAATAGGCCAGTCTCATCACCCATGTACAAAAACGATTCAGCCCATTCGTCACACTGTGTATCATCAACATCACCTTCCCGCTCTGGAAAACGCTTTCATTTTAAAGTACTATGTATTTCTCCTTTCGAAAGAAAATTCCTGCCGTTCTGTGAAAAATTCGACATGATGAGAGACAGCCTCCGCCTTATCTTTTCCTGTAACGCCGGATGGCCTTATCGATCAAATATCCGGCAATGGCTCCGCAAATGACATTGAATCCAAGCACTCCGAGCGCAGCCCCTTCCCAGCCGCGTACATACACGAGGCTGTACCAGATCAGAAACACACCAAGGACGATCAGCCCGGCCAATATCCATTCCGGCCGGCTTTTGCCAGGAAACTTCATCCGTATCAAAGCAGATACGCCAGTGAACAAACAAGCCGTCACGATCCCTGTCATAAATAAAATTGGCCACAACATCGCCTGCCCTCCCTTTTAGAAAAAGACAAAAAAGCCTCCTTGAAAGGACGCTTATTCTGTCGTAATCTCTTTCTCAAACAAATGATATCCGGATGCATCAGCACCCATGAATTCATATCCCATACGCCGATAAAAGGAATGCAAGGCGTCGTTATCAGCGACACAGTCAAGCCGAATCCGCGTTTTCCCTGGAAAGTGTATGCCCGTCTCCGCCCATTGAAGGACGCGTGCTCCAAGTCCTTGTCCCGCAAACCGGCGGCTTACTGCGAGGCGATGCAAATAAATGGACTCCTCATGCCCATCGTCTCCCCAAAGCGTCCGGTCCCACTCACTTGGTTCAGGCAGCAGCATCACGACAGCCGCAAGCTCTTCATCTTTTTTAAACACAAACACATGTCCCTTTTCAATTGACCCCGTGATATCATGTATATCTTGCCCTTTGAGAAGTCCGCTCCATTGGTTAGACCCCCGATCCCGGAGCCATTCAGCTGTTCGGACGAGCAACCCGGTAATCGATTCTGCATCCTCATAGACGGCCGGACACGCGTAAAATCCATCTGCTATCGTTTCGTTCTCAATCTTAAAAGCTGACATAAAGGCCTCCCAATCAAAAAGTAAGCTTGCACACACACCTTGATTATAATGCAGACCAAACCGCAAAAACAGACCATTTTCTCTGTATGTAAAAGGGTGTATGAAAGAGAGGCCAATCTGCCTATTAGAAAATCTTCTTTTTATCCCGTTCTTCTTTTAAAATTTCAACCGCTTCCCTGAAACGCATGGAGTGCACAATTTCACGCTCACGCAAAAAGCGCAGGGAATCGTTTAAATCAGGATCATCCGAGATATCAATCAGCCATTGATACGTCGCCCGTGCTTTTTCCTCTGCCGCAATGTCTTCATATAAATCGGCAATCGGATCGCCCTTCGCCTGAATATAAGTCGCTGTAAACGGCGCACCCGCCGCATTGTGGTAAAATAGCGCGCTGTCATGATTGACGTAATGATCGCCGAGGCCAGCTTCACGCAGCTGCTCCGGTGTGGCGTCTTTCGTCAGCTTATAGACCATGGTCGCAATCATTTCCAAATGGGCGAATTCCTCCGTACCGATATCTGTTAAAAGGCCGATGACCTTATCTGGAATTGTATACCGCTGGTTCAAATACCGGAGAGCCGCGGCCAGCTCGCCGTCCGCTCCGCCATACTGCTCAATCAAATATTTCGCCAGCGTTGGGTTGCACGTACTGACTTTGACAGGGTATTGCAGCTTCTTTTCATACACCCACATTCAGGCATTCCTCCTTATACTTGCCACGGCCATGGCCCTTTGCCCCAATCCCAATCCTCGCCCGCGGGGCTGTTGCCGAACTGCAGAAGCGGCCCGTAAGAGGATTCGAACTGTCTTTTTAAGTGCCTTGAATAGCCGGAATATTGATTGAATTGTTTCAGCGCATCTTCATCATGAGGATGTGTATTTAAATAAAGACTCAGCTCAACAAGCACAAAATCCGCGGCCTGTATTTGCTCAAGCTGACGATAATACTCGGCGTCAACCTTTTTTGCCATGTGCGTCTCCCCCTCGATAAGGGTTTTCATAAAAATCATAGAGATCCTTCCAAAGGGTGCCTTTCCTTAAAGCCTCCATCGGCGAAAACTGCTCCATGTGCTCAGGCTGAAAGGTCATATAAAGGTTAGGGGGCGTTCTGTAATATTTCTTCCCTATGAGCGGACAGGGATCAAAACGGCTGTGAAAGGGCGTATATGATTTGACAGGCGTAAACGGCTGCATATCCTTCATTCCGGCTCCTCCTTTCTCAAAAACAATGACCTTAATAGGTATGAGGCAGGAGGCATGATTATGACTGAAACACGACTTAGCTTTTTCAATAAGAAGACCTTCGGCTCTGCCGAAGGTCTTTCTAGACTATTCAGTCCAAAATGAGGTCAGTGTTTCCAATACGCAGCATGAGCAGCAGCAAACTTTAAGAGCGAACGAGGTTCTTTTCCTGTCACACGCTTCACTGTATCCGTTACCCGATGTTCCGCACCATGGCTGATTGCTTCATCTAGCCCCGCCATAAAACTGGCATAATCCGCCGGCAAACCAGCTGCCGCCATCCTATTTTGCAGCTCAGAACGAGAAATGCTGACATGCTTCACCCGGCGTCCCGCGGCAGCACCGATGATCTCTGCCGCTTCGGCATAGCTCAGCGCCTCGGGTCCTGTCAGGATATGATGTGTTTGATGAGGGACGGCATCAGCCAAAGCACGGACAGCTGTTTCTGCGATGTCATCAGCATCAATGAATCCTAGCTTTCCCTCACCCGAAGCCGTGACGATGCGTCCCTCATTTTGAATCGACATTTGATGCAGGACGTTGATGAAATTTTGCATAAAGTATGAGGGCCGCAGCACCGTCCATTCTGGAAACTCGCGCACTGCCTGGTGAAGCGCGCCAAACACAGGGCCATTCTCGGAGACAACAGACGCACTTTGCATCACTACCCGCTTTACACCAAGACGCTTTGCTTCCTTTAAAAAGGGAAGCACATAGGGAGCCGGATCAAGCACACCGACCGGAGCAACAAGATAGATGTCTTTTACTTGTTCTAGGGCAGGCGTATAACTGGAGGCATCCATCCAATCAAAATACACATACTCTGCATTTGCAAGCGCGCCCTTTTTTCTGCTTGCAATACGCACCCTGTATCCCAGCTTGATTAAACGGCTGGCGATTCGGCTGCCGACTGTGCCGGTCCCGCCCGTGATTAAAATCGGATTCTGTTTCATCATTTTCCACTCTCCTCTGTTTGCAAAAATAATCCTCCAAAGGCCTCTTTTACAACAAGCGGATTCCAATAATCCTTATAACGCACAATGCGGCCTTCTCTCGTTTCGATGACACTGATATAGCTTTGGCGATAAGGCAATCCAGTCTCAATCACATGACCGTCACATTGAAACTCCGCAATCATCGTATTCGAGTCCGCTGAACGATACACTGTCGGAGCGGTAAATGAAGAAAGATGGATCTGCTTAGGATAATCCTTAATATAATCGTAAATAGCCGCTTTTCCTTCTATTCTTTTTGGTGATCCCTCCGGCGCATAAGGAAACTCAAATACAGCATTCTCATCCCAAAGCTCCACCCAGCTCTTCATGTCCTTCTCAAGCATATAAGCCATAAACTTTCTCAAAGTTTCACATGCTTTTTCAAATTCATTCATCAACATTCATCATCACCTCTTTTTTTATTTCCAGACCATTCAGTCCAAAAAATGCACACATGGGCAAAGAATTCTTTACCACATGTTAATCAAGCACTGATAAACTCACGTCAACATGGTCCTGAAGACGATCCATATCTGCCGTCACTTTCGCAATAAATGTCAGTGACAGCCTGCTTTGATTCAGGTACCGGGCAAGCGCAGATATATCAGGATCTTCGCCATTCAATTCTCCTTGATTCTTCGCCCTTAAAAGCGCCTGATAAAAAGCGTCCTCAAGCTGCTTGGATTGTCTTTCAAAATACCGGGCAAGCTCAGGGTCATGCGGAATCTGTTCAATCGCGCTGTTAATGATATAGCACGCCTTCGCCCGTTCCGGATCCCTCAGGGCATTGACACCCTCCTGAAAAATTTCACGAATGGCTTCCATTACAGATCCTGGCGCTTCAAGCCTTTCCATAACGGCAGTGTTTTTTCCTTCAAGATACGATTTCACAGCGGACAAAAACAAATCACGTTTCGTTCCATACGTATCATACAAGCTCTGGCGGGCAATGCCTAAATGAGAAAGCAGTTCCTGAAGAGACGTTCCTTCGTAGCCATACTCTCCGAAAACCTCTATCGCCCTGTGAAGAACAAGCGCCGTATCAAATTCTTTATTCCTCCCCAAAAAACGATCACCTCCTGAAACAAATGTTATCATTTTCTGGACTGAACAGTCAAGAAAAAATAAAAAAACACTCTTGATCTGCAAGAGTGTCCTCTTTTCACCATCATCTTTTTTATTTAAAGCCGTCTTTTCCCCAATGGCCCATATGGTGGTGATGGTGGCCATAATGACCATCATGATGATGGTGGTGATTATCCTTACCAACATGATGATGGTGGTGATGAAGATTATCTTTTCCATCATGGTGATGGTGATAATAGTGATGATGTCCATCGTTTTCATGGTGCATGCCCGGATAGCTTACAGCTCCCGGAGAGCCTCCATAACCGCCGCTTGGGTAACCGCCGCCATACGCGCCATATCCCGGATAGCCGCCGACTCCTCCATGCATGCCATAGCCTGGATACCCCCCATACATGCCGTAGCCCGGGTAGCCTCCAGACATTCCATAACCTGGGTAACCTCCAAACATGCCGCCGTAGCCTGGGTAGCCTCCGTACATCCCATAGCCCGGATAGCCTAGTCCTCCATACATGCCAAACCCCGGACGGCCAATGCCGTAGCCTGGAAAAGCGCCAAAACCAGGTCCGCCATAGATCTGTCTTGTATCAGTATCAGTCATATTCACTCTCTCCTTCACTTAGGTTACAGTCCAGAGTATGAGAATATCTTACAGATCGTATAGGCAGCCGCCTACATACAGCTAAAACAATTTCTAGGACAAAAAAAGAAAGCAGGCTATAACAGCCTGCTCACTCCTTACTCGCCTAAATCAACGTTATGATACACCTGCTGAACGTCTTCCAAATCCTCTAAGGCATCAATCAGTTTTTCAAACTGTTCCTTCGCATCATCCGGAAGCGTGACTTCGCTTTGCGCAAGCATTGTCAGCTCCGCTACTGTAAATTCCTCAACGCCCGCGTTTTTAAACGCCTCCTGCACTGCATGGAATTGATCCGGCTCCGCATAGACGATCACACTGTCATCCTCTTCCAAAATGTCACGGACATCGACATCCGCTTCCATCAGAATTTCAAGCGCTTCGTCAGCCGTTTTGCCTTCCACACCAATAACAGCCGTCGCGTCAAACATGTAAGCAACAGATCCGCTCACACCCATGTTTCCGCCGTTTTTCCCGAACGCCGCACGCACTTCCGGCGCCGTACGGTTTACATTATTCGTCAGCGCATCAACGATAATCATTGATCCGTTCGGCCCGAAGCCCTCATAACGAAGCTCATCGTAATTCTCTTCCGCTCCGCCCTTCGCCTTCTCGATCGCCCGTTCAATGATGTTTTTCGGCACGCTGTAAGTCTTCGCGCGCTCAAGCACAACCTTCAGCGCCTGGTTAGATTCCGGATCAGGCTCGCCCTGCTTCGCCGCCACGTAAATCTCACGGCCAAACTTCGCATAAATCCGACTCGTATTCGCATCCTTAGACGCCTTCTTCTCTTTAATATTGTTCCACTTACGGCCCATGATGTTCCACTCTCTTTCATATATATCAATCTAAATGCTGTTATTCACTTTATCCATTATACCTCAAATGGTTTGGTTGTTTCGAGTGTCTTGCGTTAGAAATAGAAGGAATGCCGCGGTGGGAAAATCGAACGTCTTCCGTAAAGCAAGAAAAAGCCCTAGCTAAGGGCTTTCTTCTGATCACTGAGTTTGTAAGGGGAATGGTCAATATACGTCGTATTTCGATCTGTTGATTCCTTAACGCCGCCCGAGTTTGTCAAGAATGGAAACGACATGCTTCCGAAAACTAGAGTAACAGCCAGACACATCATCACTTTTTTCTTAATAGGCATATAAACACTCTCCTTTTAGAATATCTTCTTGAGCTTTCAGCACTTTCCGATAAAACGCAGCAGCTTGTTCAAAGTGACAGCTGCTTTCAAACACAGCGGCAGCACTCCGGGCACATGCTTCAATGTACGCGTGCAGGTTCTTTTTTTCGAAATAGCTTAAAAGATCATGAATTTTGCGTTCATCAACAGTCTCCTTGTACACGGCCTCTAAGAACAGAAACAATTCTTTATAACATTTGTGAGAACGTGCTGTGATACGGTTCAGCCCTTCTTCTATGAAATGAAACGCTTTCTGTGTCTGGCCCGCTTTACATAATGTCCAGCTTAACCCAAACAAGACTTTCGGAAGCAGATCAGGCACTTTCTCTCTGCTCACTTTCGCCGCTTTTTGGAAATGTTCTACAGCCATCTGATCGTCTCCTGATCTGTCATAGCTGTTCGCGATGTTCAATAGAGAAATGGCGATAAACCGATCGTTTTGAATGTCCATTGCCAATTTCAGCGCCGCTTCTAAATGCGGGAGCGCTTTGCCATAGTGTTTGAAATCATCATAATTTCCGGCGATCACAAACAAGCTTTGTATCGTTCTAATGCTGTATAAGGGATGGTTTTGATAAATGTCTAAGGCTTGAAGAATATGATGCATCGACACATGGGTTTGCTTCATGTGATAATACGCTTCCGCCACTTTAAAATGGAATTCCGCTTTCTCAATTTCATCAGACACAACCGGCAGTTCTTTCTCCGCCTCGCGATAAAACCCGATTGCTTCAACATATTCTTTTTGATCAAATTCATACATGCCGCGGAAAAACAAAGAGTAGTATTTCAAAAGGCCTGTGAGTTTTTTCTGAGGGGTCTCAATCGTTTCAAGAAGCTCTGTCACTGTAGGGCGATTCCCGTAAGGCTGTCCCGGCTCCAAATAATCCAGCATCAGCTGGTGCCGAAAACACATCAGAGAATAATAGATCAGCAAATCCTGATCCTCTTCCATCTGCTGAATGTCCTCCTCAACCTCCGCTTTCAGAACCTCTGCATCCGGAACACTGAACTGGCGAATCATTTTATACCATTCATTAATCTTAACACCAACACGCGAAGACGGTATGGCTTGACTCAACGGCTTCCCTCCTTCTCTGTGAGATATGTCATATTCTATCAATCCCAAATTTTGAAAACAATACGAAAGGAAGAATTTTCTTTTTCATCCTGGCAAAAGCATTCAAAACCCCTTTTTCAAAAGCCTTTAATGAAAATAAAAAAACAAAAGCATGGGAACACTATGAACAGATCCTATGTAAAGGAGAATGGCCGATGCCAATCACGCAACTGATCATTAGACTTTTCATCGCCTTTATCACATTGCTGGTGTTAACAAGACTGATGGGCAGAAAAGAAATCTCCCAGATGACCTTTTTTAACTTTGTTTCAGCCATATCCATTGGAACGATCGGGGCCTCACTTGCCATTGACTCAACAATCAGTATGAGAAATGGATTCATCGCCTTGTTGGTGTGGAGCGCTTTTACAATCATCATCGGGTTTCTGGATATTACATTCCCCGCTTTTCGGTATGCGGTTGTAGGACAGCCTGTCATTCTGATTAAAAAAGGGAAAATCATGGAGAAGGAGCTTAGAAAAGCCCGAATTGATATCGATACTTTGCAAACTTCGCTTCGCAAAAAAAATATATTTTCAATCGCCGAAGTGGATTATGCTATTTACGAATCGGACGGCACTGTATCTGTGTTGAAAAAGGAAACACACCAAAGCGTGACAAAAAAGGATATGAACGTACAAGGAGCAAACGCGAAAGTATCTCATTCCGCTTCAGTCATAGCTGATGGAAAAGTGAGAGAAGACAACTTAAAAAAATTGCATCTGAACAGACAATGGCTGATGGACCGGCTAAAAGAAGCAGGCGTCCAAAATCCTAAAGAAGTATTTTATGCAGAAGTTCAAACAGACGGCACGCTGTATATCGATCAAAAAGAGGATTCATTACCTGAATAAAAAAGACCTGTGCCTGCAACATTGTTGCGGCACAAGGCCCTTCACTTATTTCATATACGTATTCACCAGCTCGTAACAGCGCTCTTTCGTCTGTTTGGCAAGCTCTTCCGTTTGGACGACTCGGGATAATGAACCGCCGCCCTCCTCATCATATCGTTTCTGGGCCGCAGCATCCCTATCCTTTATCCATTGGCGCTGTTTCCCTTTTAATGCCGCCATGTCTGAAGCAGAAAGCTGATTTTGCAGCACACCGTATATCTCGTTCAGCAATCCGTCCCACATTTGATAATTATAACCGTAATCCTCAATCATCTGATAATCACTTTGATAGTCATTGTGCTTTTCTTTCTTTTCTGCCGCAGACAATTTCGCAACATAATCTGTTTTTGTGCTTCCCGTTGTCTGCCCACTGCGCTGTGTATCCGCTGTATCAGGCGATGCGGTTTCCGCAGTCGTCTGAGCTGTCTCTTGCTCCGCAGCCTCAGTCTCGTTTTCATTATCACTTACCAGACTGGTATCCTTTGAGCTGATCGCCGCCTGTCTTTCCCCATTTGAACTCTTTACATTGAAAAGATAAGCTGTTCCGCCGGCAGCCTTCGATTCATAGGACTTCACAAATTCCGCCGTTTCACCGTTTCTCGACAGAATCGTTTTTGCTTCTTCTTTTGTCAGCTTGATATCATCCCCTTGAAGCGACTTGCTGTCCCATTTGTTGATCTTCCAATCGCCATCTTCCTTCACCAATTCAAACGTCCATGATGTGCCCATGTTGTTTAATTCTGTTGCCGGATCTATTGATGAAGCCTCTATCTTATTCTTGTTCTGTTCATATGTAAAACGCACATCGAAATCAGTGCCCGGTTGAAAAGGAGCATCACACTCGCAATAATACTTTCCAGCCAAATCCTTTAAAGTCTGCTCTGCAAACGTCTCCGTTGCATAAGGCAGCACACTAGGCCGCAACTTGCTGAAATCTGCCTTATTCGCTGTGCTCCAGCCGTTTTCTGTTCCCGCTTTATCAAATGCATTGAAGATCGCATCAATATCGTTTTTCAAAGCTGATTTTACTTCCTGCTCCGTCATCTTCGCAACGCTCGCCTTCTTCACAGCTTGCTTTTCCTGATCCTTATCAGAAGCTCCGCTATCAGAACACGCCGATAATAGGAATAAAACAGATAAAAGCAGCGCACCCAATTTATAACTCATTGTCTCTTCTCACCCTTCTGCTCTCTCATGGTAGCTTTCTTATTTTATAGGTCTTTTGTCGGTTTGCACATTTGATTTTTACATAGGAAGAAAGAGACTGAAATGAGCTTACTCAACCACGACAAAATCCTGCACCTTCACCTGTTCCTCAGGCAAATCAAACTGATAAAGCATCTTCTTAGAATGGATATCAAACACACCCACATACCCGCCGATGCCCTTTTTATGCTCTTCCTGGGCAACTATATACAATAGATTCCCCTTAAACTTCGCCTCCATATAAGGAAACTTCAAGCTGTATGTGTGAAAAGAAAAATTCTCCCCATATTCCAGTAAGTTCGCTCCTCCCTCTTTGTCCTCGTATGCCACGTAAAAACTGCCGCTTTCTTTGTCATAATACACAGTATCTGCATATTCAAGATCTTCAGGATACGCAATATATGTCGTCTTCCATGTCCCTTTTTCAATCACAGTCAATTCATGCTCCGAACTCGCGATAATAAATTCCTCCGAATCTGCGAATTGATCAGCGTATGAAGCTAAACTCAGAGTCTCAATCATTTCCTCTGTTTTTCTGTCAATCACGTAAATAGCCATGCTTTGAATGATATAAATAAAGTTCTGATCACTGGCCCCCATTGTGACAAGCGAAGGCAAGGTAAGGTTATATTCCTTCTTCATTTTTTTATCATTTATGTGGATCTCATTCCCCGTCGTATCAACATTATAGGCCTTAACCGAGACACCCTTCCCCTCATGCCAAAACGCAAATGGATCTGAAAGAGGATGCTCTTTGATCGCATCCTTCTCCAGCGTGTAATAAAAAGGCTCGTGCTCCGCTAATAAAACAAGGTCTGTTGATGCATAAGATTTCGTTTGAATATAGGGCACATCCGCCACCTTGAATGTACGCCTGTTAAAGTGTTCGCCTGTAGAGGTTGAAAGCAGCACGCTTTCTTTTATGAAAGGATTGGAGTAAATAAAAAAGATGCGATCTTCTTCAGGGTGGATGGCGGAAGATTGGACAGGAATACTGTCATTATTGCGTAACTGAAAAAATAGTATGATGCATACCATTAACCCTGATAAACCAAATGTAATCCATTTTTTCTTCATCACCATGCTCCTTAAAAAACAATATAGAATATAAACTTCCAAAAAATGTTTATAGACAATACATTTCGACCATGTTTCCGTCAATCCCTCCACGAATAAAGACACATGCCAAATGACTCATTTTTCCACCAAAACACGTTCTCATCCCCACCCTCATCCCGCCCCGTGGTAAAATTTTGATATTGAGCGAACAAAAGAAGGGAAATGGTCATGAAAGTATTTGAAGCGAAAACACTACTTTCGGAAGCGACAGACCGTGCAAAAGAGTACAAAGAACTAAGAACGCAAATGGTCAACTTGAGAAAAGCGTTAAAAAGCGTCGCTGATCTCAGTGACAGCGAATTCTCAGGAAAAGGCGCTAACAACATCAAAGCATTCTATCACGACCACGTCGGCGTCACCGACCAATGGATCGACTACATCGATATGAAAATTGCATTTTTCAACAGCATCGCCGGAGCCGCCGAGGACAAAGGCCTCTCAGACGCATACATCGAAGAATCCTTCCTGGAGCACGAACTGGCAAATGCCCACAAAAAATCGAAATCCATCATGTCTGAACAGAAAAAAGCGATGAAAGATATCTTAAACGATATCGACGACATCCTCCCGCTCGACCTATTTTCAACAGAAACCTTCAAAGACGAACTGGCCGATGCCGACGACAAACGCAAAAAAACACTGGAAAAATTGGACGCCTTGGACGAAGACCTGAAAACAGAGTACGCCCTGTCAGAGCCAAATGAACAATTCATCAAGTCCGATTTCCAAAAGCTCCAAGAAGCAACGGGCAAAGGCAAAAACGCCACACCCATCCACTACAACGCCAAGGCGTACCGTGAGAGCGACATACATAAGAAAAAAGGCGACATTGAAAAGCGGACTGAGGCTTACTTGAAGATTAAGAAAGAGGAAGCGAAGGAACGCGAGATTGAAAAATTGAAGAAAAAGCTTGCGGATGGTGTATCTGACCCTGATGAATATTTAGAAATTGCGAAGAAGATTGGGTATGAGAACCTTGAGCCTTATCAACAACAGTATGTGATACAATTAGAAACTGCTGAACAGGATGCTAAAATTTTAAAAGGAATTGGTGAGGGATTATACGACTTTGGAAAAGACACTGCTCTTGGTGTGAAGGATATGATTTTAAATGCACCAGAGACAATTAGCAGTGTGTACAAATTTTTAAACTCCTCTCCCACCCAACAACTTGCAACAGTTACATTTACGGGAGTTAATATATGGGCAGCGTTATCCGATTCATGGAAGCGTGATATGATAAACGGAGACGCAGAGTCAAGATCACGTTGGATCACCTATTCCCTGGCCACTGTTGTAACAGCACTTATTGGAACTAAAGGTATAGATAAAGTTGGAAAGCTAGGAAAACTCACAGCTCAAAAAACTATTACAAAAGGCAATGAAGCACTTGTTACTACATCTAGAATGATTAGTGACACATTTTCTAACGGATCAGTTCAATTTGCTTTTGCGGGTGATTTAAATCGAATTAAAGATATTCATAATACACTAGATACAAAACCTCTGAAAGATATAACCGAGAAAAATAGTGTACTATATCAGTCCAATAGCGGAAAAAACACAAGTGTTAGCTCCAATATAAAAGTCGTTACAAATGCACGCAGAGGTGCTTTTAAAGAAGCTAAAAGAGACGCGGGAATTCCTGTTGTTCAGCAACCATTTGATGTAAAGACAGAACCAATGCGAACTGCAGCCCATGAAGGTGGACATGTGATAAAAGATAAACAAGGTAATGTTATATACACGCGAGAATATTACTTTAAAAACAATAAAGGTGAAACAATTATTATTCAAGATCACAGTGCTGGCCATGAAAAAGGCGGACAAGGCCCCCATTTTAACGTAAGACCAAGCGATAACCCCAGAACTGGAAGTATTGATGGTACAAAAGATCATTACGAATTTAATAAATAAATATGAGGTGTTAATATGTGGCATGAAGCTTTAGACAAAAACATAGCGATTTGTAATTTATACAATAAGGTACCTGAATTAAAAAATGTTAGAATTGCAGAGATTAATATTCTTCAAGAAGGCGACAAAGTTAGCATTAAATTTGATATGCCATCACACGCTGATAATCCGCCAAAAAAATGGAGCCTTTTAAATTATAACACTACCGTTATTGAAATTGACTTATTTGAAATAAAGGAAATTAGCATTAAGTCACTAAGCAGAAATTTCAGCGGAAACATAGAGATTGAAAAGAAGGACGATGAAATCGAAGTTAACATAACAGGCACGGTTGAGGCTAGAGTAAAAGCTGTTGCAGGACTTGTCCAATCTGTGGGAGGATATCATAATAATATTTGATTAAATTTCAATTTATTTGGTTTATAGAGCAACCTACTAGTAAGCCCTCTTAATCGAGGGCTTATAGTTTTAATAAAAGGCGTCCACTTTTGATATGATTTAATAAAATAACTCTATTAACAATTACAGCAATAAAAACAATTAATAAAAAAATCCAACCTCTATAGTGAAAAACATATTAAAAAGATATGAAGTGGCAAAATTCTTTATACAACATTAATCCGAGGAGCAATTCGAAGAAAGGGTTTTCTTCATTAAAAAATAAATTAGGCACCATGACAAAAGCATATCTAGAATCAGCAAACGAATACATAAATCCTATGTAAACATAAAAGCTATTAAAAAGATGGTGAAAAGTTTAAGAACAGACATCCGATAACTCCTCCGCCTTTTTCTAAATGAACAGTTCTTACTATCGTATTACCGAGAGTCAATAATGCCCTTAAAACTATTGATTGCAGTAATAGACCTGCTATAATCAATAATTAGAAGATTAATACTTCCAGAATATAATATAAATGATTTCACTAACTTTTTATTTGACAACCGTAGATCTCTTTAAGATCCGAAAAGGTTATTTCTATACCTATACGTTTCAATTGATCCTTACGCTGATCAAACAATTTTCTTAAAAGTGTTTCTATATCTTGATCTCTACCTAAATGTATAAGACGATGACAAAGTGGACATAAACTTACCATGTTCTCTAGTTGATCTAAGTCATATTGGAATTCATCTTGCTTAGCTATAGGCACAAGATGATGACACTCAACAAAAGGCTTATTGGTAGATTTGGAGATAAATGTTTTATGGGAGTCGTCAATTTCGCAAGTGTAATTTGAAAGCATCATTGCCATAGAGGCTAGGCTTGCATTCCTTGTCCATTGCTTTTGTCCACCTTTATTATAAATTGGTTCTGGACGTACTTTTTTTTGATTTACTTCATATGTCCTTTTTACACTCTCAGATATAATAAAATGCTGAACTGCTAGCTGATATTCTTCTTCATTATTCGTATCTTCCGTGTATAATCCGTCTTCCTGTAATAAAATGAAATCATTGAACTGTTCTATCGACCTCTGTCCAATCAGGCCTTCTATTTCTTTATATGTAATCAACAAATTTTGTAAATCAGTTATGAATTCTTCCTTACTGGGTAAATAGCTCACATCATAATATCGTCCACATATATGTCCTAGTTCATATCCTCTAGCAAGATCACCATTGCCCTTTAAATCAATATTTAAAAGATTCATGTTTTTAGGTATAGTATTTAATTTTCCTCTAATTATAGAAGCTGTTTTTTTTATTTTATCCCTCCCTAGCTTTGTTCCATATTTATCTTTAAAATATGACCAACCTTGATTCAAACTAACGTAAAAGCCACTGCCATCTGCATTAAACAAGTATACAATATAGTATCCTCTTGTGGCTGAAATTGTTAATTTCTTAATAAAGACAGAAATCCATGGGATCTCAGCCCATCTACCTTGTCCTACCGACCCTACTATATGGTAAATTTTTTGATCCAATTCAGCGTCTTTAAAAAGAGACTCTTTTATCTTATGACGAACAAGTGTCCCTATAGGATGGTCTTTAAACATCTCTCTTTTAGCTTTATGATATTCTGTTATTACTTTAATCATTTTTTCTTGTATGGTTAAATTCGAATCATCTAAAACTTCAGCCATTATTTCAAACACCTCTGTATATAAATGAGATACCTAAAAAACAACGTAATCATATAAAAAGCCTCTCCTGATCTTGGGAGGCTTTTATTTTTTAAAAATTTCTTATATATCTTTTCTTTCAAGCACAGCCACACACTCCACATGATTCGTATGCGGAAACATATCCACAGGCTGCACTTCGCGCGTCTCATACCCGCCATCCTCAAGCACCCGCAGGTCTCTCGCAAGCGTGCCAGGATTACAGGACACGTACACAACCCGCTTCGGTTTCATCTCCACAATTGTCCGCAGGAGGGCTTCGTCGCAGCCTTTTCTTGGCGGGTCTACAACTAGCGTATCGGCCGTGATGCCTTCCTCATACCACTTTGGAATCACGGTTTCCGCTTCACCGACCGCGAACTCAGCGTTTGTGATGCCGTTTAATTCGGCATTTCGTTTGGCGTCTTCAATCGCTTCCGGCACAATCTCTACGCCGTACACTTTTTTCGCCTGCTTTGCCAGGAAGAGAGAAATCGTTCCGATGCCGCAGTAAGCGTCAATGACGGTTTCTTCGCCTTGAAGCTCCGCGTACTCAAGCGCTTTGTCATAGAGCACTTTGGTTTGCTCCGGGTTGACCTGGTAGAACGATCTGGCGGAGATGGCGAATTTGACGTCTCCGATGAGGTCGTAGATGTATTCTTCGCCCCAGATAACGTTTGTTTCGTTCCCAAAAATGACGTTTGTTTTGTTCGGGTTGATGTTTTGCACGATGGATTTGACGTGCGGGAATTGCGCTGTAATGTCTTCGATGATCTTCGCTTTATGCGGGAAATCGTTTGTTCTTGTGATGAAAACGATCATCATTTCGCCCGTAACAACGCCGTATCTGACCATGATGTGGCGGAGCCAGCCTTTGTGGCGTTCTTCATTGTAGGCTTTAACACCGTATTTGGCGCAAATGTCTTTGACGGCTTGGACGGCTTCGTCGTTTTTGGATTGCTGGATCAGGCAGGCGCTCATGTCGATGATGTCATGGCTTCTTTGCTGATAGAATCCGGCGACGAGTCCGCCTTCCCGTTCTCCTACCGGCACCTGTGCTTTGTTTCTGTAGTTCCACGGGTCTTCCATGCCGAGTGTCGGGTGCACAGTGACGTTGGACAGGTCCAGCTTGCCAATGCGTTCCAAGACGTCTTTGACTTGTTTCTGTTTAAACAAGAGCTGGCCTTCGTAGGTCATGTGCTGAAGCTGGCAGCCGCCGCATTGCTTGTAAATCGGGCACGGGGCATCCGTTCTGTGCGGGCTTTCTTCCTTCAGCTCGATCAGGCGGCCGAAGGCGAACCCTTTTTTGACGCGGGTCACTTTGATTTGTGCTTTTTCTTCCGGAAGAGCGTTCGGCACGAAGATCGGGAAGCCCTGCACCTTTGCGACGCCCGCTCCTTCGTGGGTCAAATCCTCAAATGTCACGTCGTAGTATTCGTTTTTTTCTACTGGGGGTTTCATTTTCATCTATGTTCACCTCTTGTTTTAAGCGAAAGAAAAACTTGGCCTGTACAAGCCAAGTTTTAGTCATCCAGCTGTTCCGCTTTCTCCTTCGGCATGACGACGTGAATGTGTCGGTACAGATTCACGAATTCGCCCGGCAGCATGCCGCCGTACTCGCCGTCCAGGTTCAGCTGCATCTTTTCTGATACATTGACTTTCACGCGGTTCGCTTTTGTATAAATAATGTGCTGGTCGTTGATGTGTTCGCCGCGAAGCGCCATCGTGGCGACCCTGATAAATTCAGCAAGGTTTGCTTTCTTTAGTATCATCAAATCAAACATGCCGTCATTCAGGCTGGAATCCGGCGCGAGCTTTTCAAAGCCGCCGACGGAGTTTGTCAGCGTGACCAAAAACAGCATGATTTCACCTTGAAACAGCTTGCCGTCATATTCAATCTCGACTTCTGTCGGACGAAGTGAAGGCAGCATTTCCATTCCTTTTAAATAATAAGCAAGCTGGCCGAGCATTGTTTTGAGTTTGCTTGGCACGTCGTACGTCAGCTCCGTCAGGCGGCCTCCTCCGGCGATATTGATAAAATACTGGCCGTTGACCTGTCCGATATCAATCGGGCGGGCGACGCCGTTAATGACCGTATCTGCCGCTTTTAAAATATCCTCGCGCGGAATGCCGAGCGCTCTGGCGAAGTCGTTTGTTGTGCCGACTGGAATCACACCGAGTGTCGGACGGTTGTCTAAAGGCGCAAGCCCATTGACGACCTCGTTGATCGTTCCGTCTCCGCCTGCCGCAATGATCAGGTCAAACTCACGCAATGCCGCTTCCTTGGCAGCGTGTGTAGCGTCTCCTGCGCATGTCGTCGCATGGGTAGAGGTTTCATAGCCGGCTTGTTCAAATTTTTGCAGGACCTGGGCAAGATGCTTTTTAAAGATCTCCCGTCCTGAAGTCGGATTGTATATTATGCGTGCACGTTTCATTATCTCATCATCCTACTTAAGAGTATCCGATCCATTTTTACACTAACAACCTTTAATTATACTATGAGTTAAAAAAATCGCAACAAAATGTACATAATCTTACAGGTGAAAACGCACAAAAGCCCCAGCAGAGCTGAGGCTTTTTGTTTTTTACTCTTCTTCCGTTCCCGGTTTTTTCTTGCGGAACTTCGCCAATACTTCATATACGATTGGCACGATCAAGAGCGTTAGAAGTGTTGAACTGATTAAACCGCCAATAACCGTGACGCCGAGTCCTTTTGAAATGACCTGGCTTCCGCCTTCGAAGCCGAGCGCTAATGGAATCAAGGCGCCGATTGTCGCAATGGCTGTCATCAGGATCGGACGGAGTCGTGTAGAGCCGGCTTCCAGAAGCGCTTCTCTCGTAGACAGGCCTTCCGCTTCCTTATGAATCACGCGGTCAATTAAGACAATCGCATTCGTCACAACGATACCGATCAGCATGAGCATACCGATCATTGCGTTCAGGCTGATCGTTTCACCTGATACGTAAAGTCCAACCAGGGCACCGATGATTGTGAACGGCAATGAGAACAGGATCGCAAATGGCGCTAATGCTCCGCCGAAGGTAATCACGAGCACAAGGTAAACGATCGCTATTGCTGCCAGCATCGCTAAACCGAGCTTCGTGAAGGAATCAGCGATATCCGCGGATACACCGCCTGTGTCAATCGATACGTTATCAGGATGGTCTAGCTTATCGATTTTCTTTTGTACAGCAGCTGATACGGCTGTGACGTTGTCAGATGTAACCTCACCTGTGACATCCGCATAGACTTTTCCGTCACGTTTTGACACGGTATCTGATGTTGATCCTTCTTTCACTTTTGCCACATCGCCGATTTTGACTTCCTGGCCAGTCGCGGAAGTGATCTTTTTATTCTCTAAATCTTTCACACTCTTATACTCGTCTTTTTCTGTCTTAATGTTCACATCAAGCTCTTTGCCGTCTTTTTTCACAGTTGTGAGCGGTTCTTGTGATGTTTGTGACATTAAGGCTTGAGAAATTTGAGACGCGGTTAAACCGAGCTTGCTTAATTTTTCTTGGTCAGCGACAAATGTGTACTCATCATATGTGCTGGAAAGGCCTGAATTTACGTTTTTCAGATCCTTTTCATCTTTCATGATTTTTTCAATGTCTTTGACTGTGTCTTTAATGTCGTTTTCAGAATCGCCATACACATAGTATGTTAATTCGTTGTTATTGCCTGAAGAGCTGAAGTCCTGTGACTTCCATTCTCCGCGGTCAGATTGCTTTTGGATGGCCTTCAGCACGTTGTCTTTTTCTTTATCAAAGTCAGGCGTGTCGCTTTCATATTTGATATAGAATAACGCACCGTTAGAATCTCCTCCGGCAAGCGGGCTGCCAGAGCCTAATGAATACTGAACCGTATCGACATGCTTGCGGTCAAGCAGGATTTTTTCCGCTTTTTCAGCTTCTTTTTCGGCTTCTTTTTTCGTTTCACCCGGTTCTGGGCTGTATGTGAGCTGCATCGTTTTTTCTTCCTCGGACGGCAGGTAGCTGGCACCGATTAACGGTACAAGGAACAAGCTTCCAAGGAGCATCAGAACAGCGATGATAGACGTGATCCATTTATGGCTCAGCGCCCAGTTCAATACTTTTTTATAGATGTTTGCAAGTCTGCCTGATTTGTGTTCTTTTGCTTTCATCGGCGCACCGGTTAATGATTTTTTGAACAGGCTGTGTGCGAGCATCGGCACAAGCGTGATCGAAATCAACAGTGATGCGGCAAGCGCAAAAACAATCGTTAAGGCAAATGGAATAAACAATTCACCGATTTGTCCGCCTACAAGTGCGAGCGGCAGGAATACCGCGATGGTCACGATCGTCGATGACATGATCGGCTTAAACATTTCCTTCGTCGCTTCACGAACCAAGGCTTTTCCGCGGAGCGGCTCATCCTTGAGTCTCATGCGGCGGTAAATGTTCTCGATCACAACGATGGAGTCATCGACGACACGTCCGATGGCGACGGTCATTGCGCCGAGCGTCATAATATTCAGTGTGATATCAAGCTGCTGCAGCACAAGGAGTGCGATCAGCAATGATAATGGAATTGAAACTACCGAAATTAATGTTGATTTGATATCTCTTAAGAATAAGAGAATAATCACAATCGCAAAAATAGCACCGAAGATGGCTTTGCTTAACATCGTGTCAACTGACTGTGTGATCGGCTCCGCCATGTCGAGAGTTGCGCTGTAGTTGAAGCCTTTATGGTCTTCTTTGAACTTCTTCAGCTCAGCTTTGACATTGTCGGCAACCTCTACGGTATTCGCATCGTTTGCTTTAACGATGTTGATGCCGATGCTGTCTTTGCCATTTGTGCGTGAAACGGATTCAGCTTTTTTCACATCTTTAATTGTAGCAATGTCAGAAAGCTTGACCGTCGGCACTGCTGTGCTTGCGCTTTGCTGCGCCTGTGCTGCCGCTTGCGCGCTCTGAGCTGCTTGTGCACTTTGCGCCGCCGCTTGAGATGCTGCGCTGCTGCCTGCACTTGAAGCAGATGCCGTAGGAATTCTCATATTCTTCAAATCTTTAATTGTTTCAATATCGCCGCTGACGACGACAGATTTTTCTTCATTTCCGAATGTGTACAAGCCAAGCGGAGTTGTCACATCTGAACCTTGAATCACTTTCTTCACAGTATCTTCATCAAGGCCGTATTCTTTCAGTTTGTCTTCTTTGAAAGAGAATTCAACCTCTTCCACCTGCTGGCCTGATACTTGGACGGACGCAACGCCTTCTATGCCTTCAAGCTTAGAAACGAGGCTGTCCTCCACTTTTTTCGTCAGCTCTTGCAGGTTATCTTTATCACTGGACACGCTCAGCGTCAGAATCGGGAATGAGTTCAAGCTGTAGCGTGAAATCTCCGGATCCTTCGCGTCATCAGGCAGACTGACGTTTTCTAACGCTTCAGCCGCTTCTGTTTTTGCTTTGTCCATGTCTTTCTCATAATCATATTCAATCATGACCGACGATGCGTTTTCATAGGACGTCGACGTCACAACGCTGACACCGTCCAAGTTCTGAACGGCTTGTTCAACCGGTTTGGTCACTTCATCAGCCACTTGGCTTGGTGTCGCACCCGGATATGTCGTGCTGATCGTCAAGTAAGGCATGTTCACGTCAGGAATAGACTCTTGCTTCATATTCATACCCGCATACAAGCCGGCTGCCGTTACAATAATCGTCATCAGCCATACGGCGAATTTGTTTTTCAGAACGAAATTAATAACGTGATTCATCATATCCTCCATTACATTTTTTATTGACTGACTGGTCATTCTATATAATACTAAACGTTATAACGCAACAACGTCAACTCATATACCAGAAAATTTTACTAAATTTTTCAAGGATTAAGGGGAAGCACGTCATGAATGAAAAAAAAGAGAAAATCATAAAAGCCAGCATTCGTTTATTTGCGAAAAAAGGATTCGCAGCTACGACGATCCAGGAAATCGCCAGTGAATGCGGCATTTCAAAGGGCGCTTTTTATTTGCACTTCAAATCGAAAGAAGCGCTGCTGTTATCTGCCTGTGAATATTACATCGGTATGTCTATGACCAAAATGAAAGATATAGAAGAAGATCTCGCCGGAAAGCCGCCTAAGGAAGTGTTAAAAAAGCAAATTGGCGCTCAATTTGAAGATTTTCGCGATCATAAAGATTTTATTGTTCTTTTACTTACCGAAAATATCATTCCGGAAAATCAAGAAATCAAGCAATACTTTTACAAAGTAACCATGGAGACGGATAAGCTGTACCGGAACGCCTTGCTGGTATCCTATGGCGAAGGAATCGAGCGGTACGTCGCGGATCTGTCTATCATGGCAAGAGGCATTGTGCATTCCTATATGAATGTGATGGTATTTAACAGTGAGCTTAATATCGGTGCAGAGGAAATCTCAGCCTTTATCATCGAGAGACTGGATGATCTTGTACAGGGGCTGAGCCGTTCAAACCTCAATCCGATCGTGCCAAAAGAAATTTTCACTCCGATGCCTGCGGGGAAAGACCAGCTGCTTGAGGACATTCAGAAAGTGAAAGAAAACAGCACGCTGCCCGAGGATATCACAGTGTCACTCGATGTGATCGAGGAAGAACTAGCTCAGGCTAAACCGCGCAAGCCGATTATAAAAGGCATGCTGTCCAATTTGACCGGAACCAATAACGAAGAAGTTGAAAAACTTCGGGCTCTGATCTCTGTCTTTATCTCCATTTAACCATAAAAAAGCAGCCTCTAAGGGCTGCTTTTTTATTAGCGTTTTTTAATTTCTTCAAGCAGAATTTTGTTGACCATCGGCGGGTTGGCTTGTCCTTTGGACGCTTTCATAATCTGTCCGACCAGGAAGCCGATCGCACGGTCTTTTCCGTTTTTGAAGTCTTCGATTGATTGCGGATTGTTGTCAAGCGCTTCTGTTACAAGCTTCAGAAGCACGCCTTCGTCAGAAATCTGAACAAGGCCTTTCTCTTTCACAATCTTCTCAGCGTCGCCGCCTTTTTCAATCAATTCTTTAAACACTTTCTTCGCGATCTTAGAAGAAATGGTGCCTTTTTCAATCAATTTGATCATGCCGGCAAGGCCTTCAGGTGTCAGGGCAACATCGGCAAGCTCTTTTTGCTCAGCGTTTAGGTAAGCTGACACTTCACCCATCAGCCAGTTAGACGCTTGTTTGGCTTCAGCGCCTTTTTGAACGGTTTCTTCGAAGAAATCAGCCATTTCTTTTGTCAGCGTCAGAACCATCGCGTCATATGCAGGCAAGCCAAGCTCTTCGATATAACGCTTGCGGCGCTCGTCCGGAAGCTCAGGAATGCTTGCTTTTACGCGTTCCTTCCATTCATCATCAATGTATAGCTCGACAAGGTCTGGCTCTGGGAAGTAACGATAGTCGTCAGATCCCTCTTTGACACGCATGAGAATGGTTTTCTTCGTTGCTTCATCATAACGGCGCGTTTCCTGCTGGATGACGCCGCCGGAAAGAAGAACCTGCTCTTGGCGTTTTTCTTCATGCTCAAGGCCTTTTTGAACAAACGCAAAGGAGTTCAAGTTTTTCAATTCTGTTTTTGTGCCGAATTCCTCTTGGCCGATCGGACGAAGAGAGATATTGGCATCACAGCGAAGTGAGCCTTCTTCCATTTTACAGTCGGAAACGCCTGTATATTGGATGATGGATTTCAGCTTTTCAAGATACGCGTACGCTTCTTCCGGCGTGCGGATATCCGGCTCAGATACGATCTCAACAAGCGGCGTTCCCTGGCGGTTAAAGTCAACAAGAGAATAGCCGTCGCCTGTATGCGTCAGTTTTCCGGCATCCTCTTCAAGGTGAAGACGTGTGATGCCGATGCGTTTTGTTTTTCCGCCGACTTCAATTTCGATCCAGCCGTTTTCGCCGATCGGCTTATCAAATTGAGAAATCTGATACGCTTTC
Organism: Bacillus sp. JS; assembly: GCF_000259365.1. Taxonomy (NCBI): domain Bacteria; kingdom Bacillati; phylum Bacillota; class Bacilli; order Caryophanales; family Bacillaceae; genus Bacillus; species Bacillus sp. JS. The sequence goes on along the minus strand of NC_017743.1, from coordinate 801,932 downwards.
GGGTTGTCAGGATAGAAATAGTTTTTGCGGTCAAACTTCGTATCCGTTGCGATCTCACAGTTGAGCGCCATAGCGGCTTTCATTGCGAATTCAACGGCTTCTTTGTTCAGGACAGGCAGGACACCCGGGTATCCGAGGTCAATGACGCTTGTCTGCGTATTCGCCTCCGCGCCGAATGGCGTTGGAGAGCTTGAGAAAATTTTTGATTTTGTTTTTAACTCAACGTGGACTTCAAGTCCGATTACCGTTTCAAAGTTCAATTCTTTTCACCCCTTACAGTTCAGGTTTTGCTTTATGATGGTCTGTCGCTTGTTCAAATGCATGGGCAACACGGTATACAGTGCTTTCATCAAAGTGTTTTCCGATGATTTGCAGGCCGAGCGGAAGTCCGTCTGCTAATCCGCATGGCACACTGATTCCCGGTACGCCGGCAAGGTTGACCGGAATCGTTAAGATATCGTTTGCGTACATTGTGAGCGGATCTTTCGTGTTTTCACCGATTTTAAACGCAGGTGTCGGCGTAGTCGGTCCGACAATGACATCATATTTCTCAAATACGTCTTCGAAATCTTTCTTAATCAACGTACGCACTTTTTGCGCTTTTTTGTAGTACGCATCGTAGTAGCCTGAGCTTAAAGCGAACGTTCCTAGCATAATGCGGCGTTTGACTTCATTACCGAAACCTTCAGCGCGCGTTTGCTTGTAAAGGTCGATCAGGTTATCCGCGTTGTCTGTGCGGTAGCCGTAGCGGATGCCGTCAAAGCGTGCAAGGTTCGCTGATGCCTCAGAAGATGACAGCAGGTAATATGTCGCAAGCGCGTATTTACTGTGCGGAAGAGACACTTCTTCCCATGTAGCGCCGAGGCCTTCAAGGACTTTTAGGGCTGCCAGGACAGATTCTCTCGCTTCTTTGCCGACACCTTCACCAAGGTATTCTTTCGGAACGGCGATTTTCAGTCCTTTGATGTCGCCAGTTAATGAAGAAAGAAAATCAGGCACGTCCACATTGGCACTCGTAGAGTCCATTTTGTCTACACCGGAAATCGCTTGAAGTAAAAATGCGTTATCCTCAACCGTACGGGTAATCGGACCAATTTGGTCTAATGAAGACGCAAATGCGACCAGTCCGTAACGAGATACACGTCCGTATGTTGGCTTTAATCCGACTACGCCGCAGAAAGATGCCGGCTGACGGATGGAGCCGCCTGTGTCAGATCCAAGAGAAAACGGAACTTCTCCCGCAGCAACCGCAGCCGCTGAACCGCCGCTTGAACCGCCGGGAACTGTTTCTAAGTTCCAAGGGTTTTTCGTCAGCTTGTAAGCTGAGTTTTCGGTAGATGATCCCATGGCGAATTCGTCCATGTTCAGTTTTCCGATTGTGACTGCTTCAGCGTCTTGAAGGCGCTGAACGACAGTAGCGTCGTAGATCGGATCGAAGTTTTCAAGAATTTTGCTGGAGCATGTTGTGCGCAGCCCTTTTGTTACGATATTATCTTTTACGCCGATCGGCATACCGAATAGAAGACCATGCTCAGAACGGCCGTCAACCGCCTCATCAAGCTCCTTCGCGTATGCGCGCGCTCTTTCTTCATCTAATGCCAAAAAGGCTTGTACCTTATCATCTACCGCTTGGATGCGTTTATAAGATTCATCAACCAGATCAGAAATCTTAATCTCTTTTTTATGTATCAGCTGTTTTAATTCTGTGATTTTATGATCAAACAATGACATTCTTGTGTCCCTCCTTTAGTCCAGAATTGATGGCACACGAATATAGCCGTCTTTATGGTCAGGCGCATTTTTCATGACATCCTCAACCGGAAGACCTTTACCCGCTTCATCTTCTCTCATGACATTTTTCATTTTCAGCACGTGAGTTGTAGGCTCCACATTGTCTGTGTTGACCTCATTCAGCTCCTCGGCAAAGGAAATGATGCTGTCGAGCTGTTCAGTGAACATCTTTGCTTCTTCTTCAGTAATCGCAAGTCGTGCAAGGTGCGCAACGTGCTTTACTTCTTCTATTGAAATTCGTGACATATGATCCACCTCCACATATTTCTCCGTTAAGTCATATAATACTGATCATATCAAAAACAAGCCCTTTAAAGCAACAAAACGCCTTAAGACAAGCCTGTGTTTTCGAAACAATACCCTATATATTTTATACTAAAATGAGACGAAGGAGAAACGAAATATTTTTCTGAATATTTTTACTTTTATTATTTTTTGAAAGCGTTTTATTCTTTATTCCCTTCTAGGTTTGCGGCGGTATTTCCCGCTCATGAGCAAGGTTTCATTGCTTGAATGGCCGGGAATACTTTGTTAGGTTAAGTTACCAAGTGCACTCCTAAAAGAATTTCTTTTGTTTCGCACTTACGCCAGGCTGCTTAACTGGCACCATCAATTTGAGAGGTGATGCAACATTATTAGAAATGAAGAGAGGGTAAATCGTGAGTATTGAAATTATTATATCTTTAGGAATTTACTTTACTGCCATGCTGTTAATCGGCTGGTACTCGTTTAAGAAAACAACTGATATCAACGATTACATGCTTGGAGGAAGAGGCCTCGGACCGTTTGTCACAGCTTTGTCTGCCGGAGCGGCGGATATGAGTGGATGGATGCTGATGGGAATTCCAGGGGCAATGTTTGCGACAGGCTTGTCGACACTATGGCTAGCACTCGGTTTGACAATCGGCGCGTATTCGAACTATCTTCTTTTGGCTCCACGTCTTAGAGCGTATACGGAAGCGGCGGATGACGCGATTACGATTCCCGATTTTTTTGATAAACGATTCCAGCATTCTTCGTCAGTGCTGAAAATTGTATCAGCTTTAATCATTATGATCTTTTTCACACTGTATACTTCTTCAGGTATGGTATCAGGCGGAAGATTATTTGAATCTGCTTTTGGAGCCGATTATACACTTGGACTCCTGCTGACTGCAGGCGTTGTCGTGTTATATACACTGTTTGGCGGTTTCCTTGCTGTCAGTCTGACTGACTTTGTACAGGGTGCGATCATGTTTGCAGCACTAGTGCTTGTGCCGATCGTTGCTTTTACCCAGCTGGGCGGCGTTTCTCCTGCTTTACATGAGATTACAGCTGTAAACCCAAAGCTATTGGATATTTTTAAAGGCGCGAGCGTCATTAGCATTATTTCTTATTTGGCTTGGGGCTTAGGCTACTATGGTCAGCCTCATATCATCGTCCGTTTTATGGCGATTAAGCATATCAAGGATTTAAAACCTGCGCGCAGAATCGGTATGAGCTGGATGATTATCTCCATTCTTGGTTCAACCGTAACGGGTTTAGTCGGTGTGGCTTACGCCCATAAATTCGGAGTTGCTGTAAGTGATCCTGAAACGATTTTCATTATTTTTTCTAAAATATTGTTTCATCCATTGATTACTGGATTTTTGCTGTCTGCTATTTTAGCAGCCATTATGAGTTCGATCTCTTCTCAGCTCTTGGTAACAGCGAGCGCAATGACAGAAGACTTATACCGGACATTTTTCAGACGTGAAGCATCAGATAAAGAATTGGTCTTGGCCGGCCGGCTGTCAGTATTGATTATCGCGGTCATTGCGATTCTGATGTCCTTGAATCCGAGCAGCACGATTCTTGATTTGGTTGGTTATGCATGGGCCGGATTCGGTTCTGCTTTTGGGCCTGCCATTCTGCTGAGCCTGTATTGGAAACGGATGACTGAATGGGGCGCCCTTTCAGCCATGGTTGTTGGGGCTGCGACAGTATTAATTTGGATTACAACTGGTTTAGCTGACTCTACAGGCATCTATGAAATGATTCCAGGATTTTTCTTGAGTATGATTGCGGGTATTATTGGAAGCTTGATCACAAAACGTCCTGCAAAAGCCTCTTACCGATTATTCGGTGTCATGGAAAAGCTGTTAAAACGCAAAAAGTAAACAATAAGCCATCAAGCGCAGCTTGGTGGCTTTTGTGCTCTTGTTTTGCTATAAATACTGTGAGAAAATCATATTTATTTAAAAACACCTTAGAAAAGGGGGAAGTTTGCTGTTGAGCTGGTATATTGATCCTGATATTTTATTAAAATTGGGCATTGCCACATTGATTGGCATGGTCATCGGGCTTGAACGCGAATTAAAAAATAAGCCGCTCGGATTAAAAACCTGTATCGTCATCGCCGTCAGCTCATGCATGCTGACGATCGTCAGTATTAATGCGGCATATCATTTCCCTAAATACTACCGCATCATGATGGATCCGCTGCGTCTGCCGGCACAAATCATCTCCGGCGTCGGATTTATCGGAGCCGGTGTCATCCTGCGAAAAAGCAATGATGTCATTTCCGGCCTGACGACATCGGCCATGATCTGGGGTGCAGCGGGACTCGGGCTGGCAACGGGAGCCGGATTTTATAAAGAAGCGTTTGCCAGTCTTCTGTTCATCCTGATCAGCGTGGAATTTCTTCCATGGGCGGTCAGAAAAATCGGTCCCGACCGCCTGCAGGAAAAAGACATCCGCATCAGAATGTCACTTTCTGATAAGGACAAAATGACAGAGATTTTAAAAGAAATGAAAAGAAAAGATATCAAAACACACTCCGTCCGGATCGACGACCTGGGCGAAAAGGATTTTCCAATTATGGAAGTGAAGGTCCGCGTCCATAAAAACAGATACACGACCGATGTCTACTATGACATTAAAGCCATTGAAGGCGTAGTCGGCGTGAAGTGTGATACATTATAAAAGCCAATGGGGCGGAATCCCATTGGCTTTTTGCTGTCATCGAAAAAAACATTGAAGTCTCTATTATTTTCAAATAAAATACATATTAGTAAATAAATATAATAAAAGGAGATGTTCCTCATTACCAAATCACGGTTTACAGTAACTGTCACCCTCATTTTGACTGCTTTCTTAAGTATTTTTGCCATAACTGAATTCATATCCCCTCCTCATTCTCAATCATCCAAGAGCAGCAGCAAAAATCCTAAAAATATTATCCTAATCATCGGAGACGGAATGGGTATGCCGATGATTAACAGCTATAGGACATTAAAAAGCGAAAAACTGAACACTCCCGTTCAAACAGCATGGGACTCTTATTTAACAGGAATGCAGATGACGAAACCTAACGATCCCAGAGACAATATCACTGATTCCTCGGCGGCTGCAACTGCCATGGCAACCGGAACGAAAACATATAATGACGCCATTGCTGTAGACAACAATCATCAGCGGCTCAAAAGCGTAACAGAAGCTGCAAAAGAGAAAAAGAAATCCGTCGGCATCGTCGTGACTTCGGACTTAACCGATGCCACTCCCGCTGCTTTCGGCGTACATAACGTCTCACGGAAAAACTACACTGAAATTGCTGACCAATACTATGATGAACGTATTAATGGATCTCATAAGGTTGATGTTTTACTTGGAGGCGGAGCGAAATATTTCATTCGCAATGACCGAAATCTTGCTGAAGAGTTCCGAAAAGACGGCTATCATTATGTGACCACGAAGCAAGACCTAAAAAAAAATCAGCACGAAAAACTGCTCGGACTGTTTGGAGAAGTTGAATTAGATAAAGCGATTGACAGAGAGAACAGCACACCCTCTCTAAAAGACATGACGGAAGCGGCACTCACCCAGTTACAGAAGAACGAAAACGGTTTTTTTATGCTTCTGGAAGGAAGCAATATTGACAATGCAGCCCATGAAAATGACGTGGTGGGCGCTTTGAGCGAAATGGAAGATTTCGAGAAAGGCGTTCAAGCTGCTCTGGATTTTGCGAAAAAAGATCAAGAAACGCTGGTTATTATTACAGCTGATCACTCTACAGGCGGGTTCTCTTACGGCGCAGAGGGAATGACTCGCGAGACCGGCTATAAATGGGACCCTTCCCCAATCATCGCCGCTAAAAAAACGCCGGGCTATATGGCAGAAAAGATCGCTGAAGGCCAAGATGCCGAAAAGGTGCTCAGCACTTATGTTGATATGAAGCTGACGGAAAACGAGATAAATCAGGTTAAAAATGCAGCCTCACAATCGAATACAGCTGAGATCCAAAAAAGCATTCAATTGATTTTTGATAAACGGTCTTTTTCCGGCTGGACGACATTAGCCCACACCGGGGAAGACGTACCGGTTTATGCTTACGGTCCGGGAAAGGAAAAATGGAAGGGGCTTATCGACAATACGCAGCAGGCAAAAAACATTTTTGCTATTTTTGAACAAAAATAAAAAACGCCGGCTCACTGCCGGCGTTTTTTGATTAAGGAGCGCCGTCCCAAAAGGGACCGGCGCAATTTTCTTAAGCTAACTTCGAAAAGTCAAATTCGGTTATCGGCGTTTGATTTTCGATATCGTTTCTGAATCCTTTCAGCATTTCTTTTTCTTCTTCTCCTATTTGATCCAGATCAAACATTTGATGGAGCAATCCATAAATCAGCATATGGCGCAGGCGAAGGAAATCTGGAATTTTCTTGAGCCATTCGGCGTCAATTTCATTTTCCTCCCTGTACCCTTTCATAAAATGCGTCATGAATTCTTCTGTAAAGGCTGCTTTATTTTCATAAGGAACAACCGGATACCATAGTACATTGTAGAGAAGAATGCTGATATCATTCACAAACCAGTTGTATCCGATATCATCAAAATCAAATGTAGTGATCTTCCCATGATCCCAGTTAAAATTACCATGATGAAGATCTGCGTGAACAAGGCCGTAGCTGTCACGGTTTTTTGGCAGCTGCCGCAACTCATTCATTAAATCGTCCGCCTGCTGAAAAACCTTTGTCTGATCTTCAGGAACATATTTTCTGAGCTTCAACTGCTCTTCTTCATCCCACTCCTGTCTCTTAAATGTAGGATTGCTCAGTTTATAGCTTTTTGTCAGGCTGTGCATCTTCCCTGTGTATCTGCCAAGCTCGAAAAATAGGGTTTCGTTCCAATCAGATTCGTCTACTTTATGGCCCGGCGCCTTTTCATACACTCTCAATAAAAATGCTCCGCCCTTTCCGTCCGGCACTTCCTCAACATCCTTACCGTTTAACGACGGGATTGGTTTGGCCACTGAAAGACCGCCTTCAGCAAGATGATGGAGCCATTCCATCTCTCCCATAATATAATCCGGCGACCGGCGAATCGTGTGTGTAATCTTTAAAATATAGGATTCATTGTCTTTAGCAAACTCATACACATAGTTTTCCGCATCCGCTAAAAACTGCACTTGATCTCTACTAAATCCATATATAACGGCAGCTTCTGCCAAAACCTTTTCTTCATCAAAAATTGCTTTAATGTCTTTATGCATGCTGATTCTCCCTCTTCATATATTTAGATAATTCCCTTATCGTGTGTTTTTTCGCAAGATTCAAATCATCAACATACCAGCCTTTCTTTTCCATCTCTACTTCCATTTTGACAGCGAGCAGCGAATTTCCTCCCAAATCAAAGAAATCGTTGTCAATTCCTACAAAATCCAAGTGGAGAATTTGCTTCCAGATATCCGAGAGGATTTTTTGCTGTTCTGTCTCCGGTCCGCTATCTTCTGTTTCAGCTCCTAAATGTTCCTTTACTAACAGAGCACGCAAATGCTCCGGCTGATTGGTATCTAAGGCTATTAAATATGGAGAATGCAAGGATTTCTCAGCATGCAGCACTTCCCAATGAGCGTTTGTGTTTTCCATTAAAGCGGATTGCAATACGCCATCGGCAATCGCTTTCGCCTTTTTGCGAGGCGCTGGCTCTAACGAGGACACCCATTCGATATGGCCGCTTTGATCCTCTACCTCATTGACGGATATGTGATAAACCGTATTTAACGGGTCAGCCTCTTCCATAAAACGATGCTCAGCCAAAAACTCAGAAAAAGCCCGGTTTTTCCCTGATTTTTTATACTTCAACGACAACGTCGCAAGCTGTTTATCCCTTGCATATGAAGCAAGGCCGGATAGCACCTTATGTTCAATTCCTTTGCCTAGTGCGCGGCAGCTGAGCAGAAAAGTATCTATCTTTAATGAATCTTCTTTTTGGATTCCCATGATTGCACCGACGATGCCTTCATCACTGAATCTGTCCGCCGCTTCAACGACCCAGCCGATATGGCCGTCCGTATTGAGCCGCTGGGCAAGCTGCTCCTCACGATAGACTGACGGATTCATATTGAACTGATTAATTCTCGCACTCATTTGAGCAACTCGCGGCAAATGCTCTTCTGTCATCTCAGTCAAGGCTATACGCAGGTGTAAACCGGAAAGAAACTCTTCAAGAGAACGGGACGTATTCAAATCTATTTTTCTTTCTTGTGCTGCCAAGTATCGTTCCGTGCGCTTTTGATCAGCTTCTGTCACCCTGAACCTGTCAAATGCCCAGACATGTTCTAAGAACATTGGAATAGAATCTATATCTGACGGCAGAAGCAAGGTCAGAACCTCTGGCAGGCGTTCGTTCATTTCAAGGCATTGAGCCGGATCATCATCTAAGAATATGAACCGGTCCATTGAAATGTTCAACTCGTCGGCCATTTCTTTCATGTTTCTGGCTTTCTCATCCCAATTAATGCGTGACAGAACAAAGTCCTCTTTCTTTAAAATCATATCTGGATGACGTTCAAACACATTCCAGACGTCTTCTTCATTATTCCTGCTTGAAAGCACAAGGAGCAGACCCTCTTCTTGTTTTTTCTTTAAAAATTGCTGCAGCGCTCGATGGGCAGGAGTAATAATGACTCCTTCCGCCCCATCTTCAGACACGGTACCGCTCCACAAAGTGCCGTCACAATCGATGGCGGCCGCTTTAAATGGCGGTTTGAGCCATGCCGTCAACTCACGCGCCACCCGTGTTCCCATCGCCGCGTAAAATTCTTCAGTAAACGGTATTCTTGCCGCTCTTTCACTGTGCGGGTCAAATATGGCATCAAGCTGGTATGTTTGATGCAGCTGGCGAAGATCAATCAAATGTACATCCGTTTCTTTAGCAAGCTGCGCGATCCAATTCTGCTGGCATTGCACAAGGATGTCCCGGAGCTCCTGCTCTTTCACATTTTCCAGCGGCAGCAATCCAATGAAATAAGGCACTTCCTTTTTCTTTTGTTTCATGATGGCGAGCAGTTCATCTGAATTATATTGAACGTGAGCTATTCTTTCTTCCAAAGAAAGACCCGCACCCCCCGCCATATCCTCAAGGCGAATCAACAGCAAGTTGGCACCGTTTTTTTGCCTTGACAGCAAGCTTTCTTCATTAAGCAATTCTTGAAACACCTGGCCGTAAGGAGACAGCTTTATATCTAAATTGATATCAAACTGTTCGCCCCACCATTTTAGGTAAGGCACAATCGGATCAGCTGTAAAATTGGAACAAATGGTTAATGGGCACGAGATGACTCGGTTTGACTCTCTCTCCCGTTTCCGCTCGGCCTCTTCCTGCTCTTTTTGGCTCAGCACCGGAATGTCCTTAATGCATTTTTCAGGCTCTTCTGCAGCTTTTTCAGCAAGAGAGATAAAATGAGAAACAAATGCCTGCATGGATTCATGAGTGAAAAGCGACCGGTTGTATTGAAGCACACATTTAAGCTCTCCTGTCACTTCCTTCACGACGTCCATTTTCATATCAAGCTTTGAAATGCCCTTTGCGAATTCGTATGTTTCAAATGTTAATCCGCCAGCCTCTATTTTTATATTCGGGTCATACTCATTATGATAGATCAGCATGGTGTCAAAGAAAGGGTTGCGGTTCGGCTTGATCACCGGCTGCAGCGCTTCTGCCATTTGATCGTATGGATAATCCTGATGGTCATAAGCTTCAAGCAGAGTTTGTTTTGTGTGCTGAAGGTTGCCGACAAACGACTCTTCAGGATTCAAATGAATTTTGATCGGCAAAAAGTTTGTAAACATACCGATCGTATTCTCAATATCCGCATGACGCCGGCCTGCCACCAATGACCCAATCATCAGCTCCTGCTGTTTTGTATAACTGGACAAAAGCATGGCATAGAGCTGAAACAGCATGACATTGTTTGTCAGCTGCTGCGCCTCTCCGATTTTCTCAAGCTTTTCTAAAACGTGCGGCGGGATTGTAAACTTGATCGCCCTGCCTAAAAAGCTTTGTTCTTTTCGTTCGTAATCAAGAGGCATATTCAGCACAGGCACTTCACCCTCAAGCTGCTTCAGCCAATACTCTTTTTGGCGTTTAAACATATCACTATTAAAAAATGTCTGCTGCCACTCCGCATAATCTTTATACTGAATGATGTTTTCGGGGAGCTGTTCCCCTCTATATAATTGGGTGAATTCTTTTATAAAAATATTCATTGAGGCGCCGTCCGCCACAATATTATGCATATCAACAAGCAACGCATGTTTTTCTTCTTCGATTTTGACGAATTTCACCCGAATTAATGGAGAAACCTTAAGATCAAACGGCCGTATAAATGAACTGATTTCGTCATCAAGCCCATCCATTTTCGCTTCGGTTTGTTCAATCGAAAATTCAAAGTTTTGATGGATTCGCTGCACAGGTTCTCCATCCTTAATTTCAAACGTTGTACGCAGTGTTTCATGCCTTTCAATCAGCTTTTTGAATGTGTCCTCGAAGCGGACGGCATCAATTTTCCCGAAGCATAAAAGAGCCATCGGCATGTTATATGTGGTGACTTGCCCGATTCTTTGATGAATCAAATACGTTCTCCGCTGTGCAGCTGACAGCCTGTATACGTCTTTTTTCTCTGAAGGCAGGATGGATGTATATTGTTGTCGGTCAGAGCGATCAATAAGCGCGGCAAGCGCACGGATTGTCGGGTGCTGGAATACATCGCTTAACGTCAGCTCCGCTCCAAATTCCTTATGAATGCGGGAAATCAGACCAGTGGCGTTTAATGAATGCCCGCCTGCTTCAAAGAAATGGGTATCTAATGTGACATGTTTGACTCCGAGAATGTCTTTCCACATAGCAGCCAAGACCGTCTCTGTCTCATTAAATTGAATATCTGCTTCTGCATCAGCTGTCTGCCCGTCATTTGCTTGCTCAGGCACTAAAAGCTGAAAATGTTCTGCCGCCGGTGTTCCCTGCTGTTCATTTGTCCGGCCAATCCAGTATCTTTCTCTTTCAAAAGGATATGTTGGAAGCGGAATAAGCTGGCATTGGTCCTGGTCATAAAAGGCTGTCCAATCGACCGGCACCCCGTGAAGCCACATATCACCCAGCCTGCTCAGCAAATAACGGTAATCAGAAGCCGTCTCCTTTGGATGCCTCATCAGCTGGATTGCAATATGCTGCTTGCCCTCAGCCTGATACAATTTGCTGACAAACGAACGCAGCGCATTTCCAGGGCCGACCTCTATAAAAATTGGATCCAGTTCTTCTTTTAAGCGTTTTGCGCAGTTCATAAATCTGACGGTTCCCCGCAAATGATCAGCCCAATATGCCGGGTCTTTAGCTTCCTCGTCAGTGATCCAGTCTCCGGTTACATTTGAGACAAACGGGATCTTTTGTTTTTTAAATTGATAGGCTGAGAGCTTATGTTTCATGCTTTCTAAAACCGGTTCCATCATATACGAATGGAAGGCATGTGATGTATGAAGCTTTCTGCAGCTGTGCCCTTCGGCGTTCAGCTTCCTTTCCAATGCATCAATCGCACTTGATTCTCCCGATACAACACATGAATCCGATGCATTCACGGCAGCGATTGAAATGGTTCCGTCTATATACGGTTTGATGTCTGCTTCGCTTAAGGAAATGCTAAGCATAGAACCGGGCGGCAGATTTTGGAGCGCTGCCCCTCGATAGCTGACGATGTCAAGAGCATCTTCCAATGAGAGCACACCTGAAATGGCTGCAGCCGTATACTCACCGATGCTGTGTCCCGCCATTGCTTTCGGCTTAATTCCCCAGTGGATCAGCATTTTTGCAAGTGCATATTCGATGCAGAACAAAAGGGGCTGTGTATATTCAGTTTGGTTAATCAGATTCGCGTCATGCTTTTGATTGTCAGAGAAAACCACCGTGCGCGGATCTATGTCCATATGATTTTTTAATATGTCAAAACAGGCGTCGAGCTCCTTCTTGAAAATCGGTACAGTATCGTAAAGCCCTTTAGCCATATCAACATACTGCGCCCCCTGTCCCGGAAAAAGAAAGACAACGGGCCGGCTTGCAGATTGAGAACTGCCGGTTTTAACAGATTCATAGTCATTTTCATGAATAGCCTGAAGAAACTCAGGCACATCCGCTGCCACAATCGCTTTTTTATATGGAAATGAATGGCGCCCTGCTTTGAGGGTATATGCCGCGGCTGCAAAATCGGTCTGCGGATTTTGCACAAAATAGTTTGACAGCCGTTCTGTCATGCTGTTTAAAGCGGCCGGTGTTTTGGCTGACAGCAATAAGAGTTCAGCGTCATGTCTTTCCGCTGCCTTGTGCTGCGCCGGCGCTTCCTCTAATATGACATGGGCATTTGTTCCCCCAATGCCAAATGAGCTAACGCCCGCTCTGCGCGGAAATTCACTTTCTTCCCAAGGGGTGAGTTCCGTATTGACGACAAATGGTGATTGCTCAAAATCGATTTTGGCGTTTGGCTTTTCGAAATTCAGAGTCGGCGGAATCACTTTATGCTTTAAGCTTAGAACTGCTTTCATAAATCCAGCTACACCAGACGCATCATTTAAATGACCGATGTTGGATTTGACAGAACCAATTCTGCAGTAGCCGCGACGGTCTGTTTGGTAAGCTTGTTTTAATGCTTCAATTTCTATCGGATCACCGAGTGTCGTCCCTGTTCCGTGAGCCTCGACATAGGTAATGGTTTCAGGCTCCACCTCGGCCATGTGCAGGGCTGTTTTGATCGCGGTTACCTGGCCTTTGGTGCTCGGCGCTGTATATCCAACCTTTCTGCTGCCGTCATTATTGATTGCAGTACCTTTTATGACAGCATAAATATGGTCTCCGTCTGCTTCAGCATCTTCTAGCGTTTTCAAAATGACCGCTCCCGCTCCGTCTCCAAATACTGTGCCTGCCGCCTCATCATCAAAGACGCGGCAATGTCCGTCCGGAGAATGGATCATACCTTCTTGGTAGAGATACCCGGACTTTTGCGGGAGGCGGATAGAGACTCCGCCTGCAACCGCCATATGGCAGTCCCCATTTAACAAAGCCTGAGCAGCAAGGTGAATAGAGACCATCGAGGTTGAGCAAGCGGTCTGCACCATCATGCTCGGCCCTTTCAGGTTAAGCTTATAAGAAATAAGTGTTGCCATGTAATCTCTCATATTCAAAACCGCTGTTTCCAGCGTCTTTGAGTCTTCTCCGGTCTTTGCTCCCTGAAGAGCCCTCAGCACCCATTCTGCATTGAGGCCCGCTCCGGTATAAAGGCCGATCTGCCCTTTGTAAGTGAAAGGATCGTAGCCGGCATCTTCCAAGGCAGTCCACACGCATTCATGAAAGATACGGAACTGCGGATCCATCATGGCAGCTTCCTTCGGCGTATAATCAAAGAAGCCGGCATCAAACAGATCTACATCCTCCACAATTCCTTTTGCTTTGACAAATCGCGGATCATTCAGCAGCTCTTCATTAACGCCCTCTTCTCTCAGCTCCTCATCAGTGAAAAAAGAAATCGTTTCTTTCGCATTTTTTAAATTGCTCCAAAACTCCTGCACGTTTTTTGCTCCCGGAAATCGGCCTGCCATGCCGATTACCGCAATTTCAGCTCCATGATTCGCATAATGAGAATTACTCATTCTATTCGCCGCCTCTCAATCTTTTATCTCGCTGATTACGTATCCGCGTTTTTCTCCGTCCCTTGGATACAGCCGCCATTTCTTCCTTCTCCTCTTCACTTTCCTCTTGATCTGGACTGATAAATTGCGCTAAAGCAGCTACAGATGGGTATGTGAATAAAGTCACCACAGCCTCATTGGTTCCCAATTCTTTATTTAAACGGTTTGTCACTTGTACAATATCTAACGAGCTGGCTCCCAAATCAAAAAAGTTATCATGTATGCCGACTTGCTCCAGACCCATGAAATCTTGCCAAATGCCGCATATGACCTGCTCTGTTTTGTTGCGGGGAGCGACATACGGATTATTCAATTCCGGCCTAGTGTGTAAGGCACCTGCCTTTTTCTCCTCTTTCGCTATGCTATCGGCATTCATGGATATCCATTGCTTCATTCTGTGTCCCAAATCACCCGTTGAAACTAATAAATGGCGATTGTTGATATCTGACAGCACATATTGAAAAAGAGCTGCTCCTTCTTCAGGCAAAATGGCAAGTTCAGCAATAGATTCTCCGATAGTGGATTCAAGCTGGCCCCAGAAGTTCCATGCATCCCAATTCACGCAAACCCAAGGCGTCTTGCTGCGCTGATTCACCCTCGCCGCAAAAGCATCCATATAAATATTCGCTGCGGAGTACGCTGAGAAACCGAGACCTCCGAGCAAAGCACTAATCGATGAAAATAAGAAACAAAAATCTATATTTTCGTTTTCTAATAGAGATTCAAGCACTTTCAATCCTCTGACTTTAGACTGGAACTGGTCTTCTCCGCCTTCAATCGTTACAGGTATATCTGTAATCGCCCTGAAAGACGAGCTCCCTGGAAGTCCGGCAGCGTGAAAGACACCGTTTAGCTCTCCAAACTCAGTATGAATTTTTCTCATAACAGCCTGCATATCCGACAGGCTTCCCGCATCTGCCTGAAGAGCTGTCACCTTTGCGCCTAACCGTTCCAATTCTTTTATTTTCAGGATTTTCACCGAAGTCGGATCATCGTCCTCATGCTTCTCGCACCAGCTTTCCCACTGGCTGCGCTGCGGAAGTTCACTTCTTCCTGTCAGAATCAGACGGACGTTTCCTTCTTGTGCAAGCAGCTTTGATAACACAAATCCAATTCCGCCAAGCCCTCCCGTAATAAGATAAACACCTTTCGGGCGGATCATATTCGGCAAGCCGGACGCTTTATTTAACTGAACAGGCTGATACATCTGCACCCATCGGCGGCGGTTTCGGTATGAGATTATTTGATCCTCACCCGCAGCATCAGTTTCCATCATGATTTGGTCAATCAACTCCTCTTCTTTCCATGTCAATGTATCCGGTAAAGGAGGAATGTCGATGTTCCAGCATTTCAAATGGTTATATTCCTGCGGGATGACTTTCAACGGCCCCAAAATGGTCGATTTTTCAGGATTGATTTGTTCTTCTCCAGTCACCTCATGAATCCCGCTTGTCAGCACAAACATGTTACATTCGTTCATTTGTTTTTGATTAGATGCCGCCTGTGCAGTAAAAATCAAACTATAATAGCCGTTTTCACTGTACGTGCTGAACGTTTTATAGGATTCCTCTTGCTCCGAAACGCTCCACAGATGCATCACACAGTTTGGAAGAAGCCCGTCAGAAGCAAGCGAAGAAAATAAACGCTCATAATGTGTGCCATCAGATGGATTAATGACATACAATCCGCTGTTTATTTTTTTGAATTGCCGGTCTCTCGTGACAATTACGGTCTCATGTCCTTGACGGCGCATCGCTTGCACAAGCCGATCTCCAAAGGCTGTTCCTTCATGGAAAACAAGTGTTTTTCCGCTTTCAGCTGGCTGCTCTTTCTTTCGGCTGTCAGCGGACTTGATTTTCCTTTCCCATGACGGCAGATAGAACCATTGATCCATCGGTTTCTTTTTATTCCATGCATCAACTGCGGTGAAAGCAGCCGCATTGTCAGCCGCTTCTATCCAATAGCGTTTTTTCTCAAAAGGATAAGGCGGAAGCGATATCAGACGCTTAGGCTTACCACCGCCATACTGCCTCCAGTCAATTTCACATCCGCAGACCCAAAGCTGGCCTAATTTCTTTAAGAAATAGGAATGATCATGCGCTGGTTCCTGAACATGTCTGACGAGGTTGACAATATCATGCTGGCTAGATCTCTTCTTATGCCTTCTGGCAAATGTGCTTAATGTGCTGCCCGGCCCGACTTCTATTAACAGAACGTTGTCATCACTCAAAATCTGTTCCAATCCTTCATGGAAGCGGACTGTGCCTCTTAAGTGCTGAGACCAATAAGCCGGGTCTGCTGCTTGTTCCGGTGTTATCCATGTTCCCGTTACATTCGAAACAAATGGAATCCGAGGGGTGTTCATATCCTGTTGCTTTACAATCGCGGCAAAATCCTCAAGAATGGGCTCCATCATATAAGAATGAAAGGCGTGAGAAGTATGCAGCCGGCGGCCTGCAATGCCCTTTTCTTCAAGGAGAACCGCAAACGTCTCAATGTCTTCGCTTTTTCCGGATACTACGCATAAGTCATGAGCATTAACAGCCGCAAGTGACAAACTGTCCGTAAGCAGCGGCTCCAGCTCTTTCTCTGATAGCTGAACACTGATCATTGCCCCAGATTCCAGCTGCTGCATCAGCCTTCCCCGCTCCATTACGAGCGTTAAAGCCGCCTCTAATGAAAACACGCCTGACAGGCATGCAGCAGTGTATTCACCAATGCTGTGCCCAATCATGTAATCTGGTGAGATGCCTGCACTTTGCAGCAGCTTTGCGAGCGCGTATTCAAAGATGAACAGCAGCGGCTGTACAACAGCGGTCTCTGTCAGCTTCGCCCCATCATTTGATTCGGGGAAGACGATCGCCTTCAAATCAATTTGATGTGACCTCTGCACGAAGGCAAAACAGCGGTCCGCTTCACTCTGAAATACCGGTTCAGCTTCATATAAATCTTTCATCATATCGATATACTGAGAGCCTTGCCCTGAGAACATAAAAGCAGTCGGGCGCCCGCTGTGTTTTTGATAGGCTGTGAGCTCTGCACCGCTTTCCCATTCCGTTGATTTTGACAGCACGACCGATTTTCGGTATGAAAATTGTTTTCTGCCGACTTGTAAGGTGTATGCCACATCCTCTAACGGAACGTTCGGATGCGTTCGAAGAAACTCCTTCAATCGAATTGTCATCCGCTCTAAGGCTGTGTCTGTTTTTGCTGACAGAACTAGCAAATGCCGCTGACTCTCGTCAGCTTCTCTGCCTGATTCCCGCTCTTCTTCCAGCACAATGTGCGCATTGGTGCCGCCTATTCCGAAGGAGCTGACACCCGCCCGCCTTGGATCAGCGGATTCCTTCCAGTATGTCGCTTCGGTATTGACATAAAATGGCGTCTGGTCAAAATGAATATGCGGATTAGGTGTTGTGTAATTCAAGCTTGGCAAAATGGTTTTATGTTTTAGCGATAAAACGGCCTTAAAGAGTCCGGCAATCCCGGCAGCGCTGTTTAAATGTCCGACATTGCTTTTCACTGACCCAATTGGAATTGACATTGGCCTGTCACTTTTAAAAACCTGGTTCAGCGCTTCCATTTCGATTGGATCGCCCATTTTTGTACCGGTTCCGTGAGCTTCGATATACCCTACGGTGTTCGGATCAATCCCTGCATTTTCGTATGCATGTTTTAACACTTCGGCCTGGCCTTCTACACTCGGAGCGGTAAAACCGACTTTTCGGCTTCCGTCATTATTCATTCCGACCCCTTTTATGACCGCATAAATGGAGTGCCCTTCTTTAACGGCGTCCTCATATCTTTTTAAAACGACAATCCCCGCGCCATCGCCAAAAACGGTACCGCCTGCGTCCTCATCAAATGGACGACAATGCCCATCAGGTGATTGAATCATGCCATCCTGATAAACATAGCCTGACCTTAAAGGGGTGCTGACAGTTACGCCTCCAGCAAGCGCCGCGTCACATGCTCCGTTTTGCAGCGCTTGACATGCCGCTCCAATGTTGACTAAAGAAGTAGAGCAGGCTGTTTGCATTGTGATGCTTGGCCCGTGCAGGTTTAATTTATAAGCAAGCTGGGTACTGAAAAATTCTCTGTCATTTAACAGCATGGAGCTGAACTGTTCAGTCCCATCCAATTTCCCTGCGAAACGTGTAATCCACTCGAGGTTTGGACTTGTCCCAGTGTAGACGCCGATTTTCCCTGTTGTCCGCTCCGGGTCGCAGCCCGCATCTTCTAAGGCCTCCCAGGCACATTCATGTAAAAGCCTGAATTGCGGATCCATCAATTCCGCTTCTCTTGAGGAATATTGGAAAAAATCTGCATCAAACATATCAGAGTCCTTAATAATCCCCTTCGCTTTTACATAATCAGGATGCTTCAAGAGCTGATCATCAATGCCTGACGCTTTTAGTTCTTCATCCGTAAAGAAGCTGATAGATTCTTTGCCGTTTACGAGATTATTCCAAAACTCATCCAAATTGCCGGCTCCAGGAAAACGCCCTGCCATACCGATAATCGCGATATCAGTTCCCTGGCCGTTCGGACGGCTTTGCGACACCTTTTGATGCTGCATCATTTCCAGCTGTCCGGCCTTCGTTTGAACCTGTTGATGAAGATGCTTCGCCAGGCTGCGAACTGCGGCAAATTGATAAAGCAGAACTGGTTCCACCTTCCAATTCAACTGATCTGTTACTTTTGCCGCTAATTGAGAGATATCAAGCGACGTAGCCCCCAGTTCAAAAAACGGTGCATCATCGTTAAGCTCATTGAATCCAAAATGCTTAATGACAATTTCTCTGACTGTCTTTTCAATAGCAGATAACGGCATTGCACGAAGTGGTTCTGCCGGCTGGTGAGGCTCATCTTTTTCAAGTTCAGCCGGTGCCAAGCTGTCAGGCAACGGGAAATGCTGCTTTGTAAAAGGGTAAGTCGGCAGAGCTAACCTTTTATTAAGCTGAGGTTCATGCAGGATACTGAAATCAACCTCAGACCCGAGACTCCACAACGCTCCGTATATATGTAACTTTAAAACGTCTGTGTGTCCTTGTGTGCCGAGTTCACCTGTCATGCCAATTGATTGGCGCTCTGTAAATACTGATGCCCCCTGATTCAAACGCAGGTCTATGCAAATAGCAGGTTCCTCCCGCAAACAAGACGAGATGTGTTCAAAAAACCGTATCGGCTTGCAGATTTGGCCGGCCCAATAACTGGCATCCGCTGCTCCGTCATCTGTTATCACTTTTCCAGTGACAGATGAAACGACTGGAATGTCTGGTGACTTCATGTCCAGCGTGCCAAGGAAGTGCATGAATTCTTGCGCTGCGTCAGCCAGCAGATCCGATTGATACGCAATATCCCCATCAAGTAACTCAGCAGCTATCCCTTCTTGTTCAAGCCGCTCCTTCAGCTGATACACATCCTCCGGCAAACCGGAGACGGCACAATACCGCTCATCAATCAGCGCAAGGGATAATGATTTCTCTAAGTATTGAACGATATCCGGCTCTGACAGGCTGACACCGAGCATTTTTCCTGCCGGCGACATGCTGATTAACTCTCCACGTTTATATGCAGCTGTTGCCCCTTCTTCAAAGGAAAACATTCCTGCCGCACAGGCCGCCGTAAACTCCCCGAACCCCCGCCCGATAAAGCGGTCTGGTGTTATGCCGATGTGCTGTAAGAAACGGACTGCGGCGTATTCCATGATGAACGACAACAAATGGACTAATCCCAGGTTTTCCTCTTCCTGGTACGTTTCTGGAGCAGAAATACATGCTTTAAAGAAGCTGAGTACATCCTGCTGAAACGCATTTTGCACCTTTTCAAGACAAGCATCGACTTCTTTTTTGAACAGGCTTTCCGTGCGGTACAGCTGCGTATATCGGCCAAAGCCCTCTTGAACGTCTCCCGCAAATACAAACATGGTGCTGCTTGGAACAACCGCCGATTCTCTGATTTGTTTTTTACTCCGATGATCAGAAAGCTGATCAAGCAGATCCTTTTGATGTGAAGCTACAAAGGAGATTCTGTACTGGAATTGCTTTCTGCCAAGCTGTAGCGTACGGGCTATGGCTGGCAGCGGTGCTTCAGGGTTGCGGCGAAGAAAATCAGCCAATTGACCCATTGAACGGATAAGCTCCTGCCTTGTTCTCGCAGAAAGAACAACAAGCTCAGGACCGCCGGCTGGCATTTCATCATTATGAGATGGGGGCTCTTCAAGGACAACGTGAGCATTCGCGCCGCCGATTCCAAAGGCGCTCACGCCGGCTCTTCTCGGCCCTTGCTGAGATTCCCATTCAGCCAGCTCTGTATTGACAAAAAACGGCGTGTTCTCAAACTTGATGCGCGGATTCGATTTTTGATAGTGAAAAGCGGGAGGCAGCATTTTATGATGGAGCATCATAACGGTTTTTATAAATCCCGCTACCCCCGAAGCGGCGTCCAAATGCCCGATATTCGCTTTGACAGAACCAATGCGGCAATATGCTTTTTTATCTGTATTGAAAGCACGGGTCAGCGCCTCAATTTCAATCGGATCTCCAACAGGCGTTCCCGTCCCGTGAGCCTCAACATAACCAATGGTTTCCGGTTCCGTTTCCGCCATCTCCATAGCTGTGGCAATGACATTCGCCTGGCCTTCAGCACTGGGAGCCGTATACCCTGCCTTATTGTTTCCATCATTATTAATTGCAGAGCCCTTGATGACCGCATAAATCACATCACCGTCAGCTTGTGCGTCTTTCAATCGCTTTAACGCCACCACTCCGGCTCCTTCACCAAAAATGGTTCCGTTCGCCTTTTCGTCAAACGGACGGCAATGCCCATCTGCTGAATAGATCATTCCTTCCTGATAAAGGTACCCAGATATATGCGGCAGGCTCAGGGTAACACCTCCGGCTAATGCAAGGTCACATTCTCCCCCAATTAAGCCCTGGCACGCCATATGTATCGCGACAAGAGAAGTCGAGCAAGCAGTTTGAACTGATACACTCGGCCCTTTCAAATTAAGTTTATAAGCGATTCGTGATGCAAACGATGAATCATTTAAATGCATGATTTGAAATGCGTCTTCATTCTTATGAAGAGAAGACATATGACGGCCCATCCAAGACAAATTGCTGGAAGCACCAGCATACAGCCCGATCAGCCCGTTAAACCGTTCAGCGTCACAGCCCGCATGCTCCAGCGCTTCCCAGGTGCATTCATGCATAAGCCTGATTTGCGGATCCATCAAGGCAGCTTCTCTCGGTGAATAGCCAAAAAACGCCGCGTCGAAGTCAGAAACGTCATCAATGATCGGCTTTGCTTTTACATATGCCTCTTGACCAAGCAGCGTCTCATCAACCCCGGCTTCTTTTAATTCTTCATCGGAAAATTGAGTGACCGATTCTATTCCTTTTGAAATGTTGCTCCAATACTCATCAATATTTGCCGCGCCTGGAAACTTGCCCGCCATACCGACGACCGCTATTTCCAGTCCTGTTTCTGTCCATTGTTTCTCGTCAGCCATGGAAATCAGCCTCCCATCTATTTTCGTCTCATTCGCTGTTTTCGCCGGTTTTTCCCTTCATTTATGGCTTTTTGGCGATCTGGCTCTATTCCTTTTATGTGTAAGTCATCACCGCTTTGCTGTGCTTTGACGGCTTCGGTTAATGCTGCAACCGTTGGGTGGGCATACATCATCACAACCGGGATATCCACATCGAGCTCGTTTTTGATTCTCCCGCTCACCTGAAGCAGATCAAGTGAAGAGGCTCCTAATTCAAAGAAATTCATATTTACATCTGTCTCAGCATGAAAATAATCCTTAAAAATATTCATTAACCTTTCTTCAAGTGTATCCAAGCGGTCTTTTGTCAGCACATGCGCAGCGGTTTGTCTGTCTTCTTTCACATAGCTGTCTTTTATTCGTTTGTTCACGTCCTGCAGCGAAATCAGGACTTGCGGGTAGCGCAGCTGCAAAGCTCTCATAAATGCTTTCGCACCTTGAGCCGGCAGGATTCCTTGTTGCTCTCCCTTGTCCGCTATCTTCGAAAGAATGGCTGCCGTTTCTGATTCATATGCCATCCCTACTTGTTCCCAACGGTCCCAGTTAACCGACACCATGTTTTCGCCTTCTTTTCGGCATGCGTGAGCATAGCTGTCCAAGAATGCGTTTGATGCAGCGTAGCCGACTTGGCCCCCCGCTCCTAAAAATGAAACAAGAGAGGAACAAATGAAGAAGAAGTCCGGCTGTTTGTTTTTAAGCGCTTTTCTTAACAGAGCGGTTCCTGTTATTTTGGCTTTCGCCATCTGCCTTTCATCGTCTAGTGTCCTTGCGTGAATCACTTTGCCATCAGGAATGCCCGCTGCATGAATAACGCCATGAATGGCTTGTCCAAAACGAGATTCTGCCGTTTGCAAGGCTTTTTGAAGCTCTGCCTCATCTGAAATATCCGCCTGTAATACCAGCACCTCGGCTCCAGCCTTCTCAAGCTCTTCAACAGCTTTGAGTTTTTTGATTGCATCGTCATTTGCTATTAGTTTATCGGGCAGTCCTGTCCGGCTTAGCAGCACAAGCTTTGCTTGAACTGTTTCAGCTAAATGAGATGCAAGAGATAATCCAATCCCGCCAAGGCCGCCTGTAATGATATAAACTCCTTTATGCCTGAGATTGCCGGCCATATCAATCTCATCTTGCTTGCCCGGCTGCTTCGCCTGCCGAATCCATCTGCTGTTTCCGCGATAAGCCACAATAGGCTGATCATCCTCTTTTTTAAGTTCATAAGAAATCATTTCAGGCCAGTTTGATTGACCGTGCCGCGGATCCGGACAAAGATCAACAGCTTTACAGCTGATCTGCTGATACTCTTGCGGAATGGTCAAACAGACTCCGGTCAGCGCAGCCTGATGAGGCTGAAGCTCCTCCATTCCCGTCACATCGTGAGCCTGATTGGTCACTACGGTCATGCTGAATCTTTTGTTGCTCTCTGTTCCAAGTAAACGGACAAGATCAAGGAGGGGAAGATAACCGGCTATTGTGCGCTCTGCAAGATCTCCATCACGACAATCACAGTCTTGCAGCCGCATCCAGATGATTTCATCAGGTATAAACCCCCTTGCATTCAGTTCATCCAGCAGCTTCCGGAAGTGGGCCGTATCCCGATGGTTTACCGTAAACGTGTTTTTATCCATTTCCGCAAAGCAATCACCCGGGAGGACAGACACGGCTTCCGCTTGCTGCTTTAGGAGATATTGGCTGACATTATTGTTTTCTTCAAAGACAAGTATCCTTTTTCCTTGATGAGTGAATGTCTCATTAGCTGGTTCCATTCGTTCCCAATGCGGGACGGAAAACCACTTATCAAAAGGAAGCTGTTCTTCACTGGAGGCAATGTTTAATTTCAATTCGTTTTTGATCTTTTCTTCCATGCCGCCCTGAGCTGGTTGCGGATCGGGAAATACTTGATGCTCAAAAGGATAAGTCGGAAGCGGGACCCTTTCATATGAGCCCCCCTGGCGAAAGTGCTCCCAGTTCATGTTTACACCATGCGTCCAAAGCCTGCCGATGCGGTTTAACAGATAGACACGATCAGACGATACTTCCTTTGGATGCCTGATGATATTAACCGCAGCATGTTGCTCCGCCATAAAACCGTCATGTTTTCTCACAAACTGCGTCAACGTGTTCCCTGGCCCGATCTCAACAAATACAACATTACTCATTTGTAAAAGCGTGCTCAGCCCTGAATGAAAATCAACCTTTTCCGTGATTTGCGAAGCCCAGTATTTCGGATCTGCGGCCTGCTCTGCTTGTATCCAATCGCCTGTCACATTTGAAATAAACGGAAGGTCTGGTGCTTGGAATTCTATCTCTTGCAGAATATCAGCAAAACGAGATGCTGCCGGCTTCATCATGCTTGAATGAAACGCATGGGACGTTTTTAAGTGCTGAATGGCCACTCCTTTCGACTGAAGGCGCGCGGCAAAAGTATTGATTGGCTCCATAAGGCCTGATACAACCGATAAATCAGAGCTGTTTGAAGCCGATAGCTCAACCCCTTCTGTCAATTCCATTTCTGTCTCTACGCCGGGCAGTCTGACGCTCAACATTTCTCCCTCCGGCATTTCCTGCATCAATCGGCCTCTCATCACAACCATATGAAGAGCGTCTTCCAATGAACAAATGCCTGACAGACAGGCTGCCGTTAATTCCCCTATGCTGTGGCCAATCATGTATTGCGGTTTTAACCCCTTTTTGATTAAGAAGGACGCCAGCGCATATTCAAAAGAAAATAAAATAGGCTGCGTATACGAGGTTTCATGGATAAGCTGTTCAGCTTCCTCGCTTTCTGCCTCATTATTCGGAAACATAATGCTTCTAATATTGAGTCCTTCCTCAGCTTGCAGAATGTCAAAACAGCGGTGCAGCTCCTCCTGGAATATGGGTTCTTGTTCATACAATTGTTTCCCCATATTGACGTATTGAGAGCCTTGGCCGGAAAACATAAAGACAACGGCCGGCTTCTCCAGCGCTTTTGAAGTACTTGCCATATCGCTTGTTATCCCTAAAGGGCCAGCCGTAAACGCCTGACGATACTGAAAATGCCTGCGGCCCTCTTGCAGTGTGTATGAAACGTCTTGGAGCGGCACCTCTTCATTCTCTTTTATAAATCGCTTGACCTGATCCGCGGCCTTCTTTGCCGCTTTTTCAGAACGGGCAGAAATAAGCATAAGGCAGTCTTCATAATCCTCTTGATGACGTCTTTCCTTCATCGGCGGCTCTTCCATCACAACATGAACATTCGTGCCGCCGATCCCAAAGGAACTGACGCCCGCTCGAAACACCCGGCCAGCTACTGTCCATTGCTTTGCTGATGTGCTGACATAAAAAGGAGTGTTTTCAAAATCAATTTTAGGATTAGGCTTTTTGTAATGAAGGCTTGGCGGCAGAGTTCTCGCTTTGAGACTCAGCGCCGTTTTAATAAACCCCGCAATACCCGCGGCGGAATCCAAATGACCGATATTTGTTTTAACAGAGCCGATTGCGCAGTATTGCTTCTTTTCAGTTTGAAACGCTTGTGTTAGCGCCTCTATTTCAACCGGGTCTCCTAACGAGGTGCCCGTGCCGTGCGCTTCGACATAAGAAATACTTTCGGGCTCTACACGGCTGATGTTCAGCGCTTTTCTAATGACATCGGCCTGCCCTTCGATACTTGGCGCAGTGTAACCGACTTTACGGCTGCCGTCATTGTTATATGCGGAACCTTTAATGACAGCGTAAATATGATCTTGATCCTTCAGCGCCTGCTTTAAGGTTTTCAGCACTACAACACCGCAGCCCTCTCCCCCGACTGTCCCATTTGCTTCCGCGTCAAATGCGCGGCAGCGGCCGTCCGGCGACATAATCATTCCTTCTTGATACATATAGCCCTTTTTGTGGGGGCAAGTCACCGTTACACCTCCGGCCAGCGCCATTTTGCAGTCGCCGGTAAGCAAAGCCCTGGACGCGAGATGCACTGCCGTCAGAGAAGATGAACAGGCTGTATCCACCGCGATACTCGGCCCTTTCAAATTTAATTTATAAGAAACTTGTGTATTCATAAAATCCTTGTCCGTCAACTGAACAGCAGCAAACTGTTCAGAAGAACTGCTATTTCTCAGCAGCATTGAACTTGCCTGCCAGTACAAATTCGCAGACGCAGCGCCGAATAAGCCGATAGGCTGTGAATAGGTTTCAGGATTGTAGCCGGCGTTTTCAAGAGATTCCCACGCGACTTCATGAAACATGCGCACTTGCGGGTCCATTACCTCAGCTTCTCGCTGTGAGTAGCCGAAAAACGCCGCGTCAAAGTGGTCATGCCGGTCTACTTTTCCTTTGGCTCTGACATAATTCTTATGATCGAGCTGTTCTTTAGGCACACCGGCTTCCATAAGCTCTTCTTTTGAGAAAAATGTGATGGATTCCGTGCCCGTTTTCATGTTCTCCCAAAACTCTTCAATATTTTTGGCTCCGGGGAAACGGCAAGCCATTCCGATAACCGCTATTTCTAAGCCTGTTGTTTTACTCATCAGAAATCCCGCCTAACAGTTGTGCGACATTTTCTAAATCTTCCGCTGCCTCTTCCTCACTTTCTGCATTTGCCTGACAACCCTCAGACTCCGCTTGCCGGCTGAGCTGGGCAGCTATTGCCGATACAGATGTATACTGAAACAGCTGAACAACAGACAGCTCTTGTCCAAACTGCTCTTTCAATTTGTTCGATAGTTCTACGATATGAAATGAGTTTCCGCCGATATCAAAGAAGTTATCTTCCATGCTGATATCAGATTCAGGTATATTCAGAATGCCGGCAAAAATGGAAACCAGCTTTTTTTCGGTTTCATTGTGCGGTTTTATGACCTGCTCGTCAGATTCAGGCTCTTCAAAGGGGTCTGGGAGTGCCTTGAGATCAAGCTTCCCTGACAGGTTCATTGGAAATGAGTCCACGCGGATGAATCGTCTCGGAATCATATAACCCGGCAGCTTTTCTCCTAAAAACCCTCTCATTTTTCGAGTTTTCAGTTTTTGATCGGAAATGAGATACGCCACAAGAAACGGATCATCTGATTCCTTTTGAACTGGAATAATCACCGCATCATGAACGATTTGTCCCGGCTCCCGGTAATCAAGCAAGGCTTTTCTAATCTCATCAAGCTCTATTCTGAATCCTCTTATTTTTACTTGATCATCATACCTGCCAAAAAATTCGATGAAGCCGTCACTACGCCATCTCGCCAAGTCGCCGGTATGATAAAGCTTGCCGGCAGGAATATGCTGCGGTTCTGTAAATTTTTCTGCCGTCAGCTCTGGCTGACGGATATATCCTCTTGCCACCCCGTCTCCGGCAATGCACAGTTCTCCGTATACGCCGATGGGCACAGGCTGTCCGCAATGATCCAAAATATAAATCTGTTCATTCGGCATCGGCCTGCCAATCGGTACGACGGGTTCATTCCAAGACTCAGGTATGGTAAAAGCCGCTGATTGCACAGCGCATTCCGTCGGACCGTAATTATTTGTCATCACCGGCTTACCCGCACGAAACGTTTGTAAATATTGCTGAACCAATTGGGGCGGCAGCATTTCGCCGCCAGCCATTATTAACTTCAATTCGTCAACGTGATGCGGCTCTTTCTCAGCGGCTTTGATCATGAGGCGCAAATGAGAGGGTGTCGCATCTGAAATATGAATGCGGTTCTCCTCATAAAAAGACCACAGCTGCTTTCCATCCATCCTTGCATGATCTGGTGCAATATATAAGGTGTGTCCAAGAAGCACTGCCGGAAATATCGTTTGCACGGATGCGTCAAAAATATGTGAAGCAAGCATGCCGATACGGAGGTGCTCTTGTGAAAATGGCTGAAAATGAAGGCTGTCTATGCCATATACTAAATTGATGACTTGACGATGCTCCACCATCACGCCTTTCGGTTTTCCTGTTGTCCCTGATGTATACAGCACATAAGCGAGATTTTCAGGAGACGGCAGGCGCCCATGCTCCGCCGCCCCTTCAAATTTCATCATTTCCTCTATACATAAGCTTTTTTGATTCTCAGCAGAAGTGCCATAACCCTTGTTCGTGATCACAAACCGCGCCCCGCTGTTTTTCAGCATATAATCCATTCGTTCAGACGGCATATTTACATCTATCGGCAAATAAGGACAACCTGCTTTCAAAATGCCTAATATGCCGATAACCATTTCTGCCGAGCGATGAACCATCAGCCCCACAGGCTCCTCATGACAAACGCCTTCTTTTGTCAAAAAAGCAGCAATCCGATCTGACAATTCATCAGCCTCACCGTATGTGAAGCTGACATCTTCATACACGATTGCAGGCTGATCAGGTTTGAGAGCTGCCTGTTCTTTGAAGAGATCGACAATCGATTTTTCCTTCGGGTATGGTTGATTTGTGTGATTAAATGTCGTGATGACTCTCTCTCTCTCCTCATGAGAAAGTAACTGCAGCTCAGAGACCAGAGTCTCAGGCGCCGACAAAGCCTGATCTGCCAGCATGCAAAAATGGCCGGCTATCCGTTCAGCAGTATCGAATGTGTAATGCTTCAAATTCCAGCTCAGCTTTCCAGTCAATCTCCCTTCATCACACTGAATGGAGAACAATAGATTCGTGTCCAGCGCTTTCAATGACACCGGCTGCTGAAGATCATTCACAGCAAGGGAAATGCCGAAGCGGGGCTCCCCTTTTTTATGCAAAGGATGAAGCTCATCCAATAGGATTTTCACAGGAAAATTTTGATGGGCATACACTTCTTGAAAAGCTTGTTTCACATGCTCTAGACAGTCTCTGAAACTCATAGAAGGATTGATTTTCACCAGCAGCGGAAGAAGATCATTGATCACCGGCTGTGTTTCCCGCTGTCTCAACACAGGGGCCGACGCCATGATATCCGTTCTTCCATCGTACCTGTGCAGCAATGTGACTGCCGCAGTCATCAAAATCATAAATATACGCAAATCTGAAGCTCCGGATGCCTTTAAGATGGCCTTTTCCAGCTGAGCCGGGAATGAAAAAGGTATTGAAGCTTCTTCATCGTTTTGATCAAGAAGCTGTGAATCATAAGGAAAACGGCAGTCCGACGGGATTTGAGTTAATACAGAAGTCCAATATTGCCGCTCCTTCACTTTTTCAAGAGCTGCGGTTTTCAATTGAAAGACATCGGTTTGGTTCATTGTTATTCACCTATTTCTGCTAGATTTTCAGATCGTCTAGTTCCAGCAACGATACCTTTTCTAAATCATTGATGCCTGAAGTCAGGTCAATATCCTTGAGAGCAGTTTGCTTACAATCAATTACGGCTGACAGCACCTTTTTAATCCCTTTCGCAATGCCTTCAATCGTTTCTCTTGTAAACAGCTCAGTGCTGTATTCAATGACAGAAGATAAACCGTTTTCGTCTTCTGAAGCGATCCAAAGCAAATCAAACCGGGAAACCGCTGTTTCATATTCATAGTCGGTTAGTGTGATCCCGTCTACCTCTAAAGAAGGCTGGCTTAGATTTTGCAGAGCAAAAACGGTATCAAAAATATGATTCCTATTTAACGTCCTATCTAACTTCAAGTCTTGAACCATATGTTCATACTGATAATCTTGATGATCAAAGTCATCAATCACCAGCTGCTTGACATGGTGCAGAAATTGAGTGAACGTCATCTCTTTTTCCGGATAAAACCGAAGCGGAAGCATGTTAACGAAGATACCGATGATCCGCTGCAGCTCCTCCTGCCTTCTCCCCGCAACCGGAACGCCGACTACAATGTCGGACTGTCCAGTGAGCTTGTGCAGCAGGACTTGATAGATTGATAAAAGTCCCATAAACAGCGTGGCGTCTTCATCGGCCATAATGGCTTTAAACGCCTCAAGCTCTTTTTTGCTTACATCAAAACGATAATGGGCGCCGGCAAAGCTTTTGACATCAGGTCTCCGGTAATCAGCCGGCAGCTGAAGCTCACGGAAGCCGTCAAGCCGTTTCAGCCAATATGTTTTCACCTCATTCAGGTCATCAGACTGAAGCATCTGATTCTGCCATTCTGAGAAATCTTTATATTGCAGTTCAAGCGGTGCAAGCTCTTTGCCGTCATATAGATCCATAAACTCGCTGACCAAGATGTCCTGAGATAGACCGTCAGAAATAATATGGTGCATATCGAGCATCAGAATATACTCGTTTTCAGAGTTCTTCATCACACCAGCTCTCATCAAGGGTGCCTGATCAAGCTGGAACGGCTTTAAAAAGCTGCTGATGACTTCTTGTTCTTTTTCGTTTTGCCCTTCCTGGCCTGCCAAATGGGATAGGTCAAAAAAGTCTGCATGAAATTCCGCATGCTCAGCTATGCACTGCATAGGAACACCGTCTATTGCTTTAAAGGATGTTCTTAAACTCTCATGACGATGAATCAATTGCCGGAACGCATTCTCCAGCCTTTGCATATCAAGCTTTCCTGCAATCCGGCCGGCAGTGAACTCATTGTAACCAGTGCTTGTTTGATCTAACTGCTGAACAAGATAAAGCCGTTTTTGCGCTGAGGACAGCGGATAATAATCCTGTTTTTCAGCTTTTTCTATCTTTCTGTAAATCTTCTTGTCGGCTTGGCTGATAAATTCGGCCATCTGCCTGATCGTCGGAATGTTAAAGAAATCCGGCAGCGCAATTTCCACATTGAACGCTTGATGAAGAATGGAAATGAAAGTAATCGCCTTTAAAGAATCACCGCCCATCTCAAAGAAATCATCGTCTATGCCGATTTGATCAATTTTGAAAAATGACTGCCAATGAACAAGAAGTTCTTTCTCCATTTCAGTTATTGGTTCAACATATTCAGCGGTAAGCTCTGGCCGCCCATACAGCGAAACGTCCTCTTCTTGCTGTTCATCGCTAGGCTGGTGCAGACGATTCACATATTTTTGTATCCTCTCCTGTAGATCCGTGGCAGACACGACAATCTGATCCATATGATCAAATGTGAAAATTCTCTCGAAAACCTCTCTGCCCTCATGCGCACGAATCAGGGTATTTTCTAAATCCCCTCCGACTGGAATATCCGGTTTTTTGCCGTCTTCAAATTCCCAGCCGTCTAAATTTAGGGCTGTCCACTGAACAGGATGCTGCGCATTATGTTGATATACAAAGGCATCAACAAAATGGTTAACTGCAGTATAGGCGGTAAATCCAAGTCCTCCCAATATCGGAGACAAGGACGAAATCAAAAAGCAGAAATCAAGCGGCCGATCGTCCAACACTTTTTCTAATACCGCAACGCCTGTCATTTTTGCTTGAATGTGAGCATTCGAAAAACTTCTATCCGTTTGCTCCATCATCCTAAATGATTGTTCGCCTGTTATTCCAGCTGCATAAATTACGCCATGTATGGAGCCGTACTTATGTTCAGCCGCATGAACCAGTTCAGACATATCCGCTTCACGGCTTGCATCCGCAGCAACAGCAATAACTTCCGCGCCTGTTTGTTCTATCTCATATATTGATTTTATTTTTTTAACAGTTGGATCATCCTCAGCATGCGTGCTGATTAAGGACTCCCATTCACTCCGCGGCGGAAGGCCGGAACGGCTTGTCAGAATAAGCTTTCCTTTTGTTTTCTCAGCAATGGTTTTTGCAGCATGTAAACCGATGAAGCCCAGCCCGCCAATCAGAATATATACGCCTCCGGGACGAAGGTGCCCTTGCGATGATTCTGCAGGCAATGCTTTGTGAATAAAATTCCTGGTGTACCTTTTATTATTTCTGTAAACCGTTAGGAGATTGCCTGATTCGGTCAGCAGCTCAGATCTGATGAGTCCCAGCAGCTTGTCTTCTTTCCAGGAATCTTCTTTCTGCCTGTCTATATCAATCACTCGATAGCGAAGGAACGGTGTTTCCTGAGATATGACCATACTCGGCCCCAGATGTACGGCTTTCTCTGGATATAACGTTTCTTCTCCGCCAAGCTGATACGTAAGGGACGATAACACAAAGATCGAAATTTCCTGGTTTGTTCCTTTCTTTTTCAATGCTTGCCCTAAGTAAAGCAACGAGTAATAGGATTCGTTTTGGATCTGCTCAATCCACTCGGCAGCAGCGGTTTCATTCTTCTCTGCCAGCCCCCAGAGGTGCAAAATCCGGCTGTACTGAATCTTTTCCTTCTCCAACACTTCAAAGAGACGGCAGTAATCTTCCGCAGAGTCTGGGCGAAGTGTGTACACTCCTTTTTCAACCTGCTGAAAGTTATGGCCTTTTTTAACGATGACACAAGAAGCACAGGCAGATTGCAGCCCCTGAATAAGCTTATGTGAAAAATCGCCATCCTCCATGAAAACAAGCAAACGTTGTTCCGCCGCTTCAATCTCTCGGGAAATCGGCAGGATTTCTTTTTCCCATTGCGGCAGATAAAACCACTCCTGAAGCGGGAGCTTTCCTCCGGAATGTTTATTGCCTTTTCCGCTGGCAGTATGCTTCCGTTTGGGCCAAAAGGATTCCTTTTCAAAAGGATATTGCGGCATTGTAATTTTTTCAGGATTTCTGCCCTCATGCAGCCCGCGCCAATCAATGACTGCGCCATACATCCACAGCGTGCCAATTCTGCTGAGTAAAAATTGGACATCCGACATATTCTGCCTGCTGTGTTTCAGCACATTGCAAACATGCTGGCACATCTCATCGTTAATCGATCTCTTCACAAGCACACTTAAATCTTGTCCCGGGCCGATTTCGATAAAAATAGCATGCTTCTGCTTCGTTAACACGCCAATCCCCTCAGCAAAACGAACAGTCTCAGTCATGTGCCGCTTCCAATAGTCATAGTCCGCAGCTTCTTCATCCGCTATCCAGTCTCCCGTTAAATTCGAGAAGAAGGGAACACCCGGTTTTTGATAAGAAATGTTCTTAGCCATGTTTCCAAATCGTTCAGCGGCGGAAGCCATGACGTGCGAGTGGGCAGCAATTGAGCCTTTTACTCTCATGCAAAGCACTTTTTTTGCTTTTAACTGTTCTTCAAACGCTGAAATGTCAGACTCAAGCCCCGACACAATGCAAGAAGCGTCATTCACAACAGCCAATGAAATGCAATCGGGGAGAATCGCTTTCAGTTCTTCCTCTGGCATTGGCACGCTTAACATGATGCCTGACGGCGCTTCGTGCATCGCTTGTCCACGCAAGCTGATCAGCTTGATGGCATCACTGAGCGTAAACACTCCCGATACCGCGGCAGCCGTTAGTTCACCAAAGCTGTAGCCGATCATAGCCCATGGCCGCAGCCCCCACTTCATCAATAAAAGTGACAGCGCATATTCCAGCATAAAAATAGCCGGCTGGGCATATTTCGTCTCTTGAAGCTTTATCGCGGCAGCTTCTTCATCCTGCTGATCAGGGTATAGAATATTCTCAAGCCTCTCACCAGTCGCTTCATAGAATTCTTGAAAACAGTGATCCATCGTCTCTTTGAAAAACGGCTCCTCCGTGTATAAATCCCTGCCCATGTTCACGTATTGACTGCCTTGGCCTGTGAACATGAAGATCAATTTTTTCTCCTTTTTTTCCTGAATCCGCGACATTCGACTGAGTCCTCTGTCCTTTTTCTCGGAAAGCAGGCGGATGACATCCTGCCTGTCCTTTGCCACAAACATTTGCCTATAATCAAAGTGCTGTCTTCCGGCCTGAAGTGTATAGGCGGCGTCTGCTGCATTAAGTTCAGAGTTCCTTTCCATGTGTTCAAGCAAAAGGTCTTTCGTTTTCTCTAAAGCATTCATCGTTTTTGCTGAAAGAGGAAACAGCTGATACGAACGCGAATGTTTTTCACGTTCACTGACAGGCGCTTCCTCCAGAATCACATGGGCATTTGTGCCGCCCATACCGAATGAGCTCACGCCTGCACGTCTCGGGTCATTTGTTTTCTTCCACGTCCGGAGCGTGTCATTGACAAGGAAAGGACTGTTTTCAAAATCAATATTCGGATTTGCTTCTTTAAAATGAAGACTAGGCACAAGTTGTTGATGCTTCAAAGATAGAACTGTTTTAATGAGACCCGCCGCGCCTGCAGCAGCATCAAGGTGTCCGATATTCGTTTTTACGGAACCAATCCGGCAAAACGCGGTTTTATTCGTTTGAAATGCTTTAGTTAAGGCCTCAATTTCAATTGGATCTCCGAGAGCCGTGCCTGTCCCGTGGGTTTCCACATAGCTGATGGTTTCCGGCTCAATCTCCGCGTCAGCAATCGCCTCTCTTATAACCTCTGTCTGGCCTTCCACACTCGGCGCATTAAAGCCTACCTTTTGGTCACCGTCATTGTTGACCGCAGATCCTTTTACAACCGCGTATATCCTATCGCCGTCAGCCAACGCGCGGCTCAACGATTTCACTGCGACAAATCCGACTCCGTCGCCTCCTACAGTGCCTTTCGCGTCTTTATCAAAGGCTCGGCAATGGCCGTCTGGCGATTTCACCATATTCTCTTGATAGATGTAGCCTGACTTAACCGGGTGGAGAATGGACACACCTCCTGCGAGAGCGATATCGGATTCTCCATTCAGCACTGATTTGCAAGCCAAATGCAGCGCGACCAAGGAGGTTGAACAAGCGGTCTGCAAGGTAATGGCTGGACCTTTCAGATTAAGTTTATGAGCAACCCGCGTGCTGATTGTATAGGTATCATTTAAAGAGCCGATTTCAAACAGCTCTGACATCCTGCCGTCTAATGAGTCAGCGAAATGCTGGAGCCATTGAAAATTTGAGGTTGTTCCTGTAAACAAACCGATTTTCCCTTCATATTCAGCTGAAACACACCCTGCGTCCTCCAGCGTTTTCCATACATACTCATGAAGAAGGCGGATTTGCGGGTCCATGACCTCTGCCTGCCCCGGTGAATAGCCAAAGAAAGAGGCATCAAATAAATCAGGGCCGTCGATGATTCCTTTCGCCCTTACATAATCACTTCTCATAAATGTTTGTTCATCAATGCCCGCCGCAAACAGCTCTTCATCAGTGAAAAAAGAGATAGATTCCTTGCCGTTTTTCAGATTATGCCAAAATTCATCTATGTTTTTAGCACCGGGGAAACGCCCGGCCATCCCGATGATGGCGATGCTGTCATTTGAAGGAGCCTTCCTTTTTGATATGAATGATGCTTTCTTTTTTGATTGCCCTTCATCCTGGCCTGATAAGAATTCAGCAAGCAACTGAACTGTTGGACGGCGGAACATCTCAACCATAGGAATACTTTTTCCCGTTTCCTTAGAAAGCTGCTGATTAACTTGGATCAAATGCAGGGAAGTGCCGCCGATTTCAAAAAATTTATCGTGAACATTGATGCTGTCTTGACCAAGTACACGTTTCCAAACCTCCAGCACCATCTTTTCTGTTTCAGAAGCTGGGGCCTCCATAAGCACCTTCCGTTTTGTCTCTGCGGCAAGCTCGGGCAGTGCTTTTTTATCCAGTTTTCCATTAGCCGTCAGCGGCATCTCATCCATCACAATAAATCGGGATGGAATCATATATTCCGGCAAATGACGGCGCAGGTATTCACGCAGCTGCTTTTCATCAATCGTCTCATCAGTGAAAAGATAAGCAGCCAGGCACGGTGTCTGGGACGCGTCCTTCTTCACGACAGCCGCCGCCCCTTTGATCCGTCCGTACCGGCAGAGCCAATGTTCAATCTCCCCGCTCTCAATCCGATAGCCCCTAAGTTTGATTTGGTCATCATTTCTGCCTAAAAATTGAATGGTTCCATCTGGTAAAAAGCGGGCTGCGTCTCCTGTTTTATACATTTTTTCTCCGGGCTTAAAAGGATGTGCCACAAATCGCTCTGCCGTCAGTTCCTTCCGGCCTAAGTAGCCTTCTGCTACTCCTTTTCCGGCAATATAGAGTTCTCCCGCTGCTCCTCGGGGCAGCAGATTCATATGTGAATCAAGAATGTATATATCAGTATGTGCTGCAGGCCGGCCGATCGGCACATACAGATCCTTATCCATTTCAGATGAGTAGCGGTGAATCATGCAGCCGACTACCGTTTCCGTCGGTCCGTATTCGTTAAAAATTTCAATTTTCCCATCGAAGTTTTGTTCAATTTTCGCCGCAAGGGAGGTTTCTAATTGCTCTCCCCCCAGTATCAGGCACTCCATGACACTGTCCTGAAACGGCATCTCAGAAATGAAATGAAGATGGGACGGCGTTAACTTCATAACGTGGGCCCGATTATCTTTCAGTATTTGTTCCACAAGAAGCTGCTTGTTTTTATCCTGGTACACAATAATTGCGTTTCCGGTTATAAGCGGGGTAAAGATAGAAGTTACTGTTAAATCAAAAGATAAAGACGTATAAAGGGCAAAATCTCTTTTATGGCCTCTTACATATTGCTCGGCGGCCCAGGAAACATAATTTTCAAGACCCAGATGCTTAACAAGCACCCCTTTTGGCCTGCCTGTTGTTCCAGAGGTATATATGCAATACGCAATGTCTTGCGGACCGTATTGTTTCACCAGATTGCTGTCGTTTCCTTGATAAAGGTTCTGATCGGTAATATCTATTTTCACACCGTCGTACGAGTAAACCAGCCCATCGATATCCTCTGTCAGCAGCAGGTTTATCCCGCTGTCCTGAAGAAGATATTCAATTCTTTGCGGCGGATAATCGGGATCAACCGGAACATAAGCGCCGCCCGCTTTTAATACAGCGAGACAAGCGATCACCATTTCAATTGAATGTTCTGTTAAAATACCGACTCTTTGTGCAGGTCTGACTCCCTGACCTTCTAAAAAACGGGCGAGCTGATTCACTTTTTTATTTAATTGATCATAGGTCAGGGACTCCGAGCGAAACTCCACAGCAAGAGCGTCCGGCGTCTTTGCTGTCTGCCGCTCAAACAAATCAATAACAGTCTGATGTCCGTTGCCGGTCATACCTTTATAGTTGCAAAACTCTTCAAGCTGATAATGCACTTCATCTTCGGAAAGCATATTCAAGCGGTGCACAGATCTGTCTGCCGGATTGTCAATCACTTCCGATAACAGGTTGAGAAAATGATCCCCAAGCTGCTTCACTTGAAGAGCAGACATAGCATCAGGATTGTAGATAAAAGAAAAATGAATATGTTCATCAAAAGCTTGTACACTCAATGTCAAATCAAACTCAGTTTGCTCAAACATGTCATATTGTTCGATTGAAAGAGGAAGACTGTTTGACTTAAGCATTTGATCAAGCGGATAATTTTCAATCACGACAATCGTGTCAAATAATGACTGCTCAGCCGTCAGACCCGCATATGTTTTTAGATCAGACAGCGGTGTATGTTCATATTCACTTCTTTTGGCAATCTGCTCATGCGCAAGCTGAATCACATCTAAAGGCGTGGATTGAGGCGCAAAGCGAAGACGAAGCGGAATGGTGTTAATAAACAGCCCCGTCATTTGTTCTATTCCCGGTACATCCGCGCTTCTTCCTGAAACGGTTGTCCCGAACACCACTTCTTCTTGATCAGAATACTTCTTTAGCAGCAGCCCCCACACACTATATAAAATGGAAGCAAGCGTAACTTGCCGTTCAGCAGCGAGTGAGCGCAGAGCCTTTCCTGCTGAAACCGGAAGCTGTATCTCATGTTTAGAAAAAATAGCATTTCGCTTCCCTGGCCTTTCTGTATTCGGCAGTAATTGCACAGGCTCCCAGTCTTTCAATAACCCTTTCCAAAATGACGCCTGGCTGTCTTTTGTTTTACGCTGCTGTTCCTGCTGCCATTTCACAAATCCTTGATATGACGGTTTTTGAGAAACAACAGGTGTTTGACCCATGGATAACGCTTGATATGACTCCATCCACTCTTTGAGGACAATCCCCATGCTCCAGCCGTCCATCAAGATATGATGAAAGCTGATCATCATCCAGATCCCGTTTTCTTCTGTTTGATAAAGTGTGACACGAAAAGGGACTTCCTGAAGCTGAAACGGCTCTTTCCGATCACGGGCCGCAAGCTCCTCCTTCAGCTTATCCTGAGAAATCCCTTTCTCGAACGGGATGCTCTGATAACGGATATCTATATTATGATGCTTTAATATCACTTGAATTGGCTTAGCTGTTTCCTTCCACCTAAACACCGTCCGCAGCATTTCATTTTGCTGAACCGTTTGCTGCCATGCTTTTTCAAAAAGATCACGTGCTGGTTCACTCTCTAGTTTTATCAGCATTTGTTCAAAATAGGCATTGCCTTCCGGCTCCATTAAATGATGAAAAAGCAGACCTTCCTGAATGGTTGTCAGTCCGAGAATGTTGGCTATGTTATTTTTATCTATTTTCTTCATTTGCTCACTCACAGAATCCTCTCCATCCTCTGCCTATATATGTTTGACAAAATATCGTCTCAATCCATAATTCGCTATAACTTGCTGCTGAATTTGAGATGTTCCTTCAATGATCTCCAATACTTTGGCTTCTCTGTACAGGCGGGCTGCTGAATGATCTCTGCTGAAGCCGCTTCCTCCGTGGATTTGCACATTTGAATTGGTAATCTCAACAGCAACCTTTGAAGTGAAATATTTCGCGACAGACGTTTCCGTCACGGCCTCTGGATCTTGTTTCATCCGCATTTCGCCGGCTTTCATGCATAAGGCGCGGGCCGCATGCAGCTGTGTTACGGCATCACCGATCATTCCTTTAATCATTTGATGTTTGTAGAGCTTCTCTCCGAATTGGCTTCTCTTCCGTGAGTATGTGACTAAAGAATCGACGGCTTCCTGTGCAATCGCCAATCCGGCCCATGCCACACTGTATCTGCCATGATCCAAAGCCAAGTTAACGATGTAATTAAAACCGCCCCCGATTGGCCCTAATATTTGGTCATCAGAAACCTCGACGCCGTCAAACTCTATTTCCGCAAGATAAGAAGCTCTATTGGCCATCATGCCTTCCATTTTTTTTACCGTTACTCCGCTCTGGCGGCTGTCTACAATAAAGGCTGTAACCACTTCTCCATCCCGGGCTATAACCAGAAAAAAGTCAGCAATGGCGCCAAAGGAAATCCATTTTTTTCTGCCGTTGATGACATAGCTGCTTCCGTTTTTTGCATACGATGTTTCAATGTGGTTTGCGTCTGAACCAATGTTTGGTTCAGACAATGCAAACGCTCCGATTTTCTCTCCTTTTCCGATAGGGACAAGCCATTCTTCTTTTTGGCGCTCTGTACCGTACCGCAGCAGAGATTCACCGACTAACGAATTTACAGTCAAAAGGGTTCGAATATTACAGCACGCTTTTCCTGCTTGTTCAGTAAACAAACCGTACTCGACAGGGTTCAATCCCAATCCGTGATAAACTTCCGGAATCCCCGCAGCAAAATAAGATTTGCTCCCTAACTCTTTTATTAATTCTGCCGGGATGCATTCCTTCTCATCAAACTCGCCTGCAAAAGGTCTGATTTTTTCATCGCAGTAACCCCGGAAATCTTGAATGATGTCGGCTTTCATCTCAGCTGTTTTCATTAGCAAGCGCTCCGTTCTGTTTCTTTTCAATTAGGCTGACGATTCGGTTTACTGTGCTGAAGTTGGCAATATCTAAATCTTCGTTATCAAGCTGAAACCCAAAGTTTTGCTCAAGAAATGTTACAAGCTTCATCGCAAATAAAGAATTTACAAATCCCATTTCAAAAATGTGATCATCATTGGTTAATTCGATTTCATCGTCAAAGACCACCAAATTTTGTTCAATATATTCTCTAATTTGTTCATGAAGATTCATCTATTTGCTCTCCCCGCTATTTAGATTAATTGCTGCTTCCCGCAACAGGTGATTGGCTGAATTCCGTTTTGACCTCGACATACGCAGGATACGGCTGAATCTGGCTCAGGTCATTTTCAAATAGAATGTAGCCGTCCGGGCCCTTCGTATGTTCTTTGAAATTGGCAAATTTATAGGTGATATACATGACTCTGTTGCGATCTGTTTGTTTAAAATCGGCAAACAGTTTTTTCCCTTTTTGTTTCGCTTCATTTAAAATAGCTGTCAGTAATATGGTACCGACACCGCGGGACATAACCCGGCATGACATTAAAAGAAGATTAATATGCCATTCATCTCCCTTTTCTTCTATTAAAGAGAGTCCGATCTTTCCATAAGAGCCGTACTTGTCCTCAAGTTCGCAGACTAGCAGCATATGAGAGTCTGATTCTCGGAAATAATTTAATTCCTGATAATCGTATGTTTTTCCGCTTGCATTCAGCTGATTTGTACGCACCGTAAGCTCTTCTGCCCGCTGCAAGTCGCTTTCTTGCGCATGGCTGATCGTAAACTTCATATTCAGAGTGGCAAGAAATTGTTCGGACGGTCCTTCAAACTGCTCTTCATCCTCTTTTCTGCGATCATCCTCCAGATACATCTGCCGGCGTCTTTTGGCATCCTCTGTTACGAATGCAGGCTTCAGCAACGGGTCGACGATTAGATCCTTATACCGAACGGCATCCCAGCACGAAATCTCCGGATGGGCATTTTTCACTTCTTCCCTTTCAAACGCTTGGTCGTCAATAAAGAGAAGCGTATCCTTATGAATATTGAGGTTTTTGCTGATTTTTTCCAAAGAGACCGATTTGGCATTCCAGCTGATTTCCGGATATAAAAAGAAATGGTCTATTCCAAATTCCTTTAATTTTTCCATAGCAGCAGCTTCGTCATTTCTGCTGGCGACAGACAGCAATATGCCGCGTTCATCAAGCTCAGTCAGAATCTCTTTGATATGTTCCTTCAGCTTTACATCATCTGATTCAAGCAGAATACCATCCCATAGCGTATGATCTAAATCCCAGACAACACACTTAACTCCCTTTTTCAATGGCCTGCCCCTCCTTTAACTGTATTGAAAGAATCCTTGTCCTGACTTTCTCCCTAACTTTCCTGCGTCTACCATTTTCACGAGCAGCGGACACGGCCTGAACTTTGAATCTTTGTAGCTTTCATATAGAACCAGCAAGGAGTTAAGGATCGTATCGAGACCTATTAAATCCGCAGTCGCGAGCGGACCCATTTTATGCCCGAACCCGCCGCGGAAAATTTTATCCACATTGGCTGGTGTCGCCACTTGATCTTGTACCGTCCAAATGCTTTCATTAATGGTCAGCATTAACACACGATTTGACACAAAGCCAGGCAAATCATGAACGACGACAGGGTTTTTGTCGAAAGATTTCAAAAACTCGACGGTTGCATTGACAGTCTCGTCAGAGGTGGCATCGCCCCGTATCACCTCTACAAGTTCTTTCAGAGGAACAGGATTCATAAAATGTGCTCCGATTACCTTTTCCGGACGATGCATCAGTGAACCGACCTTCGTAATTGAGATGCAGCTTGTATTGACAAGGTAGACGGCATCCTCTCGGCAGATATCCTTTAACTGTAAATACACTTGTTTTTTGATCTCCCAATCTTCTGTTACGTTTTCAATGATGATATCAGCCGGCTCTACATTGTGCGGCTCAGTTGTGAATTGAATGTTATCAAGCACATCTTCCAATGACATGCTGAATTTTTCTTTCCGCATCAGTTGAACAAGCCTAAATGTCTTTTTAATGTTTTCCTCTGCGGCTTTCAGTTTTTCATCACTGATATCCAGCAAAATCACTTGATACCCATTCGCAGATAAATCAAGAGCCATATCGGCCCCCATGACGCCTCCTCCGATAACACCGGCAGTTCTGAAATCCATTTCATACCACTCCTGTCTGATTCAAAATATGATTGATTTTAGCTGTCACTTCTTCTGTCTTCTGATTAATGAAAAAATGATCTCCTTCAAATTCGTAAAATCTGCATGTCTGATCGGTGTACTGACTCCAATCAGATAAATCAAACAGCACTGACGGCAGATCACGTTTGCCGTAAAAAACTGAAATATCGCAGGATAATGGAGCAACTGCTGTATTCCTGTATGTTTCCAGCAACTCAAAGTCAGCTCTTAAAATAGGAAGGAAAAAGTCAAGCACCTGCTCATTTTTGCTGAATTCTTCCGGTACACCCCCCATCTCAATAATCGCTTGTTTTAAAGCGGAATTTGAAAGCTGATGAAGCACTTTCTTTTCCGGGATATGAGGCGGGAAACGCCCGGAAAAAAACATATGGATCGGCTGTTTATTTTCCATGGTTAATTTCCTTTGCAATTCGTATGCAAGCAACGATCCCATGCTGTGCCCAAAAATGGCATAATCCGAATCACCCAAATGAGATTTTGCTTGCATAAACAGATCTTCCGTCACGGATTCTGCACGATTGAGCAATGGCTCAGACATTCTCGTTCCATGTCCCGGAAGCTCTAGGGCCACCAGTTCAACTGACGCATCAAGAAACCTTTTCCATCCGCTGAAGATGGTGCTCGAACCCCCGGCATACGGCAGACAGAATAATTTGATCATTTGACCCTCTCCTCTTTTCCTATATCCTTCAGGCATTCAATATGGGCTGCTTCAAGCTCCAGCACTTTTTTCAGTGAATCTTTGATCCGATCTTCATAACCAGAAGAAGATCCCCCCGAAAAATAAAGCTTAGCCGCAAGATGCCGCGCTGCTTCCCACTCATCAATAATGTCAGATGTCACAGCGGCAAGCTGTTGAAAATCCGGAAGAAATGCGAGGCGGTATTGCTCTGTTTTTTTCACATTTAAAATCCCATTAAATGAATGAAGGAGCTTTTCGCTGTCTCTTATGCTGTGAAATTGCTCAGTAAACCGGCTGAAGGACGCCAAACCGGATAACATCCGATCTACATGCCCGGTGATGTTATGAGCAAAGAAGGCAGCCGCATCCTTGAAAATGCTTTGCCCTGAGAGGTCCCTGCCCGGATCATAAGAAAAGGAGGCATAT
Organism: Bacillus sp. JS; assembly: GCF_000259365.1. Lineage (NCBI taxonomy): Bacteria > Bacillati > Bacillota > Bacilli > Caryophanales > Bacillaceae > Bacillus > Bacillus sp. JS. The sequence goes on along the minus strand of NC_017743.1, from coordinate 759,811 downwards.
GAATGAAAAGCGGCAGGAGGCTGAAAATAACTGTGAAAGCCTTGATAGGCTTTGGCCAAATGCTGATATGAAATATTTCTGGCTTCATATGACAAGTTATCGGGATAACGGTTTTCAATGGCAAGAACAGACTGATCTACATCATGAAAGCCATAAATCAGTATGCTGTTCCGGTTATGCTTAGACATATATTCCTGTCTATAAGGCTGCGCATATGTATCCAACCAAATGATGACGGGTTTATGTTTAAGAACATCGCGTTTCACATCAGCTATGAGACTGCTGCTGACCGATTGCTTATCCGCGATGATTCCCTGCTGATTCATGACATACTCAGGATCATAAACTTCTGTCCGATCAACCATTGGATAACCGTCTTCATCCAATTGATACGAATACATGTCATTTAAAAGATAAGGATAGATTTCTTGCTGAAACGAGCGAACTACGGAAAAATAACAGTTAAAAAAACAGCTGCGATAAAATAGGTCGTTAAACGGCTGAATACCAAGGATGGATGTTTCACATTTCATGCGTCTCACTCCTTCTTGCGGCACGGTGATTGAAAAAACAAGCAGTTAAACCGAATAGACAGGAGGCAAGGAGCAGCAAACCATAAACCGCCGCCAAATAACGAAGAGATCCGGGCCCCCAAATAAATATCATGCTCCAAGGCAAGCCATTAAAGGCAAAGACTGAAATAAGCTTCGGCACCACTATTCCGGCTGCCAGCAACCCTCCCCAAAGCAGCGCCTTTATTCTTGTTCGCTGCTGAACGGGAACATTTTTCGATTTAACGTTTTTTAGAAAAATATAAACCCTCCACACCAGAACAATAAGCAATAAACTGAATAAAACCAGCAAGGCAGCCGCAGCTTTATCAATGACCTGAAACGGATCAGTGACAGAACCGTCCTGCTTTTGGTTTTGATCGGCAATCACTTGTAAAACAGAACGGGCGATTTTCTCAGGGTACGCGCTGTTCATATTGGCCAAAACCCCTACAGCCGCATTATCGTCAGGGCTGATGATAATAAACGAAGAAAAGTTCGGGTTGGAGCCGGCATGGAACAATTCTTTGACTCTGCCCTTTTTTTCAAAAATTGACCATCCCGCACCGTAATACACGCCAGGCTCGTCCGTTTTTACGCTTTTATCAGGCAGGTGGCTTTGCTCAATCAAACGGCTTATATCACCGTCACTGTGATTCAGCTGAGATCGAAGCCATTTGGATACATCCTCTGCGTTCGTGATAATATATCCGGCAGGCGTGTTTCCCCGATACTCAGGCGCGTCATAGGCTCTCGCCTTTAAAAATCCAATTTTAAAACCTGATGATACATCACCGTCATCACCAGCGTGCCGCCCAGCATACGTGTTTGACATATCTAACTGCTTAAAAACGTGCTCAGCCATATATTGCTCGTACGGCTGGCCTGATGCCTGTTCAATGATATATCCCAGTACATCATAATTGATTGTGGCATATTCAAATGTGCTTCCCGGCTTATGACTAAGTTCAACTCCCTTTAGCCCCTTCGCCGTTTTTTCCAAAGCATCTTCCTTAGAATCAATCTTGATATCCGCTATTGATAAAAATGGAATTCCGCTTGTATGATGCAGCAGCTGATGAACTGTGATATCTGTTTTCTTTCCGTTGTAAACTGCATAAAATCCGCTGATATACCGGCTGACAGGGTCATTTAGACTGATTGCCCCCGAATGGACAAGCTTAAGTACCCCCAGTGCAGTAAATGCTTTAGAGGTTGAGCCCAACTCAAACAATGTCGAGGCGGTTACAGGGCTGCTATGCCTGTCGCCGGCATAACCAAACCCCTTTTCGTAAACCGCAGCATTTCCTTTTACCACTGTCACTGAGATCCCCGGTATTCCGCTTTCCTTCATTTGCTTTTCGATCAGAGCGTCTATGCGCTTATCAACTGGCGTCTGAGCGCTTGCGTGTCCGCCGCTCCAGATTTGAACCGACAAGATACAAAGACAGAAAACCAGCCATACGTTTCTCATCATTTGAACAAGGAATCCAATTCTTCAATAGATAATGAGGCGGTTTCGAAATCTGATGGCGTATATTCGACAGACTCTTGTTTACAGCAATGTTCAGTCAGCTCTTCCAGCTGTACAGAAAATTCATCTAAAAGCTGTTCCATATCCTCTGTCTGATAAAGATTGCTGCAGATTAAATCCAACGTTAGCTGTCCGCCATAGATTCCCGCTGTCAAATCAAGACTGACCGTCAGATCATTTTCAGGCGATGACTCAGCGCCTGAATTTAAATAAGTCATGCGGTATTCTGATTTATCTGCTAAAAAACGGTCAACTTCTCCTAGATAATTAAAGCGCAGCTCAGGCTTCTTGTGATCCGGCATTCGTTTATTCAAATAAGTGAGAGCGCCGTAGCCAATCCCCTTATTGGGGATATTGCGCAGGTTTTCTTTCACTGAACGGATTTGCGCTGGCAGATCAGCCTCTGCCTGAAATACTGCGGGATACATTGCTGTAAACCACCCGAACGTCCTTGAAAAATCTAAGTCTTCCTTTAATGGCTCTCTTCCATGACCTTCTAACTCCAAAGAAATAACCTCTTTGCCTGTGCAATGATGGCAAGCCCGGATTAACGCAGTGATAATCAAATCATTTGTTTGGGTTTGATACGCCTCATTTGCTTCACTGAACAGTTTTTGGGTCATCTGGCTTGTCAAAACCCGTTTCAGTTTTATGCTATTTTCAACTTTGGAATTTTCCGAACAAATCCCATAGAGCGGCTCAATTTTTTTCACTTTTTCATTCCAATAACTGCATTCTTCCTCCGCTTCACGTGAATAAGCGTATTCATGGATCGAATGTGAAAATTCCTGATAAGAATGTGTCTTTAAAGGGAGTCTCTTCTCTTCCTTCTTATCTAATGAATCTAAAAGAGCAAGAAAATCATCAATCAGGATTTGCCATGATACACCGTCCGCGATTAAGTGGTGGGCTGTAAATAACAAATGCGTTTTTTCGTTTGCTTTGATCATGCTGGTTTTAAAAAGCACTCCATTGTATAAGTCCGTGCTTTTTCTCATTTCCTGCCCGATTACTGCTATTTGTTTGGTTTGCTCTTCCTCGGAAAAAGTAGACAGATCCCAGTATTCAATATAAGGTTCGATATCTGTATTGTCATAGACCAAGGCATTCGTCTCTTTTTCTACATTCATTCGCAAGCTGTCATGATGATTGATTAAAAGAGACAGAACCGTCTTAACGTCTTCAAGGTGAATCTCTTTTTCAGCAGTTAGCATTACCGATTGATGCCAGAAATGAGCGCATTTTAAATCCAAAGACCAGAACCATTGGGTAATCGGTGTGCCCATCACTCTGCCTTCAGCCTGCTGTTGAGGAATTGCAGGCGATTGTTTGCTGGTCACAGCACTGACAAGTTCTCTAAATACGGGATATGTCATAATATCCTGAGTCTTGATAAAAAGACCTTTTTCTTTCATTTTCGAAACGAATTGAATGGCTTTGATAGAATCTCCGCCAAGCTGATAAAAATGGTCCTCTGGGCAAATGTCTGTCTGGCCGAGAATCTCCTTCGCGGTTTCCAAAAGAACCGCCTCAGCTTCTTTCTGCTCTTCATTTAACAATCCGTAATCTGTCTGCTCTTGATAAAGTAAAGGATCAGGGAGCGCTTCTTTGTCTGTTTTTCCATTTTGCGTAAGCGGAATATGATCCATCTTGATAAAGTAGGCCGGGACCATAAAAACGGGCAGTTTGCCAGAAAGCTTTTTCCTAAGCTCCAGCACTGGCACAGGTGCAGAGCTCACTACATATGCCGCCAATTGCTTTCCGCCCTGTGAATCATCAAAATCAATGACAACCGCTTCTTCTATTTCCGTGAGAGAAAGCAAGGCTAATTCAATTTCTCCCAGTTCTATACGGTAGCCTCTTAATTTGATTTGATGGTCTTTACGCCCTGCATATTCAAGCAATCCACTATTCGTTCTTTTCGCCAGATCTCCTGTCTTATACATTTTTCTGCCCTTTATGAAAGGGTTGTCCAGAAAACGCTCGGTTTGCAAATCCGGACGTTTCCAATATCCTCTAGCGACATTATCGCCTGATATATACATTTCGCCTTGAGTTCCCGGCAATACCGGCTGCAGCTGTTCATCTAATAAATAAATTTCTGTATTCTGCAGCGGAACCCCAATTGGAACCGAGGCTTGCTGATCCTGTTCTCGGTCATACTTGTGGATCATACACCCAACGGTCGCTTCTGTCGGCCCGTATTCATTAAAGATCTCGATGCGGTGATCCGATGCTTCTGTTATTTGGCGTGCTAAAGAAACAGACAGCTGCTCACCGCCAACAATCATTCTTTTAATAGAGGAATCTTTTAAGTTTGCATCTTTCAGCAACGCTAAATGCGCTGGTGTCAGCTTGATGACAGCTGTTTTCTTTTCTTTTACGATTTGATGAAGGATAAATTCCGGGATATCTTCTTGTCTGTAAATGACAATCTTATTTCCTGTCACTAATGGGGTGTAAATGGATGTAACGGTTAAATCGAAAGCTATGGATGAGTACAGCGCAAAGCTGTCCTCTTGGGAAGAAGTATAATTCTGAGAGGCTGATGTTATGTAGTTCACAAGGCTTTGATGTTCGATCATCACGCCTTTCGGCTGCCCTGTTGATCCAGAAGTGTAAATCATGTATGCGATGTCGGAAGGATCGTTCCTGATGTCTAACTGTCCCGTATCTAAATCGTTAAACATGGTGCAGTCAATACTGATTTTTTTTACGTGCCTTGGCAAACGGCAGTCTATTTTAAAAAGAGGGTCTGTAATCAAAAACGCCGCTTCACTATTTTCTAAAATATACTTGATTCGTTCCGCGGGATACTCGGGGTCGATCGGCACATAAGCGCCGCCTGCTTTGAAAACGCCCAGTAAAACAGCAATCAACTCTGGTGAGTGTTTCATGCTCACGGCAACAAAATCACCGCGGCTTATTCCTTTATGTATTAGGCAGCGGGCAATTTGGTTGGAGCGTTCATCCAGTTCCTGATAAGTAACATGTCTGCCCCCATCCTCTATCGCTGTCCGAAACGGATGCTGTGAGGCTGTTGCTTGAATTAATTGATTGATTGTCTGTTCTTTCGAATAGTCGGCCTGCGTCTGATTCCACTTAAATATCTCGTCCCTTTTTTCTTGTTCAGTTAATATAGACAAATGTCTGAATTGAATATCTGGGTCCTCGACAAGCAATAAAATCAGGCGAAGTAAACGGTCTTTCAATTGCTGAATTTGCGTTTCGCTGTAATCCGCTACCTTGTAGTCGAACTGCAATTCGATTGCCCCGCCTTCGTCCCATTCTTTAACCGCAATTTGAAGGGAATAAGGCTGTGATCCGTTATATAATTCATCATATTCGACATGGCATCCATCTATATCAGAAGCAAGGGCGGTGTTGTATGAATTGATATACATTTGGAAGAGCTGGTCATATCCCTGTTTTGCCAGCTGTAATTCCTTTATCAGTTCGTCATAGGGGTACCGTTGGTGGAGAAAGTATTTCATATAGTCTGAATTGACTTCTTGTAAAAAATCTGAGAAACGCTGGTCAAGGTCTGTTTTCTTTCTGAACGGCATCGTACTGACAGTCATCCCCGCCGTGCTTTTTTCCTTCTTTCCAGACCTGTTTAGCACCGGCGTGCCGATTATCAAATCAGTCTCTCCCGTTGCTTTGCTTACATACCAAAACAGCGATGCGGTAAACAATGCGTTTAACGAAGAGCCTTGCTTTTGAATAAATTCATAAACAGCAGCAGAATGTTCTTTGTCTAGTTTAAATCGTTTGCGTTTACCAGCAATGTTCGCTGAACTTTTTGACAAGAAGCTGTCCGGCAAATGAGAAAATTCTTCTTTCCAAAATGCGGCATCTTTTTGATATCGTGGCGAAGAAAGGTATTTTTTCTCTTTTTCTATGAGAATTGAATAGTCATCAGCGGCTTCTTCAGGCAGTTCTCCTTTTGCCAGAAGCATGTACAGATCCTTAATCTTATCAATGATGATTTTCATAGACCAGCCGTCAGCAACAATGTGATGGCATTTTATTAAATACCCGCATGTTGCTTCATCTGTTTGAAAAACATAAAATTGAACAAGCGCGCCATCAAACAAAGAGAAAGGGATTTTAAATTCCCGTTCGGCCCAATCTAGCATTCTTTCATATGGATGGTCGGTTGAAGTAAAATCGACTGATGGCACATGGGCCTGCACTTTTTCGTCTATGTATTGAAGAACTGATCCTTCCTGCTTTACGAGCCGTATTCTGAGGGATTCTGTCTGTCTGATGCAATGCTGAATGGCTTTTTTTAATGTCTCAAGATGAAGTTTTCCATTGATTTGGATAAGGCCACCAATATGATTAATAGCTGTTTCGGGGTATAAATTTTCGATATTTAAAACTCTTTTTTGATGATGAGAAAGAGGAAATAAATTCAAGTTACCACTCAACATTTCCACCTCTTTACAAATAGTATTTTACATCACCAATTTAATCACATAACAAATAATTTGTAAATATTTATAAAAGATTGTCTATATTTGTTCATTTTTTAGTTTTAAAGATAAAAGCGCTGAAACGGTAAAAATAATAAAATTTAAGAAAAATACATATTGGACACCCAGCCAATCAGTAAGACTGCTCATAATTAAGATCGATGCACCGTATACAAATGTACTTATTGTATGCTGAGCCGACAGTATTTTCGGAAGCAAAGTTTCATTTATGCTCTCCTGCACATAGGTTCTGATCGCAATTCCCCGGAGCTGAAATGACGGTCCTAAAATAAAGACAAAAAGCAGCGATGCCAACGCATACTTATTAAGCGCAAGGCATAGTGTGCAAGCGCCGATGGCAAGTGATGTCCATAAAATCATCGAGAACAGTTTTCCATTCATTATTTTTGAAAGTTTCCAAACGATTAAACCGCCTGTAATGGTGCCGGCGAAATAGCTTGCGTTAATAAACCCCCACCATGTTTCGCTTTTATGCAGCACTTCATCGACATAAACAAGGATAATGGCTCCTGTCCAAATACTTCTGCCGAACATGGATAAAAGCTCAAGAACAGTCAGCATTCTGATAACAGGCATGCGATAAATTGCTTTCCACCCGGAAGAAATTTTATCCATAAAGGACTCGGTTTCTTCCTTTTCTGCATCTCCTTTTCCCGCATCCTTGACAAAAAATAAAGAGACTGTAGAGGTGCCATAAAGGGCAAAAGTCAACAATAGCAGCAATTGCGGTCCGAGCCATTTGATCAAAATACCGCCGAGCATCCATCCAAGCAGGAGCACGATTTGGTCAGAGGTCAGCACCAAGCTGTTTGCTTTCAACAACATGGATTTTGGAACAAAGCGGGGAATCATTGAATTTCTGACTGGAATCGTTCCTCCGTCTAACAGCGACATTAAAAATACGATAAAGAAAAAAATAAAAATAGATTTAAAATCTATCATAAATATAAGAAGCAACAAAGATAACAGAATGGTTTGCGTTAACTGTAAAAAAATCAAAATGTGCTTTAGTCTGTATTTATGAATGAAAACAGGTATAAATACTGCGCTTAATGACTGACCCACGAACTGCATCATGGCTACCAGCGATGCCAAGAAGGCCGAGTCTGTGACTTGATACGTAAATAGAGTCAGAACCAGCACGTATAAAGAATCTCCTAAATTGGCAATTGACTGGCCCGCCCATATAAAATAAAAGGATTTATTTTTCATAATTTCAACCCTTTTCTATTTTTAGAACATCATAACATAAATAAACACCCTCTCCAATGCTACTTAGCCTTCAAAAAAAACGCAAAAAACCCCTGCGCCGCAGCGGCACAAGGGGTCATCCAATATTAGTCATAAATGTGAACAGTCGGCTCTTTATCTCCGGCATTGCGGATAATGACCGCTTCTTGTCCGTCTGAGGACGTGATATTGACTTCGACATCAATTGAGCCTTTAGAGTAGTAGTCCATCACTTCACCCGTTAGGAACTGGGTAAACGCGACAACTTCACTTTTTCCGTAGAATTGCATTGGTATGTCAATCTTTATTTTCTTCATTTCATCATTATCATACAGCGCTGTACCGACAACGCCTGTATAGTTCGGGAAATATTCTTCAATTGAATTTTTGAACCGCTTAAAGACCTCGGTGTCATCCGGGTACTTTTCTGCTGTGGTTGTATCCGCTGGATAGAATACGTATTTTTCATTGATGTCATCCCAATTTGAGATATCAGTAGAGCCTGCTTTGACCTCTGTTTTGGCAATGAAGTTCCCCGGCACAATCGATGTTTTCGACGCCTGCTTGTAGAGTGCGACTGTAATTGGCACATTCTTCAAGTTATCTTTTTTACGGAGGCGGTTAATAACCTCCTGTGCGATTTTTTCTCCCTGCTGGCGGAGCGTGCTGTCCTTAATCTCCACTTCTTTTTGCGGGTCGCCAGTTTTTTCACGATAGTAATACACTGAGTTTAACGCCAGTCCGATCATGACGCCGCCAAGCTGGATAGAATTCTTGTCTTTTCTGACTAAATAATCGTGCTCAAGCATGGATGCTAAATAAATCGGGCTGCTTTCGTTCTTTTCTTCTGTTGAACCAGAACTCGGGAGCGCCGGGTTCAAGCCTTCATTTTTGAAGTTCTTATCTTCTTTTTCGGCTTTTTTCAAATCAGAGCCCGTTTTTTTCCGGGCCAGCCAGCTTAATACTGTATCCTCATCTAAATATTGTCCTTCTTGGAACAGATAATCGTCAGTCGAGAAAGAATCTTGGGCAAGACGCATCAGCCCTGTTTCAAACTCGTCAATGTCCAGTCTCGTGTTCAGCTGTTCCGTTGTTAAGCCGCGCGCTTTGCCTGCCTTAAACGGCAGCACCATTTTGTAATAGGAGTCAGAGATATTATATTTCGGGACAATCGCTTTTTCTGACGATTTCGCCGTCTTTTGCGTAATCTCTTCCTCCTTCTCCCCCCCAAAACCTGACGAGCAGGCAGACAGCATTAATACTGCCGCCGTTGCCGCCAATGCCAACGTCTTTTTCAATAGAAAACACTCCTCTTATTTCTTTAGCTCTTCCATTAACTGTTCTTCATTCCACACTTCAATGTTCAGCTCTTGTGCTTTTGTCAGCTTGCTTCCCGCCGCTTCTCCGGCGATGACCAAGTCTGTGTTTTTGCTGACGCTTCCCGTCAGTTTTCCGCCCAGCGCTTCGATTTGCGCTTTGGCTTCGTTTCTTGACAGTTCTTCCAGCTTTCCTGTCAGAACAATTGTTTTACCGGCAAAGTAAGAATCACTGTCCTCTGCCTTTACTTTTTTCGGGCCTTTGTAAAGCGTGTTTACGCCCAGCTCCTGAAGTTCATTCAAGAGTTCAAGCATTTCTTCTTTATGAAAATAGGTGATGACCGCGTCAGCCATTTTTTCACCGATTTCATCAACCGCGAGAAGTTCGTCTTTAGAGGCTTTTTTCAGGTTCTCCAAGCTTTCAAACTGCATGGCGAGCGTCTTTGCAGCCTTTGATCCGATAAAGCGGATGCCAAGCCCAAACAGCAGGCGCTCTAACGAATTTTCTTTTGATTTTTGGATGGAGCTGATCAGGTTTTCAGTGGACTTTTCACCCATGCGTTCGAGCTGGATGACTTGTTCCTTCGTCAGCTTATATAAATCTGCCACATTGCGGACAAGGTTTTCCTTAAACAGCTGTGTGATCACTCGTTCGCCGAGCCCGTCAATGTTCATGGCATTGCGGGAAACGAAATGGATCAGCCCTTCCCGGATTTGCGCCGGACATTCAGGGTTAATGCAGCGAAGCGCCACTTCTCCTTCGATCCGGACGAGCTCACTGCCGCATTCAGGACATTCCGTCGGCATGCTGAATTCCTTTTCTTCTCCTGTGCGCTGTTCAACGAGGACGTTCACGACTTCCGGAATGATATCGCCCGCTTTTTTGATGACGACCTTATCCAAAATCCGAATGTCCTTCTCTTTAATTAAATCTTCGTTATGAAGGGATGCTCTTGAGACCGTTGTGCCGGCAACTTTTACCGGCTCAAGAATCGCGGTCGGCGTGATCACACCCGTTCTGCCGACATTTAATTCGATATCGAGAAGCTTCGTCACGACCTCTTCAGCAGGAAACTTATACGCGATGGCCCAGCGCGGGCTTTTCGCCGTAAAACCGAGCTCCTCCTGCTGATCGAGAGAATCGACTTTAATGACAATGCCGTCTATTTCGTACGGCAGGTCAGCGCGCTTCGCCTGAAGCTCATCGATCAGCGTAATGACTTCTTCTATGTCGCCGCATTTTTTTCGTTCCTGATTCGTTTTAAATCCGAGTTCGTCGAGAAAATCAAGCCCTTGGCTTTGCGTCTCCACACCCATCTCGTCAAGCTCCGCTATACTGTAGACGAAGATATCGAGGTTTCGTTTCGCTGCAATTTTCGGATCAAGCTGTCTAAGTGATCCTGCCGCGGCATTTCGCGGATTAGCGAACGGTTCTTCTTCATTTTTAATTCGTTCCTCATTGAGTGCTTCAAACGAACGCTTCGGCATATACGCCTCGCCGCGCACTTCGATCGACAGCTCACGGTTCATTTTGAGGGGGATATTGCGAATCGTCTTCAGATTCTCCGTAATGTCCTCTCCCGTCGTTCCGTCACCTCGGGTGGCTCCTCTGACAAAATAGCCGTCTTCATAACGGAGAGAAACAGCAAGACCGTCTATTTTCAGCTCCACATTATACGCCACATCGTCACCGACGGCTTGGCGCACACGGCGGTCGAAATCACGGAGATCATCAGCATTAAAGGCGTTGCCCAGACTGAGCATTGGTGTGCCGTGGGTGACCTTTTGAAACGCTTCAAGCACGGCTCCGCCGACGCGCTGCGTAGGAGAGTCAGGCGTTCTGAGGTCTGGATGCTCCTCCTCGATCGCAATCAGCTCCTGCATCAATCTGTCGTATTCGGCATCAGGGACGCTCGGTTCATCTAGGGTGTAATATTCATAGCTATACTTGTTGATGGTGCGGCGCAGTTCGTCTGCCCGCTGCTTGGCTGTTTCTTTGTCCATCTGCTTCTTCCTTTCCTCTTCAATTACTGCTTTTCAATAGGAGCAAATGCTGCTAACAGGCGTTTCACGCCGACAGGACTCGGGAAGGCAATATCGAGCTCCGTCCCTTCTCCTTCGCCTTTCACACTGACGACAGTTCCTGTTCCCCATTTTTTATGGCCCGCCTTATCTCCGACTGCCCAGTTCAAGGTGTCGCCGCCTGTTTTGCTGGCGTAGGATACCGGACGTGAAACAGGGCCGCGTCTCGGCTGCATTTTTCTTGCAGACGGCGCTCTCGTTTCTTTTTTCTCATTTAGGTTTTCCAATAAATCATCCGGTATTTCAGCAATAAAGCGAGATTCCGGGTTCATATTCGTTCGGCCAAACAAGGTGCGCATTTTGGCATTGGTCAGATAGAGCTCCTGCTCCGCCCTTGTAATCCCAACGTAAGCAAGGCGGCGTTCTTCTTCCATTTCCGCTTCCTCCATTAATGAACGGCTGTGCGGGAAGACGCCTTCTTCAAGCCCCATCAAGAAAACAACCGGGAACTCCAGCCCTTTTGCGGCGTGCAGTGTCATTAAGGTGATTGCATCCTTGCCGCCTGACTCTTCCTCCTTCTGGTCGAGCTGATCGATATCTGCAATCAGTGCCAAGTCTGTCAGGAACGCAACGAGTGTCTTGTCCTCACTTTTCTGTTCAAAGTTTTTCGTAACAGACAGGAACTCGTCGATGTTTTCTAAACGGCTTTGGGCTTCGATCGATTTCTCAGCCTTCAGCATTTCTCTGTATTCGGTCTTATCAAGAATTTCTTCTGTCAGCTCTGTAATGGATAAGTAATCCTGCATATTGGTCAGGTTCTCAATCATCTGTCTGAAGCCGTCAAGCGCGTTGGCTGCTTTGGCACTGACGCCGATAAAATCAACCTGCTGAATCGCTTGGAAAAATGACAAACCGTTTAAGGCCGCATACGAAGCGATTTTCTCAAGTGATGTCGCGCCAACTCCGCGCTTTGGCACATTGACAATGCGCGTGAAACTGATATCATCATCCGGATTGGATACGAGGCGCAGGTACGCAAGAATGTCTTTAATTTCTTTTCTGTCATAGAACTTTGTGCCGCCGACAATGTTATAGTTCAAGCCCGCTTTGAGAAGCGTTTCCTCAATCACACGGGACTGCGCGTTTGTCCGGTATAAAATGGCGATATCCGACAGCTTCCGCTTGCCTGAACTGTGAAGCTGATGAATTTTGCCGGCCACAAACTGTCCTTCACCGAACTCATTATCACCGCGATAATAAGAAATCTTGATGCCTTCATCGTTTTCCGTCCACAAATTTTTCGGTTTGCGGTTAGAGTTATTTTTGATGACCTCGTTAGCCGCGCGCAAAATCCGTTTCGTTGAACGATAGTTTTGTTCTAGCAAAATCACGCTTGCATTCGGATAATCTTTTTCAAATGAAAGAATGTTGGTGATATCCGCGCCGCGCCATCTGTAGATCGACTGATCAGAGTCCCCGACAACGCAAAGGTTCTGGAAACGCTCGGCAAGCTGCTTTACGAGCATGTATTGCGCCCTGTTCGTATCCTGATACTCATCAACGTGGATGTACTGGAATTTGCGCTGATAAAATTCAAGCACTTCAGGTACTCTGTCAAACAGTTTAATCGTCGTCATAATTAAATCGTCGAAATCGAGCGACTGGTTTTTCAAAAGCTTCTTCTGATAATCAGCATATACGTCGCTGACCACCTGATCGTAGTAGCCGCCGGCAACCTTAGAGAATTCCTCCGGTTCGGTTAATTCGTTTTTCGCACTGCTGATCGTGCCAAGGATGCTTCTCGGGTCAAATTTCTTCGGATCAAGATTGCGCTCCTTCAAAATCCCCTTGATCACTGAAAGCTGGTCCGCCGTATCAAGGATGGAGAAATTTCGGTTGATCCCAATCCGGTCGATATCTCTGCGCAAGATCCGCACGCACATGCTGTGGAATGTGGAAATCCAGATATCGTCCGCGCCGGGCCCGAGGATGCTTTCCACACGTTCTTTCATTTCGCGTGCCGCTTTATTGGTAAATGTGATCGCCAGAATGTTCCACGGCGCCACATGCTTTTCTGCCATTAAATAAGCAATTCTGTGTGTCAGGACACGCGTCTTTCCGCTTCCCGCTCCCGCCATCAGCAAAAGAGGCCCGTCCGTTGTTTTGACTGCTTCCTGCTGAACGGGATTTAAACCGCTTAGTAATTGATTGCTAATATAATTCAAAATTTGTTCACCCGCCTATACAAAACATATGTTCTATCATAAACCAAATCCGTACAATTTACTACTCGCCTTTCACAGCCGCTACTGTTTTCAAAGCCCTGTCGAAATCTTCATACACCGCATTGCCTACAACGATCACGTCCGCATGCTCTGCATACTGTTTGGCCGTTTCTGCATCCTTGATGCCGCCGCCATAAAACAAGGTGGACGTTTCCAATACAGCCTTCGTTTTCTTGACAGCGTCTATGTCTCCAAGCATGCCGCTGTATTCTAAATAAAAAATCGGCAGCTGCAGCAGCTCTGACACACGCGCATAAGCGACAATATCGTCAGTACTCATTTCGGCATCCGCTTCAGTCAGTGCCGCCGCTTTGCAATCTGGATTTGCGATGCAGTAGCCTTCCGCCACGATTTCTTCCATAGACATCAGTTCTCCGTATTCCTTCATGGCTTTCTGGTGCATTCCGACAATCCAATCCGTGTTTTTGCTGTTTAATACACTCGGAATAAAATATAAGTCAAAGCCGGGAACGATCGCTTCAATTGCCGACACCTCAAGAACACACGGCACCAAAAACCGTCTGACCTTAGACATCATCCGCAGGACATTATCCTCTGTCACACCATCGCTTCCTCCGATAATGACCGCATCCGTTCCTGATTCGCAAAGGATCTCCAGCTGTTCGTCAGGCAAATCTTTATTTGGATCGAGTTTAAAGACATGCTTCCACTCTGTTACATCGTACACGTCATATGTTCCTCCATTCGTTTGTTACCATTTAAACATTATAACAAATTCACATAGCGCGTAAAAACGGAAAAAGCCGTTAATCTCGTTATTCACTGAAAAAGGTGTTTTGATTCTTTTTTCATAAAAAAGAGAGCAGGCGGACGTACCTGCGCAGTGAGTCTTATTTCTGCAAAAGCGCACATTTTTCACCAGATTCCCTCTCCTATTGTTTGGAAAGTGTTCAACTGTGGAAATGGTTACATAAAAAAGGGAGGCTGAGAGATGGAAACCATTATTATTGCACTCATCGCATTTATCATTGGGATCATCGCTATCCCGATCGTCTTATTTGCCTGGATCTACATAAAAGATGAAAAACAGCAGGAGCACTCAATTCTTCGCAACTACCCCGTCATCGGAAGGTTTCGGTATATTCTTGAAAAAATCGGGCCGGAGCTCAGACAGTATTTATATAGCAATGACAATGAAGAGCAGCCTTTTTCACGAAAGGAATATGAGCAAACGGTTATCTCTGGCAAATACAAAAGCAGAATGATGGGCTTTGGATCTGTAAGAGATTTTGATAAACCCGGCTATTATATCCGTAACGCTATGTTTCCAAAACAAAGGGAAGAAATGCACGTAAATCAAACGCCAAAAATTGAAACCCAAATTTATAAAATGGATGCTAACAATCTCTTCAAACGCAAGGAACACGCCGAACGCATCAAGGCAGATCCGTATTTTCTTCATCCTGATGATGTGCAGGTGATTGGCGAGCATACATGCGAGAAGCCATTTCACGTGAAGGGATTAGTCGGCCAGTCTGCAATGAGCTACGGCTCCCTCGGAGAACGGGCAATTACGGCGCTCTCAAAAGGGCTCCATCAGGCAGGCGGCACCTGGATGAATACAGGTGAGGGAGGATTGTCTGAGTATCACTTAAAGGGCGGCGCCGATATCATTTGCCAAATCGGACCGGGCCTATTCGGCGTGCGCAAAAGAAATGGGGAATTTTCATGGGAGGAATTTAAAAGAAAAAGCAGAATTGACCAGATTAAAGCGTTTGAGCTAAAGCTGGCACAAGGAGCAAAAACCCGGGGCGGCCACGTGGACGGCGCCAAAGTATCAGAGGAAGTGGCAGACATTCGGAATGTCGAGCCAGGAAAGTCGATTGACAGCCCGAACCGCTTTTATGAATTCTCAAACCCTCCTGAAATGCTCGACTTTATTGAAAAACTTAGGGATGTCGGGCAAAAGCCAGTCGGCATCAAACTAGTCGCAGGGCATCCTGAAGAATTGCATGAGCTTTTCGCTTATATGCAGAAAAGCGGAAAGCATCCGGATTTTATCACGATCGACGGAAGTGAAGGCGGTACCGGAGCTTCCTTTTACGAGCTCGCGGATACAGTCGGCCTTCCGATTATGACAGCGCTCCCTATTGTTGACACGCTTCTTAGACAGTACGGGTTGCGCAGACAGCTGAAAATCTTTGCTTCCGGAAAGCTCCTGACTCCTGATAAAATCGCGGTCGCCTTAGCTCTCGGCGCTGACTTTGTCAACATCGCACGCGGCATGATGTTTTCGGTTGGCTGCATACGCGCTCTCGTTTGCCACAACAACACCTGTCCAGCAGGCGTGGCGACGACAGATCCAAAATTGCAAAAAGCATTGAGCATTGAGGAAAAACAGCACCGTGTCTGCAACTATGTTATTTCACTGCGCGAGGGGCTGTTTAACCTTGCAGCCGCAGCAGGAATCAATTCGCCGATTCACTTTTCCAAGGAGCATGTTGTCTATCGAAAAGAGGATGGCAGCATTGTCGATATCGACAACCTGATCCATCAATTTGTTTCATAAAGAAACCGCCCTTGCCAAACGGCAGGGCGGTTTTTTGTTATTTAGAAGAAGACTCAGTTTCCGTCTCCTTCACACGGTCGAGCGCCATTTCATAAGCGTCATTTCCGTAATTTAAGCAGCGTTTCACACGGGAAATCGTAGCTGTGGAAGCGCCTGTTTCTGTTTCAATCTTATGATACGTGTTTCCTTCGCGAAGCATGCGCGCCACTTCAAGGCGCTGAGCCAGCGATTGAATTTCGTTAATTGTGCATAGATCATCGAAGAACCGGTAACATTCCTCCAGGTCTTTCAGCGATAAGATCGAGTTAAATAACTGGTCCAGCTCTTTGCCGCGTAATTTATCGATTTGCATCGTTACACACCTTCTCCTTTACTAATGGAAGCCGCATCAAGATCAGGTACGATATTGATCCAAGTCTTTCCTGGCACAAACGGAAGCCACTTGCCGTCTTTTATCGGCACAATTCTGCCATTCACCTGTTTCCAGTCTGTTTCAATGACGTTTCCGTGCTGAAACAACAGACCTTTCCCCCCTGATTCCAAGTCGATGTCCCGCCTTCCATCTTGATCAATAATATGATGGCTGGCTTCAACAATGAAAATATTTTGCATTGCAACCGGCTTTCCGGTTTCCCGGTCTGTCGTTATGACACCATCAGAGCTTCTTGTATAAGATTCAGCTTTTTTATCATAGTTGTATTCGACAAGATTTGTAACGTTTTTTGTTCCATAATCTACCCGAACATTGTAAGATTCATTTGCAGGTTTTGCTTCTGATGTTTGAAACAGCAGCGGATTTGTTTCCCGCTTAAGCTCATATCCCTTTTGTTCCGCCGCCTTTTTTATGTAATCATAAGACGTGTAGGAATTATGGGGCGGTTTGCTGAAATCAGCTCTCCAAAATAAGCTTCCGTCAAAATCCAATCCGTTTATATAATCGGCAGCTCCGGATTCTAGCTGCTCTTTGGCGCCGGGACTCCAGCCGTGATGGACAAATATGCTGTCAAAGCCATTGCTGAGAGTGACGAAATATTCCCGCGCGCTCCGCACAGGTCCGACAGTTTCAGGCATCTGGCTTTGGAAAATAGCCAGAAATCGTGTGATCTGCCCTTCTGCAAGCGCTTCTATGACAATGTCGGCTTTAGACAGTCCAGACTGCGGCCTCGCCTTCGGATGATTGTTCACCACAACAGCAACAGGCCGGCGTTCAGTCACCTTCTGTTCAATCTCCAGTCCAGTCAAAGGAGCTTTCGGCTTCTTTGCGGAATCCGGGACAGCGTCCTTCTGCTGGCAGGATACAAGCAGAAAAAACACGAAACACAGCACGCAAACTGTCATCCATTTTTTCATATGTCGGCTCCCCGCTCTTTTATATTTTAACGCATTATCGATGGAAAGAGTACAGTTTTTTTCATGACGTCGAAGATTCCTCTCGGCGTAATGCGTATATACGGAAGGTGCGTACTTTGCAAAAAGAGCAGCGTATAGACGGGATCACTAAATTTGTAGCCTCTTTCTGTCAAAAGATCTCTCAGCTTCTGTTCCTTCTCAAGCACGACTTCATATGCTTCTGAAGAGGCGCAGCCGCACAGCGAAAGCGGAATTTCATACAGAATGTTCCCGTTTTCCGCCAGAACGATTCCTCCCCCGATCTCTTTCATGCGGGCGAAAGCGAGCAGCATATCCGCTTTATTTTTACCAATCGCGACAATATCGCCAGTCGTCGTAAAGGAGCTAACAAATCCCTGCACGTTTGAGGCAAAACCTTTTATCATTGTGTTGACGCGCCATTTTCCATGTTTATCAAGCATTGTCAAATAACTTTCATCATGGTCAAATGAGAGCTGTTCCACCGAATTGTCGATCTCAATCATATACGGCTCCATAATGACCGCATTCCGCATTTTCACGCCCATCGGCATGGAAAACTGCAAATCATCCATCGTCATATCATATGAAAGCTCAAGCGGGACAAGACCGCCTTTGTTCCAGTCCATATTTGTAAACGCCTTCAAATCACAGCCGTCTTCTCTCAGGATGGTCCCTTTTGACAGAACAGTCACGGGATTTGGATTTAGCGGGTCTTCCAGTATGTTCAGCGAAGCCAGTCTGCCAGGCCCGACAACTCCTAAATAATCATCCATTTGGTAATACTTCGCAATATTAAATGATGCCATATTGTAGGCGTCAATTGCAGGTACGCCTTCTTCTAACGCAATGCGGATCAGCTCGTTTGTCATGCCGCCTTTATAGAAATTCGGCGTCGCGCCGTCTGTCGTGTAAAAGAAGTGGTCATAATAGCGGAAGCCCTTCTCATGCAGCTCCTGCAAGATTTTTCTTACATCAGGGCGAATGGAAGAGTTCCGAAGGGAAACATAATAGCCCAGTTCCAGCCTTCTCATCACTTCATCACCTGTCATCGCTTCATGATCGCAATCCGCTCCGAACAGCTTCATTTTTGTAAGCGTTTTATCAGAAGCGCCGGGAAAATGCCCTTCAATGCGTTTTCTTTGTTTCTTTGTAGCTTGCATGCAGTGTAGCATTAAATCATCACCATCTACAAGGCGAGGCCATCCGGTCATTTCTCCGCCTTGAATCACATCCGGATGTTCAATCCACTGTTTTCTGACATCAAACGGAAGAACGTGGTCCTCGTTCAAAACCTCTGTCTGGAGGTCATAGCGTGACCACCAGAAATACTGGACAGGCTGCTTTTTGAGTTCATTTAAAATCGTAAGCGCTTTCTTTTTTCCGCTTTGCAAAAGCAAAAATAAATTATCATTCACAAATGTCGTGGTTCCGTATTGAGACACATATTCCGCCAGTGTTTGGGGATTATATATTTGAAAAGGATGTGCGTGCGGTTCAATATAACCCGGCACAATGTATTTTCCTTCACAATCAATCGTATGAATTTTTTCGGCTCTATTCGGAAGTTCATGACCCACATAAACAATGCGGTCCTGATAAATCCAAATGTTTTTTTTCAGCCATTGTTTTACATATGGATTTAAGACGAGAGCATTCCGTAAAAGGAGCGTTGGAAGCAGCTTTGAGTCTACAACATCAACCTGTGCCCTGATGTCTTTGTTTTTCCAGTTAAAGGTGCGTTCGGACATTCACATACTCTCCTTTATATGTATTAGACTCATGGTATCACATCCTTCCTCATCACGCACGATAAAAACGTTACAAATTTTTGAAGGTTCAATTAAAAAACTTTTTCAAGTAAAAAGGAGCGGATTTCCATGAAGCCAAACATCAGTCTCATTAATGCCGTCTTCAGAATCGCCTGCGGATTGACGATTATGTCAGCCGCGAGCGCAAAGTTTACGAAAAAACCTTGGTGCAGAATGCATCTCTTTTACATCTTTATGGGGGCCATGAAAGCGGGTTCGGGAATCCTGCGATTCTGTCCTGTGACCTACATGTTTCAAAACAGCGATTCTGGAAATAACGGCCAGCAAAACGGATAAAGAAAAAGCTTGATCACGAAACGTGATCGAGCTTTTTTTATGCCCACCCTTTGTTTTCATATAGAAATATCCGGCAGCTGCCAGCACTGCCGGATAAAGAAGCGCCCAGCCGCTGAATGAGTAAATCACTGCGCACGCCACAAACGCCCCGAGCGCCATCCACCAGCCCGAATCTCTCCAGCTCAGGAGTTTCAGTGCTGCCGCCAATGTACATATGTAAGATGCGATGAAAGCCGCGCTCGGCCCTTTCAACAGAGTCGTCAAATCGATTTGAAACAGGCCATGGGTTGCAAGCACTAAGCCAAACACCGCGGCCATCGCGGTCAAAACACGGATAGGCGTACGTTTTGTCGCACTTAGTTTTCCAAAAAATACGGGTATGTGCCCCTCTCTCGCCAATGCGTACACCATTCTTGAAAAACCAGCAATATTGGCGTGTATGGTGGCGAATGTAATAAAGAGCGCTAAACATACCGTGACATATACACCGCTTTCTCCTGCTCCTTTTGAGATGAGCATGGCAAGCGATGCAATTTCTCCATTCTGTCCATATGAATGAGTCCCCACCGTCACAAATGACAGCATGATATACAGCCCTGCCACACAAGACGCTGCCAAAAACAAGCTAAGCGGGACATCTTTTTCAGGGCGATGAAATTCCTCAGCCAACGGGGTAATCATTTCCCAGCCTACAAAAGAGAAAAAAATCATAACTGAAACAGATCCCGCGGCAGACCAGCCATGCGGAAGAAACGGCTTGAATTCTGCTATCGTGACGTATGGCAATGACACAGCAATAGAAGTGACAAGCAGAAATACGATGACACATATAACGAGTGTACTGATGTTTGCGGATAGTTGAATCCCTCTCATATGAAGCAAAATAGATATAGCCAGCATACAACCAGCAATCGATGTAACCTGCCAATCCGCCGCCTCTGTGACGTAACTGACGTAATGCGCGCCAGTCAAAGCGATGATGGGAACGCCGATCGGAACGGACCCTAACATGATCCAGCCCAAAATAGCCCCGGCTTTTTTCTGAAAGGCCAGCTGCACATAAGCCGTGATTCCTCCCGCGCTGGGCGCTATTTTCACAAGCCGGGCCAGCGTGCCGACAAGAAGAAAAGATAAGAAGGACATGAACACCCAAACAAATAAAGAAGCGGGTCCGGCTGCGTCAGCTGTTACAGACGGCAGAATTAATATCCCGCAGCCTAAAACGGCTCCAATCGTTAACGCTGTCCCTTGTATCCAAGTAATAGAACGCTGTAATTCTGGCAACATGATGCCTCCTCTCTGATTGATGGCTTTATTATAGAAAAAATAAGACGGCATCCATATGCTACAATGAAGCTAAATCAACAGCATTACCTTATGATCAAAGGAATTTTCATTCATTCGCCTAAATATGTAAAGGAGCCAGACAAATGGACGATACAGACCTTCAGATTCTCTCGCATTTGCAGCGAAATGGCAGATTAACGATGGTTGAGCTGGGAAAGCTTGTCGGACTCAGCTCGCCAAGCGCGGCGGAGCGTGTCAGGAAGCTTGAAGACAAAGGAGTGATTACCGGCTACAGCGCGAATATCTGTTACGAAAAACTAAACAAGCATGTCACCGCTTTTATTCTCATGGAGCCGAAAAGCTGCAAGCACTACGCCGCCTTTGCAACATCGCATCCTGATGTAGCAGAAAACCACCGTATCACGGGTATGTACAGCTATGTGACAAAGGTCGTGACAGAATCGGTACATACGCTTGAAGATTTTATTGACGCCTCGATGGCCCATGGAAAACCAACCACGCTTGTTGTGCTTTCTTCTTCCGCTCACCATCCCGCTTTTATGTAACAAAAAACCCGCAGCTTAATCTGCGGGTTTTCCTCACTTATTTTTGGGCAGCCTTTAAAGCGCGTGCCCCAATATCTTTTCTGAAAAAGAGTCCCGGTTTGAATATTTCATCAACCGCTTTGTACACTCGTTCTCTAGCCGCTTCAAACGTTTCATCAAAAGCCGTCACATTGGCGACGCGGCCCCCGTTTGTAACGAACTCTCCGCCCTCTGCTTTCGTTCCGGCATGGAAGACCACGACCTGCTCGGTTTCTGCTGCAAGGCTGCCGATCGGAGTGCCTTTTGCATAGCTTTCCGGATACCCTTCTGATGCAAGCACCACACTAACAGCTGCGGTATCCTTCCATCTTAAGTCAACTTCCTTATCATCTAAAAGATCAAGAAGCACCTGTACCAGATCAGATTCCATGCGTGGAAGCACGACCTGTGTTTCCGGATCGCCGAAGCGGGCATTAAATTCGATAACCTTCGAGCCGTTTTCAGTAAGCATCAATCCAGCGTACAAAACGCCAGTGAAGGAACGGCCTTCTTGTACCATTGCTTTGGCGGCCGGCTTCACGATGGTTTCTACAGCATGGCGGACCGTTTCCTCCGAAATTTGCGGAACTGGAGAGTAAGCCCCCATTCCGCCCGTATTCGGGCCTTTGTCTCCGTCAAACGCACGCTTGTGATCCTGGGCAATCACCATCGGATACACCTTTTCCCCTTTGACAAAGGCCATCAGAGAAAATTCTTCACCAGAAAGATATTCTTCAATGACGACAGACGCGCTCGCATCACCGAACTTTTCATCCTCAAGAAAATCATGCAGGCATGCGATTGCTTCTTCCTCTGTCATAGCAACAGTAACGCCTTTTCCAGCTGCGAGTCCATCAGCTTTTATGACAATCGGAGCGCCTTTTTCCTGCACATATGCCTTCGCCTCTTCAAAGGATGTAAATGTGTCGTATTCTGCGGTCGGAATGTCGTATTTCTTCATTAAATCTTTAGCGAACTGTTTGCTTCCTTCGATGATCGCCGCAGCTTTTGACGGGCCGAACACACGCAAGCCCGCTTTTTCGAATTCATCCACCAGACCTTCAATTAAAGGAACCTCAGGGCCGACAATGGTCAGGGCGACCTGATTTTCTTTTGCAAATGAGACAAGCCCTGCGTGGTTGCTTTCCTCAATGTTTACAAGCTGTGCGGAAGCTGCCATGCCGTCATTTCCGGGAGCGGCAAATACATTCTCGACGAGGCTGCTTTGCGCTGCCTTCCATGCCAGCGTATGCTCTCTTCCGCCTTTACCGATAATTAATACATTCACGTCGTTTTCATCCCCTTAATGTTTGAAGTGTCTGATGCCGGTGAATACCATGGCAATGCCGTATTCATCCGCTTTTTTGATGGAATCCTCATCACGGATCGATCCGCCTGGCTGAATGATGGCTGTAACGCCCGCTTTTGCCGCTTCTTCGACAGTATCCGGCATTGGGAAATATGCATCAGAGCCGAGCGCGCTGCCCTTCGCTTTTTCTCCTGCTTGCTCGATTGCGATTTTCGCTGATCCGACGCGGTTCATTTGGCCTGCTCCCACGCCGACTGTCATGTTGTCCTTCGCGAGAACGATCGCATTTGATTTCACATGCTTCACGACTTTCCAAGCAAGCTTCAAGTCCTCCCACTCTTGCTCGTTCGGCTCTCTTTTTGTCGGAATGCTGATCTCCGCATCATCGAAGCCGTGCATATCTAAATCTTGAATCAGCAGCCCGCCTTGAACGGATGTCAGCTGTTTTTCCTTTTGAACAGCAGCAGATACGTCAAGCGTCAGTAGACGAAGATTTTTCTTCGCAGTCAGGACGTCAAGCGCTTCTTGGCTGAATGAAGGCGCAATGATGATTTCTAAGAAAATGTTGTGAAGCGCTTCGGCAGTTGCCTTGTCCACTTCACGGTTCAGCGCGATAATGCCGCCGAAGATAGATGTTTTATCCGCTTCAAACGCTCTGTCAAACGCTTCTGAGATTGTTTCCCCGGTCCCAACACCGCACGGATTCATATGCTTCACGGCAACCGCAGCCGGCTCAGTGAATTCACGAACGATTTGAACTGCCGCGTCCGCGTCTTTAATATTGTTGTAAGAAAGCTCTTTGCCGTGGAGCTGTTCTGCTTGCGCAATGGAGCCTTTAACAGGAAGTGCTGTTTGATAGAATGTTGCTTCCTGATGCGGGTTTTCTCCGTAGCGAAGCGATTGTTTTTTCTCAAATGTTACAGTGAATTGCTCTGGTTCTTTTTCACCGACAACGTCTGTCAGATAGTCAGCGATCAGTGCATCATATGCCGCAGTATGACGGAATACTTTTGCCGCCAGTTCGCGTTTTTTCTGAAGAGATACGCTGCCTTCTTCTTTGATTTGCTTCAGCACTGGGCTGTAATCGGCCGGATCGACGATAACCGTCACATCCTGATGGTTTTTTGATGCCGCACGCAGCATGCCAGGTCCGCCGATGTCAATATTTTCAATCGCTTCTTCATACGTGACGTCTTCTTTAGAAATCGTTTCTTTAAATGGATAGAGGTTGACGACAACGAGGTCAATCGGCTGTATCCCGTGTTCATTGATCTGCGCCATATGCTCTTCATTGCCGCGAACCGCCAGAAGACCGCCGTGAATATTCGGGTGAAGGGTTTTTAACCGGCCGTCCATAATTTCAGGAAAGCCTGTCACTTCAGAAATTCCGATCACATCCACGCCGTTTTCTTGAAGAAGCTTTTTCGTTCCGCCTGTGGAGATGACTTCAACGCCAAGCTCTGTCAGTTCTTTTACGAAAGGAACAAGATTTGTTTTATCTGAAACACTGATTAATGCACGTTTAATGGTCATGCCTTTTCACCTCTGTTATTTAATCCTAATAGCTGTTTAATCACACTCGGATACCATTTATGCTCAAGCTTGTGAATTCGCTGTTCGATTGTTTCCAATGTATCATGTTCATCAATTTCGATTGCCTTTTGAGCGATGATCGGACCTGTATCCATTCCTTCATCGACATAATGCACGGTGATTCCGGCCACCTTCACACCCGCTCGGAACGCCTGTCCGACTGCGTCGATTCCAGGAAACGCGGGAAGAAGCGACGGGTGAATGTTAATGATTTTCCCTCCATATGCTTGAAGGAGCGTATCTCCGATCAGCCTCATATAACCGGCAAGAACAATCAATTCAACCTCGTGAAGACGAAGCTGTTCAATAATGGCTTGTTCAAATGCAGCCTTGTTTTCATAAGACTTCGGCTCAAATGCAAAGGATGGAATGTGGAATGCTTCCGCCCGTTCGATGACTTTCGCCTGCGGTTTGTCGCAAACGAGGAGCGCTACTGACGCATCCCAGTTCTCCTCCTTCAAACGCGTGACGATGGCTTCGAAGTTTGAACCGTTTCCTGATGCAAATACCGCAATCTTTTTCATGAAAGTGCCGCACCGCCAAATGTGACGCCTTGGCCTTTTTTCACACGCCCGATCAAATAGGCTTTTTCGCCATGGCTTTCAAGCGTTCCGATCACATCTGTCAGATACTCTTCTTTGACAGCCAAAACAAAGCCGATCCCCATATTAAAGACGTTGAACATGTCTTCTTCCTTCAGCTTGCCGTACTCTTGCAGGAAAGAGAAAATCGGCGGGATCGGCCATGAACCGTGATCGATTTCCGCACTTAAGCCTTCTGGAAGCATGCGCGGGATATTTTCGATAAATCCTCCGCCTGTGACGTGCGCCATGCCGTCAATTTTTCCGCTTTTGACTGCGGCAAGCACAGGCTTCACGTAAATTCTTGTCGGTTCAAGCAACTCCTCGCCAAGCGGGCGTTCAAACGGTTCATATGTTGTATCAAGATCCAGCTCCGCATCATCCAGAAGCACTTTTCTGACAAGGGAAAATCCGTTGCTGTGAAGGCCGCTGGAGCTGAGGCCGATCAAGAGATGGCCCTCTTGGATGTTTTCTCCAGTCACGATTTCGTCCTTTTCTGCCACTCCGACTGAGAAACCGGCAATATCGTATTCATCAGCTGTATAGAGCCCCGGCATTTCAGCCGTCTCGCCGCCGACTAAGGCTGAACCTGACTGCTCACAGCCGTCCGCCACACCTTGTACAATCTGTTCAATTTTCACAGGGTCCGCTTTGCCAACCGCTAAATAATCAAGGAAAAACAGCGGCTCTGCACCTTGTGCCAGCACGTCATTGACACACATCGCAACAGCGTCCACGCCAATCGTGTCATGCTTATCCATGGAAAAAGCGAGCTTTAATTTTGTGCCGACACCGTCCGTTCCCGAAATGAGAACTGGCTTTTGATAAGAAAGCTCAGACAGGTCAAACATGCCGCCAAAACCGCCAAGGCTGCCCATAACGCCAAGCCGTTTCGTGCGCTCCACGTGTTTTTTCATTCGTTTTACAGCTTCATATCCGGCTTCGATGTCAACCCCTGCGTTTTTATATGCTTCAGACATCCTATTCACTCCTTTAAGGCGCTTTTCAAAATATCTCCCCTAAAGAGGGCAGAAAGAGAAAGGCAGCCGAACTGCGCTGCCTTTATGTCATTTTCAAGTTTTATTTGGTTAATACTGCTTCTTTCACATGAGGAAGCACTGTATCCTGGTAAATTTCAGTCGGATATTTTCCTGTAAAGCAAGCGAGACACTGTCCGCAATTCGAGTCATCGTATTTTCTGCCGATGCCTTTCAGCAGCCCTTCCACACTCAAAAATGAGAGGGTATCGGCTCCGATTTCCTGACGGATTTCTTCAACAGAATGCGAAGACGCGATCAGTTCTTCATGTGTGGAAGTGTCAATGCCATAAAAGCACGGATGAGCGATCGGCGGTGAACTGATTTTCACATGCACCTCTGTCGCACCCGCTTCTCTCAGCATCGTGACAATCCGGCGGCTAGTTGTTCCGCGTACGATCGAATCATCCACCATCACGACGCGTTTGCCTTCTACAACCCCGCGCACCGCAGACAGCTTCATTCTGACGCCTTGCTCACGCAGAGCCTGGGACGGCTGAATAAACGTTCTGCCAACATACCGGTTTTTGATTAAGCCGAGCTCATACGGAATGCCTGTTGCCTCTGCATAGCCGATTGCCGCTGAAATACTGGAATCTGGAACCCCGGTTACGACGTCAGCTTCAACTGCGGATTCCTGAGCCAGCATTTTCCCAAGGTTTTTACGGGCACTGTGCACATTAATACCGTCAATATTGCTGTCTGGTCTGGAGAAATAAATGTACTCCATGCTGCAAATAGAACGGTTGATATTCATGGAAAAACGCTCTGATTTCATGCCTTCATCATTGATGATCAGCATCTCACCCGGTTCTACCTCACGAAGGTACGTTGCGCCGACAACATCAAATGCGCATGTTTCCGATGCGACCACATAAGCGTCGCCCATCATGCCGATCGACAGCGGTCTAAGCCCGTTCGGGTCAAGCGCGACAATCATTTCGGTCTCTGTCATGATCAGAAACGCGTAGGCGCCTTTCAGCATGGAAAGCGAGTTTTTAATTTGATCCTTCAGTGTGAAGTGGCCGCTTCTTTTGATCAGATGGGCCAAAACCTCTGTATCCGAAGAGGTTTGAAAAATGCTCCCTTGATTTTCGAGCTGCTGCTTCAGCTGAGTGGCGTTGACAAGGTTTCCGTTATGAGCAAGCGCCAGGCTGCCGTTGTTTTGGGAACGGAAGAGGAGCGGCTGTACATTTTCGTATCCGCCGCCTCCAGCCGTTGCGTACCGAACGTGCCCGATAGCGCCTTTTCCCTTTACTTTGCTGAGTTCGCCATTTTGAAATACTTCAGTGATCAGCCCTTGGCCTTTGTGCGCCGTCAGTTTTTCACCATCAGTCGCTACGATGCCCGCACCTTCCTGTCCTCGGTGCTGAAGGCTATGGAGACCGTAATATGTGATCTGCGGGGCTTCTTCATGCCCCCAAATCCCAAATACGCCGCATTCTTCATTTAAGCCTTTGATTTCAGCAAGCATGGGATAGCTCCTTTCCATGCGCGTTCAAGCTCTTTCGTTTGCGCATGAATCATTTGTTGTCCGTCTTGGTTTTGAATCGCCAGAATTCCGTCAGCCGTTACCTCACCAATATGAACCGCATCTTTTACAGCTGCTTCAAACGCTGCTTGGTGTTCTTTTTTCACTGAAACAACGAAACGGGATTGAGATTCAGAGAATAATAACGCTGCTTCCCCTTCTACAGTTACGTTAGCGCCAAGGTTTTCCGTCGTCATGACACTTTCCGCAATCGCTACGCCTAGGCCGCCTTCAGACACATCATGCGCAGATTGAACGAAGCCTTTTTTAATCGCTTCAAGCAGTGCTCTTTGGCGTGACAGTTCGACATCAAGATTGATTTGCGGCGCTTTGCCGTAAATGCGGCCTTCTGTCATTTTTTGCAGCTCGCTTCCGGCAAACTCTGGTTTTGTTTCGCCAATCACGTACACAAGATCGCCCGCTTGTTTGAAATGCTGTGTAGTAATGTGTGCTGTATCTTCAATTAAGCCGACCATGCCAATAACAGGTGTCGGGTAGATCGCTGTACCGTTTGATTCGTTATAAAGTGATACGTTTCCGCCAATAACCGGTGTGCTGAGAACATTGCACGCCTCGCTGATGCCGTCAGCCGCTTTTTCGATCTGCCAGAAGATTTCCGGCTTCTCCGGATTTCCGAAGTTAAGGTTATCCGTGACTGCAAGCGGTTCTGCGCCTGAGCAAATGATATTGCGTGCCGCTTCAGCAACAGCAATTTTCCCGCCGACTTCAGGATCAAGATAGAGATAACGCGCGTTACAGTCTGTCGTCATCGCCAGCGCTTTTTTCGTTCCGCGGATTCTGAGAACACCAGCATCAGACCCGGGAGCGACAACTGTATTCGTGCGCACCATGTAGTCATACTGGTCGTAAACCCACTCTTTGCTCGCAATCGTCGGCTGCTGAAGAAGCGCCTTCAGCGTTTCATTCGCATCTTCAATTTGCGGGGCAGGAACGTCCGTTTCCAAAAACTCGCGATAGTAAGCAGGCTCTTGAGAAGGTTTATGGTAAACCGGTGCTTCTTCTGCCAAGGCATCAACAGGCAGCTCGCACACAACCTCTCCTTTGTGTGTCAGGCGAAGCATTTTATCATCTGTCACACGTCCGACAGAAACCGCTTCAAGATCGTACTTATCAAAAATATCGATGATTTCTTGCTCACGTCCGCGCTCGATGACCAAAAGCATCCGTTCCTGTGATTCAGAAAGCATCATTTCATACGCGCTCATGCCTGTTTCGCGCTGAGGAATCAGGTCAAGGTTCATTTCAATACCAGAGCCGGCTTTACTTGCCATTTCTGCACTTGAGCTTGTTAAACCGGCAGCTCCCATATCCTGAATGCCGACTAAGGCGTCGCATTGGATGACTTCCAGACATGCTTCAAGCAAAAGCTTCTCCATAAACGGATCGCCGACTTGGACAGCAGAACGCTTTTCTTCAGATGAGTCTGACATCTCTTCAGAAGCAAACGTAGCGCCGTGGATTCCGTCACGCCCGGTTTTCGCTCCTACGTACATTACGGTATTGCCGACACCCTTCGCCTGGCCTTTTTTGATGTCTTCATGATTGATTAAACCGACGCACATGGCAT
Source organism: Bacillus sp. JS (assembly GCF_000259365.1). NCBI lineage: Bacteria > Bacillati > Bacillota > Bacilli > Caryophanales > Bacillaceae > Bacillus > Bacillus sp. JS. The sequence goes on along the minus strand of NC_017743.1, from coordinate 730,858 downwards.
TGACAAGCGGATTTCCTTCATAGCTGCTGTCAAATTGCACCTCTCCGCCGACTGTCGGGATGCCGATACAGTTGCCGTATCCGGCGATACCCGCTACTACTTCTTCAAACAAGTACTTCACTCGCGGTGAAGTCAGTTCACCAAATCGAAGAGAGTTCAATACAGCGATTGGACGGGCACCCATCGAGAATACGTCACGGATGATTCCGCCTACGCCAGTGGCAGCGCCTTGGTAAGGCTCTAGAGCTGATGGGTGGTTATGTGATTCAATTTTGAAGACAACCGCTTGGTTATCACCGATATCAACGATTCCGGCGCCTTCCCCCGGCCCCTGCAGCACACGCTCGCCGCTTGTCGGGAATTTACGCAAAATCGGCTTTGAGTTTTTGTAGCTGCAATGCTCAGACCACATGACAGAAAAAATTCCGATTTCAGTGTAGTTCGGCAATCTTCCAAGAATGGATTCTATCAATGCAAACTCATCATCACTGACACCCATTTGCTGATACAGTTTCTCTTCTTTTATTTGTTCTTTACTTGGTTCAAGCAGTAGTGACATGAGTTTCCCTCCAATTTTTCACGATAGACTGGAACAATTTAAGACCGTCGGCGCTTCCAAGCAGTTCATCGACCGCGCGTTCAGGGTGAGGCATCATGCCTAATACATTGCCTTTCTCATTCACGACACCGGCAATGTCGCTGACACTTCCATTAATATTAGAGCCGTATGTGAAAGCAATTTGATTGTTTTCCTTTAATGAAGCAAGCGTCTCGTCATCACAGTAGAAATTCCCTTCACCATGGGCAACCGGGATTGTAATCGATTGTCCCTTTTCGTAGGAAGCTGTGAATAATGTTTCGTCGTTCTGCACAATCAATTCAACCGGACGGCAAATGAACTTCAAATCTTTGTTGCGTCTCATTGCGCCTGGCAGAAGCCCAAGCTCCTGTAAAATCTGGAATCCGTTGCAGACGCCAAGAACAGGTTTTCCTTCAGCCGCCGCCTGTTTGACAGCTGGCATAATATTCGCAAATCGGGCGATGGCGCCGCATCTTAAGTAATCGCCGTAAGAAAATCCTCCCGGAATTAACACGCCGTCGAAGCCGTCAAGACTTGTTTCCTCATGCCAGACGTATTCCACTTCATGGCCGAGCTCATCCTTTACAGCATGATACATATCGATATCACAGTTGGAGCCAGGTAACACAATCACCGCAAATTTCACTGTGCGACTACCTCCTCAACTTCATATCTGTAATCTTCAATCACTGTATTTGCAAGAAGTTTTTCACACATTTCTTTCACTAGCACGTCAAGATCACGGTCAGATTTTTCAATGGTAAGCTCCATGTATTTCCCGATGCGCACATCTTGAACTTCGTTGTAAGTCATACTGTGCAAGGCATGCTGGACAGCGCTCCCTTGTGGATCTAGTACACTTTCTTTTAAGCTGACATAAACTTTTACTTTATACATGATGAATGCCTCCCAGTCTTTTGAAAATCTCTTCGTATGCGTCGGTTAAGCTTCCCAGATTGCGTCTGAATAAATCTTTGTCCAGCTTTTCGTTCGTTTCTTTATCCCACAAGCGGCATGTGTCAGGAGAAATTTCATCCGCCAAAAGCACTTGCCCTTCTGCATCTAAACCGAATTCAAGCTTGAAATCTATTAATCTGACATGACAATCGTCGAAAATGCTTTGAAGCTCTTCATTTACTGTTTTTGTAATGGACTTAATGGTCTCTACCTGCTCAGGAGTCGCCGCCTTCAAAAGCCAAATATGATCTTCGGTGATGAGCGGATCACCCAGGGCGTCATCCTTGTAGTAAAACTCGATAATCGGCTGTTCAAGTTCCGTGCCTTCTGGAATGCCGAGACGTTTGGACATGCTTCCTGCCACAACATTTCTGACGACGACTTCAAGCGGCACGATCGTTACCTTTTGAATGAGCTGCTCCGTTTCCGAAATGCGCTCGATAAAGTGATTGTTAATGCCCTTTGTATGAAGATGTTTGAAAATCAAGCTTGAAATCTCGTTATTTAAGCGTCCTTTTCCGCTGATTTCTGCTTTTTTCTCGCCGTTAAAGGCAGTGGCGGAGTCTTTATACACAACATACAGCGTGTTTTCGTCATCGGTTTTGTAGATCTTTTTTGCTTTTCCTTCATATAAAAGTTCATTCTTCACAATATTCACGGAAGGCCTCCTAACCCGAATGTTGGGAATTTTCAAACTGCGGCGGCTTAGAAGAAGCCGCTAAAAGCTTCTTCTATGCTAAACCTAAACGTTCAAAGATCAGATCAACATTTTTCAGATGGTAGTTGTAATCAAAACAGTCAGCAATTTTTTCCGGAGAAAGACGTGACGTAATTTTCTCTTCCGCTTCCACAAGCTCACGGAACGGCACTTGTTTTTCCCACGCTTCCATTGCTTTCGGCTGAACAGTATCATAGGCTTCTTCACGTGTCAGGCCTGTGTCGATCAAAGCAAGCAGCACACGCTGAGAATAGATAAGGCCTAGAGTGCGGTCCATGTTGCGCTTCATGTTTTCCGGGAAGACCGTTAAGTTTTTCACGATGTTGGAGAAGCGGTTCAGCATATAGTTCAGCGCAATTGTCGCATCCGGAAGAATAATCCGTTCTGCTGAAGAATGAGAAATATCGCGCTCATGCCATAATGGAACATTTTCGTAAGCTGTCATCATGTAGCCGCGGATCACGCGCGCCATGCCTGTCATGTTTTCAGAGCCGATCGGATTTCGTTTATGCGGCATTGCAGATGAACCCTTTTGCCCTTTCGCGAAAAATTCCTCAACTTCACGTGTTTCACTCTTTTGCAATCCGCGGATTTCCACAGCGAATTTCTCGATGCTTGTCGCGATTAAAGCAAGTGTTGCCATATAGTCAGCATGACGGTCACGCTGAAGGGTTTGAGTTGAAATTGGTGCTGCTTTCAATCCGAGCTTCTCACAGACATATTGCTCAACAAATGGATCAATGTTCGCATATGTGCCGACAGCGCCGGAAATCTTTCCAACCTCGATGCCTGCTTTGGCTTGTTTAAAACGCTCAAGATTACGTTTCATTTCTTCATGCCAAAGCGCAAGTTTTAAGCCGAATGTTGTAGGCTCAGCGTGTACGCCGTGTGTGCGCCCCATCATGACTGTGTATTTATGTTCTTTCGCTTTTTCTTTTATAATGTCAACAAATCTCTCAAGATCCTTGAGTAAAATATCGTTTGCCTGTTTTAATAAGTAGGAAAGAGCCGTATCAACAACGTCAGTTGACGTTAATCCGTAGTGCACCCACTTTCTTTCTTCGCCCAGTGATTCGGAAACAGCGCGTGTAAAAGCGACAACGTCATGGCGCGTGTCCTTTTCAATTTCTAAAATGCGGTTGATGTCAAATGACGCGTTTTCGCGCATAATCTTTACATCTTCTTTCGGAATGACGCCAAGCTCCGCCCACGCTTCACAGGCAAGAATCTCTACCTCCAGCCATGCTTGAAATCTGTTTTCATCCGTCCAAATCGCGGACATTTCAGGTCTTGAATAACGTTCGATCATTCTGCTTGTCCTCCGTCTCTATTCATCCATTTATTTGTGATCTCCTGAATCCATTCGTCTTCAGGCTGCTTCATAAATGTAATATGCCCCATTTTGCGGCCTTTTTTGATTTCATGTTTTCCGTATATATATAGCTTTGCCTCTTTTAAAAGCTCCGGGTCTTTCTCAACAAGCTTCACTTCATCGCCGAGAAGATTCACCATCATGCCCGGCTTCAGCAAATCTGTCTTCCCAAGCGGAAGCCCGCATACCGCTCTGATATGCTGCTCAAACTGGCTCGTCTCACAAAGGTCCAGCGTATAATGCCCAGAATTGTGCGGCCTTGGCGCCAGTTCATTGACCAAAAGCTCTCCGTCCTCTGTCAGGAACATCTCAACAGCAAGCGGCCCGACAAGATTGAGCTCATCAGCAAGCTTAACGGCCAGCTCAGCAGCCTTCTGCTGAATCCCTTCCCCGGCCCGTGCAGGCACAATGCTTTGGAAAAGAATATTGTTGTGGTGAATGTTTTCAGCTGCCGGAAATGTTGAAACTTCTCCGTTTACCGATCTGACGACAATCACTGACAATTCCATTTTAAAAGAAACCCAGCTTTCAAGAATACAAGTTCCGTGTTCTAAAAGAGCGGCTGCCTGCTCCATTTGCGCCTCTTCTTTTATCACAAATTGGCCTTTGCCGTCGTACCCGCCGCGGCATGTTTTCAGCACTGCGGGTAACCCGAGCTCCTGTACCGCCTGTATCAATTCCTTCTGTGTTTTGACGATGCTGTACGGGGCGACTTCACAGCCCGCGGCTTGAATTGCTTTTTTCTCTGTTTCACGGTTTTGGGTAATGAGCAGCAGCTCACTTCCTTGCGGGAGATACGCATGGTCTTTCAGCCAATGCAGCGCATCATAGTCAATGTTTTCAAACTCATATGTGATGATATCGCTGATTTCAGCCAATTGTCGAATCGCTTCACGGTCATTATAATGAGCGGTAATTTCGACATCCGCAACCTGCCCGCACGGCGAATCTTTCACAGGATCAACGACCGCGACTTTATACCCCATTTGTTTGGCGGATACAGCCATCATTTTCCCAAGCTGGCCGCCGCCGATTATGCCGATTACAGCTCCCGGATAGATGATTTGTTTAGACAAGCTGATCACTGCTTTCTAACACCGTCTGTTTTGTATTTTCTCTTCTCTCATCCAGCTTACGGGCAAGATCTTCGTCAAAAGCTGACAAAATTTGCGCCGCTAACAGGCCTGCGTTCACTGCGCCCGCTTTGCCTATGGCTGTCGTCGCAACAGGTACGCCTCCAGGCATTTGGACGATGGATAGAAGTGAATCCATGCCGTTCAGCGCCTTGGACTGGACCGGCACTCCAATGACCGGAAGCGTTGTTTTCGCCGCCGTCATCCCCGGCAGATGCGCCGCTCCACCGGCGCCGGCGATGATCACCTTGATGCCTCTTTCTCTGGCGGTTTCAGCGTATTCAAACATGAAATCAGGCGTCCTGTGAGCGGAAACGACCTTTTTTTCGTATGGAACATTAAGTTCGTCAAGTATGTCGCATGCGTGTTTCATTGTCTCCCAATCGGAAGTGCTTCCCATGATGATTCCTACTAGCGGCTGCATTCTGTTCCCACCTTCTAATGCTTTAGTTTTCAGAAAATAAAAAATACCCGAATTTGCATTGCACTTATGAGGAAGCAATACAAACCGGGCATGGTACATGTATCGTCAGTCGTTCGCTTCTGCGATATATCCATGTCAGTTTTATCGATCACTTTCCTGCATAGTCCGGCAATTTACGGTTGCCGGGTAGAAACTTATGGGCCATATTCCCAAGATTATATGAGGTCGTGTTTTGATTTCATGTTTATCTTAACAACGGACATGGATAATGTCAACGATATTATCGAACGATACAAAAATTCATTCTACTAATGTTCGTGTTTTAGATCAATTTCCCTTCAAATACGATTTTTTTCCCGCACGGAACGATCTGAATTGACCCATTTTCCTTTTTTTCCATAAAAATAGGCTCTTCCATTCGCCTTACAGGCAGATAACCTTCTTCTTTCATTTGCTGAAGCACCGCATCAATCGTTTGCTGCTCTGTCACTTCAAACTTTTTCTTCTTCGGCTTTGCCATTATTCTTTAATTCTCCTCTTCTTAACCGCTTTGACCCAGAAGCCCCCGTGGATTGTTTTTGGTTCGTACGCAATAATAAAGGCCTTTGAATCAAGTGTTTTAATCGTATCATATAGCTGGAGTTCATATCTTCTAGGCGTCAGAATCTGAAGGGCTGTACGGTCACCTTCGAGTCCGCCGGCCACCCAGTTTGTCACGCCGTAGCCTTTTTCACGGAGCTGCTTCGGAAGATCAAGATCGAGCTCCTTCGTAATGACGTTGACCATAATATAGCCAAGCGCCAATTTTTCTTCTATTTTCATGCCGACAATCACGCCAAGACCGTAACCGAGCGCGTACGCGATCACGTTTTGAATCTGGTCTAGGTTGTCAAGCACAAGACTCAGACCTGTCACATAAACCAGTATTTCAACCGTGCTGATGCCGGCCGCTAAATAACGCTGTCCTTTCAGCGTTAATATCATTCTTATCGTAAAAAATGACACATAGACAATATTAATAATGAGAATTATGAGAACCATGGCTATCCCATTTGATAAGATGGTTTGCATCATTTTATTTCATCCCCCTACTCTTCAGCTTGCATAAAGCATTCATATTCTACTAGAGAAATGAGTCGTTTACAATGAGCCGAGGCCCAAAGCCTAAGGAAAATATTTCGACACGCTTTATGAGGTTAAACAGTAGTAGTTTACCCGCTTTCTCACCTTTTCAAAATCAAAAAAAGCCCGCTTTTCAGCAGACTCACCTCTTCTCATCTATTGTCAGATCTCTTTTTTCATTTTCAGAAGGGACTTGTATTCTTTCTCAAGCTCACTAAGCGTGTAGTGGGCCAGCTGTTCCCCTCTTCCCTGATAAAATTCCGAGAGCAGTAATTTGGTTTTTAAAAATTGCTTCTTTTGATTAATTGCGCGGCGAAGTACTTCAGCCATGTCCATCATCCTCCTTCAATATAAAGGTTTTTGCGCTGGACGTTTACAGCATTTTCCCCATCATACACGGGTTAATCCTACAAATCAACTATGTTTTTTAGATATATTTGTAAAAAGTGTGACATGAAAAAACCGGCTGCTTTGAGCCGGTTTTTTCATTAAAGCGGAATCAGCGATGCCGTGAAATATTCAGAAATAAATGGCCAAGTCACTGCCATAAACAGCAGCGCTATCCCCACCACAGCCAATACACAATAGATATAATCAATCGGTGCATCTTCTGCCGCCTGGTACACCCGCTGTACATACAGCGCGATGATAAAAAAGATGGAAAACAGGATCAGCACCGTAAACAGAACTGTCAGCATTGGGATATTCACGATCGCAAAGATCAGCCATATAATTGAAACAGCTATCACCGGTACAAGCAATGAACCCAATACGGCAGCCGCTTCTCTGAACGTCACCTTCTGCTTCATCATGTAGCGGGAGACAGCCCATATAGCAAAGACCATTACCGCAAAAAAGATCAGCAAATACACTAGAACAACTAAAAACCCGTCATAGAAAGCATGATGGCGTTCTCCGAAACCGAGCGGCCGGTTCCAGCTCGCCTTTAACTGAAACCAGTTCCCAATTGAAAAGATCACACTGAATATAAGCATTGAAATCAGACCGTACTTATAATGAGAAAAACCATCCGCTATGACGGTTTTCGCCGGTGATTTTAAAATCGAGAATGCAAAACCGCAGTATCTGTTGATGGCTGCCCATACAGACGCAAGCTTGTCTTTAACAGCCGATTCACCGCGTTCCTGGCGGGGTTTCTGCTTTTGTTTTTGCTTCTGCTTGCTTTGGCGGCTTGCCTTTCTGGACATTCTCGATAGCGGTTCTTCATCTGCATCTATTCTTTCACTCTGGTTAATTTCTTCTTCAAACGTTTCTTTTCTTTCTTCCGTCATGTCAGCAACTCCTATCAAAAAAATACGGCGGAATACCATTCAGCAAGAAAATAAAACACTTATATAAGGTACCGAAGCCTTCCTGAACAGTCAAGTCATTTCCATTTAAGTAAAGCATGGCTTCACATCTACATGACGGTATATCGTATGAAATGGTTTTATCTTTTGCAACAAAAAAACCAGCTGCACCGGCAGCTGGTTTTTCATTCCTTATTTTAAGAAGAGAAAGTACAGGACAAATACAACAAACAGCCCGTACATGATTGGATGAACCTCTTTGGCTTTTCCTTTGCACACCATCGTAATCGGATAGAAAATAAATCCGATGGCAATGCCAGTTGCAATACTGTACGTTAACGGCATCATGATCATGGTAAGGAAAGCAGGAACGGCCACCTCGAACTTATCCCAAGCGATTTTGCCAAGCGGCGCCACCATCAATGCACCAACAATAATAAGCGCCGGCGCTGTTACATTTGACGTAACAACTGATAGGAGCGGCGAGAAAAACGTAGCCAGTAAAAAGAGAATCCCTGTTACAATTGCGGCAAATCCTGAACGGGCACCCGCAGCGACACCTGAGCTTGATTCCACGTAAGAAGTTGTTGTAGACGTACCAAGCACGGCACCGATCACAATAGAAGATGAATCAGCTAAAAGCGCACGCCCCGCACGCGGCAATTTGTTTTCCTTCATTAAACCAGCTTGTGTTGCCACAGCAACAAGTGTACCAGCTGTATCAAAAAATCCGACAAACAAGAATGTTAAAATAACGATCAGCATTTGTACGGAGAAAATATCAGGAAGGTGAATCCACGCTTGTCCGAAAGTCGGCGCAAGGCTCGGCACACTTCCGATGATTTGAGTCGGAACCGGAACCAAACCGAAAATCATGCCGGCAACCGCTGTTAACAGCATCCCGATAAACACGCCTGCGTTCACGCGAAGCACCATTAAAATAACTGTTACAATCACACCGAAAATGGTTAACAGCACAGGACCGCTGTGAATGTTTCCGATCGTGACGAGCGTAGAAGGATTTGCAGTAATGATTCCTGATCCTTGTAAGCCAACGAATGTAATAAACAGGCCGATCCCCGCACCGACTGCCAATTTCAGCTCAGGCGGAATGGCGTTGATGATTTTTTCACGAAAACCTGTTAAAGAAAGAGCAACGAAAATAAGACCTGAAATAAAAACACCAGACAAAGCTGCCTGCCATGAAATGCCCATACCAAGGACAACAGAAAACGCAAAAAACGCGTTCAGCCCCATACCGGGCGCGATGGCGATCGGATATCTCGCTATTAATCCCATTAAGATACAGCCTGCTGCAGACGCCAGCGCTGTCGCCGTAAAGACCGCACCTTGGTCAATTCTCAGCGCCTCCGGAAAATCTTTCACGCTGTCCAAAGCAAGCGTAATCGGATTGACGAACAAAATATATGCCATAGACAAAAAAGTCGTTAATCCGCCAATGATTTCATTGCGATAGCTGGTGCCCAGCTCATCAAACTGAAAATACTTTTTCAAGCTATTTGACTCCCTTCACTCTTTGCTATTTATCCTGCCCTGAAATCGCCAAATAAAAAACGCCCCAATAATTTTGGGACGCTTGACTACAGACGGATTTCAGTTCGAATAAATAAACGTGTTTTATTTATATCAAACGAAAGAAATGTTTACGTAGTCAAGCCATTTACGGTAGCTTGGTAGAGACTTGCGAGCCATATCCCCGCGATTATACGAATTCATCTTATTTGATTTCTGTGTCTATTGTACCAAGTTCATTTTGAAATGACAATATAAATAACGAACATTACTTATTAAAAAAATTGGTTTATTCGTCTATTGACTAAATGGGCAACAATGATAAAAACCGTATGTATGGCAACATACGGCTTTTCGACTTATGATTATTTTTTTTCGGTAGGCTGACTCACCTGATGCACTGGTACAGTAAACGAGATTGACTTTAGTTGAATCAGGTGATTTAAAACGCCCTTATCAATATACAGGCCATACTCATTAAACTCAAAATGCTTTAAAGACAGCTTATTATTATAATCATCATCCAGTTCAAAAGTAGATACCATTTCGGCTGTTTTCATATTTTTCACTTTAGCTATATTTGCTTTCAAATAATAACCTTCTTCATAATCACCCACTGGATCAAGCCAAGATTGCATTTTTTTCGTATCACCAAGGCCAATCGTTTCACCGATATTCACTAAGTCATTTTCATTCATGCTTGAGGTATCAATTCCAGTGAAGCGATAATGAACCAATACTTTCCTCCCTTTTTGGTTAATGTTATTGATTTCAATCCCTATGTTTTGATGGTTTGTTTCTGAAACATGAAACGGCATCTCTGCATTTAGCGGGACAATTTCACTGCCCTCTGCCTCAGATTTAATATTTGCTATTAATGTTAGCTTTTTTGCCTTTGGATTAATTGGTGATTCTAACTGTGTTTGTCCTTTTGCTCTTACCGTTCTCTCGTTTACTTTTTTGCGGTCTCCAAGTTGGATGTTTGACGCTGTCATCTCATATGTGTTTCCTAAATCATCTTTGACTTCGTTAATTTCAACCGTATCATGCTTTGCTACGCCTTGATAATCGATTGTAAATTGAAGGACAGATCCGAGCTTTCCGTTCTCCACTTGAATATTGGAAAATTGATAACGATTGTTAAGCACTGATACCACTTTTGAGCTTTCTAAATAACTAGCATTCTTTTTGGTAATAGGCAGTTTGAATCTCCAGTTTCCCTGTATTTCATTGATATGAGTAATCACAAAAGGCACGGTATCCCCATTTTTTATTTCTGTCCCTTTTGTATAAAGCCTTAATTGACCAGCATATTGTTTGTTATTTAATTTTTTGAGCATTAAGGAATCGTAGTTGATTGAAAAATTATTGTTAAAACTCGCTTTACTCACATTATAACTGAGCTCTTTTTCATCAGACTGGAGGTTATCAACAGTAAAGTTATACACAAGCTGCCCGGCATCGTAATACGAGCTGTTTACCGAAACAGTGATTCCCCTTGACTCAGCTTTTTCATTCAAAGCTGTGACCAGATTGCTTTTAAACAATGATAGACCAACTTTATCTTGAAACTCCTTATAAATTTGGCCGACAATGGGTATGCTCCCCATCGCTTTGTTTACAGAAGGCAGAAAAAGACCGGACGTTAAATACAGTATACCTACCACAGCAGCAACAGCGATTCCATTTGTAATAGTTCGTGCCCATTTAAAACGGCGCCTTGTGTTACTCTCATTTTCAGCACGAACAACAGCTTGATGTATTGCTTTTTTTAGCGCTGTCTTAGGCACTTCAATGTCATCAAATATCTGCTTCATTTGGTGTTTGTCCATTTGTTTTGATCCTCCTTTTCCAGCTCCTGTTTCAATGCTTTTCTCGCTCTATGTAAATGGGTTTTAATTGTGCCTTCTGCCATTCCTGTTTGTTCAGCTATCATTGAAATCGAATAATCTTGAAAATAATAGAGCTGTATCGTGAGCTGAACATGTTCATCAAGTAAATCAATCGCATTTCGCAAGTCTATGTATTCCTCAATATTTGCTTGATTGGTTCCAGCATCATGATGTTTCTCAAACGGAACCAAATCTCCTTTCTTTTTATTCATGGCAAAAATAGTATGAATCAATATTCGAGTAAGCCACGTTAAAAAATACTTTGGCTCTTTTAGTTTTTCTATACTGATAAAAGCTTTATAAGCTGTTTCCTGTACAGCATCAAGTGCATCTTCTTTATTTCTTAAATAGAGATAAGCGGTTTTATATAAAGTCTCCTGATGTGCCAGCATAAGCTTTTCAAAGGCCCGAGTATTTCCTTTTCTCGCCTTTGTAATCAATCTTTCTTCCTTCACCTTATCCACCTCCTATGTTGTTAGATACGAAAACTGCCGAAACGGTTTCAAAAAGTTAACAAAAAAACGCCCCTTTTGAAAAAGGGACGTTTTTCTCATTGTTATTTACTTATTCCCACTCAATCGTCGCAGGCGGCTTGCTTGTAATATCGTACACCACGCGGTTAATGTGCTTCACTTCGTTTACGATACGTGTCGAAATGACTTCAAGCACATCCCACGGGATACGCGCCCAGTCAGATGTCATGCCGTCGATTGATGTAACGGCGCGGATTCCGATTGTGTAATCATATGTTCTTGCGTCACCCATAACACCAACGCTGCGGATGTCAGGAAGAACCGTGAAGTATTGCCAGATATCACGCTCTAAGCCGTGATTTGCAATTTCTTCACGCAAGATTGCATCTGATTCACGAACGATTTCTAGTTTTTCTTCTGTTACTTCGCCAAGAACGCGGATTCCGAGTCCCGGTCCTGGGAACGGCTGGCGCCACACGATTTCATCCGGAATGCCGAGCTCTGTGCCAAGCGCGCGCACTTCGTCTTTGAAGAGCGTGTTTAACGGCTCGATCAGCTCAAACTGCATGTCTTCAGGAAGCCCGCCGACATTGTGGTGAGATTTGATCGTTTGCGCCGTTGCGGTACCGCTCTCGATGATATCTGTGTAAAGCGTACCTTGTGCAAGGTAGTCGATACCTTTGAGCTTGTCCGCTTCATCATCGAATACGTAAATGAATTCATTACCGATGATTTTGCGTTTTTGCTCAGGATCAGAAACGCCTTTTAGTTTATCTAAGAATCGATCTTGTGCGTCTACTTTAATCACGTTCATGTTAAAGCCTTCGCTGAATGTTTTCATAACACCCTCAGCTTCGCCTTTACGGAGAAGACCATGATCTACAAAGATACAAGTCAGCTGGTCGCCGATCGCTTTATGAATCAAAACAGCAACAACAGAGGAATCAACGCCGCCGCTTAGCGCGCAAAGAACCTGTTTGTCTCCGACTGTTTCACGGATTTTTTGCATTTCGATTTCGATAAAGTTCTCCATTGACCATTCGCCTTCGCATTCGCAAACACCAAATACAAAGTTTTTCAGAAGATCATTGCCGTATTCAGAGTGGCGCACTTCCGGGTGGAACTGAACGCCGTACCATTTTTTGTCTGCTTTGCTCATTGCTGAGTTCGGGCAGTGATGGCTTGTCGCGTCAACAGTGAAGCCTTCAGGAACTTCTACAACCAAATCGCCGTGGCTCATCCAAACCACTTGTTCATTCGGAAGATCTCTGAACAAATCAGGTGTGCCTTCGATGTGGATGTTTGCTTTTCCGTATTCACGCTGGCTTGCCGCTTCAACTTTACCGCCAAGGTAATGAGTCATCAGCTGCATGCCGTAGCAAATTCCCAATACAGGAATATCAAGCTCGAAGATTTTCTCGTCACAGCGGAAAGAGTTTTCATCATACACACTGTTTGGACCGCCGGATAAAATAATTCCTTTTGGATTCATTTTTTTAATTTCTTCAGCCGTCAATGTATGTGGATGCAGCTCGCTGTATACACCGAATTCACGGATACGGCGTGTAATCAGCTGGTTATACTGACTGCCGAAATCAAGGACAAGAATCATTTCATTCACTAACTTTGTCATGGTTGTCACCTAATCTCCTCTAAGTTTTTTGACACAGAAAAAAACGAGGACAGATATGAAGCTCGCTCCGCCCTCTTTGGCAAGGCCGTTTGCCGGAGTCAGGCCAACTCGCTCCCAGACTCCGATAATATTCACTAATTCTAACAACACGTCGATAAGTGGTCAAGACCATCTTCTTTTAATTAAATTTTCCCATAACTCTCTCGAATCATTCCATAGCGCCGAAGAATCTTCATTTCTGTAAAGCGCCCTTTCATAGCTTAATGTCAGCTTTGACATGTCTTCTATGTCGTATTTTTCATCGATTCGTTTCGCATAATCACGCAGCGTTTCACTGTCTCGTTTCGGCAGTCCTTTTCTCTTCAGTTGTTTCAGCAGTGCGCCATATGCCTCAAAAAACGCGTGCTGATCGCTGCGCCGCTTCAATCTCCTCACAGCGAAAACAGGAATCCATAACGAACGGAAAGCATACAGCAATACCGCTGCCACCAGGAGGACTGCAAGAACCATAAGCGCTGCATACCAGCCTGCACCGGCATTTGTATGCGAAGCGGGCGGCTTTTTAGAAACAGCTGGCTCCCGCTTTTCCTTTTGGTTTACCTCTTTTTGCGGCTGTTTTTTCTCTTCTTTCTGTTTCTCTTTTGTTTTCTTCAGCGAGCTGCTGTTATCGCTGCCGGAGTCCTTTGTTTCAGAAGAAGTAAATTGGGCCGGATTTGTAAACCCTTTAGTCGGCTCAAATGTAACCCAGCCCTGTTCCGGGAAATACACCTCTACCCAGGAATGGGCATTGTTATTTGTCACTTCGTAGATGCTGCCATTTTTGTTTCCTGCTTCTTTGTATTCGCCGGACGTATAGCCCTTTACCCATCGGGCCGGAATGCCGGCCGAGCGCAAGAGCACCACCATGGCGGAAGAAAAGTTATCACAATAACCCATTTTCGTTTCAAACAGAAATTGATCGACATAATCCTCATCATTCTTAGGAATGGTCACTTTTTCTGTTTCATATGTGAACGCATTTGACCCTAAATAGTCCTCAACCGCTTTCACTTTATCAAACATATTGTCGTGATCCTGAGTCAGTTTGATCGCAAGGGTTCTCACTCGCTCTGGCAGTGAATCTGGAAGCTGCATGTAGCGATCGCTGAATGTGTACTCCTCACTGTTTTTTCTCACTTTTACCTTTCTCAGTTCATCCAGCTTATAGACCGGGGAATTGTACGCTACTTTATAATTCCCCATATTTCTGATTTCACCGGCTTGTTCACTGATCGGAGAAATTTGCTCCGTGTTGCCGTTCATTTCAAGTGAGACAGCCTGCTTTGGCTGAATGGTGACCGCACCAATCGGATACATCAAATGGTTGTACCCATAGTGCTTATCAACCTTTACACGGACTGTGCGGCGCTCTGTTGCCACTTTATGGTCAAACCACAGATTTTCCACTTTTCCTCCGCTAAGCTGATATGACATGCCTGTGTCTGTTTCAACCCAGCCTTTCCCGGTATACGTATCCTTTGTTTCCACACGGAAATACGTCCGCTCTTTTCCCTGCCATGTAAAAACAGGTGTAGCATCCTGCTGGAACGGTCCGCCGAGTGATTCATCATGATTCCCGTATCCGATTTTGCTTTCTCCTGCAGACACGCGGTCTTGATGAGTGATTTTTTTAAGAAAAGGCACCGGATCAGGCCAGGCTGGATCTGATTTTGGAGCGGCGAGTCCGAATCCCACTGCAGCCAAAACCAATACAGATAAAGGAAGAAACCATTTCAGGACAGATGTTTTTGGCAGTGTGATTCTTTCCATTAGCTTAATGCGTTCTAAGTATAAAAGGCCCAGCATAAAGAAGCCGATCAGCACGATACGGATGACGGCAAAAGTGGCATCATATGGCGTAAAGGTATCAAGAATCGTAATATACGCTACTGTCATCATAAAGAAAAACAAAATTCTTCTCTGGTAAATCACCCAATAATGTAGAAGATAGACCAGCAGCCACAGCAGCACAAAAAACAGCAGGGTCCGAAAAGAAGGAATCATGTCATTCCATTGCCCTGATTGAATCAGCGTGATATTCAAATAGACATCCTGCAAAAAAGAGCTGACCCAGCTCAAGTCGAATATAGATCCTTGATAAAACAGGATGTGTATCGAGAGCAATGTAAATAAGATACAAAAAGGAACGGTGACAAACCACCTCATCCGGAAAAAAGTCAGCAGAAACGTCAAGCCGATAAAGACAATAAAAAAGCCCGTATGTTTCGTTTCAGTAAAACTGTTGAGCGGCCTGAGCCACTCCCACAGCAATAAAAAAGCCAGAAAATAAAATAACAGCAAGCTCAAACGGCTTCCCTTCTGATCATCGTGCGGCATGTGAACCCGTCACCTCTCTTTCTAAACAACACGCGAAACTCGTCCGCCCCTCATGACCTGAACTCTGATTTGGCGTTTCATCAAGCGTTCAATCACGATATTTTCAGCTTGAGAAAGCTCAGCATCTTTCTCTTTTGCCAGTATCACCGTAACCCGGCCGCCTCCGATTTCTGCGAGGTGCAGCAGATTTTCCGTTACCTGTCCCGTGACGACCACTTGATCGGCTTGGCGAACAGATGACTTTCCCAGCTCCTCCCGTACATATCGGCTTATCGGGTCAGCCGCATCACAATGAACCACTGCTAAATGCCGAAGCATGTGCTTAAAATGCTGATCCCCTTCCTGAATAGGGAAAATGTTTTTTTCCTTTCCGACGGAAGCCAATCCTGCGCCCGCTCCGTTTTTTAAAACAGAATAAAGGATCGAAGCAGTCGCTGAAACGACCTCTTCGAATGCTTCAGAGGGAAAACGGTCCATCAGAAGAAACAGATTTTTGCTTCGGGAAGGTTCAAATTCCTTCGTCATCAGCTGGCTCCGCCGTGCAGAAGTCTTCCAATCTAATGCAGCAAACCGGTCTCCCGGCTGATAATTCCGCACACTTGCTGCGACTGAGGAATGGTGCTGATGAATAGGAGAAGAACCGCTTACACCGTCTTCCTGATGCCTCTCATTCACCTGATAGGAAAAACGCTGAAAGGATGGATAAACAAACAGGATATCTCCCAGCTCAAAAAATGCTGTTTTTTCAATCAATCCAAGAACATCTCCGGTTCGCACCCTGACAGCATGAAAGTGATGCTCTCCGCGCGGTACCCGAGCTAATTCATACGACATCGTCATACTCCGTTTAAACCAAGGAAAAACAAGCCGTTTGGCCGCGGCTTCGTCTCGCTTCAAGGACTCAATTCCTTCTGGCAGGCAATCTTCAATCACCATATACATCAGGGGAAACGGCAGCTTCCGTCTCAGCGTAATCGTCACGCCCAGCCTGTCCCCCGCATGCAATTGTGTTTTATCCATCTGCCGTGAAGCCTGAAATGAGCGGAGCGGATACAATGCCAGCAGCCCGGCATACAAGACAAAAGGGAGAAACGCGTAAAACAAAAACCAGCTGACAAAGCCGCCCTGAAACATCGCATAAGAAAAAACAGCAGCCGTCAATAAAGTTAATATTATCAGCTTCCAACCATATACAAGCCATTGCCAATTCTTATTCATCAGCGGACCGACGACCTTTGAACCGGCACCTTCACAGCTGACATGATCTCCCCTACGATCGCTTCTGCCTGAATCCCTTCAAATTTCGCCTCAGGATGAAGCATCATCCGGTGCGGCAGCGTGAAAGGAGCTAAATATTGAATATCATCCGGGATGACATAGTCGCGATGATGCAGCAGCGCGTATGCCTGTGCCGCTTTCATGAGGGCGATTGAGCCGCGCGGACTGACGCCTAATTGAACAGAAGGATGCTGTCTCGTTTTCTGCACAATTTCAACGATATATTCCTTAATGCTGTCATCAGCACGGACATTTTGCACTTCCCTCTGTAAAAAGATGAAGTCTTCTTTTGCAATAACCGGCTCAAGCGTCTCAATCGGATGGCTTTTTTCCTGAAGAGATAAGACGTCAAGCTCTTCATTAAAGGACGGATAACCCATCCGAAGTTTGAATAAAAAACGGTCAAGCTGAGCTTCCGGCAAAGGATAGGTCCCTTCATATTCGACCGGGTTTTGCGTTGCCATCACAAAAAAAGGAGCGGCAAGCTGCATCGTATGGCCATCTACCGTGACGCTTCCCTCTTCCATCGCTTCAAGCAAAGCCGACTGTGTCTTCGGAGAGGTACGGTTGATTTCATCGGCCAGCACGATATTTCCCATAATTGGGCCGGGACGATATTCAAATTCCATCGTTTTCGCATTATAGATAGATACCCCTGTTACATCAGATGGCAGCAAATCCGGAGTGAATTGGATTCTTTTGAAATCAGCGCTGATTGACTTCGCCAGCGCGCGGACCATCATCGTTTTTCCGACTCCGGGTACATCCTCAAGCAGCACATGCCCTTTGGCAAGAAGGGCTGCCAAGCTGAGTATGGCGATGTCTCGTTTTCCAACCATTACTCTATTAATATGTTCAACTGCTTTCCCCAGCAAAGGATGCAGGTCTTCTTGATATGCCATTCTTTTCCTCCTATTTATCTACAAAATTCATCATATCGTAACCTAACTTTACCACAAAAAGAGATTTGTATAAAAAAACGATTCTAGCAAATTGTTTCCAACCAAGCAGGAGAAATCACGCAAAAAAGCTTCCTGTGACAGGAAGCTCCATTATTTTTGTTCCAAAGGCTCCATATGAACATGTGAATAGTCAATTGCATGCTCCTCCTTCATCCTCCGCTCAATTTCATTGGCTATATCGTGGCTTTCCGTAATATTTAAATCTGCCGATACCTCAACCACTACATCAACATGAACCGTACTGCCCAAGTATCTTGCTTTTATGTCTTTTAAACGGCTCACACCGGAGATTTTTTCAATCGTCTGTTTATAAGCTGAAATGTCCTTTGTATCGAATCCATCTGTCAAAGAGTGAGATGACTCTTTAAAAATATCCCATGCGGTCTTGCAAATGAGAAGGCCGATCACAAACGCAGTGACCGTATCAATCCAAGCCAGATGGAATTGAGCAGCCACAATGCCGATAAACGTGCCGATACTGACGAACGCATCTGATTTATTATCAGCCGCCGCAGCAAGGAGCGCCTGGCTCTTTACCTTCTTGGCCAGCCTTTTATTGTACTGGTAAACGATCAGCATCAGTGCTGCCCCGCCTGCTGCCGTCCAAGCCGCGATCATATCCGGCGTCTCTTGCTTAGCAGAAAAAATAGATTCTCCGGCATTGAACAGCACTTGCAAACCGACAACCATCATAATAAAGGATGCGATAAGCGATGCAATCGTTTCCGCCCGAAAGTGGCCGTATGGATGATCTTCGTCAGGAGGTTTTTGAGAGATGCGCAGGCCGATCAGAACAGCAACAGAAGCAATAATGTCAGTTGTGTTATTTAACCCGTCTGCCGTAAGTGCTTCCGAGTGAAAAAAATAACCGATGATCAGTTTAATCGCGGAAAGGACAAGATACGCGGTAATACTGACCAGCGCCCCGGATTCGCCTTTTTTCAATTCATCATACCTCTCCATACAAAAACCTCCTGTCCGCTCACGTTTTCCTATGATTATCATACAAAGCTGAACCGCAGTGGGTCTACAGAAACATGATTCACCTGCCACAGAAAAATAGTGATGATGGAACACTTTTTCTCTAATCCAATTTATTGTGACTCTAAAAAGCCCTTTAAACCTAATGAAAATCTACACATTAGCGATCCTTAGAATTGGAAATATCAAACAAAATTGCAAAAGTGAATTATAAACGAAATATTCATTCCTATATTTTATGAAAGCGCAAACAAATCACTACAAATTTGAAATAAAACGTTATATTTTCTCACATGAATTTTCGACAAACTGTATATTTATGATAGAGTTTCAATTATCATAATATTCAGTAATGATTTCATTCTTAAAGGAGGTAACTTATGAACCAGTCTCAACCAGGATTAAAAAAAGAATTAAAGACGCGCCATATGACAATGATTTCGATCGCCGGCGTCATCGGTGCCGGGCTATTTGTAGGCAGCGGTTCAGTGATTCACTCGACCGGTCCCGGTGCGATTGTTTCTTACGCGTTGGCCGGATTATTGGTGATTTTTATTATGAGAATGCTCGGTGAGATGTCTGCCGTAAACCCGACGAGCGGATCGTTTTCTCAATACGCTCACGACGCCATCGGACCGTGGGCAGGATTTACAATCGGCTGGCTGTACTGGTTTTTCTGGGTGATCGTTATCGCGATCGAAGCCATTGCCGGTGCTGGCATTATTCAATACTGGTTCCATGATATTCCGCTCTGGCTGACAAGTTTGATTTTGACGATTGTGCTCACCCTGACAAACGTCTACTCCGTTAAGTCTTTCGGTGAGTTTGAGTATTGGTTCTCCCTCATTAAAGTTGTGACCATCATTGCTTTTCTAATCGTTGGTTTTGCCTTTATTTTTGGCTTTGCACCGGGCAGTGAGCCAGTCGGTTTTTCGAATATTACAGGCAAGGGCGGGTTTTTCCCGGAAGGCATCAGCACTGTATTGCTCGGCATTGTCGTTGTCATCTTCTCTTTTATGGGAACTGAAATCGTTGCCATTGCAGCAGGAGAAACATCC
The DNA here is from genome assembly GCF_000259365.1 of Bacillus sp. JS. NCBI lineage: Bacteria > Bacillati > Bacillota > Bacilli > Caryophanales > Bacillaceae > Bacillus > Bacillus sp. JS. The sequence goes on along the minus strand of NC_017743.1, from coordinate 711,056 downwards.
AACCCGATCGAATCTGTGACAAAAGCAACCAGATCCGTTGTATGGCGCATCATCGTCTTTTACGTGGGCTCAATCGCCGTTGTTGTGGCGCTCTTGCCATGGAATTCAGCAAATATTTTAGAAAGCCCTTTCGTCGCTGTACTTGAGCATATAGGAGTGCCGGCAGCCGCACAGATCATGAACTTTATCGTCCTCACAGCCGTACTCTCTTGCCTGAATTCAGGTTTGTACACCACATCCAGAATGCTATATTCACTTGCAGAAAGAAACGAGGCGCCGCGCCGTTTTATGAAATTGAGCAAAAAAGGCGTTCCCGTACAAGCTATTGTAGCCGGAACATTTTTCTCTTATATCGCGGTCGTAATGAACTATTTCTCACCGGATACTGTCTTTCTATTTTTAGTCAACTCATCAGGCGCAATAGCTTTGCTCGTCTACCTTGTCATCGCTGTTTCCCAGCTGAGAATGCGGAAAAAACTCGAAAAAACAAACCCGGAAGCTTTGAAAATCAAAATGTGGCTTTTCCCTTTCCTCACTTACTTGACCATCATCGCCATCTGCGGGATTTTAGTGTCTATGGCATTTATTGATTCCATGCGAGATGAGCTTCTGCTGACAGGTGTCATCACGGGAATCGTTCTGATTTCTTACCTTGTGTTCAGAAAACGCAAGGTGGGCGAGAAAGTAGCTGCAAAGCCAGTCACACAGCAGCAGCCCGATATCCTGCCTTAACGCTGATCAAATCCTAAACGGCCTGCCGTTTAGGATTTTGTTATTTTCTTCATTAGGCAGTCTTCAGCACGAAGATTTTTTGTAACCATCACGTTCTTATTGTCATTAACTATAATACCAATTTGGAAAATTTAGATAAGGACAGATGAAAATGACACTTGAAAAATTTGTGGATGCTCTCCCAATCCCAGATACACTAAAGCCAGTGCAGCAATCAAAAGAAAAAACATACTACGAAGTCACCATGGAGGAATGCACTCATCAGATTCACCGCGATCTCCCTCCGACCCGCCTGTGGGGCTACAACGGCTTATTTCCGGGCCCTACCATTGAGGTTAAAAGAAATGAAAATGTATATGTGAAATGGATGAATAATCTTCCTTCCACGCATTTCCTTCCGGTTGATCACACCATTCATCACAGTGACAGCCAGCATGAAGAACCCGAAGTAAAGACTGTTGTTCATTTACATGGCGGCGTCACGCCAGATGACAGCGACGGGTATCCGGAGGCTTGGTTTTCCAAAGACTTTGAACAAACAGGACCTTATTTCAAAAGAGAGGTTTATCATTATCCTAATCAGCAGCGCGGGGCTATATTGTGGTATCACGATCACGCCATGGCGCTCACCAGGCTAAATGTCTATGCCGGACTTGTCGGCGCTTATATCATTCATGATCCAAAGGAAAAACGCTTAAAACTGCCTTCAGGCGAATACGATGTGCCGCTTCTTATCACAGACCGCACGATCAATGAGGACGGTTCTTTGTTTTATCCGAGCGCACCGGAAAACCCTTCTCCGTCACTGCCTAATCCTTCAATCGTTCCGGCTTTTTGCGGAGAAACCATACTCGTCAACGGGAAGGTATGGCCATACTTGGAAGTCGAGCCGAGGAAATACCGATTCCGTGTCATCAACGCCTCCAACACAAGAACCTATAATCTGTCACTCGATAATGGCGGAGAGTTTATTCAGGTCGGTTCAGATGGAGGGCTCCTGCCGCGATCTGTTAAATTGAATTCTTTCAGTCTTGCGCCTGCTGAACGTTACGATATCATCATTGACTTCACAGCGTATGAAGGAGAATCGATCATTTTGGCAAACAGCGCGGGCTGCGGCGGTGACGTCAATCCTGAAACAGATGCGAATATCATGCAATTCAGAGTCACAAAACCATTAGCGCAACAAGACGAAAGCAGAAAGCCGAAGTACCTCGCCTCATACCCTTCCGTACAGCATGAAAGAATACAAAACATCAGAACACTAAAACTGGCAGGAACCCAGGACGAATACGGCAGACCTGTCCTTCTGCTTAATAACAAACGCTGGCACGATCCTGTCACAGAAGCACCAAAAGCCGGCACAACTGAAATATGGTCCATTATCAACCCGACACGCGGAACACATCCGATTCACCTGCATCTGGTCTCCTTCCGTGTATTAGACCGGCGTCCGTTTGATATCGCCCGTTATCAAGAAAGCGGGGAATTGTCCTATACGGGTCCGGCTATCCCGCCGCCGCCAAGTGAAAAGGGATGGAAAGACACCATTCAAGCGCATGCGGGTGAAGTCCTGAGAATCGCGGCGACATTCGGGCCGTACAGCGGACGATACGTATGGCACTGCCATATTCTTGAGCATGAGGACTACGACATGATGAGACCGATGGATATAACTGATCCCAACAAATAACCCGACAAACTTGCCTCTAGCAGGCAAGTTTTTTCTTTATGAAACCTTTGCCTCAATTTATCGTATTACGTAAAAACTGCAAAAGGAGCTGCTTTTTTTCTGAACACCATCTACACAAAACATTTCCATTTATGCAGAATGAAAATCAAAATGAAAATGAAAAGTTTCACACGATCAGATATTAATACTCATTTCCTCTGCATATATTGTGAATAAAAGAGAGTTTGATTTTCAGCGCTTTTATGATTTGAGCAGCGATATTAAATCAAACATCGGCAGCTTCACAACACTCAATTCACACCACTGCTTTACTATTGCTTCTATTCTGGCCATTCATTTTCAGCATGAGGCAAAACAAACATGTCATACTTTCATTGATGTATACAATTTAATGGTGCAGCCAGTCATACTCATGACGGAAACTAAGGGAGGAGAAATATGCCATACATCACATTAGAAGATCAGACACGCCTTTACTATGAAACACATGGGAGCGGGACACCGATCCTGTTTATACATGGGGTGCTGATGAGCGGACAATTTTTCCACAAACAATTTTCGGCGCTTTCTGCCAATTATCAATGTATTCGTCTTGATCTTAGAGGACACGGCGAATCTGACAAAGTGCTTCATGGACACACCATTTCCCAATACGCCCGTGACGTAAGGGAATTTCTAAACGCAATGGAGCTTGATCATGTCGTTCTTGCCGGCTGGTCAATGGGGGCCTTTGTCGTATGGGATTATCTTCATCAATTTGGGAATGATAACATACAAGCTGCTGTCATCATTGATCAATCTGCTTCCGACTATCAATGGGAGGGCTGGGAACACGGCCCGTTTGATTTTGACGGTTTAAAAACAGCGATGTACGCCATTCAGGCTGACCCGCTGCCATTCTACGAAAGCTTCATCCAGAATATGTTCGCAGAGCCGCCTGCCGAAACAGAAACAGAATGGATGCTGGCAGAAATCCTCAAACAGCCTGCCGCCATTTCAAGCACGATTTTATTTAACCAAACGGCTGCTGATTACCGCGGCACTCTTCAAAACATTAGTGTGCCGACATTGCTGTGCTTCGGGGAAGACCGGAAATTTTTCTCTACCGCAGCTGGGGAACACTTGCACAGCCACATTCCAAACTCGACACTCGTCACCTTTTCTAAAAGCAGCCATTGCCCGTTTTTAGAAGAGCCCGGCGCTTTTAACAGCACACTCCTCTCCTTTTTAGATGGGCTGACTGGAAAGTCATAAAGAAAAAGGAATTAGGAGATTAGGGAAAAGTATGAGACAATAAGAAATGTGCAGTAAAATACATGAGGGAAGAAGTGACTTTATGTCTTACTATAACAAACGTAATCAAGAACCGCTGCCAAAAGAAGATGTGAGTACTTGGGAATGCACAAAAGAAGACTGTAACGGCTGGACCAGAAAGAACTTCGCCAGCAGTGATACGCCATTGTGCCCTTTGTGCGGAAGTAAAATGGTCGACGGCATCCGTTCATTAGTGAATCTCCAAAACAACAGCCAAACAAAAACAAGCTAGTTCTTCCCTATAACAAACGCAGTCTCCTGCAAGCAAACAAACCTCGAACGGAGACAAAATTCTATATTTCAGAATAAAGCCTCTCATGGCAAGAGGCCAAAAGGAAAGAAGCCCAAAACTGTAAACGTTTAGGGCTTTTTTGTTTACCTTGATGGTATAATATGGATACAAAAGGAGTGATAACGTGATCTCAAACCAGCAGCAAAAAGACCTGCAAAAAAGAGCTGCCATCAAAAAGCTGAACCTTGCAATGAACTCTTATGTTGAACTTCTGTTTTTGTCGATACCTCTAATCCATTTTTTAAAATGGCTCGGATCATTAGCCCTGCACCTCGTCCATTAAAAAACCACTCAGCCTAAGCCGAGTGGTTTTCATTAGTTGATCACAGAAAAGCTGTTAATGATGCCGTTCGGATTTTCCCATACTTTTTTGAAGGTCTTATTTTCAAGGTTATAGGAATAAATCGTCCGCACCTTAGCTTCACGCCCTGTTTCGTCCTTCAGCTTTTTAGCCCCCTTGGCTTCGGCAAGAAAATAAATATTCTTTCCATCCTTAGAGAACTGAGGCTGTGCGTCAATTAACAGCTTAAATGATTTTTGATTTGTGATGATGCTTTCATACTTTTTCGTATCCGCATTGAGCATCTGAATAGCAGCGGTTTGCTCCGTCCCTTTCTGCGTATATGATGTAAATAAAATACGTTTATCATCATCAGAAACAGCAATATCGCTGATAAATTGGTTTAAGCTTTTAAGCTCATTAAATTTATTTTGACGGCCTTCCGCAAAATGAATCGTTGTTGGTTCAGGGTCCATGCCCTTTTCATTTGCTTCATCTGTTTTCTTGTAGTCTTCTTCTACAGAATAATGAAGCAATGCAAATGAATCGTTTTTTGGGTTATAAAAGAAGCTGCTGACGGTGTCATCCTGATCATTAGCGTCAGGATAAATGTTTTTGTACTTCTTCGCTTTCAGATCAAAAGCGGCGATCCGGAAATTGCTTTCGTCCGCTTTTCCTAAACGGAAATAGATGGTTGAACGGTCCTTTGATAAAAACAAACTGTCCGCACTCTCCGCGCCTTTATAAAGCATCGTCTTTTTATTAGACTTTAGATCCAGCCTAAAAAGCCTCATTTCATTCTGATCATTATTGCCCGTATAATAGAGCACCTGCTGTTTTTGATCCAAGGCAAATGCCGGATAGCTGGTCAGCTTTTCCTCATGGATCACCTTGTCATTTTCATAATACTTTGTCAGCAGATCCGTATCTGTAATGGAAACCAGCAGCTCATCACCGCTTTCGGTATTGACTGTCACATCAGCAGCCTTCTGATGGCCTTTATCCTTTGCAACATAAAACGCAACCCCCGTCGCAGCTGCCGCTATTATCACTGCTAACAATAATATGATTCTTTTTTTCATCTTTTATCTCCACCAATAGAAAAAGCAAGAATGTGACTTCTTGCTTTACAGATTATATATGTAAATTAATAGCTGTAATGCCCCGCTACCTTACCTTTGCTTAATGGATATCCAAGCGCTTTAAACGCTTTAGGACTTACATCAAGCACCGCATTAGGCATTCTGCCAACATCATTTTTATAAACCGTAATCACCTTTTTAGGCTTCGCTTTTGCATAAGCTCTGATTTTTGTTCCGTTTCTAGGAACATCAAATCCGATCTTGGTCGCACAATCCCAATGTCCAAGTTTCTTACCTGAAGAGCCTTTTTTCCCGACTCCATTATACCAAGTAATATTTCCGTTCACATGTTTCGCACTGGCATCTGATGAAAAACTCAAAGCTCCCAAAGTACTTCCTACTAAGATAAAAGCGGCTAAAATGACTTTCTTCAACATTTCGTCCCCCTGTTTGTTAACATCTAGGAAGATTATACACGATCAACCAGCTATTTTTTATTTCAATATCCTTACAGTAATGTTACAAAGTCAAAAAAGTTACCTCTGCTAAAATAAACCATGGAAGATTATCCTATTATAATAGCGATATTAGCGTTATAATTATTAATAGAGTAGTTGTCGCATTCAATATGAACGAACCATTACCGTATTGTTCAAACCAAATTCATAGCTATGTAAACGATTGATGCTCTCATATAAAGAAAAAAGAGTGTGCGAGACTCTTTTTTCTTCAAAGTTTCTTTTTTCAAAAAACGTAGATTATATTATATAAAAATTTCATTTCTTTTTTGGTTTTAAAAATGGCGATTTTGTGAACAGTTCATATTGACCGGTGCGGAATTACTCACATCAAAAGTTATAGGAGTGGTAATCCATGAAGGCAGCAAGATGGCATAACCAAAAGGATATCCGTATTGAAAATATTGAAGAGCCAAAAACGGAGCCGGGAAAAGTAAAGATCAAAGTCAAATGGTGCGGCATCTGCGGGAGTGATTTACACGAATATCTCGGCGGACCGATCTTTATTCCGGTTGACAAACCGCACCCATTAACAAATGAAACAGCACCTGTCACAATGGGGCATGAATTCTCCGGTGAAGTTGTCGAAGTCGGAGAAGGCGTTGAAAATTATAAAGTTGGAGACCGCGTCGTAGTTGAACCGATTTTTGCTACACACGGCCACCAGGGCGCTTACAACCTTGATGAACAAATGGGATTCCTCGGCTTAGCCGGCGGAGGCGGCGGTTTCTCTGAATACGTCTCTGTAGATGAAGAGCTTTTGTTCAAACTCCCTGAGGAATTATCATACGAACAAGGTGCGCTTGTTGAACCTTCAGCAGTCGCTCTATATGCTGTCCGCTCAAGCAAACTCAAAGCCGGCGACAAAGCGGCTGTATTCGGCTGCGGCCCGATCGGACTTCTGGTGATTGAAGCGCTGAAGGCTGCCGGTGCTACTGATATTTATGCTGTTGAGCTTTCACCTGAACGCCAGCAAAAAGCTGAGGAGCTTGGCGCGATCATCGTTGATCCATCTAAAACAGACGATGTAGTCGCTGAGATTGCAGAACGTACAGGAGGCGGAGTTGACGTAGCATTTGAAGTCACTGGTGTTCCGGTGGTGTTGCGACAAGCCATCCAGTCCACTACAATTGCCGGTGAAACAGTCATCGTCAGCATTTGGGAAAAAGGTGCTGAAATCCATCCGAACGATATCGTCATCAAGGAACGTACAGTAAAAGGAATTATCGGATACCGCGACATCTTCCCGGCTGTATTGTCATTAATGAAAGAAGGCTATTTCTCAGCCGACAAACTTGTAACGAAAAAAATCGTGCTAGATGATTTGATTGAGGAAGGCTTCGGGGCTCTTATTAAAGAGAAAAGCCAAGTCAAAATCCTTGTCAGACCTAACTAATCAGCATAAAAAAGAATCCGCGCTCGTATGCGGATTCTTTTTTTATTTTATCCAATCACTTCAGCGCCAGAATCTGTCTTGGCCCCGCCGTGATCATAAGCACGGAAGTTTTCCTCCAGCTGCTCAAGCGAAAGTCCTTTCGTTTCCGGTAAAAACTTCTTCACAAACAGGACAGAGCAAATGCCTAATCCAACGAAGATAAAGAACGTTGTGGATAGCCCAATGGCGGCCAGCAATATCGGGAAAGTGAAGCTGACTGCAAAATTCACCATCCACAGACAGAATACCGTGACACCCATTCCCAGTCCGCGAAGGCGAAGCGGGAAAATCTCAGAAAGCATCAGCCACGTCACTGGTGAAATGGCCCCCTGCTGAAAAGCAAGGAATGTAACTGTTAGTGACAGAACCACATACGGAAGTGCCGGTGATCCTTGAAGTACAAGTGAAAATATCCCGATCAGCAATAATGCTGTTGTCGTACCGATCAAGCCCGTCATCAGCATCGGCCGGCGCCCCACTCTTCCCAACAGCCAGATTCCGACGAATGTTGCCAATACTGAAATCACGCCATTCGCAATGTTTCCGATTAAAGCGGCTTCCGTTTGGAAACCAGAGTTTCTTAGAATTTCAGTCCCATAATACATAATCGAATTAACACCTGTAATTTGCTGTACAATCGCAATCCCTAATCCAATAAACACAATACGGCGCACCCATGGGACTGAAAGATCTTTAAACGTTGCTTTTTCAAGCTGATCTTCTTTTTTGAAAGCGAATTCAATTTCTTGCAGCTCAGCTGCTGCCCGCTTTTCATCCCTGATTTTTTTCAATACACGCAAAGCATCTTCTTTTCTCCCTTTCGATACAAGCCAGCGGGGACTCTCGGGCATTCTGATCATCCCGAAAAACAGGAACACGGCTGGAAGCGACGCAATGACCAGCATGAACCTCCACACATGGGAGTTGTCTCCCATTGTTGTTCCAAGGATTGCATTAAAAACAAAGGCCAAAAGCTGTCCTGATACAATCATCAATTCGTTCTGCGTCACCATCCGTCCCCTGCTTTCCACAGGAGACATCTCTGCTAAATAGGCAGGCACTGTTACTGATGCACCCCCTACCGCAATACCAAGCACAAAACGGGAAATGATCATGACCGTAACATTCGGAGCAAACGTACACCCGATCGTCGAAATAAAAAATATAACAGCGAGGAATAAAATATTTTTGCGGCGGCCGTTAAAATCAGACATCCTGCCGCCAAACACAGCACCCAGCGCGGCTCCAAAAAGAAGTGAACTGGTGACAAGGCCCTCTGTGAAGGCATTGAGATTAAGCTGATCCGGCTCTCCCATATACGGCAAAGCTCCATTGAGCACACCGGTATCATAGCCAAAAAGAAGCCCGCCGAAAGTAGAGACTAAAATAATCGTGCGTAAAAATGACATTTGATTGCCTTGTTTATTCATACTGTTTCCCCCAGTCTTTTTCAAAATCGATCAATGCGTATTTCAAAAAACTTATTCCAGGGCTGCTGCCTTCCTCACATTTCGTCATCAGGCTTCAGAAAAAAGTTCTTTATGTTTTTATCCAATAACCTTATAACCTTCCCTTCTTATTAGCATTCCAGCCTCCTTGGAAGCGATTTCATTTCTAGCTAAAAAAACAATGAGTATTTCTTTGAGCATAACCTTGCTATTTTGTTATCTTATAGTCACTTCATAGTCCTATTGTAGTAATATGATAGTGACATTTTTGTTACATCTGATATTATCATAATTACAAAAACGTTTTCAGTCAATATAAATTTCTGAAAATTTTTTATTCAACAAAAGGAAAATCACTAATTCAAGGGGAAAACGAACGGAAAATGTGTGAATTAAGTCAAAATATCTGTGATTTTCTGTTCATATCGATAAATGAGTAAGTGTTGGTTAACTTCATCTAAAATCAAACATTCGGTCAATTGTTTCAGACTCAAGATAAAAGGAAATAGAAAAGAAAATAAAAGAAGGCTGGCTTAAGGGAGGCAACCAAAATGAATGAGGGTTATATCATTGCAGGCCTTTTATTATTGACAGCGGGGATGATTGATTTTTTATGGACCACGTTATGGTTAGAGAGCGGCGCAGGCCCGATCACAAGATGCCTGTCTGCTTGGCTGTGGAAAGGCTGCCGCAAAATCAGCGGAGACCACGCAAAGGTTCTGAGTACGGCAGGTCCACTGCTGTTATGCCTGACGTTAGTGATATGGATCAGTCTGTTTTGGAGCGGATGGGTGCTGATTTTCTCGAGCGACCCTCACTCACTTGTGGAAGTTCAATCGAAAGAACCGGCTTCCTGGTCAGACCGAATTTATTTTTCCGGCTATGTCATGTTTACTTTAGGAAATGGCGATCTCGCACCAAACGGAGGCCTATGGAAGCTTGTCACGGTTATTGAAACAGCTCAAGGACTGCTTACCATCACTTTTTCCGTCACGTATTTGATTTCCGTCTTGAGTGCGGTGAATCAAAAGCGTTCCTTTGCCCAAAGTGTATTAAGTCTAGGGCATGACGGAACAGAAATCGTCCATAATGCATGGAATGGCAAAGACTTTCACGACATTGATTTTCTTCTTGTCGCCGTCTCATCAGAGCTGGGAAAGCTGACCGCTCAGCATAACGCCTTCCCCATCCTTCATTTTTACCACAGCACGCAGCATCAGGAATCCTCCATTATAGCTGTTGCTGTATTGGATGAGGCTCTAACCATTTTCAAATACGGTATTCCTGAACAATATCAGCCGAATCAGCTTCATATTAAAGAAGCGCGCTCGAGTATCAAAAACTACCTGGACACCGTTCATACTGCCTATATCCATCCTGCAGAACAAGCGCCGCCGGAACCAGACATCTCAAAGCTTCACCAATCAGGCATACCGGCTTTATCTAAGCAAACATTTCAAATTGCCGTCAATTCAATAAAGGAACGTCGTCAATTGCTGCTGGGAATTGTCCAAGCGGGTGCTCGAAAATGGCCTGTTCAGGAGCAAGCAATAGATAACGCATATTCTCCTAAATAAAAAAGTCCCGAGTGCTGATCACTCGGGACTTTTCACTGTATGATTCTTATACAAGCTTCTGGCCGCAATTCGGACAAAAATTGGCTTCGCCCGTTTTTGTTCCGCAGTTTGGACAGAAATTCGGTTTACTTCCGCTGCCAGTTGACTGTGGGCCTGATGACTGTGCCTGATGACTCTGATTCATTTGATTCATCATCTGATTGGCCATATTCATTCCCATCATCATTCCTGCCATATCCGAAGCCACTCCGCCTCCGCTCATCTTTCCGGATGCCATTCCATCCGCCATCGATATTTGCTGGTATCTGTTCACATCCCCAACCATACCGTAGGAAGCGTTCTTTGTTATCATATCCTGAACCTCTTGAGGATAATTAAAGCTCATGATTTGAAAACCAGTGACCGTCATCCCGTCACTTATTAATTGCATATCTAAGTCCTCTTGAATTCCCTTCGCAATATCAAAAGCGTTCGCTTGAAGATTAAACATATCTTTCCCTTCTCTTGTGATCCACTTCATGAGAAGCTGGTCCAGAATAGAAGTGATACGGGTTTTAATATCCTCTACATAATATTGATCCTTCACGCCAGCGATTTTATCAATCAGGCTCATATAGTCCTGCACCTTGAAATTAAATGTACCGTTTGCACGAATCGGCATCCCGCCTGGCATTCCCGCTGCCGGAATATTTATCGCCTGTTTTGTTCCCCATCTTACGGTAAATTCCTTCGTATTGACAAACAGCACCTCGGCACGCATGCCGCTGTTAAAACCAAACTTAAAGCCCTTTAACGTTGAAAGGAATGGAATAATTTCTGATTCAATATCATAATCGCCATCATCTTGAAAAACCCCTTCAACCCGCCCATTGTTCAAAAAGACAGCATCCTGTCCGGGACGAATGATTAAACGGCTCCCTTTTTTAATTTCACGATTGTTCCATTTATAAAAAATCATATCATCTCTAAATTCTTCCCACTCTATTACATTTGCTAATTGGTTTCTGAAAAACGACATGTTACCTCTTCCTTTCTCTATTTTCTACTACTAGAAACTGCCCCGGCTTCCACTGTATGACGTGCCGCCTTTCGTCACACCGCCATCGCTGCCGCTGTCTTTATCATTTGATGGTTTTCTTTCTCTTGTTACAGTCGTTCTGATATAAGTGTCATATTGATCAATCACATCAGACGTACGCTGATCCATATATGTATTCCCATTAACCGTTACTTTGCCGCCCGCCTGATAAAGCATAATTGAAACCGCAATTCCCCCGACTGCGATGGCAGCAATCAGCTGAAACCACCATGTGAAGAATATGTTGTCGGGATTGATTCCCGGTTTTATGCCCATATCTTTATAGGAAAGCTGAATATATGTCTCAAAAGCTTTGAAATAATTTTCATTGGATAAATCAGATGAAATCGTATTTCTGATGCTGTTTAGCCTGCTGTTGTCCAAATACTTTTCAGCTTTTTTGTAGCCCGAGATGAATACTTCTCTATCCGCCATATCAATCGTTAAAATAGCTGTACTGCCTTTTCCGTAACGATCATAAAAATCGCCGGCATAATCGGCAATATCTTCACCATTTGTGCTTTTAGTCGTAATAATAATGAAATCAGTGTCTCTCTTTGCACCTAGCTCTGCCGAGAGAGATTCAAGTTTTTCGATTTCTGTTTTTGATAATAGATGGGCATGGTCATACACATGCTGCTGTGATTCAGAAGCTCTTGCCGCTTCGATCCCCAGTAAAGGCATCATGATGAAAACCGCCAGCACAACAAAGATCGCTTTCCCGAAAAATCCCCGCATCAAAATCCGCCTCCCATCATCAATGAGACGAGCTTCAATGCAAGAAATGTCCCGCCTGCTATTCCGCTAAACCATGCCGCTACTTTTCCTGAACTGATCGGCGGCTTTCCGACGACCTTACCTGTTTGCCCGTTCATCGCAAAAATATGCTCCGCTCTTTCATAATCGTAACTGACCATCCAAACGGGAAGCAAAACGTAAAAGCTGTTCACATTTTTCGTGTGAATATGTTTGTCCCTCACATTGACTGACGTATATCCGGAAAAAGTAGAATGGATGTATGAATCTATATAACTGCTTATTTTCTCTTTTGCCCTTGGAAAAAGCTCCTCATCGGTATAATTGTACTTTTCCGCAATATAGCCGGCCAAATATGCCGTTTGAAAGTCCTTCAGCTGATCGTATGAATAAGGCTCCAACTTATCCATTAACTCATCATTCATTTTTTCTGAGGCATCAACAGGAATTTTCAAATAATCGAGATTGATATCACGAAACGCTTCAAAATGCTCTGTTTCTGTGCATATATAATCCCCTTCTTCATACTGGTGGACTCTGGTACAGTTTGCTCTTACTTGTACTTCACTATTTAAATCAAACATCCAAAACGGAATATACATGCCGGTGATGCTTTTAATTCGATCAGCCGACATGAAACCTCTTGGTGTCAGAAGGCCTTTTTTGCACCACTTTCGAAATGCCTGTTCGGCTTCTTGCTTGCTGATTGTAAATGGGATGACTTTCGCCGGTGCCAAATGTCCTGATAAACGATCGGCAAGTATTGCAGCACCCCCGCAGAAGCTGCACGTCGTTGCTGTCGTTTCAGCTTCCGTGATCAAAACGGCGCCGCAGTTTTCACATTGATATTCTTTTGCCTCGTCTTCAGAAAACCGCGCCGCAATGTTTTCTTTCGGAAGGCTTTCAATATTGTCCTGTCTTCCGCAGCTGCCGCAGGATAACGAGCCGGTTTCACTGTCAAATGCCATATCACTGCCGCAGTTCGGACACTTATAAGATATTATCATTACCGTTCCCTCTCACATCTTATGATAAAATAGCGCCGCAGCCGAAAGCTGCGGCCTCCTATGTATTACTTATCGAGCATCATTTTCGCTTTTAACGCCGCAAGTTCATCATCAACCTGGCTTGAACCGCCAGTGTCATACTTTGCAGTCAGATCAGCCATATCATCCTGCGGAGCGCTGTTCAGTTCAGCCATTGCATTGGCCTGATCAAGCGCCTTATTTACTTTGTCCTCCATTCGGCCGAATGCAGACATTGATTGGCTTGTACTCGAAACAGAAGCGCCCAGTTTGTTCATTCTTTCTTGCGTTTTCGCTACTGCCCACTTCGCCTTGATCATATTTTTGCGTGCTTCCAGCTCTCCAATGTCAGATACCAGTTTGTCATGCATCTTTCTCATCTGCGCGGCATTGGTTGCAGCAATTTGATTCGCCGTCTGCAGCTCAGAAAGCTTTGATTCCAAAGATGTTTTTCTTTCAAGGAACTTTCTCGCATCGCCCTCATTCCCGGCTTGCAGTGCCTTCATTGCATAGCTTTCCATCTTTTCCATATCCGCCTGGCACTCGTGATATTCTCTTTTTGCTCTCTGCTCCTCAGCCATAACAGCTGCTGTTTCTGCCTTAACCTTAGCCAAATCGCTATTCATGTTTCTTAAATATTGATCTACCATTTTCTCCGGATTTTCAGCCTTGTCCAATAAAGCATTGATATTCGCAGACATAATATCTTTAAATCTTCCAATTATACTCATGATATCGCTCCTCCTAAAGCTATTCGGTAACCCTTGTTACATATACTATTTATTATCGTTAAAAGTTTCACTTTTTTAATAAAAAATGACATTTCAAACGGAAAATATACAACTTTTTACCTGAACAAAAATGTAAGCAATAAAAAAAGGTGCCCCCAAAAGTCCAAAGACTCTTAAGAAACACCTTCAATGATTTACAAAGAAACTTCAATCTCATCCATGCTTGGCAGTGCATCAATCGCTCCAATTTTAGTGCACACAAGAGCTCCGACCTTATTGGCAAACGCCACAATCTCACGCAGCTTCGCAAAATCTGCTTCTACAGATTGAATATGGCCCGTGTTTGCCAATTGATATAAAGCCGCACCGACAAAAGCATCTCCCGCTCCTGTTGAGTCGATTGATGTCACCGGAATGCTTGGAATGATTTCACGGTCTTTTCCATTGGAAAGAAGCGTACCGCTTTTCCCAAGGGTCACAGCGACAATCTTGGCTCCGATCTCATGAAGGATCGCAACTCCCTTTTCCTGATCCTTCACACCGCTGATAATCTCAAGCTCCTCGTCACTGACTTTCACAAAATCACTTACAGCGATCGCTTTTTTCGCGACACTTACAAACTCTGAGACTCTTCCCTTCCATAAATCTTCACGATAGTTAGGGTCAAACGAGATAAACTGTCCATTATCCTTCGCAATCGACATCAGCCGTAAATAAGCTGAGCAAAATGGATCTGATAACAGCGCCGTTGCAGAGCCGAAATGAAGGATTTTCGCTTCGTTTACTTTTTCCTGGTCAATATCCTCCAGCGTAAACAAAGCGTCCGCACCTCTATTAAAAACAAAGTCACGTTCTCCATTTTGTTTTAATGAAACAAAAGCAAGCGTTGTAGGCGCTTTCTCATCCATCACCAGCATAGAGGTATCGACATGTACAGCGTCCAATGTGCGCTTCAGAAAATACCCAAATGGATCCTTGCCTACTTTTCCGCTGAAAGCGGCGTCTCCGCCCAGCTTGGCAATCGCTGCTGACACATTCGCCGGTGCACCGCCGGCACTTTTCAAGAATTGGCGCCCGTCCATTAAATCAACGTCAACATCGGTACAAAAGAAATCAATTAACAATTCTCCAATACAAACAACAGATTGACTACGCATATTATCACACTCATTTATAAAGTCTAGATTATAGTCTCAGTATATTACTTTCTGCTATAAATACAACATTGAATATTGAAAATTTTACATATATTTATTTCGCAGACCTTTGCTCCAGCTCAGAGATGATATGCTTATATCTTTTTTCCGTTAAAGGATAGAAGGCGATGAGAATAATAGAAAGCAAAATGAAAAATCCCGGAATCAAAGCATTCATGTTTTTAATCGCATTCAATGACGCAACTGTCTGGTCTGCATTCGCCACATACCCCGCGATTCCTAAATAAATGGCCGAAAATGATCCGGCTAACGCCACACCCAGCTTATTAATAAAGCTCATGCTCGAAATCACCACACCATCCGCGCGAATTCCGGTTTTCCATTCCGCATAATCGACACAATCCGCAACCATTCCCCAAGCAAGCGTATTTAAAGGCGTTGTGAAAAATCCCGATGCAAAAAGCCAAATGAAAATGAGTGTTATCGAAGAATACGGCGTAAAATGCAGGCCGGCATAAGAAATAAGCGATAGAGCCGCCGTGATGATCATGACTTGTTTTCTGCCCCACTTCTCAGAAAAGAAAGGAATAAACAAATTGCTGATCAGCGCTGCTCCGAAAAATAAAACGGTTCCCATAAACACAAATTCTTTATGGTTTACGTTATACGTAAAATAATACACCATCGTGCTGAGCTTAATATTAAACCCGATCGCAAAAGCCAAAAATGATGAAATTAACATAAGCAAAGGTTTATTTCGGAATAAAACGGATAATGTCTTTTTGATCCCTTGTTTTTTTCTCTTTTTAGGCTGAATCCGCTCCCGTACAGTAAAGAAACTGAATAGATTCAAAACAATGCTGACCGCCGCGTAGATGAGCGCAGTCATTTGAAATCCAAACGCCTGATCCTCTCCTCCGATAGCAGTTGCAAGCGGTGTCGCACAGGAAATGGATAAAAGAATTCCGATATACACCAAAATCATCCGGGTTGTGGTTAGAACCGTCCGTTCCTCCACAGAATTCGTCATCCGCCCCGTTAGGCTGTTCACCGGGATTGTTTGCATACTAAAGGACATCCCAAGCAGAATATAGGTGACGTACGCATATACCATATTCCCGGTCTCACCGAAATGAGGCGTCGTGAAACATAAGAATGTGAATAGCGCAAAAGGAAATGCCACCCACAGCAAATATGGCCTTGCTTTTCCCCACCTTGTATTCGTTTTATCTAAAATCACTCCCATGATCGGGTCAAAAATAGCATCCAGCACACGCACAACAAGAAACAAAGTTGCGATCACCGCAGGCTGAATGCCGCCGACGTCTGTATAATAAAATAATAAGTATGCGTTTACAAACTGAAAGATAATATTATACGACATATCGCCGAATCCATAGCCGATTCGTTCAAACCAGGACAGTCCGGTGCTGGATTTTGACTGATGCTTCACTTTCATTGCCGTTACTTTTTCTGTTTCAATCATCATTTCCCACCCCAAGAATCCGTTTTCATTTTCAGTACACAAGAGGGAGAATACAAAGATCCTCCCTGTTCACTCAGCGATTTGGATACACCATCACTTTTAAACATTCATTCTTAAATTGAAGCGCCCGTTCCATCGCCTCTTGTGTCTGCTCCAGTGAATATTGGTCCGTTATAAGATGCTTCGTGTCCACAATGCCGGAAGCGAGAAATTCAATTCCCTTCGGATACGTATTCGAATAACGGAAGATTCCGTATATATCAATCTCGTTATCCGCAATAAACGGCACATTGAGCGGAATCTCGTTCTGTGAAGGCAAACCGACAATCGCCAGTTTCCCGCCTCGGCGCACAGAAGCCAGTGCAGTTTGCAGTGCCGCTGGATTCCCCGCTGTTTCCCAAGCAACATCAACGCCTTTTTCATTCGTGATCGTCTTAATCTCTTCAAGCGCATCCTGTTCACGGATATTAATGACATGAGTCGCTCCCATTTTTTTCGCAGCCTCTAACCGCAGCGGCTCTAAGTCAGTGACGATAATTCTGCCTGCCCCAAATGCTTTAGCTGCGGCAACGGCCATTAACCCAACAGGGCCCATCCCCATAATCGCAATTGTTGATCCGGGCTGAAGCTTCGTTCTTGCCGCCGCATGAATGCCGACAGAAAACGGCTCGATCAAGGCAGCATCTTCATAAGAAAGTGAGTCTGGGATAGAGAAAACAAAGTCCTGCCGCATTTTGATATATTGAACAAACGCGCCGTCTACCGGCGGTGTAGCCAAAAACTGTACATCCGGGCAAAGATTATAGCGCCCTTCTTTGCACGCCTCACAGCGTCCGCACGTAACACCCGGCTCTACAGCCACACGGTCTCCCACCTTGAATTGATCGACAGATGATCCGACAGCGGCAATTTCACCTGCACATTCATGGCCTAGGATAAATGGTTTTTCCACTACATAGTTGCCTATTCGGCCATTTGTATAGTAATGCAGATCTGATCCGCAAATTCCGACAGCCATCACCTTAATCAACACTTCATCATGATTGATGTCAGGCACAGGCACTGTTTCGATTTTGATTTCTCTTGTGCTGTGCATAATAGCCGCTTTCATGTTCTGAGGTACTGTGTGAGTCATTTGGCAAATTCCTTTCTTTAGAAAATAAAATGTAAGTGCATACATTTTTGTTTTCTCTGTTACTGCCCCCATTTTATCTGCTTTTCAAGACGTTCAACAGCCTTTCCTGCTGTATAAAAGGACAGCGGCACTGTACTTTTATTTTTTCATATACAAAAAACGCTGAATTGATAAAATAGTACTAATAGGAGGTGCAGGCTTATGGCTGAACTTGAAAACCGAAAACAATTTGCACAACTGCTGGCACCTGGCGTCAAAACGCTAAAACTTCATCCTGATTATAAAGTCAGAAGGAAAAAGAACGAAAAAACAGGACAGTCTTACATAGATAAAATCGCACTCCAGCTGGGAGTCTCCTCAAACACGATCAAAAGCTGGATCGGACAGATGGGGGTAAACTACATTCCCGGGAGAATTGAGGACGGAAAACTGTTCGGGATGATCTGGATCATTCTCGAAAAGACCGACTTCGATATCGAGTGGTTGACCAACCTGTTGGAAACCACCACCATCCCAGTCATCAAACCCGCATTGCCTGTATGGGCAGCGTCTTGTTTGAAAAAAGCGAAAACGCTGCGAAAGGACGGGTCATTCGGAGCTCCCTATGATGACGATATAGAAAAAGCAGTAAAGCGGCTTTTTCATGACAGACCTAACCAAGAAACGAATGCGCTTACAGATCAGCCTATCACGCATAACCTACCGTCACGCTGGTCCGGACACTTTATCGGACGCAGCTTTGATATGGAAGCAATACGGCAATGGATGCTTTCTCCGTCACCAGTCTGTTTAATCACCGGCTGGGCCGGTATGGGTAAAACCACAGTCGTTCTTGAAGCCGCCTATTCCTGTGTCGACGATACTTCAGATTGGCCCTCATTCAACAGCATCATTTGGGTCAGCGCTGATTGGAAAGAATTGAACTTTAGCGATTTTTTAAATACGATCGCCTATCAGCTCGGGCGCACAGAACAAATCGATAAATCAATCAATGAAAAACGATTCGTCGTCCGCAATGCGTTAGCCAATTACACTAGAGAAAAACCGATCCTGCTGATCGTTGACAGCATCGATACCGCAGAACGTGACATTCACGAATTTATCACAAGCCTTCCACAAGGCGTAAAAGTTCTCCTCACTGCACGGGAAAACGTAAAACAAACCTATCGGGAAAGCTTCGGAGAAATGACAGCTATTCAGCTGAGCGGCCTTGAACAAACAGATGCCCACGAATTTTTCCAGCAAGAAGTGCACCGCTGCTTACAAACATGCAACCTCCCACTTAAACGGGAAAAGCTGGAGCAGCTGTTACATCTATCATCTAACCTGAAAAACGAATTCATTTCAGCGACTGCCGGAAACCCGAAAGCCATGGCACTCAGCATCGCCTATATGTCAGATGATGACATACCCGCTCAGCAGCTGATTCATGAACTTGGAAAAGCAGGCTACTCACTGCTGGAATTGTTTGAGTTCCTCTTCGGCCGCACCTGGGACAGATGCAATGAAGATACGCGAAAGCTATGGCAGACGCTTTGCTTTTTCAGCAAGCCGCCTGATGAAAAAAGCCTGGCAGCAGCAGCCGGATTAGACGCCCGCCGTTTTCATTACGCTATGGAACAAATGCGGTCATATGCGCTGATTCAGCCGGAACGACGCCAAGGCAGGACGCAATACTTAGCGCACCAAACCGTTGTCGCCTACGGAGAACAGCATTTGTCCGAACAGCACGAATATGAAAAAGAAGCCCGCAATCGCTGGGCGCACTATTATATTGATTATGCCGAAACCCATTTAAAGCGTGAACAGCCCAACTCTATCTATTGGAGCTACCTGCTGGGACGGAACTTAGATCATATGAAACAAGAATGGCCAAACATCTTAAAGGTCATCAAATGGGCAAGCGAAACCGATCAAAAAGAAATCCTAATCGAACTCATCACCCGCTTCAGCCATTTTCTAAGCAGAATCAACCTGCCCTTGCGAATCGAATACGGGCGCAAAGCCGCCGACGTCGCCCATCAATTAGGCCAACACACGCGAGAAGCGTTCTTCCGAATCGACACAGCAGGCTGGGCACTGATGGAAGTCAATGATTTAGACGGGGCCTTACAGCAAATAGAGGCCGGACTGAAGACTCTGGAACAATCAGACGCTCACGATGCCCATGATTTAAAGGTTTGGGGACACGCACTCAAAGCAAGGCTGTTTTTAAAAGCCGGGCAACAGAAAAAAGCAGAGACCATTTTAAGCGAAATTGAAGATCAACCAATTTCCCCTACAATTCAACATAGGGTTCTGCTGGTTCGCGGAGACCTAAGCTTTGCGAGAGGTCATGAGGAAGAAGCCATTCAATTATACGAAGCCGCAAATGAAATCAGCTCCACGTACGGCGGCGAAAAAACGATAGAAGCCTATTTCAATCTGGGTGTCGCTTACGTGAAATGTGGTCAATTTGAAAAAGCGGAAGAAGCCTTTGAGCAAATGCTCTATGACAAACAAAACGCGAATCAGGTTGAGTTGATCTATTATTTTTACGGGATGGCGCAGCTGTTGAACCGTAAAGGAGAGAAAACGAAAGCGATGGAAGCTAATCAGAGAGCGATTCGTTTGATTGATTCGTGGGAGCCTGCGATTGGGATTCGGGGAGAGGTTGAAGAACTGGGAAGAGTGGTTGAAGGAAATGGTGAAATCACATTGTAGTTATGAAGGTATGAGGTCAATCTTAGAACAAACGCTCACACAACTTCTCTTTTTTAGGTCTTATCAGTTGAGTAACTGATAAGACCTTTCTGATAGAACGCTATGAGCATTTCAGATAAAATCAACGGTCATTCATTGTGAAGTTTCACATTAAAATATTCAACTATCCCCCTTATATCAATGTTTTGAAATGTTCTCAGTTAAAGTATTCCATCCAATAGCTACAATAAAATGAGTTAAGCACTCTTTTGGCACCTTTTGTCACGAGGGTGTTTTATTAGAAGAATTATGCTTATTTAAAATCTCAAGAAAGAACAACATATTCCCAATACAATTTCATCCGGTATTAGAGAAAAGCACCCCATCCATTAAAGCATACATTTACAGACTTATATGATTCAATTTTTATTCTATTATAAAGAAGATAGTTCACATTTATCCTTTGTTTCCTTATTCCATAACTCTTGAAAATATGTATTATTTTCAATTAGATATTCAAAGTTACCTTCATCAATTATTTTCCCATCTCTAACCAACAAAATTTTATTTACGTTTTTTATGAAATTAAGTCTATGAGCAATGATAATAACAGTTTTCCCTCTAAAAAGACTCAAAATATTATCCATAATACTTTTTTCAGTAATATTATCAAGGGCTGAAACAGGCTCATCAAGTATAACAAGATTTCTTTTTTGTGCAATAATTCTCCCGAATGCTAAACGTTGCCTTTCCCCTCCAGATAATTTCATTCCTCTTTCACCGACCATTGTATCTAATTTTTCAGGAAAACTAAGTATCTTTTCTTTTAGATGAACTTTATCCAATATATTAAATATCTCTTCATCCGGTATTTTGTCATCAAAAATAATATTACTTCGAATTGTTGTGTCAAAAATCGGGGCATCTTGAGAAATATATGATACATACTCATATAAACTGTTTAGTTTAATATCATCAATATCAGTTCCATCTATATAGATATTACCTGATTTCTTCTTTAACAGCCCTAACAATAATTTGATAATTGTTGATTTTCCACTTCCACTTAATCCTACAATTGCGACTGACGTTCCTTGTTGAATAGAAAATGAAACATTATCCAAGACAACAGTATCACTATAATTAAATACTACGTTTTTAAATTCAACATTTCCATTAACACTTTTTATCTCCTTTCCTAATACTAAATTTTTATCTTCTGGGGCATTTAAGAAATCTTCGAATCTTTTATAGGTTACTTGATTTAATTTGTAATCAACATAAAGAACGTTGAATATAGCAACTGGTGTGTATACTTTATCAATAAACATTAATAGGGCAACGATTACCCCAATTGATGCATCACCCGATAGAATATTTTTCACTCCAAAAATTAATACAATTACTTTTATTATATTAACTAGCAAAGAGAAAATCGCAAAAAAAGATTCATGTATCATTCTTATTTGCGCACTTTTTTGTATAATGTCATTTGCAGTATTATTTAACCGCTTAATTTCATTTTCATATCTTCTGTTTATTCGAAAAACTACTAGCTCCATAAATCCTCTAATAGAGTATTTGGACATGTTCTCTTGACTTGTAAGTAAAGACGATTTTACACTATACAAAAATTTGAGTAATAAATTTGTTAAAAAGAAAATTAAAATGTAACCAAGGGCTATTATTAGCATTATCTTAATACTGTAAAAACCAATAAAAAGCAAACTGAAAATAATTGTTGGCAATAATTCATGAAATATTCTTAAATAAAAAGAATAAATAATACTAGTTCCAGCTGTGGCACCATTTTCTATAATCTTTATCATTTCCCCTGTGCCTATATTTTGATATGAACGATAATCAATTTTTGAAACCTTGGTTAACGCCATTATTTTTAATTTCTCTAACATACTGTTTGAAAGATAAACCTGAGGATACTCTATAATATAATTTAATATAGTTGAACCTACTAGTAAGATGCCGTAAAGAACGAGAGGTTTGGTTAGTTCGTTGAAACTATTAGATATAACAACTTCATCCAATAATTCTTGGAAAATTTTGATTCCATAAGTATTCGAAAATTGAACCAGAAACCCTAGTAAAACATATAAAAATATCCACCATTTAAATAATAAAAAACATTTTTTTAACAAACCGAGTCACCCTTTACTAAAACTACGCCTCTTTTAAATAAGGTTGTAAAATATATCCTGAGATATAAAATAGATTCCACACAATCATAAATAATGCAGGTTGTATTCCTTTTTTTCTTATTATATCTGGGATTTCTCCCCAAAACGCCCCAATTCCTTGCATAATTCCTTTTTTAACGCCAATTCTTTTTCCTGTGCCATAATTAAAAGCTGCACGTAAATCTTGCAATATTTTTAATGGTACATGGTTTATTTCTGCGGAGGGTAACGGGCACACTTTAATTCCCGCATTACGTATCCTTATATTTAGTTCGGCATCTTCAACCCATTTAATTTGGTGGTCAAAGTAATACCCATTAATTAGATGTATAACTTCTTTGCGAAGTCCTAATCCAGGAGCAAATGCAAAGCCAGTGTTTGCTGGATCATTAAGATATTCACGTACTTGCTTTACAATGCTACTTTGCCAATTATTACTAATGAAATTAATTTTACCATTTACAATCTGTTCTTTTTCCATTTTATTATAGAACTGTCGAATAGATCCTCTTGCAAAGACACAATCGGAATCCATTAAAATGACTTTGCTATACGTTGCTGCATGCATTCCAATATCTCTAGCTTTACTCAAGTTTCTTTCATTGATTGTTATGATTTTTATTTTGCTATTTATGTCCTTCATTCCTTGTAATAACTGAATAATTTCTAGAGACGGGCCATTGGCAACTACAAGTATTTCACAATCCTCATCAATAGATAATATACATTGTTTAATTCTTACATCAGTTGCTACTGCAATCAAAACGGTTAGATCCATATTTTCCCCCCAGAGACTTTTTTCGTATTAACGAATAATAGATGAATAAATCGCTGGATTAGTATTTCCTTCTGTATTTAGAAGGAGTACCGAAGAGTTAATAATATTTAAGTTCCTAGCGATATCCTGATGATCTATAATGGCTAATAAACCGGCTAGTGCACTTGCACCGCTCTCACCTGAAATTATTCCTTCATCGTAATAATATTTTATTGCTTGAATTACGTATTCATCGGGAATTGCTACACTCAAATAAACAGTATTTTTCAACAACTCCCAAGAAAGTAGGGATGGAAACCCGCAATTGAGTCCTGCCATAATTGATTCCTGCCTACCTTTGCTATACGAAGGCGTACCTGCAATCAGAGATTCCATTATACAAGCGGAACTCAGCGGTTCAATTACGATAATTTTTGTGGAACTTTTTTTATAGTAATTAAAATAAAGAGCCGCAGCCGCAGCAATTCCTCCAACCCCAGCAGGAACTATAACATAGTCAAATAATTCTTGACACTGTTCATCCAACTCTTTAAACAAAGTGGTGTAGCCCAATATTATATCAAACGGCTGTTCCATGTTACCGTGGTAGGCGGTATCGGAAACTACTTGCCGTCCGTTAAGTTCAGCATCTTTTTTACACTGCCGTACACACTGATCATAAGTTCCATTTACAAGTACTACTTTAGCACCCTCTTCTTCAATGCTTTTAATTCTAGAAGTTGCACTTTCTTTGGGCATATATATGATAGCTTGCTGTTTAATTAATCGTGTAAACCAAGAGACCGCCTTACCATGGTTCCCATCCGTGGCAGCAGTTAAGGTTATTGGCCCCAGTAAATTAAGGGAAGGACTCCATAAATCTCTTATCTTAAATGAAGTATTAAATTTTTCTTTCCACATTTTTTTGATTATACAATAAATAGAATAACTAGCACCTAATCCTTTGAATGATTGTATTCCATAACGACCGGATTCATCTTTTACATATAAATGACTCATATCTAATAAACTTCCGATATTAGAAAGCTTAAGAAGAGGACTTGGCTTGTATCCATGAATCTTTCTATGGAATTTTAGCACTTCCTCACTTTTCATATAATTGGTATACGTTTCAGCATCAAATTTATCATTTGGGTTAAGGAAAAACCTGGTCATATTCATGTTTTTTACCTTATCCTCATTCCTTATAGTAAGTCAGATTCGTGATTCCTATTTGTTCAAGCAATTTATCGCTCCCATCTGCCCATCCATACCATTCCTCTCTCATATGAGGGATAGTCAAGTATTCAACAGGATCATGTAATCCAACTCTTCTAAAAGCATGATATCTAGTAGAGCAATTCCCACAAGTGCCGCAAGCTCTACAGTTCTCACCAACTTCTGAATGACCTATGTAATTCAGACAAGACCAGCAGTTTTTGAAATTAACATTTAAATGATTCCCAACATAAATTAACTCACTTTTCCCCCCTAGATATAAGAGAACTGGATATAGCTTAATTTCTTTCGAACAATTCTGGAGATTTAACACTCTTTGAAAGGTCTCAAAATAAGGCAATCTATTATCTGGTGATAAGGTATCATCATGGTGTCCGCCAGTTACAACATACTTTATATTTTGTTTTATTGCATAAATGAGTCCAAAATTTAGTAAGTTGGTATTACGAAAAGGAACGTATTCTAATTTAGAATTATTGCTCTGTAATGTTGTGTCATCACTTAATAATGCTGAACCTCCTATGGATGGAATACAACTTAATGAAATTTGTTCAAACGGTACACGTTTTTCCCTGTTTAAATCCGCTACGATTTTTTTTATACTACACTGTTCTTGATAACGGTTTGATTGACCATACTGTACGTTATATAGAGATATATTTTTACCTAATTTATCCATAATATACGCTGCGACTGTACAGTCAAGTCCTCCAGAAAACATGATTAATGCGCTATCGTCCTTTGTATTAATAGTTTTAGGTTGGTGAATGTTCAACCTTTTATCAGTTTGAAGAATGGGGAACTTGATGTTAATAACATGCTCCTCTAAAGTTCCTATAGTTGCTAGTTCTTTAATCGCGTTAATATATTCATAAACATCCGTAGTTATATTCTGAAGATCATAATATGTCCAAGGTACCCACAGGTTTTCACTACCTATGGCTTCAGTTCTTGCTATAGATAAAGAAAGAATTGTAAGGAAATAATTAGGTTTTGAATATATATAATCCCAATTAGAAAAAATACTTAGGTTTTTAAGTTCTGGGTACAACGTCTGGATTTCCTCAATATAATAGATTTCATAATCCAGAAGTCCAAATTCTTCAGCTAATTGTTTTAAGTAATCATGATATCCATCATCTTTATTTGGTACGATCATCAATGGTATAATGTATTGTGCTTGGATTTTAGTATCTAACATATTTTTTATGGAAAGTCGATCCTTCTCTTTATCACCGCTTACCATAAAAATGTGAATATGGGAATCGTACTTATTCGTTAGTTCATCAAATGATATTGTGTTCACTATGAATCTCCTTTCGATACATGTTCTCTAGTATTTTCCTATCAACTTTACTATTTGCGTTCCTTGGAATATGGGAAATAAGTTTCCATTCATGCGGGAATTTATATGGCTCTAGATTGGAGATTAAATTAGATTTGATTTCATCTAGCTCAGTTAACATATTCTCCTTAGTAACAAGATAGCATACCATTTTTTTTGTGCCCTTTTGCTCAATTGCAATGACACAGCATTCTTTGACTAACGGATGAGACTCAATGAAACCTTGTACTTCTAAAAGTTCCACACGATATCCTTGTATTTTAATTTGTGTATCTTTTCTTCCAATAAAGAGAATATCTCCGTTTGAATTTCTCTTTACCAAATCACCAGTAAAGTATACCTTT
Source organism: Bacillus sp. JS (assembly GCF_000259365.1). NCBI lineage: Bacteria > Bacillati > Bacillota > Bacilli > Caryophanales > Bacillaceae > Bacillus > Bacillus sp. JS. The sequence goes on along the minus strand of NC_017743.1, from coordinate 684,755 downwards.
TCCATACTTTCAGGGAATAAAGGGTTTACTTTTAGAACTTCATCCGTTGTTTTCTGATTTTTCCAATAACCACTCATAACTGAATTACCTCTTATCACCATTTCACCTATTTCATCAGGTTTAGTTAAAGAAAATTCCTCATTCAAAATAAGTAGTTCTGTACCTTCAATTGGCTCTCCAATAGGTAAACTTTCCATATCTTCAGGTATTGGATAATTAATTTCATGAAAGGTACTACTAGCATATGTTTCTGTTGTTCCGTACCCATTAATAAACGTAACCTGCGGTAAGTACGTCTGCAACGTTCTAATTATATTTATAGGACAATTTTCGTAACCGAAATAGATTTGTTTCATATTTGACAGATCATACTTTCTTAGTAGTTCTTTATTTTCAACTAAAAGTAATAATAATGAAGGTCCACAACCGAAATTGGTTATTTTTTCCTCTTGTAATACCTTAAGAAAATGATTTATAGAAATTAAATTGTTATATAAGTACACGGATCCACCACTAATAAAACTAGGGACAATTTCTGTAAGAAATGGATCGAAAGATAATGGTGTTTTTCCTAGTGTCCTTGTAAGCTCATTATGATTAAATCGTTTAGTAACATAGTTCATAAAAGGTGTAATATTTTCGTGTCTCACCATTACACCTTTTGGTGTTCCTGTTGTTCCAGATGTAAATATTATATTAACGATATCTTTGCTAATAATCTTATTTCGTTTCAGATGCTCCCTACTAAACGTTAGGTAGTCTGAAAACCTATACAACTCAAAACCCTTCTCTTCATTACCACGAATAATAGTTTTAATTTTATTTAAACTACTATTCGTTAATAAACCATTAAGGTATTTACTTTCGGCGATAAAGATTTTTGACTCTGTTTCGTTCAGTATATAATCAATTTTTTCTTTACTACAAGAAACATTGATAGGAACATATATGGCACCAATTTTCATGATACCAACAATAGCTATAACTGCATCAATTGATGCGTCCATTAACAATGCTATTCGATCCCCTTTATTAACTCCAAGTTCAAACAAATAGTTACTAAACTGATTTGATCGATTTTCAAGTTCGCCATGTGTGATACACATATTTTTCTCTTTTAGGAGTGTATTTTCACTTGTTCGAGTTAAGTTATCGCTCAATAACTCATGCACTAATATGCTCACTTTCCCACCCTCTTTTTTATTTGTCTAGTTAACTGTTGTAGAAATTGACAGAAATCGATTACACCAGTCTGCATTATAAATAGTATCCATGTATCTTTCTCCTCGATCTGGAAAAATCGTTAAAATTTTAGGTCTTATTGATAAGTTTTTACCCCTAAAATACTTCTCTATAGCACTCAGTACTAATCCAGATGATCCCCCTACAAGCATAGAATTTTCCCGTAATAATCGATGACACATTTGAACTGCTTTATATTCCTCAATAATAACTACATCATCAATTCTGGATTGAGTTAGAATGTTAGGAACCATACTTGATCCGACTCCGGGAATATATCTTTTTTTAGCCTGTCCACCAAAGATTACAGAACCTTCCGTATCTACAGCTATCACCTTACAAGAGGGAAACTTTTCTTTAACTCTTTGTGAGACACCTGTTATTGTTCCGCCTGAACTGACACCCATAAATAAATAGTCTATATGATCCAACTCTTCACAGATTTCACTACCAAGTGATTCATAATAAGCCTCGGCGTTATAATAGCTAGCGTATTGATTAATCCAATAGGAATTTTCTCGTGTTTTCAATAATTCTTTTACTTTGTTAATACGGCTTAGTAGATAGCCCCCATGCTTATCAGGAACCATAACTTTTATAACTTCGCTGCTTAAGTTCTTAATTAGTACTTCATTTACTGTTGTTATGTTTGGATCGATTACACATAAAAAATTTAAATTTAGAAACCTACAGTAAGTAGAAAGAGAAATTCCAAAATTTCCTGATGACGATTCAATAATTGTCGTATCCTGGTTTATTAGATTATCGTTAAGTAATTTTGGTAGAATATACGATGCCGCTCTGTCTTTTACACTTCCTGTTGGGTTATAATACTCAAGTTTCACAAAAATATCCGTTAGATTAAAACCATCCATAGTTAATCTAATTAGTGGCGTTTTTCCTACTTTATTTAATAAGTCCATATAATTCCCCATTCTAAAAAAACTTTAATCTAGTAATAGACCAATACCTTTTTTAATTGACTCCCTATAATAATAATTTCCAATTGCTACATCGAATATACTCATTCCCATTGGGTTAAACATTACAGTACTTTTAGGGGGGATATCTTTTAATGATTCCTCACATATAACATCTTTTAGTAAAGAACAGTCTTCTTGCGTTAATCCCTTCATATCCTTCATCCGTTGGATATCAGTATCGGCTCTTGCTACTTCGTTCCAATCATCAACTATAATTATGTCTTCTTCTAATAAAATTGAATCGATACAATAATCTCTTAAGGAAACATTCAATAACAAAGAACCTTGTTGTGGTCGTTTATTTATGTATCTTTCCTTAGCAACTGTACATGTAATAAATATGTCAGCGTTTTGATAAACTTTTTCCCAATTATCAGTTACAATAACTTCACATTGCTCTGAGAGTTTTTTAAGAGAATGAACACTGATTTTTTTCTTATCGTATAAATAGACCTTCTCTAATTTACTCCCCAAAATATGTGAACACATCTTTAAATGGTAATGTCCTATTGGTCCAAATCCAACGATTCCAAGTTTAATATTCGTAAGCCCTTTTCTTGCCTCTAAATATTTTTTAATAAATAAGCCACTGACTGAAGCAGTTCTAATTATGCTTAAATAAGCACCGTTAAGAATACTTACTGGCTGACCGGTGTATGAATCATTTAAAATTATGGTGCTATGTGCCCGAGGTAAATCAACCTCATGATTACTTGGAAAACTAGCGATCCACTTTATACCCGCAATATCATCGGTTCCTCCAATAAAGGCAGGCATTGCAATTATGCGATTAACCGGATTCCTATACTTTAAGTAGGGCTTTATTGGTTGAGAGTAGTCTCCTTTATACATACACTTAACGGCTTTTTCTATGACCGAAATAGTACTATCCCAATTTACAGGAATAGATTTACAATCGGTTTCACTAAGGTACCTCATATTCTTCCCTCATGTACTTTATTTTTTAGATATTTGACAATATTTCGTATAGTTAACAAACTATTTCGATTTAGGACACTATCATCAATTTCGATTTTAAATTCATTTTCGATTTTTACAATTATCTTAATAAATGTGATCGAATCTACACCATAATTGATTAGTTGTTTATCAAAATCAACTTGTTCAGATCCTATATTTACCCCGTCAAAAGATGAAATGATGTCAAGAACAGCTTTACTCAAACTGTCTTCCATTCTAAAATCCTCCCAGTAAACATTATATTATTCTAGCCCTAATAAGCGCATAAACTCGTTATTTTTTCTATCCGATTCAAGGAAACATCCTACCATAGATTTGGTTAGCGTTTCACTTTGTTGTTTTTCAATCCCCCTCATCATCATACATAAATGCTTGGCTTGGATGATTACTGCCACTCCCTCGGCATCTAAATATTCTTTTAACGTAACTGCAATTTGTTTTGTTAGTCTTTCTTGAACTTGTAATCTTCTTGAAAAATGATTAACGAGCCTTGCCACTTTACTTAATCCGACTATCTTCCCATTTGGAATATATCCTACATGGCAAGTACCCCAGAACGGTAGCATATGATGTTCACATAAACTATAAAACTCAATGTTTTTTATAATGACCATATCGTTAGAATTCTCATTAAAAATAGCTCCATTAAAAATTTCATCTAAATTCTCTTTATAACCACTTGTTAAAAAATATAACGCTTTTGTCGCACGTGCTGGTGTTTTAATTAAGCCTTCTCTTGTAAAGTCTTCCCCAATCCCTTCAATAAGCCCTTTAAAAAGATGTTCCATTTAATCTTACTCCCCATTAAAAAATTATAATTTTTCAATAATAAAATTCATTTAATTAAAACTATTTGATTGTTAAATACTAAAGCATCAATTGCACTTCTAATGAAGTATTCAATCGCATCTTCAATATGAAAAATAATAGGTGTTTTTAAATTAAAAGAAGTATTAATTACAAGTGAACTCCCTGTTTTATTTTTAATAGCCCAGAGCTGCTTATAATAATTTTCATTTAGTCTTTTAATAACAAACTCAGGTCGAAACGTATGATCAACATGTATAACCGCGGGATATAAATTTAAATTTTTTTTCGCACGATATGCAACATTCATATAATTACCCAATGACTTTTCTTCTAGTAATAGCTCGTTACTATCTTGAATAAGAAGGCTTGGACCAAGTGGTCTACCTAACTCCCGCTCCTTAATGACACTATTTATATAGTCAAGACGATCCTTTTCTCTAGCCGAAGATAAAATACTCCTATTCCCTAAGGCACGAGGACCCCATTCATTTCTTCCTTGAAATACGGCTACCACTTTTCCATTGGCAATTAGTTCTGAAATTTGCTTCTCAGCACTATCAACAACTGTATACTTCAAACCTTTTACATCTATCGCTTGAATAATTTCTTCATTCGTAAACTCAATTCCAATGAAGGGATCAAAATGACTTTCTTCTAGTCTGGATTTAAAACCTAACTCATAAGCAAGTTCTAGTGCTGCCCCTAGTGATACACCTGCATCATTTGCAGCTGGATTAATAAATATATCTCTTATTTTTTCTTGTTGTAATATTTCCCCATTCATTATGCAATTGAGTGCTACTCCCCCACTCATACATATCTCACTAATACCTTTCTTTTTCACAAACCAATTAACTATCTTTATAGCTATGCTTTCGAGAAGTGCTTGCACAGATGCCGCTAGATCTTTGTAGATATCATCAATATCATAAAAAGAAGTAGATTTTTTACTCAGGAGCTTTATCCCTAAATTTTCCGTTATAAAATATTCCCACATGGCAATTATAGTAGCGTGATGATTTATAGTGTCTTTCTTTGAAAAACGATTAACAATCTCATAAATATGATTCATATTTTTATTGAGACTAATTTTACCGTCTTTAAAATTAAAACATCTTTTAAAGTCCTCGAAATACCTTGGTTTACCATATGAGGCAAGCCCCATTGTTTTACCCGATTCATGATTCTGAAAGTTTAATATCTTATTAACTGCTTCATATAAATAACCTAAAGACTCTTTAACCCCGATTTTTTCAAGTAATTTTATTTGATCACTTTGACCAATCCAGATACTAGATGATTCTTTCTCCCCTTGACCATCAAATACAAAAATTAAAGATTCTCTAAAGCTTGATGTTCGATATGAACATGCAGCGTGAGCCAAATGATGATCGATAAATGATATAGGAATTTCTCGTTGAATGTGAGCATTAGGGAATAACTCTTTCAAAAGTTTAATATTATCTTGATATAAAAATTCCTTCCCTATTTGCTCATATAATTGTGGATAGTTCCACCCAAATGCAATATGGTCAATATCATTTACATTTAATTGGAACATATTTAATAAATATTTAATAGACTCTACCGGTAATGTATCGTAAGCACATTTATTCCTTGATACTTTTTCCTCCTCAAGTGCTCCTAATAATTTACATGAATGTGGAGTAACCTCAATTAAAGTAGCTGAGGCATCATGGCCATACTCTCTCCAACCATTTACACCTAGAATTATAGTTCCTCTTTTTACAAATTCCATCTTTTTCATCTTTTTTCTCACAATCCATTCTTTATTATGCAATGTTTAAACTTTTCTTTCATTTCCCCAAATTAATGTATGAAGCTGTGGTAAGACTCTAACATCCTTCAAATCTGCGTCCTCAATGACTTTACTACACAGCCGTTTTAAGTCATCTAAAATTTGATCCGCTCCTATATTTTCGTCGTATGGATCGGTATTACCAACAGATAAATAAAATAAAATGTGTGGATACCTTAAATGCACATCTTTGGCAAACTGATAATCTTCATCATTAAAAACAACGACTTTTAAACTTAAATTTTGACTTCTTTTACTAATGCGATTAATGATAAAATCTAATTTATTGTAATCTGTGACCATTCCTGAACTCGGGGGTTTTGGAGATATAACCATGTCGTCAACTTTTAGAAACCAATCCTGATACTTACTTCCTTGAGTTTCTACACCTACTGAAACACCTTTTTTATGAAGAAGGTCAATAACCTCATTTAAACCTCTACCAATCAGTGCGGGGTTACCACCAGTAATAGTTACATGACTATAATTTCCTGCTCCAAAACTATCAAGTTTTTCAATAACTTTTTCTGGACTCATCAATGTTGCTTTCTCTGTTCCATTCCAAGTAAAAGCGGAATCGCACCAAGAACAAGAATATTCACAACCAGCGGTCCGTACAAACATAGTTTTCCTACCGATGACCATACCTTCACCCTGTATAGTTGGACCAAAAATTTCTGAAATAGGCACGGTAGATTTCGATAAAATATTACTCATTTATGTGTCACTCCATTCATGCTAAGAAATATGGACCGTTTTTTGGTACGTCTTCGGATAAAACTTCTGCCCATCCTGTTGGAGTTTCCCATAACCTAATTGAATATACTGGTAAATTAACCTCTATTAAACGCCAACAAATGTATAATGCCAAATTTTCGACCGTTGTACGAAAACCAAGAACACAAATCTTAGTACCTGAAGACCGAACTGCTTCATATGCTGGTTCATTTCCCTGTGCGATAAAAGCATGATCAAATTTATCTATAATTTCGTCTTTTATTATTTTCTTCAAATCAGAAAAATCGATAACAAATCCCTCATCAGTTGAATTTCTCTCCATATTTGGTTGCATTTTTAATTTTACTTCTAGTTTGTATGTGTGACCGTGTAAGTTTGCACATTTTCCTTTATGGTTAACCAACTGATGCGCACTATCAAAACTAAAGGTCTTACATATAGTTACTTCGTTTTTTGCCATTTAAAGTCCCCCTTGTATATTAGTAGATAGTAGTAAGGGCTCTTTCTAGAAGAATCTCCTGTTGGTTCTACTCTAGATTCCTATAAGTGATATTTGGTTACAATCTTTCGGCTTTTCCATCAAATAGAGCTTTTACAAAATAATTTAAAATTGTTTACTATTCGCACTTGATGTTTTTAATATTATATTTCTTCAGATTATTCTATTTATATGAATATTCATAATATAAAATATCACGTTAGATTCTTCTAAACAATCTAATCTGTAAAATTAGATAACATCTGTACCTTTTAAAATCTGTGTATTTTGGTTATATGGTTTAATATTGGATAAAATATCTTACTATCCAAACAGAAAAGTTGTAAAAAATAAAATATTTATCTTTGTTGAATTTAAAATATAAAAAGGTCTTCGAAAGGGTATCAGTAAAACAAATCATCCTAGTTACGCAAGGGATGAAAATTGGATTCCCTCTCTCATAATATAAATACCATAAACCAGTGAGTATATGACGTGGTTTTTAATAGAGGTTCAACTGTGTATACAAAAAAAGTGCACTAGGTATCTAAAAGGATAAACTTTCTTAACCTAATGTTAATATATTTTTTATTATAAAATGATTATTGAGAATTTCTAAAAATTTATAGCGTTAAAGTTCTTGAAAGGAATATATAAACTGTCCGGTATGATTATCTACCTTGCTAATTTAACCAAATTGTTGCCGTTAACTTTGCACAACCTCTCCGGAACAATGAATAAGGTTTATAATATAAATCGATCTCAAGCTAATTTTTCTTAGAGGAATATTATATTCCTTCTATAAATAAAGGGGCAACAGTTCTCCTAAGACTTCCCTTTCTGCGTCTTTTCGGACTACAAATAATAATTCGAATCCTGCTTTTTTTTACCAAAAACAGAAAGACAGTCCTTAAAGTTTTTTTCCGAAAGTGGATAGATATATTAACTGTATATATTTGATGTATCACTGTCTTGTTTATTCTTTTTTGTATATCGGTCAGTAGTTAACTGATTTTTTTTATTAGAAATATTTTTTCGATTTCTATTAGTTAAAATTTCTTTTAAGAGGGCTGAAATAGATTGAATTCTGGTAAAATTTTCGAATACTAGTTCTTCTTCATCGAAAATTATGTTAAAATGTTCTTCCAATTGAACTATTAACATAATAATCCTCTTAGAATCTAAACCATATATATTTAGATCTTTATGCTTTTCAATATAAATGTATGAATATTCAAGTATTTTACTTACAATTTTGTTGATTTCTTCTTCAATTATTTCTAATTTCATTAAATAGCAACCTCACTTTCAGCCTGCTCTATTAAAGATTTTTGTCGATATTTAACTGGAGTGCAAGAATAATACTGTTTAAAAGTACTTGAAAACTGTGAATTTGATATATACCCTAAGCTTATCGCAATTTCTTTAATACTCATTTTTGTATCCTTTAATAGTTCGCTTGCCTTTTTCATTCTTATCGTTTTTAGGTAGCTCATTGGGGAAATTTTAAATACCTTAGTAAATGAATTACTTAAGTAAGTTGGATTACACCCAATAATATCTGCTAAAATTTTCAAGGTGAGAGGATGACTGTAATTTTGCCGAATATATCGGTGAATCATAATAAGACGGTTATCAATTTTCCCATGAAGTCTTTTATGAGAAGAATTAGTATCTATGACTCCCGAACACTTTGGTTTTTCTAACAAATATCTACATAACTTATAAAGTTGTTCTTCCGCTTGGTTAATACTCGATTGAGATATTTCAGTTAAGTTAAAAAGCTTTAAAATTAATTCAATTTGTTGTCTTCGTGGAAAGAAGATATTATTGGGAGCCTTATAGGAAAATGGGGAATTTATAATGATCCCATTTACTTTTACACTGATTGAACTAAAATTAATCAATTCAAATTCTTGACCTAATATAATCCCACTAGAAACCCATTTCGATTTTTGCTCCCAATTAACTTGAAGGGTTTTGGTTGTTTCAAGTAATAATAATCGACCTGGATGGTATGGTAAATGAAATTTGTTATAGGGCAAAATCATGTTACTATAAATAGATGAAATGGTAGTTATGCTCAATGTATTTAATCCTTTCTGTCCTTAGTAATAAATATCACTATATTTTTTATTTCACATTTACTTGAACTTATTACTGGGTCCGAGTAGTTGTTTAGTAACAAAAAAGTCCACTCGTCTAGTTCAGTAATATTGTCTCCTCGACCAGCTAATAAGTATACTCATTTGTAAATTACTCTCTGTTAATAAATCAATTGATTACTTATGAACTAGATATTGGTAAGTAATCAATCTTACGCCCCTAGTCTAAGGCATCTCCGTAACGGATGGATTGAAATACGGGAACCCACATATACCAGGCTGTTAACCGCCGTTTATTTATACTACTGAATAAACCTCGGATTAAAACATTTGGTCTGTAGTGGAACTGGGTAGTAGAATCATTTTATAACTAGTTATCCCCTTTTTGTTATATTAATAAGAGGTCTTGAAGTTCTTCGTATACCTTATTTTCTAAGTAAACTATTCTATCTAAAACATTATTAAAAACATCTAACATTTTTTTCATATGAGTGTTACTTAAATAAGCTTTATCACACAAAATATCTAATTTATTCCATTCATTTGCCACTTCATGGATCTGAGCGATTAAGCACTCTGGAATTATTAATTCTGCTTTGTTACATAGAGATTCAAGGTGATTTGCAACTGACTCTTTTTGTAATCTTATTGGTTGCATAAGATTTGTGGTATATAGTGGAGCATAGACACCTTTTTGCTCGTACATACTTTCAATAATTCTTGCGAAATCATCAAACATTTTTTCTGTACCCTTCACCCCAACTGTGATTTTTAAGCCAGTTTGAACTACTTGCTCTAAAATACTATAATTAACTTTTACTTTGAAATTGTCATCAAAAGTATCTATATACGAAACTTCTCCCTTAACAAATAAATATTCAGAATTCATGGCTCTTAAGAAATTTTCTAAACTCACTTTCCCATAAAATTTAAAAAATTTATCTAATAAAAGACATTCATTATTTTTGAAATCCACATTTAATAATACAGCAGCGTGAAAACTACTATGGTAAGATGGACTTATTACATTTTCTTTTCTATAATCCTCCATTAGATAATAGTGATCAACAGGAATAATCACTGGTTTCTTCTTACTTAAATAATTTTCTTGTAGTTTTTCTAATGTAGTTGTTGATATATTAATGTATTTAACTTTAAAACAATTGGATGCCTCTACTTTTTGATTACAAAGATCATGTAATAGTGAACGATAGCCAGATTTAATTTCTCCAGTAATCAAAAGATCATTATCTTTTGAAATGTGTTCTTTTGGATCCTTATCATCATTAAAAGTTGTAAAAGTTTCAAATTCATAGACTGTGTCAAAGTATGTATAGGCCGCGGCTAATTCGGATTTATTTAAATATTCAAAAATAGCTGAATAATTCATATACCTGCAGTCTTGGCCCACTCTTAATTTTGGATTAATCATTGCAAAACTCTCCTTCAATAAAGTTAACTTATCTTTTGAATACTCACTTATTCTCAATTATTCATTGATACTTGATTAGCACCTAATAGCGATCACAGCTTATAATAGATACACACTGAATATTCATACAGGATCCATCCTACACCTTTGTTAGATAAACTCGTTAAAGGGTACAATTGTGTATTGGATCTCCGCCCGACTCTCGGTCACTCATTACTTGGTCTTTTGCCCGAATGAAATAAATAAGCTCCGACTCTGCACTATCAGTGTTCGTTTTAAGAGCGAAATAAGTAATCATAATTTTGTAACTTTACGTTGTTAAGAAGCCTTTATCGGTTATAGAACCATCAAAATCACATTGTTTTTGACCAATGACAAAACAGGGACGTAATAACTTACAATACAAGGAAATGAGTAGCTGTTGTTTCTTTAAAGGGTGATCAGGACGTTTAGTATAATAATGATGCAAGGCTTTAAAGATTAGATTGTGCGCAAGAAATGGACTAATCGCTAAATATAAGGCCATTCGTAACCCGCTTCGTCCTCGCTTTGATACCGCTTGATACCCTTGTTTACTATTTTAATTTCCCTGAAATGTGTTCACGTAAAAAAAGCTCTGTTAAGTTTACGATTTGCTGTAGATGACTGTACTTCGTGATGTTACTCACCTCAGCAAAAAATAAAGCAACTGTTGTTATTCATAAACCTTTAATAGCTGCCACTTCCTTAGGTCCTGGTATGGTTTCTACAGTGCTTCCAATTCATGCTCCGATTGCTCTTTATAAAGCATATTGCTCAAGTTGGCAACCTATATCATACTTGGCAAACTTGATTTCAATTTGAATGCCTATACTCTTATTTACTGTTTTCACCAACTTTCTTGCTCGTTTGATTCATACTCCTCTTTGCATAAATGGCTTTTTTTATGAGGACTTTCCTAGGTGTCCAATTTCTTAATTAGCGAGGGGAATGGAGAAGTATTAAGGTATAAAGAGCTGATTTCCCTTCCCAATCTCCGATCTTAGTTCTGTATATATGCCTTTTGGAGGTTTGGTACAGAGTTTCGCCCATCTTTGGTCAACTTTGAACTCCTTGTGTTATACCAGGGGGCTCTTTTTTGTTCAATCCTCAAATTTCTTTAATTACAAGGGTTATCCCTAAAATTGGATAGTAAGAAAATAATAACATAATAATCTTTTTTTATCCATTTCTACACCAGAAAAAATTAAAAAATTGAAAAAGTCAAAATACTCTAGACTTTTGAAGAAATTTATATTAAAATTCGGATTATAGTTAACTATATTTTGAATTTTATGGAGGCGATAAAAATGAAAATAAATGTTTCCTAATTATCTAGCAACTTTACAGGGTTAAAAAAGGGGCCTCTTTTCACTGTTTACACTAAAATCCAATAAAAACAACAGAACCAAAAATCCCTTATATTAGGTATTTTTGGTTCTGTTTTTATTTCTGGGATTCCTGAGAAATTGGTCTGAAATCCTGATTTCAACATATTATTATGACTTGCCAAACTAAAATCAACTTCTGTGTATATCTTTATTAATCCAATTCTTTAATAGTCTGTATATTCCACGATTTAGCAATGTTTTGTGAACTCCTTTCTCCCTATGTGAAGGTAATGAAAGATCATTTGCGATATATTCTTTTACTTCTTGGATAAAGAGTGAGCCTTTCCTATTGCTTCTTCACCTTTATATGCTATGCGTTTTAAAAATAAGAATGTATATAACGCATTAAATGATTTAAAGAAAAAGAAAAATTCTCCTAATATACCATTCTGGTATACGGACCAGCAAGGATGATATTTAATAGGGCCATCAATGCTGATCTAACAGAATATACCTTCATTCCAAAGGATAAAAAACAGGTGAGAATAATGAAAATGAGAAAGTGGAAGATAAGTATCTAGAGAAGAATGGGCTAAAGTCATTCTTAAAAACAGACAAAACTCAGGATGAAATTGATGACTATGTTATCTTATTCACTTTAGCTTAGACAGGTCTTAATGCAGTGAGGGTGTTAGACTTAAAAGTGGAAGGATATTGAGTTTGAAAAGAAACTATAAATATAACTAAGACTTACTATAATCTTACTAACAAACAAAGAACTATAAGTTGCTTCCTCCTAAAACTAAGGGATTCATTCGTAAAGTCGATATGAAAGATAAAGTTATCAGCGCATTAAAAAACATACATTAAAACAAAAAAATTAAATTACAAGTCGTAAAGAGTATTATGATAGGGATTTGATTTTTGGAAGATTAAATGTCTTATTTCGGGTATCTGCATTTTATTAAGACTATAGAGAGTCGAATGCAAAGTAGGAAAACACCATCTATAAACAAAACTTACACCACATTCATTACGTCAGACTCACACTTCATTATTAGCTGAAGCTGATATAGACCTACTTCAAATTATGGATCGACTAGGACATATACAGTTTATTTAACACATTACAAAATACAGAAAAAGAAGCTTCCCAAAAGTTTGCTTAACTAATGAGAAGCCTCTAATTTTTTTTCTGAAAGGTTCGGGCACCTCTTCGGCACCTTAAATGATGTTTCTCTTTATGAACCCTTGAAATACAAGGATTTTATAGGCTAAATTACATCATGCCGCCCATACCGCCCATGCCGCCCATATCAGGCATTCCGCCACCAGCGTTTTCTTCTGGCTTGTCAGCGACAACGGCTTCAGTTGTTAACAACATAGCCGCTACAGACGCAGCGTTTTGCAGTGCAGAACGTGTCACTTTTGTTGGGTCAACGATACCTTTGTCGATCATGTTTACCCATTCGCCAGTTGCAGCGTTGAAGCCTACGCCGATTTCTTCGTTTTTGAGGCGTTCAACGATGACAGATCCTTCAAGACCAGCGTTGTGTGCGATTTGACGGATTGGCTCTTCAAGCGCGCGAAGCACGATGTTGATACCTGTTTGAGCATCGCCTTCAGCTTCAACTGCAGCGACTTTGTTATATACGTTTACAAGTGCTGTACCACCACCGGATACGATGCCTTCTTCAACAGCTGCGCGAGTTGAGTTCAGGGCGTCTTCGATGCGAAGTTTACGCTCTTTCAGCTCAGTTTCAGTCGCAGCGCCGACTTTGATGACAGCTACGCCGCCAGCAAGTTTCGCAAGACGCTCTTGTAATTTTTCTCTGTCGAATTCAGAAGTTGTTTCTTCCACTTGAGCGCGGATTTGAGTCACGCGGGCAGAAATTTTGTCTGTTTCGCCAGCGCCTTCAACGATTGTTGTGTTTTCTTTAGTAACGACAACTTTAGAAGCGCGTCCCAATTGAGCGATTTGAGTAGATTTCAGGTCAAGGCCAAGATCTTCTGTGATGACTTCTCCGCCAGTAAGGACAGCGATGTCTTCAAGCATTGCTTTACGGCGGTCACCGAAGCCAGGGGCTTTAACAGCAACTGCGTTGAATGTGCCGCGAAGTTTGTTCACAACAAGTGTTGCAAGTGCTTCGCCTTCAACGTCTTCTGCGATCAGAAGCAATGGTTTGCCTTGCTGAACAACCTGCTCAAGCACAGGAAGGATTTCTTGAATGTTTGTGATTTTTTTGTCTGTGATTAAGATGTAAGGATTGTCAAGAACCGCTTCCATCTTATCAGAGTCAGTTACCATGTAAGGAGACGCATATCCGCGGTCGAATTGCATACCTTCAACAACTTCAAGCTCAGTTGTGAAGCCTTTAGACTCTTCGATTGTGATAACGCCGTCGTTTCCTACGCGCTCCATTGCTTCAGCGATAAGGCTTCCGACTTCTTCATCAGCAGCAGAGATCGCAGCAACCTGAGCGATAGACTCTTTGCCTTCGATCGGCTTAGAAATTTCTTTTAAGTTCTCGATCGCAACCGCTACAGCTTGTTCCATACCTTTACGCACGCCTACAGGGTTAGCGCCTGCTGTTACGTTTTTAAGGCCTTCACGGATCATTGCTTGCGCAAGAACTGTCGCAGTTGTTGTACCGTCACCGGCAACGTCGTTTGTTTTACTGGCTACTTCAGCAACAAGCTTCGCACCCATGTTTTCAAACGCGTCTTCAAGCTCGATTTCTTTAGCGATTGTTACACCGTCATTTGTGATTAACGGAGAACCGAATTTTTTCTCTAGAACCACGTTGCGTCCTTTTGGTCCTAAAGTTACTTTTACAGCATCAGCAAGTGCATCGACACCGCGAAGCATTGCGCGGCGGGCTTCTTCACTAAACTTAATATCTTTTGCCATTTTACAGTACCTCCTCGAATTTTTAAATGTTTTTATTTAAGAATTAGCCAATAACAGCTAAAATGTCGCTTTCACGTAAGATTAAGTATTCAGTACCTTCGTATTTCACTTCAGTACCTGCGTATTTTGAGAAGATAATGCGGTCGCCCTCTTTTACTTCTAAAGCAACGCGCTCTCCGCTTTCTAACACGCGACCTGAACCAGCTGCCACGATTTTGCCTTCTTGCGGTTTTTCTTTTGCAGAATCCGGCAACACAATTCCGCTGGCAGTTTTTTCTTCAGATTCTACGAGTTCAATGACAACGCGATCACCTAATGGCTTTAACAATGTAATAACCTCCTCAATAGTATGAATATGTAATTTTAGCACTCAGCACTAAAGAGTGCTAACACAATTCTTATAATAAAGAATCTCCCTTCCAATTTCAAGTGATAAGATAAAAAATTTTTCACGCTTACATCATTCTTTTCCGCTCGCTTTTCCGTTAGCTTTTTCACCCCCGTTCCGATTATGTTACAATAGCTGTAGATGAACGAAACCCACTTAACAAAGGAGTACATACCATTTGAGAAAACAGTATTGGTTTATTATTTTGACATATATCATCATGCAGTTTTCCGCATTAATCGCGATTCCCTTGTTATTTAAATTCGGTTATGCCGGAGGACAGCCTACAGATGAAAATATGCTGCATGCACAAGGATTATGGTCCGTCATCAGCTTTATCGCCTGTCTCGTTATTGTTCTTCTCATTTTGAGAACCGTTCCGAAAGAAACGCTGCGAAACGGACAGAAGGACTCAATCGGACTTTCTATCCTTTGGGCGATAGCCGGTTTTTTCATTGCCCTTTTCTCTCAAGGAATTGCAGGCTCTATTGAATACTATGTATTTGGCATCGGAAGAGAATCAGAAAATACACAAGCGATTCTGGATGTCATTCAGGCAGTCCCACTCATGATTATCGTTTCTTCAATCATCGGGCCTATATTGGAAGAAATCATCTTCAGAAAAATCATTTTCGGGGCGCTGTACGAAAAAACGAATTTCTTCTTTGCCGGACTGATTAGCTCGGTTATTTTCGGTATTGTTCACGCTGATTTGAAGCATCTTCTTCTATATACAGCAATGGGCTTTACCTTTGCCTTTTTATATGCGAGAACAAAACGGATATGGGTGCCGATTTTCGCCCATTTAATGATGAATACATTCGTTGTCATCATGCAGCTTGAGCCTGTTCAGAAATACCTTGAACAGCAGAGTACACAAATGCAACTGATTATTGGAGGATTATTTTTATGAGAAACCCGGTAGTTTGGGGAATGATCTACTTTGCCGTAGGGTGCATCTTTACTTATCTTGCCGCAAGCTCGCCAGGCAGCATGTGGTCATTTTACTCCATCCTGCTGATGGTGTTCGCCGCTTACAACATCAGCATTTCTTTTAAGATGTTCGCCTTTTCATTTAAAATCAAAAAGAACCAGAAATAAAGAAAATCCATTTCTCTTCTCCGAGAAATGGATTTTTTATTATTGCCCGGAAGACACGTCCTGATCGGCAGCACTGCTTTTCTGCGCTTTCCGATAAGCGGTCTTCGATATCAGAATACTGATTTCATATAAAATCAAAAGCGGGACCGTCACCATCATATGGGACAGTAACTCAGGCGGTGTAATCAGGGCAGCGATCACCAAGAGCGTAAAATACGCATACTTTCTGATTTTCGCTAAAAACATCGGTGTCACAATTCCGAGCCTGGTCAAAAACATGAGGATGACCGGCATTTGAAACAGCAGTCCAAACGGAATCGTCAGCTGCAGAAGAAAATGAAAATATTCATTAATTCCGATCACCTGATTGACATTCAAGTCCTGAGAGATCCGCTTCATAAAATCAACAACAAAAGGAAATAAAATATAATATGAAAAAGATAAGCCCGCTAAAAACAGCAAAATAGAGATCGGAATGTAGCTGAGCGTTACTTTGCGCTCTTTCTCATAGAGGCCCGGGCTCACAAAAGCCCAAAGCTGATAAAGAATAACCGGCGAAGTCAGGACGATGCCGATGATAAACGCAAACTGCATAAACACATAAAGCGGGTCTGTCAGGTTAAACGCGTTAAGCGTAAGCTGCTTCGCTTCATCTGTTTCTTGCAGATACACAATAATCGGCTTCGCTAAAAAAAATCCAGCAATAAAGAAAACGACAAACGCCAGCGCTACAATCAGCAACCGTTTTCGAAGCTCAGCAATATGCTCCAGCAGCGACATTTGATTCACTTTCATTCGTGTCATCCTAACTTACTGATCTTCTTTCTTTTTTTCCTCTTCATCACTTGTTAATCCTTTAGTAGCGTTTTTGAATTCACGAAGTGTGTCTCCGGCTGCTTTGCCCAATTCAGGCAGCTTTTTGGGACCGAAGATAATCAGAGCAACGATTGCGATAACAGCAAGGCTTCCAGGACCGATCGGCATATTTGGGCTCCTCCTTTCCCTCTATTCGATTTCCTCTAAAACTGAATAATGCTTCAAGAAATAAACCAGTGACTGAAGCTCAACTGCTAAATCTATATGATGAATTCGAATGTGTTCCGGCACATTCAAACGGGCCGGCGTAAAATTAAGGATTCCCTTGATTCCTAACGCAACCAATCTGTCTGTAATGGATTGAGCGGCAACTGCTGGCACTGTAAGAATGGCAACTGATTCATCTTTTACGTGTTGTTCAAGGTCATCAAGGTTATAGACGGGCACGCCGCCTACCTCAGTTCCTATTTTACTCTCATTTATATCAAAAGCCATAGAAATTTTTGTGTTATTATTTTTTGTGAAATTATAGTGAAGAAATGCCGTTCCCAAGTTCCCGACACCAATCAAAATGACATCAGTCATCTCATCCTGATCAAGCGTTTTTCGGAAAAAAGACAGCAAATAATCCACATTATATCCGTATCCTTTTTTGCCAAGAGCTCCAAAATAGGAAAAATCCCTCCGAATCGTGGCAGAATCAACCTTTACGGCATCACTGAGTTCAGCGGATGATACACGCTGTTTTCCTGACGCATGCAGATTCTTTAAAAAGCGATAGTAAAGCGGCAGCCGTTTCGCCGTCGCCTGCGGAATTTTTGATTGATCCTTATTCATTTTTGGTCCTCCAAATTATACTCGGATAGTTCTCTTTTAAAGTCACCGTTTTTCCCGCCTGTCTTCTCAAGCAAGAAAGTAGGGCCGATGACCATTCCCTTATCAAGGGCCTTGCACATATCGTAAACGGTAAGAGCGCACACCGATGCAGAAGTGAGCGCTTCCATTTCCACACCTGTACTCCCTTTCGTTTTGACCTGTGCTTTTATATGAAGTATAACTTCTGCTTCTTTTATTTTCCAGTCAAACGATATATCTACCCCGCTCAATGAAAGCGGATGGCACATTGGAATGATATTCGACGTTTGCTTTGCGGCCATAATGCCTGCCACCTGTGCGACAGCCAGTACATCTCCTTTGCCGATATCGTGACTCTGTATTTTCTCGTACACCTCATTCTTCATGTGTACGCTTGAAACAGCCGCCGCAGTACGGACAGTCGAAGATTTTTCGCTGATATCCACCATCTGGGCTCTGCCCTGTTCATTAAAATGAGAAAATCCATTCATATTAAAACGCTCCTTAAACAGATCATACACTATTTTCTTCTCTATGTCTTATATGGCCAATGTATTGTTTGCTGACTTCTGGTTCATAAGCTACACTTAACTTATTATAACAGAGGTGAAATAATATGATGATCTTACAAGTTAATCAGCTGTCCAAATCGTTTGGTGCTGATACTATTTTAAACAATATAAAGCTGGAAGTCAGAAATCGTGATCGCATCGCCATTGTAGGAAGAAATGGCGCCGGAAAATCCACGCTCCTTAAAATTATCGCAGGCCAGCTTTCGTATGAAAAGGGCGAAATTATTAAACCGAAAGATATTACAATGGGATATCTCGCCCAGCATACTGGCTTGGATTCTAAGCTTACCATAAAAGAAGAGCTGCTGACTGTTTTTGACCACTTAAAAGCAATGGAAAAGGAAATGCGGGCTATAGAAGAAAAAATGGCGGCAGCTGATCCGGGTGAATTAGAAAGCATCATGAAAACGTACGACCGCCTTCAGCAGGAATTCAAAGATAAAGGCGGCTATCAATATGAAGCGGATGTCAGATCTGTGCTGCATGGCCTCGGCTTCAGCCATTTTGACGATTCTACACAGGTTCAAAGCCTCAGCGGAGGCCAAAAAACAAGACTGGCTTTAGGTAAGCTTCTGTTAACACAGCCTGATTTACTCATTCTCGATGAGCCGACAAACCATCTGGATATTGATACGCTTACCTGGCTTGAGCATTATTTACAAGGCTATTCAGGCGCCATTCTCATCGTTTCGCATGACCGCTACTTTTTGGACAAAGTGGTAAACCAGGTATACGAGGTATCAAGAGCCGAAAGCAAAAAGTATCACGGTAACTACAGCGCTTATCTCGACCAAAAAGCCGCGCAGTATGAAAAGGATCTTAAACTGTACGAAAAGCAGCAGGACGAAATCGCAAAGCTGCAAGACTTCGTAGACAGAAATCTGGCGAGAGCCTCTACCACCAAAAGGGCGCAAAGCCGCAGAAAGCAGCTTGATCGAATGGAAGTCATGTCAAAACCGCTTGGTGATGAAAAATCCGCAAACTTTCATTTTGATATTACAAAACAGAGCGGAAATGAAGTCCTCCGTGTTCAGGATCTCACAATCAGCTATGAAAACCAGCCGCCGCTTTTAACAGAAGTGTCATTCATGCTGACAAGAGGAGAAAGCGCCGCGCTTGTCGGCCCTAACGGAATTGGTAAATCAACATTGCTGAAAACATTAATAGACACCCTAAAACCAGATCAAGGAACGATCTCATATGGCTCAAATGTCAGTGTCGGCTATTATGATCAGGAACAGGCTGAACTGACTTCCTCTAAACGTGTCCTTGATGAGCTGTGGGACGAGTACCCCGGGCTCCCAGAAAAAGAAATCAGAACGTGTCTCGGAAATTTCTTATTCTCCGGAGATGACGTGCTGAAACCCGTCCATTCACTGAGCGGGGGCGAAAAAGCAAGATTGGCTCTAGCTAAGCTGATGCTTCAAAAAGCCAACTTTCTCATCCTTGATGAACCGACAAACCATCTGGACTTAGACAGCAAAGAAGTTCTCGAAAACGCGCTGATTGATTATCCAGGCACACTGTTATTTGTCTCACATGACAGATATTTTATTAACAGAATCGCCACAAGAGTGCTGGAGCTTTCTTCAAGCCATATAGAGGAGTATCTGGGAGATTACGATTATTATACAGAGAAGAAAACAGAGCAGCTTGAATTGGAGAAAATGAATCAGCAAGAGGAAACTGAAACAACGCCAGCTGCAGTGAAGTCTGACTCCAAACGTTCCTACGAGGAAGAAAAAGAATGGAAAAAGAAAGAGCGCCAACGACTTCGTCGAATTGAAGAAATTGAAGCCACTGTTCAGAGCATTGAAGAAAACATCAGCCGCAATGATGAATTGCTATGTGATCCTGAAGTCTATCAGGATCATGAAAAAGTACAAGCTATCCATGCAGACAATGAGAAACTCAATCAGGAGCTGGAATCTCTTTTGTCCGAATGGGAAGAACTATCCACAGAAGAAGATTAAAAAAGTCAAGCACCTCTTTTTAGAGGTGCTTTTTATCCACAGAAAATAACCTTATAAACAAGAGAAGTAAGCGCTTTATACACATTATCCACAAAATATTCTGAATTTATCCACTTGATTAACAGTAACTTCAGCCCTTTATCCATCTATATCTCTATAATTGCTCACAGATATGTGGATAAATTGTGAATTATCTGTTAATAACAAATAAAAAGTCTCACGCTATTATCTCGTGAGACTTTGATAAGAAGTCAATTCAAGGCCAGGCTGCCCATTCATATCGTATGCACCGCGAATACCCTTTTCAAAAGCAATTGTGCCAGCGGCAGCAATCATCGCCGCATTATCTGTGCATAACGCTAACGGAGGAATGACAAGCGAAACCCCTTCGTGCTGGGCAAATTCCTTTTCTAATGCAGCTCTGAGACCTCTATTTGCAGCTACTCCACCAGCTAAAAGAACCTGTTTGACACCATATTCCTTTGCTGCGCGTGCCGTTTTGGTCACCAAGACATCGATCACACTATTTTGGAAGCTGGCAGACAAATCTTCTGGAGCAATCTCTTGCCCTTTTTGAGACGCATTATGAAGCGTATTGATCACTGCAGACTTCAATCCGCTAAAGCTGAAGTTATAAGAGCCTTCTTCAAGCCATGCGCGAGGAAGCGGAATATTGTCATTCCCTTTTTCAGCTAGCTTGTCAATTTGCGGTCCACCTGGATATGGCAGACCCATCGTCCGCGCCACTTTATCGTAAGCTTCTCCTGCCGCATCATCAAGGGTTTCCCCAATGACTTCAAATGATCCATGTTCCTTCATATAAACCAGTTCTGTATGGCCTCCAGAAACGACCAATGCCAGTGCCGGGAACACGATGTCTTCTACAAGACGGTTCGCGTATATATGACCGGCTATATGATGAACGCCTACTAACGGAATGTTATGTGCAAAGCTCAATGCTTTAGCGGCATTCACTCCAATAAGAAGCGCTCCCACCAGTCCCGGACCTTCCGTGACTGCAATCGCATCAATATCCCTATACGTCATGCCAGCTTTGCGAAATGCCTCTTCTATAACCAAAGTGATTTGTTCAACATGATGTCTTGAAGCTATTTCCGGAACGACGCCTCCAAAGCGCTTATGGCTTTCAATTTGTGAGGCTACTACGTTTGAAATGATCTCTTTTCCATTTTTCACAATAGCTGCCGCAGTCTCGTCACAGCTTGTTTCAATTCCTAATACGTACATGTCTTTTTGCTCACTCATTTATCGTCACCCACATAATTAACGCATCTTCCCCGTTATCAGTATAATAGTTCTTTCTTATTCCGCCGGGCTGCATCCCGAATTTCTTATATAAGCCTTGAGCAGGATGATTCGAAACCCTCACTTCAAGCGAAAGCCGCCTTGCATCTTTTTCTTTACACAGTTCAACAGCTGAGCGAAAAAGCGTTTCTCCTAAAGACTGGCCTCGATACTCTGGTTTTATCGCTATATTTGTAATTTGGGCATCGTCCATCACAATCCAAATCCCGCAATACCCAGCTAGATAGCCGTCCTTTTCAATCACGAGATAATGAGCATACGGGTTTTCCAGCAGCTCATGATAAAACGAATCCTTCGTCCAAGGAGACGTAAAGGAGGATGCTTCGATTTCGTATACGTGATCTATATCCTCAAGCCGCATATTTCTGACCGCTGCTTTTGTTTTCATCCTATCACCCTACTTTTGACTTTCAATCCATTTCGCTTCAGCTTCTGCCAGCCGCAAGTAATCAGGGACAAGCCTATGAACATCAGCTGCTTCCTTTTCCTTCCCGAGAAATGCCAATTCTGAAGGACGCGGGTTATGCTGGGCGGCAGTTCCAATGAACCCTTTTGTTCCAAGCACTTCCTCGATCATCTGCTTGTGAATAGAAGTATCATGACCTAAAAACAAAACTGGGCGGTCCTTTTCTTTTAGCATCTTCAGCCAATCTGCCAGCATCACATTTTGATCTGGAGCAACTTGCTCTAAAAGCCCATTTTTGTACTCATACAGACCTGTGTACACCTGTCCCCGTCTAGCATCAAAGATTGGGCAGATCAGACCCTCAAAATGCCGGCCATTTGCCGCAAGTGTCTCAAGACTTGATACAGCAGCAATTGGAATGTCTAAAGACCAGGCAAGTGTTTTGGCCAGCGTCACACCTATTCTTACTCCTGTGTATGAACCAGGGCCTTTTGCAACGACAATTTTAGAAAGGTCCTGCGGTGCCATATCACAATCATTCAGCAATGAATGAACTGCAGGCATCGCTCTTACAGAATGGTTCTTTTTCAAGTATGTAATGTATTCTGCTATAACGGTGTCTCCTCGAAGCAGCGCAATGCCCAATGTATAATTTGATGTATCAATTGCTAATATTGTCATGTCTACTTATCTCCTCACAAAGCATTTCGTACCGATTCCCGACAGCAGTAAAGGTGATTTCCCGCTCACTATCACCAGCTCTTTTGATGACAATTTGCAGACGCTCCTGCGGCAGCTGTTCTTCAATTAAATGAGCCCATTCAACGAGACAGACACCTTGTCCGTGAAAATATTCATCGAGTCCCAAATCTTCACTTTCATCCTCCATTCTATATACATCCATATGATAAAGAGGAAGCGAGCCATCGTTATATTCTTTTATAATTGTAAAAGTCGGACTGTTTACAACACGTGTAATTCCCAGCCCTTCCGCAAAACCTTTCGTAAAAGTCGTTTTACCTGCACCTAAATCGCCCTCTAATGTCAGGACGTCTCCCGGTTTAGCAAACGATGCAGCCAGCTTGGCAATTGCTTTTGTTTCTTCAGGATTTACGGTTCTCCACTTTAATTGCTTCACACGAGTCACCTGTCTTATTTAAAATGATTATATCCTTTTTTCTCTAAGATCCTTAATCCGTTATCAGTTTTTAGGATCACGTTGGATTCTGTTTTTTCTCTGACATGGCCAATCTTTGTAATGGGCAGTTGATGCGTTTCACACTTTTGCTTCAACACTTCCCACTCGTCATTTGAAACCGTCCCTGTCAGCTCAAAATCCTCACCGCCAAACAAAGCCCATTCTTTCCAATTACGATGAAGCTTAGGCAGATCAGAATGAATTGGAAGCATGCTTTCATCAATTTCAATTGAAACACAGCTGGCTTCTGCAATCTCGTTCAGTTCACTAGCCAATCCGTCACTAATATCATTTAAAGCCGCCCGATTCATACTTGAGCACAATCTGCCGACACTTACTCTTGGCTGAGGCCGTTTATGCCTGTGGATAAAGTAATCCGTTTCCACTTCCACAGATGAGTTTTGAAGATTAATCTCTTCCAGCAATAAAGAAAGTCCTGCTGCAGAAGAACCGATTTCACCCGTTACAAACACTATATCATTCGGTCTAGCCAAGCTGCGTAAACAGGCCCTTCCCTTTTCTACTTCACCGATCACAGTGACAGTTACGACTAATTTGTCAGAGATAGAGACTGTATCACCGCCAATCAGATCCATATGATATAGTTTCCCCAGTTCATTCATTCCTTCATACATCGCCTTGATTTCAGCTTTAGTCCATTTTGAAGGTACCGCAATTGATACCAAATAATATTTAGGAATGCCGCCCATCGCGGCAATATCACTTATATTAACGGCTAACGCCTTATACCCGATATCTTCAGGTGAGGAATAGTGTAATTTGAAGTGCACGTCTTCTACCATAGTATCAACACAAACAATTTCCTGAACGCCGTGTTTCGCAGTGTAGAGCGCTGCATCATCACCAATTCCTACATCAACGGAAGAATGGTGAATGGTCCGTGGAGTAATGCTATGTATCAAATCAAATTCATCCATGAAGCAAAACCTCCTTTCAACCCTAGTTAAGCCTATATGTGCTCTCCCTAGTTTATCGAATTTTGCTAGAATATCCAAGAAGTTGCCGATATAAAGAAAGCTTGGCTAAGACACCAAGCAGAAGATACAGTAAAAGAAAACACAAAAAAAACGAAAACATGATCGTTTCGTTTACATTAATGGCGGTCCGGACGGGACTCGAACCCGCGACCTCCTGCGTGACAGGCAGGCATTCTAACCAACTGAACTACCGGACCATATTTATATAGTGTATTATTTCGGTTGCACCCTTTGGGCACTCCTTTTTTCATTCAAAATAATTTGGTTGCGGGGG
>NC_017743.1:177500-657500 GCF_000259365.1 Bacillus sp. JS | reverse complement strand
TACCTGAACTTCACCCTGGACATGGGTAGATCACCTGGTTTCGGGTCTACGACCACGTACTCATGCGCCCTATTCAGACTCGCTTTCGCTGCGGCTCCGCATCTTCTGCTTAACCTTGCACGGGATCGTAACTCGCCGGTTCATTCTACAAAAGGCACGCCATCACCCGTTAACGGGCTCTGACTACTTGTAGGCACACGGTTTCAGGATCTCTTTCACTCCCCTTCCGGGGTGCTTTTCACCTTTCCCTCACGGTACTGGTTCACTATCGGTCACTAGGGAGTATTTAGCCTTGGGAGATGGTCCTCCCGGATTCCGACGGAATTTCACGTGTTCCGCCGTACTCAGGATCCACTCAGGAGAGAACGAAGTTTTGACTACAGGGCTGTTACCTCCTATGGCGGGCCTTTCCAGACCTCTTCATCTACCTCGTTCCTTTGTAACTCCGTACAGAGTGTCCTACAACCCCAAGAGGCAAGCCTCTTGGTTTGGGCTAATCCCGTTTCGCTCGCCGCTACTCAGGGAATCGCATTTGCTTTCTCTTCCTCCGGGTACTTAGATGTTTCAGTTCCCCGGGTCTGCCTTCTCATATCCTATGAATTCAGATATGGATACCACTCCATTACGAGTGGTGGGTTTCCCCATTCGGAAATCTCCGGATCAAAGCTTGCTTACAGCTCCCCGAAGCATATCGGTGTTCGTCCCGTCCTTCATCGGCTCCTAGTGCCAAGGCATCCACCGTGCGCCCTTTCTAACTTAACCGTTAAAAAGAATCACTATGTGATATCTTGTATTACTAATTGAATGTGATGTCTACTGTTATCTAGTTTTCAAAGAACACGTTTCGAAGGAATGATCCTTCAAAACTAAACAAGACAGGGAACGTTCTGTTTATAAGACCCAAGGTCTTATATTCCGTATAATATCCTTAGAAAGGAGGTGATCCAGCCGCACCTTCCGATACGGCTACCTTGTTACGACTTCACCCCAATCATCTGTCCCACCTTCGGCGGCTGGCTCCTAAAAGGTTACCTCACCGACTTCGGGTGTTACAAACTCTCGTGGTGTGACGGGCGGTGTGTACAAGGCCCGGGAACGTATTCACCGCGGCATGCTGATCCGCGATTACTAGCGATTCCAGCTTCACGCAGTCGAGTTGCAGACTGCGATCCGAACTGAGAACAGATTTGTGGGATTGGCTTAACCTCGCGGTTTCGCTGCCCTTTGTTCTGTCCATTGTAGCACGTGTGTAGCCCAGGTCATAAGGGGCATGATGATTTGACGTCATCCCCACCTTCCTCCGGTTTGTCACCGGCAGTCACCTTAGAGTGCCCAACTGAATGCTGGCAACTAAGATCAAGGGTTGCGCTCGTTGCGGGACTTAACCCAACATCTCACGACACGAGCTGACGACAACCATGCACCACCTGTCACTCTGCCCCCGAAGGGGACGTCCTATCTCTAGGATTGTCAGAGGATGTCAAGACCTGGTAAGGTTCTTCGCGTTGCTTCGAATTAAACCACATGCTCCACCGCTTGTGCGGGCCCCCGTCAATTCCTTTGAGTTTCAGTCTTGCGACCGTACTCCCCAGGCGGAGTGCTTAATGCGTTAGCTGCAGCACTAAGGGGCGGAAACCCCCTAACACTTAGCACTCATCGTTTACGGCGTGGACTACCAGGGTATCTAATCCTGTTCGCTCCCCACGCTTTCGCTCCTCAGCGTCAGTTACAGACCAGAGAGTCGCCTTCGCCACTGGTGTTCCTCCACATCTCTACGCATTTCACCGCTACACGTGGAATTCCACTCTCCTCTTCTGCACTCAAGTTCCCCAGTTTCCAATGACCCTCCCCGGTTGAGCCGGGGGCTTTCACATCAGACTTAAGAAACCGCCTGCGAGCCCTTTACGCCCAATAATTCCGGACAACGCTTGCCACCTACGTATTACCGCGGCTGCTGGCACGTAGTTAGCCGTGGCTTTCTGGTTAGGTACCGTCAAGGTACCGCCCTATTCGAACGGTACTTGTTCTTCCCTAACAACAGAGCTTTACGATCCGAAAACCTTCATCACTCACGCGGCGTTGCTCCGTCAGACTTTCGTCCATTGCGGAAGATTCCCTACTGCTGCCTCCCGTAGGAGTCTGGGCCGTGTCTCAGTCCCAGTGTGGCCGATCACCCTCTCAGGTCGGCTACGCATCGTCGCCTTGGTGAGCCATTACCTCACCAACTAGCTAATGCGCCGCGGGTCCATCTGTAAGTGGTAGCCGAAGCCACCTTTTATGTTTGAACCATGCGGTTCAAACAAGCATCCGGTATTAGCCCCGGTTTCCCGGAGTTATCCCAGTCTTACAGGCAGGTTACCCACGTGTTACTCACCCGTCCGCCGCTAACATCAGGGAGCAAGCTCCCATCTGTCCGCTCGACTTGCATGTATTAGGCACGCCGCCAGCGTTCGTCCTGAGCCAGGATCAAACTCTCCGATAAAGTAGTTTGACTGACTACGCACATCGCTGTGCGATTTATAAAAATGAATTAACAGGTACGTTTTGTCTTGTTTAGTTTTCAAAGATCATTCAATAATGGAGCGGGTGATGAGAATCGAACTCACGACATCAGCTTGGAAGGCTGAGGTTTTACCACTAAACTACACCCGCGTGATATCTTATATTGGCGCGCCCGAGAGGAGTCGAACCCCTAACCTTTTGATCCGTAGTCAAACGCTCTATCCAATTGAGCTACGGGCGCTTATCAAGCGACTTAACTATCATACTATCATTCGTTGTTGAAGTCAAGAAGTTTTTTTAAAAATGTTTTTCGAATCTTTTTCAATTCGACTTTTCTTATTATACACATTTTAAAATTCTTGTAAACACCTTAGAAAAACTTTTTTGTTTTTCGTTTTGTTTCACGCTGTTCATCAGCGACGTTTAATAATATACCATGCCTGTTTTATTTGGTCAATACTTTTCCTGTATTTTTTATTTTCTTCTTTCACGCCTTTGTTTTGTATATATTTTATCTCATCTTACAAACAATATTAGATGGGTGTATAACAACGGAAACTTAATTACTGACCTGTTGGATAACTTGCTTCTTGAGTCGACAGGCGTACTGCCAAAAACAAGGATTTATGAAATGAGCTCTAATCAGACGTTTCGGGAAACACTTGCTTTTTTGATTGTACACAGAATGTATTTGCGAAAGCGATCGAGACATTGGGTGTTGAGTTGGCGAAGCTCTCCCCTGTTCCAAATTATGATATTAACAGTGCAAAGAGTATGTTGAATTAGGCTACCATGATGCACAGTTTACCTTCAGGTTCGATGAAACGAGAATCGGCGAAATCTATCAGCGGGAAGGTGCTCAATGAAACTTCTTGAGCACCTTCTAATTTGTGAAAATCATTCATTCAACGATTGGCGTTAAAGAATCGCCATTCCATATTTCTCCCTTATTGAGCGTCCAGCTGTCATGATATAAAGCTGAAGCACCTTTGTTTACTGCTGGGCTCCATTCATCATTCCATGCGAGAAAGTAAATGGTTTTAGGATATTTTTGTTTTATTGCATTGATGAATAGGCTGTAATCGAAGCTGCCGTTTGCTGTTTGCGGGCCCACTTCTGTAAAAGCAAATGGTTTATTAAGCGCCATTAGCTGGTCATATCCATTTATCGAATAGGCGTCTTGGAAATACGCATCTAGTCCGACAATATCCACGTAAGACGCACCAGGGTAAAAATCGGTTTTGAAATCTCGATTGGCGTCGGGGGAGTAAACCCAAAGCAAATGATCAAGTCCTCTTGTGTCGGTCATATAATGATAGATTTTCTTGTAGAGCTGTTTATATAGAGAGATTCTTTCATTATCCTTTTGATTATATGATGTAAGTCCCCACCAAAACCATTCACCGTTCATTTCATGCAGCGGCCTGAATAGAACTGGCACACCTTGGTTCTCCAGCTCTTGAAGTCCGTCAGCAATTTTGCTGAGCATGGCATTTAGCCGCTTCCCTTCTACTGTTGAAGAGTCTAGTATTTTTTTATACTGATCATTTGTAATCGGTGTTTTAAAATGCCCTGACTGAAAAGCAGGGTTCGCCAGGTGCAAACTGATTTGCGGAATTCCGCCATTTTTCCAATACGAAATTAAATCGCTGTTGCAGCTTACATCTATTGAATCTTCAATATTTGCTGTTTCAAGCCACCCTCTGGCATAATCACAGCCGTATATAGCAGGCGATTGCCCGGCGGCGCTTCGGATTCTATCAGCCTCAGCCATAGAAAATGTGTCATGACTGTAACCTCCGAACGCGCCAGAAAGAACTCTGTTTTCCGTTCGGTTCGGCAGATGAGCAAGCCAATTCATCACTGCTTTTGTTGTCTGCTGTGCGTTAGGATTTACAGGAGACACAGTATGCGCTTCAATTGGTTTTGCTAAAACAGCAGACGCAAGCAAAAATAAAATGAGCAAAGAGATCGTATATTTCTTAACCACATCCAACTCCTCCATTCATTAAGGGTGAGATATCATGAATTCACATGTTCCTTCTATTGAAAATTCGCCAAAATGCGCAGGCAGAATAAAGTGTGAGCCTGCAGTGCATTTATACTGAATACCATTATTGATGATTCGTCCTGATCCGCTCAGAACACTCCCAAGCAAATAGGTTTGATGAGAAGGAAAAGAAGCTCGGCCGCTAATCTTCCATTTGTACACTGAGAAATAATCTGATTGCACATAAACAGTGATCTCCGCGTTACCAGCTTCTTTCACTTCAGGTGTATGCGCTTTATCAATATGCGGTATCGTTATGACTTCCATAGCTTTTTCTATATGAAGAGATCTTTTTTCGCCCTGGTCATTACAGCGGTCATAATCGTATACGCGATACGTTGTATCAGAGTTTTGCTGGATTTCAAGGACGAGGGTTCCCTCACATAAAGCATGGAGTGTACCGCTTGGCACATAAAAGAAATCTCCGGGCTTAATTTTGATTCTCCTCAGCAGCCCGTTCCAATCACCGCTTTCAATTCGCTGTTTGAACTCTTCCCTTGTGCTTGCGTGATGTCCCAAAATCAGTTCGGCGTCATCTTTGCAATCCATGATATACCAGCACTCTGTTTTACCAAGATCACCGTTTTCGTGCAGCTTTGCATAATCATCATCAGGATGGACTTGCACGGAGAGATCCATATTTGCATCAAGCAGCTTTACCAAAAGCGGAAACACCTTACCATCCGGAAACCCGAAGAACTCCGGATGATCTTGCCATACTTGATCAAGTGTCTTTCCTGCCAGCGGACCGCTTTTTACAACCGACGGACCATGAGCATGTGCAGAAACGGCCCAGCATTCACCTGTTTTTTCTGAGGGTATTGCGTAGCCGAAAGCATCGTAAAGCTTTGTTCCCCCCCATATTCTTTCTTTAAAGACAGGCTCTAAAAATATAGGATGCTTCATGATCGCACCTCCCCGGATGCTGATTCTGCTTGCAAGGCCTGTTGCGCTAAAACCAGCGTGCCGATGATTCCTGCGTTACTGCCTAAATGAGGAGGGACAATATAACCACTAATACTTTCTGATAATTCAGAAAAATTAAAGTAGCTGTTCATGATCTTCGGTACATATTGATAGATATAAGGAAACACTTGTTTCTGTTGCATGACGCCGCCGCCAAGAATGATTTTTTTAGGTGCAAGGATCAAAATATACTGAGCCAGCGCTTGGGCAATATAGTACCCTTCCAGTTCCCAGACTTGGGTTAGATCTGATAAATCAGCAGCTTTTTTTCCCCAGCGGGCTTCGATAGCGGGGCCTGAAGCTAAGCCTTCAAAGCAATCTCCATGATAAGGGCACTTCCCTTGGTATATGTCATCCGGGTGCCTCCGGATATAAATATGGCCCATTTCTGGGTGTGACAGCCCCTGAAGGAGCCTCCCCTCTACAATAGCCCCCGCGCCTATGCCAGTTCCAATCGTTATATACAGGCAGCTGTCGAGCCCCTTCGCTTCACCGAAAAGGAATTCACCCAGCGCTGCAGCGTTAACATCCGTACTAAACCCGACTGGGATTTTCAATTCGTTCTTAACGGTTTGCAAAAAGGGATAGTGTCTCCAGCCCGCTTTCGGCGTGGCCGTAATGCAGCCGTATGTTTGACTGGTTTTATCGTTATCAACAGGACCAAAGGAGCCGATGCCGATTGCCTGTAATGAAAATTGGCGAAAATATTGAATCACTTTCTCTATCGTTTCATCCGGCATCTTTGTGGGGAATTCTATCCTGTCAATGATCGTTCCATCTTCTCTGCCGACAGCACAAACAAACTTTGTGCCGCCTGCTTCAATACCGCCAAGCATGCAGATGGCCTCCTTGTTGTCTCCGCAATCAGCGCCGTATGTTTACAGAAGTCACAACAAACTTGTCATGCCGATGACGTGAAAAGGAATATTCAAATGGAATCCCGGTATCTAAGAAGCCCACATGTTCCACTTCAAGAATTGGATCATCCTGTTTGCAGCCCAGATGCTGCTGGTCAATATGATCAGATTTGCAGGCTCTGATTTTCCGATGCGTTCCGGCGATTTTGAGCTGCAGCACATTTGTAATATGATTGTAGATCGAATCATGAAGGACATCGTCATTAATGCCTGGGATTAAATGCGTCGGCATATATGTTTTTTCCAGTACATAGGGTTCACCTTCTACAATCCGCAGCCGAACGACATAATAAACCGGTGTTTTCTGATCAATAGACAAATGGGCGGCCACTTCCTCAGTGGGAAATTGCACTTCAAACTGAATGACCTTGCTTTTGATTTTTTTATCTTTCAGCAAGTTGGTCAATCCGAGAATCTCATTGCTGACTACATGGACATGGTCATCCTGTATTGCAGATTGAATAATAAACGTGCCATGGCCGCGTTTTCTGAACAGCAGGCCCTCGGCAACTAAATTATCCAAGGCTCTCTTCATCGTCATACGGCTTGAGTTAAATTCTTTTGCAAGAGATACTTCATCAGGAATGGGCTGATCGATCGGATATACGTTATTTTTAATTCTTTTTCTCATTTCATTTGCAATGATTTCGTATTTATTCATTGGATCCTCCGGCAGCTGTTAGAGTCTGATATCACATAAGCTTTTACGGATATCATAAGTTCTTTTCCCTATTTCATCAATGTTGCGGCTGTTCGTCATCTCTATTCATCATGATGATTACCGGAAGATCTTGACCTTAAGAAAATCTAGAAACCGTTTTGCTCAGCAACCGTTTTGAACCATTTTCCGCTCTTTTTGACGGTTCTTTCTCCGCCTTTCTCGAGATTGACTGATACAAACCCATATCGGTTTTTATAGGCATTTGTCCAAGACCAGTTGTCCATGAACGTCCATAAGTGATAGCCCTTTACGTTCGATCCTTCCTGCATGGCGCGGTGAATCCATTTAAGGTGCTCTTTTATAAATTCAATCCGGTAATCATCCTGAATCATGCCTTGTTCATCTCTGAAGCGCTCTTCGCCTTCAACTCCCATGCCGTTTTCAGAGATAAAACACTCGATGTTCCCGTAGTTTTCTTTTAAATTGACCAAAATATCATAAACGCCTTTTTCATAGATCTCCCAGCCCCGATGCGGATTCATTTTGCGGCCCGGCATGACGTAAGGATCAAAATACCTGTCCGGCAAAAAAGGAGCGTCGGGATTCGGAAGATGTTCTTTTGCTTTCACACGTCTCGGCTGGTAATAATTCACTCCCAACAGGTCAACCGTGTTCTTTTTAATGATGTCAAGATCTTCAGGGTTGTAATCAGGCATAAAGCCTTCATTCTTCAAAATGTCAACCAGCTCTTTCGGAAACTCGCCTTTGACAGATGGGTCTAAAAAGGATCTGTTAAAAAACGCGTCTGCGATTTCCCCGGCTTTCACATCCGCCGGATGGCTGCTTCTCGGGTATGATGGGGTCAAATTTAAAATGATGCCGATTTTTCCGTCCTGTTCCATCTCCCTGTAAGCCTGAATCGCGCGGGCACTTGACAGCATCGTATGAAATCCGACCTGGACAGCCTCTTTAAAGTCGACCTTGTTTGGATAATGAAAATCATATAAGTAGCCGCCTTCTACGGGAACGATTGGTTCATTATGCGTGAACCACTTTTTCACTCTGCCGCCAAACAAACGGAAGCACGTTCTTGCATAGTTTTCATAAGCGTCAACCGTCTCTCTGTTTACCCAGCCGCCGATTTTTTGAAGCGCCATCGGCATATCGAAATGAAACAAATTGACAAAAGGTTCAATTCCGTTAGCGATCAACTCATCAATGACATTGTTATAGAAATTTACGGCTTTATCGTTGATCTCGCCTGTTCCGTCTGGTATGAAACGCGACCAGGAAATCGACATCCGGAACGAGTTGTGGCCAAGCTCCTTCATCAGCCTGATATCTTCTTTATAATTGTCGTAAAATTGGGATGTGGCTGCTGGTCCGACATGGTCAAAAAAACGATGCGGTTCTTTCTCAAACCAATAATCCCATATATTCTGCCCTTTTCCGTCTCTGTCGGCGGCACCCTCCGTTTGTGTTGCTGAAGCGGATGATCCCCACCAAAAATCTTTCGGAAAACGATATTGTTCTGTTTGTGCCAAGTCTCTCTCCCCTTATGTCACATTTTAATGCTGTTATCATTTTGCTGAGCAGCTGTTTCCTGCACAGCCTGTTCTTTTTCTTTTGCCAGATTTAATTTATCCATTGCTTTTAGGAACGGAAACCAAATCACGAAGACAATCAGCAGATTGATAAGCTGCATCACGCCCCCCATGATCGAGTTCGTCGCCATGATGCCATTAATGAATAATGGAACCGTCCACGGCACCGTTACACCAGTCGGAGGCGGAACGAGCCCCGCTGACATGGCCAGATAGGTGACGAGCGTAACAACCATCGGCGCCAGCACCCAAGGCACAATGATGATCGGATTCATGACAATCGGAAGCCCGAAGATAATCGGTTCGTTTACGTTAAAAATACCGGGAGCGAGGCCAAGTTTTGATACTTGCTTCATCTGCCTGCTTTTCATGAAGATGAGAATGGTAAACACAATCGCAAGCGTCATCCCCGTTCCGCCCATCCCTACTGTATAAATCTCCATAAACGGTTTTGAAATAATATGAGGAATTTCTTTTCCCGCCGTGTAAGCAGAAAGGTTTTCTACCTGCAATGTATTCCAAATCGGGTCCATTACGGAGTTGATAATGATCTGTCCATGCAGTCCGAAAAACCAAAGAATTTGAATGAAAAACACGGCAATCAGCGTCGGAATGATACCGCTTCCAAGTCCGACAAGCGGAGCCTGAATCGCGTGATAAATGACGTCGTGCATATTTGTTTTGAAAAACAGAGTCACCATTACGTTAATCAGCAAAAATACGGTCAATGTGATAAAAGCCGGAATAAGTGCGGCAAATGATTTTGCTACAGCAGGCGGAACGCCGGCTGGCATTTTGATCGTCAGATTTTTCTGAACAATCCTTCTGTAGATTTCACTAGAAAGAAATGCCGTAATCATGCCAAGAAACATCCCTTTTGCACCGAGACGGTCGACAGGGATAACGCCTGTAATGGCATCTCCTGTTTCCGGCTGAACGATAAATGGCGTTAAGAGCAAAAAGGAAACCAAAGCGATCGCTCCGCCAAATACAGCTTCGACCTGATAGCTTTTTGACAGGTAATAGCCTATCCCGAACACAACAAAGACAGACATAATGCCCATAGTCGCCGTGGAGGCAATGCCGAAATGAGACTGAAACGATGTAAGCATTGTGGTGTTCATGATTTTGTTTAGAAACGGCAAATTCGTTAACACGACAAAAATGGACCCGAATATCGTCAGCGGGAAAGCCAGCATAAATGCATCACGCAGCACTTGCAAATAGCGGTTATTGTTTAACCTCCCTGCAATTGGAACAAGGAATTGGCTGATTTTCTCGAACACCCTATCCACCCCGATTATTTATAGATTCTTGGTTTTAAAGAGATCAAGCATCTCTTTCACTAATTCTTTCATGGATAACGTTGACATCAGATGATCCTCTGCATGCATAAGCAGCAATGAGAAAGCTGCTGCTTCTCCGCCGGATTCCTTCTGTATCATTTGAAAGTGAATGTCATGGGCCGCGGATAAATCCTGCTCCGCCTTGGCAATGAGGACATCCGCCTCGTCCTTGTTCCCTTCTTTATAGGCGCGCAGTGATTGTATGATGCAGCTGCGGGCATTTCCGCTGTGCAGGATTAGCTGAAAACTGATTTGCTCGTCTGTTAAATTCGTGATTTTTATCTGTTCCATTATTGATTCACCATTAAGGACAATGCCTGCTCATACGCTTTTTTCCCATCTGCCATTCCGTAGGCCATCATGTCAATAACTTCAACTCGAATGTTGTATTGATCCGCCTCTTTTTGGAGTTCGCTTTTCAGAAAGCTCATTTGCGGACCAATCAAAACGGCATCCGCTTTTCTCATGTCTTCTTTTGCCTTATCTTGGCCAACAGCCCAAATCTCTGCTTCCTCACCGATAGACTGTGCGTATTCCTTCATTTTTGTCACCAATAAACTGGTAGACATTCCTGAACTGCACGCAAGTAATATTTTTTTCAACTGCTATCCCCCCTGTATTTAAAACGCTTACATGGATTATTATAGTCATTTAATTTTAAATGTCTATACTTTTATAAAATAAATATAATCATATTTTTGTACGGTTCATCGTTTTGTAAATTTTTCTATGGAAGATTCATTCATAATGTGTTACACTCATCAACGGAAACGAATCAATTAAATAGCTATTATCACTTGTATAACCTCAATAATATGGTTTGAGGGTGTCTACCAGGAACCGTAAAATCCTGATTACAAAATTTGTTTATGACATTTTTTGTAATCAGGATTTTTTTTATTTATCAAAACATTTAAGTAAAGGAGTTTGTTATGAATTTCAAAGTTTTCCTGCTTGCAGCTTCTACGATTGCAGTCGGATTGGTTGAGTTAATTGTGGGAGGGATTCTTCCTCAGATCGCAAATGATTTAGACATTTCCATTGTTTCAGCCGGACAGCTGATCAGTGTATTTGCGCTGGGATATGCAGTATCTGGGCCTTTGCTTTTGGCATTGACTGCGAAGGTTGAGCGGAAGCGCTTATATTTAATTGCTTTATTTGTTTTCTTCCTTAGCAATCTTGTCGCCTACTTCAGCCCTAATTTTGCAACACTGATGGTATCCAGGGTATTGGCGGCGATGAGTACAGGGCTGATTGTTGTACTTTCTTTAACGATTGCCCCGAAAATTGTAGCGCCTGAATACAGAGCCCGCGCAATCGGAATTATTTTTATGGGATTCAGCTCCGCGATCGCATTGGGCGTGCCGCTCGGAATCTTAATCAGCGATTCTTTCGGATGGCGGATTTTGTTCCTTGGCATCGGCCTGTTGGCGCTGGTCTCCATGCTGATTATTTCAATCTTCTTTGAAAGAATACCAGCAGAGAAAATGATTCCTTTCCGGGAACAGCTCAAGACGGTTGGCAATCTGAAAATCGCGAGTTCACATCTCGTCACGATGTTTACATTGGCTGGGCATTATACACTATACGCCTACTTCGCTCCGTTTTTAGAAGAAACTCTTCATCTGAGTTCTTTCTGGGTCAGCATTTGTTATTTCCTTTTCGGGATATCCGCTGTATGCGGAGGCCCTTTCGGAGGAGCGCTTTCAGACCGGCTTGGTTCCTTTAAGAGCATTTTGCTGGTAACCGGTTCCTTTGCCATCATTATGTTCTTACTGCCGCTGTCTACATCGTCTATGATTTTCTTTTTGCCTGTCATGGTCATTTGGGGTCTTCTGAGCTGGAGCCTCGCCCCCGCTCAGCAAAGCTATTTAATTGAAATTGCACCAGATTCCTCTGACATTCAGCAAAGCTTTAACACATCTGCCCTCCAAGTCGGAATTGCCCTTGGCTCAGCCATTGGCGGTGTTGTTTTGGATCAGACGGGTACTGTGGTGTCAACGGCATGGTGCGGCGGATCGATTGTGATCATCGCTGTCCTGTTTGCTTTCATTTCTTTAACAAGACCTGTTCAGACAGCAAAAAAATCCTCCTTGTAAAAGGAGGATTTTTTTATGATTTAGCTGAAAGCTCATCTTCGGTGACCCATTTGTGGTTTTTCACTTTTTCGCCGCTTGTTGTCGATGTATAGTCAACCATGTATACAGTTGTTTTTTCCGCGGAGTCGATCTCAGCTGTTGCTCCTTTCATGCCTTTCATATGAGAAGCCTCTAAAATCGCCTGATCTCCGGGTTGTAACGTTTTATCTCCGGCATCTTTGATTTCTTCTTGGATGACCCATTTGTGATGATCCACGCGCTGTCCCCCGTTTGTCGGAGTATAAGAGACAACATACGCCGTTGTATCGTAGGCGCCTGTCACTGTGGCTTCGGCACCTTTCATGCCTTTCATATGAGAAGCCTTGATGATTACCTGGCTTCCTACTTTGTATTTTGGATTTTTAGATTCCTGTAATCCCTCTGGAATGTCAGCTGATCCGGAATGGTCCATCTCTTCATGTGTTGAGGAATTGTCATGTGTGCTTTGTTTCGTACTGTTATTGTTGCCGCATGCTGATAAAACAAAAACAAGAGATAACATCAGAATTCCCAGTGCATTTTTAGAGATTTTCATGTTCATTCTCCTTTGCTTCATTTTTTTACTGTAACTTTTGCCCGCAGACAATGAAAAATAACATGCCCTCTCGATAATACTATACCCCCGAATGGTATGTAAATACGCTGATGTTCTCATAAAACGTTCCCGCAGTTTGTCCTATTCCCCTTTGTTTGCAAAGCCAAACATGAAAAAAAGCCGCTGTCAGGCGGCAATTACTGATTTAAAATTTTGATATACACACCTTTTTTTGCTTTTTGATAGGCTGCCTCACCCATTTTCCTCACCTGTTCAGAAGCATCTGAGGATTTGATCCATTTGTCATCGTGAAAAATGGATGGGTCGATAAGACGCATTTTCTTCTTTTGATGGAAATCGTACTGGATGTCATCTTCTATTACTTGTATGCCTGGTTGAATGGATGTAAGCAAGCTCAGAACTTCTTCATTTTTTGATGACCACAGGATGTTCAGTACCTCTTGATCCGTTTTCAGCAGATCCTTTGCGGATATGACATGATGCCGCAGCGCTGCTTTCAACGCTCGCGCTAAATATTCATATCCATATACATTCACGGGATCTAAAAAGAAATCAATCACTTCTTTGTAATACACACCGACAAACCATTCGGCGGCTTCGATACCGTCCGGAAACATCCTTCCGTCTCTCACAATAAGATGATCCAAAAAGGTTTGCGCTTCGTGCAGACTAATGTGCCCATATCGGTACATATCACGCAGCGTATAGTCTATCCGATCAGCACACAGCTCCGGTGCAGGCTGTTCGAGCAACGTCCATTTTGAATCGTCAAATAAAAGTTCTTCGCTTTGATAGCCGTATTTTTGTAAAATGTCCGGGATTTCAGAGTGAACAATAACTTGTTGATAGATGTTTTCATGATAGTCTTCGGCTTGAGTTTCAAAAACAATGTCGGCCACATGCGAAAAAGCCGTGTGTGATACATCATGGAGCAGGCCTGCAATCTGCTCTTCTATCGTTCCTCCGAGCTTTTTGATGAGGAGCATCACGCCGATGGAGTGCTCATACCTGGTCACATTCCACTTTCGATTGACTAAAAAGCTTGCTCCGCCTTGATAGATTCCTTTTAATCTTTGCATCGGAGCGCTTTTGATAAGTTCTTCCAGCACTCCGTCTATATGGTGTTGCCCGTAAATAACATCGTTGATTTCCATGCCGTCACCTCAACGTCTATTTTCTTAGTGTTCATTTTATTGTATATATTGATCGTATACTTTCAATAGAGGAGTGTTACGATGATCATCATCCCAAACAATGAGATAGCGAAACAGATGTTGACCGATTTTTTTGCCAAGCATTGGGGTACACCCGAGATGGCGATTTCCAGCGGCATTTTTCGGTGTGATGAAATAGATGGATTTGCCGCCGTATATGAGAGCGGCGAAATCATTGGCTGCATTACATACACACTAGATGGGAAAGACTGTGAAATTATTTCATTAGATAGTATGATTGAAAATAAAGGAATCGGCACAGCTTTACTTCAGCAGGTTGAAGCGACAGCTAAGCATGCACATTGTCAGCGAATAAAGCTTATCACAACAAATGATAATGTACATGCGATGGCGTTTTATCAAAAGAGAGGCTATCAATTCGCTGCAGTGTTTCCAAACGCAGTTGAAAAAGCGCGGAGACTCAAGCCGGCGATTCCCGTGATAGCTGAAAACGGCATTTTGATTCGGGATGAAATTCTTTTGTTGAAGGTAATAGATTAAACGAATAGGAGTCTTTTATGTCCAGTCATTATAAATACCCTCTCATTTTCACGGCATTTCTACTCATCGCTTTCTGCCTAATCTTTTTTTCCTATCGCCTGATTCATCATGTGCGTTTGGAGTATCCGAATTGGCAGGGAGAAAGCAAAGATCAGAATTGGGAAGCTGTTTTCAAAAAAAATGAAGATGCACCGAATGAATACAGCGGCGAACTTTATTGGATCGGCGATACAAATGAAACAGCCGACACTTATTTGGAATCACTGATTGTAAAAAAGGATAATGAGGTTCTGCTGAATTCTAACACAGAAATTCCAATGCGTGACTATTCCGGTGGCACTTTTCGTGATGGAAGCGCAAAAGAAAAGTCTGTTTCTTTTTTAGAGCGGTTAGATGAACATGAGCTTGAAGGCCATGATATAACCATTGAAGTGAAATGGAAGCAAGGCGATCATTATTCTGCGAGTCAGCTTACGCTCCATGAAAAGACCTTGTTTGAGTAAAAGCAGCAATAGATGATCAAAATTAAAAAAAAGACAAATGAAAAGACGTAGCATATTTTAAACAGCTAATATGTTATGCCTTTTCTACTTTTTTCATTTCCGCCAAAAAGTGGAGCAGTCCGCCTTATCCCGAATATTAAACTCAATCATTTTCTCAAGTAGCGTGTAATCAACTGGACCGTTCCAGGGGATACGTATTAGCTGCTCGGTGTGGTCATATCCGGCCTTCACAATATCATCCTTTACGTGCGCTATCGTTACTTTTTCTGGAGCGACAGCTAAATGCTTTTTAGAAACACTAAAACCAATAATAAATGTACCGTGATCCGTAAACATCGGTTGGTTCCATTTTATTTCTGTATGTAAATTTGGATATTTATTTATTATCCAAGTCAACACCTCTTCGGTTCTTTCGCGGTGGAGCGGGTCATCAATCCCTTCTATATACTCAGAAAAAACATCCATATTGTTCCCTCCTAAATAAATGATGCCGTTCAGAGAAGTTCTATGCGACTATAGCAGATTTCAGTTTACCTACCCACGGCCAGTATCTCCAATTTATTCTTTAGTACTATCTCTCTTTCCTTCTAAAACTTCTCATAAAAGAAGAACCATTCTTTTGATAGCAGATTCTTGTAAACCCAATCTTTAAAATCGATTAATACCAGCTTAACAGTTTAAAAATATAATTGGGTTGTCATTGAGATTTAACCATTTTAGGAGGTTATCCAGTTGAAAAAATTCCCGAAGAAATTACTGCCTATCGCAGTTCTATCATCGATTGCGTTCAGCAGCTTAGCCGGCGGCAGTGTGCCTGAAGCCAGCGCCCAGGAAAAGAAAAAGGGGAACCAAGACGAAATTAAGAATGTTATTGTTCTGATTGGTGATGGTATGGGTGTGTCTTATACGTCTGCTTATCGATACTTAAAGGATAATAAAAAGACAAAAGCTGTGGAGCCTACTGCTTTTGATCAGTATCTTGTCGGCCAGCAAACAACTTACCCCGATGATCCAGAACAAAATGTAACGGATTCTGCAGCGGCGGCAACGGCTATGTCTGCGGGAATTAAAACATATAATAGTGCTATAGCCGTGGATAACGACGGGTCAGAGGCCAAAACGGTGCTTGAAGCTGCGAAAGAAAAAGGAAAAGCAACAGGACTTGTGGCTACTTCAGAAATTACACACGCCACTCCGGCCTCTTTCGGGTCACACGACCACAGCCGAAAAAATATGAACTCAATTGCGGATGATTATTTTGATGAGATGGTCAACGGCAAGCACAAAATTGATGTCCTTCTAGGCGGAG
The DNA here is from genome assembly GCF_000259365.1 of Bacillus sp. JS. Classification (NCBI taxonomy): domain Bacteria; kingdom Bacillati; phylum Bacillota; class Bacilli; order Caryophanales; family Bacillaceae; genus Bacillus; species Bacillus sp. JS. The sequence goes on along the minus strand of NC_017743.1, from coordinate 641,233 downwards.
GAAAGAGCAATTTTGACCGTAAGGACCGTAATTTGATCAAGGAATTCAAAAAAGCGGGATACAGCTACGTGGATAACCGTAAGGACATGCTGAAAAACAAAGACAGCCAAGTTCTCGGTCTATTCGCTGACGGCGGCCTGCCTAAAAAGATTGACCGGACGAAGGATATTCCATCACTTAAAGATATGACAAACACAGCCATTAAAAAATTAAACAAGGATAAAGACGGATTCTTCCTCATGGTGGAAGGCAGCCAAATTGACTGGGCGGGCCATGACAATGATATCGTCGGCGCCATGAGCGAGATGGAAGACTTCGAACAAGCTTATAAGGCGGCTATTGATTTCGCCAAAAAAGACAAGCACACATTGGTTGTCGCAACGGCTGACCACTCAACCGGCGGATATTCCATCGGTGCGGACGGCATCTACAATTGGTTCAGTGAACCCATTAAAGCCGCAAAGCGCACACCAGACTTTATGGCAGAAAAGATCGCTGACGGCGCGGATGTTGGAAAAACTTTGAAAACCTATATCAATCAAAAGAAATTGGCTTTAACAAAAGCCGAAATTCAATCTGTCGAAGAAGCAGCAAAATCGAAGGAAGTGCTGGATATCGATAACGCAATCGAGAACATTTTTAATAAACGCTCTCACACTGGATGGACAACAGGCGGACATACCGGTGAAGATGTTCCCGTCTATGCATACGGTCCGTCTAGTGAGACATTTGCCGGCCAAATCGACAATACAGAAATCGCCAAAAATGTCTTCAAGGCTTTACAATACAACATTAAGATTAACGATAAGTAAAAGAATACAAGATATCCCGTTGCTTGTATGAAGTAACGGGATTTCTTTTTAATGGAGGAATCATCATGAGAAGAATTCTTTCAATTTTGGTTTTTGCCATCATGCTTGCAGGCTGCTCATCAAACGCCAGTACTGAAAAACAGCATGCAGGCGGGGAGAAAACAGTAAAAGCTGAGCCGCAAAGCACTTCATCCCAGAAGGACAGCACAGATAATTATCAACCTAATTCCCAGGTAACTGATGACCGGTCATTGCTTAAGGTCGGCCAAACGTTTTCAGATGATAAAGGAAAAGCTGTCTTAAAAGATATCAAACAAGTGAACAAAACCTATAAGATTGGCGACGTGGAGTTAACAGTAAAAGAAATGAAGCTGATCCACTTGCGCCCGGACTACAGCATGATTGATTACTTTCATGAGTTAACACATGATGAAGAGTTTGATTTCGTTAAAGTTTTCGTTGATATCAAGAACACCTCTTCAAAAAAAGTAAATGTTGCGCCGATTGCCTTGATGAAAACAAATACGGGTGAAACCTTTGATTGGAACAAAGATATTTATCTTGAAGAGTTAAACGGCGAATTGGAAGGCGGCGCCGAAAAGTCCGGAAATCTCGGCTTTATTGTGAACGCATCAAGCGGCCATGCTCATGATAAGGCCGCGGATGCTGAGAAGAAAACAAAAGAGATCAAGTGGATCGAAATCACGACAAGTGACGTCTTTGACCATAACCATAAGAAAATCAGCGATGCTCAAAAAATCAAAATCAAGTTTTAAATCAAGAACTCCCGTACAAGGTACGGGAGTTCTTTTTCTTATTTGTTTTTTTGGCGAATCAATTCATCAATCCGCTCCATCACTTCTTCCATCTCCATGCACTCTTTGAAGCTTTGATTGATTTTTTTAATGCCTGCCGTATACTGATCGTTGTGTAAAACCTCATCTACAGCCTGTTTTAATAGTTGGACATTGACTTCATCTTTAGAGACGACATAGCCTGCTTGGAGTTCAGAGAGACGCTGCGCCACCATCGGCTGGTCCTTGTCATGAGGCATGACAACCAGTGGCACGCTGAAATGAATCCCTTCGTTTACGCTGTTCATTCCGCCGTGTGTAATGAAAACATCCGATTGCTCCAGCACTTCCAGCTGAGGGACATACGGAGCAATGATAAAGTTTTCCGGGGCCTGCTTTAATTTGGTCAAGTTCGCTTTTTCTCCAGCAGCGATGACGACTTTTCCGTTAAAGGCGGAAAATGCATCGATACAAAGGTTGAAGAATTCCTCTGTATGATCCAGTACAGTCCCCATTGAAATATAAATGACCTTTTCATCTTTTAACTGTTCTATCGGGAAATCTGTTTTTTCCGCTCTCTTTGGAAAGCTTGGGCCGATAAACAGACACTCGTCCCCGAAACGATCACTTTCCGGCTGAAAATAACGGCTTGTATACACTACGTTCAATTCCCCTTTATTGTTCATGAATTGAACCAGGTTTTTCGGGGCAACACCGTACGTTTCTTTCATTTTTGCCAAAAGGTCTTCGCACTCTTGATCCAATTCAAGCGGCGCTCCAGACTCCGGATGCAGCGGCAGGATTTTCAGATGCTCCTCGCCAAACAGGAAAGACGCCGATGAAGAGACTCCTGGAATATCTAAGTAATCCCTCACCAATTCCCCCGCGCCGAATTTATCATAATAAACAAAATCAAATTGAATGCTCTTAGATAAATCTTTGACAATCTGTAAAATGTCCAATGACGTTTTGATATGGATTTTGACGAATTCAAGAATGCCATTGGGCGAACCGACATGAATAGGTGTTGTTCTCAGCAGATCCCTGTGAAGATGGACAGTTGCTCCCGCTGCTTCTAAACGTTTTTTATATTTTTCAGTGGAGATATAATGGACATCATATCCCTTATCGGAAAACGCTTTTGTAATGCCTAAGGTAGGATTCACATGGCCTTCCGCAGGAAAATTCAAAATCAATACTGTCTTCATGTAGACAACTCCCTCTCAAATCGTATTCTGAATCTTTGTTTGATCAGACTACTACTAATCGTAAGATGGGAACGCACCCCCATGCAAGGGACAAATGAATGAACTATTCTGCTGCTCTGGACGTAATCAAAAAAAGACACCCCAGCTGCGGTGTCTTTTTTTACACTTTTCTGATCGTAAAAAATTTCCGCAGAAGCCATGGGCCCGGTGTAAAGCCCAGCGTTAACTGCCAAGCGCCAATAGCCTGCAGTCTGTATTCGCGGACGATCTGCATCTTCCTGCTCATGCTTCTGACATCCTCAAACCATACCTCATGCGTGCGCCCCTGCTGATCACTGTACCGGAAAAATGGTGATTGATATTCGGTAGAATATTGTATCGGGGCTTGGTACCTCATCGCTCTTTCGATTGCATTTTGATTTGAAATCGCTGAAGCAACTGTACCCGGCTGGTACGGGATGATCCAGTCGTACCCGTAGAGCGGGACTCCGATAATGATTTTTCTGCTCGGCACCTGTGCAATCGTAAACTCAATGGTTCTCCTTATTTCAGTAATCGGCGCTACAGGGCCCGGCTCACTTCCCGCATGATGCCAATCATAAGCCATGATAAACATATAATTGACAACCGATCCTATCCCCCCGTAATCGTAGCCTCTCAGCCATGGAATATTATCGCTTGTTTTTGCCGGAACAGCTATCGTCAGCACATACCCTCCCGCCTGAAGGCGATCTCTCAGCTGGCGCAAAAAGCCAGTGAAAAGATCGCGGTCCGCGGCGCTCACCTGTTCAAAATCGATTGTGACACCCCCATATCCCCTTGTAGAAACTAAGTTATAAATGTTGTTGACCAGATTGGTTCTCGCTGTCGGATTGTTCAGCACTTGGTGAACAATTTCCGTACTGAAGCCTCCTGATGTAAGGTTCGTTATTGTTGCCAGCGGCGTGACTCGCCTTTGCCAAGTTGTCTCGATAGCAGCCGCATCATTTAATTGGTTTGCAATATCGCCGTTAGGTGCAATACGATATTCAAAAATCGAAATTGAAGACGAGTATGGCGCATAATCATTGATTAGCTCCCGATCAAGGTCAGGATTTCGGAGCACGTAAAAACTTAATGTTCCCGCAATGTAATTTGAGATCGAAGGAATCGTTATTTTTGATCCCGCTTGTAAAGCATTTGGGCTGATGCCCGGATTGGCTGCCCGCAGGCGCTCTAATGGAACAAGCGCTTTTGCCGCAATGGTTGTAAGCGTGTCTCCCGGCTGGACTGTATATACATAAAGAGGGATAAGCAGAGCCTGCCCCGGCACGATATTCGTTTCATCTAAACCATTCACACCACTTATTTGATCAACAGAAGCACCGTATCTTCTGCCTATCGAAAACAAAGAATCACCAGGCCCGACGATATGGATAAACATGTTTAACCCCCATTATTCGTTAGTCAAACCATCATAAAATCTTATTAACGGGGCCGCTTAGATATGTGGTGAATGCATAAAAAAATACCAAGGGTTCTGCTTCCCCTTGGTACCGGATCATACAATCAATTCTCTTTTCCTTCTTCAAGCACATGCTTCAAATGCTCACAGTCATGATTGAAATGAGCCAGCACATGCTGTTTGGCTGCTTCTTTGTTTTTCTTTTTCACTTCTTCAAATATCCTGCGGTGCTCACGTAGTATCGTTTCTGCACGATGGTCGCCGGTATAATTAAGGATTCTGCAAAAGTGAATCAGATCATTTACATGCTCAAGCAAATTTTTCAAATGCCGGTTATGGCTGAAATCAACAAGCAGCTCATGAAATTTTTGGTTTAAACGAATGATTTCCGTATCTTCCGTGCCGTTGTGAATCGCTTTCTCTGTTTCTTCAAGCTGCTTTTCAAGTATGGTCAGCTCTTCTTCATCCGCTTCGTCTATGACCAATTCAACTGCCAGCTGCTCCAGCGGAATTCTGATTTTATAAATCTCATCTACATCTTTTGCCGTTAATGACGTGATCGAAAAGCCATTTCGGTCATCCGCTTTTAACAAACCATCTTTCTCAAGCAATCGCATGGCTTCCCTTATCGGAGAGCGGCTGACGCCAAAGCTTTTGGCCAGCTGTGTTTCGTTTATCCGTTCCCCAGGCTTAAAAGTCCCGTTAAAGATCATTTTTTTCAGCTGATTATAAAATTGCAGGTAGTAGGGAGTCGGCTTATCTAATTTAAAATCGTCCATATATAATACCTCTTCTGAATATATTCAAGGGCTTTTCTTCATCAAAATCATATAACAGATGGTAATGGGAAGCAACAAACTGCCTTGTCAGATCCCAGAATTTGAGGTACGATATGTTTGCTGAACGACGGTCGACGGACTACTGACAACTAGAAAACCGGCGTGTTTTTTCGTCAATAGGACACGATACCTCCGCCAGAATAGCGCACGATTACATTTTTACATCTTTTCAATGGAGGAAAAAATATGCTCATTATTCTTGTTATGTTTCTTCTCGGAATTATTTTAGGCTTTATTGGCGCCGGTGGAGCGGGCTTTGTCATTGCTCTTTTAACACTGCTTTTTCATATCCCGATCCATACGGCTTTAGGCACTTCTCTCGCCGGCATGGCTTTCACCAGCTTATCAGGGGCATACAGCCACTATCGTGAAGGCAACATCCAAATGAAAATCGGCTTAATAGTCGGAAGCTTTGCTGCGGTTGGCTCATTTTTCGGCGCCAAGCTGACATCTTTTATTCCGGCTGATTTGCTTCATTATTTGACGGCTGGAATGTTATTTTTATCAGCGATTCTTATTTTAATCAGATTATTTATTTTAAAAGAGAAGGCTCAAATGAATCAAAGCACTCTTTCAACGTATACGAGAGCGGTTATCTTAGGAATTGCAGCAGGTGTACTTTCCGGAACATTCGGCATTGGGTCGGCACCTTTTATTCAAATCGGGTTAATGATTATGCTGAATCTGTCCATCCGCCATTCTGTCGGAACGACGATGCTTGTGATCATCCCTCTGGCTGTTGGTGGAGGCATCGGATATATCACCGAAGGTTTCGTCGATTATGTATTGCTGATTAAAGTTCTGGTCGGAACAATGTGCGGTGCCTATGTAGGCGCCAAATTCACCAACCTCATGCCAAAGGTGGTTTTGAAATCAGCCATCTTTTTGACTCCGGCGATTGCGGGTCTGCTCTTGTTATTCTAAATAAAACAAAAAACCTGACGTCATGTCAGGTTTTTTTATGAATTCTGCCCTACTCGTTCTTTCGTCAATCCAAAAAACGCCAGTGAGCCGATGACAGCTGTCACAAACATAATCGCTCCCATCGGAACGGCTGTTGTCTCATTAATGCCAACAAGCGGTGACACAATCGAACCGAGGAGCAGCGGAAGCATTCCAAGCAGTGCACTTGCACTTCCGGCGCGGTGCCCCTGCTTTTCCATGGCCAGCGTGAACGTGCTGGTCAGAACCATGCCGATCGTAATCATGTAAATGAAAATGGATATGACTAATGTGGCAAGAGGACCGTGAATGATGGTCATGGTTAATAGCACAGCCGTCGCAATCATAGCCGTAATGACCGCCATGCGAAGCAGGCTTTTTTCGTGAATGATTCCGCCGAAGCGCCCGATGATAAAGCTGCCTGATATAATGGCCAGGCCGTTAATGCCGAAAAGGATACTAAATACCTGCGGAGACACCCCGTAGATATCCTGGTATACAAAAGGCGTACCGGACACATATGCAAAGCTTCCTCCGTGAATAAACCCGACAGTTAACGCGTACCCCATAAAGGACCGATCCTTCAGCAGGCTGCCCATCGTTTTGACGGATGTTCCGATTGAGCTTGGAATCCGTTTTTCCGGCGGAAGCGTTTCTTTTAACCTCAATGCAATCAGAAGAACCAGCAAAAATCCAATGATCATTAGGACATGAAAAATTGTATGCCACGTTGCGAACGGCAAAAGCAAAATGGCACCGCCTGTCATAGGCGCAACCATCGGCGCCACGGCGGTAATCACCATGAGCAGCGAGAAAAATTTAGAAAGCTCTCTTCCGGTAAACACATCACGGACGATTGCGCGAGACAGGACAAGCCCTGCGGAAGCAGTGAATCCCTGTAAAAAACGCGCTGCCACTAAAGTTGTAATATTGGGCGATAGTGCACAAAACAGAGCGGATAACGCAAATAAAAAAATACAGATTAATAGCGGTTTTCGTCTTCCCTGCGCATCACTGACCGGCCCGACAATCAGCTGGCCGATCGTAAGTCCGACCAGACAGGCTGTTAAACTTAACTGAACAAGTGAAGCACTCGCTGATAAATCTTCCGCGATTTCAGGAAAACTTGGCAAATACATATCTATATTAAGCGGGCCCAATATAGCAAGCATGCCGAGCAGAAACGCCAGTGCCAAGCGTTCTTTTCCAGTTGGATTGTGCTGCATGTTATCAAACCTTCCCTTCAACCTAATCCCTTATATAATGGATGTCAGCTCCAATAATGGATTGAAGCTGTGAAACATTTGTATATTGTATCATAACTTTCAACCTATGAAAGCCGCTTGAGTACTGGCTCGGCAAAGCGATATTCCAAACACCTCAAAAGGGAATGGGCCGGGGAATCATCGTGATCAGCGCCATCTGAAGAAACGGCCAGCTTTTTTTGCTAAGCTCTAGCCTAGCGAGTTTTATATACTGGAAATTTTTAAAAAAACGCATATGACTTGCAAGATGGAATCAATCGTTGTATATTAATTGACGAGTCAATCATTGATACATCAATTAATAATTTTGACAGAAAGAAGGGATGGGTTTTGGCGTCATTTTGTTCAGAGGAAGCCGAGATTTTATATCAGCTGCAAGGCGTGAACAAGGTGATTGGTGTGAAGTTCGAGGCATGCACGGGCATCAGCCAATCTCGTTTGGAATTGCTGACATTGCTTTATCATGCAGATGAGATCAGTCAAAGCGACCTTCAAAAGAAAGTAAATATCGATAGCGCAGCCGTTACCAGACATCTGAAACAGCTGGAAGCCAAAGGCATGGTGTCAAGACGGCGCAAGCCTGAGGACAATCGCATCACCCTTGTTCGGCTTACAGATCAGGGAAGAGAGCGAATCGAGTCTTCTAAGAAAGAAAAGGAGCGTTTCATGAAGGAAATGCTCGCAAATGTAAGCGCAGAAGAGCGCCGCCTGCTCATTGATGTGCTGGGGCGCATGCGGAACAACATAAACAATATTGAAGCATAAGAGGAGTGTATCAACATGATCAAAACAAACGATTTTATGGAAATTATGAAAGGCCGCCGTTCGATTCGCAACTATGATCCGACAGTGAAAATCAGCAAAGAAGAGATGACAGAAATCTTAGAGGAAGCAACAACTGCGCCATCTTCTGTTAACGCGCAGCCATGGCGTTTTCTTGTCATTGACAGCCCGGAAGGAAAAGAAAAGCTCGCACCGCTCGCAAGCTTTAACCAAACACAAGTCACAACATCATCTGCTGTCATCGCTGTATTTGCAGACATGAACAATGATGACTACTTAGAAGAAATCTATTCTAAAGCCGTTGAACTCGGTTATATGCCGCAGGAGGTCAAAGACAGACAAATCGCCGCGCTGACCGCTCATTTTGAAAAGCTTCCGGCACAGGTGAACCGCGAAACAATCCTGATTGACGGAGGTCTGGTTTCCATGCAGCTGATGCTGACTGCACGCGCGCACGGCTACGATACAAACCCGATCGGCGGATACGATAAAGAAAACATCGCGGAAACCTTCGGATTGGATAAAGAACGTTATGTACCGGTCATGCTGCTTTCTATCGGAAAAGCAGCAGACGAAGGCTATGCTTCCTACCGCCTGCCGATTGATACAATTGCAGAATGGAAATAAAACAAAGAGCCCAGGAATGTTTTCCGGGCTCTTTAATTTTAAGTATAGCCGCCGTTCGATCGTCTGACCTTTTGGTTAACATGTCTGAAGTTAACCCTTGATTTGATTTTGTCGTTTAGTCATGAAAAAAGAGTGATGACCACTCATCACTCTTCTTTCTATTATTCTTTTATTTTCTTCCTGCCGAACGGCCACCAGTTTCCTTCTCCGAAGGTCGCAATGATTGCCGGAATAAAGAGCGGAAGAATGACAAGGCCATATAGCAAGAGCCCGATAATGATAACACTTGCCACCTGCATTAGCGTATTGACGCCTGAAGGCATCATCGCCGCGAACGTACCGGCCAGTATAATGGCAGCTGTAATAATGACAGATCCCATTTTGCTCATTGACCTGACAACACCTTGCTGAATGCCAAGGTGCACCTCTTCCTTAAATCGATCCAGCAAGAAGATCGAATAATCTACCCCTAATGCGATCAGGATGACAAAGCTAAAGAATGGTACTGCCCAGCTGACGCCGGCGTTTCCTAAGCCGTTTACAAAAATCAATTCTGTGATAGATATGGACGTATAGTACGTCAGCAGCAGTGACGCGATCATATAAATCGGCATGATCATGGAGCGGAACAAAATGGTTAACACGACAAACAGGCCTATAATCATGATCACCATCGTTCTGGAGAAGTCCGTTGTGGACAGCTCTTTTAAGTCCGCATTCATACTCGTGACTCCGCCGTACACGATCTGGGCATCCTCCAGAGGAGTGCCATCAACTTCGTTTGCGACAGCTTTTTTGATTTGGTTGATTGTCGTAATAGCTTGTTCTGAGTACGGATTTGAATCCAGAACGACGCTTAATTGAACACCTTTTCCGTCTGCAAAGGAATATTGGTCAATTGACTTCTTAAAGTCTTTGTCCTTCATTACTTGACCAGGAATGAATATGCCTGTATCTCTTACAGTTGGACTTTTGCTCATGTCCTCTAACATATCACTGGAAGCTGTAATGCCGTCAGAGACTTTCGTCAGGCCTTCATTTGCGCTCTTCACGCCTTCTGACAGCTTCTTCAGGCTTTCTGTCAATGTTCCGGCTTGTGCCTGCTGGCCTGAGAGCTGCTGGTTTGCTTGTTCAAGGCCGGTTTGAATCTGGCCAAGCTGTCCGCTGATTGCTGTAAGCTGCTGCACGGTCTGTGCGGTATTTCCAGTTTGGGAAATCTGTTTGCTCACGAGCTGCAGCTGCTGATTGATTTTGCCCAAACCATCTGCGGCATCACCCAGTGAACCGCCAGAGCCGCTATTTGAGGCCGAGCCGGTTTGCCCTGCCATTTGATTCAGGCCGTTTTCTATATCTGTTAATCCATTTTGGACATCGGCAATCCCTTTTACCGTTTTATCCAGCCCGTCTGAAACCGATCCTAGCTGGTTATCAATATATAAATCTTTGATTTTTTTACCAGTCGGCTGAGTGATGGTCATGACAGAGTCAACATGATCGACTTTCTCGATCGCTTTGCTGATATTTCCGAGATAAGGGATTGTATCAGCTGTTGTGAGATCTTTGTCTCCTTTTACGACAACGTTGATCGGGAACGCTTTTCCTTCCCCGAATCCGTCCTTGATGGCCTCGAGAGCTTTGATTGATTGATAATCACTGCTGATTTCCGCAGTTGAATCGAATGATATCTGGTCATCATAGGTCAAGATGAACGGAAGCGTAATCACCACCGTGATGGCAATGAACAGAAACGGACGCGCAACGGAGTGTCTGCCGAGAAACGCCCATAATTTGTTGTCACTGTGCGACAGCACTTTCTTTGATGGCCAGAATAATTTTTCACCCAGTGTCACCATAAATAATGGCAGCAGTGTATAGAGAATGATCATTAAGATTCCCACACCGACCGCTACTCCTACGGCGGATTGGAAAATCGCAAACTTCGCAAATCCTAACGCGGAAAATCCGATTAATACCGCGAATCCGCTGATGAATAAGGTTTTTCCCCCTGTGCGGTAAGCGATAAGCGCCGCTTCTTTTTTGTCATGCCCGTTTGCCAATTCTTCACGGAATCGTGTAAGCAGCAGAATACAGTAATCTGTTCCAATGCCGAACAGAATCGCGACTAAGAAGGTTTGCGTAAACGTCGAGATAGGAAAATCAACATAGTATACAAGGATGCCAAGTATGGATTGACTGATCAGATAAGAAAAACCCACTGCTACAATCGGTATAAAAGGCGTCACAACAGATCGGAACACGATCAGCAGTAAACCGATGATCAGGCAGACTGTGATCACTTCCGTTTTCTTAAGCCCTTCCTCTGAGCTGTGAGCGAAATCCTGATTAATAAGGGAAGCTCCCGTAATATATGCCGTCAAATCATCGGGAACGATTTGATAAATCTCGTCCGCGATTTTTTCCGCCTTTTTATCAGAACCTGTAATCGTGACAGGAATGAGAACGGTTTTCTTGTCTTTCGACATCAACTGGTCTTTGACTTCTTTTTCCGCTGACAGAGGAGATGTTACCTCTTCTACACCGTCGATCTTTTTGATTTTATCGATCATTGTCCGGAGCTGATTCTCTGTTTCTTTCTTTAAAGCGTGGTCTAATGTAAAGACAACACTGATCGAATTATTGTCTTCTCCCGCTTGTTTTAAAATGGCGTTTGCCCTTTCTGAAACAGCATCAGCGGGAAGCTGGGCCTGCCCCTTTTGATTGGCCAGCTCCGTTAAGTTCGGAGAAAATAAACTCAATACGACGGTAAGCGCTAATATAATGGCTGCAATTGCCCACTTGAATTTGATGATGGCTCTCATTCGGCAGAATCTCCTCCTTTAAATTTGCTTTTTAAAATGGTGAATATCTCTATGATGGAATTTACGTGTTCCTCATCTATATCATCGATCAGCTCTTTGAGCGCGTTAAAGATGGCGGAATCTAATTCTTCGAGAATTTTTTCACCGCTGGTTGTGATGTTAATAAGCTTAGAGCGCTTATCACTTTTTGCCGGACAGTCATCCCATTCAACCCATCCTTTATCGAGCAGCTTTTTCAGCCTGTTAGAGATCGCGCTCTTATGTACATTTTGATACATGGCCAGACTGCCGGGAGAGGTTGGGCCCTTGACCTTTAAAATTTTTAACAGGTCTGCCTGTTCTCTGGAGATATGCTTGAAGACATCCTGATTGATTTCACGATGCACAAACTCTGTCCCTTCAAGCAGGACTTCCACAAACAGGTTTATCGCCTGACATAGCTTTTGTTCATTCAACATCTTCCCCTCCTCATTGTAGTTTACCCTGCTAAACTTTATGATTAATGTTAATTAGTTTATTCCTCTAAACTATATCTGTCAACATATTTTATTTATGAACATCTGGAACACTCGTTCGTGTATAATAGGAGTTATAACCGTGAAAGGGGAAAATTGACATGTCAGATTTTGCACTGAAATTGTATCAATATAACATCTGGGCCAATCAGCAAATCTTCAACCGATTAAAAGAGCTTCCAAAAGAGGTATACCATCAAGACATTCAAAGTGTGTTTCCGTCGATATCCCATGTATTGTCTCATGTTTACCTTTCTGATCTCGGCTGGATTGAAGTATTTTCCGGCAAAACGATGAGCGATGCTTTGGCGTTAGCTGAAAAACTAAAAGAACAGACAGAGGCAAAAGAAATGGAGGAAATGGAAGACCTGTTTCTGAAGTTATCCGAGCGTTATACACTACTTTTACAGCAAAAAGAACAGCTCAATCAGCCCCTCCAGATTCAAAATCCCTCAGGCGGAATCATGAAAACAACTGTTTCCGAACTGATTCCCCACGTTGTCAATCACGGAACATATCACCGCGGCAATATCACGGCAATGCTGCGGCAGGCAGGATACGCATCCGCACCGACAGATTATGGGCTCTATCTGTACATGCAAAAAACTGAATAGGCATAGGAAAGCGGCTCCTACATGGAGCTGCTTTCTTTTGCTAATAGTCCAAATCACATTAAAATTTCCTTTCATATACCCTTTATAGTAAAAAAGATAGAAATTTTAGTGTTATAATAATCATTAAAAATAGATTGCTGACTCAATAATCAATTTTTAATGGAGGAACACATAAAGTGACAGACGACATGACGAAAGACAATATAAATCAGCAAACATTGCAGAGAGGCTTGAAAAACAGGCATATCCAGCTTATCGCCATCGGCGGGGCTATTGGGACAGGCTTATTTCTCGGCTCAGGCAAATCGATTCATTTTGCCGGACCGTCGATTTTATTTGCTTATATGATCACAGGAATCATTTGCTTTTTAATTATGAGATCGCTGGGTGAACTGCTGTTATCAAATTTGAACTACCACTCTTTTGTGGATTTTGTACAAGACTATCTAGGCGATATGGCAGCCTTTATCACCGGCTGGACATATTGGTTCTGCTGGATTTCCATTGCGATGGCTGATCTGACAGCCGTCGGGCTTTACACTCAATATTGGCTCCCTGGTGTGCCGCAATGGGTGCCCGGCTTAATCGCTCTTATTATTTTACTGATTATGAACCTGGCGACAGTCAAGCTTTTTGGAGAATTAGAATTTTGGTTTGCTTTGATTAAAGTCATTGCCATCTTGGCCCTGATCGTCATTGGCCTTGTGATGATTTTCAAAGGCTTTTCCACAAGCTCAGGAGTGTCCAGCTTCACAAACCTCTGGAGCCATGGAGGCCTGTTCCCAAATGGCATGCACGGGTTTATCCTCTCGTTCCAGATGGTTGTATTTGCTTTTGTCGGCATTGAGCTTGTCGGGCTTACGGCCGGTGAAACAGAAAACCCTGAAAAAGTAATCCCTAAGGCGATTAACAATATCCCTGTCCGTGTACTGCTTTTTTATATTGGTGCTCTTCTCGTGATTATGAGCATCTATCCTTGGGATGTCATCAACCCTAGCGAAAGCCCATTCGTACAAGTATTTGTTGCGGTTGGCATCGTGGGGGCTGCAAGTATTATCAACTTTGTTGTGTTGACATCCGCTGCTTCAGCATGCAACAGCGCTGTATTCAGTACAAGCCGTATGGTTTATTCCCTGGCGAAAGATCACAATGCGCCGGAGTCAATGGCGAAACTGACTCAGCGTAAAGTGCCTAGAAATGCTTTATTCTTTTCAGCTATCGTGATTTTAATCGGTGTTACGTTAAACTACATCATGCCAGAAGGCGTATTCACCCTGATCACAAGTATTTCAACCGTATGCTTTATCTATATTTGGGGAATTACGGTCATCTGCCATATGAAATACCGTAAAACAAGACCTGAATTAGCGAAAACAAACAAGTTCAAGCTTCCGCTTTATCCGTTTACAAATTACCTGATTCTTGCGTTCCTGGCGTTTGTTCTGGTTGTGCTGGCACTGGCACAGGATACTCGTGTTTCCTTATTTGTCACACCGGTTTGGTTTATTTTGCTGATTGTGATTTATAAAGTGAGAAAAGCGAAGCATCAATAAGACTCGAAACTCCTGCCTCAAAAATGAGAGCAGGAGTTTTTTTGATGAAAATGACCTTTGCTTTTGAATTTGAAGGTATGCTATAGTGTTTGTAATCAAAACAAGAAGGGATGATGGGTGGACAATGATTAACTAATCTTATTTTTACCGTTTGAAATCAATATTTCAAATCAGAAAAAATAGGATTAGTCTGCCCATTTTCTATATATACGACACCGCTATTTATAAAGAATAGCTTATTTGATCATGCACAGGCACGGCTAATCCTTCCAACACATTTGGGAGGATTTTTTTATTCTCCCTTTAAAGCGAGGGATATGGATGAAAGAGATTTTAACATTAACAAACGTAAACTACGAAGTGAAGGATCTATCTGTTTTTAAAAACGTAAATGCCAGTGTTCAGCAAGGAGATATCATTGGGATTATCGGCAAAAACGGCGCTGGGAAATCTACGCTGCTGCACCTTATTCACAACGACTTGGCCCCTGCACAAGGACAAATCCTTCGGGCGGATATAAAAATGGCTTTGGTCGAACAGGAAACCGCGGCGTATTCCTTTGCCAATCAGACACCTGCCGAAAAGAAGTTACTGGAGAAATGGCATGTGCCCCTTCGTGAATTTCATCAGTTAAGCGGCGGTGAAAAACTGAAAGCGCGGCTGGCAAAAGGACTCTCAGAGGATGCAGATCTGCTGCTGTTAGATGAACCGACAAACCACCTTGATGAAAAAAGCTTGCAATTTCTCATCCAACAGCTGAAACATTATAACGGCACTGTGATTCTCGTTTCTCACGATCGATATTTTTTAGACGAAGCCGCTACAAAAATATGGTCCCTCGAGGATCAGACGCTGGTTGAATTCAAAGGGAATTACTCCGGGTATATGAAGTTCCGGGAGAAGAGAAGACTCACCCAGCAGCGCGAATATGAAAAGCAGCAAAAAATGGTTGAACGAATTGAAGGACAAATGAATGAGCTCGCTTCTTGGTCGGAAAAAGCCCACGCCCAATCGACGAAAAAGGAGGGGTTTAAAGAATATCACCGGGTAAAAGCGAAGCGTACGGATGCCCAAATAAAATCCAAGCGGAAGCGGCTTGAAAAAGAGCTGGAAAAAGCAAAGGCGGAACCCGTTACCCCAGAATATAAAGTCAGCTTTTCAATCGATACAACCCACAAAACAGGAAAACGTTTTTTGGAAGTTCAGAATGTAACGAAGGCTTTTGGAGAAAGGACTCTCTTTAAAAACGCAAACTTTACAATTCAGCACGGCGAAAAGGTTGCCATCTTAGGCCCCAACGGCAGCGGAAAAACGACATTACTAAACATCATTCTGGGACAGGAAACAGCAGAAGGAAGTGTATGGGTGTCGCCGTCCGCGAACATCGGCTATTTAACGCAGGAGGTGTTTGATTTGCCTTTAGAACAAACACCGGAAGAGTTATTTGAGAATGAAACATTCAAAGCAAGGGGGCACGTTCAAAATCTGATGAGGCACTTAGGCTTTACAGCCGCCCAATGGACTGAACCGATCAAGCATATGAGTATGGGGGAGCGTGTAAAGGTCAAGCTGATGGCATATATTTTGGAGGAAAAAGATGTGCTGATTTTAGATGAGCCGACAAACCACCTCGACCTGCCGTCACGCGAACAGCTGGAAGAAACACTGTCACAATACAGCGGCACATTGCTGGCGGTTTCACATGACCGCTACTTTCTCGAAAAAACAACAAACAGTAAACTCGTCATTTCAAACAACGGCATCGAAAAGCAGTTAAACGACACTCCTTCAGAAAGAAATGAGCGGGAGGAGCTTCGGTTAAAGCTTGAGACAGAAAGACAAGAAGTGCTGGGAAAGCTCAGTTTTATGACGCCAAATGATAAAGGGTATAAGGAGCTTGATCAAGCTTTCAACGAGCTTACGAAACGGATAAAAGAGCTGGATGATCAAGACAAAAAAGACTGATGGGGAAAGTTCAAGCGGCATTGAAAAGGACAACAACTGTTGTCCTTTTTCTTTATATTTTCAAAAAGATGACTTATAGTACCCCTATCACCGCTTCCAGATAGGCATGCTGTGTTTGGGTAACGTAGCGGCTTTTCAGCTTAGCTGTTTCCGCATACGTATATTGGTCATGGCATAGCCCATCTTCTGATAAAGATAGACGGCTGTCTCGTTGTGCGCAAACACATGAAGGGCCAGCCTTTCCGCACCAAGCTCTCTTGCTCTTTCATCAAGCGTTTGAAGCGCCAATTGAGCCAGCCCTTTTCCGCGAAAGGCTTCATACAATCCAAAGGAATAGATAAACGCTTCCTTTTGCGGGTGAAACGGATCAGCATACAGCCAGAGCCAGCCCCTTCTTTCCCCTTGGTCATTTGTGATGTTCCAAAAATAATGATTGCTGCTGTCGAGCCCGTTCGGAATCATGTTCTCATATGCCTGCTCCGATTTCTCAAGCGCCTCTTTTTCCGTCCAAGTTCCCGACGTTATGTTTTGTTTCGCATAATTTTGCACGGACATCCCGCGAAAGGCTTCGAATTCTTTCAAAGTCATGGCTTCTAAAGTTAATGTCATTCTGTACTCCTCCTTTATAAAAAAAGCCCAGCTGATGCCGGACGAATAACGCAGAAATGGAGCTCTATTTCAATTACCCGGTTAATACCTGGGACTTTCTATTATTCAATAAGAGGAGGAGATCTCCTGCATATAGGTTTGTTACACCATGATTATCATGATAGACACAATCAAACAGATCATCGCAGGTATCGTCATAAGGACCGATTGCCGCGCTCGAAAAATATGCGCATGAATTGCTCCCGCCATGAGAACGACAAACAGCACACCTGCTCCTAACGCTGCATACCGATTCCAAATTCCCGCTGTCATAGCAAGTGCCCCGGCTATTTCAAGAATGCCAGTAACAGTCAGAAACCATAATGGATATTGATAATGCCGCCAATGCTCAACTTGAAAGGGAACGCGGCTTACCTTGATGATGCCTCCCACAAGCATAAAAACTGCCAAACTGACTTTCAAAATAATAGATATCATCTTACGTCACTCCCTTTTGGAAGCATCCCGTATATTAAAAGATTCACAACCTCTGCTGCGAGGCTTGCCGGATCTTTGATTCCGGTTAACAAAAATGAAGCGGTTAAATGTTCAATCATGCCGATCAAACATTCAGCGACCGTTTCCATGTCCAGCTCGGAGTGAAAATAGCCAAGACGCTGTTCTGCTTCTAGGTTTTCTTTCAAAACCATCGCCAGGTCTTTTTTCATTTGTTTCGCTTCCGGGTTGAGAAAAAAGCCGATCTTGGTTACATCCTTGTCCTCAGCCAGACATTGAAAAACAGTTTCCACAGCAGACAGCACCCGTTTTGACACATCCTCCGTGTGTAATCCGTTTTCCAGAAGAAGTGACTCTGTCAGCTTTCTTACTCGGGAGTGAAAATCAGTGATTAACTCCTCAAAGATGGCTTCTTTGCTTTGAAAGTACAGATAAAATGAAGGCTGTGTGAACCCAGCTTTTTTTACAATCTCACTTATCTTCGTGTCATGGAATCCCCGAATCGAAAATTCATTAGCGGCAGCTTTGAGTAATCGTTTTCGGCTTTCTTCTCCTTTACGTCCTTTTTTACTTTCCAACGAGGACCACCCCCAAAAAATAATACTCACGAGTAATGTTATTCGCGAGTATTATTTCATGGCATTAGCTTCCTTGTCAATGATTTCAAACTGATCTTGTTTGCCAGCTTCCTTTATTAAAGAGTCTCATGTATTTCGAATAACTCAATCAATTCATTGATTCCTATATCAATGGCTTTTCATTCACTGATAAGTATTTACTGAATAGATTGACATTCAGGCTGTGACAAACTTTATTCTTTTTTTCTAACGAGCATCACTCCGGGGCCAGATAGAGTTTTGCCAGCAAATGCAAGGAACAATTGGGTGCAGCGGCGCATAATGTACTGTACAGAAAGATGGAAGGGTGTGATGGGATGCCGTCTACAGTAATCAACCTATATTATTTGAAGATCAACAGTATTTCGGGCAATGGTTCAATTACAATAGGCGAAGCTGCTTATAACAGCCCTACCAACAATCAAAAATCTCAAGGGACCAATTCTTCTTTCGGTGATACCTCACCTACAGAATCGGTTATGGAAAACTTCTTAAACGATCCTGATGTAAATGACCAGACATCTATCGGCAACTCTGATACATCCAATGTTAATGCTCCTCCGATTGCACCACCGCCAATTTTAGATTAAAGGGGTTTCGTCTATGCCATATCAAATTAACATCGCAAATATTAAGATCAACGGCGTCACGCAAAACGGAAATATAGATGTCGGTCCGACTGTGCACAACAGCCATACTGCGAACAGCAAATATTTTGGAGCAAACTTTTCCTTAGGGGATCTTTCGCCTACGTCTTCACTTTTGAACACTGGAAATATTGATTCAGACGTTAGTGACCAAGACCAAATCGGAAACCCTTCTGCGCCGATTGCAAATCAAATTTAAGGAGAATCTCATATGGATTTCGAAAAAATTCGAAAGTGGCTTGAGATTACGAATGAATATAAACAAAGTGACTTTTGGACAAATGTGCTCAAGTATAAAGCCCCGGAACATTTTTTTGATTCCGAAGCTTCTACGTTTGTTTACGACTTTTATCAAGATGAAGAATATAATTTTATCATTGTGGAAATGCCCGGTGTGTATGAGGAAGAATTAACAATCCGCTTATTATCTAAAACCCAGCTGTTGATCAAAGGAACGCTCACGCCTGTTTTTCCAGACGAAATGGTGGTGCTGCGTGAACGGTATTACGGAGAAATTGAGCGAACCATTCAGCTTCCTGAAGCCACCGAATCTCATTTATTACAAATTCAGCTGTTAAACGGGCTTCTCCACATTTCGTACCCAAGACAAGTCGAAACCATCCCGTTGCAAAAAGGGCTTTAAGATGGTTCCTTTCATTCCTTATCCACAGGGGCTGATATATGGTCTTTATATTGATCCACATAAATATCCCCATTACCAAGCAGCACTGCGTATACGGTCTCTTTCACCTTTATGTCTCTTTTTCGCAATTCTTCCAAAAGCCAGGATTCTGTCAATCGATTCTGCTGTAAATTATTCTGAATGATTTCTCCGTCCATAATAAGCTCTATCGGAAGCCTGTGTTCTTGGTTTACCGCAATCATTAAATCCTGTTTGGTTACATGCCGGAATTGCGGTTTTCTTAACACAGTCAGCTGACCATTCGTTTCAAGGATTGCAAAAAGTACTTCTTCGATATTAAATATTTCTTTTTCACGTAATTGCTGATTTAAATAATCAAGTGTGTAACGCATTTTCCTCATATTCGATTCAAGTATCTTCCCGTTTTGAATCAGCACTGTAGGATCTCCGGCAAAAAATTTTCTCAGCTTCCTGTTCTTTATCGACAGGAACGAAATCAGAAAAATGGTTAGCACAAAAATACTAAACGAAATGGCCATATTGTGCGGTTTTATTGAAGTATTGTAAGCTAATCCGGCAGCAATCGCCCCTAATGTGATCGCCGCAATAAAATCAAAAATCGTCATTTGAGAAATTGTCTGTTTGCCTAAAATCCGTTCTGCGATTAACAGCAATCCAAAGCTGGCAATCGTTCTAATGACAACTTCTAGTTCAATCATGTTATGGCGCTCCCCGCTTCCCAGATTGTGTTGGCCAAAAAACTCCTGCCGATATCATTGTTGGGCTTAATATATCCCATCTACCCCAAAAATATTGTTCGGTTTAGAGCAGAATGAACCGGCTGCCTTTCGGATATATTAAATTGCGATTGGCCAGAAGGAAAGCCAATCCCAGGACAAATCTAATTCCTCATTGGTCAGGTGGTAGCATGAAGTTCACTTGGGAATCTCTTGTTCTCATTGTAGCCGGGGTCATTTTGCTGAGAATTTCAGGAAGGAAATCAATCGCACAAATGACGTCAACTCAAACGGTTGTCATGATTTCGATCGGAACGATTATCGTTCAGCCAATCATCGAGTACAGCCTCTTCAAAACATTAATTGCAGCGGCAATTTTCACAAGCACACTCATCGTTATGGAATGGATCCAAATGAAATCGAACATCATTGAAAAGATGTTAACCGGAAAAGCAAAAATCGTCATTGAAAACGGACAGCTTCATATCGAAAACTTAAAGAAGATGAGACTTACAGCTGACCAGCTTGAAATGCAGCTAAGGCTTCACGGCGTTACGGCTATACAAGATGTTAAGATAGCGACATTAGAGGCCAACGGGCAATTAGGAATTGAATTAACTGATGACGCCAAGCCTTTAACAGTCAGGGATTTGAAAAAACTCATTCACCCCGATTTCATAAATAAGGATGGACAAGCCCAGTCTGGCAATCAGAATATTTTTGATGAAGTTGGTAAAAAAAATAAAAAAAACGTCCCTAAAAAGCTGCATTAACAAAAGGCGCTTGTGGCATTTTGCAGGTTTTTGTCTCTTACTGAAAGTTTTTGCCGTTTTGTTTAAGCAACTGCTGCTCACACACCATATTGTATAAACAGTCATAACGGAGAGGAGAGATGAATGATGAAATGCCCAGTTTATATTCATTCGATATCCGGGAACAGCGTTTTTAATAACGGATTTGCAGTTTCCATCAGCCCGTTCTCTGTGTCTAAAACAACAGAGGGTTCCGGTGGGAGTAATACAGGTTTGGTTTTTGAATCCAATACTTTAAGCCAAACAAGCTCCGCCAATCAAGCCCAAAATGTAACATATGCGATCCAAGAGCTGCTTTCCAAGCTTTTAGCGTAAAAATTAAGAAATAAACACTTCATGAGGTGCCATATGGCTTTTCCAATTATTCATACAAACTTTTGGGATGCTGTGATAGCCATTCCAATCATCATAGTGATAACCCAAATCCTCAAAATATTATTGAAAATCCCCAAAACTTTTGTGCCATCGGTTGCTTTAATAATAGGTCTTGTCATTTCTGTTTTCATAAGCCATCGACACAGCCTCTTTTCCGGCGTGTTTATGGGCTGGTTTTATGGCTACGCCGCTATAGGCTCCTACTCATCATTAAAAACGACCATCTTATCCTTCAGGCAAACGAAAAACGATACATCAAATTCATAGATGACATATAACGATCTGCCGCCTCTTGATCAGGCGGCTTTAAATCTGCTGAAAGATTTGAATGCTGGTACGATCATCTTCAAAAGAGCTCCTCATTCACTCGCTTAAAGAGGCACTATTATTTTTACCATTATGTTGATGCAATGAAATAAAAACGAAATATCATAGAAGTAAATAGACTGCCAGCGTCCTCTATGACATCTACTTCTGAATGAAAGGAGCTTTTGAAGCATGCGATCTCAAATCAACATCTCAAATCTCACGATAAATGGGATGACACAAAACGCCAATACAGATATCGGACAAAACTTGCAAAACAGCCATACTGCAAACAGCAAAAACTACGGTGTCAATTTCACATTAGGAGATTACTCTCCTTCTAATTCAATTATTATTTCAGCAAGTTGTGATAATGATACAAGTGATCAAGGGCAGAATGATAACCCTTCTTCACCTAGTGAAGAATAACATGATGCACAAAAAAAGAACTCATATGAGTTCTTTTTTAATCGTTTGTCTCGTTTGATATGATACTTCTTTTCTGAAAAGCCCAATGGTGTGAGTGCTGAGGATATGATAAAGTGAGGACTACTAATATGCTGATGGATTCATGATGACCAATATAAATGTATAAACCCTTTATTCGCCTTCATATAATCGATAAACCCTATCCAGCTTTTGTTCAAGCTGTTCAAAATGAACAAAGCGGGCTTCTCTCAAATACTCAGTCCCATCAATGAACAAAAGAAGCACGGGAACAGTAAAGACTGAAAATTTGCCGGCAACCTCTGCTACATCGTCAGCATTGACATGCCCCAATTTGATGTTTGGAAACTGATCCAATACTATTCTAAGCTGCGGCAGAACTGCGTGACATACTGTACAGCCAGTTCTTGATATATAGATAAAACTGAATTGGTGCTGTTTGATAAAATGATCTATAGAATCTAATGAATGTAATGCTGTCATTTCTTTCATCCATTTACTCCTTCAAATAGGTCTGCCTTTCATGACCAAGCTAATATATACCATTCACTATACAGATTTATATTTAGTATTTCCGCTTTTTTGCTTTTCAGATTACCTGCAAACTTGCCGAAAATATAAATACAAAAGAACAGTTACTGCATGACAGTAACTGTTCTGTTTTACTTTCGTATTAAAAATGCAAAGCGTAAGCTCCTGAACCGATGAGTGCAACCCCTATGGAGACGGCAATGAGCACCACGTTATATTCAAAACCGCCGGCGCCATTCGCAAAGCCTTTCGCTCCATGAACTTTTACGATCGCACCTAACATAATGATTGTGATGATAGCAGCTCCAAGCGGGAGGAACACACCTAAAATAAATAGAATTCCGCTTACTAACTCCCCAAGGCCTGACAGAGCGGCCGCAGCGTTACCTGGTTTTACCCCAATTGATTCGAACCATTGTCCGGTCCCTTTAATTCCGTATCCCCCAAACCAGCCGAATAATTTTTGTGTGCCATAAAACAGAAACACCACACCAATCATAATCCGAATAAGCAACAGTCCTGCATCTTCCATTTTTATCTCTCCTCATCTTTGATTTCATCTGATTCTTTGCTGACGGTACCATCCATCCAGCAATCATCAATTGAATATATGTTTCTTTATTTTTTTATGTGTCAAATCAATCTAATTCTCTTACTTCAAACGGCAGCAGCCCTTGTTCAATTTGTGCCCGATGCGGTTCATATTGCACAGGCAGCATCAATTTTCCGCCCATTGTTTCGTGTGATTCATCATGGGCAAAGCCCGGTGGATCAGTTGCGATTTCAAACAGGATTTCCCCATGTTCCCTGAAGTAAATGGCATTAAAATAATTTCTATCCCGAACAGGAGTTACACCGTATCCGTGAGAAGCAATATGTCTTTGCCAATCTAATTGATCTTGGTCATCACTAGCCCGCCAAGCAATGTGGTGCACCGTGCCGGCTCCCATTTGACCGCGGCCAATAGGCGTTAACTTAAGGTCAATCACATTTCCGATATCACCGGCAGAACGATAACGAATAAAGTCTCCTTCCCTGCCGACTCGTTCCAGCCCCATGATGTTTTCCAATAGCTCCGCGGTTTTGTCAGGCTGCGCTGATAATAAAGTTGCGCCCCCAAAACCTTTAATGGCAACATCAGGCGTTACATCTCCGAAGGTCCACGTGTTAGCCGCTCCTTCTTCTCTTTCCACGATTTCTAAGTGCAGGCCATGAGGATCATCAAACTCAATATATTGTTCTCCAAAGCGCTCGATTTTGGTGTATGGAATGTTGAACTTTTCTAGTCTCTTTTCCCAAAATGCCATAGCCCCCTTCGGCACGACATATGAAGTCACGCCAACTTGGCCGTCTCCAATGACACCTTGGCGGGCTCCAGCCCACGGAAAGAAAGTGATGATTGTTCCCGGCTCCCCGCCCTCAT
This sequence comes from Bacillus sp. JS, assembly GCF_000259365.1. Classification (NCBI taxonomy): domain Bacteria; kingdom Bacillati; phylum Bacillota; class Bacilli; order Caryophanales; family Bacillaceae; genus Bacillus; species Bacillus sp. JS. The sequence goes on along the minus strand of NC_017743.1, from coordinate 617,411 downwards.
TTCCAAAATAAAGATGATACGTACCCGGATCATCAAAATTGACAGTTTGCTTGACCAAACGAAGCCCAAGCACTCCTGCATAGAAATCTGTGTTCTCTTGAGGATGGCCGACAATCGCTGTAATATGATGAATTCCCATTGTTTTTTTAGCCATTTTTATCTGCTCCTTTTACATATACTCAACAAACTCATTCACAGGCTTACGGTAGCCGCGCGGCCTTCTGCTCTCTGTTTTTTCTTTCCCAATTGTAATCATCATGACAACCTCAAACTGGTCATCTATGTTCAAAATCTGTTTTACGGCTTCCGCATCAAAGCCGATCATCGGGCAAGTGTCCCAGCCTTTTTCTTTAGCACTCAGCATAAACATCATCGCAGAAAGTGAAGCGTTCCTTATCGCCTCATCTCTCTTAAATTGTTCTCCCCTGTTTTCATAAAACGAAACGGTGTCTTGAACCATATGGTCATACTCTTGCTTATTTAATACCCCTAACACCTTTAATCCTTCATAGATGTCAGCCGCTTGCTGATATGCCTGTTTATCCCCTAATACCAAAAGAACCGCAGATGAGCTAAACACTTTATATTGTCCGTTTGCGGCCAGTTTCAGCTTTTCTTTTACATCCGGGTCTAGAACCGTCACATATTTTGTATGCTGCAAATTAAAAGCCGATGGTGCCAATGCAACCAATTCAAACATCTCATTGAGGTCTTCTTTTGTGATTGGATGACCTGAAAGAAAATTGCTTGCAGATCTTCTTTCATTAACTAACTGTGTAAATTCAGCCATTACGATACACTCCTTCTTATCTCGAATTCGAGATATTATTCTATAAAAAATCTCATTGAATTTTTAAAAAAGAACTGACTGCGATTGGACCTTGAGCGTTGATCTTATTAACTTAATATCTCGAATTAAAATATCTTGAATATGAGATAATAGTAAAATACAGATCATCTAATGTCAATAGTTTTTTTATAACAGATGGAATTTTTCCGCTGAAGGCAGCATTATTATTGCCACTCCTTGTTACATGAGAACTCATTTGTTTGCAGTGTGAGCTTTTAGCACAGCTCCAACTTTTTTTCTGTTACCTTATTTATTAGTAACCAGGAAACAACGTTGCTATAGACCCACTCGAAATTGAATTGGTATGATAAGCAAAGTGATTACACAGAAAAGGATACGGAGAGCGTCTAAAGAGCACTCCTATTTTTTTTGTGCAGTTTTATAGGAGGAAAAAATGGCAAGTGAAAGAGAACAAATCAGCAGAAAAGTTGCTTTGATTGCATTGATCGCCAATCTGATCCTAATGGCAGGAAAGGTCTTTTTTGGACTGATAGGCGATAGTGAAGCCGTTTTTGCAGACGGAATCCATTCCGCGGCAGATGTCGTTGCTTCGATTGCGGTCTTGGCAGTGATCGGCATTTCCAATAAACCGCCCGATCAGGACCATCCTTTTGGACACGGAAAAGCAGAAGTCATTAGTGAGGCGATTGTAGGAATAATCTTAGTGATCGTATCCGTTTATATCCTCATTGAAGCGATTCTGTCCTTTGTTAAAGGGCCAAGCGTTCCCCAATACAGCGCATTATTTGCGGCTCTTATTTCGTACGTGGCTAAGGAAATCTTATATCGTTATTCTATCAAGCAAGGGGAAAAATGGAACAGCAAAGCGATTATAGCGATTGCATACGATCATAAAGGCGATATCGTTGCCTCCCTTGCCGCTTTTATCGGCGTCCTATTGGCTATCATCGGAAACACCCGCGGCTGGTCCTATCTGTTGTACGCCGATGCAATTGCCAGTGCAATCGTTGCTTACCTCATTTTTAAGATTTCTATGGAATTAATCAGGCCGTCTGTTGATGTGCTCATGGAAAAGAGCGTTGACCCCAAGCTGATCGAGGAATATAAAGCTGTTATTTTTCAATGTGATCAGGTAAAACGAATCGATAGAATCCGCGCGAGAGAACACGGCCACTATAAATTGCTTGATGTCCGTCTATCTTTGGATCATGATTTGACAATTAAGCAGGGACATGACATTGCCCGCGAAATTCGAAATGAAATCAAAAGACAGTTTTCCGATGTTGAAGAAGTGCTCATCCATGTGAATCCTTATTTCGAAGAATGAAAAGCTCCTTTTTAAAAGGAGCTTTTGCTTTATGCTGTTAAACTTTCCCTTTAGAACTCGCTGTACTATATAATATGGATGTATATCAATCATAGGGACAGAAAGGTTGTTAGAATGAAGGAATTTTTTTCGATTGGAGAAGTGTCAAAGTTATTCAATGTGAAAATCTCTGCTCTTAGGTATTATGATGAAATCGGTCTTTTGAAGCCGGAATATAAAGACGAGAAAACGAACTATCGATATTATTCCACCCAACAGTTTGAGCGGCTGGATACCATCAAGTATTTGAGGGCCTTAGGTCTGCCAATCCATAAGCTGCTTGATTTTTATAACTCTCAAAATACAAATACCCTTCTTCATCTACTAAAAAGCCAGCAAGCTGAAATTGACCGCAAGAAGAAAGAATTAGAACGCATTGAACGAAAGATCTCCCGCCGCATCACACATATAGAAGATGCCGTTAACATGCCGTTACATCACATTTCAAAAATCAAACTTCCCGCAATTCGAGTGGCTTATTTACAGCATGAATATGTTCTCGGCCATGATATCGAACATTCGTTAGCGGAATTGAGAACCCACCTGAATGTGAACGAAGATATATTTATAGGCAAAATCGGTTTATCCATTTCAGCAGCAAATGTGAAGGCAAAACAGTTTGACAAATATTCCAGTATATTTATGATTCTTGAAGATGAAAATGAAAAAACTTCATCAGAAATCATTTTCCCTTCAAGAGAATATCTGCAAATTAGGTTCAGAGGGTCACACCCAGAAGCCGAACCATACTACAAAACATTACTGGCGTATATGGAAGAGCATCATTATGAAATAGCAGGAGATTCTATCGAAATCACACTCATTGATTATGGCATTACGAATAACCTAGACAATTATGTGACTGAAATCCTCTTGCCCATCAAATAATCTCATGAATATGTTTTTGATCTCCCTTGACTCTCTACTAACTAGAGGGTTTATTTTTTATGCAGGAATCATTATTGGAGGAGAAAGCTTATGTTTGGAACAATTTTTAACACAGTGATGATCATTGCGGGAAGCATAATCGGGGGGATATTCAAAAAAGGCATTAAAGATGAATACCAGGATATTTTGATGCAGGCAATGGGATTCGCTGCAGTCGCGCTGGGAATCAACGCCGTTACACAGCATTTGCCTGATAGTAAATACCCCATTCTTTTCATCGTGAGTTTAGCCATTGGAGGTTTGCTTGGCCAGATCATCAATCTGGAATTACGATTCAACAAGCTGGTGAACAAATTTTCTAAAAGCAATTTAGCGGAGGGGTTATCAACTGCGGTCTTATTATTTTGTATAGGCTCGCTGTCAATATTGGGTCCTGTTGAAGCGGCTTTGCATGGAGATTATACGTACCTTCTGACAAACGGTATGTTAGATGGGATCACCTCCATTGTGCTCGCCTCGACTTTTGGTTTTGGAATAGCGGCAGCTGCCATTGTATTGTTTGCTTGGCAGGGCTCCATCTATTTATTTGCTAAAGTAATGGAGAGCGCAATCAATACAGACCTTATTAACGAAATTACTATTGTGGGAGGCATACTCATCCTCAGTTCAGGTCTAAGCATTCTTGGAATCAAGAAGTTCAAAACACTGAATCTGCTGCCTTCCCTGTTGATCCCTCCTGTTGTGATTTTTGTGATTCAATCATTTGGATTGCATTTTTAACAAATCGGCATCAATTAAGCGAAAATCATGAATGCCGGCCATGTTTTATTACTTGAACAGACGGAGAATGGTCATATGGGCGTCAATTCATTCATCACAATCTTTGCGATCGTCTTTGTACATAAACCGATCCTGATGGCCGGCAGTTCACAACAAAAATACCAAGGTCGTCAAGATCCTTGGTATCATGCTGAACATGCGCTGTGTTTCTGTCTCTGATCTACATTTGTAATGCTGAGTCTTTGATACCATGCATTCAAATCACAATGTACTGCCCTCTATAAGGCTTTCTCACCTCGGGGTGTGTTTTCATCAAAGTATTCATAAATGATGTCATATTCGAAATGTGTACGCCGGTTTCCTTTTCAATCCTTCTTTTCAAATCGATACTGCTCATTGGCTTATTCTGCTGCTTTAATATGTTTAATGCTGCTTCACGGGAGGCTTTTGATTCAGCTCTGCCCTGCCTTCTTTTTTTCTTTTGGATAGGTTTTGATGTTACGCGATATGTCTTTACATCATTTGCAGCTTGTGCCATGAACGCAACTTGAGATGGGCTCGTCTTTGACCGTTGTAGCTGAAACTCACGAAGGATCGATCTTTCATGTTTATCTATGTGTGCTAATCTCATACACAAAGCTTCTCCCCCCAATTCAGCAGGCGGAAAAGAGCTTTATTCCACCTGCAGATCTGAATCATTGTTCAACTCTTTAGAACACGGATCAGGGAAATCACCATCTATGAAGGTGAGTGGTTCTATCGGCCCTACAGCGCTAAATCATGATTTTTTTGCTCGGTACATACTCAGTATATAGCCGCCTATCCCCCCTGCAATGGCTGGAATAAGCCACCCAAGCCCTATGCTGTACATAGGAAGAACCTGAGTGAAAACGCGATTCACGACTTCAATTTTTATCCCAGCTGCATTCAAACCGTCAAATAGGCTGATGATAAGCGTGAACAGTAAGCTCCCCTGATACACTTCAGCCTTCCCTTTAAATACAGAGTGCAAAAACGTTAAAAATATTAAGGAAATCGCGATTGGATACATCGTCATTAAGACAGGCTTGGACACCTTAATGAGCTCTGTTAATCCTATATTTGCAACAAGTGTGCTAAACACCGCTAACATCACAGCTATTTTTTTATAAGAAATGCTCGGAAATAATTCATGAAAAAACGAAGAACACGCTGTGATGAGTCCGACACTTGTCGTCAAACATGCTACCGTAATCATTAAACCCAATAAGATAGAACCGTAGGATCCAAAATAATAGGATGAAACCTTAGCCAAAACCTCGGCCCCATTTTCTAAAAACCCCAGCTTTTCAACGCTGGAGGCCCCCATATATGAAAGGGAAGTATAGATAAGGGCTAAAAGTGTCGCAGCAATCGCAGTGGCTTTCGCACAAATGATGATCAGCTGTTTTTTGGTGGCTGCCCCTTGTTCTTTCATTGCATTCACCACAATGATTCCAAAAACGAATGCTACAAGGGCATCCAGTGTAAGGTATCCCTCCTGAAAGCCTTTAAAAAACACATGCGATGTATACCCTTTTGATGGCGCTTGAATGGTTCCAATTGGATGAACAAGAGCTACCACTACAAGCAAACCGATAAATGTCAATTTAATTGGTGTTAAAACTTTTCCGACCACATCCACTATTTTTGTGGGATTAAGTGATAACAGACATGCAACTGTAAAAAACAATATTGTAAATATGATCAATGAAACAGGGCCTGCATCATCTGATAAAAAAGGTTTCACTCCAATTTCAAACGATACGTTCCCCGATCTTGGGATAGCGAAAAAAGGCCCGATGGCCAGATAGAGAATCGTTGTAAACACAATGCCAAACACCGGATGCACACGGCTGGCTAACGATTGTAAATTATCTTTACCTGAAAAAACAAATGCAGTCATTGCCAGCAGCGGCAAGCCAACTCCTGTCACCAAGAAACCCGCATTGGCAATCCATACATTTTTTCCAGCCATTTGCCCAAGCATAGGCGGGAAAATGAGATTTCCCGCCCCAAAAAACAATGCAAATAGCATTAGTCCTATAATGATGATATAGGAAGCAGACACTTTTTTTGACATGATAAATCCTCCGAATAAAGTAGACACCTCTTGAATGGCAAGGAAACACTACAGATGCTATATACATTGGCACGGTGCTGAGTCCAAAATAAGATTGTGTCAATTTCATTAATTTTTAAAAAGTTCAATAAAAGTTTGATCATTGATCGTTCCCCATACGGTTAAAAAAACAATTGTACCATAGCCATATAAACAACGGTTCCCCCCGCTATAGAAAGTAGCATATTTTTTTTCCAAAAGTGAAGCAGTGCAACTGCAGCTGCTCCAATCAATTCAGGAATACCGTGACTCCCAGAAAGTAGACTCACGTCTTTAAAACAATAAATAACCAGAAGCCCGATTACCGCTGATGGCAGCACCCTGCCCAAAAATTGTATGTATTTCGGCGTCGGTTTCCCAGACGGGAAAATCATGAATGGAAGGAACCGTGTCAGCATTGTGCCAAGCACGACCATAGCAACGGTAATGATTTGCTGCGTTATACTCATCGTCATACAGAAACCTCAGCTTTCTCTAATGGTTTTCTCAGAACAGTGAGTATCCCTAAAATGGCGAGCATAGCAGGAATAATGAAATGGTTTCCGCCAAAAATGATAAGGCTGGCAGCTGAAAGCCCAAGTCCTGCGAGAGCACTGTGATGTTTTTGCTCTTTCATCCACTGTTCAATGAAGATCACAATAAAGAGGGCGGTCATCACAAATTCAAGCCCTTCGGTATTAAATTTCACATACGATCCAAAAATACCGCCTATCGCTGCTCCCGCGACCCAATATAAATGATTAAGCAATGTCACAAAAAACATAAACCAGCCCTTGTCAACATTCGCCGGAACATTAGCGGTATAATTGATAGAAAATGATTCATCGCACATCCCGAAGATCAAATAAAGCTTTTTCTTTCCAGTCCCCCTGTACTTATCCAACATGGAAATTCCATAAAACAAATGCCGGGCATTGATCATCAACGTCAAAAAAAGGGCATTCAACGGATTGAACGCGCCCAGCAAGAAATGGGCGGCAACAAACTCCATTGATCCTGCAAATATAATAAAACTCATGATGATCGGATAAATTGCACTAAACCCTATAGAATGCATAAAGATTCCATAAGCAATTCCCAAAAATAAAAATCCGGCAAAAATCGGAATCGTATACGGGAAGGCCGAACGAAATGCAGCCCCTATTTGATTTCTTTTTGTCATAAGATTCACACCTTGCAACATTTTTATTTTAAAGTACCATATTAAATCCATACAACAAACAAGATAATTGTATGGATTACAATTATCCTTTGTATCATAATAGAGAAAACTTGCTGCACTCCTTTTAAAAACCATTCATGGAAAACGAAACAATAGAGGTGGATTATGCCGGTCAATTCATTCGACAATTACCCAATGTCTTGGAAGCCAGAAAGAGAGGCGTTAAAGCGGCCTTTCTATGAATCAATCGCTGCACTGCTTGAACACGATATCAAAAATGGTTTTTTGGCACCGGGTACAAAGCTCCCGCCCCAGCGAGAATTAGCTGACTTTCTTGACTTAAACTTCACTACAATTACCCGAGCCTATAAAGTGTGTGAGGTAAAGGGACTGATCTATGCGGTCACCGGAAAGGGAACCTTTGTTTCTCCTAGCGCCGCCCGTTCAATTACGATTTCTAAAGATAAAATCACCAACTGTATCGATCTTGGTTTAATCGCCTCTTTTGAAGAAACCAATCAAATTGTAACGGAAGTGATTCAACAGGTTGCGAGTAAACATTACGTAAAACAGTTACTCAATTACAATGATCCAACAGGCATTCCGCATCAAAAAACAGCAGGGCTAAACTGGATGAAATCGTTTGGCATTCAAACTGACCAAGACCATATCTCAATTGTTTCCGGTGCCCAAAATGCGCTGGCCATTTCATTGGCCGCGCTGTTTGAGCCAGGGAATCGAATTGCCACTGACTTATACACGTACTCAAACTTTATTGAACTTGCAAAAATGCACCACATTCAGCTAGTGCCGATTCCCGGAGATGAGTATGGAATGCTGCCGGACGAACTAGAAAAGCAATGTACTCAACTCAACATTCATGGCATTTTTTTGATGCCTTCTTGCTGTAACCCAACTACTGTTATGATGTCGAGTGCCAGAAAGAAAGAAATCGCGGCAGTGATCCGAAAACATCGTTTATTATTGATCGAAGACGATATTCATGCGTTTATGACCGCAGGCTTGATTTCTGATTATCAGGAGCCCATGTTCAACTTGCTCCCAGAACAAAGCGTATATATTTGCAGCACCTCTAAGTCAATCTGTTCAGGATTAAGAGTGGCCTATATGGTCTATGGAGATGCCTTGGGCGAGAAAATCCATCAGGCGATGTTCAACATTAATGTAAAAACGTCTTCTTTTGATGCAGAGGTCATAACAGAACTGATCTTATCAGGAAAAGCGCACGATATTGTTTCTCAAAAAAAACAGCTTGCCCAGTCGGCTAATGATATGTTTGCAGAGTTTTTTCCTGAAACAGAGGTGAATGGACATCCTCTCAGCTTTTATCGATGGCTTTCAATCAATGATGATACCGATGCGTTACAGCTGGAAACGGATTTGAAGAAACATGGAATCCGCGCATTTCATTCTGATCGCTTCCTGAGCGGGTCTGCCACTCCTCATAAGCATTTGCGTGTTGCGCTTTCTTCAACAGAATCATTAGACGAGTTGAGAATAGGATTAGAGAGATTGAAACATTATCTCGGCTAACTTGATCAAACACACCCTATACCGCTTAATGTCCTCTACCTGCGTAAAAACAAAATGGCGGCTTCACCTTCTAAATACTTCCACATAGAGTAGCCATAGAATCGCCTACAACATGATCAGGCAATAAACGTGAAGCAAAAAAGCAGATCATAAAAGATCTGCTTTTTAAAAGGGGCTTTTTCATTATGCCGCAAACTTTACCTTTGGAACTCACTGTACTATTTAATGTAAATGTATAAATCATATGAACAGAAAAGTTGTTAGAATGAAGGAATTACGATTCAACAAGCTGGTGAACAAAGCAATTTAGCGGAGAGTTTATCAACTGCGATCCTATGATTCTGTATCGGTTCGCTGTCAATTTTAAGTCCTGTTGAAGCCGCTTTGCATGGAGATTATCATACCTCCTGACTAACGGAATATTAGATGGGATCACCTCCATTGTGCTCGCTTCAACTTTTGGTTTTGGAATTGCTATAGCGCTCCCAAAAAGGAGGTTAATATTCTGTTATATTGATTTTCAATAATCTGTCCCAATCATTTTATTTCCTTTTTATCTTGGATTTGACGCCGAATAACCTCTGTATTATATTGTAAATAAATTCTGTTATATCAAAATCAGACTCCCCATCACGAAACGGCACATTCATTTAAACAAAATTGAGAGGGGCACTTGTATGTCAAACCATTCATCTAGTATTCCCGAATTAAGTGACAGCGGTATCCGCTATTATCAAACTTATAATGAAAGCCTTAGTCTTTGGCCGGTCCGCTGCAAATCATTCTACATATCTACTCGTTTTGGTCAAACACATGTGATTGCTAGCGGGCCAGAGGATGCCCCGCCGCTTGTATTACTCCACGGAGCATTATTCAGTTCCACGATGTGGTATCCCAACATCGCCGATTGGAGCAGCAAATACAGAACTTATGCAGTTGATATCATAGGTGATAAAAACAAGAGTATTCCTGAGAATCTAAGCGGTACGAGAACGGATTACGCCAATTGGCTTCTTGATGTGTTTGACAATCTGGGGATCGAAAAGTCCCACATGATCGGACTTTCGCTTGGCGGTCTCCATACGATGAATTTCCTTTTACGTATGCCTGAGAGAGTAAAAAGCGCAGCTATACTGAGTCCGGCAGAAACATTTTTGCCATTTCATCACGATTTCTACAAATATGCTCTTGGCCTTACAGCTCCAAATGGAGTTGAAACATTCTTACATTGGATGATGAATGATCACAGTGTGCTGCACCCGATTTTTGTGAAGCAGTTTCAGGCAGGGGTAATGTGGCAGGATGGATCAAGAAATCCAAATCCTAAAGCCGACGGATTTCCGTATGTATTTACCGATGAGGAATTACAATCAGCAAGAGTCCCTATTCTATTATTACTCGGTGAACATGAAGTCATCTATGATCCCCACTCAGCCCTGCACCGAGCCTCTTCATTCGTTCCTGATATTGAGGCGGAAGTCATTAAAAATGCCGGACATGTTTTATCGATGGAGCAACCCGCATACGTAAATGAACGTGTAATGCGTTTTTTTAATGCAGAAAAAGACATTTCACAATAAGTGCTTATTAAGATAGTGATTCGCATTCATAAAGAACTGCAATATGCTTCTAGCCAGCCATTTCAAAAAATAGAGTCTCTCTCATGGACTCTATTTTTTACACATCATTTTGTTTTTGCATTTATATCATGATCGATTGGACAAGACCCAGAACTGGTTTTGTGTGCTTGTTTCATTTGCATTTTTTACAGATCAGTTTTAAATTCCTTAATTTTTAAAAAGGATTCTCAAGATCCTTGGCATCAAGGAGTGAATGCAAAGTCAAAAAAATCATTTGATGTGCTTTATCACTTTTCCTAGGATGCCTGCTAGTATGACGCAGCTTCTGCCACATATCGAAAATGAGTGATGGCGCCATAAGTGTCTCCTTCACTTTCCAAATACCACCACAATGTTCGGCTATAAAATCGTTTACAGCTTGATCGGGAATAGTAAGCAAAAAAGCAGATCATAAAAGATCTGCTTTTTCTATTACATGATTTGTTTCTTTTGTTCATGAGCTATTTCTGGCTGTATTTCCTTTGTGAGCTGATGCCCTTCTATGTCCACATTCGGGATGATCTTGTCCAGCCATTTCGGCAAATACCAGGCTGCATTCCCCATCAGTTTCATCACACTTGGAATCAGTGTCATTCGCACAATAAATGCGTCAAAGAGCACACCAAAGGAAAGGGCCAATCCGTTGGCTTTCACAGTAGCTTCTCCGGCAAAGATAAATCCTGCGAAAACGAAAATCATGATTAAACCAGCCGCGGTGACAACAGGACCGCTGTGTTTTAATCCAGCCTGAATGGCTTGTACTGGATTCTTTGTTTTTACATATTCTTCACGCATTCTGCTGACAAGAAATACTTGATAATCCATAGCTAAACCGAACAGAATCCCAATCGATAAAATCGGCAGGAAGGCGAGTATCGGCCCTTTTTCAGGTATTTTGAAAAAGTCGATGAGATTGCCGTCTTGTAAGATAAATACACAGATCCCAAGAGTGGCTGTCATCGTTAAAATGAAACCTGCAACAGCAACAAGCGGCACAAGCAGCGAACGGAAAACAATGGTCAGCAATACAAATGCAAAGCCGACAATGAGTACAGCAAACACCGGTATCGCATCATTCAGCCGATCTGAAATGTCAATATTCACTGCAGTCGATCCAGTAACAAGCAAATCTACTCCGTTTTTATCTGGCAAACTGCGTACATCGTGTACCAAATCTTTCGTTGCCACATCATTTGGACCTGTTTCCGGAACGACCGTAATGATGGCAAAGTTCCCTTCTTTATTAGGCATTGCAGGGGTGACACTTGCTACATGGTCTAAGCCCTTTATTTCTTTCACTGCATCTGCGAAAGCCTCCGCTTTATTTCCTTTGACACTTGCGGCATCCGCTACTATGGTTAATTGGCCATTGAATCCTTCTCCAAACCCATCGGCAAGCAAGTCATATGCCCGTCGATCCGGATTATCCTTCGCTTTCATCCCCGCATCAGGCAAGCCCAGTTCCAATTGCATAGATGGAATACTAATGACGATCAAAATGAGAATGCTGCAAACACTTAGCAGAATAGGATGTTTTGTGACAAAACGCCCCCATGCATTTGTGGCAGAGCTTTGTTTTCCTTTTTTCTTGTTTGCTTTCGGAATCATCCGTTTCCCTGCTATTGATAAGACGGCAGGCACCAGCGTGATGGAGGCAAGAACAGCCATCAGTACACTAAGCCCTGCTGTCAGCCCCATTGCAGACATAAAAGGAATGTTAACAACCGTCAATCCGCAAAGTGCGACGATCACAGTAAGTCCGGCAAAAACGACTGCACTCCCAGCTGTTCCGGTGGCTCTTGCAATCGAGTCATTCTTTTGTATGCCTTCACCTAAAAACTGGCGGTGTTTCGTAAAAATAAATAAAGCATAATCAATCCCAACAGCAAGACCAATCATTCCGGCTAATGAAAGACTGACGGAAGCAATATCGAATACTTGTGTCCCAATCAAAACCAGTCCAATGCTTACCCCTAAACCAAGCAGCGCAGTTAAAATCGGCAATCCTGCTATTAATAAAGAACCGAATGTAATAGCTAAAACGACAAAGGCCAAGATAATGCCGACAATTTCAGAGACACCGCCTATCTCCATCTCGGCTCCCGGTACATCTCCGTTTAGCTCCGTTTGCAACCCCTCATCATCAGCCATTTTCAAACTGTCTTTTAAGTGTTTGATAGAGTAATCCTTTATATCATCTGCTGATGATTTATACTTAATATCAGCATAGGCAACTGTGCCATCTTTCGCGATTGTTCCTGTCACAAAAGGACTTGCAATCGAGTCAACAGAATCATCTTTACTGATTTCCTTGAACGTTTTTTCTATAGCTTTTTTCGCTGGCTTTGAAGTCAGTTTCTCCCCATCATCAGCACCGAAAATCACCCGTATGCTCCCTTTATCAGGACCGTGAGGAAATTCTTTTTCAATCACATCCATCGCTTTTTCCGAAGGTGTGTCAGGTATGGACATATCCTCAGAAAAACTTGGCTTTAAGGTGATTGCAAGGCCAATCGAAGCAACTAACACAACGACCCATGCACATATTACTTTTACGCGATGCCGAGCAACCCATCCTCCTAATGTATATAACATTTTTGACATGATAATCTCCTTTCAACACATTGCTTAATCACATTCTTTCTCATTGTAGTTGACCACGAAATAAAAAAAACGTACATTCGGGCATGTACGTTTGGGCAATTTTCAAATATGCAGTTTATTTGTCTAATGTCAGAATACCTTTTTGCATGGCAATCGTTACTGCTTCAGTTCTTGAATTCGCGCCTAATTTATTGTAAATGGACGTTAATCTGGCCTTTACTGTTCGCTCAGAGACGCCCAAATCAAAGGCAATCGCTTTGCTTTTAAGCCCTTTAGCAATTGCTTTTAAAACAATGACTTCCTTTTCTGTCAGCTGCGTCTCACTGCTCTGCTTCTTCATCCGCTCAAATTGGATTTCCTGCAAGCGTTTAAGGATATCAGGCTGCAATAGCACATTTCCTCTTATCGCTGCATCCATTGTATGAAAAAGGGTTTCTGAACTCGTATCCTTTAACAGATATCCTTTCGCTCCTAATTCAATCCCTTCAATCATTAGGTGATCTTCATTATATGTTGTCAAAATAATGATGGGGATATCGTGTTTTTCTTTTATTTGTTTAATGGTCTCTAATCCGCTCATCTGCGGCATATACAAATCCATAAGAATGATATCCGGTTGCAATTCATCTGCTAGACGGACTGCTGCTCTGCCATTTTCCGCCTCTCCTATAATGGTGTATTGATCGTTCGTTTCAATTAAAAGCTTCAGACCTTCCCTCACGACAAGATGGTCATCAACGATTAAAACCTTATTCATCTTGCATCTCTCCCTGAATTGGTACAGTAATCTCAATTTGTGTCCCTTTCAATTTTGTACTCTTTATATTGAATTGGCCATTCATGGATCTGACACGTTCTTGTATGCCAAGAAGCCCATAATGCCCTCTCTTTTTCTTTCCTTTTTCAACATCAAATCCTTTGCCGTTATCCTTAACTGTTAAATGGAGCCTCCCCTTCTCATCATCCCAAATGGAAATCCAGATTGTTTTTGCTTCAGCATGCTTTGCCGCATTCGTCATGCATTCTCCAATGATGTAATAACAGTTTTCAGCTGTACGCACATCCAGCACCTGATGCAATCTGTAATCTAATAAACAAGCCATGCCTGTCGACTCTATAAAATGATCCATTAGTGAGGTAATTCTTTCTTTTAAAACACCGATTTCTTCTGATTTGCTGCGGAGATCATCAATTGCTGAACGTGCATCAGCTAATGTGCTTTTCACTCTTTTCATCGATTGTTGTATGATTTCCTTCGCTCTCTCTGTGTTGCCTTTGGAGAGATGTACATGAATCGCGTCCAGCTGCATATTTAAACTGACCAGCCCTTGAGCAAGCGTATCGTGTAAGTCTCGGGCCATCCGCTGCCTTTCGTTCTGCAGCGTCAGCTGTTCGACCTGCTGATGAGCCAGCTCCAGCCTTTCAAGAGTCAATTGAGCTTTTATTTTTTCATCAACTTGGGCAAAAAATGTTGCGGCATAAGTGATGATGACAATCATGATCGGCGCAGCAATAACAATAAAATGCAACACTTCACCTTTATTAAGGTGATACGCCGAATTTATGCCCAGCAGCAGCAATAGATAAAGAATGGGAAAAGTCCTTCTTCTGTCTGCCATTCCTATGATTTGCCCAATTAAAAATGCATAAAGGCCGATAATGACAAGTATAAAGAAGCCAGTCATGAGATTAGCAAGTGCAAAGGTGATCAAACCTTGTACCACGAAATACAGAATCACTCTTTTCTTAACCCAGCGATATGAGTGCCAATGAAGCAAAGCAAAAATGGCGATTAATATGGTAAACACATAAAACAATAAAATGGACCAGCTCCCAGAAACAAATTGCAGCACGATAGAGGCTATATAGATCATAAGAATAAAAGCCAGGCCAGGCACTCTAAGCGCAAGCATATTTAATGCACGCCTATCATGTGAGTAATATTTATCTTTGAAAGGATTCCTTATCAGCAAACCTTATCCACTTCCTTTACCTGTTTCACCACATCAAAATTCATGAGAATCGAACCCAACATTAGAGGTTCCAACAAGTGATCATTGCCCAAACGTACATGAACGTTCTGCCTTTATGTACGTTTTATCTTTTCAAATTTATCTTTAAAATCAAAAGGAACATACTATTCATTGAAGGAATGATCATCATTGAAATCAATTGATCTTACAATTTTATCATTAAAAAGAAAAGGAATCCGGACTGAGAAGGTATTAAAAAATCAATATCCTGATCGATTAAGCCATATGACAGATAAAAATACGCAGCCAAAAATCAGATGCAAGGAAAAAGAGGAATGAACATGTATTGGTTTTTAGGTGCTTTATTATATTTTCTCATCGGTACTTGTGTATTCATTGGAGTCATTAGAGACAGCCACTCAGGCTCGTGGACCCTGCTTGCCTTAGCAGCTCATCATTTTGGGTTACCCTTATTTTTATTCTAAGCAGCTTTTTGCCAAAAAACAGTGAAATAACGCCATACAATTCGCACATTGGTAAAGATATCAATATCGAGATACAATTTAGATATACGACGGAAAGGAGTTTTGCCTGATGAGTCAAAGAGTGTCCTACTATGAGATTGCACCTGAAGGTATGAAAATCATGATGGATATGGAGAAATACACGAAACAATCCTCAATTAACCGAACTACGAGAGAACTAATCAAAATCAGAGTTTCTCAACTAAACGGCTGTGCCTTCTGCATAGATATGCATACTTCCGATGCCCGTAAAATGGGAGAAACTGAACAGCGAATTTACTGTTTACATGCTTGGAATGAATGTGATTTTTACTCCCCTGAAGAGAAAGTTGCTCTCGAACTGTCTGAACACATCACGCTCATTCCATCTAAAAGGGTTCCTGATGAGCTATATCATCGGGTGCGGGAACATTATGATGAAAAACAATATGTTGACCTTGTTCTCATCATTAATCAAATAAACAGCTGGAACCGCATCTCTATTGCAATGGGGAATCGAGCTGTTTCAAAATAAGAAGAAGGAGTAAGATTAGAACGAATCTTACTCCTTCTCCTGGATATCGTGCCGCATCATCATGTGTTTCCGTTTCAAAATCCTAAAGCTTCACGTTTAGGTGCTTTTCAAACGCGATTTTCCCGCTTGGTGTAATCCTGATCGCTCTCGTTTTAGGCATACGAACGATCCATTCTTCTTCTAACATGCGCATCAATAGGGCGTTTCCTAATGCTCCTGCAATATGATGCTGCCGTTCACTCCAATCCAAACAGCAGCGGGCAAAGGCTCTCCTCTTATTCCGTTGTTGCTCTTCATTGATGCCTAACTTCGAAAAGAACAAAGCACCCTCTGAAGTCACCTCAAAGTTTAAATCAACTTTTTTTAACATCCCTTGCTTAACTAGTGAATGTGCCATTTGCACGCCCACATAACCTGCCAAATGATCATAACAGGTACGGGCGAAATGCAAGTCCTTTTTCTCTTTTGACTCTTTTAAAGATTTGACTTTACCTTCAGGCGCAATATGAAGCAATTGTTCAATCATGTTGGCAGCATCTGAGTTAGACAATCTGTAATACCGATGTCTTCCATGCTTTTCTACGCTAATCAGCTTCGCGTCAAGCAATTTATTCAGGTGAAAACTTGCGGTTTGAGGTTTAATGTTAGCGAGATATGCAAGCTCTCCCGCAGGGTGTATCCTTCCATCCATTAGGCTCAAAAGTATGGAAGAACGCGAGGGATCTGATAGCAACGAAGAGATTTTTGCAATATTAGGATTCATGATTTTCCTCCTTACATTCATATTTCGATGATAGTTGAAATGTTAATCCTTTACAATATAAATGTAAGCATGACAAGGAGGAATAGCGTTGGACATTAAAAAGCGAGACAATCTTCGTTTTAAAGAAATCAAGCCAAAGATCATGTATTATGGAACCTCGACATTTCTTCTAACCACGTTGAATGAGGATGGAACCACCAATATCAGTCCTATGTCTTCTTCTTGGGCTCTTGGACATTATATAATCCTTGGAGTAGGACTGGGCGGAAAAGCCATCGACAATTTGGAAAGACACAAAGAGTGTGTCATAAACTTGCCTGGCCCGGATTTATGGGAAAACGTTGAAAGAATTTCATCTTATAGCGGAAAAAAAAGTATACCGCCTTTAAAGAAACAGCTCGGATTTACATATAAAAAAGAAAAATACGAGGCAGCAGGGTTAACGCCTTTACAATCAAAAACAGTATCACCAACACGAATTAAAGAATGTCCTATCCAAATCGAAGCCGAAGTGAAACATATTCGGATTCCAGAATATGATCAGTCATTTGCCATTGTAGAGACGCAGGCACTGCACTTTCATGCCGATGAAAGTATTATACTGGACGAAAGCCATATTAACCCCTCCAAATGGAGCCCGCTTATCTATAATTTCAGACATTACTTTGGTTTAGGAAGAGAAGTCGGAAAGACCTTTCGTTCAGAGACATGATTATTTTAAGACCGAACCATGATTTGGTCTATTCTAGTAACCCTTGTTATTATCAGATCAAGCGATCATTAGGCTTGATCTCTTTTTTAGTGAAACATCCATTTAAGGATATAAAAGTTACTTACTTGCCAATTCTTTTATCATCAAACCCAACTCATAAATCCCCTTTTGAAGGTCTTTAAGAGATGCATAAGCATATGATAAGCGAATATAATTCCCTTTTTCCTGAGCATAGATACTACCCAGATTGAGCAGAATCCCTTTTGATAAGGCTTTAGTATAAAGTAATTTCATTGATATGGAAGGCAATATTTTTATCCAGACAAAAAACCCTCCTTTTGGGATATTCCATGTCGCCACATCTTTCAAATGAGTTTCTAAAGCACTCAAGGCCAATTCTCTTCTCACCTTTAAATGCTGCCTAACCTTTTCTACATGCTGCTGGTATTGGCCGGAAGTAAACCACTCCGCCGCTACTCTTTGGGATAGCGAACTGGATCCGTAATCTGTTTGCATTTTAATGTCAGATAAACGTTCAATCACCGGTTCCGGTCCGACGATCCATCCAATCCTCAAACCTGGGCTTAAAGTTTTCGATAAACTTCCTATATACAGTACATGTCCATTTTTATCAATTGTTTTAATAGGATATGGCGGGATTTCATCGATCCATAACTCACGATAAATGTCATCTTCAATAATAGGAAGCTGTGTATTCTCACTTACTGCTAGGATTTCTTCCCGCCGCTTTTTAGACATAAGAATACCAGTCGGATTGTGAAAACATGGATTTGTATATAAGATAGCCCTTCCACGCTCTCCTCTTGTTAAATGAACATTTTCAGGCAAAAGTCCTTCATTATCCATAGGAAGTCCAGTCAGCTTCATACCAGCTGATTGAAATACGTGTAATGAATAAAGGTAGGAGGGCTGATCAAGATATACGGTTGATCCTCTTTGTAACAGCCCCATTGATATTAGCTGCAAGGCTTGCAGCGCTCCTGAGACAATCAGAATGGAAGAAGATGAGACGTTGATTCCAATGGTTTTTAAATAGTTGCTCAATGCCTCCCTCAAAGGTAAGTAACCTTTTGGTTCTTCATATCCGAATGCCTCCATGTGTTGAGATACCTTCCCCATCATCTCTTTCATAACAGCCAAAGGAAAAATCTCAGCTGAAAGTTCACCTTTACTGAGCTGTATAAGGTCTGTATTTGATTCTGATTGATTGATCTCTTGAACGATTTTTCGGCTTGGCATCTGAATGCCAGAGGTGACATATCGATCCCAATCGGGAGCAGAATTCTTAGCCATCAGTGTCCATGTGTTGTTCATAACAACTGTGCCTTTCCCCATTGTGCCTTCTATTAACCCATCAGCCATCAATTCCTCTAAGGCTGTAATCACTGTGCTCCGATTCACCTGAAAATCTTTTGCAAGCGTGCGCTGGCTTGGAATCTTGCTTCCAATCGGCCACTCACCATTTCCTATTTTCTCTTTAATAAAATGAACGATTTGTCTGTACTTAGGGAGCTTTTTCATCTTTTTTTCTTCTGGAAAGCTCATAAAATCGGTCTCCTTAAACTAAATTGGTTGGGTCAAAATCCGTTTAACTGGTTGAAGCCATATCACCAAATCTTTATTAATATAAAAACACATTAAATAACTGGTTGGTTTTTGTAAAGAGGAGAGGGAAATATGCAAAAGAAAACAGTTCAATTGATCACCTCAAACAGTCTGATGATCTGTTTATGGGCATCTGCTTTTCCGGGAATTCGCGCAGGACTAGAGGGGTACACACCAGAACACCTTGCTTTATTTCGCTTGTTAATCGGCTCTATGGCATTATTGCTTTTTGCTGTTTTGACTCGGATGCGCCTACCCGACTTGAAAGACATTCCTGCCATTTTTCTTTTAGGGTTTTTAGGTTTTGCACTCTATCACATTTTGCTGAACATTGGTGAAAAAACAGTTAGTGCCGGAGTTGCAAGCTTACTCGTTACTACAGCACCGATCTTCTCAGCCATGCTATCCCGCCTGTTTTTTAGAGAGCATTTTGGATTTGCGAAATGGATTGGCTCTATGATCAGTTTATTGGGTGTATTATTGATTGCATTTGGGGCGGGAGACTTTACATATTCAATGAGCGGTATCTTGGTTATCCTGCTGGCAGCTTTTTCTGAAAGTATTTACTTCGTTTTTCAACCTAGCTATATAAAAAAATATGGTTTTATTCCATTTGTTACATTTACCATTTGGGGCGGAACAATACCTATGCTTATTTTTTTGCCTGGCTTAGGCTCGGAGGTGATAGACGCACCTTTGAACGCTACATTGTCGATTGTTTATTTAGGTTTATTGCCAACAGTTGTGCCATACTTTGCCCTTGCATATGTTACTTCACTCGTCGGTGCTTCAGAAGCAACCCTTTCACTTTATGTTACACCGGCTTTAGCCTTGATCATATCTTGGATCTGGATCGGCGAAATACCCACACTGATCTCTCTGCTAGGCGGAGTGGTTACAGTTGGCGGGGTATGTTTTACCTATTTAACACCCAATAAAATCAAACGATATGGAAACGCTCTTATACATAAATAAAGAAGATACCCGCATCATTTGGTTTCTTTTTAATAAGCTCATTTATCAATTAAAATTGTTTACCATAGTCCTCTAATCAAACGATAGCTCAATTCCCCCGATTTTGTTGACGATGGTGAAAATATATCCAATTATAGTTTGATCTGAAGTTCTGAATAATCGCTATTAAAAAGAATGCTATAATGAGTGATATTGCAGACTCTAAGATAGATATATTCAATTTAATCATGAAACAGGGAATGAATGAAATAATGGATAAAATGAAAATACTTATTATTGAAGATGATGAAGCAATAGCAGATCTGCTTTCATACGGGCTTACGCAGGAAGGTTTTCAAACGTGTACTGAATCTAACGGAGCTTTAGGGATGAAACAGTTAGACCAATTCAAACCCGATCTTCTGCTGCTTGATTGGATGCTGCCAGATTGCAGCGGATTGGATATCTGTAAAAAAGTGACCCAACGCTATAATATCCCTATACTTATGATCACCGCAAAGTCAGATATCACTGATAAAGTCCTTGGGTTGGAATTTGGGGCTGACGATTATATTACAAAGCCATTTGACTTGCGTGAAGTTATCGCCAGAATTCGTACAATACTCAGGCGTCTTGAACAAGCTAACCACGTGAATGATCGAGGATCGTCTAATGAGGATCACATTCAACTAAAAAATATTGTGATGATCCCAGACGAAAGAATAGTAAAAAAAGATGGGATCATTGTTGATTTGACTCCTAAAGAATTTGATCTGCTTAAGACATTGATTGACCATCGTGGAAAAATCTTTACACGTTCAGAGCTGTTGGAATTTGTTTGGGGCTACGATTTTGCCGGGGATACACGTACGGTAGATACTCATATCCAAAGACTCCGTAAAAAACTGGATGCAAGCGACCTCATTAAAACAGTGTTTGGCATTGGATATAAATTCGAGAAGTAGGAGGAGTAGAGAGTGTTACGGACGATCAAGGGTAAATTTATTATTGGTTTTTTTCTGATTTTTTCTCTCTCTTTCCTAGTGCTTAATCAAACGGTCAAAAGCGTCATTTGGTCAAGCAATGAAAAAATTGTGACCTCAGATTTAATAGACTTAAAAAAAAACAGCATCATGTATATCAATCAAGCATTTTTAATCAATCATTATAAAAACAATGAACTATACTTCGGCGATATGGCCGATGAAATAGTGGATAGTTTAACTCATTCAACAGGAAGCAATGTAGGCGTTTATACCGTAGATGGCACTTTGTTGTCTTCTTCTAATAAAACAGTGTTTTCGCAAGGTATTGACGAGGACCTAACAAAAGCAATTAACGGAAAAAATGCTTATCATATCACCTATGATCGAAATCAAGCACAGGTGTTTTTTTCTTATCCAGTTGTCATTGATGGTGCAAAAGTTGGCATATTGCGTTTTTCTAAAGATTTTAATTTGCTTTACAAACAAAGCGGAGAGATTTTAAATATTATTTTTTATATCGCTCTTGCGATATTTGTGGCGGCGTTTCTTTTCTCTTATATACTCTCCAGACACATCACGATTCCAATCGTCAAGCTGACAGAGGCCACCTCAGAAGTCAAAAAGGGAAAGCTGGATGTGGATATCCATTTTTCTAGAAAAGATGAAATTGGCCAGCTTACGGTTAATTTCAATGATATGATCACCAGAATTAGGGATCAAATTTCAACTATCGAAAAAGATCGGGATAGGTTAAAGGAACTTAATGAACAGGAAAAACGTTTTTTTGACAATATGACCCATGAACTGAAAACACCTCTGACTTCTATTCAAGGCTATGCTGAAATCATAAAACAAAAAGGGGAATCAGATCAGGCGTTTTTTGATAAAGGAATGAATCATATTGTTGAAGAAAGCCGGCGTCTGCACAATTTGGTTATAAAACTTCTTGAGGTATCTAGAGAAACCTCTAAAGAACAATTCGATAGGATTGATGCAGGAACGATTTTGAAAGATGTATGCGAATCTATGAAATTTCGTGCAGAACGATATAAAAAGAAGATCACCTATGAGATAGAAGACAGTCTCTATGTGTATGGTCAAAAGAATAGAGTGCGCCAACTCTTTATTAATCTTTTGGACAATGCGATCAAATACAGTTTATCTCATTCAGAAATCATGATTCAGGCTAAAGTTGCGGGAGATCAGGTTCTTTTTATGTTCAAAAATCCAAGTGATCCATATGACGACAACCAATACACAAAAGTGTTTCAGCCTTTTTATTCAATAAACCAAAAGGTGACGGAAGAAGGAAGTTTAGGGTTGGGGTTAAGCATAGTTAAAACAATTGTCGAAAAACATGGAGGAACAATCAAGATGTTCTACGAAGAAAAACATACAATCATCACTATTGAACTAGCTTACATGAAGGTTGAGAAATGATCATGAAGAACAAACGGTTTATTATATTGTCAGGGATATTATTGATTTCCTTGATTTTTGTATCCAGCTATAATATGGGCAAGCGATCTGAAACCATCATCATTCCAAACAAGGAAGAGAGCCAGATTGATGACGATCAGAAGTCGGGCTCCTTTCAGGTGAAGAAGATATATCGCCTCCCTCAAGCTGACCAGTTGCTTGGCTGGTCTTCATCAAACGCTGTAGTTGGTTTTTTCAAAGGAAATGACACAACGGAAGGTAAAGCGCAGCATCTTCAGAATGTCTCCTATCCTTTTGAAAAACCTGAAACTCTGCAGAGCATTGACCGCAATACTTCCAACCTTAAGTTGTCTCCCGACGGGAAAAGTATCGCCGGATTAACGATGTCATCAAATAAGATAACACTAAATCTAATATCACTGACGAACAGAAACAAAAAGGAAATAGCCAGCTTTTCTTCTAGCAAGGATGCCTTTGTACAGGATATTTCATGGTCAAATAATAGCAAATACATTTGTTATCTTGTCATTGACACGACAAAAAATGACCAGACTGCGGTCAATGTATTCAACATAGATTCCGGAACCCTCAAAACGTATCCATTGAAGAATGTTGATGAAAAGGATTCGCTTACGGCAGTTTCCATTTCAGATGATGGACGTAGTTTGCTGCTTACCATGTTACAAGGGCAACAATACCGCATTATGACGGGGACCATCAGCGGTGACAGCATCACTATTCAAAATAAGCGGCAGATTAGCCCCTATGGTAAACCTGTTTGGTTAAACAATGACCAATTTGTATTTTTAGGTATCGGAGAAACCTTATACGAATACGACCTCAGAAACAGTGAGCTCTCTGTTCTGCTCGAAAATGTAGCTGTTTTTACCATATCTAATGATCGAAAGAAGATCGCTTACTCTTTATATGACAAGGACAATACTTATGCAGGAAAGCTGCAAGGGAAAAATGTCCTCTACGCAGAACCTATATACCACGGCGCCAACCCATCAGAAATATATTGGAGTCCAGATGGCAGCAACCTGCTTGTTTATGAACAAAACCAGTATACTTCTATGGAAAACTCATCAGCCCGATTTTTTGACGATCGCTCTTATATCATATCCTTCAAGTAAACCTTATTTCTATTGAATAGAAATAAGGTTTTTTCTTATACCTGCAAGATATTACATAACAATGATTCCTTCATTTGTTGACATTTTGTTTACAAGTTGATCAAACTTCTGCGATAACCCCCATCTATATTAAAAGAGCATCATTTTTACCGGGCTTTGTCTCCAAAGTTTCATTGGCCTTCTAATTTATGTGACTCGTTCGCGAGAAAACTAGTTTTGATATCTACAATTGAGGAGTTGGAAAAAGTGTCAAATTCACCAAGAAGGGATCGTAAGTTGAATCAAATAGGAAAAATAGGTTTTGGGATATTGATTATTCTAGGTGTAACGTTACTATGCATTTCCTGGAAGGCACTTGCCGGCCCAAAGCAGGAACCAATAAAAGAAAGTACAAACGCTTCTGAGCAGGCGCATATAGAAACACACAAAAATTCAGCACAGAAAAAAGAACAAAAAAAACCTGCTGAAATCGGGAAGGTCGTTTATTTAACATTTGATGACGGACCAAACCCTGCTGCTTCAGAGAAAATTATGGATTTGCTTCATAAATACAATGCAAAGGGAACGTTTTTTATGTTAAAACCAAATATCGAGCGAAATCCTAATATTGTGAGAAAAATGGCGGAAAACGGTCATTCTGTTGGGTCTCACGGCGTGACGCACCAGGTTTCCGAGATCTATAAATCCCCTGAAAGCTTTGCTGCAGAAATGAACGATACATTGGACTACATTAAAGAAACAACCAAAGTCAACACGCATTTAATAAGAGCACCTTACGGGTCAAAGCCTTACATTACTGGCCCTTTTAGAGATGTTGTGGAGCGTGATCATTTTAACCTGTGGGATTGGACGGTTGACTCAGAGGACTGGAAGTACACTCATGGAGAGTTTGTTAAGAGTGTCATTCAGCAAGTCAAAACCCTTGAAGGAAAAGAGCCGCTTATTGTATTAATGCATGAAAAGCCGACTACCGCGGCGTATTTGGAACAATTATTAAAATATTTCCGGGAAAGTGGATACGAAATGAAAGCAATTCATGATTCAATCAAACCGGTACAATTCAGATTCAATTGAAGTATAAATTTAAAGTATCTTATATGAACTACAAAATATCACGGAGATAAAAGAATTATTTATTAGAGAATCGTTAAGAACCAGTACAATATATAAATATTCAACTTGATCAGGAAGGAATTTGATAGTGAAAATCGGGAGAAGGAAACTGAAAATGCAGAGTATTTTATTGTTTGTTCTAGCCCTCTTGTTAACCATTGGAGGCCTGACCTGCTATAGCATTTACCGAAACGTAGCAAAATCGGTCAACCATATGTATGAACCTCTGCAAAGAGATTCTAAGCAACAAGATGCTAGTCTTGGACATGATCCTATATCGATTCTTTTGCTGGGAGTAGATGAGCGCCCCGGTGATAAAGGACGACCTGATTCGATGATCGTACTGACTTTAAATCCAGAGACGAAAACATCGACGATGGTAAGTATACCGCGTGATACCAGAGTATTTATGCGATCAAAGAATACCAACATTAAAATGAACGCAGCATATACTTACGAGGGTATTGAAGGTGCCGTTCAAACCGTTGAACAATTTTTAAACATTCCAATCAATTATTATATCAAAGTCAATATGGAAGGGTTTAAAGATATTGTAGATGAGATTGGCGGAATCACAGTGAATAATGATTTCCCTTTTACCCTTGAAGGGGTGCATATACCAAAAGGGGAACAGCACCTGGATGGAAAGGTTGCCCTTAAATACGCACGGATGAGAAAAGAAGATCCTCGCGGTGATTTTGGGCGGCAGCAGCGGCAGCGAGAAATCATTAACCAAATTATTCACGAAGGAGCACAATTAAAATCATTAAAAAACTATCAAGGAATTTTGGCTGCCTTAGAAAAAAATATACAAACAAACTTAACACTTGATAAAATGATTGATATTCAACGCTCTTATAAAGAAGCCGTTCAACATGTCAAACAGATCGAAATAAAAGGTGAGGATAAAAAGATAGATCACTTATGGTATCACGTTGTAACTGATGAAACGAGAAAGGACTTATCGAAGAAACTTCGCCAGCAATTAAATCTAGATTCTTAATAAAATAAAACCCTTATTCACCAACCGCTTACTCATGTAAAGAGAAGAGTTCTTGCCTCTTCTCTTTTTTATGATTTCCCGGAATAAAAAAGAGAGTATTCGATTATTTTCTTAAATCCTAGTTTAGCTGCTAATGCAATGGACGATTTGTTGCAAACATCACAATCCCACCCAGGAACAATCCCATTTTCCATACAAAACGCTATAAACCTATTTGCTACGCAATAAGCTAAGCCCAGTCCTCTGTATTCTTCAAGTGTATAGATATCCATTTCCGCTAATCCATGCCCTACAAATATAGAAGTACACTCACTTACTACATGATTGCCATGTAATACGGCAAATCCAAAACCTTTTGAAGAAAACTGTGAGACAGAATCCCAATACTCCTCATAATAAGCTCTGTTAAAAGCTGTGCTGTTTGTCATGATATCTTCATCTATTCTTTTCAATACAAGCCCCTTTGGAAGTTCAAAAGGCGGTTTAGAGGTTTTTTGCCGAAAAGAAAATGCCATTCTCCTCATTTGGTTCATGTCATCTTTCAATATGGTTTTCAGTACGCTATCCCATCTATCACTGGAAGAAAACAGGGTAAATCGTTTTGTTGATTTCGCTTGTTTTTCATAATATTCAGCAATGAAATCATTAAAAACTTGATTCTCCGGGTCTCCCGCAATAAAATAAATGCCTGATTTCGTTCCTATAAAAAACGATTTAGGGCAAGTTTGGTCATCTACATAAACAACTCCCGGAATAGCTTGGTCTAATATTGAATAGACAAATGTGGGACAATATTTGTCAGCAAACGTTGTTTTTAAGCTGCTATATTTTTCTTTCGTTAATTCCTTCAAACAAACAACCCCTTTACAACTCTTCTCCTTCATGATTCTGTTAACAAAATCAATTTTCCTCCGTCACAAGCTAAATAACTTCTCTGTTACGGATCTCAGACAAATGAAAACAAAAAACAGGTCTCTGCACTCAGCTCGCAGACACCTGTTGAACAGCACATTTATTCCCCAGTTTCAGCAAACGGTTTTAAACGGTCACCAATATCCGCACGGACTCTTTGGAAAAACGTCTTCTGTTCCGTGTGCTTTTGCCGGATCATCAAATCCCCAATTTATCTGCTGCACCCCGCAGAGTGTAACAACGAAATCAGCATTGTTTATAATATTCGGATCAGATATCCGATGCTTGATTTGAAA
The DNA here is from genome assembly GCF_000259365.1 of Bacillus sp. JS. Taxonomy (NCBI): domain Bacteria; kingdom Bacillati; phylum Bacillota; class Bacilli; order Caryophanales; family Bacillaceae; genus Bacillus; species Bacillus sp. JS. Next base: position 590,535 of record NC_017743.1, on the reverse strand, counting down.
TATCAATCCCTGCTTCTTTCATGGCTTTGACAGCATTCGGATGTCATCTATGAGCTTCGATTCCTGCGCTGTACACATTCCACTTGTCTCCAAGTATTTCCCCCCCACCCTTCAGCCATTTGGCTGCGGCAAGAGTTACCTGTGCAATGTTTTCCTTGATATATTGACTTGTCCTTTTAGAAACAAGAATGGATGATCAGCAGCCAAATATACAGGCCGACAAGTGTGATCAATAAAGTGGGTATCGTGAGGATAATTCCTGTTTTAAAATACGTGCCCCAGGAAATCTTCATACCTTTTTGTGAAAGGACATGAAGCCATAACAATGTCGCCAAGGAACCAATCGGCGTTATTTTAGGCCCTAAATCTGAACCGATCACATTTGCATAAATAAGCGCTTCTCTCATCATCCCATGTGTATCTGTACCGGCAATAGCCAATGCGTCAATCATAACAGTCGGCAAGTTATTCATAATGGAAGAAAGAATGGCCGCAATAAAGCCCATTCCAATTGTCCCGGCAAACATCCCGTGATCAGCTGCGGCTTGAATGACATCTGAAAGGACATCAGTTAATCCGGCATTTCGGACACCATATACAACAACATACATGCCAATTGAAAAGAATACGATAGCCCATGGCGCTTCTTTCACCACTTTCTTTGTATGGACGGCCGGACTCTTTTTCGCAGCGATTAAAAAAATGATTGCAATACTGCCAGCTACCACTGATACAGGGATAGATAAAAATTCACTTACAAAATATCCAACCACCAGGAGCCCCAAGATATACCACGATAGTCTGAACATGTTTTGATCTTTAATCGCTTCAATAGGTTTCTTCACCTCAGACAGATCATAACGTTTTGGTATGCTTTTTCTAAAGAAAAGGTAAAGCACAATGATGCTCGCCAGCAGTGAAAACAAGTTCGGGACAATCATTCTGGATGCATATTCAATAAATGTAATATGAAAATAATCCGCTGAAACGATGTTGACCAAATTGCTCACTACTAATGGAAGCGAGGTCGTATCTGCAATAAATCCGCTGGCAATGATAAAAGGAAAAACTAATTTTTCATTGAAATGTAATGCTCTGACCATCGCTAATACAATTGGTGTCAATATAAGAGCGGCACCGTCATTTGCAAATAACGCAGCGACGATAGCTCCTAATATAGATACATAAACGAACATCCGCACACCGTTTCCTTTTGCAGCCTTAGCCATATGAAGCGCTGCCCATTCAAAGAAACCGATATTATCAAGAATTAACGATATCAGTATGATAGCCACAAAAGCCAATGTCGCATTCCAAACAATCCCTGTCACAGTTAACACATCATGAAAATTGACAACACCTGCTACTAGAGCTAAAACTGCGCCTCCACAGGCTGACCATCCTATTGATAAATTTTTCGGCTGCCATATGACCAATACTAGAGTTAATAAAAAGATGAATACGGCCAAAATCATTGATGTCAATCTAATGCCTCCTTACTGGCAACACGCTTGAGTTTCCTTTTGTTTGATGTGGTTTAACAATTCATCCTCCTGATCGATTTGATGTAAGATCAATTGCAATGTTTGGCCTCTTCTGTCCTCATTCACAAACCCTGCGTTTTTTAATTTTCGCAAATGCTGGCTTATTTCGAACATATCAACCAATTGACAGACACAATATTCTTGTTCAAGAAATCATTTCATCATTTGTTTGATCACTAAGTGTTTTTAAACAGCGAGTCATCGCCGCAACATCAAAAGTCATATGCACTCGTCCTTCACAACTCGTTATATAAGCAACAAATGTCTATACATTCCCCTTTACGTTTCTTTATACAGCGCTCTGTTTGTCTAAACGAAAGCATGAGTCTCTCCCCGCGTTTTTTTAGCGCCTCCGCCATTATATAAACTATTATTTATATAAACAATCCCTTATATTTGGAACATCAAGGCTTTTTGATTCCTTAACACCAACCTCCTTCTGAAAACCCTTTGCATTGCTTCATTACACATTAGATTTGATTATTTTGACATTGAAGAATGCCATTTTATTTGTATGGGACCGGCTGTTTTCAATCATGATCCAGATCATGATAAAAATGAGACGATTTCAAGTTGCAGGGAGTGGTCATTCAGCCAATGCTGAATATAGACGGAGCATCCGGTCATAAAAAAAACAGGCCTCTTTAGAGGCCTGTTTTATACTGCAAGTATTTTCTCCATTGCCATGACATCTACGAAATGGCCGTTAATTTCTCCCTGTTCTTTGAAGGCTTTCTGTACCAAATCTTTCACGTAGCTTGAACTCCTTCAAACGCATTCATCACCAAATCATGCACATAGGAGTCATTCACCTCGTCCCCTGTTATAAGCAGACGATAGAAAATCGGTCCGTATATGAGATCTATACTTACTTCAATATCAAGATTCTCTCTCAATTCACCTTTCTGAATTCCCTTTTCTAGAAGGCCTTTCGCTTGGAGGCGGCGAGGCTGGAAAAATCGTGTGCGATATTCTTCTGCCAATTTTTCATCCAACTGCCCTGCACCTATTAATTCCTTAATAACGGTTCCTTCCCTGCTTGTCAAAAACCTTGCTAAATTCGTGGCGTGGGTTACTATATCGTGTACTGACGACCCTGTATCAGGCACAGGCAGCCTGTCCGTCGCGGTCGAAAGAAAGCTGTCCATGATAACGGCAGCCTTGTTAGACCACCATTTATAAATCGTTGCTTTACTCACTTTCGCACGCTCGGCAATTTTATCGACTGTCACCGCATCGAAGCCTTTTTCCAGCAATAGGTCATAGGCTGCAGAGAGAATCGCCTTATGCGTTCCTTCATCACGCGGCCGCCCTCGTTTACTCTGCACATGAATCATTCCTTCCCAAAATATAAACGATACGTTCAGTATACTTAACCTTTATAAAAAAAGAAAACAGAAGCCTATTTACAAAACTGAACGTTTAGTATATTATTTTTCTTAATCAACAAAACTGAACGTTCAGTTTAGAAAATAACATGAGAGAAGTCATGATTACACTCAAAAACCACTTAAAAAGGAGTTCATTCTTATGGCTAATGGAAACAAACAAGCAGGTCAGAAGATCTCGCCCAGTTTAACCCTTCTTCTCGCAACGGCATGCGGTATCATTGTTGCTAATCTTTACTATGCACAACCCTTGGTCGGATTAATTAGTAAGGCAATTGGACTTTCTCCAAGCAGTGCTGGATTGATTGTCACACTAACCCAAATCGGATACGTTGCCGGCTTACTATTTCTTGTCCCTTTAGGAGATATTATCGAAAACAAAAAACTTGTCGTTGCATCGCTCCTGCTAAGCGCAGCGGCTTTGACACTAACAGCATTTGTGAAGCATGGAGCACTGTTTTTAGCAGCTTCATTTTTCATCGGATTGGGGTCAATCGCAGCCCAGGTGCTTGTTCCATTTGCATCATACCTTGCATCAGACGCTGCACGAGGCCGGGTTGTTGGCAATGTCATGAGTGGCTTATTACTCGGTATTATGCTTTCTCGGCCGATATCCAGTCTAGTCGCTGATATTTGGGGGTGGAATGCAATATTTGCTTTGTCTGCCGTGGTAAGTGTTGCCCTGGCCATCTTATTATCAAAAGTGCTTCCTGCCAGAAAACCAACAGCCAAAACAAACTATACGGCATTACTCGGTTCAATGTGGAAGCTGCTGCGCACGACTCCAGTCTTACGCCGCCGTGCCATCTATCATGGATTTGTATTTGGAGCTTTCAGCTTGTTTTGGACGACTGTTCCTTTATTATTGTCCGGTCCTGCTTTTCATTTTTCTCAGAAGGCAATAGCACTCTACGCATTGGTAGGCATTGCGGGTGCAGTCGCTGCACCAATAGGCGGCCGTCTGGCTGATCGCGGCTTGACCCGGATTGCCACTGGAATCGCTCTCGGTATTGTCATTGTCTCTTTATTACTGCCGCTCATGATTCAGAGCAGCTCCCCCTTCGGCATAACAGTTCTAGTGGCTGCCGCTATTCTGTTAGATATGGGCGTATCTGCAAACCTTGTGCTCAGTCAACGTGCCATTTTTTCGTTGGCGCCTGAAATTCGCAGTCGATTAAACGGATTATTCATGGCAATCTTCTTTCTAGGCGGTGCTATAGGGTCATCTATTGGAGGATGGGCATATGCCACAGGCGGGTGGAGTACAGCATTATGGATTGGTATCGCTTTTCCGGTCATCGCTTCGCTTTATTTCGCCACAGAGAAATAATCTTTCACCAAAATGGCTTATTTTTGGCAGAAAAAATACCAAGGGTTTTGACACCCTTGGTATTTCTATAATTCAGACCTTTACGGTTACACCCTCAAGCCCTCAAAAAGTGTTTTTGATTATATTTATCGGCGGCATGTCAGTTAAAGTCATTCTTTTTTCTAATGATGATTGAGATTTCTAAAATTGCTGCCCTTCACTTCAGCTACATCATACACGGTAACAAAGGCAGTTTTATCAATATCATTAATAATTTCCTTTAGTTTGGTCTCTTCTAAGCGGTTGATGACACATGTGATTTCTTTAAATTTCTCGTGGGAAAAACCCCCGTAAGCTTCTTTATATGTGGCGCTTCGGCCTAATTGTTCACGTATTGTCTCTACCATTAATGCGGGTTCTGTTGTAATGATTTGGAAGGTTTTGGACCCGCTTAAACCTTCCTCAACAACATGAATCACTTTGGATGCAATGTAGTAAGCAATGACTGAAAGCAATGCCCCTTGTAAGCCAAATACTGTGGAAACAAAAATAAACACAAAAAGGTTTAAGAATAGGATGAGATCGCTCGTTCCAAACGGCAGTTTTCGGGATAGCAGCACAGCAAGCATGTCAATGCCATCTAATGCGCCGCCATTACGCAGCGCCAGCCCCATTCCGAATCCAAGGATAATCCCGCCGACAACGGTAATTAACAAGGTATCTCCTTCTATGATAGCGGGTGTGTGGTGGAAAAAGCTTGTCCCCGCGGCAAGCGATATGATTCCGATAATTGATAATAATGCAAAGCTTTTCCCAATTTGCTTATATCCTAACCAGACAAATGGAATATTGATAACCGCAATCAAAATCCCCAGCGGCAAGTTGAAGAGCTGTGAACCAACGATGCTAAGACCCGTCACCCCTCCATCGGATACACTGTTTGGAATGAGTACTGTTTCTAGTCCATATGCCGCTATGATTCCTCCAATGATAACCATGATGATTTGGAAAATCATTTTCGCTTTAAATTTCTTATGTTTTTTGGGTGTATTCATACCATTCCTCATTTCTCTTATATTTCGTTATATTTAAATATACCATAATAGTTATTTTCAGCTAAAAACATGCGTTTTTTAAAATAAAGTAATTAACAGTAAGGTAACCCTCTTTGAATGAGAACATTCATGTACGCGGCCGAGAGAACTTGCCCCCTCAGATTTACCCGCCAGGCCCTTCAAACCTCAACACCGAAAATCCTGGTTTATTCTGATATGATACTTAAAAAAGGAGGGTTAATGACAATGAATAATCTTTGCCGCAGTAAACAAGCCCCGTTTGAATACACCTTATCTCTTATAGGGGGAAAATGGAAAATGAGAATTCTCTATGAGTTAGGGTGTGAAAAAACGATGAGATACGGCGAGCTGAAAAGGGCTATGCCCTCCATTACCCATAAAATGTTAAGCGCACAGCTTAAAGAGCTGCAAACTGACAGCCTTATTCATCGGTCTGAGGTTTCTCAAACACCTCTGAAGGTAGAGTATTCGTTATCTGACAGAGGGCTGTCTTTGTATCCCCTTATAGATGAAATGTGTAAGTGGGGAATGGCACAAGGAATGCCTCATACGTAAAAGCTACTTACAAAAAAGTGCGTACTTGTTTCCCAATGAGAGGAATTTTATACTGAATGAAAATATTTCTTAGGAGGAAAAAATGACAAAACAAGTCTATATCATTCATGGCTACAGAGCCTCCTCAACAAATCATTGGTTCCCTTGGCTGAAAAAACGTCTGCTCGCGGATGGGGTCCAAGCAGACATTTTAAACATGCCTAATCCGCTCCAGCCAAAACTTGAGGATTGGCTGGATACACTCTCTTTATATCAGCACACTTTACACGAAAATACGTATTTGGTTGCGCACAGCTTAGGGTGCCCCGCCATTTTGAGATTTTTAGAACATATTCAATTACGAAAACAGCTTGGCGGAATCATCCTTGTTTCCGGCTTTGCCAAATCGTTGCCCACTTTACAGATGCTAGATGAATTTACACAGGGATCGTTTGATCATCAAAAAATCATCGAGTCCGCGAAGCACCGTGCTGTCATTGCTTCTAAGGACGACCAAATTGTGCCTTTTTCATTCAGCAAGGATCTGGTACAACAAATTGACGCTGCGTTATATGAAGTTCAGCACGGAGGTCATTTTCTAGAAGATGAGGGATTTACTTCTTTGCCTATTGTTTATGATGTTTTAACCTCTTATTTTTCAAAAGAAACTTGCTAAAATCTTTCGCCTGCTTTAGGAAAGCGGGCTTTCTGAGTTATCGTTTTATCAATACGGATAATTCACCTTCAAATACTTTTTCTTCTTTTTGATTATAAGTAGATAATAATACAGTAAGAATTCCCAATTCATTTCTCTTTGGCTGCTTATCAATAACCTCAACAATTGTAAACAATTCATCATCCGGATATACGGGTTTTATGAATGTCATATGATTCATCTCTGTTCCGGCTATAATATCGTCTCCATAGAAGCCTTCTTCAATCCAAAGTTTAAAAGATATGGCCAGTGTTTGTATGCCCGAAGCGATAATTCCATTAAATCTGCCTTTATTCGCTTTTTCTTCATCTACATGCATATACTGAGGGTCAAATTCACCCGCAAACCGCATAATATCATCTTTTGTTACTTTTAATGATTTCGTTTTGAAAATCTGGCCAATTGTAAACTCATCTAACTTCATTCTTACACCTCTATTTTTTCATTATCTATGTTTAGTTTAGCACTGTGATGAGCAAATCAAAAACTCTGGTTTTCGTTTAAGAGAATGGAATGACGCAAGGCTTATCATAGACTGGAAACTGAACAGCTCTCAACACTTAATCGTCACTTGGGTTTTTCGCAAAACTGAAAGCTCCCTCATATCTCCCAAGCGAGTTTGAGTTTTTTTATGCCTTCTCTTATGTCTGATTCAGACACCCCTGCAAATCCAAGTGAGATCCTTTTTACAGGAGGATGATGTTGATAAGAAGGAGAAACAGGATAAACTTTTACGCCATGTTTTTTCGCCTTCTCAATTAACTCTTTTTCACCAAATGGCAAATAAACGTCAAGTAAGATACGAAGTCCAGAGTTTTCTCCGCGAATCCTGACATGCTCTCCTAACTCCCTTTGCACTGCCTCTAATACAATGGCTCTTTTTTTACGGTAAAGTTTTCTCATTCTGTTGATGTGTTTTTGCCACTCTCCATTTTTTATAAATTCAGCTAGCGTTAGCTGACTGTGGCAGGACACCGTTTGCTTATATAAGGACGTGATTTCATGGCCCTTTTTTAAAAGAGGCGAAGGAAGAATCATATAACTGATACGCAGCGAGGGTAAAAGAGACTTAGAAAAAGTGCCCATATAAATGACGCGGTTATGCTGATCAAGCCCCTGCAGAGAAGGAACCGGCTGTCCTGTGTACCTAAATTCCCCGTCATAGTCATCCTCTATGATAAAGGATTGATTTTCAGCCGCCCATTTGAGGAGCTGAATTCTTCTATTGATCGTCATGATTGTTCCCAGCGTAAATTGATGGGAAGGTGTGACATATACAAGATTTGGCTGCTGTTCTTTGATCTTCTTTATACAGATTCCTTCATCATCGACTGGTATTGGAACAATCTTCATGCGATTGGCTTCAAAAATCTTGCGTGCTCTTGGATAACCAGGGTCCTCATATCCTATAGAAATATTCGGCTCAAAAACTTGGCACAAGATTTGCAGAAGAATAGGGTTCCCGGCACCTATAATCACTTGTTCAGGGGCACAATGAACTCCCCGAGATTGATACAGGTACTCTGCAATGAGTGTTCTCAGCTCAAACTCTCCTAACACATGTCCAGGCCGATAAAGCTCGTGTCCATATCGGTCCAAACTATTGACCATGCTTTTTCTCCATGCGGAAAAAGGGAAGTAAGAAGAATCTACATTTCCATAGTGAAAATCAATCCATTGTTTGCTTTCTTCTGTTTCTTGTTGAATGGGTGCTGCGCTTGGCATTCTGCCATAGGCAAAATCAGAATTATGATAATCAGCAAACCACCCGCTTCTTGGCTTGCTCACTATATAACCCTCAGCAGCAAGCTGTTCATAGGCACGTTCTACAGTCGTTTGACTGATGGAAAGCTGATTCGCCAGGAGCCTTTTTGAAGGAAGCTTCATTCCTTTTTGAATACGGCCCTGATGCATATTTTCTTTAAAATACCGATAAAGCTGTTGATAAAGCGGACTATCCAGATTTCTATTCAAAAAAGGCGTGATATCCATTTGCACGTTGTTCTCCTAACTGGTATGCATTTTTTTATGAAAACTGGCCGTTTAAAAAAGGCCAATTCCAGTTTATAGTCATTGTAATCCTTAGCTACCGGCTTTGTTAAGAAAATACAGACAATGAACAAGAAACATATGTGGAGTGATTATAATGAACAAAACAACAAATGGCTGGATAAATGGTTTTATAGGCGTACTCATTTTCAGCGGCTCGCTGCCTGCGACCCGTATGGCTGTGTTAGACTTCGATCCGTTATTTCTCACCGTTTGCCGTGCTGCGATAGCTGGTGTACTGGCGGGAGGTCTCCTTCTCATCTTCCGGCAGCAGCATCCTGCCAAAAGAGACCTCATTTCATTGTTAGTGGTCGCGTTCGGCGTAGTGATTGGTTTCCCGTTGCTGACAGCTTTAGCGCTTCAGCATGTCACATCCGCACACGCCATTGTCTTCATTGGACTCCTTCCACTCGCAACGGCGGTTTTCGGCGTACTGCGCGGGGGTGAACGCCCTCGGCCCGTCTTCTGGATTTTCTCAGCTGCCGGCAGCTTGCTGGTAGCAGGTTTCGCCCTGATTCAAGGGGGAGGTTCATCTCCGCTTGGCGATGTGTACATGCTGGCTTCCATCGTTGTATGCGGTCTTGGTTATGCAGAAGGGGCCAAGCTTTCACGGCGTCTTGGGAATTGGCAGGTGATCTCATGGGCACTCGTCCTGTCGCTTCCTCTTATGCTGCCATTGTCGTTCTTTTTTACACCGGATTCCTGGTCGGGCATCGGCGTTCCCGCGCTGCTCAGTCTTGCATATGTATCCTTATTCAGCATGCTGATCGGCTTCGTGTTCTGGTATCGAGGTCTTGCCCAAGGGGGGATTGCGGCGGTTGGGCAGCTCCAGCTTCTCCAGCCTTTTTTTGGATTGCTGCTTGCCTCAGTGATTCTGCACGAGAAAGTGGGCTGGACACTCGTAGCAGTAAATATCGCCGTTATCATGTGCGTTGCTGCTGCTCGGCGATTTGCAAAGTAAAGGCAGACCTTTAAGCATAAACTTCAAAAATGCATGAAGGCATAAAAATACCAAGGGCCAGCAACCCTTGGTATTTTGTATGCGGTCGAGGCGGATAAGGCATATCGTATTTGTTTTGCATTTATATCCCACTCTACATTCAAAACCTGAAGAAAAAGGGGCAAAACTTCTTAAGAATTCTTAAGTTTTGGCGATGCTATTTAAGATTGTTTCCTCTTCTTAAACCGTTTTCAATAACATCCTATCTATTCCATGGTAATATTTAGATACATCAATTTATATAGGAAGCTGGCCTGAGTTAATGGAGAGGAATGAAAGAATGAAGAAACACAGAAAGATTTGTTATTGCAATACTGCCCTGCTGCTCATGATTTTACTTGCTGGATGTACGGGCAGTAAGGATGAAGAAGCACAACAACCTTCAAATCAAGCTTCTGCTGTACAATCTGACGAAAAACACACTGAGACTGAAGACAGCACCAAAATACGCAAGGATGAAGCAGAGCCAACAACAGGATCAGAAGAACCCGCAACAAAAGCTTCAAATGAGACCACTTCAGAAGAAGAGAAAAGCAAAGAAGACAATGTATTGGCAGCATACTCTTCTGAGAAAATCGAATATGCCAGAGTTTGGCTTCAACTTGGACCCAATCAAGAGATAGATGAATTACATGTTCGGCATATTTCAGCTGGTGAGCCAATTAACCCTAATGATTATACAAGTGCTAGCTATCCAGAAGATGTGACCCAGTTAGCAGGTTCTCGTTTAGTGGATGGATCAGTCACTTATCATGGTAATGGGGATGGCACGATTCATGTATACAATGTGCCTTTACGCTGGGATTCCGCTGATAATCTCGAAAAAGGCGTCATGCGGGAAGTGACTGAGAGTATCATAAAAAACACAAAAAAAGTGTACGTTGATACAGGCGATGATGAAAAAATCAAGCGGCTCATTACTATCATGATGATTCATTAAACAGTTTACGTTTGCCTGCACCTGACTAATTCATAATGGGCAGATAAGAAAAAACAAGCATCTTACTATGCTTGTTTTTCTTCTATAGAAACTATCCTATTAAGCTGCGTTTGCCTATATAGTCACTGTTTATCGTCGTTCGAATAGATCATTCCTAATCCTTTAATCCCTTTCCATCGAGAATTTTTTGCACATATTTTTCAACTCTTGATTCTCGGGTTTTGGATTGTTTAGCTTGAGAAAAATAAAGAGTGTATGCTCTTTGCCGTCCCGGGGTCAATGCTTCAAAAGCAGTTTTCAATTCAGGGATTTCATCGAATTTATTTTGAAGTTCTTCAGGAATGTTCAATTCAATATTGTTGTTAACTTCCACCTTCAAACCCACTTTTTCAACTTCAATGGCTTCTTGAATATAGGCTTTCAAAATGGTTTCCATCTCATTTATTTCCTGAACATTGGTAAACCGAATCTGGCGCGCCGCCTGTACATTCTCCGTTTGTCGAATGAGAATTCCGTGGGCATCCTGTAATAAGGCACCTTTGTGAAACAGAAGCGCACAATATTCTTTAAACCCGTGTATTAAAACGACATTTTTATTATTGTATGTGTAACAAGGATGCATCCACTTAAAATCTTCAGTCAGCTCACAGTCAAGAATGATGGTTCTCAACTTCTCAAATTCTTCCTTCCACTTTTTCGCTTTATCTAAAAAATCATCAACCTTCGGATTCGTTCTGCTATTTGTCATGAAGGAATTCCCCTCTTTCCAGGCATTTTTAGTTAAGGCTAATTGGTCCCTCGTGTTTTTGACATCTCGGTGTTTATTTTATTCTTCTATATGTTCCTGCTCTTATTATGTAATAGATTAAGCTGAAAGTGGAGATGATGCAACAACATAAAAAGAGAAGGCCCATATAGCCTTCTCACCTTGTTTTGTTCCCAATACATAAAGTCACTGCAACACTAGCTATACTGACTAAAGTGCCTGCAATAGAAACCATAATTGTCCAAAAACCATTGGGAATAAGAAATCCAATTGGAATGAGCCCCAGAAAAGTGAAAACGATAAAACATTGGTATACCCCTGATATGATTCTTACAACCCCGTTATCGAAAAAAGACATGGCTAATGGCGGGATAAATAAAAATACAACGATCCCAATTGAGATCAATAAGATAATAGGCTGCTCAAATGAAACGACGTGATCTCCAGGGGAATCTTTGGCAGCCACTAAAACCGCAACGATGGACATCATTAATGTAACAAAAACAAGAGAAATTCTTTTTAACAACGTTATGACTCCTTCACCTAAAGCGAGTATTCCGGCCTTTTTTTAACGCTGATTACCATTTTATGTTACCTAATGAAAGGTATGCATTCATATGTCACAGCGATAAGTCATATTTAGCAAAATGGCTTATTTAACTCATATTTGGTTAGAATATTAAACGACTCACAAACCTTTATCTAACAATATAACAAATTAATGGAATTTAAACAATCCTACACCTTAGCAGCCCTAGACCATACCACCACCGGAATGAGTAATAAGGACAAAATCCCTCCAGTAAGTGATAATGCGAGGAAACTTGAACCTGCCACAATCATTCCAGATAATGCTCCGCCAGCAGCTCCTGACAAGGCAATCAGAACATCCACTGTCCCCTGTGTTTTAGCTCGTGTGGCAGTATCAGTTGAATCTACAATAAGGGCAGTCCCGCTTATCAAACCAAAATTCCACCCTAATCCAAGTAAAGAAAGAGCAATGACGAGAAAAACCATAGAATCACCTGGAGCAAATGCTGCTATTACACCTGACAGAAGAAGCGTCGTTCCAGAAGCAATCGCCATCGCAGTACGTCCCAGCTTATCAACAAGGGCACCTGTAACCAGTGAAGGGAGATACATAGCACCTATATGAAAACCAATAACAAGACCGACAGCACCCAAACTATGCCCATGATGACTCATATGAACCGGTGTCATTGTCATAATAGCCACCATTACAATTTGAGTAAGAATCATAACGGTTGCCCCAACGATGATGCCTTTTTTGTTTTCTGTATGCTCAGCAGCCGCCACATGTCCTTTATTACCAGGCTCTACATTTGCCGCTTCTATTGTTCTTGCTATAACTAAAGGATCTGGACGAAGCATGATGAAAAGGACTGCACCTGCTAACATATATGCTGCTGCGGCTAAAATGAACGGACCAGCAAGTGAAGGAACACCAATAGAAAGAGCAAAATCACCCATCACATTCACTAAACTTGGACCCGCCACTGCACCAAATGTAGTAAAAACCATTGTCATACTAACAGCTGTCGCTCGCTGCTTATGATTTGCTAAGTCTGTGCCTGCATAACGGGCTTGTAAATTTGTGGCTGTTCCTGCACCATAAATAAGCAATGAAGCAAATAACAAGAAAATACTATTTAAAATTGCTGCCATCAACACTCCTATTGCTCCAAGTCCGCCAATCATAAAGCCAGCTGAAAGACCTGTGCGACGGCCGTAACGTTGAGAAAGCCTGCCAACAATGAATGCGGATCCTGCTGACCCTAAAGTAAATAAAGCAGAAGGCAGACCCGCAAACGCATCGGTGCCTAGCATTTGCTGTGCAATAAGCGCACCGACAGTCACCCCTGCCGCCAGCCCCGCACCGCCAAAAATTTGTGAGATACTCACAACGAATAATGTACGCTTGTATAACGATTTTTGTTTTTCTGGGGAATTGATGTAGCTTTGTAACGAAGCTGTATGGACGTCTATTGCTTTTACGCTGTCCTTGTCTGCCATATTCTGACCTTCCTTTCTAAAAGCCTAAATTTATATAAACCTTCCTCTAGATGTGGATCATCATAACATGCACAAAAAAGCCATACAATGTCATAATTGTATGGCAAACAATATTAGGTAAGACCGTCTAGCAAACGTTTTAAGATCATTAATCCTTGCTCAAGCTCTTCAAGTGTTTTCGGTGCACAGACAGAAATCCTTACAGCTCTTTCAGGACAACTATTTCCCACTACAAAGCGTTCAGCCGCATACACTTGCACGCCATGTCGCGCAGCCAACTCTTCAAATTCGGCACCAGTCATTTTACCCGGTAACAACAACCAACGAAAAATGCCTGTTTCAATGCCTAAACATGTATATCCCGCAACATATCGGTTTACGAGTTGATTTCTGCGAATGGTTTGTTCACGATGACGCTCAATTAAGACTTCAAATTGATTTGATACAATCGTGCGAGCAGTAAGTTCAGCTAATAGCGGGGAAACGGTTATATTAAAATTATAAAGCGCCTTTGATATTGGCTCCTTATATTGTCTCGGCACTGCTACATAAGCCAAACGCAGGCCTGGCGCTAACGATTTTGATAAACTTGCAATATGAATAACCTGTTGCGGTGCGAATGAAGCGAGTGCCGGAAGCGGATGTTTGTTAAGAAGATGGTACGATGCATCTTCAATAACAAACAGATTATATTTCTTTGCAATATCTGCAACCATTCTTCGATTCTCAACAGACATAAAGGAAGTCGTCGGATTATGATAATCCGGGATTAAATACAAACCTTTAATATTTTCGTTTTTACACGCATATTCAAGTGACTCCGGACTCATTTCATCGTTTTCTGATTTTATCGGTACAATTTGCACACTAAGCAATGATGCAACAGTTTTTAAGCCAGGGTACGTATGATGGTCAACACCGATGCGGTCTCCAGGCTTACAAAGACTCGCCAATGTTGCAGCAATCGCATTTTGCCCTCCATTTGCAAATAAAATGTGATCAACGGATGTTTCAAATCCGCCTCTTTGGATGAGCTTTACAGCTGCATCTTTTTGCCAAAGGCTTTCACCTGCCCGGCCGTAGCTAAACCATTTTTCATAATCCTCCTCCTGAACCATGTTTTTCAGCTGGTGTAACAAGGGCTCATATGAAGCGTGATCTGGAAGTATTGCTCCCATTTCAATTAAATGTGTCGGCTTTGTATCCTCAAGTAAATACGCATTCGATAACGCATCATACGATACAAATGTGCCGCTCCCTACAGTCGCACTCAGCAGCCCCTTTAACTCACACACTTTAAACGCTTTGGAAATCGTACTCACATTTAAATCTAAATAATCGGCCAATTCTCGCTGCGGAGGAAGTTTTGTTCCAGGTAATAATACTCCGTTTATAATATCCTGTTCCAATTGCCCTGCAATTGCTTTATAAATAGGCTTTTCAGCTTTATCAATCGATGGCTTCCAGCTCATCGGATAGTTTTCAAAAGAATTGATAGGCATGATTCGCATCCTTTTTCCCTCAATTATAGGAATGTGCTGCTTATAAGACAATTATAACTTTCTTTTATTGATGCCTTTTGTGAACAGCATGCTTCAATAAAACCTGTACAAATACAAGTGAATCACTTACTTTATTTCATATAAGTCATCCTGCAAAACTGTGCATAGAATGTCGGATAGATACATTTCACTCCTGTTATTCTTTGGTTAAAGGAGGCCAAATAAATGGATTTGCTTAAAAGTATGAACAGGGCATTACAGTATATTGAAGAAAACCTCACTCATGATATTGATTTTAAAGAAGCAGCAAAGCTTGCTTTCTGCTCTGAATATCATTTTAAAAGGATGTTTTCCTTCCTTGCAGGTATTTCATTATCGGAATATATTCGTCGCAGACGACTTACTCTTGCAGCTTTTGAACTGAAAGACAGCCATGCAAAAGTGATTGATATCGCAATCAAGTACGGTTATAACTCACCAGATTCTTTTACACGGGCATTCCAAAACTTACATGGCGTAAACCCATCAAAAGCCAGGCTTAATGGCCATTCGCTTAAAGCTTATCCAAAAATGACCTTCCAATTATCAATCAAAGGAGGAAGTGAAATGAACTATCGCATTGAAGAAAAAGAGGCATTTCGCATTGTTGGGATTACAAAAAGAGTTCCTATTATTTTCAAAGGAATTCACCCGGAAATTGCAGCTATGTGGGAAAGATTAGATGAAGAAGCAATAAGTGAACTAAAAGCGATTTCTAATGTAGCACCATTAGGGCTCATTAGCGCATCCACAAATTTTTCTGAAGGTCGGGCGGAGGAAAAAGGAGAACTTGATCATTATATTGGTGCAGCTACAACAAAGCAGTGTCCAAATCACCTTTCACAGCTAGAAGTTCCTGCCTCAACATGGGCGGTATTCGAAGCCATCGGATCATTTCCGGATACACTGCAAGAAGTGTGGGGACGCATTTATTCCGAATGGTTTCCATCGTCAAATTACGAACAAATAGAAGGCCCGGAAATACTGTGGAATGAGCATAAGGATGTAACATCACCATCATTTAAAAGTGAAATTTGGATACCAATTGCAAAAAAATAATACGGTTTTCGATCAGGGAAGAGGCATTGAAGGTTCTTGAAGAAATCATACCAAGGGCGGCAATCCCCTTGGTATCCCTGATGCAGCCGAGAGGGCTCAAACTCCACCAGTGTTTTTCATTGCTGGACCGTTCAAGCCCTTATATATCCCGATTTGCATGATTCCTAATCTTTCATATCGACTTTTTACTCTGCATAGAAGTCTCTTTATTTAAAGCCAATATTAAAGTTATCCCAATAATACAGAAAGCACCGACCCATTGAAAAAAACCAAATGGCGCTTTTAACCAAACGACAGTTGTTACAACTGCTGATAGAGGCTCTAGACTGCCAAGCAGGCTTGTTTCTTTGGGAGAAAGGCTTTCCAAGCTTTTTATGAAGAACCAAAACGCAATCATTGTTCCAAATAATATCACGAATAAGATATATGCATACGCTTCAACGGGTAAACGCTGAAAATCCAGCTGCCATGGCGGGTGGATAAAGCTCAATGCAACACCGCCGATCATCATTGCCCACCCCACTACAACAAGAGAATCAAATTTATGTAATAAACCAACGGCATATAAAGTATAAAAAGCTGCCGCGAACCCTGATAAAACTCCCCATACTACTGCAGCTGCCGGCACTGAAAGTTGAGACGTTGACCCATTTGTTAACAAAAAGAAGCAACCCGCTAAAGCAAGTACAACAGTAATGCTATCTTGTTTAGTAAGAACAGTTTGTTTTCGCACAAGCGAGTAGATAATAACGATTACTGGGGATAAATATTGCAATAATGTAGCAACGGCAGCATTCCCGTGTTGAATGGATGCCATATATGTGTACTGCACAGCAAGCATTCCCAATAAGCCGAAAATAAGAAGCTGACCAGCTGACGCTTTGTTTTTCCAAACCCCAATAACCTGAGACCGGTCCTTTCTGAACAATTGAAGCATTAAAAGTAGCATTCCAGCCGTAAGCAAACGTGTCGTTACAAGCCAATTGACATCAATTTGATAGTCTTGAAAAAGTTTTTTAGCTACCGTGCCTCCAATTCCCCAACATGTAGCCCCTGTTATAACATAGAACAATCCCATTCCTCTTTTGGAAGTATTCATACATGACTCCTCACTAATAAATATAATAATAGTGTTATGATAAATGCATACCTTTATAAAAAATACTCAAATATAATAAAAAAATATAAATATATTGAGGTGGGGATGTCCAAATGAAGAATTTTGTGATCGATCAAAATTTAAAAGAATTAACAGAGCACCGGACGGTAGAATTACCGGTTGCCTGTTACGAGACAAGGATCAATCAAAATATAAATGGCTATATTCCGCTTCATTGGCATGATGAAATTCAATTTGTTTTGGTACTAAAAGGGATAGCTGTCTTTCAAATAAATGAAGAAAAAATAGTGGTTAAAGAAGGGGATGGATTATTTATCAATAGTGGCTGCCTGCACATGGCAGAAGAAAAGGATGGCTCGGATTGTACGTATATTTGCTTAAATGTGTCACCCCATTTCGTTTTATCTCAAGAACTTTATTCAAGCTATGTTCAGCCCTATATGTTTTCAACCAATTTATCCTATTTATATTTGGACGGAAATCAACATTGGGCAAAAAACATTCTTGAAGCTGTAAAAAAAATAAATCAATTGATTCAACAAAAGACATCACTTTATGAGATTGACATTACCATGCAATTAACGTTAATGTGGAAAAACCTGGTCATTAATGGCTTTCAATTGGAGTACGATCAATCTGAAATGATAAAAAGCCATCGAATGAAACAAATGTTAAATTGGATCCATCTCCATTATGCTGAAAAAATTACATTAGAGGATATCGCAAAAGCTGGCCAACTGAGCCGTTCTGAATGCTGCCGTTATTTTAAACGAATGCTGAATCAAACGCCATTACGTTATGTAATGGATTATCGAATTCAAAAAAGCTTATTATTACTCCAGCACCCTGACTCCAATGTGACAGAAGTGTCTTATCAAGTTGGATTTAACAGTACCAGTTATTTCATAAGTAAATTTCAACAAGCGATGAAAATGACACCATTAACATACAAAAAAATTCATACGAAGCATTAATTTATAAAGTTTAGAAATGGGGTTCCTGTTAATGGTACCCTTTAAAGTGTTTACGGTTTTAAAAACGGCATTGTATAATGAGAAACAACTTAAAAATCGAGGTGATATCAACATGTTTTTAGCTCCACTATTTGAAAATGATGTTCCAGTAGCACTTCTCCGCCCTTAATGGAGTAAAGTGACTACTTCTCTCCGTTAGGGCATGTAATGACCTAATTTTAAATACGGAGGGAACAAAAAAATGAAAAATACCTTGTTAGGTTCTATATATTTAGCTTTAGCCGCTAGTATCTGGGGTGGCATGTATGTTGTGGTTAAGGTTGTTGTCGCAGTGATTCCGCCTTTTGAATTGGTTTGGATGAGGTACGTCATCGCCATCCTTGCACTTCTTATCATTGGTTTCATAAAGAGACAATCTTGGAAAATTCATAAACGCGACCTTTTATTAATAATTGCCATTGGAATTGTTGGCAACACGATTTCAATTGTTACACAAGAATATGGAACGATGTTGTCTTCAGCACAAATGGGAGCAATTATTACGTCTTCAACACCAGCGTTTATGGTTATATTCGCTCGTCTATTACTCAAGGAACCATTGACTATCAAAAAAGGAATCTCAATTATTTTAGCGACCATAGGTGTATTATGTATTGTGGGAAACGGACATATTGATACATCTCATCAGCTTGGCGGTATTTCTCTGCTTGTTGCAGCACTTACATGGGCACTTATGTCAGTGCTGATCAAACGCGTTCCAAGCAGTTATTCACCTATACTTGTTACAACGTATTCAACTTTTGTTGCCATTGTGGCGCTAACTCCTTTTGTAAAACCTAGCACGATTTTCACATCCCAGCTGCTTGACCCTAAAATTCTAGGTGGTCTTCTGTATTTGGGAATTGTTTCAACAGCTTGTGCCTTTTTATTGTGGAATCGCGGGTTACAATTATTAAACGCTTCAAGTGGAGGCCTCTTTTTCTTTTTTCAGCCTCTGGTTGGAACATTACTTGGGTGGCTTCTGCTGGGAGAACAAATAGGCGGGACATTTTGGATAGGTTCGTTTTTAATTCTTAGCGGTGTTTTATTAGTGATTAAAGAGAAAGAAAAACAAGTGAATTCATAACCCCAAAAAAGCAAACTATTTTATATAGTTTGCTTTTGGTTTCTTTCCCCCTATTTCTTCAACTTTGAAGTTTTACCTCTTCTATTACCTTGTACCATCTCCTACTCGAACGTTGAGCAGGTTTTTTATTGATTATTTTACAGAGAACATAAAAAAAACAGGCCCTCTATAAAGAGCCTGTTTGTATAAACGATTGAAGATTAAGCTTTTTGAACGTTAGCAGCTTGAGCTCCACGAGCACCTTGCTCAACGTCAAAAGTTACTTTTTGACCTTCGTCTAAAGATTTGAATCCGTCACTTTGGATTGCAGAAAAGTGTACGAATACGTCGTCTCCATTATCGCGTTCGATAAAGCCAAAACCTTTTTCTGCATTAAACCATTTAACTGTACCTTGTTCCATTTTTGTTGCCTCCTAGTGTGTAACCACACATTGTGTTACTATCCTTGCCCAAGTAACATCAAGACGAAAAGTCAATCTTCATACTATCCTTTACACCGAACAAAAATAATTCTTCTTTATTATATCAAGAGTCGGAAATAACTGCAAATTAATATTGACAGCATTATTTGTTAAACTTGACTCAAATCATCTTTCTTGGCTTTATGAGGACATTCACCCCAATCGCAATATGGTGTTCTAGCCCTCTTTATTTTTGACACTCAAAAATCATTCCATATGTTACATTAGCTCGTTGCGACAGGCTTTTGTCTTCATTTATCGGAGAGACTTTTGCTATACACTGCCTAATGATAAAAAGGCTGACGAACAATTTTCGTCAGCCTAATCTTTGATATTCCAGATTTTCTCAAATCCGTTTTCCATAAATAATATATCGTTTCGGTGCATTGCCGATATACGAAAATGGATAACACGTAGTTAGAATGAGCTCCTCTTTGTTATGCTGCAGCGTAATAATGGAAGTATCATTTTTATCGACAATTTTCATATTCTCAATCTTATACTGAAAACTTCCATATGGCAGCAGAATCTTTAATTGATCACCTTTTTTTAGTTCCCCTGTCCGGCGAAAGACGGTATCCCGATGTCCCGATAACACAATTTGTCCGTTTTCATTTGGATAATAACTTTCCTTGTAGTGCCCGACGCCCTTTTCCAAATCATCTGCGTCTGTACCCTCTACAATCGGAAGTTCTGCGTTTATTTTAGGAATCTCAAGAACACCGACAGCTTCCCCGACCTTGGGTTTAAAAGTGTCCTTCTCCTTGCTTTTTTTGGTTTCAGGATGCCCTGCTTCCAGCTTGGCTTCTTCTAAAGCTTCAGCTGTCTTTTGATTGGTATCCACCACTTTCCAGCCCCCATACCCTATGAAAATGAGTCCGGCAGCTATGATGAACAAAGGAAACGCTTTTTTTATGATTTGCATTTAGGCATTTCTTTTCCTTCTAAAATACCAGAGGGCAGATCCAATTAACAATAATCCAAAACCAAAAAGAAGAATATTATAATGATTTGTCGCCGTATCTGGAAGCTCTTTTCCGGCATTGGTCTTTTCACCTGTTTTTTCTGGCGTTGGTTTGCTTGGCTTAGCAGGTTCATTTGGTTTCTCAGAGCCTTTCGATACAACATTCATTTCTGCTTTTGGCTTATCAGGATTATCAATACCGCTGCCATTTACAGTTGCCACGTTTGTAATCGTTTTGCCTGCAAATCCCGACTCGATTTTTGCTTGGAATGTTACAGTCCGCCACTCAGTGTCAGTGACATCGCCAAAGTTAGCAGTAACCTTGCCATCCTTGAACGTTGCTTCTCCGCCGTTGCTCGCTTTCAAGCTGCCCTCGACATACTTCAATCCTGCTGGAAGATCATCTGAAATCACCAGATTTTCTACTTTACCGTCGGATACTGTATTTCGGGTTTTAATGGTGTAGACTACCGTATCCCCTGCTTCATACTTTTCCTTATCTGCATCCAAGTTCTTCACTGTTTTTTCAGATTCTAAAACAGGATTTCGCGGATATACCTTCACTTCATGGCTCGGTTTGTCAGGGGTCTTGATATTGTCACTGCTGATGTTTGCAGTGTTAACGATATCTTTACCTGCTTGACCAGACTTCACTTTTGCTTCAAATGTTACAGAGTGCCATTTCGTATCGGTCACATTGCCAAACTCTCCTGACGTCTTACCGTCGGCATAATATCCATGATCATCGTCTTGATCATCACTTACTGCTGTACCATCCACTTTCAATGTCCCTGCAACATATTCTAATCCTTCCGGAAGAGAATCCGAGATGACAAGATTTTTGACAAGGCTGTCATCAACCGTGTTCCGGGTTTGAATTGTGTAAAGAAGCGTGTCGCCAGATTCCGGATGGTCCTCATCTTTATTTCCATCAGCTATTTCCTTAATGGAGGCTGTTTTCTTTGATTCCAGCTTAGGATCTTTCGGGTCAACTTTGATGTCTGTTCCTGGTTTATCTGGTGTGTCGATGTTGCCGCCGTCAACGGTTGCCACGTTTTTAATCGTTTTTTCCGCATATCCGGACTCAATTTTCGCTTGGAATGTCACAGTACGCCACTCAGTATCAGTCACGTCACCAAAGTTAGCTGTGATTTTGCCGTCCTTGATGGTTGCTTCTCCACCGTTACTCGCTTTCAAGCTGCCTTCGACATACTTCAATCCGGCTGGAAGTTTATCTGAGATAACAAGATCAGTTACTTTACTGTCTGCTACTGTATTTCTTGTTTTGATCGTGTAAACAACCGTATCTCCCGCTTCATATTTACCTTTATCTGAATCGAGATTTTTTACTGACTTTTCTGATTTCAAAACTGGATCTTTCGGAGAAACCTTGACCTCTTGGCTTGGTGTATCCGGTTTATCAGTATTGTCACCGCTAATGCTAGCCGTATTGACAATATTTTTGTCTGCTTGACCTGATTTTACTTTCGCTTCAAAGGTAACAGTATGCCATTCCGTATCAGTCACATCGCCAAACTGGCTTGATACTTTGCCGTCTGTCACGTCACCTTTATCATCATCACGGGCATCACTGACTTCTTTATTATCTACTTTTAGTGTGCCAGGAACATATTCTAAGCCTGCCGGCAGTTTATCTGTGATGACAAGATCAGTTACTTTACTGTCCTTAACTGTATTTCTTGTTTTGATCGTGTAAACAACCGTATCTCCTACTTCATACTTCTCTTTATCGGAATCCAGATTCTTTGCTGTCTTTTCTGACTCTAACACTGGATTTCTTGGAGAAACTTTAACTTCATGGCTTGGTTTGTCTGGTTTATCAACATTGTCACCTGTGACGCTGGCAGTATTCACAATTTTCTGATCAGTTTGCCCAGCTTTCACTTTCACTTCAAAGGTAACAGTATGCCATTCTGTATCAGTCACATCACCAATTTGACCCGACACTTTGCCGTCTGTCATATTACCTTTATCATCATCTTGGGCGTCGCTGACGGCTTTATTGTCTACTTTTAGAGTTCCAGAAACATATTCTAGTCCCTCTGGAAGTTCATCTGAGATGACAAGGTTTTTCACCAGACTATCCTCAACTATGTTTCTTGTCTGGATTGTATAAAGAAGGGTATCTCCCACTTGTATCTGATTCTCTTCTTTATTGCCCTCTGCTTTTGCTTGAATACTCGATGTTTTCTTTGACTCTAAGTCAGGGTTCCTAGGGTAAATTGCGACTTCATGATTCGGCTTATCCGGAGTCTCGAGATTACTGCCGGTAACACTAGCCGTATTTTGAATTGTTTCGCCAGCTTGGCCAGCTTTCACTTTCGCTTCAAATGTAACTGTATGCCATTCTGTATCAGTCACATCACCAATTTGACCTGACACTTTGCCGTCTGTCATATCGCCTTTATCATCATCTTGGGCGTCGCTGACTGCTGTGCCGTCTACTTTTAAAGAACCCGAAACGTATTCTAATCCATCCGGAAGTTTATCTGAAATGACGAGATCTTTCAGCAGACTGTCCTCGATTGTGTTTCTCGTTTCGATTGTATAAAGAAGGGTATCTCCTACTTCTGGATGTTTCTCATCTTTATTGCCCTCTGCTTTTTCCTGAAGACTTGCGGTTTTCTTCGATTCTACATCCGGCTTTCTTGGATAAATCTCAGTATCATTGCTTGGCTTATCTGGTGTCTCGATGTTACTGCCAGAAACGGTAGCCGTGTTCTTAATCGTTTCACCAGCTTGACCAGCTTTTACTTTCACCTCAAAGGTAACGTTATGCCATTCTGTATCAGTCACATCGCCAATTTGGCCTGACACTTTGCCATCTGTTACGTCACCTTTGTCATCGTCTTGGTCATCGCTGACTGCTGTACCGTCTACTTTCAGAGTGCCTGGAACATATTCCAATCCATCTGGTATCGCATCTGAGATTGTAAGAGCTTTTACCTCACTGTCTTCTTCTGTATTTCGTGTTTGTATTGTGTAAAGAAGCGTGTCTCCTACTTCTGGGTGATCAGGATATTTGTTTCCTTCCACTTTTTCCTTAATTGCTGCTGTTTTCTTTGATTCTAAAGCAGGGTTCCTAGGATAAACTTTAACTTCATTATTTGGCTTATCCGGTGTTTGGATATTATCTCCTGAAATGCTTGCCGTATTGATAATATCCTTTCCTGCCTGACCAGGCTTCACTTTCACTTCAAAGGTCACATTGTGCCACTCAGTATCGGTTACATTACCAATCTGTCCTGACACTTTGCCATCAGTATATTGTCCTTTGTCGTTATCCTGATCATCACTGACAGAGGCACCGTCTACTTTTAGTGAGCCCGGAACATAGTCTAAGCCTTCCGGCACCGTATCCGAAATGGCAAGGTTTTTCACTTGACTGTCTTCAACAGTATTTCGGGTTTGAATCGTGTAAAGAAGGGTATCTCCCACTTCTGGGTGATCTGCATCTTGGTTTCCTTCCGCTTTTGCCTTAATAGCAGAGGTTTTCTTTGATTCAAGTACAGGATCTTTAAAAACAACCGGAGTTGTTACTTCGTTTGATTCGGTTTTTTTGCTTGTATTCGTTAATAAACTGTCATAGTTTATTTGCGCTTTGTTAGAAATTTCCTTACCGACATAACCTGTCTTGGCTTTCACTTTAAACTGTACAGTCATCCCATTAGGCAAGTTGTTCGTGTTAGGTAAATCTCCTAATGTAATATTTACTTTATTGCCATCGAAATTGCCTCCATCACCATCGGATGCATCAGTTAAATTCTTTGTTGTCGAACCGTTAATTAATTTTAATGATCCAGGAACATATTCAGTTCCCTCTGGAATTGCATCGGAAAAGCTTGCATCAGCAGCAACGTCTCCGCCTTCGTTTTTGATTTGAACCGCGTATGTAAGCTCATCCCCGGGTTGTACCTCTCCCTGTGGTGAAACTGTCTTATTTGCAGTCACACATGGTTCTGTTCCAAGGAAAATATCATCCAAAAAGTTGCCGGCTCCTATATTTCCAGACGCTGTACTTACAGCTTCAAAACCGAATCGTGTTGTCGTTTGGCCTGCTGGGACAGTATAAGAACCTGTATGAGTTCCCCATGCAGTTCTTCCATCAGAAAATTGTTTTTGAACCACCGTACTGTATGGATTGCTAGTAGCTGCCCCAATACGAACCTGCATGGTGTCAACACCTTGTCGTCCCATATGGGATAAACGCCAATAAATCGTTTGTCCAGGCGTTGTTTTCACGTCTTGATACAACATGCCATTTTCAAAAGCGTTTAATTCAGCCCAGCGATTGCCATCCGGAGGTGCTGGCCAATTTTTCACAACAGCCGGAATATTCTGTGCATAGTTCCATATTTCAATTGCCTTATCAGTAGTTTTCCAACCAGGAACTTCAGACTCATAGTAATAAAGACCCGAACCATCATATGCAGATCCTCTTGCAGCACCTTGTTCAAAGCTTCCGTTAATCAACGCAACAGGAGCTGGGCAAGTAGTATCTGCACTTTGAGTTACCTCTGTATTATCTTCAGCATGAATATGATTCGGCAAAACAGTCAACACAT
This sequence comes from Bacillus sp. JS, assembly GCF_000259365.1. Taxonomy (NCBI): domain Bacteria; kingdom Bacillati; phylum Bacillota; class Bacilli; order Caryophanales; family Bacillaceae; genus Bacillus; species Bacillus sp. JS. Next base: position 565,349 of record NC_017743.1, on the reverse strand, counting down.
TGCCAGCAACCAATAACAAGATTGCAAAAATCATTAGGGTTTTCCTAAGATTCAGTATGTAAGATTTAGGCACAAAGCCCTTTCTCATAAACTCTCACTCCCAATATTTAATTTTTTTATGAAACTACCTCCCGATAAATTTGCATTAATCGGAATATTCGTTCTTTATATGACCTCCTCTCGAATTAAATATATATAACAAATACACCTTTTACAAGGTGACAAAATATTCATATATTTGACACAAAATAAGGTTACATTACAAAAAACATCAAGTATTTGTCGTAATTTGTAAAGGGTATTTAGTACTTTTTTGTTTGAATTTTCTTGAATTCCTAGTTATGAGCGTTTTGTGCATATAACTCTCATATGTGCCAAATCGTGCTTGTTAAAAGCAGGGGGTAAGAAGAAGAACATGCCATTGCTTCAACATCATCAATATAGAGAGATTTGATTACTCTGATGCAAAAACCAAAAAAAGATACCATATAGTTTGGTATCTTTTTTAGTAGTTCAAGTCCCTCAATATTGTAAAAGAATCATACCTTTTCCAGAAAATCATTTATGACTAACCATCAACTTACAGCCAAGAGCAATAAATACTGTTCCAGATACTTTATTGAGAATATGATTGAATTTTTTGTTGTCTTTAAGTGTTTTTGTAGCCATCGTTGAAAAATACGTTACTAAGATGTACCACAATAAGGCTATAACAGCGAAGATGCTTCCTAAAATAAGAAATGACAATGACACAGTCGACCCTGATGTTGATGCAAACTGAGGCAAAAACGATAAATAGAACAGAATGTTTTTAGGGTTAGCGAGGTTAGCGATATTTGTAATAACCCCCTGGATATAATGTTTTTTAAGCGTCTCATTAGCTGTATCCTTTAAAGTTATTCCGTCACTTTTCTTAAGAAGTGCTTTCATTCCAATGTAGATCAAATATAGCCCACCTACTATTTTTATAGCAGTAAACAGAACAACCGACTTCGCTAAGATAATGGATAATCCGACAGTAGCAAGTAGTGTGAACAAAAGCGCCGGTAGCAATTCCAGCAGATGCAGCAAAACCACTAGCTCTGCCGTTCGAGATGCTTCTGCTTAATACAAACACAGCGTCTATGCCTGGAGCAGCTATAAAAACAAATGATGACAATACAAACAAAAAAAGATCATGAATTCCAAACATAAATTTCAACTCCTAAAATTCCACATTTCATCTAGTCAAATTTCAATAACTAAATGTCAATGAACCAACTTTTTTGCACAACTCCATGCTAAAAACTCACAACAGTTTTAAAAATCTTTTCCGCCAATCCTCTGCGAGAGCATCGATTTCCAATATTTGTTCAATTGATTTTTTATCCTCTTTTTGATGAAACAGAACTTGCGTGGCAGAAAGTACAGATATGTCACATGGGTCCTTTTCAACAAGCTCTATGTCTGAATGAGACTCAATCGTTCCTTCTTGGAGCACCCGAAAAAAATAGCCGGTTAAACATGTTTCAACCACTTTCTTCAGAAAATCTCTCTCTTCATTGTATTTCGATATAGTTGCACATGGCACTCTTCCTTGTGTTACTTGAATGATGGTACCACCTATTCTATACACATCACCTATACAAACCTGTTCTTCCAACATGCCTGTTGCAGTAATGTTTTCTCCAAAAATAGGCGGAGTCATTTTTTTGTTAAACATTCGTTCCCAATACACATAATGCTCAAATGGATATAAACATACTGCTCGATCAGCGCCGCCGTGAAATTTGTGGTTTGCAACATCATCACCAACAATGCCGGCTTTTTTCAGCTCAATAGATGATACAGTCGACTTACCTATCGCGGACATTTCTTTTCGATGATTCCAATCATATTCCTTAGGTTTTCCAACAGCTAAATGAATGATTTGTCTATTCATGATACCCCTTCAATCGCCATGAGTTAGTTTGTCCAGTATTCAATCAAGGTTTCCACTAATTATTTGACTTACATACAGTCTCTTTAAGGGCACTAATAAAAGCATGGGTTGCAGCACTCAAATATTTATCTTTTCTATAAACAACTCCAATTTCACGAGAAAGATTAGGTTTTAAAATTGGAATGATTCTTGTATGAGGGTGATTAAGGTACTCTAAATAAGGTTTAGGAAGGATTGTTACTCCTACCCCTTTCAAAACCATATTGATTAAAGACTGCATGGTTGTAATTTCAAAAATCGGCTTCGGAAGGAATCCTAAGTCTTTACAAGCTTCATCTATAAGATTCCTAATAAAATACTGTTGAGGGAGTAAAATTGAGGGTGTTGTCTTTAACACCTCTACATCTAACATATCCTGATTCTCTAACGGGTGACCTTCAGGCACTGCAAAAGCCATTTCTTCTGTGGATAAAGAAATTGATTCTAATTCATCGCCTTTCATGGGCAAGAATACAATTCCCAAATCCAACTTATTTTCTATGAGTTGTTTGTGAATGTCCCCAGTTCGCAGCCCAAAAACGGATACCTTCACACCAGGGTATTTTTGATGAAAACTCAGTAAAGTAGGCGTGATCAGGTAATCCTCGACTGTCAGCAAAGTGCCAACCAAAATTGTCCCTCTTTGAAGTCCATTTAATTCATCTATTGAGGTCTTAGCCTGTTCTACCTCATAAAAAATTTTGCGAGTATACTGTAAGAGAAGCTTTCCTGATTCAGTAAGTGCTGTTTTTTTACCAATACGATCAAATAAAGGAGTGCCAATTTCATGTTCTAATAGCTTAATTTGTTGACTTAAAGAAGGCTGAGAAATTCCTACTTTTTCAGCTGCTCTTGTAAAATGAAGTTCTTGGCATACTGCATAGAAATATTCAAGTTGTTTTAATTCCATCTCGCGCCTCCTTTAGGAAATGAATAGTACTTTATAGTCTGTCTCTATTAGATTGACTTTAAACTCGAGCCCTTGATTGGCACATATTCGTTTTTCGCTGCCCTTATTCCCGAGATCAAAACAATTACTGAAGTAAAAACTAACATATATAAAGGAGCCGTCCAACTATGTGTAACGTCATGTAACCAACCAAATAAAACAGGCCCTATAGCAGACAGAAGATAACCTAAAGATTGAGCCATACCTGAAAGTTCAGCTGCCTCGTTCGCATTTTGAGTACGCAGGCTAAAGAACATCATAGCTAAACTAAATGCACATCCAATTCCGATTCCAATTATGATCATCCATAAAGGCATAAGAAGTGTATCCCCATACATGATAGCAACAAACCCAAAAATTAACAGAGAAGCAGCTGCAGCTACTAATAACCGCTGGCTTTTTAAACGTCCAGCTAAAATAGAAACGAGAAATGTTACAGGAAGCATAGCAAGTTGCATTAAAGACAACGTCCAGCCAGCTTCATGAGTGTTTACCCCTTTTTCTTCAAGAATTTCAGGTATCCATGTAATCACTGTGTAGAAAATGAAAGATTGAAAACCCATAAATAACGTCACATTCCACGCTAGCCTAGAACGCCATAAGCTGATGGATTTCACTTCCTCTCCAGTATTTTCAACCTGAACAGACTTTTGTTGATATTGCAGTTGTGGCAGCCAAATAAAAATAGCGAGCAGAGATAAAAGTCCCCAACATCCAAGGGCCCCTGACCATCCCAAACCTAAAGATGACGAAATCGGAATACTTATACCGGAGCCAACAGCTCCAAATAAATTCATAGATACTGCATAAAGTCCTGTCATCATACCTATTTGTTTCATAAAATGATATTTGATAAGACTGGGTAATAAAACATTGCCAATGGCAATTGATGATCCGATTAAAATCGTTCCTATAAATAATGTTTCTTTTCCAACAAACGAACGTATTCCAATCCCAATTGTTAATATCACTAAGGACATCAATAGGGTTAACTCCATACCAAAACGCCGAGCTAAATGAGAAGCAAAAGGGGATAAAAATGCAAAAGCAAGTAAAGGTATTGTGGTTATGACTCCTGCCAGTGCATTAGAAATCCCCAAGTCATCACGAATTGCAGCTATTAGCGGACCAACCGATGTTAGTGAGGCTCTGAGATTTGCGCCAATTAGGATGATACCTATGATAAGCCATCCTATTCTAGGCTTTAAATCCAATCGCGATTGTCCTCCGTAATTTGTTAATTGTGAATTACCCATGATCAATATTGCCCCTCCGTATCACGCAATGACACCATTAAGTTTCAGAATGTTTACTGTTTCAACAGCATTTGTGTTTATCTGTAATTACGGCAGTGAAATCGTCACTGGTTTGATTCTTACAATTAATTGATCGGAGAACGACATGGCCCTACTTTTATTCCCAACGAGTTATAGTGGTTCTTTATATTCATTATTGCTTGACCGCTTGTAACTTCAATAATGATATCGTTTAATTTCCTAAGATCAACTGGTTGATTCAACATTAATTGATGAAATAGTTGTTTAATCTCCTTTGGATATACATTCCCAACCATACTGGACAGCCCATTACAGCCATTAAATATTTTTTCCGGAAGATTGACATCACCACCAGCAAACATCACAAAGTCATCCGGTAGTTTTGTACTTGAATGACGTTTGGCATCGCTCTCTTCTTTAAGTCCTACAAGATTTGAATGTTTTTGATTGATAAGCGTTTCAAATGATTCAGCACTTAGCTCAAATCCTGTTCTAAAAGGATTATTGTAAAGCACTACATGTTTAGTTGTGTGTTGCAGCAACTCATTCATATAGCTAATAGCCTGTTTTTGAGTTGGTTGAATATAAGGTGGGAACTGAATCAAAATGGCGTCAAAGACAGAGTCTTCAAGCTCCTTAATGAGTGTTATTGCATCTTTGGTTCTTGTTGCTGATACACCAAACATAAGCTCAACATTTTTGAATTGTTTTTGATTAAAATAATGAATAATCTGGATTCGCTCTTCAATGCTCATTGAATTTTGTTCACCAGTAGTAGCAGATACAAGAACAGAATCAATCCCATTTTCTTTTAAATAGTCCAGAATGTCATTAAAACCTTCTACAAATAAACTCTCGTCATTATGAAATGGAGTTGGAATAGCAACATTAAAATTTTTCATACAATACCTCCGTGGTTTTATTCGGAATTAGCATTTAACAATTGTCTTATACCTTGATGCTTTCTCACAAAGTCAATTTTCAATAAAAGTATAGGTCAGCCTAACTTATAATACAATTCAATTATTTATATAGAAATGATAGGTACGGCCTATCGTTTATAATCAAAAAAATAAAGTTAAACCGACTAAATTGTTAAAAACCGCATTGAATTCACAGGACATCATTTTATAGACAGAAAAAAAGAGGAGCAAACACATGGTTTACTCCTCTCATTACATTTGGCTTCTTCTTATGGTGTTTTCTTTCATAAGCTAAGACGATCCCATTCAAAAACTGCAAAAGACACCGGTGTAAGACCAATTAACATGATTTCCAACAACACATGCCGTCCTTTTAATAATCATTTATAAATAAAATGGAAACCCCTATTGTCTAGGAGCTCCCTTATTATATTAAAGCCCCTATTCAGGAAAATCATTTCCCGCAGATGAATCAACAAATGGATTTCCATATTTATCACAAAAATTATAAAAACCATAACGATTCATATACATCATTTTCTCTATGTTCTCAGGAGTATCAAAATCAATCATCTCTAAAATCAAACTAGTAAATTCAATAGGGGCGGTTCCATTTGCGGTAACCAAATTTTTATCTCTTACTGCTTGTTTCTCTACAAAACTGCTAATCGGTTTATATTGTTCATAATCCTTCCATAAGAAAACTAAATTACCTGTATGGCTATGATTATTCAGCAAACCATTCTTCGCCAAAAAATCCACTGCACCGCATATCGCTGCTATTGGAATGTCTTTTTGAAATGCAGTTTTTACGAAATGTAAAAGTTTTTTATTATCATTACTCCAAGAATCTCCGCCAATCATAACTAGTAAATGAAAATTCGCAGGTTCTAACCCAATTATGTAATCGACAGATGTTTTAAAACCACCTATAGAACTGACAATAGGGTCTAAAGAAACAGTATGAACCGACCAATCTTCTCTTTGATTTAATGCTGATGCTAAGTAAGCACCTTCCCAATCTGCATACTTGTCTAATATAAGAAATAACGCCTTTTTCATAACTATGTACCGCCTTAGATTATAAGTTTTTATGATCCAATCTTTTCGATTTCCGTACTTCCAGTCTCCCACAATTTGAGACGGGCGAGTGCGATAAAGAGGAGTGTTTATCACATCCCTTTAATCTTTACGTAACGTTTCATCTTACTTCAATACTCATACGATAATATTCATCAGAAAGCATTAAATCTCCTTGTTCATGAAAATAATCAGCGACTTCAATTGATTATATAATCTGTAATCTCCAATTTGTTTCGTTTTTCAAGGAATAATAAAGAAGGATACTACATAATGTAACACCCTTCTTTCCCAACTTTATGACTTTTAATTTGCTTGCTGTGTTTGTTTTACTGGATCTTTGCTAAAAAGCCCAACAATGTTCCACAAGACAATTGCAGAAGCTATTATTAAACGAGTGGTACTGACTTCTTGGTTAGTTAATAATTTATAACAATATATTGATCCTAATGCAACTATGCAAAAAATATTGAACCATTTACTCCAACGCAATTAAAAAACTCCTTTTTAATAATTACATCTCCATACAATCTATCTACATTTATAATAGTACCAGTATTTTATTGAGAATATATAAAATTTTCCAATATCTAATCTTAAATCTTTCTTAACTCATTCTACAACTTTCACACTTGTTTCGTTGGCAAAATAAAAAGAAGACTACACGTTGTAACACCCTTTTTATGCTTTGACTTCCATATAAACTTTTGAGCTTGACATTCAACCGCCCGGCTAATATCTTGTTTTTTAGAATGTGCAGCGATACATAGAAAAACTAAATTAGCAAGAAAAAACATGTTATATCCAAGATTCCTCAGACCAGGGATTTTACTTCTGTATAATAAAAAATCACTTTGTCCTTTATAAAGACAAAGTGATTTTAAAATTAACTATTAGGTAAATCTACTTTTGCAGGAGTACTAGTCCAAGGTTTGCCCATTTTCTTTTTATGAGCTTTATCTTCAAAAAATTGAACTGTAGCATACTGATACCAGCTATCAGTCATTGCCCCTTTTTCATATAAATCATATTTATAATACGCATCAGGGATTTGTTCCTTAGCCCAATAAGAGAATAAAATTGTGGCAGCCTTACTTCCCCACCCTAAGCCAGGGACAATACCGACTAATGACATTGTAACTGATAACGCATTTTTAGCTGCTTTTGTATGCCCAGATAAAGTCCCCACATAATGGTATCCCTTTTTAGGTTTTGCAGCCTGTGTTGTGAATTCATTAGATTTGAAATTATTGTTTTCATAATTTGTTCTGTTAGCAACATTTTCATCATACTCAAAGTTTAAGCCTTTTTGTTCTATGCCATCGACTTTTACAGTGTGATCATTTCCGTTCATCTGAACTTTGTGAGATTCATTTCCACTCACATACTCAATTTCAACTAATTTCCCCTTCGATGAAATCTTTTCACTTTTCATTTTGTAATGTTGTGCTAGTTCTTTGTAAGAAGGGGTTGTCTTAGAGTCCTCCTTAGCAGAAGCGTAACCTGCAGGTAAAAGTGAGCCTAAAGTCAATGATGCAGCCATAACACAAGTAATAACTCTTTTCTTTCTCAATTAAAATCCTCCTTGTGTTACACCTTAAGAATCTGAATTACTAAATACTTGCTTAATTTTATAAGCAATTACAGCGAGGTATAAAATTGCAACAAACACTAAAACTCCAGTGCCATAATCAGTTTTTGCAACTAGAAAAAGACTTAACACACCGAAAATAATGTACATTACAATATCAAATATATTTTTCTTGTTGTTCATTTAAACTCCCCCGTTTAGCAATTGATTCCAGATGCATATTTGATTGCAGCACCAGTGTATTAAATACTTACAATTTTGTCCAATCCGAACTCTCTGGCAATATTACTTTAATCATATCGCAAAATAATTTTTTAAATTATTTTCAGCACACCTACTCTAACATGATTCTTTTTTGATTTACATAAAAAATCGAAAAATTGAGTCATTTTTCCTTGGAGAATGACTGTGTGTAAATCTTAAAAAGGACTATTCATTCATTTTGAGAATTAGAGATACATACGCCAATCATTCAATTTCCATTAAAATCCTTTTCGAATTTATTAATAATATAAAGAGGTAATGAAAATGTTCAAAAAGAAAACAGTTAGACCAAAATTAACTGAACTTAATGCCAAAGGAACACCTTTCAATAATAAAAGTGATAAATTTATATCTTCCGTTCAATTACATGCTCTCTAAACCTGTTCTATGTAGGATATTGTTTTTTGAATTATTTGGTTTGGGGATACAGGGGAGTATCAAATATAATAAGTGGTTTTAAATAACTGGTGAGTATTGGTTTGCATGCGATCTTCCATAGTCGTTTTTCTGCATAAAAAAATAACACCAAAGATGGTTAAACCCTTGGTATTATAGGGGTGTGGCCGAGAGAACTTGAACCTTTAGGGGTTATTCACCCCACTGGGCCCTCAACATAGTAAAAATATATCAAGTTGCAAAAGCTTTTATTCAAAGCATCTGTTTATTTTATTTATACTTATCTTCATCATTTTCATGAATTCTGGCCACATAGAGACCAAGGAGCTCTACATTTCATCAAGAAATATGTAGATTGCCCTGCTTTAATTAATTTTAAGTCCTCGCTCTATGCTCCCCTGCATCAATATTCGATGTAACTTTGAAATTAAGCTTATTAAAATCTATCACAAACCCTTATTTTCACACCACATCATTTGTTTCAGCTTCCCTCGCGAATACCGGATCAATGCTCAGCTTTAAGATAGTCAACCAATTTCTCCGCACTGTTCTTAACATCTGCTTCCGAAAGGTAAAGTGTCCCATATTGTGTAAACGCAGGGAGAAAACGCATTCCTATATAGTTAGCAGTGACTTGAAACGGTATGATAAGCTCGCTGATCGTGATATTATATTCCCCGCCTGCTTGATAATCAGATTCCTGTGCGCCTAAGGAGATAGCTAAGAGTAGTTCTTTTCCATGCAATTTAGTTCCCCCAGTTCCATAAGCCCAGCCATGTGTTAACACATCATCTTCCCATTGTTTGAGTAACGCGGGACTGCTGTACCAATACATTGGGAACTGGAAAACGATACGCTCATGATCTACCAGGAGTTGCTGCTCTTTTTCTACATCAATGATAAAATTAGGGTATTCACCGTACAGGTCATGAACCGTAATGTCATTCTCTTGCTTTAAACGATTCATCCAGGTTTTGTTGACAACAGACGTTTCCAAATTAGGGTGTACAACGATAACTAATGTTTTCATTTGACTGATTATCCTTTCTTCGCCGATTAGTTATTATTGTCGGCAATGAATTGATTCACATTTTAAAATAGCAACTTTATTTACAGCTATTTTATCCCTTTTTATGAATTCAGGGCAACTAATTGGGCACCAAAATCAATGATGACTTAAAGACATTGTTTTGTAGAAATCCGATATAACAGAATAATCCCAGTATATTCCCCATCTTTTTGGCTTTTGATCTGAACGAGAAGGGAATCCATAATAAAACCCTTTTTCGATTGTATGCTTCTTAACTGTTTCATATCGCTTATCTATGTCAGAGTAATTAAAAAATGCTTTATTTTCCGAAGCGCTTGTTGTTGATTCTATATGGTTTAATTTTTTGATTTTTTCTGTCAGAAATATAATTTTTATCCTTTGAAAATCCGGTCAGCTAGATCAATAATAAACAAGCTGAAGCCCATGTAATATGTGTTTTCATATTTTCACTCCTAGTACATGAATTTATTTAAAAATATAATGAACCTATTTCAAATTAAGATTAACTGAGAGCTTAATCTTTTTTCATAATGAAAAAAAGAACCTTTTTAGGCTCTTTTATTAGATATTATCCATTCTTTTTCTCACTTTTTTACTAAGCTTAAAGCCGAATCTATTTATATACTCTTCGTTTTTCACCATTATTTGATATGCCTCTATGATTGGCAAGGTACGAATCAAGATATAGACACCTACAGCTATCAAAACTACACAAACTGGATAGTAGGCAATTAAACCTGAGGCTATATGTTTTCTTTCAAGAAGAAACAAACTTTACTGCACTTTATTAAGAAACACTCTTGAATTCTCCGTATGAAAAAAAGCTAATTCACTTCATTATGAATTAGCTTTTTTGTACAATCAGGTCAGCAACATCAGCCATAAACACATCTAACATTTTTTTAGATGGCTTACTTTAGGTAAGTGGGCAGTTTGTGGGCAGTAGATTATTTAAAAATAAACACAAAAAAATACCAAGGTCGTCAAAACCCTTGGTATCATTGAGATGCGGCCGAGAGGACTTGAACCTCCACGGGTTATTCACCCACTAGGCCCTCAATAAAGTGAATCTGTGTTTTCTGTTACAAAACCTTTTTATATCAGTGTTTATTTATTTTGATTATAAGGTTTTATAATGATTTATTCATATTGAGGAGTAAAAATGGAGTAGCGGTCTTTTTTAAAAAAATTACCTTATTAATGATGTTTACTTAGTAACCGCCCTGCTCGAAGTAATCGGTTAAGGTGAAAATTAAGATAAACATAAAAAAAGCAGGCGCGTTCACCTGCTTTTTTTTAAAAATATTCCTATTAGAGTGTTTTAGCTTTATCCTAAACTTAAAATTCTTTTTATTACATTAGGAATAACAAATGAACGTTTGGTTTCTTTATTTACCTGAATAATGTCTTTTTGTGTTTTCCCATTCTCTTCCCAAGTAACTTCTACTGTATAATCATTATTCATATTTGGTGGATCTCCCATTATCGCTACTGCTATTTTTTTAGCATTCTTAGGTTCATCTGTTGCGTCACCTGATGCCTCAACAACACCATTTTCTTTAAACACAACCTCTTTTATTGAAAACTCAGAATCCCTTTTCCATGTAATATGAACCGCCCATAAGTCTTGCCTTGCAAGATCTATGTCTTTTTCAGGAGAATAGATAACACTCCATTTTCCATCTTTTGAATTACCCTTCAAAATAGGAGGTTGGTGGGTGCCAGCATAAATAAACCATCCTAAAAAAACTAGCAGCCCAACAGAAACAATACTCGCTAAAATAAACTTACTTTTTTTCATTGTTAACTCCAATCTCTATATGTAATAAATGGGATGTAAGCTTATTTTACACCAATGAATTCTCATTTCGTTCAATTCATTACCTATCCTTAAATAATTTTTTCGAACTTCATAACCTTATCCATGGTGATATTTAGATATAAAATCACTGAAAGGATTGGACAATGAAGGTATTTGAAGCTAAGTCTTTGTTATCTAAAGCTGAAAATCGAGCAAAAAATTATAAAGAATTGAAAAATCAAATGATTAAGCTAAGAAAAGCATTTAAGGCTGTTGCTGATCTGGATGACAGTGAGTTCTCTGGCAAGGGAGCAAACAATATTAAAGCATTTTATAACGATCATGTCGGTGTCACTGATCAATGGATTGATTTAATTGATATGAAAATCGCTTTCCTTACTAGTATCTCCGGTGTTTTAGAAGATGCCAGCTTATCTGATGCATATATCGAGGAATCCTTCTTAGAACATGAATTAGCAAACGCATATAAAAAATCAAAATCAATTATGTCTGAGCAGAAAAAAGCAATGAAAGATATTCTGAATGACATCGATGACATTCTTCCACTTGATTTATTTTCAACTGAGACTTTTAAGGATGAGCTCTCTTCTGCCGAAAACAAACGGAAAAAAACTGTTGATAAAATAGGCGATGTGGACGAAAACTTAAAAACTGAATATGCAATAACTGAACCTAACGAACAATTCATTAAAGCAGACTTTCAAAAGTTACAGGAATCAACAGGTAAGGGCAAGAATGCTACACCCCTTCACTATAATGCCAAGGCATATCGTGAGAGCGATATACATAAGAAAAAAAGCGATATCGAGAAGCAATCTGAAGCTTATTTGAAGATCAAAAAAGAAGAAGCTAAAAAAATAGGATACGAGAATTTGGAACCTGACCAGCAAGTTTATTTCCGCCAACTCGAAGAACTCCAACAAAAAGCTGAAATTGGAAAAGGTATTGCAGTGGGAATGTATGAAGCAGGTAAAGATACAGTGATGGGTCTCTATCAACTTGCAAGACACCCGATTGAATCGCTTTCTGGAACTGTGAACGCAGCCTTACATCCAATCGATACTTATAAGATCATAGCAAAAGACATAGAAGACACTTTTCAACGTGATATGATTAATGGAGATAGCTACAGCAGAGCAAAATGGGTTTCCTATGTAGGGAGTACTGTTGTTCTTGCAATAGTTGGTCCGAAGGGTATTGATAAAGTATCCAAAGTTGCAAAAGCCGGTTCAAAAGTTGCTGCACTTAAGACACTTGAAGTTTCAAAAACAGGAATAAAAAAAGGTATTGAACATGTTAAAATACCAAATGTTTTTGAACAACAGTATGCAATGGCTGGTGGTTCAGGGACTTTTCCATTCAACACAATAGATGGGGAGAGTTATAAAAAATCATTTCATCAGTTTTCCAAGAAGGTAGCTGATGTAACTCGAAAACCTTTTACGGGGAAATACATTGATGTTCCTTGGTTAAATAAAGAAAAATATACTGCTGCTGAAATAGAAGGAAAAGTGAAAGCTAAAGGAAATATAAAAGACGTAAGCCGAAAAGTGTATATGTTAAAAGATATAGACCTAAATCAAAAAAATCGTAAAGGCCAAACAAATCTTCAATTAATGAAACTTGGCAATGCACCTTTTGCAAAGGACGGAACACAAATAAACCTACATCATTTAATCCAAGAAGAACCTGGTACAATGGTTGAAGTTCCTGAAAGCCTGCACAAAAAATATCACAATATTCTCCATGGTTTAAAGGAAAACGGGCAAAGTTTTAGAAACAATCCCGAACTTTCTGCTCAATACGACAGTTTTAGAAAGAGATATTGGAAGTGGAGAGCACAACAATTTGAAAAACAACAGTAAGAGGTGAATTTTATGGATTACTCAACAATACAAAAGTTTTTAGAAGAAAACAAAGAATTCTCTATTATCACTGGAGGAGTCAGCGAAAAAGAGATTCACGAGATAGAAGAAGAACTTGAAGTTTCTCTCCCCGAAAGTTATAAATGGTTTTTAAAAGAGTATGGTTCTGGTGGTGCATACGGAACAATGATCCTTGGTTATGACTCTGAAGGTGCTGAAGTTGTAGAGCAAACAAAAGAATACAGAACATTTTACGGTCTTATACCAGGTCTTGTTGTTATTGAGTATATAGATGAATTCTCTTATTGTCTTGATACAAACAGAATGGTGGATGGAGAGTGTCCAGTTATTCTTTGGGATAACAGTGAAGGATATGGTTATACTGCTGCATGTAATTTTCTTGAATTTTTTCTTCAGCGACTTGAAAAAGGTAAAGAGGACTTAGATGAAGATGAGGATTGGGAAGATTAATCTTTACAATTCTCAAAATAAAGGTGTTAGAAAACCATACCAAGATGCTTTGGTATGGTTTTCTAAGATAGACTCTCACCTTTTGAAATCTATATTTATTGCAATTCCTTTTTCATTCCCATCACCTACGTTTGTTATGAGTTTTAGATGATGATTAATTTGAATATGTTCTATAAAGACTTATACCTCTAAACCAAAAATAATAAAGATACTAGTATTTTTGGTATCTTCCTCTAAATAAAATCCCTCAACTTTGTAAGTCCCATTATGTTTAAAGGATCTAAGATTCAGTACCTCCTTTGATTCTTTCACATCTATGGTAATATTTAGTTATGAATTCTCTACATTGACAGTTTTGAAGCCAAGTCCTTGTTATCTGAAGCTGAAACGGAGCAAAAGATATAAAGATCGTATGAGGTAGGGAGAGTAGAACAATTCTATCCTGAAAAATAGGAGAGGTAAAATGTTTTATATTCAATCATTAATTCTTAGGCCAAATAAGAAGATAAACGATCTTTCAATCTTAAAAAATAATATTGACGATTACTTTGTTCCACTTAGCAATATAGAGGGACTAAAGAACATAAAACCACAGTTAGACTCTTACTATTTATCAGGGGCGATTATTTTAAAATATGGTGAAAAAGTTTTGCTTGATGTCACTATGTGGGACTTGGTTGACCAATTGTGGGCTTATTTTTTAAATCTAATTGAAGAAGCTAATGAAACAGGAGAAAGCGAAACTTATTTTCCAGATCAACCCCTTCTATTGAAAATGAAATCAATATCGAATGATATGTTGTTATTTCAGATTGGCCAACAACAAAAAGTGTTGCTACCGAAACTTGATTTTTTTGAATCACTCTTAAAGAATGCGAGAAGTTTCTTTGAAACTATGAATTTTGTTTTAGAAGAAAACTGTGATTATGAGTATGAACTTAATAAGATCGATGAATTGCAAACCAAAATCAAATGTATGTGAGGTTAAATGTGAATTACTCTAGGTGAAAAAATTCTTTGATGAGAATAAAAAATATTCAATTCTTACTGGAGGTGTCATAGATAAACAAATAGGTACCAAGAAGTTGTAACTCGTCCTCAAAAATTATTTCTTAGAGATAAGAGTTTTCATTACTTATTTTCAATTTTTAACATTGAACTTCCGAGAGGAGAAATCAAATGAATCCTTTATTGTTAGATGTGCCTTTACAATTGGAAACAGAAAGACTAATCCTTCGAGCACCACACCAAACAGGAGACGGAAAAATTGTAAACCAAGCAATTAGGGATTCCTTTAATGAATTAAAAGCGTGGTTGCCATTTGCTCAAGAACTTCCTACTGTTGAAGAAACAGAGATAAATTTAAGAAATGCTCATATAAATTTTTTAAAGAGGGAAAGTTTTCGTTTTCTTATTTTTGATAAAGCTAGCAATAACTTTATAGGAATAACTAGCCTTCAGAGGATTGACTGGACCATTCCTAAATGTGAAATTGGGTACTGGGTAAATACTAAATTTGGCGGGAATGGATATATGACAGAAGCAGTAAAAAAATTAGCTACCTTTGGGTTACATAATATTAAATTTAGAAGAATTGAAATAAGATGTGAATCAACAAACCTCAAAAGTCGTGCTATTACAGAAAAACTTGGGTTTGTATTCGAAGGCACTTTAAGAAATGATGATTTATCCGCAGATGGAAGCAAGCTGACCGACACTTGTTTTTATTCCATAATAAAGTAAAATCGTACGCTTAAAATAACGGATGCGTTATTAAAACAAAAAGGACATAACATATTTTGTATGCTAATATACTATGCCTTTTTATCTTATTTAACTATATACTTTTGCGGACAAATCAGACCACCTACTTAAAGTAAGTGGTCAGTTTTAGTCACAAAATACGTTCTGTTCAAAAGACACAAAAAATACCAAGGTACTCTAAACCCTTGGTATCATTGATGCGGCCGAGAGGACTTGAACCTCCACGGGTTATTCACCCACTAGGCCCTCAACCTAGTAAAAACGTATCATGGGTTACAAAAGCTTTTAACCAAAGCATCTGTTTATTTTATTTACACCTATTTTCATCATTTTTCATGAATTCTGGGCACCAATTGGGCACCAAAATTCAACGATGACTTACGAGAATGTTTTGTAAAAATTTGATATAACAGAATAATCCTCTGAATAATCCCAGTAGTATTCCCCATCTTTTGAATTACCAATCGGATGAGGTTTAAAAAACTCACTTAATGTAGGTCTAATCCACTGAGCTCTCATTATCCAATTTGCATTTTTGTAATCCTCACCATTTTTCGCTATGTATAACCAAACAACGTCTTGTGACTTTTGATAACCATCTATTATAGTTTTACAAATAACTTTAATTTGCTCTATGTCCTGAGGCTTTTCCAACACTACCATCAGTGAAAGCCGTTTTGCAGCACCCGTGGATACATCCATAGTATTAACAATTGTAAAAATGTTTTCCTTAGCATAGTTTCTGTATTTGTATTTTTCTCTTACATAATCCCCTACTGACGGTAATTCAGGGTATATAAAAGCTTTATTTATCCCTTCATTATCTAACTCTTGTTTAACTACTTTTTTATATTCATATGGGATTCGGATTTTGACTTTAATGTCACTTACTAAAGGCATAATATTTTGTCCTAGCGTACCATTAGGAGACATTTCGTTACAACAAATAGCGAATGTACCTTTTTGATTTGTGATTCGAATATTTGTTTTATCTTCATTTTGACTATATTTTATAAACGCTGGTTTTGTTGAATATTGAGTTATTTCAGGAATGGTAATGATTTCTCCATAATGTTCTTCATATTTTTTCTGTATAACAGAGAAGGTATAATCATCAATTTTAGCTAACAATGAAAGTAGACGTACATGTTTACAATCTTTCATTTCACCATTTTTATTAAAAATATAAACGATACCATCATTTTCATCATCAACATTCTCTACTGCAAAGAATAAAGCTATAAGTGGGTTTACAGTCATATCAATTAAACGAGTTGGAATATTATAATGTTGCATTTTAGCCAAATAATCAATAGGTTCATGAATGTGCTCGAATTCGTTTGGCATTATCAAAACTGACTCGGTGAAAATTTTATCTTCATTTAATACATATCCCTTATCTCTCGAAATACTTGAATTGATATCAGTATAATGAGATAGTTGACCTCTATAATATGTTTCTCCAGTTGAATGTTTTTGTACCATCTCTTTAAATTGAGACAAATTATTAACCTGTTCCATGTCTATTGATTGACTCCTTTGGTTGATTACATTTATAGCCCAAAAAAGCTTAACCTTTTAATAAAGATTAAGCCTTTTCAGTACCCTATGCCCCTACCCTATCTGCAGCAACTTTGATCTCAGTATTATGATCACTTTGCAGATAAGTTATTGAAAATACACTACTTAAAATCACTGCTGCCAATAGAATCCGGCTGATTTTCATTAATAATCTCCCCTTTTTTAATTTTTCGTCTTGCTTCAATACTCATACGATAATATTCATTAGAGAGCATTAAATTTCCTTGTTCATGAAAATAATCAGCGACTTCAATCGAAAAATTTTCAACATCGGCAAACATTTTTCTCGAAGCCAGATATGAAAATGCATTCTTTATTAATTGAGTCTCACCATCAGAAAAAAATAATCCCTCTAATATTTTGAATTTCGCTGAGTATTCCTTATCATCACTTTTATCGGCAATAAATCGCCCTTTCCTAAAGTATATCAAAGCAACATCATAATTTTGTTGTTTTGCTTCAACATAGGCTAGAGTGAATAAAGTCTTTGTTAGGAAACTATGTTTTGATTTTTCAAAAATTTCTAACGCCAAGATTAAATGTTGTGAAGCCTTTTTATATTCTTTCAATTCATCATAACAAATTCCAATATTCATGTGTGACATTGCAATTAAATGATCTATGTTACTTTCCTTGGCAATTTCTAAAGAGTTCAAAAATTGTTCCAAGGCTCTTTCATACTCTAAAGAATCGATCAGGTTTCCTGCTACAATAAATTGACAGCGTACAGTTTGGACAGCGTACTCTTCATACTCTCTAAATATTTTTAGTGCGCGATTTGCATAATTCATGGAGAAGTACGTTTGTTTCATATAATAATACACATAAGACACTTTGAAAAAAAACTCTGCTTTTTCTATTTCGTCCTCAACTTCCGACAACTTTGATTCTGCTATCCGATAGGCGCTTATGGCTGAAGTTAATTCTTTTCGCCTAAACTCATACATACCCTTAAAAAAGTAAAAATAATATTCCAACATACCAGTTAATTGCCCTTGTTTCTCAATTTCTTTTATAGTCTCATAAGCATTATTGAGATCTTCTATTTCCTTAGATTTCATATAACTCAGCATTATCTCGTGCCTAAAATCTAATAACTGATAATATAACAAGGCATCTTGGTTTTCTTCCATGTTTAGCAGTTCTTTCTCTACTTCTATTTTTATAATCTCTGCATGCTCAACTTGATCATCTTTTATTAATGTATACCAATCATTTAACTTTTTTGTGACTATGTCGTACGGAATTTTATCTTTATCTAAGAAAACACCCCGCAAGAAAATTCCCCCATCCTTACATTAATTGTTCGAATATTTACATTAATTGTATTATGTCAAAACACCCTTTATTTTACAAAGATGAATTGTAAAAAGGTACATTATATCTACTCCTTTGCGGTTTTTTTGCGGTTACACCAATACTTTGGCGACTTGACGCCAATTTTATGACGACCCTTTAATAGACACAAAAAAAGAGAAGTAAACACAGGGTTTACTCCTCTAACTTTGTTTCTTTACCTTTGGTTTCTTCATAGTCAGGTGTTTTCTTTGATAAGCCAAGACGATCATTTTCACCATTTCCAGGCATGTCGCTCATTTCTTTATACTCGTCTCCAAGTTTTTCATAGTATTTAAAAGTAGTTAATTCACGAGAAGAGTTATCCGGCATATAAAACGCAAGCTGAATATATTTTCCTATATTATATACACAAAAAAAGAGGAGAAAACATATATGTCTAATATGCTTTCTCCTTTATTTTAAGGGTTTTTATAATTTAGGTCTTGATAATTTAAACCTGTTTGCATCCCGTTTTTAAAACAATTAGAAACAATTAGAAACAATTATCAACAACGTCACCTAAACTAAAGAATTCTAGTACGGCTTTTTGAGTTTCACCTGGTAGTGCCTTAGTAGATACTTTTACGGCTTTTTTTATAGCATTTGTTCTAGAAAGTCCTAGGTTTCTTTGATGTTTATAAGCTGTGATAATTGTTTTTGTCATTGAATTTAGTCCGCCCATTAATTTTGCTGCTTTTTTAACTTTTAAGATCTTTGCCCATGGGATAGCATTTACTGCTATAGCTTTAGCAGCACTAGAAATGCAACTCCATGTACTCAATACTATAAATGGTCCTATACTTTCTTGGACGGTTTTAACAGCAGTCAGGTTTTCTCCATCAGCAACAAATTCATAACCTTCAAATTCATTCCCTTTATGTACGTTTAACCATTCAACACCGGAGTTTATTCCTTGTTCAGCAACATCCTCTGGCATTTGATCAATTAATTCTAATAGAGGTTCGAGAGTTCTTTTCATGTTTTGAGCCTCTACATTAACTTGCTCAGAAGAAACATCATTAGAACTTTCTTTTGCGTTAGCTATTGGTATTGTTATAGTGGTAAAAATTAGAGAGAAACAGATTACAATGACCAATTGTTTAATGCTTTTCTTCACGATAAAACTCCTTTACAATATTATTATAGAATTATTTTGCAATGAAAATAATAACATATTTTTTAAAAAATAGGAGTGTGTTTATGAAAAAAAGTTTATATTTTTTGATACTATTGATCGTTGCAGGCTCATTTATTGTTAATATTTTTGTAGATAATGAATCTATTTCAACAATAGTTAATATTATTGGACTAATTGCAATTATTATTATGGGTATTGTTTTAAGAATTACTTTTGGTAACTCTTCTGAAAAATAATTCTTTTTAAGATCAAAAGAAAAAAGCATCCTCAATTTTACAAAGATGAATTACAAAAAAATGCATTGTATTCACTCAGTAGTTGTTATATCAATACTTTGTGACTTGACGCCAACATCACGGCAATTCTTTTATAAACAGAAAAAAGAGGAGTAAACACAGGGTTTACTCCTCTAACTTTGTTTCTTTACCTTTGGCTTCTTCATAGTCAGGTGTTTTCTTTGATAAGCCAAGACGATCATTTTCACCATTTCCAGGCATGTCGCTCATTTCTTTATACTCGTCTCCAAGTTTTTCATAGTATTTAAAAGTAGTTAATTCACGAGAAGAATCATCAGGCATATAAAATGCGAACTGAATATATTTTCCTCCATCGTAAACCCGAACTATAGAATTAGCCCTCGAAACATTTATTCTAGTATCATCACCTTTATATTCTTTATATTGATTGATTACATCATCAATCGCATCATTATATTTATTGCCGCCGCACGCAGTTAAAACGAACATCATCATCAAACTAAGGAAAATAAAAAGGTTTTTCAAAATAAACATTACCTCCTTTTTCAATATTTAGTATAAACAAACAATTCGATCTTTTCCACCTTTTATCCATTTCCCTTGACCTGCACATTATCAACTAACCAACCATCTTTCTCTTTTTTCATAGTCGTTTGAACAATCAACACTTGATTCGTAGTAACAGAATTTGCGGTTGTGGCAATTTCGACAATGTTTAAAAACAATTCATGAGATTCATCTAACGGCTTTGAATAACTCTCTAGTGAAAGTAACTCACTTTGCACACTGACTGTGTGCTTTTGATCAGAACGAGAAGGGAATGCATAGTCAAACCCTTTTCCAGTTGTGTGCTTCTTAACTGTCTCATATCGCTTATCTATATCCGAGTAATTAAAAAACACTTCAAGAAATGCCTGGTTTTCTGAAGCGCTGCTTGTTGATTCTATATGGTTCAATTCCTTAATTTTTTCTGTTAAAACTTCATTTTTATCCTTTAACTTTTCAATCTTATACGTTTGCTGTCCATTCGTAAAAAATCCAGTCAGCAATATCAATAATAAACAAGCTGAAGCCCATGCAATATGTGTTTTCATATTTTCACTCCTAGTTATTTAATACGTCCAAAGGATACAAGGTGATCTCTCCAATAACCAGATTTCAGATCAGAATATTCAATCCCACTGTCATTTGAATTAAACATTCTGCCATTGCCTACATAGATGCCGACGTGAGTAATGGCTTTTCCTTCATATGTGCCGCCAAAGAACACTAAGTCACCCGCAGTCACTTCTTTTTCACTTATTTTCTTTGTTGCCCCATGTTGTTCTTGTGCTGTTCTAGGAAGAGTGATTCCAGCTTTCGCAAAAGACCACTGAACAAGGCCCGAACAATCAAATCCAGTTTTCGGGTTTGAACCTCCCCAGGCATACGATTGCCCTTCATATTTCAAAGCTTCTTTCATGACTGTTTCATAGAAATCCATAGAACCATTCACAGGCTTCACATTTTTATCAGAGCCTTTCACATACCTCATGACATGGTCAACGTAACTTGGATCACCATAGCTTTTCCAGCCCATTTTAAAAGCTTGCAATCGGCTGAAATCAAGTGCCAATTTCTTTGTGTATTTCCCGCCATTCTTTTTGACATAGTCTATAAAGCCAGAACCAAAGTTGTATGCCTGTAAGGTTAAACGAACATCACCGCCAGCCTGTTTAAAAACCTTCTTAAAATGTTTAATGCCGACTTCAATCGAACGTTCTGGGTCAGTTATGGAGTTGGGAGGTAAGCCGATACTTTCGGAACTTTGCATTATATCTAAAGAACGCCCACCACTTTCTTGCATGGTGAGCGCCATAATAATATTCACTTGATCAAAAACACCTTCCTGACGTGCGTACTTCTCAAATACAGCCCTAAATCGTTCGACTTCCGGTGCAATCCCGACCGTTTCATATTCGCCATCCCCGCCGCCTATAAAATCGTCTCCAACTTGATTTTCCCTTGAAATCGTCATAACCACTACGATACATAAAACAAAAAAGAAGATAAAAGGAGCCAAGAACACCAAAGGAAGAACTACCTTTTTACTTATCATCTTGTTCTTTCATCCCTTCTCAGTCGATCTTCAACTTTTGACGAGGTGCGCCTTCCAATATCATTTAAAGAAACTTGTTCAAATGTATTTACGTTTTGTTCAGTTCGCTTAATCGTTTGTGATGAAGGCTGATTTTCTCTTAAAACAGTCTTACTTTCAGCAGGTGCATCCGTCTGTTTTTTCTCAGCACGAATACCATCTGAATGAACTTTTGCGGGTTCAGATGGTCTGGTTTTTCGTTCATTATTGACAACAGGTTGATTCTCTACTTTTGTAGGTTGAGAGCTTTCAAAGCCATTCTGTGGTTCAGATTGACTCGTTATGACTTTTTGGTCTGAACGTTTGATGTCTGCTAATCTCTCTTGTGCTACAGGTTCACTTTTTGAAACAGAATCATCTTTCTGGACTTCAAAATCTTTTTGCATATCTGTTTCAGGATTCTGGTTTTGTTCTTCATAAACATACGCTTTTTGATCAGTACGTTCTGTGTCTTTATCACTCTCTTGTAAGACTGGTGCTCGATCAGAAGCAGTTTCTTCTTCATGTTGTAATGATGCATCATCAGTTTGTTGCTGGTTATCGGGCTGTTTAAGAAGCTGTTCAACATATTCTTTTTGATCTGTTCTAACTGATTCATCCTTTTTATCCTGTAATATAGGCGCTCTTTTGGATATTTCTTCATTACCTTCTTGCAAAACGTCCTTCAGCATAGGAGAGTTTATTCCGTCTTTTCTCAATCTGTCTAAATGGGATTGCTGTTTATTTTCTTTTGCGTTCGCAAATGCTTCTTTTTGTTTCTCTTGTTCTTTCGACAGAGTTTGAGAATTTCGTTTTAAGTTTCGGCTATTATGATTAGATATTCCGTTAGCAGTCTCTTTTTGCGGGGTTCTTGAAATAGCATGAGTATTATCATACCCTATAGCAGCACCACTCGGTGAATTACCACCACTTCCACTTGGAGCACCATTTACGCCATCAGCATTCGAACCATCTTTTCTCCCCTTAAAATTCTTTGCAAAGTCAGTAAATACGCCCCCACCGTTACCCAATGTTCCACCAATTTTTTTTGCTTGTTCCCAAGCAGGCTGAACAATGTTTTGTCTCATATTTTCCATCATATTATTATCAACTGAAACAACTTTTCCAGCAGTCACAAACTTGATAATAGCATCCCTCTTGTGAAAACCAATCCACAAGATTGAGGCAAGGACAGCAACATTTAAAAGATACATTCCAAAACCATTTGGCGGTATTAACTTGTCAACGATAAAACAAGTCACGTACACAAACAGAACGATAACCCCTAACATTGCTTTCAGTAGGTAAACACTCCCCAAGCGTCCAAGGGTGACAAATCCCGAGTAAGCTAATTGGGGAACATACGCTAAGATGAAAGCGAATGGTACAAAGAATACAATCACTAGAGCGATTATTTGGAGCAAGAAGTTAAAGAACGCTAATGCTAAAAATGGTATCCCAATGACAATAGAAGCGACCACAGCAATAAAAGATTCTCCAAGTTGATTAAAAACATTCCCAGAGGTCATAGACTCATTTTCATATTCTTCAATTTCAGTATCCTTTATATGCTTCTGTTTTTCTTTTTCTCCGTCTTTTGACAGCTTGTATGAAAGCAATTTATCGACCCTTGATAAATTCTCTTTCGAATCACCTTTTTCATTAATTTTTGCTTCACTTGTTTCTCCAAAATTCACGATTAGAAATGGCTTCATCAAAGCAATGTCAAAGTAAAGATTACGCATAACCGCAACTGTGCCTTCCATTTCCTTTCCTTTTTCAATCGCAGAACTGTCCGCAAAATTTCCTTCATCTTGAACAATGCCAACCAATCCATTTCCCGCAGTTAAAAGCTTTCCTTGCGCTTCTACAGACAAGGCATTCAACGCTTTCATGTAATAACCAGCGTTTGACATCCAAAGCCCGCCGATCACCATGACACAAATAAATAGAATACTCCGCCGCATGGCTTCTTTTACGCTACCCCTCACACAGAACAAGTAGACAACATAGGCACACGTAAAAATAAATAAAGCTTCACCGAAATTCTTTTTCAGTGTTTTATAAACTGTTTTAGAGACGTTTGTAATGGAGTTTGCGAACTCGTCAATCGGTTGCAAGTTATACAAAATATCCATCCCCGCATCAACCACACGGACAATGTTTCCCGCAAAAGAAAAAGTGACGTTTGTCAGTCCAACAAACGCCCCCTTAATTAAATCGTCAGATGCTTCATTATTCGCTTGATAACGTGAGATAGGAAATCTCTTCACCTTCAATTCCACACCGCCGGCTTTTTCGACTTTTGGCTGCGTGGTCGTATCTCCGTCAGCCGAAAATACCGTTACAGCTGAAGCGATAGTTAAAAAGATCAACACGATAGCCGATACAATCAGAACCCTTTTTTTCTTCATCACAGCCACCTCCTAATCTAATCGAGTTAATAAATAAAATTGGTATCTAGCTTTCTCTAGGTCTTTTTTCGATAGCACAACATTTTCAGGATAACGTTCATTCAGAGAAAAACAGATTGCCTTCTGATACTTCATATGTCTAAAAATCTTTCGATTCTGTTCAACTTTAATGCCTAATAATTCTTGAAGAAATTGTGCCGTTGATTTATGACCTATAAAGCTTTTGTATCGTCCTTCATAATACTTAAGCCACTGCTGTGCATCTTCTAATGTAATTTTCTCAGCTTTATAAAATCCTGGAACTGTTACGACAAGAGAATTTAATAAAGCAATTTCCATGTGCGTCTTAACCCCTTTTACAAATATTTTTCTTCCGCATATGCGACAGCTTTTTTCTCAACTGTTTTCAGAGCACCTTGCCATTCTTCGAATAGGCATTCTATTGAGATTTTGGAGGTACGGCCATAGTAATCTTTAAATAAGCATTGACCTTGGAACATGGATTCCATCATTTTTTTATTTTCTTTTGTGACCTCCATGTTCATCCACTTCAACACTTCTTCTCGCTCATTCGGTTCATCAAAAGCAAAAGCAACACCAAAGTTTCCAGAATCCTCTTCTTTTAATGCGTCTTTTGTAGATTGGGAAATGAAGTACTCCGCATTGTTGTATGAGCGACCAATCCGGCGCATTTGTCTTTCTACTTTCTTTCCTTGTTGTGACGTGGTAAATATCCACGCTTCGTCTATAAATTCAACTGTCTGTTCGTCTGGATTCATGCCGAATAGTTCGCAAAACTTACCGAGTGCAAACATGACAGCACTAGACTTTAATTGTGATATGGTGTAGTTTTCAAGTCGCTCAGCATGATCCGGCAAATCCATATTTTCAACTTCTAAAATGGTGATTCGTTTTTCAAGTGACAATGCAGGGTTTGAACCATCATGAATACAAAGTTTCAAAATGGAATCTGACACAACCTCATTTAAATAGTCGCCAGCTTTTTGTACAGCTTCTTCCGGATGGTTCTGCATCCTCCGAATAATATCAAGTGATCCAACCTGTTCACCTTTTTGTTTCAACTCAATTACTTCTGACGTAGCACGAAGGAAAGCTGTGTTCACATCGTCTTTCCCTTTAAAATCATATACTTGTTCAAAAATGACTTGAACTAGCTCTTTTGCTTTCATAGGAGGGAGGAAGGAGATAGGATCAAGCGCTCCCCAGTTGTGCGTATTTTCATGATCTAGCGTGATATAGTTGTATTTCTCCAAATGTGCAATATATAAAGGGAAATTCTCTCGAATGTACTCATCATTCAAGACTCTTTGAATCCACTTTCTCATTTCCTTTTTAGGGTCTATATACAGAGATTTGATGTTTAACATGCTGATATAGTTAAAGATCAATTTCGCCAAATACGACTTGCCGTTTCCTGTATCTCCTGTGATCAAACAGTGGGGAGAACGTGTCTTTGAACCCTTTAACTGCTGATTCGCTAAGAAAGGGTGGAATAAGACAAAATCACGGCTGGACATAATGGCGCTTTCTAAATCGGTATGCTCTTGAAAACGATCAACCCAACCAAGGAAGAACCCGATTTTCGAACCAATATCAGAGTTAACAGCAAATAGACTTTCTGCAACTCCATCTTGTGTCGTTTTTTGAATCCAGTTCTTATCGGTTATATCTAACTTTTCACCGGGAAGCATTTTATAAAAAAGGTTCAATTGATCAGCTACCGGAAGGCGACATGTAATGCCAGCACCTTTTAAGTGCCTTTTGACAATTGTTGCTTTGCCAACACATTCTTTTTTTGTTTTTCCGTGAACGACAATCACAGACAGCCAGTTCATTAAATACACTTCTTCTTTCTTAATCTCATCTTGTAAATGTCTAACCATCGTTGCACTTGTAACAGTGGAGACATCACTTCGATCACCTGTGCTTTGTTTTTCTTTTTGTTCTTCTTTCAATTGCTGTCTTTTGATGTTAAGGGCGGGCTTAGTAATAGATTTTGATTCCGTTTGAATTTTCATCTGTACTTCAACTGGGAAGGGAAGAGACTGCGCTTCATAAAACAAATCACTTTCCGACATATTGTGAAGGAATTCGTCAATCACGACAAAAGCTGAATAGCCTTCATCCTGGTCGCTATGCAGATGTAAAACTGATGGATCGGTGGGGTCTATGATCGTGTTGGTAATAGAGCGAACATCCTTTACCTCACTTTCTTCATTCGTGTGGTGCTTTAACCCACGTACAAAGTGATAACGGTTAATGTATGTCATTTCTGTTTCTGAAAGCCGTTCTCCGCGAACAGAAGCCATGATATTGGCTAGTGTTTCTTCAACTTCCTCATATTTTTCAAAAAAAGAGGTGGAAACATTTTGTTCCCACCCGAGCATCTTTACAACAGTATCAGTCGCTGTATTGAATAGAGATAAAATATTATCTTTAAGTTCGACACTAATATTTACAAGACTGCTTTTCAGTTTTACACCTAAAATGAAATCATACTTTGTCAGCCTTCCTAATCGCTGTTCTAACAGTCTTACCGTTTCTTCATTGTAGTAACGGGCCACATCCATTGCATCTGCCGCAATATCTGTTTCTAAATCCTTAAATCGTTTTTCCAATTCATACTCACTTGGATACATCATCAAGTGAAAATCCTCATAGGATGTAATTTCTTCGAAAAGATGCTGCCACTTCTTTTTATACGATTCAACTTTTTCTCTATTTTGCATAGGAATCGAATTGCTCTTTATTCTGTAGTACGCCCACACGTCGCCCGTTCTTGTTAACAGTATATTCTTGTGTATTGCCTTCATAGGCGTTTTTAGTCTCATTTGAATAATCCACCACCTTCACAAGTTTTCGAAACTCAATATGTTTTTCGTTACTCAAATCAACCTTTCGGTCATTGCAATACTTCTTTTGTGGAAGCTTGATGAAGAAGTAATATTTTGCGAAATCATAGAAATATAAATAGATGTTTTTACCTTCCGGCTTTATTTTCGTCACAAGCATTGTTAAAAAAAATGGTATTCCAAAAATCACGATGACGTAACTGTTATCAAAAGCGTGAGGAAAAATCATCCTCACGCCGTACCAGAATCCAAAGCATAGGCCAACAAAAATAAAATAGTTAATAGCCGGTATTAACTCAACTGCAAAGGGTAACGAATAATTTTCGGTTAATTGCTGAATTTTTTTCGGCTCTCTCATTGCCTTCCGGTAGTTGAACACCAGACGCCCCATTCATATGCCCCCTTACAATTTTTCCATTAGCGCATTGATCCAGCCGGAGAATTCTGACCAGTGTTTAATAACCCACGTCACCGCACTACCAATACAGCAAGCAAAGATAATGCCGCCCATTTTTAATTTCATAAGATTCTTTGCGGCTATGAACATGACCACAATCGTAATAAATTGGATAACAACATCTGATGCCCAACCTTTTACCCCTCCAAGTGTTGGAAGGTCTGCGCCAAGAATAAAGAAATTCATGAAGTCCATATTTTAAACCTCCTATTGATGTTTGAGTTTATTTACATAAAACTGACCGCTGTTTTCCGTAATCTCTAAACTAAATTTTTCATTTACCGGAATATCATTTTCTTTTTCCTTAAATCGAACAGCACAAAAAACCTCGAAACCTTTTTTCGTCTCGAAGATTTTCATTGACTGCACTTCTCCAAATAACAAGTTCCCTTCCAATGCTTCCGGCTTTTTCATCATATAAACCATTTCTTCTTTCTTTTCAGAAGCGTATTTCTCAAAGAAATTTTGAAGAAATGATTCGATAGATTCTTTTTTCTCGCCTGCATATTCGTCTCTAGTCTCTTCTTTGCCCTTAAAAGCAATATCGCCTTTCAGATCATAAATCTGTGTAAAGTAAGGGACAGCAGACACCGCAAAGGAATCATCTTTATTTGTGACTGGAATATTCAGCAACATTTGTTTCTCAGATTTTTCGTTTGTTTTAACCTTTTCTTTCATCTTCTTTTTCTTCTTTCCATCTTTAACTTCTTTTTCAACTTCCTTTTCTACAGAATATAGATTTTCATATGTGACCTTATATTGAAAAAGGCTGTTTTTAGCACCTTCTTTCACGTTATATAAGCTGTATTCTTTTAACTCTCGATCACCTTTTAAGCCATCCACATTGAAGCGTTCTTCATCTTCAAAATGGTTATCCTCCTGTTTCACCATGTAGCTTTCAAGGCTCTGCATGCGTTTTTCAATAGATTCTTGATCGTTTTTCACATTCACATATTCATTGATGAACCCTGACAGAAAGTTTTCAGCAGCAGTCACCGAAATTTTTTGTTTATCGTCATTTGTTGGCTTATTGGCTTCTTCTTTCATGTCATTAAGTTGGGATCTTGTGTTAATTGATAGAAGCACAGCCAGCAAGCAGATAAACAGCAAACCCCCAACACAAGACCACAATGTAACTGCGATCAGCTTCGACCTGTCACGAGGGACTTTCTGTTTGTCTTTTTCCGGTCTTTCAATTCGTTTCAATTTTTGAAAGGCAGACCGAAAAAATGACTCTTCTTTTTTATCCAAGTCAATTTCTTTTTGGAGCAATTCGATTCACTCTCCTTTCATAGATTTCTAAGCACTTTCCTCCTGGTTAACTTTCATGTTTCTTGTCATTTTCAAAATGGCTCTCGCCACTTTTTCATAGTTCGGTTCGTTTAACTCCGTCACGATGACTTCCACTGGCTTACCTTTAATCTCAACGACCTCAACACTCTGTTTCATGAAAGACCTCGCTTTCTTCAAACCTGTTTTGTTTTTTCAAGGAATAATAAAAAGGATGCTACACGATGTAACACCCTTTTTATGCTTTGATTCTCCATATAAACTTTTAAGCTAGTCATTCGACCGTCCGGCAAATATCTCGTCTTATAGAATGTGTAACGATACTCAGCAAACCCTTTTTTTCGTTCACCTTCGACAACTAACATGCAATCTCTGCTTAAACTTCTCACAAAAACTAAAGATGGGATACCCACATTAAAACCCAAGCTTCTGAATCGTTTATCTACAGCAGACACCGCACATTTTCACCCCCTTATTGGTAGTAGCTAATTCCTTCAAATTCCACGCTCCTTTCGTCTGTCTCCATATCTTCATCCTCTAGTATGTTGAATGTGGCTTGAAGTTTAGCATTAACGTTATCTATAACCGCAAGAGTTTGAACCATGACTCTTTGAGCTACATCACTATAAAAAACGTCTTCCATCATTTTTTCAATAAGTTCCTCAGCAATATCCAAACAGCCAAGAGACTCTAGGTCACATTCCAATCGCGCTCGATTGAGAAGGTTAACGTATATCAGCAATCCAACCTCCTTTGATTTTTAAGCAATAAAAAAGTACTTTGATTTAGATAAATCAAAATACCTAATTTTAAGTGATTAGCTATTGATTTTTTTCATAGATAATAACTTTACAATCTTTATTTTATATTGTTCCTTGATTATTATACAGCGCATTTCCTTTCATAAGATCATTAATCCCTTCGGTGTAATAAGGCATATGTTGACTTGCTTGTTCTATATCAACCCATTCTATTTTCAATATTTCTTGAGCATTTTTCTGTTCCTCCTATAACGTTTGCTTCAAAAGTAAAAAATATAGCTTGATGATTTCTCTTTATAAATTTCGCTTCATTAATAGCTAGTATATTCCCTATCTCAACTATTAGCCCTGTTTCTTCATATACTTCACGTATAGCAGCTTCTGTTAGATTTTCATCAAGTTCAACTCTTCCACCTGAAAGTGACCAATGCCCCTCATGATTATCTACCATTAATATCTGATTGAGCTTATTTTTAATCAATGAATATACAACTTTCACTTCTTCCATGATAATCTCCTTAATAAATAAATTATAATCGCTTACTGAACTTCTATATATTTACTATAAAGGATATAAGGCTATCTAACAGCTATTTCTTTATCATCAAACTTAAATTTCCTCAAACAAAAACTCATTGTTAAAATCCCCCCTATTCCCCGGGGAGTCCCTCGCCGGAGGCATGAACAAACGGTTATTGGTTATTTGTTCATGCCAAGAGGATTTATTCGACCTTGAATTGAAAAAGGCTCACCTTTGCGATCAGCTTCAATTGTGACGAAGAATTTTGTTTGTCTTTTTCCGATCTTTCAATTCATTGTAGTTTTCGATAGACTTGCCGAAAAAAAGACTCTTTTCTTATCACAAGCATTTCTTCTATATTAACAACTTTTTCACTCTCCTTCTTTTATTTTTTCTAGAAAAATAATAAAAAGGATACTACACGGTGTAATATCCTTTTTGTACAATATTCTTTTTACAATCTAAAAACCCTACTCTATCTCCTATAAGGTAAGGGTATTAAATGCTAATTTACTTTTTCACCACTTTCTACCACAGTAATATTCTTCATACTTTGGATGAATACGCATATCCTAGATGCTAAATAATTTGAGGAAATTGAGATTCCAAAACCAACAATAGATAAACAATCACCAACTTTAGTAAGAGTTAGATTTAAAATTAAACTTAATACAATAAATAACGTTAATATTACGCTTATTATACATATGATTAAATTTATAACACTTGAGATGTTTTCTCTTCTCTTACTATATATATCTCTACAAGAACTTATTTCATTTGATGCAGCTAATAATACCATAATAATAGAGAGTGTAAACGAAAATATACTCACATAATAAACAACAGAAGGATTATTATAAAATAGTCTTCCAATGCCTAATATTAAAAAGATAATAAATAATAGGAATTGTATAAGGTTATATAGATCTTTAG
This sequence comes from Bacillus sp. JS, assembly GCF_000259365.1. Taxonomy (NCBI): domain Bacteria; kingdom Bacillati; phylum Bacillota; class Bacilli; order Caryophanales; family Bacillaceae; genus Bacillus; species Bacillus sp. JS. The sequence goes on along the minus strand of NC_017743.1, from coordinate 534,255 downwards.
CCTTCATTTTCTTCTATTTCCTTCAAATCTTTACTTAAAACATGATTAATATAACCAACATAATTCAACAATTCGCGTAATTCTTCTTTAAGAATTTTTTTTGTTTTACTCTTTGTCATAGGTATTGCTGTAGAATATGATACTAATCTCTTTTTCTTTGAATTATATATACTAAGTGTACCGTATAATATTTTCATATTATTAAAATTATATACATACTTTTTAATTTCTCTCATTTTACTTTTAATAACCCATACTTCCGGAACAACTATTCTCACTGAACCCAGTTTTTCTTCCCCAATAATAATTACGTCTAACATTTTATTATTTGGCATTTCTAATTTAAAAATGAATCCCTCTAAATCATCTAGATACCTATAATGCTTTAAGTTCAGTTCCTGCAAGCTTGTATCTATTATTTTTGTTAAATTACTACGTTCATTTAATTTATTAACCATAAATAACACTCCTAATTCTTCACTATAAGCTATAAGTTAATAATATTTACTCCAAAGGGCTCTCCAAATAAATTGTCCACTTTTTTATTGTGATATATCACTCCCAGAGTCTTACTATTAAAGATCGAATATAACATTCTTTTTGTTAACATTACTAGCTTATCAAGGGTTTCTGTTTTTAAATTTTCAGTAAGTCGAAATTCCATTTGTCGTGGACTTACATACAAAAACAACCCTAAATCTTCTTGAATCCCAGTAACATTTTTGTTACCTATTTTTCTTAAATCTATATCCAAATATTCTTCACATTTTTTTATCAAATTTTTAAATTTAAAATTTGAGTCTAAGATCAAAGTAAATGAATAATTCATTTAATTTCATCCTCCAAATAACTTCTTATATATTCTTTTTACACCACTAGATTCGTATTTTTCTTTCACTTCATTTATTTGATGATGAGCTGCATCCATGAATTTTTTCAATCTTTCGATATCAAGATCAGAATTCCAATTTTTGTGTATATCTTCTAAATCATCCCTTAGTTTCTGACTAGGACAGTTTTCTATAATTTCTTGCCTTCTTTCTTCTGGTTCTAAGTAAGTCAATATGATTTCTTTCAAACTCACTTCTTCATCAATTATCTTTTTCTTGATTTCAAATTGTTCCTGGTTATACTCTTCTATCCTTTCTCTACGTATTAAAAACTCTTCAATTATCTTTCCCTCCGAAAAATTTTCAAATCCCAACAAATTTCACCACGCTTAAAATAAACTCTAGGACCTTATATTAAATGTTTATAATTTAGACTGATTTTATTCACCTATATTTTTTCTTAATATTGTAAATGTTTCTTAATTGAGGTTGTTTCTGTTTATTATAAATTATATTACAATGTTCTTTTACAGGAAAGGAAATTTTTTCTGTTGCACTATATGGATTCTCCCCCCATCCCCCCTGGGGGCTCCCTCGCCGGTAGGCAGGAACAAACGGTTGTTTGTTCAATGCCAAGAGGGTTTGGATAGCGCTGAATATGTCAACTCCTTATCCTCACTTCGTTCCGGTACCGTTGACACATACGTTTAATCGCATCACCTGTGTTTATAAAGGTTTAGCAGCTTGTTTTTAAACGACCATGTCAGCAACATCAGCCATATACACATCTAACATTTTTTTATGTTTGTCTGCCAGTTCAGCTTCTGCAATCATATCTGACAGATCGGTTTTCCCTAAATGTTCATCAGCTTCAAGCACCATTTTCATAGTGGGAGCACAAGAGTTACGAAGCCAGTTTCTTGATTTCTGATAGAAGTCTTTTTGTGGTTTGACGTACAAAGGAAGTCTCCCAACATCACCTATAAAATCAGACCAAAAAAGGCTCGTTTTCCAATGCTCTCTAGTGATGTTTTCATCAGCATCAACGAACCTTACATAGTTATTAATGATCTGCATAGCGATTAAGGTTAAATCCTTTGTTTTCAATAAAGCATCTATAGCCACTTGTGCACGTTCATTTTTAAGCCGCAATTCATAACGATTCCAATCACCTAGTTCTTCTAACGGAATGTTATACTTTTCTGCTTGTTCATAGTTTTTCTCATAAAAGCAAAGGTACGCTTCTGACTTTTTAGAACCGAAATATATTGTCGTTCCGCCTATAATGCCATCAGATAGATCAAAGGTGCCATTAAAATCGGATTTTCTAAAGCGTGAAATACATTCGCCCTTTTGGGCTTTCTTTAACAATTCCGGTATAGAAAAGTACGTCTTTTTATCATCAATTGCCAAATCAAAGCGAGTAAATGAACCGCCTTGTGCCATGCAATCTTGAAAGAAGTCATACCATGTTTTCTTTCGGCATTCCAAGAAGGATTCAAATTGACGGCAACCTTGACCGGACATTTCTATCAAAACACCTCTGTTATCATCCGGCGCAGAATAAAAGACTTTGATATAGTCCAGTTCGTACGTGCCAACGTAGCCATAGAAACCAGATTGTTTCTCAGTCATAAAGTCTTTGCTAAGGTGAAGAACCTCTTCAATAATTCGATCAACATCATGAGTTTTAAAAGAGACTCGAATATAGTCAACCATTGATACCAATGGACTTTCAACGGTTTCATTTTTTTCTTTTACGATTACTACCCCCCTGTTAGCGTGGGGGGGTTGGTTTAGTTCAGTCATTCGCTACGCTCATTCCTTCCTCGGGCGTCAGTTCGGTCGCTTGCTCGCTTACGCTGCCGCAGGCGACTGCCGTCGCCTGCGCTCCCTGCGCTTCCTCCTTCGCCCTTCGTATTTCTTCTAAAAAGTCATACCCACGTGGCACAAGAGGACTGTAAAATTCAAATACAGTACCCGTTCCCATGTCTGCATATCCTCGGCCAGTCACCTTTTTATTACCAAAGGCTTTATCACTGTCCCCAAACATCATTCCGTAACCTGTCTCGGACATTCTGCCTACAGTAACACGAAAATTGAACTGATCACGAATACCATCAACCAAATATTTTGCATCTGGACGTTGTGCCGCCATAACAAGAAAATAGCCAGCTTGCCTTCCAAGCATGACCAACTGTTTCATATAGGATAGCGCTTCATTCCTTTCTTTCATGTCCAGTAAATCCATAAACGCTACATATTCATCAAAGAAAATAAAAACAGGCTTTAACCCGTAATAAGCATAGTTTTCTCCTGTCTTGTAGTTAGGCATTTGTTTCATTTCATCCATTCGCTTCATCATGCCATCAACTGATTTTCTTAAACACATAAGGATTCCATTTTTCTTTGAATATACGTTACCCGGGAACACTTCTTCTAAATCTGCTAAATCAGCATGTTTGGGGTCTAATATCTTCACATCTGCACCATACCCAGCACATGCTTTAATAACGGTTAACATATAGTAGGTTTTACCGCCACTAGTACCACCAGCTATAAGCATGTGCGGCAACTTATCAAATTGCCATGAAACATGCTTCATTAATTGCATAACACCATCTTTTGCAACAGCTTCATCAATTGAAATACGGTTCTTTTTGACATCGTAAAGAAGCTTGAAGCAGATAAAACCTTCTTCCATTTCTTTATCAACCATGTCACAAAATAAACCGTTTTCCAAATCCTTTCCTAACTCTAGGAAGCGATTCTGAAAACGGCTCATGTCCATAGCAATACGGATATAAATGTGATTGTTTTTAACTTGATAATACATCCTAGGAAAATACGTGATTTTTTCCTTTGTCCCTGTATCATTTGAGAATAGCTTTTTAACCTTCACATTATCTTTTTCATAAAACTTGTTAGAGAAAATCATTCTTGCAAGCATTTGCCTGTGCTTTAACCTTTTAAATAGTCCATTAAAAGTTAAATAGGCAACATAAACACTTCCAATACCAATAGACAACGAACAAATCAAGCTTTTAACGATCAAAGAAACATTCCATTTAAAGTGATGAATCAATTGAAATACATCAAAGTGAAGAAGGTGATCTCTCCAAAAGATAAACATTGATAACAAAAAAACAGGCACAAATATCATTGCGCCTGCTAAAATCAAGTTATTCCTCATATATGGACGAATTCGTTTTCCTCTATACTTCCAGATCCTTTTCTGTAAGAAATCATTCATACACATCACCCGACATATGGCTTAAAGAGAGCATTTTACTTTTTATCATTACCACTAGTGGCCGCCGCAGGTTTCACAGAAGAACCGCCTTTTACAACAATATCATCAGCTTCAAGTTTCCACATCACATTGGCAAAGGTTGAATCCCTTTGACTAGTTGCTATAGCGCTAATTTTTGGGTTTTTTAACTCAATGTCAGCAAATGCAGGGATTTCTTTTGCTCCAGCATACTCAGGAATTGTTACCTCAATTTGACCACCTTGAACAGCACTAGCAATGTTATAAACCCTAGATTCCAGTACGTCAGTACGCTTATTGTTTTCACGATCATAAACATATCTTTCTTTATTAAGTCCCATGAATTTCATTTCTCCAAAAGTCATATTGATATCCGGTACAATAAAGTTTAAGTTCATTTTTCATATCCCCATTTCATTTTTTATTATTTATTTTCAAGAGACCATTAAATTTCGATTTTATATTTTGGATTCGCTCCGGTTCTGTATCCATCTTGGCGCTTATCAGTTGCTAACGGCTTTACGCCCTCATGGCAACCTAGTAGGCTAATTATAGCCATCAAGCTGACTACAGCTATTCCGCACGCTTATTCTAGCCTGCTACAGCATTTAAAGTGATTGCTGTTCATCACTCAAATACTCACGCATGACATTTCAACAAGAATACCGTATAATAAAAGTGTCTAGTTTTTATTTTCCGGCGTTCTTGATGATTATTCGTCAAGGCGCTTTTTTTGTTTATATATAGTTTTCAAAGAACAAACACTCCTAGCGACATAAGTTATACAGATCATCGTTATATAAAGTAAACACCTGATTTTCCTTCCTACTCATTGGTCGAGTAGACCAGATACACCACCAATCCCAGCCTTTTAACAGCTCAGATATTTCTTTATTAGCCTTCAAATAATTATCAGCTTCAACAACGAATGTTTCACAAGTGGCATACTCTTTAAAATGATTTAAATCCTTATCAGCCTTTAAAGCTTCAACATCAGTAATGATTGTTGCATTCACTCTTATTTTCATCGCATCCCCCCTTTCAAAGGATTCTTAACGGCTCCCTATAGTGGTATATAACGTCACACTATGGATGATTGCCGAAGCTTTTCAATGTCTTTTCTTCCAATGCCGTAATGCTTACATATCCTGCGATATGAAACGCCTTTTCGCAGTAATTCATTAACATTTTCAATTGTTAATGGAAGGTTTAAATAATGATTTATGATGACTGAATTCAGAGCAATTTTCATTCGTGCTATCCAATCACCTTCCATTTGTCTGGCTAAAGGAACAGCTTCTTTCATAAACGAGTTTGTTATATCAATGTTTATAAAAATCACCCCGTTTGAGATTTTGGACCTTTGTAACAATAACACTCTTCAAACTTAGCTCTACTCACCTTACCTTGAATGACCATATATCCTTCTTCTTTCATTTGAGCATTCAAAGTTCTAATGATGTCATAAGATTTAGCCTGTTTAACTCCAAGAATTTTTTGAATATCTCTCGCAGTTAAAAACTCTCCTTTCAAAATATCACCTCCTCGTTAACTCAACTCTTTGTGAATTAACTTTATTATAAAACTCCTTTTCGTGTAAGTCAACAAAAAATTCACCTTAAAGTGTATTTTTTTGAACATATATGGAAATACTGATAATTAAACTCTCCATAAAGAAGAAATAAATACTCCTAAAAGGAGAATTTTGAATCATTTATTTAACTTATAGGTGAAATTAATGAATTCTCCAAAAAATGTTGTTATTATTTTTATAAAAATCAACTCTTTGTGAAATGGATGATAAAAATGAGCCTAGGCAAACGATTAAAAGAAGCTCGACAAAAAGCTGGATACACTCAGAAAGAAGCCGCAGAGAAACTTAATATCGGTAACAATAACTTATCTAATTACGAAAGAGATTACAGAGATCCTGATACAGACACACTCTTAAAATTGAGCAACTTATATAACGTATCTACAGACTATTTATTAGGAAAGGATGAAGTAAGCAAGAAAAACGAAACTGATTTACTCAATAAAACAATTAATGAAGCCATACAGGAATTAAAGGATGAAGATACACTCCTTTTTATGAATGATGGTGAATTTGATGAGGAAACTGCACGCCTTGTTAAAAAAGCATTAAAAAACGGAATTAAATTCATTGACGAATTAAAGAAGAAAGAGTGATAACAATTTATACAAGCAAAGGAATTAAACATAAAGTCCAATCAGTAATCAAGACACATGGTACAAATAATGTCTATGAAATTTGTGACATCCAAAAAATTTATATACTCAAAAATGATCTTGGACAAGCAAACGGTTTACTACAACATGACAAAGCCACAGATCAATATTTAATTCATATCAACGAGAACCTCCAACATCAACAATTTGTAATCGCCCATGAATTAGGGCATTACTTTCTCCATAAAAGATTGAACACTTTTAAAGTTGTGAATTGCTCTAAAGTTCTAAAAGAGAAACTTGAGCATCAAGCAAGCCTATTTGCATCAGAATTAATACTGACAGATAAAATGCTTAATGAAGCTCTTCCATATATACAGGGTTTTAGCAAAGAACAAATAGCAGCATACTTCAACGTACCATCATTTGTTACTGATTATAAACTTTCTCAAATTGGCTCATTTAGTAACAGAATCTATTCACACGAAATAAGCGCTTTTGGTTAAAGGAGAAATAAAATGTCTGTAAAAAAACTTGAAAATGGTCAATATCAAGTTGACGTTAGCTTTGGATTTGACCCGATTACTGGAGAAAGAATTAGGACGAGACCAGTAGCATCAACCAGAAAAGAGGCTTTAGAATTAGAAGCAAAATTAAGAAGAGAATTTCAAGAAGAAAGAGCAAGAAAGTCCAGATCAGTAAGCTTTCCGACTCTAATTTCAATTTATTTAGCAAGTTGTGAAGTAGATAGTAAACCAAACTATTATCAGAATCAGAAATACATTATAAACAAACATATATCTGATTACTTTTTGAAATCTGATATACAAAAAATCACACATAGAGAAATAACTGATTTCAGAAAACATTTAATGGAAACAGGTCTAAGCAATAAATCGGTTAATAATATAATGACTAGTCTAAGCAAAATTTTTGATACAGCTGTACATGAAGAAATCTTAAAAAGAAATCCGTGTGACAACGTTAAACGATTACCTTTAACAAGAAAGAAAATGAAGTTTTGGAGACCAGAAGAATTCAAAAAATTTATTAGTTTAATTCCTCAAGATCAAATATTGTTTAAAACCTTTTATACTGTTGCTTTTCTAACTGGACTAAGATGTGGTGAAATGCTCGCCCTGCAATGGAAAGATATTGACAAAATCTTATTAGAAATAGATGTGCATAAATCGTGCACCTGGCTTGATGGTCAATTTGTTGTTACTACTCCAAAAACCAAAAATTCGATTCGGCGAGTTAGCATCAATAAAAAATTGCTTAAGCTACTAGAACGTTGGAAAGAAGCACAAGAAGAGTTGTTTAATGAATTAGGTATTAGACATTCACATGATACCTATATCTTTCAATATAAAGATACACCTTCAAGAAAAGATATTTTCAGTCGGAAGATTAAATACTTTTGCAAGGATAGCGATCTTACTCCTATACGTTTACATGATTTTAGACATTCACACGTTGCACTATTAATACACCAAGGAGAAGATTACATAACAATTAAAGAGCGTTTAGGACATGGTTCTGTAAAAACAACAATTGATATTTATGGACACCTATATCCAAACAAGCAAAAGGAAATGGCTGATAAATTAGATGACTTACTTTAGGTAAGTGGGCAGTTTGTGGGCAGTAAATCATTTGAAAATAAACACAAAAAAATACCAAGGGCGTCAAAACCCTTGGTATCATTGATGCGGCCGAGAGGACTTGAACCTCCACGGGTTATTCACCCACTAGGCCCTCAACCTAGCGCGTCTGCCATTCCGCCACGACCGCGTGATCATTAAATTGTTTGTGCTGGTTTAGTAGGCTCTTAACCTAGTAAAACCCATTTGCGTGCACTTTGTAAATAAAGTGCGGGTGAAGGGACTCGAACCCCCACGTCGTAAGACACTAGATCCTAAGTCTAGCGCGTCTGCCAATTCCGCCACACCCGCAAAAAGATAAGTGGTGAGCCATGAAGGACTCGAACCTTCGACCCTCTGATTAAAAGTCAGATGCTCTACCAACTGAGCTAATGGCTCTTACTATTCGATTTCAAAAAATAAAAATGGCTGGGCTAGCTGGATTCGAACCAACGCATGACGGAGTCAAAGTCCGTTGCCTTACCGCTTGGCTATAGCCCAACGAAATGGAATGACCCGTACGGGATTCGAACCCGTGTTACCGCCGTGAAAGGGCGGTGTCTTAACCGCTTGACCAACGGGCCGATGGTTGAGAACTTATATCGAAATCTTATGGCGGAGAAGGAGGGATTTGAACCCTCGCGCCGCTTACGCGACCTACACCCTTAGCAGGGGCGCCTCTTCAGCCACTTGAGTACTTCTCCAATATGGCTCCACAGGCAGGATTCGAACCTGCGACCGATCGGTTAACAGCCGATAGCTCTACCACTGAGCTACTGTGGAATAATGAGACAAGACTTATTATATCAGCCTTGATTTTCAGTGTCAAGAGGTAAATGTTTTTATATATCTCTCGTAACGACTTTTATAATGTAACATAGGCTTGCCATATTCGTCAACCTTTTTCACGAAAAAATTCTTTTTATTTTCCCGCGGCATTTTCCGCATCTGTATCTGTCAGGGTTCATAGCCCGCTTCTTTATATACTGTTGGCCGCAGGCCGTACAGATATACATATAAGTTTTTTTGTTTTCCGCTTTTTTCTTAAGGGGTGTACAGAACCTCGGCGCGTTGACTTGCTGCAAAAGCATTCTAAAATCTCTGTCTCTGTGCTTGTACCCTTTTCCTTCAAGGTGAAGATGATAATGGCAGAGCTCATGCTTGATGATGCCGATCAGCTCCTCCCTGCCGTGTTCAATCAAATATTTTCTGTTCAATTCAATGTTATGGGAGGTTAACAGGTACCTGCCGCCAGTGGTTTTAAGCCTGTCATTAAAAAGCGCCTGATGGCGGAACGGCTTTTTAAAATACGTTTCAGAAATATCCTCTGTCAGCTTTTGAAGCTCTACATTATCCATAGTGCACCTCACTTAAAAAACATTGAACGGGACAATTCACCGTTCGCATACAATATGGTAATCACTGTCCCTCTTATGATAAAAGCTGAGGAGGAATGAGCCTATGCCAAATTGGCTTAAAAAGCAGATGCAAAAAGCGTTCCTTGAAAAAGATAATTACCAAATTAAACTGCTGAATCAATGCTGGTATTTCTATAGGAAAAAACACTGCTCGTAAGCAGTGCTTTTATTTTACCATAGACAGCGATACTCTGCCTTTTTGTACATCTACGCCGTCAACCCAAACTGTCACGATATCGCCGACAGAGACAACATCAAGAGGATGCTTGACGAATTGATTGCTGAGTTTTGAGATATGCACAAGCCCGTCTTGTTTGACGCCGATATCAACAAACGCTCCAAAGTCCACTACATTGCGCACGGTGCCCTGCAGTTCCATTCCCTCTTTCAAATCTTCCAGCTGAAGGACGTCTGTTTTCAGCAAAGGCTTTGGCACCTCGTCGCGCGGATCGCGTTCCGGCCTTGTCAGCTGTTCACGAATGTCTTTCAGAGTGATTTCGCCGATTCCCAGCTCTTTTGCCGTTTCAGAAAGCGCCAGCTGATTGATTTTGTCCTTCAATTCCGCCGTGCCGATATGTTCTGTTGAAAGCCCGAGTTTTTTCAATAGCTCTTTTGTTTCTTTATAGCTTTCCGGGTGGATGCCTGTTCTATCCAAAGGCTCTGTTCCTTCCTGCACTCTTAAGAAACCGATACATTGCTCGTAAGTTTTCGCACCGAGCCTTGGGATGTCCTTCAGTTCTTTTCGATTTGAAAACTTTCCGATTTCCTCACGTTTTTTGACAACGTTGCCTGCGACAGACTTCGATAATCCCGCTACATACTGAAGCAGCGCGGCAGATGCTGTGTTGACGTTTACTCCAACCTGGTTTACGACCGTTTCGACGACAAACCGCAGAGATTCATTTAAGCGCTTTTGGCTGACGTCATGCTGATACTGTCCGACACCCACAGACTTCGGATCGATCTTAACGAGCTCCGCGAGCGGGTCTTGAAGTCTTCGCGCAATAGATACAGCACTGCGCTCTTCAACCTTAAGGTCAGGGAATTCTTCTCGGGCAAGCTCAGAAGCCGAATAGACACTTGCTCCAGCTTCATTGACAATTACATAATAAATTTTGCGCGGCATATCCTTTAGTACATTGACAATGAATTGTTCTGTTTCTCTGGATGCTGTGCCGTTTCCGATCGCCACCATCTCGACTTGATATTGCTCAAGAATCTTTTTCACTTTTTCATGGGCTTCTTTTGTTTTGTTGACTGGCGCATGCGGATAGATTACATCAATTTTCAAGACTTTTCCGGTCTCATCTGACACAGCGAGCTTACAGCCGGTTCGAAAGGCTGGGTCAACACCGAGAACGGTTTTGCCTTTCATTGGCGGCTGAAGCAGAAGCTTTCTCAAGTTTTCTGAGAAAATATGAATCGCCTGTTCATCGGCTTTTTCTGAGAGCTCTTTCCTGATTTCGCGCTCGATTGCCGGCTGGATCAGTCTTTTATAGCTGTCCTCAATCGTCTCCTGTAAAATCTCTTTTACGGATGTTGAGCGGTTTTTGATGATTTGTTTTTCTAAATACGCTTTAATGTGATCCGCAGGCGGTTCGATCGATACCTTTAAAATGTCTTCTTTTTCGCCGCGGTTCATTGCCAGCACCCTGTGCGGAACGACCTTTGCGATTGGCTCTTCATATTCATAATACATTTCATACACATTTTTTTCGTCCGTGTCTGCCGACTTTCCGGCAACAGACTTAATGGTTCCTTTTTTGAAGGTTTCCTGGCGAATCCACTTTCTGAAAGACGGCTCGTCTGAGATTTGTTCCGCAATAATGTGCTTGGCGCCCTCAATCGCTTCTTCTCGTGTGAACACTTCTTTTTCTTCGCTGATGTACTGTTCTGCTGTTTTTGCCAGACGATCATCTTGGGGGAGTGTCAGGATATAGTCGGCAAGCGGCTCCAGGCCTTTGCTTTTAGCGACTGTCGCCTTTGTTTTGCGTTTTTGTTTATAAGGGCGGTAAAGGTCTTCTACTTCCTGAAGCTTCACCGATTGCTCGATTTTACGTTTTAGATCATCTGTCAGTTTATCCTGCTCTGCAATCAGCCTGATGACTTCTTCTTTTCGCTGATTCAGGTTTTGTATGTATTGCCAGCGTTCAGAAATCGTTTGAATCTGAACCTCATCCATTGAACCCGTCTGCTCTTTTCGATACCGGGCAATAAACGGGACTGTGTTGCCGTCCTCAAGCAGACGGATAACACTTTCAACATGTTTTTGTGATAAACCTATTTCTTTCGCAATTTGCTGTTTTAAAAGGGCTGACGTTTCCATGTAACCAAAGCCTCCAATTTTGTCGTTCTTTCTCTAGTGTATCAAAAACCGAAAAAAACACATAAAAAAAGACAGCTGGCGCTGCCCATATCTTTATTCATTTTTTAAAAGCTCCCGCAGGCCGTTTAGAAAATTCTCTTCTTTCATCGCAGCTGAAAAGAAAACTTGATCAATCTCCTCAACGATCGGCAGAGCCGCTGTTACTTTTTCTTCGCCTGTTTCTGTAATCGACAAAAGAACCTCTCTTTTATCCTGGGGATTTTTGCTTCTTTGGATAAATCCTTTTTTCTCAAGCGTCCGCACAACCTCCGAAACCATCATAATATTGGTCTGGCTGAAGCTTGCAAGTTTTTTTTGCGTGACAGTTTCTCCGTGAGCAATCATATACTTGCACGAGGTCAGCAGAACAAATTGAACGTGGGTCAGGTCAAACTCAGCCAACGCTTTTCCCACTTTCCGCTGCCAGCTTTGCGTGGCCTGCCATAATAAAAAGCCCGGGCTTGTGTTCGGACCGCTAAATTTAGAGTGCCATTCCACTTATGTTAACTCCCATCGCTTGTGCTATTGTCAAAAAATCATTTTTGCTGATTTCAAAGTGTCCTCTGCGAAATAAAAAGCCAAGATGCTTGGTTTCCTGAACAAATTCAAGCTTTGGTTTAATGTCGTAAAAACCGATTTTATGGCATGGATAATAGTCTATATCTAATCGGTATGGGATAAAATTCGGCGCCATTTGATACGGGTAGATGTTTCCGCTTTTCACTTTGCCAATCGCGGTAAAGCTTCGCAGCAGTTTGCCGTCTGGATATGCGTCTCTCGGAGAATAATAAATCAGCCAATCTCCCTCTTTCATTTTGGCGAGCGGGGCTTTTTTTCCATGGCACAGCTGTGCAAAACCACCGGCAGCACCTTTTAATACATGCTGCTCTGACACAACGCCGATCCAATAATTTGTGTTTATTTTATCACTCCTCCGCATAGGTGAACAAGCCTGCTGACAGCCGCCGGGATGTCTTTAGACAGTTCAGTACCAATGATTTCTCCACATTTTTTTGCTTCAGCACCATCTAATACAATTCCATGTGTGATACGCAAACCTTCTTTTTGCTTTTGAAGCACGTGAAAAAATTCCATTTTTACATTGTTATGCGGCATGTTGGCCATGACAGAAAATGACCGATGTTTCTCCACATGCTCAAGCCAAAAAGAAACTGTTTTTCCTTGCAGATGCAATGTTCCTTCCGTTCCCTTTTGAAATGGTCCCTTCAAAGAAGCTGATGCAAGACCCGCATCCCATTGATCCCATGTTTCTGTTTCCTGATAACGGCTCCAGATTTTGTCTATATTCGCATCAGCTATCGCATTGTATTCATCATTCCACATCCCATAAGCCCCCAAATTGATAAGTTCACTTATTAATTATAATAAGCGCCCTTACTAATAGTCAACCGCAAAAAAAAAGAAGCCGGATGTCCAGCTTCTTTTTTCTGGTTTCCTAGGACAGATGTCCAAGAATATAGGTCAGATCATCTTTTCTCGATGTCGTATACATTTTCAGCGAATTCGATATGTCTTCTACCGATTGGCCCTTTTTCAAATGGGAGCGGATATCGGGTACGTTGAGTCCATCTGTATGTATAATGAACTTTGAACCCTTCTCATAAGTAGCGGTGTGCGTTTTGTATTTTTGCGGCTTGCCTGATAAGTAGCCCGAAATCGGCAGAGGATAAAAGCTTTCACCAGACGGGGAATGCAGAATAAACCGTACATTGCCGACAGCGCAGTACGTAAACTGCCTTTGTTCAAAATTGATTTTCAGGATAGATGCTGTGGCGCCTCTTTTGTTTTTCATCGCCTGATTACAGCGTTCGATAATGCTTTGTACGTCTTCATTCGCATAGTTTTCCACTAAGTCTTTGATGGCTGCAGAGGATTCGTTTGCAAGCGATCCGCTTCCAAGTCCGTCAGCAACCGCGCAAATTAATTCCTTGTCATCAGCTTTCATAAAAAAGCTGTCTCCGCAAATCGATTTTCCTTCTTTATTCAGTTGATATACTAGAGTTTGAATATGCTCGTTTTCTTCAACCTGGATCATTACATTAACTCCATCGAGGGATCTTCAATCAAGGCCTCTCTGAGCTTCTTCACAGCTTTGCGCTGCAGACGCGAGACGTGCATTTGAGATATACCGAGAATGTCCCCAGTTTCTTTTTGGCTTTTGTTTTGAATATACGTAAGGTCTATGATTTGTTTTTCACGGTCTGAAAGGACATGAAGCACGCTTTGCAGCATCATTTGCTGGTTGACTCGCTCATATCCATCCTCCTGTGATCCGACGATATCAAGGATCGTGACGGTGCTTCCGTCCGAATCCGCTTCAATGCTGTGGTCAACGGATAAGGCTTGATAGCTTTTGCCCATTTCCATCGTTTCAAGAACCTCTTCTTCAGAAACATCGAGGAATTCGGCAATCTCTTCAACTTTCGGCGATCTTTGTGTTTCAGTCGTCAGCTGATCAACTGCCATTTTGATTCTTGGCCCCAGTTCTTTAATTCGTCTCGGCACGTGAACGCTCCATGTTTTATCTCTGAGGAAACGTTTAATTTCACCGATGATTGTCGGAATTGCAAAAGCTTCAAACGATTTCCCGACAACAGGATCGTATCGCTTAATCGCGCCGAGCAGCCCGATCATGCCGACCTGGCGGAGATCCTCGTGGAAGCTTTTGCCTTTTGAATATTTTTTCGCAAGCATGTCAACCAGATTTGTATACACCCGCACAAGCGTTTCCTGCGCCTGTTCATCTTGCTTTGTTTGGTAATCGCTTATGAGCCGATCGACTTCATCTTTAGTTAGTTTCGTAGTTTTTGATGGTTGTGTCATGATCAACTCGCTCCCCATTTAAATACTTTGTCATCGCTACAGTGACGCCGGAGTGATTTTGCACTCTAACTTCATCCATGAGCGTTTCCATTAAATATAGACCGAGCCCTCCTTCTGATAATTGATCAACTGTGTGCGAAGGTGTGTACGGCCCTAGATCCTGCTGCTTTTGATCAAAGTCAAAGCTGTCTCCTTCATCCGCCACAATAACCTCTAAACGGTCTTCAAACACACCGAATCGTATTGACACTTCCCCATTTTTATCTTCTTTGTAAGCATGCTGAACCGCATTTGTGCACGCTTCACTGACTGCGATTTTCAAATCTTCAATTTCATCATACGTATAGCCCATTCTGCTTGCGACGCCTGACAGCGTCAGTCTTATAATTCCCACATACTCAGGTTGGGCCGGCACTTTCATTTCGATGTAATCAGCTTTATTCTTCATTGCACTCCACCTTCTGACTTTGCAGAAATATCAATGATGTCCTTCAGGCCTGTAATGTCAAACAGGCGGATCAGGCGGTCAGAAAGATTTTCAAGTTTTAACGAACCGCCTTGTTTTTTTACTGTTTTAAAGATCCCTACAAAAACGCCCAATCCGGTACTGTCCATGTAGCTGACATCTTTCAGGCAAATTCTTAAGTCCGCACCTTGTTCTGCCAGAGGCACAAGCTTCTCTCTGAGCACCGGCGCTGAGTATACATCAATTTCTCCTGCAATGTTTACTTGTATATCATTCTCGTTTTGCTTCACATCAACATTTATATTCATCCGTATCACCTCAAATTTTCCTTCAAGTCACTAGTTGCTTTATACCCTCGTCTGGCAGACGTTAAACCTTTCTCCGCAAAACAATTAACGTAAAATCATCGTGAAGCTGAAAGTCCTGTAATTTGAGGAGGCTGTCATAAATGTTTTTGACCATTTCCTGCGCGGAGGAACACATATGTTCCTCAATGAGCTTCTGCAAATCAGGACGCTCCAAGAAACCGTTTTCTGTTCTGCATTCTGTGACGCCGTCAGAAAATAAAACGATCATATCACCCTTTTCCAGATGCTGATCGAATTGTCTGTAGTCATAATCCTGCGAGATGCCGAGAACGAGTCCTTTAGCCTCTAAATCATAAAACGCGTTGTCTTTTTGAGAATAATAGAATCCCGGTTCATGTCCCGCCGAAGCATATGTAAATCGATGCTTGTCCATATTGTAATTGGCATAAAACATCGTAATAAACATACTAGCGTCAACGTTTTGTTCAACAACACGATTTAAATTTTTCAGCACCTGGGAAGGGTGTATGCCCGTTTCCGGCAAAGAGTCCATTGCGTATTTAATCATGGACATACAAAGAGCTGCTGGAATGCCTTTCCCGATCACGTCCGCGATTGCAATATTAATGGATTCCTTGTCTTTGACGAAGTGGTAGTAGTCACCGCTCATCTGTTTGGCAGGCACACTGATGGCGCCGATATCCAGCGCGTCCTCCTGCGGAATTTTTGTTCCGAGCAGCGTCTGCTGGACATTAGCTGCGATTTCAATTTCTGATTTGATTTCCTGCTGTATCCCTCTAAGGGTTTGATGCTCCTGATAAGCCATTCCATAACCAATCATGACTTCTATTAAAAAATCCAGCGAATGAAACACATCTTCCGGGAGACTTGGATACAGCTCCTTCAGCACTTTTCTATGAATACTGATGATTTCTTCCGGAGGAATTTGGTGCTCGATTGTTTTTCGGCTGAATTTTTGGGCTTGATATAAAGATGTTTCTGTTAATTCGGCTATATATCGGCTAAGCAGCTGATGATACCGCTGCTCAATAACCTCCCTAAAATCCACGTTCTTACCTCCTACCGAAGCCATTTGATGGCTTGTATCTCTGTTCCTTCCCCCGATACGGAATTTAAGCTGAATTCATCCATCAGCCTTTTGACCCCGGGAAGTCCCGCACCAAGTCCTCCAGACGTTGAAAATCCGTCTTCCATGACTTTTCGGATATCAGGAATTCCCGGCCCTTGGTCTTCCGCTATGATTTTCAGGCCCTTTTTTCCTCTGTCTGCGACCTGTTCAATTCCAATCTGCCCTTTGCCGGCATATAAATAAATATTCCTGGCTAATTCTGAAATAGCCGTTGTAATTCTAGCCTGGTCTACAGTGCCGAAACCCAGTTCTTTCGCAACGTTTCGTCCCAGCTGTCTGGCGGCTACAATATCCCATTCTGTCATGATTTTTACACAGGATTGGTCGTTCATTCGCTATTCCCCCAATTCCCGCTTCAATGTCTCAAGCCCTTGCTCTAAGTCGAGCGCTGTTTCGATTTCCTCAAGCGCGATTCCAAGTTCGATCAGCGTCACTGCCACAGCGGGCTGAATGCCGGTCAAGACAACTTTTGCCCCCATTAACTTGGACATTGTTATGACGTCGCCCAGCACTTTTGCGATAAATGAATCAATCATATCCACAGATGTCAGGTCAATGACAACGCCGTTAGCACCTGTTTCATATATTTTATTTAATAAGTCTTCTTGAAAGGTTAATGCAGTTTGGTCATCAAGTTCCCATTGAATGGACACTAATAAGCAATTATACAGTTTCAAGATCGGGATTTTTGGATGTCTCACAATGTTATTCCCCCAATGAAACGATTTTTCGATCCGTCATTTCCAACGCTGTTTGAATTCCTTTTTGCAGGGTATTCTTAGTTATAACTTGGGATAAATCAATCCCCAGGTTAACGATGGTTTGAGCAATTTCCGGGCGGATTCCGGCCAGCAGGCATTTTGCTCCGACAAGCCTTACCGCTTCTGATGCCTGAATAATATGATGGGCAACCATCGTATCGACGACAGGGACACCCGTAATGTCAATTAGCACGACTTGGGAACGGTGTTTGACAACGCCATTAAGAAGGTTTTCCATAATTCGTTTCGCGCGTTCTGTATCAATTGTTCCAACTAGCGGCATCACGGTGATATTTTCAAACACCGGAATAAGCGGCGCAGACAGCTCCTGCAGCGCGATCTTTTGCAGGGATACTGTTTTTTCCCATGAGATTGAGTATTGATTAAAAATTTCTGTGTTAATCGGGCTGAAAAATCGGTCAATCTGCCAGATTAACTCCGTGCTCTCTTGATCTGGCAATCTCTTATCATTCATTTTCGTGTAGAGACGTTTCCAGAATTCAGCAAGCGCAGTAGCCAAAAACTTCAAAGAAATTCCGATTTGGACCGCTCGAAGCGCCAGTTCACTGATTTGGCTTTCAGCAGCGTTTTCGTCCTTAACAGACAGCAGCAGAATGTCGATATACTCTTTAGATATATTTTCATACACTTGGTCAGTCAGCTGATAGGATTCTTGATCGCTTAATTCTTTTAGTGTGTCAGTCCACAGTTGGAGCAGTTCATTTTGATTTTCGGCAATGAACTGGTATACAGTCTGGTTCGACATCAAATTCGCTTACCTCCCAATAAAAAACAACATATTTTTTCGTTATTTCATTATTATATCGTTTATGTTTTTTGAAAACAAAAAAAGTTGCTCTTTGTGAGCAACCTGCAAATATGTCTAAAAATCAATGAGTGCCAAACTGATTTGCAAGGCTTCATCAACCTTATCCATCATTTCATCATCCAGATGAGTAATCTTATCCGTTAATCTTTGCTTGTCAATCGTCCGAATTTGCTCCAGCAAAATAACGGAATCTCTTTCAAAACCGTAGCGTTTTGCATCGATTTCGACGTGGGTTGGTAATTTCGCTTTCTGTATTTGTGCTGTTATGGCTGCAACAATAGCAGTTGGGCTGAAGCGATTTCCGATGTCATTTTGGATCACTAAAACCGGGCGCACCCCGCCTTGCTCTGAGCCAACAACAGGAGATAAATCAGCAAAATAAACATCGCCGCGTTTCACAATCAAATGATTATCCTCCGCTGACTAAGCGCTCAACTGTCGTTTCAGCCTCGCACTCCGCAAAGTGAGCCTCAGAAGAAATATTCAGGTTGATTTTCGCCATTTCCATATAGCCGCGTCTCATCAAATCACGGTTGTGACGAGTTGTTCGTTCGCTGACATACGCTCTCACTGCTTGTGATATCAGTTCGTTTCTGCTTCGTTTCTCCCGCATCGCTACACCATCCAATTCAGCTACTAGGTTTTCGGGCAAGCTGATTTTCATTTCGGTTCTTGCGCTGGATTCAGACAAAAAACATACACCTCCACCAAACTTACGGATACGACTCTTTTATCCATCCAGTGATAATGATACCATTATTCACTCTTCAAGCAAAGCTGTTTTATAAATTCGCCATATAAGTAAGCTAATTGCTTGTATTGACCTGCAACAAAGGATTTCTTACTTCCATTATACTCCCATTTTCCAAAAACATACGGGGAACGCGGGAACTTATTGTACAGGCCACTTCATAGTTAATGGTTTCGAGCCTTCCTGCAATCTCATCCATGGAAATATATTCATCTCCCTGCCGACCTATTAATGTGACTTTTGTGCCCGGCGGATATTCCTGATCCAGCTCCACCATAAATTGGTCCATGCAAATTCGACCGGCAATTTTTAGGCGTTTTCCCTTCACAAGGATGTCGGTCCCCTTCAATTTTCGGAGCCAGCCGTCCGCATAGCCTACAGGCACCGTCCCGATCCATGTGTCTTTTTCTGCTGTGTACTCGGCTCCGTAGCTGACGCTCTCGCCTTTTCTGATCAGTTTGACATGCGACAGCGTCGAATGCAGGGTGAATGCCGGACGCAGCTGAAACGGTATCTCGTCCGAAATGTCAGCAGACGGGCGAAGGCCATACATGCCGATGCCGAATCTGACTGCATTAAAAAAGCCTTTTTTCAGCCGAAGTCCGGCGGCGCTGTTTGCGCAGTGGACCATCAAATTCTTTAACGGCAGCGGAGCAATCAGCTCTTTAAAACGCTCAAACTGCTTTAAGAAATAGCCTCTTTCTTTTTCATCTGCTGTCGCAAAATGGGTAAATACCCCTTTGCACTTTAAACGGGGGTTGCGGTCAAGAATGGCCATCACATTCTGAACTTCTTCCTCTGTTTTGACACCAAGCCTGTTCATCCCCGTATCGACCTTCAGATGAAAATGAAGAGAACCTTTTTTCGTGTGGCGGGCTGCCTCCTGAAGCCATTCAACGGAATAACCCGTTAAGGTCACGTCATACTCCGCAGCGATTGCCACATACTCCGGGGGAACCGCGCCGAGCACCAATATAGGCGCCTTCAAGCCCTTTTTACGCAGTGAAATCGCTTCATCCAAAATGGCTACGGCCAAGCATGAAGCACCTGCGTCAAGAGCAGCCTTTGCTGTTTCTGCATCACCATGCCCGTAGGCGTTTGCTTTTACAACTGCCATTAGCTGGACATGTTCACCGATATGTTCTTTCATATTGCTGACATTTTCCTTTATCGCGGACAAGTCAATTTCCGCCCACGTATCCCTGTAAAAAGGTTTTGTGCTCATTACGACACTTCCTAGCTTTTATTCAATATCATTTACATATCATACTAAAATTAAAGGCCAAAGGGAAACGATGTCTAACGAAAAAAAGGCCAAATCATGTTTGGCCTTTGGCGGTTATTTCGATGATTGTCCCTGCATGCTTTTCGCTACTGTCACCATTTCCTCTTTAGAAAGATCTTTAGAAGAGAGAAGGTAATCAACGCCGTCATATGTCCATGATAATGATGCATCCGACAAAGCGCCGATGGTGTAGCCGAGATTTACCGGTTCGCCGTTCAGCGTAACGGAGGAGGAGGCCTTGGCAATCTGGGCTTTTTCCTGAATTAACGTAAATGATTTTTCTCCTCCGTACGTCATGATAATGCGCTTCCCGTCTTCAGTAGAGATATCTTTTTCTTCAAGCAGCTTTACGCCAAGCGGCAGTTCCAGCGGCGTTTTGACCGCGAATGTATCGGAAGGCTTCGCGCTTGTGGCAACATCCATTTGAGAAAGGGTCATATTTTTCTTTTCGTCAAATGATTCTTTATCAAATTGTTTATTAAATTCAAAGTTGCTGAATTCTACTTTGACCATCACTTTCCGGTCAGTATCCATCACTTTGACAGATGACGGGCTCATATCTTTTTTGTTAAAAGTGATTTCTTGCGTCGGCAGCATTTTGTTATGCTGATAGTTTGTTTTTGTTTCGA
This sequence comes from Bacillus sp. JS, assembly GCF_000259365.1. Lineage (NCBI taxonomy): Bacteria > Bacillati > Bacillota > Bacilli > Caryophanales > Bacillaceae > Bacillus > Bacillus sp. JS. The sequence continues at coordinate 513,515 of NC_017743.1, read as the reverse complement.
ATACGTATTTCTTTTCTTTCGCTGTGAAAACTGCATCCGAATCGTTTTGAACATCCTTTACGAGCGATTCAAACAGATAGACCTGACTGCTGTTGTTCGGCCAGTCGCTTTGAAATCTGAAGCTCTTATTTAAAGACGGCGTGAGAACGAATACTCCGTTTTCATTTCGTAAAATGACTTGGTTTTGGTCCTTTTTCGGATTTTCTAAATAAACCCTGTACAGAGACGGCTTTTTGTGCCAGATTTCCACATTGTATACTTGAGGCTCACTCCCTGTCTCGATGGTCATTTTCGCTTTTGCTTTGTACGAGGTGTATTCTTTCGCCTTTTCATCTAACCCGGCCACAATATCTTGCTGTGTTTTTTGCCCGCAGGCAGAAAGAATAAGAACAGCAAGCAGTCCCGTTAAAAGCAAAACAAAGCTTTTTCTCACCTTTTTCAACCCCTTTTTCTCAATTGATGTAAAAGGAAGAAATCGCTTGTTTGACTTTAACGGTACGCTCGGTACACGTTTAGGCAGAACAGATGCGTACCATAAAAGCCTCAAACAACTTGTCTCCCTTAATGCACTATCAAATATATGAGTGGGGTTTCCCTAATATGCAGACTAGCTTGACAACCTTTCAATCACAACCTGCGCGGCAGCGTATTCTTTTGTGTGAGTGATTGATACGTGAACGGCGGCCTGGCTCAGTTTGGTACAAATGATGTAGGGCTTGCCATTTTGGTCTTTCCTAATTTCAATGTCCTGAAAACTGAGCTGCCTCCCTATACCGGTGCCAAATGCTTTTGAGAACGCTTCTTTTGCCGCAAATCTGCCTGCGAGAAATTCGATTTTTCTTTTCTCTGAAAGCTCATGGTATTGGTCAAGCTCGCTTCGCGTCAAAATCCGCTCGGCAAACCTTTTCTGGCGTCCAGCCATAGAGGCGATCCGTTTAAGCTCGGTAATATCCAGTCCAATGCCGTAAATCATGTATGATACCTCCTTTGCGTACGTACTATTTAAATGGTTTGTCTCATAAACGTGTTACTATAGATATACCAAAATGAAGAAAAGGGGCTCGGAATGTTTATACGGACTGAAAATTTTCAAACGTTTATCAGGCTTTATCCCGTTGTCACCTTTATATTGGCTTTGCAAGCTGTTCTCTGGCTGTTTTTTTCACTTCCTGTCCATTCAGTCGTTTTATGGAGGGATACTGTCGCAGGCTATAATCTAGGTGTCGCTAACGGTGAATGGTGGCGGCTGATTACACCGATTTTACTGCACGCCGGTTTCACACATCTGCTGTTTAATTCCATGTCCATCTTTTTATTTGCCCCCGCTTTGGAACGCATGCTGGGAAAAGCGCGTTTCCTTCTTGTGTACGCCGGCTCCGGCATCATCGGCAATATCGGCACGTATGTTACAGAGCCGCTTGATTACGTGCATGTCGGGGCTTCAGGCGCCATTTTTGGGCTATTCGGCGTGTACCTGTTTATGGTTCTTTTTCGCAATGAGCTAATTGGGCAGGAGCATTCCAAAATGATCCTCATCCTGCTCGCATTTGCCGTTCTCATGTCGTTTATCAACTCCAATATTAACATGATGGCTCATCTGTTTGGACTTTGCGGCGGGTTTCTTCTTTCGTTTTTGTGTGTGCAAAAAAAAGAGCGGCGGTATTAACCGTCGCTTCAGATTGTTGACAAAATCCTAAAATGGTTTTCATTTTAGTATTTTGTCATCTTTTCAGCGTGATTGAAAACCCTTGAAGTCTAGGAAGGACGAGCATAGGAGCGGACATTCACAGGATGTGATGACGACGGCGTTTAGGCAGGACGCCTGAGAATTTAGCCGTTGATCCACTTCGCATTGAGCACCGAAGCGCAGTCCTGACAACGAATGCGAGGGTTTGCCGACACGCTGGAGCGGCGGTATTAACCGTCCGCTTTTTCATATGAGTACCAGTTTAAAATGAAGGCTGCATCCTCTTCACCTACATCCCTCACCGTTAATTCTTCCATGTGGCTCGATGATTTCACTGAAGTAGAAATGGTATACAGGCGGCCTTTCTTTTGGAAATAGGATTGGCTGAACTTGCAAACCTGCATTCGTTTTTTGAGTACAATGGCGGTTGTTCTGCCTATAAATCTAGACGTCAGCTGCAGACGGTTCCCGTTGATTGTCCACGCAGCGTCTTTATACGCGAGATAGCCGAAAAACAATTCAATCGGAAGCAGGATGACCGACAGGTAGCCCCAGGGCTGAAAGAAAATACATAACGGAATGATCAAAAAGAGCGAAAAAATGACAGAACGGAACAAATAGCGTTTCAACGCGCGCCGCGGCAGGCGGCGGGAGTTTTCTTCCAGCGTGTATTCCGGCGTAAATGTTCGAAGCATGTGCGGAAGCTTTTTTTTATGAATCATTGGAAAGAGAATGGTCAACGCACCTTCTTCTTTTTCCCGGTCGCCGCCGCCCGCACTGACGATGGACACCGTTACAAAGCCGAAAAGCTGCCGAATGATGTTTTCTTTTATTTTAATGGCTTGTATTTTTCGCAACGGAATCGTGACTTGATGTTTTTCAATAATTCCTCTTGAAATCACCAGTTCCTGCTCTTTTTTTATGATTTGAAAGTTCGCGTATCTAAACATCATGCCCGCAATGCTGAAAATCCAGGCGATAAATAAACCGATAAAAATGAGTACCGCGTAAATACCGATGCTGGCGTGCTGAAGAAAGGAAAATTTATCGAATAACCAATCCATCGGCAATACTTCATCGAGCTGGGAAATAAGCGCAAATACAGCCGAGATAATGACTCCGATTCCGCCAGAGGTAGAAGCGGCCATGAGCAATTCTTTCGCGTTCATGCGATAGTGCTCTTGCACCTCAACGGCAGGATCTAACTCCTCCTCAGCTTCAAGCTGTTCATCACCAAGTTCATTTTCTCGTCTTTGCGCTTTTTTCTTAAAGACAGCTTCTTTGATGCGTTCAGCCTCTTCCACAGAAATAGCAGAAAGAACGGCTTCTGCCTCCTTGCCTCCGCCCGCTGTTTCAATTTGCAGCCTCACAAGCTTAAAGATTTGCTGGACAAGGCCCGCGCTCGTATTCATCGTTTGAATCCGATCAATCGATATGTATCGCTTTTTCGTAACAAATAAGCCTTCTTCGATTCTAAATTCATCATCTTCAATTCGATAGGTAAACCTTCTCCATTTGATGATGCTTGCCGCTACTAGCCAGATGAACAGCACACCGAGCGCAATGGCTCCGTAAAAACGGACAGTATGGTTTGAATTGACGATATACACAAAAAAGAATGGCAGAATGATATTTTTTATTGTTTGAATAATGGTATGGCATAAATTCAAAATGACTGCTGCCGGGTGCAGGCGTTTCGGTTCAGACATCATCGTCAGTCACCCTTGCCAGACGGGAAATGGAATCTCTCAGCCGGTCCGCTTCCTCCATCTCTAAAGCGGGGATCGAATGAACGGTCGCAGCCGTGGAAATTTTCACTGTTGCCAGATTGTATTTTTTCAATAATGGCCCTTGCGACGTATCAACGTGCTGAACCCTGACCATCGGGACAATCACACGTGTCACCACAAAAATACCTGACTGAATATCTATTTCATGTTCATGGACTTCATATCGCCACACCTTATGACGGACCTTCGGAATGAGAAAGACCGTCACAATCGATCCCAGCAGCCAAACTGCGCCGAGCACGCCGCTGATCCAGTACGGCCAATGAAAATAATAGCTTAACACTGCAACTGCTATGACGATAAGCAAGCAAACAGCGGATATGATGATCTCTTGAAGTCGCCAAACCTTTAATCCATCTGGACTGATTTGGTTTTTTGGCTGCTCTCTCAAATTTACCTACCTCCCTTTTTTTCGTCGTTACTTATACGTCTCTTGTACGGAAAGGTTTCATTCTTAAGCATACATAGAAAAATAGCTTCCGTCAGCTGAAAGTTTGCTGAATCACAAATCGTGAATATAAAAAAGCCCAAAACATGATGTTTTGGGCTCTAATTCGATCAAATTAGTATGATTTTTTCTGGCGTCTGTCACCTGACGAACGGCGATCGTTTGAACGCTTTTTGTCGTAGGAAGAACGGTTGTTGCTTTTCCCTTTTCCGCCGCGGTAGCCGCCGCCTTGGCCGTCTCTGCGTTTAGAAGAGCGCTGGTTTTTGTAGCGTTTGCTGACCATCGGCGCTTCGTCTGTTAAGCGAACCGGTGTATTGTCCGGCTCTTTTGTAGACATTTTGATAGCCGCTGCAACCACAGTCACTGCATCATGATCTTCAAGCAATTCAGCTGCCGCTGTCATGTAGAAGTTCAGGTTGTTTTCGCTGATTGCCGTACGAAGACGTTCAACCGTAACCTGCTGCTGGCCTTCTAACGCTTCATCAAGTGTAGGCTCTTTCATGCGGTCCATTTTGCGTTTTGTTGTTTGTTCAATTGCGCGAAGCATGCTTTTCTCACGCGGTGTAATAAACGTCATTGCCATACCTGTTTTTCCTGCGCGGCCCGTTCTTCCGATACGGTGAACGTAGCTTTCAGGATCTTGAGGCACGTCAAAGTTGTACACATGTGTTACGCCTGAAATATCAAGTCCGCGAGCGGCAACATCAGTTGCGACAAGAACTTCGATTGCGCCTTCTTTGAATTTACGAAGCGCAACCATACGTTTCGCCTGCGTTAAGTCACCGTGAATTCCTTCAGCTGCATATCCGCGAAGGTTCAGGGCTTCAGCCAGCTCATCGACACGGCGTTTTGTACGTCCGAATACGATCGCAAGCTCAGGAGACTGAATGTCAAGAAGGCGAGTCAGTGTATCGAATTTTTTGCGTTCTTGCACTTCCAAATAGAACTGCTGAATGTTAGAAACCGTCATTTCTTTCGCTTTCACTTTTACGTGTTCCGGCTCAGTCATAAAGCGCTCTGCAATGCGTTTGATCGGTGCAGGCATTGTAGCAGAGAACAGAAGTGTCTGATGCTCGCTCGGCACGTTTGAAAGGATAGATTCAATGTCGTCAATGAATCCCATGTTCAGCATTTCATCCGCTTCATCCATTACAACAGTATTTACATTGTTTAAACGAATTGTGCGGCGGTTGATGTGGTCAAGAAGACGTCCAGGTGTTCCGACAATAATATTCGGATTCTTCTTTAACGCCCGGATTTGTCGTCCAATATCCTGTCCGCCGTAAATAGGAAGAACCTTCGCACGTTTATCTTGTCCGATTTTATATAATTCTTCAGATACTTGAATGGCTAATTCACGGGTTGGCGCGATTACGATTGCTTGAATATTAGGAGACTCGGGGTTAATTTTTTCAACAAGGGGTATACCAAACGCAGCTGTTTTACCTGTACCTGTTTGCGCTTGTCCAATGACGTCTTTATTTGAAAGTCCGAGCGGTATTGTTTGTGCCTGAATCGGTGTTGCTTCTTCAAATCCCATACGATTAATTGCTTTCATGAGATCAGAACTTAAATTAAAATCTTGAAACGTTATAGTCAAATTATTCAAACTCCTTCTAATTGCTGTTTCAGTAATGTCGTGATTTACCACTTATAAAACTGCCCTTTAGACAAAAAGGACAGGATCCATCCGTATACAAAGCCCGAATTACTTTAAGTTTTATCTTACCATTACACTATTTGTTTTTCAATAAGATGAGAAGCAGATCGGCTTCTCGAATATGCCGGCTGTTGCTCCATCCGCTCCCATTTGTCCGGCGGAGAACTTCGGGTCAGCGGATGAAAAGGCCGGACGAATATGTTCGTATCGCGAAATAACCTATATATATTGTATCATAGCCGCAGCCGGCCAGATATACATAATTTCCGGCCGGCATACATTAGTGTTTGCACATCGAATGATTTTATGATGTAATATGATTTTTTTCGTAAATTATTTTCTTATGAAAGCGGGCTCTCTATTAAATCTTTAACGATTTCTTCAAGCTTCATACCTCTGGACGCTTTGAATAAAATCAAATCGCCTTTTGATGCGTTTTCCTTCACAGCTTGGAGGAGATCTTTTTTCTCAGTGTAGTGGCTGACACGGTCTTTCTCAAAGTGTTTCAGTGCGCCTTCCGCGATAAAAGCTCCCAGTTTTCCGTACGTAAAAACGCGGTCAATTTTCTCAGGGCTGATCACAGCGCCGCACTCTTGATGGAACGTTTCTTCCAGATCGCCGAGTTCAAGCATATCGCCGAGCACGAGCATTTTTTTGCCATAGCCTTCAAGACTTTCTGTCAATTGAATCGCAGCTTTCATGGAGGTCGGACTCGCATTATAAGCGTCATTGATTATCGAGAGGCCGCTGTCTGTTTTGATGAGTTCAAGTCTCATACCGGTTACCTTTAGGCCGCTCAGTCCCGTCGCCGCATCCTCAGGCGTGATGCCAAAATAAGCCCCAGCAGCAATTGCAGCCATGGCGTTCATCACATTGTGCTTGCCGAGTATCGGAATAAAAAACGATGTTTCCATCCCTTTGATTGTAAAATGGGTGCCTTCCTCACTCTGGCTGACATCCTGAAGCTGATAATCATTATGCGCTCCCATCCCGTACGTTTTCGTCCGGCAGCTGTATGCATTTTGAAGGAGCGGTTCGTCCCCGATATAAATCAGCACTCCATCTTCTTTAAGCCCGTTAATGATTTCAAGCTTCGCCTCCGCGATACCCTCTCTAGAGCCAAGGTCTTGCATATGCGATTCGCCGATATTCGTAATCACTGCCGCATCCGGGTTTGCCAGCCGGCTCAAGAGGTCAATTTCTCCTTTGGCGCTCATTCCCATCTCCAATACGGCGATCTCCGTATTTTCAGGCATCGCTAAAACCGTCAGCGGCATACCGATGTGATTATTGAAGTTTCCTCCTGTTTTGTGGACACGGTACCGGGTTCCCAGGACGGCGTGAATCATATCTTTCGTTGTCGTTTTGCCGTTGCTTCCGGTTACTCCGATGACACGCGTGCCAAGCTCCTGCAAATAGGCTTTTGCAAGCTGCTGAAGTGCGGTAAGGGTATCATCCACTAAAATGACGGCGTGATTCTCAGGCGGATTTGGCTCTGACCGATCCCAAAGAACGGCCGCTACACCGGCTTCAAAAGCCTGCTCCACAAAAGTGTGGCCGTCAAAACGTTCCCCTTTCAGCGGAATGAAAAGCTGATGTTGTTCCAGTTTTCTTGTATCGGTTGCCACTCCATGAATGACTGTTTGTTCATATTTCGGATTTGTCAATGTGCCATTGACCATTTCAGCAATGTTTTTTACTGTTCTCTTAATCAAGTGAGGTCCCTCTCTTTCTTTTGTATATACGGGAAAAAACACTGCCCTTTTACCGGCAGTGTCCTTCTTCATTAGAATGTATGCTTGATCAATTGTTTTTCAGCGTGGCGTTCTTTTGCAAGCTCCACAAGCTGTTCAATCAGGTCAGCGTACTCCACTCCGGCTTCTTTCCAGAGCAGCGGGAACATGCTGAAAGGTGTAAAGCCAGGCATTGTGTTGACTTCATTGATCAGAACTTCGCCGTCAGCTGTCAGGAAAAAGTCCGCTCTGACGAGTCCTGAACCATCGATCGCTTTAAACGCTTTGATCGCCATATCACTGATTGTTGCGTATTCCTCTTCGGTGACAATCGCCGGAATCATCAGATCAGTATCTCCATCCTCATATTTCGCTTTGTAATCGTAGAAATCCGTCTTCGGTGCGATTTCTCCCACAACAGAGCATTTAGGATCGTCATTTCCAAGAACGCCGATTTCGATCTCGCGGCCGTTGATGCCTTCTTCGACGACGACTTTGCGGTCATATTGGAAAGCAAGCTCAAACGCTTTTTGCAGTTCTTCACGGTTTCGGCATTTGCTGATTCCGACACTTGAACCAAGGTTTGCCGGTTTTACGAAGCAAGGGTAGCCTAGTTCCTGTTCAACCTGCTCACAGCATTCTTTCGGAGAACGAGTCCAATCCTTCTTAAGGAAAGCTGCGTATTTAGCTTGAGCAAGGCCGGCCTGCGCGAATAAATGTTTCATGACGACTTTGTCCATGCCTGCTGAGGAAGCAAGCACTCCGTTTCCGACATAAGGAATGTTCAAGAGCTCTAGCATCCCTTGGATCGTACCGTCTTCTCCGTTCGGTCCGTGGAGGAGCGGGAATACGACGTCGATTGCTTCATTTTGCTGTGACGCTTCCTGCGGAAACATCTCCTGGTTCAGGGCAGCTGGAGAAAAAGCACTGCCACCTTGCTCAAATTGAAGCATTTTCACGTTTGAAACAGGCTCAGTTAAACGGGCACCTCTTACCCATTCGCCTTTTTCTGTTATATAAATCGGATGTATATCAAACTTCTCAGTATTTAGCGCTTTGATTACAGCCAGAGCTGTCTGCAGGGAAACATTATGTTCTGCCGACTTTCCTCCGTACACTAATCCTAGACTTGTTTTCAATGGATACTCCCCCCACTACAATTCATCTTTACTATCTTATCACTTTCACAAGAAAATGATCTAATTATTTTTGGGCATGCTGATGTTGAATGCATTTGTATGTAATTCCTTTTTATTTTATATTAAAATGGCATTGAAAAGGAGATGTGACATATGAAAAAAATCACAACGAACGAACAATTTAATGAACTGATTCAATCTGATAAAGAAATCATTGTAAAGTTTTATGCTGATTGGTGCCCAGACTGCACACGCATGAATATGTTCATCGGCGATATTTTGGAAGAATATAATCAAAACGACTGGTATGAGCTGAATAAGGACGAGCTTCCTGACTTGGCTGAAAAATACCAAGTGATGGGCATTCCCAGCCTGCTTATCTTCAAAAACGGTGAAAAAACAGCTCACCTTCACAGCGCCAATGCCAAAACGCCTGAAGAAGTGACTGAATTTTTATCTGAACATATAAGCTAATTCGTTAAACAGCCTTATTTTATGTCGTCGGGCTCTACATGAACATGAACATGAGTGACATCGTGTTCATGTTTTATTTTGTCTTCTACTTCATCAGCCACTCCATGACCTTCTTCTACTGTAAGCTTCGGATCAACCGTAATGACCATTTCGATATGAACTGTGCTGCCTAAATACCTCGCTTTCACATCCTTTAAGCGATGCACATTTCCGATCCTCGCGACGGTCTGTCTGTAAGGCTCAAGATCTTTTAAATGGAAGCCGTCTGTTAAAGAATGTGAAGCGTCTTTAAAGATATCCCACGCCGTTTTGCAAATGATGATGCCGATGATAAAAGCCGTTACCGGATCAATCCACGGCAGCTGCAGCTGGGACGAAAAAACACCGATAAACGCGCCGGCACTTACAAAAGCGTCTGACCTGCTGTCCTTTGCCGCTGCCATCAGGGCAGAGCTTTTAATGGACGCTGCCAGCCTTTTGTTATATACATAGATGCCATACATAAACACAGCACTGCCTAACGCCGTCCATGCCGCGATAAGATTGGGCGTTTCCGTTGTGCCTCCCGCAATCGCTTTTCCTCCGCCGATTAACACTTCAATGCCGACTGCCATCATAATAAAAGACGCAATAAGAGACGAAATTGTTTCAGCCCGATAATGGCCGTACGGATGATCGCTGTCAGCTGGCCTTTGGGAAATCCGCAATCCTATGAACACCGCTAAGGACGCAACAATATCTGTTCCATTATTTAACCCGTCTGCTCTCAGCGCTTCAGAATGATATAGAATCCCAATGACTAGCTTCACAACAGCAAGGATGACATATGCAAAAATATTGAGGAGCGCCCCTTTTTCTCCCTTTTTCAGATTTTCTGTCCGCTCCATTGTATACCAGCCTCCATTCTATTACATAGTATGGTTCAAAACATGAAAAATAGCAGAACTGCGTTCAATGAAGCGGGACATTTCGACAGCAAATATTGCCCGGGAAACTTTTTGTCGATTTGTTGAATGTTTGTAAATTGGCAAAGAATAGGACTGTTTTCACCTTTACAGGCTATTGCGGGCATTGTATACTGAAGTTAATTGATAATGATTATCAATATCGTTTGATTGGAGGTTGGTGACACAATGACACCTCAGTCTGCAGAAATCAGAAAAAAACAGCTCATTCATCTGTTAATACAGAATGGTATATACAAAAAGTCAAAGCGTCATCTGTATGAATTGTCGCTGACGGAGTTAGAAAGTGAATACAAACATGTCAGGAGGGCGCCGGAGCATGCCGAAGCGTAAAATAAAAACTTACCAACAGCTGATCCAGGAAAACAAAGAGGCGATTATGGGCAATCCAAAGCTGATGAATGTTATTTATGACAGGATCGACCGCAAGCATCAAAAAAATCTGCAAGAGCAAAACAATACATAAAAAGAGCCGAAAAGGCTCTTTTTTTTATGACTCAAACGCTTCTGCTGCCAGGGTGTGTATCACGGCGTCATCCATCGGCGGGTTATGGAGACCGGCACGCACATCACGGTAATAGCGCTGAAGCGGGTTGGTTCGTTCAAGGCTTTTGGCTCCGACAATTCTCATCGCTTTATCAACAACAGACAGCGCAGCGTTTGTGACGATATGTTTCGCTGCACCGAGCTCGCTTGTCAAGTGTGGACGCCGTTCCGGATCGTCATATAATTGAGCGATATGGAAAAGAAAGTGTCTGGCATTAAGCAGTTCAAGCTCCATTTCACCTGTCCTTTGCTGTACGGCCGGGACATTCTTGATCGGTCCCTTCAAACTGTTTGGAGAATACTCAGAGGCAAATTGCACTGCATAGTCACGCGCAGCTTGTGCCACACCAAGATAAATCGCCGGAATGTGAAGCAGCCAGCCATTCGGCTTAGCTCCACGAGGCCCTTGAAGCAATTCAACCAGCTTATTCTCTTCAAGCATGACTTCGTTCAGTACAAGATCATGGCTCCCTGTCGCCCGCATCGCCAGCATATCCCACGTTTCTTCAATCGACAAACCGGGATCATCTTTATGAATGAGAAACACGCCTGTTGTTTGTTTGTCTTCAATCCATGCGGTTACTAAAAAATAATCCAGTGCTTGTGACATCGTCGTAAAGGTTTTTCTTCCATTCACTGCCCATTTGCCATCCTTTTTGACGGCGTTTGTACCCGGACGCCCTCCTCTCGTCGGGCTTCCGGTTTTCGCTTCAGTCGCCGCCCTGTTAATGACGGCTCCGTTTTGGACTTCCTTGGCAACAAATGCAAATACGTCTTCATCCCAGCTGTTTCCTTCTCCAAGCTCCCCGATTACGCTCAAATGCCAGCCGATGCTAAGAGCCGCAGGAGCATCTCCCCGTGCAAGCCGTTCTTGAAACAAGAGCATTTCGTAAACAGAAATGCCCCCTCCGCCATGAGAAGCTGGCAATGTTAATGCCGTATAGCCAGCATCACGCAGTTTTTGTATTTTCTCCACAGGAAAACGTCCCTGTTCGTCATCTTCAGCAGCAGTTTGCTGAAATTCATCCGCAATCCGTCCGATTTTCTCCATCCATTGCCGCTGTTGATCGTTTTGTATAAATAATGACATCCGGCAGCCCCCCAAGTTTTAATTCCGATAAATTTAATATGTATTATAGATTTCCTGCCATTTTTCCGCAACTGTTAATCTTTTTGTCCAGTATAGAAAAACACGCCGTTCCCCTAGGGAACAGCGCGATTACACAGGATTTGCATCCCGGTCTTGTTTCATGCCGAGATAAATCAGCATATATGTCAGGTAACCCATTGTCATCACCAGGCCGCCAAAGAAAAAGCTTGAGAAAATCGGCTCTTCAAAAGCGGTCACTGCAGCCAACACAATCCAGCTGGCATACAGATAGATGATAAAATAGCGAATGCCCGTCTTCATTTTATATATCATGTACAGCCCCACGAGAGAAAACAACCCTAGCGCGAGCCTGAAATAAACAAGATGTTCAAACTGAAACATGAATGACACAAATGAGAATCCAAGCAGCAATACGATCGGTAAAGCGGTAATAAAGTTCCTCAATCGAGACACCTCCGTCAGTACCTTTAGTATAAACCAAAATATCAAATGATATTGATTTACGTGAGCTTTTTCACAAAAATGTCATTCCTTGCCTTTAGACCCGAACATCCCGTTTACAGAAGCACCACCAGCCAACGACGATGAAGAATATCGCGTGTATGATGAGAATCCCAATTGAAAACAATGGCGTCATGCCTGAAAACAACGCTGTCTCTCCGCTTCTGTATTGTGTAAAGTCAGTGTTCGCAAAAAGCAAAAAGCTTCCCCACTTGTTTTCAAACAACTTCATGAGCTGAACAAGTGTACTCGCTCCGTATAAAACGACAAAGGAAACAACAACTGCTACCGCGCTATTTCGGAACAGCGAAGAACAAAGCAGGCCGAATAATCCCATCATCACGGCTTCAAGCCAGTTTGATCCGATCAGCGCCAAGGTGTTGATCAGCAATGTCTGTGATTCAGAGGTCACGGATGTGCCAAAAAACACGAGACCGAATAATAAAGCCAAAATGTAGTATGCCACATACAAATAAAAGCTGACCATTACGACTGTGATTAATTTTGACCAAAAAACCTTTTGGCGTTTAACCGGCCGAATGAGCAGAAATTTGATCGTCTTTTTATCAAATTCCATCGAAATAATTGTCGCAGCAATCACGATCGTTAAGGCCTGCAGCAAAATGTTCAGGCTCGGTGTATACGATAAATAACCGATGAAGTTTTCATCTGTCCCGGCACTGACGACAATCCGTTTAATGATCAATGCCATAAAAAATTGAAAGACAGCCATCAGGATCAGAGAAACCAAAGTGACCTTCCGATTAAAAAGTTTCATATGTTCATTCCAAATTAATTTAGACAAGCTCTTCTCCCTCCTCTTGATGAGCAGTCGTCGCTTTTATAAATTCGTCTTCCAGTGATTGCGTGTAAGGCGTAATGGAGAATACATTCAGACCTTGTCCAACAAGTGATCGGTTCAGCTCCGGAATGTTTTCTTTTGCTACCTCAACTACAATCGTCCCAGCTTGGCGCTCAGCTTGATATTGATTACCTGTCAGCCAATTGAGCGCTTTTTCTTGCGGCTGCACTTCTATAATCGCTTTTTCTGTGGTTTGATCAGTTCCTTGTAAGCTGACTTCCGCTTTGATCTCACCCTTTTGAATGATGATGACACGGTCGCACAGATCTTCAACCTCGCGCAATAAATGAGTGGCGAACAGGACTGCTGTTCCTTCCACTTCTGCGAGCTCCTTAATATGATCGCGAAAATCCTTCATCCCCGCAGGATCGAGGCCGTTTGTCGGTTCATCTAGAATGAGAAGCTTCGGCCGGTGAAGAATTGCCTGAGCTATTCCCAGACGCTGCCGCATTCCAAGAGAATAGGTTTTCACTTTATCATGAATGGCTGACGTCAGCCCGACACGTTCCACCACTTCATCAAGCCGTTCATCCGTTATTTTCCTGTGCATATTCGCAAAGTGCTTGAGGTTTTCCCAGCCTGTCAGGTACGGATAGAACTCAGGGTTCTCGACGATCGCTCCAACCGCTTCCATCGCTTTTTCAAACTCTGTATCATGCTGGAATCCGCTGATTGTCACGCTTCCGCTGTTTTGTTTCAGCAGCCCGACGATGATACGGATAAGTGTTGTTTTTCCGGAACCATTCGGACCGAGCAGACCGATGATTTCACCCTCCATGACGTCCATGCTGATCTGTTTTAAAATCGCTTTAGACCCAATCTTTTTATCGAGGCCTTCAATATGTAAAATCGGCTCAGCCATAAAGCCTTCCTCCTTTTTCAACCAAAAATAAACAGTGCCCAAAATTAGGCACTGTTTGTATTATAGCATTTGTTGCTTCCAAATGTTTGGTTAAACCGATAGAGTCGGCGCTTGCTCAGTCTGCTTATTCTTTTCGGTTTCTGTAATGATGACAGCGCAGGCCGCGTCACCTGTTGTGTTCACCACTGTACGGAGCATATCAAGCAAGCGGTCAATTCCAAGAATCAATCCGATTCCCTCGACAGGCAGGCCGACAGATTGAAGCACCATGGCTAGCATAATCAAACCGACTCCCGGAACACCAGCGGTTCCGACACTTGCCAGCACAGCTGTCAGGATTACCATCAGCAGCTGCGTGAATGTCAGATCATGCCCGAACACCTGCGCGATGAAAACGGTGGCTACCCCTTGCATGATGGCTGTTCCGTCCATATTAATTGTCGCACCGAGCGGCTGGACGAAGCTGCTGATTGGCTCAGGCACTTTTAATTTTTTCTGAGCCACATCCATAGATACCGGGAGTGTCGCATTGCTGCTGGAGGTACTGAACGCCACAACCATAACCTCTGAGAAATCTTTAAAGAACGTGATCGGATTTCTTCTGGCTAAAAGCGCTACTGTAGATCCGTAGGTAACGACTGCATGTATCAGCAATGCAACGGTTACCACAACCATGTACAATCCCATCGCTTTCATTGCACTGAATCCTTGGCTTCCGATAGCTGTCGCAATCAGACCGAATGTACCATACGGAGCGAACTTCATGACAAGATTCACCAAGTACATCATCAATTCATTTCCTTGTTCAACGACTTTGAGAAGCATATCCGCTTTTTTTCCGAGCATTGTAATCCCTAGTCCGACAAAAATGGCAAAAGCAATAATTTGCAGCATATTTCCTTCCGTCATCGCTTGAACAGGGTTGGTCGGAATAATGTTTAACAGAGTGTCTGCAATGCTTGGGGCTTTTTCAGCAGTAAATTCGGCAGATGAAGTATCATACGTTCCGAACTCTCCCGGTTTGATGACAAGAGCTAAAATAATGGCAATCGTAATAGCGACTGCAGTCGTGATGAGAAAATAAGAAATGGCTTTCACACCGATTCTGCCAAGCTTCTTAGGATCGCCCAACCCGGCTACTCCCAGCGTCAGTGAGAAAAAGACAATCGGAACGACAAGCATTTTAATGAGGTTTAAAAAGATGGTGCCTAGAGGACCAAATACAAACTTATTTAAATTTTCAAATAATTCAGGTGATGTTACGTTAAGAATAATCCCCGTCACAGCACCCAGCACCAATGCAATGATAATCTTTGTAGCCAGCTTCATCCGCATTCCTCCCTCTTTTGAAAAAAGCCCGCGAGAGACTCCCGCGGGCTTTGGCTATACAATCAAACCACAGGACTCTCTCTTCACGCTGATGAGGTTAGCTGACGGGTTCGGACGAAGAGATGTCCGTTTTTCAGATGAAAAATTAACCCCAAAAGATCGGGTCCCCCACTCCTTGTTATAGGATTAAGCGTGTGGCTTACTATTATATGATCTATTTTATTTATACAGAAAAGATCCAATTTTGTAAACTATTTTTTGTTACTTTTTTCTCTGGATCTTTTAGGTCGATCCTCCTTGTTGGTGACATCAAGAATATCAAGGAGAAATACAAAGATCGGAATCCCGATAATTAAGCCCCAAATGCCGAAAAAATGTTCAGAGAAAATGAGTACTGTGAAGGTGAAAAAGATTGGCAGCTCTGTTTTCGCAGACATCAGCTTTGGATTTAAGAAATAGGTTTCGATCGCATGAATGGCGAATATGACAAGCACAATGTAAAGCACATACATTCCGCCGCCAGTGCTGTAGGCGATAATGCTGAGCGGAATCAGGGAAATGACGACGCCTGCCACAGGGATCAATCCAAGGAAGAACACCATAATAGACAGCCCAAACAGCTGCGGGAAGTGCATAATCCAAAGCGCGATAAACGTCAGAATACAATTGACGAGCGCAATGATAAATTGTGCCTCAAGCACCTTGCCGAACGTTCTGGCAAATTTGCTTCCGAAAAAAGCAATTTCCTCATAAAAGACCCTCAGTTTGCTCGTTTTAAATTTCGCCATGAATTCAGAAAGGCGTTTTTTCTCAAATAAGAAAAACATGCTGAGGATAAGCGCCATCACGACCTGCAAACCGAATGTGCTGATATCGGCCAGATACGTATACACTACATTGAAGCCCTCTTTGACATATGAACTGATGTTGATATCTCCGAAAACACTGGTGATCTCATCAAAGAAAGGGATGCTGTCAGGGTGATACGCAATATGTTTAATCTGCTTAACCAGCTGCTGGATCTGCGCCGCGACGACCGGATAAAATACAAAACCTCCGACTGTTAGCAGCACAGCAAGCAGCATGTAAAGAAACGTAATGACAACCCGCTGGCTCACGCGGAAGAACTGGCTTACAAACTGCCGCACGACAAGCTCCAAACGATCCATTAAAAACGTGAAAATGAAGGTAAGCAATATTAAGTTGATCATGCTCTTAAATAGATATAACACACCAGTTAACACGACAAAGATGGAGAAACGTCTTACTCCCGGGTGCTGAAAAAATTTAACTAAAGCGGCCATTTATACACTCCTGTTAGGACAAACGTCCTTCATTCAATATAGTATCCATTTGTAAATTATATAACAAAAAAATGCTGAGGTCTCTGTCCTTACCTTAATAATTCTTAAACAATTAAAAAAACGGCCCATGAATGGGCCGTTCTTTTTTCAAACTGCTGTTTTCATTTTTTTCATGCCTTCAACAGCCTCTACGCTTTTTGCTTCATCAAATTCATTTTCGCTTTTTGCAACAATGATCGTGGCGATTCCGTTTCCGATCAGGTTCACAATGGCTCTTCCTTCACTCATGAAACGGTCGACACCAAGCAGGAGTGCAAGCCCCTCCAGCGGAATGACCTGAAGCGCTGACAGCGTTGAGGCAAGGACGATAAATCCACTCCCCGTCACACCTGCCGCTCCCTTCGATGTCAGCATCAGAACGAGGATAATCGTAATTTGCTGGCCGATGCTGAGGTCTACTCCAAACACCTGTGCCAAAAAGACCGTCGCCATAGATAAATAAATGGATGTGCCGTCGAGGTTAAACGAATAGCCCGTCGGAATCACAAGCCCGACAACGGATTTGGAACAGCCGTAGCGCTCCATTTTATCCATCATACGCGGAAGCACCGATTCGGAAGAGCTTGTGCCAAGCACGATCAGAAGCTCATCTTTAATGAAGCGCAGGTAATTCCACAGGCTGAATCCGTAAAGCTTGCAGATGATATTTAAAGCAACAAATACGAACAGGAACATCGTAATATAAACAGACATCATTAAGCTTGCCAGCGGTTTGATGGAATCGAGCCCGAAGTGCCCGATCGTATACGCCATCGCCCCGAATGCCCCGATTGGCGCGGCTCGCATAATGTAGCCGATGATTTTGAAAAAGACGTGAGAAACCTTGTCGAAGAAATCAATGACGCTTTTCCCTTTTTCACCTAATGCCGCAAGACCGACTCCGAAAAGAATAGAAAAGAATAAGACCTGCAAAATGTCCCCTTTTGCGAAGGCATCAACCATGTTGGACGGAACAATGTGTGTCACAAATTCAATCCAGTCGATTCCCTGACCGCCATTTTGCGTGTATTGTGATACATCTCCCTTTTCAAGCTTGCTGTAATCAAGACCCGCACCCGGCTTCATGATGTTGACGACAAATAAACCGATAATGAGTGCGAGGGTGGTGACAACCTCGAAATAGATAAACGCTTTTCCCCCTACTTTTCCAACCTTCTTCATATCGCCCATTTTTGCAATCCCGAGAACGATTGTGAAGAAAATGATTGGTGCGATCACCATTTTAACAGCGTTGATAAATGTATCGCCAAGCGGTTTCATTTCTTTGCCGACATCCGGCCAGACCAGCCCGACAATGACCCCGATGATGACCGCGGTTATGACCTGAACTGTTAAATTTTTAAACAGTTTCATATCCTTCATCCCCCTGTCCTATTCGCCTTTGTGTCTTTCTTACTAGAATGATAGCGTTTTCATATGGTCTGGGGAAGTTTATGATCATAACGGACATTTTGGTCTTTTTGGTCTCAGGTTTATCCTTTTAACACGTAGCGGTTGACCGGCCGGCCGACTCCGCCATATTGAACGTCCAATTTGATGATCCCGTTTTTTTCTAAGTAATCAAGATATCGTCTGGCTGTCACTCTGGCGATGCCGAGCGCCTTGGCGACCTCTTCCGCAGAAAGGGATGCGGTTTGCTGTTTCAAAAATGCAGTGACTTCATTCATCGTGAAGTGATTCAACCCTTTCGGCAGATCCTGTACGGCCTGCTGCGGAATATTCAGGATCGCATCGAGCTGTTCCTGGGACAGCGTATCATTCGCTTCGATTTTTTGTTTATATTGCTTGTACTTTTCGAGCGCCTGTCTCATTCGCTCAAGCTTAAACGGCTTTAAGATATAGTCAGCCGCCCCGTTTTGCAGCATAAGTGAGATCGTTTCCTTGTCTTTTGCAGCGGAGACGACAATGACATCCACTTCAAGCTTTTGCTTTCTGATCTCCTGCAAAGTCTTGATGCCGTCTTTTTTCGGCATGTACACATCGAGAATGACGAGATCAGGCTGTTCTTCTTTAATCAGCTTAATGCCTTCCTCTCCGTTTCCTGCTGTTGCACAGACAGTAAAGCCTTTAACAGTTGTAATAAAATCCTTATTGACCTCTTGAACCATCGGATCGTCTTCAATGAGCAGAACCTTCCATTCTTTACGAGCCATGCTGTGCTTCCTCCCCCTTCATTGGAAAAACGATAGAAAAAGATGTCCCCTGCCCCGCATGTGAATCAACTTCTATCGTACCCGATCCTTTGTCTATGATTTGTTTCACTAAATACAGGCCATAGCCTGTGCCGCCTGTTTTATTGACCGTAAAACCTTTGTCATAAAGGTGCGGCATATGTGCCTGTTCAATCCCGCAGCCGTTATCTTCTATTAAAATAGCAAGGATATCATCCGTTTGTTCGATACTAATGTCAATTCGTTTGTCATCAGATTGAACGGTTTCAAAAGAACCGAAGGCATTTTCAATCAGATTCCCCAAAAGCACGACGATATCATGCTGATCAACATGCTCGGGAAATTGCTGAAGACTGCTGTTTTCATCTATATGAACAGCAATGCCGAGCTCCCTTCCCCTTCTGATTTTACTTAATAGAAGGCCGGCCGCAGCGTCATTTTGAATCGAGCGGTGCAAAAATTCAGTCACATTTTCCTGCTCAGTTGATGCCTGGAATGCAAGCTGCAAGGCTTTTTCAGATTTCCCCAGCTGGATGAGACCGGCGATCGTGTGCAGCTTATTCATATGCTCATGATTTTGGACACGGAGCGCCTCCACAAAGTTTCTGACACCAGTCAATTCCTCTGCCATCTTGGCTGCTTCCGTTCTGTCCTGAAAAATCGCGACGGCGCCGATCACTTTTTTCTTCATGACGATCGGAATTCTGCTGCTCATGATGACCTTACCGCTGACACGAATTTCTTCATTATAAACCGCTTTGTTTCGCTCCACGATTTCGGGCAGGCGCGAATCCTTGAGAACCTCCCAGATCACCTTGCCGATCAGATCCCCCTGCACTTCAAAGATCTGTTTCGCTTTTTCATTGAAAATCGTAATGATGAGACGGTTGTCAATGGCGATCACCCCTTCATTCATCGAGTGAAACGTCGCCGTCCGCTCTTCATACATTCGGACAATCTCATGTGGCTCAAGCTGAAACATTTGTTTTTTGATATGACGGGCAAGCAAAAAGGAACCCGCAAGTCCGAAGCCGAGTGTCAGCACAACGATGAATGCGATATCACGCTTTAAATGAAGCAGGATGTCAGCAATCCCCGGCAGTGTTTTTCCGACAAGCACCACGCCAATTTGGTTGAGGTCGTGATCCTTAACCGGATAAAAAGCGCGAACCGCCGTGCCGATCTCGCCCTTTGCTTCAGAGAAATAAATGTGCTCCGCAAACGCCGCCTCCTCGTCTGCTCCCTCTGATTTCTTGCCAATGCTAGTGCTGACAGGATGCGTATATCGAATGTGATTCATATCCATGACGACAATATAGTCTGCTTCATTAATCATCCTGATTTCTTCAACCGCATGGCGAACCGCTTCTGTTCGTTTTTTTTGCGTCAAAGCTTCTTTCACTTCTGTCATCTCTGACACCGTCCGGGCCGTATTCATCAGCCGCTTTTTCAGCTCCCGCTCCTCTGTATGCTGAATGTTGCCGATGAGCACAATGCCGCCGATCAAAAAGGAGAAAATGACGAGGATATAGGATAAGATCGTGATTTTCCAACGGATTGAGAGCTTCTTTTTGTTCATCAGCTTCTCCTTTCAGGTCTTTACGAATGTCATTGCCCCCATTATCCTTAACATAGGGGAGGGCTTTTCATGAAGAGTTTGCTTGCATGTCTCGCGCTGATGATCGCTGGAATTGCAACCGCTTTATTTATCGGATTCCATGATCATACCGGCAATAAAGAGATTGTTTATGATGACGACCAGGAAGGCTTGCAGGATCAAATCGTCTTTAAATTCAGCCACGTGGTTGCTGAAAATACGCCAAAAGGGCTGGCCGCCAATAAATTCGCTGATTTGGTGAACGAAAAATCAGGCGGGAAAATAAAAATTGAAGTATTTCCGAATGGAAGCCTGTACTCGGACATTGAAGAAATCGAAGCATTGCAAAACGGCGATGTTCAATTTATTGCCCCCTCCACATCGAAGCTCGGCATGCTCTCGCCTGAATGGGGAGTGCTGGATCTACCGTATGCTTTTACAGATTACAATGCCGCCAAAAAAGGGCTGAACGGAAGCATCGGCACACAGCTGTTTGATTCTCTAAAGAAAAACCAATTAAAAGGACTGGCCTATTGGACAAACGGCTTTAAACAAATCACGACAAATCAAGGGCCGGTCAGAACCCCGGATGATTTAAAAGGGCAGGATCTCCGGATTATGCAAAGCGATGTGATTGAGGATCAGTTCAAGCTGCTTGGCGCAATACCCCATCAGGAATCCTTCAATTCTACCTTTCAGCTGCTAGAAAACAATGTAGTTGATGGTGAAGAAAATACAATCTCAAACATCTATTCTAAAAAATTTTATAATGTTCAGGACTATTTGACAATAAGCAGCCATGGTTACCTCGGCTACGCTGTCATGACTGATGAGCATTTCTGGAAGGCGCAAACCCCAGAAACAAGGCGCATTTTGACTGAAGCGATGAAGGAGACAACGGAGTGGAATGAAACGTATGCCGAACAAATGAACAAGGAGCAGCTGGAGGAAATCAAAAAGAATTCTGCTATACATATTTATGAGCTGTCAGATAAAGAGAAAAAAGAATGGATGAAGCGTCTTGATCCTGTTTACCGGCAGTACGAGCCAATCTTTGGCCGGAAGCTGATCAAGGAACTATTGGAGCTCCGAAAAGATTCATAGTTCCCATCTCGATACGCTGGTTTTCGTTTATCTTTCTATTGATCGGAAATATAAAAAGAGATAATCGAAAAAGGAGATGGGTACATGTTTAAGCATACAAAAATGCTGCAGCATCCTGCTAAACCAGATCGTCCAGATCCATTATTCGCTAAAAAATTGCAAGAAATTTTAGGCGGGCAATTCGGAGAAATTTCAGTTGCCATGCAGTACTTATTTCAAGGCTGGAACACAAGAGGAAATGAAAAATACAAGGACTTGCTGATGGATACGGCAACCGAGGAGCTCGGGCATGTTGAAATGATCGCAACGATGATCGCCAGACTTCTAGAGGACGCCCCTCTTGATCAGCAGGAAAAAGCCGCTGAAGATCCGGTCATCGGCTCCATCCTGGGCGGCATGAACCCTCACCATGCAATTGTATCAGGACTTGGCGCCATGCCGGAAAGCAGTACAGGCGTACCTTGGAGCGGCGGTTATATCGTAGCAAGCGGAAACCTGCTGGCAGACTTCCGCGCCAACCTGAATGCGGAATCACAGGGACGTCTGCAGGTCGCACGCCTGTTTGAAATGACGGATGACAAAGGCGTCAAAGATATGCTCAGCTTCCTGCTGGCGCGTGACACGATGCACCAAAATCAATGGCTCGCCGCCATTAAAGAATTAGAAGCACAGGAAGGTCCGGTTGTGCCGGGCACATTCCCGAAAGCACTCGAAAAACAAGAGTTCTCACATCAGCTTATCAATTTCTCTGAAGGCGAAGAAAGCGCCAAGCAAAACTGGCTGAATGAAAAAGCGCCGGACGGAGAAGCCTTTGAATATGTGAAAGAAGCAAAAACGTTTGGAGAAAAACCGGAGTTAAAACCAGCACCGCCTTTTGTTCATAATACACTTCCGGGACGCGAGTAAAGACACAAGCCCAAAACATCATGTTTTGGGCTTTGATTATGCCTTCAGAACCGTCCAGTCTGGTTCGTATTGAATGTCTGGGTTATGTAACAGATCGTGAACGAACGATTTATCCTCTTCGTACAGTGTCACCTCTAGCGAAAGAATCACAGCCTTCTGTTCGTTATCATCGTAAATGCTGTCATGTTCGTTCTCCATAAAATGATCATAGGCTTCTCTGTTTTCCCATACGCTGATGATTTCTGCGGTGAGCGGCCCGTCTATCGTTTTTCGCCAGCCGCCGGCCTGTTTGATGAAGCCATTTACATGTGATAGTGCTTCCCACTCTGACTGCGCTTTTGCAAATGCTTCAGCATTTGCAGTGTCTACTTCACATACAATCCTTTTGATCAGCATGGCTACTCCTCTATGATGACGGTTTCGGCTTGTTTATGCTCGACACAGAGATTCACCGTTCTGACGTAAGAGCGTGTGCGGTGAACCGTGCCTTTCGGGATGAGCAGGCTGTCATTTGCTTTGAGCACCGCGGTTTCTTTGTCCTTAAAGTCGATCAGCAGCTCACCTTCAAGAACAATAAACAATTCGTCTGAGTCAGGGTGATGGTGCCAGTCATATTCTCCTGTAAACACCGCAAGGCGCACGCAGTGGTCGTTGACCTCTGAAATTGAAAAATTGGCGTGTTTTTCTTTGACTTCGTTTGCAATAGCGAGCAAGTTTTGCATTTCGGACATTAGCGAAAACCCCTTTTTCACTTATTGTATCGCATTGTCGCATAAATTGAGAAAATTCCCGAAATAAAAATCGATCCAGCTGATGTGCCGGATCGATTTTTATTTACAGGTTGTCTGCCTTTATGCTTTTGATTAGTCGTTGTTGCGGGCGTTTCCGCCTTTTGAGCCGATTTCTTGGTAGAATTCTTTATCATGATTTTTGCTTGTAGCCTCTCCGCCTTTACGGCCGATTTCTTGATAGAATTCTTTATCATGATTTTCGCTAGTGGCTTCTCCGCCTTTTTCACCGATTTCTTGATAGAACTCTTTGTCATGATTTTCGCTAGTGGCTTCTCCGCCTTTTTCACCGATTTCTTGATAGAATTCTTTGTCATGGTTATTGCTAGTGGCTTCTCCGCCTTTTTTCCCAATCTCTTGATAGAATTCTTTGTCATGGTTCTTGCTTGTTGTTTCTCCGCCTTTTCTACCTGCTTCTTCTCTGCTCATTTTGTTATTGTCTGCCATTTTGAATTCCTCCTTTAATTGGTGTTGGTTGTTGTATTCCCGCTATCAATTCTTTTAAACAAACAAAACACATTGGGTGTGTTTTCAATAAAAAAAGCAGGCGGATCGCGGTGTCCGTCTGCTTTCTGCTATTCCATCTCTCGTTCTGTTTCTTTCAGCCGTTCAAGAATGCGCCTCTTTTTGTACAGCATCATGCCTGTCTCGGTAATGTCGTTTAATGTTGAGCGATTGGCAGCGGCGCCAAAAACCATTCCGGCGACCGGCACCAGCTGGAATAGCTTTTTCCAGCCAAACGTGTCCCGATAGCCTAAAACGACTTCTCGCCAGCCTTGGATTTGAGATGCGACATTCTTATATGTACGGTCTTGATCGTAGTGTTTTAATTCTTGCAAAATCGATCTTTTGCCGACAACATCAGCCGACGTCAGCTGCAAACATTTCACAATGAAGACGCGTTCTTTTTTCTCCTTTGGGTCATAGCCGTATGCAACTGCGATATCCTGTAATGTTTTTAGTGATAAGCCAAGCACTGCCGGAATGTCTGCCGCCAGTGTAAACACGCCGCCCACACCGGTTGTCGCGCCTTGAACGGTTGCTGCGTTGATTCTGTTTTTGCCCATTCCTTCCGCAATTTCATCCATGACAGGAAGAGGCGCTTTCCGGACGTCCTCCAGCGATTCAAAGATCTCCTCCGGCAGTTTCTTTTGAAACATCCTGATAATCTGTTTTTCAGATGTCAGGTACTGTCCTCCTGTTTGAACAAAGCTGCCGATCTCATCCAAGAGCTTGCCGATCTTTTTCTGAATGAATTCAGGTGTCAGCTTGTCCAGCAGCTGAAACGGGAGACGGCCGAGCTTTTCCCAAAACCAGACTTTTTGCTGAGCTTTTTCCCATTTTTCTATCTCTTTTAATTGCTGGTGTAAGTCTTCTTTTCGTTCTGTTGTCACTCAACCCGCACTTCCCTTCCGTTTTTTCTACTATATAGTATACCTTCATTTGTTCAGATGCGTTTTTATTTTTCACCTGCGGGTACCATTTTTATAAAAGAAAAAGGAGTGATGGGACATGCCATGGTCAATGAAGGATTATCCCGCTTCATTAAAAAACCTTGAGAAGCCGGTCAAGAAAAAAGCAATTGATATTGCGAATGCGATGATTGATGAGGGCTATGAGGACGGACGTGCGATCCCGATCGCGACAAGCAAAGCGAAGGAATGGGCGGAAAACGCATCTACAGATGAAATTGATGATTTTCTTAAACATGATGACGAGACAGAACGCGATGATGGTTCCAACAGCGGCGGAGACCCAGAACTCATGCATAAAGCAGAGCATGTCATCAAGCATAAAAACGGCTGGGCAGTCAAAGCCGAGGGAGCCAAACGTGCGTCTGACATCAAGGATACAAAGAGAGAAGCGATTGAACGGGCAAAGGAAATCGCTGCGCATAAAGGCACTGAGGTCGTTGTCCATTTGGCTGACGGCAGTGTGCAGAGAACGATCAAAACGGGATCATAAAGCGATGTGCTTTTAGGTGTTTCGAAATAATCAGGAGCGGTTATTGATTGGTAAATCATTTATGAGAGGTGATCATGATGCTTAGCTTTTTGGTTTCATTAGTTGTTGCTATCGTTATCGGATTAATTGGAAGCGCCATTGTAGGAAACCGGCTGCCGGGAGGAATTTTCGGCTCTATGATTGCCGGGCTGATCGGCGCTTGGATCGGACACGGACTTCTTGGCACTTGGGGACCAAGCCTCGCCGGCTTTGCTATTTTCCCGGCCATCATCGGGGCAGCCATCTTCGTGTTCTTGCTGGGCCTGATATTCCGCGGGCTGCGGAAGGAAGCCTAGACTCATTAGATACAGGAGGCATCGTTTCGAACTGAAACGATGTCTTTTTATATGGGACCTTATCCCGAATCCCTACATATCATGTTACATAACAGGGAAAAATTCAGGAATGTATTTTGAACATTTTCGGTTGACAAGAAACCGGGATGGTCATATGATGTAGATAAAATAATTTGCCTTAAGGAAACTCTTTGTTGTACGGCAAAAACAATCAGAATTCAGGTGAGACATGATGAACAAGGACATCACAGCACAATCTCCCCGTTCCAAAGCCGTCCAAGATGCGCTTGACGGGAAAATCAGAGGATTCAGAGGGCTGCTCCCTTTTCTTGGCCCTGCATTTATAGCAGCCATCGCCTATATTGATCCCGGCAACTTCGCAACGAATATTTCGGCGGGTTCTAAATACGGATATATGCTCTTATGGGTAATATTATTTTCCAATATCATGGCGCTTTTAATTCAATCCCTATCCGCCAAACTTGGGATTGCGACAGGCAAAAATCTGCCTGAGGTTGCCCGTGAAGAATTCCCGAAGCCTGTCTCGATTGGATTATGGATTCAGGGCGAGCTTGTCATTATCGCAACTGATTTGGCGGAATTTATCGGAGCGGCTCTAGGACTGTATTTGCTGTTCGGCATTCCGATGCTTGAAGCGTCTATTATAGCGGCGATCGGTTCTTTCGCGATCTTGGAGCTTCAGCGCCGCGGTTATCGCTCACTTGAAGCCGGCATCGCCGGTATGCTGTTTGTGGTCGTGATCGCCTTTGCACTGCAGACATTTTTCGCAAAGCCTGATGCCGTGTCAGTGATGAAGGGCCTCTTTGTCCCAGCGTTTCATGGCACTGACAGTGTGCTCCTTGCAGCGGGTATTCTCGGCGCAACTGTTATGCCGCACGCCATTTATTTGCACTCTGCCCTTACACAGCGGCGGGTGGTTGGCAAAACGGATGCAGAACGGAAAAAAATCTTTAGATTTGAATTTATTGATATTTTAATAGCGATGCTGATTGCAGGGGCTATTAATGCAAGTATGCTGATTGTGGCTGCCGCATTATTTTTCAAAAACGGCCTGTTTGTTGAGGACCTTGATGTCGCGTTTCAGCAATTCGGACATCTTGTCAGCCCTATGTCTGCGGCTTTATTCGGAATTGGGCTGCTCGTTGCCGGGCTATCCAGTTCGTCTGTCGGCACACTTTCAGGCGACGTGATTATGCAAGGATTTATCAACTACCGCATCCCGCTGTATGTACGGCGGTTTATCACGATCATTCCGCCGATCTTGATCATCGCGTCTGGCGTAAATCCGACGACCGCTCTCGTCTTGAGCCAGGTCGTGCTGTCTTTCGGGATCGCCTTTGCCCTCATTCCGCTGATTCTGTTTACAAGCAATAAACGGATCATGGGATCTCTGATCAACGCCAAATGGGTCACAGTGGTGTCTTGGCTGATTGCAGTATTGATCGTCGCTTTGAATGTGTTTTTAATTGTAGATACGTTTCGATAAAAAAACCGGCTGCAAAGCCGGTTTTTTATTTTTGGCAAAAGCTCATTGATACCCTTTTTGACAGAGATTTGTTATGATAGAAGAAAAAATCGGAGTTTTGATGATGTCAGTATTTATTTTGTTTTATTTGTGGATTGTTCCTATTGTCATCGGCATTATATGTTCTGTCGCTGCCTATAAATCCAAAGGGAAAATGAGAATCGCGCCCGGCATTGCCATGATCGTGCTCAGTATCATTTCCTTGATCACCGCGTTTACGGCCGGACACACGAATTTTCACGTGTTTATCGGCGGCATGTTTTTATTCGGCACCTTCTTGGTCGGTTCTGCTTTTCCTTTCTTTTTCGGGCTGAAGAAAAAAGAGAAATAACCCTATACTGAGAAGAGCTCTGTAAGATTTGATAAGAATAAACAAATGAAACATACAAGGACAAATGCGCTGGTCTTTTTGCTTTGAAAGAAGGTGCATTTGTCCTTTTGCCCGTTTTGAGCATGGCGAAAATCGTGATATGACGCATAGATCATTCCTGCAGATCCTAATACATACAACAATAATTTTATGAACTCAAACATGTAATCCTCCTCATACCAATATAATACAAGGATAACCTGAAATACATTTGTTTCCAACACAAAAAAAGAGGCCTCTAAAAGGGCCTCTTTTTTAGAATAACCGTTTCAAACTTTTCTTCAGTGACGGCATTTCGATTTTTTGGTTTTCGAAGAAGTTTTTCAGCATGTACTTGCTGAAGCCTTTTGCCTGCCCGTAGGTGATTTTGCCAGGCAGCGGCGGTTCGTTCCCAATCATGACATCCACAACGACCGGTTGGTCAGAGTGCAGCGCCTCATGGAAAGCCGGCGCAAGCTCTTCCGCTTTGGTCACTTTGATGCCTTTTGCTCCGCAGCTTTCTGCAAATGCGGCATAGTCGACATTTTGAAGCTGTGTGACATAATCGATATTGCCTTTAACCTGCTGCTCATACTCGATCATGCCGAGATTTTCGTTGTTTAAAATGACGACAGTGATCGGGAGCTTATATTTGACGGCTGTCGGAAGATCCTGCATGACCATGGAAAATCCCCCGTCACCGCAAACAGCGATCGCCTGGCGCTCCGGTTCGGCCAAGCTTGACGCGATCGCTCCCGGCAGGCCGCAGCCCATTGTCGCAAGCCAGCTGGAAACGATGAAATCCTGGTTCGCGTTCATTTTGAAATGACGCGCCATCCAAACTGTCACAGTGCCGACATCTACAGAGAGCACCGCATCATCAGCAGCCGCTTCCTGAAGACGTGCCACGACCTGCTGGGGTTTAAGCGGTGTTGTTGCCTCTGTCTCATCTTTTTCAATTTCGTTCCACCAATGCTGCATATGTTCTGTGCAGGCATTCAGGAATCTTCTGTCTTCCTTACGTTCAATATACTCTGTCAATTCGCGCAGGCCGAGAGCCGAATCGCAGACAAGGCCCGCTGTCACCGGATAGCGTTTTCCGATTTTCGCCGGGTCTGAATCGAGCTGGATGGCCGGTGTATCATCTGGCAAATAATCGCGGTACGGGAATGACGTTCCGAGCATGATTAATAAATCACATTCCTCCATTGCCTCGTAAGCCGGCTTTGTGCCAATTTGTCCGAGGTTGCCGAGAAAATGCGGGTGCTTATCGGGAACGACGCCTTTTGCCGGTAGTGTGACTACGATCGGAGCGGCGGCTTTGTCCGCAAATTCTAAGAGCTCCCGTTTCGCCTTTTTCATTCCCTGCCCCGCCAAGATAATCGGCTTCTTAGCATTATTAATATATTGCGCGCAGGTGACGAGCTGTTCCTTTTTCGGTTCAAGGTTCCCTTCAATATACACTGGTGAAGTATACACGGGCTCGCGTTTGATTTTTTCCGCAAACAGATCATCTGACACGCTCAATACCGCAACGCCTTTTTTGCTGTAGGCGGTGCGGATCGCCTGATTCAAGAGATCCGGCAGTGTTTCCGCGCTATGTACCTCTCTGTTGAACACAGCCACGTCCTCAAACATTTGCTCCAGCTTGATCTCCTGGAAATAATCCCGTCCGACTTCACCTGATGAAACCTGTCCTGCAATGGCCAGCACAGGGGCGCCGTCCGCTTTTGCATCATATAAACCATTTAATAAGTGCACTGCTCCCGGCCCTGCGATCGACAGACAGACTCCGATCTTGCCGGTGAGTTTTGCTTCAGCCGCGGCTGCCAGTGCCGCCACCTCTTCATGGCGGGTTTGAACGAACTTCAGTTGATTTCTTTCGTGTCTTAATTCCTCAATAAACTCATTTATACTATCCCCGGGGATGCCGTAAACATGATCAACTCCCCATTGTTCAAGCAGCTCTGTCATTGCTTGTCCTGCAGTTTTGTGTGCCATAACGTATCCTCCTTTTTCCTTTTTTCAATACCACAGGAGAAAGGCTTTAAAACCCGGAGACCTGAATCACTTGCCAAGTCTTCTTTTCAACAGATCGATCGCCGCAAGCATGCCGACGTCCTTGAGGGTGATGGTTGCATCTAAGGCGCCATTCACGTAATCTTTGATTTGCCGTTTTCGGTTCGGCACCATAAAAAGCGGCAAACGCCGCGGAGAAAACCACTTTAATCGTGCTGTCTCTGTGCCGTCCGCTATTGCTTGTCCGCCTGTTATGCTTCCGAAAAACACATGCTGTTCATCTAGAAACTTTGGCCTTTGATAGACACCTATTTTCGCGGAAAGCGCTGTATTGTATCCCGTCTCTTCCAATACCTCACGTACCGCCGCTGCCTCAGCCGATTCCCCGGAATCAATCCTGCCGCCCGGCAGATCCCATAAAGGAACATCTTTTCGTTTGACCAATAGAATCTGCTGATTTTCGTTCAGTACGATTACAAAAGCACCTTGTGTATACACCGCCATTCCTCTCTTTCCCGCAAAAAAGACCAAGGTGATTCCCTTGGTCCTAGACTTTACTTTTTAAAATGATACGGCAGTGTGGCAACCATTATGTCCTTTTTCCAAAACAGCCGAACTCTGAGGAGGAAGGCCGATTGATTGTGAAGGATGGTGTGCCAGCGTTTTTTCGTTATAAATTGCGGAAATAGCACCATGACAGAAAACTGCTCCTTCTTCGCTTTTGCCTCAACTGTTTCTAAAAATTTATCAAACGGATGAACAAGGCTTCTGTACGAGGAGTGAAGGGTAACGAGACGCACTCCATTATTGAGCTCTTCCCAGCGTTTTTCGACTTTCTTTTCCTGTTCTCTGTCAAATGACACGTGAACGGCGATCACCTGATCGGACAGTGATTTCGCATAGTGAATCGATTTTTGCACGACGGTGGTAACACCTGCTACAGGCACAATCACAACGGTGCCTTTGATTTCTTCCGGCTCTTTGTCTACGATGCGAAGCTGTTCACCAACCGCTGTGTAGTGATTTTTAATCGCAAAAAACAGCAAAACGACGATAGGCATAAAGATTAACACAGGCCATACGACATTAAACTTTGTCACAAAAAGGATAGATAGAACCATAAACGAAATCAGAGCGCCGCAGGAGTTGATCAGCATTTTTCCGATCCAGCCTTTTGGTTTTTGCTTGATCCATTTTATGCACATGCCGGTTTGTGAAAGCGTAAATGGAATAAATACGCCCACAGCATATAACGGGATTAAGTGCTCCGTCTGTCCTCCGAATAAGATAATGAGAATAATGGAGGCAAAGCCTAAAAAGATAATCCCATTTGAGAAGCCTAAGCGGTCACCCCGAACTGTAAACATTCGCGGCATATACTGGTCTCTCGCCAGGTTGAAGGCAAGCTGCGGGAAGGCTGAAAATCCCGTATTTGCCGCAAGGACCAAAATAAGCGATGTGACACCTTGGATGACATAGTAGAACACATTCCGCCCGAAGGTTTCGGACGCAATTTGTGAAACCACTGTTTCATCGGGCTTCGGCGCCGTTCCATATCCGTATGCGAGCACCGTGATGCCGGAAAACAGAATCGCCAGCAAAATCCCCATCATCGCAAGCGTTCTTGCCGCGTTTCGTGCAGGCGGGTTTTTGAAAGCGGGAATGGCGTTAGAAATGGCCTCAACTCCGGTCAACGCTGAGCATCCGGAGGAAAAAGCCTTAAGCAGCAAAAACAGCGTAATGCCGGCTACAGGTGTGCCAAGCGGTGTATGATGAACCGGCTGGTCTATTTGTCCTGTCATGAGCTTGAACAACCCGACGGCAATGAGAACCAATAGCGCCACCACAAACAGATAAACCGGGTAAGCAAGAATGGATGCCGATTCCGAAAGCCCGCGCAGGTTCAAAATCATAATCACTAACACGAGAAAAATAGCGATCGGCACATGATAATCATGCAATGCAGGAAAGGCCGACGTGATGGCGTCCGTTCCTGCGGAAATACTTACCGCTACCGTTAAAATATAATCGACAAGTAATGAACCGCCCGCGATCAACCCCGGCTTTTCGCCGAGGTTTTCTTTCGAAACAACATAAGCCCCGCCGCCCTGCGGATAAGCGTAAATAATTTGCCTGTATGAAAGAATCAGTGCGAGCAGTAATATGAGAACGCCGACCGCAATCGGAATGGAGTACCAAAATGCGGCAGCACTGATTGTTGCTAAAATGATTAAAATTTGCTCTGTCCCATATGCGACAGATGACAGCGCATCTGAGGAAAGCATAGCCAAGGCTTTTAATTTCGTCAGTTTTTGCTCTCCAGCTGCTTGAGATTTTAGTGGTTTCCCAATCAAAAAACGTTTGATTGAATGATACATCGATGTCTTCCCCTTTTAATTTCTCATTTTTCAATTAAAACAATAAAACATCAGTGTCTTGCTCTCACATTTTGCAATAGTCCTTTCTGCTATGATGTCTCTGTATGCGATTTACATTCCTAAAAATGAACGGCAAAAAACACAGAGGCAAACGGATGCCCCTGTGCCATAACATCGAACACAGGTTTCATTCATCTCCTCTCACGAACGCTTACGAGGTTAGCTGACGGATTCGGGCATATGAGAGTTAGCCCTACCTAAAAAGGATTCACCCCAACGGCAAAAAGCCATTCTAATGGGTCCCCCGCTCTGATTTCAGATTAAGCGATTTGTTTTCTAAAAGAGATCATACTCCCGTTCCCACACGTTGTAAAGAGGCTTATTGGCCGGGCGGAAAAAATAAAATGATAGGTTCCACAAATGGAATTTACATACCAAAAATAAAAAAACAGAGGCTAGATTGCCTCTGTTTTTATTCTGTATCTGTCTTTCTTTTTCTTCGTCTTACGGCAACCCAAATGAACACTGCCGCAATCACCATAATAAGTGCCAGCACACCAATATACATCCATTTCTGGCTATGATCCTGTGTTGGTTGTTCTGCGCCGGAGCTGATTGTCTCCGATTTGAGCTGCTGGTGGTTTGTAAACACCTGCTGGCTATTTGTTTCATTAAGGACGGTTGCCGAATCATCGTTACTGTTCAGATAATTGATGATCTCTTTCGTGACAGCCGTGCCTTCTCCTTTTGCCGGTGCAAAAACAGCCATTGTGTAGTGTGAATCCCAAGGC
The DNA here is from genome assembly GCF_000259365.1 of Bacillus sp. JS. Lineage (NCBI taxonomy): Bacteria > Bacillati > Bacillota > Bacilli > Caryophanales > Bacillaceae > Bacillus > Bacillus sp. JS. The sequence continues at coordinate 481,095 of NC_017743.1, read as the reverse complement.
GATGCTTGGGTAAACACCACTTGTTTTGTCGTCTCATTCAGCATCTCGAAACCAGATACATCAAACGAGCCGTTTTTTGCCTGCGGCACAAGCAGGTCTGATGATTTCTCCTTCAGAAGAGAAAATTGATTGATCCCCCCTATAAAAATGAGGTTTCGACCTTTCGCATCGTTTGCTGTAACGTCAGATGATTTCTTTACCGTATATGAATGCTGTGCTTCGCTGCCAAAGGATTCCGTTACGAGAGCAAGCTCCTCAAGCTTCGATTGGCTTACGGTGTCAGGCAGCACGATTACCGTTGTTTGATCCTGATTTCCGGCGTAAGGAAGCGGCCACTCTTGAAAATCTGCTGACGGGGACATCCCTTTGCTGGCGTATGATAATGTACTGCTTTTATCAATAAAGACCCACTTTTCTTCATCAGTCGTGTTGCAAGGGTTGTTTTCCTTTAACCCGGTTGTGACGAACTGAATATCAATGTAGCGGTTTTTTTGCAGCAGCTTAGGGTCCACTTTTACCGTAACATGATAGAATCCGTTTTTATCTTCTTTTCCTAAGTCATCAAGCCGGACCGAGTGCGGCTGGCCGTTGATCATCACTTTCAGCTCTGAAGCCTGAGAAGCCGATTCATTTTCGTCCGTTGAGGCTTGAATCGTTTCAGACTTTTTCAGTTTAAGCGACAGCTTCGCTGATTGGTTTTCATCTAAAACCGCCGAAGCCGGATAAAAATAATGTGCTGAAGATGTTTTGTCGGCTCCAATTGTGATATCGCCCGCTCCAAAATTCTCGAGGGTCAGCTTATCGCTTTCTTTTTTTTCTGTCTGCTTAAGCTTGCTGATTGAAAGTGTATCGCCGCTGAGCTGGCCTGTGTATGTCTGATCTGTCATCACGCTGATTTTTTTAGCGAGTACGTCCTCGGATGCCGCTTGCGCAAACAGAACCGGCTGCTGCTTGCCCTCTGCTTTCAGCACCCGCTCAGCAAGCAGAAGTTCTTCTCCTTTTGCCTGTAAGCCGGCTTGTTTCATCAGTTTTTTCACTTTGCCGTTCCAATGCTTGTCCACTCCGATAACAATCGTCGGCTTATCGATTTTTTTCAGCTCAGATTCTGTGACATACGCAATCCTGACACTGCTGTCCACCGTTTTCAAATAGCCTTCTGTTTTAACCGCAGCTTCAATTTCCGCCGAACTTGGGTCATCCGGAATGACGATGGCGGTTTCTTCGGTTGTGTTTCCAGATTGGGCGAATGGGTACGGATAATGGTCCAGCGACGTTCCTTTCGCTTCACCGCTGTCAGCAAGTGTCAGCCGGCTGTCCGGATAAATTTTGATCCAGTTGCCAGACGTATCCTGTCTGACACACACGCCCTCTTTCATTACGCCGTAAAATTTCAGCGATACGTTGTGATAACCTTGCGCTGACTGGTTTTTATTCAGATTCAGCTTTACTGTTTTCCGCTTGGAATCACCATCAAGCTTTAACGTTTTGACTGGTTCATCATCAATGACAGCCGTTAACGATGAAGGAGAGATTAAAAGATTTGATGCTTCGTATTCAATGACCAATTGCTGATTGCCTGAAGAAGCGCCTGCCGGGATCTGATACGTCAGCTCCGCGCTGTCTTTTGATCCATACAGTGTAATCAGCTCGCTTGTCAGCACCTGCTGTTTGGCTTGTTCTTGGCTGCTTTTCCCAAGAAGCGAACCGCTGACCTGTACATCCTTGGCAAGAGCCGGTTGTCCAGCCATCGCCAGCAGCATGAAGCTTGTGAGAAAAATCATTATTTGTTTCAAAAAGGTCACCCGCTTTTATGTTGATTGTATCGTTCTGTCTTGTACCATTTGACCTCCTGCTTGAATAAACGGTGCTTGATTTCTATGAATAAAGAGTAGATCACAAGCACAATCCATGCCTGCGAGTATGTGAAGTACATGAGAAATACGATAAAAAAGTTTTGCCTGTTCATTTCTGTTTTTTCAATGCTCAACGTAATCATGACCTCTGTCATAAATAAGAAAAACGCCAAAATCCAGAGAATCATTGCCAAAAATCCAACAGACAAATGCAAATCATAAAACAAATTCACTACAAAAATCGCATTTGACATGATCACGCCAAAGAAAAACAGGAAGTACGTAAAGAAAAAATAAAACAAATCAAAGATAATCCGTTTTCGTTTCAGCTTAAAAAACTGCGCCAAAAATTTGAGCACGACATATTGATTGCCGCGCGCCCATCGGGTGCGCTGGCGCCACCATACCTTCCATGTTTCCGGCTCCTGCTCCCACGTGATGGCGGCAGGGAAAAAGCGGATGTGATAGCCGAGATTATATACCCGGATGGTCAGCTCAGTATCCTCAGCGAGCGCTTTGTCATCCCAGCCTCCGAGCTTTTCGATAATGCTTCTACGGATCGCGAAGTTGGTGCCTGGGATCGTGGCGATTTTGAACCACTTCCATCTGCCTCCCTGGGCCATCCACTGAAAACAGATCGTTTCGATATTGATAAACCTCGTCAGCAGCGTCTTTGCCGCATTGATGACGCGGAATTTCCCTACCACGGCGCCTGCCTTTTCGTCATTCATCAGGCCGAGCACGAGATAATACACGGCCATTTTCTCAGGCGTATTGTCGGCGTCATATACACAGATCACATCGCCATTCGATTCGGCAAAACCCGAGTTAAGTGCAGAGGATTTTCCTTTACCTGCGTTCGGCGGCTTCGTAATCACCATTTTGATGAAATCGTATTTCTCGGAAAATTCATTGACGATATCACCCGTCCGGTCTGACGAATTGTCATTCACGACGATAATCTCCAGACGGTCCTTCGGATAATAAAGGTTAACCATCGCCTTCAGCGTCTGCCGAATCACAACCTCTTCGTTATGCGCCGGGATGAGGACGCTGACCTTTGGCAGCTCCTTCATGTTTTCTCTCCACTTCGGGATATTCCGTTCGAAGGTCATATAGTGGCGGAACCCGCCCTGCATGAGGAACATGTGGTAGAGAAGCATCACCCATATTAAACTTAGCGAGATAAAGAACAGCGTATTACCCAAGGCTTCTTCTCTCCTTAAAAATTCGTTTTTTCAATGTGGCTCTCAAGTAAAACGTATAACTGACAAACATGATGACAAATAAGAGCACGACAGCGGAGAGAATCCATAATGCCTTTTCCAGAGGGGTTTGCCGATGATGATCGAAAAACTCGTCTATGGCGCTTACGCCGTTTTTCACCTGAATCGTTCCATCACCGCTTGTATGAATTTCCACTTTGTCTGTTTTGACGGTTTGTTGCGTTTTCTTTAAATCGAGCCATTCACTGTCTGGAATGCGTTCCATCTGATCAACCAGCTCCGGCAGATATTTCATCCCAAGGTACGGGTGATAAAATCCACCGGCTACTCCGCCTTCAAAATCAATCATCTGGGAGATGTGCTCCTCCATATCGCCGAGCGGGTTTTGCTTTGATGTATCAACAAAACCGATCGTCTCCGGATAAAGCGTCATTCCATGCAGCATCGAGGGAGCGGTCACGAACGGAGGTGCACCGGAGGTTTTCCACGTTGTGTCGCTGAGCTGAATCTGGCCAAAAATGCTTGAAAAATACTGTGAAGCGATTTGATAGCCGTATTCGGACATCGTGTAATGCGGCGCTTCAAACGCCAGCGGGTAAAGACCCGATGATGTCAAATCCTCAATGGCCCGCGTCAGTTTTTGCTTTGTATACGTTTCTTCCTTTTCCCGAAATGGTTCGAGATAGCTGCGGTAGGCTTGTTCGTTCGGGAAGTCCTGTGCCTTCTCCAAAATGGACGGGGGGTCTTCGGCATTTCCGGATGTAATCGGCTGATCCGCCTTTGCATCCCAAAATTCAAAGCCCTCTCCTGTTTCACTGTAGCGATAAGCGTGAGTATAGCCGTGAACAATGATACTGCCACCCATGCTTTGCAGCTTTTTCAGCACCTTGACCATCTTCGGTTGATCAGACAAATACACTTTGTCGCCTGTTTCCGGATTCAAGTAAACCGGAATGACCGCCAGGATAAAAGGAATATGCCGCTTATGCAGATATGTACCGGCTTGTAGCAGCAATTTTTCATCAGACATCGGGCTGATATCCTCGAGCCGCAAATACAATAACGTCGTCCCCGCCTTCTCTCCGAAGGCTTCTCTGAGCTGTTTCGCCACGATCAAATTGTCATTTAACAAATTCGTTAATCCAATGTACACATTCCCTTTTTTTGTTTTCCATATAAAAGAATGCGTTTTGCCGTCATCGGCTTTGAAGGTGTAAAGCGCCGTTCCTTTCAGGCCTGATACGCTCAGCACATTAAGCCCACTTTCCAGAGACACATCGGCCTTTTCCGGCCTGCTGTGAACCTGAAACACATTTTCTTTGCGGGCTAATGAAAGCCCGGAAAATTGGCTGATTTGTCCTGCGTTATAGCCAATGGCGACAACCGGTTTTTTTACGCCGCTGATAAGAGACAGCAATTTTTTGCTGAGCTTTCTTTTCGTTTGCCCGTAATACATCACATGATCTTTTCCTTTGAAATCCGACGCTTCAACATCTGAATCTCTTTTGACTGTTACATGGGATGTAAAGTGTCCCGCAAGCAAATCGAGCATTTTGACTTGAGACGACTCTTTGCCGTCCAAGGTTGAATAGATGATGAGAATGCCGGCGTCCCGCTCCTTCGCTTGCGCTGAAACGGGAAAAGACGCAAGCGCTGAAAACAGAAGCAGCATGATGCAGAGCAGTGTGATTCCTTTATAGTTCATTCATCATCATCTCGTTTTCCAGTTCTTCTAAAAATTGATCAGCTGTTTTAATATCTTTCCGGTAGGGCAAATAGCAAACGTGGAATGTAAGCGAGACGTACTTTCCATTTTCCAGCTGATATGTATCCAATTGTTTCTTCAGCTTGGTCAGAACGGCTGGCATATGTTCAGCAGGCGTGTGCGTCAGCACGATCCCGATACGCTCGTCAGAGGGGCGGAATTTCTTATCCGTTTCCCGAACACTCGTCCTGATTTGCTGACCGACATATTGGAAGAGGCGATCCGTTTCTTTTTCACCGTACAAGGATTTAAACTCTTTGAAATAATGCATATGGAGCAGCAAAAACACAAAAGAATTGCCGTAGCGCTCAGCCCGCTTCATTTCTTCTGAAAGTTCCAGCTGCATCCTTTGCTTGTTATCAAACCCGGTCACTCTGTCAACAGCAACAAAACTTTTGATTTCGGATTGAAGCCGTGTGATTGAGCGCCGAAGCTCTGCTGTGATATCGTGGATTCTTCCGGAAATAAAAGAAAACAGCAAAAGCGCGATTCCCCACACGACAAGCATTCGCAGCCCTTCCTCAGCTGGAAAGAGCGATGCCTGTCCAGTCTGGAAAAACATCATTAAGGTGCCGAGAACAAAAAGTACGATTAAGGTCACCGCCAGCGCGTAAATTGGGCCGAACCAGATGCCTGCGGCGATGACGACAAACGTGATGCAAAGGATCAGGGCGCCTTCCGATTGCTGGGCTGACACATAATAAATAAACAGAGACAGGGCCGCGATGAGCCCTGAAAAATAAGCAAATAATTTTTGTGATTCATTGAATGATATTTTCATTAAAAAGCTTCCTTTCGGCTAACAGCGGCAGCAGATTGTCAAATGAATGCGTCTGAGTGCCGCTCATATAGCCTCCATAATACGATTTCACCGGATCATGAATTTCAAAGTCATTCATTCTGTCATATATGGCTTTGATGACAGAGCTGTTTTCATGCTGTTTTGTCAAAAACAATACGGCTAATGCATATACGGATGGCGATTCATATTGGACGGCAGGCTCCTTCGTATCTGCCGAATATCGCCCGTACAGCTTTCCGTTTGTCTGAAATTCCCGCTTGATCCAGTCCGCTAAAACAGATGCTTTTTCATCCCCTTCCGGCAAATGCCAAGCAGTGTAAAGCTGATCAATCAGGTTGATTTCACTGTCATATGTGTATTCCTTCGTCACCGAGCTGTATGTCTTCGGCAAAAAGCCATTTTTTAAAGGAGCTGAATAGAGAACATTGGCATTCCGCTGTTCTGTTTCTTCGTCTATGATTCCATTCTTCTTTAAAATAGCTAAGGCATCAGGCATGACGTATGAAAGCGTCACATCCTTTGAAGCGGCCTGTGAGTCGTAAAAGTCTGTGAATAAACCGTTGTTCATATTGTATGTCTTCAAAGCCGTGCCGATATCCTTAGCCGTTTGCGCGTAGTCGCTGCGGCCCCATTTTGCGGCGGCTTGGTCAAGAGACAGCATAATTCTCATATCATCTATCAGCGCATTCGTCCCGCTCGCTTGGCCATTTTGAATCTTCCACGTCACCAAGTGATTGCTCATCAGAAATGAATCAGTCAGATGCTGATATTGGTCTTGGAAATGCGGTGCGTCATTTTTGCTGAGCAGAAACTCCATCCACAGGCCGAGAGATTCCGATAAATACGAAGGCTGGTCTGAAAAATCGGTTTTGATCAGCCCTTGATCATTCATTAGATTATGATAGATGAAATATTCCGCTGGCTGCAGCGGGCTGGTGTTCACTTCTGCCGCCGACTGATTTTGGGCCTTATTTCCAGCTTCAGCACACCCTGCGGAAAGTCCGATAGATAAGAAGAATAAGATGACAGCAATTAGTGCATGCCTCACAGGCAAATCCCCCTTTGTCGCCTGAAGCGAATCAGACGCTCACAAATAGTTATAGAAGAAAATATGACTGCCATGTTACAAAGTACATTTACTATAAAAGAAAAAAATGCAGATTGCTAGCTTTTTTTTCCCTTTTTGAACATTAAAAAAACGGGACCTAAGTCCAATAGAAAAACCTGTGCGATAGGCACAGGTTTTTTATTATTTATCCAAACCGAGTTTTTTCAGCTGTTCTGCCAGCGCGTTGTTAATCGGCTCATCTTTATTTTGTTTTTTCAAATACGAGGACACGTCCCGTTTGGAAGCACGCGCTTTGTCTTTGTTTTTTCGTTTTTCAAATACAGAGAGCTTCTCACGGTGACCGCACACACACGCAAAGGTCTGGCCCTCACCTTGGCCGCGAAGCTCCATTCTTTTATGGCAGTTCGGGCAGCGCGCGTTTGTTTTTCGGGCAATCGTTTTTCTGCTCCCGCATTCACGGTCTTGGCACACGAGCATCGTCCCGCGTTTGCCGTTTACTTTCAGCATCATTTTGCCGCATTCCGGACATGCCGTTCCCGTGATGTTGTCGTGTCGGAAGGTTTGGCTGCTGTTTTTGATGTCTTTTACCGTTTGGTGAGCGTAAGCCTTCATGTCTTTAATAAAGACAGCCGATTTCAATTTGCCGGCAGCGATCGCAGACAGCTTTTGCTCCCATTCTGCCGTTAAGGCCGGTGATTTCAGATCCTCCGGAACAAGCTGCAGGAGCTGTTTCCCTTTAGACGTGATAAAGATATCCTGGCCTTTTTTCTCAATTAAAAAGCTGTTGAACAGTTTTTCAATGATGTCGGCACGCGTTGCCACCGTGCCGAGGCCGCCTGTTTCTCCAAGCGTTTTGACGAGACCTTTTTCTTCTCCCTGCATAAACGCGCTTGGGTTTTCCATCGCTGACAGCAGGGTCCCTTCGTTAAAGCGGGCGGGCGGCTTCGTTTGGCCGCTTGTTTCCGTTAACGTGCGGACGGCAAGTGTGTCGCCTTTTTGAAGCGCAGGAAGTGTCTGATCTCTGTCATCGTCCTGCTCATCATCGTCATCCGCCATATCATAAACAGCTTTCCATCCTTGCGACTGTACGGTTTTGCCTTTTGCCGTAAAGGTTTCTCCGCCGATTTCTGCGATGACCTTTGTTTCCTCATATTCGAATGCAGGCATTAATACTGCAAGGAAACGTTTCGCAATCAGGTCATACAGCTTTCGTTCCTTATCACTCAGACTGCTGAGAATGAGCGGCTCTTCGGTCGGGATAATCGCGTGGTGGTCTGACACCTTCGCGTCATTGACGTAGCCCTTATGGGATTTGATGCCGCGTTTTTTAATTTGGCTGACATATTGGGCGTACGGTTTTACTTCCATGCCTTCCAGGCGGTCTTTTAACGTCGGGACGATGTCACTGGATAAAAATCTAGAGTCCGTCCGCGGATATGTGACGAGCTTATGCTGCTCATACAGCTTCTGCAGCACAGAAAGCGTTTCTTTAGCAGAAAAACCGAAGCGCTTGTGGGCGTCACGCTGCAGCTCCGTTAAATCATAAAGCGCAGGCGCAAAGCTTTTTTTCGCTGTTTTTTTCAGCTCAGCTATGACCGCTTGCTTTCCTTCGAGGTCTTTTAGCAAACGGCTTGTTACGTCTTGATTGAACGTTCTCGTCTGCTTTGATTTCTTATCCTGCCACGTCAGCATCATGCCGTCGACTGCTGCACGTATGCCGTAATATGGGACTGGCGTAAACGCTTGAATGTCTGCCTCGCGCTTTGCAATCATGGCAAGCGTCGGGGTCTGCACACGCCCGCATGAGAGCTGGGCATTAAATTTGGTTGTCAGCGCACGGGTCGCATTAATCCCCACAATCCAATCCGCTTCCGCTCTGGCGACAGCAGAATGGTACAGATTTTCGTATTCTTTGCCGCTGCGAAGCTTTTGAAATCCTTCCTTGATCGCTTTATCCGTTACAGAAGAAATCCACAGCCGCTTGATTGGCTTGCGGACATTCGCTTTCTCAATGATCCAGCGCGCAACAAGCTCTCCTTCCCGGCCTGCGTCAGTCGCGATGACAATCTGATTGACGTCTTTACGGGTAAGCTGCGATTTGACCGCATTGAACTGTTTTCCTGTTTTTTTAATCACCACAAGCTTTAATGGTTCTGGGATAATTGGCAGATCCTCCAGACGCCATGATTGAAATTCTTTTCCGTAGCCTTCCGGATCGGCAAGTGTCACCAAATGGCCTAAAGCCCAGGTCACAATATATTGATCACCTTCGAGATAACCGTTTCCTTTTTTATGGCACTTCAGCACCCGGGCTAAATCCCGGCCGACTGAAGGTTTTTCAGCTAATACAACTGTTTTTGACATGCTTGATCACTTCTCTTTCTTTCACACTCATCCTGTTATTATAACAGACTTCGCGCGGCACTCTCTAACCGCGCCCGTTTTTCGTGTCAATTTCTGAGAAAATGACGTGAGTGACGGTTTGCGCGTAGGGCGATGTTTTGTTAATGAAATCTTCTACCGCTTCGAGGCTTTCGGCATTGATTTTCAGCATATAGCAGGCTGCACCCGCAATCCGGTAGCAAAATTCAATATTCGGCAATGTTTGAATATAGCTTTTGAACCGCTCGTAATCCGCATTTTTGACTGTTGCTTCCACAATGCAAGAAACGGGAAGGCCCAGTTTTTTCTGGTCGACCTCCAGCGTGTATTGCTTGATGATGCCAAACGATTCAAGCTGCCTTACCCGTTCTGTCACAGATGGAGGTGACAGCTTAATTTTTCTGCCTAATTCCCTCATCGACAACCGGCTGTCCTTCTTCAGCTCCTCAATGATATTCAGATCAATCTGGTCAAGTTTCATTTCAACATCCTTCTTTTATGATTTTGTACACATTATCTCGGGTATTTTTGTAAATGACAAGTACAGTTCCCTGAAAAAGGCATGTAAAAATGAATGTTTTCCGAACATTTTTCGAAAGCTGTCATATGCCCCTCCGGATTGTTTATAGTATAAAATGAAAACGTGTCCACAAGGAGGGCGATTTATGCTGCACACGCCGATCGGAAGACTTCGCACGATGGGTTTTATTGAAGGAATGTCACTCTTAATCCTGCTGTTCATCGCTATGCCGCTTAAATATTGGGCAGGCCTTCCGCTTGCAGTGACAATTGTCGGTTCGGTTCACGGAGGGTTGTTCATTTTGTATTTGCTTGTCTTGGCTTATGCAACCTTCTCTGTCAAATGGCCGTTGAAATGGTCAGCCGCCGGCTTCATCGTCGCTTTCGTCCCATTCGGAAACTTTTTGTACGATCGCGGATTGAGGAATTTTAAATAAGGAAACGCAAAAAAGGCTGGATCTTTTTGATCCAGCCTTTCTTATTAAAACCACTTTGTGAGCCAGGCGATATAGTAGGCCCCCGGAATAAACATGAGCTGGGCGAGGAGTGTGCCCGCCACCCTTGATGTAACCATTGTGACAGAGGTCCATTTTAAATAGATATAGCTTCGTTTTCCTTTTGCCACATCATCGGCAAGAACGGATACCTTAGGATCAACAAAAATGGCCAGCAGCATCGTCGCAATTCCATTGATCAAACCCGATGCCATGACGGCTGTCGTGCTGCGCTCCGGCGCCAGCAGGCCTGCGTACAAAGCCGAAAGCACGCCAATCGTATAAATCGATGTGATCAGCATGTTGATGACAAACAAACGCTTCGGAATCAAGCGCATATGAAATCCTTTTACATATGAAATAGACGGCAGACGCAAATAGGAAAGGGCATTTTTGAATCCTTGTTTCGAGAATCCCTTTCGGAATACTTGAAAAACGGAGCCGCCGCCGCCCGCCAAGTGAATAATCGCCCGTGAAAAAAGAGCGACAAAAGACGGGAGCAGGATGATGCCCAGGATGGTGCCGACTGTCGATCCGAAAATCAAGAAGCGGAACTGCTCGCCTACAATCGCCAGTGCGTTTTTTCCCGCATCATCAATTAAATGCCCGGTAAAGGGCTGCTGCACCATGTTCGACATTCTGGACACAATGACCATGACATTAAACAGGGAAAGCGCGGACGCAATAAATCCAACGCGGGCCCCGGAAAGCCTTGTGGCATAGGCTAAGGTTTCTATCGAATGAATCAGCAATAAAAAACAAAATATAAAAAGTACTTGTGTTGTAATGACATGCACGTTATTCTTCCTCCAATTTCATCCTAGAGATAAGACTGCAAAGAAGGCAATTAGGTTTCAGTACGATGTGTTTTTTGCAATAAAAAAACCGCCGGCGAACGCCGAGCGGTTTGTCTTATTCTTTTCTATACGCAAATAAAGATTATATCATCCGCCAGCTCGGGCGGGTTAGATTCATAAAGCATTGTTCCGAAGAATCTTTCTGGAAAGTAAACACCATGGAAATTTCTTGAACACAAGACAACGAAAGCCCTACCTCTCAATCGTCACTGCGGCTCCGAAGCCGCGCCGGTGTGAATTGTAAAACAAAAAAGTCTTTTTTCCATCTCATCGTTAGGGGCGATTTGTTATGAAGGAAAAGAATAAGGGCAGCTGATTATGCTGCTTGGGAAGCGGTAAGCTTCTCTCTCAAAACAGAAAAAAGAAGTTTACTTTCTTTTTTATTTGCTTATTTTTCTTACTAGCTATTCATAATAACATATCGCCCCTGAAAACACAATTATTTTTTACAGGTCAAGTGAGACCGGTGTTTTCTCTCCGGCATTCATTAATCTGATATCTTCCGGTTCAATTTCAAGAATCACCAGATTCGGATCATCCTTGCCATCAAACCAGCGCTCTAATTTAGAACTCCATATTTTGTCCTTCAGTTCTGCCGAATTGTTGATTTTGGCTTTTCCGGCAACTTCGACATAGGCGTCGCCAAAGCCTTCACAATCATAGCCTAATAAAATGTGGACATTGGGGTTGTTCTCAATTTCTTCCGCTTTATGAGTTTCCTTGCTTGTCGGTGTGTAAATCGTCAGCCCGTCATGGAAAAAAGTCATGTAGCGGGAATGCGGTTTGCCCTTTTGAACCGTTGCGAGCGAACCTACTTTATGGTGATCTAGAACATCAAGCACTTTTTGTTTTATGTCTTTCTGATTCATCTCGAATCACTCCTTTTTAACGTCTCCGCTGTTACTTTTCCACATCCGGGGAAGATTTAAACAAGAAAGTGTGCTCTTTATTTTCATCCTTTCCATTCATGCTTTAGCAAGCTGTAATAGATAAGATCATGGTGCCTGCCGTTTACGAATAAGCCGTCCCGTGCCCTTCCTTCCTCTAGAAAGCCGAGCCGCTCCGGAACCGCTCTGCTTTTTTCGTTTCCGACAGCCGCACAGATCGCCACACGATTCAGCTCAAGCTCTTCAAAAGCATAAGTAATGAGTTTTCGGCAGGCAGCGGTAATAATGCCTTTCCCTTCAAATTCTTTGGCAATCCAGTATCCGATTTCCGCTTTCCGATTCACTTGATCAAGGTTATGCAGTCCGATCATGCCGCATAGGCTGCCGTCATAAAGGAGCCCCGCCTCAATGCTGGTCAGATCAGCATATTCCCACCGCCAATTTGGAATGATCGTTTCTCTGTACGTTTCAGCGCTGCTTGGATTTTCCGCCCAAAACAGCCACTTGCCAAGCCGCTGCTGATTTTCGATAATGAGTTCGGCCAGCCGCTCCGCATCCTTCGGCTCCAATAATCGGATGGTGATGTGCTCATTTACCTTGCAAGTGAACATTGCCTCTCCCTCTTTCCTTTTTTACCCATTATAGCGATGATTCCGTTTTTTTCAATACAAAAAAGGATGGGCTGCTAAGCCTCATCCTTTTATCCTTGGATCGGTAAAGATATCATGCTTATCTGTGCTCGTCGAAGACATTTCCGTCACGACGGCTCCCTCTTCACCGGCTTGAAACCAATGCTTTGTATTCGGGGGAATCGTATATTGCCCGCCCGGTTCTAGCTCAATTTCGTGCCAGACCGTATAGTGTTCTCTGTCTTCCTGAGGAGGGAGAACCTTTGGCAGCTGCGTTTTTTCTCCTTCTACGTAAAGATACACTTTTCCGTAGCGGCAGCGGAAGGTCTCCTGCTTGCCTTCCTGGCCGTCGACCGGCGGATGGCGGTGTTCCGGGCAAGTCTGTCCCGGAAACAGCACCAGTTCCTTTGAACAATAACGGTCTGTATTGACGTAGACAAAGAGCTGGAGCCCGACTGTTTTTTCTTTTCCTAAGCCGTAGTCCATCAGCTGGATTTGGTCTACTTCCTCCTCCGTTAATACAATGCCTGCCTTTTGATAGTAGCTGTTCACTTCTTCTTTCGTGATGCCCATATGTCACACTCCCTCTTATGTCGTCACAAAATTACCGCCGTTGACATGCAGTGTCTGGCCTGTCATGTAAGATGATTCATCTGATGCCAGCAGCACATAACAGCCGACGTGCTCAACAGGCTGTCCAGGACGGCCCATCGGCGTATCTTGCCCAAATTGAGCGACTGTTTCTTCAGGGAACGTAGCTGGGATTAATGGCGTCCAGATTGGTCCCGGCGCTACTGCATTCACACGGATGCCGTCTTTGACAAGCGCCTGCGCCATTGTTCTTGTAAAGGCATTGATCGCGCCTTTTGTCGCTGTATAATCAATCAGTGTCGGGTTCCCTACGTACGGGTTGATGGATGTCGTATTGATGATGGCGCTGCCCGGTTTCAGGTAATCAATTGCTTTTTTAGTCAAATAAAATTGAGAATAAAAGTTTGTTTTGAATGTGCGGTGAAGCTGTTCGCTCGTAATATCTTTGATGCTTTCCTTCGGATGCTGTTCACCTGCATTGTTGACAAGGATGTCCAGGCCGCCTAGTTCCTTGACCGTTTTTTCAACCGCGTCATTGCAGAATTCCTCTTCACCGACGTCACCGGCAATCAGCAGGCATTTTACACCTTCTTGTTCAACGCGTTTCTTCGTCTCTTCGGCGTCTCCATGCTCATCCTTATATACAATAGCGATATCAGCGCCTTCCTTTGCGTAAGCGACCGAAACCGCGCGTCCGATCCCGCTGTCGCCGCCTGTAATGAGCGCAACTTTTCCTTTTAATTTGTCCGCTCCTTTGTAATTCTCGTACTCATACACCGGACTTGGATTCATTTCGCTTTCAATTCCCGGCTGGCGATTTTGGGTTTGTGACGGCAGTTCTTTTGGATAATGTGCCATGATGATTCTCCTCCTTTGGTTTCTTGTCTATTTGTTGTGTACCTCACACGCTCTTTGGATAAACATGGATTGGCACCTTCGCATTGCTTTATCAGAAAAATGTTTCACATGGAACGCTGGGAGGAAATAACTTGAAAAGGGGGTTACTGAATGATTAACATGCTTTCAAAAAAATTCAGCAGACCTAAAGGCGTCATCGGCATGATTGCCGGGTACATCATGGCTGCTGAAAATCAGACACTGAATCAGTGGACAATCAATCAGCTTGAGATCATGCGCGGGGACAGCATTTTAGAAGTCGGGTTTGGCCCGGGATATTGCATGCAGCAGATATTGAAACGCGAAAAGGATGTTCATCTTCATGGGATTGATGCATCAGAAGCCATGCTGAAGCTGGCCGCCCGCAGAGTGAAATCAAAGGGTGTGCGCCTGATAGAAGGAAGCGTCGAGACATTTCCTCTTTCCGCCTCGTTTTATGATAAAGTGATTTCCGTTAACAACTACACCATTTGGAATGACCAAACAAAAGGCATGAAACAGATTTATCGGGCATTAAAGCCCGGCGGCAAAGCAGCCATTACGATGCAGCCGCGGGAAGCGGATGCCAGCCCTGAGAAAACCAAATCATTTGGAAAACAGATGATTGCCGACTTCAAAGCAGCCGGCTTCGAGGACATTGATATACAATTTAAGAACATTAGGCCTGAGCTTGCCGTTTGTGCAACTGCAAAGAAGCCCGCCACATAAAGTGGCGGGCTTCTTCTTTTATGAATGTACAGCCTGGTTGCGCAGGACGTCTTTTTTCACCTTGCCGAGGTTGTTTTTCGGCAGTTCGTTAACGAATTCAACTTCAGGTATTTTGTAAGCGGACAGGCGCTCTTTACAAAATGCGATGACATCCTCTTCCGTTATGCGCTGGCCGCCATTTTTCACGATAAAAGCTTTCGGTTTTTCACCGTAAAGCGGGTCTGGTATTCCGACCACCGCCGTTTCAAGGATTCCCGGGATCTGCTGGATAACTTCTTCAACCTGATCAGGATAGACGTTATCGCCTCCGTAAATAATGACATCCTTGTAGCGTCCAGTGATGAAAATAAAGCCATCTTCATCCACATAGCCTGAATCTCCGGTTCTGAACCATCCGTTTTGCAGCACTTTCGCTGTTGCTTCAGGGTTGTCTTCATAGCCTTTAAATAAGAATGGAGTATGAACAACGATTTCGCCGATTTCTCCTTGGGGGAGTTCTTCTCCCGTCAGAGGATCTTCGACTTTGACTTTAACGCCTTCCACAGGTTTCCCCGCAGATGCCGCTTTATCCATTCCCATATCAGGCATCCATGTGCTGATTCCCCAAGCCTCAGTACTTCCATAGCCATGCGCGAGCGGAATGCCGATATCAAGATAGCGGCGGATTAGGCTGCTCGGCACTTTTGTTCCGCCTGTCATTAAAATAACAAGCGACGATAAGTCAGTTTGGTGCGTTTCCCACGCTTCAAGCAAATACGTGTAAAACACAGGAAGAGCCATCACGGTCTGAATTTTCTCTTCTTCAATGACCTTCAGCATGTGAACAGGATCTTGATCCTTTGTGAACACAAAGGTTGTTCCTGCAAACGTTCCAAGCATGATGCAAATGAGCGCACTCGTATGATAAATCGGATGGCACGCGAGAAAACGAAGGCCCTTCATGCGTGTTACTGAGCTGTTGGATTTTTTGACGTATCTGTATATGCCGCCATGTGTGATCATGCATCTTTTCGGGTTTCCCGTTGTGCCAGACGTGAACATGAGAAGTGCTGTATCATCTGGGGAAACCATTTCCGTTTCCGGCAATTGATCAGGACCGGCAAACAGCGCTTCAAATTCAGCAGATGTTTCATAAGCTGTTCCTGTCTCCATTGTTAAACACAGTGAGGACAATTCAGGAAGAATTTCATCCAGCGTCTCTTTAAACTCCGCTCCGTAAAACATCGCTTTCGGTTCACTTGCTTTTAAAATGCCTGTCATTTCATATGGTTTCAGCTGCCAGCTGACAGGTACAACAACAGCACCTATTTCAAGCGCGGCGAACATAACAGTTGATGCGGGATGGCCGTTTTTGCAAAGCAATGCAACACGATCGCCCTTTTGAATTCCTTTTTGCAGCATGGCATTCGCCAGCTGATTAATCCGTTTACGGTAACCTTTATATGTCAGTGTATGGTCTCCGCTTTTTACAGCCTCTATTTCTTCGCTATCCGGCATGTCATGCAGAATCAGATGCTGTAATGTTTCCATATCGTCATCTCCTATATTCTCTTGAATCTTCAATAATTTGTTAGATTTTCTTCCTTACCTCACCCATTTTAACCCAAAAAAGATAACTTGTAAAACTATTTCATTTTGGAATTATTCCAATACTGAATGATAAAATAGTCCCACATTTTCTTATTTTGTTCCCCATCCACAGAAAAACACACGCCAAATTTTTGACGTGTGCCATGAAAGATTACAGTATGTTTTTTTCTTTCATCCAAGTGAAAAATATGCGGTTTAACCGCTGATACAATTCTTGTTCTCCTTCTTCCTGAAACCCCGCCATGCTTTCTCCGCTCTCGATAATTGCCGAGCTGATCGCGCTTAAAATTTCCGAGCCTTCAGCAGATAATGAACCAGGCGCCATCATGACGAGGATGCGTGTCATGATGAGGGTATTTCCGTCCATGCCATCCACTTCATAGGAGGTGCTGAGATCAAACATTTTGAAAAAAGGCAGGACGATTTCATCATTTTTGAGATGATAAAGCGCCATGTTTGTTCCCGGGATGCCCAATCCCCCTTGTTTCTCCCGCTCAGCCAGGCAAACCGCGGCTTTTTTCGGATCACGGATCAAGCCATCCTTTTTCAGCTGCTGAAAAAGTTCTAACAGCAGCATGCTATGATCCGAGTTTGTTTTGAGTTGAGTTAGTGAAAAATGGCGTAAAACATCTTGAATAACCTCCATATACCGACCTATGCTTTCCGCCGCTTCCAGCATATCAGGTGCATCAGCTTGCTGCGTTTCTTCCTTGGGGCTTCTTTTTTTGTTAAGAATAAGGGGAATTTTCCGCTTGATATACTGCTTGACCTGGTTTGCGTCTTCCTCATTCAATAGCGGGCTGACCATGATGTAATCAATGTTTTCATAAGGAATTGGAACAGTGGACACAATCATATCATACGCTTGAACATCCTTCCCTTTTAGCTCGATCAGGGATGACATATCAAACGATTCAATTTCCGGCAGCTCTTTCTTCAGCCTTGAGGCAAGCATTTTCGAAGAGCCGATCCCGCTTGAGCAGACGACAAGCGCTTTCACTTTTGCTTCTTCTTTTTTGATTTCAAGAGCCGAGCCAAAATGAAGAACGATAAAAGCAATTTCATCATCAGAAAAGGACATGCCCGGAAAATATTTTTCGACGCCTTCTTCGATCGCCATGTAAAGCAGAAAATAATCGCGCTTGATCTGTTCCTTCATCGGATTGTATATCTCAATATTTTCTTTTATGCGGCTGACGGCCGGCTCCAAATGGGCGATCAAGCCTTCATATAAAGAGTAGTTTTTCGTGAGATCCATTCGGATTTTATCTGAAATAAAAGCAATGAGCCGCTTTGTTTGCAGGGCTGTTTCCAGCTCAATTTCCTGCGCTTTGTATTCTGTTTTGTATTTTCGATTGGCGCTTCGAAGGTGGATTGTAATATAGCCGACCTCTGCCTCGGGTATCGTCACGCCGAAGGCTCGTTCAAGCTCGCCTGCGATTTCAAGAGCCGAGCTGTATTCTCTCGCATTCTTCATCTCCTCAAGCTCATTTTGCTCCATGGTGATGGTTTCCCCAAGCTTAATCCGTTCGATCGCATACGTCAGATGGACGACGAGCGCTATATAGGAGCTGTCGGACAATGAAAAAGCGATTTTTTCCTTCAGCTGAAATAAGATGCGCTCCATTTTTAGCAGCTCACCTTTGCTGACAACACCGAACATTTTCTCAGAAGAATCAGGTTTTCCTTTGATGTTTAATTCAACCGCTTCCAAAAACATTTGGATGTCGAGGCGGTTCACAATCAAGTTGCCGACAATTTTCCGTTTCGCATTCTCCGGCCCTATGAGCTGGATGCCAAAACCTCTTTTGCGGATCAGAGTCAATCCGAAGGGAGAAATCCATTTCTCCAGCTCGTCTAAGTCATAGCTGACCGTGGCATTTGTCACCTGAAGATCATGAGCAAGCGTGTACAGTTTGACGGGCTCCTGAGACTCTAATAGCGAACAGAGAATGAGCAGTTTCCTTTCGTCCGCGCTGTATTCATGCTGTTCATATGATAAATCGGTGAGCAGCTTTTGTTTATCCTCGGGACTTCCCACTGCTTTCAACCCTTTGCCGGGCTGTTTATCAAGCGTAAGCCCGACGGTTTCCATCAGCGGCTTAATTGATTTGAGCTCCCTGTGAATGGTTCTCGTGCTGACCTCCATCAGCTCAGCAAGCTCAGTTACGGTTATATATCTATTTTGTAATAACAAGTGCTTTAACAGCTTTTGTTCTCTGGCAGTCATATACATAAAAAAAGACCTCCTAGACAATCTTGATGTGCGGATGAAGTCGCAAGGAGATGCAGTAGAGGATATAGAGAGGTTTCCTTTTAATATAAAACGCTTTCACAAAAGAATCAATCAGTTATAAATGGTAATTTGGCACTAAGCGGTGTGACAACATTGAAAAAGCATCAGCTGGTAAGCTGATGCTTTTTATGGAATATCGTAACCCTGTACGGCTGTAAAAATGCGAAACCATTGATCTTGGTCAAGCTTGTAGGACATCGCATTTATCGCGGCAGAAACCCGCTCGCGCTTTCCGCTTCCGACAATCGGCATGATGTTTGCCGGATGCGTATACAGCCATGCGTACATGACCTCGTCCAAAGAAGCGGCGCCGATTTCTGCTTGAACGGATTCAAGCGCCGTGCGGACACGCCGGTCTTTTTCCGTGTCACCAGTGAAAACTTTGCCGCCTGCCAGAGGCGACCAAGCCATCGGTGGTATCCGTTTTTCCTGACAGAGGTTCAAAGTGCCGTCGCGCACATTTTCTAATTCATATGCGGAAAGCTCAATCTGGTTGGTCACGAGCTTCTCAGGCAAATACGATTCCAGCATCCGATACTGGTGATCTTTAAAATTTGAAACACCAAAGTACCTGACCTTGCCAGAGCATTTCAGCGCTTGAAACGCCTCTGCTACCCCCTCCGGATCCATGAGCGGGTCCGGTCTGTGAATCAACAGCACATCGATATAATCCGTCCTAAGGTTCATAAGTGATTGCTCAACGGATGCCAAAATATGCGATTTGCTTGTGTTATAATGATGCGATCTGTGAGCTGGCCGTTCAGGCGATTCAAGAACAATGCCGCATTTTGTGACCAGCTCTATGTTTTCTCTTAATCCGGGCGAAAGGGCAAGGGCGTTTCCAAACAGCTTTTCGCACGTATAGCCCCCATAAATATCCGCATGATCAAAGGTCGTGATGCCGTGATCGATACACCATTCAATGAGACTCAGCAGTTCAGCATCTGAATAGTTCCATTCATTCAGCCGCCAAAGGCCGTGTATGACTCTTGAAAATTGAAGATCCTCCGCCAATTGAATACGTTGCATGCAAAATCCCTCTTTTCCTTGTATAAACCGGGTTTTGCCCCTTACTAGTTCATTCGGCCTCAGATCCCCTTTTTCCTTTCGCCCCTTTTAAAAAGACATTTTAATTCGATTGAAATTGCTTTTTCGCTTTCTCAACGACGTAGTGGCTGCCGCCGCGGTCCTGCACATTTTGGATCATCATGGCGACAAGCAGGTCTTTGTTTTTGTAATCGTAGCCGACAAACCAGCCATTTTCCGCGCCATCCTTATCATCTTTGGATGTTTTCAGCTCGGCTGTTCCTGTTTTTCCGGCCACTGTGATTCCTTTCACGACAGGCTGATAGGCTGATCCGCGCTCATCCTCGACAACGCCCTTCAGACCTTTTGTAATGTCTGCCGCTCCTTCCTTCGTGACCACTTGCTTGTGCCAAACATCAGCTGTTTGCGAGTCTTTTTTGATCAGCGTCGGTTTGACAAGGTCTCCATTGTCAACAAATGGCGTGTAAGCAGCTGCCAAGTGAAGCGGAGACATTTGCATTTGCCCTTGTCCGTAGCCTGTATCCGCAAGCAAAATGTCTGAATCAAGCTTGTCATTTGCAATAGACGATTTCTGGATCGGGAATTCATACGGAATGTCCTCTGAAAAACCGAATGTCTTCAAGCCTTTTGTGAAGGTGTCCGCTCCCATATCAAGCGCATTCTGGGCAAAATAAATATTGTCTGACGTAATAAGGGCATTTTCCAAATCGACTTGCTGAAGTCTCTCAGACACACGTGTCACTGAATAGCCGCCCCAGCTCGAATCTTTTTGCCACTCCTTACCTTTGATTGTTTTCTTTTCATCGGCTTTAAGGGTGCCGTTTTTGATTCCAATAGCAGCCGCAATCGGTTTAATGGTGGAACCTGGTGCATATGTCTTATTGAATTTCGCTGAAAACGGGTTGTTTTTATCTTTGTTTAGCTTTTTCCATTCCTTATCGCTCCAGCCGAAAATAAACCCGTTCGGATCGTAGGAAGGCGCGCTGACAAGTGCAAGTGTTTCGCCTGTCTTCGGCTGCAGCGCGACTGCCGTCCCGCTGTCATCCTTGAGTTCATCATACAGCTTCGTTTGCGTTTTAATATCAATTGTAAGATGAAGATCCTCGCCGTCCTTTGCTTTCTTTTCAGCGATGACTTCCCCGGTTTGCGGCACGTAAATTTTCCAGCCAGTTGTGCCTCTTAGCTTATCTTCATACACATTTTCAAGTCCGGCGATGCCGATGTTAGACGTATCGCTGTACGTTCCTTCTTTCTTTTTCTTTAGTTCTTCCGCTGTAATGGCGCGGACATACCCTGTCAAATGGGCTGTCTTTTCGCCATACGGATAGTAGCGGGAGCTGACATTCGTTCTTGTTACGCCTTGTAATGACGTCGCTTCAGAAACTAACTTCTCCTGGTCAGGCTTGACCTTTTTGAGCGGCACAAACGAATCGTCTTTTACCCAGCCTTGATCCAGCTTTTTCTTGATGTCGTCTTCAGTCAAATCAAGTTTTTTGGCGAGCTCTTTTATGACTTTCTCTTTTTTATCGCCAAGCTCTCCGGGAACAATCCCGATTTCCGGAACATCTGTATTGACGGCTAACCCTTTTCCATTTTTATCGTAAATTTGGCCTCGTTTCGGTTCAATGCTCATAATTTGCACGGTTTTGTCGTCAGCCAGCTGTTTGAAAATAAACGATGGGTCCCAATCTATATTCCATGACTCCTCGTCATCTGTTTTTTCTAATTTCAGCACAGCAGTATTCTTGAAGCTGACTTTGCCGGCATTTGTGTTCATGCTGACTTTATACGGGATATGTTTCATCGTCTTGTTGTCTTGATCGTCCTTATCTACTTCTCCCGCAGTGACTTTCAAATTTTTTACGCCGGCCTGCTCATAGATGGCTTTATACCTGTTGACGAAATCTTTTTTGGAGATTTCTTTTTTGACATCTTTAGTCAGGCTTTGATACATGTCATCGAATTGCTGATCGTTCCACTGTTTCACGAATGCTTCCATGCGATCCTCTGGTGAATCTGTTTTGGAGCATCCGATCAATCCAATCAACCCGACGCATAGAAATACTAGTAGAATACACTTTTTTAACATGACTTTCCCCTGCCTTCCACTTGTTATTTTCTCTTAATTGAATTGGTGCGTGCAAGATTTTTTTGAAAATGAAGGAAAAGTTCACCGATTTTGC
Organism: Bacillus sp. JS; assembly: GCF_000259365.1. NCBI lineage: Bacteria > Bacillati > Bacillota > Bacilli > Caryophanales > Bacillaceae > Bacillus > Bacillus sp. JS. The sequence continues at coordinate 459,300 of NC_017743.1, read as the reverse complement.
AGAAATCTCCTATCGTTTGCTGTAGACTATTTGAAAAGACAGAAAGAAGGGATAGCATGGTCAGAGAGGCAGCAATGCTTCACATTAAAGAAGGGCTTGAACAAGAGTTTGAGGCGGCGTTCCGGCAAGCGGCGCCGATCATTTCCGGCATGAAGGGCTATATCACTCACTCGTTATCAAAATGCATGGAGGAAACGCATAAATATCTGCTTCTTGTGGAGTGGGAAACACTTGAGGACCATACGGAAGGCTTTCGCGGTTCTTCAGAGTATCAAGAGTGGAAAGCCTTGCTTCATCGGTTCTATACCCCGTTCCCGACGGTCGAGCATTTTCAGGATGTGTAATAGATTTATATAATATGAAGTGTAAAACCGATAAGGGAGACAGACCATACAAAAACGGCGGTATAAATATTAAAAGCGCCTGAGCCGTCATTTTCTTTTTTGCGTTCTTCAAGCCCCTGCATAAACATGACTGCGCCAAGAAAAACAAGCATAACCGATTGGATAACAGAGGTGTGTTCCGTATATTTAAAAGCAATAAGCGCCAATAAAATAATGATAACCGCAAAGGACATTTTAACAATGCGAAACAAAAGGACCATCCTTCCTTATATACGAAATATTGAACGTTATGGCTATATTTGCCTACGCCCTCCATTATTCTAGCGCACTTTTTGGGGATGTAGAACAGAAGAAAGGGAATTTTAAGTTTCTTTTAATATTTCGATCACACATAAAAAACGCGCCTGTCATGAGGCGCGTTTTCTATGAAACTGACAATTCTTTATAGCCTAACTTGTGAACGGCTTCAGCCATCGCTTGATAGCCTTTGCTGTTCGGATGGACACCGTCAAAGGACAGGTATTCCTGCTCCTTGCCTTTGAAGATACTGTAGGCATCCGCGATTTTGACATGGGGTGCTGATGCAAGTGTTGCTAAATGTGAATTGAAGGATGTGATCCATTTGCCGGCGATTTCAATGCTGGGAAACGGGTTGTATAAGTTGAACACACGGATGGCGTACGGGGAAGGGTTTTCTCCTTTGATCTCGGCGATCTTGGCAATCATCTTTTCAAAATTCTCATGGCAATGGGCGGATACACGGCTGAAAATTGTTTCATCCTTAGAGGTTTGGTAGGCTAAGACCGAATCGATAAGATCGTTTCCGCAGCCTGTGATCGTTATCATATCAGCATCTCGTATGCATTTTTGCACATAGGAATATGACAGGAGCCCCAAAATCTCCTCTGTATTCAGGCCTGATCTGGCAAATATGGCTATTGCCGTTTTTGTTTTCAAGTCAGCTGACATCATGTCTCCAAATCGCTGGACGAAGCCGGGTGAAAACAGCCCGGAGCCTCTCCCTGTCGTCAAGGAATCGCCCAGAGCTGTATATCGAAGCACCATGTTCTTTCCTCCACTCCTGAACGTCGATACGTTAATGTACGCAGCAGAGTAAAGATTGGCTACTTATGTATATCCTATTTTTCTTGAAATCTGTAAAGCGGCGTCCTTCACCTTTTCTGTTAAATAGGGCAGCCTGTCTTCTGTAAATCTCGCTTCAAAGCCTGCGATGCTAATGCCAGCTGCCACCTGTCGCTTATGGTTAAAAATCGGGGCGCCGATCGCCGCCGTATAGTTTTCGAGCTCTGAATAGCTGACAGTATAGCCATTTTGAACAGAGGCATCAATCTCCTGAAGCAGCTTTTCGGGATCGGTAATCGTTCCGGAGCCAATTGAAATGAGTTCAGTTTGTTTGATGTATGCTTCGATTTCTTCACGGGGAAGAAAGGACAGAATGCTTCTGGCGCACGCTCCCGCATACAGTGGGGAACGCCTGCCGATTGCCGTATACAGCCGTACAGTCTGTGTTCCTTCTATTTTCTCAACGTATATCGCTTCATTGCCGTCCCTCATGATCAACTGCACGGCCTCGTCCACTTCCCGGCACAGCTCTTCCATCACGGGTTTCGCTATTTTTCTGATATCCAGCCTGTCAGAGACAAGCTGTCCGAATTCCAAAAACACCAACCCCAGCGAATAAGCGCCGGACGCATCCCGACTGAGGAACCCCATTTCCTCCAAGGAGCTGACCATCCGGTGAACAGAGGTCTTCGGCATTCCTGTCAGCGCCACCAGTTCACTTAAGGTTAGGCTTGGTTTATGCAAAAACAAATTAAGCAGCGCCATAGATTTGACTACGGTTTTATTTTTATTCTGCATCCTTCATCCCCTTTGCTATGTCAGCCATTCCATCTTCATTCTCGTTTTCAGTTCTTTTATATGCTGTTCCCGTTCTACCGCAAGCGCTTCTGCCTCCTGAAGGGACACAGGCTCAAACTGGACGTGCTCGCCCGGCATGATTTGGGAAACAATCGGAAGATCAGCGGATATGATGTGCGCGATCCTCGGATAGCCGCCAGTCGTCTGCCGGTCTGCAAGCAGGATAATCGGGTTGCCGTCAGGCGGGACCTGAACAGTTCCAAACGAAACCGCTTCTGACACCATCTCAAGCGGGGCTTTCAGTTCGAGCGGCTCTCCTTTGAGCCTGTAGCCCATACGGTCGGATTGCGGCGTGACACGAAATGTTTCTTGATAAAAACGCGTTTTTGATTCTTCTGTGAAAAAGGCGAATTGCTTTCCTTCCAGCACCCGAATGATGGGATTCTTCTTCAGCGGCAGAAATCTGCTGCGGCTGACCGACCACTTCGGTGCTGCAAATCCCTGTTTTTCAAGCTGCAGACTTAAACGGGAAAGGATGGTTTGCGAAAGAGCTGACATCTCTCCAATAGACAGTTCATCTTCTTTTTGAAGCGCTCTGCCATGAAGTCCGCCGATGCCTGCTCTGACGTATGTGCTTTTACTTTCCATAACGGCAGGCACATTGATGCCGCCGGCTGCGGCTACATAAGCACGGCTGCCGAGCTTGCAGGGGCCAAAGCTGACCGTGCTGTTTTCCTTGACGAGCACAGGCTTCCATAAAGGCGCTTCCTCGTCATTAATACGCAGCGTGAAGTCCGCCCCTGTCACCGCAATCAGCGTCGTTTTTGCAAAATGAAACGACGGACCCGGCCCCATCATCGTTATTTCGAGACCTGCTTCATTTTCGCCGTTTCCGATCAGCAAATTGGCAATGCGCAGCGAAACCGTGTCCATGGCGCCGCTGGCCAAAACGCCGTATTTTTGGTAACCCGTTCTGCCTATATCCTGAACCGTTGTGAGCAGTCCGGGCTTTAATACTTTCATGCTCAATTGGACTCCTCCTTATAGGCGTGATAGTCTTCTTCTGAGATGCGAACGAATTTCACAGTATCTCCCGCCCGCAGCAATGTCGGCGGATTTTCCTGCGGCCGGAAAAGCGCCAGCGGCGTTTTGCCGATCAGCTGCCAGCCGCCCGGCGTTGAAATCGGATAAACACCTGTCTGCAATCCCGCAATACCGACCGAACCTGCGGGAATCGACGGTCTTGGCGATGATTTTCGCGGAGCTGCAATGCGTTTTGACATCCCGCCTAGAAAAGGAAAACCAGGCGCGAATCCGAGCATATACACCACATATTCACCGCTTGTATGAATGTCGATCACTTCCTCCGGTGACAGCTGATTGATCTTCGCCACCTCTTCTAAATCAGGCCCGAATTCACCGCCATAGCAGACGGGAATTTCCACAATACGGCGGTTGACCTCATAGTCTTCAGCTATTTCTACCAGCCGCTCTTCGACATCGCGCTTGACCTTCTCAAAAGGTGAGCTTATACCCCGAGGCAAATGCTTGTACACTTCATACATATCATAAAATACGGTTAGACTTGTAAAAGCCGGGATACATTCAATGAATCCCGGAAATGGCTGTTCTTCTATATAAGCGGCCGCGGCATGGACAATGCCGTTGACCTGTTCGTTGATTTCTTCTCCGAATCGGATCATCATTGCAGAATCACCGAGCTGTTCGATTTGATATCGTACAGTCATCTTTCTCACCTCTTTTAATTCTCGTTCATCAGGATGACGAGAGGTTACAGCACCGCAAGCGACTCGTCTCGAATATCTGTGATGAGCATATGCCCCGGCGCATGTGTGATGACCATTTCAGGTTTTACATTCATAGCCACGGCTTGCGGTGTCACTCCGCATGCCCAAAAAACAGGAACCTCGCCTTCACGAATGGAAACGGCATCTCCGAAATCCGGTTTGTCCAGATTGCGAATGCCGATTGCTCCCGGATTGCCGATATGGATCGGCCCTCCGTGCACAGCCGGAAAACGCGAGGTCACTTGCGCGGCACGTACAGCCAGCCGTTCAGGAACCGGTCTCATGCTGACAACCATCCGTCCGTGAAACGCCCCCGCCGGAACACAATCGATATTCGTTTGATACATCGGGACATTTGTCCCCTCATCAATATGCCGGACCGCTATCCCATTGTTGATTAGTGCCTGTTCAAAGGAGAAGCTGCATCCGATCAGAAAGCCGACAAAATCGTCCTCCCAGTATGGCGTAATATCAGATACTTCTTCCGTTAAGATACCGTGCCTGTAAATACGGTATTTCGGAAAGTCCGTTCTGATATCAGCATCCGGCGCAGCCAGAGACGGCACAGGCGAACCCGTTTCAGTCACATCGAGCACAGGGCAGGGCTTTTGATTTCGCTGGCAAAACAGCAGGAAATCAAAAGCAAGATCTTTCTTCAAAACCACAAGATTCGCTTGGGCATAGCCGCCGGACATGCCTGCGGTCGGCCCGTTTATTTTTCCCTCTCGTATCAAGGCGCGTACATCTTTTGGCGCCATTTTGTTTAATTGCTCCACTTATATCAGCTCCACAATTGAGGAAGTTGTGTACATAACGTGTAAATTCCCATAACTGCCATTACAATCACTACAAGCGCGCCTGTGCTTGTCAGCCATAGCGGATGCTTATAATCACCAACAATGTTTTTCTTGTAGGCGGCAACAAGCAGTGTTCCGAGTGCAATCGGCAAAATCAAGCCGTTCAGCGATCCGACAAGGACGAGGATCTTCGCAGGCTGTCCGATTGTGACAAAAGCTAACGTAGAAATCACAATAAATCCGATAATAATGCCGCGTGAATTCTTTTCAATTTTTGGAGAAAAGGTTTTGAAAAACGAAACAGATGTATAGGCTGCTCCAATCACAGATGTAATGGCCGCAGACCACATGATCAATCCGAAAATTTTATAACCGACATTTCCAGCAGCAAGCTTGAAGACTGAAGCCGCAGGGTTGCTTTCATCGATATGCAGGCCTTTTGAAACAACGCCAAGCACCGCAAGGAAAAGAGCGATCCGCATGACAGAGGTAATTAAAATGCCGACAACCGAGCTTTTTGTTACTTGGGGAATGGATTCCTTCCCTTTAATGCCTGCATCCAGCAAACGGTGTCCCCCGGCAAATGTGATATATCCGCCGACAGTTCCGCCCACCAGTGTAACAATAGCAAAAATACTGATGTGTTCAGGGGCAAACGTGTTCGCCACAGCATGTCCGACTGGCGGTGCAGACGTGATTGCGACATACAGCGTTAGGATGATCATGGCAAAGCCCGCGATTTGCGTAAAACGGTCCATCGCTTTTCCCGCTTCTTTAATGACAAAAATCAAAATGGCGATAACAGCGCTGATCAATGCGCCTGTTTCCGGTTTAATGCCGAACAGCACCTGAAGCCCCAGCCCGGCACCTCCGATATTCCCAATATTAAAGGCAAGCCCGCCAAGTACGACGAGAATGGCGATGAAATACCCCAGTCCCGGAAGCACCATATTCGCAATTTCCTGACCGCGTTTTCCAGAAACTGCGATGATGCGCCACACATTGGTTTGGGCAAAAATATCTAAAATAATAGAGATTAAGATGACAAAACCGAAGCTTGCCGCGAGTGTGTTTGTGAAAGTTGCAGTTTGGGTGAGGAAACCCGGTCCGATTGCTGAGGTTGCCATTAAAAAGGCGGCGCCCATCAGCAATGACCAGCTGCCCGCTTTTTTTCCTGCTGTTTTTTTCTCCTGCTCCATCTATTGTTCCTCCTTTATGTCGACTTCTGTTCTGAAATAGCTGTCACTTCAATTCCTGCCGCCTTAAGCTCTTTTCTGATTTTTCGGGCAAATGTCAGCGCATGGGCTCCATCTCCATGAATACAGACTGTATCTGCTTTTAATGACACATCATGTCCTTGCTGAGATTTGACCGCCCCTTCTTTCACCATTTTGATGACCTGGGTGACGGCGGCATCATCACTTTCAATGAGTGCGTCCGGTTGGGAGCGCGGTGTCAGCGTGCCGTCCGATTGGTATGTTCTGTCGGCGAACACTTCATTTGCGGTCTGAAGTCCGATCCGTTCTCCCGCTTTTACAAGCTCGCTCTCAGCAAGACCGAAAAGAATCAGGCCGGGATCAACCTTATAGACAGCTTTCGCGATCGCATCCGACAGTTTTTGATCGACTGCCGCCATATTGTATAAAGCGCCATGCGGCTTGACGTGCTGCATGTGAAGTCCCTCTGCTTTTAGAAAGCCAGAGAGCGCGCCAATTTGATAAATGACAAGATCATACGCTTCCTCAGGTGAAATCGCCATATTGCGGCGCCCAAAACCGAGTAAATCCGGCAAGCCCGGATGCGCGCCGATTTTCACACCTCTTTCTGCTGCAAGCGTGACGGTTTTTCGCATCACACTAGGATCTCCAGCATGAAATCCGCATGCGATATTCGCTGATGTCACATACTCTAAAATATCTTGGTCAAGGCCTATCTTGTAGGCTCCGAAGCTTTCTCCTAAATCACAGTTTAAATCAATTTGAAACACAGAATCCCTCCTGCCAAAGCAAACGATATGCTTTATGTATTTATTGTCCCGAAATTCGGAACGACTATTCCGAATTTTTGAACTTATTTCATTATAAGTCAAGCATATTAGTTTGTGAAATACTTTTGTCAGAAAACCTACCATGGTCCCAGAAGAAAACCTGCCAAACAAAAAGAGAGTCCATCTTAGGACTCTTTTTTTTATAGTACCCAATGGCGAATCGCCTTAGCGACACCATCCTCAATATTTGTATCCGTGATCCAATCAGCCGTTTCTTTCACGATGTCTTGCGCATTGCCCATTGCGACGCCCAGACCCGCTTCTATAATCATCGCGATGTCATTGAGGCTGTCGCCCATCGCCATCACATTCTCCATCGCAAAGCCGAGTTTTTCCGTAACCTTGGCAAGGGCTGCCGCTTTGTTGATGCCGAGCGCGTTGACTTCAATGTTTGTCGGACTTGAATTTGTGATTTCGAGCTCTTTGTTTTTTCTTAGCTCCTCCAGCACTTCGTTTCGGATGTCGTCATCCTCGATGTCAAAGCCGAATTTGAGCCATTCATGATCCGTAATGTTTTCCGGAAACTCGCCTCTCCATACTTTGTTCACGGTAGAAGCCCAGAAATTGGTGTTGTGTTTATTCCGCAAATCCCACATCATTTGAATATGGTCTGTATGGAGCAGCTTCCGTTCCACCAAATTAAAATTCGAGTCCCAGATTTCGCTGCCGTTTGCCGTGATTAGAAAGGATGACAGCTTCAGCGACTCCGCCAGCTCCCGGCACGTCATCAGCGTCCGGCCCGTGCTGATTACCACATACACACCTTTATCCTCCGCTTCACGAATGGCTTTGCGGTTTTCATCCGAGATCAGCTGCTCGTCGTTCAGCAATGTTCCATCCATATCAATTGCGATCAGCTTGATATCTACATCTTCTCTTTGAACAGACATATATGTACCTCTCTTTATCTTTTTGTTGTGCTTCTCTCTATTCTAATACATTATACCCAGCGGGACAAAAAAGCGATTTCCCATGTTTGAGGTGAACGGATAAGAGGAAAACAAACGGTGAGGTGATCAAACATGAAAGAAAGAAAACAGCAAAACAAACCAAATGAAAATCCCGAGCACAACGACTTAACCGATCCAATTCCTAATGAAGAGCTGAAGGAAAATATGAATGATGAAAAACACAAACGCCAGCAAAGAGATGACTCTCAAAGCGAACGGGATTACGACACAAAATAGAACCCCTCACAAAATGTTGTGAAGGGTTTTTTTCATTTTTCAATATAGATGCCGATTTCAGCTTCAGCAACAGGCTGCTCCCCTACTGACGCCTTGGCATGTCCGAACACAAATCCGCGCCGATTGCGCGTGACTTCAAACGTAAGATCAAGCCGGTCACCAGGCACAGCCGCTCCCAGCTTTTCCGCTTTCTTCACCGAAGACAATAACCCCAAGCTGTTCTCATCTGTAATTCCTGTAAAAGCAGCGGTTTGCGCTAGCGCTTCAATCACAAGTGAAAACGGCATTTCTGTTTGGGCATCAGTGATAAACCAGTCATTCTCACTAATTCGTTTATAAGCTGCCGCGTGTTTTCCGGGCTCGCTATCCGTCACGCCATCAATAAATAAAAAAGGATAGCGGTGAGGCAAAGATAAAGGGTTCATTGTATATCTCCTTTTTTTGACCATTATATATCAGCCTAAAGCGTAACGATAGGATATAATGGAAAAAACACAAAAGGAGGCCGTTATGTCCCCAAAACCGCTTGTCATTCTTGTCCACGAAATATACGGTGTAAACAGTCATATGAAAAAGATGGCCCGGCTGATCAACATGGCCGGATATGATGTGCTGACACCCAACTTCCTCGAACCGAAAGAAGTCTACACACTGCTAGAGGAAAAAACGGCATACGAACAATTTACAAAAAATGAACGGCTGAAAACGGGAGAAACCATCATCCAGAATGTGATCAGGCAAAACGCCGGACGGCACATCTTTGTGATTGGATTCAGCGTAGGGGCTACCATCGCATGGAAATGCAGCAGTATGCCCGAGGTTAGCGGAGCTGTTTGTTATTATGGTTCCCGGATACGTGATTCTCTTCATCACGTGCCAGCCTGCCCGATCCTATTGTTTTTCCCTTCTTATGAGCCATCGTTTGACGTGGCGCTTCTGATCAAAAAACTTCGGGAGAAACAGCATGCCCATCTGAAGATTTATCAATTTGATGCGCTTCACGGCTTCGCCAATCCTGATTCTGTTTATTTCGAGAGGGCCCTTTTCTTCAAAACGCTTTCCATCATAAAAAACGGGGCGGAAAAACGTCTCCGCCCTGCTTCATCATCATTTTTTTAAACGTGCACGGCGCTTTTTTATTAGTGCCGTCATACGTTCCATGTACTTTTTGCATTGCGTTTTATTTTGCCTGTCTCATCTCACCGAATGGATAAAAGACGAGAGATTCAGTACCGATGATATCTTCCTCAGAAGGCATGCCCATTCCATTTCTGCTATCCAGTGAATTGAGACGGTTATCTCCCATTACAAAATATTTACCGGATGGCACCTCAACTTCGAAGTCGCCTGTTAAGGTTCCACCCGACTTTTCGACCTCTTGTTTCTGTTCCTTTAAGTACGGTTCTTCCACCTTTTTATCATTTATGTATAGCTGATCATTCTTCATTTTGATGCTGTCACCAGGCAAACCGATTAAACGTTTGACAAAAGAGCGGCCGCTCATTTTGTCATGAATGACTATGATGTCGCCTCTATGAAACCCGCCAGTCCATTTGACTGCTTTATCAACCAAAATTCTTTCTGAGTCTCTAATCGTTGGGGCCATCGATTGGCCTTCAACGAGAAAGGGCTTGAAAAACACCAATCTAATCGTAAAAATGAGAGCTGCTATTACAACGATACTGAGTACAACGATCCATTTGATTTTTATTTTTTTCTTTAACGTGATTGTTTTTGCATTCAACTTCCTTCACCCAGTGCTTTCCTAAGAATTCCAAATTATTATACAGCATTTGGATCAGCTTGGTTAGACTTTTGTGGAAATTTTCGTAAGGAAATGGACAGGCCGGGGCAGCCAACTTCCCCGGCCTGTTTCATCAGAGCTTTCTTAAACGCGCACAGATTTCATCAGTGACCTCAGCCGTTGTGCTTTGTCCCCCAATGTCGCGTGTTTTGATGCCGTCGGCAGTTACTTGCTCCATTACATCCAGAATTTTCGCCCCCAGTTCTTCCTCCCTGAAGTGGTCAAGCATCAGCTTCGCTGTCCAAATCTGGCCGATTGGATTGGCAAGGCCCTGTCCGGCAATGTCAGGAGCCGAGCCGTGAACCGGTTCAAACATGGATGGATATTTGCCGGATGGATTGATGTTCGCAGAAGGCGCAATGCCGATGCTTCCCATCAGGCTCGAGCTGATGTCGGTTAAAATATCACCGAACAAGTTACTCGCCACAATAACATCAAACGTTTCCGGACGCGTCACAAAAAAAGCGGCCAGCGCATCAATATGCTGGGATGACGTTTCGATTCCGCTATACTCAGCGGCCGTCTGCTGAAAGACTTCATCCCAAAACGGCATCGCGTGATAAATGCCGTTAGACTTTGTCGCACTTGTCACATGGCCGCGCCGTTTTTTCGCCAATTCGAAGGCAAAGCGCATGACACGTTCTGTCGCTTTTTTTGTAAACACGGCATTCTGGATGGCGATTTCATCATCGCCTTTATGAATGCGCCCGCCGACTTCACTGTATTCACCCTCACTGTTCTCGCGAATCACCACGAGGTCAAAATCATTTGGATGCAAAAGCGGCGACGTAATGCCCGCCATTTGTTTGGCGGGTCTCATATTAATGGAAAGCTCAAGCTCCCTCCGTATTTTCAATAGCAGCCCCCATAACGAAATATGATCGGGAACCAGCTTCGGATTTCCGACGGCTCCCAAGAAAACGGCTTCAAATTGAGTAAGCGTATGTATTCCATCTTCGGGCATCATTTTGCCATGCTCCAAGTAATAATCACAGCTCCATGGAAAAGCCGTGAATGAGAATGACAAACCCCCGTGCACCTCAGCCGCTGTATGAAGCACTTTTTCAGCAGCCGCTACAACCTCTTTTCCTACTCCGTCTCCCGGTATTGCCGCAATCTCGAATTGTTTCATCGTCATTCTCCTCCCCCTGTTATCGTAAGCGTTTTCTATTATACTAGATAGCGAGATTGTAAAAAAAGCCCGTGACATTGTGTCACGGGTGGTGGTTGGTTATTGATTGAGTTTCTTTAAAACAATGGCGTGCAGCGGTTCATGGGACTGAATGCCGCACACCTCTTGAAGTACGCCGCTGTATCCTTTTTCTTCGATCAGCGCCTGCAGTTCAACCGCTTCAGGGTCACCGGTGAAATCGAAGCGCAGGGCTGCGGCAATTCCTTCCGCCAGTGCGTTCGGCTCTTTTATTTTCTTTGCCGGGCCTACGAGTCTATCATTCTCTCCCAATTTTCTGAGAGGCGATCTCGCTACGCGGGTCACATCGTCCGAAATGAAAGGATTTTCAAAGCGCCCGATGATTTTTTTGATATATTGTTCGTGTTCAGTTTGCTTAAAGCCATACGATTTAACAAGATAGTCACCAGTTTCAAGCAGCGCCGAATGAACGACACGGCGGATTTCCGGATGATCGATTGCTTCTTTGACTGTTTTCAATCCGCGCTGATAGCCGACATACGCTGTCACCGCGTGTCCGGTATTGACCGTAAACAGCTTCCGTTCGATGTACGGCGTTAAATCATCAACAAACAGCGCGCCGTTTATGACTGGTGTATTCCCTTTAAAGCCTGATTCATCAATGACCCATTCGAAAAATGGTTCAACCGATACTTTCAGCGGGTCTTCATGATGCTGAATCGGCACGATCCGGTCAACGGCAGAATTCGGGAAACCTACCGTTTCACTGACGGATTCCTGCTCTGCTTCCGTTAAATGGCTGTATATCTCTTTCTTTAAGAAGCTGCTTCCGCCAATCATATTTTCGCACGCAATGATATTCAGTGTGTTGGCAGCGTTTCTCTGTCTTAAACCTTCTGCGATAGATGGAGCAATCAGCTTCAGCACATTCGGGCCGACAGCTGTTGTGATTAGCGAAGCCTCATTAATCAGCCGGTACAGCTCCTCCGGCTGGCTGCCGCTGTTAATCGCGCTGACCGGGCCAATGACCTCTGATGAACGTCCTTCTTCTGCCAGTTCGACTGTGTATTCTTTTTTTTCATTGAGGAGGCTGACCATCGTGTCGTTTACATCCGCAAACACCACATCATAGCCAGAGTGGTGAAGCAGCGCGCCGATAAATCCTCTCCCGATATTCCCCGCACCGAAATGTAAGGCGATCATGTCAGTTCACCTCGTTGAAAATGGCGATCAAATCTTCTTCACTTTTAGCGGAGATCAGGCGTTCAATGTTTTCTTCTTCTGAGCAGATAATGGCGATGTTAGACAAAATGTCTAAATGCTCATTATTTTTACCCGCAATGCCGAATACCACTTTTGCCGTGTTGCCTTCTCCGTACTCAACGCCGTCTGGAATCTGAATGATTGAGATTCCAGAGTGAAGCACCTCGCTTTTCGCTTCTTCTGTGCCGTGTGGAATGGCAATGAAATTCCCCATAAACGTAGAAGACGTTTCTTCACGTTCAAACATTTTGCTAATGTAATCCTCTGTCACATAGCCGTTGTCAATCAGCGTCTGGCCTGCCAATTTGATGGCCTCATCTTTTGATGATACCGTTTGATTGAGTTTAATATTTTCCTTTGCGAGTACTTGCATGAGTATCACTCTCTTTCTATAAGATTACTTTTTCAGCTTTTCAATCAGCTCATCGTATTTCGGGCTGTTTAAGAAGTTATCCACTGATATGTGTGTCGCGTTCGGCAGCTTTGCTTTCGCGCGGTCTGTTAAATCTTTGTGGGTGATGACAATATCCGCATCGCTTGGCAGATTGTTAATGGCCGTGTTGGTCACACTGATGTCAAGCTCTGCTTTTTTCACTTTGTTTCTTAAGATGGATGCCCCCATGGCACTTGATCCCATTCCCGCATCACACGCAAAGATAATTTTGTTTACGCTTTCAGGAGACAGCTCAGACGCTTCCTCCGCTTTGGTTTGTTCCGCCTCTAAAGCAGCGGCTGCTTGGCTTTTCTTCCCCTTCATGGACTGCATTTTTTCTGTTGCGGCAGCCAGGTCTTCTTCACTTGCTTTTGAGGATTTCAGGATCACTGCTGAAACGATGAACGATACAGCTGCAGCGACCAATACACCCGCCAATACGCCGAAATAGCCTTCTCTTGGCGTCATCGCCATCAATGCGATAATGCTTCCCGGTGACGCCGCTGCGACAAGTCCGGCATTAAAGATCGTGAACGTTAAAAGTCCGCTTGCTCCGCCGGCAATGGCTGCGAGAATCAGGGCCGGTTTCATCAAAATGTACGGGAAATAAATCTCGTGAATCCCGCCGAAGAAATGAATGATCGCCGCACCGGGAGCCGTTGATTTTGAAGATCCCTTGCCGAAGAACATGTACGCCAGCAAAATGCCGAGCCCCGGTCCAGGGTTTGCTTCCACTAAAAACAAAATGGACTTTCCTGTCTGAGATGCTTGCTCGATTCCGATCGGGCTTAAGATTCCATGGTTAATGGCGTTGTTGAGGAACAACACTTTCGCCGGTTCTACAAAAACACTGGCTACCGGCAGTAAATTCGCGTGTACAATGACTTCCACACCAGCCGCCAGCAATTTGTTTAGTGTCAGGACAACCGGGCCGATGGCGTAAAACGCGAGAATCGTTAAAGCCGCGCCGACAATCCCTGCCGTAAAGTTGTTGATCAGCATTTCAAAGCCTTGTTTGACTTTATCCTTGAACAATTTATCAGTTTGTTTAATGAGGTATCCGCCAAGCGGCCCCATAATCATTGCGCCTAGAAACATTGGAATATCTGACCCGACAATCACCCCGATTGCCGCTGTCGCCCCGACGACTCCGCCGCGATGGTCGTAAATCATTTTTCCGCCTGTATACGCTATCAAAAGCGGCAGTAAATACGTGATCATCGGGCTGACAAGCGTATTCAGCTGTTCATTTGGAACCCATCCTGCCGGAATAAACAACGCGGTAATGATGCCCCACGCGATAAACGCGCCGATGTTCGGCATGATCATTCCGCTCAAATAACTCCCAAAGCGCTGCACTTTCACTTTCATGCCGCCTTGCTGCTGTTCTTGCTGCTGCATATATAAACCCTCCCTGTTTTGTTTGTCGCTATAAAATACAAAGATATGTTTAGAGAATGATGCCTTCCCTTTGACTCTATGTTAAAACGCTTACAGCCCCTATACAATTGAAAGTAAAGAGGACTTTGGCACATGACTGTGACATTTTTTTAAAAATAAAAAGGCTCCTGATATCAGGAGCCTTTTCTCTTTCCTCTATAAATAATGTTGCCGTTTTGAATCACGTACTTTGCAATCATCCGCTCACTCACAATAAAAACGGGATACGCGCACACAAGCGCAAATACAGCCATCGGCACGTGCTGTACAGCTGGCAGCACTGAGCCTGCCGCATTGCGGAGGAGCATCAAAAGATAAATAAGCAGCACGATAGCCGCTAATGATACCAGCATAATCGGAGCTGAAACTTTATATTCATAAAGCCGTTCCCGGCAGTGGCCGCAGCGAAATTGACAAGGCACATTTGATGATCTGACCATATCGCCTGTCAAAGGTTTGCCGCAGTTCGGGCATGGTGTTTCTTTCATAGGGTATTCCTCACTTTCTATTCCATCTGTCTATTATATCAGAGTCCCTTCTGTTACGTTTTGTTTCTGTTCAACACATTTTCACATTTTTTATCATCCACTTACTTGTCTCCGTCTCTAAAATCCTCTACGCTTAAATAGATCTTAATGAAGAGGGTGTATGAATGCTTCCGATTAATAGACAGCAACACATACTGAAGTGGCTGAAAGAAGAAGGCTCGCTTAGAATTTCTGACATCAGCGCAAGGTTCGGCGTTTCGGAAATGACGGTATATAGAGATGTCAATCAGCTGGTTCAGTCAAATCAAGTCATTAAAACAGCCGGCGGTATCACGCTTCCCGTCCGAACACCTCAAACAGATCATATGTGCAGCTATTGCTTGAAGCCCGTCAATCAAGCTCATTCGGTTCAGCTGATTACGGTAAACCAAGACATTGAACAGCTATGCTGCGCACATTGTGCATTTTTGCGTTACGCCGATAAAACGGAAGAGGTTTCACACTTGATTTGCAGAGATTTTCTGTTACACACAACCGTCAGTGCCGGTTCGGCTTATTTCGTCGTAAATGCTGAATTAAACCTGCACTGCTGCCAGCCGCAGGCCATTCCGTTTGCGACGCTTGATCATGCCGAACGATTTCAAAAAGGATTCGGCGGCGCCGTCCGCACTTTCGACCAAGCGCTGGAAGACATGCTCAAAGACAGAAAGAAACGCTGCACCTGCACCAAGAAATAACACAACACATACAGCGGAAGGTGGTGTCTGAGTGATGAAGCGAAACAGATGGTGGATCATTCTGCTGCTTTTTCTTGTTTTCCTGCCGAAAACAAGCTTTGCTCACGCCTATATTGTCAAATCCTCACCTGGGGAAAACAGCGAATTAAAAACCGCGCCTGCACAGGTGGAGATTGAATTTAATGAACCAGTTGAAGAAGGGTTTCATTACATTAAAGTCTATAATTCAAACGGCGACCGGGTGGATATGGATAAGACGGAAATCAAAAAAGACAACAATCACATCATGACAGTGAAGCTAAAAAAGAATCTGCCTCATGATGTGTACAGAGCGGAATGGAATGCCGTATCCGCGGACGGGCATCCGGTTTCCGGCGTCATTCCGTTCAGTATCGGGAAAGCGGATGGCGGATTCAGCAGCCAAAAAGCATCCGTTTCAGCGCTGAATCCGGGAACAGCCGCAGATCGCGCGATTCTGTATACAGCCTTATCTCTGTTTATCGGAACGGTTTTCTTCCATCTTTTCTGGTATAAAGGGAAACCAGAACAGCTCGTGAAACGGACGAGACGTATCCTGATCGTCTCGATCGCAGCACTGGGTCTGGCGCTTTTGCTTCAGCTTCCGATTCAAACAAAAGCGAACGCAGGCGGTGGCTGGGGCAGCGCATTCCAGCCGGGCTACATCAGAGAAACACTGTTTGAGACAGCAGGCGGCTCTATTTGGATTATACAGGCCGCACTGTTCGTGCTGCTCGCACTGTCTGTAATCCCTGCAATACGGAAAAACCGCTTTTCATCTTTTGGCTATTGGACTGCGCCGCTCATTTTCTTTTTCGGTCTCCTGCTTGCCAAGGCGTTTACAGGACATGCGGCTGTCGTTGAAGAAAAAACAGTGGGCATTTTGATGGATTTCCTTCATTTATCTTCCGCTTCCATCTGGGTCGGCGGAATCGCGGCACTCGTTTTGCTGCTCTCAAAAGAATGGAGGCAGCCTGACAAAACGCTCGCATGGGAAACGGTAAGCCGGTTCTCCCCATGGGCACTCACTGCAGTCGGCGTCATTTTGTTTTCAGGCTTGCTCAATGGATTTTTCATCATTCGTTCAATGGATTCACTGTTCCATACAGCGTATGGCCAAGCACTTTTAGTGAAAAGCGGGCTGTTTGTTTTCATGCTGGTTTTAGGCGCGATTCATTTTCTTCTCACCAGAAAGCAGCGCCGCACAGGAATCAGCCGAACGTTGAAAGCGGAGTGGGCAATCGGCATTGCTGTATTGATCACAGCTGCTGTGTTTACAAGCCTGCCAAGCCCGCCTGAGCCGCAGCCGGAACCGTTCTACCAAACCAAAGCGATTGAGAACGGACAAAGCGTTTCACTCAGCATCAGCCCAAACCAGCCCGGGAAAAATGTTTTTGAGCTGCGAGTCACCGACCATAACGGAGATCCGGTGAAAAACATCCAGCAAATCACGTTAACCATTTATAAAACAGGGCTGTCAGGCAGCGAAAACAAAAGCACGTTTCAATTAAAAGAGAAAACAAAAGGCGTCTTCCAGGATGAAAACCTGTCCATTAATGAGAAGGGAAACTGGAAGATCAAAGTCCACGGACTGACCGGTGACTTTAACGAAATCAATATCATGTTTACAAAGACCAATTAAAGGAGTGTTTACGTTGTTGAAAAAAATCGCATTGACACTATGTCCGGCTATTGTCGGCTCTCTCTTATTCTTTACGGCTCCTGCCAGCGCGCATGTTTCTGTAAAACCGGCTGAATCTGCTGCAGGCTCTTGGGAAACGTATACAATGAAGGTTCCTTCCGAGAAAAATCAACCGACAACGAAGGTTGTCCTCAAAATGCCGAAGGATGTTGAATTCCAGCAGTACGAGCCAATTCCAGGCTGGAAGGTTTCCACCCAAAAACATGATGACAAATCAGTGTCCGTGACGTGGGAAGCGACTGGCGGCGGTATTCAGGAAGGACAGTTCCAGCAGTTTACCTTTGTTGCAAAAAACCCTGACAAAGCGGAGGAAGCCGCTTGGGACGCATATCAATATTATAAGGACAGCAGCATTGTTGAATGGACAGGTGACGAGAATGCCGATACACCTCACTCCATTACAAAGATCACTTCTGCAAAACAAGTGACAGATGAGCACGGCGCCACGAAAACAGAAGATGATTCTGAAAACGCAGGTTCTTCAGCTCTAGACATTACAGCGATTGTGCTGTCCGCGGCTGCCATTATTTTATCTGTAGCAGCGCTTGTTAAGAAAAAACGCGCCTAATAAAAAAAGCGATCCAGATGTCATGTCTGGGTCGCTTTTTATGTTTAACCGCGGCCTGCCTGGAAAGAAGGATATTTCGTCATTCCGCCGTCTGCAAACAGCGTAATGCCTGTGACGTAGCTGGATTCCTTCGAAGCAAGCCACACCGCTACTGCTGCGATTTCCTCCGGTTCGCCGATATATCCCATCGGAATCATGCTTTCTACATCCGCTTTCTGTTTAGGGTCAGCGAATTTTTCAGCATTGATTGGCGTGTTGATCGCACCTGGCCCGATATTGTTGACGCGAATGCCCTTCGGCGCGTATTCCAAAGCCAACGTTTCAGACATCAGCTTAATTCCGCCTTTACTAGCTGCATAGTGGACAAATAACGGCCACGGAATCATCTCATGCACACTGGACATATTGATGACATTTCCCTTGATATCGTTTTCCACGAAGTACTTAATCGCTTCACGGCTTCCTAAAAAGGCACCCGTTAAGTTCGTGCCGATGACTTTTTCCCAATCCTTAAGCGGCATTTCGTGAGACGGCACAGGATTTTCAAGCCCGGCATTATTAATCATAATATCGAGTGTGCCGAACTCTTTAATTGCCGTTTGCACGATATTTTTTACATCTTCCTCTTTCGTGACATCTCCTTGGACGACAACAGCTTCACCGCCTGCCTTGATGACCTCTTCTTTTACCTCGTTTGGATCCTGTTTATCACTATAATAGTTGATAACCACTTTTGCCTGCTCCTTGCCGAAGCGGATGGCCATTGCCTTTCCAAGCCCTGATGCAGCTCCTGTAATGGCAACGACTTTTCCTTTTAAATCCGGATACATATACATCTTCCTCCATTTGTTATGAATTTGATTTCGCGATACCCAAGAAGACGGCGGCCGCAATAATCAGGATAATCCCGATTGCAATTGCTATTAGCTGACGTTTCGTTTTCTTTTCACGCAGGATGAAAATACCCCCGAGCGTAGAAATGACAATTCCCATTTGTGAAAGGGAGAAGCTCGTTGCAACGCCAACTCGCGGCTGAGAAATAAACAAAAACATATTTCCGCCTGCCCAGATTAAGCCTGGGAGAATATTTCTGATTGCATACTTGTTAAAGGGTTTGTGTCTATAGGTTAAAACTAACCCCCCGACCACCATGCCAATTGCCTGCGGCAGCAGCGCGGACCAGCCGGACACATTGAACAATCTAGCCACGACTACATAAACCAAATAACCAAGAGTCGAAACAAGGAGAATCAAAATGCCCTTTTTCAAATTGCTTGGCTCGCCTTCTTTTTTATCATTCTTATCTTCCAAGGACGTGAGAATGATTCCCACAATGATAAAGATCAAAGCGAGAACGCCGAGCGTAATCGCAATCGGTGTTGACCATTCGCGGAACACGATCACACCGAACAGCGAGGTGGAAACGAGCTGCATTCCTGTGGAAATCGGCATTGTTTTAGATACGCCCATCAATTGAATGCTTTTCAGCTGGTTGGCCTGTCCAAGTGACCAAAATAAGCCGGATACGATTCCAACAATAAAGATGCGAAGTGACAGAACGGGCTGAACAAAAAAGTAAATAACGATAGAAACTATGAGCGCCCCGATCGTCGTTCCCAGTGTCTGGCTGTACGGCCCGCCGCCTAATTTCACATTGAAGAGAACAATGCTCCCCCAAAACAAAGCTGGGAGAAGAGCCAATAATAAATCCATTGTTGGGGAACCTTCTTTCAAAATGTATTTGCTGTTATTTTGGCTGGAATTGTTGTGATTATTCGCCGGAACACAAAAAGAGCTGCCGGAAAATCCGGCAGCTCTCAGGAGCTTGCATTCTTTTACAAACCGATGGACAAATATTTTGTTTCAAGGTACGGCTCGATGCCTTCCGAACCGCCTTCACGGCCGATGCCGCTTTCTTTCATTCCGCCGAATGGCGCTTGAACCGCTGATGGTCCGCCGTCATTCCAGCCGATAATGCCATACTCTAGATTTTCGGAAATATAGATGCCGCGGCGGTAGTTTTCTGTGAAGAAGTAAGCAGCTAAGCCGTACGGTGTATCGTTGGCAAGCTGAATCGCTTCATCAATATCAGAAAACGTGACGATCGGGGCGACTGGGCCGAATGTTTCCTCATGCATGATATTCATGGACGTATCAACATCGGTAAGCACTGTCGGATTCACAAAGTAACAACCTTTGTCATCGTTTCGGTCATATGTGCCCCCAGCAATCACTTTCGCGCCTTTTTCAACCGCATCATCAATTTGGCTGACGATTTTTTCAAAGCCTCTTTTGTTGATGATCGGGCCGACATTGACGCCTTCTTCAAGTCCATTTCCGACTTTCAGCTTAGACACTTGCTCGCTCAGTTTCGCAGCAAATTCATCTTTGATGGATTCATGAACGATCAGGCGGTTGGCACATACGCATGTTTGCCCGGCGTTCCGGTATTTGGACGCCATCGCCTGTTCAACGGCAAGGTCAATGTCCGCATCTTCATCTACGATCAGCGGGGCGTGTCCGCCGAGTTCCATTGAAACGTGTTTCACAGTGTCCGCGCTGTTTTTCATGAGGATTTTCCCTACTGGTGTTGATCCTGTGAACGTGATTTTGCGGATTTTCGGACTGCTTGTGAACACATTTCCGATTTCTTCTCCATCGCCGATCACAACCTGAAGAACATCCTTCGGAATGCCCGCTTCATATGCGAGGCGCGCCAGTTCATAAGCAGACAGCGGTGTGTCCGGCGCCGGCTTGATGATAAATGTACAGCCCGCAGCAAGAGCAGGCGCCGCTTTGCGTGTAATCATCGCATTCGGAAAATTCCAAGGCGTGATAGCGGCAACGGGACCGACGGGCTGGCGTGTGACCACAATTCGTTTACCCGTTGTCGGAGCGGGGACCGTTCTTCCGTACACACGCTTCGCTTCCTCTGCGAACCATTCAATATAGCCTGCGCCGTATAGTACCTCTCCGACTGCTTCCTGATAGGGTTTTCCGTTTTCCTTTGTAATTAAATCTGCAAGTTCTTCTTTATGTTCAACAATCAGCTCATACCATTTTTTCAAAAGAGACGCTCTTTCGTTCGCTGATGTTTTAGACCACGTTTTAAACGCTTGATGTGAACGTTCAATGGCTTCTTCTACTTCTTTGGCTGATTGCTGAGGGATCGTTTTGATCTCCTCGCCCGTAGCCGGGTTGTAGACCTTTAATTGATCTGGCATATTGAACATTCCTTTCTTTTCATGATTACTTAAAATGATAGCAGACCCGGCCGTTTTCTTTCCAATGATTAAGCTCGCAGGCCCGCCTCCAGGATGCTTAGCCCTTCATTTAAAAGGCTGTCTGAGATGACAAGCGGTGTCAAAAAGCGGATGATATTACCGTTAATTCCCGCTGTCAGCAAAAGTAATCCATTTTGATTCGCATAGGCAGCAATCGCTGCTGCTTTTGCTTTATCAGGCTCACGCGTGTCAGGATCCTTGACGATTTCGATTGCCGCCATCGCCCCGAGTCTGCGGATGTCACCGATGAACGGGAATTCTTGTTTCCACTCATACGCCTTGCCTTCAATGGTTTTTCCAATTTCTTCAGATCGCTCATTCAGCCCTTCTTCTTCAATAATATCCAAGACAGCCAAAGCCGCCGCGCAGCCGAGCGGGCTGCCGGCATACGTGCCCCCTAGCTCGCCTGGCGCTGCCGCATCTAGCATTTCCGCACGGCCGATCACACCGCTTAATGGCAGACCAGCCGCAAGCGATTTAGACACCGTGATCAGGTCAGGCACTACATCAAAGTGCTCAATCGCAAAATAAGTGCCAGTTCTGGCAAAGCCGGTTTGAATTTCATCAGCAACAAAAACAATGCCATGTTCTTTGCAGAATGAAGCAACATGCTGCACGAACCTTTTCGAAGGAATAATAAATCCGCCTTCTCCCTGCACCGGCTCCATCACGACACACGCTACCGTTTCAGGCGCAACGGAAGCAACAAAGAAATCATTGAATGCTTGAATGACCATATCGTCATAGCTTTCATTATTCATGCCAGCCGGCTTCTGATAATAGTAAGGGAACGGCGCTTGATAAACCTCTGACGCAAAAGGCCCGAAACCGAATTTATAAGGTTTTACCTTGCTTGTCATGCTCATCGTCATATTCGTACGCCCGTGAAACCCGCGGGTAAACGAGACAACCCCTTGACGTTTTGTATACTTTCTGGCGATTTTCACAGCGTTTTCGACCGCTTCCGCTCCTGAGTTAAGAAAAATCGCTTTTTTCTCGTGATCGCCCGGTGCAATGCCGCACAGTTTTTCGGCTAATTCGATATAAGACGGATACATCATGACATTGAAGCCTGGATGAATCAGCTCCTCCGCCTGCCGCTTCACAGCCTCAACCACCTTCGGATGAGAGTGACCGACGTTTAACGTTCCGATGGCGCCTGCAAAATCAATAAATCTCCGGCCGTCCAGATCGTACAGCTCAGCCCCTTCTCCTTTGACCGCCAGACTGCGGTTGCCGTTGCTCACACCTTTTGACACAAATTGATCCCGTTTTTGCTGCCATTGTGCAGTTGTGATGCTTGCTGTTGTTTGACTCATGTGAATATCCCCCTGTCGGTATTTTCTTATCATTCTGACTTCTCTTTGGTATGATGAAAAGTACCAATTATAACTTTTGGATGGTATCAGAAGGAGAATCTGCAAATGGATATCACGATTACACTCGATCGTTCAGAACAAGCTGATTATATCTATCAGCAAATTTATCAAAAGCTGAAAAAAGAAATCCTCAGCCACAATTTGCTGCCACACTCGAAGGTTCCCTCCAAGCGGGAGCTGGCTGTAAATCTGAAGGTCAGCGTAAATTCAGTGAATTCAGCCTATCAGCAGCTGCTGGCTGAGGGGTATTTGTACGCCATTGAGCGAAAGGGTTTCTTCGTGGAGGAGCTAGACATGTTTTCCGCCGAGGAGCTTACTCCATATGCACTGCCCGATGACCTGAAAGAGATTCACATTGATCAGAGCGATTGGATTTCGTTTTCACACATGAGCTCCGATACAGACCATTTTCCGATCAAAAGCTGGTTTCGCTGCGAGCAAAAAGCGGCCTCCCGCTCATACCGCACGCTCGGCGAGATGTCGCATCCGCAAGGGATATATGAAGTAAGAGCGGCCATTACCAGGCTCATTTCTCTGACGCGGGGTGTAAAATGCAGGCCGGAACAAATAATCATAGGGGCAGGCACACAGGTGCTCATGCAGCTGTTGACTGAGCTTTTGCCCAAGGAAGCCGTGTATGCGATGGAGGAGCCTGGCTACAGGCGCATGTACCAGCTTTTGAGGAATGCCGGAAAACAAGTAAAAACGATCATGCTGGATGAAAAAGGAATGTCGATTGCTGAAATCACCAGACAGCAGCCTGATGTGCTGGTGACGACCCCGTCGCATCAGTTTCCGTCCGGAACGATTATGCCTGTATCCAGAAGAATTCAGCTGCTGAACTGGGCAGCCGGGAAGCCGCGCCGATACATCATTGAGGACGATTATGATAGTGAATTCACATATGATGTAGACAGTATACCGGCACTGCAAAGCTTAGATCGTTTTCAAAATGTCATCTATATGGGAACCTTTTCGAAGTCCCTTCTCCCCGGCTTGAGGATCAGCTATATGGTGTTGCCGCCTGAGCTGTTGAGGACATACAAACAGCGGGGCTATGATCTGCAGACTTGCTCATCACTGACGCAGCTCACCCTGCAGGAATTTATCGAGTCTGGTGAATACCAGAAGCATATAAAAAAAATGAAGCAGCATTATAAAGAAAAGAGAGAACGCCTGATCACCGCTTTAGAAGCAGGGTTCAGCGGAGCAGTTACCGTTAAAGGAGCAAATGCGGGGCTGCACTTTGTTACCGAATTTGATACCAGCCGCACCGAACAAGACATCCTCTCACATGCCGCCGGCCTGCAGCTTGAAATATTCGGAATGAGCCGGTTTAACTTGAAGAAAAACCAGCGGCAAACAGGCAGGACAGCACTCATTATCGGCTTTGCCCGGCTGAAGGAAGAGGATATTCAGGAGGGTGTGCAGCGGCTTTTCAAAGCTGTTTACGGACATAAAAAAATCCCCGTTACAGGGGATTGATTCACCAGCGGTCCTGGTCTACATTCAGCACGGCTTCAAGCAGGCCCGGAAATGCCTTTTCAAGGTCTTCAGCGCGAAGCGAGTAATACCGGCGCTTTCCTTCTATCCGAACTTGCGCGATGCCTGATTCTCTCAAAACTTTAAAGTGATGCGACAAAGTCGATTTAGCAACCTGCACATCCGCACAGGTGCTGCACGTTTTTTCTTTCGCTTCAGCTAATTGCTTGACCAGCTCTAAACGAAGCGGATCGCTAAGTGCATGAAGAACCTTTGTCAGCTGCAATGTTTCTGTTTCTGGATGGTTTGGAATGTTCATGACACAAATGTATCACACAACAATTAGAATGACAATTTTACTAATTAAGGGTTTTTCCTTTACCTCATGTAGAATACATGGTACAGTTAGTTCGATGAAATTCGAACAATAAATTCAGCATAACGATGGAGGAGATTAGAATGATCGTATTACAAGCTTACATGAAAGTAAAACCAGAAAAACGCGAGGAATTTTTGAGCGAGGCGCAATCGCTTGTTCAGCATTCAAGAGCTGAGGAAGGCAACGCGCAGTACGACCTATTTGAAAAAGTAGGCGAAGAAAATACATTTGTCATGCTTGAACAATGGAAAGGTGAAGCAGCGATGAAATCCCACAATGAAACTGCACACTTCCAAGGGTTTGTCGCAAAAGCAAAAGAACTGCTGAGCGCTCCTCTTGATGTTGTCCGCACAGAGCTTAGCGAGTAAAGAAAGGGTGTCTCATATGAATGAAGTGATTAAATCATTAACAGACCACCGCTCGATTCGCAGCTACACAGATGAACCTGTAGCTCAAGAGCAATTGGACCAAATCATTGAAGCGGTGCAAGCAGCCCCTTCTTCTATCAACGGGCAGCAAGTGACTGTGATCACAGTGCAGGATAAAGAGCGCAAAAAGAAAATCTCTGAGCTGGCAGGCGGCCAGCCATGGATCGATCAAGCCCCTGTTTTCCTGCTGTTCTGCGCAGATTTCAACCGGGCCAAAATCGCGCTTGAAGATCTGCATGATTTCAAAATGGAAATCACAAATGGATTGGAATCTGTTCTTGTCGGCGCAGTAGACGCTGGTATTGCCCTCGGCACAGCGACAGCAGCGGCTGAGTCACTCGGACTTGGCACAGTTCCGATCGGCGCGGTTCGCGGAAACCCTCAAGAGCTGATCGAACTGCTTGAGCTTCCGAAATACGTGTTCCCTTTATCAGGACTTGTCATTGGGCATCCTGCTGACCGTTCCGCGAAAAAACCGCGCCTCCCGCAGGCAGCAGTCAATCATCAGGAAACTTATTTGAACCAGGATGAGCTGACGTCTCACATTCAGGCATACGACGAACAGATGTCTGAATACATGAATAAACGGACAAACGGAAAAGAAACAAGAAACTGGTCACAGAGCATCGCTTCCTACTATGAGCGCCTGTACTATCCGCATATCCGTGAAATGCTTGAAAAACAAGGATTTAAGGTTGAAAAATAAGCCTTCACCCGGCCTGTCGGATTTTCCGGCAGGCCTTTCATTTACCCGGTTAAAATCCATTGACTTCTATTTTGTTTATTTGGTAAAATTTTTTCATTGTTACTCATTGGTTTTCTGTGAACCAATGGGTTTTCTAATGTTCAAGAAAGAAGGAAGCCATGAGATGCTTGATAAAAAAACAGATATCTTGTTAGCCGCGCGAAAGCTTTTTTCGGAAAAGGATTTTACGTCGGTTTCCATGCAGGCGATCGCAGAAGAATGTAAGATGTCAAAAGCTTCGATATATAAGCTGTTTCAATCTAAAGAAGACCTGCTTTTGGAGCTACTGTCATTTAACCAGAAGCAAATGGTGGCCGCGGCCTCAAGACTTCAGGAAAATACCGCACTTACACCGGAGGAGCGTTTGACGCAAAAGGTCAAAATGGAACTGGAGGGCTTCAGGCGGAATCAGCAGTTTTTCAATATGCTGACCTACGGAAATCCCAAGCTGCATAATGACCGGGTCAAACAGCATATCCATCAGACCAGATCGACGATTATCTGCTGGCACCGTGATTCGCTGATCCAGGCGTATGGAGAAACCATTCTCCCGTTTGTGTGGGATTTGGTCATCATTCTTCACGGCATGATGCGTGAGTTTTTAATGCTGATCAAAATTGAGGAAAAACCGCTTGAGCTTGACCCGATCGCAGCGTTTATCATCAGCACCCTCAATCAGATTGTAAAAAACAGGGAAACCCATCAGTCTCTTCTTCCGCCCGAAGCCATCGAGCTTTATATTCATTCGGCATCCTCCTACAAACCAAAGGATAAGTCAGTCCTATTATCGGAAAGCCTGAAGGAATTACATAAAGGCATCTCTTCCCTGCCTGCCGCGGACTATGACGTAGATGAACTGACATCCGCAGCCGCCATGCTGGAAGAAGAAGCGAAGAAGGAAGAACCCCGCGCTTTTTTACTCAAATCACTAATTGGCTATCTGGAACAAACCGGTGTTTTAACACAGCCCGTTTCCATGTTAAAAACACTGTTAATCACTTAGAGAAAAGAAGGGATATGTATTGGACACAAGTATTGAACCGAAACCTTTTAACCGTTCTGTCATTGTCGGCATTTTGCTAGCCGGAGCGTTTGTGGCGATTTTGAATCAGACATTGTTGATTACCGCCCTCCCCCATATCATGAGGGATTTCAATGTTGATGCCAACCAAGCACAGTGGCTGACCACGTCATTTATGTTAACCAACGGGATCTTAATTCCGATCACTGCGTTTTTAATTGAGAAATTCACAAGCCGGACGCTGCTCATCACAGCAATGAGCATTTTCACCGCCGGAACGATTGTCGGAGCATTCGCGCCGAACTTCCCGGTTCTGCTGACGGCTCGTATCATTCAAGCGGCCGGAGCCGGCATTATGATGCCGCTCATGCAGACTGTATTCCTGACAATCTTTCCGATTGAAAAGCGCGGCCAGGCTATGGGTATGGTTGGATTGGTCATCTCATTTGCGCCTGCGATCGGACCGACTCTTTCCGGATGGGCTGTCGAAGCTTTCTCTTGGAGATCATTGTTTTATATTATTCTTCCGTTTGCTGTGATTGATTTGATTCTTGCCAGCATCCTGATGAAAAACGTGACGACTTTAAGAAAAACACAGATTGATATTTTATCAGTCATCCTTTCAACATTTGGGTTCGGCGGCCTTCTGTACGGCTTCTCAAGCGTCGGCTCTTACGGCTGGTCCAGTTCAACCGTCTTGATTTCACTGCTGGTGGGTGTCATCGCGCTGCTCTTATTTATCACAAGACAAATGAAGCTTGAAAAACCGATGCTGGAATTCCGCGTCTTCACGTTTGGCGTTTTCAGCTTAACAACACTGCTGGGAACCCTTGTCTTTGCATTATTGATCGGTACGGAAACCATCCTGCCGCTTTATACACAAAACGTCAGAGACGTCACAGCTTTTGATACAGGGCTTATGCTTCTGCCGGGAGCCGTTGTGATGGGCTTCATGTCGCCGATTATCGGCAGAGTTTTTGACCGTGTCGGCGGAAGAGGGCTGGCGATTGCCGGTTTCTGCATCATCTTCCTGACATCACTGCCGTTTATGCAGCTGACTGATCATACGTCACTCGCTTGGATTGTCGTTTTATACACCGTTCGTCTCTTAGGCACCGCCATGATCATGATGCCGGTGACAACAGCCGGCATCAATGCGCTGCCGCGCCACCTGATTCCGCACGGAACGGCGATGAACAACACGATTCGCCAAGTCGGCGGCTCGATCGGAACCGCGCTATTGGTTTCCGTGATGAGCAACCAGGCGGCACATGCAGGCACGACAAATGTAAAGCACGCCGCCCTGCACGGCATGAACGCCGCTTTTATTGTGGCTGCCGTCATAGCACTTGTCGGCTTCCTTCTCTCATTCACACTAAAGAAACCTCAGCGCCCTGCCGAACAGCAGCCGGCACGCTGATCAACATAAAAAGAGCCCCGCTGATTTAGCGGAGGCTCTTTTTGGTTTTACTTTTCTAAACCGTCTTTCACTTCTTTAATCATTTGCGCCATAGACTCAAGACCGCCTCCTGATAAGTACCAAGTAGCAGAATCAAGGTAGACGACATGATCATTTTTCACTGCGTTTACGTTTTTCACATAATCGTTTTCAACGACTTGTTTTGTAGATGATGTTTCACCGATCGCTGTACCGCGGTCAATGACAAACAGGTAATCAGGGTTTGTTTTTGAAATGTACTCGTATGAAACGCTTTGTCCGTGAGTAGACGCTTTGATGTTTTTATCAGCCGGTGTCACGCCGAACACGTCATGGATCAGGCCGTATCTTGATTTAGGGCCGAATGCGCTGATCTTCCCGTCGTTCGCCATAATCACTAGACCGTTTTTGTTAAGCTTTTCAGCCGTTTTCTTTACATCTGCGATTGAATCATCGATTTTTGCGAGTTCATCTTTCACTTCGTCTTCTTTATCGAAAATCTTACCGATTGTTTCCGCGTCTGATTTAAATGATTCCATATACTTCGCTGTGTCTACGCCAAGGTAAATCGTCGGCGCGATTTCAGAGAATTCTTTGTAAGACTCAGATTGTCTTCCTGAAATAATGATCAGGTCAGGGTCTAAATCTGCCACTTTCTCGAAGTCTGGCTCTTTTAGGCTTCCAACATCAGCATATTTGTCATCTTTGAACTTGGACAGATATTTAGGAAGGGCTTGTTTCGGCAGGCCCGCTACTTTATCATCAAGTCCTAGTTTATCTAATGTATCTAAGCTTCCAAAGTCAAATACGACAACTTTTTTAGGGTTCTTCGGTACTTTTGTGCCGTTTTTGTCCAGCTGGTGTTTCACCGTGATTTGTTCTTTCTTTGAATCAGAACCTTTGCTGCTTGTGCTTTGGTTTCCGCATGCAGAAATGACAACTGCCGTCACCAAAGCGATGAATAGTAATGCGAACTTTTTCATGCTCTTCACCTCTTCTATATATTAAGAAAAATAGACACCTATTCTTTGATGATCAATCGTCTGAATCGGGATGGTCATATCGTAAATTTCCTCAAGCACAGAGGTTTCTATTATTTCTTCAGGCGGCCCCTCTTTTACGATGCGGCCGTTTTTCAAAGCTACGATATAGTCCGAATAGACAGAAGCAAAATTGATATCGTGAATGACGATGACGATCGTTTTTCCAAGCTCCTTTACCAGCCGTTTCAGCAGTTTCATAATTTCAACTGAATGTTTCATATCCAGATTGTTCAGCGGCTCATCCAGAAAGATATAATCGGTGTCCTGGGCAATGACCATGGCGATAAATGCCCTTTGGCATTGTCCGCCGCTTAGCTGGTCGAGGTATTTGTCCTGAATGTCTTCCAGCTTCATATAGCTGAGCGCCTGGTTGATATGAACCCAGTCTTCCTCAGTCAGCCGGCCCTGTGAGTACGGAAACCTGCCAAAACTGACGAGGTCTTTGATCGTGAGCCTGATATTGATTTGGTTCGCCTGCTTCAAAATGCTCATTTTCTTGGCAAGCTCTTTGCTGTCGCATGATCCAATCTCTTGTCCGTCTATGTAAATCTCGCCGGAATCCTTTTTGATCAGGCGGCTCATGATAGACAGCAGCGTACTTTTGCCGGCGCCGTTAGGACCGATAAACGAGGTGATTTTGCCCTTTTGAATCGTGACTGACGTCTCTTCAAGGACAACTTTCCCGCCATATTGTTTGCTTACATTTTTGACCTCTACCATGATTTATTCTCCTTTAACAGCAAGTAGATAAAATAAATCCCGCCGGCAAAATTAATAATGACGCTCAGCGTCGTTGAGAAGGTAAACACTTTCTCAACCACAAACTGCCCTCCGACCAGCGCAATGATGCTGATGAAAACGGAGCCTGCGATTAAGTATGAATGCTTATAGGTTTTCAGGAATTCTCTCGCCAGGTTGACGACAAGAAGGCCTAAAAACATAATCGGCCCGACTAGCGCTGTTGACACAGAAACCAAAATCGCAACCACGATCAGCATCTGCTTCACCACTTTGTCGTAGTCAATGCCCAAATTCACGGCGTGCTCGCGTCCAAGCGACAGCACATCGAAAAACTTTGTAAAACGCCATACATACGCGCCAGTCAGCAGGAAGATGATGAACGCGAGCCATAACAAATCTGTATTGATGTTGTTAAAGCTGGCAAACATCTTGTCCTGCACCACTTGGAACTCATTCGGATCAATCAGCATCTGCATAAAGGAAGACAGGCTGCTGAACAGCGTGCCAAACACGATACCGATAAGCAGAAGGAAAAAGATATTTCTCCCCTCACCCTTGAACATGATCTGATATAAAACAAGAGAAAACAGTATCATCAGAAGAACAGAGATGATAAAGTTGATGTTTTTATTCATAATGACCATATTCGCAGAACCGAACAGAAAGATAATGCCGGTCTGAATCAGTATGTAGAGAGAATCGAGGCCCAAGATGCCCGGCGTCAGGATGCGGTTGTTCGTAATCGTTTGAAAGATCATCGTCGAAAACGCAATCGCTCCCCCCGTCAGCACAATGGCGGCGACCTTTTTGATTCGTCTCGGCAGAGTGTAATCCCAATTGCTTAAGTCATAAAACAGAAACAAGCCAATACATACAATGGCTAAACCAACGAGCAACGCCATTTTCATCTGGTTACGCATACGCTTTTCTCCTTAACAGCATAAACAGGAAAATGCCGCTGCCGATGATTCCGACCATCAGGCCAATCGAGATTTCATAAGGGAAGATAATGACTCTGCCCAATATATCGCAAAACAGCACAAAAACCGCTCCCAATAGCGCAGTATGCGGCAGGCTGCTCTTCAGATTGTCTCCTCTGTAAATCGATACAATATTCGGGATGATTAAACCGAGAAACGGCAGCATACCGACAGTCAAAATGACAAGAGACGTGATCAGGGACACGATAATGAGCCCGATGTTCACTACCCTTTTGTACTTTAGGCCGAGATTGACAGAAAAGCTTTCTCCCATACCGGCCAATGTGAATTTATCCGCATACACATAGGCAATGATAACGAGCGGAATACTCAGATAAAGAAGCTCGTATCTCCCTTTCACGACTAAGGAGAAGTCTCCCTGAAGCCATGATGACACGTTCTGGATCAAGTCATATTTATACGCGATAAAAGTCGCGATTGAACTGACGATATTCCCGAGCATTAAACCGACAAGCGGAATAAAGATGGTGTCGTTAAACTTGATTCTTTCAAGGATTTTCATAAACAGGAAGTTGCCTGCTAGGGCAAAGACAAACGCGACCAGCATTTTGATTAAAGGACTGGCGGATGTAAACAGCAGCAAGGAAATTAAAATGCCGAGCCGAGCCCAATCCATCGTGCCCGCCGTCGTCGGTGACACGAATTTGTTTCTGCTGATCTGCTGCATAATCAAGCCGCAGATGCTCATGCTTAAGCCCGCGATGACAATACTGATTAATCGCGGCAAACGGCTTGCAAACAGCGTTGACGCCTCTTGTTTGCTTAAATCGAAAAGATCAAGCGGCGACAGATCTTCTACGCCGATAAATACAGATGTGACGGCTAATATGATAAGTAGAATAAATAAATAACGTAGCTTCATGCTGCCTCCTTACATCCTTACAGCAAAAAGAACGTATCTCCTACTCCGCAAGGACTCAAAACAATATGGCCATATAGTAATTGATTATCATTATCATTTACATATTACCATTTTTCTATGGTTAGTCAATATTCTTTAAAAATATTAACCTGGTCATTTATCAATTTTACTAATCATTCTAACCATTTTCCATCCCAAAACGTTAGGCTGTTTACCATATTTATCTTTTGAACGCCTGTTTACGGTCAGCAAACCTGACATCATTCCTCGTGGAAAATACAAATGTTCTTTCTGGGGAGAAATTATCCCTTGATTTACAGGACTGAAAGAGAGATAATAAAAACTAAATTTGTGTGAAAATTTTAAACATTAGGAGATGTAAACATGAAGGTCGTTAAATTCGGAGGCAGCTCACTTGCTTCAGGCGCTCAGCTTGACAAGGTGTTTCACATCGTTACCTCAGATCCGGCACGGAAAGCTGTAGTCGTTTCAGCTCCGGGAAAACGCTATGCCGAGGATACGAAAGTGACTGATCTCTTAATCGCATGTGCGGAACAATATTTGGCATCAGGCAGCGCACCTGAACTGGCGGAAGCGGTTGTGGAACGGTACGCTCTCATCGCCAATGAGCTTCAGCTGGGGCAAAGCATTATCGATAAAATCAGAGATGATTTGTTTACGCTTTTAGAAGGAGACAAAAGCAATCCCGAGCAATATCTTGACGCAGTTAAGGCCAGCGGGGAGGATAACAACGCCAAGCTGATCGCCGCTTATTTCCGCTATAAAGGCGTCAAAGCGGAATATGTCAACCCGAAGGATGCCGGCCTTTTTGTGACAAATGAACCCGGCAACGCGCAAGTTCTTCCTGAATCCTATCAAAACCTCTATCGTCTTCGGGAACGTGACGGACTCATTATTTTTCCCGGTTTTTTCGGATTCAGCAAGGATGGCGATGTGATCACATTCTCACGGAGCGGTTCTGATATTACCGGCTCGATTCTTGCCAACGGACTTCAAGCTGATTTGTACGAAAACTTTACAGACGTGGACGCTGTGTATTCTGTCAATCCGTCCTTCGTTGAAAATCCAAAGGAAATCAGTGAGCTGACATACAGAGAGATGCGGGAGCTGTCTTACGCCGGTTTTTCAGTGTTTCATGATGAAGCGCTCATTCCGGCATTTAGAGCGGGGATTCCTGTTCAGATCAAAAATACGAACAACCCCTCAGCCGGAGGCACCCGCGTCGTAAGCAAGCGGGATAACACGAACGGGCCTGTCGTCGGCATTGCCAGCGATACCGGTTTTTGCAGCATTTATATCAGCAAGTATTTAATGAACAGAGAAATCGGATTTGGCCGCAAAGCCCTTCAAATCCTGGAGGAGCACGGATTGACGTATGAGCATGTTCCATCGGGAATTGATGACATGACCATCATCTTGCGGGAGGGTCAAATGGATGCCGCCACTGAACGCAGCGTGATCAAACGGATCGAAAAGGATTTGCATGCCGACGAAGTCATTGTCGAGCATCATCTCGCACTGATTATGGTTGTAGGAGAAGCGATGCGCCACAATGTCGGTACAACAGCAAGAGCCGCCAAAGCATTATCAGAGGCTAAGGTGAATATCGAAATGATCAATCAGGGATCATCTGAAGTGAGCATGATGTTTGGCGTAAAAGAAGCCGAAGAAAGAAAAGCCGTTCAAGCGTTATACCAGGAATTTTTCGCAGGCGTGCTGATCTCTTAATCGTACATAAATAGCGGGCCGCAGCGCCCGCTATTTTTCATATAGCCGAATTGTTCATTTTTTTCTCTTGTCCACTATTATCCCTGCCAAACAGATCGGCTCAGCATATCTTATAGTATCCTTCATAGGGAGGTGAAACCTTATGTCAGGATACTCTACTGGCGGCGGTTACGGCATCAGTTCTTTCGCTTTAATCGTTGTATTGTTCATTCTTTTAATTATCGTAGGGACTGCGTTTGTTGGCGGCTACTAAGCTGCTGACCGTCTCTGCGGGGGCGCCGCAAGACTATGTCTTGCGGTGTTTTTTTGAAAAGAAAAACCCCTTCTCACCAAAGAGAAGGGGCTGGTTCTTACGTCATTCCTCTTTCCGTCACATGAAAGTCGAGTGCTTCCGCATGAGCAGAAACGCCAGCCGCTGTAAAAATCGCGGCTGCGGCTAAACAAATAACAAACAACTTAGATTTCAATTTCATACAAACCTTCACTCCTTTGTATTTGTTTTCTTGCCTCTTCAACTTGTAGAAAGTAGGAAGCAGACAGTTTAAACCACTTCTGTTCATAGTAATATTTTGCTACTTCTAGGGCTAAATCCTCTATATCAGCGTACATATTTTTATTTTTTAGGTATTGAAAACATCGTTCGATTCCTTCTTCACTGGGCTGATCCTGATATAGGGATTGCAAAAACTCGAATTTTACGGCATAGTCTGCATCGTCTGTTTCTTTAGCATATTCATAGCCCCGCTTGTGATATTCCGAAGCTTTATCATGTTTTCCCTGTTTATAATAAATCAGGGTGATTAAAAAATAGGCTTGCGGCAGAGAATTGATGATCCTGCTGCTTTCAAACGTGGAGACCGCTTTTTCAAAGTACTCAATGGCAGGGTCAAGAATATCTTGATTGTAATAGCATAATCCGAGATTGTAGTATGCTCTTCCGACCAGCTGGGCTTTTTGTTCCGCTTGGGCCATATTGAGCGCCAATTTGAAATGGCGTGCGGCTTGTTCGAAATTTCTTTCATCCATCAGGTTAACCCCGAACACGAAATGGCATTGAATGATTCTCACATTATAGGTTTCCTGCTCCACGTAAATTTCATAGGCGTTTTTGATATTAATCAATGAAAAATACGTTTGCTTCATATAATAATAAGCTTCCGCGATTTTAAAGTAGAATTCAGCCCGTTCAATATGGTCTGCGACAAAGGAAAGTTTTTTCTCCGCCTGTTTATAGTATGTAATGGCAGAAATAAATTCCCGCTTATCAAACTCATACATCCCGCGGAAAAAATTCACGTAATAGTCGAGCAGCCCTTTAAGATCTGCCTGATTGCTGTCAATGTTTCGTGATAATTCAGACAGGCTTGGCTGGTCTTCGATATTTAATTTTTCTAACGGCTCAAGATAATCCAGCATAAGCTGGTGCCGGAATTCCATTAGTGAATAATAAAGCAGCAAGTTGGAATCATGCTGCATGTGTTTCAGTTCCTGCTGGATTTCAGCTTTTAACACTTCGGCATCCGGCACGCTGAATGTCCGGATATATTTGTACCACTCGTTAATTTTTTGACCGACCGCTGAAGAAGGAATTACCCCGCTCTTCATTCCTTCACCCTCTCCCATCAAAAACTGTTTATGTCATATTTTATCATGTTTATAGACTGTCCTAACCCGAAAAACACGCAATCTTTGTTTTCGGGAGCACGCAATAAACCGAAGCGGTGTGCAAAAAAGGCGGCTCATCTGATGATGCTGCCGCCCTGTATGCTATTGCTGCTTTGCCGTTAAGGGAAGGCGGATGATAAATTTTGTGCCTTTCCCTTCTTCACTCTTGATCTCTACTGTGCCCCGATGCATTTCAACGAGCTGCTTGACGATCGAGAGACCGAGTCCATATTCACCGTATGCCGTGTTCGTTCTTGAAATATCTGCTTTATAGAACCGCTCCCAAATATGCTCAATATCCTCTTTTGAAATGCCGATCCCCGTATCTTCAATTTCAATAATCGTCTCTTTATAACCTTCTATTCCGCGCAGCCAAATGTCACCGTTTTGCGTAAATTGGATGCTGTTTTTCGTAATGTTGACGAGTATTTGAATGAGCCTGTCGTAATCGGCATGAACGATCACGTGATCCTCTACCTGAATCATCAGCCTGTTTTGTTTTTCTTCCGCCTGCTGCTCTAAGTGCTCTTTCACGATTTCAAACACCTCGATCAGCGGAACATCCAGCTTGTTCAAGGTAATTTGCTGAGACCTGATTTTTTCATAATCCAGATTTTCTTTTACGAGCCGCAGCATGCGCTTCGTTTCCTCACTGATCAGCGAGAAGCACTTATCCTTCTTATCCTCAGGAATCGTATGGCTGTTCAGCCCTTCAACCAAACCGTTGATCGTCGTCAGCGGAGTTTTTAATTCATGTGACACGTCAGCGATAAACTGCCTTCTCCGCTTCTCAAGGCGATCGATTTCATCCCTCGATTGCTTTAATTTTTTCGCCATAATATTAAAGTCGGACGCCAGTACGCCGATTTCATCCCTGTAGCTGTTTTCCAAGTGGATGTCATAATCGCCGGAAGCAACTTTATCTGTCGCTTCTCTTAGCTTTTGAATCCGTTTGACATGGAATTTGGATAGGAGCCAGCTCACAAGAATCGTAATGACGAGCGTGCTGATTACAGCGTAAAACATATAGAGGTTGACCTGATTGACCATCTGTTCAACGCCGCTGATTGGAGAAATCAGCAGAACGGCGCCTTTAAACTCGTTCTGAACAAATATAGGCTGCGCCACAAGAGACACTTCATCATCAAAACGGCCATCGGCCCTGATCATGACAGTCTGCCCTTTTTTCAGCTTGTTCCATTCTGATTTCTTCAGCTGTTCCCTTGGCTGATGATGAAAGCCTTCAGGAAGAAAATAAGGCTGCTGCTTTTCATTGAAGATGATAAACTGAGTCTTTCTTGTGCTTAAAATGTCCTGATAAGGATAGAGCCTGCGCATATCAACCTGGCCTGCTTGGAATTCATCCGCGATCTGAACCGCATATGACGTCAGTTCCTCTACTTTATTTTGATAGGCAAAATCTTTCACAAAGTGAGAAAATAGCGAAATGATAATGACAAACGCTAAAATCAAAATGCTGATATGGCTCAGAAGCAGCTGGTATAAATATTTAATCTTCATCAAATTTATACCCTACTCCCCACACGGTATATAGGAAAGGCTTGTCCTCGCTGGCAAGCTTTTTCCGCAGCCGTTTGATATGAACGTCAACCGTCCGCTCATCTCCATAAAATTGATAGCCCCATACCTGCTCAAGCAGCTGTTCTCTGGAGAACACCTGACGCGGATTTTGGACAAGGTAGTAAAGCAGATCGAATTCCTTCGGCGTGAGATTTTCTACAGGCTCTCCGTTCAAAAAGACTTCTCTCGTCTTCTTATTAATTGTAAAGCATTCCGATTCGATCATATCTTCATCAACAACCGCTTTGCCTGTCGCCTTGTATCTTCTGATGACGGCTTTGATGCGGGCAACCAATGTCAGCGGGCTGAACGGCTTCGTGACATAATCATCCGCCCCCATCTCAAAACCGATGACCTGATCTGATTCAGTGTCTTTGGCAGTAAGCATGATAATCGGCACCGTGCTTGTCTCTCTTATTTTTCTGCAAATGGTTACGCCGTCCATAGATGGAAGCATGATATCCAAAATGATCAGATCCCAATTTTCTTCCGTAAAACGCTGGTATCCCTCTAATCCGTCATGAACGAATTCCGCTTCAAAACCTTCCTTAAAAAAGAACATCTCCGTCATCGTACAGACACTAACATTATCTTCTATCATTAATATTTTCATTATATCCTCCGGTTGTTTTGATGCTTTTTTATATAATAGCACCATTTTAAACAGAAGGTTTTGCGTTTCGCAATTGTTAGTTTTTATTTCATCAACTAGAAATAGATTGTTCATATTTTTTTCATACCTTTGGACTACTATTAATTTATCAACAAGCAAGCCCGCCCCAGAGGCGGCCTTATCAATAACAATACCTATACGGAGGAACATAAATGAACTTTATCAAACGGGCCTTTTGGAATATGAAGGCTAAAAAGGGAAAAACATTATTGCAATTATTTGTGTTTACAGTCATATGTGTCTTTGTTCTATCAGGCCTCACCATCCAGTCGGCAGCACAAAAATCAAGCGAACTGGCCAGACAAGAGCTCGGCGGGAGCGTGACACTACAGGTTGACCGCCAAAAGCAAATGGAAAAACAGCAGGACAGCGGTGAAAAACGCAGCTTCGAATCAACACCGATCAAAGTGTCTGATGCAAATAAGCTTGCAGCACTCGATCATGTGAAGAGCTACAATTACATCACATCAGCTTCAGCCAACGCGGGGAACTTTGATGCGATTGAGAGCTCAAGCTCCAGTTCAAGCGATTCCAGCTCAAGCAGTTCAAACTCAAATGCTAAAAACAGCCAAGGCGGCGGACAAGGCGGACCGCAAATGGTGCAAGCCGATCTTTCGATTGAAGGTGTCATCAGCACAGCATTAGTTGATGATTTCTCTGACGGGGATTCAAAAATCACTGACGGACGCGCGATTACAAAATCAGATGTCGGCAAAAAAGTAACAGTGATCAACGAAACATTAGCGGAAGAAAATGATTTAAGCGTTGGCGATTCGATCACAATTGAATCAGCAACAGATGAGGATACAACAGTAAAGCTGAAGATCGTCGGTATTTATAAAACAACATCTTCAGGCGATGACCAAGCCCAAAATTTCTCTTTCTTAAATCCTTATAACAAGCTTTATACACCTTACACAGCAACAGCGGCGCTGAAAGGCGACGACTATCAAAATACGATTGACTCAGCCGTTTACTATATGGACGATGCGAAAAATATGGATGCTTTCGTAAAAGCAGCGAAGAAAACATCCATTGACTTCGATACGTACACACTGAATACAAACGATCAGTTGTACCAGCAAATGGTCGGCCCGATTGAAAATGTAGCTTCTTTCTCTAAAAACGTGGTGTATCTTGTATCAGTGGCAGGGGCTGTCATTCTCGGCCTGATTGTCATGATGTCGATCAGGGAGCGCAAATACGAAATGGGTGTGTTAATGGCCATCGGTGAAAAACGGTGGAAATTGATTGGACAGTTCTTGACTGAGATTCTGATCGTGGCCGTTATCGCCATCGGCCTTGCATCGGTGACTGGAAATCTCGTCGCAAATCAGCTTGGAAATCAGCTTTTATCCCAGCAGATCAGTTCATCAACCGATTCAACGCAAACTGCAAGCGGGCAAAACGGACAAATGCCTGGCGGCGGTGGCGGCATGGGTGGCGGAATGTTCGGCCACAGTTCATCAAACGCGGACGTTATCGATTCACTGAACGTCGCGGTTTCTATGAACGACATGCTTGTTCTTGGCGGGATCGGCATCCTGATCGCAATCATTGCAACATTGCTGCCGTCCATTTCAGTACTGCGGCTTCATCCGAAAACGATATTGACAAAACAGGAATAGAAAGAGGCGGAACCTATGAGCTTATTAGAATTTCAACAAGTCGGCTACTGGTATAAAGACAAGAGCCAGCCGTTGTTTCAGGATATTAACATCAGCTTTCAAAAAGGAAAATTCTACACCATTGTTGGCACATCAGGGACAGGGAAAACCACTTTCCTGTCTCTGGCAGGCGGACTTGACGCACCAAAAGAAGGAAACATCCTTTACGACGGAAAAGCGGTTTCTAAAATCGGCTTAACCAATTTCAGAAACCAATATGTATCAATCGTGTTTCAGGCGTACAACCTGCTTCCGTATATGACGGCTTTGCAGAACGTCACAACCGCTATGGAAATCACAGGATCTAAAGAAAAGAACAAAGAATCATATGCGCTTGACATGCTGCAGAAGGTCGGCATCAACGAAAAACAAGCCCGGCAAAAAGTGCTCACACTGAGCGGCGGACAGCAGCAGCGGGTATCAATTACAAGAGCTTTCTGCTGTGACACGGATCTTATCGTAGCCGATGAACCGACCGGAAACCTTGATGAGGATACATCAAAAGAAATTGTACGGCTCTTTCAAGATCTGGCGCACAAGGAAGATAAATGCGTCATCATGGTGACGCACGATGAGCAAATTGCAAAAGTATCCGACATTAATATCAGACTTTCAAGAGGAAGCTTTACTGTGAAGGAAAACGTCGCAGTGGTATAACAAAACGCGCCTCTGCCAGTGCAGACAGGGGCGCAACCTATATCCCCCTTTTATATAGAAGTGAACATAAAAAGAGCGGCGGCTGCATCCCCCCGCTCTTTTTATCATTTTTTCGTTCCTGCCTCTTTTGACTTCTCTCTTCGCTTCTTTTTCCAAACAGCCAGAATAAACAGAAAGAGCGGAAACAATAATTGAAAAGGCAAATGAATATACAGCGGCACCACTTTCAGGCCTTCGTTCAAGTGCTCCGAAAAGTTAGTCGCAATCGTAATAGAGAGGATTAAAATGCCCAATCCCATCGGATAAGCCAATTGGGAGGGATTCTTTTCCTTAAAGAGCGTAGATGTCCCCACCACAGTGGCATATAAGTAGAGACTGACCTTAAAGAAGCCGCCAATGATCAGCGCCAGCATAAAAAAGACATCAAGCCGATCTAAAAATTCTTCGACTTTGATTGTCTGGATCGTGCTTAAAAGCGGAAACTGGGATCTGAGTGTAAGATCAACATCAAGCACGCTGATATTAATCGCCACGGTGAGCGCCACAACCAATCCGCTAATAGCCATGGCGATCATCCCCATTTTTTTCACATTTTTTCTGTCATTCAGGTTAGGGAAAATCATCACAAATAAAACAACTTCACCAAATGGAACGTACATGGTCTGTGTGAAAACAGAGTGAAGGACAGGAGAAATGCCGTTTGCCAAAACCGGCTTTAAATTGTGCGGGTCTATAGTGCCTGAGACAATAATCAGCACGAGGCCGAGCGCGCCCAGTAAATACATGGCCCCGAAAAGCAGTTCGGCCGCGCGTGCGAGCACTTCAATTCCTTTTCTTACGGCATATATGCTTACTACCATTAATAAAGCATTTACAATAATGATAGGTGTATCATGATAAGCAAACGTCAGCAGCATTTCTCCAAAGTCACGCAGCACCCTTGCGGCAATATAGGCAAAGTACAAGATATAGAGAAATGAAAACAGCCAGCTCAGCTTGGTTCCGAGCATATCATCCATATATTCTTTCGGCGAAGATTCCGGATAGCATTGATAAATGCCCTGATACAAATAGAAAAGAAACAGCCCGGCCGCACAGCCTAATAGAACTGCTATCCAAGCATCCCTGCCCGCCATCGATCCGGGGGTAATCAATAAGGAGCTGCCCAGTTCAAAAATGATAATCATGACAAACAGCTGCCTTATGCTTATTCTGGCTTTTTCCATCTGTCACTTCCCCTTTCTTCAGACCTAATCATCTTTAAACTGGTGTTTGATCGGATTGTTTCGCAATCCCGTTCTTCTGATATACGTCTCGGCCTTTACGTCGATGGGCAGGTCCGGCAAATACTCTTTGTCCCATGTATCCTTCATTTTCTCCCACTGCTCCGGATACTTTCTATATATCGTGTCACCAAAACCGATAAAATCTATTTTATTCTTCTTGATCTTTTTCACAGTATGGCTGATTTCCTTTTCCAGCTCTTTGTTGAGCGCTTTTTCAATAGCGGGCAGCACCTTGGGGTCAGACAATTGGAAAGGGTATTTGACAGCATCTATAATTCCTTCAACCGACACTTTCACATGGATGTATGGACGTCCGTTCCGCATCTCCGGTACCAGCTTTGTATCTTGATGGGTAACCTGCAAGCTGACCGCATCCTTCGTCTTGTCCCAGTCAGCATTAATAAACGTATGCTGGATCTTATTCATCAGCCAGACTGCCCCCACGCTTTCATCATCTTCAAGCCAATACTTTAAATACCCAGCCTTATCAAAAATCGCTAAACCATCTGCCTGGAGAATGGCTTTCGGGTCAGTCGCCTGCGTGTTTTCCATGCTGACTCCTTTTTTATCGTCACCAATCATCATATATCCCGGAATAACCGGCGCCCTGGTATTGGCGGCAAGTGTTTTTAAAACGTCCTGAATATTGGTTTTAACCACCCGTCCGTATTCCGCCTCCGTGAAATCCAGGGTTTTATTGACTTTATTTGATGGAATTTTATCAATTGGCGTCAAGATTTTTACAATATTTTCCGCTTTTGTTTTATGAGCAACGACGAATGTTGCCGTTGTCCTGAATTCTGTGTCCCGGTCAAGATTATCTAATACAAAATCCAAACCTTCTTCTTTTGCCAGCTTTTCACTGATCACGACCAGATTGGTATGGGCAAAATAAAGCCGGCGTGACACCTTTATGGAGGCTTTTCTGAGTGCTTCCGTTATATTGTTACCTTCAATCGAATAGACAGATACAGGCGGCCTGTCTCCGGCACCGCCTCCTTGAAGGCCGCCGGCAACATTTCCTGGATTGATAATTTGAAGATGCAGCACGTAGTTGCCGTCGTTTGTCCGATCGATGCCAATCGCCGAGATAATCGCAAGATCCGTCAGCTCCCGCTTATCCCAGCAGCCGGGCAGCACAATGACGCTCAAAAGCATGAGAACGGCTAACAGACATTTACGTACCATTCTGATCCCCTTCTTCCAAATCTTTGTTCACCATTCCTCGTGAAGCGGCCGGCTCTGGGCGCTGACCCTCTCCCT
Organism: Bacillus sp. JS; assembly: GCF_000259365.1. NCBI lineage: Bacteria > Bacillati > Bacillota > Bacilli > Caryophanales > Bacillaceae > Bacillus > Bacillus sp. JS. The sequence goes on along the minus strand of NC_017743.1, from coordinate 417,289 downwards.
GCCGCACCTTATCTTCCTTACTGACCGATTCCGGCCTCTTTTCATCGGCCCACCACGGAACCCGGAACAGCGCGTCCTTTACGCCTTGTGAAGAAAAGGGTGCAAGCGGCGACATATATGGAACGCCAAATGAACGAAGACTGCATAAGTGCACAAACATCATAATGATCCCTAAAATCAGCCCGTAAAAACCCATAACAGCTGAGGCAATAATAAAAATAAACCGGATGAGCCGGGCTGAAATCGCCATTGCAAATGCCGGCGTTGCGAAGCTCGCAATCGCGGTGAGTGCCACGATAATCACCATTGCCGGAGAGACAATACCAGCTTGTACGGCAGCCTGGCCGATTACGAGCGCGCCTACGATTGATACTGCCGAGCCGACAACCCGGGGCAGCCTGACCCCCGCTTCCCTCAGAATCTCAAAAGCAACCTCCATCGTTAGCGCCTCCACAACAGCCGGAAACGGGACAATTTCCCGCTGGGCCGCAATGACCACTAACAGCTGAGTCGGTATCATTTCTTGGTGAAACGTCGTGGCTGCCACATAGACAGCCGGAGCCACAAGCGAAATGAAAAAGACTAAAACCCGCAGGATCCGTATGCTTGTCGCAATGTCAAAACGGGAATAATAATCTTCAACAGACTGAAAAAATTGGACAAATAATGCCGGAGCAATAAGCACAAACGGTGTTCCGTCCACAATAATCGCGAATCTTCCTTCTAACAGATTTCCCGCTACAACATCAGGGCGTTCTGTATGATACATAGTCGGAAACGTCGTAAAGGTTTCATCTTCAATCAGCTGCTCAATATATCCAGATTCCAAAATACTGTCAATATCTATTTTTTCCAGGCGCTGCTTCACTTCCTTCAGCACCTTTTCATCACATATTCCTTCAATGTACATGAGGGCGATATCCGTATTTGTGACAGAACCTTTTTTCATTTTTTCAACCCATAAATTCGGGTTTTTAATGTATCGCCGGATCATGGAAATATTGGTTTGCAGAGATTCTGTAAACCCTTGGCGCGGGCCGCGGAATGACACCTGGGTGCTCGGCTCTTGGATGGAGCGCTGCTCTCCCCCTTGAGTGCTGCAAATCAGCGCTTCGGCATAGCCATCGGCAAAAACGAGCGCATTGCCGAGCATTAACTCGGAAAAAAGCTTATCCCAGCTCTTTTCCGCTTTCACCCCGCCCAGTGGGAGCGTTTTTTCAAGAATTTGCTGGATCGCATGAGTATTCTGGATAGACTCATCCTGTACCAATGGATCGATTAACGACTCATGGATCGTGTTATTATCGACCAGCCCAGCAATATAAATAACAGCTAGATGGACACGATCCTGCTCCCCGATTTTAATCTCGCGAATGATAACGTCAGAGCTGCTTCCGACTTCCTTTTTCGTTTCTGCTATGTTCTTTGCCAAACTAGGAGAAATGAGAGCCGGCCTTTCTTTTTCTTGCTGCTGTTCCTGATTCTTTTCTTCTGTATTCTGCTTGTCTTTTGAACCGGTATTGTTCTTTCGCTTAGAAAATAAAGGCATACACAAATACCTTTCTTTGTCGTTTTCTCATATTCTTCCTATTAGAATTAAGATTATGCATAGGTTTAGATGCCGTATAACTTCTCCGCCAACGATAGACACTAAAAGCGGAGGATGATGAAGCATGAAGATATTGGGCGTGACAGGAGTCATATTAATTTGTTTATTAACTATTTCTGTATTGATGGACATGCTTCAAGGGTTCAGTTTAACAAAAGCGATTTATAACAATATGTCCAGCTTTAAGATGACAACGTTTGCGGAATGGGTTGTACTTATATTTTTTGTGTTAGTCCTTGTGAGGGAAATGTACGTGATCTATAAATCGAAAAAAAAGAACCCCTAAAGGGGGGCGCTTTTTTTCAGGCGATAATATTGCCATCTAGTGTATCACTGCTGTGTTTGTTGATAGTCCCTTTAAAAATGCGGTTGCCAATGATTTTGGAATTGGTTGAGGTGTTTGTTTGAATAGCTGTCGCAGTGCCTGCGGAGAGGTTATTGATGGTGTTTCCAGAAATGATAGAGCCTGCTGATCCATTGACATAAATCACAATCGGATTCCCGGCTGTTCTGTTGACTGAAATGGTATTATCAAAAATCTCATGCACACCGGTGCTGATATAAATGGTGACCAAAAGCGGAGATCTGTCGAGGTGGTTGCCGATAATTGAGGTTTTTGCACTTGTGGAGCAGTAAATCGGGTAATTTTTAAACTCTTTAAATGTATTGTTTTTGATGATAGCGCCAGCATTATTTGTGACGGAAACAGCATATGATTCCGGGACCGCTTCAAACGTGTCAGGATGCAGTGTATTGCCTTCAATCACCGCATTCCCTTGAGCGATCCAAATGCCCCGGCTGAATTTTCTCAGGAGATTATCTTTAATGATCACGTCGCCTCCGGAGATGTTCACACCGTCAATGACTTGAATGAGACAGTTATTCAGAAACGCGATGTCATCTGACAGCACTGCGCGAAGACCGATGCTGCGCCTTGTTTCAGACAGTCCGTTTTGAATGTGGTTTCCGTCTACCTTTACGTCAGAAGACTGATAAACCAATATCCCTGTGTTTTCAAAGTTGCTGATTTTGTTGTTGGTCACAAGAACGCTCTTTCCCCTGACATCAATTCCAGTTGAAAATCCGGTAATCAGATTGCCAGCGATCACCGCGTCACTGGTCTCTTTTCCTTGTGACACACCGAGTCCGGTTATTCCGACTCTTGTCGCAGCCGCCGCATCTCCAGAACCTCTCAGAATATTTCCCTTGATCACTGTTTGCGTCCCATATCCATAACTGATTGTATTATCTGAGAGATTTCCTTCTATTAAAACGCCATACCCGTTAAAATTGGTCACAGAACTTGAAACGTTTCCAATAAAGTAGTTATTGCGAATTGATACATTAATCGGTTCCTCATAATCAACATCACCTTCTCCATACCCTTCAATGTCAATTCCGTATTTCGGCGCTGTCCCATTCCCCGTTCCGGCGTCTTCAATCACGCATTCCTCCACTGTGACCATGTCACATCCGGTAATGGAAATGTTATTTCTCCTCGACCGCCGAACCTCACAGCGGCGGATGATAATTTGCTTTGACGTTCGATAATCTTGATTGGTCTTTAATCCCCTCGGACTGACAATGATCCCATCGCCGGTAAAATCAGAAATTTTCACTTGATCAATGACAACATTCGAGCATCCTTCAATACATATGCCAAAGCCCCATTCATGGGTTGACCTGATCCCCGCTGAGGCGTAGATATGCTCATCGCGTTCGCCGATAATTTGTCCCCCGGAAATGGTTATATTCTCTTGCTTGCCTACATAAAATGCGGAATAACCCCAAGAACGATTCGGGATTACTTTCATGATACACTCCGGGTCCATCATAATCTCAAGGTTGCCGGGAACAATGATTCCCGCGTTTCGAAACTTCTGATTAAAATCTCCGCCAAGCGTTCCATCTATTAAATATGTTCCCTTTGGAAACCAGACAGTATGATAGCCTTGAGAAACAGCTGTACTAAGGCACTGATTAATCAGTTCTGTCGAATCCGTTTGACCATCTCCAGGAACACCGAAATCTGCTGCATTTAATATGAATTCAGCCAATTGCGAGCCTCCTTCTCCATGATTACTATCATGTTACTCACAAAGGCCCGGTCTGCTTGTACATTTCTCTAAAATTTTATTAAAAAAATATAAAGGAATAGTTGTGTAAGAAAATCTCACGATAAAGAGTATAAAAATTAGGAGAAAATCACTATTTTTAGGCATTTATAATTTTTCCATTATGGAACTATTTGAAATGAGTATAAATTATATTGACACAAGTATTATATAAGAATATGATTTTTATAATACACTTTTTTTAGAAAGGGTTTGGCTGACATGGCTTCGATTGATAACGAAAGTATCATCAAAAGCGTCCCGCAAAAAGGGTTCTTTGGTCACCCGCGAGGACTATTTACACTATTTTTCACCGAATTTTGGGAGCGTTTCTCTTACTATGGAATGAGAGCAATCTTACTTTACTATTTGTATACAGAGACGGTAAACGGCGGGCTTGGTTTTGACAAAGGCACTGCGGTTGCTATTATGTCGATTTACGGCTCACTCGTATACATGTCCACTATTATTGGCGGATGGCTTGCTGATCGGGTATTCGGTACCGCAAACACCGTGTTTTACGGCGGCATATTCATTATGTTCGGCCACATTGCACTCGCCTATCCGGGCAGTTCGATAGCATTCTATATCAGCATGGTGCTTATCATTGTCGGAACAGGCTTATTAAAACCAAACGTTTCAAGCGTGGTTGGGGATCTTTACACGAAAGAAGACCCGCGCCGCGACTCAGGTTTCAGTATTTTCTACATGGGGATTAACCTCGGTGGTTTGCTTGCGCCGTTAATTGTCGGAACACTCGGACAGAAGTACAACTATCATCTCGGCTTCGGAGCTGCCGCGGTCGGAATGCTTCTCGGACTTATCGTATTTGCTTTGACAAGAAAGAAAAACCTCGGTCTTGCAGGTTCCAATGTGCCGAATCCGCTGTCTAAAAAATCTGCGATTGGCACCGGAATCGGTGTGATCATTGTGGCGATCGCAGTGATTATCTCCGTACAAACAGGCGTGCTGACGATCAAGCGTTTCATCGACCTAGTAAGTATTCTCGGTATTTTGATTCCTGTTATTTATTTCATCATCATGTTTACTAGCAAAAAAGCGGACAAAACAGAAAAATCCCGTCTTGCCGCTTACGTTCCTTTGTTTATCGGTGCTGTCATGTTCTGGGCCATTCAGGAACAGGGAGCGACCATTCTTGCGGTATATGCTGATGAGCGTATAAGACTTTCATTGGGCGGATTCGAACTTCAGTCATCTTGGTTCCAATCATTAAATCCATTGTTTGTCGTCATATTTGCGCCAATATTCGCATGGCTCTGGATGAAGCTCGGCAAACGCCAGCCGTCTACGCCAGTTAAATTCTCAATCGGAATTATTCTTGCCGGATTGTCATTTATCATTATGGTATTCCCGGCTATGCAAGGAAAAGAAGCACTCGTAAGCCCGCTTTGGCTCGTTCTCAGCTTCCTGCTTGTTGTGCTTGGAGAGCTGTGCCTGTCTCCAGTCGGTTTATCCGTGACAACGAAACTGGCGCCAGCTGCCTTCTCTGCACAAACAATGAGTATGTGGTTTCTGACGAACGCAGCAGCCCAAGCGATCAATGCCCAAGTAGCCGGATTGTTTGATAAAATTCCTGAAACAACATACTTCGGCACCATCGGTTTGATTTCTATCGTTCTTGGCGGCATTCTCCTGCTGCTCTCGCCGGTGATCAAACGCGCGATGAAAGGGGTCTTATAATCAGAAACAGCCCGCGGATGTTGATCCGCGGGCTGTTTTTTATTGATCAAGCCATTTCCTGAAGCTTTGTTCGAAGGCTTGCGGTTCTTCCAGCATCGGCTGATGGCCGCTCTTTTCAAAAATAACCTTCTCCACATGTGGATATAAATCGTCAACAGTATCCCATAGCGCAACAGGCGCAACCAAATAATCATATCTTCCTAAGCCGATGTACACCGGCACTTGTACATCAGCTAACCGCTGAATGAGATTCAGCCGGGCAAATGTATTCCCCCATAATTCATCCATGATCGGCATATTCGTAAATACGCCATCCCATAAAGCAGCTGCATGCGGCCGCTCTTGATAAAAGCTTTTCGCTTCAGCGCGAATACACATGTGTACGAAGCGTCTTTCAGGATCGTTTTCAATGTCCTGCGGCAAATTCGCGATATCTTTTTCAAAGCGTTTCTTTCTCTCAAGACTGGCTGTTTCCATAAAAAATGATTCACTTTTTCGTTGTCTTTCTTCACTGTTATCAGGCGCAGTATTGAAGAGCGCCACCTTCTGGACATGTTCAGGATATGTCCTGGCATATTCTAAAGCCATAAAAGCGTGCCCGGAATGTCCCAGGATGATAACATCCTCAAGCTGAAGAAATGTTCTCATCCTTTCAATATCAGCCAAAACGGCATCAAGCCTCGAATCCTCCTCACGAAGCTCTCGTTTAGGCTTAGCAAATCCCCTATGGTCGACAAAGATCCATTGATATTTCTGTTTGATGTCTGAGGAAAAAAGGCGCGGGTAGTAAACCGCACTCCCGATCACAAGGATGGGTGCGCCCTCGCCCTCAATTCGATAAGCTAAATCAAAGCCGTCCGAGTGACAGATCCCCGCACGTTCCATTTCTCACGCCCCCTTTGTTTTCATTATATAAAAAAAGCCTGACGCATGGCGTCAGGCTATCGATATGACCGTTTTAAATCTTCCAGGGTCTTTTCCCATCTGCCCAGCACCTCTTCAGCGCTGTGAAGCTGTATACGGACACCTGAAGTCAAATCAGCGTATTTCGCAACGTCCTCCTTCACTGAAACGATGCGGCAGGAAAAACGGTCTCTATCATATTCAGCATCTTTCAAAGGCGGTAAAGGCGCGCATTCAAGCTTTACATAATAGGCCGCTCCCTTCCACCATGCCGTGAACTGAGCTTTTCCTGTGCGAAGGATATTGGCCGAAGTCATTGTGTTTTTCCACAGAGCGATTCGGATATCAGTTCGGTTCAGCGCGATCATTTCCCCCACACTGATCATAGCGGCATGCGGCCAGCCATCCTCTGATACTGTTTGCAGAACGAAGGCCTCATGCTGCTTCTCATTTAGGCGGTCCCCGTCAAGCAGTTCAAAAAGACGGTCTGATAGACAGTTCACGCTGATCAAGCCTTTCGTTCCGGCACCGCCGGAACTTCAATGGCTGTTTCTGTTTCCTTCGGATCAATTTTAAACGCCGGATTGTATTTCGCGGGATTTGTAATGCTTTCCGGTTCACAGGATCTCCATGTAAAAAAGCATGTTTGGCACTGATAAACTTCCCATGCGCCTTCTACAGGCGATTTGCTCATGACTTCTCCCTTTTTTGAGTCGCATCGAGGACATGTATGCATTTCGAACACCCTTTCCTTATTTATTCATTAAGTCCATTAGTTTTTGTTCCCATTCTTTCGTTGTAAGCGGAGAATCAAGCGGCTGTGAATAGTGGCCTCTTGTTTCCGGCGCAACCGGTGTAGTCGCGTCAAGAATCATTTTGTGAGTGATTCCTGACGGATTAGATCCCGGATCAAGCGGCAGAACAGATAAGTCCGGAATGATGACCGCATCGTGTTTCGGATGCATTTTCGTCGAAAGCGCCCACATGACCTGCGGCAGGTTGAATGGATCGACATCCTCATCAACGACAATGACCATTTTGCAGTAGCCAAGTCCGTGCGGTGTGGTCAATGCGCGCATGCCGACCGCTTTCGCAAATCCGCCATAACGGGTTTTTGTGGATACAATCGCGATTAAACCGTGTGTGTACATGGCGTTTACTGCCACAATTTCGTTCGGATACGCTTCTTTTAACTGCTGATAAAGCGGCACGCATGTGTTAATGCCGATCATGTAATCGCATTCTGTCCAAGGCATGCCTAAGTATAAATGCTCGAAAATTGGATTGTTTCTGTGATAGACGCGTTTAATTTTAATGATCGGCATGCTTCGTCCGCCGGAATAATGGCCTGTGAATTCACCGAACGGCCCTTCATATTCGCGCTCTCCGGCAATAATCTCACCTTCAAGCACCACTTCAGCGCCCCACGGAACATCAAGATCAGACAGCTTTGATTTGACGATGCGATATGGTTCGCCTTGAATCGCGCCTGCCATTTCGTATTCTGATTGATCATAAAGAAGCGGAGTCGATGCCGCTGTTGTAATAACCGGCTCACAGCCAAGCGCAATCGTGACTGGAAGATTGATGCCGCGTTCTTCAGCTTGGCGCAAATGGATGGCAATATCGTGCTGCGGCACAGGCTGAATGCCGAGGCGGTCTTTTCCTTTGACCTGCATTCTGTAAATGCCGACATTTTGTTTGCCAAAGTTGTCAGGGTCTTCAAGATCACGGGAAATGACACATGCTTTGTCTAAATAGTAGCCCCCATCACCTTGGTTAATTCTGAAAAGAGGCAGTATATCGAACAAATTGATATCTTCTGTGATTTCATTTTCATGAAATGGCGCTGTTTCCTCACGTTTGACCGGCATCGGAAACTGGTCATAACGCTTTGCGAATTCAAGAAACTGTTCTTTTACCGGTGTGTCTTTCGGCATGCCCAGCATAATTGCATGGTTCGGCCAAGAGCCGATGACATTCATCGCAATTCGCGCGTTATGATAGCCATAAATGTTGTCAAATAAGAGCGCGGGGCTTTTATCGCCAAGGTTGCTGGCTGCGCGTGCGGCGGCCCCTAAATCAGGCTCCGGCTTTACCTCTTCATTCACTGTAAGCAGCTGTCCTTCTTTTTCGAGGGCTGCGAGAAATTCTCTGAAATCTTGATAAGCCATGATCAAGCTCCTCCTTTATGTTTTTCAATCCCATTCCAGCGCTTCGCTTCAGGAAGGCGAATGCCGAATTGGTCCAACGTTCTAAATACAATATGGTCAACCATTTCCTCTAAGCTGGTCGGCTGATTATAAAATGCCGGCATCGGAGGAAGAATGATTGTACCCATTTTCGTAAGCGCTAGCATATTTTCGAGATGAATTTGGTTCAAAGGCGTCTCTCTCGTTAAGAGGACGAGTTTTTTTCTCTCCTTGAGCATGACATCCGCCGCACGTGTCAGCAGATTATCCGCCATTCCGGTGCGAATGCTTGCGAGAGATTTCATGCTGCACGGCGCAACGATCATTCCATCGGTATCAAACGACCCGCTTGAAATGGCTGCCGCCTGGTCCTTATGTGAGTAAGTGTATGTGGCCAGCTGTTCTACTTCTTGTAAGGTATAGCCTGTTTCGTGTTTGATCGTGACGTTCGCCCAAGGAGACACAACGAGATGGGTTTCCACTTCGGCGGCCTTCAGCCACTGCAGCAGCCTGACCCCGAAAATCGCCCCTGTTGCCCCTGTCATTCCGACAACGAGTTTCACTTTGCCCCCTCCTTTACGCTTGAATTCTGCTTTCATTTCAATCATACTCCTGATATATCCATATGGAAAATATCTATAAAATCTATATTTAATACCTAAAAGGTATACTAAGGAGGCGCTTTCTTTTGGACATTCGCCAGCTTCGATACTTCATTACCATTGCCCAAGAACAGAAAATCACGTCCGCAGCCAAAAAGCTTCACATGGCGCAGCCGCCTTTAAGCAGGCAGCTCAAACAGCTGGAGGATGAGCTTGGTGTTGTTCTGTTTGATCGGAACAAGAAAAAACAAATGACGCTTACATATGAAGGAACTGTTTTTCTGAAAAGAGCAAAGGAGATTTTGCATAGGTTTGAAGATGCCGTCATCGAGGTACAGGAGCTGAAGGAGGAGGTAGCCGGCACGCTAGCCGTGGGTTCAACAATTTATTGCGCGGCTCTGATGCTTGAAAAAGTCACACAGATCAAAGAGAGATACCCCCATCTCACCTTTAATATTTGGGAAAATGAGCCTGCGACACTGTTGGAACTGCTGGAAAGCCGGCAAATCGATGCGGCGGTCACGACAACACTGATCAAAAGTGACAGAGTACAATTCAAGCAGCTTGATGACATTCCATGTGTGCTCGTGCTTTCAGATGAAGCCGGATATCCGTGCGGAGACACGATTAAAATGGAGGACATTCCTTCGTTTCCGCTGATACTGCTCCGGCCTGTTAACGGAAAAGGCGTTTATAATCAGGTCATGAATGAATTTCATCGTTTGAACCTGAAGCCGAGCATTGTTTGTGAATGCCATGACTCTGCAACTTTGCTCAGCCTCGTGTCATCCGGATTAGGCGCATCCATTCTGCCTGTCACAATGATTCCCGTTCATATGCGAAATCACGTTCACACCGTCCATATCGAAAATAATCCCTTCATTATGACGCCTGCTGTCATGTGGAGAACGGACAGTTATTTGCCTAAACCGGCACAGCAATTTTTGGATTTATTTTAAAAGATTTTGTCTTATGAAAACCAAATACTTGACTCATACTAAAAAAAAGTTATCCTTTAGATTTGTAAGCTAATTTTTTATTTCAATAAAATCAACCAGAAAAGTGGGGAATAAGATGAAAAAAGCATTATTGGCTTTATTCATGGTCGTAAGTATTGCAGCTCTTGCAGCTTGCGGAGCAGGAAATGACAATCAGTCAAAAGATAATGCCAAAGATGGCGATCTTTGGGCTTCAATCAAGAAAAAAGGTGTGCTCACAGTCGGAACGGAAGGAACATATGAGCCGTTCACTTACCACGACAAAGACACTGACAAGCTGACTGGCTATGATGTCGAAGTCATCACAGAAGTCGCAAAACGCCTCGGGCTGAAAGTCGATTTTAAAGAAACACAATGGGACAGCATGTTTGCCGGCCTGAATTCCAAACGGTTTGACGTTGTTGCCAACCAAGTCGGAAAAACAGATCGTGAAGACAAATATGATTTCTCAGATAAATACACAACATCAAGAGCCGTTGTCGTGACGAAAAAAGACAACAACGATATTAAGTCTGAAGCAGATGTAAAAGGAAAAACGTCAGCTCAATCACTGACAAGCAACTATAACAAATTAGCTACGAATGCCGGCGCTAAAGTAGAAGGCGTTGAGGGCATGGCACAAGCTCTTCAAATGATCCAGCAAGGCCGCGTCGATATGACTTACAACGATAAGCTTGCCGTATTGAACTACTTAAAAACATCCGGCAACAAAAACGTAAAAATCGCGTTTGAAACAGGCGATCCACAGGAAACGTATTTCACGTTCCGTAAAGGAAGCGGCGAGGTTGTTGATCAAGTCAACAAAGCATTAAAAGAAATGAAAGAGGACGGGACTCTTTCTAAAATTTCTAAAAAATGGTTCGGCGAAGATGTTTCTAAATAATCTGCCGGCATTGACGCTTGGCACGGCGATCCCGTGGGATCTGGTGCAGCAGTCATTCTGGCCGATACTTTCAGGGGGAATCTACTATACGATTCCCCTTACGATTCTTTCCTTTATATTTGGAATGATCCTGGCGCTGATTACGGCGCTTGCCAGAATGTCGAAAGTGAGACCTTTGAGATGGGTGTTCAGCGTATATGTATCCGCAATACGCGGCACTCCTCTTCTCGTTCAATTGTTCATCATTTTCTATCTGTTCCCGGCCTTTAACATCACATTAGATCCATTTCCAAGCGCAGTTATCGCCTTTTCATTAAACGTCGGCGCCTATGCATCTGAAATCATCCGGGCATCTATTTTATCCGTGCCGAAAGGGCAATGGGAGGCCGGCTACACAATCGGCATGACACATCAGAAAACGCTGTTCCGCGTCATACTGCCGCAGGCGTTTCGTGTGTCGATCCCGCCATTATCCAATACTTTTATCAGCCTGATTAAAGATACATCCCTCGCCTCCCAAATTCTGGTCGCTGAGCTGTTCAGAAAAGCCCAGGAAATCGGCGCGCGGAATCTTGATCAAATTTTAGTGATCTATATTGAAGCAGCCTTTATTTATTGGATTATCTGCTTCCTGCTTTCACTCGTCCAGCATGTCATCGAACGGCGTCTTGACCGCTACGTGGCCAAATAAGGAGGTTCCGAGTATGCTTACCGTTAAGGGATTAAACAAATCATTCGGTGAAAATGAAATTTTAAAAAAGATAGATATGAAGATTGAAAAAGGAAAAGTCATCGCCATACTTGGGCCTTCAGGTTCAGGGAAAACGACGCTGCTCCGCTGCCTGAACGCGCTGGAGATTCCGAATCGCGGAGAGCTTGCATTTGATGATTTCTCCATCAATTTCTCCAAAAAGGTGAAACAGGCGGATATCCTAAAGCTTCGCCGAAAATCCGGAATGGTATTTCAGGCGTATCACTTGTTCCCGCACCGCACAGCCCTCGAAAACGTGATGGAGGGCCCTGTTCAGGTGCAAAAACGGAACAAAGAGGAAGTCAGAAAAGAAGCGATCCAGCTTCTTGATAAAGTCGGATTGAAGGACAAAATGGATTTATATCCGTTCCAGCTTTCCGGCGGACAGCAGCAGCGCGTGGGCATCGCCCGCGCACTGGCGATTCAGCCTGAGCTCATGCTGTTTGACGAACCGACCTCAGCGCTTGATCCGGAGCTCGTCGGAGAGGTGCTGAAGGTTATCAAGGACTTAGCCAATGAAGGCTGGACCATGGTCGTGGTGACCCACGAAATCAAGTTCGCGCAGGAGGTTGCTGATGAAGTCATCTTCATCGACGGCGGTGTAATCGTGGAGCAAGGACCGCCGGAGCAAATTTTCTCCGCCCCAAAAGAAGAACGGACACAGCGGTTCTTGAACCGGATTTTGAATCCGCTGTAATAAGAAAAACAGGGCGCCTGCGGCGGCCCTGTTTTTTTGTTGAGCTCCTTTCGCCTATTCCGCCCTTCTGTCAGATGTGCTACAATGACAATCGACTGATTTTTACGAAAGAAGGGACCTCACGTGAAGCAAGAACTTGTTCTGCGCTGGACATTTTATTTTGCCGGTTTGATCATTTTGGCTTTTGGTGTATCCCTGACGATAGAAGGAAAAGCACTCGGCATTAGTCCGTGGGATGCATTTCATTACAGCCTGTTTCAGCACTACGGGCTTACCGTCGGCCAGTGGTCCATCATTATTGGAGCGCTCATCGTCGGATTAACGTCATTGTTCACGAGGGCTTGGCCAAAAATTGGAGCGATCCTGAATATGGTGCTCATCGGTGTATTTATAGACTTTTTCAATTTTCTTCTGCCTGCTCCCTCGACCTACACGGGCTCCGTCATCGTCTTCTCTCTCGGCGTGGTGCTGATCGGTTACGGCGTCGGTGTTTATGTATCAGCAGGCCTTGGCGCGGGGCCGCGTGATTCACTGATGATGCTGATTACAGAAAAAACCGGCTGGAATGTGCAATGGGTGCGGAACGGCATGGAATTAACTATTTTGTTTGCGGCATGGGGCATGGGCGGCCCGATCGGTTTTGGCACCATTTTGACCGCCATCCTCACCGGACTCATTTTGCGCTTTTCACTACCCCAGTCAATCCAGCTGCTGAATTATGCCGTGGCAAGGCGGACAGCCGCTGTGAAAGCATCTCCGCCTATACACTAAAACAAAGCCGTCTTGGCTTTGTTTTTTATTTTCTCCTCTATATGAGTCTTGTTGATGTATGATAGGATGGTTTTGACAATCTTTTGCAGACGGAGGACCTAGAATGAAGATTTACGGAATTTATATGGACCGCCCGCTTTCACAGGAAGAGACTGAACGGTTCATGTCTTTCATATCGCCTGAAAAACGGGAGAAATGCCGGAGATTTTATCATAAAGAAGATGCACACCGCACCCTGCTGGGAGATGTGCTTGTTCGTTCAGTCATAAGCGGGCAGTATCAGTTGGACAAATCTGATATCCGCTTTAGCGCGCAGGAATACGGGAAGCCCTGCATCCCTGATCTTCCTGACGCCCATTTCAACATTTCTCATTCCGGCCGCTGGGTCATTGGTGCGTTTGATTCACAGCCCATCGGCATCGATATTGAAAAAATGAAACCGATCAGCCTTGAGATCGCCAAGCGCTTCTTTTCAAAAACAGAGTACAGCGACCTTTTAGCCAAAAACAAGGACGAGCAAACAGACTATTTTTATCATCTATGGTCAATGAAAGAAAGCTTTATCAAACAGGAGGGCAAGGGGTTATCACTACCGCTTGATTCCTTTTCAGTGCGCCTGCATCAGGACGGAGAAGTATCCATTGAGCTTCCGGACAGCCATTCCCCCTGCTATATCAAAACGTATGATATCGATCCCGGCTACAAAATGGCTGTATGCGCCGCGCACCCTGATTTCCCTGAGGATATCACAATGGTCTCGTACGAAGCGCTTTTATAAATGGCTCATCAACAGCTTGACACCGCGATCAATATCTTCCGTTTTCACATTGGATATATTGATTTTTAATAGATTTTCTTTTTGATAACCTGATAAATAATGACGGTCTATCGCCTCAAGGTGAACCCCTTGTTTTTTCAGTCTATGAATCACTCTTGAGGCCGGTAGATCCACAGGAAGCACCAGATGGGTGTGCATACAGGGTGCCTGGCCGCCTGAAAACGTAAAGCGGCCGCTTCCCAGCTGCCTGTGGGTTTGAATGGCTTGATGAAGCCTCAGTGATCGCTCCTTATAGGAATCTCTGATTTTCTCCTTGTGCCTGCCATACATACCGCTTTTCAGATAAATCTCCAATGCCGCTTGAGAAATCATCGAACAGTCGATGTCGTTCAGCTTTTTGTACGCATGAAACTTGTCAGTCAGTGCTTCGGGCAAAACAGCCGCCCCCACGCGAAGGCCGGGAAACATCATTTTCGAGAAGCTTTTTAAATAAATGACATGTGAGGACAGGTCATATGCGTGCAGCGGATCTGCCTTTTTATTTTCCTCCAAATCACCGAGATAATCATCCTCAACGAGATAGACATCATACGCTTCTGCCAGTCTTACAAGCTCCTGTTTATCACGCTCTGACAAAGAGCAGCCAAGCGGATTATGGAAGCGGGGCATCGTATAAAAAAATTTGATCGATTCTGTTTGAAACAGCCGCTCAACCTCGGTTAAATTGAGCCCCTCTTCCGTTCGTTTCACTCCGATGGCGGGAATTCCAAGCGTCTCAAGCTGTTCGACCATCAAATGGTAGCCCGGCTGTTCAATGGCGATCTTCTCTTTCCCATTTGGAAACGGCATGGCACAAAGCAAGGATAACGCCTGCTGGACACCTGAAGTAATGAAAATGTGCCGTTCATCCGCAAATACCTGCTGATTGGCCAAGAGCTTTCGGAGTACACGGATGAGTGATGGAAGCCCCTTTGGCGTCCCATAAATAAACAAATCGTTTTTATATGTATCAATCGCTTTGTTGATGCAGTGCTGAAAATCAAGATACGGAAACACATCTGGATCTGGCGCAGATGTGGCAAAGTCGATTCGGCCAGGCTGCGCGCTTTTTGATTTCCCCGTCTTTTTCACAATATAATAGCCGCTTTTCGGAACGGAATAGATAAGGTGGCGCTTTTCCAGCTCCTGCAGCGCGCGGATCACTGTGCTTTTGCTGACTTGGTAGCGGGCGGACAGCTGACGGATAGATGGAAGCCTGTCTCCTTCTTGATAGGCGGTGCTTTGCATCATCTCCTCTATCCTCGTTAATAGACACATATATTTCTCCATGTCTTCTCCTCCTGTTTTGTACCGGTACAGTTCATTGTTTTTCTCATTGTACCGTGCTGACCGCGGCCATACAATAAAGGGAGCGACCGGCGCTGCAATTCGGGTAAAGGAGCACCTCCCATTATGGTTAAACATCAGCAAGCCTCCGCTTATATAGCGGCTGTTTTCTATTCGGTTATTATCGGTTTATCCTTTCTATTCGTAAAAATCGCACTGCAAACAGCAGAGCCGTTTGATATTCTGGCGCACCGGTTCACCATTGCGTTTGCTGCGGCCACTGTACCTGTCTTATTCGGCTGGGTAAAGCTTTCAATCCGCGTAAAGGACGTCATTGCCATTTTGCCGCTCGCCCTGCTGTATCCCGCGCTATTTTTCAGCTTTCAGGCATTCGGCCTTGTGTACTCTTCCTCATCTGAAGCGGGGGTTATTCAGGCAGCCATTCCGATTTTCACGATGGTGTTTGCCGCTTATGTTTTAAAAGAACGCCCGACGTGGATGCAAAAGGGGTTCACGGTTTTATCCGTTGCCGGTGTCATGTTTATTTTTGTGATGAAAGGCGTTGACGTGGAATCAGCCAGCTTAAAAGGGTCTTTGCTGATACTGTTGTCCGCCTTGTCTTCAGCGATGTACAATACCGCTGCCAGAAAAATGACGCAGCGGTTCAAGCTGACCGAGCTTACCTACATCATGTCTGCCATCGGTTTTGTCGTCTTCAACGCCATTGCCCTTGTGCGCCACGGAGCGGCGGGAACAGTCGGCACTTATTTTCAGCCATTCCGGGAGCCCGGCTTCGTTCTCTCTATTGTGTATTTGGGCGTGCTGTCTTCACTTGTCACTTCATTCTTGTCTAACTATACGCTGTCACGGATTGAGGCGTTTAAAATGAGTGCTTTTAATCATGTATCTACTATCGTAACGATGATTGCAGGAGTGGTGATTCTAAACGAAAGCCTTGCCTGGTATCACTTTGCCGGAGCAGTTTGTATTATGATTGGCGTGCTGGGGAGCAATACCAATCTGCAGAAAAAAACAAAGCGCTCTGGTATGCCTGCAAAAAAATGAGAAATTATGCTAGACTGAAAGGAAAAACATGGTTAGAGGTGTAGGTTTACCGTATGATTCAATATGCTAGTGAAAGTATCATTCTTCCAGGAGAAATCACTTTTAAGGATGTAAGAGAAATCTTTTTTTATCAAATCGCAAAAATGTCATGCTTTTACTTTCTGTTGTGTTGCGCCATATTTGCTGCAGTTAACTTCATTAACGGATGGCCCCGTATCGTTTATGGCAGTGACGCGCTTAACTTGTTTATGAACAGTATGTTGATTATCGCGATGTCCGTTCTGTTTACACTGCTGCTTCTCCTTCTTCTATATGTGAAGTTTTCCAGAGCATACAAGAAGAACGAACGGATGAAATCCAAAAGAACATATACTGTGAATCAAGAAGGAATTCGTATAAGTTCTAAAAAATATGACCTCATTTTCAATTGGAATGAAATCACAGCTGTTTTCGAGTATAAGAATATCTTCCGCATCAATACATCCAGCAGCCAATATATTGCGATACCAAAACATTTTTTTCATTCCGAAGTGGAGATGAACAGATTCAAGGAGATTATCCTTAAAAATACCGAAACAAAAAAACTCAAATTTAAAAAGGATCGGCATTGATAGTGCCGGTTCTTTTATATTGATTGATGGGTTTCTTTTGCCTTTTGTTTATCGAAAAACGGCACAAGCTCTATTACAGCCGATACACCTACAAACACGATACACACAGCAACAATCAGCAGATAATCATGAGTCATGTCAAAAAACAAACCGCCCGTATACACACTGAGAGCCCCGGCAACCTGATGGATAAAGAAATTGATGCCTAACAGCGAACCGATCAATCCTGTTTGATAGCTTTCTGAAATTGACGCCGCGGTCAGCGGGATCACGCCTGTGTAACTGAGTCCAAATAACAGGATAAAGCCAAAATACCAAAGTTCGCTGTGATGAATTCCGAAAATGGGGATGAGCAGGCAAATCAGGCTGAGCAGCCGGATGAAAAATAAGATGAATAGCATGATGCTTCTGCTGCCGAGGAGATCTGACAGCCAGCCCGCCAATAATCCGCCAATGATAATAAACGCCCCGAACGCAGCCATCATTCCGTTAACATGAGAGACATGCGCATCCTTCAGTATCGGGACAAGGTGAGCATCAATGATTCCCATCGTAAATCCGCAAGTAAACACCCCGAAGTACAGGATATGAATGAGGCGAGACTGCTTCATCACGTTCCAAAATCCCCGCCAGTCATAAGATTTTTTCACTGACTGCACTTGTGCATGTGGCGGATGCTTCATCCCGAAGGCGAGGAGCGGCAGCAGAACAGCCGCCATGACGATTCCCAAAATGGTATAGGTGTTCTGCCAGCCGGCATGGTACGGAGCCGCTGCCCAAATGGGCGAGAGAAGGAGCAAGCCCGCAGAGTTGGCATTGGTCAAAATAGCAAGCGCCAGACCTTTGTGTGTGTCAAACCAGCGGCTGATGAAATACTGGGTCGTCACGCCGACCGCACAGGAATAGCCGATCCCGCCAAGCACACCGTAAATAGCGGAAAACACATGAACATTTGGTGAATACGGAAGCACCAAAAAGCTAGCGCTGATGCAAACAGCCCCCAGCGCCATAATTTTTCTGACACTGAACCGGTCGATAAAAAAACCGACAAAAAACTGGACGATGCCGGTTGTGATCATAAAAATGCTGACAGAAACCGAGATCAGCGACCTGTCGGCATGGAAGGCATCCGCCATTGGAAGCATAAAAAATTGAAAGGAGTTTCTGAATGAGTTCATTCCGATGGCGAAAACAAACGTAAACAGCAATACAAACCATTTCATCCTGGGAGACGTGCGCATGTTTTGACCTGCCTTTATCTGAGTATTTCGACTATTATACCATGCGAAAATTGTCATTCCACACTAAAAAAGCGGAACAGCCTGAGCTGTCCGCTTTTGATCACGATTGAATGATCGGATGCTGATTCAAGATTGCAAAAATCCGTTCTGCGACTTCTTCCGTTTGTGACAGCAGGAACATGTGGCCGCCGTCAAATTGATGGAATGTGATGTCTTTCGTCCACTTCTTCCAGCCTTCCGCATCTCGAATGCATTTTTTATCATCAAGCCCGTTAAAGACATGAACAGGCGATTGGATCGGGGCCAGATCGTGAAGCACAAATTGTTCAAGCGCCCTGTAGTCCGATCGGAAGGAAGGCAGGAAAAAGGACATGACCTCCTTATTTTCAACAAGCTCTGCGGGCATTCCGCCTAATTTGATAATATGATCAAGGAATTGATCATCAGGCAGATGGGACACTTTCTTCCGCTGAATATGAGGCGGCTGTATCGCAGAAATGATAACGGCCTGTGGAAAGATGCCTTCCCGCTCAAGCTTTTGCGCCAGCCTGAAGGTGATCATGCCGCCCATACTGTGTCCGAACAGCACAAACGGCCGATCAGGGCCCAGGTTCAGTTCTTGCTTGTACAAATCCGTCAGCTCTTCGAGATCCTCAATTGCTGTCGTTTGATTCGTGCCGTGTCCCGGCGGCTCAGCAGCAAGCATCTCACACTCCCCCTGCAAAAAAGCATGGAGAGGGCGAAACGACGCTGAGTAGCCGCCGGCAAACGGAAAACAGATGAGCTGCGTTTTTTCCGACGCATCAAATGATTTGAAGAGTTGGCTCATTGGCTGTCTCCTCCTTTCATCACTTCATTTAAGAAACCGTTACGGTTTGTGTATTAAGAAATTCGAGCAAAATTACGGCATTCCTATCTAGCGTTTCGCCCTGCAGCATTTCTGCGTGTGTTCCGAAGCCTCTTTTCACACGATAAACACCTGTTGTTGCCTCTTCCCATGATGCAAGCCATTCCGGCATGTCAAAATCAGTGCCTGAAGTCAGCAGATCAATATCTGCTTTCACCTGGCCTGTGCTGATCAGGCTGACGTAGTATGAGTAAAAGGCATGTGTTTTTTGCTTAAGTCCTTGTTTGACGGCTTCGCTGTTGAGCGCTTCATTGTCCCGGTTTACATTCATCAACGCTTCGACATCACTTTCAACCGTGCGTCCGTCCAGATCACTGACACCTTGTTTTTTATAGGAATCCACCATGATGATCCGCTGAACAATACGGCCTTGTTCCTCAAGCTTTTTGGCAGCTTCAAACGCCAGGCTGCATCCTGCTGAATATCCAAACAAAGTCAAAGGCCCTTCCGGCTGAAGCTTCTGGATCAAATCCGCATAGCGGTCAAGGCGATTTTCTTCTTCAATGAAGTCAAAGGCGCACAGCTTGTATGACGGCAAGCGGGCGGCCAGATTTTGGTACATGAGGCCATAGCCCAAGACTGGAGGAAATGCGAAAATGATCTGCTCCCGATCGGGATTCATTATCGTTACATCCTGCAATCCATCTGAGCCCCCGTTTTTCAAAAACGCTGAAATACCGGCGATTGTCGGCGCTTCAAACAAAACCTTTACCGGAAGATCAATCCCGAGCTCCTTCTTGATGCGGGAGGCGGCGGTCATTGCCTTCAAGGAATGTCCTCCGAGCACAAAGAAATCGTCATGAATGCCGACTTGTTTTCTGCCGAGAACCTCAGACCAGATTTGCGCGATTGTTTCTTCCATCTCGTTTCGCGGTCCGATCCATTCTTCCGCCAGCTGATCCTGATCAGGTTTTGGCAGCAGCCGTTTATTGACTTTCCCGTTTGTCGTTAAAGGAAGCTCATCCAAGAAAGTAAAGGTTTGCGGCACCATGTAAGCAGGAAGCTGTTTTTTCAGGTGCGCCTTTACGCCTTCAGTTGAAAGCTGCGTCCGGGTCACCAGGTAGGCGTTGATTGATGCATCGCCAGACTCAGGGCAGTCCGCAACAACGACCGCATCTTTCACTCCCGGGTATTCCTGCAGCTGCTTTTCAATTTCTTCAAGCTCAATCCGGTGTCCCCGTATTTTGACCTGATCGTCAATACGGCCGGCGTATTCAATCGTTCCATCCGGCAGCCAGCGTGCTAAATCCCCTGTGCGGTAAAGCATTTCTTTCGGCTTAAACGGGTTCTTGATAAACTTTTGCTTCGTGAGGTCAGCACGATTTACATATCCTTTTGACACGCCCATTCCGCTGATGCACAGTTCACCGATCGCCCCGAATGGCTGGAGCTGTCTTTGCTCATTCAGAATATAAATACTGGCATTGCTGATCGGCTTTCCGATCGGCAATGAGGAGATGGAATCCGGTATATCATGCACGACGTGAGCAGTCGCAAACACTGTTCCCTCAGTCGGCCCGTAGCAGTTAATCAGCTTGCCCGGCCCCATGACCCGCAGCGCTTTCCTGACGTGCGGAACAGATGCGCGCTCTCCGCCGAATAATACACAGCGAAGCCCCTTCATCCAATCCTCTCCCGCATCTGTGAGAAGATTAAACAGCGCAGTTGTGGCAAACATGACATTGACATTCTCCTTCTTGATCAGATCAGTGAGCCGTTCTGTATCAAGCAGCGTATGTTCATCTGCGATAATGAGCCGTGCCGCATTCAGTATGGAAGCGTAGAAATCAAAGGTAAATGCGTCGAAGGCGTAATTCGAAACAGATAAGAACGTATCTTTTTCAGAAAATGCCATGTAGTCTACATGCTTGACCAACCCTTGAATATTGGCATGAGTGGTCATATTGCCCTTTGGCTTTCCGGTTGTGCCGGACGTGTACATGATATATGCCGGATCATCGGGATCAATTGCGGTGGCAGGATCGCTTTCCTTTTCCTCAAACCGTGTTTGATCATCGATGACGAGCGTTGTGCCTGTATACGGCAGCTGAGCCGCTTGTTCTTTCATCTCCTGATGTGTCAGCAGACAGGCTGCCGCACTGTCAGCCAGCATATACGAGATTCGGTCCTCTGGCAGCTTCGGGTCAACCGGCAGATAAGCCGCTCCCGCCTTTAATACACCGAGAATGCCGATCACCAGTTCAAGTGAGCGCTTCGTGTACAGCGCTACAACGGAGCCTTTGCCCGCACCGTGTTTTTGCAAACGGTGCGCAAGGCGGTTCGCTTCCTGATCTAATTCGCGATAAGACAGGGTCTGGCCGGAATACGTAAGCGCCGGCGCATTCGGATTGAGATTCACCGCTTCCTTAAACCAATCGGTCAGGGGCTTTGTCTCATGAGTTTGAGCCGGCGGGTTTAAGCCTGTAAGCAAAAATTCTCTCTCCCTGTCGTCAACGAGGTTGATCGTGCTGACAGGCTGTTCGGGATTCTGGATGAGCTGCTGAATTGCTGTGAGAAGCTGAGATTTCAAGCGCAGGATAAACGCCTCATCAAACACATTCTCATTATAAGCAAGCTTAATCAGCATCTCTTCACCTGGAGAAGCCATTAGGTTGAGATCATAATTCGACTTCTCAAAAACATGAACATCCACCATATCAAAGCCGTTTTCACTGCTTTCTTCATTTTTCGCATCCTGAAGCGGATAGTTCTCAAAAACAATGATGTGGTCAATCAGTTTCGGCTGATCGGCCTGGCTTTGGATGTCATAAAGCGGCACATATTGATGCGGCTCGGACTGCAGCGATTGCTCCTGCAGCTGCTTGAGCAAGCCGGTAAATGTGATATCCTTAGACAGCTTCACACGTCTCGGGACAACGTTGATAAACAGTCCAACCATATGTTCAACGCCTTTAATTTCCGCGGGACGCCCGGAAACGACTGTACCAAACGTTAAATCGCCAGACTGCTGATAGCGGCTGATCAATACGCTCCAGACTGCCTGCAGCGCCGTGCTTAAAGTGGTATGCTGCGATTTTGCAAGCTCGGTAAAGGCCTTTGTTTCCGCCTTCGGCAATGAAAAGAGCAGCTCTTTCGGCTCATAGCCGTCCTTTTGTTTCTTTCTTTGCTCCGCAAACGTCGTTTGTCCCTCAACATCCTCTAAGTACTCGCGCCAGTAACGCAGTGATGCGTGTTTATCCTGCTTTTCAAGCCACTTGATATAGTCTTTATACGGTTTGACTGGCGGCAGGTTGTACGGCTTTTGTTCGCGCAGAGCATTGTATACTTTAAATAGATCTTGTACGACGATGCCGAAGCACCAGCCGTCCAAAATAATGTGGTGGTAGCTCCACACCCATTCAAAGCTTTCTTCAGCTTTTTTGAAAACAGCTGCCCGCATCGGAATATCCCGCGTCAAATCAAAGCCTCTGATCTTATCCTGTTCCTTGTATTCATTGATTTTGGCTGTTTGCTCGCTGCCCGTTAAGTGTGTCAGATCGATTTCTTCTATATGGAACTGCCGTTTTTTCAATACGACTTGGACAGGCCTTTTTACTTTTTCGTGAATGAACACGGTACGAAATACATCGTACCGGTCCATGATCACATTCATGCTTTCTTCAAGACATTTGATATTCAAGCTGCCTTTTACTTTCATCGTGATCTGTTCAAGGTAAAAGCTTTGGCCGGGATTCAGGATGGCATGAAAAAGCATCCCTTCCTGCATCGGCGATAGGTAATACATATCTTGAACCTGATCCTTGCTAAATTGACTCATATGTTTCGCTCCCGCCTTCTGTAATTCCCTTGCGTTTTATTTTAAATTCTCCTCAAGCATGTCAAAGATATCTCCCATTTCGTCCATTTCAAGGTTTTCGGCGCTGAAGTCGCTTGGCGTGAATTCCTTCTCTTCTTTTTCCGTGCAATGACGGATCAGCATCAGAAGATTTTCTTTAAACCGTTCCATTCGCTCTTCAATCGTGGCTCTTTCAAACTCCTTCTCATTGTAGGAGCAGGAAAGCACAAACCGGCCGTTTCTGATCATGCCGCTGAAGCTTAAAGCGTACAGCGCCTCTGATTCTCCGCTTACTTGGCGCCCCATATCGAAAGCGGACGGTTCAAAGAAATCGGTTTTGACTTCACTGTCGAATTGGCCCAAATAGTTGAAGCTGATCTCCGGTGTGAAGCCCTTTGTTTCCGATGTTTCTGTGAAATAACGAAGAATGCCGTAGCCAACACCTTTATCCGGAATGCGGCGCAGGTTTTCTTTGACTGTTTTGATCACAGCTGAGACATCTGCTTCAGAGATGTCGAGCACAACTGGGTATTGTGCCGTAAACCAGCCGACCGTTCTGGAGATATTCACATTCGGGATGATGTCCTCCCGGCCGTGTCCCTCAAGGTTAATGCCGATTTTGGCACTGGCTGTCCATTCTTTCATTGTCAAACCAAGCGCGCTGAGAAGTATATCGTTGATTTCAGTTCCATATGGCTGATGAACATCTGTTAAAAGATGCTTCGTGTCTTCTTCCGTTAATTCACATAGGACGGATGATGTATCCTTGACGATCCGCTGCTCTGTTTCACAATCCTTCGGTAAAGGAGAAACCTGCTCAGCGGCAATTTGCGACCAGTATTCAGCCTGCTGTAAAAGATGCACTGATTGGCTGAATGCCGCCAGTTCTTCCGCCCAGTCCTTGAAGGAGTTTGTTTTTTGCGGGAAGACAAGGCTCTCTTCTTTCTCAGCCTGCATGTAGCCTGAAGCAAAATCTTCAAGCAAAATCCGCCATGACACACCGTCGACCACGAGATGGTGTACAGCGATGAGCAGGTGATCCCCAGCTTCCGTGCGGTATTGCTCCGCCTTTAGAAGGGGCCCGTTTTGCAGATCAATACTGCTTTGCAGCCTGTTCGCCAGAATCTTAATCTGGTTTTTCAGCATCTCTTCATCAGAGCCGTACAGATCCACGATTTCGAAACTTACCTTGCTCTCACCGATCGGTTGATACGCCTGAATGATGTCCCCGTTTTCCTCACGGTAAACCATACGGAGCGCGTCATGATGTTCGATCAGCGCCTGCAATGTTTTCTCCACCCGTTCAGGATCAAAGCCCTTCTTGGCGTGAAGCATCACCGATTGGTTCCAGTGGTGCTGATTCGTGAAGTTCTTTTCAAAGAACCAGCGCTGGATCGGCGTCAGGATGACTTCGCCCTCCACCGGGCCTTGGTCTGCCTGTTTGCCTTCGGCACGCTCTACGTATTGGGTCAGCTCCTCGATCGTCGGATGCTGGAAGAGATCTTTCATTTCCAGCTTCCAGCCGTGCTGGTTCAAGCGGCTCGCCATCTGAATTCCTTTGATGGAATCTCCGCCCAGCGAGAAGAAATTATCGGTGACACCGACTTCAGCCATTCCAAGCACGTCCTGCCAGATGCCGGCAAGCAGCTCTTCCATGTCGGTCGTCGGCGCTTTGTATTCCCCGCTTCCCGCTTCGATGTCCGGCTCAGGCAAGGCTTTGCGGTCCACTTTGCCGTTTGCCGTAACCGGAAGCTCGCTCAGCGTTACCCAGAACGCCGGGATCATGTAATCCGGCAGGGTTTCCTTCAGTGCTGATTTCAGTGCTTCTATGTCAGCTGATTCAGGTGTGACATACGCCGCGATCGCTGTATTGCCGCCTTTATCCTGCACGGCTGTTACCGCCGCATCCTGCACCTCAGAAAGCTGCGCGAGCTGGACTTCGATTTCTGAAAGCTCGATTCGGTAGCCGCGGACCTTGACCTGCTGGTCGATCCGGCCGATGTATTCGATGCCGCCCCCTGTCCACTTCACCAAATCGCCGGTGCGGTACATGCGCTCACCCGGCACAAACGGATCAGCGACAAACCGCTTCGCGGTTTCGTCTTCTCGATTCAGATAGCCTCGCGCCAATCCGCGTCCCGCTACACAAAGCTCTCCGGCTACGCCTTCCGGCTGTACCTGATTGCCCTCGCCAAGAATGTACACTCTCGTATTGGCGATTGCCTGTCCGATGGAAAGCGAGCCTTCCTCCGGATGGATTTCTGTGCTTGTGGCAACGACCGTGTTTTCTGTCGGCCCGTAGTTGTTGACGAGTGTATACGGCTTTTTCACTGCTCGCTTCAGCTTGTCTCCGCCTGTGAGCAATACGCGCAGTGATGTGTTCTCAAGCTCCATGAACTGTTCCGCCAGCTGTGTCGGCAGGAACGTAATCGTTACGCCGTTCGTTTCGAAATAATCGTTTAGGCGGACAATATCGAGGCGGATCGCTTCATCAATAACGTGAAGCTCGGCGCCGATCGTCCAAGTCGGGAACATCTCCCAAATGGAAGCGTCAAACCCAAAGCCCGCGTACTTCGCACTGCGGTCCTCCGCTGTCATACTGAACGCGTCGTGGTGCCAGAAGCACAGGTTCACAAGCGCATGGTGCTCGACCATGACACCCTTCGGCTGTCCGGTCGTTCCAGACGTGTAAATCATGTACGCCAAGTTCTCCGCGGTTACAGCGGTTTCTGGATTTTCCTCGTCGTTTTCATCAAGCGGCAGGCTTAGAATCGTGCGGCTTCCGTCGAGAAGAATGACATCCCCCGTATAGCTGTCCGGCACTGAAATGCCCTCTTGCTTCAAGAGAAGCTTCGCGCCGCTGTCCTGTAAAATATACTCAATCCGCTGATCCGGGTAGTCAGGATCAATCGGCACAAACGCCGCTCCCGCCTTTAAGACGCCGAGCACAGCGGCCGACATTTCAAGCGACGGCTTCGTAAGAACGCCGACGCGGTCATCCGGGCTGATGCCGCAATCGATCAGAATCCGCGCGAGACGGTTTGCCTTCGCATTCAGTTCGCCGTACGTCCAGGACCGGCCGTTGTATGTGACAGCAGGGCGGTCTTTGTGGCGCTGAACAGTCTCTTCGAATAGCTGATGAACCGTTTTGTCTGTCGGCACAGGCAGCGTTTTGCCCTTCCATGCCTCAAGAAGCGCTTGTTTTTCTGTTTCAGTGACGAGTGACAGGCTGGAAAGCGGCTGGTTCGGGTTTTCCGCAACAGCCTTTAGTAACCTCAGAACGTATTCGCTCCATTTTTCAGCCGTTTCTTTTGTGAACAGATCTGTCGCATATTCGAGCTGCAAGCCAATGCCGTTTTCATCAGTAAACCCGCCCAATGTCAGATCAAACTTAGAGGTTCCCTGATGAGCCTCATAAGGTGAAATGCTCAGATTTGGCAATGTAAGCTGTTCTTTATCGGGGTTTTCTGTCGTCACCATCACATTAAATACTGGATTTCGGCTCATATCCCGAGGGAGATCAAGCTGATTAACCAGATCTTCAAATGGATACTCCTGATGCTCCAGCGCTGACAGGTTCGTCTGCTTCGCTTGCTCCAGAAGCTCCGCAAATGTCTGCTGTTCTTTCGCTTCCATTCTCAGGGCAAGTGTATTGACGAACATTCCCGGCATGTCTTGGACATCGGCATTCGTCCGGCCCGCAGTAACAGAGCCGATGACGATATCCCGCTGTCCGGAAATTTTGCTTAAAAAGACGTGGAAAACCGCGTAAAGCACCATGTGCAAGGTCGTTCCGGTTTCCGCGAGCAGCTTTTCGACCGCCTTTGCCGTCTCACTTCCCGTACGGAAACGAATCGTATCTCCTTTAAAGCTTTGCACCGGCGGACGGGCGTAATCGAGCGGGAGATCAAGCTCTGGCAACTCGCCTGAAAGAACCGACAGCCAGTACGCCTCGTGTTCCTTCATCCGTTCTTTTTGCTCAGCTTCATGTTGCCAAACGGCGAAATCTTTATAATGAAGCGACGGCTCCGGAAGCTGCTCTCCTTTGTAAAGCAGCGCCAATTCTTTTACAAAGATGCCTCTTGAGACGCCGTCTGCGATGATGTGATGCATATCTAAAAGCAGCAAATGTTTCTTCGCTTCTATTCGAAGCAAAGCGGCGCGAATGAGCGGTGCGTCGGTTAAATCGAATGGCTGGATAAATTCCTTAATCTTTTGGTCCGCTTCGTCTTCTTCCGCTTCAAACAGATGAAGATCAACTTCCGCCTCCTCAATAATGCGCTGAACAGGCTCACCATTAGCTTCCATAAATGACGTCCGCAATGATTCATGACGGTTCACAAGCTGATTGAGCGAGTCGCGCAGGCGTGAAACATCAAGCTCACCTTCCATTAAAAGAACAGATGGCATGTTGTAGCTTATCGTCTGACGGTCAAGCTGATTGAGCACATACATCCGTTTCTGCGCGGATGACAATGGATACATAGCCTGCTTGTCAGCCGGCTTGAGGACTTGATGGCCGCCTGAAACAGCAGACGCCTCCATATAAGCCGCCAGCTGGCGAATAGTTGGCTGCTCGAACAGTGCTTTAAGCGGTATGCTTTTCTCCAATTCTGCCTGAATGTTGGCAATCAGCATCATTCCTTTTAATGAATGGCCGCCTAAATCGAAAAAATTGTCGTCAATGCCGATGGCTTCTATGCCAAGCGTTTTCCGCCATATGCGGCATAAGCTTTCTTCAAGCGCTGTTTCCGGTGCCGCCAAGGTCTTGCCAGAAGATTGTGCCGCATTCGGCTTCGGCAAAGCGTTTCTGTCGGTTTTCCCGTTTGCCGTCAGCGGAATTGCGTCAACCTGCACAAAGAAAGCAGGAATCATATGAGACGGCAGTGTTTGTGAAAGCTGGTTCCGGAGCTCTGCTTTTTCGATGGCCTGATCCGACGTATAATACGCGCAAAGCTCTTGAAGGCCGCCCTCGGAAACCGCTAGCACAACCGCTTCTTGAATTTCACTGAGGCTGAGCATGACCGTTTCAATTTCTTTCGGCTCAATGCGGTAGCCGCGGATTTTCACCTGATCATCAGCCCGGCCGATAAATTCAAACGTACCGTCAGAAAGTCTCCGTACGACATCTCCGGTTTTGTACATGAGGCTGCCCGGTGAATATGGATTCTCCACAAATCTCTCGGCTGTCAGCTGAGGCCTGTTGAGATATCCTCTCGCAAGCCCCTGTCCCGTAATATAGAGCTGTCCGCTCGCTCCCGGCGGCACAAGCTTCAATGCTTCATTTAAGACAAGCGCGCCGGCATTCGCAATCGGTTTTCCGATTGTCGGGCGTTTCGCAAATGCATCCGGCTCAGACAGATCAATCCGTCCGGCGATGGCGCCGATCGTTGCTTCTGTCGGGCCGTAGTGATTGATAAATTCGGTATGTCCATACACCCTGCGAAAGGCAAGAACATCAGCGGGGATGATTTTTTCTCCTCCCAAGACGATCAAGCGCAGGGATTCAAAGTTCGCCTCTTTTGCAAAACTGGATGTGTTCACCATTATATGGAACAGAGACGGGGTCAGTTTGATATATGTGATCCCATGCTCCTTGATATAGTGCGCTATTTTATCCGGCGCCGTATAGGTTTCCTTCTGTACGATATGGAGCTCGCCCCCGCCCAGAAGCACGGGGAACACGCTCGTATAGCCTAGGTCAAATGCGTAAGAGGATAGCAATACAGTCTTATCCTTTTCCGTCAGGCTCGCCTCTTCACTAAACCAAGAGACATAGTTTGTCAGATTGCGATGCTCGATCTGCACGCCCTTCGGCTTTCCGGTCGTACCGGATGTATAAATGACATATGCAAGATTGCGAGACCCTGAAATGGAAGCTGGGCGCTCCTTGCTTTCATTTCTCCATTTACCTTCATCAAGGTTGACGATTGCCCCTTCATATTGCCCAATAGCCGTCATGTTTCTTTCATTGACGATCGCAATTTTTGCTCCGCTGTCCTCTAATGAATAACGGATTCGTTCTTCGGGTGTATCAGGATCAATCGGAAGGAAAGCTGCCCCCGCCTTCATGACACCGAGAATGGATACCATCACCTCAGCTGACCGGTCCATAACAATCGCAACGATATCTTCACTTCCTGCCCCTTGGGCACGAAGATGGTGCGCCAGCTGGTTCGCCTGTTCATCAAGCTCGAGATAGGTCAGCAGATTTCCGCCAGCCTTCACCGCAGGATGGTCAGGTGTTTGCTGGGCCTGTTTTTCAAAAAGAGCTGCAAAGGTGGCTTCCGTAATTTGAGTCATATGTCTTTCTTCCAGCAAAGCAGCTGTTTCTGCAGATGAGAGCATATCTACTTCAGACAGCCGAATGTTCGGATTAGCCGCGGCCGCTTTGATGATATTGACAAAGTGGCTGCTCCAGCGGCGGATCGTCTCGTCCTTAAACAGAGCAGTCGCATAGTCAAAGCTTAGGCCGATATCGTCTTCACGCTCGACCGCTTCCAAGGAGAGGTCAAATTTCGCCACATGATGATGCATGGAATACGAGGAAATCTTCAAATCTCCTAATCTTAAAGAAGGAATCTCCATATTCTGCATATTGAACATCACGCTGAACAGCGGACTTCTGCTTGTATCCCTTGTAAGGGGAAGCTTTTCAATCAGCTCCTCAAGCGGATAGCTCTGGTGCTCGAAGGCTTGAAGGCTGGCTGTTTTGACCTCCTCAAGGAATTGCGCGAAGGTTTTATCCCCCGCTGGTGCCGTTCTGAGTGCTACCGTGTTGACAAACATCCCCGGCACACCTTGCAGATCAGGATGTGTTCTGCCAGCTGTCGGCGAGCCGACAATGATATCATCCTGCGACGCGTACTTAGAAAGGAGTACATTGAATGCCGCCAGCAAAAACATGTACATTGTCGTATCCGTTTCTGCTAAGAATGACTTGATTTGAGCAGTCATCTGTTGATCAAGCCCGAACATCACGCGCTCTCCCGCAAAGCTCCGCTCAGCAGGCCGCTCGAAATCCGCGGGAAGATCCAGTATTGGCAGCTCGCCTTTAAAGACATCGAGCCAGTATGCCTCATCTTTTTGATAATCAGCGTGTTCTTTGTGCCAAACTGCGTAATCTTTATAGTGAATTTGCGGCAGCTCCAGATCCGCGCCTTGATACATTTTGGCAAGATCACCGATCAGAATGCCTGTTGAACTGCCGTCAGTGATAATATGATGCATATCAATGAGCAGCAGGTGGCGATTTTCTTCCAGCTGGACAAGCTTCGAACGGACGAGCGGCGCACGATGTAATTCAAACGGCTGAACGAACGCTCTGATCATTTCCTCCGCGTCCTCTTCCCGTCCCTTGGCAGCCTCCAGCTGGAACGATATGTTTTTATGAACGGTTTGTACAACCTCTCCGTCGATCATGTCAAACGATGTACGAAGGATTTCGTGCCGGTTGATTAATTGCTGCATCGCGTTTTCAAGCCGGTCTTTATCTACTTCTCCCTCCAGCAAAAGTACAGCGGGGACGTTGTAGCTTGTGTTTGCTTGTCCAAGCTGATTGAGGATATACATTCTCCGCTGGGCCGGGGATACAGGATAATGCTGCTGATAAGGTGCTTGCCTGATCGGTTCAAACGTCTGCTCCTCCTTGCTTTCGTTCTCGTCCAAATACAGCGCCAATTCTTGAATGGTCGGCTTTTCAAAAAGCACTTTAATCGGTACTTCCTTATGGAAATGCTCTTGGATTTTTGCCGTCATCATCATCGCTTTCAAAGAATGGCCGCCGATCATAAAGAAGTTATCGGTAACGCCTGCTTTGACACCGAGTATTCCTTCCCAGATCTCCGCTAATTTCTTTTCACTCTCTGTTTCTGGTGCTGCGTATTCCGGCTGCACGGCTTCTGATTGCGGCGCGGGCAGTTCTTTTTTGTTGATTTTCCCGTTTGGCGTGAGCGGCAGACTGTCCATTTGAATCAGGTGGGCAGGGACCATATAATCAGGCAAAGACTGAGATAGCGTTTTTCTCAGCTCGCTCACAGTCACTTCACAGTCCGCCGTAAAGTACGCGCAAATTTCATTTTCATCCGCTTTGTTTTTGCGGATGATCACCGCAGCCTCTGTCACATGCTCAGCCATGTTCAGTTTTGTTTCAATTTCGCCAAGCTCAATTCGGAAGCCGCGCACCTTCACTTGGTTGTCGATTCTGCCTAAAAATTCGATATTGCCGTCCGGCAGCCATCTTGCCAAGTCGCCAGTGCGATAAATCCTTTCACCCGGTCTGAACGGGTCTTCGAGAAATTGCTTCTCCGTCAGCTCAGGGAGATTGACATAGCCACGCGCCACACCGATTCCGCCGACGCAAAGCTCGCCGGGTGCGCCGATTGGCTGCAGGCGTGCCTGCTCATCCATGATGTAGGCAGTGGAATTTCCGATCGGCTTCCCGATTGGGATAGAGCCGCCATACTCGCGGTCGATCAGAAAACTTGTTGAAAACGTCGTGTTTTCTGTCGGGCCGTATCCGTTCCACAATGAAAGCGACGGCGATGCCTGTTTGACTTTGCTGACAATATGCGGGACAAGGGCGTCTCCGCCGATGATTAAATGTCGCAGTGTGCCGAACATACCCGCATCCTTTGCGGCAAGCTGGTTGAATAATGGTGATGTCAGCCACATCGTCGAGATTCTTTGCTCGCGCAGGAATGCAGCAAATTGTTTCGCATCAAGCAGCGTCTCTTTTTTGACCGGATAAAGCGCTGCGCCATTTAGCAGTGCACCGAATACCTCAAACGTTCCGGCATCAAAGCTGACCGCTCCTGTTTGCGCCATACGGTCCTCTTCAGTAACAGGAACGTACCCGGCATTTTTGACGAGGCGCAGAATGCTTTTATGTTCGATCATGACGCCTTTTGGTTTGCCCGTTGAACCGGATGTGTACATGATATATGCCAAGTCGGACGGGGCGGATGGCAGGTTGAGATTGTCAACCGCTTCGCTCTCATCCAAGCCTATGTCCAGTGTAAGGACCGGCACCTGCAGCTGATGCGCCTGCTCTGTATAAGAAATTCCGGTCAAGACCATTCGAACGGAGCTGTCCTCTGCCATGAACCGAAGACGGTCCCCAGGAAGCGCTGGATCAAGCGGAACATATGCAGCGCCTGCTTTTAACACAGCCAGCATGCCGACAACGGTTTCTATTGAGCGGTCGTTCATAATCGCGACTGTTTCCCCTTTTTGAAGGCCTTGGTCAATCAGCTTTCTCGCCAGACGATTGGCCGCTGCATTCAGCTCGCGATATGTCAGCTCGGTTCCTTCATATACAACGGCAGTGCTCGCCGGCGTCCGTTTCGCTTGCTCTTCAAACACTTGATGAACAGCCATTCCTTCCGGGAGTTCGGCTTTCGTGCTGTTAAACACCTCGACAATTTGCCGCTGCTCTTCGGCTCCCACAAGCCCGTACTCACGCACAAACGCGGCCGGCTGATCGACAGCTGCTTCCATCATGCGGGTAAGGTGCTCCGCTGTCCGTTCGATAAAAGCGGAATCAAAGGCGGCGCCGTTATATTTGATTTTGACGGTCCACGTTTTGCCCGGATACACAATCAGGTTGAAATCGAAGCTCGTTTGTTCAAATGCGCTTTCTACCTTGATCGAGAACCCGAGGCGGTCTTCCATGCTGCCATTTTCAAGCTCCTGATCAAGCGGATAATTTTCAAAAGCGACCAGATGGTTTAAGAGATTGCCATCAAGGGCTGAGCGTTTTTGAATCTCATAGAGCGGCACGTAATCGTAACGCTCCGCCTCTACTGCATGCCGCTGAACAGCTGTGAAAATATCAGCGAAAGCAGCATCTCGTTCAACGTTTACCCGCACTGGAATGGTGTTGATAAACAGCCCCGCCATCGTTTCAATTCCGTTGATTTCAGACGGCCTTCCCGAGACGACCGTTCCGAAGACCACATCATCCGTAAAGTTGTATTTGCTGAGAACAATGCCCCAAACGGCCTGAAATAGGTTAGGCCCCGTCACTTGATGGCGGTTTGCGGCTTGCTGAATACGGGCAACCAGTGTTTCGTCCCATGTAAATGAATATTCTTTATTGACGTATTCGTCTTTTTTCACAGGCAGGCGGCCCGGGAGCACACTTGGCTGTTCAAAACCCGCCAAGCGCTCGCTCCAGTAGCTCTCCGCTTCTTCATTGTCCTGTTTTCCAAGCCACTTGATGTAATCGGAATAAGGCTTGCCTTTACCGTTTGCAGGTGTCCTGCCTGCTCTGAGCGCTTCATAGTTTTGGAACAGGCTTTTCATGAGGACGCCCATGCTCCAGCCGTCCATCATAATATGATGATTGCTCCAGACGAGATACAGCTGATCTGCATTAAGGCGGAAAACTGCTACCTTGAACAAAATATCTTTTGCCAGGTTAAAGCCTTGTCGCTGAACGTCTTGTTTGTAACGCTCAATGTGCTCTTTCTGGCGGCTCGTGTCTGCATGACTGATATCCTCATAATGCACCTTTGTTTTGCGTTCCGCTAATACAACCTGACGCGGTTTTTGCAGCTGCTGATGCACAAATACCGTACGGAGAATATCGTATGACCGAATCAGTTCATTGACGCTTTTCTCAAAGATTTCAAGATCAAAAGCGCCGTGAATCCCAAGCTCTAATTGTGTGAAGTATGAGGAAGAATGCGGATCAAGCATCGCATGATACAGCATTCCTTCCTGCATTGGTGTCAGTGCGTACACCTTTTGAATCGATTTTTTGCTCATATGCCACCTCTATTAGAAAATTTCCATTAATTTATCAAGCTCATCCAGCGTCAAATCGTCGTCACCAAGGTCACTCGGGGTCAGTTCCGTACCATCTTGAGATAGGCAATGTTCAATGATTCTGAGTAGATGCGCTTTAAAGCTATCGCTGAATGACTTTATCGTTTTTTCATGAAATTCAAGAGAATGATAGGCCAGTGACATCGTCAGTTTTCCGTTTTCGATATATCCGACAACATCCAGCGCATTCGGTTTTTCTGTTTCAGGGCTTAATGACTGTCCTGATGGCAGCTCTGATCTCGTGAACAAACCCGCATCCGACATGTCATCGAACTGACCTAAATAGTTAAAGCTGACATCCGGCTGAATCGAGAACGCCACATCTTCTTTATGTTCCGGTGCCGTCAGATAGCGCAGAATGCCGTATCCGACTCCCTTATTCGGCACATGTCTGATATCTTCTTTCATTTGCTTCAGCTGGTAGCCCAGGTCATCCGTATGCTTCATATCAAGCACCATCGGGTACATACTTGTAAACCAGCCGACTGTGCGGGAAATGGTCAGGTCTTCTATGATTTCTTCACGTCCATGCCCCTCTAAATGAACACTTACTTGATCTTGGCCTGTCCACTCCCTCATCGCCAATCCGAATGCCGTCAGCAAAATATCATTCATTTCTGTGTGATATGCCTCATGCACCTTTGTGGTGAGCTGTTCTGTCTCTTCAGCAGTCAGCGAGAATTCAATTGTCTTTGTATGTTTCATTCGCTGATCACCAGATTCGCGATCCTTCGGAAGCTTTGCTGCGACAGTTTGTTCTTCAAGCTGTCTCCAATACTCTTTTTCTTTCAAAAAGGCTTTGGAGTTCGCGAAGTCTTGCAATCTCTCTGCATACTCTGCAAATGAATGTGTTTTCTGCGGGAGAACCGGTTCATTACCTTGCTCAAGCTGTGTATATACCGCTGCGAAATCCTCCAGTAAAATCCGCCACGACACGCCGTCAACCACTAAGTGGTGAATGGCAAGAAGCAAGTGATCTCCGTCTTCCGCTTGGAACAAGCCTGCTTTTAACAAGCCACCTTCCTGCAAGTCGATGCTGCTTTGCAAACGCTCCGCTTCTCTCTCTATACGGTCTTCGTGATCTTTCGCTTGGCCCTCAATCTGGATGACCTCCAATTGAGCGGAAGAGGCTTCTAGTCCTCTGTTGTATTGAACGACATCTTCCTGTCCCTCACGGTAAACCATGCGGAGCGCGTCATGATGCTCGATCAGCGCCTGCAATGTTTTCTCCACACGTTCAGGATCAAAGCCCTTCTTGGCGTGAAGCATCACCGATTGGTTCCAGTGGTGCTGATTCGTGAAGTTCTTTTCAAAGAACCAGCGCTGGATCGGCGTCAGGATGACCTCGCCCTCCACCGGGCCTTGGTCTGCCTGTTTGCCTTCGGCACGCTCTACGTATTGGATCAGCTCCTCGATCGTCGGGTGCTGGAAGAGATCTTTCATTTCCAGCTTCCAGCCGTGCTGGTTCAAGCGGCTCGCCATCTGAATTCCTTTGATAGAATCTCCGCCAAGCGAGAAGAAATTGTCGGTGACACCGACTTCAGCCATTCCAAGCACGTCCTGCCAGATGCCGGCAAGCAGCTCTTCCATGTCGGTCGTCGGCGCTTTGTATTCTCCGCTTCCCGCTTCGATGTCCGGCTCAGGCAAGGCTTTGCGGTCGACTTTGCCGTTTGCCGTAACCGGAAGCTCGCTCAGCGTCACCCAGAACGCCGGGATCATGTAATCCGGCAGGGTTTCTTTAAGCGAAGACTTTAGTGCTTCTATATCAGCTGATTCCGGTGTGACATACGCCGCGATCGCTGTATTGCCGCCTTTATCCTTGACAGCTGTCACCGCCGCATCCTGCACCTCAGAAAGCTGCGCGAGCTGGACTTCAATTTCTGAAAGCTCGATCCGGTAGCCGCGGACCTTGACCTGCTGGTCGATCCGGCCGATGTATTCAATGCCGCCGTTCACCCACTTCACCAAATCACCAGTGCGGTACATGCGTTCACCCGGCACAAAAGGATCAGCGACAAACCGCTTCGCGGTTTCGTCTTCTCGATTCAGATAGCCTCGCGCCAATCCGCGTCCCGCCACGCAAAGCTCTCCGGCTACGCCTTCCGGCTGCACCTGATTGCCCTCGCCAAGAATGTACACTCTCGTATTGGCGATTGCCTGTCCGATGGAAAGCGAGCCTTCCTCCGGATGGATTTCCATGCTTGTGGCAACGACCGTGTTTTCTGTCGGCCCGTAGTTGTTGACGAGCTTGTACGGCTTTTTCACGGCACGCTTCAGCTTGTCTCCTCCAGTCAAGAGGACACGGAGTGATGTGTTCTCAAGCTCCATGAACTGTTCCGCCAGCTGTGTCGGCAGGAACGTAATCGTTACACCGTTCGTTTCGAAATAATCGTTTAGGCGGACAATATCGAGGCGGATCGCTTCATCAATGACGTGAAGCTCAGCGCCAATCGTCCAGGTCGGGAACATTTCCCAAATGGAGGCGTCAAATCCGAAGCCCGCGTACTTCGCACTGCGGTCCGCCGCTGTCATACTGAACGCGTCGTGGTGCCAGAAGCACAGGTTCACAAGCGCATGGTGCTCGACCATGACACCCTTCGGCTGTCCGGTCGTTCCAGACGTGTAAATCATGTACGCCAAGTTCTCCGAGATTACAGCGGTTTCTGGATTTTCCTCGTCGTTTTCATCAAGCGGCAGGCTTAGAATCGTGCGGCTTCCGTCGAGAAGAATGACATCTCCCGTATAACTGTCCGGCACTGAAATGCCCTCTTGCTTTAAGAGAAGCTTCGCGCCGCTGTCCTGCAAAATATACTCAATCCGCTGATCCGGGTAGTCAGGATCAATCGGCACAAATGCCGCTCCCGCCTTTAAGACGCCAAGCACCGCGGCGGACATTTCAAGCGACGGCTTCGTGAGGACGCCGACGCGGTCATCCGGGCTGATGCCGCAGTCGATCAGAATCCGCGCGAGACGGTTTGCCTTCGCATTCAGTTCGCCGTACGTCCAGGACCGGCCGTTGTATGTGACAGCAGGGCGGTCTTTGTGGCGCTGAACAGTCTCTTCGAATAGCTGATGAACCGTTTTGTCTGTCGGCACAGGCAGCGTTTTGCCCTTCCACGCCTCGAGAAGCGCTTGTTTTTCTGTTTCAGTGACGAGTGACAGGCTGGAAAGCGGCTGGTTCGGGTTGCCGGTAACAGCATCTAAAAGCTGCATCCAGTATTGCTTCCATCGTTCAATCGTTTCCTGCTTAAACAGAGCTGTATTGTATTCGAGTACGAATGTAAGCCCTCCGTCGGTTTCGTCAGCTGTCAGTGTGAGGTCAAACTTGGCTGTTTTCCGTTCAAACGGATGCGGCTCAAGCTGAATCCCTTTCATTGTTAAATCCTTTATATTCGCATTTTGCATTGAAAAAACTGCATCGAATAACGGATTTCTGCTTGTGTCACGCTGAACCTGAACATTTCCGATCAAGTCCTCAAGCGGGTAATCCTGCGCATCAAAAGCGCTGAGTGCCGTTTCTTTCACTTCATTAAGATAGTCAGCAAAGGTCTTTTCACCCTTCGGATACGTGCGCAGCGCCAATGTATTGACGAACATTCCGATGACACGGCTGACGTCCGCTTGAGATCGTCCGGCCACAGGTGAACCGACGATGATATCGTCTTGTCCGCTCAATTTTGATAAAAACGCACTGTATGAAGCCAGAAGCACCATGTAAAGCGTGGAATCCGTTTCTTTCGCAAGCCTGCGCAGAGCATCGGCTTTGCCTGCTTCTAATGAAAATGCAATGCGGTCTCCCTCAAATGTTTGAACGGCAGGCCGGCTGTAGTCAGTCGGAAGCGTCAATACCGGCAGCTCTCCATCCAGCTCCTTCAGCCAATGTTCCTCTTGCTTCTTGTAAAGCTCAGACTGAATGAACTGCTGCTGCCACACGGCATAATCCTTATATTGAATACGGAGCGGCTCAAGGTCTTCTCCGTCATACAGCTTTGAAAGCTCCTCAATCAGCACACCGACAGACGCACCGTCAGAAATAATGTGATGCATATCGAACAGCAGCACATGCTCAGTGTCTGAATGCTTGATCAGCCCTATTCTGAACAGTGGAAGTTGGTCGATTTTGAAAGGCTTAATAAACTCAGAAACGATCCGCTCTGTCTCTTCTTCCGGGGCTTCGAAATAGGCCATCTCACACTCAGCCTCTTCCCAGATCCGCTGCACCGTTTCTCCATCTTTTATTTCAAACGTGGTTCTCAAGGCTTCATGACGCTGCATTAACTGCTGCATGACGCTGTTAAGCCTTTCAACATCAAGCTCACCTGTCAGGCGCAGAACCGCCGGCATGTTATAGCTCGTTTGCGCATCCTCAAGCTGCTGAAGCACGTACATCCGTTTTTGCGGTGAAGAAACAGGATACGTATCTTGTTTCTCTGCCGGGCTGATGCTTGCGGCTGTCCCTTTTTCAGCAGAAGCAATCACTTGTGCCAAGCCCTCAACCGTCGGTGACTGGAAGAGATTTTTGAGTGACAGCTCAACGCCCAGTTCCTGATGAACCAAGGCAAGCATCTTCATGCCTGCTAATGAGTGTCCGCCAATGTCAAAGAAGTGGTCATAGACGCCGATTCGTTCAGCCTGAAGCACCTGCGCCCAAATGTCTGCGACTTTTTGTTCCGTTTCATTGCGTGGCGCAACATATGAAACACCTCTTGAAACGTTGGCATCAGGAATCGGCAGCGCTCTCCGATCAATTTTTCCGTTCCCAGTCAGCGGCAGCTCGTCCATTTGGATAAACACCGCAGGAACCATATATGCCGGCAAGTCCTTCGCAGCATGCTCTCTCAGCTCCTGTGATGAGATGTCTCCCTCTCCGACATAGTAAGCGCAAAGCAGTTGATCTCCCGCTCCTTGTTCAACAGCAAGCACAACACTCTCCTGAACACGATCATGGGTTTGCAGCTGATGTTCGATTTCTCCAAGCTCGATACGCTGTCCGCGAATCTTCACCTGATGGTCGATTCGCCCGATAAATTCGATGTTGCCATTCGGCAGCCATCTCGCAAGGTCTCCCGTTTTATACATGCGTTCGCCGGATGCAAACGGATGGGGAACAAATTTCTCCTCAGTCAGCTCTGGACGGTTGTAATAGCCTTTCACGAGTCCCTCGCCGCTGACGCAAAGCTCTCCAGCAATCCCCACCGGCTGCACGTGTCCCGTACGGTCAAGAATGTATACTTCCGTATTGCTGACCGGTTTTCCAATCGGAACAGACAGCGTGTGCTCCTCTAACTCATCAACCGGATGATATGTCGCGAAAACCGTGCTTTCAGACGGCCCATACATGTGAAGGAGCTTGCCCTTTCCAACCGTTTGCAAAGCTTTTCTGACATGCTCAACGGAAGCCCGTTCCCCGCCAAACATAATCTTGCGCAGCGTTGACAAGCACGCCGGATTCAAGTCCACAAGCAAGTGGAACAAAGCGGTTGTAATCATGAGAATGCTGATGTTCTCCCGTTCAATGACGCGAGACAGGCGAGCCATATCCAAGACGGTTTCCTTCGGTATCAGCACCAGCTTGGCACCGTTTAACAAAGAACCGAACATATCGAACATAAACGCGTCAAACACGTAATTGGAAAGACCGAGAATCGTATCCTGTTCTGTAATGCTGAGATAATTCGTTTCCTTCACCGTACGGAGAATATTGGCATGTGTCACGATATTCCCCTTAGGGGTTCCTGTCGTTCCGGAGGTATACGTCAGGTTGGCCATTGCCGCAGAATCAAGAGGCAGTGCGAGATTTCGCGCTTCGTCATGATAGCTTTCTTCCTCATCTGCGAGCACGATAACGCCGCCAAATTCAGCTTCTTCCGCTAAAGCCTTTAATTTCCTCTGTGTGAGAAGCACCTTTGCGCCGCTGTCACGGAAGAAATGCTGGATTCGCTGAATCGGGTGTTCGGGATCGATCGGAACATAAGCCGAACCTGATTTTAATACTGCCAAGATCGACACAATCATCTCCATGGACCGCTCACATAAGACAGCCGCAGTTCTGCCATCGCCAGCACCAAGAGAAAGAATGCCGCGGGCTAAACGATTGGCCCGTTCATTCAGCTCACGATAGGTGAGTGTTTCACCTTCATATTGAAGCGCCGGATGGTCTGGCGTTTTCGCCGCTTGCTCTTCAAACAGCTGAACAATTGTTTTGTCTTTCGGATAAGGTGTTCTGCCCGGGTTAAACTGCTGAATTTGCGAAGCAGCCTCCTCTTCAGAAAGAAGCTTATACTCGGAAATCCGCTGTTCCGGCTCAGCCGCAGCATCTTCAAGCAAACGCGCAAAATGCGTAAGCAGCCTGTTTGCCGTGCTTTGTTTAAAGAGCTTCGTGCTGTAATCCAAATCAAGCTCAATGCCTTCATCGGTTTCTCTCGCCTGCACTGTCAAATCAAATTTGGCTATCTTGAAATTGGTCTCATGAACAGACAAGGACAGATCGCCGACAGCCGGAATGCCCTCTGTCGCGTTTTGAAGGCTGAACATCGTGTCAAACAGCGGATGCCTGCTTACATCACGCGGGATGTTCAACTCTTCAACAAGCCACTCAAACGGATAGTCCTGATGAGAAAAGGCATCCAGCACGCGTTTGCGGACACGCGAGATCAATTGAGTAAACGTCTCATCCTGCTTGACCTCACTGCGAATCGCAAGCGTATTGACGAACATCCCTACAATGCCCTCTGTATCGGAGTGGTTTCTGCCGGCTGACGGCGTCCCGACAATGATGTCATCCTGTCCCGTATACTTTGACAAAAGCGTATAGTAAGCGGAAAGCATCACCATATACAAAGTGGCGCCGTTTTGTTCAGCCAAACGATTGAGGCGATCCTTTACCCCCGCATCCAGCTTGATTGACACCCGATCCCCTTCAAAGCTTTGAACAGGCGGTCTCGGGTAATCGGACAGAAGCTGAAGCACCGGGAGCTCGCCTGCAAAGACTTCCTTCCAATAAGCCCGGTCCTTCTTGTACCCTTCAGCAGCCTGCCTGCTTTGCCATACGGCGTAGTCCTTATACTGGAGACGAAGCTCAGGAAGCTGTTCGCCTTTATAAATGCGTGCTAATTCCTCCAATATAATGCCAATGGATACACCGTCAGAAATCAAGTGGTGCATGTCAAACAGCAGCATATGACGGTTCTCTTCAAGCTTCAGCAAACCGATTCTAAACAGCGGAGCTTTCGCCAAGTCAAATCTCCGAACGAATGAAGCCATAATTGCCTCATCTGAGCGGCCGCCTCTTTCAATCATCTCAATGTTGAATTCAACGCTGTCGTGAATGTTCTGTCTCGGCGTGCTGTTTTCAAGAACAAATGACGTTCTCAAAGACTCGTGGCGTCGGATTAACCCCTGAAATGCGCGCTCCAGTTTTTGAATATCTAAAGGCCCTTCCAGAATTGCTGCCGCCGGCATGTTGTAGCCGACTCCCGCATCCTCGAACTGGCTGACGATATATGTTCGCTGCTGTGCCAGAGAAAGCGGATAATGCTCCTGTTTTTCAGCAGGTTCAATCACCGAAAATGCCCGGCTTTCTCTGTGATCTGCTTCCTGTGCAAGAGCCGCAATCGTCGGATGCTCAAACAAATATTGAAGCGGAATCTCGACGTCTGTTTCCTTATGAATCTTCGTTAAAAGGGTCATGGCCTTCAATGAATGTCCGCCCGTTTCAAAGAAATTGTCAAAGATCCCCGCCTTCTCAACGTTCAGCACATCCTGCCAAATGGCTGCGATTGCTTTTTCAGTCTCATTTCGCGGCGCTGTATAGGCCGTGCTGCTGACAGCCTTCACCTCTAGCGCAAACAGCTTGCGGCGATCGACTTTGCCGCTTGGCGTAAGCGGGATTTCTGTCACGTCTGTAAAGTAAGCCGGCACCATATAGTCAGGAAGCTGTCTGGCCGCATGCTCCCTCAAGCCGGCTGGCGCAAATTCGCTTCCAGGCTTCTGCACAACATATGCGCAAACCTCAAGATTTCCCTGTTCGTCAGGCCGTGCCAAAACAACGGCTTTTGCAACGTCGGGCGCCTGCTGAATCACAGCTTCAATTTCCCCAAGCTCAATTCGGTATCCGCGGACTTTGACCTGGTCATCCTCTCTGCCTAAATATTCGATTGTTCCATCTGGAAGCCAGCGCACCACATCCCCGGTTCGGTACATGCGCTCGCCCGCCACGAACGGATCTTGTAAAAACTTCTCATCCGTCAATTCAGGTAAATGCAAATAGCCTCGGCCTACACCGTCTCCCGCGATATAAAGCTCGCCCGCCACGCCTTCAGGCTGCAGCCGGCCTTTTTGATCCAAAATATATAAGCGGTTATTACCCAGCGCTTTCCCGATCGGCACATACGCTGATTGAACGGGACTCTCCGAGATAACCGGATGAACAGAGGCGTCAACACACGTTTCAGTCGGCCCGTACACATTGGTCAAACGCGGCGCCGAGCCTGTTTCTTTAAACAGCTTCATCAGCTTATCCGCAACGACAGAGGATAGGCCTTCTCCGCCAATCAGCATATGCCTCAGCTTAAGTCCGACAAGATCGCCCGCCGCTATCAACATTTGCAGATGGGCAGGTGTACCATCCGTCGCCTCAATGCTATTTCTCCGATAATACGCAGCAAGGGCGGCCCCGTTCGTCACTGTTTTCTTCGGTACGATATATAGGGTTTGTCCCAAAAGAAGCGACGCGAAAATCTGCTTCACTGACGCATCAAAGTGGAAAGGCGCAAGCAATGCCATTCGCAGGGTTTGGCAGCCGCTTTGATAAATCGTCTGCTGCAGAGATTCAACCAAGTGATGAACCTGGCGATGCTCGATCATAACGCCTTTCGGACGTCCGGTTGTTCCCGATGTGTAAATAATGTAAGCAAGATTCCGCGCGTTTACATCAGCCTCCGGCATGTCGTCTGAGCCTTCCGCAATCGCCTGATCAAAATCAATCAATTCAGCATCGGACGCAGGAGCTTCAATCTGCGATTCAGTCAGGATGAAGTCCGCCCCGCAATCCTCCAAAATATATTGAATCCGCTCAGCAGGAAAACCGGGATCAATCGGCACATAGGCTCCGCCGGCATTTAAAATCCCCATGATAGATGTAATCATCCGTTCAGAGCGTTCAATCAGTACGGCGACAGGACTGTCCGGGCCAACCCCTTTTTGTTTCAGCACATTGGCAATACGTGCAGATTGCTCATGTAACGCTCGATAGGACAATGTGCGATCTTCAAATACAACTGCTGGGTGATCTGAAAGCAGCTCAGCCTTTTCTCGGAAAAGCTCTGGGATCGTCATGTCCTTACGGTAGTTCACAGATTTACCGCCGGCCATCGCAAGCAGCTTCTCTTTCTCCCCTTCAGAAATCAGTGTTAATTCATCAATTGTATGTTCTGGATGCGTTAACGCGTTCTCCAGCATGGTCATCATGCGCTCACAAATCATGTTGATTTCTTCACGTGAAAATAAATCAGTTCGGTAATCAAAATCTATGGTGAGTTTCCCAGTATCCCATCGATCCTTTACATGAATCGAGACATCATTTAATCCGCTGCCGCTGAAAATCGGCTCTGTCAAAAAGGCAAGATCCTCTTCTTTCTGCCACTGCATCACTTGATATTCAAGAGAAACTGTAAACAGCCTGGTCAGAGAGCTCTTTGTTTCACGCAAATCGTTGATCAGGAGATTATACGGATACTTTTGGTGGCGAAGTGTCTTCATCAGATCCTTCATCCGATCTTTGACAAATTCTAAAAACGCTTGCCCGCCGTCAATGTTTGTCCGAAGCGGAACCGTAGAAACAAACATGCCTAGCATTTGCTTCTCTTTCGCATTCGTCCGGTTGCCCATAAAGGTTCCCGTCACAACATCATTCTGGCCGCTGACCCTGTACAAATAGGCGGCAAGCAACGATTGAAACACCGAAAGAACACTGACTTTGTTTGCCTCACAAAACGATAGAATCTGTTGATGAAGTGCTTCAGGCACATCTTTAGAGTACCTCTCAGCATCCAAACTCCCTCCTGCGGAAGCATTCCGTTTCAGGGAAACAAGTTCAGGCACCGATTCAAATTGCTTGTTCCAAAACGCCTTGTC
This sequence comes from Bacillus sp. JS, assembly GCF_000259365.1. Lineage (NCBI taxonomy): Bacteria > Bacillati > Bacillota > Bacilli > Caryophanales > Bacillaceae > Bacillus > Bacillus sp. JS. Next base: position 373,380 of record NC_017743.1, on the reverse strand, counting down.
CTTTTCAAACCGCTTCGATTGAGCATAGTCCTGTTCAGATAAAACATGATCGATAAATGAATGCGAGATTCCTTCTTTTTTCTCTGAGCCGTTGGCTAATTCTAAATAAATGTGCATGATCGCATTCCCGAGAATATTCATGGAGATGCCATCAGAAATTACGTGATGAACATTTGCGTAAAACCACACTTCATTTTCCTTTATGGTGAACAAGGAAAACCGGAACAAATCACAATCGTACAGCGGCAAAGGTTTTTTCGTTTCCTCCCGGCTCCATTGTGAAATAGACTCTATCGCATTCGGATCTCCAGTAGTGTCAGTATGTTTTATATCAACAGGCCGATACTCGCTAATATATTGAACAGGCTCCCCATTTTGATTGAGCCGCAGCCGAAGGCGCATGGACTCATTTCTGCGAATAAACTCTTGAATCGCCTGCCCAACAAGCACATAATCAATCGCATCAGTTGAAACCAGCTTACCAATCCCCGCAAGGTTTGAAATACTCGTGTGAGGATAAAATTTTTCTGTATACCAAATTCGTTTTTGTGCATCCGTTAAAGGATAAAAAGTTATTTCCATATTGTCATACCTCCCCTAGTCTTCATAAGCAGTGAACATGTGCAGCGCATTTTCTCTTTTTTATCCATACCAGCTTTTAATTCTTATGAACTAACAACCGAAATAGCCCAAAGTACTACACTTAAAAAGCAGTGCTTCCAATCTACCGCTATTAAAACAGGCTGCCGTCAGTCAGCATTGCGGGGTCTAACACAAGCGAATAAAGACCGCAAGACCCCCCACCCTAATAGGAAACAATTTTGGCTATTTATTCATTGTTTTCAATATTTTTTATCTTACTACCGTTCACTTTAAATGAAAAAAATGTTTTTATCACCGAAAAATGGGTGAAAAGTTTCATGCGGGATGCCGAAAGATTCCAGTTTATTTACAGGGATATTTTTGCGGGATGCCGCAATTATTTCCACTAAACATTATTTACAGAAAAATAAAAATTTTTAAAACAAACTTCTGCGTTCAATCTTATTTATTGTTGACTGCGATTTACAGTCTTTACATGATATATGTTTACCGCGCAAAAACCGAAAAACAGGCAAAAAAAAGACACCCTTGCGAAGAGCGCCTTACAACGATTCTTTCATGACATTTTTGTCGATATCAAACAATTCCATATAGCCTTTTCCCCACTCATACATGGCATCAAGAATAGGCATGAGGCTCTCTCCTTGCGAGGTCAGAGAATATTCAACCCTCGGCGGGACAACCGGATACACTTCCCTGTGAACAATCATATCCTGCTCAAGCTCTCTCAGCTGATTCGCGAGGATCTTCTGCGTAATATCAGGAATCAATGTTTTTAATTCATTGAACCGTTTTGTGCCTTCTTTTCCTAAATGCCACAAAATGAGCATTTTCCACTTACCGCCAATCACTGCAAGCGTTAATTCCTTCTCACAATTAAACCTTTTTCCGTCCATCCGGCTCAAAAGAAATCCCCCCTCAGTAACCTTTTTATATGTTAGATACGTATCGTCACTTACTTACTTTTTTGCAGACTCTTTTTTCATTATACTCACTCATAATACTAAGAGAAAGAAATCTGATTACCGCTCCACACAGTATCCTCCAAGTAACTTGTTGACTTCAAAGTGCCTACTTCTCATCAAAAGAAGGAACCTATAGAATGAAAAATAATTCGAAAAAGGGAGTGGATCAACAATGGAATTACAGCTTGCATTAGACCTCGTCAACATCCCCGAAGCCATTGAGCTTGTCAAAGAAGTGGAACAATATATCGACGTGGTTGAAATCGGAACACCGGTCGTCATTAATGAAGGCCTAAAAGCCGTTAAAGAAATAAAAGACACATTTCCGGAATTGAAAGTTCTTGCAGACCTGAAAATCATGGATGCCGGGGGCTACGAAATCATGAAAGCGTCGGAAGCGGGCGCTGACATCATCACCGTTTTAGGGGCTACAGACGATGCAACGATTAAAGGCGCAGTAGAAGAAGCCAAAAAACAAAAGAAGAAAATCCTAGTGGACATGATTAACGTGAAAGACATCGAATCCCGCGCGAAAGAAATCGACGCACTCGGTGTTGACTACATCTGCGTCCACACTGGTTATGATCTTCAAGCAGAGGGCAAAAACTCTTTCGAAGAATTAACGACAATCAAAAATACCGTAAAAAACGCAAAAACCGCAATCGCGGGCGGCATCAAACTTGATACACTGCCAGAAGTAATCAAACAAAAGCCTGACCTTGTCATTGTTGGGGGCGGAATTACAAGCGCGGCAGACAAAGCCGAAACAGCTTCAAAAATGAAACAGCTGATTGTCCAAGGATAAATCAGATGAAAACGACTGAATACGTAACGGAAATTCTCAATGAGTTACACCGTTCAGCAGCTTATATTTCTGATGAAGAAGCTGACCAGCTTGCCGATCACATTCTTTCGTCTAATCAAATTTTTACTGCGGGTGCGGGGCGGTCTGGCCTGATGGCAAAATCCTTCGCGATGAGATTGATGCACATGGGCTTCAACGCCCATATAGTCGGTGAAATTCTCACTCCGCCGCTCGCCGAAGGAGATCTAGTTATTATCGGCTCAGGCTCAGGCGAGACAAAAAGCTTGATTCATACCGCAGCAAAAGCGAAAAGCTTACACGGAAATGTTGCAGCTTTAACCATCAATCCGCAATCAAGTATCGGAAAACAAGCAGACCTGATCATTAGAATGCCTGGTTCTCCTAAAGACCAGTCAAACGGAAGCTATAAAACCATCCAGCCAATGGGATCATTATTTGAACAAACGTTGCTGCTATTCTACGATGCAGTAATTTTAAAACTCATGGAGAAAAAAGAGCTCGATTCTGAAACCATGTTCACCCACCACGCGAACCTTGAATAGCCTTACACAACCGGCCTGAAGATCAGGCCGGTTTTATTTTTTCTAAAATAAAACTTTAAGCCCCAAAATCCGATAAGTAATATGACCTACGAATCACAAAAGGAGGAATTATGTTGATAAAACGACTTAAGTTAAAGCTAGGAACTAAAATTCTTTTCCTGGTTTTTGTGGTGATTCTTTTATTTTCCGCATCAGTCGGCACGGTGATGCTTAAGGAAATTACAGAAAACATGAAACAAATGGCAACTGAAAAAGCGAAAGGGGATCTCGCTTTAAGCAATGCTTATATTGATGATGTCATTTCAGGGGACTGGCAGGTGAAAAACAATAAGCTCTATAAAGGGCAAACACAAATCAATGGAAATGAAGATATCGTTGATCTGCTTGGCGAAAAAACGGGTGATACCATTACCATTTTCCAAGGCGATACCCGTGTTGCAACCAATGTCATGAAGAATGGAGAAAGAGCTGTTGGCACCCAGGCTTCTTCTGAAGTTACTGACACTGTATTAAAGAACGGAAAACGGTTCTACGGACAAGCAGATGTTGCAGGCTCTTCTTATCAGACGGCATACATGCCGTTAAAAGATCAAAACGGGAACATTATCGGCATGCTTTATACCGGAGCAAATCAAAGCATATTAGCATCACTTACACATTCGCTTTTCACTCAATTCGCTATCGTTCTTGTTATCGTCATTATGGTATCAGTCATCCTTGTCCTGCTTTTCACAAAAAAAATCAATAAGCGGCTGAACGCTTTAAAAAGCGCGTTTGAAAGTGCCGGAAACGGAGACATGACAATAGAGGTGTCAGATAAAACCGGTGACGAGCTCTCAGAACTAAGCGCCTATTATAACAAGATGAGAATGAAGCTGAACGATACCATCCAAACTGTACAACAATCAGCCCTTCAGCTTGCATCAGCCTCTCAGCAGCTCTCAGCCGGAGCAGAAGAAACGAATCAAGCTTCAGAAAAGATTACAGAAGCTGTACAGCAGATTGCAAATGGAGCCCAAGATCAGATCACACGAATTGAAAACAGTGAAAGCTCATTACAACAAGCTTCAGCAGACATCCGGGATATTTCTGCAAATACTGCCGCTATCGCCGACAAAGGACAGCTCGCGCAATCAAAAGCAGATATTGGGCAAAAGGAAATTTTACATGTACAGGCTCAAATGGACGCGATTCACGATTCAATTCAGAAAAGCGGAGAAATCATACACCAGCTAGACGGCCGCTCTAAACAAATTGAGCAAATTTTATCTGTCATCACCCAAATTGCCGACCAGACAAACCTGCTTGCGCTGAATGCAGCGATCGAAGCTGCCAGAGCCGGTGAACATGGAAAAGGCTTTGCTGTTGTTGCCGATGAGGTACGCAAATTAGCGGAAGAGTCTCAACAGTCTGCGGGACAGATTTCAAAACTGATCAAAGAAATACAAAATGATATGAACCAATCTGCAAGATCTGTTGAGCATGTGAAAACAGAAGCTGCAGAAGGAGTCACCATGATCCAGCGCACCAGAGATGCATTTAAGGAAATTGCAGCTGCAACAGGTGAAATCAGCGCCGAGATTAGTGATTTATCAGCATCTGTAACAAACATTTCAGCCAGTGCACATCAAATCAATGATTCCTTTGCAGCCAATACGGCCGACATTAAAGAATCTACTCAAAATACCCGGCAAGCGGCTGCATTAACAGAGGAGCAATTTGCTGCAATGGAGGAGATTACCGCAGCTTCTGAAACGCTGTCTCAATTAGCTGAGGAGCTTACCGGTATCATAAGCCAATTTAAAATGATTAATCAAGCTGAAAACGGCTGATGACTTACTATCATTATTGTAAATTGGCAATCGTATTTTGCTGAAAGCTAATATTTCGACCTGCTAAAATTACGATTTCTGCAATAAACTGAGCAGAAAACCTAAAATTTAAACCTTTACACCACATGCTTTCTGGATTACTCTTGTGTCAGTTTTAAAAGCGGGAGGTGAACATCACGACGGACATCATAAAAACGATACTTCTCGTCATCGTCATCATAGCAGCTGCAGCTGTCGGCCTGATAAAAGGAGACTTTTTCTCAGCTGATCAAAAAACGTCTCAAACGAAAGAATATGATGAAACAATCGCCTTCCCTTCTGACCGTTATCCCGAAACGGCCAAGCATATTAAGGATGCGATAAATGAGGGGCACTCAGATGTGTGCACCATCGACAGAGACGGAGCTGAGGAACGCCGCGAGCAATCATTAAAGGACGTACCTTCCAAAACGGGGTATGACAGAGATGAATGGCCAATGGCCATGTGCAAAGAAGGCGGTGAGGGAGCTTCTGTAGAATACATTTCTCCCGCTGACAATCGCGGAGCAGGCTCTTGGGTCGGGCATCAGCTTACCGATTATCCAGACGGCACAAAGGTTTTATTCACAATTCAGTAAACAATACATAGAGGAGGAACAGCACATTGATCAAATCATGGAAGCCGCAAGAACTTTCGATTTCATATCATCAATTTACTGTATTTCAAAAGGATTCTGCACCTCCTGTAATGGATTGGACTGACGAAGCGATTGAAAAAGGTTATACTGCGGCAGACGGGGCCATTTCCTTTGAGGCGCAGCGAAATACAAAGGCCTTTATTCTTTTGCGCCTGAACAGTTCAGAAACAGTAAACTCCTACGAGAAAAAAGTGACTGTTCCTTTTCATCTCACAGAAAACGGAATTCAAATTGAAAGCATCATGTCTAAAAGACTGTCCTTTGATCTCCCCAAAGGAGACTATCAATTGACATGCTGGACTGTGCCGGCTGAAATGTCAGATTTGCACGCTGACACTTATATTATTGATGCTGTTTCTGTGTAATGAAAAACCCCTGAGAGAATAACTCTCAGGGACTCTTTATAAACTTTCTCCGTTCGTCTTGATGACATCCTGATACCAATAAAAGCTTTTTTTCTTCAAGCGTTTTAAATCGTGTGTGCTTTCTTCATCACGATTGACGTATACAAATCCGTATCTTTTTTGGTAGCCGTTTAGCCAGCTTAACAGATCAGTAAACGACCAGCTGCAATAGCCGATTAAATCGACACCGTCACTGATGGCTTGTCTGCATTGCTCAAGATGCGAACGCAAATAATCAATTCGATAATCATCCTGTACAGTGCCGTCCTCAACTTTATCAAATTCACCTAAACCGTTCTCTGTTATAAACACTGGAAGCTGATAGCGGCTTGTAATTCGGCGAAGGCCGATACGCAGCCCAGTTGGGTCAATTGTCCAATCCCAGTTGCTCGTTGTCAGGTGAGGATTTTTTTTCGTTTTGAACACTCCCGGTATCCCCGTCTCTTGATTGGTTCCCTTTTGACCTGTCGTATTCATTTTCCCTTCCGACACACCATCAAGCGGATTTCGTTCGTAGGTGATCGTCTGATAATAATTGACACCTACAAAATCAGGCTTCCCTTTGGCAAGGAGCTCCATATCTCCCGCTTCGATAGTCGGCGCCCATCCCTGTTTTTCCAAGTAACGGAAAGGGATTTGCGGGTAGGTTCCCCAGCAATACATGTCAAGCCACCAATTGTTCATAAATTCTTCTGCGTTTTCAAATGCCAGGATATCCTCTGGATGGCTTGATAAAGGATAAGCCGGAGAATAAGCAAAGCTTGGACCGATTTTGCCTTCAGGCACATAATCTCTAAAGGATTCAATGGCTTTTGCATTAGCCAGAAATGCAATATGGTTTGCTTCATAAAATCGTTTTCTGTCTTTCACTCCAGGCGGATGCATGGCTGTAATAAAGCCGTGATTAAAATTGTAGTTCTGTTCGTTTAACGTAACCCAATATTTCACCCTGTCTCCAAAACGTTTATAAAGAGTAATACAGTAATGATTAAAATCCTCTATGATTTTTCTTGACTCAAACCCGCCGTACTCGTCCATAAGCGCTTGAGGCAAATCCCAGTGATATAAAGTCAAAACCGGCTCGATGTGATGAGAAAGCAATTCATCAATCAGGTTGTCGTAAAACGCTAGACCTGCTTCATTGATCTCCCCTCTTCCTTTTGGAAAAATCCGCGGCCAGCTGACGGAAAATCGATACGCTTTTAATCCCATCTCAGCCATCAGGGCGACATCTTCTTTATATCGGTGATAATGGTCAACCGCAATGTCTCCATTGGTTCCTTTAAACGTTTTGCCCGGTATTTTCGTAAATACATCCCAAACAGAAGGGCCTTTGCCATCTTCATTCCAAGCGCCTTCAATCTGGTACGCTGCAGAAGCAGAGCCCCACAAAAAATGTTTCGGAAAAGATTCTGGATGCTGGTGAATCATAGTGTTTATCACTCCTGAATGATTTGATAAACCTATCATAGGCTATGAAACGCGTTTCAGATCAACTCGATCTTAGTCGCGGAACAGTTCAGCTAATATTTTTTCTCTTTGTCCAAGAAAATATCGTGTTAATTGAACATGTTCTGTATTCTCATATTCAATATGATGTATTCTTCCATCATCAAAGCTTAAAATATTAGCATTGGGATAGCCCAGCAGGATAGGGGAATGAGTCGCAATGATCATTTGTACCTTTCCGCCCTTCACCAAATCATGTATAACTCTCAAAAAAGCTAGCTGCCTAGCTGGAGAAAGTGCTGCTTCTGGCTCATCTAAAAGATAAATCGCTTTCTCTTTAAAACGATGACGGAATAGAGACATAAAGGACTCTCCATGTGATTGTTTGTGTAGCGGTCTCCCTCCATAGGAACGGTAGGGCTGAGGAGCATCTAATTCCATTTCATCCAGATGAAGAGAAAGATGATAAAACGCTTCAGCTCTTAAGAAGAAGCCATTTGTTACCTTTGGAAGCCAAGATAAACGTATGTAATCTCCTAAATGGGAATCTGACTCCTGTAATTCATAGACATTATTTCGGCTTCCACCCGCTGTATTGAATTCACACTTATCTGCTATCGCTTCAAGCAAAGTAGATTTTCCAGACCCATTTTCCCCCACAAAAAAAGTCACTTGGCTAGTAAATAAGATGTCATTTAATTGACTTATAGCCGGGATAGTAAAAGGAAATCTGTCAAAGTCCAAAATCTTATCTCGAAGAAGAGTAACCTTTTTTAAAAACATAGCATCTCCTTTCTATACTCAGTTAAATAATATATTGAGAAAGATCTTCTGCATCCATAAAAACATAGCCCATCCTAGTATTCCAACACATAATGCAAACCAAAACGGCACATGAATTTTCAGCAAAAAAGCCAAAATAGCTAGTAAACAAACTGTAGCTGGGATTCCTGTAAGCACACCAGATGCAAATTGACTTAATTGAGCTGTTTTTTCACCTTGTAACTGCATCCAAAAAAGGCTTAATAAACTGACCAAGGGCAAAGCGGCAATGATCCCTCCATAGGTCGGATGTCTTTTTGATATTTCAGTAACAAAACCGATAATCAACGCAGAGATGATTACTTTACTTAAAACTGCCATTGTTTAGCTTTCCTACTCAATAGTTCAAATGCCTGTTCAACTAATTCCTTTTCTGATGTGCTCATTCGTTCAATTATTTCTTTCAATTTCTCTTTATCTAGCTGTGTATGCTGTTCAAGAACAGCTCTTCCTTCTTGCGTTAAGAAAACGAAAACTTTTCGTTCATCCTGCTGACTTCGCCGTTTAGCTATAAATCCCTTTTGAATCAAACGTTTAATATGCTCAGACGCTGTATTGTGTGAGACAGACAAGTATTCAGCCAAAGCTCCTATTGTTGCCTCACCTTGCTTTTCGATATGTTGCATGATTCGTATTGCTTGGTGAGAAATATTATCCTTATGTTGATAATGTAATAAATAATAAATTTCTGTCCACTGCTGATTAAGTTTTGCTATGAAGTCCGTTTCCATCTTTATACACCTCATTTATATCTTATCATAAGATATAATCAATTTAAACGATGTATTTTTCGGAAATTTCATTTTGCAACCTTTAACAATAAAAAAGCACCCAATTCCCATTGGATGCTTACCGTCTTAATGTCTTTTTTCAAATTTATGCGGATGGGGATGGGGCTTTGGAACAAAACCGTTTTGTTTCATCATTTCAAAGTGTTTGTCCATATGATTTTTAATATATTCTCCTCTTTCTTTAGGCAGTACGCCGTATTGTACATACTTTGAGATCACGTCTTTGCGTTTTTTTAGAATCTCTGCTTCCATTTTTTCAATCTCTTTCTTTTGCTGATCTGTCAGTGTGACATTTGCGGGAGGCTGCTGCTGTTTTTCAGCGGCTTCAGCTATACCGGTCAGAGAAATGACAGCCGCGGCAATGAACATTATGATCACGTTGATGGTTATTCGTTTCATCCAGTTTATTCCTCCAATCCTATTTTTCATATGTTTTGCTGCATTGTATTTTTTATGCATAAAAATAGAAAGAGCGAATATTATTCGCTCTTTCTAATCTCTTCGTCAGTATAAAGTTCTTCTTCACCGGGTGACGCGTACGTGACATACGTTCCCGCGATTAAATCATGCAGGGTTCGTTTGTCTTCTCGTACGGCAATCAGAATCAGGCTGGCGATCAAGCCAAGTCCGAAGGTTATACCGTAAACAAGGCCGCCAACAATAACTCGTAAAAACATTGTTAACAGGCTGACTTGTGATCCGTCTTTTTTTACGATTCTGATTCCGCAGATTCTTTTTCCGATAAGGTAGCCGCGCCAAAACACTGGCAACAGCATAGAGTACAGCAGAACAACCAAGCTGATGAACATGCTGTCGTTCGGGTCTTTTCCTGTAATCAGCCAATAGATCAGCAAAAGAGGTACCGAGACTATAATGTAATCTAACAATGCAGCTCCAAGTCTGATCCAAAATCCGGCTGGTCTGTAAATATTCATTTGACTCCCCCATTATGGTTTAAATGTTTCCATTTTCTTTCTCATCGAATATATCATATGCCTTAGGGGCATCAGCAAGACTTAATTTATTCTGAAGATCGCTTTCATGCCTCTTGACCATTTCTTACGGTATTGGCATAGATGAATGACGGATCTGCTGCATCCTTCCTTTAACATGCGTTTCCTTGATACGTCTGGCATTCATCCTTGAACAACTCCTTTTTTCATCACCTCTTCCCTTCATAGCCGCTTTTAAACACCCACCCATGCCTTTTGTATACACAATTCGAACTTTTTGAAAACGTCATCAACATATTGCAACCCCTTATGTTCAATGCTATCTTTTTAGTTGATTAACAGATTGGGGGAACTATAGGTGAAATCATTCAAGCAATCCAAAGCCGTTATATTCAGTTTCACAATGGCTTTCTTTCTTATATTGGCAGCCTGTTCCGGCAAAAATGAAGCCGATTCCAAGGATACAGGCTGGGAGCAGATTAAGGATAAAGGGAAAATCGTAGTCGCTACATCAGGTACGCTCTATCCTACTTCTTATCACGATACCGACTCTGGCTCCGATAAGCTGACGGGCTACGAGGTTGAAGTCGTTCGCGAAGCTGCAAAACGATTGGGGCTGAAGGTTGAGTTCAAGGAGATGGGTATTGACGGGATGCTGACAGCGGTGAACAGCGGACAGGTTGACGCAGCCGCGAATGACATCGATGTGACGAAGGACCGCGAGAAGAAGTTCGCATTTTCTACTCCATATAAATATTCATACGGCACGGCAATCGTCCGTAAAGACGATTTATCAGGGATTAAAACGCTTAAGGATTTGAAAGGGAAGAAAGCGGCTGGCGCTGCTACCACCGTCTACATGGATGTCGCGAGAAAATACGGCGCCAAAGAAGTGATTTATGATAATGCGACGAATGAGCAATATTTAAAAGATGTCGCCAACGGACGCACTGATGTCATTTTAAACGACTATTACCTGCAGACACTCGCGCTCGCAGCATTCCCGGATCTCAACATTATGATCCATCCTGACATCAAGTACATGCCGAACAAACAGGCGCTTGTCATGAAAAAAAGCAATGCGGCACTTCAGAAAAAGATGAATGAAACATTGAAGGAAATGAGCAAGGATGGCACTTTGACTAAGCTGTCGAAGCAATTCTTCAATAAAGCAGATGTATCAAAGAAACTGAATGTCGACGTTCAGGACGTTGATTTGTAATCGGACGCCATGATCAATAGCATTCAGTGGGAATATATTTTCAACACGAAGCTGGCCATTGAATCGTTTCCTTATGTCATAAAAGGCATTGGGTATACACTGCTCATCTCTTTTGTAAGCATGTTTGCAGGAACTGTGATCGGCCTGTTCATATCACTCGCCAGAATGTCTAAGCTTGCTTTGTTAAGATGGCCGGCGAAGCTCTATATCTCATTTATGCGGGGCGTTCCGATTTTGGTGATTTTGTTTATCCTTTATTTTGGGTTTCCATACATCGGCATTGAATTTTCCGCTGTCACGGCTGCCTTAATCGGCTTTAGCCTTAACAGTGCCGCCTACATTGCGGAAATTAACCGTTCAGCCATTTCATCCGTTGATAAAGGACAATGGGAGGCGGCATCCTCGCTGGGCCTTTCCTATTGGCAGACGATGAGGGGCATCATTTTGCCGCAATCGATACGTATTGCGCTGCCTCCGCTTGCCAATGTATTGCTCGACTTAATCAAAGCGTCATCTCTCGCTGCAATGATTACAGTGCCGGAATTGCTCCAGCATGCGAAAATCATCGGAGGCAGAGAGTTTGATTACATGACCATGTATATTCTGACCGCTCTCATTTATTGGGCCATCTGCTCAATTGCCGCAACCTTTCAGAATATCCTTGAGAAAAAATACGCTCATTATGTTTAAACAAACGTTTCATTAAAAAAGCCGCTCCCCAGGGGACGGCTTTTTTCTATTGATTCAGTTTCCATTTAAATGGGTCTTCAAACAGCGACCAGTCGGAATCAAATTCATACTCAGTCAGCAGGCATTGATCAAGCTCTTTCGTGATCGCTTCTTCATCCAGATCAGTTCCAATAAACACTAACTGCGTTAGGCGGTCGCCAAATTCAGGGTCCCACTCCGCCAACATTTCCGGCTCTTGCTGTTTGACTTGCTCCTGCTCAAGCTTTGGCAGCGCCGCCACCCAATATGATACAGGCTCAATCGTAACCGACGGACCTGCTTGCGACATCAGTAAAGCAAGGTTGTTATGAGATGCGCACCAGACGATTCCTTTGGCACGTACCACGTTCTTTGGCATTTGATCCAGCCAACGGTAAAATCGTGTAGAATGAAACGGCAAACGTCTCTTATACACAAATGAAGAGATACCGTATTCTTCTGTTTCCGGGGTATGTTCCGCATGGCCTGCCGTCAGCTCTTGAATCCAGCCGGCCGATCCGCTCGCTTCCTCGAAGTTAAATAGCCCTGTATGTAAAATCTCCTGCGGTTTTACATTTCCTTTGACAGAACGTATGAATTTGGCCCTAGGCTGCAGTTTGCGTAGAACGTTTTCAAGCTGTTCGAGCTCTTGCTCGCTGACCAAATCACATTTATTTAAGATCAGTACATCGCAAAATTCAATTTGATCGATCAAGAGGTCGGCGATTTCTCTTTCATCCTCTTCCCCCAATGCCTCTTTGCGGTCCAGAAGGCTTTCGCCAGACTGATAATCATGCCAAAAACGGTTGGCATCCACCACTGTCACCATCGTATCCAGCTGACAGAATTTTGTCAGGTCGATTCCCATCTCTTCATCGATATAAGAGAAAGTCTGGGCCACCGGGATCGGTTCGCTGATTCCTGTCGATTCGATGACGATATAATCAAACCGTCCGTCCTTTGCCAGCTTCTCAACCTCTATTAATAAGTCTTCGCGAAGCGTGCAGCAAATGCAGCCGTTTGACATTTCCACAAGCTTTTCATCTGTTCTGGAAAGGCCCCCTTCCTGCTTAACCAAGCCTGCGTCAATGTTCACCTCGCTCATATCGTTTACAATGACCGCTATTTTTAAGCCTTCGCGATTCTGCAGAATGCTGTTCAACAACGTTGTTTTTCCCGCACCGAGATAGCCGCTCAGTACGGTAACCGGAATTTTTTTCATCATGATATCCTCCCTTTAAAATAGAACGATTACGATTTAAATTTTATGCTTCGCCGTATAAGCAATGGTGTAAGCAGCTTTTCGCGCTCCGAAAACATTTCTTGCTGCCGCCCGATTGCTAAATCAGTAAAGGCTCCAACCGCGTTTAATCCTTTTCCCCATCGCAAATCTCTTCCCCTTGCCGACAACAAGATCCTTAATCAATGTCTTTCTGTTTCTCACGGATGCACAGCCAATGATAACCCATTTATCACAAAACGTAATTGTTACGATTTGAATTGTATGGTCTTTTTTCCTTTTTGTCAACAGCTTTCAATTCAGTTGATCACCACTTTTGTATGTTCAGGGATATTTTCATATATCCATTTCGCATCCGGGATGGTCAGCCTGATACACCCGTGAGATGCTTTCGTTCCTAGTTTTGCTGCTTCAGCTTTGATGACTTTTTGATCCTTTGTCATTGGCACACTATGAAATAGAAATTCTCCATGGTTTTTCCATGATACCCAATATTCCGCGCCTTCCTGGTATCCTTCGGAGAAAAACCATTCTCCCCGTTCAGGCTCTATATGAAAGGTGCCCTTTGGCGTAGCATCATCCTTTGTTTGATCCAGTCCTGACGAGACAATCATTGTATATAAAGTTTTACTTCCTTCTTTGATGTAAGCCTTCTGTTCTTTCACGTCCACATCAATCCAGACATGTTTCTGCTTGATATCCGGGTATTTACCGCCCGATGGTTTTGTCCAATCGATGCTAGTTTTTTCTGTCTTTTGATCGGACGTTACGTGCTCTGCCGTTTTCTTTTTATCGGCACTTGCGTGTTCTTCCGCATGATCGGAGCAGGCTGACAGCAGGCATGCTGGCATAAAAACGGCAACAATGAATAATGAGAGTTTCATATTCTATCCACTTCCTTTGAAAAACACAGCTTCGCATAGGCATCGTGGAGATGGATTGATTCTTCATTCCGGCATTCAATCTCAAAGGCTGACACCCATTCAAGCTCAAACAAATCCGCAGCAATCAGCCGGGCGAGATCCTCAACAAACCTCGGATTCTCATAGGCCGTTTCCGTCACCGCTTTTTCATCAGGGCGCTTCAATACCGGATGCAGTCTCGCAGAGGCATTTGATTCTGCGACGTGAAGCAAATCAGCTTTAACATCACTTGGCAGCGATGCAGCCGGGTGAATATCAGTCCAAATATTGACCGTTCCCCGCTGATTATGGGCACTGTATTCACTAATTTCCTTGGAACAAGGGCACAGAGTCGTTACTTTAGCTGAGATGCCGGCACGCTGTTTAAACGGCTGATCTTCACGATACGTAACAGACATGAATATGTCAGCATGCATCAGACCTGCTTTCTCAAGCTTCGGACTTTCTCGTTCGAAAAACCATGGAAACCTCACTTCAACTGAAGCAGAGGATGCGTCCATGTTTTCTGCAAGCTCTTTCGTAAATTGCTGAAGGGAGGAAAATGAGAGAATCCAGCCGTTTTGATGATAGACTTGGAGCAGCTCTGTTAACCGGCTCATGTTTATCCCCTTTTGATTTCTCGGCAAATCACAAGTCATAATAAAGTTCGCGGCCGTTGTTTGCTCGGCAGGCGCCATGGCAGAAGTGATTGTGACTGGATGGGACACATTCGCGACACCTACATGCTGAATGTCAAAAAAATAATCCTTCCTGATATTTTGCAGGTCCTTCATTTTCTCTTTTTCCACTGGTTTCTCACCCTTGGCCGGACTGACCGACCCAAAGTATTGAAGACGCTCCGTTTTTTTCGGGAGCAGCATGTGTTGATTCATTCAGAAAACTCCTCTCGCTAACAAATCGTAATAATTACTATTTATTCTGATCGGTTCACTGATGAAAATCAAGAGAAAATAAAAAAGACACGCACAAACGCGTGTCCGTCAAAAACCTACACATCCGCCGGGCTGCTTTCCGCGCTCCAGCTTTTCCGCCAGTAATAGCCTGCGGCAAGCACGAGTGCAAACGCCAGCAGCGCGATACAGGAAAACGTGATAAAACCGATAGCATATGTGCCTGTCATCTGTTTGAGAGATCCTAGGATGTTCGGCAGGAAAAAACCTCCGATACCTCCGGCCGCACCGACGATTCCCGTCACCATGCCAATTTCTTTGCGAAAACGCTGCGGCACGAGCTGGAATACTGCGCCGTTGCCCATTCCGAGCCCCATCATTCCGACAAACAATAGAACAATGACCATTGAGAGGGACGGCAGGCTGCTGACTCCGGCCATACACAGTGCCACGATGACAAACAATACAGAAAGAACTTTCGTGCCGCCGACGCGATCCGAAATCAAACCCCCGACAGGCCTGAAAAAGCTCCCTGCCGCCACACATAATGTAACGAAGTCCCCTGCGTGAATTTTTGACAGCTGGTATTGATCAACAAAGAAAATGGATAAAAAGCTTGAGAGCCCGACAAATCCGCCAAATGTGACGCTATACAGCAGGCAGAAAAACCATGTTTCCTTTTGCCCGAACACATGAAGATAGCTTTTGAGCGGCTGCGGAGCCGGCTGTGCAGGAGAATCTTTAGCCAAGGAGACAAAAAGAATAAAGACGATCAATAATGGAATAAGCGCAATTCCCATAACAATGTGCCAGCCGAACTGCTCTGCCAGACGAGGGCCAAACAGGGTTGCAAACAACGTGCCGCTGTTTCCCGCGCCGGCAATCCCCATCGCAAGCCCCTGCAAATGAGGCGGATACCAGCGGCTTGCCATTGGCAGCGCAACGGCAAAGCTTGCCCCAGCTACGCCAAGCAGAATCCCGATGGCATACAGCTCAGTAAGTGAACGGCCGCCAAATGTCCCCCACAGCAGCGGAATCATTGTCACCAGCATCCCGATCACTGCCGTTTTTTTCGGTCCGATTCTGTCCGTTAAAATACCCAGAATGATACGAAACACAGATCCAGATAAAATCGGCACAGCCACGACAAGCCCTTTCTCAAAAGGAGACAGGCCAAAATCCTGAGAAATATAAACACCCAGCGCCCCAAGCATCACCCATATCATAAAACTGACATCAAAATATAAAAAGGAACAGAGCAAAGTGAGTGGATGACCGCTAGTTTTCAGTTCCGACAGCTTCATAAGATTCCCCTTTCTTGACCCTCATTATTTTACATTTTCTGAATCAAGGATATAGGACCATTATTTTCTGGAAAAGACATGTGTTAGTTTTTATGACACGTTTAATGCGTTAACAATGCATTGTGACATAATTTTTAATAGGAGAAAACTTACGAGCCGCGTCAAAGGAGGTCTGATACATGAAGAAACAAAGGTTGGTGTTAGCAGGAAACGGCATGGCCGGTATTCGCTGTATTGAAGAAATAGTAAAGCTGAATCGCCACATGTTTGAGATTGTCATTTTCGGAAGCGAAACGCATCCCAACTACAATCGCATTCTCTTATCCTCTGTATTGCAGGGTGAAGCGTCACTCGATGACATTACACTGAACAGCAAGGCTTGGTATGACAAGCACGGGATTACGCTTTACACAGGCGAAACGGTTATTCAAATTGATAAAGATCAGCAGCGCATCATAACGGATCGCAAGCGCATCCTGTCGTATGACAAACTCATTGTTGCAACAGGCTCCTCCCCTTATATTCTCCCTATCCCCGGGGCAGACAAAGAAGGCGTCTATGGATTTCGGACAATAGAAGACTGCCAAGCGCTGATGGAGATGGCCGAGCGCTATCAAAAGGCGGCGGTGATCGGAGCCGGCTTATTAGGACTGGAAGCTGCAATCGGTTTACAGCGGCTCGGCATGGATGTCAGCGTCATTCACCACTCCGCCGGCATTATGCAAAAACAGCTCGATCAAACTGCAGCGCGGCTGCTGCAAACGAAGCTGGAACAAAAAGGCTTAACCTTTCTTTTGGAGAAAGACACCGTCTCCATTTCCGGCACCACGCGGGCAGACGGAATCCATTTTAAAGATGGCGCTTCACTAAAAGCAGACCTGATTGTGATGGCGGCTGGCGTTAGACCGAATATTGAATTGGCTGTATCCGCTGGAATCGAAGTGAACCGCGGGATCATCGTGAATGACTGCATGCAGACAAGCGAACCGAATGTCTACGCCGTTGGCGAATGCGCCGAGCATAACGGAACGGTGTACGGATTGGTGGCACCGCTTTATGAGCAGGGAAACGTTCTCGCCAAACATATTTGCGGCGTTCCATGTGAGGGATATCAAGGCTCAGCCTCAGCTGCGGCATTAAAAATAGCTGGAATCGATGTGTGGTCAGCAGGAAAAATTCAAGAGGATGAACACACGACGAGCATCAATATTTACGACGAACAAGCTGGCATTTACAAAAAAGCACTTTTTGAGGATGACAAGCTGGCCGGCGTTATTTTATTCGGAGACACCCGTGATAAGCAGCGGCTTCTCGACAGCTTACTGAAACAACGAGACATCTCCATTGTCAAAAAGCAGATCATCGAACCGCAGAAAAGCGGCACTTTATTTGAATCCATGCCTTCCAGTGAAACGATTTGCCAATGCAACTCAGTGACAAAAGGCGCGATTGAAGGAGCGGTGCACACGAAAAACTTAACAACTCTTGAGGAAATCAAGCACTGTACCAAAGCATCAGGCTCCTGCGGAGGGTGCAAACCGCTTGTTGAAGAACTCTTGAGATATATGGCAAGCAGCGAATATTATACGGAGCCCGCAGGCACACCTTCATTTTGCGGCTGCACCGATTTTACGGAAGACGACATCATCGCTGAGCTTCAACGCAGGCCATTCACTGATCCGGCAGAAGCAATGAACAAGCTTGGGTGGAAAACGAAAAACGGATGCAGTACTTGTGTTCCTGCGATTCAATACTACCTGGAAATGCTGTACCCAGGTTTTGTTCAGCCTGAGCCAGCCGCTGAGGACACATGCATTCTGATTCCGCAAATGTACGGCGGGCGGACAAACGCGGAGCAGTTAAGAAACATCGCCAACATCATTGAGGCATACAGCATCCCTGACGTATCCATCACTCACAGCCAAAGACTGAAGCTTTCGGGGATCAAATCTGCGGATCTCCCGAACATAAAAAAAGACCTGAAGATGCCCGTTTCCACCAATGAATTCCGGCACACGCTGCAAAGCATCAAAGCATGTACATGCGGGCAAAATCGATTCATTCAGCAGCTGGCAGCCCAAATCGAAAGACACCTTGAGACGCTTTCCTTCCCCGCTCCCATTTCTATCAGCTTATCATGTGAAACAGACTGCACCGATGCCGCCCTGCAGGATGTCGGCGCGGTTCGGACACAAGCTGGCTGGGACATATACATCGGCGGCATCCGCGGAACTCATGCCCGTTCCGGAGCCCTGTTTTGCGTGACAGACAACGCAGAAAAAACTGTCGGCATGATCAAAGGAATGATCCAGTATTATCGTGAAACAGCTCATTACTTAGAAGCCGTTCATCAGTGGATGGACCGTCTCGGAATCGTTCATATCAGAGAAGTGCTATTTGAAGAAGACCTAAGGACACAGCTGCTGGAAAGCCTTCATACAGACCTGTCACTGATTCAAAATCCGCCTATAGAGGCTGGCGCACATAAGAAAGGATGAGGCATTTTGACCGAACGACTGCTTAGATATTTCCGCGATAAACAGCAAGACATCCAATCAGAAAAAACGTATGACACCCAATGCCCGTTTTGCAGCATGCAGTGCAAAATGCAGCTCGTGGAACAAACCATCGTCACACGGAAAAAGTACACAGCGATTGGGATTGACAATCCTACGACAAAGGGCCGTCTCTGCATGAAGGGCATGAATGCTCACCAGCATGCGTTGAACTCCTCTCGCATCACCCACCCGCTGCTAAAAAAAAACGGCGAGTTTATGCCTGTTTCTTGGGAAGAAGCACTGAATTACATCAAAGAACAAGTGACAACGATCCAAACAGAACACGGCCATGACGCCATGGCTGTATACGGAAGCGCCTCGATAACAAATGAAGAGGCGTATTTGTTGGGGAAATTCGCACGAGTGGGCTTACAGACCAAATACATTGACTACAACGGGCGGCTTTGTATGTCCGCCGCCGCAACCGCAGCCAACCAAACATTCGGCGCGGACAGAGGCCTAACGAATCCCTTATCAGACATTCCCCACACCCGTGTGATCATTCTGGCCGGCACCAATATTGCGGAATGCCAGCCTACAATGATGCCGTATTTTGAAAAAGCGAAAGAAAACGGAGCTTACATCATTGCCATTGATCCGCGTGAAACAGCGACAACAAAAATCGCCGATCTTCATCTGAAAATAAAACCCGGCACAGACGCCGCCCTTGCCAACGGTCTCGTCAAAATCATCATTGACGAGCAGCTCATAAACGAGGATTTCATTCAATCACGAACAAATGGATTCAA
Organism: Bacillus sp. JS; assembly: GCF_000259365.1. NCBI lineage: Bacteria > Bacillati > Bacillota > Bacilli > Caryophanales > Bacillaceae > Bacillus > Bacillus sp. JS. The sequence continues at coordinate 353,922 of NC_017743.1, read as the reverse complement.
GGAGCTGAAGCAGCATACTGACTCGTTGAACCTGAATAACATCGCTGAACAGACGAGTGTCCCGCTGGCGCATATAAGAAAAGCTGCTGTAAAGTTTGCAAAGGAAACGTCCGGCATGCTGTTTACAGCCCGCGGGATTGAACAGCAAACCGATGGAACAGCGGCTGTGAAAGGCTTCTTAAACATGGTGCTGATCACAGGAAAAATCGGCAAGCCTTACTCAGGTTACGGAGCGATCACCGGACAAGGCAACGGGCAAGGTGCAAGAGAGCATGGCCAGAAAGCCGATCAGCTTCCGGGCTACCGATCTATCGAAAATGAGCAACACCGGGCACATATTGCGAAAGTGTGGGGAATTCATCAGGATGATCTGCCGCGAAAAGGTGTCTCAGCCTATGAAATGATGGAAAAAATCCATGACGGCGACATTAAAGGACTGTTCCTCACGTGCTCCAATCCTGCTGTCTCCAGCCCAAATGCGAATCTCGTGAAAAAAGCCCTAAGAAAACTAACATTCTTTGTCGCAATCGATTTGTTTATTTCAGAGACTGCGGAATACGCAGATGTGATTTTGCCAGCCTCCTCTTATTTAGAAGATGAGGGCACCATGACAAATGTAGAAGGACGCGTGACATTAAGAGAAGCAAGCCGGCCATGTCCCGGCGAAGCAAAGCATGATTGGCAGATCATTTGTGATCTCGCATCCGTTCTCGGCAAAGGCCGCTACTTTTCTTACACGTCAGCGGAGGATATTTTTAATGAATTAAGAGAAGCGAGCCGAGGAGGGATCGCCGATTATTCAGGCATCACATATGAGAGGCTAAGACGTGAAGGCGGCATTCACTGGCCATGTCCGGAACCTGATCATCCCGGAACCGGGCGCTTGTTTACAGAATCATTTGCTCATCCGGATCAAAAAGCGGCATTAAGTGTAATTCCAAATGAACCGCCTGTGCCAAAAGAGAAGCCGACAGCCGATTATCCGCTTTATTTAACGACAGGCCGCGTCATGTCTCACTACTTAACAGGCGTTCAAACAAGAAAAAGCGCCGCCCTGGCCGCGAGACATTTTGAATCGTTTATGGAAATCCATCCGCAAACAGCAGCGACCTACAATATCGAGGACCGTGTACTGGTAAAAATAGAATCTCCGCGGGGAAGCATCACCGTCCGCAGCAAATTATCAGAACAAATCAGAAAGGATACCGTTTTTGTTCCCATTCATTGGGCAGACGCTCAAAATGTGAATGATTTAATCGGGGAGGCCTTAGATCCAGCCTGTAAAATGCCCGGTTTTAAGGTATGCGCCGTCCGAATCAGACCTATTTAAATTTTTCATAAAATTTTTAGAACTTTTCGTATATTTTGTTACATTTTATAACATGTATCTTAAATATTCCTTTTTGCTGTGCTACGCTGGAAAAAACATTGATAAGGAGCGGATCATCTGATGGGAAAAAAACAGCTAGTTCTTGTTGGTAATGGAATGGCCGGGGTAAGGGCCATTGAAGAGATACTGAGTGTTGCTAAAGACGAGTTTCAGATCACAATTTTTGGTGCCGAACCGCATCCCAACTATAATCGAATCCTTTTGTCAAAAGTGCTTCAAGGCGATACAGATATTAAAGATATTACGTTAAACGATTGGGACTGGTACGAAGAAAACAACATTCAATTGTATACAAATGAAACGGTCATCAAAGTAGATACAGAAAACAAAACAGTCATCACAGACTCAGACAGAATCCAGCCTTACGACGAATTAATCCTGGCGACAGGCTCTGTCCCTTTTATCCTTCCGATTCCGGGAGCAGACAAAAAAGGCGTCACAGCTTTCCGGGATATAAAAGATACAGACACAATGCTCGCCGCGTCAAAACAATATAAAAAAGCAGCCGTCATCGGCGGAGGACTTCTTGGTTTGGAAGCCGCTCGCGGACTGCTGAATCTCGGCATGGAAGTATCCGTCATCCACCTCGCCCCATTCCTGATGGAGCGCCAGCTTGATGCAACGGCAGGACGCCTGCTGCAAAACGAGTTAGAAAAACAAGGGATGACCTTTTTACTTGAAAAGCAAACCGAAGAAATTGTTGGTGACGATCGTGTCGAAGGCCTCCGTTTCAAGGATGGCACAAGCATTGAAGCTGATTTGGTCGTCATGGCTGTCGGCATCCGCCCAAATACAACGCTCGGCGCCGAGAGCGGCATTCCGGTTAACCGCGGTATCATCGTCAACGATTATATGCAGACGGAAATCCCGCACATTTACGCGGTTGGCGAATGTGCTGAGCACCGCGGAATCGCCTACGGGCTTGTGGCGCCGCTCTATGAACAAGCAAAAGTGCTGGCGAAGCATATTTGCGGCATCGACACAAAACCGTATGAAGGTTCTGTTCTCTCTACACAGTTAAAGGTATCAGGCGTCGAAGTCTTCTCTGCCGGTGACTTTAACGAATCAGAGGAGAAAAAAGCGATTAAAGTCTTTGATGAGCAGGACGGCATCTATAAAAAAATCGTCCTGAGAGGCAACCAAATTGTCGGTGCTGTTTTATTCGGCGACAGCAGCGAGGGCAACCGCCTGTTTTCTATGATTCAAAAAGAAGCCGATATCTCTGAAACCTCAAAAATATCAATCTTACAGCCTCTCGACCAAGAAGCAGGCACAAGCATTACCGCAGCGATGAGCGACGATGAAATCATCTGCGGCTGCAACGGCGTGTCAAAAGGTGCGATTATTCAAGCCATACAGGAAAAGGGCTGCTCGTCAACGGACGAGATCAAAGCATGCACCGGTGCATCCCGTTCATGCGGAGGCTGTAAGCCGCTCGTAGAAGAAATCCTCCAGCATACGCTCGGATCAGACTTTGATGCGTCAGCGCAAAAAGAAGCCATTTGCAGCTGCACCACATTGTCGAGAGATGAGGTCGTAGAAGAAATCAAAGCCAAAGGGCTGTCACATACAAGAGAAGTCATGAATGTGCTCGGCTGGAAAACGCCAGAAGGCTGTTCCAAATGCCGTCCGGCTCTGAACTACTACTTAGGCATGATCAATCCAACCAAATACGAGGATGAACGGACATCCCGCTTTGTTAATGAACGAATGCACGCCAATATTCAAAAAGACGGAACATACTCAGTCGTTCCTCGGATGTACGGCGGCGTGACCAACTCTACAGATTTGCGCAAAATCGCTGATGTCGTCGACAAATATGAGATCCCGCTCGTGAAAATGACAGGCGGACAGCGAATTGATCTTATCGGTGTGAAAAAAGAAGACCTTCCGAAGGTATGGGAAGATCTTGATATGCCATCAGGCTACGCGTACGGAAAGACACTTCGGACAGTCAAAACATGCGTAGGCGAGCAATTCTGCCGCTTCGGCACACAAGACTCCATGGCACTGGGCATTGCACTTGAGAAAAAATTCGAAGGGCTGCACACGCCTCATAAAGTCAAAATGGCCGTGTCTGCCTGCCCGCGAAACTGTGCGGAATCCGGCATTAAGGACCTTGGCGTAGTCGGCATCGACGGAGGCTGGGAGCTTTATGTCGGCGGAAACGGCGGAACCCATTTGCGTGCCGGCGATTTGCTGATGAAGGTAAAAACAAATGAAGAAGTGTTAGAATACGCAGGCGCTTACCTGCAATATTACCGGGAAACTGCAAACTATCTGGAGCGTACATCCGCATGGCTTGAGCGCGTCGGTTTATCCCATGTCCAGTCCGTGTTAAACGATCCTAAAAAGCGACAGGAGCTGAACGACAGAATGAATGAAACACTCTCTGTCCACAAGGATCCGTGGAAAGACTTTTTAGAGGATAAACAAACTTCTAAAGAATTATTTGAAAATGTCGTCACCACATCATAATGACAAAAACAAACATTAAGGAGGAATGGACATGGTAAACAAAGACGTAACAAAAGTATGTATCGGAAAAATTGGAGAATTGCCTGAACAATTAGGCAAAACAGTGTATATTGAAGATAAGGAGCTTGCAGTCTTCAAGCTTTCAAACGGAAGCATCCGCGCCATCGAAAACCGCTGTCCGCATAAGGGCGGCGTTCTGGCAGAAGGCATCGTCAGCGGCGAATATGTTTTTTGCCCGATGCACGACTGGAAAATCTCCCTAGAAGACGGGATCGTTCAAGAACCTGACCACGGATGCGTCAAAACATACGAAACACTGATCGAAGGAGAACATGTTTATCTCGTATATTGATCAAAAGACCGGATCACTTTTCTAGTGGTCCTTCATTTTTTACAGTGACGGAAGGATGACATGATCATGAAGAACGGAATCGTATATTTCGTGGGAGCCGGACCCGGTGACCCAGGGCTGCTCACCATCAAAGGAAAACAGGCGCTCGAGGAAGCAGATGTGATTTTATATGACCGGCTCGCCAACCCGAGGCTGCTCGAATTTGCATCACCGGACTGCCAGTTTATTTATTGCGGAAAACTGCCAGACCGCCATTTTATGAAACAAAAAGAAATTAACGCCCTGCTGGTTGAAAAAGCATTAAATGGGTCAACCGTCGTTCGCTTGAAGGGCGGAGATCCGAGCGTATTCGGCAGAGTCGGCGAGGAAGCGGATGCTCTTCATGAGCACGGCATTCGCTATGAAATGGTGCCTGGAATCACCTCTGGAATTGCAGCGCCGCTATATGCAGGCATCCCCGTCACGCATCGGGATTTCGCATCGTCTTTTGCCATGATTACAGCGCATGATAAATCATTAAAAGGCACGCCGAACCTTGACTGGGAAGGGCTTGCCCGAAGCGTTCAAACCCTTGTTTTTTACATGGGTGTCAAGAACTTGTCTTATATTTGCCAGCAGCTCATTTCATACGGAAAATCGCCTTCTGTCCCTGTCATTGTCATCCAATGGGGAACGTGGGGCCGCCAGCGAAGTGTGAAAGGAACGCTTGAGAACATTCAGCAAAAAGTTCAGGAGCACCAGATAACAAACCCTGCGATTATCGTCATCGGAGATATCGTTAACTTTCAAACACACAGCTGGTTTGAAAGCAAACCACTTATCGGCCGGCATATGATGATAGTCACTCATGGCGAGGATGAAGACCCGCTTGCAGACAGGCTGCGTGATTCCGGCGCCGATGTCATCGAATGGCCCAAGTGGCGGACTGAAAATATGCCCGTCAATGAAGACATTCTTCGAAAGATCGGCAGCTTTGAAGACATACTTTTCACATCGCGCCGTGCGGTTTGTGAATTTTTCAAAGCACTGGCTTCTAAGAAAATCGACATCCGCCAGTTGACAGCCCGACTGAGTGCAGCAACTGAGCAAGCAAAGGCGGAGCTTGAAAAACGGGGTTTTCTTGTCACCGCCATTCAGCCTGATTCAGAAAAACGCCTTGTTGTCGGGAGCCGCCCTGCAGTGGAAAATGTCCAGACGCATGAGTCCAGTTCGTTTTATATCACTCATGAAAATGTCATAGACGACCGGTTCACCCACATGATTCAGCGCACCATCAGTGAATCCCCGTTGCACATGGTCATTTGCCCGAACAAGCTGTCCGTTCAGCAATTGATCAGTAATGGACAACAAATTGGCATTTCACCGGAACCATCAGCAAGCCGCCCCCCTATCGTCTGCATAGGCGATGATTCGGCTGCCGGCGCTTATGGATTCGCAGCCGTCCAAGCACAGGATGAATTGTTTGCTTTCATCCACAATCAACAAGCGGAAAAAAAACTCCTTCACAGCTGATGGCAAGCAGCCCTTTTCCTCAAGGGCTGTTTTATTTATGCACCAATTTTTTATGATGGGTTGAATACATCGCCATATTCTCAGCCTTAGGGTCCAAATAAGCCTTAGCGCTGTTGACCGCTGTCGGGCCTTCGGTAAAGCCTCCGGCAATCAATCTCAGCTTGCTTTCATAAAAAGCCGCGTCCCCTGCCACAAACACGCCCGGAAGATTCGTCCGCATATGTCTGTCTGCTTTCACCCTGCCTTCTTCAATCTCCAGCCCCCACTCCTTCATCGGCCCGAGATCAATTTTGAAGCCATGATTAATGATCAGTTCATCAACCTCTATCTCTTCCCTCTGGCCAGACTCCGTATGGCAAATCGTCACTTTTTGGATGCGCTCCTCATTGCCGCTCAGCTGCTCCAGACGATAAGGCGTCAGCACTCGCACCGATGATTGCTTCATTTTCGTCACACTGCTTTCCATTCCTCCGAATGCCTCGCGGCGATGAACGACAGTCACAGACGCCGCAATCGGTTCCAGCTCATTGGCCCAATCGACGGCAGTATCTCCGCCGCCTGATATCACCACGCGCTTCCCTTTAAACGCATCAAGCTTCTCCACTCCATAATGAAGATTTTTGCCCGCGTACCGAGTTGCATCCTCGCTGTCAAACTCATTGACCTCAAGCGTGCCCATGCCGCAAGCCAAAATCACAGTTCTTGTATAGTGCTTTTCCCCTTCAGAACCTGTCAATACAATGGTGCCGTCATTCAGGCGTTCTAACCCGGTCACACGCTGATTCAGCACGATATCAGGATCAAACGTCGCCGCCTGCTCCTTCAGCTGCTCGATCAGCTGCTTTCCCGCAATCCCCGGTATGCCGCCGATATCGCGAATGATTTTCTCAGGAAAAAATAAAGACACTTTCCCTCCGAGCTTCGGCAAAAATTCGATTACCTTTGTTTTCAGCTCCCGCATCCCGCAGTAAAAAGCAGTAAACAGCCCAATCGGCCCCCCGCCTATAATCGTAACGTCATATACCTCTTGATTCTCAGCCATCCGTCCTGCCTCCCGTTCACATCTATATCAACAACTTTAATTGAGAATGAATATCAATACAAAGTATATCATATTTCAAGGTCCTTTGTTTATTCATTTCTTCTCCTTGTGGTCAATTGCTGAAAACTCTATAATAGGCAAAAAACAATTGGGTGAAACAAATGAAAAGACGAGTCGAAACAATCACTATCGAAGGCCGTACACTAGAATATTCTGTGACAGGCAAGGGCACCCCAATCCTTGTCATGCATGGCGGCCATTCAAATTGTTACGAGGAATTCGGGTACACAGCACTGATTGAGCAGGGGTATTCCATCATTACGCCTTCAAGGCCCGGCTACGGACGAACGTCAAAAGAGATTGGAAAAATCCTTGCTGATGCCTGCCGTTTTTATGTGAATATATTAGATCATTTACAACTCGAACGCGTCCATGTGATCGCCATCTCAGCAGGAGGGCCGAGCGGCATATGCTTTGCCTCACATTATCCGGAAAGAGTAAATACATTGACCTTGCAATCCGCGGTCACCAAAGAATGGCTCACCCCAAAAGATACTGAATATAAATTGGGGAGGATTCTCTTCCGTCCACCGCTGGAAAAGTGGATATGGAAGCTGATTTCTTCTTTGAATAACGCCTTTCCACGTTGGATATTTCGTGCTATGAGCCCGCAATTCAGCACGCTTCCGTTTCAGCGAATCAAGTCCTTGATGGATGAAAGCGACATAGAAGCTTTTCGAAAAATGAACAGCCGCCAGCGCTCGGGTGAAGGATTTCTTCTTGACTTGTCACAAACAACCGCTGTCTCTTCGAAAGAACTGCAGGCTATCTCATGTCCTGTGCTGATTATGCAAAGTGTTTATGATGGATTGGTTGACTTGTCACATGCACATCATGCAAAAGAGCACATTCGTGACGCCACCCTCTGTTTGCTTCACTCATGGGGGCACCTGATTTGGCTCGGAAAAGAAGCTGCTGAAACAGACAGTATCCTACTCGGCTTTTTAGAATCCCCACCAAAGTGAAACGATCCTTTCCCCTCCTCCGTCAAACAAGCAGTGCCTTTTTTTCTGGTATCATAAGAGAGGCAGCTTACCATGAGCGGAGGTTTTATTGTGACAGCACCATCATCTTTTCTTCAGCTGAATTCTATTTTTATCAGCATTTTAATAGAAGCCATTCCGTTTATTCTGATTGGCGTCATACTTTCCGGAATCATTCAAATGTTTGTTTCTGAAGAAATGATTGCAAGAATCATGCCGAAAAACCGTTTTCTCGCCGTTTTATTCGGTGCGCTGGCCGGCGTTTTATTTCCCGCCTGCGAATGCGGCATCATCCCGATTACGAGGCGGCTTCTATTAAAGGGAGTCCCTTTGCATGCGGGCGTTGCTTTCATGCTGACCGCGCCTATCATTAATCCTATCGTTTTATTTTCTACTTTTATTGCGTTCGGAAATAGATGGAGCGTGGTCTTTTACAGAGGCGGACTGGCTCTCACCGTTTCGCTGATCATCGGGGTCATCTTATCCTATCAATTTAAGGATAACCAGCTTTTAAAGCCTGACGAACCTGGGCACCATCATCATCACGGCACCTTGCTCCAAAAGCTGGGCGGGACCTTGCGTCATGCCATTGATGAATTTTTCTCCGTGGGGAAATATTTAATCATCGGCGCCTTTATCGCAGCAGCCATGCAGACGTATGTCAAAACATCCACTTTGCTTGCGATCGGGCAGAATGATGTATCCTCTTCCCTCGTGATGATGGGTCTGGCATTTGTCTTGTCGCTTTGTTCAGAAGTTGATGCATTCATCGCGTCTTCCTTCAGCAGCACATTTTCATTAGGATCGTTAATCGCCTTTCTCGTCTTTGGGGCAATGGTGGATATTAAGAATCTATTGATGATGCTTGCGGCCTTCAAAAAACGATTTGTTTTCCTGCTGATTACATACATTGTCGTGATTGTTTTAGCGGGATCACTACTGGTAAAGGGGTGATTGGGTGTTTCGTCTATTGGTGCTGATGGGATTTACGTTTTTCTTTTATCATCTGCATGCCTCAGGAAATCTAACAAAATATATCAATATGAAATATGCCTATCTTTCCTTTATTGCGATCTTCCTGCTGGCCATTCTGACCGCCGTCCAAGCATATCTATTTATCAAGTCGCCTGAAAAAGGCGGGCATCACCATGACCATGATTGCGGGTGCGGCCATGATCACGAGCATGATCATGAGCAAAACAAGCCATTTTATCAGCGTTATTTGATTTATGTTGTTTTTCTTTTTCCTTTGGTGTCAGGCATTTTCTTCCCGATTGCAACGCTTGACTCATCGATTGTCAAAACAAAAGGGTTCTCGTTTAAGGCGATGGAGAGCGGAGATCATTACTCCCAAACACAGTATTTGCGGCCTGATGCCAGCCTTTATTACGCGCAAGACAGCTATGACAAACAGATGAAACAGCTGTTTAATAAGTATTCCGGCAAAAAAGAGATTTCTCTGACCGATGATGATTTCCTAAAAGGAATGGAAACCATCTATAACTATCCGGGTGAATTTCTCGGACGGACGATTGAATTTCATGGATTTGCGTACAAAGGAAACGCGATTAACAAAAATCAGCTGTTCGTGTTGAGGTTTGGCGTCATTCACTGTATCGCTGATTCCGGCGTGTACGGGATGCTAGTGGAGTTTCCGAAGGACATGAACATCAAGGATGATGAATGGATTCAGATTAAAGGCACTTTGGCCTCAGAATATTACCAGCCATTCAAGTCAACTCTTCCTGTTGTGAAAGTAACCGACTGGAACACCATTAAAAAGCCTGATGACCCGTACGTTTACAGAGGATTTTAAATGAAGACGAAACCAGTACAAGTACTGGTTTCTTTTTTATTTCTTTTTCATCAGCATCAAATCAAGATAGAGCTGGCATCGCGTTCTGAAATCGCTTAAATCGATCGATGTCATCTCAGTAATCTGTTTGATGCGGTAATTCAATGTATTTTGGTGAATAAACAGCTGTTCAGCCGCTGGTTTTGTTTTGCAGTTGTTGAGGAGATAGATTTCCAAGGTTTTGAGCAGCTCAGTGCTGCTTTCTTCGTCTTTCGCTTTTAATAAAGCCAAATCCTTATTCTCGTATTCTAAAAGTTCGTTTTTCTGTTCAATGCTTTCTAAATAGCGATAAATGCCGAGTTTGGCATATTCATATGGAATGTTTTCCTGATTGCCGGTGATTTCTGCGGCTTTGATGACTTCGAGTGCTTCTGTGTAGCTCTTGCCAAGCTTGAGAAGGTGATTATATTCGTTTCCGATACCGATATAAATAGGGGTAGGTATTTTTTGAAAGTGAAAATGTGTTAACAGCTTGTTAATAAATTCAGAAGCTGCTGAGGAGACGGAGCTTTTTTGGGAAAAACTCGCTACGACGATGACAATATTTGATTCGATCGTTAAGACATGACTGACTTTATCCCGTAAATTCAGGTACGACCTGATATTTTCCTTTAAATCCTCAACCGCTTCCCCATCCCCATTTGCGGCGTGCAGGATAACAACTGAAAACATGGAAGGCAGCACGGTGTTGATCTTTTCAGCTTCCCTTCTGAGGTCCTTCTCAGAGGTGAATTGCTGATAGATAGCCCGTTTGATGAGATCCTCTGCTTTTTCTTCCTTTTCCTGTTTCAATTTGTTCGTTTTATAAATGATTTTCCCGACATGAAAAGAGGTCTCATACAAAAAATCGAGCTCTTCTTCCGTCAGATTTTGGTCCAGCTCCTGAACCCAGATGTAGCCCATGACTTCCCCTTTGTGCTTTGCACTCACGACCACCCTCTGGTTTAACCCAATGCTTTCAATTTTATTGACGCGAAAAGGCTCAGGTTCTGTTTTCAGTTTTTCAATGATTCCGTCCTTCAAAAACCTCTCAAAAATCTGAACCGGACATTTTTTTGAGAAAATAGTCTGCTGGTTGGCAGAGTCAAAATGGTTAATATAGTAAGAATTATAGGCTAACAAAAAGAAATCCGCGCTTTCCAGGATGACTGGTTTTTGCAGTTCATAACTGATAAAATCAATCAGCTTATCAACATCTGAAAATGAAAAAACTCTCTCTAAAAGCTCTTCCATACCTTTTTCTCCTATACTTTTTTTACTTTAATCATATCCATACGGGGGCTTTTTGTATAGAAAAAAATACGTTTGTTTCCAAAAGAAAAAAATGGCCGCTTAAAAGGAGAAAAGAGGAAAAAGGGATAGCCCCTTCCTCCTCCTTTCGATCTTTATTGTGACATTGTATCTTGGTAGTCTTTAAACTGGTCTTCGACAGCTTGTGACGGAGCTTGCGTCAATACACTGACGATAAAGACAGTTAATAGACTCGCAGCAAAACCAGGTATGATTTCATACAGAAAGTCCGAAAGACCGGCATTCGCCCAAATGATTACAGTTGCTGCTCCCACAATCATGCCGGCGAGTGCCCCCCATTTGGTCATTCGTTTCCAAAACAGACTGAGCAGCACAACCGGCCCGAATGATGCACCGAAGCCCGCCCACGCATAGCTTACCAATCCAAGGATTGTATTATTTTTCTCCCAAGCAAGGAATAATGCGATGACAGAAATCACAAGCACAGCCATACGGCCCAAAAACACCAGCTCTTTATCAGAAGCTGAGCGTCTGAACATCGACTTATACAAATCTTCTACCAGAGAGCTTGATGTCACAAGCAGCTGGGAAGAAATTGTGCTCATAATTGCGGCCAAAATAGCTGAAATCAGAAAACCTGTGATAATCGGATGGAACAAAATATTCCCTAATTGAATAAAAATCGTCTCAGGATCCTTCAGTGTCATGCCATTCTGATGGTAATAAGCGATTCCGCCCAAACCGGTCAGCACAGCGCCGACTGCCGACAAAATCATCCAGCCCATTCCGATTCTGCGCGCTCTTTTGATCTCTTTTACGGACGTTATCGCCATAAAACGCACAATGATATGCGGCTGGCCAAAGTAGCCCAAACCCCAGGCAAACAAAGAAATAATGCCAAGGACGCTTGTTCCTTTGAAAATATTAAACATATCTGGATCAACAGAGCGGATTTCAGTAACTGTTTCACTTGCTCCTCCCGTATGGAAAAACGTAACGATCGGAACAAGGATGAGTGCGGCAAACATAATGATCCCCTGAACAAAATCTGTCCAGCTGACTGCCAAAAAGCCGCCAAACAGGGTATACGCCACAACAACACCAGTCACAACCCACAAGCCGGTATGATAATCCATCCCCAAAATACTGTTGAATAAAACGCCGCCGGATACCATTCCAGACGAAACATAAAATGTGAAGAAAACTAAAATCACAATCCCTGAAAAGAGTCTCAGCAGCTTCGAATGGTCTCCGAAGCGATTTTCAAGGAACCCGGGAATTGTGATGGAATTCCCCGCTTGTTCAGTATAGGTTCTCAGCCGAGGCGCAACATAGAGCCAGTTCGCCCATGCCCCAAGGCAAAGTCCGAACACAATCCAAATACCGCTCAGACCTGTTGAAAACATGGCGCCCGGGAGACCCATCAGCAGCCAGCCGCTCATATCGGCAGCGCCGGCACTGAGAGCGGTTACGGCCGGACCCAAAGAGCGTCCTCCAAGCATGTAATCCGTCAGATTCGACGTGCGCTTGTAAGCAAAGTAGCCGATCAGCATCATCCCCGCCATATAAATACAAATCGAAATAATCAGCTGTATGTTTTCTATGGCACTTCCTCCTCTTTTTTATGGTATATGGATGAAATGGACATCCCCGCAGGGAGGATGCCCATTTAGTCCCGCTTTAGAACATTTCACTGATTGTTTTTGCTTGCATATGCAGTGCCAAGTAATCCGGACCGCCTGCTTTTGAATCCGTTCCGGACATTTTGAACCCGCCAAACGGATGGTAGCCGACGATAGCACCTGTACAGTTGCGGTTGAAGTATAGGTTTCCAACATGGAATTCCTGTTTCGCACGCTCGATGTGCTTGCGGTTGTTTGTAATCACCGCGCCTGTCAAACCATATTCAGTATTGTTTGCCACTTCTAAAGCTTCATCAAAGTCTGACACTTTACAAAATGCAACGACAGGCCCGAAAATTTCTTCCTGCATGAGTCTTGCTTTCGGATCAAGGTCAGCGAAGATCGTCGGTTTGATGAAGTATCCTTTCGAATCATCACCATTGCCGCCGCTTACTAAACGCCCTTCCTGTTTTCCAATCTCAATATAGCTCATAATTTTATCATAAGAACCTTGGTCAATGACAGGTCCCATATAAACATCTGCACTGTCAGGTTTAGCAGTTACTTTTGATTCCGTAATTTCAATGACACGCTCTAATACTTGATCATACACTTTTTCATGGACAACTGCACGTGAACCTGCAGAACATTTTTGTCCGGCAAAGCCGAATGCAGATGTGAAGATCGATTGAGCCGCTAATTCAATGTCCGCATCCTCGTCGACAACAACCGTATCTTTACCGCCCATTTCAGCGATGACACGTTTTAAATGCTGCTGGCCCGGCTGAACCTTCGCCGCGCGTTCGAAAATTCTCGTGCCAACTTCTCTTGATCCCGTAAATGTGATAAGGCTTGTTTTCGGATGGTCAACAAGATAGTCGCCTACTTCTGCTCCGCTTCCAGGAACAAAGTTGACTACGCCTTTTGGCAATCCGGACTCTTCAAGCACCTCAACAAATTTTGCTGCAATAACAGGTGTAGCACTCGCAGGTTTTAGAACCACTGTGTTTCCAGTAACGATCGGCGCCACTGTTGTTCCTGCCATAATCGCAAACAAGAAGTTCCACGGCGGAATAACAACTGTCACTCCAGTCGGCGTGTATACATATTGGTTTTTCTCGCCTTCACGGCTGTTGACCGGTTTGCCTTTTGCCAGTTCGATCATTTGGCGTGCATAATACTCCATGAAGTCAATCGCTTCAGCCGTATCTGCATCCGCCTCGTTCCAAGGCTTTCCTGCTTCTTTTACAAGCAAAGCGGAAAATTCATGTTTTCTTCTGCGGACTTTGGCAGCAGCGCGGAACAGGACAGCCGCTCTCTCTTCAGGAGATGTGTATCTCCACTCTTCGAATGCTGTCGCAGCCGCTTGAATCGCTTGCTCAGCGTGCTCTTGAGAAGCTTTTGACACTCGGCCGACGACTTCTTCTTTATCAGCCGGGTTGATTGAAACGATCTTCGCTTCTGTTTCTACCCTCTCGCCGTTAATGACAAGCGGATAGTCTTTTCCTAAATATTCGCTTACTGTCGCAAGCGCTTTTTTAAACGCTTCCACGTTGTTTTGGTCTTGGAAATTTGTGAATGGCTCGTGTTTATAAGGTGTTGTCATGATAATCTCTCCTTTTTTACTTCTTTGTCATTCCTTTGAAAGCGAAGGCAATGTTTGACGGACGTTCTGCAAGGCGTCTCATAAAGTAGCCGTACCAATCCTCACCGTATGGCAGGTAGACTCTCATGTTATAACCTTCTTTTACGAGGCTGAGCTGGGTTTGCGACCGCATGCCGTACAGCATCTGAAATTCAAACTTGTCATTGGCAATGCCATGTTCCTTGGCAAGCTGCTTTGTAAATTCGATCATTTTGTCGTCATGTGTGGCAATCGCTGTATAGTGACCGTTTAAGAGCTGCTTTCGGATGATTTTTTTGTAATTTTCATCAACGTCGCTTTTCTCCGGGTAAGCTACTTTTTCTGATTCTTTATAAGCTCCTTTTACAAGGCGAAGGAACGGGTTTAAAGAATCTAAATCGTCAATGTCTTTTTCCGTCCGGTACAGATAGGCTTGCAGCACTGTGCTTACATACTCGTATTTCCTTCTGAAATCTTTGAAAATATCAAGCGTTTTCTGGCATCTGACTTCATCTTCCATGTCGATGGTGACCATAATTTTATGCTTCTCAGCTGTCTGAAGGATTTTCGTCATATTTTCATACACCAAATCCATATCTATATCCAGACCTAAAGACGTCATTTTTAAAGAAACGTGTGAGTTCAGCTCCTGATCCGCAATGGTCGCAATGGTTTGAATGCACTCTTCCGTACGCTCCCGTGCGACCTCGGCGCTGTTCACAAACTCTCCTAAATGATCGACAGTAACTGACAAACCTTGGCTGTTAAGCTGTCGAATGGTCGGGATTGAACTGTTAAAGTCATTCCCGCCGATAATTTTACCCGCTGCTACTCTGCTTCCCCAGTTCTTTGCCATTTTATTGAGAAAGCCGCTTTTGGATAAAAATAAGAAAAAATCTCTTGTGATCACTTCCAACCTCAACACCCCGCAATCTAAGAAGTATTTGTATGAGTTTATTGTAAATGGACAAAACCGACGTTCACAATATTCTCAAAATACAAAGATTCTGATTATTTTTGTGGTTTTTCCACAATCAGATAGTTAGAAAGTCGGGGAATTCTGTCGAATAAAGGAGAAAAGGAAGCGACAAAAAACATCAGCTTCCTCCATCCTTCCACACTTCTTCAACCGTATTCAAAAGCAAACGGTTCAATTCAGGTGTCATATCTTTTTTCTCTGCCTTCAGTTCTTTTGCCGCTTCCATGATTCTTTCGATTTCCGTTTCAATGAATTGGTGAATAACATCGATTCTTGCTTCGAGGTCAAGCTCTTCACCTCTTTTTTTCCGTTCAAGCAAGGTCTCCATTTCAGCCTTCAGCTCAGGTTCAGCAACAAGTTCCTCCATCAAAACAGTAAAGTCCATTGGCGGAATGGTTCCGTGCTTTTCAATCCATTGGCAGGCCAAGATAGGCCGAAGCACGTAGAAATACTTTTTGATTTTGACCTCTTGTCCTTGAAGGTAATCCTTGACGTTCCTTCTCGCCATATTGATATAGTGATACACGCTTGCTTCAGGCTTAAATGCCTCCGTTCGCAGTTTTCTTAACTGCTCTGCGGTCGTAAACGCTTCGTAATACACAATGTCTGAGGACAGCCATTCGAGGAGCGGAGGGTTTGACTTTTTGAAAAGCCGAAGCGTCTTTCTCAGCTCCCAGCCGCTGATATCCAGCAAATCGTGAATCGGTTCTTCAATGACATCGCGCTCCTGCTCAATTGAAAAATACCACTCCTTTTTCGGCACATAAATAAAGCGGACATCGTAATCACTATCCTGCGACGGGAATCCCCATGCGCGGCTTCCTGACTCGACGGCATACACGATTTTGACCCCGTATGACTGCTCGATTCGTTTTAATTCATCAATGATTCTTTGTTTCATATCTATTCGTCTCCAGTCTGTTCTCATTCCGGCAGTTTGCAGAAAAAAACCGCCGGAAAATATTTGGCGGCTTTTCACATTTATCAGCCTTTAAGATGCTGCTTAAAGAAAGCGAGTTTTTCCGTTTGAAAAGCAGGGATATACTCATGTCCGAAGTAACGGTACACCTTCAGCTCTTTCTCTGTTTCCAAATGATTGTAGGCGGCAAATACGGTGGACGGCGGCGTAACCTTGTCAATCAGACCGATCGACATCAGGACAGGCACTTTCACTCGATCAGCGAGATTCATAATATCGAAATATGAAAGTGTCTTCATAGCCTGCAGTTCTGTTTCCGGGCTGCCATTTCTTCTAAAGAAGGAATTGATTTCAAGGTACGGCTGTTCAAGCGCCACATCAATGGCCCGTTCGAAGTTGCTTAAATAAGGATAATCGGCAACGGCGGCTTTTGGAATGTCTGACAGAGCTGCGGCTGCAATGGTTAATCCTCCGCCTTGGCTTCCGCCTGTCACACCGATCCTTGTTTCGTCAACCTCGTCAAAGCTGCTGATCACTTCAAGCGCGCGGACGGCGTCCAAATAAACACCGCGGTAATAGTATGTATCTTTATCAAGAATGCCTTTGGTCATCCAGCCCAAAGCGTGACCGTGCGGTGAAATACTCGTATCCTCACTGCTCTGCTGGCCGCGGACAAGCATGCCGAATGCGGCGTAGCCATGAAGTGCCCAGTTTACCATTTCATGAATTTCACCGTCATAGCTTGCATTGTAGCCATGATATTTCACGATCGCCGGATGCGGGCCTTCCTTGTCAGGCACCGCGTACCATCCAGAAATGCGGGCGTTTCCGAAACTTTTATATGTGAGACGGTACACTTTTACTCCGTCAGCAGGATAGTCAACCAGCTGTAAATCAGGTTCTGCTTGGACTTTTGCAAGTTCATCCAAAGACAATTTCCAAAACTCAGAAAAATCTTTCGATGCTGTTTTTTCAGGCTTATATGTTCGCAATTGGTCGAGCGGCAGATCGAATAGTTGCATTTCCGATTATTCCCCTTTGTTTTATAAGATTTAGTTTGTATTCCTATACTATCATGTTTCGGATTTGTTTTCTAAATATTTTCATCTTTGTTTCCCAGACAGCTTTCATCAAACGTTTGTTTAAGACCTTCCCGGCTCAGTTCCATAAAGGCCCGGGCTGTCAGACTGACATAGCGGTTCTTTAGAAAGACAAAGACGAGGGTTCGTGATGGCGCGGATTGAATCGATAAATAGATCACACCCGGATCTTTATCCCTTCTGACCATATTCGGCGCCATTGTCACACCTAATCCGTTAGCCACAAGGGATTGGGCCGTTTCAATATGGCTCGTCTTGAAGGCAGCATTCGGCTTAAAGCCGCTTTCCGCACAGAGATCGAGAACTGTTCTGCGAAAGCCGAAGCCTTCTTTTAACAGAATAAACGGCACCTGCCTGACCATGTCAAGCGGCACGCACGGCTGGCGGCCCTCTTTACCTTCCAGCGCTGTTTCAATCAGCGCGATCATTTCCGGCGGCATCCATCTTTGCTTTTCCTTCGGCACTGCGAGAACAATCGGTTCCATGAGCAAGGGTATAATGGAGAGCCGTTCATCTTCGATCGGCAAGGATAAAACAGAAAGGTCAACCTCTCCCTTTGCCGTCATTTCCTCTAATGACACCGGATCTTTTTCAACAAGCTGAACCTCCACATGGGGATAGCGCGCCAAAAACTTCTTCAGCAGCGGCGGAAAGAGATATCTCCCTGTTACAGCAGGAATTCCAATCGAAAGCTTTTGCTCCAGTCCTTGCGAGCGCTCCTGCATCTCCCGGAGCAAGTCATTTCTGGAACGAATGATGTCCTCGGCTTTTTCAATGAAACGCCTGCCGTGGGGTGTCAGTGTAACAGAGCCGGGGGATCTGTGAAAAAGAGTAAGCCCCAGCTCTGCCTCAAGCTTTTTGATTTGCTGGCTGAGAGACGGCTGAGCGATATGAAGATGCTCCGCCGCTTTTGTAAAGCTTTGGTGCCGGGCGATTTCCGCTGCGTATTCCATTACTCTAATATCCATTTCAGCCTCCATAGGTTGAACCTATCGTTTTTATCATTTTTATATCTTGGACGAATCATAACAGAAATTGCTAACATAATCCATATCATCATTAAACAAAAGAAGGAGCTGGTTCAAATGACAAATGAAACACCGTTTTCTACAAATGCCGAGATGTATCGGGATGAGAAGGTATTTGCCGAGGGGGAAGATTTGGGGCTGATGATCAAAACGGCGGAATATCGGGCAGAGCATCGGGTGCTGGATATCGGAGCGGGTGCCGGACATACGGCGCTGGCATTTTCTCCTTATGTGCAGGAGTGCATCGGTATTGATGCGACGAAAGAGATGGTAGAGGTTGCGTCCTCCTTCGCGCAAGAAAAAGGAGCTGAAAACGTACGCTTTCAGCAAGGAACGGCAGAGTCACTTCCCTTCCCTGACGATTCATTTGATATCATCACCTGCCGATACGCAGCCCACCATTTTTCAGATGTACGCAAAGCCGTCAGCGAGGTTGCACGCGTATTGAAACAGGACGGACGTTTTCTTTTAGTGGATCATTATGCGCCTGAAGATCCCGTTCTTGATGAGTTTGTCAATCAGTTGAACCGGCTTCGAGACCCTTCCCATGTTCGAGAAAGCTCATTATCAGAATGGCAGGCGATGTTCAGCGCCAACCAACTGGCCTATCAAGACATCCAAAAGTGGAATTTGCCGATTCAATATGACAGCTGGATCAAACGAGGCGGAACCTCCGCTGACCGGGAAAAACAAATCATTACCCACTTGAATCACGCATCAGACGAAGCACAAGACACATTCTGTATTACATTGAACCAAAACGGACAGCCCGACTCCTTTTGTTTAAAAGCGATTTTGATACAAGGGATAAAACGATAAAAAAAGCCGTGCGCTGCGCACGGCTTTTTACATCGGCTGGTAAAGGTCCCAGCCAATTTTTAATGTCTCTACAATATAATCGGCAACCTCTTCCGGGGAAAGGTTGTCTGTTGCCACTTTTGAATTGTGCTTGTCATAAATGACTTTTCTCTCGTTAAACAGCTGTTCCATTTCATCCATTGAACGGTTATGCAGCACCGGGCGGCTTTCAATCAATAAATCCGCGCGCTGCTTCCAGTTCTCCCATGAGAGGTCCAGATGAAGCACGAGACAGTTTTCCAGACAGCAATTTCTGATTTCCTCTTGTTTAAAAGATCCCCCACCCAGAGATACGATTTTGAATCTTTTATGATGGCAGATGTCTAAAATATATTCCTTCTCCGTTTTTCGGAAAAAGTCTTCTCCCTTTTCCTCAAACATCTCAGGGATTGACATGTTGAAATCCTTTTCGATCTCTTGGTCAATATCGATAAAATCTCTATATAATTTTTTAGCGACCAATTGGCCGATTGTTGTTTTTCCAACACCCATGAATCCGATCAGGACGATATTTCTTTCTCTTACTGGGATGGCTCGTTTTGCGTTCATCTTCGGCGAAATCCTCCTAAGGAATGAAATTTTATTTTCATTATATGCTTATTTAGCGAATATTTATATAGATGCCGGCTTGCCCGTCCTTTTCCGTTCAAACGTTTTTGCCTGAATGACATTCATTGTACAACATTTCCGCAGATATTTTAATACTTCGACGCAAAAAAGCATTAAAACCTTCTGTGTTTTTCCAGCTGATTCTTTGATCGAAGGGTCTTTTTTTGTATGATAAATAAGAAGGGAGAAATGGCAATGATCATTTGGATAAACGGGGCATTCGGTTCCGGAAAAACACAAACAGCCTTCGAGCTGCACAGAAGGCTGAAATCCTCTTATGTGTATGATCCTGAGAAAATGGGCTTTGCGCTACGCTCCATGGTGCCGCAGGAGATTGCGGAGGACGATTTTCAAAGCTATCCCTTATGGCGGACGTTCAATTACCGTTTGCTAGCTTCTCTGACAGATACATACCGCGGCATCATTATTGTACCAATGACGATTGTGCATCCTGAATACTTCAATGAGATCATCGGCAGGCTCAGACATGAAGGCAGGATCGTTCACCACTTTACACTAATGGCTTCAAAGGAAACCTTGTTAAAACGGCTGCGCACCAGAGCAGAAGGAAAAAACTCATGGGCCGCCAAACAAATTGACCGCTGCGTTGAAGGATTATCATCACCCATTTTTGAGGGCCGCATTCAAACAGACAACCTGTCGATTCAGGATGTGGCAGAAACCATTGCCGCGAGAGCCAGTCTTCCATTAGACCCTGATACAAGAGGCAGTCTCAGAAGGTTCACCGACAGATTAAGGGTTAAGCTGAATCATATCCGCATCAAATAAAGCGCCTGTTCACGACAAAAGCCCGCTCCGAGAGCGGGCTTTCTTCAACTTATTTCCACCAGTCATCAAACATTGACGCTGGAACCTGACGTTTATGTTCAGTTATGCTGTAGCGTTTTTCCAATACTTCTGATACTTTCGCTGATACTTGTTTTCCTTCGAGATAATCGTCAATCTCCTCGTAGGAAATGCCAAGCTCTGTTTCATCCGACTGCTGCGGTTTTTCATCGAGCAGATCGGCAGTTGGTTCTTTTAAATATAAGCGTTCCGGTGCACCCAGCTCTTTCAGCAGGCTTCTTCCCTGGCGCTTCGTCAAGCCTGTCAGCGGCAGGAGGTCTGCTCCGCCGTCTCCGTACTTCGTAAAGAAACCAGTCACTGCTTCAGCCGCATGATCTGTTCCTAACACAAGAAGGCCTTCCTGGCCGCCGATCGCGTATTGCGCAATCATTCTTGTTCTTGCTTTTACGTTTCCTTTATTAAAGTCAGTTAGCTGATCGCCTGTTTCCTGCTGATACTGATCCGAAAACGCGCTGACTGTCGATTTAATATCAAACTTCCATGATTTATCCGGCTTAATAAACTTCAAAGCGAGCTGGGCATCGTCTTCATCCTGCTGTGTGCCATGCGGAAGACGGACCGCGATAAATTGAGCGTCCCCGCCCTCCTCACGAATGCTCTCCACCGCAAGCTGGGCAAGTCTTCCCGCAAGCGTTGAATCCTGTCCGCCGCTGATTCCCAATACAAAGCCTTTAGCACCGGTTTTCTTTACATATTGTTTTAAAAAATTGACTCGGTCCTCAATTTCTTGCTTTGGATCAATTGAGGGCTTCACATGTAACTCACGCATAATCTTTTCCTGCATGCTCATCCCAATCATTCCTCCTGTACATTTTCCCTTGTTACTGTTCATTTCCCCAAATCAATGAAAATGAATCATGACTGTTATGTATCCCTCTTAAATATAGCACAGGTCTTCATTCACAGTGAACAAGAGAGATCAGCTGACTTCAACCCGTATGGATGTCACACTGTCGCCATTGCATTTCCCTTTTTCAATCGGGCAGGAAGAAAACGCGACAATTAAATCCATCTCCGCCCTAAGCCTTACGTAATCTCCGGCATTTGAAAGCGGTGTTTCCACAGACAGATTCCCTTTCTCATCAAGAACGGTATTCATAAAAATCGCAAAGGGATAATGCATGTGAGGCTTCGGCACGCCAAACTGTTCAAGCGCACGGTTCATATTGTCATAGCACGTATCCTGAAACTCATCCTTTTGCTTGCCGTATAAGAGCCTGTTCATATCAGGACGGCAGGCGGGCAGAAGCAGGTCATGCTTGCCGACCGTATCTTCAATCAGTGTTAGCATCGGCTTGTACAGGTTGGAGTAGAGATGGTCGTTGACCTTCACATGAATGGAATGATTGGCGTCAATTGTCGCTCCCTGATCAAGGTGTTCATAAAAATCCTTGGCATGGTATGCGACAAAATCAGCCACCTGCTGCCCTTCTACATCAACCACCTTTAAAATCTGCCCCTTTTTCAGCTTCAGCCCAAGCCCTTTTTTCGGCTCCACAATATATTGCTGTGTCATTGGTTTGCTCCTTTTTTCATTAGTATGAGCGTCCGCCTCCATCTCCATGTAAAAAGAGGCAAAAATCTGATGTATATAAGCTTCGGGCGGGTCGCAATCTAACCTTAGATAAAAGGGGTTGAATAAATAATGAGCCAAACAAAAAAAGACCAGCCAAAAGGGAATCTGGCTTGGTGGCAGCTGTCACTGATCGGAGTCGGCTGCACGATTGGAACTGGCTTTTTTCTCGGTTCCAGCATCGCAATTGTAAAAAGTGGTTTTTCCGTTCTCCTTTCATTTCTGATCGCAGGGATCGGTACGTATTTTGTCTTTGAACAGCTCGCCAAGCTGTCGGCGAAGCAGCCGGAAAAGGGCTCGTTTTGTGCGTATGCGCGAAAAGCATTCGGCAAATGGGCAGGCTTCAGCAACGGCTGGGTGTACTGGTCGTCAGAAATGCTGATTACCGGCAGCCAGCTGACAGCCATTTCGCTATTTACGAAGCATTGGTTTCCTCAAGTGCCGCTATGGGTGTTTGCCTCAATCTACGCAGTACTGGGGCTCCTTATTATTTTCACCGGCCTGTCCGTCTTTGAAAAAACAGAAAACGTGCTGGCAGTCATTAAAACAGCTGCTATTTTTATGTTTATTGTCATTGCCATCCTGGCTTTATGCGGTATCCTGTCCGGCGGAAATCATGGCATACATGTTCCAAATAAGACGAGTGAGTTTTTCCCATACGGCGCCATGGGGCTGTGGACAGGTTTAATCTACGCGTTTTACGCTTTTGGTGGAATTGAGGTCATGGGGCTGATGGCGGTTCACTTAAAAAAACCTGAGGAAGCGTCTAAATCAGGGAAACTGATGCTGGCGACACTGGCGATTGTTTATATCATTTCAATCGGGCTGGCTCTGCTTTTGGTTCCGTTACACTCGTTCACTGAACAGGACAGTCCGTTCATTACGTCGTTAAAAGGATATAACCTTGAGATCATCCTCGATATATTTAACGGGATTTTCATCATCGCCGGGTTCTCGACCCTTGTCGCTTCGCTTTTTGCGGTTACGACATTGCTTTGTACGATGGCTGATGACGGCGACGCGCCGAAATGCTTTACTCTAAAGGAAGGCAAAAAAATATGCTGGCCGGCACTGGGGCTGACGTTTGCGGGGCTTATCCTCTCCATTATTCTGTCATTAGTGCTGCCTAAAAACATTTATGAGCATATGACAACAGCCGCGGGGCTTATGCTTTTATACACTTGGCTGTTTATCCTGTTCTCCAGCAAAAAGCTGACTGATCCTGAGGGCATGGGAAAAACGCAAATTTATTTAGCGATGATTCTGATTGCTGCGGCTGTGTCCGGTACATTGTTTGAAAAATCAAGCCGGCCCGGTTTTTTTGTGAGCATCGGTTTTCTTGTGATCATCGCCATCGTGACCATGATCTATCAAAAAAAGCAGGGTCATAAAGACCGCCCTGCAAGTCCGTGATTTATTTCAGTTTGTTGAACATGTTCTTTAAATAAGAAAATGGGCACTTCGATACCTGTTTTTCGTCATCACGGAGGAAATACTGCTTCCATTCACGATTATCCTTTTCTCCATACCAGCCTAATTGCGGGTGAATCGGAGCTTCATCATAGGCCTCTAAACGGGAGCGGATCAGTCTGCTCATGTTGCGGCCAAAAGCCGTTGAGCCATTTAACTCTTCAAACACCCATCTCGGCTGAAAGGTGATCATAAAAAAAGGAAAGCTTCGGCTTTTTCTCGCCTCGTGCCCCGGTGTAGCGCAAAGAATAAAGTACGGTTCGCCGTCAAAACAAAACTCCCATTTATAATGCTCGGGATCGGCCGGAATGTCTTCCGGCCATTCTTTTTCGTCTTGTTCACTCAGTCTATTTAAAAAGCGCCAAAACAGCTCTTCATACGCTTCAACCGAATAATGCTCCGCCAAATCTTCCGGTGTATCAAACAACACAACGAGGGATGCGTATTTTCCAGTGTCCCGCGATATCTTTCCGTACTCCGCAAGCAACGGAGCCAGTTCCTCCGCTGTACGGTTTTCCCGCGGATCTCCGGCAAAAGCAATGCGAAGCTGATCAGTCAGAAACGCCTGGCGTCCGGGAATGCACGGAAACGTATCCGCATCGTCCGCCAGAGTTTCTGCCAGCAGCTCAAAAGCGATTCTTTGCCATTCAGGAAGCTCTTCTTGAATACGTTCCAGAAAACTTTTGGTGTAAATCCCACTCACCATTGATCCACCTCCAGTATCATCTGGATACTATATTAAAACTGGAAGCGGCAGGTGACTGTCCTTTATGAATCAGCCCAATAACTGTTTAATGCCCTGATAACCAAAGTAAAAACCAAACACGAGGAGTGATACACCGGCCATTCCGGTCAATCCTCTCAATAGCTTTTCATGAAGCAGGTTTCTGAATGTACTGGCTGTAATCGCCATGCAGAAATCCCAGATTAAAATGCCGATCATGATGCCCGAGCTATAGATCAGAAGCTGATTCATATTGTAGGCCTCTGCTGTTTTCGCAAGAATGCTTCCGTAAATTCCAAGCCAAAAAAGGATGCTCAATGGATTCGAGAGTGAAATGAGAAAACCTGAAGCGAACGTTTTCCGGAATGACGGCTTTCCCCGCGAGCCTCGCACATCCATCGGCTCTCTGACGTTTTTCAGCGTTTCAATTCCAGTATAGGTCAGCACAAAAAAGCCGAAGAGCCACAAAAACGTTTTCACAAATGGAGCGGTCAAAAACTGTGACAGCCCGAAATAGATAAAAAGCATGTACAGCCCATCCGCTGTCATGGCGCCTAAACCAAATATCCATGCATGCCAAAAACCGTTTTTAATTCCTTTGTCTATTTGCGCCGTATTCACTGGCCCCACAGGCGCAGACAAGGACAGTCCCAGCACAATATAGCTCAAAAAAATGTTCACCGGCCCGTACTCCCTTCTCTTACGTAACTTGTACAATTTATTCGGGAACGGGCCAAGCTATGCACAATTTCACTTACTGTTTCAAACGTTGAAGCTCTTTCTCCATGATATCAGCGGCTTTGCCTACAAAACTGAAAATGAGTTCCAGTTCCTCTTCCGTATATTCGCAGCACAAATCCATCGTCGACTCAGACAGAGGACGGAACAAATCCTTTATATGTTTTTTCGAAGCAGTCAAAGGGACGATTACGACTCTCCTGCGATCGTTCGGGTCCTTTTCACGAGCCACATACCCCGCTTTTTCCAGCCGGTCAACAAGCGCCGTGACGGAACCCGTGCTAAGTCCGGTTTTTTTGCCCAGTTCTCCGGCCGTCATCGGTCCTGCTTCATTTAAGATGTCAGCTGATTTCAAATCGGTGGGAAACAGACCGAGGGCTTGAGCGGCTGCCTGATGAAACAGAACCGTTCTTGTGCCCAGTTTCCGAAAAAGCTGAACGGCCGTCTTTTCCAACTCACTTCTGGAATTTCTTGTTGACAACTGACAGTCCTCCCTATAAAATCGAGTTTATCTTGATAATCGAGATATTCAATGATCAAACTATTATCATGATATCAGAACTTACATAGAAAAGTAAGAGGAGGTAGAACAAATGGACACAACAACAGCAAAACAGGCTTCCACAAAATTTGTTGTTCTCGGTCTCCTGCTGGGCATCTTGATGTCCGCGATGGACAATACGATTGTTGCCACCGCGATGGGCAACATCGTAGCCGATCTTGGAAGCTTCGATAAATTTGCCTGGGTGACGGCATCCTATATGGTGGCGGTTATGGCTGGCATGCCGATTTACGGCAAGCTTTCCGATATGTACGGCCGAAAACGTTTTTTCCTGTTTGGACTCATTTTTTTCTTAATCGGTTCGGCTTTATGCGGAATTGCCCAGACGATGAATCAGCTGATCATCTACCGGGCCATTCAAGGGATCGGAGGCGGCGCGCTTCTGCCAATTGCCTTTACGATTATCTTTGATTTGTTTCCGCCGGAAAAACGCGGAAAAATGTCCGGCATGTTCGGCGCTGTATTCGGATTATCCAGTGTTCTTGGTCCGCTTTTAGGCGCAATCATTACAGATTCGATCAGCTGGCACTGGGTGTTTTACATTAATGTGCCAATCGGCGCATTGTCATTGTTTTTCATTATTCGCTATTACAAAGAATCTCTGGAGCCCAGAAAGCAGAAAATTGACTGGGGCGGCGCGATTACCTTAGTCGTATCCATTGTATGCCTGATGTTCGCCCTTGAGCTTGGCGGCAAAACATACGATTGGAACTCCATTCAGATCATTGGGCTGTTTATTGTATTCGCTGTTTTCTTCATCGCCTTTTTTATTGTGGAGAGAAAAGCGGAAGAGCCAATCATTTCTTTCTGGATGTTTAAAAACAGATTGTTTGCCACAGCACAGATTCTCGCTTTCCTATATGGCGGAACATTCATTATTTTAGCGGTATTTATTCCGATTTTCGTTCAGGCGGTCTACGGCAGCTCAGCGACAAGCGCGGGCTTCATTTTGACGCCGATGATGATTGGATCAGTCATCGGCAGCATGATCGGCGGAATCTTCCAAACGAAGGCAAGCTTCCGCAATTTGATGCTGATATCTGTTATAGCTTTCTTTATCGGCATGCTGCTTCTTTCCAATATGACGCCTGACACAGCACGGGTATGGCTGACAGTCTTTATGATGATTTCAGGCTTTGGCGTAGGCTTTAACTTCTCACTGCTGCCGGCGGCCTCGATGAATGACCTCGAACCTCGCTTTCGGGGAACGGCAAACTCTACAAATTCGTTTTTGCGATCATTCGGCATGACCCTGGGCGTCACCATTTTCGGAACGGTGCAAACAAACGTATTTTCAAACAAGCTGAGTGACGCCTTCAGCGGCATGAAAGGTTCAGCGGGATCAGGCGCGGCGCAAAATATCGGCGACCCGCAGGAGATTTTCCAAGCGGGAACACGTTCCCAAATTCCTGACGCGATTCTGAATCGCATTATTGACGCAATGTCATCAAGTATCACGTATGTCTTTTTGCTCGCTTTGATTCCAATTGTCCTCGCGGCGATTACCATTTTGTTTATGGGAAAAGCCAGAGTGAAGACAACTGCCGAAATAACAAAGAAAGCAAATTAACATAAAAAAGCAGTACATGCTGGGCATGTACTGCTTTTTTCTATTACACTCCTAATCTTGCAAGAATAAACGTCCAAATACATATGCCCAATAACAGAACCAGGCTGTACGCCACTGTCCGTTTAAACAGTTTAGATTCCTTTCCTGTTTGGCCGACCGCTGCGGCAGCGATGGCGATAGATTGAGGAGAAACAAGTTTCGCCATGACCCCGCCCGCAGTATTTGCGGCCAACAGCAAGTCAGAACCCGCACCGATCTGCGCTCCGGTGACAACCTGCAAATGTCCGAACAAAGCGTTATTGCTGACAACAGATCCGGTAATGAACACGCCGATCCAGCCGAGAACGGGACTGACAAACGGGAACAGGTCTCCCGTTTTCGCCAGCGCTAATCCAATTGAAGAGCTGAGCCCTGCGAAGTTGGCCAGATTGGCAAACCCCATCACGAAGCAGATCGTGATAATCGGCACCCACAGCTCTTTTCCTGTCTCCTTCAAGGAAGCAAAGGCATCTCGAGAGGAGAAGTTTTTGCTGAACAGTCCTGTCACGATGA
Source organism: Bacillus sp. JS (assembly GCF_000259365.1). Lineage (NCBI taxonomy): Bacteria > Bacillati > Bacillota > Bacilli > Caryophanales > Bacillaceae > Bacillus > Bacillus sp. JS. Next base: position 326,204 of record NC_017743.1, on the reverse strand, counting down.
CTGCGGCTAAAATCGCTGTACCAGTCGCTGACAGCAAATCAACTTTCAAGACCGCATCTAACGGCATGGCAGATGGAGCAATCGGCGGCATTTTCATAATTTGCTGGTGCAGAAAAGGCATTTTAAACAGGAGCGTTGTTTGATATAACAGTCCGCCTTCTTGGAAAAGCGCTTTGAAGGCGGGAAGGCTCCAGATGGTGATCGCCGCAGTTAAAATGTAGAAAGGTGACCACGCTTTCGCAATGTCAGCGGCACGGTATGTCTTTTGCTCACCAGCATCGCCGGCTCCTTCCTCCCGGTAAATCTCTTTCGGCTGCCATTTGCGGAGGAAGAGGGCAAGCCCGCCCATGCTGAACAAGGCCGCCAAAATGTTGGCTAATTCCGGCCCGAGCACCGCCATTGTCAGGGTCTGAACCGCTGTATACCCACCGCTCACAACCAGAAGGGCAGGCCATGTCTGTTTGATTCCTTTCATTCGGTCTAATAGGAATACAAGCAGAAACGGTATGAAAAATGAGATCATCGGCAGTGTCCACATCAATGTCCGTGACAGCTCAAGAGCAGACAAATCACCAATCTGCGCCCCTGTGATGACAGGAATCCCGATTGCCCCAAAGGCTCCGGAAGCTGCGTTTGCGATCAAGCAGAGCGCTGCCGCTTTTAACGGTTTAAAACCAAGTTCGACGAGCAGCGCCGCGCTGATCGCAATCGGAACACCAAAACCGGCCGCGCCTTCCAAAAACGCGTTAAAACAAAAACCAATTAATAATAGCTGTAATCGTTGGTCAGGCGAAATGCCGGCAATGCTGGACCGAATAATAGTAAATTTCCCGGTTTTCACTGCGATTTTATACAGCCACACCGCCATCAGGACAATGTAGCCAATGGGCCACAGCCCGCTCCCGATTCCTAGCAAAACAGAAGAAATCGCTTTTTCAACTGGCATGTGAAATGCCAAAACGGAGACGAAGAAACTGACGGCTAGAGTAAGAAACGCCGCAAGTATGCCTTTCATTTTCAAAACAGTTAAAGCCAAGAGAAAAAAGAGAATCGGAGTGAGCGCCACAAGTGCGCTCACATACTCGTTTCCAAACGGATCATACAACTGCTCCCACATTGACAATCAGCCCTTTACTCTAAAGTTGCGGTTAGTTGACTTTTTGTTCTGCAAAATGAGGCTTTAAAATGTTTTTAAGGACGCCGGCGCTGTGAAGGAACTGTTCTTTTTCTTTCTCATTCAAGTTCAGCTCAGTGATACCAGCGATCCCTCCGCGGTTCACGACAGCTGGAACACCGATGTACACGTCATCTGCACCGTATTGCCCGTCCACATATGTGCTGACAGTTAATATGCTGTTTTCATTATGAAGAATCGCTTTTGTAATGCGGGCAAGACTCATCGCAACGCCATAATAAGTCGCGCCTTTTTTCTCAATGATATGGTAAGCTGCGTTTTTCACGTCATCTACAATTTGGTCCAGCTCCTCTTGTTTGTACGCATCGTTTTTCTCAACGAGTTCACTAACCGGCACACCGCCGATATTCGCATGGCTCCAGACAGGAAGCTCTGTGTCGCCGTGCTCTCCGATAATATGCGCGTGCACGTTTTGAGGCGCTGCGCCAAAGTATTCGCTCAGCATGTAACGGAATCTCGCAGAATCTAGTGTTGTGCCGCTTCCGATCACCCGCTCTTTTGGCAGGCCGCTGAATTTCCATGTCGCGTAAGTCAGGATATCAACCGGATTTGTCGCGATTAAGAAAATGCCGTCAAATCCGCTCGCCATGACTTCACCGACAATGCCTTTGAAAATCTTTAAGTTCTTTTCTACTAATTCAAGGCGTGTCTCGCCAGGTTTTTGGTTTGCTCCGGCGCAAATGCAGACAATATCAGCATCCTTGCAGTCTTCATATGTTCCGAAAGATGTTTTGACCGGTTGCGGCGCAAACGCCTTTCCGTGGTTTAAATCCATTACATCGCCCATTGCTTTTTCTTTATTTAGATCAATGACCACAAGCTCATCTGTGATCCCTTGGTTAATTAACGCAAATGCATAACTGCTTCCAACAAAACCCGCTCCGATTAAAGCTACTTTATTTACATGTTTGTTCATCATTAATCATCCTTCCAGGGTATGTTTCTCTTTGATGTCTTTTTGTTTGTGAAGTATTTCACATTTATATTGTGCAATACTTCACAAACTTTTGCAAGAGAAAAGTTTTGTCTGATTTATGAACAAAAAAGAAACCATCTATGATGGTTTCTTTCACTATAACCCATCAGCCTTGTACTCAATAAGGAAGAGAACCGCTTAAGCCCGCGTCATTATATAAACCATTTTGCACGTAATCAAAGCCAGGCTGATTCTGGCCAGGCACTTGGGCGCTGCCATTATTAAAAATCACTTTGGCGTTGGTTGTATCCGTATCCGCAGGCAGCGTCAGCGTGTAAATTCCGTCTGCATTTTTAGTCATTGGTTTTCCAGGCCAAGATCCGGTCAATTCAATTGCCCCGCCCCCATCCTGTTTATAGATATAAGCATTTACCTGACTCCAATGATTCGGATTTTGATAGCCGATGGTTTTGGCCGAAGCTGGATCTCTTTTAACAAAACTGTACTCCTCGGTCCTCGTTACACCATCACTGTTCGTTCCTTTTAACATGATGGTGTATGTTTTGCCAAATGGATCTTCTTTTCCGATTGTGAATTGATCTCCATCTTTAAACGCTGTCTCTTGTCCATTATTGATTTGATAAACAGCTTTTGTTGTGTTCGCATCTGCACGCAGGGTAATCGTCAGTTGATCATTGAAAGAATGTGTTATGCCTGCTTTGTAATTCTCAAGGAAAACTTGAGGCGCATTTGCAATATCGTCAGGATAAAGCACAGCCACAGATCTTGCATTGATCGTGCCTGTCAGTTTACCGTCCCTGACTTGAAATGAACCGGTCCCGGCTTTATTATCATAGCTGCCATCAGGTAATTTCGTTGAAGCATTTATGCTGACAGAAGAGGAACCTGCATTTGCCAGCACAACACCTTTTGAGCCGCGCTGATTCATAAATATTTGATTGTTCCCATTCGGATTTGAGAGTTCCTCAGGCTGCCCGGCCATTTCATTGTGAAATTGATTGACCGCAGTGATCGCCTGATCTTTAAATAAGGCGCTCCCGCGATCTCCTATTTGACTTTTCCCTGGAAATCTTACACCATTTCCTCCGCCCTCAGGCCTGGAAAAGAAAAGAGGCGTGCTTCCTGAGCGCGAACCAATCACTGCCCAGCCTAAACGGATATCGTCATCACTCATCCATGTGGACTCTTCATCATCATTGGCATACGTATCATGTGATTCCACCCATGTGACTAACTTGTCCGCAGACACGTCAGATGCATAATGGGAGATATTCGACACACTCAGATTACGGTTCTTTAAAGCGGATCTGATGGAATGCCCATAGTTAGAAGCTGTCACATTCATATAATTCGCATAAGCAGTATCCCTGGAAGCACTATCCTGCAGGATTTCTCCGTATTGGAACTCCGCCGATGTATTTGTGATATTCGGCCAAAATTGGCTGCCGTAATTCCCATCATCCGGAAGCTCTATATGCTTGGCGGCATCATAGCGGAACCCGTCTGCTCCGTCATCCAATGCTCTTTCTAAGAAACGTTTCAGATAGGTTTGCACCTCAGTGTTCTGTGTATTCCAATCATACAGCCCTAGCAATGCATTTTGAGTGATGTCCCATCGGTCCGACCAATTTTTAATTTGTGTGTTTCCGTGTGTCCAGTTTGGAATACTCTTAATCTCATTAGAAATCGCGCCATAGTCACTGGTGGTATGATTGATGACCGCGTCAACTATGACTTTTACGCCATATTCTTCAGCAGCTGCACACATTTCTTTAAATTCTTGTTCAGTGCCTAAGTAGTGGTTGCCAATTTGGTACGATGTCGGCTGATAGAGCCAGTACCAGTTCGACATGCTTTTATTTCCTTGGTTCCCTTCCTTTACTTGGTTAATCGGAGACGTCTGAATGGCTGTATATCCTGCATCATGAATGTCCTTCATATTGTGTTTTAACGTATTAAATGACCAATTCCAAGCATGAAGAATGGTCCCACTTTCAATCGATGGCGCTGCCAGTTCATTTGATGTGTTCTGTGTTCCAGCATTTGCAGCCGCCGGTCCTGCCAAAACCATATGAAACAGCAACAAAAATCCAGCGAATAACGGCAGTAAAGAGGTTTTGAATCGTTTTTTAAACATTTTTGACACTCCTTATTTGATTTTTGAAGACTGACTGCGGAGTCAAAAATTCCTCTTACTCTTTCTTCAGCTTCCTCCTTTCAACTGTTGTGAAGACTGGAGAATTATGTTAACGCTTACATTTGAACTTATCACACACTCTCTATCAAAGCAACGCGGCAGAGTGAATTCAAATCTATATTCCTATCAAATAAAAAGAAATTTCTCTTATAAACAAAAAAGAAACCACCATTAAGATGATTTCTTCTCTGCTTCTTCTTTTACCGCTCTTCTGTAAGCCAGCTTCACAATCACATATCGAAGCAAAAACAGAACGCCGCTACAGACGATAAAAAGAAGGATCATTTTCAGCCAAGCGAAGAATGTATGGGGAATCCCCCTGTCGTACATCGTAAGCACCACTACCGCAAAGGCGACCGCAATTGAATCTATTCGCTGCTGCTTTACCCGTTTTCGCAGTTCTTCTTCGGTGTCTATTCTCGGCATGAGCATTCCTGACGCTCCTGCCCTGATGCAGTAATATAAGATGATGAGGAACAAAAACACAAGGCTTGCAGCCCATTCTTTAAACGGAAATTCAAACATAATGCCGCGGATGATCACATCAAGGAGCGCAAACGATCCCGCTATCATCCCAATCTCCGACCAGATTTTTTGTTCTTTTTCTTTTACTCTCTTATTTTCCCCATTCACGCCTGAAAGTCTATTACGCAGATTATTCATGACCTTCCTCCCGCACTTTTACGAATGGCTATGGCTTACATGTTACAATAACAGCCTGCGCTTCTGCAATGAATAACTCAAAAGCCCGCCGTACAAGCCGGCGGGCAGCAATTGTTAAAACGGCCCCCAATTGATCATGACGCCGATCACAATAAAAACAAGCCCGATCAAGAACCAAATCAGAGCAAGCGGCACCATAAACCGCAGCCACTTGACGTACGGAATGCCGCTGGCGGCAAGTACCGCCATGAGAACACCGGATGTTGGATTGACACAGTTGACGACCCCTTCTCCAAGCATAACCGCCTCCACCGCAACCTGTCTCGTGATTCCCATCAAATCAGCGAGCGGCGCCAGGATTGGAATAAATACAACGGCTTCGCCAGATCCTGAGGAGATGAGAAAATGAAGCAGCGCACTGGCGATATACATGCCGATTGCCCCGGCAATCGGACTGAAACCGTCCAACAGTGAAGCCAAAGCATTGACGACTGTATCGAGTAACTTTCCATTTTCAAGGATGACGGAAATGCTTCGTGCCATCCCGACAATCAGCGCCCCGTATATAAGGCTTTGACAGCCCGTAATGAAGGTTTTGGCAATATCGTTCGCCGCAAGTCCGCCTATTAAACCGGCAAGGACAGAAATAAAAATAAATGTCGCAGCCATTTGGGAATCCGACCAGCCAAGCTTCAAAGCGCCGTATAAAAATCCGACCAGCGAGAGTCCCGCTACGGCCAAAATCAGCTTATGGCGAACAGTAAATGACACTGACTGATCTTCTTCTTTACCGGCTTCGCCCATTCCTGCTCCAGGGAACCAATCTGTTCCTAACACACTGGCATCTTTTGATTTTTTTAATTTTCTCGTATACAAATAGATATAAATAATAGAAGACAGCAAAAAGCAAATGTATATCACAACTCGCAGGCCGATTCCTGAAAAAAGAGGGAGCTCCGCAATTGATTGTGATAAACCGAGCGGGGACGGTGATAGTATGGTGGAGTTAAATCCAGCGTAGCAGCCGATGTAAATGACAGCGGCTCCCGCGACGGCATCCCATTTTAAGGATCGTGCCACAATGAGGCCGATGGGGATAAAACCGATAACTGAATTCACGACAATCCCGGTTGTTCCGAGAATAGAGAACAACGCGCCGACAATACAAATAAATAATAATTGCTTGGTGCGGAATTTGCTGATGACATTGTAAATCAGGCCATTGATGGCACCCGTTTTTTCTAAAATGGCAATGGTGCCGCCTGTGAATAAAATCAGAAAGATAATTGGTGCTGATCCGACCATTCCATCCTGTAGGGAAGTAAAAAAACCGATCAGGCTGACCGGTGACTGTTCAATGGAATGATAGCTTCCCGGAACAGCAGTCGTGACATCCCCCTTTGTCACGCGGTCAAATTCACCTGCCGGCACAATATATGAAGCGATTGCGCAAATGAAAGCAATGATAAATAAGAGGACATAGGCGTCAGGCATTTTAAATGTCATTCGTTTTTTCTTAGACTGTGTTTCGGCTGCTGGCATACTCATATTTCGATCCATCCCCTCTGTTTGAAAATATTAATTATTCTGAAAAGTCTCAATATGTGCTATATTATATACAGCCTATCTTCCTGTTTCAATATAAATAAAGTAAAGAAGGTAAAAATTCATTCTAATAGAAGGAGGTATTTCTTACCATGCAAAAGCTTTCAGAAGACATGAAACAAACCATTATGGACATCTTCGAGCATCTGCACGCGAACCCTGAAGTCAGCTGGAAGGAATATGAGACAACTGCATTTCTCAAACAAAAGCTTGAGGAATTAGGATGCCGGACGCGCACGTTTTCAGACTGCACCGGAGTTGTCGGTGAAATCGGCTCAGGCTCACCTGTTGTAGCGGTACGCGCTGATATTGACGCGCTATGGCAGGAGGTAAACGGCACATTTCGCGCCAACCATTCCTGCGGACACGATGCACATATGACAATGGCATTGGGTACATTAATGCTGCTGAGAAAACAACCTGAGCTTCCGAAGGGCACAATCCGTTTTATCTTTCAGCCGGCAGAAGAAAAAGGCGGCGGTGCCTTGAAAATGATAGAAGAAGGCGTGCTTGATGATGCCGACTATTTGTACGGTGTTCACGTTCGCCCAATTCAGGAAACACAAAACGGCCGCTGCGCCCCGTCTATTCTGCACGGATCAAGCCAGCACATTGAGGGAACGATTATCGGAGAGGAAGCCCACGGCGCCCGCCCGCACCTCGGGAAAAACAGCATTGAAATTGCGGCATTTCTTGTACATAAGCTCGGGCTCATCCATATTGACCCGCAAATCCCGCATACCGTCAAAATGACAAAGCTTCAAGCCGGCGGAGAAAGCTCTAACATCATTCCGGGAAAAGCATCGTTCAGCCTTGATTTGCGCGCACAGACCAATGAAGCCATGGAGGCGTTAATTGCCGAAACAGAAAGAGCCTGTGAAGCGGCCGCCGCCGCATTCGGCGCAAAGATCGATCTGCAAAAAGAACACAGCCTTCCTGCAGCGACACAAAACAAAGAAGCTGAAGCGATCATGGCAGAAGCCATTACGGAAATCATCGGGGCTGAGCAGCTTGATGACCCGCTTGTCACCACCGGCGGCGAGGATTTCCATTTTTACGCCGTGAAAGTGCCGAACCTCAAAACAACAATGCTTGGTCTCGGCTGCGGACTCCAGCCGGGACTCCATCATCCGCACATGACCTTTGACAGAAATGCAATGTTCAACGGCATTCACATTTTGGCGAACGCCGTGCTCAAAACATTTCAGAAAGCGGAATCGCTTGCTGCCGCTAACGCTTCTTAACGCAAAAAAAGCAGCCTGATCCCAGGCTGCTTTCTTCATTACTTCTTCAAATCTTCAATTGAGTTAACGTTTTTCATATATTGAGGAACAACAAGACCCATTTTCACGCCCGTCATACTGGTGCCAATATCGTCATATTTGCCTTTATATTTGGCGGCGTATGCTTTATGGGTATTCGGCAGCCATGCGGAAAGGGATGCATCCGCGCTTCCCGTCGCGATTGCAGTCCACATCGGACCGGCCTCTACCTGAGTAAGCGTCACCTCATAGCCCAAGTCTTCTAAGACTTTGCCGATCACGTTTGTGCTTGCAATTTCACTGTCCCACGCCACATAGGCAAGGTTGATTTTGTCCCCCTTGACCTTTTGAACGCCTTTTGTCCACTCCGCAATCTGATCTTTGTGCTTCTTCACATACTCAGCTGCGACTTTGGCAGGCTTCTCGCCTTCTTCCACTTTGATCATCACTTCGCCCATATCGTCTTGCGTCCATTTAAACTGGCTCAGAAGCTTTGCGGCATTCGGCTGCTCCTTGCTGAAGCCTTTGCGTGTGATTGTATGGATTTCCTCCGCGCTGCCATAAGATTGTTTCGGATCATCGAGATATTTCAGCTTATATCTGGAGAACATCCAGTGCGGTGTCCATCCTGTAATGATAATCGGTTTCTTACGGTCGTATGACTTTTTAAGTGTTGCGGTCATCGCGGCACTTGACGCTGAAATCAATGTCCAGTCATTCAGGTCATAATCCTTCATCGCTTTGTCAGTCAGGGCCATAATCCCTGAACCGGGGTCAATCCCGATGATGGTCTTATTCACCTGTTCTGCTGCGGTTGCATTTTCATCGTGTTGTGAACCGCAAGCCGCAAGTGAGAGCGCCAGCATGGCGGAAACGCCAATGCCGATGATTTTTTTAAGCATCAGGCATTCCCCCTGCTTTTCTTCTTCACTTTAATATTTTGAGTAATACGGTCCAGGGTAATGGCAACGATAACGATGGCGATACCCGCCTCTACTCCGACCCCGGTTTTCAGCTGTGTAACGGCGCTGTATACTTCAGAACCAAGTCCCGGCGCACCGACCATTGCGGCGATAACAACCATTGATAACGCAAGCATGATGCTTTGGTTGATTCCGGCCAGGATGGTTTTTGTCGCAAGCGGAAGCTGAACTTTAAACAAACGCTGAGCTGTTGTAGAACCGAACGCCTCAGTCGCCTCAATCAGATCCGCCGGCACTTGTTTAATACCGAGAACGGTCATGCGGATTGTCGGAGGCATCGCGAAAATAACTGATGCAACAACACCCGGCACAACACCAATGTTAAAGAAGAAAATCGCCGGCAATAGATATACGAAAGCAGGCATTGTCTGCATTAAATCAAGAATTGGCGTTACAATACGGCGTACCATTTCTTTCTGGGACGCCCAAATTCCGATCGGAACCCCGACCACAATCGAAATAATCACAGATGTCAAAACAAGCGCCAATGTTTGCAGCATTGGGTCCCAATATCCTAAATAATCGATCAGGAGGAATCCAATCAATGTAAATAACGCAATTCCTCTTGTACTGATCCACCACGCAAGTGCGGCGAAAATAATCGTTAACAAAATAGATGGGATAAATCCAAGTCCGCTGACAATTCCATTTACAAAAGCGGCAAGTCCGTTTGCGATTCCGTCGAAGAACCCGCCAAACGTCATTGTAATCCAGTCAACAAAACGGTCAATGATATCTGCTAAAGGTATTCTAGGCAGTCTATCCATCTTACTTCACCTCCTGTGCAGAAGGATCTTGTGTTTGTTCGCCAGTGCCTTCAGCATTGATATACTCGTTATTGCCGGCAAGCGCGCCAATCAGTGCGCCTTTTACGACAATCCCTTTCATTCTTTGCTTCTCATCTACAACCGCAATTGGAATATTCGCGTCAGAAACAACGTCAAAAATCTCTGTCAAATACGTATCCTCTGGTACAGTCGTAAATTCTGTATTCAAGATATTTTGAAGTGACAAATCAGATTCAGCCGCTTTTTTCGCATCAGACGCATAGATAACACCTAACAATTTCTTTTGTTTATCCACTGCGTAAATTGAAGAAATTCCAAGGTTTTTCATCAATGTCAATGCCACGCGAGGCCCTTTATCAATCCGCACTGTTTCAGCGCGTTTCATAATATGGCCTGCTGTGAGGACTTTAGATAAATCAACATCCTCGACGAATTTCTCAACATATTCGTTAGATGGATTCATCAGGATTTCTTCAGGCGTGCCGATTTGAACGATGTTGCCGTCCTTCATCAGAACAATTCTGTCGCCGATCCGCAATGCTTCGTCCAAGTCGTGCGTAATAAAGATAATCGTTTTTCCGACATTATCGTGAAGATCAAGAAGTTCATCCTGCATATCTTTACGAATCAGTGGATCGAGCGCACTGAACGCTTCATCCATCAGAAGAATGTCCGGATCATTTGTCAACGCGCGGGCAAGGCCGACACGCTGCTGCATCCCGCCGGAAAGCTGGTCAGGATATTGGTGTTCAAATCCTTCAAGTCCGACGAGCTTTAAGGACTCAAGCGCTTTTTGCTGGCGCTCCTGTTTGTCTACACCTTGAAGCTCCAGTCCGTATTCTGTATTTTCAAGTATCGTTCTGTGCGGGAACAGAGCGAATTTTTGGAAGACCATGCTGATTTTTTTCCGGCGGACTTCCCGGAGCTGGTCTTTAGACATATTTGTTATCATGTCACCATCAATGTAAATATTTCCGGCAGTCGGTTCAATAAGCCGGTTTAACATCCGTACTAAAGTTGATTTACCGCTCCCTGATAGACCCATGATGACAAATATCTCACCATCATATACTTCAAAATCTGCCTGATTAACCCCAACGGTTGAACCGGTTGCTTTCAGGATCTCTTTTTTTGTCTTTCCATTGGCAAGCATTTGAACTGCCTTCTTTGTTTGTTTCCCAAAAATCTTGGAGACTTTCTCGACTTTTATCTTAATTGGTTTCTCATCTACACTCATATTTTCCCTCCATATTAAGCAATCCTAATAACCGTAACATTTATGTAACTTCCTACACAAACAGCATATTCTCTTTTATTCTGTACCATTTCTTTATAAACATCCATGTGACCACATGATCTTATTTATGCTTCTAAATACTCTGTAATCCTCCTATATAATTGTATTTTACGGGTGATTTTTCTCCTATCTATAGGTGGAAACGCTTTTATTGGAATTGAATTCCTCCTGCCTATTATGACTTCCTGCTCCTTTACTGGAAAAATAAGTTGCTTTCCCAGCATCAATTATGTATTATAGTTTCATGACTATGAAACAATCAGATGATCAAATCAGAGCGCAAATTTTTAAAGCACTGTCTGATGAATCAAGGCTTGCTATTATTCGTACGCTTTATGTCAGCGGAAAAGAACTCAGCTGCGGTGAAGTAGGTGAAAAGTGCAATATTGTGAAAACCACGGCATCTTATCATTTTAAAACGCTGCGTGAAGCGGGATTGACGGCAACCCGAAAAGATTCGCGGACAAAATATGTCAGTCTCCGTGAAGACACATTTCAAACATACCTGCCTGGCTTTTTGGAAACCCTCTAACAAAGGGTTTTCTCTATACATATTTGTTTCATAGTTTCAAAGTTATAAAACTATAGGAGTGATAAAATTTGAATCGTATTTGGCTTTTCTTCAGTGTCATGTTTGTCATTGGCACAGATACCTTTTTGCTTTCTCCGCTTCTCCCGCTTTTACAGGAGCAGTTTCATATCTCTACTGATTTGTCAGGCTGGATGGTCAGTGCTTATGCACTCGGTTATGCGCTCTTCGCTTTCATTGCGGGCCCAATCTCAGACCGTTTGAACAGGAAAACAGTCATGCTATGGGGGCTTGCGGGCTTTATCGTATCCACGTTTTTATGCGGCATCGCTCCCTCTTTTGCCGTCATGTGCCTGTTCCGTTTTGCCGCAGGCGTTAGCGCTGCGTTTGTGACGCCTCAGATTTGGGCGTCCATCCCAATCATTGTTAAGCCGTCTCAGATTATAAAAAGCATGGGGATAGCGACAGCAGGATTGGCTGCTTCACAAATGCTCGGACTGCCGATCGGAGGGTTTTTCGCTTCCTTTACATGGCATACGCCATTTTTCGTTTTGTCAGCGTGCTCGATTATTCTTCTATTGATTCTGGCGGTGGTTATGCCTGATATCCGCCCTTCTGAATCCTTGGGGCGCCCATCAATAATCAACCCATATCGGGAGCTTTTTTCATTGCCGAAAACATCGGTCATTCTGCTTGCCTATTTTCTCTTTCAAACCGGAAACTTCGCTTCATTCAGCTTTCTAGGCACTTGGCTTGCTGCGGATTATCATTTAACCGTGTCACAAATTGGAGCCGCTATGCTTGTTCTCGGACTGGGAAATATGCTCGGAAGCCTTATCGGCAGCCGGATTTCAGCAAAGCTGGGCATGTTTAAGACATTGATCGGCGGGATGCTGCTGATGGGCGCTCTCTATTTCGCTCTTCCTTTCTTTCCTAACTTATTTTTAGTCGAGACGAGCTTTTTTCTCACGTTCTTTACAGCTGGCATTATCTTTCCGTTAATGATGGGTGTCTCTCAATCCATTTCACCAAACGCGCGTGGAACCATCGCTTCCCTTTCCAATGCCGCTATGTATGCAGGAACCACTGTCGGCACAGGTATTGCAGGTTTTTTATATCAAAGCACACAGCACTTCGGAGCTGTCACAGGATTTACTGCCATTCTGTTCATACTTTCTATGACGCTCTACCAGACAATCAGTAAAACCGGGAAACGCCAATCCGCAGCCCGGGCGCAAATGTAAAAAAAAGCACCTCTTTCAAGAGGTGCTTTTCCTATTCCAGCTCAGTTTGTTTCGTCTCTTTCCCCATAATCAAAATACAAGCAACTGCGAGTAAGATAGCAATGCAAAAGATTGAAAAGATGACCGAAAACGAAATATGACGGGCTGCGAGCGTTCCTACGAGCAAAGGCCCGAAGATGCCGCCGATTCTTCCAAACGCCGCCGTCGTTCCTGAACCTGTTGCGCGAATCGCAGTCGGATATTGCTCCGGGGTATACGCATACAGCACGCCCCACGCACCGAGATTGAAAAACGATAACAGCATTCCAGCCGTAAGCAAAAGGCCTAAGGAATCAGCCGTTCCGAAGAAATAGGCGCTTCCTGCTGTACCAATCAGGTAAATGACGAGTATCCACTTCCGGCCCGCTTTTTCAATCAGCCATGCGGCAGAGAAATAGCCCGGTAGCTGAGCAAGCGTCATCAGCAGGACATATTCAAAGCTTTGAATCATGCTGAAGCCTTTCAGCAGCATGACACTCGGGAGCCATAGGAACATGCCGTAATAAGAAAACACCACACAGAACCAAACGATCGACAGCATTACGGTCGGCCGTATATACTGTCTTGCCCAGACGCTTTTTACATTCTCCCACACAGATTTCTTTTTGGCAGAAAGCGATTCATATTTTGGTGAATCAGGCAGACTCGTCCGCAGGTATAACGCATAAAAAGCAGTCAGTGCGGTTAACAGCAGGGCAGCCTGCCAGCCGAAGCTTGGTATCACAAAGTAAGAAATCAAGGCCGCTGCGAGCCAGCCCACAGCCCAAAAGCTCTCCAGAAGCACAATCACTCTGCCCCGCTTTTCAGGCACAACCGCTTCCGAAACGAGTGTCGAAGCGACTGGAAGCTCTCCGCCAAGTCCCATGCCGATCACAAAACGAAGGATTAGAAATGCCGATAAGCTTGTCACAAAAGCTGAAATGCCGCTTCCGATGGAAAAGCATAGAAGGGTGATAATAAATACTTTTTTTCGGCCGATTCGATCAGCCAGCAGACCGAACAAAAACGCTCCCGCAGCCATGCCGATGGAATTGACGCTTCCGATCCATTTCATTTCCTCGGGCGACAGATTCCACTCTACATGGAGCGCGGCGATAATAAACGATAATATTCCGACATCCATTGCATCAAACAGCCACCCCAAACCGGCGACGCCCAGCAGTTTACGCTGGGATATAGGCTGTTGTTTTCCCATTGCCAACACCTCTGATATGCAAAATGATTACCGTTTAAGTTTACACCTGTCTTTACACATTGTCATTAACTAAATGATGTAAATGAAAAACCCCGCTTATGTTCCACAAGCGGGGTTCTGATTATTGCTGTAATGCTGCTTTTTTAATATTATCCTGAAGCTGGGCAATTCGTCTCGCGCCGTCTTCGCGGAGGCGTTTGTTTTCTTCTTCGATTTGTTTTGTTTCCTGCATGCCGCTGACAATCGTGTTCCAAGACGATTCGATCGTTTCAATATCTATGCTCGGTCTGCCGGCCATTCTCGCAATTTCAACACTTTGGCTCGAGATGTTTTCAGCATTTCGTTTTAGCATCTCGTTTGTCCGGCGGTCAAGCTCGCTCATAGAATCAGCCACAAGCTTTTGCCGTTTCACCGTAACAGCCTGAATAATGCCGTTTTTGAAAATCGGAATGGTAATGATAAACGCGGAGTTGATTTTCCCGATCAGCTTTGCGTTTCCGCGCTGCAGGAGACGGATTTGTGGTGCGGTTTGAAGCGCCACCATCCGTGCCATGTCAAGATCATACACCCGTTCCTCAAGCGCCTGAATGCCGTTGCGCAGTGTATCGAGCTGCATTTGCGCCAGCTGGTTTCCGCTTGCCGCTTTTTCCTCATATGAAGGAAGGATCGACTGCATCTCTTCCAGTTTCATCTGCCCGGCAACGACGTATTTTTCAAGCTCCATATAGTATTTGATATTGTTTTCATACATTTCATCGAGCGTGTAGTTCGTCTTCGTCATCTCATCTTTGTATTTCGAAATCTCAACGTTGATTTTTTCAATCTCTCCGCCAAGTGTCTGATACTTTTTAAAGATTTTTTCAATCATGCTGCCGCCGCGTTTGAAAATTTTCGCCATTAATCCCTTAGGCTCATCAAAATCATTTTTGTCGAAGCGGTCCATGATTTTTCCAAGCTGGGTCAGCATTGTGCCAGAGTCTGTCACACTTGTTGTTTTCATCATCCCCAAGATGCGGTCAGAGAACTTGGAAATTTCAACGGCCGGCTCCTTGCCGTACTCAAGCAGCTCCATTTGGTTTTTGACGTCAATTTGTTGAGCAAGCCGCTTTACCTCTGGTTCCTGACGGAGCTGAAGACGGATATCGTCAGCTTTTTGCTGGGAAATCTCTTCATTTTTATCGAGAACAAGCGGATTTTGATTTTCTGTTGTCATGCTTTTCTTCTCTCCTTATTTTTGGGTAATGTTTCTGAAGAGCCTTTTCACAAGCGAAGGCTCTTTGTAGTCCTGCTGGAACACCATGTCGTCCAGCCAGTGGATATCATACTGATCCTCTTCAATAAACTGCTCAATATCTTGGTGTCCGGGCGGATTATAAATGATGATATCGATTCCGATTTCATTCAGGAACAGCAGGGCGGCAGCATCCGAACGCGTGAGTCCGCCGCTCATTTCCGTATGATATAAAACGAGTTTCGGAACGGTTTGCGCATAGTCAAACATTTGAATTAATTTCAGCAGATTAGCAGGCAGGTTTGTCGTTTGTTTAAACAAATAGATTTGAACATCCTTGACTTGTTCCTGATGCAAAGCCTTAAGCCGAGGATGCCTGCACATTCTCGAAATCGTTTTGGCAATGGCGGTCTGAACGCCCGCCGGCAGCTGTTTGTACTGCCACACATTGCTTGCCATCAGCTTGTCCGGATCAATATTCCCTTCTTGATCAAGTGCGTGGCTGTAGTGAAATTGATAGTTCGACTTTATTTCTTCTGTAAATGGAAAGCTTCTGACCATTTCTGTTTCCTGATAATCCGCTAGAGTATGAAGCCTGTTCCAATATTCCTTATTGTCTTTCGACACGCCCATAATTTTGGCGAATACATTCGGAATTTCAATGGAGTGTTTATCTGCTTTGAAATTCGGCCGAATAAAGGCGCGTTCTTTCGTGATTAAAAACAGTTCATCATAGGTCGTTTTCAGCGTAACGGACACCGGTGTGTGATCTCTGAACTGCCATGGCTTGTACAGCATGGACTCCTCGTGATTCAGCACATGTTCAATTTCTTTTGTTGAGCGGTAAGCCACTGTTGATTTACGGTCTGGTTTTTCTTTCGGAAACGGCTGAAGCTCCGAAACATCCGGGAGCTTTTCCGTAAAACTGAGCTCCTGCTTTGGATCGACAAGCGCCAGCTGATCGGTACCCGCCGGATGAAACAGCAGAACATCACAGCCGACCAGCATCAGATAATATAAGAAATAGAGCTGGCTTTTCGTCGCATCTCCATACCAAACAACCTTTGGCATCTCACGCTCTATATCGGTTTTTTCCAGCCACGGATTCAGGTGATTTAAAGAAAACTTCGAGACATCAAGCAGCACTCTGCGAAAATCAGGATGATTCAGCCCCTTCTCATGACTGTCCGCAAAGGTATGTAAAAGCGTCATCAGCGCTTTTCTTAAATGGCGGTGCATCAAGGGGTTTGAGTGCTTCGCAATCAGCTTTTCCCCGTCCAGAAAGGCAACAAAGCGGCTGACTGACAGCCCTTTTTCTTTCTGATTGATGGAATGAATATGCTGAAGCTTTTGAAATGTTTCCGGTTCGATTGTTTTATCAAGCGTTTCACTCAAAATAGTCATGCGGTCATTTACAGACAGCTCATACAGCTCGTTATAGTAGTCTGTCTCATCAATAGGCGTGCCTAATATCTGTCCGGCAAGGCGGGAAAACGAAAGGCCCTGTGCTGTTTCATAGTGATCCCGCTCCGGCAATGGCTGAAACAGCAGGCTTTTCCAATCCCCATCAGCCGGAAGTGCTTTATGAATGATTACTTCTTCTTGTCTCATCATATCCTCCTTTCCGGTTTGTCATTGAACGATATTTCGGTAACAAAAAAGGAAGGACATTGAACCTCCCTCCTTGTTTTGTTTTATTCTTCTTTTGAAGCGGCTGTTTGTTCACGCACCTGCTTTTGTTTGTTGATGTAGTGAATGATCAATGTTACCGCAAATGCAGCGATAATGATGATGAAGAATACAGAGTGCGGCATTTCGTAATGGAAAGCGCTCCCCGCCATTTTGAGCGCGATAATGCCGATCAACACGAATGCTGTGTTTTCCAGCTCAGGAATTTTATCAATCAGCACAAGGAACACTTTTGCCACTGTACGCATCATTAAAATACCAAGCATACCGCCGATCAGAAGCACCCATACTTTTTCAGATACCGCAAACGCGGCCAGGATGCTGTCCACAGAGAAGGCAAGATCCATTAATTCTACTGAAACGACAGTCGCCCAGAAGATCCCGAACGTGCGGACCATCCAAGAGTTTTTCTTCATGCCGTCCGCTTCTTCTTCTTTTTCGCCTATCCAGAAGTGCTTAATGACGAGCCAAGCCAGGTAAAGCGCGCCAAGCACCTTGATCCACCAGAATTTAATGAGGAGCATACCGAGCCCGATGAAAATAAACCTGAAAATATAAGCTCCAAACAAACCATACGTTAACGCTTTTTTACGCTGTTTTTCCGGCAGGTGTTTGACCATGACCGCAAGAACAAGCGCGTTATCGGCCGATAAAAGGCCTTCCAGAACAACAAGGGAACCGATCAGACCCCAGGAAACAGGATCAGTCAGAACTTCCCCCCACATTTTCCAATCGAAAAATGAAGCATACGTAGACATGATATGATGTAAAAAGTCCAAGTTTTTTCCTCCTATTAATTTGAAACGGTGACTTCTCTATTTGTCACTCGTTTACACTTGCAAACCATAATTCCGGCACAATGCAGCCAGCCCGCCGGAAAAACCGCTGCCGATCGCATTGAATTTCCACTCGCCGCCGTGTCTGTATAGCTCACAAACGACAACAGCTGTTTCTATGGAGAAGTCTTCTCCCAAATCGAAGCGAATAAGCTCATTCTGCGTCTCTTCGTCCACAACACGCACAAACGCATTGGAAACTTGTCCGAAGTTTTGGCTGCGTGCTTCAGCATCGTGAATGGTCACTGTGATGCCGATTTTCTCAATGTGAGCAGGAATTTTTGAGAAATCCACGATAATCTGCTCATCATCTCCGTCGCCTTCACCCGTACGGTTGTCACCCGTATGGATGACACCGCCGCTCGGGTGTTCAAGGTTATTATAGAAGACGAAATCGAGATCATTTACGCAGTTATCATGCGCATCAACTAAAAAGGCCGAAGCATCCAGGTCAAAATCGTGTCCGCCGGAGTACTTGTTTGTATCCCAGCCTAAACCGATCACCGCTTTTGTCAGTCCCGGATTTGTTTTTGTTAAATCAATGCGCTGTCCTTTTGATAATTGAATGGCCATACTGCCTCTCTCCTTTCTGCTCTTCGTATTTTTCTTAACCGACTTGCAAACCGTAGTCTGTTGCAATGCGGGCAAGGCCGCCTTGGTAGCCTGAGCCGATTGCGGAGAATTTCCACTCGCCGTTATGTCTGTAAAGCTCCCCTGCAATGATTGCCGTTTCAATAGAGAAATCTTCTGCAAGATCGTAACGGATGAGCTCTTCATTTGTTTCTTCATTTACGATGCGGACGAACGCGTTTGAAACTTGTCCAAAGTTTTGGCTGCGCGCTTCTGCTTCGTGAATGGTAATAACAAATGAGATTTTATCAATGTTTGCCGGTACAGCGCTGAGATTTACTTTTACATTCTCATCGTCGCCTTCGCCAGCACCAGTCAGGTTGTCGCCTGAATGAACGACTGAACCGTTGCCGCCTTCAAGTTGGTTATAGAAAATAAAGTCGTTTGGTGACGCGCATTTGCCTGCAGCGTCTAACAGAAACACACTTGAGTCAAGATCAAAGTCGTGTCCGCCGTCATACTTGTTCGTATCCCAGCCCAAACCGACAACAACCTTTGAAAGACCCGGATTTGTTTTTGTTAAATCTACTTTTTGTCCTTTTGCCAATGAAATTGTCATGTTTCATCCACTCCTTTTCTTTTATACGTATCGGCTGATAATATCTTCTAATCTCGTATCGTTCGTGCCTTCACCAATCGCCGCAAACTTCCACTCACTGCCGCTGCGGTAGATTTCTGCTGTAATCAGGCTTGTTCTGCCGGCATAATTGTCTCTCAAATTGTATTTGAGCATTTCTTCATGATTAGATTGATCAACTACGCGAATAAACGCATTTTGAATCATGCCGAAATCTTGTTTTCTTCTGACACAATCGTAAATGTTCACTACAAATACAAGCTTATCGATGTTTCCAGGCACTTTATCTAAATCTATCATAATTTGCTCGTCATCGCCCGCACCGTCACCCGTCAGGTTGTCGCCTGTATGCTGTACACCGCCGCAGCGGCTTTTCAGGTTGCCGAAATAAATCAGATTTTTCTTTTCGGTGAATTTTCCGTTTTCCAACATCAGCACTGAAGCGTCACAGTCGATATTCGGACCGCCTCCGCCAAGCAGTTTGCTGAAGAATCCTCCGCCTGAGGACACTGGGTCCCAGCCGAGACCGACCATCAATTTTGACAGACCGGCTTTTCCTTTTGTTAAATCAATTCGTTGACCTTTTTCTAAAGAAATTGCCACACGATTCACTCCTACTCATCAAAATGTGAAGATAGTCACATTTATTTTTACGCTCACAAGGAAAATAAGCCGTAAATTACTAATATATACGTTTGTTATTATATCAAAGTTTCGTAAAAGTTAAGAATAATTGACGAAAAACCTCGAAAAAAAACTTCCATATTTGATATATGATTTGCAAATGCTATAAAATGCACTTCTTAAACAAACCATTTGACGTGAGCGAGTCATTTTGCCTATTCTTGTGTCACATTGTAAAAACAGACAGAAAGGAAGCGGCCATTTGATTCATGTAAGCATACTTGATCAGGCACCTGTTTCTAAAGGAGAAAGCCCTGTGACAACTCTTCAGCATTCGGTTGAGCTTGCTCAATTAAGCGAACAGTGGGGCTATAAGCGTTATTGGTTTGCCGAGCACCACAGCACGAAAGGACTGGCAAGCACAGCGCCTGAAATCATGATCGCCCGCATCGCAGCACAGACAAACACGATTCGTGTCGGATCAGGCGGCGTGCTCCTGCCTCAATACAGCCCGTTTAAGGTGGCTGAAACCTTTCGACAGCTTGAAGCCCTTTACCCAAACCGGATTGACCTTGGCGTCGGCCGTTCCCCCGGAGGCACGACAAAAACCCGGCTTGCGCTAACAGACGGGGTGAAAAGAAGCTTAACCGAATTTAACAGACAGCTGCAGGATGTCTCTTATTTTCTCACAGATTCCCTTCCTCCCGACCATCCGTATGCCGGAATCAAAGCGGCGCCCCTGATTGATACTGCACCAGAGCTATGGGTGCTCGGTCTTGGCGAAAACAGTGCAAGACGTGCAGCGCACCAGGGGATTGGATATGTATTTGGGCATTTCATTAATCCAGAACGAGGAGAAAATGCGTTCCGCATCTACCGAGAAAGCTTTCGGCCCTCAGCCCATTTCTCAAATCCGGCCGCCCTTTTTACGATTTTTGTCATTTGCGCAAAATCAGATGAAGAGGCAGAGGAACTCGCATTAAGCCAGGATTTATGGCTTCTTCACGTCGGAAAAGGCTTGGACAGCCGCGTGCCGAGCATCGAGGAAGCGAAAGCGCATCCCTACACTGAGTCCGATAAAAAACTCATTGCAGAAAACAGAAAGCGGATGGTAGTCGGTTCTCCAAGCACTGTCAAACAGCAGCTGTTAGACCTCACAGACCGCTATGAAACAAATGAAATCATGGCTCTGTGCAATGTGTTTGATTTTGAGGCGAAAAAAGAATCTTATGAGCGCCTTGCCGGATTGTTTCTATAAAAAAAGCAGTTTCCCCTGGGGAAACTGCTTTTTTTGTTATTGGCGCCCTTTTTTGCGCTGTGCTTCTTTTTTGATAAACATCCAAACTCCCTGAACTGCAAATCCGAGCAAAAGCAGAACGATCAATAGCAGGGTAATTGACGGCCCTGGCGGCGTCCCGAGCTGATAGGATGATGTCAGTCCCGCAAATACGCTGAATAACGAAATGAGTATAGCTGTAATGAAGACCATGTTAAAGCCTTTTGCAATTCTAATGGCGAATGCTGCCGGCAATACGAGCAGGGCTGATACAAGAAGGACCCCGATGATCGGTATAATGACTGAAATCGCAAGACCTGTGACAATACTGAATGACAACGAGAGAACGTTTGTATTGATTCCCGATGTTTTGGCTGTTGCTTCATCAAACGTCAGCAGGTAGAGCGGCCTTCTCAATACGATAAAGTAAAGCAGGATCAGCAGTGTGATAATACCGATAATATAGACCTGCTGCTGGTTGACTGTCACAAGCGATCCAAATAGGTATTGATCGATGCTCATATTGGCTGTGCCTTTGGAAAGGCTGATTAAAAACATCGCGAAGGACAAACCTGCTGCCATTAAGATGGCAATGGACACTTCTGAATAAGTCCGATACGCCCGCCGCATGTATTCAATTCCGATCGCGCCGATGGTCACGACGACTATGCTCGCTGCGGTAATATTGGTGCTGAGAAAAAAGCCGATGGCCACACCTGACAACGAGATATGTGAAAGTGTGTCAGCCATTAAGGCCTGTCTTCTGAGAACGAGATACACTCCCAGTATCGGAGCCATGATGGCAATCATGCCGCCTGCTAGAAAAGCTCGTCGCATGAATTCCAAGTCAAACATTTCCATCCGCCTTTTTCTCCTCTCTCTAACCGAATCACTTTATCTAAAAATTGCTGTACTTCGTTTTGTTCGTGAGTAACCATCACAACTGTGCGGTTGTGATTTTTCACGAGGTGATGCATAAATTCGTAAAATCCTTTTCTGCTGTCGTAGTCAACTGCAGTTGTCGGTTCGTCCAGCATCAGGAGATCCGGGTTGCTGGCGAGCATTCTGGCGATACAGATTTTCTGCTTCTGTCCGCCTGATAAATCACCGATTTTGCGATGGCGGAGCTCCCACATTTCCACCATTTTCAGTGCTTTTTCTACTTCAAGATGATCTTCTTCATTTAAACGTTTAAACCATTTCCCTTTTGTGTATCGGCCTGACTGAACAAGCTCCAGCACCGTGCTCGGAAAGCCGGCGTTAAATGAAGAAATTTGCTGCGGGACGTACCCAATGGTCAGGCGTTTCCCTTCTGTGTTTCTTTTACTGATCGTCACTGTGCCTTCCCACGGTTTCAGCATGCCGAGCATTACTTTTATGAGCGTCGATTTAGAGGCCCCGTTTGGTCCAGTGATGCCGACGAACTCACCGCTTTCAATATCAAGTGATACTTTATCTAAAACAGGCGTATGGGAATAGCCGAAAACGATATCTTTCAATGAGACGAGATTCATGTTAATCTTCCTTTCTCACAAAGAAATAGTGTGCACCCCTTCGGCGCACACTATCTTATGATTTAACCAATAGTGAATCTTTCAGGGCATCGAGGTTTTGTTTCATAATGTCGATATACCCTAAACCTTTATCCTGTTCTTCTTTGCTTAAGCCTTCCAGTGTATTCAGCACTTCTGTCTTCGCGCCGATTTCACTGGCGAGCGTATCTGCGACCTTTGAGGATGCAATTTCTTCAAAGTAAATGACTTTTACATTATGTTCTTTGGCATATGTTTTCAGCTTTGCCAAGCTGGCTGCGCTCGGCTCTTGGTCAGGAGAAAGCCCTGCAATCGGAACCTGCGTCAGGCCATATTCTTTTGCGAGATAGCCAAAAGCAGTATGCTGCGTGATAAATTCTTTTTTCTCCGCTTTTTTTGCGGTTGTACGATATAGTTTATCAAGATCCTGCAGTTTTGCAATATATTCTTTACTATTTTTCTCATAGTATTCTTTGTTATCCGGGTCTTGCTTTACGATTTGCGCCGTAATATTTTTAACTTCCTTTTGCGCCAGAACAGGGCTTAGCCATACGTGAGGGTCCATTGCATGACTGTGCTCATGCTCCCCATGATCGTGGTCTTCGTGTTCATCTTCAGAGCCTTCCATTAAATCAATGCCTTTGCTTGCGTTAACGAAAGCGGCGTGGCCTTGGCCCATGCTTTTTTCAGCTGACGGAACCCATGTCTCCATGTATTCACTATTATAAACGAACAGATCAGCATCCTGAATATTGGCAATGTCTTTCGGCGTCGGTTCCCAATCATGCGGTTCAACGGAAGATGGGATTAACAGATCCACATCGCCTTTGTCTTTTACAATTTGTTTTGTGAATTCATACATCGGATAAAACGTTGTGACAACGTGCAGTTTATCACCCTTTGAATCCGCCGACCCTTTTGTTGATGAGTTGCCGCATGCTGCAACCAATAAAAAGCACGCTGCAATCACAAACAAACCGCTCCATTTTTTAAACATATCGTATATCCCCTCTTTTTCAGTAGCTTTAAATCAAAATGATAACGATTTTGTAATCCTATATCATAATAAACCGAAGTCATTACGTTTTGCAAGAATAAATTTCATTTTCTTTTTATTCTTCCCGCCTGCAGAGCGAATATATGTACTAAAAAAACCCGGCTGAATGCCGGGCTGCTAAATCATTAGGTTGTTTTGTCCAGAAGGTACACCCTGCTTTCATAAGGCTGGAACACCATTTCGTCAGCAAGGTCGCCGTTGTTGTTATAGTTGCTGAGAAGCAGAGATGCCTGAGCTTTGCAGCAGTTCTTAGGCCATGGGAAAACAGCCTGCTCTTTTGAAAAATTATTGACTGACAAAAGCTGCTGGTTACCGTTTCCTCTCATATATACAAACAACTGCGGATCGTCCGGAAGCAAAAGATCATAGCTTCCTTTTATAAGGTCAGCATACCGCTTTCTCAGTCTGATCAGCTTTTTGTAATAGAGTAAGACCGAATCGGGGTCTCTCAGCGCTTCCTCCACATTGATGGAGGTGAAGTTCGGGTTGACCTTCAGCCATGGCATGCCATCAGTAAATCCGGCATGTTTGCCGCTGTTCCACTGCATCGGGGTCCGAGCATGATCCCGGCTTTTGGCTAAGATTGATCTCATTACATCCTCTGGATCATAGCCTTTTTCAAATACCCGTTTATGATACATATTGATCGTTTGGATATCTTTGTAGTCCTCAATCTGGGTGAACGGCGCGTTTGTCATCCCGATTTCTTCTCCCTGATAAATGTACGGCGTGCCCTTCATGAAATAAAGTACGGTAGCCAGCATTTTCGCAGATGCTTTGCGGTATTTCCCATCGTCCCCGAATCTGGATACAATCCGGGGCTGGTCGTGGTTGCACCAATATAATGTATTCCAGCCTTGATGTTCAAGCTTTTTTTGCCATTTTGTCAAAACCGATTTTAAATCAGAAAGCTCAAGGGGCTTTACATCCCAATGTTCTTTTCCGGGCTGCTGGTCAAGCTCCATATGCTGAAAGTGAAAAATCATATTCAGCTCATGCTTATCTGTTCCTGTATATTTTAGGCCTTCTTCCGGCGTGACATTGCCGACTTCTCCGACAGACATGACATCATATTGAGAAAACACTTCATCTGTCATTTCTTTCAAATAGTCATGGATTCGATCGCCATTTGGCTGAAAGGGCTTCGGCTCTGCCTGCTGATTGATATAGTCCTCATACGAAGGAAGATATTCTTTCTTAGAAATGAGGTGGAGCTGATCAATGCGCAAGCCATCGACCCCTTTATCGAGCCAAAACTTCATCATGTCATACACCGCTTGGCGAACTTCGGGATTTTCCCAGTTTAAATCAGCTTGTTTGACGGCGTTCATATGGAGATAATATTCTCCGGTATGCTCCTCGTATTGCCAGACCGGACAGCCATAGTTTGAGAGCCAGTCCGTCGGCGGGCCGTTCTTTGTGCCGGGACGCCAGTAATAATAGCTGCGGTATTTGCTGTTTTTGTCCAGCTCCGCTTCTTTAAACCACGGATGCTCGACCGAGGTGTGATTTAACACAAAGTCCATCACCAGCTTTAATCCCCGCTGATGCACCTGGTCCAGCAGCTCGTGAAAATCGTCCATTGTTCCGTATGAATCCATGATTGCCCTATGGTCTGTCACATCATAGCCGTAATCAACATTCGGAGAAGGATAGATTGGGCAAACCCAAATCACATCCGCCCCGAGCTCCTTTATGTAGTCAAGACGGGAAATAATCCCCCGCAAGTCCCCAATTCCGTCTCCATTGCTGTCTTGAAAGCTTCTCGGATAAATCTGGTACACCACCGCATCCTTCCACCAGTCTGTGTTCATCCCGCAATCCCCCTGTATTTGATGTTCTATTCAAGCTGAGACGGATAAAGTGTCATTCCGCCGTCGACGAAAAGTGTAGTCCCGGTCACATAGCTTGCTTCCTCAGATACGAGCCAAGCAGCTGCTGCCGCCACCTCTTCCGGTTTTCCGAAGGCTTTCATCGGGATTTTTTTCAATTGCTTTTGCCTGCTCTCTTCCTTTTTCGTATCAACATTTGATTCTGTGGCAATGGTGCCTGGCGCTATCGCATTGACGCGGATTCCCTTATCCGCATAATTGAGCGCCAGCGTTTCCGTCATCATCTTGATGCCGCCTTTGGATGTGGAATACTGAACATTGACTGGGCGCGGAATCTGCTGATGAACACTTGAGATATTCAGCACATTGCCCTTGATATTGTTTTTCATCATGTGGTTAAGTGCCGCTTTCGCTCCCATAAAGGTTCCAGTGACATTGACATCAATCACTCTCTGCCAATCTTCAATACTCATCTCGTGCGGCATCGCCTCAACGCCGTTAAAACCGGAGTTGTTTACCATCACATCGAGCGTTCCGAAATGCTCTAAAGCGGTGTCCAAGAGCGCCTGAATCCCTTCTTCTTTGGACACATCCGCCTCAACTGCAACGGCTTTCCCTCCGTTCTGCTTAATGATGTCCACAGTTTCATCGGCTCCAGACGGGTCGCTGTGATAGTTTACAACAACATTCATTTTCTCCTGTCCGAACCGTTCCGCAATGGCTTTCCCGATTCCTTTTGAAGACCCTGTCACAATCGCTGTTTTTCCAGTTAACTCTTTATACATACATGATATCCTCCTCTGATTTCTCACTATGCAGTGGAAAATACCCTGTTTTTCCGAGTTGAAAACAGCACAAAAAAAGCAGAGAACCTGTAGTTCTCTGCTTTTTTCTATTGAAAGCGCTGCTCGGCTAGCTTCTTTTTAATATTCATCAGCCTGCGGTAAAAGAAAGCGGCGGACTCGTAATGTTCCACCTGATTGAAACGTTCCGCTGTATCATGCAGCAGATCTTCGGCGTCGGCAAGAAGCTGCCTGGATTCCAGCAGGTCAAAGCATTCTGTAAGCACGGTCCGGTCGCCGCTTCCAAGATACAGCTCATGAATGAGGCGGAATTTCGTCAAGTACATGTCATCTTTCCATTCAGCCGCGCTCTTTATCCCGCGTTCATATGTCGCTACTGCTTTGTCGTATTTTTCTTCTTTACAGTACATATGAGTCAGTGAAAATACAGCTTGAACAGCCTGCTGAAAGTTGTGCTCCTCAAAAATAGCGGCGGCTGTTTTGAAATAGCCCTCCGCTTCTTTGTAATCGCCCAGGCTGTATTTACAGTGGCCGACATTATAATAGGCAGCGGCGATCATATACGTTTCTTCCAGCTGCCTGGCATGATCTAAGGCACTGCACAAGTGGGTCAGTGCTTTTTCATGATGATACACATCCGTCAAATTTCCGGCGATGATAAATTCACACTGCACGCGGCGGCGGCCGTACAGTTCATATTTCGTATAGATATCAAGCGCCTGGCTCGCATAGTTCATGGAAAAATACGTTTGTTTGATGTGGTAATACACTTCTGCAACCTTAAAAAGAAACTCAGCTTTTTCGATCTCATCCTCAACATACTCGAGCTTCTCCTCAGCATGTTTATAATGGTCAATCGCTAATATGAAATTTTTCTGCTTAAATTCGTACATTCCTCTGAAGTAATAAAAGTAGTATTCCAATAAGCCCGTGAGTTTTTGCTGATTGCTTTCAATTTCATTCAGCATATCAGAGAACGGAGGCTTGGTGTCGCTGTCTTTCACCGGCATCAGCTTATCAAGCATGATTCGGTGCCGGAATTCCATCAAAGAAAAATATAAAAGCAAGTCCTGGTTCTCTTCCATATCTTCTAAATCGTATTCAATCTCCTGCTTTAACGCTTCTGCTTGATCTGCTTCAAATGCGCGAATGAGCTTGTACCATTCATTTAGCTTTACTGCTACTTCTTCAGATGGAATCTTTGCTCTCATCAGTCTGCCTCCTTCCTCCTGCTACTATTTATGTTATATTTTATCATAGCTGTCCGCTTTTAGAGAGAGTCAATCACTTAAAAGCGTTAACATTCAGCACATCTTGAGAAAGTGAGACCGATATGAAGTTGGCCGCAAAAACATCTGTTATCTTATGTATTCTATTTTTTCTAAATCTTTGTGTTAGTTATATTCGGCATGAATGGCATTCTCAAAACGCCTTGCAGCACATGCCTGTCCCTTCGGATCTTCACCCGATTGTGAAGCAGAATGCCGATGCACTCAAAGCCGCTGCAGCGAATAAAGGCATTACCGTCGTTATTACTGAAGGATTCAGATCCTTTAAGGAACAAGACGAATTATATAAACAGGGACGTACAAAAAAAGGGAATATTGTCACCTATGCAAGAGGAGGGGAATCGTATCACAACTATGGTTTAGCGATTGATTTCGCCCTTCAAAAAAAGGATGGCAGCATCATATGGGATATGGAATATGACGGCAATCAAAATGGAAAATCGGATTGGCTGGAGGTTGTCGAGATCGCCAAGCAACTCGGTTTTGAATGGGGCGGGGATTGGAAACGATTCAAGGACTATCCCCACTTGGAGATGATTCCCAACTAGACATCCCTCACAGCCTTTTCTTTTTCCTTATGTGCGCATCAATATAGGAAGGGTAAACCGGCTTATAGACAAGTTTGCAGTGCTGGTCACTGCCTGCTGTAAAATCAGGCTGCCATTCCAGCTTCACATCAAAAGCGGCTAAAAACGCTTCTCTCGCTTCTTCAGCGGAAATATCCGGCCTGTGATTTATTGCTTCCAATTGTTCAGGTTCAATATCAGGCGCCATAAAAGCATCAATCAATCCCGTTTCCGGATTGACAATGATACGGGCGGCGCCGAACCGCAGCGGCACTCCTTTATACCAGACAGAAAAATGATTGCGGATTCTCCCTCTTTCATCAATTCGGACGGGATTCAATTTGAAAAACTCGGCTGCTCTCGGATAAAGAGCATACAAAAATTGAAGCGCTATTGTCTGGCATTCTTCCATTGAGCATTGGCGGTTGTTGCGCCGCTCAATAAAAGAAAGCGCTGCTTTTAATTTTCCGGTTCTTTTATCCGTCTTCATTTTGATTGTGTTTTTATTTCTCATTTCAAAATAGCTTCCTATGCTCAGATCCTTACGCTCCGGTGCAGTGCCCCTGCGCCACGTGCTTCCTATTTGTTCCCCAAAGTCTTTTTCACTGACTTTCTGCATATCAGGGGTAAGACCCAGCAAGGCAAATATATCGACTTCTTCGTTGTTCCGAAGCTGCGGCAATGGCGCCGCGTTTTCTATTCTTTCATCTCCGATATGCTGGTCGGGCACAATTTCGTCTATATCCGCGGGATAACTGTATCCCGGCAGAATCGGTTCATATACAAGCCTGGGTGCCTGATCGCCATCAATAACATCGTACATCAGCTGAAAAGACATTGTATTTAAGTAATGGGACACAACCTTCTCTTTCGCTACAAATTCTTTTGGAACTTCGGCTTTATGCCCTTCTCCGTAATATAAAAAATGGATGATCTGACCGCTGCGTGTCACATCAATTAAAAAGCCTGAATTAGGAAGCGGAAGCCCTAATTCCCTTTTGGTATACATAAAACGAATGTGCTGCCTCCGTTCTTCCTTGCCTTGAAAATGAAAATTCATAAATGTGCCGGGATGGTTAGCAGCGGCGAACTGAAGAGCCGTCAGCTTCAGCTCGGCGTCTGGAAGTTGTTTGTCTGTCTCGGAGCGGACGGATGTTGAAAAGGTGAGCAAAGCACCGTCATTTCCGAGTTCCACTGTAATGTGCTTTTCCGGATCTTCAGGGTCCCTCCAGATGAAGTATGCCCGCCCCTTCTTCTTTTGTTTTTGATCATAATCTTCTATCTCAAGCTCATAATGCGGCGGTACATTCCCGATCTCTTGCGCCTTCTTTTTCAGCTGTTTATTTACCAATGAAGTCATCCTTTCAAAGAGTCTACGACAAAGAGAATCCAGTTTATTATATAAAAGGACCTTTCTTCTTTTAAAGTGAAGAAAGGTCCTTTTCTATTATTATCATTGTTTTTTGACATTCCTCCTGTTACTTTCATCACATATCCCTTTATAAATCTAAGGCAATTGTGTGACTTTTAGCTGTTTTACCATGAGCTAAAGACAGGCTCTCCTGTATGGGCTTCGATAAAACGGGGATACACCGGCTGATAGACGAGCCGGTAGCTGTGTTCTTCATCATCCCCGTACTCTCTTTCCCAGCCAAGCTCAACTTTAAAATGCTGCCAAAAGATAGACTTGGCTTGTTCAACTGAAATGGCCGGAACGGGATCAATGGCTGCCAGCTCATTTGGATTAATATCCGGCCCCATATAAACGGTGATATCCCCTGTCTGGCGGCTGACGCAAATTCTGATCTGCCCAAATCGGAGCGGAACTCCGTGACAATGCGCTTCAAACGTAAAACCAGCGACTGCGTTCTCTTCTTCATCCTTTTCGTCGTATCTGATCCTAAAATATTGATCGGCATTTGGAAATAAAGCAAACAGAAAGCGCAGCGCGATTTTTTCGCACTCTGCCTCAGTTACTGTCAACGGCCCTTTTTTCTCCATAAATGACATGACGCCTTCGAGTTTTCCGGTTTCTTTGTGATAGATGGTTTTCAGCACTTGATGCGTCCGTCCCTTGAACCAACTGTACAAACTTTTATCCGCCGGCTGATACATAGGTTCATTCGGATTCCGCCAAACGATCCCGATTCTCCCATCGTCCAAATCCACTTCCCGTTCTTTGACAAATCCTTTTTCGATTCCAATCATGCTGACAGGATCGGCCTTTTCGTAAATCTCCTCGAATAAAGGGAGAGGAAAGCTCTCCGGCTCCCTGTAATCATCGTCATCATCAACTGCCTGTTCTTCTTGAACCAAATCCGCAGGTACGGTAATGGCCCTGCATTCAGGCTCATACACCAAATGCGGCTGATCATCTCCGTTTTCGTAAACAGAACGATGGAGAACTTCAAACAAAAGGTCAAACTCCACGTCCTTCTTGAAGAAGGCAAGTGCCTCTTCAACATCCGCTATCCGTTTTGGCTTGATGATGCTGCTCGCTTTGCCGTAATAGCGGAAGGAAACGATCTCACCTGATAAAGAAACATCAGCCATAAATCCGCTCATAGGGAGAGGAAGCCCGGCCTCCATTTGAACATATGAAAATCTCACTTTATCACAGGATGTACGGTCATTTTCTTCACGAACAAAGGCAGAGAGTGCTCCCGGATGATGGGTCTCTACAAATTGGCGCATGATATCCTCTAGTTTCTCCTCAGACAGCCTTTCTCCGCTTTCAGGCTCCATATCACGGGAAAGGGATTCCAGCTCCCCGCCCGGTCCAAGTTCCACGATAATGCCGATATTCTCATCCTGAGGATCTGTCCAACAAAAATGAGCTCTTTTGTCATCATCGTCAAAATCTTCAATTTCCAGTTTTAAGTGTGTCGGCACCCGGCCGATTTCCAGTGCTTTTTGTTTCAATTCCTCTTTCTTCACAAAGACAGCCCCTTTCATCCTTCATATGTCCCCTTCAACAGGTTAAAAAGTAATAGTCTAAAATACACATTTTTCTGAGTTTACCAGTTTTACCAGAACATTTTTCGCCAAAAATAGGATGATGAACCTATTCAATATAAAAGCTAATAATCTTAAAATTAATTCCGTTGTAACTTTTTATAGGTCCATTCATGACAAAGGAGGGCGGAGTTTCCAGAAAATCCGGTGAAAACCGTGAGAAAAGAACTGATTTTTTTGGTTATATGATGCTAATCCATTCAAAAAGATCCATTTCTCAAAGACAAAAGACTCCCCTTCCCTAAACCATTTGAGGAGGAAAAATGAATGTTTCAGAAAAAAACGTACGCTGTTTTCCTAATTCTTCTGCTGATGATGTTTACAGCTGCTTGTTCCGGCAGCAAAACAAGCGCGGATAAGAAAGAATCAGAAACAGAAAAAAGCTCAGATATAGCTCAAGTCAAAATCAAGGATGTTTCTTACACGCTTCCGTCTAAATATGATAAGTCCACTTCAGATGACCAGCTTGTGTTAAAAGTGAATGTCGCTGTGAAAAACACAGGAAAAGACCCGCTGAATGTAGACAGCATGGATTTCACTTTGTATCAAGGTGATACGAAAATGTCTGACACAGATCCTGAAGACTATAGTGAAAAGCTTCAAGGCAGCACGATTAACGCTGACAAATCCGTTGAAGGAAATCTGTTCTTCGTTGTAGATAAAGGCAAGCAATACGAGCTTAACTATACGCCGGAGTCTTACGGTGATAAAAAGCCAAAATCAGTTACTTTTAAAATTGACGGAAAAGACAAAAAAATCCTGGCGACGGCAGATAAGCTCCAAGATTCTGCAAAAGCGTTATCGGCTTATATTGATGTCCTTCTTTTCGGCAAAGATAACGCCGATTTCGAAAAAATCACCGGCGCTAACAAGAATGAAATTGTCAATGACTTCAACGAATCAGCCAAAGACGGTTATCTATCAGCTTCCGGCCTTTCCAGCACATATGCGGACAGCAAAGCGCTTGATAATATCGTAAACGGCATTAAAGAGGGATTAAGCAAAAACTCTTCCATTCAGGCAAAAACGACTTCAATCTCTAAGGACGAAGCCATTGTTGAAGCCACAGTGAAACCTGTAGATGCATCTTCTCTTTCAGACCGTATCGAAGACAAAGTGAAAGACTACTATAGCAAAAACTCTAATGCCAGCTATGAAGAAGCTGTGAAATACGCGCTTCAAGTCTATCCTGAGGAATTCAAAAAGCTTGGACCGGCTTCATCTGAAAAAACGGTTGAAGTGAAAATGAAGAAAAATGACATCGATCAATGGCAGCTTGATATGGACGATTACAGAGCAGCAGAATTAGTCGAAGCATTCATCAAAGAATAAAACACCAAAAGGAAATAGCCTTGACGGCTATTTCCTTTTTTATTTGAAAATGTCGCTGATGAAATTCACTTCATCCTCGGTCAGATCAACGTTTAAGGTTTTCAGGTTATCCTGTAATTGCTCAGGTCGTTTAGCTCCTGGAATAATGGCATCAATCGCTGGTCTCGTTAACAGCCACGCCAAAGCAACATGTGCTGTCTCGGCTTGTTTTTCCTCCGCTACCGCTTTCAGTTTATCTACTTTTTTGAGATTGTGGATAAACGTTTCACCCTGAAATTGCGGTTTATCCTTTCTGAAGTCATCAAAGACTGTGTCTTGCGAGAATTTTCCTGTCAGCAGTCCGGACGCAAGCGGAAAGTAAGGAATAAAAGAAATGCCGTGTTGTTCACAGTATGGAAGAAGCTCCTTCTCGGCATCACGCTGAATGAGAGAGTATTCGGCTTGGAAGACCTCCAAATAGCCGTCAGCATTACATTCCTGCAATTGCTGATAATTAAGGTTCGATGCGCCGATCGCTTTGATTTTCCCCTCATCCTTCAGCTCTTTCAAAGTGCCCGCCACTTCAGCGAGAGGCGTTTTTCCATCCGGAAAATGAACATAATACAAATCAATGTAATCTGTTTTCAGCCGCTTCAGGCTCTTTTCCACCTCACTGCGAAGAAACTCCCGGCTATTGTCTAATTCAATGCTGCCATTCACTTCTTTATGGGCACCTTTGGTGGCAATGATGAGCTCATTCCGTGCGCCGCGCTCCTGCACAACTTCGCCGATTAATTCTTCAGATCGCCCCAATCCATATATAAAGGCGGTGTCGATAAAGTTCACGCCGCCATCCAATGCCGTGCGCACTAAATCCTTCCCTATTTCATCATGTAGATTTGGAAATAGATTATGCCCGCCGACCGCATTCGCGCCGAGTCCGATCCGCTTCACCTTCAGCTTCGTTTTGCCGAGTGTACGTGTATGATCCATTGTTCCTTCTCCTTCGAAACCAATTTTGATGAAAAATAGTGCAGGTTCACTTTTTGTATTAGATATCCTTTTTCTATTTTCCTTCTTTTTTCAGGATATACAAAAAGGAGAAAGTGTATTTCTCCTTTTGCAAAGTTTATTTCGGAAGAACCCATTTGTCTTTCAGGAAGCAGGCTCTGGCCAGTAAAAAGAAAATGGCGATGAGCACGGCGATGGTTCCTGACGTGCACCAAATGGCAGCCGGGTCAACCATCCCGAATAAAAGCTGTTTGAATAACGCATGCAGGTTCAGAAACGGGATAAGAAAGTACGATAAATCAAATTGATTCGGTGCCTTGCTGAAGATGAAAAACATCGGGAACACAGGCAGAAAGACGACGAGAGACATATAGCTTTGCGCTTCCTTTACCGAGCTGGAAATGATGCTGATGAAAAGCTCCATCGCAGAGATCAGCAATGCAGAAAGCACGATGATTAAGGCTGAAGCGCCGATTACACTCCACATATGATCTCCCAGCTGGAGGGCCGTTTTTAAATTCTCAGTAAATAAGACGGTGGACAAAATCAAAAACACCAAAGCAAATACACCTGAAGCAACGCCAAAAGTAGAAACCGCAAGCCACTTGCCGACCAGCATTTTGTTTCTGCTGACTGGCGTCAATAACAGCGCCTCAATTGATTTCCGGTCCTTTTCCCCGGCCATGATATCAAGAGCGATCGGCATTGCGCCGGAAACAATGGAAGTCAGAATCAGCATGGGCAGGATGGCGGAAAGCATAATAGCGGAAACCCCTTTCTCCTCATCCGCTTCTTTTTGCTGAATCGTAAATGGCTGGATAACCGATTGATCAATGCGCTTATTTGTTAAACGTTCCTGCACAATTTCATTTTTATACTGATCTAAGGCAGATTGCACAAGCTGCATCGCATTTGACGACCCTTGATCGACTGAATTGCCGTAAACATCAATCTTAAATGGCGTCATGCTGTTGACATATGAGTCGAACTCTTTCGGGACGTTCAGATAGGCATCTGCTTTTCCTTCGTCAACCGCTTCTTTAGGCTCAGCAAACGTTTTTACGCTGATCTCGTCAATCGCATGAAGCTTACTTTCCAGTGCGGGCGGCAGAGAATGGCCGACAGCCAGCGTGTATTGCTCCTCTTTGTCGGACAGCATGCTTTCATAAAAGAATACAAGCCCAAGCATCATAATCATCGGGACTAAGATTGTGAGTAATATTGTTTTTCTGTCGCGCAAAGCGTCGATCATTTCTTTTTTATAAATATGGCTCAGCATTTAAGAAATCCCCCTGACAAGCTTAGACATAAAGATGTAATTCAAATCCTCACTGCGCTCGCTCTCGTATAGTGATTCAAGCGCCCCCCGGTAAATCACCTCTCCGCTGTGAATCATGATGACACTGTCACAGAGCGCCTGCACTTCCTCCATAATGTGGCTGGAAAAAAGAATGGTTTTCTGTTCTCTTTTCAGCTGCTGGATGAATTCGCGAAAGATATTGCTGGATGTAATATCAAGCCCTGTAGTCGGTTCATCAAATAAAATGATGTCCGGATCATGAATCAGCGCTCTGGCAATGGCGACCTTCTGCCTCATCCCTTTCGAAAACCCGCCCACTCTGCGGTTCATATAATCGCGCATGCCAAATCGTTTCGATAAATCTTCAATTCTTGCTTTGATCTCGTGGCGGTTCAGCCCATACAGCCTGCCGAAGTATTGGAGATTTTCTTTAGCGGTCATCCTGTCGTAAAGCCCGGTTTCTCCTCCGAATAAGACACCGATTCTTTTTTTGACCTCAGCCGGCTGCTTGACCGTGTCAAAGCCGTCTACCGTGATTGCCCCTTGTGACGGTTCAAGCAGGGCAGCAATCATTCTCAGCATCGTCGTTTTGCCCGCACCATTTTCTCCGAGAATGCCGACGACTTCTCCTTTTTGAATTGTTAAGCTTACATCTCGCACCGCTTTGACTACTTTTTTCTTATCCTGAAACCTGCGGCTGCAATCGGTCAGTGTAATCATGTCATAATCTCCCTTTTCTTTTTTCTAATAATGACTATATACGAAATGCTGGATTTGTTGGATAAAGTTGTCGCGAAGAGTTCTTTTTATGTCGCGAAATGGGATAGAATAAAGATGATTCTATGTAACTAGGAGAATGATAATGGTAAAAGTCGGACTTGTCGATGATTATCGAGTAGATTTAGAGAAGCTGGAAGCGATCGTATCCAGAATGCAAAATGTCGAAATTGTCTTTTCCACCGATTCAGCGGAGGAAGCCTACAGCCGGGTAAAGAATGAAGACATTGATCTGCTGCTTGCCGATATCGAGATGCCTCATATGTCTGGCTACGAGCTTGCGGATTTGATCAGATCCCATTCACTTGATGTGGATGTGATTTTTGTTACCGGCCACAGCGGTTATGCGGTTCACGCCTTTGACCTGAACGTCCACGATTATATTATGAAGCCTTACTATGCTGACCGTCTGGCCGCTTCCTTCGACCGTTATTTGAAAAAGAAAACGGAAACGAGTTTGAATGGGCGTATATTGATCAAGCAAAAATCTGAAATGCACGTCCTGCAAAAGAAGGATATTATTTTCGCAGAACGGACGGGACGTTCCACGACGATTGTGACAACCGCTGAAGAGGTGCAAACGTATCAAACATTAAATGATATTAAAGGCGACCTGCCCGAAAAGGATTTTCTCCGTTCGCATCGTTCCTTTATTATCAACATTCATTACATAAAGCACTTTTCCGCTTATACCAAGCATTCATTCACGGTTTCCTTTGAGGGAACGTCTAAAAAAGCGATGATCACCAAGCAGCAGCTTGATTATTTTCAAAACTACTATTTTTGAGGAGTTTAGTACGTGGTTACCCTTTTTAAAGGTCTTTATCTGATTTTATTTAGTTTCATATGTTATCAGGGGGCTGCTGCTCTTTGGCACAGTACAGCCGGCTCTTGGCTCGCCGCTGCTTTAGGTGCGGCGGCAGCAGGATTGTACCTATGGAAAACGAAGCTGGTGTGGGACCGCTGTTCCTTCCAGCTTTGTGCGTGGATTGCGGTGATTCAAGCGATGGCAGCGGCGGTAGTGCCGTTCAGCTCTGACATAATGCCGGCATTATTTGCGATCGTGATATTTGCAGGGTGTGAAGGGCTCCGTATCGGACAGTCTGCCCTGCAAGCAAGGCTTTCTGATCAAATTGATAAGCTGACACAAGCTGAACAGCACGCCAATCAAATGCTGATCGATGTCAGAAGCCGGAATCATGACACAATGAAACATATCACAGCAATCAAATCAGCTCAGCCCAAGGCAGATACACAAGCATATATTCAAAACTGGACGGATCAATACAGTCAATATGACCGTTTTTTGAAGGGAGAGAATGCGTACGTTGCAGGGGTGCTTTATGATTTTCTAGAAAAAGCCACCGCCTCAAATGTGAGTGTTTCACTTCATATGCATACACCGCTTTCTTCACTTCCATTTTCAGCTGCTGATCAGGTCAGCTTGGTCGGCAACATATTGGAAAATGCGCTCGACAGCGCGGCGGAGGCCCGAGAAAAAGCGGAGATTAAGCTGGAAACTTCGCTGCGAAGCGGGCTTTATGTACTGATTTGTGAAAACAGCACCCCCGGCATGGACCCTACGGTGCTCGATACTCTGTATCAATCGTTTGGCCGCTCAACAAAAGGCGGTGCTCATGAAGGCATGGGCACATATATCATTCAAAAACTGGTGAAGAGCGCTTTTGGCAGGCTGGATTTTACCTACCGCCACCCCGTCTTCCGGTTAGAAATCAAAATTCCGTTTCAGAAATAAAAAAACCTTGAAAAGCCTGGCTTTTCAAGGTTTTTTTCATTATGAGGATAACGCTTGGGCAAAGCGATCCGCCTCATCCTGCAGCGTGCTTTCAATTTCTTTGTAACGGCTGGAAATGGTTGATGCGCTGACGCCGTATTTTTTCGCCAGTTTAGCCTGGGAAACGGACGCGCCGTTAAGAGAAATCGCGTTCACATAATATTCAACTGCCGCCGCAAAAGCTTCCGGCTTTCTGATGACAGGTGATTTTTTCTCACAGAATGTTTTCCAAATCTCAATAACAGC
This sequence comes from Bacillus sp. JS, assembly GCF_000259365.1. Taxonomy (NCBI): domain Bacteria; kingdom Bacillati; phylum Bacillota; class Bacilli; order Caryophanales; family Bacillaceae; genus Bacillus; species Bacillus sp. JS. The sequence goes on along the minus strand of NC_017743.1, from coordinate 288,873 downwards.
CGGAATCAACTCAGTCGGATACTCATCCCCGCTCATGCCTTCTTCGATAGCCGCAGCGGTTTCTTTCTCCAAGTCGTTTGCCCACTCAACAGAGCTTTCCTCCGCTTTTTCTGCTTGCGGCTCTTCATCCTTTTCAGCTAACAGCGCGAACAGAACGCTGTTGAATTCCTGCTTCATGAAGTCCTCCGGCGTTTTGCCGTTCTTCACAGCGGCATCCGCATATTTCTTCACCTTGCTGATCAGCGCTTCTGTTCTCTTCACCGGGAAGATCGTGAACTGCATGAAGAATTCTGCTTTTTCGGCTTCATGGATTGGATATCCAAGAATCAGGCTTCCCACTGGAGGAAGGTCTTGATTGCTGGCGTCCATTTCCACTTCGAATTGTTTTGCCGTAATGACATCTTCAAAGTGAATGATGCCTTCTTTCAGATCCTTCAGCAACAATAAAGCTGGCGTCATGCTGTTCCATGATTCAACGATCTCACGCGTTTTCGGACGAGTGATCGAATCGCCTTTTTTCTGCAGGTACTCTTCGAAGATTGTCTTCTCACCGGCAAGCGGATGGAAGAAGATTCCCCAGATACCCAAGTTAAATACGCTGATGTCTTTCGTCTGTCTGTCCATAGCAGAAAGAAAATCATGCTGGTTGATAAAGCCTGAAATGCTTTCTCTATGTACTGTGAAGGCATACTCCACTAAGTCTTCCTGAATTTGTTTTGCTTCTTTTGCCGCTAACTCTGCCGGGAAGTCGACTACTTTACTTCCGCAGCATTTTTTATATTTCTTGCCGCTGCCGCACGGGCAAGGGGCATTTCGTTTCACTTTTCCCACAATAAACCCTCCGAATTCTGTTGTAACTTTTCTATTTTAACAAAAATAACTTCTGAGGGCTTGGTTTCGGGCTAAAAAAGAATTTGGTAATAGGATAAGCTGGTTGATCATGCCAATTTACCTATGACAATTTCATCAAATTTTGTGATTTAAGACTTATCACCTATTCCCACTTTAGACCCTTCTTTTTTACAATCATTAGGTATTTATTTAACATTTTAAGGAGTGTTTCTATTGGAACTAGCTGGTTTTATGCTGCGTGCCTGCGCTCTTGTACTTGATGTGGTCATTGCCGCAGCAGTGATTTTGGCAGCCGGATTTACGTTTGGCGACGGGTCCGCCGGTGTCATTATAGTCGCTATATTGATGCTGATTGTGTACCCGTTGCTGATGCCGCTGACAAAGTGGAAAGGGACACTGGGCAAAAAAATCATCGGACTGCAAATCGTAAGAGATGAAACACACGAGAAAATTTCTCTCCTACAGGCAATTGTCCGCTACATCATAGCGTGGGTGCACGTGTTCTCCCGCCTGATCTATTTGACTGCCGCATTTACGAAGAAAAAACAAACCGTTCATGATATGGCTGCAAAAACCATTGTGCTGAAAGCAGAATAACCTTGAAGAATAGCATTCTTCAAGGTTTTGTTTTTCATTAGTTCGTATTCTGGCCTCCGCCGTTCAGCCCTTCTTTGATCAGGCTGTTGACTTGGCTGTTCATCAATAAACCGATGTGTCCCACGCCATGAATTTGAACGTTTTTGGCACCATCTAATCTTGATAAGTAATTCATGACAATCATATCGGCACTGCTGTAAATAGATGTGTATAAAATCTTTTGATTTGGATCTGTTCCCGGAAGCGCCTTGCCTGTCGTCAAACGGTTCGCGCCGCCAAGCGTCACGACGTTTGCAACTTTATTTCCGCCGTCCAGATTTTTTATGTAGTAAAGTGTGTTCGCGCCCCCCATGCTGTGAGCGACAATATCCACTTTTTTCGCACCCGTTTCATCTAACACCTTTTGCACAAATCGTGATAATACCGGGCCATTGTTATAATTCGTGCCTGTCTTGTCCCAAAAATCAACCGCATACAGCTTGTCCCGTGACCAGCCTTGAGATACGAGATAGCTCTTAATTCCAGCAAAATTGAATGATGCTCCTCCAATACCGTGAACCATAACAACTGGGTTATGTTCAGCGGCTTTTGCTGACGGCTGCAACGCAAACAGCGATGTAACAGCCAGCATCAAAATTGTTACAACTGCAATGAACTTACTTTTTACAAATTTCATAATATCCTCCTTTTTTTGTAACAAATTCTCCAAATATATTACGTTACCAAATTAATTAAGTAAAGGGTAATTTTGGCTTATTTTTAAAGAAATTTTAAGATTCAGAGGTCATTATTGGTCCTAAAAAACAAAAAAAGAAGGCTTATTCGCCTTCTTTTCTCTTCAATACTTATTGAAATAAGCTTGGATCTTTTTAGGATCGTTGGTTTTGGTAAGCGCAAGCATCAGCAATATCCGCGCTTTTTGGGGGTTTAAAGAGTTCGATGCCAGGAGGTTCTTTTCCTCATAGTCTTTGTTTGGCGTTACGACACCATTTCCCGTACGGCTTGAACGCACCACAGTGACGCCTTTTTTGACTGCACTGCCCGCTCCTTTTTCGGCTGAGTCAGATAAAGACCCGTTCCCAGAACCAGCAAACACAATCCCTTTTGCTCCGGCTTTTACAGCTGCGTCAAACAGGTAGCTTCCATCATTTTGGTATCCATAGATAATGTCTACTTGCGGCAGCTCATCAAGATTAGAAACCGAAAAGTCCGTATCCTTCGTATGCTTGCGGGTTATTTCATTATTAAAATAAATATCATCGGCAATTGTTCCGACAAAGCCCATTTCATCTGATTTAAATGTATCTGTTGTGGTTGTGTTTGTTTTGGTGACATACCGTGCTGAAGCAATCCGGTCGTTAAGAACGACGAGCGCACCTTTTCCTTTTGCCTCAGGTGCGCCTGCCACTTTCACTGCATTGTACAGATTAGACGGCCCGTCGGCGCTAATCGCTGTGGATGGTCTCATCGAACCGACGACAACAACCGGTTTATCGCTTTTCACAGTGAGGTTCAAAAAATAAGCTGTTTCTTCCAGCGTGTCAGTTCCATGAGTCACGACGATTCCGTCTACATCATCTGAAGCAAGCAAGTTGTTGATGCGTTTCGCCAGCTTCAGCAATATTTTATTATCAATGTTTGTGCTGCCGACGTTGACAATCTGCTCGCCGCTGACGTTCGCGATGTCCTTCATTTCCGGGACTGCCTCGATCAATGATTCAACGCCGACAACACCTGCTTTATATTCAGTTGTTGAGGTTTTCGATTGATCGGCTCCTGCAATCGTGCCTCCTGTCGCTAAAATTGTAACGTTTGGCAGGTCCTTTTTGTCAGAGGCGGACGCCGAAGAGACTTTTTGTGTCTGCGTTTTTTCTTTCGGGGATTCTTTTGTTTCAGGAGAATGTGAACATCCGGCAAAAACAAACAGTAGTGCGGTAAAAAGTACAAGCAGTCGTTGTTTTTTCATCTCTTTCTCTCCTTACATCCTTATGATGATTAATCATTGAATATTTTATCTATTCAGTCAAAAGTCCAGTCAGCTTTTCTCTCACTTTTTTGTTGTAATATACTTCTTTTTTTGCCTTTTCATACAATGAATTTCTCTTGACAATTGATGAACGAATCAAGATAATAGACCAGTCACTATATTTTTGATTGAATTCAGTAAGGTGGGAATGTTATGAGTTATGGAGATTCCCGTGAGAAAATCCTTTCGGCAGCTACCCGGCTTTTTCAGCTGCAAGGGTATTACGGCACGGGGCTGAACCAGATTATAAAGGAAAGCGGCGCACCTAAAGGCTCTCTTTATTACCACTTTCCCGGCGGTAAAGAACAGCTTGCGATCGAAGCCGTGAATGAGATGAAGGAGTATATCCGCCAGAAAATCGCCGACTGTATGGAAGCCTACACCGATCCAGCGGAAGGCATTCAAGCCTTTTTGAAGGAGCTCTCCTGCCAGTTTTCATGTACGGAAGACATTGAAGGCTTGCCTGTGGGCTTGCTAGCGGCTGAGACGTCATTGAAAAGCGAACCATTGCGTGAAGCCTGCCATGAAGCCTACAAAGAATGGGCCTCTGTATATGAGGAAAAACTGCGGCAGGCTGGCTGCAGCGAGAGCCATGCAAAAGAAGCCAGCACTGTAGTTAACGCGATGATTGAAGGCGGCATTCTTTTATCTTTGACGGCAAAAAACAGTACGCCGCTCCTTCATATCTCCAGCTGCATTCCTGACCTGCTGAAGAGATAAAAAACGACATCCTACATGCAGTTGATAGAGAGGGGAAATGATTTTGGAAACAACAGCTAAAGCATCTCAGCAATACAAAGTGATGCCGATTATGATTTCCTTGCTGTTGGCCGGTTTTATCGGCATGTTCAGTGAAACAGCGCTGAATATTGCGTTAACCGACCTTATGAAGGAATTGAACATTACAGCGGCAACCGTTCAATGGTTAACGACGGGCTACCTGCTTGTCCTCGGTATCCTGGTTCCTGTTTCTGGACTGCTGTTGCAGTGGTTCACAACAAGACAGCTTTTTACCGTGTCACTTATCTTTTCAATTTTAGGCACATTCATTGCGGCGCTTGCGCCGAGCTTCCCGTTTTTATTAGCGGCAAGGATCGTTCAAGCACTTGGAACCGGTCTTTTACTGCCGCTGATGTTTAACACAATCTTGGTGATTTTCCCGCCTCATAAACGGGGCGCCGCAATGGGAACGATCGGGCTTGTCATTATGTTCGCGCCCGCCATCGGCCCAACTTTTTCAGGATTGGTTCTGGAGCACCTCAACTGGCATTGGATTTTCTGGATCTCTCTTCCGTTCCTTGTGCTGGCGCTTGTTTTCGGTATCGCATATATGCAGAATGTATCTGAAACGACAAAGCCGAAAATCGATGTATTGTCTATCATCCTGTCGACGATTGGCTTCGGCGGCATTGTGTTCGGATTCAGCAACGCGGGTGAAGGCTCCGGGGGATGGTCCAGCCCGACTGTTATCGTGTCGCTGATTGTCGGCGTTGTCGGCCTTATCCTATTTTCAATCCGCCAGCTGACAATGAAGCAGCCGATGATGAACCTCCGTGCGTTCAAATACCCGATGTTTATTTTGGGTGTGGTCATGGTGTTCATTTGCATGATGGTCATTCTGTCATCTATGCTGCTTCTGCCGATGTACCTGCAAGGCGGCTTAGTCCTGACGGCATTTGCATCTGGTCTTGTTCTCTTGCCAGGCGGTATTTTAAATGGATTTATGTCCCCTGTTACAGGCCGCTTGTTCGATAAATACGGGCCGAAATGGCTTGTCATTCCTGGATTTGTGATTGTCACTGTTGTTCTTTGGTTCTTCTCAAATGTCACAACCACATCAACGGCTGTGCTGATTATCATCCTGCACACCTGCTTGATGATCGGGATTTCTATGATCATGATGCCTGCGCAGACAAATGGTTTAAACCAATTGCCGCGCGAGTTTTATCCAGACGGCACCGCCATTATGAATACACTGCAGCAAATGGCGGGCGCTATCGGAACAGCGGTTGCGGTCAGCATTATGGCTGCAGGCCAGCATGATTATATGAGCACCGTTAAAAACCCTGCCGATCCGGCAGTCATCCCGCAAGCTTTGACAGCGGGTGTGCAGCACGCGTTTGTGTTTGCGATGATTGTTGCCATTATCGGTTTAGTTGGCGCATTCTTTATGAAGCGCGTTAAAGTAGATCATTAATATGAAAAGCCCCTGACCTAGTGTTCAGGGGCTTTTCTATGTTTACTTATCAATCATTTTCACCGCGATTTCATCAATCGCGTGCCGCATGTCCTCCTTCGTATTATAAAAGTGGGGAGCGAGACGGATGACTTCGTCCCGCGGCGCGCAAATCACTTTTTTCTTCTTCAGCAATTCCGCCGTTTCCGATGCCCGCTCATCCCGGATCGCAACCATGCCCGGCTGAACCCCGCCTTGTGCTGACGCCAGCTGCAGGCCTTTTGCAGCAGCATATTGACAAGCATCGGCACAGATCGTTTTTACATGCTTCCGGATATGAGAAACCCCGATATGATTCAACAGCGACAAAGCCGCTGCAGCTGCGTATACGCTAATAAAAGCTGGGGTGCCCGTTTGAAAACGGCGCGCGTCTTTTGCATAAGCCCCATCAAATCCGTTCTCTCTGCCGAACCAAGCTGATGCTTTCGGCTTCAGTGCGTCTGCCAGCTCCTTTCTTACATAAAGAAACGCCACACCCGGTATGCCGAGCAAATACTTCCGGGAGCCTGCCGCCAGCATATCTACGCCCCACTCCTTCACATCAATGGGAATGTGACCCGCTGATTGATAAGCATCCACAAATAATAGAGAGCCTTTTCTCTGAGAAATCTCGGCGATCGCTTTTATATCCTGAACATAGCCGTCACGATAATGAACGTGAGGAATACACGTCAGCACTGTTTCTTCTGAAATATGCGTTTCATACTGTTCGAGCGGCATCACGCCGTCTATTGATGGAATGACAGATATGTGATAGTCGCATTGTGCCTGCCAGACATGAGACACTGCCGGAAAATCCATCTCCGTATACACAACATGTTTCTTTCTAAAAACAGATAGGGCCGATGCTACGGAAACTAGCGCATCAGAAACTGACGGCACAATCGCCACTTCATCCGGTTCAGCTCCGATCAGCTTAGCAAACTCGTTTCTCGTACTCTCTGTTTTTTCAATCGCTTCTTTCCAGTTCGTCCCCCTATGCAGCAAGCTGTCATGATAATCCTGGATCGCCCTTGATACAGGCTCTGCCAACGCGCTCTGAGAACAGCTGGCAAGCATCATATGTGTCTGCAAGGTTGGGAATAACTGGCGATACTGCTCCGGCAAATGTGCCATTATGATTCACTCCTTTACATTATTTTGATGAAAAACCCATAAATAAACAATAGAATAAAAGAAAAAGGAGATGAGTAGATGAGAAAAAAAGTGCTGATCACAGGCTTTGATCCTTTTGACAAAGAAACCGTCAATCCATCATGGGAAGCGTCAAAACGTCTTAATGGTTTCGAGACGGATGAAGCCATCATTACAGCGGAACAAATTCCAACCGTCTTTAGATCCGCTCTGGACACTCTGCGCCAAGCCATTCAAAAGCATCAGCCAGATATCGTGATTTGTGTCGGCCAAGCAGGAGGACGGATGCAGGTCACACCGGAACGAGTGGCGATCAACCTTGCAGATGCGCGAATCCCCGATAACGAAGGACAGCAGCCAATTGATGAGGAGATTTCTCCAGACGGGCCCGCCGCTTACTGGACGGGACTTCCCGTGAAACGAATGACTGAAAAAATGAAGGGAAACGGCATTCCGGCCGCTGTTTCGTATACAGCGGGGACCTTTGTATGCAACTATTTGTTCTACGGATTAATGGATCACATTAGCCAGACAGCTCCGCACATTCGCGGAGGGTTTATTCATATTCCTTACATTCCGGAGCAAACAACAGACAAAACAGCGCCGAGCCTCAGCCTCGACACGATTGTCCGGGCATTGAGAATCGCCGCTGTTACGGCCGCACAATATGATGAGGATGTGAAGTCACCAGGCGGTGCGCTGCACTAAGCGGCCGCCGTTTCGTCCCTCAGCCTCTTTTTGTACACAAACGCTGATAGGGTGACACTTACTTCAAACAGGACAAGAAGCGGGATCATCACGAGAAAATCAGAAATGAAATCCGGCGGTGTAATCAATATAGACACAACGATCAGCAGAAAATAGGACAGCTTTCTCGCTTTGGCCAGCCTGTAGGGATTTAAGATGCCCAGCCTTGTTAAAAACATCACCACCAAGGGCATCTCAAACAACAAGCCGAACGGCAGGCTCAAATTCACCATAAACCTGAAGTAGCGATCAGCCGTAAACATCGTTTCAAAATGGCCCGAGGATAAATGAGTCAAAAAGCTGAGCACGATTGGAAACAAGACAAAGTAACCGAAGGAGATGCCCGCCAAAAACAACGTAAATAAACCTGGTATGTACATGAGCGTCACCTTCCGCTCCGTTTTCGTCAGCGCCGGGGCAACGAAACGCCACAGCTGGTACGCGGCAACAGGGATGGAGGCTGCAATGGCACAAATGCCGGCAAGCATCATATACACCCAAAGAATTTCACTCGGACCAAGCACAGCCAGCTTTCCGTCCAAATCCCTGATCAGCCAGTCATAAATGTCCTGTACAAATAAAAAAGCTGTGATGAGAAATAGAAGAAATGCCGCGAGGGTTATGATCATCCGGCGGCGAAGCTCTTCTAAATGCCCGATCAGATGGGTTTCTTTTTTATCCATTCAAAAAAGCCCTCCCTTTCATAAAAAAAAAAGAGGCAGACCCGGTGTCTGCCTCCTCAGCATTCAGCCCGCGTTTTTGTCCTGCTTTACCGCTGTCAGCTCAGCTGATTTCTCTTCTTTTTCATCACCAGACACAAGTGATTTTGTGGCGCTTTTAAATTCCAGCAGTGTCCGTCCGGCGGCTCGTCCGATTTCCGGCAGCTTGGAAGGGCCAAAAATAATGAGGGCGATGACGAAGATCAGAATCAAGCCCGGTATTCCAATGTTTGAAAACATAATTTTCACTCCTTAATTCGTGATTTTTGCACGCTTCTTAATCATTTGTTTCTCGTGGGCTTTGTTGTGCGCAAAGAAACGATCCTCTTCGACCTCATCGGATTGCTTCACCCCGCCTTGGATTGTTGTAGATGATACCTTTCTCAGCCCGGTTTGATCTTTCTGGTAAACGAATGAAGCCCGCGTGGAAATGGCTGCGCCCGGCTCGGTCACAAACGGCATCACCCGATAGTCGGCTTTCCACTGGTGAGGCGTCACTGTACATCGGACATATCCGCGATAGTCGTTAAAGAACTTGATGTGCGGATTTTCTTTTAGAATTTGGTCTGTATCCGCCCGCTTATCTGAGCCGTTTCCTCCGGATGTGATCGAGGTTCCGACAAATTCGGCTCCAAATATTTTTGAACTTGTCTTCTCGAAATCGACATGCAAATTCGATGCCCAGCTTGCGTGTACATCACCCGTCAGTACGACAACATTATTCAGATTTTTGCTTTTAATGAAATTGATAACCCGTTCGCGCTGAGCCGGATAGCCGTCCCAAGAATCCATGCTGTAGATCGGGCTTGCGCTTGTCCCAAAATTCCATTTCGCAAAGAAAATTTGCTGCGCCAACACATTCCAGTGGGCGGTCGAGCTGCTCAAATTGTTGAAAAGCCACTGCTCCTGTTCTTTTCCAAGCAGGGTTCGATTCGGATTTCGTGATTCATCAGAAGGCGGCTTATTGCCGTCGTTATTGGCTTGGTCATCCCTGTACTGGCGGGTATCAAGCACATTGAAGGACGCCAGGTTTCCGTACGTAAAGTGCCGGTACAGCTGCATATCCGGGCCATTCGGCAAAGATGAAATGCGGAGCGGCATATGTTCATAGTATGCCTGATATGCTGCCGCGCGGCGGAGCACGAATGCTTCAACCGACTGTCCTTTTTCCGGTATTTTATTGGCATAGTTGTTTTCGACTTCATGGTCATCCCATGTCACAACCCAAGGGAACGCAGCATGTGCTGCTTTAAGATTGGCATCAGAGCGGTATTGGGCGTGACGGTTTCGATAGTCTTGCAGCGTATAGATTTCCGCGCTGTTGTGCGTGCGGACATTGCCCGTTTTTGATACATACTCATTTGGCCCGTATTCATATATGTAATCACCGAGATGGAAGACAAGATCAAGCTTTTCCTTCGCCATATGCTTGTAGGCCGTATAATATCCATGCTCATATTGCTGGCAGGAAGCAAACGCAAAGGTCATTTGCGGCACATTGGCGCCAGGGGCAGGCAGTGTTTTTGTTTTTCCGACAGGGCTTAGTTCATGTCCGGTTTTGAAACGGTAATAGTACACTTTGTTCGGCTCAAGCCCGTCCGCTTCCACATGAACGGAATGGGCAAGACTCGGTTTAGCCATTTCAGTGCCTTTTCTTACGATTTTGCGAAAATGCTCATCCTTTGCAACCTCCCATTTGACAGGCACCGCTTGCTTCGGCATTCCCCCGCCATTCAGCGGATCTGGTGCCAGGCGCGTCCAGAGCACGACACTGTCAGAAAGCGGATCACCTGACGCTACCCCTAATGTAAACGGATAGCTTGAGAATTTAGGCGCAGCATTTACTTCAAAGGCTCCAACCGACTGGGCAATCGTTAATCCAAGAGAAAGTCCTGCAATCTTCCCCGCTCCTTGAATAAATTTGCGGCGGTCAAACGTATTGTTTTGAAAGCTTTCCTCTTTCAGTTTCTGTACCCATTCATCAAAACGACTGTCGTATGCCATTCAAGATCCCCTCTCTCCTCATTGATCGTCTCCATTATAGGAAATCATTGTTAAACGACTGTGAAGAAGTGTGAACCGATTGTAAGCGCTGAACATCAAAAACAGGTCTTCCCTCACAAGCCTGCCGCTGAAACATGCCGAAAGCTGGCTGAATTGCGCGTTTCCTGCATATCCTGTCGTTTGCAAGCCGCCCATTCGGCCTATTTTTCTTCACATGAACTTAAAAAAACAAAAACACTGAGCCATTTCGCAGAATGGCTCAGTGCCTTATCAGTTATTTCGAAAACAATCTGCTGAAAAAGCCCTTCTTTTTCGGGTTTTCAGCAGGGGGCTCTTGATCTCTTACAATTCCTTTTTCCATCGCTTCTTTCAGCCAAAATGGAAATTCAGCAGGGCAGAGCATCATAAAGCTCATCATCAGAAATGCGGTCAATTTCTTCGATATACAGGAAGTTCGTGTTACCAACGACACGCCCTTCTAGCGTATGGAGTTTATTGAGAAAATCAATTTTCCAATGCCGCCAAACTGCCAGAACACCGTTTTATCAAAGGAGGCTTCAATAATTGGTTTGATTGACTTTTTACAGCCTCCGTCATTGATAAAAACAATGAAAGCGGGATACGAGCTCGGTTCCTCCGCAACATATTTGCGCAACATGTCCTTCATGACCGGCGGCTCATCATTTCTGCCGAATTTATGCAAGCGATCATTATTTTAAATTCCACGCTCGACATAGCCCGAAAAATCCTTTTCTGAAACTGGCTTTTATCGGGAATATTCATTATCATACACACATACATCCAGCAACTCATCAAACTGATCAGCCACTGCCAAATTCCGCTCCACCACATGTTGAACCGTCCCGTTATATCAAGAACCAGTCCGACACGAGCCATCACCTTCGTTAATTGCTTTTTTCCAGTACGATCATTACACTTTTCTTTTGCAGGTCGATTGTTACCATTCTGTCATCTCCGTCAGTTCTTTTCACAGGAATATTTTCCATTGCATTTCTTCAAAGAAAAACACCGTTCAATTTGAACGGTGTCCTGTCTAAAATGTGTTATATACATTTTCACACGTCTCCGCCGTCGGCTGATAAAAGCAGTGTGACTTAAACCTGGCCACAAACGGCTGGTTATACCACTGGGCGGGACAGTTTCCCTCCGGCCTGAAGTACCATAAACTAAATTTCGCAGGCCAGCGCCTTTCACCATTAATCGACCGGCGTGCAAGGGCACGCTCGCTATCCCGCGCCCTTTGATAAAAATATCCATGAGTCACAGCCTCAAACGCGTGTGGCTGATAAATCATCTGCCTGATGGTGCGGAGGCCTTTAAAATCTGAGCAATTCGCCCGCAGCCGATTAATTCCAACGTTGCCGACAAGCAGCATCCCCTGCTTGCCTTCGCCTTCCGCTTCCGCTCTGAGCAGCCTTGCCATCAAATCGACATCCGCACTCGTTGCTCTCACGACCGCCATCACGTCACCTCCCCTTGATCTCTTTTCATCATATTTCATTACTTCAGAAGTGATGACGGAGGGACAGGAGAAGTTTTTAAATTAATTCATCTTAAAACACCAAACATTTTGTTTGCTACAAAGAAAAATGGGCGGTTGGCCGTCAAGGCAGCGTCTGGTGCGAGACGGCCGCCGCAATTTCCGCTGACGTATGGGCGCTGGCCCCCCCCTCTCCCAGCAATTTTGCACCCGCCTCCGGAAAAACACGAAATAAGGTTTAAGTTTTTACATTTGAGGAATTATACATAACAAATCAACTGACAAAAGGAGGAAATGTAATGACACATGTGAAAGCGCTCGCGATTAAAGGTATTATGACGATTATTGTGTTGTATCTGGTGCTTGGTCTGGGCTTTGGTTTCACGTTTGGTGATACGCTGCTAATGACGATTGTGTTAGGGGTTATTTCTTATTTGCTGGGCGATCTTTATGTATTGCCGAGATGGAATAATATGATTGCAACTTTGGCTGACTTTGGCTTGGCCTTTCTCGTGATCTGGCTGATGGGCATGCCGCTCTCCCTGGGGATGACTGGCGGTGAAGTTGCGTTGGCGGCTTTATTCGGCGCGATCGCCATGGCAATCGGTGAATATTGCTTCCATTTCTATATGATGAGCAAAGAGATTGGCAAGAAGCATTATCTTGAAACAAGAACAGACTCATAATGGAAAGGCCGGTGCTGACAGCATCGGCTCTTTCTGAATATTGGGCGCCTTTGTTTACGCATCCTGTTTGTCTGCGTTCCGGATCGCCATGTATGAAAAAACCAAACCGAAAGCTGCCAAAGATAATGGAATATAAACGACAGACGAAATGGAGAAACCCGGGCTGGTTGAACTGATGAGCATTACAATCACGACAGACGAAATGATGGTTGCCGGAACCGAATATTTACGCATCCCAAAAAAGATGGGAACTAAACTGGTTCCAGCGGCGCCAAAAGCGAAAACCGCCATTTTTATGGCCTGCTGTGACATGATGTCAGAAGTTAGCTCTCCCGGTATGAAATGATAGATTGAGTTCAGCGCAACGAAACCGGCAGCTATAAGTGTATTCGAAAGTAAGATCGTGATAAATGTCAGTCCGCCCGCGATCATGAGTTTAGCAGTGAGCAGTTTTTTACGGCTGATCGGGTACGTGAACATGACAAGAATGGTTTTGTTTTTATATTCGGAAATCACCAATTTTGCGATCAGCACCGCGCCAAAAACGATGAATACCGCTCTGACGAAAGTGCCGATGATGAGAAACGCTTCCTCCATGCTTTGGAACGAAACCCCGCCTTCGGCTTTTTCGGAGTAACTGATCAGCCACAAAAAGCCCATGATTATCAAATTGGCAATGAGGGCGCCTCTGACATACCAGCCCATCTTCATTTTTCTTAATTCGATTCTGATCAAATTCATCAACGTGTCTCTCCTCCTTTACGCACTGATGCTATTGCCGTTGATCAAGTTGATAAAATAATCCTCCAGCGACGTATACTTTTTGTTCATTGATTCAATGTCTACATCATTCAAAATCAATGCTTTGGATATGTCAGACTGAGAGGCTTCAGCCTCGTAAATTCGAATCGTTTTTTCATTTAAGATTTTAAAGTTCGATAAATGCAGCTCTTTCTCAAGCACAAAGCAGGCCTTTGTCTGATTCGATGTAACAAGCTCAATGTATTCAGTGTTCTGGCCTCTGACATCCTCCATTGATACCTCTTCAAGCAGTCTGCCGTCCCGAATGACGCCGATTGTGTCCGCGATTTGTTCGATTTCACCCAGCAGGTGGCTTGAAATCAGCAGCGTTATGCCGTACTCTTTGCTCAGCACTTGAAACAATTGCCTGATTTTTTTAATGCCGAGAGGGTCAAGCCCATTCACCGGCTCATCCAGAATAAGCAGATCCGGCTTTGTGAGAATGGCACGAGCAATTCCAAGGCGCTGCTTCATACCGAGCGAAAATGTTTTGACTGGCTTCTTGTCGATTTGTTTTAAATTCACCATATCCAGCACTTCTTGAATGGCTTTTTTATTGTGGTATCCCATGTATTCACAATGCAGCTCTAAATTTTCTTCAGCTGTCAGGTTTTCATAAAAAATCGGATATTCAATCATGCTGCCGATGTTCCCCAGCACCTCATATGACGTGTGGGTGAGCTTATTCCCAAGGATGCTGATTTCACCGCTTGTCGGTTTAACAAGGCTGGTCAGCATTTTCATAATGGTTGTTTTCCCCGCGCCGTTCGGGCCGAGAAAGCCATAGATTTCACCTTTTTTAATATGCATGCTGACATCGGATACAACCTCTTTGCCCTGATACGTTTTGGTCAGTCCGTTTGTTTGTACGATATAAGTCAAATTTGTTTCTCCTTCCCTCTCTTTTCCTGTTTTCTATTGTAGCGGCGAGCCCTGTCATTTTTATTTCTCAAACCTTACGAAATTCTTACGTTTAAAATGTCATGCGTTTCAATGTGATCGTAAATGCAGTCCGTTCGTACGGCTTGCTTTTGACAGATATAGCGCCCCCCATTTTTTCTGTAAGCCGCTTTGTGATGGTTAAACCGAGACCGCTTCCTTGAAATGCTTTATTTCTGGATTCTTCAAGTGTGTACAGCCTTTCAAACACCCGCTGCTGATCGGTTTCACTTATCCCTTTTCCGCGATCCCATATGGTGATGGCAATGTTCCTCTCATCATATGACAGCGTCAGTCCGATTAACTTGCCGGCCGCGCCATACTGAATCGCATTTGACAATAGGTTTTGCAGGATTCTGTCCAGAGCCTCTTCATTCGCCTGCGCATACACCGGCGTATCCGGGATATCAATGGCTGCACGAAAGCCTTTAGACTGAACTGCGTCATAATAATGCAGGATATTGCGTTTGCATATGTCGTTCATATGCACTTTGGTGATTGGGATGTCTTTATCTTCAGATTCTAATTTCGCTAAATCAAAAAAGGAATTGATCATCTGAATGAGTTCATTTGTTTTCTGGCGGAGCTTCCCCAGCAATCTTTCCCGCTCTTCGTCTGGCATGTTCGGATCACTTTGGATGGTTTCGATATAACCGAGAATGACCGTTAACGGCGTTTTCAGGTCGTGCGACATATTGGTCAGCATTCGCTTCATGGAATGCTCTGTTTTCGCAAACCGGGCACTGATCTGCTGACGATTCTCAAGGAAAAGATTGATGTTAACAAGCAAGTCTTTGAGCGCTTGATCGTCTGTAGGAAGCAAAATTCGCCCCGCCGAATCCTGCCTGAGCATGGAGCCAAGCTGTTCTGCCATATATGCCAAATTCCCGTCTCGCTTCTTTTTCATTATGAATTGAATCACATTCAGGCACGCCAGAACGATGACGGCGGCCACCCATAGCACTGTCATTCTAAAACTCTCCTAATTTATAACCGATGCCCCATAGCGTTTTAATATATTGAGGGGAGGAGGGGTCATCTTCAATCTTTTCTCTAAGCCGCCGCATATGTACGTTAATAATGTTTTGATCGCCAAAATACTCTTCATTCCAGACAGAACGGTAGATTTGTTCTTTCGTAAACACTTTTTTAGGATTTGCCGCAAATAGGCACAGCAGCTGCCATTCTGTTGATGTCAGCTGAAGCGGTTCTCCATTTTTCATAACTGAGACATTGTCTATATCGATCGCAAGCTGGTGAATCCGGATCACCTTATTCTCAGCCGGTTCCTCTGCTGAATATTGCGTCGCCCTTCGTATCGCGGCTTTTACTCTTGCTGTCAGCTCAATCATCGAAAACGGTTTGGCGATATAATCATCCGCCCCAAAACCCAATCCCAATGCCTTGTCAACCTCTCCGTCTTTTGCCGAAATCATTAAGACCGGTATATTGCTTCTTTCCCGGATGATTTTCAGAAAATCCATGCCGTTCAGCTTCGGGAGCATGATATCGAGGAGGATCAAATCGTATGAACTCTGCTGAAACAGCCGGATGCCCTCTTCTCCGTCGAAAGCATGTACAATCCGAAAGCCTTCTTTTGTTAAATAATGATCCACCATTTCACTGATTGAGTGGTCGTCTTCCACAAGCAATATGCTCTGCATCTTCTCACCTAACCTTTACAAAATCAAAAAACACACACGTAATTACACTTATTGTAATTGAAAAACGTGTGTGTTTTATAAAAATTATTCATTTTTTCCTGTTTTCAGCTTCTTGTATTCCATCACCGTAATGACAAAGAATACGGCACCACACCCGATGGCTTGAATAAGCCGAAGCCGTTCATCGAGAAATAAAGCTCCAATGAAAATCGTCAGGACAGGCCCTGTCATTGAAATGGCGGCGGCTCGCTGTGCCCCGATTCGTTTAATCCCCTCAAGCATTAGCACAAATGGAACCACAGTGGTAGCGACTGCAATGACCGCAAAAACACCGTACATAGCAAGCGGGTATGCTGCTATTGGCGTATTCATGCCAGCCGCCGATTTGATCCCTGTGTAAAGCATCATGGCCGCTCCGGCTGCTGTCATCCCGTATGCATTAAGACGGATGCCTCCGATTTGATGGACGAGCCGCCCGGAAAGAACAAGATAACCAGCATAGACGGCCGAGGATAACAAAATGAATGCAGATCCAATCATATTTGCCTGAAAGAGCTCAGTATCCCATCCGCCAAGCGCAAAGAAAAGGCCAAACATGACCGCCAGCACTGTGAAAAGGTCCTGAACTGTAACCATATTCCGATCACGACACGCTGTAAATAGGATTACAAATATCGGACAGCTCATAAGCAATATACGCTCAACCATTGCGGATACATGGTTCAGCCCGATAAAATCAAGCAAGGGAGACAGAAAAAAACAAAACACGCCCGCGACACAGGCCTTCACTAGGTCCCCTTTTTTATTGCCGTCTGGCATTGAAGGGCGGTATATCAAAAAAATCAGCCAAAACAGCGGAACAGCAAACAGCTGTCTGTATAACAACACCGCGTCTGGCTCAGCACCCATTTGATAGGCCCATTTAATCCAAATTGACTTAGACGCAAAACAAACCGTTCCGATCAGCAAAAAAATTGTACCTGAAGCGGCCTCGCGAAACTTCCTTTTCTCTTCTTCTCTCATCTCAGCTCAGCTATTCTCCTTTACTTATTCAAATGCTTTTGGATAAAATCGAGAAGCGTATATCCTTGGGCAGTCAGAATAACACCTTTCCCGCTGCAAGCCGGGCATGGTGTTCCTTCAATTTCTCCCGCTCTTTCACATTTAGGACATGTGACCTCAAGATCATCAGTTGCAATGACCATTTGACATCCTCCTTTCCTATTCATCTGCTATGCACCACCAGCCATCGTCCATTGGCCGTCACCTCCTTTAAGAAACACAAAAAAACCCCCGTCCTATGCAAAGGACGAGGGTCTCGCGGTACCACCTTTATTAACAGCTATACAGCCGTTCACTCTAAGTACAGAAAACCTATGTTTCAATACTCCTCTCTTGGTAACGGGGAGAGAAACCCGGCATCGCCTACTATCCGTTCAGCAAAGCAATTCAGAAGCCCATTCGGCATCAGGGGAGGATCGGTTCACACCTGCCACCGACTCTCTGAACCTCCATTCTGATGCGTACTTACTCTTCCTCACGATTGTTGTTCCGTTCTATTATTTGTAAAGTTTATAATACTTGGTTCATGAAATGAAGTCAATTCTTAATCCGATGTTACACCGAGTGCTTCAAGCGCCATATCAACGTGCTCCTCCTGCTGTGTTTGCAGAGCGAGCTTGGCGATTTCCAGCGGATACGCCGCCTGCATCTCTGAAATGTGTTCCTGCATTTTTGCCCATATTTGGCCGCCTGCTCGATCATAGTGTTCAAGTAAACGGGCAGTTTCTTTTTCCCCGAAAATGGTTTGATAAAGAACAAAATCCTTGGCTGGATCGGCAACCTTCGCTTCTGTCCAATCCAGAAGCCCTGTGACACGTTCATTTTGGTCGATAAGAATATGCGGCGGGTGGAGATCGCCGTGTATCAGTGCAGAAAAACCAGGCCAGTATGCATCATCATTTATCCACGTTTGCCATCTTTCCCAAAGCTGACTAGATACACCAAGCTTATTTTTCACATCAACCATAGAGTCTGCTGTCATTTGCCTGAAATCTCCTGGCTTTATCACTTCTATTCCCGATTGTCCGGCAGCTGTTTGATTTGTGTCATGTAATTCTGCCAGTATGCCGGCAAGTGTATGAACAAAATCGTCTGATGGCGGCTGATGATTCATGTTCCATACATATTGTTTCTGTTCCAAATCAATTTCAGCCGTCGGCGTTCCTTTTAACATTGGGTAAGCGATCAATTCCGGTGTGTGAATTCTCCAATCCGGCACATCAGCTGTAAGATTCGTGCTGAGAAAGGCAAGCGTTTTGCCTTCCGCAGATGCTCTTTCCACAACATCACTGCGACGCGGCTTTCGCAGCACCCATTGCATACCTGTATCGTCCTCGGCAAATACAACTTGAAAGTCCATTCCGGTTTCATTCAATTGCGCGTTCTTAGAATGAACCGTCAAACCTTGGCTGCGTGCAAGCCCGACAATCTCTGTAATTAGCTGTTTTTCGGTAAGGTTTGTCATCCCCATTTCCCCTTTCTCATGCTCCGGCCTGCTGTAGAGAGAAGGGATGTTTGAAGGCACAAAAAAAGAAGGCAGGTATCGCCACCCTCTTTTTTGATAACCATATAAGGGCTCATACATAGGCGGATTCATCCCGATTCTCCCGCATTCAGGCGAGAGTTGTTCACTATTGAATTCGTGTCACTCGGAATCTAATGAATGCCATGCTGTAACCCCTCCGTTTCCTATACGCTGATTTTCATTTTACAGCATATTCCATCTCATCGCTATAAAAAAATGAATCAAGTCACTGGAGCAGGATTGAACAAGCACAAATCGTTATGAAGACCCCAACGGTCAGCCCACGTTTGTTTGCGGCCGCTTGCCACATCCAAAATCGTTCTGAAGATTTCCCAGCCTACATCTTCGATACTGGCCTCTCCTGTCGCGATTCGGCCGGCATTGATATCGATTAAATCCGCCCAATGCTCTGATAATGAATGCCGCGTCGATACTTTCAGCACCGGTGCAGCCGCCAGGCCGTACGGTGTTCCCCTCCCTGTCGTAAACACCTGCAGATTCATGCCCGCAGCCAGCTGCAGGGTGCCGCACACAAAATCGCTTGCCGGTGTCGCCGCGAACAGCAGGCCTTTTTGCTTTGCCCTTTCACCTGGGCCGAGCACGCCGGAGATAGGGCTAGTGCCTGATTTCGCCACCGAGCCTAACGCTTTTTCCACAACATTGGATAATCCGCCTTTTTTATTGCCTGGTGACGGGTTTGCGCTTCGATCTGCGTCTCCCCGCCGGAGATAGCTGTCATACCACTTCATCTCTTTGATCAGCGATTGTCCGACCTCTTCACTGACAGCCCGCGGCGTTAATAAATGAATGGCATCACGTACCTCTGTCACTTCAGAAAACAAAACCGTCGCACCTGCGCGAACCAATAAATCAGCCGCATACCCCACGGCAGGGTTCGCCGTCACGCCGGAAAACGCATCACTGCCGCCGCATTGCAGACCGATAACCAGATCTGAAACAGGGCATGTCACACGGGTTCTGCTGTTCAGCCTGATTAACCGCTCCTCCGCCATTTCCAAAATGGATTGGATCATCGCCGCAAAACCTTGATGATCCTGGAGCGATAGAATGTCATCATCATTCCCAGAGGCAATTCTTGCCGGAAGGAGCTTTTCACACCCCAATCCGATTACCATTACTTCTCCGCCGAAGTTCGGATGCTTCGCGAGATTTTGAATCGTGCGGATCGGAATGACGGCGTCGGGCGCATTGATCGCCACGCCGCATCCGTATTGATGATGCAGCGGCACAACGTCATCGACATTTGGGTATTTCGGCAGCAGCTCTTCTTTGATCCGTTTGACCGCATAATTTAATACGCCAACGACACATTGAACACTTGTGGTGATGCCGAGAATATTTTTTGTCCCCGCACTGCCGTCCGCATTCCGGTAGCCTTCAAATGTATATCCTTCAAGAGGGGGCAGCGGCTTCTGCACTCTGTTTGCGAGAGGAAGATCGCCTAACGCCGGGGGATCAGGCATTCTCACAAGGGATTCCCGTATCCAGCTTCCGCGCTTGATCGTCTCATCAGCAAACCCGATCACCTCTCCGTAACGCACGATCTCATCCCCTTGATTGAGATCGGTTAAGGCCACTTTATGGCCTTGAGGAACATTCTCTTCAAGGACGAGCCCGCATGAGAAAACAGTGCCCTTTGGCAGTCCTCCATCATTTACAATAATCGCCGTGTTATCTGTGTCATTCACTTTGATGTAGAGAGGCGCTTGGTTTTGCCTGAGGTTCATCGCCATATGAAAATCACTCCTCATATCTTAGTAAGCGTTTTCTAAATTGGTTTTAAAAAACCGCAGCTCTTACGTTTCAACTGCGGTTGTCTCACGATTATTTTTCATCCAGCCCTTTTAAAATTTTGTCACGGACAAATTTCAGATGCTCATACATGTGGTAATGCGCTTTGTAAGGATCTCTGTTGGCAAGGGCGTCGTAGATTTTTTTGTGATATTCGACCGTTATATCTCTCTCCCTGTACGGAATTTGGCTGTCAATTTTCGCATGGGTGATTAAGAGGGATTGAATCATCCCCTCTACAACGGGATTATTGGCACTTAACGCTATAATTCGATGGAACTCTTTATCCGCTTCACCATAAAGATTGTCAGTGCTGTTGGCAATATCGTCGATCGTCTTCTGCAAACGCTGAAGCTCATCCTCGTTGATTTTTTCTGCGGCAATCGTCACGAGTCCTAGTTCTAACGCCATCCGCGCTTCAATGATTGCCGGAAGATTATCAGTCGCCAAGGCAAGCATGACGGAAAATGGCTGCATGCCGATTTTATCGTTGAAATATGTGCCCCCGCGTGTTTTTCTCGTAATGACGCCCAGCGTTTCAAGTGAACTGAGCGCCTCCCGAAGCACCGGCCTGCTGACATGCAAAATGTCCATCAGTTCCATTTCTGTCGGCAATTTGTCTCCGGCCCTCAACTGGCCGCTCGATAATAAATGGACAATCCGTTCGATGACCTGTTTGGCTAATGTTTTCCGATTGACTGTATCGACTTTCAAATCCTCTAAACCTTCGTACACGAACAACTCTCCCTTCAGTTGTTCAATTGTAAGACAAAATAGCCGATATGACAATATTTACAATAAAACTTATCGTACAAGACACGGGCGCTTCCGGTCAAATTCCCAGTTGCGGATCAGGAACTGCATAGAAATCGCGTCATTTCGGGCGCCTACATTCATTTTCCGGTATATCTCATGCGCTTTTTCCACTTGTTCCATATCAATGTCGACGCCTAGCCCAGGTTTATCCGGGACTTTGACACAGCCAGCGGTAATCTCAAAAGGCTGTTTCGTTAATCGCTGGCCGTCCTGCCAGATCCAATGGGTATCAATCGCCGTGATGCGCCCCGGAGCCGCTGCTGCCACATGGGTAAACATCGCAAGGGAAATATCAAAGTGGTTGTTGGAGTGTGAGCCCCATGTCAAACCCCAATCATGGCACATTTGCGCAACCCGCACCGACCCTTGCATCGTCCAAAAGTGCGGATCAGCCAGCGGTATATCCACCGCATGAAGCTGAATCGCGTGACCCATTTCCCGCCAGTCTGTCGCAATCATATTTGTCGCAGTCGGAAGCCCTGTCGCGCGGCGGAATTCAGCCATCACTTCGCGAGCGGAGTAGCCGTTCTCATCCCCGCATGGATCTTCAGCGTACGCGAGTACATCTTGCTTTCCTTTGCATAATGCGATAGCCTCCTCTAATGACCATGCCCCGTTCGGATCAAGGGTGATTCTTGCCTCCGGAAAACGTTTCGATAAGGCGGTAACAGCTGCGATTTCTTCTTCTCCCCGCAGCACCCCGCCTTTGAGCTTGAAATCCTGAAAGCCATAGCGCTCCTGTGCGGATTCGGCAAGACGCACAATGCCCTCCGGCG
Organism: Bacillus sp. JS; assembly: GCF_000259365.1. Lineage (NCBI taxonomy): Bacteria > Bacillati > Bacillota > Bacilli > Caryophanales > Bacillaceae > Bacillus > Bacillus sp. JS. The sequence goes on along the minus strand of NC_017743.1, from coordinate 266,976 downwards.
TCAGCGCTTCCTCATGGCGCAGACGGAACCACGCACAATCTGACTGCTCATCGCTTTGATACGGCAAGGTCGTCCGCTTTCGGTCACCGATGTAAAAAAGATAACCAAGCATTTTCACTTCATCGCGCTGCTTCCCTTCGCCAAGCAAAGCTGCGACAGGTTCCTGAAGAAATTTTCCAAGTAAATCTAACAAAGCCGCTTCCAATGCGGTGACGGCGTGCACAGTGGTGCGCAAATCAAAAGTCTGGATTCCGCGTCCTCCCCTGTCCTGATCGCCAAACTGCTTTCTGACCCTTTGCAATATCGCCTGGTACGCACCAATAGATTTTCCGACAACAAGCGGCTCTGCCAGCTCCAGTGTGCGGCGAATACGCTCTCCGCCTGGCACCTCACCGACTCCCTGATTTCCGCTGCTGTCTGTTAAGATTACGATATTCCGGGTGAAAAACGGGCTGTGCGCTCCGCTTAGATTCAGCAGCATGCTGTCATGTCCCGCAACCGGAATCACCTTCATTTCTGAAATTAAGGGAATATTCGATCTCTTTTCTTTTTGAACCTGCTCTTGTATCGATGAACCCATGCTTTCTCCTCCTTTTATAAAGCGCTTTCATAAATATTAGACAGGCAATGATTGATCGGGGTCTTGTTCTTGTTTCTTTAACACGACCCGTTTAATCGGGCCGACCAGCAGCAAATAGCTGAGGATCGCAACAATCGCATTAGCGCCGACAAACACGAGCGCGCCATTAAATGATCCTGTGGCATTGACGATGTAACCGATAATAATCGGTGTTGTAATCGAGGCAATATTTCCGAAAGTGTTGAACAAACCGCCGCTCAGTCCTGCACACTCTTTCGGAGACGTGTCCGACACGACAGCCCAGCCCAGTGCGCCGAAGCCTTTTCCAAAAAACGCGAGCGACATAATAACAACGACGAGCCACGCTGAAGCTGTATAGTTGCAGACGATCATACTGCAAGACAGCAGCATGCCGGCAATGATTGGCACTTTTCTAGCAAAGGTCAGTGAACGGCCTTTTTTGAGTAAGATGTCGGACACAATACCTCCAAGCACGCCGCCGGCAAATCCGCACAGCGCCGGCAGGGAGGCGACAAACCCAGCTTCTAGAATAGACATGCCGCGGGCCTGAACCAAATATACCGGAAACCATGTGAGAAAGAAATAGGTGAGAGTCGTAATGCAATATTGCGCGATGTACACGCCAATCAGCATGCGGTTCGTTAACAGCTGTTTGATATACGGCCATTTCGATTCTGTTTCTTGTTTGCTTTTACTGTCATCCATGGAAATCAGCCCGCCGCCCTGTTCGATGTACGCAAGCTCAGCTTCGTTAATCTTTGGGTGTTTTTTCGGTTCATACACCGTTTTTAGCCAGATGACAGCCAGAAGAATCCCCGCAGCCCCCATGACAACGAAGACGGAATGCCAGCCGAAAGAGTGGGTGAGCCAGCCCATTAAAGGAGAAAATATGACGATTGCGAAGTATTGTGCTGAATTAAAAAAGGCTGAAGCTGTCCCGCGCTCGGAACTTGGAAACCATGAGGCAACAACTCTGCCGTTTCCGGGAAATGAAGGCGCTTCTGATAAGCCTACCAGAAAACGCAGTGCAAATAGCAGGATAATCGCTGTGCCGGCTGAGAAAAAGCCAATCGCCCCTTGCAGCAGCGTAAAAAACGACCAGAAAAAGATGCTTAACGCAATGATAGTCTTTGAACCAAAACGGTCCAGCAGCCAGCCGCCCGGAAGCTGTCCGATGACATAGGCCCAGCCAAAGGCAGAAAAGACATATCCCATGGCGACCGAATCCAACCCCAAATCATGCTGGACGGAATCTCCGGTGATGGAAAGCGTCGCTCGATCCGCGTAGTTAATAGAGGTCACAAGAAACAGCATAAACACGATGAACCAGCGCACAGACGTTTTTTTGCCCGCCGGTGTAACACTCGCATAGTCTTTTTTCATAGTATCTTCTCCTTTTCAAAGTAGAGAATCATATGCTGGCTGTGATAAAGCTGGGAAAGAGACATACGCCTCTTTCCAGCACCATTACGGCTTCACAAAAACGGTTTTGATCGCTGTGAAAAAGTCCTTCGCTGCCTCGCCCTGTTCGCGGGAGTGGGAGCTCGACTGCTTCATGCCGCCAAAAGGCGCCTGCAGCTCAACGCCTGCGCTTTCTGCATTCACCCGAACCAGCCCGGCATCAATTTCATCAATGAAAGAAAGCATTTTGCCGATGTTTTCCGTGAAGATGGATGCACTTAAACCGAACTTCACATCATTGGCGATGTCCAGCGCCTCCTCCATCGAATCAACCTTGATCAAAGCAATCACCGGACCGAAGATTTCCTCCTGGGCAATCGTCATCTCAGATGTCACATTGTCAAAGATGGCAGGCTGAACATAATAGCCGTTTTGATACTTTTCGTTCTCCAGCTTTTCTCCTCCCATTAAAAGGGAAGCGCCCTCCCGCTTGCCTTTCTCAATGTATGACAGGCAGTTATCAAGCTGATTCTTGCTGGCGATCGGTCCCATCCAGACATCCTCTTTTAAGCTGTCTCCGATTGTAATATCCTTTGTGCGCTGGAGCAGTTTTTCTTTAAAGCGCTCATAAATGCCGCTTTGTACGATGACACGGCTTGTCGCGGTGCATTTCTGGCCGGTTGAACGAAAGGCCCCCGTAATGACAGCTTCAGCCGCAGCTTCAAGGTCAGCGTCATCAGCTACGATGACAGGGTTTTTGCCGCCCATTTCAAGCTGATATTTAGCTCCCCTCGCTAAAGCGGCTTGCCCGATGATTTTTCCGACTTGATTTGAACCGGTAAACGTAACGGCGTTTACACTGTCATGCTCAGCAAGTCCCTGCCCGACAACAGAGCCTGGGCCTGTCACCAAATTGATGACCCCTGCCGGCAGCCCCGCTTCCTCAAAGCAGGCAATGATCTTTGCGCATGTCACAGCTGTTTCTGTCGCCGGTTTGATGACAACTGTATTGCCATATACCAGTGCCGGCGCCATTTTCCAAATCGGTATCGCCACAGGGAAATTCCACGGAGAAATCACGCCGACCACACCGAGCGGGACACGGGTGGTAAACATGAGGGCGTCTTTGTCAGTAGACGGAATGACGTCACCCGTTTTGCGCATGCCCTCTCCGGCGTAATAGCGCAGAATGGCAATCCCCCGGGCTGTTTCTCCCTTAGCTTCCGGCAGTGTTTTGCCCATTTCACGCGTTGCACAGGCGGCGATTTCCTCCAAGCGCCGCTCCATGATATCCGCTGTTTTGTATAAGTATTGGCCTCGCTCGGCACCCGTCAGCTTTCTCCAAGCCGTTTTGGCTTTATTGGCGGCGGCGACGGCACGTTCCACATCCTCAGCTGTTGAGTTCTGTACATAACCGACAATATCATTCACATCGGCAGGGTTTTCGACCTTAACCATATCGCCTGATTGAGACTGAACCCACTCTCCGTTAATAAAGTTGAGATACGTGTTTTGTTCCGTGATCACAGACATGTCCATTACCCCTTTCGTGTTTTTTCTGGTCAAACCGTTGCAGCTTTTTTCGGAAAACGGTCAGCCGCCTGCTTCAAAATCGCTTCCAATTGCTGATAATGATCCTTTTCAACCGGGCCGACAGGCGGTCTGGCTGTATTTCTTACATTCAGCCCCATGATCTCCATCCCCGCTTTAATCAAGGATACGGCGTAGCCTTTTCGTTGTTTGCGAATGTCGTTGATTGGGAGAATCACATGCTGATAGATTTCCTTCACCAGCTCGGCATCTCCGTTTTTCAATGCATCATAGAACATTCGCGAAATATGCGGGATATAATTTGAAATCGCTGAAGAGTAAGAGTGGAATCCGATCGGCAGGTAAGCCGGCATCGTCACTTCAGCCATAGGCATTCCATTGAGCCATCCCAAGCGGTCGCCGATCGTATAGACGAGGTTGATATTTAAATCCATATTCCCTACCCCGTCTTTGACACCGACAAGCTGTTCACATTCGGTCAAGCGTTTGATCTGTTCTACAGCGAGAATGGCGTTATCACGCTGATAGAGAATCGCATTCAAGTCAGTGCTTTCAATAATCGTTTTCGCATACTGATACAGTCCCTCCTGTTCGCCATGCACCAAATACGGGGGCAGGATCAAGTAGCCGTCGGCGCCCTTTTTCTCCGACAGCTGCGCCCATTCAAGCGCTGTGCTGAGGTTGCCACCCACCCCAGTGTAAACCGGCACCTTTCCCCCGGCTGCAGAGACTGCGACTTCCACCATTTGCTCATATTCCTTCTGGCTGAGAGATTGAAATTCACCAGACCCGCAAGCGATAAATATCGCTTCTAAGCCCTCTTTCAGCAAAAACTCAATGTTTTGAAAAAGAGCTTCTTCCTCCAGCTTTCCTTGTGTGTTAAAAGGAGCAACCGGAAAACCTAAAATGCCAGCGGGTGCTTTTCTGATACGGCTCATCAACATAACCTCCTGTTATTTGTGTATACAGCCCCTAACTGAAAGCGCTTTATAAATCTTTCTTTCACATCCGCTCCTTCCCATATATCCTTTTGTTTAATTGTAAGACAAATAAACAATAAGTCAATATCTTTATTTTCTGATATTTTATAAAAAACAGTAAACCGCTGTCCCGCCGGGATTCTGCGCAGCAAAAAAACAGCCGGATCAGCCGGCTGTTTGGTTTATATCCTTCTTTGTTTCATCGTCTCGTGCAAAAGCTTCGCTTCCAAAAAAAACACGTGGATGAATTTTTTCATATTTATTCTAGCAGGGGCGAGAGGTTTTGCATCCTTGGATTGGAGTTCTTTCATTTTCTGGCTGACTACCGGAAAATCAAAGAACTTCGACGCATAGGTTTCAAATTTTGGATTCGAAAAATCAGTTGTCCCCAGTGATGCAAAATGGTGCAGCGAATGAATAATCGCTCTGCGGATACGCTGCTCTGAGGCTTTCATTTCCCGATTGACCTCCGTCTGAGAGGCCCCTGTCCCCAGCTTCCGTTCGGCTACTTGGGTGAATATTTGTTTTAGCGAAGGGCTTTGTTTTTCGTGCGGCTCGGATTGCTCGTATTCTGCTAAATACTGCAGGACCGCCATGAGATCCTGCGCGCCGCCTTCTCCCATCATGCCCAGCTCGGACAGCAGAAATGCTCCCGCCTCTTTTAAACCGCTGTCACTCTTCTGCTGGGGACGCGCTTTCCGATCAGTCCGATTGACAAGCCGGCTTAGTGAATGCTGAATGGCTCCAATCGAGTGTTCAAGCTCAATCCGCTCCTTCACCTTTTGGAGAACCGTAACAATTTCAATGCGGTTAATCGGCTTATGGATAAAATATTCGATGCCAAGCGAGTACGCTTCTCCGACCATTTCCTTTGCCTCCACTTGAGAGATCATGACGATTTTGCCGGAGTACGTATGCTGGATCTCACGAATGGTCTCAATGCCGTCTCTTCCGGGCATTAACAGATCGATTAATAAAATATCAATCTGTTTGAACTGCAGCATATGCCCTTCCACTTGGCTTCCGTCGTCTGCTTCACCAGCAGCCTCCCCAAGATCCTCGTCCTCAATGATCTGCCTTAAAATCGACCGTACCGCACGGTCATCATCAGCGATAAAAAAACGCATAGCTTTCGGTTCACCCTTTCTGAATCAAATGCCGGACAGGCAGCCTGATGGCAAACACCACTCCCCGCTGCTGATTATTAAACGTAATATCCCCATCTAGTTCAGTCACGATTTCCTTCACATAGGAAAGTCCTATTCCCGTAGAAGGCGTGCCGAATTCGTCATATTTTGAAGTAAAGCCCGGGTCGAACACAATCTCCCCTATTTTTTCAGATATACCGGGACCATTGTCTTCCACCTGAAATTCTACCATACTCTCATTTAACTTATGGAGCCTCAGGCTGATCATTCCCTCTTCATCCATAGCCTCTACCGCATTTGCCGTTAGATTATTAATGATCGAAAGCACAATAAATACGTGATATTCGTCATGCTCTCCCTCTATGGAGCAGTAAAAATCAATCTGCTTTCCCAGTGCTTCAGCGTACTTTTCATTCATTCGAATCACGAGCTGCAGCAAATCAGAGGCCCTCATATAATCTCTCAAACTCTCATTCGAAATCAGTTTTGAAAGCCCAGCGAATATCCGCTGGTTGTCCTTTTTCACTTCATGAATCTCCCCGGCCAGTCTCAGGATTCTGCCGCTGAGCTGATGATCCTTGCCCTTCATTTCCCGATAGAGCTGATACGAATCGTTTGTCACTTTCTCTGTCGTTTTCAAAGTCTTTTTTAGGTGCACCGTTTCTTCATATAAATTAGAAACGATCATCAGCATGTGCTCATGCTGCTGCCTTGTCTGTTTTTCTCTCGATTGTGTTTCATACAGCTTCAGCACACTATAAAAGCTCATCACGATAAATGTGTGAGAAATCGCAATCACCGCAATGTCAGTAATTTCCTCAGGCGTGACAACCGTATGAAAAATGAGAAATTGCACAGCCAGCTCGACACAATCTGACACAACTTCAATCATAAACCCAATGAAACCGAGCATAATCGGCCGTTCACGGAAACGATTGGCCTTTAGTATGTAAAACAGGCAGGCGTAAGTCATATAAAAGAAAAAGCTAGACGCTTGGTCATACAGAATCGGAGTCAATCCGTTGTGCCCTCCGCCCCATAATTCCAGAAAGACGCGAAAGATAAAAACAGCCGCTCCAGTCAGAAAACCCGGCAGCACAGCGGGCACATGCCGCAACAACGATAAAAAGAAGAAAAAAACCGGTGCGCCAAAGCTGACCCGGAATTCTTCATTGAGGGGATAAAATTTCAGTTCACCGGCCAGCGGCACCGTAATCAGCATGAGAGCCAGTATATATCCGTCTTTTTCGATAAAACGTTCCAGTTTTATGATGATCACATCCTCGCTTTTTATTTTGGAGAAACGGGAGAAAACCTGCAAATTGCTTTTGACCCAGAAAATCAGGTTTTTATAAATCTTACTGCTTATTTTCAAAATGTTTTTGTCGTATTTTGTATGATTCTGTAGTCGCCATTATACAGTAAATATACCATCCGCTTTTATGAAAGCGTTTAACGCCCCTTCAGCCTTCGCTTTGATAAACCTCAGTCCTTAAAGAAGAAAATCAGTGAGGAGGAATTCGATGAAAGAATTGATAAAAGAGACTCTGAAAGAAATAAACCCGGCGTCACAGCTGCATCATTGGGTTGAGCATTATCGCCCCTTTGCCGCCAATGGACAAAGTGCAAACTATATCCCCGCTTTAGGAAAAGTCAATGACTCACAGCTCGGCATTTGTATATTGGAGCCTGACGGAACGATGATACATGCCGGAGATTGGAACGTCCCTTTTACCCTGCAAAGCATTTCCAAAGTGATCAGCTTTATCGCCGCCTGCATGAGCCGCGGCATTCCCTATGTGCTGGACCGCGTAGATGTCGAACCGACAGGCGACGCCTTTAATTCAATCATTCGGCTCGAAATCAACAAGCCGGGAAAGCCGTTTAATCCCATGATCAACGCGGGTGCCCTTACCATCGCCTCGATTCTTCCCGGTGAATCGGCATACAAAAAGCTCGAGTTTCTATACTCGGTGATGGAAACCTTAATAGGAAAACGTCCGAGAATTAATGAGGAAGTGTTCCGTTCTGAATGGGAAACCGCCCACCGCAACAGGGCGCTGGCCTACTATTTAAAAGAAACAAACTTTTTAGAAGCTGACGTAGAAGAAACACTTGAGGTGTACTTGAAGCAATGCGCCATGGAGAGCACCACAGAAGACATCGCGTTGATCGGCCTGATCCTTGCCCATGACGGGTATCATCCGATTCGACGCGAGCAGGTGATTCCAAAAGATGTGGCAAAATTGGCCAAGGCGTTAATGCTGACGTGCGGCATGTACAATGCTTCAGGCAAATATGCGGCGTTTGTCGGCGTGCCGGCCAAAAGCGGCGTCTCCGGCGGCATCATGGCGCTGGTTCCTCCAAGCGCCAGAAGAGAACAGCCTTTTCAATCCGGATGCGGTATCGGCATTTACGGGCCTGCCATTGACGAATACGGCAACAGCCTCACCGGGGGTATGCTGCTGAAGCATATGGCACAGGAGTGGGAACTCAGTATTTTTTAAACATAAAAAAGAGGTGATTGTATGCAGCAAATCCTGGAACATATCGTCGGTATCGCAAATGATCTTTTGTGGTCAAAGCTATTAATTGTATTGCTTCTTTCTCTTGGAATCTATTTTACGTTCAGGCTTAAGTTTTTACAGGTTCGCATGTTGAAAGAAATGGTGAGAGTGTTAAGAGAAGGTGCTGCTTCCCGGTCGAAAAACACCATTTCTCCGTTTCAAGCCTTTTGCATCAGCATGGCAGCCCGTGTCGGAACGGGAAATATTACGGGCATTGCCATCGCCATTGCACTCGGCGGGCCCGGTGCAATCTTCTGGATGTGGATTATCGCCATTATCGGATCAGCATCCAGCTTTGTGGAAAGCACACTGGCTCAGATTTATAAAGTGAAAGATGTAAACGGCTTCCGCGGCGGGCCGGCGTATTACATGGAAAAAGGGCTGAACAAAAGGTGGATGGGCGCGCTGTTCGCTGTGTTAATCACCCTATCGTTCGGTATCGTCTTCAACTCGGTTCAATCCAATACAGTCAGCCTTGCCTTTGAAAACGCGTTCGGCACAAACCGCCTGACATTGGGACTCATTTTAATTGCTGTATTCGGCACGATCATTTTCGGCGGAGTCAAGCGCATTGCAAAATTGGCTGAATCCATTGTCGTCGTATTGGCTGTTCTGTATATCGGAGTTGCGTTTTTCGTCATTTTCACCAACATTACGCAGCTGCCAGATGTGCTTGCGCTAATCGTGAAAAATGCGTTTGGTTTTGACCAGGCCGCCGGCGGGGCTTTGGGCGCGGCACTCATGCAAGGCGTCAGACGGGGAATCTTTTCAAACGAAGCGGGAATGGGGAGCGCACCGAATGCCGCTGCCACCGCCACAACAAGCCATCCCGTCAAACAGGGGCTGATCCAAGCTTTTGGTGTGCTTACTGATACACTGGTCATTTGTACAAGCACCGCCTTTATCATTCTGTTTTCGGATGCCTATCATACTCCGGGTCTGAGCGGAATCGCCTTGACACAAGCCTCTCTAAGCTCCCATGTCGGATCATGGGCATCAGGCTTTCTCGCCATTCTGATTTTGTTATTCGGATTCTGTGCTTTAATCGGAAACTATTATTATGGCGAAACCAATATTGGCTTTTTGAACAAAAGCAAAAAACTGATATTCGTTTACCGTATCGGCGTGCTGGCGATGATTGTGTTTGGCTGTGTCGCCAAAGTCCAGCTCGTCTGGGATCTTGCTGATTTGTTCATGGGCTTGATGGTCGTCGTGAATTTAATTGCAATTTTCTTATTATCAAAGGTCGTTTTTACAGCGCTGAAGGACTATACACGCCAGAAAAAAGCTGGCAAAGATCCGGTCTTCTATAAAGATGTTCTCAAGAACCACAACGGCATTGAATGCTGGCCGCTTTCTGATACATCGTCAGACTCACACAACAAACAAATATCATAAAAAAGAGGTGTTCAGACATATGGCTGAACACCTTTCTCTATTTGCGTTTATTGACAAACACGTAAGCCTCCATTACGATTTTCATATCTTTTTAAAAAATCTGAAAGAAGGCATCGGTACATTCTATGAATCCTATCCAACACATACTAGATACATTCCCGCTTATTGTGCTAGACGGCGCCATGGCGACCGAGCTTGAACGCAAGGGCTGTGACTTGAACGACAGTCTGTGGTCGGCAAAAATCCTGATGGAAGAGCCGGACCTGATTAAACAAGTTCATACTGATTATTTCGCAGCAGGTGCCGATTGTGCGATCACCGCCAGCTATCAGTCCACATTCGAAGGTTTTGCCGCACGCGGGCTGAGCAAAGCGGAAGCACGCCGGCTCATCGAGTTGTCCGTCAGCATCGCAGCTGAAGCACGTGATGAATTTTGGTCGTTTGAAGAGAACCGTTTGAATCGGCCAAAACCGATCATTGCGGCTTCTGTAGGCCCTTATGGCGCTTATCTTGCAGATGGTTCTGAGTATCGCGGCAACTATGCAATATCAGAAGATGAACTGATTGAATTTCATCGTCCCCGGATGAAAGCGCTGATTGAAGCCGGAGCTGATGTTTTGGCATGCGAAACGATCCCGTGTCTGACTGAAGCAAAAGCGATTGTGCGGCTGTTGAAGGAATTTCCCGAAACGTATGCGTGGATCAGCTTCAGTGCCAAAGACGGCCTACATATCAGTGACGGAACACCGGCCGCTGACTGCGCGGCTTGGCTTGATGAACATCGCCAAATTGCAGCGCTCGGCATCAATTGTACGCCGCTTCAGCATATTTCTTCCTTGATAGAGGAGTTAAAAAAGAACACGTCAAAGCCGATCATCGTCTACCCGAATTCAGGTGAGCAATATGATCCGGGAACTAAAACGTGGAACGGCGCAGCATGCGCAGAATCTTACGGGGCGAGCGCCCGCATCTGGCATGAAAAAGGTGCGAAGCTGATCGGCGGCTGCTGCCGGACAAAACCCGAAGATATTCAAGAAATCGCGGCTTGGGTCCGCTCTTTAAAAACAACTTGACTTATCGGAATTGTTTGTATATTCTAACTTAAAGCCGGTTCGCCGGAGTCTCGTGTCACTTCCTGACATGAGATTTTTTATTAGGAAGGAAATAAATCGCCGATAGAAAGTTGGAAAAAGATGGACTCTGCTCACAACAAGAATGAGACAACCTTTCAGAGAAGTATGAAAAGCCGGCACCTCTTTATGCTTTCCTTAGGAGGTGTCATCGGAACAGGACTGTTTTTAAGCTCTGGCTATACCATTCAGCAGGCAGGCCCGGCTGGAACGATACTTGCCTACTTAGTCGGGGCCGGAATTGTCTATCTGGTCATGCTATGCCTCGGTGAGCTGTCAGTCGCCATGCCTGTGACCGGCGCCTTTCACACCTATGCGGCCAAATACATAGGGCCTGGCACCGGTTTTACGGTCGCTTGGCTGTACTGGCTGACATGGACCGTGGCATTGGGATCGGAATTCACAGCAGCCGGCCTGCTAATGCAACGCTGGTTTCCCCATACGTCGGTTTGGATGTGGAGTGCCGTATTTGCGCTGTTCATTTTCTTGCTTAACGCATTTTCGGTCAGGTTTTTCGCTGAATCAGAATTTTGGTTTTCCAGCATCAAAGTATTAGCCATCATATTATTTATTCTTTTAGGCGGTTCTGCCATGTTCGGCCTCATCCCCATCAAAGGCGGAGAATCCGCTCCGATGCTGTCTAACTTCACGGCGGAAGGCGGGCTCTTTCCTAATGGATTTATTCCGATATTGATGACGATGCTGTCCGTCAATTTCGCCTTTTCGGGAACGGAACTGATCGGAATCGCAGCGGGTGAAAGTGTTGATCCGGACAAGACGATACCAAAAGCGATTAAAACAACGGTCTGGCGCCTCTCACTCTTCTTTGTCGGAACAATTTTTGTGCTGTCAGGGCTGATTCCGATTCAAGATGCAGGTGTCATCAAAAGCCCGTTTGTCGCTGTCTTTGATAGAGTCGGTGTACCATACGCGGCCGATCTCATGAACTTTGTTATCCTGACAGCGATCCTGTCAGCGGCTAATTCCGGACTCTACGCTTCTTCCCGGATGCTGTGGTCTTTATCAAAAGAAAAAACGCTTCATCCGACATTTGCAAAGCTGACGTCAAAAGGAACCCCGTTTAACGCGCTGGTGTTCAGCATGATCGGCGGCATTCTGTCGCTGCTGTCCAGTGTATTTGCACCAGACACTGTATACGTTGTGCTCGTGTCGATTTCCGGTTTTGCTGTCGTTGTCGTGTGGATGGGAATCGCTGCATCTCAATTCATGTTCAGAAAACGTTATATCGAAGCGGGAAACAAAGTTTCTGATTTGAAATACAGAACGCCTTTGTATCCGATCGTGCCGATTGCAGCGTTTCTGTTATGCCTGGCTTCCGTCATTGGCATTGCCTTTGATCCGAATCAAAGAATCGCACTGTATTGCGGCGTTCCGTTTATGGCCATTTGCTATGCAATGTATTATGTGAAAAACCGCAAAAGCCTGCCGGCTGCTGATATGACTCATTCAAAATAAAAAGAACCTGCCTTCAGGCAGGTTCTTTTTCAATTTTTACACTTCCACTGTCCAGTTGAACGGGCCTTTTACCTTGCCAAGCTGAATATCTGTTATCGTTTCATACAGCTTTTTCGAGAGGTCCCCGATTTGCCCGTCGCCTACAATCACCGTTTTTCCATGAATGTTGAGTTCACCGACAGGCGTAACGACGGCTGCCGTGCCTGTGCCGAAGACCTCTGTCAATTCTCCGCGTGCAGAGGCTGCATACACCTCATCAATTGATATTCTCTCTTCACGAACCGGAATGCCCCAGCTTCGAATCAATTCAATCGCAGACGCGCGTGTCACCCCGCTTAAAATGCTTCCGCTTAAAGCAGGTGTGACAGCTTCCCCGTTTATGACGAAAAAGATGTTCATGCTCCCTACTTCTTCCACATATTTCTTTTCAATGGCGTCCAGCCACAGTACCTGGTCATAGCCCAGCTCATTCGCTTTCCGCTGTGCCTGAAGACTGGCCGCGTAGTTTCCAGCCGTTTTTGCAAATCCGACTCCGCCGTTGACCGCCCGCACATACTCATCTTCGACATAGATTCTAACCGGCTTCAGCTGATCGTCGCCATAATAGGAGCCGACAGGCGAAAGCACGATCATAAATGTATAGCTCCTGGATGCCTTCACACCGAGACTCGGTTCTGTGGCAATGACAAAAGGACGAATATAAAGTGACGTTCCTTTTTGCTTTGGAACCCAATCTTTCTCCAGCTCAACTAATTGCGTCAATGCCTCAAGCACAAGCTCTTCGTCTAAAGGGGGCATGCTCATTCGCTCACACGATCTGTTCAGCCGTTTGATATTTTGATCCGGACGGAACAGGAGCACCCTGCCATCCTCTGTTCTGTATGCTTTTAACCCTTCAAAAACAGCCTGGCCGTAATGAAAAACAGAGGAAGACGGATCGAGCGTAAGCGGTGCGTACGGTGCAATTCTGGGATGATGCCATCCAATTCCCTCTTCGTAGTCCATCACAAACATATAATCTGTAAAATATTGTCCAAACCCCAAGGAAGACGGGTCGGGCTTTTCCTTATAATATCCAGTTTTTTCTCGTTCAATAAGCTTATTCAATCTGATCAGCACACCTTTCATACAATTGTTTAAATATTCAGTCTTTTTAAAGCTGCAAAAAATATACAGCCCTTCCTTTCATGATACGCCGCTCCACACCGATAAATTTCAGAATATTCTTTAGGATCATCAGCTATTATACACCACATTCATTGTCAGATGAAGCTGAAATTAAAGAAAAACAGCCAGTTTTATTCTGGCTGTTTGATTTAGACCGCTAAACAAAGGACGACAACGTGGCAAATCAGCAAAATATACACTGCGAACACTAATTGCCAATTGATCTTCCGCGCCCATGCAAACACCACCATCAAAACAGGCAGCAGCACAGTCCCCGCCAGCTTGTTCACTGTCAGATCCGGGCTGTTCGCTACATCATAATGAATCGGCATCTGCGCCGGCAGAAAAGGGTAAAACACGATTGAAAGGATGAATGCAACAATTACAGCTCCCCACAGCACTTTTTCATTCGTCAATAGAAACATAGAACGACCATTCCCTTCTTATCACTTATTGCTTTATGAATGATATGACTGTTCTACGGTGAATTTCGTTCGGTCTCCCCGCGTAATAATTTGTGCATATTCCACCACTTCTTCATTTTTATCATAGGTAAGGGATTCTGATAAAAACGCAGGCGCTCCGACATTGGTTAATAAGTGGCCGCTGATCGTTTCATCCGTTAAAATCGGTTCGATCGATTCCGTTCCCTTGCTGATTTCAATATTGTATTTTGTCCTTAACAATTCAAACAGCGAGCCGGTGCATTCCTCCTGCGCCAGCCCCGGTGCCGCCTTCCAGGGAATATACGAGGTATGATACTGCAAAGGCTCCCCCTCGGCGTATCTGACTCTGACAAGCTTGTTGACAGGTTCATTCTCTTTCATTTTCAAAAGCTCGGCAATGGAGTGATCAGCGGGTATCACCACAAGCTCAAGCACTTTTGATTCGGAACGCAGGCCTCTCATTTGTTCTGCAAAGCTCGTAATCTTATGCGGAATCGGCGTTTGTATTTTTGCCGCCGATACAAACGTCCCTTTCCCCTGAATTCTCTTAATATATCCTTCAAGCTCTAGCTGCTGCAGGGCCAGTCTCACAGTTGTTCTGCTGACATCATATTGTTCGCAAAACTCACTCTCCGTCGGCAGCTGATCATTCGCCTGATATTTGCCCGACTTAATTAATTCAATGATTTTAAACTTGATAACAGAATATAAAGCTGTCATTTCATTCTCCCCATTCTGTATGCAATCCGTTCTTTTTCATTGAGACCATAATACCATTTGCCATCCCAATATGAAAGATTTGTATCCTTCCTTTATAACAAATTTTCAGAAATTTATATTGACAGTTTGATAACGCTGGTGCTAAATTCGTAATGACAAGTATCGAAAATTGGTCATAACAAATATGGTGCTTGTCTATCTCTTTGAGGGGGTGTCACATGAAGATTCTGATCGCTAATCACTACGATGAACTCTGTAAGTTAAGCGCTACCATTATTAAAGAGCAAATACAAGCTAAGAAAGATGCCGTTCTCGGCCTGGCAACCGGAAGCACGCCGGTCGGCTTGTACAAGCAGCTGATTTCAGACTATCAGGCAGGTGAAATTGATTTTTCAAAGGTTACTACATTTAATTTGGATGAGTACGCTGGTCTCTCTCCATTTCATCCTCAAAGCTATAACAAATTTATGCATGAGCATCTTTTTCAGCATATCAATATGCAGCCTGATCATATTCATATCCCGCAAGGAGACAATCCGCAGCTTGAGGCTCAATGCAAGGTATACGAAGATCTCATCCGCCAGGCGGGAGGCATTGATGTCCAGATTCTCGGCATCGGCGCCAATGGCCATATCGGTTTCAATGAACCGGGATCTGATTTTGAGGACCGGACACGTGTTGTGAAGCTTTCAGAAAGCACGATACAGGCAAATGCCAGATTCTTCGGCGGTGATCCGGTGCTGGTGCCGAGACTCGCGATTTCAATGGGCATTAAAACCATCATGGAATTCAGCAAACATATTGTGCTTTTAGCAAGCGGCGAGGAAAAAGCAGACGCCATTCAAAAGATGGCTGAAGGTCCTGTCACGACAGATGTACCGGCCTCCATTCTTCAAAAACACAATCATGTAACCGTTATCGTCGATAATAAAGCAGCTCAAAAATTAAAGAGTGCACCATACTCATAAAACAATAAAAGGAGACTGTCATGTTTAAAAAGGCATTTCAAATTCTGCAGCAGCTTGGCCGCGCGTTGATGACTCCGGTTGCCGTCCTGCCGGCAGCGGGCCTTTTGCTCCGTTTCGGAGACAAAGACTTACTGAACATCCCTATTATAAAGGATGCGGGCGGCGTTGTATTCGATAATCTTCCGCTGATTTTCGCCGTCGGGGTCGCGATCGGATTAGCCGGCGGCGAAGGTGTAGCCGGACTTGCCGCTGTCATTGGATACTTAATTTTAACCGTTACCCTCGACAATATGGGAAAATTACTCGGCCTTCAGCCTCCGTATGAAGGAGCCGAGCACCTGATTGATATGGGAGTTTTCGGAGGAATCATCATCGGGCTTCTCGCCGCCTATTTATATAAGCGGTTTTCATCAATCGAGCTGCATCCGGTCCTTGGATTTTTCTCTGGAAAACGCTTTGTCCCGATTATTACGTCCGTCAGTTCATTAGTGATCGGTGTCATTTTCTCATTCGTTTGGCCGCTGATCCAAAATGGAATTAACGCAGCCAGCAGTTTAATTGCCGATTCAACAGTCGGCCTGTTCTTTTATGCAACGATCTATCGTTTGCTGATTCCTTTCGGCCTGCATCATATTTTTTATACACCTTTCTATTTTATGATGGGAGAATACACAGACCCGTCAACAGGCAACACCGTAACCGGCGACCTGACAAGGTTTTTCGCGGGAGACCCGACAGCAGGGCGCTTTATGATGGGGGATTTCCCTTACATGATTTTCTGTCTGCCGGCAGTTGCTCTTGCCATTATCCATACCGCGCGTCCGGAAAAGAAAAAAATGATCTCCGGCGTTATGATTTCTGCGGCGCTCACATCTATGCTGACCGGAATTACAGAACCGGTTGAGTTTTCTTTCTTATTCGTTGCACCCGTGCTCTATTTTATTAACTCTATTCTTGCCGGCGTCATCTTTGTCGTTTGTGATTTATTCCATGTCCGCCACGGCTATACGTTCTCAGGCGGCGGAATTGACTACGTCTTGAACTACGGACTGTCAACAAACGGCTGGGTTGTCATTCCTGTCGGGATCGTGTTTGCTTTCATTTATTATTATTTGTTCCGATTTGCGATTCTGAAATGGAATTTGAAAACGCCCGGCCGTGACACAGATGAAGACGGTCAGAATGAGGAGAAAGCTCCAGTCGCAAAAGACCAGCTTGCCTTTCACGTGCTGCAGGCCTTGGGCGGACAGCAAAATATCGCTAATCTGGATGCGTGTATCACAAGGCTTCGCGTGACCGTTCATCAGCCAAGCAAAGTCAGCAAAGATGAATTAAAACGGCTTGGCGCAGTAGGTGTGCTCGAAATCAACAACAACTTTCAGGCGATATTCGGAACAAAATCCGATGCCTTAAAAGACGACATCAAAACGATCATGGCCGGAGGCGTCTCTGGCACCGCCGCCGCGCTGGACACGGAAACGGACAAGCAGCAAAATCCTGTTTCCGGCGAGGCCTTTATTTATCCGCTCAAAGGAGAAACAGTCTCTCTGGGGGACGTGCCCGATCAAGTCTTTTCAGAAAGAATGATGGGCGAGGGGATCGCGATTAATCCAACAGAAGGAAAAGTCGTCGCACCTGCGGACGGCGAGATCGTCTCGATCTTTCCAACAAAACACGCCATCGGCTTTATGAGCGCCGGAGGCACCGAAATCCTGATTCATGTCGGCATTGATACCGTCAAATTGAATGGGGAAGGCTTTGAAGCACATGTCACGAGCGGACAAGCCGTCAAACAAGGTGAACTGCTTCTCACATTTGATCTTGATTACATCAAGCAGCATGCCGCTTCAGCCGTAACACCGGTTATTTTTACAAATATCTCTGAAGATAATATGAAGCACATTCAAATGAAGTAAAAAAGTCCTCCCTGCTGCGGGGGACTTTTTCGCCAACATAATGAAAGCGTTACCAAAATAAAATAACTTGAAAAAAGGGGTTTGCATTAGAATCACGAATGATATGAATATGCCTTCATTCTATCATTCTAAAGGGGGATTCATTTGAAAAAATTAATCGCGTTTCAAATTTTAATCGCTTTGGCTGCCGGAGCGATGATCGGCCACTTTTTTCCTGATTTCGGGATGGCACTCAGGCCTGTCGGAGATGGATTTATCCGCTTGATTAAAATGATTGTTGTGCCGATTGTGTTTTCTACCATTGTCATCGGAGCCGCAGGAAGCGGGAGCATGAAAAAAATGGGCAGCCTCGGTATCAAGACAATCATTTGGTTCGAAGTGATTACCACGCTTGTATTGGCGCTCGGTCTTTTATTAGCAAATGTCTTAAAACCAGGTGTCGGGCTTAATCTTTCCCATTTGGCGAAAAAAGATATCAATGAACTGTCAGGCTACACTGAAAAAGTTGTTGATTTCAAACAAATGATCCTCGATATTATCCCTACAAACATTATTGATGTCATGGCCAGAAATGATTTGCTTGCCGTAATTTTCTTTGCGATTTTATTCGGTGTCGCCGCTGCCGGTATTGGCAAAGCCTCTGAACCCGTGATGAATTTCTTTGAATCCGCCGCTCAAATTATGTTCAAACTCACGCAAATCGTTATGGTCACTGCTCCTATCGGCGTGTTAGCCCTGATGGCAGCTTCTGTAGGCCAATATGGCATTGAACTCCTCCTTCCTATGTTTAAGCTGGTTGGCACAGTATTCCTTGGCCTGTTCCTAATCCTCTTTGTCCTCTTTCCGCTTGTCGGTCTCATCTTTCAGATTAAGTATTTCGAAGTATTGAAAATGATATGGGATCTGTTTTTAATTGCATTTTCCACCACCAGCACTGAAACCATTCTCCCTCAGCTGATGGATAGAATGGAGAAATACGGCTGTCCCAAACGAGTGGTATCATTCGTCATTCCCTCCGGCTTGTCATTGAACTGTGACGGCTCGAGCTTATATTTATCGATTTCTTGTATCTTTCTGGCGCAGGCCTTTCATGTAGACATGACATTGTCCCAGCAGCTCCTCATGATGCTTGTGCTTGTGATGACCAGTAAAGGCATTGCAGCTGTTCCCTCTGGCTCGCTTGTTGTGCTGCTGGCGACTGCCAATGCTGTAGGACTGCCGGCTGAAGGCGTTGCCATTATCGCGGGTGTTGACCGTGTCATGGACATGGCGCGAACAGGCGTGAACGTTCCGGGACATGCGATCGCCTGCATCGTGGTGTCAAAATGGGAAAAAGCCTTCCGCCAAAAAGAATGGGTTTCCGCAAACAGCCAAACCGAAAGCTTATAAAAAAAGAACACCTCATTCCGAGGTGTTCTTTCCATTATTCAACAGAAGCATGTTCTTCTGTTTCAATCGCTGCCAGTCTTGCATTTACTTCTTCTTCTGTCATATTATGCTCTTTCACATACAGGTTTCTTGGATTCGTGCGGCACTCGTGGCTGCAGCTGCGCATATATTTATACTCATTTTCAGGTGTGCATATCATTTTTTTATTGCAAGATGGATTCGCGCAGTTCACATAACGCTCACACGGTTCTCCTGTAAAGTAGTCTTTTCCGACAATCACATGCTCGACACGGTTGACAGGCACGCTGATTCTTTCATCAAATACGTAGCACTGGCCGTCCCAAAGCTTGCCTTGCACCTCAGGATCTTTTCCGTATGTCACGATGCCGCCGTCAAGCTGGGCTACATCTTCAAAGCCTTGCTTCACCAGCCATCCTGAAAACTTTTCACAGCGTACGCCGCCTGTACAGTACGTTAAAATCTTTTTGCCTTCAAGCATATCTTTGTGTTCTTCGATCCATTCCGGTAATTCGCGGAAGGCTTCGATGTCAGGACGGACTGCACCTCTGAAATGGCCAAGGTCGTACTCGTAATCATTACGCGCGTCGATTACAATTGTGTTTGGGTCCTGCATCTTCTCATAAAATTCTGCTGGCTTCAAATGTTGACCTGTTGTTTCATTCGGATCGACATCATCTTCAAGACGAAGCGTGACAAGCTCTTTTTTATGGCGCACGAAGATTTTTTTGAAGGCATGGCCTTCTACTTCATCAATTTTAAATACCATGTCCGCAAAACGAGGATCAGCTTTCATTGTTTCCATATATTTTTCAGTCTGTTCAACCGTTCCTGATACCGTACCGTTAATTCCTTCAGAAGAAACAAGGATACGGCCTAACAAACCAAGCTCCTTACAAAAAGCCAGATGCTGCTCTCTAAACGCCTCTGGATCTTCAATCGGAACATATTTATAGTAAAGTAATACTCTGTATTGTTTTTCCATGTTTTAAACACCCTGTTCAATTATAGTTAGTTGCTATGCACACTCTTACTATATCATACAGGAAAATGCCGCAAAGATGAACAGATCCGCCCAGACTGATAAAAATATCCAAGCTCTTACAAACCTGCGCGGCACAAGGGTTTCTGAATAACGGATAGTATTTTCCATTAACTTACTAATAAATGTAGTTGTCTGAAAACTATTATTATCATTCCTCTTCAAAAGATAAATTTACCGGTTCATCTAAAAGCTCTCCCGGCATTTCAAGGTTTGTTGAAGGTACGCTCTTATCTACCTCTTCAAAAACAACATGATCCATCCACACCTGCCCCGGTCCAGATAATTGAACGCCAAAGGATATCACTGCTATTAGGTTCTCTAGTCGTTACGAGATAGATATTGAAAAAGTTTCCTTTTTTCCGCCAACAAAAAAAGCTTCTCTGTTGAAAGAAGCTTTAGCTGGATTCTCTCATCACCTGATGAAAGTAAAACCGATATGTATTTCGTAAAAATGTCTCAACCGGAAGCTGCACATCCGCTTGGTATTTGCTGATGATAAAGGGAAACCGCTCGATTCCTTTTTCGCGCAAATTGTTCGCTTGCTCTTCATCTATTGCCGTCTCTTGCAAAACCGCTTCAATAATCGGACAGCACGCTTTCCGCACTTGCCTCAGGACGGCTTCATCTCCGGTGTTCTGATAATCTGTAATCCAGCTGATGATTTGTTTCTCCATGGGTCTCACCTTTCTTCAAAAAAAGAGGCGCTGCGTCTATGCAAGCTCCTCTTTTTACTCTTCGTAACCTATCAGTTCTCCGACTTGAACTTCTTGGCCTTCTGTTAAATTGGTGGACGGCTGGAACGCGTCTTTTTCAAAAATCAAAATGACGGTTGATCCAAATGAAAAGTATCCCAGCTCCTCGCCGATCTCCAATTCAGCACGGGTATTTGTCTGCACGATAGAATTAATATTCATCGCGCCGACAGGAATCATCAGGACATTTCGGCTGCCGCCATTCAGTTCATACACAAACCGATAATTTTTCGACAGCACATCTTTTCCGTATTTTAAGCCTAATTGATTTACCGGGTATGAGCGATTTCCGAGCTCGGCCAGCTTTTGATACTTGCAGCTGATCGGAGAATGGAAACGATGATAATGACGCGGGCTTAGATACAGCACAACGAAATATCCGCCATTGTATTGATGGTCCGCGCTTTTACAGCCTGTCAGCTCAGCGAATGAGTAATCTTTTCCCTTTACCGTAAAGGTTTGATTCGGGTTGATGATTCCTACCGTCTGAACCACACCGTCAACAGGGCTGACCACCGCATGCGCCTCTTTTGAAACAGGGCGCCGCTCCAGATTAATTTGTCGAATGAACAATTCGGACAGCGATCCGTAATCAGCAGCCGTCCCGTCCACATCATCCCAATTCAGCCGAAAATGTTTTGAGAACAGCGGAATGACCGGTTTGCTGATTTTCGACTCGCAAAATCCTTTAATCAGATAGGATGACAGACGATGATTCGTCAGCTCTATCAATGATCGATACAGAATCTTTACAGCCGTATTAAACATGAATAATCCCTATTACCCTTCCGATTGTAATAAAAACAAAGCACCACAAAAAGGCGCCGATTGCCGCAAACGCAATATACGTTTTCAAATCCATTTTGCCGATCCCCGAAAAGTAGCATGTCACATGTCTGACGCCGGGAATAAAATAACCTAAAATAAGAGAATATGGACCGTATTTCTTCATCCATTTTTCCACTTTCATCATTCTTTTTTCTTTTAAGCCGACCCACTTGCCGTACTTATCGATAAACGGGCGTCCGGCTTTTCTGCCAATCATGTAGCTGATCAGCATACCTAACAAAGCCCCGACAAAACTGATCAATATCGAAAGCTCATAATTCAATACATCGGTATGCGTGAAATAGCCAACAACAGTCATCATCACTTCATCTGGAATCGGCAATCCTACAATCCCTAATACGAGCATCAAAAAAATAGCGAGATAACCGTAATCCGCTATGAGCTGCTGAACTAATTCCATCTCCCGGACTCCAGGTTTTCTGCCGCATGTTTTTTAAAATGAGGGAATTTTATTTTACTCACCATTAAATATGAAAGTCCGCAAGTGCCGATTGCCAGAAGGATCGGGTTATAGGTGAAGCTTAGAATAACAAGGCACATGCCCGCAAATGGAATCGGCATACCAATAAATGTCGGGAGTTTGCTTTGTTCAATGTTAAATTTAGAGAGACGAAGCATTCCGCAAATGCTGTACGTCAATGCGCATAAGATCCCTATAAATGGCAGGGTATACAACGCGACACTGTAAGCAAGCATAGAGGGAGCCACCCCAAACGTAACCAAGTCGGCAAACGAATCCAATTCTTTTCCCATATCAGAAACGGCATTCAGCTTACGTGCAGCCATACCGTCAAAGAAATCAAGGAACATGCCGGTAAAAATGAATAGCACTGCTGAATGAATGTTGTGATAGAGCAAGGAATGAATCGCCAGCAATCCGCAAATGAAGTTTCCTATCGTAATCATACAGGGGATGTAATTCACAGTGTAACCAAACCTCCAATTGTAAAACCATCTATATTATTCGACGATAGTAATCGAATAGCGTTTCAGGAAAAAATTTCTTCAATAAGCATGATAACATAAAATGCCCCCAAAAAAGCAGCATTCAAATTCTATTATTATACAACATTTGTTACCATTTGAAAAATGAATGCCAATCTTTTCATGCCTTTTACTCATTTATTCTCCGCCCAAAAAGGACAAAACGCGTTGATTGACGTACTCTGGCTGCTCCAGAGATAACAGGTGTCCGGCGTCCTTTACGATTTCAGCCTGAATTCCCGGCACCAGCACCGACGCCCGCTCATAAGCCATTTGCTGATGGTACATGACTTCGTGCTCACCGAACATCAGCAGTATCGGGACTTGTATTGATTTCAATTCCTGGTCTGTGAACACGTACGGAAAACCATTTTCTGTCGGCTTCAGGCTCCTTTGTTCATCCTGCCACGCCGCACCCTCCATAATTTGGCTTTGCAGTAAAGGATGCAGATCATATCTGTTATCTGTGATCCACTTGATATATGCTTCAGCTCCTCTTGCCCCTGTAAGCGCCGCAGCGTATTTATAGACATCCGGATGAAATGAAATAAACGCTTCAGCGGGACTCATAACAACCGCCCGCTCTACTCTTTCAGGCGCTTGAAGCAAAAAATTCACGATATGGGAGCCGCCAAGCGAAAGACCGGCCAGGTGTGCTGTCTCAAGTCCAAGAGAATCAAAGACATCTTTCATCCATTCTGCAAAATCAGCTCTTGTTTCCATCGCTGCTGATGGTATACTTTTATTTTTGTCTCCTATTATATCGACCGCATATGTACGAAATTGACTGCTCCACGCCGCAATATTCGGATACCACATCGCAGAGCTAAAAAGGCCTCCGTGAAGCAAAATGAGCGAAGGTGCGCCCTTTGGCCCACTTGCAATGATATGTGTTTTTCCAAAACGAGTAGAAACATAGAATGCTTCCGACTCAATCGGCCACAAAGAAAGGCTTTGATTATACGCCTTGTAAAAGCGAAGACCGCTTTCTACCGCGGCAAGCTGCATCGAATCTTGTGTCATCTTCTTCTTTTTCCTCCGGGTTTGATTGATATAAATGAAAGGATAGCGCCCCTTTTGTCTCGTAAGAAAAAATACCTATTTCTTATTATCTCATATTATAAATTTCCAGTATATAGTTTGGCTTCCTGTGATCAATAAAAAAGGCAGTTTCCCTTAAAATCAGGGAAACTGCTATTCTTTGAAGACCAATGGAATGGCATGATCTTTTTTATCCTCTGTTAATGAAATTTGATGGGTTACTGATGTTTCACCCTTCGTTAACGCGACTGAATAATCGCCTTTTTTACCGGTATCCCATTTGATGTCTCCGTTTTTGTCTGTTTTACCGAGTATCTCGCCGATCTCTGTATTCGGCTCCTCATCTGACGCAGGCGCTTTGACAATCGTCACTTGAACTCCTTCGACCGGAAGCCCCTTAGCATCCTCCACATGAAGAGTGACAGGAATCGTCATTTCTTTTTGTGAAGAATGCGTCTGCGAACTGCATCCGCATAAAAACAAAATAGATATGAATATGGCTAGTTTGCTGTATTTATTGATTTGCCCAATATTGAATATTGTTGAATACATCGTTCGTCACCCTTGTTCCCAAGTTATATGACGATCCCCCGTTCGTGTGAATGGCAATAGCTGTCTGCCCTGTATCACTGTAGTTTCGATATACAGGCGATCCGCTTTGGCAGCCGTACGTATCGGTTGTATAGGTCAGCTTATACGTTTCAGCTGAGCGAATCGGCTTTGTATCAGACCACATCGTACCAAAGGTTTTGTCACACGGGAATCCTGTCACTGACGAGGAAAGGCCCACGGGACTGCTGCTGTTTGTAGTCCGATAGCCGTACCAGCCAACCGTGTTTCCAGGAGAACCGTTTAATTTAATAGCTCCGTAATCATAATTGGTGTCTTTGCTTTCCGTCCATCCTTTGACTGAATAAAACATCGTGCCTGAATAAGTTCCGTATGGATATGACGAATCATTGCGTCCCGGCGCGGCGGTTATCGTTGAAGCCCATCCATGATCCTGGCTGTACACACAATGTCCAGCCGTGACGACTGTATTTGGATTGACTAAAAATCCGGTACATCCATAAGTGCTTGAAGTGTTGGGATACTTGATTGATAGCTGAACGGTTGCTCTATATGGAAAAGAAGTCGTGCTGGAGATTCTGGTGCGTTCATCAGTTCCGATAATGCTCGAAGGCTGTAAGGTTTGAATGTTTTTTTCCAGTTGCGTTTGGCCGCCGTATAATGATTTGCTTGTTTTCCCAGTTCCCTCATAAGGTGCGGAAACCTGTTCTGCTTTTGACGTTTGGTTTTTCGTGGCATCAGCTTCTTTACCGGTATTCGATACAGAAGTTTGCGGATTCTCTGCTGCTTTTGCCGGTACACCGAAAGATACCGCTGCCGCCAAAGCCAAACACAAAACCGTTAAGTAAGCGAACCATTGTTTTCTGAATCTTGGAACTAATTTCATTTTGTCATCTCCCTCCTTTAGTGTCAACCACCCGTATTGATGGAAGACTTTTACATTATAATCAGGTTTCGGATTCTTATGATAAAACTTTTATGGAGAAAGAAAAAAAACAGGCCTTGTGCGATGACAAAGCCTGCTCAAACTCTATTTTATCGTTAGCTGATCCAATGCTTTCTTAGCGTTCTCTCTCGCCGTTTCGACTGTATCAGCAGCAGAAAGCGCAACTGCCATACGCCGTCCGGCTTTCGTTATTGGCTTTCCAAAGACGCGCACTTGTGTCTGTGGGACTGCCAGTGCGTGTTCCAGTCCTTCAACAGTGTAATCCGCTAATTCTTCTGGTGCTTTGAGGGGCCTGCTGGCGCCAGGAGAAAGCTGTGTGATTTCTGTAATCGGAAAGCCGAGAATCGCCCGGACATGCAGCGCGAATTCTGACAAATTTTGCGTTACCAGCGTGACAAGGCCTGTATCATGCGGACGGGGAGATACCTCACTGAAATATACCTTATCTTTCGCAAGGAACAGCTCAACACCAAACAGGCCGTATCCGCCAAGCTCATCCGTGATCGCTTTTGCAATATGTTTCGCTTCTTCTATTTGCTGCTCTGTCATATCATGCGGCTGCCACGATTCGATATAATCCCCGTCCTTTTGCACATGACCGATCGGCTCACAAAATGCCGTACCGTTAACCGCACGTACGGTTAAGAGTGTGATTTCTGATTCGAAAGGGATAAACTCCTCAACGATCACGCGGCCGTTTTTCACCCGTCCGCCTTCCATCGCCGTCTCCCAGCAGCTCTCTAAATCCGCTTCAGAGCGGCACACACTTTGGCCTTTTCCAGAAGAACTCATCAATGGTTTAACGACACAAGGAAAACCGATCTGAGCTGCCGCTTGTATAAATTCATCATATGTATTCGCAAATTCATAGCCAGCTGTCGCAAGTCCAAGCGTTTCCGCCGCAAGCCGTCTGATGCCTTCCCGATCCATCGTCAGCTTGGCAGCACGGGCATTCGGGATAACGTGAAATCCTTCTTCTTCAAGCTTCAGCAATTCATCCGTCGCAATCGCCTCAACCTCAGGCACAATCAAATCCGGCTTTTCTTTCTCAATGATGGCTCTGATCTGCTCGGGGTCAAGCATATCAACGACATAGCTGTTATGCGCCACCTGCATCGCCGGAGCATGCTCGTAACTGTCAACTGCCACCGTCTGTACCCCAAGACGCTGGGCTTCAATCACTACCTCTTTACCTAACTCACCTGAACCTAACAATAAAACCTTCTTTGATTGATACATCTTTGCCCCTCCTATCTGTTCCAAACCATTATAACTGAAATATTTGAAAAATAAATTTTTATTAAAATAGAAAATATTATAATTTGATTCCTAAACGAAAGCAGGCCAATAAAGATTAGCTTTTTAAACAGCAACATCATACAAGAAATCCCCCAAAACCATGCTACACTTAATCCAAGACCACCATACCGACAGGAGGCATCCCATGCAAAACGAAACCCGCACACTGCAGCTTGACCCACATCTTCATATAGAAGCCTACCGCTTCAAGGGGATTATGCAAAAGTTCCCGAACCACTTTCACGATTATTATGTGATTGGATTTATTGAAAAAGGGCAACGGTATCTGGCCTGTCAGGATCAAGAATATATCATCAATCCAGGTGATCTTCTCCTCTTTAACCCCCGTGACACGCATAGCTGTGAACAGATTGACGGCCGGACGCTTGATTATCGGTGTATCAATGTCATGCCGGATGTCATGGAGAAGGCAGTGAAGGAAATTACCGGCGCCGGGCATCTCCCTTATTTCTCCCAGCATGTGTTATTCCGCCATGAGCTGACAGCCAGCCTGCAGGAATTGCATATTTTGATATCAGACGAAAAACAAGCTTTGCGTAAGGAGGAGCTGTTTCTTCATCTGCTGGAAGAGCTGATTCGCCACTATTCGGATGTTACGTTCCTTAATAGCGTTCCCGAACCATCCGACGAAGTCAAATTGGTTTGCGAATTTTTAGAAGAGCATTATGCCGAAAACGTCACGCTCAATGATTTGAGTGAATTAACAGGATGGAGCAAGTATCATTTATTGCGTTCGTTTACAAAACAAAAAGGAATTACGCCTAATAGCTATATGGAAACAATCCGGATTAATCAAGCGAAAAAACTTCTTGAACAAGGGGTAAGACCAATTGATGCCGCATTTCAGACAGGGTTCAGTGATCAGAGCCATATGACGAAGTTTTTTAAACGGCAGGTGGGGCTGACACCGAAGCAATACATGAAGATTTTTGAAAAGGAGCTTCACAGATGAACATACAAAGAGAAACTTCCGGGCATATCGCAGCCATTGTGACCATTCTGATTTGGGGGACGACCTTTATTTCGACCAAAGTTCTGCTGGCTGACTTCTCTCCAATGGAAATATTATTTTATCGGTTTTTGATGGGCTTTATCGCTCTGATCCTCGTTCGTCCCAACATGATTCCGTTCAGAAATTGGCGGCAGGAACTGTTGTTTGCCGGGGCTGGTTTATTTGGCGTAACCTTATACTTTTTATTAGAAAATATAGCTCTCACCTATACATACGCATCCAATGTCGGCATGATCGTGTCCATTATACCGATGATCACTGCGGTTTTGGCCCATTTTCTGCTCGAAGGCGAAAAACTGCGTCTGACTTTTTTCATTGGATTTGTCTCGGCACTAATCGGGCTTTTATTGATTACATTTAACGGCAATGTGGTACTGCGTCTGAATCCGCTCGGAGACATCATGGCAGCCGGGGCCGCTCTCGTGTTTGGAGGCTACTCGATATTCATGAAAAAATTAAGCGCTTACGAATACCACATCATCGAGCTGACACAGAGAGTATTTTTATACGGCTTATTGTTTATGGTGCCCGCCTTATTTTTGTTCGACTTCCATTTTGGCCTGAGCCGATTTTCATCCGCTTCGAATGCACTTAACATGCTTTTCCTAGGCATTGGCGCTTCCGCCCTGTGCTTCGCCACTTGGAATTATTCAGTTGGCGTGCTCGGAGCCGTCAAATCCAGTGCGTATATTTACATGGTCCCGGTTATCACGATCGCCGCTTCTGTCCTGATTCTGCACGAAAACATGACATGGATCGCTCTTCTAGGAGGCGCGCTTACACTTTTAGGCCTCTACATTTCAGAGCTGAAACCGAAAGCGAAGCTGATGGAGAACGGATCTAGAATGGATGCTTAACGGCATCTATACACGGGGTGTATGGGCAGACACAAACGGCGCTCACTGGGTTCCAAATCCACTTTATCAAAATCTATCTAACAGTCTTAGCTTACCGACTGAACTTTATGTCATTCAATAACTCAAACATTGAATACTTAATTTGTACCTTTTTGACGTTGCAATATGTAACAGCGCTACTTCTGGACTTAAGAATTGGATTACATTTAAAATAGGCCCTGAAGCAGGAGCAGTTGCAGGACTCTTCCGTACATTATTAATAGTCTTGATCTCCATGGATCCTTTTAGAGGATTCATGGAGATCTTCTTAAAAAAGGGGGAATACTGTATGAAAAGTAATATACATACATATCAGGAGATCACAAAAAAAATAGAAACTGACTTGTACCCTATCAGTCAAAACGATAATGATTTACTTTCTTACCTAATGAAACAAGACTCTTTCACACTCAACCAAATGAAAGTGTGTTTAATTGAACCACAGCTCACATTCAAACACACTGTCAAAATCGTATTTACAGTGACACTAATAACCTTATATATTTATTTTTTCAGTTCTCATTACAATGATTTAATAGAAATAGGTGTACAAATGTTTTTTGTGTTAATTGGCCTAATATGGGTATTTGGTGTTTCCCCATTTTCAAGAAAAGTTCAAATCTCTGAGCGCTTCAAACAAAAATCAGAAAACGCCCGCATTGTCGGTATGATCGACTTCGTGTTAGAACAAAAATACAAAAAAAGCATCTCTGAATAATTCCGAAATCAGAGATGCTTCCCCTCTGCCCTTATCATTTCTCTATCACAGCCGTACTGTCACGTGTGACCGCCGCGGGCTCCCTCAGCATCACATTCATCACGCTCGCCAGCACGAGCATTCCAATCGACAAATAAAAAGCCAGTGTATACTCACCTGTTATCGTATAGATGACGCCAGGCACGTACGCGCCAAGTGCCGATCCGATCTGGTGGGCGAGTGAGAGCCAGCCAATCATGAGGCCGATCGAGTAGTTTTGAAAGTACTGGGTGGCGAGCATTTGAGTCGGTGCTACCGTTGCAAAGTCCACTAACCCAAACAGAATCGCAAAGGCTAAAAGCAAGTAGGGCTCGTGGCTGTATATGAGAATCACGATCGACATCGCGCGCACCGCATATAAAAAGCAAAGGATTTTCCGGCTGCTCCACCGGTCCGCTACAATTCCCGACAGTAAGATGCCGGCAATATTAAAGCCTGCCAGCAGACTGACAGCGGCACTCGTGACCGTCGTGGAAAAGCCGTGATCGTGAGAAAAGGGAATCAAATGGGTATCCATCAGCCCCACGGTCGTAAATCCGCAGATCAAAAACGGCAATATCAAAAACCAGAATTGCCTCATTCGAAACATCCCGGTCACTGAAAGAGCAGTTGTTTTAGGTGCCGTTTCTTTTTCTGAAGCAGCCAGTCCGCCTATCGGCTCTGTCTTCTTTTCTGAAGGATTGTTCCTCAGCATCAGCAGGGCAGCCGGAAAAACAATCACGATTAACAGCAGCCCCAACACCACAACCGTCAGCTTCCAGCTAAACCAATGGATCAGCATGAGTGAGCCAGGGACGAGAAGCATTTGCCCCGCGCCAAATCCTGCTTCCATGATCCCAAAGGCTAGTCCCCGCTTTTTGCTGAACCAATTGACGACCAATACACTTGCTGCCACATTCGATGCTCCGCCAACCCCAAGCGAGACACCCAGCCCATAAAGCAAAAACAGCTGCCAAGGCGAAGTCACAAGGTATGTTAAGAAAATGCTGACGCCTGTCAGTAACGCACTCCATGCCAAAACAGCCCGAGCACCCCACTTGTCCACAAGCCGGCCGATCACAGGCTGTGATATGCCGTAAACAATAAAGCTCATCGTCGAAATCAACGAGATGGTGCTTCTATCCATTGAAAATTGCCGTTCCCACGGCTCCACAAATGCACCAAACGACAGCCGCACCCCCTGAACCGCCAATAAGATCAAAAAGGTGACGGAGACGATGATCCAAGCATAGTGCAGTCTTTTCATGCCAGTTCCAAATCCCACCGTTCTTCTGTCAGCTGCTGTCCCCATAATGGCGCTTCTTGTTTCACTTCACTTATCCTGAATCCAAATTTTTCGTAGAGCGGTCGAGCCTCAGCCATGGTGCTCACCGTCCAAAGGAAAATACGGTCAAATTTCATGTCTTGGCAGTATGCAACCAGATGCTCCAGCAATTGAGTGCCGAGCCCCCTGCCCCGAAAAGCCGCATCAACCAGAAACCATCTGAGCTGGACTGTCTTATCATCATGCTTGACCAGCCCGACAGAGCCGGCAAATTTCCCGCCGCTTTCCGCAATCCATATGTTTTCGATGTCAGCGTCAAATGTCTCCTGAAGGTAAGCTAAAAACGTGTCATCCCAACCGTGAGCCTCCGCGTAAAATTGTCTTTGTTTCTCAATAAGGAGTTGAAGATCATCCGACAGAAAATAATCTCTAATCGATATCTCTGATGTTCTGGCAGAAAGCGACTGTGAAAGGATCGCTTCAATCTCTGCCATCGCCTCGGCAAGCTTGTGCTGCTCCTTTTGGTTGATTTCCTTCAGCATCAGTTCCACTTGTTCGTTGGCTTTCTCCTCCAGCTTTTTATAAATCGTTTTTCCTGTTTCTGTGACAAAAATATAATGGTGGCGGGCGTCATCTTTGCTCCTCTGTTTATAGATCAAACCTTCTTTTTCAAACTGCTTCACAATCCTGCTGACATATCCCCGGTCAAGCCCCAGCTTATCCTGAAGGGCTTTTGCCGTACAATTAGGCGTATTATAAACTTCAAATAATATCCGTGTTTCCGTTAAGGAAAACGGGCTGTCGTAAATGTGCTCATTAAGGAAACCAAGGACGTTTGTATAAAATCGATTGAACTTTCTGAATTTTAATTCGATAGATGATTCACTTGTTTTCAAATCAAATCCCCACTTTCTAATATCGTTGACTAAGCCAATTATAATCACATATAGTTGCCTCAGTCAACAATCTGTTAGAAAGTGAGGATTTTTATTTTCCTGATTCTTTCTTTTTCCTTATCACAATCAATGTGATATAGGATAAAGCCAGGGAAATCAAGCTATAGACTACAACCCATCCCAAAAATGATTCATTAAAAATGGTAAAGGTGAGCACTAGAGAAATCACCAAACTAAGCATTGGCATCAGATACGCGTTTTTACAAATACAAGTTCCGACAATCGACAACAGCATAATTCCTAACGGTAAAATACCGAATGCGATATCTAATTCATCCACCTGCAACAGCCTCCCTCAAGATTTTTATGCTGCCAGTAAAAAAACATAACTCCATTTAGTAAAAGGATTATATTTACTTTCTCAATACCCAATTTGAAATTACCCGTTTACATTCACTCTAGACTATGATAACTTAAGAAAGCGCTATCATAATAAGTTAATAGCTTGGATGGAGATGAGGAGAGCCAGGAATCCAACCCCTTTTGACAAGGGGTGTTTTCTGGCTCTTTTTGTTTTTCAGAAAGGAGGCACGCATACATCCAGCACAAACAGCAAAGGGGGATAATTTTTGATGCTTCATATATTTAAACCGGCTCCTCACATTGAGAGACTGGATGATTCAAAGATGGATGCGGCTTATAAACGGCTCAGGCTGCAAGTATTCATTGGTATTTTCATTGGCTACGCAGGCTACTACCTGCTGCGGAAAAACTTTGCCTTTGCCATTCCTTATCTGCAGGAACAGGGATTTTCCAAAACAGAACTAGGTTTGGTGCTGGCCGCTGTGTCCATTGCGTACGGCTTCAGCAAATTCATCATGGGAATGGTGTCTGACCGCTGTAATCCGAGATATTTTCTCGCAACAGGCCTATTTTTATCAGCAATCGTCAATATTCTATTCGTTTCAATGCCGTGGGTGACTTCGAGCGTCACCATCATGTTTATTTTTATGTTTATCAACGGATGGTTTCAAGGAATGGGCTGGCCGCCATGCGGCAGGACAATGGCCCATTGGTTTTCTATAAGTGAACGCGGCACAAAAATGTCGATCTGGAATGTCGCACATAACATAGGCGGCGGTATTCTTGCTCCGCTTGTCACTCTTGGCATCGCGATGTTCGTCACTTGGAAAAGCGTGTTTTTCTTCCCTGCCATCATTGCCATTATCATTTCATTTTTAATTGTTTTATTGGTTCGGGATACGCCTCAATCTTGCGGACTCCCGCCAATTGAAGAGTATCGGAATGACTATCCAAAACACGCTTTTAAAAATCAAGAAAAGGAATTAACAACAAAAGAAATCCTTTTTCAATATGTGCTGAATAACAAATTTCTTTGGTATATCGCGTTTGCCAATGTATTTGTCTATTTCGTGCGATACGGCGTGGTTGACTGGGCGCCTACTTACTTAACAGAAGCCAAAGGCTTTTCTCCTGAAGACTCGCGCTGGTCCTATTTTCTTTACGAATATGCCGGCATACCGGGAACCATTTTGTGCGGCTGGATCAGTGACCGATTCTTCAAAAGCCGCCGGGCACCGGCAGGCGTTTTGTTTATGGCAGGCGTTTTCATTGCCGTAATGGTGTACTGGCTGAATCCGGCCGGCAACCCGCTCGTAGACAATATCGCCTTGATCAGCATTGGCTTCTTAATCTACGGACCTGTTATGCTGATCGGCCTGCAAGCGATTGACCTAGCACCGAAAAAAGCAGCCGGAACTGCAGCCGGTTTGACCGGATTTTTCGGATACATCGGCGGATCTGCTTTCGCAAACGCCATTATGGGCTTTGTCGTTGACCGGTTTGATTGGAACGGCGGCTTTATCATGCTGATCTCTTCCTGCATTCTTGCTATCGTCTTCTTAGCTTTGACATGGAATACAGGCAAACGGGCAGAGCACGTTTAAAAAAGCCACATAAAAGATTAATCATTTTCCAACACGCCGTTTACATCCGTTTTTTAATATGAAAGACAGGTAGTCTTTATCAATAAGGAGGAGAAATCATGAGAAAAAATAGAATACTTGCCTTGGTTGTTCTGTCGCTAGGCTTACTCTCATTTATGGTAACACCAGTGTCGGCAGCGTCAAAAGGAAACCTGCTGTCGCCTGACCGTATCCTGACTGTTGCGCATAGAGGGGCTTCTGGATATGTGCCTGAGCACACGATTCTGTCTTACGAAACCGCTCAAAAAATGAAAGCAGATTATATTGAATTGGATCTGCAAATGACAAAAGACGGGAAATTGATTGTCATGCACGACGAAAAACTGGACCGTACCACAAACGGAACGGGCTGGGTGAAAGACCATACGCTCGCAGACATTAAGAAGCTGGACGCCGGTTCTTGGTTTAATGAAGCTTATCCGGAAAAAGCGAAGCCGCAGTACGCCGGCCTTAAAGTTCCTACATTAGAAGAAGTATTAGACCGTTTCGGAAAGCACGCGAACTACTACATTGAAACAAAATCGCCTGACACCTACCCTGGTATGGAAGAAAAACTGATCGCTTCCTTACAGAAACATAAATTACTGGGCAAACATTCTAAGCCCGGCCAGGTGATCATTCAATCGTTCAGCAAAGAAAGCCTGTTAAAAGTCCATCAATTACAGCCAAAACTGCCGACCGTTCAATTGCTGGAAGCCAAACAAATGGCGACAATGACAGATGCTGAACTGGAAGAAATCAAAACATACGCTGTTGGTGCAGGCCCGTATTATAAAGCTTTGAATCAAGAAAACGTCCGTATGATCCGCAGCCACGGCCTCCTGCTGCACCCTTACACAGTCAATACAGAAGCAGATATGCGCCGCCTGCTTGATTGGGGCGTGACAGGGGTGTTTACGAATTACGCTGATATCTTTCAGAAGGTGAAAAAAGACTACAAAAAAGCATAGAATCCTAGGATTCTATGCTTTTTCCTCATCGATTTTCACCAATAACAGCTTCAGCAATATTTACTGCATGATCGCCGATACGCTCCAGGTTGCTGATCATATCAACAAAGACGATGCCCGCTTGTCCAGTACACAGTCCTTCATTCAAACGGATAATATGCTTTTTGCGAAGCTTCCGTTCCATTTTGTCAATGTCATCTTCTTTTTCAATGACTTGTTCAGCTACCTTTGCATCATTGTGGTGCAAAGCTTCAATGGACGCCTTCACAGTAGAAATCGTCAAATCTATCATTTCAGTTAAATCCGTCATGGCAGATTCAGTTATAACCACACGATGCGCCTGCTGGTATTCTATCAATTCAATCACATTTTCGAAGTGATCTCCGATTCTTTCAATGTCTCTGACCGTATCCATCAACATATGATGCTCCTCAGACTCGTGCTCTGAGAGAGAACTTGAAGAAAGTTCGATCAAATAATCGGTAATTTTCCGGTCGAGATTGTTAACCGCATCCTCTATCTGATAAGTATTGGCCGCATATTTTGGCTGTTTTGTTACCAAAAACTGCTTTGTGACTTCCAGCCCCTGCACCGCAAAATTCCCCATTTGGATCACTTCTTCTTTTGCCTGTCCGAGAGCAATAGATGGTGATTGTTCAATAAAAATCGGATCAAGATGCGACTTGTATTCGACCATTGAATCCTTGCCCGGAATCAGTTTTGTTACGATCAAAGCCAATATCCCGACAAAAGGAAGCTGTATAATCGTATTGGTCGTATTAAAGATTCCATGTGCGAATGCAATTGTCATTTTCGAATCAAGCCCCATCGAAGCCTGAAGTGACAAAATCAATGCTGTAAACGGCTTAAGAAAAATCAGGAAAATTGCTGTCCCGATTAGGTTAAACAGCACATGAGTAGCAGCAGCACGTCTCGCCGCAACAGATGCACCTAAAGATGCAAGAACCGCGGTGATCGTCGTCCCGATATTATCACCGAATAACACTGGCAGCGCACCGTTAATATCAATCAGCCCATCTGAGAATAAACCTTGCAAGATGCCGATCGTGGCGCTGGAGCTTTGCACAAGAACCGTAAACAAAGTCCCAATGACAGCACCTAGTAACGGATTAGAGCTCATACTGACAGTTAAATCATGAAATGCCTCAAGTGAACGGAGCGGTTTCATGCCGCCGCTCATTAACTCCAGCCCATAAAACAGAGCCCCAAACCCAAACACAATCTGGCCGGCATTTTGCACATGTTTATGCTTAAAGAAAAACAGTAAAAATCCGCCGACAGCAATAATCGGCAATGCATAAGCCCCTATGTCAATCCCGATAATAAACGCGGTAACCGTTGTTCCAATATTGGCTCCCATAATAACGCCAATGGCTTGACGAAGCGTCATAAAGCCCGCACTGACAAGCCCGACGGTAATTACCGTCGTTCCTGAGCTGCTTTGAATCAAAACCGTCACAATGATGCCCGCCAATACGCCCATCAGCGGATTGCTTGTAAAACGGTCTAATATATTTCTCAATCTATCCCCAGCCGATTTCTGAAGTCCCTCTCCCATGAACTTAATTCCAATTAGGAAAATACCGAGACCCCCAAAGAATTCGAACAGTAATGTTTGGATATCAATCGTCAACGCTTTCACCTCTGTCTCGACATATATCAGCAAAACTCCCTATGATTATGTTTCAAGTTCATATGAATGTAAATGAATCTTCTAACAAATTTACACTAACTTAACAATGGGCCTTTAAAACCCAAATTGAATTTACAATGGTGTAACATTTTGATATGGACCAAATCAACAAAAAAACCTTGCGCCCTCCGCGCAAGGTTTTCATTTATTCTTTTCCGGCAGCAGCTTCTGACTGTCCATTAAGCAGCTGAGAATTTATCTCTTTCGCATCCTTTAAGTATTCTGTCTGGTAGCCGCTCTTCAGCGCCCACACATAGAATACAAGTGATACCATCGCAATCAGAACCATATCCCAGCCATAATGAATGACATTCAGGCCGCCGAATTTATCACTGCCCAAATAAGAAATGACCATCATGGCCAGCAGATAAAACACCATCCAGACGCCGGCTTTGAAGTTTCGGCCAAACCCTTTCCATTTCGCCTTCGCCTGATAATAGAAATAAATCGGCAGACCGATCAGGATAATAAACAGAACCTGTCCTGTTAACGGCCAGCGGGCCCAATACAGCACCAGCGACGCAAAGATAAATCCAAGCGGCGCAATCACGTTTAAGCCTTTTAAACGAAGAGGCCTGTACAGGTCTTTCCCCGTCCGTCTCAATGTCATCACTGTAACCGGGCCGGTGATATAAGAAATTAACGTAGCAACAGAAATAATTTCCGCTAACACGCCCCACCCTCTGAACAGGAATAAAAAGATGAACGAAACAATCAAGTTAAAGAACATGGCTTGTCTCGGCACACCGTAAATCGGGTGAAGCTTCCCGAATATACTCGGCATATATTTGTTTTTTTCCATTCCGTAAATCATTCGGGACGTTGTCGCCGTATACGTAATCCCAGTTCCAGAAGGTGATACAAATGCATCCGCATATAACACGATCACAAGCCAGTTAATATTTAGCGCGATCGCCAAATCAGCAAAAGGAGAATTAAAGTTCAGGTGGCTCCAGCCGTGAGCAATATCAGAAGGATTCACCGCTCCGATAAAGGCGATCTGCAGCAGGACATAAATGACTGTTGCTACGAAAAGAGAACCGACAACTGCAATCGGAATTGATTTTCCCGGATTTTTTGCTTCCCCCGCCATATTAATCGGGCTTTGGAAACCATTAAACGCAAAAACGATACCGGAAGTGGCCACCGCTGTCAGCACACTCGCCCAGCCATTCGGCGCAACGCTTTGACCGTCAGTAAAGTTTTCTCCGTGGAATCCAACAAACAGCAAAGCTCCAATCGTCAGACCCGGAATAATAATTTTAAAAATTGTAATGAATGAATTCGCTTTAGAAAATAGATTGACTGTCCAGTAGTTCAGCAGGAAATAAATGAGAAGCAATACAGAGGCAAATGCCAGTCCCTCCCCAGTCAGTGTTCCATTCTTCACCAAACCGCTTGTCCATTTTGCCCATTCCCAAGGCCAAGAGCTCATATATTGAACAGAGGCAACGGCTTCAACCGGAATAACTGACACAATCGCAATCCAGTTGGCCCAGCCTGCGATAAAACCGATAAACGAACCGTGTGAATATTGCGTATATTTTACCATTCCCCCGGCTTCAGGGAACATAGATCCTAATTCACTATAAGAAAGAGCAATAAATAAAATGACGACCATTCCAATAATCCATGAAATAATAGCAGCTGGTCCTGCTATTTGGGCCGCACGCCACGCCCCGAACAGCCAGCCTGAGCCAATCATCGACCCGAGCCCGACCATCATGAGGGAAAACGTTCCCATTCTTCGATGCAATTGATTCATATCGTAAACACCTTTCATGTATGATGGCATTCTCTTGCTAGTTATATTATTATTCTGATTACTTGACCTTGTCAATATTTATCGAATTTTGACTAAAATAATAATAAATCAATGTATATTACCTTCCAATACAGGAATGAAGTCACTAGTTTTTCAAAAATGGAATTTACTGAAAATGCGAATGATAAAAACTTAATAGGTTTAGCTATAACCAAAACGGGAATGATACAGGAAACACTACTCTTAAAATAGAAAGGAGTATCACCATGAAACAAAAACTGTTACTTTCAGGTCTCGCTGTTTCAACTGTCGGCATCACTTCTTATCTATTAAAAGACCCGTCAAATCGCCAAAAAGCAAGAGAATTCATTCACA
Source organism: Bacillus sp. JS (assembly GCF_000259365.1). Classification (NCBI taxonomy): domain Bacteria; kingdom Bacillati; phylum Bacillota; class Bacilli; order Caryophanales; family Bacillaceae; genus Bacillus; species Bacillus sp. JS. The sequence goes on along the minus strand of NC_017743.1, from coordinate 228,958 downwards.
GCATGAAGATGAAAATAACAAAACAGCCAGACATGGAAACGTTCCCAGTCGATAAAGCCGGCCACCCGGACCCGCAAGATATCGAGGACAACAAAATGGTATCAGAAGGATCCATGTATCCCGTCCAATACTACGATGAAAAAAAGAAGTAATCAAAAAAGCTCTCTTCGATAAGGAAGAGAGCTTTTGATTTACCTTTTCTGCCTGATTCCGCTCATGATAAAGCCGCTTTCAGGCAATGACGGCATTCTAGCGAGACTGTAGTGCAGTGATTGTTCCGGAACGTCGTATTCAATCTGATTGACGAGAAAATCCAGGCTCGCTTTCATGACTTCAATTGTAATGCCTTCCCCTGGACAGCGATGGCCTTTCTCGGCGTGCCCCCCGCCTTGAGGAATCAAATCAAACGGATTTTCCTCCCGCTCCGCAAATCGTTCCGGCCGGAATTCATCGGGATGATCCCATAGACGAGGATCGTGATTCGTTCCATATACATCAAGTAATACCGATGTTCCCTTCTTAAACTCACAGTTATTCCATACAAAGTCCTTTTTGACAAGCGCACCTAAAAACGGGCCGAACGGATAATATCTGCGGACCTCCTGCACAAACATTTCTCTTTCCCGGCTGCTTCCAGACCGCAGCCATTCCTTATACTTTGGATGCTCATGAAGCGCCAAGGCTGAAAACACAAGAAAGTAAGAAATGGCAACAATAGGCCGCAGTACATTAATCAGCTCAATGGATGCCATCCGGGAATCCAACTCGCTTCCATCTTCTTGTTTGTGAAACGCCATTTCATGCAGCGCTGTTCCGGCAGGTGTTTTGAGCAAGCCGGCACGCACATCTTCAATCATGACTTCAATCCACTCTTCCGCACGCGGCCTTGCTCTTCTTCCCTTCCAATGCCGCGGTCCCACAGCACCGAACGCATCGACCATGTCAATGAAGTCATCCGCTCTCTCTTTGACTTCCGTTTCCTTCAACGGAACACCTGCCCAATAGCACGCTACCCGGCACAGGATTTCTTTGGCTTCTTCAAATAACACAACCTGATCTGCCTTCTCCCATCTTGTGACTGCTGCTTTCCACTCCTCTGTCATCAACTCAGCCAAACGTTTTTGATGCGGCGGTGTCATCAATGACAGAAAAAGCATCTTCCGATGGATATGCGCGCTGCCATCCATTCCCTGAATCGCATTGACACCAAACAGCGATTTCTGCACCCGCTTCGGCAAAGCGTTCTGCCGCTGGAATCGATTCGTATCATAAAACACCTTCGCCGCCTCAGCGCCAGTCATGCAAATAAAGTTTTTCCCCAACAAACGGGCCTGAAACAAATCTGAATTGTAGCGCTCTGTTCTGTTTTTAATAAATAAATACCCTTCCTTCAGCAGTGTCAGGCTGTTATCGAGACTTTTGTCATGTGGAATCTGCTCATTCATCCGCTTACCCTGCCTTCCTTTTTACCCTCTATTTTCACGTTATCTTCCGAATATAAACCCAGTAACAGTATTTGTTTGCAAATCCAAATTTAAGCGCTTTTTGATTATTTTTTAAAGGAAGAACAAACGAAAGAGAGAAAAGGTAGTTAATCAAAACAAAGGGGAGAACAAAATGAAGAAATGGATATATGTTGTGCTTGTGCTGAGTATTGCAGGGATCGGTGGCTTTTCCGTGCACGCAGCATCATCTGCTCATGAAAAACACTTGAATGTCAGCAGAATGAATGTCGTTGATGAATTCAAGGATACGGATGGAACCTTCATTCTCCACGATTTGCAAAAGGATCAGACATTTGTCTACAACAGAGAACGGGCAAATCAACGACAAACTCCGCAGTCCACCTTTAAGGTCGTAAATGCCTTAATCGGTTTGCAGGTCAAAGCTGTACGCGATGAATACGATGTTAAACGATGGGACGGGGTCAAGCGTGAATTCGAATCATGGAACCGCGACCATACACTTGGCTCGGCCATGCGTGAATCCGCAATCTGGTATTATCAAGCACTAGCGCGGGATATCGGCGAGGAAAGAATGAAAACATGGCTTCATACACTATCTTACGGCAACGAGGATATCAGCGGGGGAATCGACCAGTTTTGGCTGCAAAGCTCTCTGACAATATCGCCGCTGGAACAGGAAGCCTTTTTGAAGAAGTTATTTAAAGAGGAGCTTCCATTTGACAAGCCAGTGATGAAAACCGTCAAGCGCATGATGATTCAAGAGGAAGGCGATCATTACACGCTTTACGGGAAAACCGGAACCCGCCTGACCGATATGGGATTAGGCTGGTTTGTCGGATTCATCAAAACAGAGCATGGCTCTTATGTCTTTGTCACCAATGTCGATGATTCCGGCACAAAAGCCAAAAACATCACCGTGGATATCCTGAAAAAGTATGGCTTGATCACATCATAAATGAAAGAGCCCTGCATAGCAGGGCTCTAAATCTCATGCTCAAAACAATAATGATTCACAAGCTCTTCAATCAAATCATGATCAGGATATTCTCCATTAAATTCAAATTCGATTTCTTCCACAAATTCTCCTTGATGGTACACATGGATGGCTCCGTTTTGACGGACAACGCTAAACTCCGGCTGAAAAGTATATCCGCTTCGTTCAATTGCCCCCATTCCTTTTTCCCGCCTTTCTCAAAGCAGTAATTCATACACCTCATTTAATTCCTTAGCCCGCTTTTGATCCTGTTCATTCTGCGCATACTTAATTTCCTTTTCTAATACATGGTTCAAAAAAGACATTTCATTATCATCTAAGTCTTTTACAAATTCCTCTTCATTCGCATACCGCTTCGCCAGCATTTTCTTGCAAATCCGCTGGCAGACTTCATTTTCAAGATGATTCGAAAGTGATTCACGCAAATAACCGAGTGTAACATCCATTTTATGAACACCTTTCCTTCTGCTATCTTTACACTATAGCTTGCTAAAACAGGGAAAATCCATACGCGAAAAATAAAAAAAGAGACATCCGTGAATGTCTCTTTTTATCGTTATTCAGCTGCTTGTTGGCTTTTTGTCAAATTGGCTTGTGTGCGTTTGCCTATCCCAAACACATAATAACTAATGACCACAAGCGCTAAGAAAATCACGCCTACAATCAGAGAGATACGAGTATCATCGTTAAACCACATGCCTACCAGAACCATCAGCAAGAAAGCAATCGTCAAATAGTTTGTAAAAGGAGCAAATGGCATCTTGAATGGATGTTTATCTAATGCGGCGCCCTTCGCTTTTCTGAATCCGATATGGCTGATCAAAATGATAAACCAAGGAATCATCCCAGGAAGCACGCTTGCGCTGTATACATAGACAAAGATCTTCGGCGGCGCGATATAGTTCAGTACAACACCGACAGCCAAACCGATCAGCACCGCAATTGTGCCATACAGCGGCACACCGTTGCGTGAAATCTTCGTAAAGAACTTCGGTGCTTGTCCATTTACACCCAGTGTATACAGCATGCGGCCCGCGCTGAAAATGCCGCTGTTACAGCCCGACATTGCCGCTGTAATCACGACAAAGTTAATAATGCCAGCCGCTGCCGTGATTCCGATTTTCGAGAACGTTGACACGAACGGACTTCCGAGTGAATTGAGCTCATCCCAAGGATACACCGTCACAATCACAAAAATAGCGCCAATGTAGAAAATCAAAATGCGCCAGATAATACTTTGAATCGCGTTTCTTAGCGTGTTTTGCGGGTCCTTCGCTTCGCCCGCTGTAATCCCGATCAGCTCAACTCCTTGATAAGCCGCAATGACAAGCGACAGTGCAAAGAAGAAACCTGAGAAACCTCCTGCAAAGAAGCCCCCGTGAGACCACAGGTTCGACAATCCGATCGCATCTCCGCCGTTGCCAAAACCGAAGAAAATAATTCCGATCCCCGCAATAATCATCAAGATAATCGTCACGATTTTAATCATCGCAAACCAAAATTCAAATTCACCAAACGACTTAACAGAAATTAAATTCGCTGCGCCAAGAATCACCATTGCCACGATACCAGGTATCCAAGCAGGCAAATCCGGGAACCAATACTTCATATAAGTACCGACAGCGATAATTTCTGACATGCCGACGATAATCCACTGGAACCAGTTGCTCCATGCTGTTATATAACCTGCCATCGGATGAATATATTGATGGCCGAATGTCGCAAAAGAACCTGTGCTCGGCTCGACATACAGCATTTCACCCATCGCACGCATAATAAAAAAGATAAAAATTCCGCATATTGCATAAGCCAGAAGGACAGATGGGCCAGTCCATGAAATTGTGCTGGCAGACCCCATAAACAAGCCAACACCGATCGTGCCGCCCAAGGCGATCATCTGAATATGACGCGCGCCCAGGCCCCTCTTTAATTCTTTATTTGCCACTCCTCTTCCTCCTCCTCACAAAAATACTCACAAATGAGAAAACAGCAGATCTGCTTGCCCTCACATCACTCAGTAATAACAATCAGAAAATTCAAACTCAAAATTGTTATATAATCTCCTAAATTACTTATTTCATCATAATAAATTTCTCTGGAAAATACAATTGTTTTTTTCAGGTAAACACCTTTGTGCTAAGTTTTGAATCATTCACTTCATTTAAAATCTTCTATATAAAAATAATAAAATTATTTGAATATTAAAATTATAATTTTTAGATTTTCATAAAAAATAAGCTGTTCCAAATGAACAGCTTACCTAATAATTTACGCCCGTTTGACGCTTTAATGCTTCAAGCCACCCGGTATCTCCGGTTCCATAGCTCTTGCTTTGTCCCACATCTCTCAGAGATCCATTGCTGTAATCAATTGATAGGATGAAATCCGGAATGGCATCATACCCAGCTTCCGCAATTTCACTAAGCTCGGAACGATAGTGAGATATAGCATAAGAGGACGTCTCTTTTTGTGCAGGATCTTTTTCAAGCTCTTCTTGATAGACGTCTAATAAGTCACGTCCATCAGGCGTTACATACCGCCCGTTAATCACTTCTAAATCCTTCAAATGGTAGCCTGTGACTTCGTACATCTCACGAGCTGCCTGATACTTTTTATAGGCCTCTTCGGAAAATTGTGTTGAATCACTGCTTTGGCTTTTCATGATGTGTAAAAATAGTTCTTTGCTGTTGTCTCCAGATTGCAGCACTTGCTGAATTTGCTTGATCAGATCCTGATCGTCTGTCCCGCTCACCCGCACCTGATAGTCAATCGGCGTAATCGTAAACGTCAGCTCTGTCCCCTCCGGAATGTGAATATGGTTCCGATTCAAAAGCACTTGCAGCTGCTGGTTCACCTGGCTCCGCTGATACACCTTTTCATTCTCAGCTTCCACTTCCCCATTAAATGTAACATTGCGAAACGCAGCATCCTGGAGGTTATATTTTTGGGCCTTGCCTTTGAATAGCCATTCTGTTTCATTATCGTAAGCAGCCTGTCTTTCTGCGGCAGACAGATCACTTCTGAAATAAGGAGACTTTGAATTTTGATACTTATCCTTAATATAGCCTAAGGGATCAGACTTTGCTTTGTTTATCGCATTCATCCTGCTGTATTTTTCATCTAGTATTTTGATTCTGATATCACTCTCAGAGTCATAGGGGTTATTGGATTCGATCACTGTTTCTTTCCCTGTATCTGTCACTGTTCGGTCATTCGCTGATTGATACACTTTGTTGAACGTCCCGCTGTTTCCCGACACGCTGGTTTTAGAATAGTTGAACTGATCGATTCCCACACTTGAAGATCGCGGCTCAAGCCTGCTGTATGCCTTTTCCAGAACTGCCGCTGTACTTTCAGTCAAATTCTCTCGTTTGGCAGGCGCATTCTTGCTTAATATATTCTGTGCCATCAGCTGAGTGCGGATAAATTGCCGATTCAGACGCATTGAATTCCCTCCCGAGTATTCTCTCTTACTCTTTTTTATCGGTAATGACAATGTATATATTAACCTCTAAAAACATTTATTTACACCCATCCTGTCATTATGTATGATGGAAATAAAAGGAGGTTGTTTGCATGGCGAAAAAATGGCTTATTCCATTTGCTATTATGCTGTCTGTCTTCTTCACCTTTACGTATTCGGCTTCAGCTGCCGGAGTCACTGCGATCACAGGTAACAATTCATTTGATACCGCAATGCCGATCGGTTATTGGAAATATAAAAATATCGATACAACGATACTGGAAGCTGGTCAAGATGAAGCCTATTTCACTTTTACGGCTAATAAGGGAGAAAAAGTATACGTGAGGAGTACATACCAGAGCGCGTATACAGGGATGAAAATTGAAATTTACGATAAGAACAGAATACCTGTTTCTCAAGGCACAGAAGTCATTAACCCTAATACATTCTCTTCTTTTATCTATGCAAATGCAGACGCCCAAAACACGACGGATACCTTTTATGTGAAGGTGTCACGAGGCACCTATACCGGAAACATGTACTTTACGCTTTCAATTGAAGACCGAATCAAATCAGGCAGCGGAACCTTCCAATTCAGCGGCATTGCTGAAAATAAAGGAAATACAAGCCTTAGCCCCTCAGGTTCTGATTCCAGCGTGATCAAGGTTGATTTAACAAACCAATCCGGGATACCGCGTGATGCCATTGTAACCAGAGTGCAAACAACCGCCACTCAAACACCAAGCCAAGGAAATACACGCCATCTGATCATGACAAGCGAAAATAACGAATGGCGCCGTGCCCTTGTAAACAGTTCAACTTCAGGGTCTTATGATATCTCTTTGTCAGATCAACTCAGTGTCGCAAAGGTATGGAGTTTTAAATATAATACATTAGCGACTGCCAGATCGACGATGAGCAACGTAAAAGCAAAAATAGATTATGAATACGACGTGACAAAGCAGTTTTAACTTATACCGAGCCGGTTATCCGGCTCTTTTTTATTCTTAGCCGAGAAGGTAAACTATAGTCAGTACAACTAAGGGAAGTGCAGACATGGCATTAAAACTTCTAAAAAAACTGCTTTTTGACCGCCCTCTAAAGAACGGCGTTATATTAAATCATCAATACAAAATCGAAGAATGCCTCGGCATGGGCGGCTACGGTTTGGTTTATTTGTGCACCGATATCCTAACTCAAACACCTTATGTCTTAAAACAGCTGCGGCCGACAAAAGCCAAAAAGGAAAAAGAAAAAGTCCGGTTCCAACAGGAAATAAAACTGCTCAAAAGCATTCACCATCCGCAAATTCCGGGCTTCATAGATGAGTTCATCATAGACGGACAGACTTATTATGTCATGCAGTTCATTGAGGGAGAGAATATAGAAGAATTATTATTTTTTCAAAAACAGCCGTTCACAGAGCTTATGGCATTACGATTGATTTCGCAGCTGCTTGAGATTATAGAATACCTGCATGATCACCTTATCTTTCACAGCGATATCAGAACGCCTAATATCATCATCAATAACGGCAGGCTCTGTCTCATTGATTTCGGCCTTGCCAAACAATTGACTTCTGAAGAAACGGAGGAAATAAAGGTGCGAAAACAGGATGACTTCTTCGATCTCGGAGAAACGCTGTTATTTCTGCTGTACTCTCAATATAAAGGAAAAAAGAAGAAAAACGGCACTTGGCTGGAGGAATTAACGCTGACAAAAGAAGTAACCCTGCTGCTGAAAAAATTATTGGGCATTGATGAAGAGTATCAGCACACCGCTTCCATTCGCGAGGATCTAAACCGGGCCATTCAATCGGTCACATAAAAAAACCCTTGTCCCAAAAGCGGAACAAGAACTTTTTTCGGATTAACTGCTGCTGTAGCTCCGGCGTTTGTAACGATGACTCCCGCCATAACGGTCGTAGTGTCTTCTTTTGCCCGAGCTGCTGCTATAGCTGCGATAATGTCTGCGCCGGCTGCTGCTGTAATGCCGGTGTCTGCGATATCGGTCACTAGAACTGCTTGAGAGGTTTTTGATCGTTTTGATGAATTTTTTAAACATATACTGATCACCTCATTTCTTACTTCCTATTATATATAGTTTATGGGAGAAAGAAAAACATCAGCGGGGTCACTCTTTTGAAAACAAAAACCGCGTTCCATACTCATTTGTCTCCAACTCATAAGTCATCGCAAGCAGTCTGCATATATCCTCAATAATCTTCAACCCAATCCCCTCACTGTTCTCATTCCGATCAAATCCAATACCATCATCGCGGATAGAAACAGTGCCATTTTCGATCCTGACTTCCATCTTTTCAGCTTTTGAATGCTTTAACGTATTTTGAAAAATATTATCAAACAGCCTTTGCATCCATAACACGTTGCTCATCCATATCACATCTTGATCTGCCGGCTTAAAGTGCAATTCAATCCCATTCATACTATATAAATAATCCCACTTTTTCACCGCTGTTTCTAACAGCTCATTTAGACGCACTTCTTCATTTACGATATAAGAGCTTTCTAGCGTTTCGGCGGAATATAGATTGAATTCATTGGTTAATTCCGAGATATAATCGATTTGCTGATACAACGATTCGAATACGGCCTGATCATGACATTGGCCTTCCAAATAAAACAACTGCAGCCTGAGAGCTGTTAAAGGTGTGTTAATGTCATGACGCAGTTTTTGCAAAAGCTCCTTTTTGATTTCCTCCTGCTGTTTCAATTCCAGTTCACGATATGTCGTCCGTTCAATTAACAAATTGACCGACTTGATCAGCTCCCCGATTTCATCAGCGCGTTTCACTTCTATTTTATCCGGCACCTTTTGATCACTCGCCAGATGCCGAATGGTATGATGTAATAGATTGATTTTATGCAGCAGAGAATGAATCGACTTCGAAAATAAAAAAGCTAACAATAAGAGTGATAACAAAAATACAATGAGCATTGCCGGATACGCAAAAGACCTGTGAAAAGGCGTACCGTGATTCATTGATTTAAACATGTTTTCATAAATGACAGACATCAAAATACTAACCGCCAGCAATAGCACCGGGACACTAATGACAGCCGTACATAATAACAACATATATTTTGTCTTTAACTTCATTTCTTCACAACGGTATTCAGCCGATACCCTTCTCCATATATATTTTCAATAATTTCACCCGCTTGATCGTTGATTTTGGCTCTTATTTTTTTAATGTGCACATTGACGATATTCGGGTTTCTGTCTTCGAGCTGCCACAGATATTCAAAGAAATGATCCTTTGTCAAGGTGCTGTCCCTATTTTCATATAAATAAAAGAAAATTTTCCGCTCAATCGCAGTAAACAACACCTCATCATGCAGGCTTTCATTGAACACTTTTTTGGTTTCAGCATCAATATACAAGTGCTTGATTTGCGTAAAGGTCCCATAATGATGCTCAAGCATATTCTGCATTCTTAACAGCAGCTCTCTCGGATCAAAGGGCTTCACCATATAATCCTCGCCGATTTTCAACCCTTGGAGCTTACTGTCCATGTCATTGCGGGCCGAAAGAAAAATGACCGGAATGCGCAGCCCCAGCTTTTTGATTTTTGCAGACATTTGATACCCGTCCTCACCCGGCAGCATCACATCCATAATGACCAAATCCACCTTCTGTATGACCGAAAGCACATCCGTTCCATCGATTTTCCACATCACATGATAGCCCTCACGCTGCAAAATCTTTTGCAGCAAATCACCAATCATCACATCGTCTTCCACGATTAAAATATGATAACCTTTCATCCTAGCGAACCTTTCTCATAAACTCCATGGAAAGTTTATATATTTGATCAGGCTGATATAAATAAATACTGTGTGTTCCCCTCAGTTCCTTTATATCGGCAGTATTGAATTGAGCCGCAAACGCTTCATAGTCTTTTCGGTTTTGTATGGCATACTTTGAATGTCTATTTTGGTCAGAAACCGCATCTAAAAATAAGACAGGAGTTTCTTTTGGCGCCGGCAAATTCACAGATTTGCTGCCGTTTTGGTAAGACTGTAACAGCTCATGCTCCATATCAGCATTAAAAAATTGCTTAAAGTTAATGGCTTTATAGATTTCTTTTTCTTTATCGGTTAAAAACGACTGACGAATCACCTCAGGGTTATATACAGCGGAAGGCATAAACCGATGAAAACCAATCGACGTTAGCAGATGGAATCCTCTCACTTTCAGTCTGTCGATCCCGCTCAATTTATACGTGACGTACTGCTGAGGCAATCCAATATCCATCGCAATAATCGCCTTAATTTCCTTAGGATATTTCTGTGCCCAATACATCGCTTCAATCCCGGATATCGAATGAGGCATTAAAATATAAGGAGGCTTATTTCCACTTTTCATAAGCGCTTTCCTTGTCTGTTCCAGTATCGTATCAATATCTCTGTCATCGTTAGACACATCACTGTATCCATAACCTGCCCGATCAACAACAGCAATCTTGTTTTCCTTTGAAAACTTACTGTACAAACCTTTCATCTCATAAGCAGGCGCAGCAATCCCCGAGCCGGACATAAACACAAACGTATCCTTCCCGCTTCCCTCTTGATACACATTCATCTTTTTACCGTCAACATCGACCAATGTGCCTTCTTCTTTAAGAAGTGCTGCTTCCTTATTTAGTTGGTAATGGTGATAAATAAATACCGAGACGGATACAAGCAAAACCAAAGCAGCTAAGCTGCAAAAAAAGATTTTTACGACTTTCCATAATGTTTTCATAAGATGCTCCTTTCACGTGATACTGAAAGGATACGATATGAAAATAAATTTCTGATTAACTTTGGAACAGTTTTATTTTCATATTTGACTTTGCCCTTACGGAAAAGTGTACATTTGGAGCAAGAAGGTGATCGCTTGCTATCGATCGGAGAATTTTCAAAGATATGCAAAGTATCAACAAAAACACTGCGATACTATGATGAAATCGAACTCATTCACCCCGAAGATATTAATCCTGAAAATGGATATCGGAGGGTCTATCCGCAAAGTCCGAGAATTTCTTATACGCAGCCTTCTCCAAGGAGAACGACATTGAGAAGGCTACCGCTTATATCAATCTTTCACAAAACATAATTCAGGGGTATTTAATCTATTTATTCCTATTTATTCACACAACAAAGTCACCACAAAGCCTTTTTCTCTTCTTCCTGCTCGATAAACAGATGATTTTCAGGACGGCCCAAAACAGAAAAAAGCGCCAAAAGCAACTTCCATCCTCGAAGCGGACTTCCGCATCTAAACTTCAACACTTCCCCTTCCGTTAAAGTAAACCTCAAAGTTGGGCTTGTACACCAAGCAATCTTCACTTGAATAACATGCTCACCAGGCGGCACATCAATTCGCAGCCTCCCTCCATCTTTGATATTTCCCATCTCAGCCCCATCAATTAACACTGAAAACTCTCTCAATTTGTTGATGTACTGCGATGTCCTGCTCATTTCAATGTACGTCTTTTGATTCACGATGACACATCCTCAAAGTAGTGATTACAGGCGAGAAGCATTAGAATCCTTCCGCCATATCGTTATTTCCATTCCTAGTATATTATAAATTGCTGTACCTCAGATCTCCGTCGGCAAAAATCTCTTTCAGCTTCAGTGTGCCTTCTACTTGGGCTTATAAAAAAACACCCGCTTGTATAACGGGCGGATGTTAGATCTTTCGAAATTATTGATTGATATCTCTTAGCATCTGTTTCGGTTGCGAATTGAAAATCATCAATGATGCAATAATGGCAATCATAACCCCCAATGCACCAATCCAGGTAATCGAGGCTAATGATACATTTTCCACAAAAACCCCTCCTATCCCTGCGCCGACTGCCATGGCGAGTTGCATCATGGACTGATTCATGCTGAGCAAAACACCTGACATTTCCGGTTCTATTGTAGCCAAGTGAAATTGCTGTGTCGGACCGGTAGACCATGCGGCAAACGACCATAATATGAGAATCACCAACACGCCGATATAGGAATGAGTAACAAGTGACAGCAGAATCAGTGTGACGATATGCAATGTCATCCCGCCAACAAGTGTAAAGGGCACTCCCCATTTGTCGGTGCTATATCCCCCAAACTTCGACCCAACCAAACTGGCAATTCCAAATATAAGCAAAACACCGCTAAGCAACTTGCCGTTTATACCTGAGATGTTCAAGAGATACGGTGACAAATAAGTGTAAGCAACAGAATATCCCCCGAGCCAAAAGAAAGTGATTGATAATCCCATAGCCACTTTCCGTTTTTTGAAAAGAGCAAGCTGTTGACGCAAAGGCACAGGCTTATCCCCTTTAGTATGCGGAAGAGTAAAGAAAATAACGGCCATTGCGATCAATCCCAACAAAGCAATGGCACCAAATACGGACTTCCAGCCTAATGCTACTGCTATCATTCTTCCAAGCGGAACACCTATGATTAAAGAAGCGGTAAATCCCATAACCACCGTAGCGATGGCACTGCCCTGCTTTCCTTCCGATGCAATCTTAGCGGCAATGGTTAAAGCGGTAACAACAACCACACCTGCTCCCATCGCCATAATGATCCGCGCTGCAATAAACCATCCATAACCAGGCAGTACAAAAGCCAGGACATTACCGAACACAAACAAACCGAGGGCATACATCATCAATTTGCGTCTATCCATACTTGCTGTCAACGCCATAAGTACGGGTGTAGAAAGAGCATACACAAGTGAGAAAATGGTAATAAGCTGGCCCGCGGCAGCTATAGTGATCCCGAGAGTATGAGCAATTTGATCCAAAATTCCCGAAATGATGTATTCTGAGGTTCCAACTAAAAAGCTGACAATGGCTAAAATATAAATTTTCCAAGTATTAGACATAAAGCATTCACTCCTTAATTGTTAATAAACATATCACGATATATCGATATGTTATTATAAAAAATAAACACATCGTAATATGTCGATATGTATAGTGTAAAAATAAACATCTTTTGATGTTTATTTTTATATCTCTGTTTTAAGAAAGTCAGCAAGTTTCCCAATGGCTTCTTCATCTCTTTTGTAATATGTGTACTTTCCAATACGCTCCGCCTTAATCAAGCCGGCTCTTAAAAGGATGGTAAGATATTGAGAAGCTGTCGATTGCGTCATTTTCAATTTGTCTGTTATTTGACTGACACATACCCCGATTGTGTTCATATCAATCCCTTCATGGGGTGCAAAATGACGATCGGGCTCCTTCAGCCATTGTAAAATTTGCAGCCTTGATTCATTTGATAAAGCTTTGAATACTTCAATTGGCTCCATACCAATTATTATATCGTTATATTTCGATATGTCAATTCGTTTTTTGGTACTCAGCTTTTTTCGAGGAATGAAACTGAAGACAGCATATCAAAAACCCTACACTTTCGAATGGGTCTCATTATCATGTTATTCTTGGGGGAACTCGGCGGTGACTTTGTTAACCGAAGCAAAGCTTCTAATTTAAATCAATAAAACATTTTGATTTTGGCTAAGGGAGTAAACAACACTATTCGCTAGAGGCTTAAGTTTTCCGGGATATTTGTTCAGGTATTTTGGATGTTTTTAATGAATTTGGCATTGACTAAGCACCAGCACCAAATTCATGCATTTTAATTAGATGTGAAAAAACATCCGCTCGTAACAAAAGCGGATGTTAGATCTTTCAGCAGGAATAACAAGTCCGCTCGTGGGTTATGAATAAAAAATAGTAATGATGACATAACTGTAAAGCAAAAGAAGCGGCAGGTAATATTTTGAATGCCCTCTCCCTGGCTTGAATAGCAGGGATCATCAAACATTTATATTAAAGATTTTTCTCTAGATCATTACATAATTTAAATACCATTACTCGTTCACCTGTCCGGGAGCTTAAATCAGTAAAAAAACTTATCACTTTTTCTCCGGTGATTTTTAGGATAATATCCTTAAGACCTTCTATACCTGATTCGACTAACTCCGAGCGAGTTTGTTTAATAGATAACATACCCTCTTTTGATCCACACACTACATATTCAGCTGGTGTTAAAATCCCTTTTAAATTGACGATGACCATATCCCGGAGTATATCAGTTTTAACAGATACAGACCCGCGCCCAAGATAATCTTTCTCCCATTGAGTAATGGACTTACTGATCTCTGATTCAATAGAACCTTTCGATTTTTTCATATATCATACATCTCCTGAGCAAAAAAATTGGCATATTCTATTTGTGATTTCGTCTCATTAATATTCTCTTACAACATGTCCTTCATATACACCTTCAATATCCAAATCAGTATTACCGTTTCTTGTGACCACTATCATTTTGGATAACATATTTTCCTCCATCATAGAGTGTATATGCAAAAATCGAATGCTTCCTAAATGGGTTTCCTCAACTTCTTCATAAGATTGTAGATGATAAAAATCAATTGCTTTTCTTATTACTTTTTTCATACATTCCATATTTTCACGATCAAACGAGTTCATGTCCTCTATTGTTTTCGTGACAAAATCAGTTAAATTAGAGTCCATACCTTCTCCTTAAAGCTGTTTTTTTCATATATAGGTGTATAGAAGTTCTTCCATTTCATCATGACAAGCAATGATCAGGTGAGGTTTGACCTGTTTTCATAGCAGGAACCTCCACCATTGATGATGTTCCATCCTCTTGATTAATGATTAAACCTCGAACTTTAACATATGACGGCACTAATGGATGATGACGAATGATATCAACACTTTTTTCAATGGTGTCACTGCTATTTTCATGTAGCCATTCATCGACCGTACCACCTAAAAATTCAGGTTTGCAATTCTGAAAGAGATAATCCAATGTTTGTATTTTATCTTTCATTGCTTCAAGTTGAGTAAGTCTATGACCTGTGGAAGTTTTCTTATCTTTTGTTCCTACTACAAAAATCTCCTCAACATCTTCCTGGTAAATCGCAAAAATAACAGACATCATGATTTCTCCATAAGGGTGTGAAATACTGGCACCATAGCTTTGTATAGTCAACATACTTTCTGCAGGAGTGTTAGTCACTTCTTGTAAAATAGGCTCCAAGCCGTTTTCAATGTCCGTCAAAAATAATACTTTTTTATTTTGATTTCCATTCATATAGCACACCTCTTCCTTATGTTTAGTATTGAGTAACAAATCCATTTAATAAATGTTTAGATTCATAATTACCAGCTTTCCCAACATCCTTCTGGATCAATACTAGCCAGTCGGACCCATCCATTTTGAACTTTTTGCATAAATGCTGAGTCATTGTTTAATAACCGTTCTACATATTCTTTAGGTGCTTGAATGAGTATCAACAAACGAAGCGGAGAATGATAGGCTTCGTGATCTGATTTCATGACGGATTGCCAAGGCAGTCCGGCTAACAAGTCACTTGCATTCCCCTGCATAACGCCGAGACCTGCTGTAACGGTTTGAGTTGCTTTATTTCCGCTGCCATAATAATGAGGTGCTACCGTTGATGCGTAATATTGTAAATTAATCCATTGGGCCACGGTTCCAGGCCCTGCAATAATATTTGCTAGGATTTCGCCGCTTTCATCCTGCTTCCAATCATAATTATGGAGAAAGGCTCTTCCTTCCAAATCACAATCCTGGGTTAATTCACGTTGGCCGATAATAAAAGCAGCATTACGAGCCAGCCCCCATTCCGGACGTATCTCACTCCAATCCTCCGCAAATCGGTGTGCCTCAGCCTTCGGATTTTTAAATTCCGATTGGAAATTCGGTAATTGGGCTAGACGTTCTGCATTTACATGATGTCTCACTTTCGGCATAACAGCTTCAATTTGCTCAAATGCTTCTTGTGCAGCTTCAGAAAGCTCCGGTACATAAAGCCAATGTAATTCATCCACCGTTGTATTATGTTCAGCTGCTGCAAACACCGTATCCTCAGGGATTTTAATTCCTTCAGTTAAAAGTGCTTCTCTCACCTCTGAAAGATTACATAAAGCAGCTAAAACTCTTGCATTGAATCCACCGGCCGCTCCACCGCAGGCACCACAGTCAAGGGCTGCGGAATAAGGATTATTGGTACTTTGACTGCCGTGCCCGCATATCACGACCAATGGTGCGATGTTTTCTGTTAACCCCATCATTTTTAATGCTTGGCGAGCATAGTTCACTTTTTCTTCATCAGTAAAACCCACAGGTATTTCTGCCTCTGTAGCATCATGATGAAGCGAGAGTTTTGTATCAGGTTTGCGCAACCAAGCCTCACGGAGATTTTGAATGAAACGACCCGCCTTTCTTGGCACAAAGCTACGGGCTGCCATTTGCAGAGTAAGCCAAGGTCCGCTTAGCTCAGGCAGAAGTAAGCTTGAAAGCACATTCTGTTTCATCGTTTTAAATGTATAGCTTAACGAATGAACTGCTTGCTTCCGTTGATTGTATTTGTTGAATACATCCTCATCCGCGAACTCTTTTATTTTATTTTGCGGTTTTTGTATGATCGGCAAGGAGGCATGACTGTGTTTACTGCCAAGTTCACAAGTTGCAATCGGCACCCCGAAGAAACCTGCGATGCCAATCGTTTCAAACGGACCTTGTTTTTCTAGATGACGGCGAAAAGGTTCTGATCGTACATCAATGCAGAATGCTAATTGAGCTAATGCAGATTTTTTACCGGTTTCACGTTGTTTCGAGATGATCTTCTGGCTCAATCGATCAGTGTAAGTTTGTTCCCAAGCTTCTAACCAAAGTTTCCTGTGCAGTTTCTCATCAAAGCTGTAGGCAAATGATAAATATTCATTTTGTTCACTGGCCGACATCTGTGACCATTCCTCTAATGTAAGCCCACCCCAATGAATCCAAGCTGCTATAAGGGGAGCAATCGAAATTTTTTTCTCAGCTCGTTCATTAGTCAAAGGCAAATATGGCTTTATCAGAGCCCACTCCATGGATAATCGAACCGCTAAATATTCTGTTAAGAGTGCATGTTCATGGCTCGATTGTTGGGAGCGCCAAAGCATCATCCCTGCCCATCCAGGTAAGGAAAGTAAGTGAGCTTCAAGATAAGCCTGGATTTCTGATTCAGGGATTCCTAGTGCGAATAAGGCTTCTTGTAAAGCCAAATGCGCCTCTTGCGGCAAACCTTTTAACCTTTCACGCTGCTTTTTGCTAAGTGCTGGATCATATTGTATGAGCTGCTGCCAGGCACGATAGAAGCCTTCCTCACGATTGGGCATTGTCCAACCGGCTTGAGAGTCATCAAGATATAATTTACTCCACTTAATGACATGATGATCTAGTATAGTAACTAACCTTTCACCATCTTGATTCTCTATATATGAACTTAGTGGTTCCATAAAAACATTATCGATAGGATCCAATCCACTACATCCACTTACTAATTTCTCCATCTCGTGTGATGATAAAAGGTCGGAAGGCAGGGGATCTAACTTTAATCCCGCATGACAAAATCGCTCTGCCACGTCCCGTGGGATGTGAAAGGAATGTGAATCAAGCCAACGCTGCAGCCCCATTTCCACAAAAACTTCATCAATCTCACCTTTATTCTTTGCTGAACGGATCATAGACGCACTTGGGTATATATCAACATCACGCGTATTTTTCAACCAGCTTGCAACCTGGTCAAAAGTCTGGTTTTCAAGTCCCATCCACGGATTGCGTGCAGCAAATGTAGAAATAGGCCAAAGTGGCGCAATCACTCGGCTGGCAGATGTAATGAAAACGTTAAGATCCCTTTCTTGAACATCAATATCTGTATCTATCTTTTTTACATTTTCTTTCGTTAATACGGATGTAATGCCCATCTCAGATTAGCTCCTTATGATAAATATTGTTTAAGGTAGTCTGGGTGACTCTCCACTGACTTTGGTTTTGCTTCACCTAACCGAACTAGCCAAAGATAGAGTATTGTGAAGAAAGCGGAAGAACGATGACGAGCAACCCACGAACCTAAAGCACTGCCAAATAGGAAAAGACATACGACAATGATGACAGCTGGCATTGGAGGCTGAACAGTTTGAGAAACGGCTGCATGCAGCCAATCATAGAAAAGGTTATGAATGATAAAATATATAAAGGCTGCTCCTCCTAAAACGATTAAGCCGGCAATTCGGCCAATTCGCCCCTCTCCAAAAGCTACAAGCTGAGTCCAGGAAACGGACAATGACCACCCTAAGATCAGCGCACTCATTAATTGATATCCGTCTCCAGGAGCAGTGAGCCAAAAAGCAACGCCTATAACTAAGGCTAACGTACGACCAGCCACGAGCCATAAATAGGATGATCTCTCTTTAACACGAGTCGATACTTCATGACGCTGTACGGCTGAACCAGCCTGTAAAAACAACGTAGCTTTAAATAAACCATGTAAAATAAGATGAATAATGGCTGCTATATAGGCCCCTAGTGCACACTGAATGAGCATAAATCCCATTTGTCCAATCGTGGAGCCTACTAATTGGCGTTTATAATCAACCTGGACTAAACTAATACCAGTTCCAATCAATACAGAAATGCCAGCAAGCAGAAGTAAGATAATCGAAGCGATACCACCATGAAATAGAGGTGAAAATCGAGTTAGTATTATTCCTCCTGCATTTACTAAACCTGCATGCATAATTGCAGAAACAGGGGTTGGAGCAACAATAGACTCAACTAACCATCTTTGGAATGGCCATTGGCCTGCAGGAATAATTACCGCCAGTACAATCAATAGCTGAATCCCTGTTCTCTCCCATTCTCCCAGCCCAGCTAAACTTTCATTTGTTACAACCAATGATAACTGCCATTGACCTGTGGCATGAAAAAGCCACATCATCGCAAAAAACAAAGAAAACCAACTTAACAAAAATAACCGGCCAGAAATTTTGGCTGCTTCACTAGCCACTTGCCAAGCACTGTTTAACCTTATCAGTAAAGTTAAACCAACAAGAGTTGCTCCCCAAAATAAAACCATCAAACGGAGATCGCCACTTAACCACGTCATTGAAGCAGCACCTGTTGTAAAAGTAAAAAGCGCAAAATATTTGCGATAAGATCGATCCCCCATTAAGTAACGTACAGAAAAACGCTGAATGATGAATCCAATTGCAAGAACAAAGAAAGTCATTAAACAAGCTAAGGTATCTAAGTGCCAAGGGCCAACATTTCCACTCACACTGCTATTGGCAAGGATCAGTAAGGCAACCAAAAGTGGTAAAGCCAAAATCCCAATATGAATGCGGACAAAACTCAAGGGCACTCGGGGATGTAAAAACAAAAGTCCACTTATCCCAGAAGCAATAAGCATAATAAAAAATAATGTTAATAATGATGACAAACTCAGCGAAACTAACATTTCAAATTCTCCCTTTTTAAATGTCGTTATTGCTCATACGACCTTTAAATCAGATCATATTTTTCTATAATGGATACAAATTTTATGTATCTCTATTTTTTTTCAACAAAAAAACCGACAACCTCAAAATTTCAATGATGATTGCAGATCATTGAATCTTGAAAATTGTCGGCTTCACTTCAACTAACTTCAGCGAAGTTTTTTGAAGAGCTACCTTATTATTGGTCATTTTATTTTATACAATATTTTAAGTTCATTCTAAAGGAATGAAATCACCGCTACACTTTAATATAGTGCTTGATTATAGATAAATCGCCTTATGTTTCTCTTTCATTTAAATTAGGATACTTTTTCATCCTGTCAAGATTAGTTGAAAGAATGCTAAAGTCCTATTCACAAACGAAAATAAACATCTGGTTGCGATTTTTAAGTTAAGTATAAGATATGCTAAATCTTAAACATTGTCAAGATGTTGGATTACAGAGAAAGACCAAACCCCCTGCATAGCGGTTTAATATCAGCTTCACAAACTGCATTCATTTGAGTAACTCTGGTGCCTTTTGTTCTGGTTAAAATATTTCATTTTTGCACCTTATAGGGCAGCTGTCCTCATCATTGTCAAATGAGATCCATAACCAAAAGTGGTCCGGCAAAATTACTCATTGCCAGATGAAGCTCGTTTTTCCAGATCAAGGAGCAGTGCCTTCATTTCAAATCCGCCCCGATAGCCAGTTAACGAGCCATTCTTTCCTATTACACGATGGCACGGTACAGTAATTAATACCGGATTAGCCCCAATAGCCGCGCCTACAGCACGAACAGCTGCTGGTTTATTTATATCATGTGCAATCTCGGAATAGGATTTCGTCTGTCCATAAGGAATTTCACAAAGTGCATTCCAGACTGCTAGCTGAAATGGTGTACCTACGTACTCAAATGGCACAGTAAAGTTTTTCCGCTTTCCTTCTAGATACTGAGTGATTTCAGTAATGTAGGGTTCAAGCTTACCATTATCTTCAACAAGAGGACTTCCTGGAAAGTGTTTCTGAGCCCATTCGAACAATTCCTCAAATGGTTTGTTCTGTGAACCTACAAACACAAGCCCCTTTGAAGTGGAAGCAATATAAAAGCTCCAATCCTTAAACATCAGTAAAGACCAATAAAGGGTTGGCTTATTCTTTGTTTCCATTGTACGTTTCCTCCATTTTTCTCATTTGGCGAAATTGTGCTGGTGTCTGTCCAGTTTTCTTTTTAAATAAAGTAATAAAATAAGGTGCGTTAGCGATACCCACACATATAGCGATATCTCCAATCGCTTTATTTGTCTGAATCAAATACTTTTTAGCCGCCTGAACTCTAACCTGTTGTATATACTCAACCAGCGTAATACCTTTCATCTTTTTAAATGTTCGATGCATATGATACGGACTCCCATGGCAAATATCTGCTAACGATTCTAGAGTTAGTTTTTCTGTGAAATTTTTATCAATGTATTCAGTAATGAGATCAACCCACTCGCTATCAGGCATTTTTTCATTAGTAGGCTTACAGCGTTTGCAAGGGCGAAAATTTGCGCGGAGAGCTTGTTCTGCGTTTGGAAAAATGCATACATTTTCTTTTTTCGGAACGCGAGATTTACAGGATGGTTTGCAAAATATCCCTGTCGACTTCACAGCGTAGAAAAATTGGTTATTGTACGCTGCGTCATTATTTATAATTGCTTGCCACTTTTCATCTGTTAGCATTTCTACATCATTTAAAGTTCTCTGACCATGGCTCTCTTTATGTCCGTTATTGATACTATCCGGCATTTATCTCACCCCTCCTTACAATGCTCATCTAATTCATTTTGACTTGAATCCCAATTTACGTTTTCGACACGCGTTTTTATATCTTGGGCGATTTTAATCCACTCCCGTTTAGCATTCTTGATAACTAACACTATAACCTCATAAATAGAAAAAAATAAGGTGGTTAGAATGTAATAGCAAGATAACAAAATGAGTAAAGCTTATTATGTGATAAAGTAAAATTCAATCAGTGTGAATTTTCTATCATTATTTAAGATAAGGAGAATGAATAAGTGACATGGCATGAAGTCAATGACGTTATTGTCATTACATTACCTGAAATTTTCGACATGAGTGCGAACCTAGGCTATCTAACTAGGGAAAAAAATGAGTGCATGTATGAAATAGAGAACGATATCATTACAAAAGTTATTGCCATAGGGGAAATTCGGTCCTTAGTACAGGTAAGCGTAATCAATAATAAACAAATGGTTGTCAAATTCCTAAACGATTCTAGACCTATTGAAAAGTGGAAACGGGAGGAAATTGTAAAATATATTCATGAATGGTTTGATCTTGATAACGATTTAACACCATTTTATGAAATGGCAAAAGCAGACCCATTACTTAAAATGCCTGCCCGAAAATTTTATGGATTGCGGCTTGTCGGCATTCCCGATTTATTTGAAGCATTATGTTGGGGAGTTTTAGGGCAACAAATTAACTTAGCCTTCGCGTACTCCTTAAAGAAGCAATTTGTAGAAGGATTTGGCGATTCTATCGAATGGAATGGGAACAAGTATTGGGTGTTCCCACCGTACGAACGAATAGCACGGTTAACACCTACCGACCTAGCAGATATTAAAATGACGGTAAGAAAAAGTGAATATATCATTGGAATTGCCAAATTAATGGCCAGTGGAGAATTATCGAGGGAAAAATTAATGAAAATGAACTTTAAAGATGCTGAAAAATACTTAATTAAAATACGGGGAATCGGTCCTTGGACAGCCAATTATGTTCTAATGCGCTGCCTTAGGTTCCCGACAGCTTTTCCAATCGATGATGTGGGCCTTATTCATTCGATAAAAATATTACGTCATATGAACCGAAAGCCTACGAAAGATGAAATCATAGAAATATCGTTTCCTTGGAAAGAATGGGAATCATACGCTACCTTTTATTTGTGGCGTGTCCTTTACTGAATCATTACGACTTAAACCACGAATGCACTCAATAATAAGGTTGTTATTACAATAGGTTCTCCGGTTATTCCAAGTTCACCTGCAATTACATTAGAAAAAAGCCGTTTCTCTCCACTGAAAGATTCATGCAGCCTACTAGTTTTAAAGCCTTTTAAGCTCGTTAACTGGCCTTATGTGAAAACATCTTGAATCTATAGCAACGGCCGATCGATAGTCGGGTCCTGTACCACACTTTTTTTAATCCATTTTTCCACTGTAGATGTTCTTTTTCTTTTGGACATAAAAACACCCCTTTAGACAATCATATCCAAAGGGGTAAAACACTTTATTCTACAGTAACACTTTTCGCAAGGTTACGCGGTTTATCAACATCACAGCCGCGATGCAGCGCAGCATAGTAAGCGATCAGCTGCAATGGAACAACAGATACCAACGGAGCAAGCGCTGGGTTTACTTCCGGCAGTACGAATCTGTCATCCGCATCGTCTAGGCCTTTTAGTGAGATGATGCATGTGTTTGCTCCGCGAGCGGCAACTTCTTTGACGTTTCCGCGGATGCTTAGGTTTACGTGCTCTTGTGTTGCCAGTGCGAATACCGGTGTGCCTTGTTCGATCAGGGCAATCGTTCCGTGCTTCAGCTCTCCGCCGGCAAAGCCTTCTGCCTGGATGTAAGAAATCTCTTTCAGCTTCAGTGCGCCTTCGACACATACGAAGTAGTCAAGGCCGCGTCCGATGAAGAAAGCGTTTCTGGATACAGTCAGATATTCACGGGCGATCATTTCCATTTCGTCTTTCTGGTCGCATAAAGCTTCCATTGCGTTTGCCGCGATACCGAGTTCTTTGACGAGGTCAAATCCGATATCGATGCCGTTTTTGTCAGCAGCCACAGAAGCAAGAACCGCAAGAACTGCGATTTGTGCAGTGTATGCCTTCGTTGACGCAACAGCGATTTCAGGGCCTGCATGAAGCAGCAATGTATAGTCAGCTTCACGAGAAAGCGTTGATCCAGGTACGTTTGTGATTGTCAGGGCTTTGTGTCCGAGCGCTTTGACTTGAACGAGAACCGCGCGGCTGTCTGCTGTTTCTCCACTTTGAGAAAGGAAAATGAAGAGCGGTTTCTTAGACAGAAGCGGCATGTTGTAGGAGAATTCACTCGCTACATGCACTTCAACCGGCACGTTTGCCCACATTTCAATATATTGTTTACCGACAAGTCCTGCATGGTAGCTTGTTCCGCAGCCAATGATATAGATGCGGTCCGCTTCCGCTACAGCGGAAGCGATATCGCCAGGCACAGACAGCTTGCCGTTTTCATCTTGATACGTTTGGATGATTTTGCGCATAACAACTGGCTGCTCATCCGTTTCTTTCAACATGTAGTGAGGGTACGTGCCTTTTTCGATATCACTGGCATCAAGCTCAGCAATATAAGACGCACGTGTAATCACGTCACCATCAAGGTTTTTGATGACAACTTGGTCATCAGTGACGATAACCATTTCTTTATCCATCAGCTCAACATATTCGTTGGTTACTTGAAGCATCGCCATTGCATCAGATGCTACGACGTTGAATGTGTCTCCAAGGCCTACTAATAGAGGGCTTTTATTTTTCGCTACAAAAATCGTTTCTCTGTTGTCGTTATCGAATAAAGCAATTGCATAAGAGCCTTTTAACAGTGTAAGTGTTTTGCGGAACGCTTCTTCTGTCTCAAGTCCTCCATTGACAAATTGCTCGATTACTTGAACAACCACTTCTGTATCGGTGTCACTTTTAAGCTCTACATCTTGCAAATACTCTTGCTTCAGCTGAACATAGTTCTCGATCACGCCGTTATGAACAAGTGTAAAGCGGCCCAGTGCGCTTTGATGCGGGTGAGCGTTCAGATAGCTTGGTTCGCCGTGTGTTGCCCAGCGAGTATGCCCAATTCCGGCTTTCGCTTCTACATTGGCATCCACAACTTCACGAAGATCTGCAATGCGTCCTTTTTCTTTGAACACATGGATTCCCTGTTCATTGGCAACAGCAATACCAGCAGAGTCATATCCGCGATATTCAAGCTTTTCTAACCCTTTTAATAAAATTTCCTTCGCATCAAGCTGACCGATATAACCTACGATTCCACACATATTTTTCTTCCTCCTAAGATGGTAAAAGGAGACGAAGAAAGTCAAATTTCAAGGGGACTTTCAATCGTCCCCTCCTACATGTTTTTTGGAAGATCATGTGATTTCTCTTTGTTCAAGGAGTCACCCCCTTGGTTTGAAGAAATCCTTACGGCTGTGATCTGTATACTCAGCCGGGAGGCATCCGCCGAAAATTCGATAACCTCCATCCTCGTCAACTAAGCCTTTTTCCGGGCGCTTAGTTCGGGCGCTATAATTATAGGTAAATCCATAATCCCGTCTACTTTTCCTATTAAGAAAGTAAGAACAAGACAAGCTTGATTTTACAGCATGTGGCATAAACGGTCAATTGTTTTTTAAACAACTTTGCCGTATGTCTCACAATTATCATATGTAAACGTCGCTTGTCTTGTTCGCTCTCTGATTAGAGACTTCGTTACTCTAATCCCATTTCTGACCGGACGACTTCAACAATGCGATTGACATACTCATCGCACAGCTCTTTCGTCTTCGCTTCAGCCATGACACGGACGAGCGGTTCAGTTCCTGAAGGGCGCACCAAAATCCGTCCGTCGCCGTTCATTTCTTTTTCAACTTCAGAAATAACTGCTTTTACTTTTGCATTTTCTTCAACTTTATATTTATCAGTCACTCTCACATTGACTAACAGCTGCGGAAACTTTTGCATTTCAGCTGCAAGCTCTGACAGCGGCTTGCCTGTTGCTTTCAAAGTGTTCATCAGCATAATAGCAGACAATAATCCGTCCCCTGTCGTGTTGTAATCAAGGAAAATAAGATGTCCTGACTGCTCTCCGCCGACATTATAGCCATCTTTTTTCATTGCTTCTACTACATAGCGGTCTCCGACAGCTGTCTGCACGCTTTTGATGCCTTCTTTCTCGAGCGCCTTATAGAAGCCGAGGTTGCTCATCACGGTTGAAACCACTGTATCATCCTTTAAGCGACCCTCTGATTTCAGGTGTTTTGAGCATATGTACATGATTTGGTCGCCATCAACGATATTTCCTTTTTCATCAACAGCAATCAGGCGGTCGCCATCACCATCGAACGCAAGGCCGAGATCAGCGTTTTTCTCTTTGACAAACGCGCTGAGCGCTTCAGGGTGAGTCGATCCGACGCCGTCATTAATGTTTAATCCGTTCGGAGAAGTACCCATTGTTGAAACATCGGCATCTAAATCAGCAAACAGGTGTGTCGCCAAGGATGACGTTGCGCCATGAGCACAGTCAAGTGCCACATGAATGCCTGTGAAATCTTCATCGGCTGTCTGTTTTAAGAATTGCAGATATTTTTGTCCGCCTTCAAAATAATCGTTAACAAGCCCAAGATCGGCTCCGACCGGTCTTGGCAGCTTATCCTCAGGTTCGTCCATCAGGCGCTCAATTTCAGCCTCCTGTTCATCAGAAAGCTTGAATCCGTCTCCCCCAAAGAACTTGATGCCGTTATCCTGCACTGGGTTATGAGAAGCGGAAATCATGACGCCCGCCTCTGCATCCATCGCTTTTGTCAAATAGGATACACCCGGTGTAGAAATGACACCCAGACGCATGACTTCTGCGCCAATGGATAAAAGTCCGGCGACAAGGGCTCCCTCCAGCATATGGCCGGAGATACGTGTATCGCGGCCTATCAGCACTTTTGGACGTTGTTTGTCTTTTGTCAGCACATAACCGCCGAAACGTCCGACTTTAAAGGCCAGCTCAGGTGTAAGCTCACTATTGGCGACACCTCTTACACCGTCTGTTCCAAAATACTTGCCCATTTTGTAATCGCTCCTTTTTTATTCCGATGAGGATTGTGAATCCGCAGTGGATTCATCCTCATCCTGATCTTGGTTTTCGTCTTGGTTTTGATCGTTGCTGTTTTTATCAGTGTTCTTTGTATCTTCTTTCTGATTGTTCTTTTGATCATTTGTTTGTTTGTCTGTGTCATCCTGATTTCCTGATGTATTGCTGCTGTTATCATTCGTTGATGTATTGCTTTTTTTGGATGTCAGCTTGATTTTGGCGTTTTTCTGCCCCAAGGACCAGGTTACATTCTGAGGTCCGTTTACTTCAAGCTTCACGCTATGCTCCCCGTCCTCTAAATCTGAAACATTCACATACAATTCGATATCCGATTTTTTCAGTTTTTTTATATTCGCGGGAGAGCCTTTAGCCGTTACGTCTATCGCTTGTGATTCAGGATCAAGAAATTCAATGTTTTGTGAACTGCTCAGCCCTACAGTCTTGATAGAGACATTCTCAAACTTCTGATCCGCTTCACTATCGACTTCTATATGCAAAGTCACCTTTGACGGCGAGATTTTTTTGACGCCGTCAGGAAGCGGAATATCTGCCTCGATATCGGAATCCTTGTTAATTTTGCTTAAATCTAAGCTGACGCCATCAATAAATTCAAGAGAATCCAACACATCCTGTGAGCCGTAAACCGTTACCTCACTGGGGCTGGATTCAATATTCGCTATGCTGACACCGTCAGGAAGGCTTCCTGTCCGTTCAATTTTAAAGGGCACTTTTTTACTTGGGCTTGTCACCGGAACGGTAATCTTGATGACCGAGGGCTCAACGTCGACAGGAAGCGCGTTTCCGTCTTTATCATAGACAGTCACTTTCGCTTCCTTTTCAATCGTTTCATCTGCGTTTTCCAAATTCACTGAAGCTTTGACAAGAGAAATATTATCGATCACATTTTTAGATCCGGTAATCTGCACATTTTTCGGACTGACAATCGGCTGCTCCGGAGAATAGCCTTTTTTCATCTTGCTTTTATTGTAGTACTCCACTTCTACAGGAAAGCTTTTGGTCGTCCGTTCCTGTATGGTCACTGTCGTAACAGATGGATTAATTGAGATTGTCAGCCCATCCGACACATTTTTGGCCTTAAGCTCAACCTTATGTGTGCCGGTTTTCAAATGTTCCATATCGGCGTATATTTCAAAGTTCTTGGTCTGCCTAGCCTTTTTCACGGCACTTGTCGAGCCTTTTATCGTGACATTAACCGTTTGCGGAACACCTGTCACGACGTAATTTTCATCATCATAATACGCTTTAACCGGAATATCGGTCAGAGTTGCTTCATCAGTTGTTGATGTCGGAAAGAAAGATTCACCCGGTTTTTTCGGAGTCGGTGCTTGGTTGCTGTTAACCGCCACATAAAGCAAGAGCGCGAAAAGCAGAGCAATGATTTTCACAGCCCAGCGGTTGTTTAAGAATTTATCCATTTTTCTTGCCCCTCCAATACCAGCGGATAGAAGAAGTGTCTCTGGTGTTTTTCTTAAACTCGGCTTCAAGCATTTCTTTCAGCGCTTCTTCTGTCAGCTCTCTGTGAAGGTCGCCGTTCTTTGCCACACTGACGCCGCCGGTCTCTTCAGACACAATAATCGTCAAACTGTCTGTTACTTCACTGATGCCGACAGCCGCTCTGTGCCGCGTGCCCAATTCTTTTGAAATAAACGGGCTTTCAGAAAGCGGCAAATAACAGGCGGCCGCGGCAATTTCATTATTTTTCATAATCACCGCACCGTCATGAAGCGGGGTGTTTGGGATAAAAATATTAATCAGCAGCTCAGAGCTGACTTTGGCATTCAGTGGTATGCCGGTCTCAATATAATCCCCCATTCCAGTATCCCGCTCAATGGTCAGCAGGGCGCCTATACGGCGTTTCGCCATATAATTGATCGCTTTTGTGATGGCCTCAATCGTTTTCTGTTGCGCTTCTTCTACAGGCGTGCCGCTCCTTGAAAAAAAGCGGCCGCGGCCTAGCTGTTCAAGCGCTCTTCTCAGCTCAGGCTGAAAGATAATAATAATTGCTAAAAATCCCCATGTTATCGCTTGGTCCATCAGCCACTGAAGTGTGCTGAGGCCCAAATATTGGCTGGCCATACGAACAAGCACGATGACTACAATTCCTTTTAACAGCTGAACCGCTTTCGTGCCGCGTATCACCATAATCAATTTATATATCACATACCAAACAAGGAGAATATCAACGGCATTGCCGAGGTACTGCAAAAAAGGGATATCCTCAAAAGCCATTTCCTCGTCCTCCAAGATTTCAGTCATTTCGTATTTTGTGTTTTACGTGTTGCGCATATGTACTTTACATAGCGAGCCCATTATACCACATATCGATTTAGCAAGTGAAATGTGTCAGCCGCTCAGCCCGCAAAAAAAGAGCAAAGCAGCTAACGCGCTTTACTCTTCTCCGTTCGGATTGAATGCACTGAGTACACTTTTCCCCGCAGACTTCATCTTGTACCATGTCCAGTCGAATAATTGATTGATTTCTTCAATTTGACCGGTGACTTGTCCAGCAGAGGCCATATACTTTTCGCCGTTCACGACGGTTACATCCCCGTCTATTTTGCCTTTAATAATCAGCTTGCCGTTTTTGACAGTGACATCACCTTTAACCGTCTCACCTTCCGGCACGGTCACAGTATGGTTATGAACCACAAGATTCGGCTGCTTGGACACGCTGAAATTGTGGTCATTATGCCAGCTGTTAAAAAAACCTCCGCCCATCAAAAT
The DNA here is from genome assembly GCF_000259365.1 of Bacillus sp. JS. Taxonomy (NCBI): domain Bacteria; kingdom Bacillati; phylum Bacillota; class Bacilli; order Caryophanales; family Bacillaceae; genus Bacillus; species Bacillus sp. JS. Next base: position 200,012 of record NC_017743.1, on the reverse strand, counting down.
GATGAATACCGCAGCAGCTGCGATAACGGGATGGCTTCTGAACCATCTTTTCACAGAAGCTCTTTTCTTCTCCTTAGGCAATTTTGCCATGACATTAGCGGTAAAATCCGCGGGGGCTTCGACATGCGATGTGCTCCGTACGAGCGCTATTGATTTCTCCATCTCGTAAAAATGCTTTCTGCATGTCTCGCATGTCTCCAGATGTTCATTTAATACGTGTTCATCTTTTGGAAGGATATCTCCATCAAGATGCATATGCATAAGCTGCACAATTTGTTCAGGACAGCTCATTTCATCACCCCACTTAAAGATCCCTTAATTGTTTTCTAAGAGCCTCTCTGCCCCTGTGAATCCGCGTTTTCACAGTCCCCACAGGAATGTTTAGAATCTCCCCGATTTCAATTAATGAGAGTTCGTCAATATACTTTAATACGATGACTGTTCTGTATTTGTCAGGAAGCTTTAAAATTTTCTGCTGAATCGTGTTTGAGAGCTCGAGCGACACAACTGCATCTTCAGGCAAAACACCGTCTGCGGCGATTTGGGAATACATGGTCAAGCCTTCTGTACCAGCCACCTCTGCATCGAGGTAATAATCCGGCTTCTTTTTGCGAATGCGGTCAATGGTCAAATTGGTCGCGATTCGATAAAGCCAAGTTGAAAATTTCCGGTTAATATCAAAACTGTCGATATTAACGTACGCTCTGATGAAAGCCTCCTGTGCAATATCCTCTGCCTCATGCACATTGCCAAGCATACGGTAGCAAAGCTGATAAATTTTATCTTTGTAAATATCTACGATGTCCGCAAATGCATCCTGGTCGCCTTTTTTGACTTGTTTAATTCTTTTTTTAATCATCATTTCCATATTTATCTAACCTCTGCCTTCACCGGTCTGTATGTATACGAGCTTCGTTTCAAAAGGTTTCAATTTTTTTATAAAATAAGTTTATCAAATTTTTGGCAGGGTGTAGATGGTAATTCGTGAATAAACTACCTTAACATATTTTTAAAATTATTATACAGACTGAACAGTTAGAAGTTGGAATGAATTTTAAAAAAGAAAAAAGACACCTTTTGGTCAAAGGTGTCTGTGACTGGGCTAGCTGGATTCGAACCAACGCATGACGGAGTCAAAGTCCGTTGCCTTACCGCTTGGCTATAGCCCAATAATGGTGGAGGGGGGCAGATTCGAACTGCCGAACCCTGAGGGAGCGGATTTACAGTCCGCCGCGTTTAGCCACTTCGCTACCCCTCCACATTAAATTTTGAAAAAACAGTGCCGGCAAGAGGACTTGAACCCCCAACCTACTGATTACAAGTCAGTTGCTCTACCAATTGAGCTACACCGGCAAGATGGTGGAGGATGACGGGCTCGAACCGCCGACCCTCTGCTTGTAAGGCAGATGCTCTCCCAGCTGAGCTAATCCTCCAAATGGTGACCCGTACGGGATTCGAACCCGTGTTACCGCCGTGAAAGGGCGGTGTCTTAACCGCTTGACCAACGGGCCGTTGTGTTCTCGTCGAGCTGACAAAAGTTATTATATACAGGTCACCCCCTATTTGTAAAGAGAAAAATTAAATTTTTTATTTTCAAACTTTTTAACTCCTTTTTTAACTGAAAAAGCCTCCCAACGAAAGTCATTTATTTTATGATAGAGACAAGCAAAGCAAGAGAGGAGAAACCAATATGATTCTAGTCAGTTCTTGCCTTGGAGGCATTGAGTGCAGATATAACGGCTCTCACGCAGCGTCTGAGAAAATCAGAAAACTCGTCGCTGAAAATAGAGCAGTCATGGCTTGCCCTGAACTTCTTGGCGGCTTTTCAACCCCTCGTGAACCCGCAGAAATCATAGGAGGCACCGGCGAGGATGTCCTCAATGGAACCGCGAAAATCGTGACAGCTTCAGGTGAAGATGTTACAGAGCTATATATGGAAGGTGCCGCGAAAACATTGGCTTACGCAAAAGAAATCAACGCCACTGCCGTCATATTAAAAGAAAACAGTCCATCTTGCGGAAGCGGCTTTATCTATAACGGCACATTCTCTGGCAAAAAAATCCCCGGCAGCGGAGTAACCGCCGCACTGCTAAAACAAGCGGGCTACCGCGTCATTTCAGAAAACCAGCTAGACGACATATTGTAAGGAGGCCACCCCATGACTCAAGACATTTCTTTATCCTTCTATAAGCCTGAACACTTGCCCGAGCTTCAATCATTCACGCTCACCAACGATGACAAACGCTTTACCTCCCTCCCGAAAGAGGTGCTGTCTCAGGCTCTGGGCATACAGGACCGATACCCGGTTGTCATCTTAAAAGACGATCTTCCAGTCGGTTTTTTCATTTTACATGCATCAAAAGAAACGCTAGCTTCCTATTCTAACAATCCATTTGCTTTACTGCTCAGCTCCCTGTCTTTAAACGCTGTGCATCACGGAAAAGGGTACGCGAAAAAAGCCATGCTTTTGCTTCCCTCTTTTGTGAGCGGATACTTTCCATGGTGCGACGAAATCATCTTGGCCGTCAATCATCTGAACATACGCGCAAAACACCTTTATATGAAATGCGGGTTCCTTGATAAAGGACGGCGAAGAATCGGGCCGCTTGGAGAACAGTTGATCCTTCATCATTTCTTATAGTCTTGAGTGAAATAAAATTTCAAAAATGTAAAAACATAGTTGAAATATCATAACAGAAATGAATATACTGAATATTGAGATATATCATTTTAAAACAGGGGGCATCCTCATGTCAGAAAACCTTCATCATCTTACAACGGAATCACGCAATAGCCAAACGGTTGAAATCCACAAAGCAAACACTCTCGGCATCCTCAAAATGATCAACAACGAAGATATAAAGGTCGCTGCAGCCGTTCAGGAGGTTCTCCCTGACATCAAAACAGCTGTAGACTGCGCATATGATTCATTTCAAAGTGGAGGCCGGCTCATATATACAGGCGCAGGCACAAGCGGCAGACTCGGCGTCATGGATGCTGTTGAATGTCCTCCCACTTACAGCGTAAGTCCTGATCAGGTCATCGGAATCATGGCTGGAGGCTCCGAAGCCTTTTTACAGGCAGCAGAGGGCATTGAAGACAGTGAAAAAGCAGGGGCTGAGGATTTAAGAAACTTACAGCTCACGTCAAATGACACCGTCATTGCCATCGCAGCAAGCGGCCGTACACCTTACGCCGCAGGCGCCCTAAGATACGCCCGCGAAGTCGGAGCGCACACCATCGCCCTTACTTGCAATGAAAATTCCGCCATCAGCAAGGATGCGGATCACAGCATTGAGGTTGTCGTCGGACCTGAGGCCATTACAGGATCAACACGTATGAAAGCTGCAACCGCTCATAAAATGATTCTAAACATGATATCTACCGCTGTAATGGTCAAAATCGGCAAGGTCTACGAAAACTTGATGGTAGACGTCAACGTCAGCAACAAAAAACTAAAAGAACGCGCCATCAGCATCATCCAAAGCCTTACAAACGCTTCATACGAAACAGCCAGGCAAACCCTGGAACAAGCCGATCATCACGTCAAAACAGCAATCGTTATGCTCAAAACCAGTACAGATCAGAAACAAGCAAAGACATTACTCGATGAAGCAAACGGTTTCATTGATAAAGCAATCGAAAATTACCATCCATGATAAGGAGAGAACTAGAATGGCAACAGGCGGTTTAGCGATCATCCAATCAATGAAGCATAAGCTCCCTCCATCCGAGCGTAAACTTGCAGATTATATCCTAACCCATCCCCACAAAGCAATCGAAAGCACTGTCAGCGAAATCAGCGCCTTAGCCAATTCAAGTGACGCTGCCGTCATCAGGCTCTGCAAATCACTCGGATTAAAGGGATTTCAAGATTTAAAAATGAGAGTAGCGGGCGATCTGGCAAAGCCTACGTTTCAGGGCTACCGTGATATTGTTCCCCACGAGCCGCTGCCCTCTATTTCCGAAAAAGCGGCCGGCAATGCCATTCAAGCCATTCAGGATACTTCAGACCTGATGGACTACAAAGAACTGGAACAAGCGGTTTCTCTGCTTCTCAAAGCTCACACTGTGCATTTTATCGGCGTCGGGGCTTCCGGCATTGTCGCCAAGGACGCTCAGCAAAAGTGGCTTCGTATTCATAAACAAGCAACCGCGTTTACAGATACTCATCTTGTTGCATCTTTGATCGCAAATGCAGATAAAGACGACATCGTATTCGCCATTTCGTTCTCAGGAGAGACGCAGGAAATCATTGAACTGCTTGCCATGGCTAAGGAAAAAGGCATCACAACGATCAGCCTCACACAATTCAGTCAGACATCCGTCTCCGCACTGGCTGATGTCCCATTGTATACAGCCCATTCCAATGAAGCCTTAATTCGAAGTGCAGCCACTTCCTCCCGCCTCGCCCAGCTTTTTATGATAGATGTATTGTTTTTAGGCATGGCGGCTGAGCAATATGAAGAAACAACCGGCTATATCGATAAAACAAGAGCAGCCATACAATCTATGAGAAAAAAATAAAGCATCTTGAAGGGGAGGGGTTTTTAATGAGCAAAGAAAATAACTACCATCAACTCGCAAAGAAAATCCTCGAGTTATGCGGGGGGAAATCCAATATATCCTCATTTACGCATTGCATGACAAGGCTGCGTATTACACCTTACGATGAAAACAAAGCAGATGCTCAGGCTTTAAGAGCGCTTGACGGGGTATTGGGGGTCGTCGAGGCTGAAACCTTACAAATCATCCTCGGCACAGGAGTCGTCAATCATGTTACAGCGGCTTTCTCCAAGCTCATGTCAGCGGAAGATGGTGTCGATGTGAATGAAGCAGCCGCCAAAAAGAAAGCCGATATCAATCGAAAGAACGCCACTCCTTTTAAACTTTTCTTACGTAAAATCGCCAGCATCTTTATCCCTCTTATTCCCGCCCTTGTCGCTTCCGGTTTAATTACCGGGATTACCAAAGCAAGTATTCAAGCCGGCTGGCTCTCTGCAGAATCACAAATTGCTGTTATCCTGACAATCATCGGATCAGGGCTGTTCACTTATCTCGGCATTCTCGTGGGTATCAACGCTTCAAAAGAATTTGGCGGGACACCCGCTCTTGGGGCTTTGGCCGGGATCTTGATTATCAATCCGGAGATCGCAAAGATCAGTTTATTTGGAGAAGAGCTTCTTCCGGGCAGGGGAGGCCTGATCGGCGTCCTTTTCGCTGCTATATTCATTGCTTACACCGAACAATTTATTCGCCGCTTTATTCCTCAATCACTCGATATCATTGTCACACCCACCGTTTCACTGTTAATCACCGGAATCGTAACGTATGTCGTATTCATGCCTTTAGGCGGATTCATTTCTGACGCCATTACATCCGGCCTTCTGTCCATCCTGGACATCGGCGGCATCGCTGCGGGCTTTATTCTGGGCGCAACCTTCCTTCCTCTCGTCGTAACCGGATTGCATCAAGGCTTGACGCCTGTGCACATGGAACTGATCAATTCAATTGGCAATGATCCTCTGCTCCCTATTTTGGCTATGGGAGGTGCAGGACAGGTAGGCGCGGCCTTTGCCGTCTTCGTGAAAACGAAAAAAACAACACTGAGAAAAGCAATCGCCGGCGGGCTTCCGTCAGGCCTGCTCGGCATTGGGGAACCGCTCATTTTCGGAGTCACGCTGCCGCTTGGCCGTCCGTTTTTAACGGCATGCTTAGGTGCTGGAATCGGCGGCGCCTTTCAAGCTTATTTTCAAGTAGCCACCATTGCGATTGGTGTCTCCGGACTGCCGCTTTCCTTTCTAGTCCTGCCTTCGCAAATCATCCTGTATATCGTTGGGCTCTTTATTTCCTACGCGGCCGGCTTTTTATTGACCTATGCATTCGGATATAAAGATGAAATGGCTTCTCAGTTCGATTAAATTGTTGCTGTTTTAGGGATAGTAAACGGGATAGAAGCACAGAAAGGGGATAACCTGTGAAAACAAAGACACTGTTGTTATTCAGTGCCATTTTAACCCTATCGATATTGGCGCCAAATGAAACCTTCGCGCAAGCAGCAGACAGCTTGGTTGAGCCGAAAACCATAAATGCAGCAACTGCACAATTCTCGACGAAGAAGCTAAGGAAGGTAGATCAGATGATAGAACGGGATATTGCAGCAGGATTTCCAGGCGCCGTTCTTGTCATCGTGAAGGATGGACACATCATAAAAAAAGAAGCATACGGCTACAGTAAAAAGTACGAAGGATCAGAGCTGCTGCGCCGTCCGGCAAAAATGAAAACCCGCACGATGTTTGACTTAGCCTCAAATACAAAAATGTACGCCACAAATTTTGCATTGCAGCACTTAGTCAGCCAAGGAAAACTTGACGTCTATGAAAAAGTTTCTGCATATTTGCCTGGTTTCAAGGATCAGCCTGGAGACCCCATAAAAGGAAAAAACAAGATACGTGTCATTGATGTTCTTCAGCACCAATCAGGGCTTCCATCAAGCTTTTACTTTTACACGCCGGAAAAAGCCGGCAAATACTATTCCCAGGAACGTGACAAAACGATTGAATATTTGACGAAAATTCCGCTCGATTATCAAACCGGGACAAAACACGTATACAGTGACATTGGGTATATGCTCCTCGGCTGTATTGTCGAAAAACTCACCGGAAAACAGCTTGATGGCTACGCGGAGCAAGAGCTCTACAAGCCGTTGAAGCTGAAGCACACCTTGTACAATCCGCTGCAAAAAGGCTTTAAACCAAAGCAGTTCGCAGCTACTGAACGCATGGGCAATACACGTGACGGCGTTATTCAATTCCCTAACATACGCACAAACACGCTGCAAGGAGAAGTGCATGATGAAAAAGCGTTTTACTCAATGGATGGCGTGTCTGGCCATGCCGGGTTGTTCTCAAATGCAGATGATATGGCCATTCTGCTGCAAGTCATGTTAAACAAAGGATCATACCGAAACATTTCTTTATTTGATCAGAAAACAGCTGACTTGTTTACAGCACCTTCAGCAACAGATCCGACATTCGCTCTTGGCTGGCGGCGGAACGGAAGCAAAAGCATGGAATGGATGTTTGGCCCTTACGCCAGCGCAAATGCTTATGGGCATACAGGCTGGACGGGGACCGTTACAATCATTGATCCGGCATACAATTTAGGTATCGCATTGTTAACAAATAAAAAGCATACCCCAGTTGTTGATCCAGAAGAAAATCCCAACGTCTTTGAGGGTGATCAATTTCCAACAGGCAGTTATGGAAGCGTTATAACCGCGATTTATGAAGCAATGGAATGAATGATTAGACGATAGGAGGAAGTTTCTATGAAACCTGTCTTTCCGCTTATCCTTTCAGCCGTTCTTTTTCTTTCATGTTTTCTCGTGGCTAACCAGAAAGAAGCCACTGCATCTAAAAGTTCAATCGATGCCAATCAGATTGTCAATCGTATGTCATTAGATGAAAAACTCGGTCAGATGCTGATGCCTGATTTTAGAAATTGGCAAAAGAAAGGCGAGTCCTCACCGCAAGCCCTTACGGAAATGAATGAGGAAGTCGCCAGCCTCGTCAAGAAATATCAATTCGGAGGCGTCATTCTTTTTGCAGAAAATGTAAAAACAACAAAGCAAACGGTCCAGCTGACAGACGCTTACCAAAAGGCAAGTCCCAAAATCCCACTCATACTTAGTATTGATCAGGAAGGCGGCATTGTAACGAGGCTAGGGGAGGGCACTAATTTCCCAGGGAATATGGCGCTGGGCGCAGCCAGAAGCAGAATCAATGCGTATCAGACCGGCAGCATCATTGGAAAAGAGCTCTCGGCCTTAGGCATCAATACAGATTTCAGCCCTGTCGTAGACATTAACAATAATCCTGATAATCCTGTAATCGGCGTACGGTCATTCAGCTCCAATCGAAAACTGACATCACGACTCGGTTTATACACGATGAAAGGGTTGCAGCGGCAGGATATCGCCTCTGCCCTCAAACATTTCCCGGGACATGGAGACACGGACGTTGACAGCCATTATGGACTGCCGCTCGTTTCCCATGATCAAGAACGGCTTCGAGAGGTCGAGCTCTATCCTTTTCAAAAAGCAATTGATGCCGGTGCTGATATGGTGATGACAGCCCATGTTCAATTCCCTGCCTTTGACGACACCACATACAAAAGCAAACTCGATGGATCGGACATTTTGCTTCCAGCTACACTTTCGAAAAAAGTGATGACAGGCCTTCTTCGTCAGGAAATGGGCTTTAATGGGGTCATCGTTACCGATGCGCTCAATATGAAGGCAATCGCAGATCATTTCGGACAGGAAGAGGCTGTGGTCATGGCCGTAAAAGCTGGTGTCGATATTGCATTAATGCCAGCCTCAGTTACTTCATTGAAAGAAGAACAGAAATTCTCACGTGTTATTCAAGCTTTGAAAGAAGCCGTGAAAAACGGAGACATTCCTGAACATCAAATCAACAAATCAGTTGAAAGAATCATTTCCCTGAAAATAAAACGCGGCATGTATCCAGCACGGAACGACGACAGTACAAAAGAAAAAATAGCCAAAGCCCAAAAAATCGTAGGAAGCAAGCAGCACCTGAAAGCAGAGAAAAAAATAGCTGAAAAAGCAGTAACTGTATTAAAAAATGAACAGCACACTTTGCCGTTCAAGCCCAAAAAAGGCAGCCGAATCTTAATTGTGGCACCTTACGAAGAACAAACTGCTTCAATCGAACAAACCATTCGCGATCTCGTCAATCGTAAGAAAATCAAACCCGTATCTGTCGACAAAATGAATTTTGCCAACCAAGTATTTAAGGCCGAGCATGAAAAACAAGTAAAAAAGGCTGATTATATCATTACCGGTTCCTATGTCGTCAAAAATGACCCTGTCGTCAACGACGGTGTCATCGACGACACCATATCTGATTCAAGCAAATGGGCTACCGTGTTTCCGAGAGCTGTCATGAAAGCCGCACTGCAGCACAATAAACCTTTTGTCTTAATGAGTCTGCGCAATCCCTATGATGCCGCCAATTTTGAAGAAGCAAAGGCACTGATTGCTGTCTATGGCTTTAAAGGATACACAAATGGCCGTTATCTTCAACCTAATATTCCGGCCGGAGTGATGGCGATATTCGGCCAGACAAAACCTAAAGGCACACTTCCAGTTGACATTCCGTCAGTCACGAAACCAGGGAACACCCTTTACCCATTTGGCTACGGTTTAAATATCAAAACGGGAAAACCGCTTTAATGAGGAGGAACATATGAGAAAAACAATATTCGCTTTTCTCACAGGGCTCATGATGTTCGGAACGATAACCGCTGCCTCTGCTTCACCCGATTCAAAGAATCAAACGGCTAAAAAACCTAAAGTCCAGACCGGCATAGACACGCTTTTGCCAGATTACAAAAAAAAGCTCAAGGGAAAACGAATCGGACTGATCACCAACCCAACGGGAGTAAATGCATCTCTGAAAAGCAGTGTCGATATACTTTTCGAGAATCCAGAAATCAAACTGACAGCTTTATTCGGCCCTGAACACGGCGTCCGTGGTGACGCCCAGGCTGGAGACGAAGTAGGCTCTTACATTGACGAAAAAACCGGGGTTCCCGTATACAGTCTCTACGGAAAAACGAAGAAACCGACACCAGAGATGCTGAAAAATGTTGATATTCTACTATTTGATATACAGGATGTCGGGACCCGTTTCTACACGTACATTTATACAATGGCATACGCAATGGAAGCCGCCAAAGAAAACGACATTCCGTTTATGGTGCTGGACCGCCCGAACCCTCAAGGCGGAAATCATATTGAAGGACCAATCTTAGAACCTGAATACGCCTCATTTGTCGGATTGTATCCCATTCCGTTGAAGCATGGGATGACGATAGGCGAATTGGCTATATTGTTCAACAAAGAGTTTGACATTGATGCCGAGCTTACAGTCGTGAAAATGAAACACTGGAAACGAAAAATGGATTTTGACGATACCCGATTGCCTTTCGTCCTCCCTTCGCCTAACATGCCGACAGTGGAGAGCACATTTGTTTATCCTGCAACCGGGCTAATTGAAGGAACAAATATATCCGAAGGGCGAGGGACAACAAAACCATTCGAATTGATCGGAGCTCCCTTTATCAAAAGCACAGAGCTTGAAGAAACTTTAAACAGCCTCCATTTGCCGGGCGTGACATTTAGGGCAGCATCCTTTACCCCAACGTTTTCTAAACATCAAGGAACGCTTTGCCACGGTGTGCAGCTCTATGTGACAGACAGAGATAAGTTTGAAGCCGTTAAAACAGGTCTCTCAGTCATTAAAACCATACACGATCTCTATCCTGAGGATTTTGAATTCCTCTCAACAGGTTCATTCGATAAACTGGCAGGCAACGGCTGGATCAGGACAAAAATCGAAAATGGAACTTCTATTGAAGACATCATAGACAGCTATGAAAAAACACTCCAACAATTCAGCAAAACAAGAAAAAAATATCTCATTTATTAAGGCGTAAGCATCGTATGTTACACGTGTAACATATTCTTACTGAACGAAAGACCCTTACTTTCATACACGAGTAAGGGTTTTTTTCGTGCTAAAAACCCACCCGCTTTATATAGGAAAACTTTCATTTATTTGGTACAATTTTTATTGAAAATGATTATCAATTGAAAGCTTCTGAAAAGGTGGTCTACTCTTGCCAAACGCAGTGATTTATCAACCCATACAAATTGAATATCTAAAAAAAACAAGTGATCTCTTCTCAGAACAGCAATTAGCCGATTCATTCGTGCTGATCTTTCATTTAAAAGGAAACGGCCATATTTCGATCGGAACAAACACCAATCCTCTGCAAAAAAAGACACTTTATGTTTGCCCGCCTAACGAGACTTTTGGCTTTACACCAGCAGCCGATGGACATATAGATGCTTGTCTGATCAGGCTTCAAAGCTATATCAAGGTAAACGGCCAAGATATGTTCACACCATGCGCAGAATCAGAATTAGCCAAACTGAAGCTTGTGAATGTTTCGCATATCGAAAACCTTGCAGTCCGGCTTCAAGAGCTTGCAACACTATGGAATGAATCGTCTCAGCTTTCTCAGCTTAAATGTGTGATTGAAGTACAAAGCCTGATTTATGACCTCTTTACTGCCAGTTTATCTGAGCAAACGGATACACATTCAGCAATCGAAAAAACAAAACACTATATCGAAACCCATGCCCATTCAAAAATCACGCTTGCCAAGCTGGCACAAATCGCAGGAATCAGCGCCAAACACTACAGCGAAAGCTTTAAAAAATGGACTGGACAGAGCGTAACAGAATTTATTACGAACACAAGAATCACCAAAGCGAAACAGCTCATGGCAAAATCAAACGGCAAATTGAAAGAAATCGCTCACCAATCCGGTTATCAAGATGAATTTTATTTCAGCAGAATCTTTAAAAAATATACAGGGTGTTCACCTACAAGCTATATGAAAAAACGACGAAAAAAGATCGCCGCTTATGGAAGGGGGACCATGGGCCATCTCATTCCTCTTCATCACATACCCTTTGCCGCTGCTCTGCATCCGAAATGGACGTCTTACTACTATCAGCATTATTCGACAGATATACCCGTCCAGCTCAGTGCATACCGCTTTAATGAAAAGTGGGAAGAAAACCTGTACACATTATCGCAGGCAGAACCAGATGTGATTGTCAGCATGGATTCTATTTCTCCGGAAGAACAATATCACCTGAATCGCATCGCAGAAGTCATGTACCTTCCTTCAGAAGAAAGCTGGAGAACCCACTTTCTGCAAACGGCCTCATTTTTAAAGGAAGAATCCGAAGCAGAAAAGTGGCTCTCGGCTTATGACCGGCAGACAACAGCCGCCAAAAAAACACTTCAGCACGTTCAAGGGCTGCGTTTTCTCTTTTTGAGGCTGCATAAGCAAAACTTCTATCTGGCACATAACCGAAGCGTCCGCGAAGTTTTCTTTGGAGATTTAGGATTCAGCTCGGCAACAACAGCTGACACACCTTCAGAGCAAGCGATTCCGTTAGAAAATATCGCAAATTACCAAGCTGACTGCATGATGCTTTTTCTTTTTAAAGAACCAGAGACCATAGCCTATTATCAGCAATTACAGCTGACAGAAGCATGGCAGAACCTAAGCGCCGTAAAGAATAACCGTGTTTATCTTTTATCCCTTGACCCGTGGAATGAATACTCAGCTTGCGGGCACGAACGCATCGTTCAGCAAACTATTTCTTTACTATCCGGAGATTGTCCATGATAAATCAGAAATTTGTCCATGGTGTTATATCTATTCATTCTCTATAATTCTAATTGATAATAGTTATCAATTGACAGGAGGCCCTATAGATGAAAAAAATATCTCTAACCTTATTAATCTTGCTTCTCGCACTGACAGCAGCAGCCTGCGGCAGCAAAAACGAATCGACCGCCAGCAAGGCAAGCGGCACAGCATCGGAGAAGAAGAAAATTGAATACCTGGATAAAACATATGAAGTAACTGTACCGACAGACAAAATTGCCATTACGGGAAGCGTTGAATCAATGGAAGATGCCAAACTGCTTGATGTTCACCCGCAAGGCGCGATTTCATTCTCAGGCAAATTCCCTGATATGTTCAAAGATATTACTGATAAAGCCCAATCAACCGGAGAAAAAATGGAGCCAAACATTGAAAAGATTTTAGAAATGAAGCCAGACGTCATCCTTGCTTCAACAAAATTCCCAGAAAAAACACTGCAAAAAATAAGCACAGCCGGCACAACGATCCCAGTTTCTCATATCTCTTCAAACTGGAAAGAAAACATGATGCTGCTTGCCCAGCTGACTGGAAAAGAGAAAAAAGCGAAAAAAATCATTGCAGATTATGAACAGGATCTAAAAGAAACAAAAACTAAAATCAATAATAAAGCGAAAGATTCAAAAGCGCTTGTCATCAGAATCAGACAAGGCAACATTTACATTTACCCTGAACAGGTGTATTTCAACTCCACGCTATACGGTGATTTAGGCCTTAAGGCGCCGAGCGAAGTAAAAGCTGCAAAAGCGCAAGAGCTGATTTCATTAGAAAAATTAAGTGAAATGAACCCAGATCATATCTTCGTCCAATTTTCTGATGATGAAAATGCAGACAAACCTGATGCCTTAAAAGATCTGGAGAAAAATCCAATCTGGAAAAGCCTGAAAGCAGTCAAAGAAGATCATGTGTATGTCAACTCAGTGGACCCTCTCGCACAAGGCGGCACAGCTTGGAGCAAAGTCCGTTTCCTGAAAGCGGCTGCTGAAAAATTGACACAAAACTAATTCAGAGTAGGTTTTTGTATGTATTCAAAACAGTGGACACGTATCATATTGATTACTTCTCCATTTGCTATAGCACTGTCGCTTTTGCTTTCAATCCTTTATGGGGCAAAGCATCTTAGCACAGATATTGTTTTTACATCTCTTATTCATTTCGATCCGGGAAACACAGACCATCAAATTATATGGCATTCTCGGATTCCAAGGGCTGCCGGCGCTCTGCTCATAGGGGCAGCCCTTGCTGTTTCTGGAGCGCTTATGCAAGGCATTACGCGCAATTATTTAGCTTCGCCCTCCATTATGGGCGTTTCAGATGGTTCCGCGTTTATCATCACGCTCTGTATGGTTCTGCTCCCGCAATCATCGTCGATTGAAATGATCATTTATTCTTTTATCGGCTCAGCGTTAGGGGCTGTGTTAGTATTCGGCCTTGCCGCCATGATGCCGAACGGATTTACCCCCGTGCAGCTCGCCATCATCGGCACAGTCACAAGCATGCTGCTCAGCAGTTTATCAGCGGCCATGTCGATTTATTTTCAAATTTCTCAGGATCTCAGTTTCTGGTACAGTGCCAGACTTCATCAAATGAGTCCGGATTTCCTGAAGCTTGCCGCTCCGTTTTTCCTGATTGGCATCATAATGGCCATGTCTCTCAGCAAAAAGGTGACTGCCGTATCCTTAGGCGATGACATTTCTAAAAGTCTGGGCCAAAAGAAAAAAACCATAAAAATCATGGCGATGCTTTCCGTCATTATTTTAACCGGCAGTGCCGTAGCGCTGGCCGGAAAAATTGCGTTTGTTGGTTTGGTTGTTCCGCATATCACGAGATTTCTCGTCGGCTCTGATTACAGCAGGCTGATTCCGTGTTCCTGTATTTTGGGCGGAATCTTTTTAACCCTGTGTGATCTCGCAAGCCGATTTATCAACTATCCGTTTGAAACACCGATTGAGGTCGTAACATCCATTATCGGCGTACCTTTCTTCCTTTATTTGATTAAACGAAAAGGAGGGGAGCAAAATGGCTAAAAAATATGCATTGTTCATCGTTTTGATTCTCGTTGTCAGCTATTTCAGCTTAACGAGCGGATCATTTTCTGTTCGTCCGGCTGAGCTGCTCTCCACTCTTTTTCAAATCGATCCGAATCCGCAGTATGAAATTTTGCTGTTCGATCTAAGACTTCCGAGGGTTGTCATGGCTGCTATTATCGGACTCGGTCTTGGCATTGCAGGCGCTGTCATCCAGGCCATCACAAGAAACGGGCTTGCTGACCCAGGAATTCTCGGAATCAACGCAGGGGCGGGAGCCGGTATTGTGGCGTTTATGCTCTTGTTCCAAGGCCAGAAGGAAGTTACATCCATAGCTGCAGCGATGGGGATGCCGCTCTTTGGATTGATAGGTGGGCTCATCGCGGCGCTCCTGATTTACATATTTGCATGGCACAGAGGCAATTTAGATTCAGGAAGAATTATTCTGGTAGGAATCGCGATCAATTCAGGATTCAGCGCCCTTTCTTTGTTTTTATCATTAAAAATGGACCCGCAAGACTATCAAATGGCCATGGTGTGGAAAAACGGAAGCATCTGGTCTGCCAACTGGACGTATATCACAGCCGTTCTTCCGTGGATGCTGCTGTTTATACCGATTCTTATTGCCAAATCCCGCTTGCTCGACACCATTCGTTTTGATGAAGACACAGTCAGAAGCCTTGGCATATCATCAAATAAAGAAAAAACCATCCTGCTCGTCGCCTGTGTAGCAATCATCAGTGCCTGTGTCTCCGTAGCGGGCAGCATGGCGTTTGTCGGCTTAATTGCTCCCCATATTTCACGGAGGCTGTCTGGCGTCGAACATCGCTATATTCTGCCACTGAGCGGTTTAATCGGGATGCTGCTTGTGATAAGCGCAGACTTTGCAGGAAAACTGTTTTTTCAGCCCGCGGAAGTGCCCGCAGGCATCATTTTGGCGATCCTCGGTGTTCCTTATTTTTTATATTTGCTTTTTAAGCAAAAAAAGGGGGAGAATGCTTGAAAGGATCTCTTTCAGAACACAAAGCCGGCAACAGGAGGTTCACGCTGTACCTCCCTCCTTCCTACAGCGCAGACAGCGGGGAATTCCCTGCTGTTTATGTGCAAGATGGCCATTCTTTGTTTCACGGCCAAATTGAATTATTAGAAAGCATGTTTCAACAGCAAAGACTCCCTGAACTTGTACTAATTGGTATCGAACCTGAAAATCGGCTTGACGAATACACGCCATGGCCGGCTGCATCACTCAGTGATCGATTCCCGGACTTCGGAGGCATAGGATATGACTATCTGTCTGACATGACAAACCGGTTCATTCCGTTTATCGAAGAAAACTGGAACATCGCCAGGAAACCGCAAACAAGAGGAATGATCGGTGCCTCATTAGGCGGCCTCATCTCAATGTTCGCCTTATTAAAGTATCCGTCAGTGTTTGGGAAAATAGGTTCTATCTCAGGTTCATACTGGTACGAGAACGCAGCGGAAACCATTCATATTTCTTCTTTAACACCCGGCACTGCGCGTATTTTCATGTCTGTCGGCAGTGAAGAAGGCCGTGGAAAACAATCCATTCAGCGGCATATGCTGAAAAAAACAAAGCAAGTTCACCAAAGTCTAAAAGAAAAAGGCTTCACTGAAGACCAGCTTTGTCTTTCAATTGAAAAAGGGGCGGTGCACCACCGCAAGTATTTCTGCAAACAGTTCATCACCGCTCTCGAATGGCTATACGGAAAAAACCGCTCAATCCAATGAGCGGTTTTTTCATGCTTTCTGCAAAACAGGTTTTAATTCAAAACGATTCAGCATATAGCCAAACAAAGCAGCCAATATCTGCTGGAACAGCATGCCGATCACAACAGGAACGGCAACCTGAGACGGGAAGAACGTAACGGCAAGAACTGCGCCGGCACTGATATTCCTCATGCCTCCCGTAAATATAAGAGAGACTATTTCCTCTTGGCGCCTTTTCATCATTTTTCCGATCAGCCAAGCAGCGGCATAGCCTGTTAACGCAATAAAGAAGACCGTTACAGCTATTCCTGCAAATCTCAAATCAATGGCTTTGAAATAAGGAGCAATCGCTGAACTGTTAATCGCAATCACTGCCATCAAGCAAAGCTTTGAAAAAGGCGACAGCGCGCTGCTCACAGATGCAGTTCGTTCAGGAGATGACATCTGATTAAACAGCATGCCCAGAAAAGAAGGAATCACAACCATTACAATCAGGCCTTTCATCATTCCCCACACGTCCATATGAACCTGAGCGCCGGCCAGCAATGAAAGGCTAAGCGGTACGATTAGTGGTGACAGCACAGTATCAACTAAGATAATCGAAAGCGTCAAACCGACATTCCCTTTGTACATCGCTGCCCAAATCAAGCTTGTAATCCCAGTAGGAATTACGACAGCCAACGTTAAACCAGTGATCGTTAAAGGGTCGCCTTTAAAGATAAGATGGCCGCTGCCCCAAGCAAAAAGCGGCATAAAAATATGAAGAACAAAAAGTGCAAGAATCATAGGGAGAGGGTGAGATAATGCATGTCTCAAAGATTGAAAGTTCGCGCTTAAACTGCCTGCAAACGTAATAAACGCAAAGATCCAAGGCACTGCGCTTTCATATCCATTTAAAAATTGAGACAACAGCACGCCCAACACCACACTAGTCGGCGTTAAAAGCGGCATCACCCTCCCCAATACACGGTTCAGCTTCTGAAGCATCATATGCAAGTCCCCTATTTTAAATTTCTCTTCTCTCTATTATATCAATGCTGCTTAACCGTATGTTATATAAAAAAGCCCAGATCTCGTTAATCTGGGCTTCCCTATTTTATGCCATCTGTTTCATTAGAGACTTACTCGCTTTATTCAAACCTTTTAACTCGGCTTCAATGCCTTGTTCTTTAAACTTCGCAACAATCTTATCAAGTGCTGCCGCTCCAGAATCATCCCATACATGAGCTTCAGTTAAGTCAATCACGACCCGCTCAACATCCTCTTGATAAATAAACGCATTTGCAAGATCCGTCACTGACGCAAAAAAGATCTGCCCCTTCACTTGATAGGTTCTAAGCTTTTGATCCTCTGCATGAGAAACGATTTTCAGCTTCGAGATTTTTGCCACAAAGAACACGGCACTTAAAAGAACGCCGACAAATACACCCTTAGATAAGTCATCCGTCACAACAACCGTTATCACAGTCACAACCATGACAATCGAGTCCGTGAGCGGCGCTTTTTTAAGTCCTTTTAAAGAAGACCAATCAAATGTGCCGACAGACACCATAACCATTACAGCCACTAACGCAGCCATTGGGATTTTCACCACGACATGACTTAGCACCGCAATTAAAAACATCAGAAAAGCACCGGCCACAAATGCTGACAAACGTCCGCGCCCGCCCGCTTTTGTATTAATGACAGATTGTCCGATCATAGCACAGCCTGCCATGCCGCCAAAGAATCCGGTCACGATATTCGCAATTCCCTGTCCTCGGCTCTCTTTATTTTTATCACTGTCCGTATCCGTCATTTCATCAATAATCTGTGCTGTCAGCAAAGATTCAAGCAACCCGACAAACGCTAAAGCAATCGAATAAGGAAAAATAATTTGCAGTGTTTCAAAGGTTAACGGAACATCAGGAATTAAGAAATGAGGCAACGAACTAGAAATATTGCCCATATCGCCAACCGTCCGCACATCCACATGGAAAGTGACCGCAATAATTGTCATCACAATAATCGCAACAAGCGGGGACGGAACAGCAGTCGTAAACCTCGGCAGCACATAAATAATAACAAGCGACCCGGCAAGCATCGCATACATACTCCAAGAAGCACCTTCAAACTGAGGAAGCTGCGCAGAGAAGATAAGGATCGCCAGCGCATTTACAAACCCGATCATGACAGAACGCGGGATGAACTTCATTAATCTCGCTATTTTACTGATACCTAAAATCACCTGAATAATGCCTGTCAAAATCGTTGCCGCAAATAAATACTGAAGCCCATGATCAGCAACCAGAGACACCATAACGACTGCCATTGAACCAGTCGCAGCTGAAATCATGCCAGGTCTGCCGCCAAAAATAGAAATAATAATGGCTATACAAAATGACGCATATAGACCGACCATCGGATCCACACCGGCTATAATAGAAAAGCCGATCGCCTCAGGAATTAATGCTAACGCAACCAAAATGCCAGCAAGAATGTCTTTTCGGATATTCCCGAACCATTGCTGTTGTAATGTAAAACTATTATTCAAATATAACGACTCCTTCTTATAAAAAAATAAATCCGCACCATATCTATTGTATTGGGAGCTTTTTTTAATTTACGGGAGAAAGTGAAAGAAAAACGACCGGGGACTACGGGGAAACGTTGAGTATATTGTATTGTGGCAAGGAGTTGTCATACAAAGTATCATAATAAATTTTCATCAATTACGCAAGATGAATGCTGAAGAAAAAAATGGCTCAAACATAGTCTGAGCCATTTCGCTGGATTATATCATATCCGGATGGGACACAAGAATCGTTTTAATAGCAGTAATATCTTTTCTCTCATTTGGCAACGCACCTATACCCATCAATTCCTGGATGGCAGCCTCGTAGTTCTCAAGCGGAGTTTTCTCCGTAATTAATTCAGAAAGCTGAGGCATGTCCGCAGCACATGATACCGCATCCTCCATAATTTGGCGCGCCTCTCCGGTTCCAACAATCGTCACACCGTTAGAAAGCAGCTGGAAAGGCCTGATTCTCATCTCATACGTATCATCAAATCCCATAGGCACAAGTCTTCCGCCCTTGTTAATTAACGGATATGCCCATTCAAGCTGATTACCGATCGCGTCAAAGATCACGTCAAATGTTCTCCCTTGGTTAATCCGTTTGACCTCATCTACCGTTAAATCCTGAGGGTGATAAACATAGTCAGATATTCGGCGCGCCGCTTCTGAACGGTACTCACCAACCTCCGTCGCAACTGTCAACCTAGCGAGTTTTTTTACCATGATTTGAACAAGCAGTCCAATCGGCCCTGAACCTAATACCAGTACAGAATCGTCAGGTTTGATAGCAGCCCGCTCAATCACATTTAACACACAAGAAAGCGGCTCAATTAAAGTGGCTCGTTCCCATTCCATCGCGTCCGGGATTTTATACATAAATCGGTCCTCGCCCACATAATAATCGGCAAATGTGCCATGTGCCCCTAATCCCAGCTGCCAGTCTTCAAATGTTTCACAATAACAAGTTAAACCTTTTCTGCAATAATAACACTTCCCGCAAAACTGAGTCGGATCGATCACCACACGATCACCAGGCTTAACGTTTTTAACCTCAGGTCCTGTTTCAGTCACCACGCCCACAGATTCATGACCAAGGATCATACCGTGAGTCGCGCGCATCTTTCCTTTTAGAACATTTAGATCCGTTCCGCAGATGCCTGTCCCGTATATTTTTACTTTTACATCGTTCATTTTTTTAATTTGAGGTTCTTCTACTTCTTGCAATTCCAGCCGTTCATTAGGAGTCCAGACCAACGCTTTCATATGTCTCTTCCTTTCTGTCCCAGCGAATTTGATCCAGCAGCTTCTGATGCAGCTCCTTCGTGGACGCGGCGATGCATGACTGCTGGTTATTGTAGCTAAGATCCGTCAGAAGTGTGTTATCCAAGGACTTTCCATATGCGTCAGTAATGACAACACCCGCTTTTTTCGCCAAAAACACACTTGCGGCAATATCATAAGGAAACAGATGCAGAACCTGCCCATTTCCTACAGCCTGAAAATCTTTTAGCAGCGCAGGATCGTCCTTTAATAAACGATTGCCGATATCCACATAGGCATCCATCTGCCCTGTGATAATTCTGGAGATAGAATATGAAGCGCTATTGAAAACAAAAACGCCTCCATTATTCGCTGACTGATCTATCAAATGACCGTACGCATCAATCATCAGATGCGAGGGATGCCCATTAAACTCAAGGCTCCAAAACATATGTTTAATGTCTTCCACCTTGCTCAGATTTGGCAGGGTGCCACGATAGCCTTCATAATAGATCCCCTCAGAATAAACATCCGCGTACATATAGGCTCCTGTTTTCAGCTCTAGCAGAAAAGCAAATTCAATATCCTTAATTTTTGCGGCAGGCTTGTACGCAGCTAATGCGATAGAGATACAAGACATTTCAAGACCTGCAGCTGCCGGACGCGTACCGTCAATCGGATCAACAATCAAAATATATTGAGGATTGTCTCCAAATATCTTCAATCCCCCATCTTCCGTATAAAACGCGACTGATTCTTTTTTGCTTTGCACATAATCCAGCACTGCGTTCTCAGCAGCCGCATCAATGTTAAACTGTGCATCTCCCCCTGGGGAATACCCGTTAACTAACCGGTTTTTCAGTGTTCCTTTCTGTCCCTTTACTTCCTCATAAACAAATTTTCCAAGCTCTATAATATATTCTTTCACTTGATATCCTCCAATAGCTTACGAAGTTTGAAACAAAGCACCTCAGCCTCACTAAGCGTAATCGTGAGAGGCGGACGGATTTTAAATACATTTCCGAATCCGTAACGGGAAGTACGTAAAATTAACCCATAATCCATAGCCCGTTTTGCAATATAATTGGTCAGTTCTACATCAGGCTCATTATTCTCTTTTACAATTTCAACGCCGATCATCAAACCTACGCCTCTGACGTCAGCAATAAAGGTAAATTCTTTCTTCATGTGCTCTAAAGAATCCATAATGTAATTCCCGACAATTGTTACATTTTCTAAGAAGCCAGGACGCTGCATGATTTCGATGGTCTTACAAGCCGCTGCCGAGGCCATCACATTTGAACCATAAGTAAATGAGTGATTATGGCCGGCTAATCCCATGTACTTATCCTCTGTAAGTGTAGCGGCAACCTGGAACCCCGTGCCGCCCAAACCTTTCGCGACCGTCATCATATTCGGTTTCACATCAAAGTAATCAGCGGCAAACATCTTGCCTGTACGGCCGAATCCAGTTTGAATTTCATCAAAAATAAGCGCGATATCATGCTCATCACAGAGCTTTCTTAATTGCTTAAAGTATTCCTTAGGCGGAACGATGTTTCCTCCATTACCGGAGATCGGTTCAATAATCATCGCGGCAATTTTTCCGTTGCTCGCATATTCGATAAAGTCATTAATTCTTTCTACACAAAGCATTCCGCATGAATCTGGTTTCTGATTGTAAAAACACCGGTTGCAATAGGGGTCAGGCACCTGCAAGCCAAAAGAAAACTGAGGGGGAAACGGCTCTCTTCGAAACGAATTTCCGGATAACGCAG
The DNA here is from genome assembly GCF_000259365.1 of Bacillus sp. JS. NCBI lineage: Bacteria > Bacillati > Bacillota > Bacilli > Caryophanales > Bacillaceae > Bacillus > Bacillus sp. JS. The sequence continues at coordinate 178,323 of NC_017743.1, read as the reverse complement.
ACATCATATACGTTTGGCCAAGATGGCTTCGGAATAAAGAAATGACATCTGTTTTCCCTGAATAGTTTTGAGCCATTTTGATAGCTCCTTCATTCGCGGCAGAACCGCTGCTGACTTTGGGGTGAACTTTCGTGAGATTGTCGGGGGAGATTTCTACAAGTTTTTCAGCTAGTTTATTAACGGCGTTGGTTTGGTAGGATGAAGTGACATGTATCAGCTGGTCAGCCTGTTCTTTGACTGTATCAATAACTTCTTTATTGGTATAACCCAAATTCAAATTGAAAGTAGCAGAAGCACAATCAATATACTCATTGCCCTCTGAGTCGTATAAATAAATGCCTTCTCCTCTTTCCATGACAACATCATCCACTTTGTAATACAAACTGTCTGGATTCGTAACTTCTTTAGTCCCCACTATCAACACCCCTATTTAATAAAATATGTAAAACTCGTTAATCATCGTATAAATTCTAGAAATTAATGTCAACTAGATAAATAGTAAAAATTGTTAATTATTTGTTAACGTTTGCATAGGGGGTTCCTATTTAAACAGCTTATGTTAAGATAGAAATAAATGGATTTATTGTAAAAAAACTAAATATAAACTACATAAACGCTTATTTTGCTGCCAGTCCTATCATAAAAATTGTAGAGAGTATTATTTTTATCAAAGGAGATTAATGAATGAAAACTCGTTTACTGTGGATTGGATGTTTATCTTATGGGTCGATCGCCTTTACTCTCGTTATACTTGGAGCCGTCCTGCCGGAATTACTTTCCCATTACGCCCAAAGCTACAGTAATGGCGGTGTATTAGTTTTTT
>NC_017743.1:35000-162500 GCF_000259365.1 Bacillus sp. JS | reverse complement strand
ATATCCTTAGAAAGGAGGTGATCCAGCCGCACCTTCCGATACGGCTACCTTGTTACGACTTCACCCCAATCATCTGTCCCACCTTCGGCGGCTGGCTCCTAAAAGGTTACCTCACCGACTTCGGGTGTTACAAACTCTCGTGGTGTGACGGGCGGTGTGTACAAGGCCCGGGAACGTATTCACCGCGGCATGCTGATCCGCGATTACTAGCGATTCCAGCTTCACGCAGTCGAGTTGCAGACTGCGATCCGAACTGAGAACAGATTTGTGGGATTGGCTTAACCTCGCGGTTTCGCTGCCCTTTGTTCTGTCCATTGTAGCACGTGTGTAGCCCAGGTCATAAGGGGCATGATGATTTGACGTCATCCCCACCTTCCTCCGGTTTGTCACCGGCAGTCACCTTAGAGTGCCCAACTGAATGCTGGCAACTAAGATCAAGGGTTGCGCTCGTTGCGGGACTTAACCCAACATCTCACGACACGAGCTGACGACAACCATGCACCACCTGTCACTCTGCCCCCGAAGGGGACGTCCTATCTCTAGGATTGTCAGAGGATGTCAAGACCTGGTAAGGTTCTTCGCGTTGCTTCGAATTAAACCACATGCTCCACCGCTTGTGCGGGCCCCCGTCAATTCCTTTGAGTTTCAGTCTTGCGACCGTACTCCCCAGGCGGAGTGCTTAATGCGTTAGCTGCAGCACTAAGGGGCGGAAACCCCCTAACACTTAGCACTCATCGTTTACGGCGTGGACTACCAGGGTATCTAATCCTGTTCGCTCCCCACGCTTTCGCTCCTCAGCGTCAGTTACAGACCAGAGAGTCGCCTTCGCCACTGGTGTTCCTCCACATCTCTACGCATTTCACCGCTACACGTGGAATTCCACTCTCCTCTTCTGCACTCAAGTTCCCCAGTTTCCAATGACCCTCCCCGGTTGAGCCGGGGGCTTTCACATCAGACTTAAGAAACCGCCTGCGAGCCCTTTACGCCCAATAATTCCGGACAACGCTTGCCACCTACGTATTACCGCGGCTGCTGGCACGTAGTTAGCCGTGGCTTTCTGGTTAGGTACCGTCAAGGTACCGCCCTATTCGAACGGTACTTGTTCTTCCCTAACAACAGAGCTTTACGATCCGAAAACCTTCATCACTCACGCGGCGTTGCTCCGTCAGACTTTCGTCCATTGCGGAAGATTCCCTACTGCTGCCTCCCGTAGGAGTCTGGGCCGTGTCTCAGTCCCAGTGTGGCCGATCACCCTCTCAGGTCGGCTACGCATCGTCGCCTTGGTGAGCCATTACCTCACCAACTAGCTAATGCGCCGCGGGTCCATCTGTAAGTGGTAGCCGAAGCCACCTTTTATGTTTGAACCATGCGGTTCAAACAAGCATCCGGTATTAGCCCCGGTTTCCCGGAGTTATCCCAGTCTTACAGGCAGGTTACCCACGTGTTACTCACCCGTCCGCCGCTAACATCAGGGAGCAAGCTCCCATCTGTCCGCTCGACTTGCATGTATTAGGCACGCCGCCAGCGTTCGTCCTGAGCCAGGATCAAACTCTCCGATAAAGTAGTTTGACTGACTACGCACATCGCTGTGCGATTTATAAAAAAATGAATTAACAGGTACGTTTTGTCTTGTTTAGTTTTCAAAGATCATTACAGCCACTTAACGAAGCAGCTTTATTACTATAACATTTAGCCTCTTTTAAGTCAACAACTTTTTTCAAAGTATTTAATGAAGCTTTTAGTTGATGTCAGCTGTTTCTCAGCGACGAATAATAATATACCACGGATATTATCAAAAGGTCAACAACCAATTTAGGCTATATGTGAAGAAACATTTTATCGGTTATATTCAATTGGCCATGCTCATAAGATGTAAAACAAGAATGATGGACAAGATAAGGAGGCATCATCAGTGAATCACTTCTATGTGTGGCATATTAAACGGGTGAAACAATTAATTATTATACTTATCGCCGCATTTGCAGCAGCCAGCTTTTTTTATATCCAAAGAGCTGTCCCGCTCCCCGTGTTTTCAACTGACACCGGGCCTAAAGCCATTTATAAAGGAGAAACAGACTCTAAAGATATTTCACTTACTTTCGATATCAGCTGGGGTGATGAGAGAGCAGAACCTATACTTAATACTCTGAAAGCAAACGGGATTAAAAATGCGACGTTTTTCCTTTCAGCTTCTTGGGCAGAACGGCATCCCGACACAGTGGCCCGTATCGTAAAGGATGGCCATCAAATCGGGAGCATGGGCTATGCTTATAAAAACTATGCCAATTTAGAGAGCAGCGAAATAAAAAAGGACATAAATCGCTCGCAAACAGCATTTGAAAAGTTAGGAGTCAAAGACATCCAGCTATTACGACCTCCTACCGGCCAATTCAATAAGAATGTTCTAAAGGTCGCAAAGCAATACAATTATACAGTTGTTCATTACAGTGTGAACTCTCAAGACTGGACAAATCCCGGAGTTGAAAAAATCATCGACAATGTGACCAAGCAAGTGTCCGGGGGAGACATTATTCTTTTACATGCCTCCGATTCGGCAAAACAAACAGAAGAAGCGTTGCCTGATATCATCCATCAGCTGAAAGAAAAAGGATTAAAAAATGTAACCGTGGGTGATCTCATCGCAAATTCTGATGCCAAATCCGCAGAGGTAAAGTAATTACTTCTCTGCAAACTTAGGCAGCATCAACAATTGGAAGGCATTACACGCCATTAACGGAAATAGCATTAAATAAAGCCAGTCCTCATCATTTACTCTTAATGCAGGGAACCATTCTAAAGCGGTAATCACAACCATCAAAAACAACGATGACACAAATGTTTTCTTAGAGGACTGCTTTTGCTTTAAATAAGCTGTAATTACTCCAAAGATCAATAAAAACAATGGTAACCACGCATAGCCAGCCATTGAATCTCCACTTTCTCCAAAAAACAAAAAACGCACGTACATTAAATCAAAAGCAACAAACAGGATGAAAAACAACTGAAGCAAATTCCATAAAGATGAGGATCTTAATATCTCAAGCGCAAACCGATGAACTGTTAAAAACACGAAAAACCCCATTTGGCTGATCACACTGAAAATCATGCCTACACCGATAAACCAAAATAAAACAGAGAAAATCTGTCCCGCTTCAAATGTTAGAAACAGCCCTCTGTATTCTCCCCATTTTAAAGCAAAACCCACAATACTCGTGATAAGCGCTCCGACAGCTAAAATAGAAAAGAAAAAACGAACTAAACCACGGCTTTTCATTTCTTTATTCATCCCCTCAAAAATCGCGAACAGCGATATTTTGTTATGTATAATTCCTAACAGATGAATCATATTAAAGGTAAGACAAGTATGTGAAAGGAGCTTAAGCATGTCAAAAGCCAAAACGCTATTGATAAGCTGTTTTTTGTTATTATCTGTAACAGCTTGCGCTCCAAAAGACCAAGCAGCGGATATGGACTATGATCAGACCAAAAAAATGGTTGTTGATATATTAAAAACTGATGATGGAAAAAAAGCCATTAAGGAATTATTAAATGATGATGCCATGAATGAAGCGCTGGTGATTGACCAAGATGCGATTAAAGGAACAATAGAAAAAACACTCACATCTAAAAAAGGCGAAGAATTTTGGAAAAACATCTTTGAAGACACTGATTTTGCTGAGGGCTTTGCCAAAACTCTTCAGACAGAGCATGAAAAGGTGATTAAAAAGCTGATGAAGGATCCAGATTACCAAAAGATGCTGATGAACGTTATGCAGGATCCTGGTATGGATAAAAAGTACAGTCAGCTGGCAAAAAGCCAAGAATTCCGCAGTTATTTAGAAGAGGTTATTAACGAAACACTTTCTAGTCCGCTTTACAAAAAACAGTTCGAAGATGAACTGAAAAAAGCAGCAAAAGACACTGCCAAAGAAAGTGAATAAAGGGAAAGCCGGGATCTGGAATCCCGGTTCACTTTTTTATACTTGCACTGACATTTTTGCATCTATTTTTTTTGCGATGTCTTGATATATTTCTCCGATGGGATGATTTTCGTCATAAACAGACGGCGCAAATTGGTCCTTATCCCAATCGGGCTGCTTCAATGGGATTCTGCCCAGCAAAGGTACATTTAGTTCCTCAGCCAGTTTATCTCCCCCGCCTTTACCAAAGACATATTCTCTTTCCCCTGTCTTTGCACTTTCATAATAGGCCATGTTCTCTATGACCCCTACGACCTCATGATCGGTTTTAATCGCCATAGAGCCCGCTCTGGCCGCGACAAAAGCAGCTGTCGGATGCGGCGTCGATACGATGACTTCTTTGCAGCTCGGAAGCATTGTATGTACATCGAGAGCAACGTCCCCTGTACCAGGCGGAAGATCAAGAACGATATAGTCTACTTCTCCCCACTCTACTTCGTGGAAAAAGTTATTCAGCATTTTGCCAAGCATCGGCCCTCTCCATACGACCGGAGCATTTTCTTCTACGAAAAAGCCCATTGACATGACCTTTACTCCGAAGCGCTCAACAGGAAGAAGTTTCTCTCCCTCAACCGTTGGACGCACAGTGATACCCATCATATCCGGTACACTGAAGCCATAAATATCTGCATCAATTAAACCGACCTTTTTCCCAAGGCGAGCCAAAGAAATAGCTAGGTTTACTGACACAGTTGACTTGCCTACGCCGCCTTTTCCGCTTGCTACAGCAAGAAAGACTGGCGGGTTATCCATATTTAATAATGTTTTTTTCTCAGCTGACGGCGCTCGGAATTTAGCAACCGTTTCTTCAGGCAGCTCTTCAAATCGAAGGCCGACCGTCTCAGCTCCTGCCCCTTTTAATGCGTTTACGATCTCTTGCTGAATCTGCATTTGTTCTGCAGTTCCTGTTTTTGCAAGAGCGATTTTTACACTGACATGCCGTTTTTCAGGCTTTATTTTAATTTCCTTAACGGCATCCAATTCTCCCAGAGGTCTTTGAAGAAAAGGTTCGCGCATTTCTCCGACTAGTTTTCTTACTTCATCTTCTCTTATCATCGAACCTCACCCTTTTGTGTATTCGTTTACAATTATTATTATATCATACATAAATGGCGGGTGTCTTATGCTTAGAACTGCAAGTAAACCCTCCTTATTCCGGAGGGTCTCCTTTTTCTGTGAAATATCGCAAAATGCCTTTATATATGGAAGATGCCACTTTATCTTGATATTTCGGTTTACCGAGCAGCGTTGCTTCACTTGGATTGGATAAAAATCCGACTTCTATAAGCGCTCCCGGTTTAGTGACGTTTTGCATTAAGTAGATACCATGAATACGCTTTGCTTTCCGGGTCGTGTTTTCAAGGTTTCTTCTCAGCTCATCCTGAATGTATTTTGCGACTTTTTCATTTTCCGCATATTTTCCGTAATAAAAGCTTTGGGCTCCGCTCCATTTTTGCGACGGAATCGCATTGAGATGAATGCTGATATAGAGCTCTGCCTCTGAATGATTTATTAATTTGACCCGCTGTCTTAGGTCTTCCGCTTTACGTCTGCTATAACCCTTCGTTCCTTCAGGAGCGAGATCAGTATCACTTTCTCTGGTCATGATCACAAGCGCTCCTTGTTCTTGTAGATAATCCCTGACTCTAAACGCGACTTCCAGGGTAACATCCTTCTCTAACAGCTTTCCGCCGACTGCTCCGCCGTCAGGCCCGCCATGCCCTGGATCTAGGTAAATGATTTTCCCGCTCAAGGGCAGGCTCCACGGCTTCCAAGAATCATTATTGCTGAACTGATACTTGAACAGAAATAGTAATACGATGAAGCCTAGCAAAAAACTGAGCCATTTAAGCTTTTTCCTCATCCCTTCCCCTCCCGCTTGTCCGTTATTACATAACTATGGGACAGGGCCGGGAAATATGATTACCGCATGCGAAGCTTACACTGTTTTTCTCTTTGAACAAACCCTGCTGTCCACCAATCTTTAATGAACTTGCGTGCCGCTTCATAAACAGTGTTTTTATCAAATGTTGCGTATTGCTCGTGTATCCAATTATAGAGATAATCAAAAAACTCCATTCGAAGCTCTTCTTCTTCTCTTGCAGAGCGGGCACTGATACTTTGCATGGATTCTCCGTAATAGCCGAATATCCCAAAACGTCCGCCTAACAAATAGGCTTCAATCGCAAAATCAATACAGCCTTCGCTAATTATATCTCGTTCATCATGTAAAAAAGGGAATAATGGTTCCAAACAATCCTTAACAGACTGGATAATTTGTCTCAGAGAGAGTTCTTTGAGCAAGTTCTTTTCTAATTCAAAATCCTTTTGCCGTTTCACATCCATAAAAGACAGTACTTCTGCCATATAAATTCACTCTCCTTTTACCGATTATTTTGGGGTTTGGATGATGAAACAATGCCCGAATTCGGTTGGAAATTCGCCCAAATGAAGGTGTGAATCGATAAAAAGGCAGCTTTCTGAAGGGTATGGAACAAACGTTCTGTAATTAGTTATAAAAAAAGCAGCCCCTCTGACAGGTCGCTGCTTTTCATACTTTCACGCTTCTTGTTGCAGAATATGTATGGATATATTGATCTAACACAAACCCGCCTTTATCTTCATAAAAACCAGTGACGATAAAACCGGCATCTATTTGGCCTTTGATTTGGTCTTCTAAGGAATGGCCGAATTCCAGAGCCTCATTATTATCGATTAGTTTTTTCACTTTATGTTTCGGAAGATCTTCTGGGTCTGCATATGGAATGGAGTGCTTTACTTTTAAAATACCTTGCTGTTCTAATTCTACATCAAACAGAAATACGACAGGATTGACAAACCCTGAGATTAATACGCCATTTCTTTTCAATACACGGTGTGCTTCCATCCAGACCGGGAGGACATTCTCAACAAAAACATTGGCAACAGGATGTACAATGATATCAAATGATTCGTTATTAAATACACTGAGATCATCCATGCTTCCTTTGACAGTGTGTATTGTGAGACCATCTCGCTCAGCAACCATTCTATCCTGATTCAGCTGTTTTGCGGAGTTATCTAATACGGTGACATCCGCCCCCGCAGCTGCCAAAATTGGACCTTGCTGGCCGCCGCCTGATGCTAAACAGAGTATTTTCAGACCTTTGACAGGCGGAAACCAATCCTTCGGTACATCTTTCATTGGTGTTACTCTTATATCCCAATTACCTTTTTTCGCTTGTTCGATAACCTGCTGATCAACAGCAACAGTCCATTCATTGCCTGTTTCTACTTTTTTATCCCAGGCTTTGCTATTATGAGCTACTAACGCATTCATGAATCTTCTCCTTACTTTAATGTATAGAGTATAACAAATATTTCTAGATTGATAACGCTTTCCCTTTGCATATTTAGAAAAAAGTTCATAAAAACGCAAAAAAATCACAAAGGAGATATGTGATTTACGTCATTACATTTACACTTGCTTCTTTAAGTAATGTCATTAGCAAAGAGCTATTGTTCCTCTGGGCTAAGAAATAAATGAGAATCAGCAGTGACTTTAACGGATGAGAGACAGGGATAGAATGGGCTGAGCTGGCGACGTAACGATTATAAACAATGACCACATTTCTAATGATTATGAAATGAACGATATTATGATTATTACAAGTGAGACCGTTTATAAGCAAGCAATTTGTTTATAAACGTCATTCGTCCATTTTTTGTTGCGGAACTAATAAAAGAAAAAAGCTCCCAACACAAGGTCGAGAGCTTTTTTGAAAACGCAAAATTAACGTTTTGAGAACTGAGGTGCACGACGAGCGCCTTTAAGACCGTATTTTTTACGTTCTTTCATACGAGCGTCACGAGTCAGAAGACCTGCACGTTTAAGAGTTGTACGGTATTCTGGATCTGCTTCAAGCAATGCACGAGCGATACCGTGACGGATTGCTCCAGCTTGACCAGATAAGCCGCCTCCATGTACGTTTACTAAAACATCATAAGTGCCAGCTGTTTCAGTCAAAGTTAATGGTTGTTTGATATCTTCGATTAAAGCTGCAGATGGGATGTGTTCGCTGATTTCACGATTATTAACGACGATACGGCCTTCTCCTGGAACTAAACGCACACGCGCTACAGAGCTTTTACGACGGCCAGTACCGTAATATTGAACCTGTGCCAAATTGGTAACCTCCTTTTTAATTAACCGCGAAGTTCGTAAACTTCAGGTTTTTGTGCTTCGTGTGGATGCTCAGAACCACGGTATACGTTCAATTTTTTGAACATTTGACGACCTAGAGAACCTTTTGGAAGCATGCCTTTGATAGCAAGCTCAAGCATTTTCTCAGGGTAGTTTGTACGCATTTCAAGAGCAGTTCTTGATTTTAATCCGCCTGGATGTTGAGTGTGACGGTAGTAGATTTTGTCAGTTAACTTTTTACCAGTTAACTCGATTTTTTCAGCGTTGATGATGATCACATGATCTCCAGTATCAACGTGTGGTGTGTAAGTTGGTTTGTGTTTTCCGCGAAGGATAGCTGCAACTTCTGAAGAAAGACGACCTAAAGTCTTGCCAGCAGCATCAACAACTAACCACTTGCGTTCAATAGTACTTGCGTTAGCCATAGGTGTTGTACGCATTGAATTTCCCTCCTAAATGATCTGTCATTTTCAATAAACTTCGATTACGTTCTATTTCACAACACAATAAGTTCCGGGGCTTATCGTGGGGTTGAAATACATACCATATGATATCTTATAACTTTATGCAGACTCTGTCAAGAAAATATTATACACCTGGTTTAGTTGTCATAGTAAACGTTCCATAAATATAGCCCGTGCCCCGGTGCTGTGCGTCCTGCCGCTTCGCGATCCTTCGCTTCCAGCATGGATTTCACATCATCGGGAGAAATTTTTCCAATACCTGCATCAAGCAAAGTACCGACAATAATTCTGACCATATTATATAAGAAACCGCTGCCTGTGATCCGCATTTGCAGGCCGTCATCCGTCTCAGTCCAATCAAGCTCGTAAATCGTTCTTACCTTGTCCTGCACTTCTGTTTTAGCCGCGCAAAAGCTCGTAAAATCATGTGTCCCTATAAGATGCTTTGCCGCTTCTCTCATGTCCTGCACATTAAGGCGATATGAAAAATGGTAAGCGTAATGCCGTTTAAATACGTCCGGGTGTTTCTCCGTGTATACAAAATAGCGATATTCTTTTTTGACTGCGCTAAATCGTGCATGGAACCCATCATCCGTAATTTCTGCCTGTTTGACTGCGATATCGTCCGGAAGCAGTGCATTTAAGGCATAAGGCCACCTTTCCGCCGGAATAGCCAGCGGAGTGTCAAAATGAATCACCTGTCCGGCTGCGTGAACCCCGCTATCTGTTCTTCCAGACGAAACGACAGGAATTCTTTCTTTTGACTTATGCAGGACAGCCAAAGCCTTCTCAAGTTCATCCTGAACCGTTCTTTTGCCCGGCTGAACCTGATAACCGTTAAACAAATGTCCGTCATAAGAAATCGTGCATTTCAGTCTCATACAGCACCTCTAAGCCCTTAAGAAAAATAACAAAGCAGCTAATATCATCAAGCTGGCAATGACAGAAGTGTCTTTTCCTGTCCATACAAGCTTTCTATATTTCGTACGTCCTTCTCCGCCCTGATAGCCTCTTGCTTCCATTGCCACCGCAAGCTCTTCAGCACGTTTAAAAGCACTGACGAAAAGGGGGACAAGAAGCGGAACAATAGCCTTCACCCTATCTTTAACAGGTCCGCTTGTAAAATCAACGCCTCGCGCCATCTGAGCCTTCATGATCTTATCTGTTTCCTCCATCAGCGTCGGAATAAACCGCAAAGAAATGGACATCATTAGGGCCAGCTCGTGGACAGGAAGCTTTAATTTTTTCAATGGATTCAGCAGCTGCTCCATTCCATCGGTAATCTCAATCGGTGTTGTCGTAAGCGTTAATAAGGTTGTGATTAAAATAAGATAGACGAATCTAAGGGAAATGAATATCCCCTGAACCAGACCGCCCTCATAGACTTTGAAAAAACCTATTTGAAAGATAACCGATCCTTCATGTGTCATAAAAATGTGAAGAAGGAACGTAAAGAGGACAATCCAAATGATAGGCTTCAGCCCTTTCATTAAAAAAGAGAAAGGAACTCTTGTTAAAGAAACGACGCCAACTGTAAACAATCCAAGCAACGCATATGTCTGCACATTATTGGCTAAGAATACGATACAGACAAATAAAAAGATCGTAATAAGCTTTGTTCTAGGGTCAAGCCGATGCACAAGTGAGGAGCCAGGTACATACTTGCCGATAATCATGCTGTCCATCATAAGGTCTTCTCCCCCTGAAAAAGAGCACGGATTTCAGCTGCGGCATCTTCTATTGTGAGCATAGGCTCATTAAATTTCACACCTAGTGCAGCTTCAAGATGTCTTTGAAATTTTATCGTTTCAGGAAGATCCAGCCCCCAGCCAGCCATCTCTTCACCCTTTAAAAACAGTTCACGCGGACTGCCTGATGCTTGTATCGTTCCTTTATGCATAACAATCATTTCATCAGCGTAGGCAGCTGCATCCTCCATGCTGTGTGTCACAAGGATCGTCGTCAGGTTCCCACGTTGATGAAGCTCATAAAACATGTCCATAATCTCTTTTCGCCCTCTTGGGTCCAATCCTGCAGTCGGTTCATCCAGAACAAGCACCTCAGGATCCATTGCAAGTACGCCTGCAATTGCAACTCTGCGCATTTGTCCGCCGCTTAATTCAAAAGGGGATCTGTCCAGAAGCTCTTCTGATAAACCTACAAGCTTCAGCATCTCCCTCGCTTTTTGTTCAGCATCCTCTTTTTTAACCCCAAAGTTCATCGGTCCGAACGATATATCTTTAAGAACTGTTTCTTCGAATAATTGATGCTCAGGAAATTGGAAAACGATTCCGACTTTTTTACGAAGTTTTTTCAGCTCTTTATTCTTTTTCCCTGCCTGAATGACAGTGCTGCCTAGTGATAGCTGTCCCTTCGTCGGCTTCAGGAGACCATTTAAGTGCTGAAGAAGAGTGGACTTGCCAGAGCCTGTATGTCCGATAACGGCTACGTAGCTTCCTTCTTTAATCGATGCAGTGATATCATACAGTGCCAGGCGCTCGAACGGCGTCTTCATCTGATAGCGATGCTCTACATCTTTGATTGTAATGTCCATAGCTCTTTCACCAGCCCTTCCTGAGTCAAATGGTTTTCTTCCAAAGCCAGTCCATTTTCTCTTAAAAGCTGGCTAAGCTGGAATGAGAAGGGTAAATCAAGCCCGATTTGAACAAGTTCTTTATTCAATTTAAAAATCTCTTCAGGCGGCCCTTCAGCATATTTTTTACCGCCATTCATGACAATGATCCTGTCTGCTTTTGCTGCCTCATTCAGATCATGTGTAATGGATATGACAGTCGCCATTCCCTGTTCTTTTAAATGTCTTACCGTTTCAAGCACTTCTTCTCGCCCGATCGGATCAAGCATGGATGTTGCTTCATCTAAGATAATAATATCAGGACGTGCGGCAATAACTCCCGCAATCGCAACTCTCTGCTTTTGGCCTCCGGAGAGATGGTGCGGCTCTTGATCGAGAAAATCTTGCATATTTACCTGTTTTACTGCCCAGTCTACTCTCTCAATCATTTCTTCCCGCGGTACACCATTGTTTTCTAAACCAAAAGCCACATCATCGCGAACAGTCGTTCCGACAAATTGGTTATCCGGATTTTGAAAGACCATACCTATCTTCTTACGCACTTCCCAAACTGATTCCTCTGTCAATTGAATCCCGGCAACCTCAATGTCGCCTGATTCAGGAAGAATTAAACCATTCAATGCCCGTGCCAGTGTTGATTTCCCTGAACCGTTATGACCTACAATTGCAAGCCATTCACCCTCATACACCTGCAGGGAGACGCCGTCTAGTGCTCGTCTTTCTGCGTCCTTCCGATATCGAAATACGATATCCTCTACCGATATCAACTGATTCTGATTCATGGAAAACCGGCCTCCTCTCAGCTAATGCTCTGCTTGTCTCTATATAAAAAGTTGCAGTATCTAAAAAAAGGGCATAGATCCAGTTAGAAACTGTCCCGCCCTTCTTTAGACACACAAAAATATGTGATTAAACCAATTCGATAATTGCCATTGGTGCTCCGTCACCACGGCGAGGACCAAGCTTCATAATACGTGTGTATCCGCCTTGGCGCTCCTCGTAACGAGTTGCAATGTCAGAGAATAATTTTTGAAGTGCATCTTGGTTATTTTCTTCGTTTGCAACCTCGTTGCGGATGTATGCAGCAGCTTGACGGCGAGCGTGAAGATCACCGCGTTTGCCAAGCGTGATCATTTTTTCAACTACAGAGCGAAGTTCTTTCGCACGTGTTTCAGTTGTTTCGATTCTTTCGTTGATGATCAAATCAGTTGTAAGATCACGAAGCATAGCTTTACGCTGTGCACTCGTACGTCCTAGTTTTCTGTATGACATGTGATGTCCCCTCCTTTATTGGAATGCTGTTTCTGAATAATAAACACACGAAAATCCTAGTTCACAAGGGAAACTAGTCAATCGTCTTTGCGAAGTCCGAGTCCAAGTTCTTCTAGTTTCGCTTTCACTTCTTCAAGTGATTTGCGTCCTAGATTCCGAACTTTCATCATATCTTCTTCCGTCTTGTTCGCAAGCTCTTGAACCGTGTTAATACCCGCACGCTTTAAGCAGTTGTAAGAACGAACAGAAAGATCCAATTCTTCAATTGTCATTTCAAGAACTTTCTCTTTTTGATCTTCTTCTTTTTCAACCATGATTTCAGCATGTTGAGCTTCGTCAGTTAAACCAACGAATATATTAAGGTGTTCAGTTAAAATCTTTGAACCAAGCGCAATTGCTTCTTTCGGTCCAGTGCTTCCATCAGTCCAAACATCAAGTGTAAGTTTATCATAGTTTGCAACTTGGCCTACACGAGTGTTCTCTACCTGATAAGATACACGAGAAACTGGCGTATAGATAGAATCGATCGGAATCACGCCGATTGGCTGATCGTCTCTCTTGTTTGCGTCAGCAGGCGTATACCCACGTCCTCTTTGAGCAGTAAGGCGAACTCGGAAACTCGCATTCTCACCAAGAGTCGCGATATGAAGATCAGGATTTAAGATCTCTACATCACTATCGTGTGTAATATCAGCTGCCGTTACAGTTCCTTCACCCTGTACATCAATTTCTAGCGTCTTCTCTTCATCAGAGTAGATTTTCAATGCAAGCTTTTTAATGTGTAAGATAATCGTTGTAACATCTTCCACAACGCCTTCAATTGTCGAGAATTCGTGCAGTACACCATCTATCTGGATTGATGTTACAGCGGCACCAGGGAGTGAGGATAAGAGGATACGACGTAAGGAGTTACCCAGAGTTGTACCATATCCACGCTCAAGTGGCTCTACGACAAACTTACCAAATTTGGCATCGTCGCTGATTTCAACCGTTTCGATTTTTGGTTTTTCAATCTCGATCATTACTTAAAACCCTCCTTCAAAACGTCGAAACCTCGAATAGAATCATATGAGATTCCATCCGAAATTCCCCATTGTTTAGTCCCGTATGTGCTCAGGCAACGAGTCGGTGCATTCGTTTCATAAATAACTGTATCATAACCCATTATTGACAGGGACACAAAATCTATACAAACAAATTACACGCGGCGACGTTTTGGTGGACGGCATCCGTTATGAGGAACAGGAGTTACGTCTCTGATAGCAGTGACTTCTAGTCCAGCAGCTTGAAGTGCACGGATTGCAGCTTCACGGCCTGAACCAGGTCCTTTAACAGTAACCTCTAGAGTTTTAAGACCATGTTCGATTGAACCTTTAGCAGCTGTTTCTGCAGCCATTTGCGCAGCGAAAGGAGTAGATTTACGAGAACCTCTGAATCCTAAAGCTCCGGCACTAGACCAAGAAATAGCATTACCATGAGTGTCAGTGATCGTAACGATCGTGTTATTGAAAGTTGAACGAATATGAGCAATACCAGACTCAATATTCTTTTTCACGCGACGTTTACGCGTGTTAGATTTACGAGCAGCAGCCATTGTTTAAGAACCTCCCTTACTTATTTTTTCTTGTTAGCTACAGTACGACGCGGACCTTTACGAGTACGCGCATTGTTTTTAGAGTTTTGTCCGCGAACAGGTAATCCTCTGCGATGACGGATTCCGCGGTAGCTTCCGATTTCGATCAGACGTTTGATATTAAGAGAAACTTCACGGCGAAGGTCACCTTCTACTTTCAGTTTATCAATAATATCACGGATTTTACCAAGTTCTTCTTCAGTAAGATCGCGCACACGAGTATCTTCTGAAACTCCAGCTTCTTTTAAAACTTGCTGAGCCGTTGTGCGGCCAATTCCGAAGATGTATGTTAAAGAAATAACAACACGTTTGTCACGTGGGATATCTACACCAGCAATACGAGCCATTCTCTGGGCACCTCCTTATAAATTATCCTTGTTTTTGTTTATGCTTTGGATTTTCACAGATCACCATTACTTTTCCTTTTCTGCGAATAACTTTACATTTTTCGCAGATTGGTTTAACTGATGGTCTCACTTTCATGTGTTTCCAACCTCCTTCAGTTTCCGGAGTGCTTTATTTGTAACGGTACGTAATCCTGCCACGAGTTAAGTCATATGGAGATAATTCTACCGTAACTTTGTCTCCAGGTAAAATGCGAATGAAGTGCATGCGGATTTTACCAGATACATGAGCCAAAACAGTGTGGCCATTTTCAAGTTCAACTTTGAACATCGCGTTTGGCAGTGTTTCGACTATAGTACCTTCCACTTCAATTACATCGTCTTTCGCCATTCAAGTGTTCTCCCTTCATCAAATCAGTAACTTGCTTTCTGACAAATTTCAAAAGAAGTTTGTCACACGCCCTGTTTCGTTTATACTGTTCTGAACTTCCGGAGATACGCAATCATAAAGGGTTACATGATTGATATTCTTTTTCTTAGGAGAATGAAATGTACGCTTTTCTCCGTCTGCTGTTAGTACATTGATGATGGTCAAAATTCCAATGACAAGCGGCAAGATGAATTCAGTCCTGCCAATGTTCATCCAAGCTTTCTGCCCTATCAAGCCGAAAAAACATCTGTCTTCGGAAATATTTTCATCATCTAGACTCTCGTCAGTATATCAAAACCCGTTTCCGTAATCGCAATCGTATGTTCAAAATGAGCACACTTTTTCCCATCTACCGTTACAACCGTCCAGTTATCAGCCAATGTTTTCACGTAGCGGCTGCCAGCGTTCACCATAGGCTCAATAGCGAGAACCATGCCAGGTTTGAGCCGTGGTCCTTTGTTGGGCGGACCGTAATGAGGAATTTGCGGGTCCTCATGCAAGTCTTGACCAACACCATGTCCGACATACTCCCTAACAACTGAAAACTGCTCATTTTCGACATACGTTTGTATTGCGTGGGAAATATTCGACAAACGTTCACCTGGTTTTGCTTCCTGCAAGCCTTTATATAAAGACTCCTCTGTCACTTCCAGAAGTTTTTTGTCATCATCGCTGATGTTTCCTACCGGATATGTCCATGCAGAGTCACCATGATAACCACTTAATTTAGCACCGATATCAATACTGATGATGTCACCGTCCTTCAGCACCCTGCTGCCAGGAATGCCATGAACGAGTTCTTCATTAACTGATACGCAAATGCTCCCGCGAAACCCATTATACCCCTTAAAAGATGGGATTGCACCCTGCTTCTTAATAAAACGTTCGGCAATTTGATCCAATTCTTTTGTCGAGATTCCTGGTTTAATGTGCTTTTTTAACTCTTCATGAGTTAAAGCCACGATTCGCCCTGCTTCCCGCATGATACCAAGTTCACGTGGGGTTTTACAGATAATCATTTTTTTAATCCTCCAAGAAGATCCTTCACATCTGCATAAACATCTTGAATGTCCTGTTGGCCATTCACGTTTGCAAGATAACCTTTCTCTGAATAGAAATCCAGTAAAGGCTGAGTTTGCTTCATGTTTACCTCAAGCCGTTTAGAGACGGTTTCCTCATTATCATCTGCCCGTTGATAGAGTTCGCCTCCGTCTTTATCACAAATACCCGGCGTTTTCGGCGGATTAAAAACTAAATGATAGGTTGTGCCGCAAACACTGCAAATTCTGCGTCCAGTCAGACGTTCCATAAGAGCGTCTTTGTCGACTTCAATGTTAATGACATAATCAATCGGCTTGCCGTATTCCTCAAGAATTTCTTCAAGAGCTTCGGCTTGAGCGACTGTTCGCGGAAATCCGTCCAGAAGAAAACCTCTTTCACAATCATCTTTGCCAAGTCTTTCTTTTACAATTCCGATTGTGACTTCGTCAGGTACGAGCTCTCCCTTATCAATATAAGATTTTGCTTCGAGTCCGAGTGGTGTTTCTTCTTTCATAGCAGCACGGAACATATCTCCTGTTGAGATATGAGGAATCCCATAATCCTCAACAATTCGTTCGCCCTGTGTGCCTTTGCCGGCACCAGGAAGCCCCATTAAGACTAAGTTCATTCGGATTTCCCCCGTCCTCTCTTTATTAAGAGGGAATGGATAAATCCATTTCCTCTAGTTTTTCATAAATCCACGGTAGTTTCGTTTCACCAACTGGCTTTCTAGTTGTTTCATTGTCTCCAAGGCTACCCCGACAACAATTAACAAAGATGTTCCGCCAATTTGTGCACTTTGAGGCAATCCAGCGAATTGAATGAAAAAGATAGGAAGAATGGAAATCACGGCTAAGAATATAGAACCCACAAACGTAAGTCGATACAAAATGCTCGTAATTCTATCTTGAGTCATTTTCCCTGGACGAACCCCCGGGATATAGCCACCCTGTTTTTTAAGGTTATCAGCCATTTGTTCAGGGTTTACCTGCACAAAAGCATAAAAGTACGTAAAGGCAATAATCAACGCAACATATATCGCCATCCCCACCGGATGCGTATTATCAAAGTTGTTTTGAATCCACTTTGTCACATCGTTTGTTCCAAAGAATGACGCGATCGTCCGCGGCGTTATCAAAAACGCAACCGCAAAGATTACCGGAATAACCCCTGCAGGATTCACTTTCAATGGAAGGTGTGTAGACTGACCTCCGCCAGCAGGTGAACGACCTGTGCCTTTAGCATATTGAATCGCAATTTTCCGTACGGCTTGCTGAATGAAAATAACTCCAACAATAACTGCTAAAATCGCAATCACAAGAAGTGCGATTGTCACAATATGAATAAACAACTGATCGTTGCTGCCGACAAATTGAGTCTCATATATTTGCCCAATTGTTTTTGGAATACTAGACACAATCCCCGCGAAGATAATGATCGATATTCCGTTGCCTACTCCATGAGACGTAATTTGTTCCCCAAGCCACATTAAAAAGGCAGTTCCGCCAGTGAGCACTAAAGCAATAATAAGATATGTCGATACACCGGATTTTTCGATCAGCATACCGTTTGCCAGATTGTTGAATCCATAAGACATACCTAACGCCTGGATGAACCCAAGCACAATCGTAAAGTACCTTGTGAACTGAGCTAATTTACGGCGGCCAACTTCACCTTGCTTAGACCACTCGGTAAACTTCGGTACAACATCCATCTGAAGCAGCTGAATGATGATCGAAGCCGTGATATAAGGAGTAATTCCCATTGCAAAAATGGAAAATTGGTAAAGCGCACCGCCGCCAAATGTATTAAGGAGATCAAAAACACCCATTTGAGACTGTGCCTGTAA
This sequence comes from Bacillus sp. JS, assembly GCF_000259365.1. Classification (NCBI taxonomy): domain Bacteria; kingdom Bacillati; phylum Bacillota; class Bacilli; order Caryophanales; family Bacillaceae; genus Bacillus; species Bacillus sp. JS. Next base: position 144,711 of record NC_017743.1, on the reverse strand, counting down.
CACTTCAGCGTTAACATAAGGCACAGGAATAAACGCACCTATGCGAAAGACGATAAGCATGAGTAAAGTGAATATGATTTTATTCCTGATATCACTCACACGCATAAAGTTGGAGATTGTTTTAAACAAGTTAGATCACCTCAGCTGTACCGCCAGCAGCTTCAACAGCTTCTTTCGCAGAAGCAGAGAATTTATTGGCTTTTACAGTTAATTTTTTCTCTAATTTACCGTTGCCAAGAATCTTTACTCCTGCATTAAGTTTGCTAATAACACCAGTCTCAAGAAGAAGTTCAGGAGTGACTTCCGTTCCTTCTGCAAAACCGTTCAATTTGTCTAGGTTGACTACAGTGTATTCCTTGCGGTTGATGTTAGTGAAACCGCGTTTAGGAAGACGTTGGAATAAAGGCATTTGTCCCCCCTCGAATCCAGGGCGTACACCGCCGCCAGAACGAGCGTTTTGACCTTTGTGACCTTTACCAGCTGTTTTACCGTTACCAGAACCAATACCACGACCTACGCGATTACGCGTTTTGCGTGAACCTTCTGAAGGTTTTAATTCATGAAGTTTCATTAGGACACCTCCTTATCCGATCAAATATTTTTATTGTTCTTTAACAGAAACTAAATGAGATACTTTATTAATCATGCCACGGATCGCAGCGTTGTCTTCATGAACAACAGTTTGGTTTGTTTTCTTTAAACCAAGTGTTCTTACAGTAACGCGTTGGTCTTCCGGGCGACCGATTACACTTCGTTTGAGGGTAATTTCTAATTTAGCCATTAATGTTCCCTCCTTATCCTAACAGTTCTTCTACAGATTTTCCACGAAGCTTCGCAACGTCTTCAGCACGTTTAAGTTCACTTAAACCTTGAAGTGTTGCACGAATCATGTTGATCGGTGTGTTAGAACCTAAAGACTTAGAAAGGATATCAGCTACACCAGCTAGCTCAAGTACCGCACGTACAGGGCCTCCAGCGATAACTCCAGTACCTTCAGAAGCAGGTTTTAACAAGATGTTACCTGCACCGAAACGTCCGATGATTTCGTGTGGAATTGTAGTTCCAACCATTGGTACTTCAATCAAATTCTTTTTCGCATCTTCAACAGCTTTGCGGATCGCTTCTGGTACTTCTTGTGCTTTACCAGTACCGAATCCTACGTGTCCGTTTTTGTCACCGACAACGACTAGAGCTGCGAAGCGGAAACGACGACCACCTTTAACAACTTTCGCTACGCGGTTAACCGTAACTAAGCGTTCTTCTAACTCTAATTTGCTTGGGTCAATACGACGCATAATCATGTGTCCCTCCTTCTTTTATTAAAATTTAAGTCCAGCTTCACGAGCGGCATCAGCCAAAGCTTTTACACGTCCATGGTATAAGTATCCGCCACGGTCAAATACTACGTCAGAAATGCCTTTTTCAGCAGCGCGTTTTGCAACTAATTCTCCAACTTTAGTAGCAGCAGAAGTATCTCCAGTGCTTTCAACGTTCAAGTCTTTATCGAGAGTAGATGCACTAGCAAGTGTTACACCATTTACATCATCGATGATTTGAGCGTAAATGTGCTTGTTAGAACGGAAAACGTTCAGACGCGGTCTTTCAGCAGTACCGGAAAGTTTAGCGCGAACACGAGCGTGTCTTTTAAGACGAGCAGCATTTTTGCTAGTTTTCGTAATCATCTAGGTCACTCCTTTCTTCACTTTAAGCGATCTTACTTAGCAGATTTACCTTCTTTACGGCGAACAACTTCACCTTCGTAGCGGATTCCTTTACCTTTGTAAGGCTCTGGAGAACGTACAGCGCGGATGTTAGCAGCAATAGCTCCTACACGTTCTTTGTCTGTACCTTTTACAACTACTTTAGTTTGAGAAGGGACTTCGATTTCGATACCTTCTTCAGGAACGATCTCAACAGGATGAGAGTATCCAACGTTTAAAACAAGTTTATTTCCGGATTTAGAAGCACGGTAACCGACACCGACTAATTCCAAACCTCTTTCAAATCCTTTAGATACACCCTCAACCATGTTGCCAAGCAGACTGCGAGTCGTACCATGCAGGGCACGGTGCTCTTTTTGATCAGAAGGACGAACGACTGTAAGCACATTGTCCTCTACTTTAATCTCCATATCAGGGTGAAACGTACGAGTTAATTCTCCTTTTGGTCCTTTCACAGCTACAGTGTTGTTATCATTTAACGTTACTGTAACATCAGAAGGAATCTCAAGTAGCTTCTTACCTACACGAGACATACCAAACACCTCCATTCATGTTAAACTTCTTACCAAACGTATGCTAGAACTTCTCCACCAGCTTGTTTTGCACGGGCTTCTTTGTCCGTTAAAACACCTTGTGATGTAGAAATAATCGCGATTCCAAGACCGTTAAGTACGCGAGGTACTTCATTAGATTTAGCATAAACACGCAAACCAGGCTTGCTGATTCTTTTAAGACCAGTGATAACGCGCTCGTTGTTTTGTCCGTATTTCAAGAAAACGCGGATGATACCTTGTTTGCTGTCTTCTACGAACTCAACGTCACGAATGAAACCTTCACGCTTTAAAATTTCAGCAATTTCTCTTTTCAATTTAGAAGCAGGAATTTCAAGCTTCTCATGACGTACCATGTTTGCATTGCGAATACGAGTTAGCATATCTGCAATTGGATCTGTCATAACCATTATATAATTACCTCCTTCCCTTTCTTGGGGATTACCAGCTGGCTTTTTTCACGCCAGGAATTTGTCCTTTATATGCAAGCTCACGGAAACAAATACGGCAAAGTTTAAATTTACGAATGACTGAATGCGGACGTCCGCAGCGTTCACAGCGTGTGTACTCTTGTACTTTAAACTTTGGTGTACGTTGTTGTTTCGCAATCATAGACTTTTTAGCCACGATTTCGCCTCCCTTTCATTGATTATTTCTGGAACGGCATACCTACTTGAGTTAATAGCTCACGAGCTTCTTCGTCAGTATTAGCAGTTGTTACGATAACGATGTCCATTCCTCGAACCTTTGTTACTTTATCGTAGTCAATTTCAGGGAAGATTAACTGTTCTTTAATACCAAGTGTGTAGTTACCGCGACCGTCGAAAGATTTTTTAGAAACCCCGCGGAAGTCACGTACACGCGGTAAAGATACAGAAATAAGTTTATCAAGGAAATCATACATGCGCTCTCCGCGAAGAGTTACTTTCGCACCGATAGGCATTCCCTCACGAAGACGGAATCCAGCAATTGATTTCTTCGCACGAGTAACGACAGGTTTTTGACCTGCGATAAACGTTAATTCTTCAACAGCACTGTCGATTGCTTTTGCGTTTTGAACAGCGTCACCAACACCCATGTTGATTACGATTTTTTCGATTTTAGGCACTTGCATGACTGAATCATAGTTGAACTTAGTCATTAAAGCAGGTGCAATTTCTTTATTGTACTTTTCTTTAAGGCGGTTCATGAGATAGACCTCCCTTCCTTTTAATACTATTTATCTAGAACTTGCCCAGATTTTTTTGCAACACGAACTTTTTTGCCATCTTCCACTTTGTATCCTACGCGAGTCACTTCACCTGTTTTAGGATCGAGCGGCATAACGTTTGATACATGAATTGGCGCCTCTTGATTAGAAATACCGCCTTGAGGGTTAGCTTGAGTTGGTTTAGAGTGTTTCTTTACCATGTTAACACCTTCAACTAAAACGCGGTCCTTTTTAGGGAAAGCAGCAAGGATTGTTCCTTGTTTGCCTTTATCTTTACCAGAGATAACCATAACTTTATCGCCTTTTTTTACATGCATCCTGATCGCACCTCCTTGAGTAAGGCATTTATTTCATTAGATAACTTCTGGAGCTAGAGAAACAATTTTCATAAAGTTGTTTTCACGCAATTCACGAGCAACTGGTCCGAAGATACGAGTTCCGCGTGGGCTCTTGTCGTCACGGATGATAACACATGCATTCTCATCGAAGCTGATGTATGAACCATCACTTCTGCGCGCTCCGCTTTTAGTGCGAACGATAACAGCTTTTACGACTTCACCTTTTTTGACAACGCCTCCTGGTGTTGCTTGTTTAACCGTGCAAACAATTACATCACCAATGTTAGCTGTTTTACGTCCAGAACCACCAAGAACTTTAATAGTAAGTACTTCACGTGCGCCAGAGTTGTCAGCTACTTTTAAACGAGTCTCTTGTTGAATCATTATTTGTTACCTCCCTTCGGAAAAAGAATTCCGAACTTTATTAGATAATAACAGCTTCTTCGACAACTTCAACTAGACGGAAACGCTTAGTTGCAGACAATGGACGAGTTTCCATAATCTTAACGATGTCACCGATTTTAGCTTGATTATTTTCATCATGTGCTTTGAATTTTTTTGAGTATTTTACGCGTTTACCGTAAAGTGTATGTTTTTTGTATGTCTCAACAACAACAGTGATGGTTTTATCCATTTTGTCAGAAACAACACGGCCTTGGTAAACCTTGCGTTGGTTACGTTCGCTCATGCTCACGACCTCCCCTCAGTGATTATTTATTAGCAGCAATTTCTCTTTCACGAATCACAGTTTTCATGCGCGCGATAGCTTTGCGCACTTCACGAATGCGAGCAGTATTTTCAAGTTGTCCTGTCGCTAATTGAAAGCGAAGATTGAAAAGTTCTTCTTTAAGAGACTTTACTTTTTGTTCAATTTCAGCAGTGGTAAGGTCACGAATTTCATTAGCTTTCATTTGATTCACCACCAATTTCTTCACGTTTTACGAACTTCGTTTTAATTGGCAATTTGTGAGATGCAAGACGAAGCGCTTCACGAGCAACCTCTTCAGACACACCAGAAATCTCAAATAAAACTTTGCCCGGTTTTACAACAGCTACCCAACCTTCTGGAGCCCCTTTACCGGATCCCATACGTACCTCAAGTGGTTTAGCAGTGTAAGGTTTAGAAGGGAAAATTTTGATCCAAACTTTACCGCCACGTTTCATGTAACGAGTCATCGCAATACGTGCAGCTTCGATTTGACGGTTAGTGATCCAAGAAGCTTCAAGAGCTTGGATACCGAATTCACCGAAATGTACTTCAGTACCGCCTTTCGCACGGCCACGCATTTTTCCGCGATGCTCTCTGCGATATTTAACGCGTTTTGGTAATAACATATTATTTTCCTCCTTCCTCAGTTTTCTTCTTAGTAGGAAGAACCTCTCCACGATAGATCCAGACTTTCACACCAAGCTTACCGTAAGTAGTATCAGCTTCAGATGTTGCATAGTCAATGTCCGCACGTAATGTGTGCAATGGAACAGTTCCTTCACTGTAGTATTCAGAACGAGCGATATCTGCACCGCCAAGACGACCAGAAACCATTGTTTTCACACCTTGTGCTCCAGCACGCATAGTACGTTGAATTTGTTGTTTCTGCGCACGGCGGAAAGAAACACGGTTTTCTAATTGACGAGCGATGTTGTCAGCAACTAGCTGTGCATCAAGATCTGCTCTTTTGATTTCAAGAATGTTAATGTGTACACGCTTGCCAGTAAGGCTGTTAAGGGCTTTGCGAAGTGCTTCGACTTCAGAACCGCCTTTACCGATAACCATACCAGGCTTAGCTGTGTGGATCGTAATGTTAACGCGGTTTGCTGCACGCTCGATTTCTACTTTAGAAACAGAAGCGTCAGAAAGGCGTTTGCTAATGTATTCACGAATTTTTAAATCTTCGTGCAGGAAGTCAGCGTAATCTTTACCAGCGTACCACTTAGATTCCCAATCACGAATGACTCCGATACGAAGACCGACTGGATTTACCTTTTGACCCACTACTTATCCCTCCTTCTTTTCTGATACAACGATTGTAATGTGGCTCGTACGTTTGTTGATTTGGCTCGCACGTCCCATAGCACGTGGGCGGAATCTTTTTAACGTAGGGCCTTCGTCAACGAATGCTTGAGAAATAACCAGGTTGTTAACGTCCATTTCATAGTTATGCTCAGCATTTGCAATAGCGGATTTTAATACTTTCTCGATAATTGGAGAAGCAGCTCTTGGTGTAAGGTTCAAGATTGATACTGCCTCACCTACTTGCTTGCCTCGAATCAGGTCCATTACTAGACGTGCTTTACGAGGAGCAATACGGACTGTTCTTGCAACAGCTTTAGCTTGCATTTAAAAGCCTCCTCTCTTAGCGTCTTGTTTTTTTGTCATCACTAGCATGACCTTTGTACGTACGAGTTGGAGCGAATTCACCCAACTTGTGCCCTACCATATCTTCAGAGATGAATACAGGCACGTGTTTACGTCCGTCATAGACTGCGATTGTGTGACCAATAAACTGTGGGAAAATAGTAGAACGACGAGACCAAGTTTTTACGACTTGTTTCTTGTCTGTTTCATTTAATTTCTCGATTTTAGTCATCAAGTGTCCATCGACAAATGGTCCTTTTTTTAAGCTGCGAGCCATTTTGGAACCTCCCTTCGTGATTGCACTACGGTCCGAAAAGAACCGTAGACAACCCCGTTATTTATTTTTACGACGACGTACGATAAATTTATCGGATTTGTTCTTTTTCTTACGAGTCTTGAATCCAAGAGTTGGTTTACCCCATGGAGACATTGGTGATTTACGTCCGATTGGCGCACGTCCTTCACCACCACCGTGTGGGTGATCGTTAGGGTTCATTACAGAACCACGAACTGTAGGACGGATGCCTTTCCAGCGAGAACGTCCAGCTTTACCAATGTTGATAAGTTCGTGCTGTTCGTTACCTACTTGACCGATAGAAGCACGGCAAGCAGAAAGGATCATGCGAACTTCACCAGAGTTAAGACGTACAAGAACGTATTTACCTTCTTTACCAAGAACCTGAGCAGATGTACCAGCTGAACGTACAAGCTGTCCGCCTTTACCAGGTTTTAATTCAATGTTATGCACAACTGTACCAACAGGGATGTTGATAAGTGGAAGTGCATTACCTACTTTAATGTCAGCTTCAGGACCTGACATGATTTCAGTACCCACTTGAATTCCTTTAGGAGCAAGAATGTAACGTTTTTCTCCGTCTGCATAGTTGATTAGAGCGATGTTAGCTGAACGGTTTGGATCGTATTCAACTGTAGCAACGCGTCCAGGTATACCATCTTTATCGCGTTTGAAGTCGATAACACGGTATTGGCGTTTATGTCCGCCACCTTGGTGACGTACAGTCAATTTACCTTGGTTGTTACGTCCGCCTTTTTTGTGAAGGGGAGCAAGCAAGGATTTTTCCGGCTTGTCAGTCGTGATTTCAGCAAAATCTGAAGTTGTCATGCCACGACGTCCATTAGAGGTCGGTTTATACTTTTTAATCGCCATTTTGAATTTCCCTCCTTCTTTTTACAGATAATTAAGCTTCAAAAATTTCGATTTCTTTGCTGTCTGCAGTAAGTTTTACGATCGCTTTTCTGCGACGGCTAGTCATACCAGTGTAGCGTCCAACACGTTTTGATTTACCTTTGTAGTTCATGATGTTGACTTTGTCAACTTTCACTCCAAAGATGCTTTCAACCGCGTCTTTCACTTCTGTTTTGTTAGCTCTTACATCAACTTCAAAAGTATATTTCTTTTCAGTCATTAAATCAGCAGAACGTTCAGTAATGACGGGGCGCTTTAGAACATCACGAGGATCTTTCATTATGCAAGCACCTCCTCTACTTTTTCAACCGCTGCTTTTGTAATCAGAAGCTTCTCGTGGTTGACAACGTCTAAAACGTTGATTCCGTTAGCTTCAACAACAGTAACTCCAGGAATGTTACGAGCAGATAAAGCTACTGCTTCGTTTGCATCCGCAGTTACGATTAAAGCTTTTTTCTCAACAGATAATCCTTTAAGGATAGCTGCCATTTCTTTTGTTTTAGCCGTATCAAGAGTAAGATCTTCAAGAACGATGATGTTGTTGTCGTTCACTTTAGAAGACAATACTGATTTGATTGCCAAGCGGCGAACTTTTTTAGGTAATTTATAAGAATAGCTGCGTGGTGTTGGGCCGAATACGACACCACCTCCGCGCCATTGCGGTGAACGGATTGAACCTTGACGGGCACGTCCAGTACCTTTTTGACGCCATGGTTTACGACCTCCGCCGCGTACTTCAGAACGATTTTTTACTTTGTGAGTTCCTTGACGTAAGGAAGCTCTTTGCATAAGAATAGCGTCGAATACAACACTCTCATTTGGTTCGATACCAAATACAGAAGCATTTAATTCGATGTCACCAGCAGTAGAACCGTTTTGGTTGTATAATGCTACTTTTGGCATGATCAATTTCCTCCTTTCCTAAGAGAGTTATTTAGATTTAACAGCACTTTTAACAGTGATTAAAGTTTTCTTCGCACCAGGTACGTTACCTTTGATCAAAAGAAGATTGCGTTCTGCATCAACTTTTACGATTTCAAGGTTTTGAACAGTGATTTGCTCTCCGCCCATACGTCCAGGTAATAATTTACCTTTGAATACACGGTTAGGATCTACAGGTCCCATTGAACCAGGACGACGGTGGTAGCGTGAACCGTGAGACATAGGTCCGCGAGATTGTCCGTGGCGCTTGATCGCACCTTGGAAACCTTTACCTTTAGATACTCCTGTTACATCTACGATTTCTCCAGCAGAGAAAATTTCAACCTTGACTTCCTGACCAACTTCATACGCATCCATTTCCACTCCGCGTAATTCTTTAACGAAGCGCTTAGGAGCAGTTTCCGCTTTTGCAACGTGCCCTTTTTCAGGTTTGTTAGAAAGCTTTTCACGCTTGTCGTCAAAACCAAGCTGGATTGCTTCGTAACCGTCGTTTTCAGCTGTTTTCTTTTGAAGAACAACGTTTGGAGCAGCCTCGATAACAGTTACCGGAATAAGATCACCGTTCTCAGCGAATACTTGCGTCATACCAATTTTTCTTCCTAAGATTCCTTTGGTCATTCGTCACACCTCCTATTAAGATCATTCTATATTTTAGAATTAAAGTTTAATTTCGATATCGACACCAGATGGTAAGTCTAATCGCATAAGAGCATCAACAGTTTGTGGTGTTGGGTTCACAATGTCGATTAAACGTTTATGTGTACGCATTTCAAATTGCTCACGAGAATCTTTGTATTTGTGCACCGCACGAAGGATTGTGTAAACTGATTTTTCAGTTGGCAACGGAATCGGACCAGATACGCTGGCACCAGAACGTTTTGCCGTTTCAACAATCTTCTCTGCAGATTGATCAAGGATTCTATGATCATATGCTTTCAAACGAATACGAATTTTTTGTTTTGCCATTATTTTCCCTCCTTTTCGCCTACATCACGTTAGACAGTTCTCCGTGAGAAAAACCTGAACACCTTGCCATGGCAAAGCGGCCGGGTGTGTCAGCAACCTCTCACTTCATCGCAGTCAAAGACCAACATACACCATTATACAGAAAATAGGCGTATGTTGCAAGACTTATTTAAAATATGCATGGTTTGCACACTTTTTATATTATACAGGGGTTTTTCTTATTTATCAAGGACCTATCATAAATGGTACCGTGCATGACGACTTAGTGTACTAGCGAATAATGACGGCTCCTCAATATGCGGGGTATGAGCTGAATTCTCAAATTGAACCCAGCGCTTTTCGGGCGCCACGAGTTCTTGATAATACTGTTTCGATATTTCAGCTGGAACAATTAAGTCATGTTTCCCTGAAATGAAAACACACGGTACTTTAATAGAAGGAACAGATCTAAATGCATTAAACCTGTACAACTCATCTGTTAAATGTTTTTTGCTGAAGCGCAGTCCATTGAGGACGCTATGAATGTTTCGCACACCATATTCATTACCAGTAAGCATTTGAAATAAAACAGCAAGAGAATGCCGATGCAGGCGAGTGAATCCTCCTCTGCTTACCTCAACGCAAAATCGATAGATAAGAAGCTGGATATCCTGCTTCCAAGGCGGAGCCCCAATGAAACGTGTGAGCAAAGATAATATGCTGGCTTTCTTTGCTTCAGAAATTTTACGAATATGTCGATAAGCAGTTGATTCTTCATCGTGAGGGCTGACAACCTGACTGATTCCATAATAAGCGTAAAACAAGTCCGGGCGCTGCTGCACTGCATGAAGCGCCAGCATTGACCCCCAAGAATGACCGGCCAGATATAGTTTTGTTTTTGAAAAGTGAGCTAAGAGCCATTGAGTGACGTGGATTGTATCTTTAATGAAGTGATTTATTGTCATGGAGTGTTGTGAAATTCGTTTAGAATATGAAAGCCCTGATCCTCTCTGATCCCAATGAACTACAGTGAAATACCGTTCCAGCTCTTTTTGATAATGTCTAATGTATCCGATTTGCGGCGTACCCGGCCCGCCATGTAAAAAAAGCAGCAATGGATTTTCAATATCAACTCCATTAATCATCAGCATTTGCTTTGTATTTTCAATGCTCAGTTCTTTCATGATTGCGATTGATCTCTTTTCAGGAATCATAGATAGTAGCCCCTCGAATATGATAGATCCTATTATACAAGAAAAAGATAAGCAAACAAAAAACGAGACCCACAGTGGGTCTCGTTTAAAATCATACTATTACTCAGTGATTGTAGAAACAACGCCTGAACCAACAGTACGTCCGCCTTCACGAATAGAGAAACGAGTTCCTTCTTCGATAGCGATTGTAGAGATAAGTTCAACGTTCATTTCAGTGTTATCTCCAGGCATAACCATTTCTACGCCTTCTGGAAGATGGATGATACCAGTTACGTCAGTTGTACGGAAGTAGAACTGAGGACGGTAGTTAGAGAAGAATGGAGTGTGACGTCCACCCTCTTCTTTAGAAAGAACGTAAACTTCAGCTTTGAATTTGCTGTGTGGAGTGATTGTACCTGGTTTAGCAAGTACTTGACCACGTTGGATTTCTTCACGAGATACACCACGAAGAAGGGCACCAATGTTGTCACCAGCTTCAGCATAATCAAGAAGCTTACGGAACATTTCAACACCTGTAACAGTTGTTTTCTTGTTCTCTTCTTGTAGACCGATGATTTCAACTTCGTCACCGACTTTAACTTGTCCGCGTTCTACACGGCCAGTCGCTACTGTACCACGACCAGTGATTGAGAATACGTCCTCAACTGGCATCATGAATGGTTTTTCAGTGTCGCGTTCTGGAGTTGGGATGTACTCATCAACCGCATCCATAAGTTCGAAGATTTTAGCTTCGTACTCAGCGTCACCTTCAAGAGCTTTAAGAGCAGAACCTTTGATTACTGGTACATCATCACCAGGGAAGTCGTATTCGCTAAGAAGATCGCGAACTTCCATTTCAACTAGTTCAAGAAGCTCTTCGTCGTCTACCATGTCGCATTTGTTTAAGAATACAACGATGTATGGTACACCAACGTTTTTAGAAAGAAGGATGTGCTCACGAGTTTGTGGCATTGGGCCATCAGCAGCAGATACTACAAGGATAGCTCCGTCCATTTGCGCAGCACCAGTGATCATGTTTTTAACATAGTCAGCGTGTCCTGGGCAGTCAACGTGTGCATAGTGACGAGTTTCAGTTTCGTACTCAACGTGTGCAGTAGAGATTGTGATACCGCGCTCACGTTCTTCTGGAGCACCATCAATTTGATCGTACGCCATAGCTGTACCTTTACCAGATTTCTTATGAAGTACTGTTGTGATAGCAGCAGTTAAAGTTGTTTTACCATGGTCAACGTGTCCAATTGTACCAATATTGGCATGTGATTTGGAACGGTCGAATTTTTCTTTAGCCATTCTAAAATCCTCCTTAAGAGCTTTTAATTAGTAATGTATAGAGTGATAGGAAGTGAAAGAAAGCTTTCACTTCCTCATCTTACAATAGTAGTTATACTTGAGTTAAGCGGCAAAATCAATTATTCGCCTTTATTTTTTTTGATAATTTCTTCAGAAACGCTTTTCGGCACTTCTTCGTAGTGATCCATGAACATAGTGAACGTACCGCGACCTTGCGTATTAGAACGAAGTGCAGTAGCGTAACCGAACATTTCAGCAAGAGGAACCATAGCACGAACAACTTGAGCGTTACCGCGTGCTTCCATACCTTCTACGCGTCCGCGACGTGAAGTGATATCACCCATGATATCTCCCATGTATTCTTCTGGAATAACCACTTCTACTTTCATGATTGGTTCAAGAAGAACTGGGTTACATTTGCTGACTGCATTTTTCAATGCCATAGAAGCAGCAACTTTAAATGCCATTTCGTTTGAGTCAACATCATGGTAAGAACCGTCGAAAAGTTTAGCTTTAATGTCGATAAGCGGGAAGCCTGCTAGTACACCATTTTCAAGTGCATCTTCCAGACCTGCTTGAACAGCTGGGATGTATTCACGAGGAACGACCCCACCAACAATCGCATTTTCAAATTCAAAGCCCGCGCCTTCTTCGTTTGGTTCGAATTCGATCCAAACGTGTCCGAACTGACCGCGTCCACCAGACTGACGTACGAATTTACCTTCAACTTTTGCACCGGTACGGAATGTTTCACGGTACGCAACTTGAGGAGCACCAACATTGGCTTCTACTTTAAATTCGCGCTTCATACGGTCAACAATGATATCAAGGTGAAGTTCACCCATACCAGAGATGATCGTTTGGCCAGTTTCTGGGTTTGTTTGAGTACGGAATGTAGGATCTTCTTCAGCAAGTTTCGCTAAAGCGATACCCATTTTATCTTGGTCAGCTTTTGATTTAGGCTCAATAGCAACGTCGATAACTGGTTCTGGGAATTCCATTGACTCAAGGATAACAAGATCCTTCTCATCACATAGAGTATCTCCAGTAGTTGTATCTTTTAGACCTACAGCAGCTGCGATATCCCCTGCGTATACAGTAGAGATTTCTTCACGGCTGTTAGCGTGCATTTGAAGAATACGTCCAACACGCTCACGTTTGCCTTTAGTAGAGTTTTTCACGTATGAACCGGAATCAAGTGTTCCAGAGTACACACGGAAGAACGTCAACTTACCAACGTAAGGGTCAGTCATAACTTTAAATGCTAATGCAGAGAATGGCTCTTCATCAGAAGAATGACGCTCAATCTCTTCATTTGTATCAGGACGTGTACCTTTGATTGCAGCAACGTCAGTTGGTGCAGGAAGGTAGTCAAGAACAGCATCAAGTACGAGTTGAACACCTTTGTTTTTGAAGGCAGAACCAACAAGAACAGGGTAGAATTCAACATTTAATGTACCTTTACGGATACCTGCTTTTAACTCGTCAATTGTGATTTCTTCACCCTCAAGGTATTTATCCATAAGCTCTTCATCAAGCTCACATACAGCTTCAATAAGGCTGTTGCGAAGCTCTTCAGCTTGCTCTTTATACTCTTCAGGGATTTCTTTTGCATCAGAACGAGTTCCGAGGTCATCTTCGTAGAAATACGCAACGTTTTCTACAAGGTCGATGATACCTTCGAAATTATCTTCAGCACCGATCGGCAATTGAATTGCATGAGCGTTTGCTTGAAGACGATCTCTTAAAGTTCCTACAGAGTAAAGGAAGTCTGCACCGATTTTGTCCATTTTGTTAACAAAAACGATACGCGGTACTCCGTAAGTTGTTGCCTGACGCCAAACAGTTTCTGTTTGAGGCTCAACGCCTGATTGCGCATCAAGTACAGCAACAGCACCATCAAGTACACGAAGAGAACGTTCAACTTCAACTGTGAAGTCTACGTGTCCTGGAGTATCGATGATGTTTACGCGGTATCCTTTCCACTGTGCAGTTGTCGCAGCGGAAGTGATTGTGATACCACGTTCTTGTTCCTGCTCCATCCAGTCCATTTGTGAAGCTCCTTCATGAGTTTCACCAATTTTGTGGATACGACCAGTATAGAACAAGATACGTTCTGTAGTAGTCGTTTTACCGGCATCAATGTGAGCCATGATCCCGATATTACGAGTTTTGTCTAAGGAGAACTCTCTTGCCATTGGGTAATTTCTCCTTCCTTATTGGGAAATTGTGTTTTTTAGTATATAAATCCTACCAACGATAGTGAGCAAATGCTTTGTTTGCTTCAGCCATCTTATGAGTATCTTCACGTTTCTTAACAGCAGCACCAGTGTTGTTAGCTGCGTCAAGGATTTCGTTAGCTAAACGCTCTTCCATCGTTTTTTCTCCACGAAGACGAGCGTAGTTTACTAACCAGCGAAGTCCAAGAGTCGTACGACGTTCAGGACGAACTTCTACAGGAACTTGGTAGTTCGCACCACCTACACGGCGTGCTTTTACTTCAAGTACAGGCATGATGTTTTTCAATGCTTGTTCGAAAACCTCCATTGCATCATTGCCAGTACGTTCTTTAATGATATCGAATGACTTGTATAGGATTGTTTGAGACTTACCTTTTTTACCATCGATCATCATTTTGTTGATTAGACGAGATACAAGCTTAGAGTTGTAAATCGGATCAGGTAAAACATCTCTTTTTGCTACAGGACCTTTACGTGGCATCTGAATATCCTCCCTTCATCAATTATGCGTATTTTCGTTTATTATTTTGCTTTAGGTTTTTTCGTACCGTATTTAGAACGGCCTTGTGCACGGTTTTCAACTCCAGCAGTATCAAGCGCACCACGAACGATGTGGTAACGTACCCCTGGTAAGTCTTTTACACGTCCACCGCGGATAAGTACAACACTGTGCTCTTGCAGGTTGTGACCGATACCAGGAATGTAAGCAGTAACCTCGATTCCGTTAGTCAAACGAACACGAGCATATTTACGAAGTGCTGAGTTCGGTTTTTTCGGTGTCATTGTACCAACACGAGTACATACCCCGCGTTTTTGTGGAGAAGATACGTTAGTGTGCTCTTTTTTAAAGCTGTTGTATCCTTTGTTAAGTGCAGGAGACTTTGAGTTTTCTACTTTACTCACGCGTCCTTTGCGAATTAGCTGATTAATTGTAGGCATGATTTTTTCCTCCCTTCATTACGTTTTATAACCCACATACCCAGGTGGTTCATCAAAAGGCAAAAAACAATGTCTTTACACAAGATTGAATCTTACGCAAAAACAAAAGTACGTTATAAAATAATGGCAACAGCGGCTGCTCCTACCTCAATTCCGCAGGCTTTGCCGAGCTTTTTCATGGATTCAACCATTAAGACAGAGATACCTTGATCTTCCGCAAGTGAAACAACACTTGACGTGAGTATCGGATCTGCGTCCTTTGCAACGACTACTTCCTTTACTGAACCTCGCTTTAGAGCTTTCACTGTTTGCTTCGTACCAATAATAATTGATTTGGCCTGTGATACTTTATCATAAGACATAAACATATCCTCCAAAGTAACAGGTTTATTTCGAGCACCTTGGTTATATTATCATTCTAGAAGACGAATGTCAACAAGGTATGACATTTTTTAGTTTCTATCTTCTCATAGAGTGACTTTTTAATAAATATATCTGCTGAAAGACTGCAAAAACAGTCTTTCAGCAGAATGAAATCAGTTATTCAACCGGAACCATATCGTCAGTCGGCTGAACATTTGATACTGGTTTTACTTTACGGTATTTCATCATTCCTGTACCAGCTGGAACAAGTTTACCGATGATAACATTCTCTTTCAAGCCGAGAAGCTCGTCACGCTTACCTTTGATCGCTGCATCTGTAAGGACACGCGTTGTTTCCTGGAAGGAAGCAGCAGATAAGAATGAATCAGTTTCAAGAGATGCTTTTGTAATACCGAGTAAGACAGGACGGCCTGTAGCAGGTCGATTGCCTTCGAGCAACACCTTTTTGTTCGCTTCAGTAAATTGGTGGATGTCAAGCAATGTACCTGGAAGCACATCAGTGTCACCGGCATCAATTACGCGTACTTTACGAAGCATCTGGCGAACCATTACTTCTACGTGTTTATCACCGATTTCAACACCCTGCATACGGTAAACCTTTTGAACCTCATGGAGAAGATACTCTTGAACAGTCGTCAGGTCAGTCACTTTAAGAAGTTCTTTCGGATCGATTGAACCTTCTGTCAGTACTTGGCCACGAGTAATTTTATCTCCTTCCGCTACTTTCAGGCGGGAGTTGTAAGGTGCCGTATAAGAACGTGTTTCCACTGCGCCTTGAACCACAATTTCCTGCTGCTTATCACGAACTTCATTAATCTCAACGACTGTACCGTCGATTTCTGTAATTGTTGCCTGACCTTTCGGATTACGCGCTTCGAAAAGCTCTTGGATACGCGGAAGACCCTGTGTGATATCGTCTCCGGCAACCCCGCCTGTATGGAATGTACGCATTGTTAACTGTGTACCAGGCTCACCGATTGATTGGGCAGCAATGATTCCGACAGCTTCACCGACTTCAACATCGGAGCCAGTTGCAAGATTTCGGCCATAGCATCGTTTACATACACCATGAGGCGTATTACATGTGAAGGCAGAACGGATCCACACTTCTTCAATGCCAGCTTCGACAATCTCCAGCGCCTTATCTTCATCGATTAGTTCGTTTTCATTCACAAGCACTTCACCTGTTTCAGGGTGCTTCACTTGTTTTCGTGCAAAACGGCCGATTAAGCGTTCTTCTAAGCGCTCAATTGTTTCAGTTCCTTCTTTAAGAGGCTTAGCAAGAATGCCTCGGTCAGTTCCGCAATCAGTTTCACGGATGATAACATCCTGCGCAACGTCAACGAGACGGCGTGTAAGGTAACCTGAGTCAGCAGTTTTAAGAGCGGTATCGGCAAGACCTTTACGCGCACCGTGTGTGGAGATAAAGTACTCCAATACTGTCAGACCTTCACGGAAACTTGATTTGATCGGCAACTCAATGATACGTCCAGCCGGGTTGGCCATCAGGCCGCGCATTCCGGCAAGCTGCGTAAAGTTAGATGCGTTACCACGGGCACCAGAGTCACTCATCATGTAGATCGGGTTGAGTTCATCAAGTGATTTCATCAGTTTGCCTTGGATAACGTCTTTTGCAGCACTCCAGATAGAGATGACTCTCTCATAGCGTTCTTCTTCAGTGATAAGACCGCGGCGGAACTGCTTCATAACGTTGTCAACTTTGCTTTGCGCTTCTTCAAGAATTTCTTGTTTATCATCGAGTACGACGATGTCAGAAACCCCAACTGTAATACCAGCTTTTGTTGAATATTTGAAACCTAGGTTTTTCATGCGGTCAAGCATTTTAGACGTTTCCGTGATATGGAATCGTTTAAAGATTTCCGCGATGATTTTACCCAGAATACCTTTTTTGAACGGTGCATTGATTGGCTGCTGTGCGATGACAGCTTTAACGTCAGCACCTTTTTCCAAGAAGAAACGGTCAGGTGTTTTCTCTTCAATGTTGCTCTTCGTTGGTTCATTCATGTAAGGGAATGATTCCGGAAGAATTTCATTGAAGACAAGCTTACCGACAGTTGTAATTAACAATTTTGAGCGCTGTTCTTCGGTAAATGTCACATTCTTAAGGGAGTTAGCTGCAACAGCTACTCTCGTATGAAGGTGAACATATCCGTTTTGATAAGCAAGAAGCGCTTCGTCTGTATTCTTGAAGACCATACCTTCACCGACAGCACCGGCACGCTCAAGTGTCAGGTAATAGTTACCAAGTACCATATCCTGAGACGGAGTTACAACCGGTTTACCATCTTTAGGGTTCAAGATGTTTTGAGCAGCAAGCATCAAGATGCGTGCTTCAGCTTGTGCTTCAGCAGATAATGGTACGTGAACCGCCATTTGGTCACCGTCAAAGTCAGCGTTGTAAGCTGTACATACGAGCGGGTGAAGGCGGATTGCGCGTCCTTCAACAAGCGTTGGTTCAAACGCCTGAATACCTAATCTGTGAAGTGTAGGGGCACGGTTCAGCAGTACTGGGTGCTCCTTAATAACTGATTCTAATACATCCCAAACTTCAGGCTGTACGCGCTCAATTTTGCGTTTCGCACTCTTAATGTTGTGAGCAAGACCCTTTTCAACAAGTTCTTTCATAACGAAAGGCTTGAAGAGTTCAAGCGCCATTTCCTTCGGTAATCCGCATTGGTACATTTTCAAATGAGGACCAACAACGATTACAGAACGTCCGGAGTAATCGACACGTTTACCAAGAAGGTTTTGACGGAAACGGCCTTGCTTCCCTTTCAACATGTGAGAAAGAGATTTTAACGGTCTGTTACCAGGACCTGTTACAGGGCGTCCGCGGCGGCCGTTGTCAATTAAGGCATCGACAGCCTCTTGAAGCATACGCTTTTCGTTTTGAACGATGATGCTTGGCGCACCAAGGTCCAGAAGGCGTTTCAAACGATTGTTACGGTTGATGACACGACGATAAAGATCGTTCAAATCAGAAGTCGCAAAACGTCCGCCATCTAGCTGAACCATCGGTCTAAGCTCCGGAGGAATAACAGGAAGCACATCAAGGATCATCCAAGAAGGCTTGTTTCCTGAGTTACGGAAGGCTTCTAAAACTTCAAGACGTTTGATCGCACGAGTACGTCGTTGTCCTTGTGAAGTTTTCAGCTCTTCTTTTAACATATCAACTTCTTTTACAAGATCGATATCTTGAAGAAGTTTATGAATTGCTTCAGCACCCATAGATGCTTGGAATTTATTACCGTATTTATCAAGATAAGCACGGTATTCTTTCTCAGACAGAAGCTGTTTCTTTTCAAGCGGTGTATTTGCCGGGTCAGTTACAACGTAAGAAGCAAAGTAAATCACTTCTTCTAAAGCACGAGGTGACATATCCAGCACAAGACCCATACGGCTTGGAATACCTTTGAAATACCAAATGTGGGAAACTGGGGCAGCCAGTTCAATGTGCCCCATTCTCTCACGACGGACTTTAGCCCGTGTTACTTCGACTCCGCAGCGGTCACAAACTACGCCTTTATAACGAACTCGCTTGTACTTCCCGCAATGACATTCCCAGTCCTTAGTCGGTCCGAAAATGCGTTCGCAGAATAGACCGTCCTTTTCAGGTTTTAACGTACGATAGTTTATCGTTTCAGGCTTTTTCACTTCACCAAAAGACCATGAACGGATTTTATCCGGTGAAGCAAGACCGATGTTCATATACTCAAAATTGTTCACATCTAGCAAGGGGCCTACCTCCCTTTTTATCTTCGGATTAACCGATGTCACTTGCCTTTATAACTAGAGATTATTCTTTTGTTACTACATCACGTTCAACGTCTGCAGATGCTGTTTCTTCCGGCTCTTCATCACCTGATAATGCCAGGCCGTCAGCTTGTTTCGCATCTTCTTCGTCTTCTAAATCTCTCATTTCTATTTCTTCTTCATCACCAGAAAGGATTTTGACATCCATACCTAAGCTTTGAAGTTCTTTGATTAACACTTTGAATGATTCCGGAACACCTGGTTCAGGAACATTGTCGCCTTTAACGATGGCTTCGTATGTTTTCACACGCCCAACCACGTCATCAGACTTAACAGTCAGAATTTCTTGAAGAGTGTAAGCCGCACCGTAAGCTTCAAGTGCCCAAACCTCCATCTCACCGAAACGCTGTCCGCCAAATTGAGCTTTACCGCCAAGAGGCTGCTGCGTAACAAGTGAGTAAGGGCCTGTAGAACGCGCATGAAGTTTATCGTCAACCATGTGAGCCAGTTTGATCATATACATGATACCGACAGATACGCGGTTATCAAACGGCTCTCCAGTACGTCCGTCGTAAAGCACTGTTTTGGCGTCACGAGACATGCCGGCTTCTTCAAGTGTTTCCCAGACATCCTCTTCTCGAGCTCCGTCAAATACAGGAGATGCAATGTGAATGCCGAGGTAACGAGCGGCCATACCCATATGAAGTTCCAATACCTGCCCGATGTTCATACGTGATGGTACGCCCAGCGGGTTAAGCATGATATCAATTGGTGTGCCGTCAGGAAGGTAAGGCATATCCTCTTCAGGAAGAATCTTAGAGATAACACCTTTGTTACCGTGACGACCGGCCATTTTATCCCCTTCAGAAATCTTACGTTTCTGAACGATATATACGCGTACTAACTGGTTCACACCTGGAGGAAGTTCGTCTCCGTCTTCACGGTTGAAAACTTTAACGTCATGGATAATTCCTCCGCCGCCGTGAGGCACACGAAGAGAAGTATCACGAACCTCGCGGGCTTTCTCGCCAAAGATGGCGTGAAGCAGGCGTTCTTCAGCAGTCAGTTCAGTTACGCCTTTAGGCGTTACTTTACCAACAAGAAGATCTCCGTCTTTTACTTCTGCCCCGATACGGATGATTCCGCGGTCATCAAGATTGCGAAGCGCATCTTCACCGACGTTTGGAATATCGCGAGTGATTTCTTCAGGTCCAAGTTTCGTATCACGTGCTTCTGATTCGTATTCTTCAATGTGGATAGATGTATAAACATCATCCTTTACAAGGCGTTCACTCATGATGATGGCATCCTCATAGTTGTAACCATCCCATGTCATGAAGCCGACCATTACGTTACGGCCAAGTGCAAGTTCACCAAGCTCCATAGAAGGACCGTCAGCAAGGATTTCTCCTTTTACCACTTCATCGCCGACACTTACGATCGGACGCTGGTTGTAGCACGTACCTTGGTTAGAGCGGACAAATTTCAGCAGGCTGTATTTATCCAGGTTTCCTTTTACTTTTTGACCGTCTACTTCTTCATAACGTCGAACCCAAACGTTTTTCGCTTCTACGCGTTCAACGATACCAGGGTGTTTACAAATTACAGCGGCACCAGAGTCTTTTCCTGATACGTATTCCATACCAGTTCCAACGAATGGCGCTTCTGGCTGCATCAAAGGCACAGCCTGACGCTGCATGTTCGCTCCCATGAGGGCACGGTTGGAGTCATCGTTTTCTAAGAACGGGATACATGCTGTCGCAGCAGATACAACCTGCTTAGGCGATACATCCATGTAGTCTACACGGTTTCTGGAAACAACAGTGTTCTCCCCGCGGAAACGAGCTACGATGCTGTCATCAATAAAGGCGCCTTCGTCATCAAGACGAGCGTTTGCTTGAGCGACAACATAGTTATCCTCTTCATCAGCAGTTAAGTAATCGATTCTGCCCGTTACCTTCCCTGTTTCAGGATCAACGCGGCGATATGGCGTTTCAATAAAGCCAAAACGGTTTACTTTTGCATAAGATGATAGTGAGTTGATCAAACCGATGTTCGGGCCCTCAGGCGTTTCAATCGGACACATACGGCCATAGTGGGAGTAGTGAACGTCACGCACTTCCATTCCGGCACGCTCACGTGTCAATCCGCCCGGTCCTAATGCTGACAGACGGCGCTTATGCGTTAACTCAGCAAGCGGGTTCGTCTGATCCATGAATTGAGAAAGCTGTGAGCTTCCAAAGAACTCTTTTATGGACGCAATAACAGGACGAATATTGATCAGCTGCTGAGGCGTAATTGTATTCGTATCTTGAATTGACATTCTCTCACGAACCACACGCTCCATACGGCTTAAACCGATACGGAATTGGTTCTGGAGAAGCTCGCCTACAGAACGTAAACGGCGGTTTCCAAGATGATCGATATCATCTGTGTCGCCTACTCCGTGCAGCAGGTTGAAGAAGTAGCTGATTGAAGAAATAATATCAGCAGGCGTGATGTTTTTAATCTCTTCTTCAATGTAAGCATTGCCGATTACATTAATAACCTGTTCTCCTTCTTGATCAGTCGGAGCAAAGATTTTAATGGATTGAAGAGTCACTTCATCTTCAACAACGCCGCCATTCGGATACAGCTTTCTGAAACCGATTCCGTTTTCTAAGTATGGCAGTACTTTATCAAGTGTTCTTCTATCAAGAATCTGCCCTTTTTCAGCAAGGATTTCTCCTGTTTCAGGATCAACGAGCGTTTCAGCAAGTCTCTGATTGAAGAGGCGATTCTTAATATGAAGTTTTTTATTAATTTTATAGCGTCCTACATTGGCAAGATCGTATCGTTTCGGATCAAAGAAACGAGAATCAAGCAAGCTTTTCGCATTTTCTACTGTAGGCGGCTCTCCAGGACGGAGACGCTCGTAAATTTCAAGCAACGCTTTGTCGCTGTTTTCTGTGTTATCTTTATCAAGCGTATTTCTCAGGTATTCGTTTTCTCCTATGAGATCAAGAATCTCTTGATCGGAGCCGAAGCCGAGAGCACGCAAAAGAACCGTAACCGGCAACTTACGTGTGCGATCAATGCGGACATAAACAACATCTTTCGCATCAGTTTCGTATTCTAACCATGCGCCACGGTTTGGAATGACAGTTGCGGTAAAACCTTTTTTACCGTTCTTGTCTACTTTACCACTGAAATATACACTTGGAGACCGAACAAGCTGGGAAACGATAACGCGTTCCGCACCGTTAATGATAAAAGTACCTGTATCTGTCATAATAGGGAAATCACCCATGAAGACATCTTGGTCTTTTACCTCTCCAGTTTCTTTGTTAATTAAACGAACCTTCACTCTTAGCGGAGCTGAGTAAGTCACATCACGTTCTTTTGATTCCTCTACAGGATATTTAGGCTCACCTAAACTATAATCAATGAACTCAAGAGAGAGGTTACCAGTGAAATCCTCAATTGGTGATATGTCTTGAAACATCTCTCTAAGACCCTCATCAAGAAACCACTGATAAGAAGAGGTTTGAATTTCAATGAGATTTGGTAATTCTAACACTTCGCTAATGCGAGCATAGCTTCTGCGCTGGCGGTGTCGTCCATACTGAACTAGTTGACCTGTCAACTGATTCACCCCTCAAATCATGCGTATTATATGTGTAATAAGCATTTCTTCCAAAGAAAGAAAATACTTTTACAAGACAAAAGAAAAAAGGGTTTCTAATTAAGAAAACCACATCCAAAAACAAATACCGATTTTATTAGCATTTCCATACTTGTATAATTTATACATAGATATTGACAATTCATCATATCAAGCAAAATATATACATTGGCATTTTACAATATTAACATAGTTAAAATACCGAGTCAAACTTTTTTTGCTTTTATGATATAATAGCCTTTCTTTTTTTGAACGACAGAAACTTCATCGAACAGTTCCTCGAGCTTTTCAATGGCAGAAGGCGCGCCTTGCTTTTTCTGTATGACGATCCACAACTCACCTGAAGCTTTTAAGTGTTCAGCGCTTTTCTCAAAGATAGCATGGACAACTTTTTTTCCGGCTCGGATTGGGGGATTTGTAAGAATAGAAGCAAATGTTTGAGCAGAATCAACGTTTGAAAACAAATCGCTTTGATAAATTTTAACGTTTGTTATTCCATTCTGTTCCGCATTTCCATTTGATAGTTCTACGGCTCTCTCATTAACATCAATCATGTGGATAGTCCGGTCTTTAAAGTCGCTGGCCAGCGATAAACCAATCGGCCCGTACCCGCAGCCTACATCCAAAATGCTGCCCTCAACCTCAGGCTCTTCAAAAGAATCAATCAGCAGGCGGGAGCCGAAATCAACTTCTTTTTTAGAAAAAACCCCGCTGTCGCTGGTAAACGTGAAATCTTTATTCCGAAGCCTAAAAGACCAGGTTTGCTTGTTGCTTTTCACTGAAGGTTTTTCTGAATAATAGTGCTCACTCATTATTAGAACCTCCTTTTTTCATGGCTTAAAGAATGGCAAAGAAAAAGCTCGCCTCATAAAAGCGAGCTTCCCCTCCAGGTAAGTGAAGATTACTTAACTTCTACAGAAGCGCCAACTTCTTCAAGTTTAGCTTTAAGCTCTTCAGCTTCTTCTTTAGCAATACCTTCTTTAAGTGGTTTTGGAGTGTTGTCAACAAGTTCTTTAGCTTCTTTCAAGCCAAGACCAGTGATTTCACGTACAACTTTGATAACTTTGATTTTTTGAGATCCTGCACCAGCAAGGATAAGGTCGAATTCGCTTTGCTCTTCAGCAGCTCCGCCTGCAGCAGCTCCGCCAGCTACAGCTACAGGAGCTGCAGCAGTTACGCCAAATTCTTCTTCGATTGCTTTTACTAGGTCGTTCAATTCAAGTACAGTTGCTTCTTTAACGGAAGCAATGATTTCTTCGATATTTAAAGCCATTTGTAATTCCTCCATTTTGTTTTAATTTATGAAAAACTGATTAGATTAAGCGCCTTGTTCTTCCTTTTGTTCTGCCACAGCTTTTGCAGCAAGAGCAAAGTTGCGAACTGGAGCTTGAAGTACGCTAAGCAACATAGAAAGCAAGCCTTCGCGTGATGGAAGTTCAGCAAGAGCTTTCACTTCTTCAACAGTAGAAACTTTACCTTCGATTACGCCAGCTTTGATTTCAAGAGCTTCGTGATTTTTAGCGAAGTCATTCAGAACTTTAGCCGGAGCGACAACATCTTCAGTGCTGAATGCGATCGCGTTCGGTCCAGTTAAGAAATCATTCAAACCATTAAGCTCAGCTTGTTCAACCGCACGGCGAGTCATCGTATTTTTGTAAACTTTGAACTCAACGTTAGCTTCGCGAAGCTGTTTACGAAGTTCAGTTACTTCAGAAACGTTAAGTCCGCGATAGTCAACGATGATCGTTGATTTACTTTCTTTCAGTTTAGAAGCAATTTCTTCAACAACAACTTTTTTAGTTTCAATTGCGCTGCTCATGGTTACACCTCCTGTAGATTCTTGTGTAACACTTATACCGTTAGGTGATCACGACTGAGACGACGGATTCCATATAAAAAGCCTCCATGAGACATGGAGGCTGTATATACAAGCATACGTAACGTAATAGCTGTGATAATATACACCTCGGTAGGATGATTAAGCGGTTAGGCCCCTACTGTCTACGGTATAAATGATATTCTATTTTACAACATTTTGAATAATATCAGAATGTTGATGTCATGTCAATATTATTTTACGTTAAAAGTTGAAGAGTCTACTTTGACACCAGGTCCCATAGTAGAAGTTACAGCAACGTTTTTCACGTAAACGCCTTTAGCTGCGGCAGGTTTAGCTTTCAGGATTGTATCGTACATTGTTGTGAAGTTCTCAACAAGTTTTTCATCCTCGAAAGAAACTTTACCGATAGGAACATGAATGTTTCCAGCTTTATCTACGCGGTATTCAACTTTACCAGCTTTGATTTCGCCGATCGCTTTTTCAACTTCGAAAGTAACTGTACCAGTTTTAGGGTTTGGCATTAAACCTTTTGGTCCAAGTACACGACCGATTTTACCAACTTCACCCATCATGTCAGGTGTAGCTACGATTACGTCGAAATCGAACCAGCCTTGTTGAATTTTGTTGATGTAGTCAGTATCTCCTACGTAATCTGCACCAGCAGCTTCAGCTTCTTTCGCTTTTTCGCCTTTTGCGAAAACGAGAACGCGCTGAGTTTTACCAGTTCCGTTTGGAAGCACAACTGCTCCGCGGATTTGCTGGTCGTTTTTACGAGGGTCAACCCCTAAACGGAAAGCCACTTCAACTGTAGCGTCGAATTTAGCTGTGTTTGTTTTTTTAACGAGAGCTACTGCTTCAGAAACGTCGTAAGCTTTAGAACGGTCTACAAGCTTAGCAGCTTCAACGTACTTTTTACCTTTTTTAGCCATTTTAAAATTTCCTCCTTATGTGGTTATAGCGGAATAACCTCCCACGAATAAGGGTTGCGAACTTGTTAAAACTCGCAACCCGACAAGAAACAAATTAATCCTCGATTACAATACCCATACTGCGGGCAGTACCTTCAACCATGCGCATTGCCGCTTCAACGTCTGCTGCGTTTAAGTCAGGCATTTTCGTTTCAGCGATTTCGCGTACTTTATCGCGCTTAACGGTTGCCACTTTATTACGGTTTGGTTCACCAGAACCAGACTCAATTCCAGCTGCTTTTTTAAGCAATACTGCAGCAGGTGGAGTTTTTGTAATAAATGTAAATGAACGGTCTTCGTAAACCGAAATTTCAACAGGAATGATTAAACCAGCTTGGTCAGCTGTACGAGCGTTAAACTCCTTACAGAATCCCATGATGTTAACACCGGCTTGACCAAGTGCAGGTCCAACTGGTGGTGCTGGGTTAGCTTTTCCAGCAGGAATTTGCAATTTTACAACTTTAACTACTTTTTTAGCCACGAGACACACCTCCTTAAGTCCGTGATGTGGTAATAGGGTAAACCCTCCCACTCAAGGTTTCATTCTTTATATGAATGACGAAATATCATGCTAGTTGCCTTGGATAAGTCCAAGACGTACCTTTGCTATATTATCATTTATATATAGCAATTTCAAGTTTTTTCACATTACAATTTATCGATTTGGGTAAATTCCAGCTCAACCGGCGTTTCGCGGCCGAACATATTAACGAAAACTTTGACCTTGCTTTTGTCATAATCAATCTCTTCAATCGATCCAGTAAAGTTAGCAAAAGGTCCGTCTATTACTTTCACTGTCTCTTTCAGTTCAAAGTCAATATCAGTTTTGCGTTCGTCCATGCCCATTCTCTTCAGAATGGTTTCTGCTTCGCCTGGAAGAAGCGGCGTCGGTTTTGAACCTGATCCGGCAGATCCTACGAATCCAGTAACACCCGGCGTGTTGCGGACAACATACCAAGAGTCGTCTGTCATTACAATTTCAACAAGCACATAACCAGGGAATACTTTCTTTTTCACGACTTTTTTCTTGCCGTTTTTGATATCCGTTTCTTCTTCTTCGGGTACGACTACACGGAAAATTTTATCCTGCATCCCCATTGATTCAACACGTTTTTCCAAGTTGGCTTTTACTTTATTCTCGTAACCAGAGTACGTGTGAACAACATACCAATTCTTTTCCATTCTCTTCAGGACTGTCCAGTCCTTCCCTCCCCGCATTTGGTTTTAGTGAATTACCATAACGCTTCAAAAAATAGGCGGCAAGCCTATGATAACTTTCATTTTAAGCCACAATAAAAAACCCGCTGAACGGGTTTTGGCAAGTAATATTATGATCTATTATAGCACGTATTGCTGATCATTATTCAACTATTAAACGAATTAATTGAGAAATTCCTGTGTCAAGGAGGGCAAAAAAGATAACAAAAAAGATAACTGTTGAAATTACCGTAATGGTATAACGCGTTAACTCTTTTCCTTTAGGCCAGCTTACCTTTTTCATTTCTTTCCCAACATCTTTAAAGAATTTCATAATACGCATGTAAAAGACCTCCACAATTTAAAAAGCGCAAAAACTATTTTGTTTCAAGATGAGCTGTATGTGAATTGCAAGTACTGCAGTATTTCTTTACTTCTAATCGCTCAGCCGCTGATGCAGAGCTCTTCATTGTCGTATAATTACGGTTTCCGCATGTCTTGCATGCTAACGTAATCTTTTTTCTCATGTCATTACACCTTTTTCTAAATAGACATTAGTTCTTATCTTTAGTAACATATCATAGTCAGAAAAATACTGTCAATATAGCTTAAATTCCTATTACAAACTGATTTCGCGAATTTCCAAGTACTTCTCCAGCTTGCGTTTCACACGCTGAAGGGCATTGTCGATCGATTTCACATGTCGGTTCAGTTCATCGGAAATCTCTTGGTAACTTCTCCCGTCGAGATATAAGGCGAGTACTTTTCTCTCTAAATCACTTAGTAGTTCTCCCATTTTCATTTCAATGTCATCAAATTCTTCCTGATTAATGATCATTTCCTCAGGATTTAAGGTTTTCGCCCCTGAAATGACATCAAGCAGCGTTCGGTCTGATTCTTCATCAAAAATCGGTTTATCTAATGAGACGTAGGAATTCAAAGGAATGTGTTTCTGGCGAGTAGCTGTCTTTATTGCGGTAATAATTTGGCGGGTAATACATAATTCTGCGAAAGCTTTGAAAGAGGTAAGCTTGTCCTCTTTGAAGTCACGAATAGACTTATAGAGGCCTATCATGCCTTCCTGAACAATATCTTCTCTGTCCGCCCCTATTAAGAAATAGGATCTTGCTTTCGCCCGAACAAAGTTTCGGTACTTCGTAATCAAGTAATCTAACGCATCACTGTCCCCAACATGAACCTTTTCAATGACCTGCTCGTCCTCCAACTGGCAAAACTGCTCTTTGTTGAATTTTCCCTTGTTGTTCTGTAGATTCACTCCGATCCCCCCGGCGCACGTAGATAGAAATATTATACAGTATTGGGCAAAAAAGCGTCAACTTAATCTAAGTCTCCCCGCCTCCACTTTTCAAACGTTTTCAAAACCTCTTCCGATAAAGCAATTTTACCCGCCGGCTTTTCGGAAGTGATTTTTCTTACCCGTCTCTCTATTCGCCTTTCAATCGCTTCTACCTCTCTCAAAAGCTCCCGGGCCGATTTCCGCAATGCCCCCTGTCCGAAAATCGCCCATTGCTCAGTATAGTCAGAGGTCGCAACGTGAATTTGAGTCGCAATATTATTCAAAGCCTGAGCGAGCTTTTCTATCCGCTCATCAGCCGTCTCATTTTCTTTTGTAAAAATCACTTCAACTCGATGGTTGGTCTGTTTTTTCTCAAGCCCTTTAACGAGATGCGCGTCAAAAACAACAATAACCCTGTTTCCTGTATACGATTGATATTCCGCCATTTTCTGAATCAGTACGTCTCTCGCCTCTTCGAAACTGTTCGCTTTTAAATCCTTCAGCTGCGGCCAGGCTCCAATCATGTTGTACCCGTCTACTAACAGGATATCCATGGGTCTTTATTCTCCCAGAGGGTTTCGTTTCCGGTAGACTTCATACATCAAAAGACCAGCCGCGACAGATGCATTTAGTGAAGTTACCTTTCCGGCCATCGGGAGTTTAATGAGAAAATCACACTTTTCTTTCACGAGTCGGCCCATCCCTTTTCCTTCACTTCCGATGACTAAAGCCAAAGGCATATTGCCGTCCATATTGCGGTAATCCTCACGCGCGGACGCATCCGTTCCAACAACCCAGATTCCCCGTTCTTTCATCTCTTCTAACGTCCGTGCCAAATTGGTGACTCTTGCTACAGGAATGTGTTCAATTGCCCCTGTTGAAGCTTTTGCCACTGTTGTTGTCAGCCCGACAGCTCTCCGTTTTGGAATGACGATGCCATGAGCGCCGACCGCATCAGCTGTTCTCATAATGGAACCAAGATTATGAGGGTCTTCAAGCTCGTCCAGAATGAGGAAGAAAGGCTGTTCATTTCTTTCTTCGGCCGCTTTATATAAATCGTCCAGTTCTGCATATTCATACGCTGCAACCTGTGCCACAACGCCTTGATGCTGTCCTGTCACCATTTGATCGAGTTTTTTTCTCGGGACGTATTGAATCGTGATTCCCTGCTTTTTCGCAAGCTCAATCACTTGCTGTGCCTGTCCCTTTACGGTGTTTTCCGCCATCCACAGCTTATACAGCTTCCGATCAGATTTTAACGTCTCGATCACTGCATTCTTCCCTATGACGTAATCATGTTGCTGACTCATTTGTTTTCCTCCCTGACGTCCCGAATTGTATAGCTTCGGCTATGAGCTGACTAAGCCGTTCCTCTCTTTTCTCTAGAAAAAGGTAGCCCAGAAGCGCTTCAAATGCTGTACTATAGCGGTACGTCTGAACATCTGTATTTTTAGGTGTTGTTCCTGACTTGGCATTTCTGCCTCTTTTCAGCACCGCTTCCTCTTCTTCCGTAAAAAATGATTGATTCTGCAGAAAAAATAGGATCTCAGCCTGCGACTTTGCCGAAACAATCCGGCTTGATTTCTTATGAAGATCATTTGGTTTGGTAAAGCCCTGCTTAAGCAGGTGATGCCTTACATACACTTCAAAAATGGCATCACCTATATAAGCAAGCGCAAGACCGTTAAGCTGCTTTGAATCTTTTATCGTATCAAATTCAAGCATCCGTTATTCTCCCCGTTTCCAGCGAGTGCCTTGAGCCGTATCTTCAAGAATGATATTCATGCTTTTCAGCTGGTCGCGAATCTGGTCTGACAACGCAAAATCGCGATTCCGGCGCGCTTCATTTCGTTTTTCAATTAAGTCTTCAATCTCTTGATCGAGAAGTTCCTGCTCACCCAATGAAAAACCGAGAACAGAAACAATACGGTCAAACATCTGGATAAACGCCGTAATTACATGATCAGCTGTATGGTCTTTCTGAAGATAATAATTGGCATGCTTCGCTAAGTCGAACAAGACAGAAATCGCATTCGCCGTATTAAAGTCATCGTCCATCGCTTCTTCAAATGCTTTGCGGTGTTCTTCAACTTTCTCAAGCCATTGATCGTCATCCTCCGTTAAATTCGTACTGCTGTTCAGACGGTGCTGAAGATTGCTGTACGCTGTTTTTAAACGGTTAAATGCGCTTTTCGTATTTTCTAGAAGCTCTTCTGAATAGTTAATCGGATGGCGATAATGAACAGATAGCATAAAGAATCTCAAAAGCTGCGGATCATGCTGTTTAATGATGTCATGCACAAGCACAAAGTTGCCCAGTGATTTTGACATTTTTTCATTATCAATATTGATATAGCCATTATGGAGCCAGTACTTCGCAAACGTTTTTCCTGTCAATGCCTCAGATTGCGCAATTTCGTTTTCATGGTGAGGGAATGTTAAATCCTGTCCGCCCGCATGGATATCAATCTGGTCACCCAGATATTTTTTCACCATTGCTGAGCATTCAATGTGCCAGCCCGGACGTCCTTTTCCCCAAGGGCTATCCCAGGAGATTTCTCCTTCTTTTGCCGCTTTCCACAGTGCGAAATCAAGAGCATCTTCTTTTTTCTCGCCGACCCGGATGCGTGCACCTGATCTTAGCTCATCGATTGATTGCTGAGAAAGCTTTCCGTATCCTTCAAACGCTCTTGTTTTGAAATAAACGTCACCTTCTGATTCATAAGCGTAGCCCTTTTTCACGAGCTGATCTACGAATTCAATAATGGCATCCATGTTTTCCATCACCCGCGGATGAAGGTCGGCTTTTCGGCATCCGAGCGCACCTACATCTTCAAAATATGCTTTAATAAAACGCTCTGAGATGGTAGGCACATCCTCACCAAGCTCATTTGCCGCTTTAATTAATTTATCGTCTACGTCTGTGAAGTTAGAGACATACTGCACATCATAGCCTTTGTACTCCAAATAGTTTCGAACCGTATCGTAAACGATAGCCGGACGCGCGTTTCCGATGTGAATGTAATTGTAAACTGTCGGTCCGCATACGTACATTTTCACTTTCCCCTCTTCAAGAGGAACGAATGTTTCCTTCTGTCTAGTCAATGTATTATAAAGTGTGATTGTCATTTTTGATTGATCCTTTCTTTTCTGTCTTCAAGTTCTGCCTTCAGCTCTAAAATCTGCTGTTCCAAAGACTTAAAGCGGTCAGCAACCGGATCGGGCAAATCCTGATGGTTTAAATCGCGTCTTACCTTCTTGCCATTTTGTACAACGACCCGTCCGGGGATACCGACAACTGTTGAAAAATCGGGAACATCATGCAGCACTACTGAACCAGCGCCAATCTTTGAGCCTTCACCGACCGTAATTGAACCGAGCACTTTAGCACCTGTGGCTATCAATGCGTCATCTTTAATCGTTGGGTGCCTTTTTCCCTTTTCTTTCCCCGTTCCCCCAAGGGTAACCCCCTGAAAAACGGTTACGTTATTGCCGATTTCACATGTCTCCCCAATGACAACCCCCATGCCGTGGTCTATGAAAAATCTTCTCCCAATTGTAGCGCCGGGGTGGATTTCGATCCCGGTAAAAAATCGGCTTACTTGAGATATAAGGCGTGCAAGGAAATAAAATTTTCGTTTATATAAAGCATGTGCAATCCGATGCGCCCATATAGCATGTAAACCGGAATAAGTTAAAATCACTTCAAAATAGCTTCTTGCTGCAGGATCTTGATCGAAAACAGTATCAATGTCTTCTTTTAGCATTCTAAAA
Source organism: Bacillus sp. JS (assembly GCF_000259365.1). NCBI lineage: Bacteria > Bacillati > Bacillota > Bacilli > Caryophanales > Bacillaceae > Bacillus > Bacillus sp. JS. The sequence continues at coordinate 112,860 of NC_017743.1, read as the reverse complement.
AACACATGCTTCCCCCCGTTTCTCTATCTGATTTCCTCTGCCCAATAAAAAAAGCGTCTCTGCATGAAAACATGACAGAGACGCTTTAACCGCGCGGTTCCACTCTGTTTGAAAAGCAGACTCCTGCTCTCCCAACTTCAGCCTGTAACGGCGGCGGCCGCCTTTGAATACTGATTTTTAAAAACGTTCTTCAAAGGTCTTAAGGGCGCACTTCTAAAACCCGGCTCATGGATCTCTCTCAGCCAATGAAGATCCTTTCTGTAATGGCCTAAAGCTTTATACTCTTCCCTGTCAACAATCATTTATTTAGATATTTTTCAAACGCTGAATCGCAGTCTCTTTACCGATCAATTCGATTGATTGCGGCAGTTCCGGACCGTGAGTTTGCCCTGTAACAGCAACACGAATCGGCATAAACAGTTTTTTCCCTTTGTGGCCAGTTTCTTTCTGCACTGCTTTGATCGATGCTTTGATATTATCTGGAGTGAACTCCTCAAGCTCTTCAAGCTTCGCAGCGAATGTGCTGAGCACTTCAGGAACCTGCTCCTCTTCCAGAACAGCTTTCGCTTCTTGATTATACTCGATCTCATCCGCAAAGAACAAATCAGTCAGCTCAACAATTTCGGCACCGTAGCTTAATTGCTCATGATACAGGGAAATCAATTTGCGAACCCACTCTTGTTCTTCAGCAGAAAGCTCAGTGCCAACTTTGCCGGCTTTTTGCAAATGCGGAAGCGTCAGTTCAACAACCTGATCAAGATCCAGCTTCTTCACATATTGGTTGTTAACCCATTTTAGCTTATGCATATCAAACAAAGCTGGTGATTTAGATAAACGATTTACATCAAAAATTTCAATAAACTGCTCTTTTGTGAAAAGCTCTTCTTCTCCAACCGGTGACCAGCCTAGCAGCCCGATAAAGTTGAACAGCGCTTCTGGCAAGTAGCCAAGCTCTTTGTACTGCTCGATGAATTGAATAATGGATTCATCACGTTTGCTGAGCTTTTTACGGCTTTCGTTTACAATCAGCGTCATATGTCCGAACTGTGGAATATCCCACCCGAATGCTTGATAGATCATAATCTGTTTCGGTGTGTTAGAAATATGATCCTCACCGCGCAGCACGTGTGTCATTTTCATTAAGTAGTCATCAATAGCTACCGCGAAGTTATAAGTAGGCGTTCCGTCCTTTTTCACAATAACGAAGTCGCCAATGCCATCTGATTCAAAAGAAATTTCGCCTTTTACGATGTCGTTGAAGGCGATGACTTTTCCTTCTGGAACACGGAAACGAATACTCGGCTTTCTGCCTTCAGCAATAAATTTCTCCTGTTCTTCCTGAGTCAGATCTCTGTGTTTCCCAGAATACCGTGGCATTTCTCCGCGGGCAATCTGCTCTTCACGCTCTTTTTCAAGCTCTTCTTCCGTACAGTAGCATTTATAAGCAAGCCCTTTTTCAAGGAGCTCTTCATAGTACACTTTATAGATATCGTTACGCTCTGACTGACGGTATGGGCCGTACTCTCCGCCGACATCCACACTCTCATCCCAGTCAATACCTAGCCACTTCAGATAATTCAGCTGGCTTTGTTCTCCGCCCTCAATATTGCGCTTTTTATCAGTGTCCTCAACACGAATGATAAACTTACCGCCTTGATTGCGAGCAAATAAATAATTAAAAAGCGCCGTTCTGGCATTTCCAATATGCAAATGTCCGGTTGGACTCGGTGCATAACGGACGCGTACTTCGTTTCCCATTTTCAAATACTTCCTTTCATGTCATGTATGGCCTCAGGCAAAAATGTATGAATCTATTCTACCACCAAATAGACCCAGCATCAAAACAAGTTAGCCTTTTTGTATCAGTACTGTCGCCTGAGCCGCTATTCCTTCCGCCCGTCCTGTAAATCCAAGCTTTTCTGTCGTTGTTGCTTTTACATTTACCTGTGAAACCTCTGCCTCAAGGCCTTCAGCGATTCTTTTTCTCATATCTTCTATGTATGGCAGCATCTTCGGCTTTTGCGCTATGATGGTGCAATCAATGTTCCCAAGGACATACCCTTTTTGTTTCACGATTCCCCAAACATGCTGAAGTAATTTGAAAGAGTCTGCGTCCTTGAACTCAGGATCTGTGTCAGGAAAATGCTTGCCAATATCACCTTCACCCACAGCTCCCAGGCAGGCGTCAGCGACAGTATGCAGCAATACGTCTGCATCAGAATGGCCAAGCAGCCCTTTTTCGTACGGGATTTCAATTCCGCCAATAATCAGAGGACGGCCCTCCACTAATTGATGCACATCAAATCCTTGTCCAATTCTAAACATGTTTATTCCCACTTTCTGATTCCATGATAGCTTCAGCTGACGTCAAATCGTCTGGCGTCGTCAGCTTAATATTTGTATAACTGCCTTCTACAACACGGACCGAACCGCCTTCCATCTGTTCAACGAGGCTGGCGTCATCCGTCCCTAAAAATCCCTTGCGCTCGGCCTCAGCGTGAGCCTCCAACAATAAAGAAAGACGAAAAGCTTGTGGCGTTTGGACAGCCCACAAGCTTGAACGTTCAATCGTCTCGCTGACTTGTAAATCTTGAACGCGTTTAATTGTATCTTTTACCGGAACAGCGAGGATGGCCGCTCCTGTCTGTTCCGCCTCTGCGATCAGTTCGTCAATTTGTTCATGTTTTATAAATGGGCGGGCACCGTCATGTACAAGGACGATCTTTTCTTGCTTTACGGCTTTCAGCCCCTTATAAACACTGTGCTGACGCTCATCTCCGCCTGCAACAAGCTCAATCGATGTTTGAAACGGATAATCGGTCAGCATTTGCTGAAATTGCTCCCGCTCCTGCTCGTTAATCACCAAAATGATTTTTTTGCACTGCCGGTGGCTGTCAAACACTCTTAACGTGTGTATGATCACCGGGTCTCCTTTCAGCTCAATGAACAGTTTATTTCTCCCTGCCTTCATCCGCTTTCCCTGTCCGGCTGCAGGAATCACCACATCATAACTCATTGTTTTTTCTCCCTTTACAGCGCCTTCTCCAACAGCTTAGGCTTCGCAAAAATCATTCGTCCCGCTGCTGTCTGCAACACACTTGTGACGAGTACATCAATATGCTTGCCGATATAATTGCGTCCTTCTTCAACGACAATCATCGTACCATCATCCAAGTAGGCAACTCCCTGATTATGCTCTTTCCCATCCTTAATGACCTGAACATTCATTTCCTCGCCAGGAAGCACAACAGGCTTGACCGCATTAGCAAGGTCATTAATGTTTAATACTGCTACCTTCTGAAGCTCGCATACTTTATTTAAATTAAAATCATTCGTCACAACGACCCCGGATGTCAGCTTCGCAAGTTTGACGAGCTTACTGTCAACCTCCTGAATATCCTCAAAGTCGCCTTCGTAAATTTCAACTTCAATGTCTAATTCTTTCTGAATGCGGTTCAGGATATCAAGACCGCGGCGTCCTCTGTTTCGTTTTAACACATCGGAAGAGTCGGCAATATGCTGCAACTCCTCAAGGACAAACTGCGGAATCACGATAACTCCCTCTAAAAATCCAGTCTGGCAAATATCTGCTATTCTCCCATCAATAATAACACTAGTGTCCAAAATTTTCAGCTTCTTGTCTTGAACCTCATGTTCTTCTTCAGCTGATCCTTTTTTCTTTTGCATTCTGGCGGAAATGGAAAACAGGCTGATCAATTCATCCTTTTTCTTAAAGCCCACCTGGAAGCCGAGATAACCGAGGAAGAAAGCCAAAAATACAGGGATAATTGTGCTGAATATGCGGTAAGGTATATTGTCTAAAGGAATAACATTTACGATAAGATAAGCAATTATAAGTCCAAAAACCAGGCCTAGACTTCCAAATAACAAATCTGGAACCGGCGCTTTTAACAATGAATCCTCTATCCACTTCACCCAGTTCACAACGTATTCTGTACCCCATATACTGATGAGAAAAAAGATAATTGCCCCAATTGCCGCAGACGTATATGCGTTTGTTATTAAAGGTATGTCCTGTATATTTAACAGTACAAACAATTCAGGTATTAGAAATATACCAACAACGCCACCAAAAATAATGAAGAACGCCTGAACTATTCGTTTTAACATACCCCCACCTCCTTCTTAAACATTTTAATTTCACAAAGTCTTATGCACCCTACGAATATCAGAATAAACAAAAACCAACATTAATATACCCGTATTCACCAGGTTTTAACCGAAATCACAGCTGCCGGTCTAAATAATGCTTCTCTTGCAGGCGTTTTAATCCTTTTTTAATTTTTTGGGCTCGTACTTCACCGATTCCTTCTACTTCATCTAATTCTTCTGCACTCGCCTCAATAATCCTTGGAAGGACTCCAAATGCTTCTACAACATTTTCAACAATTGGCATCGGCAGACGCGGTATCTTATTTAACAGCCTGTATCCTCTAGCCAATACATAATCATCAAGATTAGTAGAAGCAGGATAACCGAGAAGCTTATACACAATGGAATCATCCAGCAGATCATAACTGGACATATCCTGCAGCTCCTTCAAAAGAACAAACGGATCTTTAATCTTTTCTTTTACATAATCCTTAATAAATAAAGCGGCCTCTTCTTCCATATCCGTAATCAATTCAATGACTTGCAGTTTGATCAGATGTCCTTCTGTCCCCAGCTCTTTGATATACATATTTATTTCGTTTTTAATTCTCAACACCATTTCATAACGATGCATGACAGACAAGACATCGCTAAAGGTAACAAGCTCCTCAAACTCTAACGCATTCAGTGCATTAATCGTTTTATCGAGGATTGTCTTATATTTTTCAAGTGTTTGAATGGCTTGGTTCGCCTTGGTTAAAATAAATCCTATGTCCTTTAGTGTATACTTCATGTTTTCCTGATATAACGTTATGACATTTCTTCTTTCAGAAATAGCGATCACAAGACAGCCGGTTTGCTTAGCTACTCTTTCGGCAGTTCTGTGCCGCATTCCTGTTTCTGATGAAGCAATTGTGGCATCCGGCATCAGCTGTGTATTCGCATATAGGATCTTTTGACCCGAATCACTTAAAATGATCGCGCCATCCATTTTAGCCAGCTCATACAAATGCGCCGGAGAAAAAGCCGTGTTGATGTGAAATCCTCCATCCACCACTTCTTTTACTTTATCATTATATCCAACAACGATCAGACCGCCTGTATTTGCTCTCAAGACGTTCTCCATCCCCGCTCTGAGCGGTGTACCCGGAGCAACAAACTGCAATATAGATGACAGGTCTAACTCGTGTTTCGCCCCTTTTTTCTCTTTTTCCATCTATTATCCTCCTAATGAAGTACGAAGCGCCTCTGCAACATTTGCTACTCCGATAACCTCAATCCCTTTTGGTTTTGTCCATCCATCCAGATTAGCCGCGGGTATGATCATGCGTTTAAAACCAAGCTTTGCCGCTTCTTTCACACGCTGTTCAATTCTTGAAACCCGTCGCACTTCTCCGGTTAATCCCACTTCTCCAATAAAACAATCTGCAGGATTTGGAGGTGTGTCTCTAAAGCTTGATGCGATACTGATCGCAATGGCAAGATCAATTGCCGGTTCATCAAGCTTAACGCCGCCAGCCACTTTCAAATAAGCATCCTGATTTTGCAGCAGCAGCCCCACTCTTTTTTCTAATACAGCCATTAACAGAGAAACCCTGTTGTGGTCTATTCCCGTTGCCATACGCCTTGGATTTCCAAAGCTTGTTGGCGAGATGAGCGCCTGAATTTCAACGAGAATCGGTCTAGTGCCCTCCATAGAAGCAGTGATACTCGAGCCCGCGGAACCCGCAGAGCGTTCCTCTAAGAAAATTTCTGAAGGATTCAAAACCTCAGTCAGCCCCTCTTCCCGCATTTCAAATATGCCCATTTCGTTTGTAGATCCGAAACGGTTTTTTACAGCCCGCAAAATGCGGAAAGTATGGTGACGTTCTCCTTCAAAATATAAAACAGTGTCAACCATATGCTCCAACAGTCTCGGCCCTGCAATAGACCCTTCTTTCGTCACGTGTCCCACGATAAAAATCGGGATACCTTTTGTTTTTGCAATTTTCATGAGCTCAGCGGTACATTCTCTGACCTGTGAAACGCTGCCCGGTGCCGATGTGATATCGCTTTGGTATACCGTTTGAATAGAGTCAACAACGACAAACGCTGGATTCATCTCTTGTATAGCAGACGAAATATACTCCATATCGGTTTCAGATAAAACATGCAGTGACGGATTATTAATGCCGAGGCGGTCAGCTCGAAGCTTCGTTTGCTTTACAGATTCTTCTCCCGAAATATACAGCACACTGTTTGATGAGCCTGATAATTGAGAGGAAACCTGAAGTAATAACGTTGACTTTCCGATACCAGGATCACCGCCGATTAAAACGAGGGAGCCTTTAACGACACCTCCGCCGAGTACTCTGTTAAACTCGCCAAGCTGGGTTTTAACGCGGGGTTCTTCTGATGTTTCGATTGATGTAATAGGTGAAGGTTTCTGTACAGTTTGAACAGAATGAGAAAAAGCCGCTCTCCGATTGGCCGGTGCTTTTTTAATCATTTCTTCAACCATTGTATTCCAAGCACCGCAGCCCGGACATTTCCCCATCCATTTTGGAGACTCGTAGCCGCAGGATTGGCAGATGAATTTCGATTTTGTTTTAGCCATATATAGTGTAAGACCTCTCCCTTGTTCTATTTCTTGATATGAAAGTGAGGCATACACTTACATGCTGTATGCCTCATTTCTGTCTTCTATATTAATTCGTTTTAGCAGTCGTTTTTACGACAAATTCGCCATCTTCTACATCAAGAACAATATGCTGTCCTTTATGAATATTTCCTCTGAGGAGTTCTTCAGATAAACGATCCTCTACGTGTTTTTGGATCGCTCTTCTTAACGGACGGGCTCCGTACTCCAGATCAACGCCCTCTTCCGCGACTTTTGCTTTTGCAGCATCAGTCAATTCGATAGAAAGATCCTGTTCTTTCAGGCGTTTCGTCAATTGATCAGACATTAATGACACGATTTCAGTAAGATGTTTTTTCTCAAGTGAATGGAAGACGATGATTTCATCGATACGGTTGATGAACTCAGGTCTAAACGCCCGTTTCAATTCACCCATCACTTTATCTTTCATGTCTTTATGATTTTGAGTCTCATCCTGAACGTTAAAGCCGACATATTTATTGCGTTTCAGCTCACTTGCTCCGACGTTTGATGTCATGATCAAAATAGTATTGCGGAAATCGACTGTACGTCCTTTAGAATCAGTCAATCGTCCGTCTTCAAGAACTTGCAGAAGGATATTGAAGACATCAGGGTGCGCTTTCTCAATCTCATCAAGAAGCACGACAGAGTAAGGTTTTCTTCTGACTTTCTCAGTCAATTGACCGCCTTCATCGTATCCCACGTATCCCGGAGGTGAACCGACAAGTCTTGAAGTTGAGTGTTTTTCCATGTATTCAGACATATCTATTCTGATCATGGATTCTTCATCGCCAAAAATGGATTCAGCAAGTGCTCGCGCAAGCTCTGTTTTACCTACACCTGTAGGGCCTAAGAAAATGAATGAGCCGATTGGGCGTTTAGGATCTTTTAACCCTGCTCTCGCACGTCTGACGGCTTTTGCAACAGCTACAACCGCTTCATCCTGGCCGATGACACGAGAGTGAAGAATGTTTTCCATATTGAGAAGCTTATCAGTTTCAGTTTGGGCGATTTTAGATACAGGCACACCGGTCCAGCTGGATACAACCATCGCAATATCATCCACAGTAACCTCTGAATTTTCCTGCCCTTGCTTCTCTTTCCATGATTTCTTCGTATCCTCAACTTGCTCGCGCAGGCGCTGCTCAGTATCACGCAAGGAAGCAGCTTTTTCAAACTCTTGACTTTGCACTGCCGCATCCTTCTCTTTACGAACCTCATCAAGCTTCTGCTCAAGCTCTTTTAAGTTAGGAGGCGTTGTAAAGGAGCGCAGTCTCACCTTTGAACCAGCTTCATCGATTAAGTCAATGGCTTTATCCGGAAGGAAGCGGTCAGAAATATATCTGTCAGAAAGCTTAACCGCAGCTTCAATGGCATCATCAGTGATAGAAACACGGTGGTGGGCTTCGTATCTGTCACGAAGACCTTGTAAAATTTGAATACTTTCATCGACAGATGGCTGATCTACCTGGATCGGCTGAAAACGGCGTTCCAGTGCTGCGTCTTTTTCAATATATTTACGGTACTCATCAAGAGTCGTTGCTCCAATACATTGGAGCTCACCGCGAGCAAGTGAAGGTTTTAAGATATTAGATGCATCAATAGCACCTTCTGCTCCGCCTGCCCCGATTAATGTATGGAGCTCATCGATGAATAGAATGATATTTCCTGCCTGGCGAATTTCATCCATGACCTTCTTCAGGCGATCCTCAAATTCTCCGCGATATTTTGTGCCGGCAACAACCGTTCCCATGTCTAATGTCATCACACGTTTATCACGCAAGATTTCGGGTACTTCATTATTGATAATTTGCTGTGCCAAACCTTCTGCGATAGCCGTTTTACCAACACCTGGTTCACCAATGAGAACAGGGTTGTTTTTCGTTCTGCGGCTTAACACTTCAATGACACGCTGGATTTCCTTGCTTCTGCCGATTACAGGATCAAGACTGTCTTCCTTCGCAATAGCAGTCAAGTCTCTTGCCAAGCTATCAAGCGTAGGCGTATTCGCATTGCTGTTTGTTCCTGCCGCTGATGATCCTGTTTCATTGCTTCCAAGAAGCTGGAGCACCTGCTGTCTTGCTTTATTTAAGCTGACACCGAGGTTATTCAGAACTCTCGCGGCAACACCTTCTCCTTCACGAATCAGGCCAAGAAGAATATGTTCTGTTCCGACATAAGAATGACCGAGTTTTCTTGCTTCATCCATCGAAAGTTCAATGACTTTTTTAGCTCTAGGAGTATAATGAATCGTTTGAGACATTTCCTGCCCGCGCCCGATCAAACTTTCTACTTCTTTCTGAATTTTATCTGAACCGAGTCCAAGCGCTTGAAGAGCTTTGGCAGCAATGCCCTCTCCTTCTCTTACCAGTCCTAATAAAATATGCTCAGTGCCAATATTATTATGACCTAAACGAAGTGCTTCTTCCTGTGCTAGCGCCAGTACCTTTTGAGCCCGTTCTGTAAATCTTCCAAACATCATATCGATTCATCCTCCTGTCTTTTCCCATTCATTTCTAAGTGAAGCCGTTCTCTTATGAGAGCCGCTCTTCGAATGTCCCTTTCGTTCGGACGCAAAGCGCCTCCCGAGTACTGCTGTAAAAAACCTGGCTGCGTCAAAATCATTAGTTCGTTAAGTATGTTGCTTGAAAGTCCTTTTATAATGCCTAGGTCTATGCCTAACCGAACATCTGAAAGGCACTTTGCAGTTTCTTTAGATTCTATCATCCGGCAATTAGACAAGACCCCATAAGACCGATATACCCGATCCTCAAGTTCAATTTTAGAAGTTTGATAAATCGCTTCTCGGGCAGATCGCTCTTGTTCAATCAGTTGAGCAGCAACACTGTTAAGATCATCTACAATATCCTGCTCGGACTTACCAAGCGTGATCTGATTTGAAATTTGAAAGATATTCCCTACTGCTTCGCTGCCTTCCCCATAAATTCCTCTAACAACTAAGCCTAATTGATTAATTGCCGGTATAATTCGATTTATTTGCCTAGTTAAAACCAGCGCTGGCAGATGCATCATGACTGAAGCCCTTAAACCTGTACCTACGTTTGTAGGACAGCTGGTTAAGTACCCTCTCTGCTCATTGAATGCATAATCAACTTTTTCTTCAATCCAGTCATCGACCTGGTTCGCGGCTTTCATTGCTTCTAGAAGCTGAAATCCAGGGAAAAGACATTGTATTCTAATATGATCCTCTTCATTTAGCATGACGCTTACTTCCTCATTTTCAGAAAGCAAACAGCCGCCAAAAGGAGACTCTGTCAAATTCGGACTGATTAGATGTTTTTCAACAAGTACACGCTTTTCTAAAGGCTGTGCATCATTCATTCTAATCAAAACGAATTTGCCGATTCCGGGAATTTCTTGCTCTGAAAACTGATCTTCAAATTGCTGTATGATGGATGAGGCTTCTTTATTGGAATACCGCGTAGGGAACCGAATATGTTCAAAGTTCCTTGCTAAACGTATGCGGCTGCTGAGTACAATGTCACTTTCAGGTCCTTTCTGCTTCATCCAACTGCTTAGTGCGTCCTGAATAAAATGCTTTAGCGACATTACCCCTGTTCCTCCTCACTATCTGTACTTTTGAGTGATTGTTCTAAAGAACGAATTTGATCTCTCACATGAGCTGCGTTTTCAAATTCTTCTTGATGGATTAAGGATTCTAATTCTTTTTTCAGCATATCAATCTGCCGTCTAACATGAAGATTGCCGCCTATTCGTTTCGGTATCTTACCTGCATGCACAGTGTTTCCGCTGTGCACTTTACGTAGGATAGGTGTAATGTTGTTATGGAATGTTTTGTAACATTCAGAACATCCAAAGCGGCCAATTTTTCTGAATTGCTGAAACGTCATTCCGCATTTCGGACAAGCAGATATTTGCTCCGAGTGACTGAACATTTGAGTCCCTGCATTTTGAAATGAAGAATCCATGTTCAGCAAACCCGAAAGTAAATTATGAATAGAGAAACCTTGATTTGCACTTATACCATATGAATCACTATTTTCTTTGGCACATTGTTCACAAATATGAACTTCTATTTTTTCTCCGTTAACAACCTTTGTAAAGTGAAAAGTGGCTGGTCTCTCGTGGCACTCTTGACAAATCAATCTTTTCACCCGCTTATTTTAATTTTAAAGCAGTCAGCATAGCCTTCATCATTCTTGCTCTTAATTCATCACGTTCAGGCAAGTCAATGTGTAAAACTGAGCGGTCCATTACGCTGACCATCATTTTTGCTTCTCTTTCTGAAATCACCTTGTCTTCTAATAGCCTTAAAATAATGTCATCAGAGGCTGCTTGAGACAAATGGGTACTAATTTGAGAAATAATATTATTGATCAGGACAACTTCATTGTTCATTTTAATTTTAATGATTCTGATGTAACCGCCGCCCCCGCGTTTGCTCTCAACAATATATCCTCTTTCGCTTGTAAACCTGGTGTTGATGACATAATTTATTTGGGAAGGAACGCATTGAAATTTATCTGCAATTTCACTTCGCTTAATCTCTAAAATTTCCTTGCCATTTTGATCTAACACTCGTTTTAAATATTGTTCAATGATGTCAGAAATATTATGTCCCACTCAACCCCCTCCTTTACTGACTTTGACTATATTTGACTTTAATCTTACTATAAGCCGTTTCTCAGGAATTTTCAACTTTCTCGCTCTATCCTTTATTATTTCCATTTTCCCGGCCCATAAAACCTGAATGCTGATTTAAAATTCGGTATAAAGTTATTATATTATACAGTTAAGTGGAATTTTATGATACCAATAAAACAGAACACAAAAAACCCAACTCAATGAGTTGGGTTTAAACTTGCTTGGCGGCGTCCTACTCTCACAGGGGGAAACCCCCGACTACCATCGGCGCTGAAGAGCTTAACTTCCGTGTTCGGTATGGGAACGGGTGTGACCTCTTCGCTATCGCCACCAAACAAATTGAGAGTGTTCTCTCAAAACTAGATAACAGGTATGACATCATTCAAAATGTGTGGTTAAGTCCTCGATCGATTAGTATCTGTCAGCTCCATGTGTCGCCACACTTCCACCTCAGACCTATCAACCTGATCATCTTTCAGGGATCTTACTTCCTTGCGGAATGGGAAATCTCATCTTGAGGGGGGCTTCATGCTTAGATGCTTTCAGCACTTATCCCGTCCGCACATAGCTACCCAGCGATGCCCTTGGCAGAACAACTGGTACACCAGCGGTGCGTCCATCCCGGTCCTCTCGTACTAAGGACAGCTCCTCTCAAATTTCCTGCGCCCGCGACGGATAGGGACCGAACTGTCTCACGACGTTCTGAACCCAGCTCGCGTACCGCTTTAATGGGCGAACAGCCCAACCCTTGGGACCGACTACAGCCCCAGGATGCGATGAGCCGACATCGAGGTGCCAAACCTCCCCGTCGATGTGGACTCTTGGGGGAGATAAGCCTGTTATCCCCGGGGTAGCTTTTATCCGTTGAGCGATGGCCCTTCCATGCGGAACCACCGGATCACTAAGCCCGACTTTCGTCCCTGCTCGACTTGTAGGTCTCGCAGTCAAGCTCCCTTGTGCCTTTACACTCTGCGAATGATTTCCAACCATTCTGAGGGAACCTTTGGGCGCCTCCGTTACCTTTTAGGAGGCGACCGCCCCAGTCAAACTGCCCACCTGACACTGTCTCCCCGCCCGATAAGGGCGGCGGGTTAGAAGGTCAATACAGCCAGGGTAGTATCCCACCGATGCCTCCACCGAAGCTGGCGCTCCGGTTTCCAAGGCTCCTACCTATCCTGTACAAGCTGTACCAACATTCAATATCAGGCTGCAGTAAAGCTCCACGGGGTCTTTCCGTCCTGTCGCGGGTAACCTGCATCTTCACAGGTACTATAATTTCACCGAGTCTCTCGTTGAGACAGTGCCCAGATCGTTGCGCCTTTCGTGCGGGTCGGAACTTACCCGACAAGGAATTTCGCTACCTTAGGACCGTTATAGTTACGGCCGCCGTTTACTGGGGCTTCAATTCGCACCTTCGCTTACGCTAAGCGCTCCTCTTAACCTTCCAGCACCGGGCAGGCGTCAGCCCCTATACTTCGCCTTACGGCTTCGCAGAGACCTGTGTTTTTGCTAAACAGTCGCCTGGGCCTATTCACTGCGGCTCTCTCGGGCTTGCACCCTAACAGAGCACCCCTTCTCCCGAAGTTACGGGGTCATTTTGCCGAGTTCCTTAACGAGAGTTCTCTCGATCACCTTAGGATTCTCTCCTCGCCTACCTGTGTCGGTTTGCGGTACGGGCACCTCTCACCTCGCTAGAGGCTTTTCTTGGCAGTGTGGAATCAGGAACTTCGCTACTATATTTCGCTCGCCATCACAGCTCAGCCTTATGGGAAACGGATTTGCCTATTTCCCAGCCTAACTGCTTGGACGCGGATATCCAATACCGCGCTTACCCTATCCTCCTGCGTCCCCCCATTGCTCAAATGGTGAGGAGGTGGTACAGGAATATCAACCTGTTGTCCATCGCCTACGCCTTTCGGCCTCGGCTTAGGTCCCGACTAACCCTGAGCGGACGAGCCTTCCTCAGGAAACCTTAGGCATTCGGTGGAGGGGATTCTCACCCCTCTTTCGCTACTCATACCGGCATTCTCACTTCTAAGCGCTCCACCAGTCCTTCCGGTCTGGCTTCACAGCCCTTAGAACGCTCTCCTACCACTGTTCGAAGAACAGTCCGCAGCTTCGGTGATACGTTTAGCCCCGGTACATTTTCGGCGCAGAGTCACTCGACCAGTGAGCTATTACGCACTCTTTAAATGGTGGCTGCTTCTAAGCCAACATCCTGGTTGTCTAAGCAACTCCACATCCTTTTCCACTTAACGTATACTTTGGGACCTTAGCTGGCGGTCTGGGCTGTTTCCCTTTCGACTACGGATCTTATCACTCGCAGTCTGACTCCCAAGGATAAGTCATTGGCATTCGGAGTTTGACTGAATTCGGTAACCCGGTAGGGGCCCCTAGTCCAATCAGTGCTCTACCTCCAAGACTCTTACCTTGAGGCTAGCCCTAAAGCTATTTCGGAGAGAACCAGCTATCTCCAGGTTCGATTGGCATTTCACCCCTACCCACACCTCATCCCCGCACTTTTCAACGTGCGTGGGTTCGGGCCTCCATTCAGTGTTACCTGAACTTCACCCTGGACATGGGTAGATCACCTGGTTTCGGGTCTACGACCACGTACTCATGCGCCCTATTCAGACTCGCTTTCGCTGCGGCTCCGCATCTTCTGCTTAACCTTGCACGGGATCGTAACTCGCCGGTTCATTCTACAAAAGGCACGCCATCACCCGTTAACGGGCTCTGACTACTTGTAGGCACACGGTTTCAGGATCTCTTTCACTCCCCTTCCGGGGTGCTTTTCACCTTTCCCTCACGGTACTGGTTCACTATCGGTCACTAGGGAGTATTTAGCCTTGGGAGATGGTCCTCCCGGATTCCGACGGAATTTCACGTGTTCCGCCGTACTCAGGATCCACTCAGGAGAGAACGAAGTTTTGACTACAGGGCTGTTACCTCCTATGGCGGGCCTTTCCAGACCTCTTCATCTACCTCGTTCCTTTGTAACTCCGTACAGAGTGTCCTACAACCCCAAGAGGCAAGCCTCTTGGTTTGGGCTAATCCCGTTTCGCTCGCCGCTACTCAGGGAATCGCATTTGCTTTCTCTTCCTCCGGGTACTTAGATGTTTCAGTTCCCCGGGTCTGCCTTCTCATATCCTATGAATTCAGATATGGATACCACTCCATTACGAGTGGTGGGTTTCCCCATTCGGAAATCTCCGGATCAAAGCTTGCTTACAGCTCCCCGAAGCATATCGGTGTTCGTCCCGTCCTTCATCGGCTCCTAGTGCCAAGGCATCCACCGTGCGCCCTTTCTAACTTAACCGTTAAAAAGAATCACTATGTGATATCTTGTATTACTAATTGAATGTGATGTCTACTGTTATCTAGTTTTCAAAGAACACGTTTCGAAGGAATGATCCTTCAAAACTAAACAAGACAGGGAACGTTCTGTTTATAAGACCCAAGGTCTTATATTCCGTAAATATCCTTAGAAAGGAGGTGATCCAGCCGCACCTTCCGATACGGCTACCTTGTTACGACTTCACCCCAATCATCTGTCCCACCTTCGGCGGCTGGCTCCTAAAAGGTTACCTCACCGACTTCGGGTGTTACAAACTCTCGTGGTGTGACGGGCGGTGTGTACAAGGCCCGGGAACGTATTCACCGCGGCATGCTGATCCGCGATTACTAGCGATTCCAGCTTCACGCAGTCGAGTTGCAGACTGCGATCCGAACTGAGAACAGATTTGTGGGATTGGCTTAACCTCGCGGTTTCGCTGCCCTTTGTTCTGTCCATTGTAGCACGTGTGTAGCCCAGGTCATAAGGGGCATGATGATTTGACGTCATCCCCACCTTCCTCCGGTTTGTCACCGGCAGTCACCTTAGAGTGCCCAACTGAATGCTGGCAACTAAGATCAAGGGTTGCGCTCGTTGCGGGACTTAACCCAACATCTCACGACACGAGCTGACGACAACCATGCACCACCTGTCACTCTGCCCCCGAAGGGGACGTCCTATCTCTAGGATTGTCAGAGGATGTCAAGACCTGGTAAGGTTCTTCGCGTTGCTTCGAATTAAACCACATGCTCCACCGCTTGTGCGGGCCCCCGTCAATTCCTTTGAGTTTCAGTCTTGCGACCGTACTCCCCAGGCGGAGTGCTTAATGCGTTAGCTGCAGCACTAAGGGGCGGAAACCCCCTAACACTTAGCACTCATCGTTTACGGCGTGGACTACCAGGGTATCTAATCCTGTTCGCTCCCCACGCTTTCGCTCCTCAGCGTCAGTTACAGACCAGAGAGTCGCCTTCGCCACTGGTGTTCCTCCACATCTCTACGCATTTCACCGCTACACGTGGAATTCCACTCTCCTCTTCTGCACTCAAGTTCCCCAGTTTCCAATGACCCTCCCCGGTTGAGCCGGGGGCTTTCACATCAGACTTAAGAAACCGCCTGCGAGCCCTTTACGCCCAATAATTCCGGACAACGCTTGCCACCTACGTATTACCGCGGCTGCTGGCACGTAGTTAGCCGTGGCTTTCTGGTTAGGTACCGTCAAGGTACCGCCCTATTCGAACGGTACTTGTTCTTCCCTAACAACAGAGCTTTACGATCCGAAAACCTTCATCACTCACGCGGCGTTGCTCCGTCAGACTTTCGTCCATTGCGGAAGATTCCCTACTGCTGCCTCCCGTAGGAGTCTGGGCCGTGTCTCAGTCCCAGTGTGGCCGATCACCCTCTCAGGTCGGCTACGCATCGTTGCCTTGGTGAGCCATTACCTCACCAACTAGCTAATGCGCCGCGGGTCCATCTGTAAGTGGTAGCCGAAGCCACCTTTTATGTTTGAACCATGCGGTTCAAACAAGCATCCGGTATTAGCCCCGGTTTCCCGGAGTTATCCCAGTCTTACAGGCAGGTTACCCACGTGTTACTCACCCGTCCGCCGCTAACATCAGGGAGCAAGCTCCCATCTGTCCGCTCGACTTGCATGTATTAGGCACGCCGCCAGCGTTCGTCCTGAGCCAGGATCAAACTCTCCGATAAAGTAGTTTGACTGACTACGCACATCGCTGTGCGATTTATAAAAATGAATTAACAGGTACGTTTTGTCTTGTTTAGTTTTCAAAGATCATTTTGATTGTTTGCTTTGTTAAAGCAACTTTATTAGTATACAATGTCACTTCTTCAAAGTCAACAACTTTTTTCAAAAAAACTTTTGGTGGAGCCTAGCGGGATCGAACCGCTGACCTCCTGCGTGCAAAGCAGGCGCTCTCCCAGCTGAGCTAAGGCCCCATGAAAATGGTCGGGAAGACAGGATTCGAACCTGCGACCCCATGGTCCCAAACCATGTGCTCTACCAAGCTGAGCTACTTCCCGATTTCCTATCTATTCTATTAAAAGATATGGCGCGCCCGAGAGGAGTCGAACCCCTAACCTTTTGATCCGTAGTCAAACGCTCTATCCAATTGAGCTACGGGCGCAAATAATAATGCCGAGGGCCGGACTTGAACCGGCACGGTAGTCACCTACCGCAGGATTTTAAGTCCTGTGTGTCTGCCAATTCCACCACCCCGGCGTGGATGGTATAGTTGGAGCGGAAGACGGGATTCGAACCCGCGACCCCCACCTTGGCAAGGTGGTGTTCTACCACTGAACTACTTCCGCAGACAGGATGTCCAGTTTTTCTAACTGTCATCCTATATAATGCGGGTGAAGGGACTTGAACCCCCACGTCATAAAGACACTAGATCCTAAGTCTAGCGCGTCTGCCAATTCCGCCACACCCGCGTAAAATGGTGAGCCATGAAGGACTCGAACCTTCGACCCTCTGATTAAAAGTCAGATGCTCTACCAACTGAGCTAATGGCTCTTCTTACAAGAGACTTGAGTATTATATCATATAAAAGTGGTGCCGGCAAGAGGACTTGAACCCCCAACCTACTGATTACAAGTCAGTTGCTCTACCAATTGAGCTACACCGGCAAAATGGTGGAGGATGACGGGCTCGAACCGCCGACCCTCTGCTTGTAAGGCAGATGCTCTCCCAGCTGAGCTAATCCTCCATAATTGCACTAACGTGCAATTGCTTGGCGGCGTCCTACTCTCACAGGGGGAAACCCCCGACTACCATCGGCGCTGAAGAGCTTAACTTCCGTGTTCGGTATGGGAACGGGTGTGACCTCTTCGCTATCGCCACCAAACAAATTGAGAGTGTTCTCTCAAAACTAGATAACAGGTGTACATCATTCAAAATGTGGTTAAGTCCTCGATCGATTAGTATCTGTCAGCTCCATGTGTCGCCACACTTCCACCTCAGACCTATCAACCTGATCATCTTTCAGGGATCTTACTTCCTTGCGGAATGGGAAATCTCATCTTGAGGGGGGCTTCATGCTTAGATGCTTTCAGCACTTATCCCGTCCGCACATAGCTACCCAGCGATGCCCTTGGCAGAACAACTGGTACACCAGCGGTGCGTCCATCCCGGTCCTCTCGTACTAAGGACAGCTCCTCTCAAATTTCCTGCGCCCGCGACGGATAGGGACCGAACTGTCTCACGACGTTCTGAACCCAGCTCGCGTACCGCTTTAATGGGCGAACAGCCCAACCCTTGGGACCGACTACAGCCCCAGGATGCGATGAGCCGACATCGAGGTGCCAAACCTCCCCGTCGATGTGGACTCTTGGGGGAGATAAGCCTGTTATCCCCGGGGTAGCTTTTATCCGTTGAGCGATGGCCCTTCCATGCGGAACCACCGGATCACTAAGCCCGACTTTCGTCCCTGCTCGACTTGTAGGTCTCGCAGTCAAGCTCCCTTGTGCCTTTACACTCTGCGAATGATTTCCAACCATTCTGAGGGAACCTTTGGGCGCCTCCGTTACCTTTTAGGAGGCGACCGCCCCAGTCAAACTGCCCACCTGACACTGTCTCCCCGCCCGATAAGGGCGGCGGGTTAGAAGGTCAATACAGCCAGGGTAGTATCCCACCGATGCCTCCACCGAAGCTGGCGCTCCGGTTTCCAAGGCTCCTACCTATCCTGTACAAGCTGTACCAACATTCAATATCAGGCTGCAGTAAAGCTCCACGGGGTCTTTCCGTCCTGTCGCGGGTAACCTGCATCTTCACAGGTACTATAATTTCACCGAGTCTCTCGTTGAGACAGTGCCCAGATCGTTGCGCCTTTCGTGCGGGTCGGAACTTACCCGACAAGGAATTTCGCTACCTTAGGACCGTTATAGTTACGGCCGCCGTTTACTGGGGCTTCAATTCGCACCTTCGCTTACGCTAAGCGCTCCTCTTAACCTTCCAGCACCGGGCAGGCGTCAGCCCCTATACTTCGCCTTACGGCTTCGCAGAGACCTGTGTTTTTGCTAAACAGTCGCCTGGGCCTATTCACTGCGGCTCTCTCGGGCTTGCACCCTAACAGAGCACCCCTTCTCCCGAAGTTACGGGGTCATTTTGCCGAGTTCCTTAACGAGAGTTCTCTCGATCACCTTAGGATTCTCTCCTCGCCTACCTGTGTCGGTTTGCGGTACGGGCACCTCTCACCTCGCTAGAGGCTTTTCTTGGCAGTGTGGAATCAGGAACTTCGCTACTATATTTCGCTCGCCATCACAGCTCAGCCTTATGGGAAACGGATTTGCCTATTTCCCAGCCTAACTGCTTGGACGCGGATATCCAATACCGCGCTTACCCTATCCTCCTGCGTCCCCCCATTGCTCAAATGGTGAGGAGGTGGTACAGGAATATCAACCTGTTGTCCATCGCCTACGCCTTTCGGCCTCGGCTTAGGTCCCGACTAACCCTGAGCGGACGAGCCTTCCTCAGGAAACCTTAGGCATTCGGTGGAGGGGATTCTCACCCCTCTTTCGCTACTCATACCGGCATTCTCACTTCTAAGCGCTCCACCAGTCCTTCCGGTCTGGCTTCACAGCCCTTAGAACGCTCTCCTACCACTGTTCGAAGAACAGTCCGCAGCTTCGGTGATACGTTTAGCCCCGGTACATTTTCGGCGCAGAGTCACTCGACCAGTGAGCTATTACGCACTCTTTAAATGGTGGCTGCTTCTAAGCCAACATCCTGGTTGTCTAAGCAACTCCACATCCTTTTCCACTTAACGTATACTTTGGGACCTTAGCTGGCGGTCTGGGCTGTTTCCCTTTCGACTACGGATCTTATCACTCGCAGTCTGACTCCCAAGGATAAGTCATTGGCATTCGGAGTTTGACTGAATTCGGTAACCCGGTAGGGGCCCCTAGTCCAATCAGTGCTCTACCTCCAAGACTCTTACCTTGAGGCTAGCCCTAAAGCTATTTCGGAGAGAACCAGCTATCTCCAGGTTCGATTGGCATTTCACCCCTACCCACACCTCATCCCCGCACTTTTCAACGTGCGTGGGTTCGGGCCTCCATTCAGTGTTACCTGAACTTCACCCTGGACATGGGTAGATCACCTGGTTTCGGGTCTACGACCACGTACTCATGCGCCCTATTCAGACTCGCTTTCGCTGCGGCTCCGCATCTTCTGCTTAACCTTGCACGGGATCGTAACTCGCCGGTTCATTCTACAAAAGGCACGCCATCACCCGTTAACGGGCTCTGACTACTTGTAGGCACACGGTTTCAGGATCTCTTTCACTCCCCTTCCGGGGTGCTTTTCACCTTTCCCTCACGGTACTGGTTCACTATCGGTCACTAGGGAGTATTTAGCCTTGGGAGATGGTCCTCCCGGATTCCGACGGAATTTCACGTGTTCCGCCGTACTCAGGATCCACTCAGGAGAGAACGAAGTTTTGACTACAGGGCTGTTACCTCCTATGGCGGGCCTTTCCAGACCTCTTCATCTACCTCGTTCCTTTGTAACTCCGTACAGAGTGTCCTACAACCCCAAGAGGCAAGCCTCTTGGTTTGGGCTAATCCCGTTTCGCTCGCCGCTACTCAGGGAATCGCATTTGCTTTCTCTTCCTCCGGGTACTTAGATGTTTCAGTTCCCCGGGTCTGCCTTCTCATATCCTATGAATTCAGATATGGATACCACTCCATTACGAGTGGTGGGTTTCCCCATTCGGAAATCTCCGGATCAAAGCTTGCTTACAGCTCCCCGAAGCATATCGGTGTTCGTCCCGTCCTTCATCGGCTCCTAGTGCCAAGGCATCCACCGTGCGCCCTTTCTAACTTAACCGTTAAAAAGAATCACTATGTGATATCTTGTATTACTAATTGAATGTGATGTCTACTGTTATCTAGTTTTCAAAGAACACGTTTCGAAGGAATGATCCTTCAAAACTAAACAAGACAGGGAACGTTCTGTTTATAAGACCCAAGGTCTTATATTCCGTATAATATCCTTAGAAAGGAGGTGATCCAGCCGCACCTTCCGATACGGCTACCTTGTTACGACTTCACCCCAATCATCTGTCCCACCTTCGGCGGCTGGCTCCTAAAAGGTTACCTCACCGACTTCGGGTGTTACAAACTCTCGTGGTGTGACGGGCGGTGTGTACAAGGCCCGGGAACGTATTCACCGCGGCATGCTGATCCGCGATTACTAGCGATTCCAGCTTCACGCAGTCGAGTTGCAGACTGCGATCCGAACTGAGAACAGATTTGTGGGATTGGCTTAACCTCGCGGTTTCGCTGCCCTTTGTTCTGTCCATTGTAGCACGTGTGTAGCCCAGGTCATAAGGGGCATGATGATTTGACGTCATCCCCACCTTCCTCCGGTTTGTCACCGGCAGTCACCTTAGAGTGCCCAACTGAATGCTGGCAACTAAGATCAAGGGTTGCGCTCGTTGCGGGACTTAACCCAACATCTCACGACACGAGCTGACGACAACCATGCACCACCTGTCACTCTGCCCCCGAAGGGGACGTCCTATCTCTAGGATTGTCAGAGGATGTCAAGACCTGGTAAGGTTCTTCGCGTTGCTTCGAATTAAACCACATGCTCCACCGCTTGTGCGGGCCCCCGTCAATTCCTTTGAGTTTCAGTCTTGCGACCGTACTCCCCAGGCGGAGTGCTTAATGCGTTAGCTGCAGCACTAAGGGGCGGAAACCCCCTAACACTTAGCACTCATCGTTTACGGCGTGGACTACCAGGGTATCTAATCCTGTTCGCTCCCCACGCTTTCGCTCCTCAGCGTCAGTTACAGACCAGAGAGTCGCCTTCGCCACTGGTGTTCCTCCACATCTCTACGCATTTCACCGCTACACGTGGAATTCCACTCTCCTCTTCTGCACTCAAGTTCCCCAGTTTCCAATGACCCTCCCCGGTTGAGCCGGGGGCTTTCACATCAGACTTAAGAAACCGCCTGCGAGCCCTTTACGCCCAATAATTCCGGACAACGCTTGCCACCTACGTATTACCGCGGCTGCTGGCACGTAGTTAGCCGTGGCTTTCTGGTTAGGTACCGTCAAGGTACCGCCCTATTCGAACGGTACTTGTTCTTCCCTAACAACAGAGCTTTACGATCCGAAAACCTTCATCACTCACGCGGCGTTGCTCCGTCAGACTTTCGTCCATTGCGGAAGATTCCCTACTGCTGCCTCCCGTAGGAGTCTGGGCCGTGTCTCAGTCCCAGTGTGGCCGATCACCCTCTCAGGTCGGCTACGCATCGTTGCCTTGGTGAGCCATTACCTCACCAACTAGCTAATGCGCCGCGGGTCCATCTGTAAGTGGTAGCCGAAGCCACCTTTTATGTTTGAACCATGCGGTTCAAACAAGCATCCGGTATTAGCCCCGGTTTCCCGGAGTTATCCCAGTCTTACAGGCAGGTTACCCACGTGTTACTCACCCGTCCGCCGCTAACATCAGGGAGCAAGCTCCCATCTGTCCGCTCGACTTGCATGTATTAGGCACGCCGCCAGCGTTCGTCCTGAGCCAGGATCAAACTCTCCGATAAAGTAGTTTGACTGACTACGCACATCGCTGTGCGATTTATAAAAAATGAATTAACAGGTACGTTTTGTCTTGTTTAGTTTTCAAAGATCATTTTGTTCACTTCGTTCAAGCGACTTTATTATTATAACTCGTTGACTCAGTGAAGTCAATAACTTTTTTTGAAGTTCTTTTTTCGTTATCGCCTTGTTTAGCGGCAACGAATAATAATATACCACCTTGTAAATAATAGTGCAATAGTTTTTTTGAAGAAATACTAAGAATTTAAAAAGAGCGGTATCCTCCATAGAGAAAGGATACCGCTCTTCTTTATTAGCGTTGTCTCATTTGCGGGAATAACAGCACATCGCGAATAGAAGGGGCATTCGTCAACAGCATAACCAGACGGTCGATACCAATGCCTAAACCTCCTGTTGGCGGCATACCGTATTCCAGAGCTTCAACAAAGTCTTCATCCATTAGATGAGCTTCATCATTACCGGCTTCACGTTCTTTTAATTGCTCTTCAAAGCGTTCTCTTTGATCAATAGGATCATTCAGCTCTGTAAACGCGTTGGCATGTTCACGGCCGACGATAAACAGTTCAAAACGGTCTGTAAAACGCGGGTCCTCAGGGTTTTTCTTAGCAAGAGGAGAAATTTCTACAGGATGCCCGTAAATAAACGTTGGCTGAATAAGCGTTTCTTCAATTTTTTGTTCGAAGAATTCGTTGATGATATGCCCTACTGTCATAGAATCTTTAATTTCTACACCGTGTTCTTTTGCATATTCACGCGCCTGTTCAACAGTAACCTCTTTCCAGAAATCAACGCCAGTCGCTTCTTTGACTGCGTCAACCATATGGATTCTTTTCCACTCCGGTTTAAGGTCTATTTCCTCTTCCCCGTATTGAATCGTAGTTGTGCCAAGCACTTCTTGGGCGATATGAGCGACAAGGTTTTCAGTTAAGCTCATGATATCTTTATAGTCCGCATATGCTTCGTATAATTCAATCATCGTAAATTCAGGGTTATGGCGTGTAGAGACACCTTCGTTACGGAAAACACGGCCGATTTCATATACTTTTTCTAAACCGCCGACAATTAGGCGTTTTAGGTGTAGTTCAATTGCAATACGCATATAGAGTGGAATATCTAACGCATTGTGGTGAGTGATAAATGGACGTGCAGAAGCTCCCCCAGGAATGCTGTGCATTGTAGGTGTTTCTACTTCTAAGTATCCATGATCATCAAGATATCTTCTCATAGCTTGAATGATCTTGCTTCGGGTAATGAATGTATGTTTGCTGTCTGGGTTTACGATAAGATCCAGGTAGCGTTGACGATAGCGCTGCTCAACGTCTTTTAAACCATGGTATTTGTCAGGAAGCGGACGAAGCGCTTTTGTCAGCAATTCAAAGGAAGTTGCCTTAACAGACAATTCGCCTACATTTGTTTTGAAGACTTTTCCGGTTACGCCGATCAGATCACCAAGGTCAGAAGACTTGAAGATTTCATACTGGTCGTCACCGACACTGTCTTTTCTTACGTAGATTTGGATTTGCCCTTCTAAGTCCTGAATATGAGCAAAGCCGGCTTTTCCTTTGCCGCGTTTTGTCATCATGCGGCCTGCGATTGTAACTTCAATCGCTTTTTCTTCTAACTCTTCTTTGGTTAGATCTTGATATGCCGAAATAACTTCTTGAGACTGATGAGTTCTTTCAAAACGTGCCCCAAATGGATCGATGCCGTTATCTCTCAGCTGATTCATTTTATCGCGTCTGACTTGCAGCTGATCATTCAATTCTTCATGGTTATGCTCTTCTTGACTCATTGTTATCACTCCATTACAGTTATTGTTTCATGAAAAAAGCAGAAAAACTGCCAGCGCAAAACTAGCAGTGAGCAGCAAATAGAGGTGGGTATTATCCTACTTTTGCATTTTGAAGCTCTTTTGCCTCAACTTCAACCGTAAACGCATCTAAAAGCTGTACAAACTCTTCTCTTGTCTCGCAATGATTGATTTCATTACGAACGTTCGCATTGCCTTTTACACCTTTCAGATACCATGCAGCATGCTTTCTCATTTCTCTTACCGCTACGTTTTCACCTTTTAAGTCAATCAGGCGGTCAAGATGCAGTTTGCATACGGCCATTTTTTCGCGTACTTGCGGCTCTTCTTTTAATTCACCTGTTTCAAGATACTGAACCGTACGGTAAATCATCCACGGGTTGCCCAATGCAGCGCGTCCGATCATGACACCGTCTACTCCTGTTTCATCAAGCATGCGCTTAGCATCCTGCGGTGTTTTAACATCGCCGTTTCCGATAACCGGAATCGAAACGGATTGTTTCACTTCCTTGATGATGACCCAGTTTGCCGTTCCTTCATACATCTGCACTCTCGTACGGCCGTGAAGCGCAACTGCTTTACCGCCCGCACGTTCTACAGCTTGTGCATTTTTTACCGCGAAAATATGGTCTTCATCCCAGCCCATTCTCATTTTCACTGTTACTGGTTTATCGACGGCATCTACTACTGCAGAAACCATCTCATAAATCTTATCAGGATCAAGAAGCCATTTGGCTCCCGCATCGCATTTTGTAATCTTTGGCACAGGACATCCCATGTTAATATCAATGATATCAGCAGTTGTGTTCTGGTCTACAAACTTCGCCGCTTCCACAAGGGTATCCTTTTGTCCTCCGAAAATTTGTAGGCTTAGAGGTTTCTCACGTTCATCGATATAAAGCATACCCATTGTTCTTGCATTGTTGTAAAGGATCGCTTTGTCACTGACCATTTCAGCGCATACCAATCCGGCTCCGAATTCCTTTACAGTCAATCTGAACGCAGAGTTGCAGACACCAGCCATAGGTGCGAGCACAACCCGGTTTTTCAATTGAATATCTCCGATTTTGAACAATTTTTCTCCTCCTTTCGTTTGTTCTATTTTTCTGGCGGTGCCAATTCGTCCGCACTTATATTTAAAACATCTGCCGCATCTTGAATGATGACAGCCGACGGCAATCGGTTTCCGCGTTCAATTTCGCCGAGAATAGAAACTGATATACCTAACGCCTTTGCAAATCCTTCTTGAGTATAACCTTTCAGCTTTCTGAATGCACGAATTCGTCTACCCCAGATTTCTGCTTCCATACTCTTACACCTTCTTGGTTTGTTTCAGCGCTTGTAGCCTCTTTTTCAACCTGCTGGCAAATTTCCGCAAGCGGCGCAAGGACAAACAAACGCTCATACATTCTCGGATGCGGAACAATTAGTTGCTCTGTTTCAATATTTTCACGATTAAATAACAAAATGTCAAGGTCTGCCGTCCGCGGCCCCCATCTTACTTCCCTTGTTCTGCCTAATTCGTTTTCTATCTGCTGCGTCAGTTCAAGGAGTTCAAAAGGGTTTAGTGATGTTTTGATTTCAACAGCCATATTCAAAAACTCATCTTGGTCTTCGTATCCGACCGGGTCAGTTTCGTAAATTGACGACACTTTAGTGACTGTCACTGCAGCATGCTGATGCAGCAGGGCCACTGCTTGCCTTAAATACGTTTCTCTATTTCCAATGTTAGATCCAAGTGCAATATAAGCTATGTTGTTCATGACTTTTTTCTCGTGATTTCAATTGCTACTGATTTATAGTGTCCGGGAATTGGCGGATCTGGCTTAATGACTTTCACCGTACATTGCTGAACCGGCTGAAATTGTTTGAGAACAGTGTCGGCGATACGTGCTGCCAGCGTTTCCACCAATTTTACAGGCTCCCCTTCCACGACATCTTTACATACGTGATAGAGCTCAGCATAGTTGATCGTTTGCTCAAGGTCGTCTGTTTGTCCGGCTTTGCTTAAATCCAGCTCAGCGGTTAAATCGACTTTAAACCGCTGGCCAAGTTTGTTTTCTTCTTTGAACACACCGTGATATCCGTAAAACTCCATACCTTCTACATAAACTTTATCCATGGTGCATCCCTCCCTTATTCAGCATCGCGTCCATCATTTTCGCCATTCTGGCAATTTGTTTTACATCATGGACCCTGACAATGTCACAGCCTTTTTGAATGCCGAGACACACAGTCGCACCTGTGCCCTCAGCCCGCTCCTCGGGCGGAAGATCCAGAACACGTCCGATGAATCTTTTGCGGGAGGTTGCCAGAAGAACCGGATATCCCAATCCGCTGAAAATCTCCAGCTTGTTCATCACTGCCAAGTTGTCGTGATAGGTTTTCGCGAAACCGATACCGGGATCAAGAATAATGTTCTTCTCGTCTACTCCAGCCTCAACAGCAATTTTTACACTCTCCATTAAGTCCGACAGCATATCCGGCAATAAGTCATTGTAGTTTCTTTCTGGGCGGTTATGCATGAGAACAATCGGAACATTGTGTTCAGCTGCAACGGAAGCCATCCTCGGATCATGTTTGGCTCCCCAAATATCATTGATAATGGATGCGCCGGCTTTCACAGCTTCATCTGCGACAGAAGCCTTGTACGTATCTACAGAAATAGGAACACCAAGCTCCTTTGTAATTCGCTCAATCACCGGAATGACTCTGGACATCTCCTCATCTTCAGACACACACTCAGCGCCAGGCCTTGTCGATTCTCCTCCGATATCTATGAGATGGGCACCGTCATCGATCATTTCTTTCGCGTGCAGCAGTGCCTTGTCCAAGCTGTCATACTTCCCGCCGTCCGAGAAAGAGTCAGGCGTTACGTTTAAAATTCCCATCACCAGCGTCTTCTCTTTATATGATAAAGCGCTGGGCTTGGTGTGGATGACTTGTGTTTGATTTATCGTTTGCTGCGCCATGCTCTTCCTCCCTTTTCATGTATCATGTTCTTTATCTCTTTCTTATATAGCAATTGAAGAGCGGAGACTGCTTCTCCGCTTTGGCTTCCATAGGTTACTTCTTCTATTTTAGTAAACGGGATGATTTCAAGAACCGAGTTCGTCATCCACGCTTCGTCAGCTGTCAAGAGAGCTTCTAGCTCATATCGGCCCGTTTTGAGATCCAAACCTGCATTCTTTGCATTTTCTATGATAAAACGCCTCGTGACGCCGTCCAGAATACCAGTATCAAGAGATGGCGTATAGATACAGCTGCCTTTTCTCCAGAAGACATTAGATATGATACCCTCTGCAACAGCTCCATCCTCCGTTAAGAATATTCCCTCGACACGCGGGTTATTTCCAATCTCCCGTTTCGCATACATATTATTTAGATAATGATGAGATTTTAACCGGAACGATCCCTCTGGAGTGTTTCTCCGTATCGATAAAACCTTTCCTTCTTTGTGCAATGGGAGGCTTTCTGGTTTCAGCTGATTCACAAAGCATAAAACGGTCGGCTTATCGTACGTCTGGGCGACAAAGCCTTTATCGCTGATCCCCGCTGATATGTTCAGTCTGACGCGGGCATTTCCATCCTTGATATCATTTAGCTTTAGCAGCTTGTCCAACATCTCAAGGATCTCATGCTTTGAAACAGTATATTCAATTTGCAGATCCTTAAGCGCGCGTTCAAGCCGTTCTATATGCCAATCAATCAAAAACGGGCAGCCTTCGTAGAGCCTGAAGGTTTCGAAAACACCGATCCCGTATAAAAAACCATGGTCAAAAGGAGAAAGAACTGCATCTTTCTCCTCCATATACCGGCCGTTCACATATATCATCACGCAATAACTTCCTTGCGGTATGTCTCAATAAAATTTCTGAGCATTTCTTTTCCAAAGGAGGTCATGATAGACTCGGGGTGAAATTGCACGCCCTCTATCGGGAGGTCATTGTGGCGAATAGCCATGATTTCTCCTTCTTTCGTTTGGGCTGTTACTGTAAAACAGCTTGGCAGCGTCTCAGGTTTTACGATCAGCGAGTGGTAACGTGTCGCAACAAGGGGATTCTTTAACCCTTCAAAAATGGTCTTGCCGTCATGCTCGATATCCGAGGTTTTCCCGTGCATAAGCCGTTCTGCCCTAACCACGTCGCCACCGAACACTTGTGCAATGGATTGATGTCCGAGGCACACACCGAAAATAGGAATTTCCCCTGCAAAATGTTTAATGGCTTCGAGGCTGATTCCCGCCTCATCAGGGCTGCACGGTCCGGGAGATATCATCAGAAAGTCCGGAGACAGTTCTTCAATTTCTTCGATTGTGATGCTGTCGTTGCGTTTCACAACCAGCTCTTCCCCAAGCTCGCCCAAATACTGTACCAAGTTGTACGTGAATGAATCGTAGTTATCAATCATTAAAATCATTTCTCCGCTCACCTCATCTAATTTTTGTCTCTTCTTTGCTCAGCTCTAACGCCTTTTGCATCGCAAAAGCTTTTTTGAATGATTCCCTGTATTCATGCTTTGGAACAGAATCAATCACAACTCCTGCGCCGGACTGCATAAATGCCTGCCCTCCGGTTGCATAAATGGTTCGAATAACGATATTAAACTGCAGATCGTGATTATATCCAAACCATCCTATAGATCCAGTATAAAGCCCGCGGCGTGTCGGCTCAAGTTCTTCTATAATTTCCATTGTCCTTACTTTTGGTGCACCTGTAATGGTCCCCCCAGGAAACACAGCATGAATAATATCTACAGCATCATACCCATCCTGCAGTTCACCCTGGACGTTAGACACAATGTGCATCACATGCGAGTATTTTTCAATCGCCATGAATTCATTCACGCGCACAGACCCGTAACGTGATACTCTTCCCAGATCATTTCGCTCAAGATCAACCAGCATGACATGTTCCGCGCGTTCTTTTTCGTTGTGGATCAATTCGTTTGCAAGCGCCTCATCTTCTTCATTCGTTTTCCCTCTGGAACGGGTGCCAGCGATCGGTCTCGTCTCTAATCGTTTGCCCTTTTTGCTGACAAGCAGTTCAGGCGATCCGCAAATGATTTGGAAATCAGGCGTTTCTAAATACGCCATGTACGGAGAAGGATTTACTTCTCTCAAGGTTTTGTAAATTTGATATGGATGAGCTGGCAGTGACTGTGACTGCCTTATTGATAGATTAACTTGAAACACATCTCCGTTGGCAATGTATTGTTTGATTTTCTCTACAGCTTGTGAGAATCCATCCTCGGTAAATGGCGCCGCGAAGGAACCATCTGTTTTAGGCTTCATCTCTCGCGAAGGGACAGCGGGAAGCTCAGTCAGCCACATCTGCTCTAACTCAGATAGCTTCACATCCGCTGTTTCCTGATCAGAGTCATTTACATGAGTAATCAGCCATAGAGATTCTTCTTGATGGTCATAAACCGCTATATCATCAAAAACAAGAAAATAAATATCTGGCGTTTCTAGATCATCTAACGAGAGCATTTTAAAATTTTCAATATAACGTGCGTAATCATAGCTGAGAAACCCGATTGCTCCGCCTTGAAAGTCGGGGAACTCATGATTCGTTTCTGTTTCCAGTGTTTTAAACCAGCTGTGGAAGGCCCGTAATGGGTCACCTTCTCTAAACAGCATGTCATCACCATGCTTAATAGTCGTTATTCCGTCTTTTCCTTTTACAGTCGCAATTGGATCAAGACCGGCTATACTGTATCTGCCGCCTCTTGCACTTTCGAGAAGTACATGATGTTTTCGGGATTGCGCAAGTTTCTCAAATTGTTGTAAGAATGAGTCTTTTTGAAAAGGTACTTTTTTGCCTGCCGGTCTGCGTTGTGCCATTTGTATCATTCCTCTATTTTCTTTTTTGCTTGTTTTCATTGTAAAGCAATGTTGTTAGTGAAAAAAGTGAATTTCTCTTCCAAGAATAACATTCGTCGCAGACATGGCATATTTGATGCACGAAATAAAAAAACTCCCGGCGAACCGGGAGTTTTGGCTTTTTTTAATCGAATTGATACAGCGGCGTGCTTAGATAACGTTCACCGTTACTTGGAATGATGGCCAATACTTTTTTGCCTTTTCCGAGTTTTTTCGCTACTTGAAGTGCAGCATAAATTGCCGCACCTGATGAGATGCCTCCGAGAATTCCTTCTTCACGTGCAGCTCTGCGGGCATATTCGAATGCTTCTTCATTCTTCACCGGGAAGATTTCATCGTATACTTCAGTGTTTAAGATGTCCGGCACGAATCCAGCTCCGATTCCCTGAATTTTGTGGGGGCCTGGTTTTCCTCCTGAAAGCACTGGGGAATCTGACGGTTCAACAGCGTAAATCTTGATGGAAGGGTATGCTTCCTTCAGTACTTCGCCCGCTCCCGTAATCGTTCCGCCTGTGCCAATTCCGGCTACAAATGCGTCAAGCTGGTCGTCACCGAATTGCTCAACGATTTCTTTACCCGTTGTTTGGCGGTGAATTTCTGGGTTAGACGGGTTGTTGAACTGCTGCGGCACAAAGTATCCGTGCTTTTCAGCAAGCTCTTCAGCTTTCTGAATGGCGCCTTTCATGCCTTCCGCGCCAGGAGTCAGCACAAGCTCAGCACCGTATGCGCGAAGAAGGTTGCGGCGCTCCATGCTCATTGTATCAGGCATAACCAAAATAGCTTTTAATCCTTTAGCAGCAGCAACCATTGCAAGCCCGATTCCAGTATTTCCGCTTGTCGGTTCAATGATTGTATCACCGGCTTTTAATTTTCCTTCTTTTTCAGCCGCTTCAATCATGGCTAAACCGATACGGTCTTTTACACTGCTTCCAGGGTTCATGTATTCAAGCTTTAGATATACATCCGCACTGTTTTCATCTGCAAGGCGATTTAATTTAACGATTGGCGTATTCCCAATTAATTCAGTAATGGAGTTTGCTACACGTACCATTCTCGACACCTCAATTTCCGACTATTTGTATTGGTATTATGTATATAATCTATCAATTTCAAAATTTTTTGTCAATCACTTAGTACTTTTTTCCCCATAAAACCAAGATACATCGGCTTCTTTCCAAAGTGTTTTAACTGTCGCTTTATCGCCCAGCTGATCCATTGCGATTTGCCGTCTGATCTGGTCCTTTACTTCATCATATGAGAATGTTCTTGCTTTTAGTTTTTCTTTAAGCTGGATAATGGCATATCCATTGCTGACCTTGATGGGTTCCTGAGACCATTCATCCGTTTTGAGTGTTTTCGCCTCTTCAATGTATGCTGACGGAATGTTGTCTGATGCCTCTGTGACAAAACCTAAATCTCCGCCGTATGGTGATGTATATCTGTCAGTAGATCTCTCCGCCGCGGCAGCTTCAAAGCTTGAGCCGCCTTTCAGTTCTTTCAGGACTTCTCTCGCTTCTTCTTCATCTTTTACAACAATGTGCCGAATTCGATACGAATCATCAAACTGATATAGTTCCTTATTTTTATGATAAAATGATTCCAATTCTTTGTTTGAGATGTCGATATCCCTTGTTAACAATTGTTCAAGGAGGATATTATAACGAATTTGGTCTTTCCACTCTTTCTCAGTCGTATGTTCATCTTCGTAAAAGGAATTATTGACCGCTTTGATCAGCAAAAACTCCCGATCAATTTCGCTTTTGGATACTTTAAGATTGTTCTTTTTGGCCAGCTGCTCAACGACTCGGACATTGATCATATCTTCAAGCGTTGACTTCCCATACTGGTCTTCCATTTCTTTCAGCCATTCTTCTCTTGTCACACTCTTGCCTCCGATAGTCGCAATAGACTCACCGGATGACGATGCGCCGGCTTGGGATTTCGTCAGCGTATACGCAACAGCAATACAGCAAACCAACAGCGCCCCTAAAATAATGGTCCAGATTGTTCTTGATTTCAAACCTGCTTTCAGCCCCTTTTCTCAAATTAAAAACCCGCTAAAGAGCTTAGCGGGTAGTTTGGTCACGAAGCCCTTCCAGCTCTTCTTTTGTAAATAAGTACTTTTCATTACAAAAATGGCATACTGCTTCGGCTTGTCCATCTTCTTCTATCATATCTTGAATTTCTTTTTTGCCTAGTCCTAAAATGGCTGTTTCGAACCGTTCTTTTGAACAAGGACAATGGAATCTGACAGGCATCGTTTCCAAAATCTCTGGTTTCTCGCCTAGGACTTCTTCTAAAATTTCTTCCGGTGTCAATCCCTTTTGGATGAGCTTAGAAATCGGCTCAACTTGAGATAGGCGCTGTTCAATTTTTGTGATGGTTTCATCATCTGTTCCCGGCATCAGCTGAATAATAAAGCCCCCTGCCGCAAGAATGGTATTGTCAGGATTGACGAGCACGCCTACACCCACTGATGAAGGAACCTGCTCAGATGACACAAGATAGTAAGTAAAATCATCTCCTAATTCTCCTGAAACGATTTCTACTTGTCCTGTGAAGAACTCACGCAAACCTAAATCTTTTACAACACTTAACGTTCCGCTTGTTCCAACCGCACGTCTGACATCAAGCTTGCCTTGTTCATTTAAATCGAAATGAACTTGTGGGTTAGAGACATAGGCTCTGACTTCTCCTTTGGCATTGGCATCAGCTACAATAGCTCCAATCGGACCTCCGCCCTCGACTTTCACAGTCAGCTTATCTTCGCCTTTCAGCATAGCGCCGAGCATAAGTGAAGCTGTCATTGTGCGCCCTAATGCAGCGGATGCTGTCGGCCACGTACCATGGCGTCTCTGTCCTTCATTTACCATATCAGTCGTTCTCGCTGCATAAGCCCGAACTTTTCCGTCATACGCAAGTGCTTTTACTAAATAATCCATTACAAAACCTCCTATACACTTCCTACGCGGTTTCTTTCATAAATCAATTCCAGCCCTTTTAGGGTTAGGAATGGATCAACGATATCAATACAATCTGATTCGTTTGCAATGAGCGGCGCCAGTCCTCCTGTCGCAATGACCTTTGGTTCCTGTTTTGCCTGCCATTTCATTCGCTTAACGATTCCTTCCACTTGGCCTACATAGCCAAATAAAATTCCAGATTGCATCGCGCTTACAGTGTTTTTACCGATAATATTGTCGGGCCGGGTAATTTCGATACGCGGTAGCTTCGCTGCACGTGAGTAAAGCGCCTCTGTCGAAATTGTAATCCCAGGAGCAATCGCCCCGCCCATGTATTGTTTATTTTCATCAATATAGCAGTACGTTGTGGCCGTTCCGAAATCAACGACAATTAATGGATTGCCGTATAAGTGTATCGCAGCGACAGCATTTACGATTCTGTCTGCCCCCACTTCTTTCGGATTGTCGTATTTTATATTTAAACCAGTTTTCATACCCGGACCGACAATTTGCGGTTCGATATGAAAGTATTTTGTGCACATTCTTTCTAACGCAAACATGATTGGCGGCACTACTGATGAAATAATGATGCCATCTATCTGTTCAAACATAAGCCCGGAATGCTCAAATAACGAGCGTAAAATCATTCCAAACTCATCTTCTGTTTTATGCCTGCTTGTTTCTATACGCCAGTGATATTCTAATTTTCCATCATGATATACACCAAGTACAGTATTGGTGTTCCCAACATCGATAACCAGTAACAACCTCTATCACCACTTTTGAATAGTTTCTCTACTTTACTTTTTACAAACATTCTACAATACCATACACGATCAGCGGCTCATTTGTAAACAAATCGATACCAGATTTGGATGATTGTAAAAGACGCAGCTGAGCCCATCATTTACATAAAAAAACTGCCAGCGTCAGCCGGCAGTTTTTAGAGAGAAAGCGAATTATTCTTTCGTATCGTCTTTCTTTTCTTCTGTTTTTGTCAGAATGTTTACTTTCACATCATCATTCTTCTCATCATCAGAGAAATTGCGTTCTGGCAATGTTCCATGATCGACAAGGTGTTTGATTTGTTCAGCGTCAAGCGTTTCAACTTTCAGAAGCGTTTGGGCAATCAATTCAAGCTTGTCACGATTTTCAGTCAGGATTTGTTTCGCGCGTTCATAACATTCTTTGATGATGCGCTGAATTTCCTGATCAATTTCGTAAGCGATTTGATCACTGTAGTTCTGTTCGTTGTTGAAATCACGGCCTAAGAATACCTGACCGCCCTGAGACTGTCCAAATTGCAACGGCCCCAGTTTTTCTGACATACCGAATTCCGTAACCATTCGTCTTGCAATATTCGTCGCACGCTGGAAGTCATTGTGCGCTCCTGTGCTGACTTCACCGAAGATAATCTCTTCAGCAACACGCCCGCCCAAGAGGCCGACAATTTTATCAAGCAGCTCCGGCTTCGTTTGGAAGTAACGGTCTTCTCTTGGCAGCATAACAGCATAACCGCCAGCCTGACCCCGAGGTACAATCGTTACTTTATGAACCATATCTGCCTCATCTAAAACGAGTCCGATAACAGTGTGTCCGCCTTCGTGATAAGCCACGATATTGCGTTCTTTCTTGGAGATAACGCGGCTCTTCTTAGCAGGTCCGGCAATTACACGGTCCGTCGCTTCGTCAATATCACGCGCATCGATTTTTTTCTTATTTTGACGAGCCGCCACAAGCGCAGCTTCATTCAAGAGATTTTCTAAGTCAGCGCCTGAGAAGCCTGGTGTTCTCATGGCAATTGATTTAAGGTTAACCGTTTCATCCAGCGGTTTGTTTCTCGCATGGACTTTCAATACAGCTTCACGGCCAATGACATCTGGACGATCCACTGTGATTTGACGGTCAAAACGTCCCGGACGAAGTAAGGCTGGGTCCAAGATGTCCGCACGGTTCGTCGCAGCAATGATGATAATTCCTTCATTAGCGCTGAATCCGTCCATTTCAACAAGCAATTGGTTTAGCGTCTGTTCACGTTCATCGTGTCCGCCGCCGAGACCCGCTCCACGCTGGCGTCCCACTGCGTCAATTTCATCAATGAAAATCAAACATGGCGCATTCTTTTTCGCATTTTCAAACAAGTCACGCACACGGGAAGCACCGACACCTACAAACATTTCAACGAAATCAGATCCGCTGATGCTGAAGAAAGGTACACCGGCTTCACCTGCACAAGCCTTGGCGAGCAATGTTTTACCGGTACCCGGAGGTCCGACTAAAAGCACGCCTTTCGGTATTCTGGCGCCAAGCTCGGCAAACTTGCGGGGATCTTTCAGAAACTCAACAACTTCAACGAGTTCTTGCTTTTCTTCGTCAGCCCCTGCAACGTCTTTAAATTTGACGCGTTTCTTTTCCTCTGTATACAGCTTCGCCTTACTCTTACCAAAGTTCATGACACGGCTGCCGCCGCCTTGAGCCTGATTGAGCAGGAAGAAAAACAGAATAAAGATAATAACAAACGGGATGATGGTCGTCAGAAATGTCACCCATCCGCTTGTTTCTTGAGCGGGATCAACCTTTACGTCCGTTTTTTTCAAAGCGTTAAATATCTGGTCTGCTCCCTTTCCTTCAGGAACATGAGTCAAAAAGTATTGATCTTTGTCGTAGTTTTTCAGCTGCCCTTTTACCTCATAAACACCTCTGACAGGCTGAACCGATACGCTATCAACTTTCCCGTCATCCAGGTTTTTGATGAACGTACTGTACGACATATTTTCTGTTTTCGGATTTGAGGTCTGGAAGTAGCTCACAACCCCGATTACTACTAATAAAATAAGTAAATAAAAAATGGTATTACGGAAGACCCGATTCATTCCTTACCTCCTCCCACAGTAAGCACAACTATGTTCAATAGTACCATAGAAAATCATTCCAATACAAACAATAACCATCTCGGAAGCAGGCTGCCGATCAGCTTTCATAAACTGCCGGTTTTAACACTCCGATATAAGGCAGATTGCGATAGCGCTCAGCATAATCAAGTCCGTAACCCACTACAAACGCGTCAGGAACTTCAAAACCTACAAAGTCTGCTTTGATGTCCGCTTTTCTTCCGCTCGGTTTATCCAAAAGGGTAACAATCTTAATTGATTTTGCTTTACGGTATCGGAAGAGCTCTACGAGATAACTTAAGGTTAACCCACTGTCGATGATATCTTCAATAATTAAGATGTCCCGGCCCTCTACAGATGTATCCAAATCTTTAATGATTTTGACTTCTCCAGAAGAAACCGTAGAATTTCCATAGCTTGATACATCCATGAAATCCATTTCCAAATATGTATCAATATGCTTGATAAGATCCGCCATAAAAGGAAGTGCTCCTTTTAACACACCGATTGCCAACGGAAATGTATCTTGATACTCGCTCGTTAATTCTGCGCCTAACTCTTTTACTTTCTCTTGTATCTCTGCCTCTGAGATCAGTACTTTCTCGATATCATGTTTCATCATGATTTTGCTTGCCCCCTACACTTTTCATGCTGTCTATATTGTAATACAATGCGGTCGCTGTTTGGAATCACAAGATCTTCAAAAATTGATTTTTTCAAGCCAGGTATCCAGATAATTTCACCGCTTGCGTCCGTCACAATCGGCCAGTTGTCTCTTTCTTGGAGAGGCATTTTCTTATCAATAAATATATCCTTTACCTTTTTTGTGCCGTTCATCCCTTTTAGTTTGATCCGGTCTCCAGCTTTTCTTGTCCGGATAGTTAAGGGAAATTGCACCTTTTTTTCACTTGTGATAAAAACAGCATTCCCATGTTCTTCAGGCGAATCCGTATAATGCTTTGCCTCTATCAGATATCCATTGGGGAGCACTGCCGTTTCATCAGCAGCTCCGCTTATTTGGTATTCAAAGGGAACATTTTTGCACTGCCATTGTTCAAATGTAAACAAACATGTCTGATATGATTTGACCACCTTCAGCCCTTTCGGAAAGTCCAATACTCCTGAAGGACCGCCATTTTCCGCCCAATCAAGAAACTGTTGAATGTGATGGGCTGAAAAGGATGATGGAACGTTTTCATAAAGATAGTTTAATATTAGTTGAACTCCTCTTCTTTGTAAAGGCATCGGGAGGGCAAGCAATTGAGAGGAATTGATTTCAACTGATGTATTAGACTGGCTTGTGATTACTTTATTCATTTCATCTTTCGTTAATGACTGTAAGAATTGCTCATCTTCCGTCAGTGCTTCACTCACTTTCTGAAACCTTTTATGCACATCCGGAGACTCCTTTTTCAAGAACGGGAGCACTGTTTTTCTGAATCTGTTTCTTGTGTAGTCATCTTTGGCGTTGCTTTCATCCGTCCGGTAGCTCAAGCCGTTTTCACGGCAATAGCGAAGGATCTCTTCCTTTGTAATCGTTAGGAACGGCCTGATGATCCGCCCCGTCCCAAAACGTCTAACCGGCTGCATTCCCGTAAGCCCCGTTCCAAGCGCGCCCTTAGCCAATCTCATAAGCATTGTTTCAACCTGGTCATCTCCATGATGAGCAAGCGCCAGATAGTCCGCTTGGTGCTTTGACATGATTTCCTCAAAAAACTGATAGCGGCAATCACGTGCTGCAGCCTGCTTATTGAGTCCTTTTTCCTGCGCATATGCGGTTACATTGATTTGAGCCGTTTCACACACGAGCTGTTGAGCCTTACAATAAGCTTGGACAAAACGCATATCCTCCTCGGATTCCGCGCCTCTGAACCGATGATCAACGTGAGCTGCAATAATATTTGCTGAACGGCCGCATAAAGTATGCAATGCGTGAAGAAGAGCCATTGAGTCCGGACCGCCGGAAACGCCTACAATAATTGTCGCCCCTTTTAACGTAAGATTGTGTTTGTTTAAAAAATCTTTGACACTTTTCACAATGTCCTCCTCACAATGAGCAGGTATTTTAAAGATATTCATATCCTATCACTTTCAATCCCTCCAAGCAAAGAAGAAGCATAGGCTCTGGAGTTTGCGCCATTCAGATTAAGAAAAAGATAATGTAGGCGAAATAAAGCGCTAAAACACTGATCACGATGAGCGTTGTTTCAAATAACCCCCCAGACTTAGCCGGTTTCTGTTTTGGGGTGTACCGGGTCTTCGCTACTTTTCCTTGACGAGGTTTTTGCTGCCTCTGTCGTGCGGCAGGCTGCGGTGATGTTTTTATAG
Source organism: Bacillus sp. JS (assembly GCF_000259365.1). Lineage (NCBI taxonomy): Bacteria > Bacillati > Bacillota > Bacilli > Caryophanales > Bacillaceae > Bacillus > Bacillus sp. JS. Next base: position 74,695 of record NC_017743.1, on the reverse strand, counting down.
GTTGTTTTCTTTGTACTGCTTTTTGCCCCGCGTCGAGCATATCCTTCTTCATTTCATCTGCCGATTGATATTCTCCGTTCAAGGCTGAAAGAAGCACTTTTTTATACTTATGCAGCAACGGGTTTCCTTCAACGAGCGACCTAAGCTGTTCTTTGGGCTGGTTTGTTTTCTTAAATTCTTTTTTGTGCACACTGTTGATCATAATCATAGCAACCGCGAACAAATCGTAGGATGGCTCTGCCTTTCTTGTTCCATACCCCCAATAGCCTCTGTCATAAAACTCCGTATACTCTTTTATCGCCCGGCCTTCCTTTGTCGTGCCGCCCACATCAATACAGCGGATCCTTGCGGGCGGGCCAGTTACGATCAGATTATCAGGTTTAAGATCGCCGAATATCCATCCTTGCTGGTGAAGCAGCGATAAACTGGATAATAGCTGAATCATTAATACCGGTATCCATTCTGCTCCTTTATCACTGACATACTTCAAAAGCAGCGGCCCTTTTATGTATTCCATTGCATAAAATGAAACCTTCGTATTGGCACTGGGAATATAGGCATCATCCGTATCAAAAAAAGAAGGCCCCATCGTAACGGACTGGGCCTTTGAGAAAGATTTCAAGACATTCACTTCAGAAGTAATCGACAGGCTGTCATCACTCACCTTTAAGGCAACATGTCCATCTGATGCTTCTGCCAAATACACAATTCCATTGGCCCCTTTACCAAGCTGTTTACGCAATGTATAAGTGTTTCCATTCCACTTGCCTTTGATTGTCGTACCAGGCTTTAGGCTACATGCCAAACTCGTCAAAGCGTCGTTCATCATCTGCCAGCATGCCCCTTCTTGAGCGTATTTTTTCAAATTGCAGTGTCGCTTCACGAATCGCCGGACCTGTCGGCGTGATGCCTCCTGTCGAAAGCTTTGCAAAGAGGGTGGAAAGAGATTGCAGCTTCGGTGTCCAGTTCAGCACAAGCTCGACCTCTTGTTTTTTCCCGGGAAATATACACATCGCAAATTCGTTATTCCCGATTCGGGAATTGAGGCTGACAGACAAATCAATCAGCGCCTCTTTTACTGTTGGAAGCTTTGGCGCCATACTTGCACTTGTATCAACAAGAACCAAAACCTGAAGATGCACCGTTTCTCCAAGCTCGTCTACCACTTCCATGACTTCGCCGCGTTTTTCCGGAGAAAGCTCTTCCATTTCCACATTCTTTCCGAGAATTTGTTTCAGTTCTTGATTGACGACACCTTGCAGGGTTTGCGTCATCGCTTTTTTTGTTACCATTTGAACGGTTTGTGAAAGCTGAGATGCATAAACGACCTGGTGCACGCCGCCTCCGGCAAGTGCAATCCCTTCAACTTCCTTCATAGCCTCAGGGTCAATTTGATTTTCTTCCATTATACCTATGACGTTTACCGTAATCCCCTGCTCTTTAGCAAAAGCAGCCATTGCAAGCGGGTCTTCCCCATGGTTCGAGCAGCCATCCGTTATCAGCAAAATTTGATTTAAATGTCCGTTATTCACATTCATTCCTCCTGGAGAATACGCGGATTCTCAGATTCATATATTCCCATCTTCGCCAGAAGAAATTTGATTTATACGAAAGCGTTATGAAATTTCTTGTTTGTTTTGAAAGATTGCCGGAACAGGAATGGATGCCCACTTCGGTGTATTGTGATCAATCCGGACGACAACAACAGTCATATCGTCCTCAATTTGGCCGGACCTTGTGCGGATGACTTCTTCCATAAGCAAATCGGCAATCTCCTGCGGGTCATTTGTTTTCAACCCTTTCATTTTACGCTTCATCCATAAGTCGTGATTTTCCACATGCTTAGGCCCCTCAAAAATGCCATCACTCATCATAATTAAGAGGTCACCCGCTTTTAACTGTTCACTCACAACCTCCACATCGAATTCATTAATAATACCGATTGGCAGATTGCTCGCTTGAACTTTCATGACCTGATCACCCCGTTTGATAAAGCTAGGCGTCGATCCAACCTTCAAAAATTTACAGCTTGCATCTTGTAGATCGATAATAGATAGGTCAAGTGTGGAATATATCTCGTCAGTTGTCCTTAGGGACAGTATGCTGTTAATCGTTTTAATTGCTATTTTTTCATCAATGCCGGATTCAAGGATTTTTTCAAGAAGCTTGATCGTTTCATTGCTTTCAAAGTGCGCTCTTGCGCCATTGCCCATTCCGTCACTGATTGCCGCAGCATATTTTCTGGCTCCTAGCTCCATCATGCTGTAGCTGTCGCCGGAGACAAGGCCGCCGCCCTTCGCAGCGTGTGCTGCACCTGTAGACACCCTGTATGATTTAGTTGATCCAAAGGCGACATGGCTGTATCCATTCGGATGCGGAGAGTGCTGTTCGGCTTTCACAAGAATTTGTTCTTCCAGAATGTCAGAAAGCATAGGGGCAATGATTTTTTCACTTTCTCCATGTCCGCTGAACGGAATCGTCATTTCAATATCGATATTTCCTTGTTCGAGGCTATAGATCTCTACATGCTGAATCTCAATTCCGAAATGCTGAAGTGCCTCTATGATTTGCTCTTCCTGCAGAAAGTGCTGTTCTCGCTCTCTTTTTATTTCCCGAGAAAAGTCGGCCATGACCTCAGAAACGCCTAAAAGCTGTTCGGCAACAAGACGCCTGCTGTCCTGGACTTTTTTCTTGAGCGTCAAATGGGCATGATGATGTGCGAGTTCATCCTCAATCAGCTCTTCAACCTGCTTTGATTTAGAACAATGCTGATGAAACTCTTTTTTCAGCCTTCGGTTTGATGCATATTCTTTTTCTTCTGTTTCAAGCATAACTTGTTTCATTAAATCATATGTTTTATCAAAGTTCTGTACCCAGCACCTGTTTTTCTTGTAACACGTCTGACAGGAATGCTCCGTGATTTTGCTTAAAAACAGATCCACTTCGCTGTCATCTGTCTGTTCGTCTGATGCTTGGTAAAAGGTTGCAAAGCTTTCAGACAGCGCGTGAAATACATTGGAGAACTGGTCTACCTTCTGAGCAGTGACATCTCGGATTTTTCTTGCGTATTGCTGCTGCTCTTGAAGATGCTCCACAGTTCCCGGAATATATCTCGCCACTTTCCTTGTAATAGATTGAGGTGTGAGCAAAAACAGGCCGACTGCGATTAGTGACTCATAGAGCGTTGTCATCAGACCGGCAGAGCCTTCACCATATAAAGATATAAGAAGCGACCCAACGATCAGGCCGATCGCCGCACCTGCTTTTTTCCCTTCCTTCAGCAAGCCGCCTAATAAACCGGAAAAAGCAAGCAGACTCATTTGATAGAGGTTTCCGATATTCGCCAAGCCAAGAATCAGGCCGGTCACGACGCCAACCGTACATCCAATGCTTGCTCCGCCAATAAAGGAAAAACTCAATACAACATAGCGAGCCAATATATGTTCTGCCTGCATCCCTTGGTAGGACAAGCCGGCCAGTCCCGTTAACACAGAAGCAATCAGGATCATAAAGCAAATGATTTCCTCTATTTTTAATGATTGTTTCACTTTTTTCACAGTGAAAACTGGAAGGCTCTGAAGGAAAATCAATGTTAAGATAAACGATAGTCCAGCCTCAACGACAGCCATTACATAATCATAGGTTGTAAATGCGCCATTTTGGGCATAAACAAACCCGGCTCTTGCTGCAGCCATGGAGAAGAACACGACAATCGGGAGTGCTTTTACGCGATCGTCGGTAATGAAAGCAGCCACTTTAGAAAATACGAAGAATGCCAGCAATGCCGCTAGTATGAGCAATGAGTGCTTCGGAGATATAGTCAGCGCACCTGCAAGCACGGCCAAAACCGCATAAAACGCTTTGTCTCTTCTGATGAGAAGCATCGCTCCAAAGAAAGGAAGTGCGAAAGGAAGCACCTCGGATAATATGAAAGCTCGTCCAAGCAAAAATCCGATGACGACATAAATGAATCCTTTATAGAAAAACAGTGAATGCAAATGATGGGTCACCAGCTTCGTTCCCCTGTTAAAAAACGATTGGAGTTTTTCCAAAGCCTGTCCCGCCATTGGCCCGTTCACTCTTCTTTCTGCTTTTTCCATTCCTCTCATCTCCCACCTGTTATATTCGTTGCCTGTCATTATAGCGAATGCACTGATAGGATTTTGTCAAAAGAAGGTAACAATACTGAAGAAATCTTCGACGGTTTCTGCCTTGATATTCGTTTATCAAAAGAATTTCTGGAATGTTGTCTAAAAATGAAAAAAATCGGTTTCTGCAAGAGAAACCGATTTTTTAGGATGACCCGTACGGGATTCGAACCCGTGTTACCGCCGTGAAAGGGCGGTGTCTTAACCGCTTGACCAACGGGCCAAACAAATATGGTAGCGGCGGAGGGGATCGAACCCCCGACCTCACGGGTATGAACCGTACGCTCTAGCCAGCTGAGCTACACCGCCATATTGTTTTGTGCTTCTAAGCACAAGTTATATAATACAAAGGTTTGTCTCTTTCGTCAACAGAAACTTTAATGTTGTAATTTTCTAACTATTGGAGAGGGTGAGGATAATAAAAAAGCATCCGTCGGGATGAACGGATGCTTCATTTATTTTATAGAAAGCAGCAAGTTATCCTCTTCTTGCTCCGCGCCCTCCACGTTTTGATTCCGTATTGCGTTTTAAAGATGACAAGCGATCTTCGCTGTCTTTTAAAAACTTATTCATTTTCTGTTCAAAAGATTCTTTCGGACGGAAATCATTTCTAGGTCTGGCTTGCGGACGGTCTTTAGCTTTTTTAATAGATAAACCAATTTTCCCGTCTTTTTCAACGTTGATGACTTTCACTTCAACTTGGTCGCCGACTTTTAAGTGGTCGTTAATGTCTTTGACATAATTATCAGCTACCTCACTAATGTGAACGAGACCGGTTGAGCCTCCAGGCAATTCAACAAATGCTCCAAAATTTGTAATACCTGTAATTTTCCCTTGCAACTTGCTGCCAACTTCAATCGACATAAAAAAAGTGCTCCTCCTTAGGCTTATAAAAAGATCGTTTGCTTAATTATACCTAAATAAAAATTTAAGTGTCAACAAGGCTACTTGCTCTTCTTCTCCACATTGAAGATAATTTCTCCGTCTCCAGACATGAATAAGTCCCTTCTGGCAAGCTCTGTGACGTAATCCTCATCCTTCAATTTGGATATTTCTTCTTTTAAATCCGCTTGTTTTGTCTTTAAATTTTTCAGTTCTTTTTCAAGCTGTTCTTTCTTTTCTTCTTTTGCGCTAAGGGAAGATGTTTGGGACCATACAGAGCTTGCCAGCACAATTGCCGTCAGGAATACTAGGGCGCCGAATACAGTCAACCGTCTGTACAGCCCTTTGCGTCTTCTTTTCTTCAGCTGATTCTGCCGTTCCACTTGTTCTTTATAGTCGTTTTGTATTTCAGTTATCGTTCGTTCCCTGGAAAAATTCAAACCAGACGGTCCTCCTTTCATCTCTTCAAAAAACTTGTGATGGTCGTTCTTATGGTTATCAATAGTTTCTTCTTCTTTTTGAGAAATCCTGCACCTTTTTCAAATAAACGTCTAAAAGTTAGACGCATTCTCACAGGAAGAAGTTTCAAACATTGTTTCACGATAAAACGGATCGGAAAACACAGAACCATGACTATTTTATAAAGACACAGCAGGAGAAAACCGATCAGGCGGTATGTTTTCTTGAATAAAAATGCCGCCATCCAGATGATCGCTCCGCATGTCCACACAATAGGACGAAATAACACGTGCTGAATGAGTTTTTTGAAGAATTGATAAACAGAAACAACAAGGTAAATGACGAATTTCAGTATTTTTATATAGATTCGTTTGCAAAGGCTCTGATACGTCGCAATGCCCAGCAGAACCGCTAAAAAGATGTAAATCCTGAATTCTCCCTCATTTACATGAAGCAAGACATAAAAGAAAAGCAGCCCTTGCACAATCCAGAAAAGAATATCATGAATAAATAATAGCCATCTGGCTGTTTTAGCACGAATGACAAAGAGCCGGTATGTATCAAGCGAAGCACCAAGCCAGAGACCCATACCGGACATCGCCAGCATTGTATAGAATTGTGTCGTCAGCGTCATTTAAACAACTTGCTAAAAAATCCTTTAGCTTTATCCCCTTGTTGTTCGTCTAAGTACACTAAATCAAATACCCTGCCTTTAATAGAAACAATCCCTTTTTCCACATCTAGATTTTTCATCTGCAGGTTTTGGCCTCTGACGGAGAGCATTCCCATCACCGTTTCTAGCAGGAATTCTTCATTATCGAAGCTCTCCACATGCTTAACCCCAGAAATATCTAAATGCTTCCGGCCTTTCATTGTCACATCATGCTGTTCCGGAACAGACGAAGAACCTTTTTGATCATAATATGAATTCATCTATTCAGCCCCCATATCCTCGATACTTTTAGCACTATTACTGCATTGTATGAGGAGGGGGATTTTTTTAGAACAAGCCTATTCGCCGAGTTTTTCTTCTTTTAGAATCGTATACATATTTGCAGCTTCTTCTTTTTTCGTTGTGTCTTTCAATTCATTAACTTGAACCGTTACAAGCTTTTGTCCGAAGCGGACCATTAGTTCATCTCCCGGTTTTACGTCAGAGCTTGCTTTCGCCTGGTTTCCGTTTATAGAGATTCGTCCTTGGTCAGCTACTTCCTTCGCTAGTGTACGTCGTTTGATCAGCCGTGATACTTTTAAAAATTTATCTAATCTCATATCTATGATCTCCTCTCAGTTTCTTTTGCTTCGTTCCACAGTTTGTCCATGTCCTCAAGAGACATATCAGCCAGCTCGATTCCCTTTTCCTTCGCTGTTTCTTCAATGTATGAGAACCGTCTCCGGAATTTGTCATTAGTCATAGTCAGCGCTTCCTCTGGCTCTATTTTGTAGAAGCGGGCTACATTCACCAGCGCGAACAAAATGTCGCCAAACTCGGCTTTAAGATTGTGTTCATGAGGAGCTTCAGAAACCTCAGAAGAAAATTCCTTCATTTCCTCACTTACCTTTTCCCAAATATCGCTGACGTCTTCCCAGTCAAAACCGACCTTCGCTGCTTTTTTCTGCAATTTAGCAGCTTTCGAAAGAGCTGGAAGAGTCTTCGGTACGCTGTCTAATAACGATGATTCAGATGTGTTTTTTTCAGCCTTTTTTATATCTTCCCAATTTGCCAATACATCGTTCTCATCCTGAACCTTAACATCTTTAAACACATGGGGATGTCTTCGGACCATTTTTTCACTGATTCCTTTTATGACATCATCAATTGTGAAATAACCTTCATCTTCACCAATTTGCGCGTGAAGCAAGACCTGAAGCAAAACGTCGCCAAGCTCTTCGATCATATGGTCTGTGTCTTCTTCGTCAATTGCTTCGAGAAGCTCATAACATTCTTCAATCATGTACTGCTTTAATGACTGATGCGTCTGCTTTTTATCCCACGGACATCCATTAGGTCCGCGAAGCTCTCTGATGATGCTTCGGAACGTGGAGAATTCGTGATAAAGAAGCTTCTCTTCTTTAATCGGCGGAATATACACACTTGTTAAGTTATTCAAGGCGACATTGCGGTCCAGTTCAAATAATGGCACTGTCCTGATATCTTCGTCACGGCTGCCTGCTGCAGTCACGATCACGACCTCATAATCATCAGGCAGCTTCTCCATTAATGTCAGCTTCACTTCTGAGGCCGTCATTTGGTCGTAAACCTGACATATAATCAAATGATGGCTGAGCTCTAGCTCATCCGCGGACAATGTGCCGGCATCCACAAATTGAAAACCTTCAATCGGGTCGATTTGCAAGGCATTGAATGTGGCATCAAGGAAACTTTGTCCCCCCGCGACTTTCACTTGAACATTTTCCTTTTCCTGCCGCTCCGTCAGCAGCTGAACTGTTTTTTCTGCGACAAACGGGTGTCCCGGTACAGCATAAACCACATCCTCATGCTGCGCCGCTTCAAAGAGGATGTCAGCAATTTCTTCATATACCGCCTCAAACTGATCATGCTTCTCATATATATCGTCAAAGTAACGGATGTTCTTCGTTTCTTTTTCAAGCTCCTCAATTAAAGGATGATCCTTGGTTCTGACATACAGCGTATCTGCCTTCGTCAGCAGCTTGTGTATACCAATTGTCAATTGGTCCATGTCTCCGGCACCAAGTCCGACGACAGTAATTTTACCCGCCATTTTGTTCTCTCCTTCTCATGAATTTGCTTAACTTGCTGCCGAATGGCACACTGTTCAGCTCTTCATCTGTAAATATTCCCAATCTCATCATACAATAAATAAACACCGCGCCACCAATAGCAACAGCAGAAAGACTCTCAATCACAGCCGCTCCTCTTCCTGTTGCAGGAAACAAGAAAGTCCAGAGACGCGTATAAGCAAGCAAAACAGCTGACATCAAAAGAGCAGATCCAATAATCGGAATCAAAACACCTCTAAGCTTATCGAGCCATTCCTTTTGCCGAAGCTGATACAAGTTAAGGCCGGCGACAGCAGCAAAAGAAGCCGCTGTCGCAAGCGATGCACCTTCAATCCCATAGCGCGGAACCAAAAGAGTGTTTAACACCCATTTCACTGCAACACCCATGCCTACCGCTATCGCAGGAAAAACTGTGTACCCCGCGCCCTGTAAGACTGCCGCTGCCGTTACCGCCATAGATGCAAACAAAATAGAGCTGCTAAATATTTGTATCGCGCCTGTCCCTTCTCCATTTTGAAACAGCATGATATTCACCGGCTTAAGAATACAAATTAACCCAGCCGATGCGCCTGTACCGAGCACAAGGCACAGTTTCAAAGATGACGTGATTTTTTCTTTCATGATCTTCAGCTCTTTGTTTTTTACAGCCATAGAAATATACGGAACGAGTGACGTCGCAATGCTTACGGCAAACACTGAGCCGAGCTGCAGCAAGGGCTGTCCCCGATCATAAATTCCCTTTAGGCGTTTCGCTTCTTCGCTTGCCTCACCACCTGATAGCAAAGCATATAAATTCAAAGCATCAACAAGCTGGATAAACAAAAGCAGCAAACTGCTTACACAAATTGTAACCGAATATAACAGCAGTTTTTTCGCTAATTCTTTTGTTGTGATGTCATTTTCATTTTGCCTACCCGTTTGCTTGTCTCTTCCCATTTTGAACCAAAAAAATCCGAGTATTATCAATGCAACGAAACTTCCGGCAAGAGATCCGGAAGCTGCTGCCGCTCCCGCAGTATAAAGTGAGGCTCCTTTTTTGACGAGCCAAAATGATAACCCTAAGAGCACTGCAACTCGCAGAAACTGCTCTGTCATCTGTGATAGAGCCGAAGGGAGCATTTCGTGCCGCCCTTGAAAACCGCCTCTAAGCAACGCGACAAATGGGAACAACAGAAATGCATACGCGGTCACTTGAATTAACTCAGCGAGATGCGAATCCCCCATAAAGAGCGCGATGGGAACAGCCCCCAAATATAAACAAAGAAATAATAACATACCGATTAAAGACAAAAAACACGCTGATATTTTTAATATAGTGTGATGATTTTTTTCGCTATAATCATTCATCAGTTTCGAAATAATGACCGGAAATCCTGATGTTGACAGCATAACCGCAATACCAAGAAAGGGATATACCTGCTGATATATATAGAATCCAACATCGCCGACAATGTTTTGAAACGGGACTCTGTAAACGGCGCTTAAAATTTTTGTGATGACGCCTGCCAGAATTAAAACAAATGCCCCCTGCCAAACCCAATGCCGTTTAACGCCTATTGAATCGTCCATCCAAAAGCTCCTTCCCAACGTCAAGGGCAATACGGTTCACGTATTACCGCGGCACAAATAAAAACGAGGTTATTATACCATATCCCAACCCTTGGAATCCTATTTCGGCACGCATGAAAAAGAACAGCGTCTCAAAGGAGAGCTGTTCTTTTCATACCTATTTTCGATAAAAGGAATAAGACCTACTGTTCCATTTGACGAGCCAAAAATCCAGCTGCTGTTTCAACGGCTTTATGCTCTACTTCGCCCATTGATTGATCTTTTGAAAAAATCACCACAGCACCTATCGGATCGCCATTCGCCACTATTGGGCCGACAGTATAAGAATTCATGTCCTCATCTATGCCATTCACAAGCTGTACTGATTTCGCATCACTCTCAAGCACAGAGCTGCGCTGATCCATTATTCTTTCCAGCATTTCGCTGATTGACTTGTTTAAGTAATCTTTTTTGGAGCTGCCAGACACGGCAATATATACATCACGATCACAAATCAGCACTGAATGGCCGAGACTGTCGTAAAGCGCGTCTGCATACTCTTTTGCAAAGTCTCCAAGCTCACTGATCGGAGAGTACTTTTTCAAAATCACTTCTCCGTCACGATCCACAAAAATCTCAAGCGGATCGCCTTCCCTGATTCTCAGAGTTCTTCGAATTTCTTTAGGAATCACGACCCGACCTAAGTCATCAATACGACGTACGATACCGGTTGCTTTCATCTCTGGTGCCTCTCTTTCATTTGATGGTATATATATGTGGGAAAGACCTAAAGCAGTTACTTTATGTACCTTCCGCCTCGCTTGAAATTAGTATCCGTCACATCAAATGTAATATACACCAGAGAGTAACAAAATTTACGTTGATGAAATGGTTTGCTTTTTCACATTTTTTAAGCCCTTCAGCATGCCCAGCAAGGTGTCGAGCCACTCATCGGCACTACGGCCTTTCGTCTGTATGGAGATTTTGAGTTTTTTCCCTTCCATTCCCAGTCCGATTTGTCTGCCATATTGATTGCCAAGCTCAAACAGCTTCTGTCCGTCAATTTCAGCACTTGCTTCTTCAGAGATCGTCAATCTGACAGCGTCTTTATCCTGCTTAATCAGCTCGACACGTTCCTGTCTCGCATAAACCTTCATTTCTGCAACAGTAAACAAGTATTCGACTTCTTTTGGATAGTTTCCAAAACGGTCGATCATTTCATCCTGAAGCTCGTTCTTCTCTTCGATTGTCGCCACAGATCTAAAGCGTTTATACATATCAATTTTCTGTTTGCCGTCTTGAATATATGTTTCTGGAATATACGCATCAAGCTCGACATCAATTTCTGTTTCAAACTGCTCTGTCTTCGCTGTGTCTCCTTTACGTTCTTCAATGGCCTCTTTCAGCATTTGGGAATAGAGGTCAAATCCGACCGAATCGATGAAGCCATGCTGCTGGGCGCCAAGAAGATTCCCGGCTCCGCGAATGGTTAAGTCACGCATTGCGATTTTAAAACCGGAACCTAGCTCAGTGAATTCTTTAATAGCCTGCAGCCTTTTTTCAGCTACTTCTGTCAGCACTTTATCCCGACGGTATGTGAAGTACGCATACGCCACACGGTTAGAACGGCCGACACGCCCCCGCAGCTGGTAAAGCTGAGAAAGCCCCATCTTGTCGGCGTCAAATACGATCAGCGTATTGACGTTCGGGATGTCCACACCTGTTTCAATAATGGTTGTACTGACGAGAACGTCTGATTCTCCTTCAAGGAAACTCAGCATAACGGTTTCTAATTCATTTTCTGTCATTTTTCCGTGGGCGTACGTCACCTTTGCGTCAGGGACAAGCATTGAGATCTCATCCGCTTTCCGCTCGATGTCCTCTACCCGGTTGTACAAGAAATAGACCTGGCCCCCGCGTGCAAGCTCACGTTCAATTGCCTCTCTGACAAGAGCGCCATTGTATTCCACAACATACGTCTGTACGGGGAAGCGGTTTTCCGGCGGAGTTTCGATGACTGAAAGATCCCTTACGCCAAGCATAGACATATGCAGCGTACGAGGAATCGGCGTTGCTGTTAGCGTTAAAACATCAACATTGGCCTTAATTTGCTTGATCTTTTCTTTATGGGTTACACCGAAACGCTGCTCTTCATCAATGATGAGGAGCCCTAAGTCTTTATACACGACATCTTTTGATAGCAGCCGATGCGTCCCGATGACGATATCAACCGTCCCATTTTTCAATCCTTTGATTGTTTCGTTTGCTTCTTTTCTTGTTCTGAACCTGCTGAGAAGGCCGATATTAATCGGATAGTCCTGGAAGCGCTCTTTAATGGTTTCATAGTGCTGCTGTGCCAAAATGGTTGTCGGAACGAGCAGAGCTACCTGCTTTCCGTCGCCGATCGCCTTAAACGCGGCACGTATGGCAACCTCTGTTTTACCGTAGCCCACATCTCCGCACAGCAAGCGGTCCATCGGACGTTCTCTTTCCATGTCTTTTTTGATTTCGTGAATCGAACGGAGCTGATCCTCAGTCTCTTGATAAGGGAAAGCTGATTCGAATTCACGCTGCATCTCATGGTCAGGAGAAAACGCGTATCCCTTGCTCGCTTCTCTTTCGGCATAGAGCTTAATTAAGTCATCAGCAATATCCTGAACGGATGTCTCTACTTTTTTCTTAACCCGTTTCCATTCGCTTCCGCCTAATTTATACAGCTTCGGCTCTTTTCCTTCGGAGCCGACATATTTTTGCACCTGATCAATTTGTTCTACAGGGACGTAAAGCTTGTCACTTCCCTGATAATGAATATTTAAATAGTCTTTATGAATTCCGTTGATTTCAAGGGTTTCAATTCCCAGGTATTTTCCGATCCCGTGATTAATATGAACGACATAATCACCAATTTGAAGCTCAGAATAGCTCTTGATGCGCTCTGCATTGGTAAGCTTCTGTTTTCGCGGCTTCTTTTTCACACGGTTTTTGAACAGTTCTTCTTCCGTAATAACGGCAAGCTTCATTAATGGCAGCTCAAATCCCGATTGGAGCTCACCTTCCATGATATAGACCTGTCCCTGAACAAGCGCTTTTTTGCTTTCTGTCACGGCGGCCTCGATATCATAATCAGCCAAAACAGATGACAATTTCTGTGTACGTTCCTTGTTTGCTCCTAAGAACACAACAGTGAAATTTGATTTTTTAAAACGCTCCATTTCACCCGCGAGCACGTTCATTTGCCCATGGAAACTCTGCATTTGACGGCCTGACACATTGACGATATTTTGCGGACTCGTATGCTGTACATGCCGCAAAAATAAAGAATAGTACAGCAGAGGCCGTTTTTGTTCAGCCACTATTTTTTGGAAGCTGAATGACAAACGAATGTCATGCAAAATCTTGCCTTCCTCAAGAAGATTTGTTATAAACTCTGCTTCTTCTTTTTGAAGCTGTTCTTCCATCTCATGAATCCGGCTGACTTCATCCAAAATCAGAAGTGTATTTTCAGGTGTATAATCTAGTAAACTAGCAGGCTTTTCATAGAAATATGAGAGATACTTCACGAGCTCCTGATCTGTCTGGCCTTCAGACAAGCGTTCTTTATCGTGAGAAATATTCGTATGAAGTATTTCTTTTTGCTTGTCAGCCTTTAATTTTTTCAAGCTCGCAGCAAGACCGCTATCGATTTTCTCCATCGCCCGCGCTTTTTCTTCCGGTCTGATAATTAATTCCTTCGCAGGACCGATATTGATCGAAGTAAGGGTCTCAATTGACCGCTGATCATCTGAATTAAAGCTGCGGATTGAATCGACTTCAGTGTCAAAAAGTTCAATTCTCACCGGATTTTCTGAAGTCAGCGGATAAATATCAATGATTCCTCCGCGAATACTGAATTCTCCGGGCGCAGATACCATATCAGACCGTTCATACCCTACCTCTACCAGCCGTGACGCTAGCTGGTCAGGTTCGATATCATGCCCTACTTGAATGAGCATCTGGCTGCTTTTCCACACCTCTACAGGCGGCAGCATTCTTCTGATGGCAGCTACAGGAGCAACGACAATCGGCGCTTCTCCATTCGTTAATCTATTAATGACATCTAATCGCTGCGCCCGCAATTCAGGGCTTGCCACTGCGATTTCTGATGAAATGAGTTCATTGACGGGGTACAAAAGGACAGACCGATCCTCTAGAAGTGAAGTCAGATCATCTGTTACTTTCTGGGCTTGATATAAGTTATGGGTGATGAGAAAGATAGGCTTATTCGTTTCATTAGCCAGGGCAGAAGTAAAAACAGAACGCGCGGAACCCGACAGACCCGCGAGCAGTTGTTCCTTCAGGCCCTCGTGTAAACCGTTGATGATGGATTTAAAGTCATCGCTTTCTTTTATAAAGGTTTGAATGTTGTCCATATGGCCCCTCCTCTCTGTTTCCTGTGAGAACAGAAAAACGCTTTGGTCTAGTGTCTACACCAAAGCTTTTTATTGAATAAATGTGTGATATTCGTGGTAATGCGGATTTCGGTCAAACGCCTCTTGGCAGTCTTCACATATCGTCAAAACATGGACATCTCCATTTTCTTTATAAGAAATCATATCGTTTCTTTCCTCATTTGTTAAGTGCTGAAATCCAAGTGAGTCTGTCGATACCATTGAAGATTCGAGACTGCCTACTTTCACTCCGCAATGACGACAATAATAATGCAAAGCCATACAAGGGACCTCCTGATGAAAAAGTCATTTTGGTGTAGTATGGACTTTGTTGTTTCATTTTATACCTTTGCGTTAAATTCGTTCATGACTTCTAAAAACGGTTTACTCAGAGAAGCCTCACAAGCCTTCACAGATTTATCAACGGCTTCCTCGATCTCAGGTGCCTCCTCCTTGGTAAAGGAGCCTAACACATAATCAACGACCTTCATGCCGTTTACAGGCCGGCCGATTCCGATGCGGATACGGTCAAACTCGGATGTTCCAAGATGCTGGATCAGTGATTTGATGCCGTTGTGTCCTCCGGCGCTTCCTTTCGTTCTTAACCGAATCTTGCCAGTCGGAAGGTCGAGATCGTCGTAAATGACTGTCAAATCTTCGTTATCGACATCATAGTAATCCATTAAAGGCCGCAAACATTCTCCTGATAAATTCATATATGTAAGCGGTTTAACAAGTAGAACCTTTTTGCCGGAAACAAATCCGGTTCCGTATAATCCGTTAAATTTATTTTGATTCAGCTCTATATTCCATTCCTTTGCAAGCTGATCTATCACCATAAATCCGACATTATGCCGTGTATTTTCATAGTTCTTTCCCGGGTTTCCGAGACCGGCAATCACAAGCATGGCGAATCCTCCCTTAGTCACATAACTCCCGCCTTCATAAACGGGCTATAATTCTTCTCATTCTAGCACAAAAGACGTAACCGCGGGAGGGTTACGCCTTAAGCTATTATTGTTCTTTGTTTTCACCTTCAGGCTGAGCATCAGCAGATTCCTCTTCATCGATCTCAGCTGCTTCCTGCTGCTGCGGAGGAAGGATAGAAGCCACGACCTCATCTGATTCATGATGAAAGGAGTAGTCACCGCCAGCAGGCAAATCCGCGATCGTCAGTACTTCATTTACATCGAGATTAGAAATATCAGCCTCAATCGTTTGCGGAATGGCTTTTGGCTTAGCCTTTACAGTAAGTGCATATAGCGGCTGCTGCAATACGCCTCCGTTTTTCACACCAATGGCTTCTCCGGTCAGATGAATCGGAACTTCCACTTCAATGTCCTCACTCATATTGACTACTTGAAAATCAGCATGAGTGATTTCATTTTTCAGCGGGTCCGTTTGCAGGTCTGTCACCATGACAGAGTGTTTTTCTCCGCTGACCTCAAGCGTAATGACGGCATTTTTGCCTTCGTCCCTCAGCGTTTTGATCAGCTCCACACTGTCTAATGACACTGGTTTGTTGCCAGTATCCTTCCCATATATGATACCTGGAACATGTCCTGAAGTACGGATATTCCGAAGAGATGAACGAGTAAAGTCCGTTCTTTCTTTTGCCGTTAAAGTTGCCATATTCAGCACCATCCTATTATCGTTTTAATTGTCCTATTACAAACAATACCCATAACGATTAGGATTTAAACCTCAAAAAACGGTTTAGCTGAACAGATAGCTGACTGATTGCTGCTCATGAACGCGAATAATCGCCTCAGCCAGAAGCGGTCCGACTGAAAGCTGCTTAAAGCGTTCAATTTTCTTTTCTTCAGGAAGCTTGATGCTGTTTGTCACAACGAGCTCTTTAATTGTTGAATTATTAATTCGTTCAACTGCAGGGCCTGATAGTACAGGGTGTGTACAGCATGCATATACTTCTTTCGCTCCGTTTTCTACGAGCGCATTAGCAGCAAGTGTAATCGTACCTGCAGTATCAATAATGTCATCGATGAGGATAGCAGTCTTCCCTTCGATATTACCTACAATATTCATAACTTCCGCCACGTTTGGACGCGGACGGCGTTTATCGATAATCGCAATCGGCGCTTTTAGTCGGTCAGCCAGTTTGCGGGCACGTGTCACACCGCCGTGGTCTGGTGAAACAATGACGATATCTTCAAGGTTTTTGCCTTCAAAATATTCTCCTAAAATCGGAACACCCATTAAGTGGTCAATCGGTATATCAAAGAATCCTTGAATTTGCGGCGCATGCAGGTCGAGTGCAATCACACGAGTCGCACCAGCTGTTTCAAGCAGGTTAGCGAAAAGTTTAGCTGTGATTGGCTCACGGGATCTTGCTTTTCTGTCTTGACGCGCATAACCGTAATAAGGAATAACAATGTTAATCGTTTTTGCAGAAGCGCGTTTTAACGCATCTACCATAATCAGCAGTTCCATAATATGCTCGTTAACGGGGTCACTTGTAGACTGGATGATGTAACAATCACATCCGCGAATACTTTCTTCGATATTAATTTGGACTTCCCCGTCACTAAATCTTGTGACAGAACATTTCCCTAATTGAACTCCAACTATATCTGCGATTTCTTTTGCAAGCTCTGGATTCGAATTCAAAGAAAAAATCTTTAAATTCTTATCTCCGTATTGATTAGACATGGATAAACCTCCGAATTTAGGATTATTTTTTATGAATATTTTTCACATAATCGTCTTTATTAACTTGTCTCGCTCTGGCAATAGCAAGCGCTTTTCCAGGTACATCTTCCGTAACAGTTGAACCTGCCGCCACATAAGCGCCTTCTCCGACTGTGACTGGGGCAACCAAGTTGGAGTTGCAGCCGATAAACGCGCCATCTTCAATTTTTGTCAAATACTTATTCTTCCCATCATAATTGACAGTAATTGAACCGCAGCCCAGGTTTACATCAGTGCCTACCTCAGCATCACCGACATAGCTTAGATGAGATGCCTTGCTTCGGTCTCCGAATTGAGTCTTTTTAATTTCTACAAAGTTGCCGATCTTCACTTCATTCCCGATGACAGAATCAGGTCTGATGTGAGCAAAAGGTCCTATGTTTACATCATTCCCCACTTTACTGTGATTGACTACCGATTGTTTAATAACCGTACGGCTGCCGATGGAACTATTCATAATCTCCGTATGAGGGCCAATTATCGTATCTTCTCCGATTTGCACCTCACCTTTAATTACAGTTCCAGGATAAATCACAGTATCGCTTCCGATAACAGCCTCAGGAGAAATATACGTATTCATCGGGTCAATCAACGTCACGCCATTTTGCATATGCCGTTTATTAATACGCTCTTTCATAAATTGTTCTGCTTGAGAAAGAGCAACTCTATCATTAACTCCGAGCGTTTCTTGGAAATTACCAGTCTGGTAAGCGGCAACAGTTTCGCCTTCATTTTTAAGAATCTCTATGACATCCGGCAAATAATACTCGCCTTGGGCATTATCATTAGACACCTGATCAATAGCCCGGAATAGCGCTTCATTGTCAAAACAATACGTACCAGTATTGATCTCAGTTACAAAACGTTCTTCTTCAGAGGCGTCCTTATGCTCAACGATTTTTTGAACCGCTCCGTTTTGGCTGCGAATAATGCGGCCATATCCGGTTGGATCTTCTGCAACCGCAGTTAAAATCGTAGCTTTCGCTTCTCTTTGTGTATGTTCTTTCAGCATCTCTTCCATCGTCTCTGCTGTTAAAAGCGGCGTATCTCCGCAAATGACAATCGTGACGCCTTTTTCGTCAGCAAGAAATGGCTGTGCCTGTTTTACAGCATGAGCAGTGCCAAGCTGTTCTGCTTGAAGCGCGTACTCGCTTTTATCACCAAGCTGCTTTTTCACTTCTTCCGCACCATGTCCGACAATCGTGACAAGCTTCGATAAAGATAATTTTAAGGCTTCGTCCACGACGTGCTCTACCATAGGCTTACCGCAAACTGGATGAAGGACTTTATAAAGCTTCGATTTCATTCTCGTTCCTTGTCCAGCCGCTAAAACAACTGCAAACCGCTTATCCATTTATTGGCCTCCAATATCCCTTTTATCCATAGAAAAATATATCCTAAATATCTTCTGATTTCAAGGAGACTTCATGAAGTGCAAGAATTTTCTATTGAGTGCAAATACGTTTGAAAAATCAGAATTAAAAAAGGACCGCCGGCAAAAGGCTTATGTCAGCCCTTTCAGCAGTCCTTGCTTTTTGGTTATTTTTTAAGAAGCTCCAGCTTCTTCGAATTCTAATGCTTCAGTGTCACCCAGACGATGATACTCATTTAACACGGCATCTTGAATCTTTCCTCGCGTGCTTGAATTAATAGGATGAGCAATATCGCGGAACTCTCCATCAGGGGTGCGTTTACTCGGCATCGCAACGAAAAGACCATTGTTTCCATCAATCACACGAATATCATGTACAACAAATTCGTGATCCAGCGTGATGGATGCAATCGCTCTCATGCGACCATCGGTATTCACGCGGCGTAATCTTACGTCAGTAACTTCCACAGTAGTTCACCACCTTTTCCCTATATAAAAGCATTAGTGTATCAATTCCACGATTTTCTCTGAAATCCTGCTCGTTTTTAAAATATTTTTTGAAAAAATAGGATATAGTTACACAATTAGGTCATATCGCTTTTATTTCGGGCATAAGGTAAATAAAAAAGTGATCCCGGGCACCCCCAGAATCACTTTTCTTATTATTTTACTAATGCAATAACTTCAATTTCGACTAGCGCATCCTTCGGGAGTCTTGCGACTTCCACACAAGATCTCGCCGGTTTGTGAGTGTCAAAATATTGTCCGTACACTTCGTTTACTTCCGCAAACTGTTCCATATCCGCGATAAACACAGTTGCTTTTACAACTGTTTCAAAAGAAGCACCCGCTTCTTCCAGAACCGCTTTTAAGTTGCTGAATACTTGATGAGTCTGCTCCTTAATATCTCCGTTCACCATTTCGCCTGAAGGAGTCAAAGGAATTTGGCCTGAGCTGTAAAACATATTGTTGACGATAATCCCTTGTGAATAAGGCCCAATTGCCGCTGGGGCATGTTTTGTGTGGACTGCTTTTGTCATGATTCTGTCTCTCCATTCTTCAAAAGATTGTCTTTAAAAAAACGCAGAAAATTGCCATTCTGAATTTCAATGGACTTCTCTTTCATGTTGATGGTTGAAAGAGTAAGAAGTGACATATATTCATCAACAAGACGTTCATCTACTCCTTCGGCCTCTACTAAGACGCCGATTCCCGCCACATTTGCGTTAAACTCATCCAACAGGTTAATCATACCATTTATTGTGCCGCCTGCTTTCATAAAGTCATCAATAATGAGTACGTTTGAACCCGTTTTCATGCTTCTTTTCGCAAGTGACATTGTTTGAATGCGGTTTGAGGAGCCTGAAACGTAATTAATGCTGACTGTGGAGCCTTCTGTTACCTTATTGTCTTTACGAACGATCACAACAGGCACATTCAAATAGCTCGCAGCTGCGTACGCAAGAGGGATGCCTTTCGTGGCAACGGTCATGACAACATCAATATCGCGCTCTGCAAACACGGAAGCAAACAGCTTCCCTACCTTGGAGAGTACAGATGGCTTTCCTAAGATATCCGTTAAATATACATAACCGCCCGGAAGGATACGTTCAGGATTTGCCAGCGACTGTCCAAGAGTCTGCACAAACTCTTCAGCTTCAGCCTGCTTCATTTTCGGAATATATTTAACGCCTCCGGCAGCACCGGGAACAGTAAGCAAAGTACCGATCCCCTGCTGTTCAAAGGTTTGTTTAATAATTGTTAAATCTTCACTGATCGATGATTTTGCAGATTCATACCGCTCAGAGAAAAAGGTTAGCGGTATTAACTCGTGCGGATGGGTTAACAAGTAATTTGTTAAGTCCACCAATCTGCCGCTGCGACGAAACTTCATGAACTTACCCCCAAAATCCGAATATTTTAAGATCAATATAACTTAACATACGGATTTAATCAAGAGCGTTCTGTTCGCCGATCATTCTCACCGCATAAACTTGATCGCAGAAGCCTCTTAACCCGTTATAAATTCTCTGCACCTTCGACTCATACTGAACCAGTCCAAACACTGTCGGACCGCTCCCGCTCATTAACACGGCATCTGCACCAAAGCGTTTCATCTGGTTTTTGATCATCGCGACTTCAGGATGCAGATCAAGCGTAACAGATTCGAGCACATTGCCTAAACGGCTGCACATCTTCTGAAAACTCTTTTCCTCTATCGCCTCGATCATGCCTTGTACATCGGGATGCTCTATGTCATCCAGTTTCAGCGCTCTGTACACTTCAGCAGTTGAAACACCGATTGTCGGCTTCGCTAAAATGACCCAGCAGTGCGGAGGCGTGCTGATATGTTTAATTTTCTCGCCGCGCCCTGTTGCAAGTGCAGTTCCTCCATAGACACAAAATGAAACGTCGGAGCCAATTTCCGCTCCAAGCTCAGCAAGCGTTTCCGCAGAAAGATTTAAATTCCACAGTCTGTTCAGCCCTCTGAGCGTCGCCGCCGCATCACTGCTTCCGCCGGCAAGACCGGCAGCCACCGGAATTACCTTCGTAATCATGATGGAAACTCCCTTTTTCACGTTGTATCTGTCCTTGATCAGCTTGGCGGCCTGATAAGCTAAGTTTCTTTGGTCATCAGGCACAAAACGGTTGTGGGAGGAAACCCTCACTTCATCCTCTGCCAGCTCCGTCAATTCAATTCGATCAGCTAAATCAATTGTCGTCATGATCATTTCGACTTCATGATAACCATCCGGGCGTTTTCGGGTGACGTCAAGTGACAGATTGATCTTGGCTGGCGCTTTTTCTAAAATACGCATAGCTTTCACCTACTTCTCCATCTAAACATAAGTATGAACATTGTATCACATTTGAAGTACAGGATGAACATATCCATATTCAGCCCATTATGTATTTATATCCAATATAAAAAACCGGGGAACGGCACGTCCCCCGGGTCACATCCTTATCGGTTATTATGATTCTGAGCCATTTGCTGTTCAGCGATTTCAATGGCGCGCTTTACCATATTACCAGCATCGCGGGCCCGAATTTCGCCCCAACCGCCATTTTTTACTGTGTCATAAAAACCAAGGTCCTTAGCCAGCTCATATTTAAACTCATCTGACATAACTCCACGACGTCTGCCCAAACGAAACAACCCCTTTTTTAGAAGTGATAGCCATTCGTGCACGTCACGATAATATGTGACCGTTTTATCTTTTGTTAAATCAAATGGAACTTTCGTTAAAATTACTGGAAACCAAAAAAAGGGCAAAACAAAAAGCAGTAAACAAAAGGTTCACTGCCCGTTAAAATGCCACTGAGCTTGCTGCGTCATCATTAAATGTCAGCTCAACAGTCTCAGTCAAAATATCAGCATAACTGTATGAAACTCTTTCAAACGAGTTCTCGTCTTGATCTAGTTGTATCACAAAAACAGAAGGGTACGTCTCAGCTAAAATGCCCGAACGCTCAATCGTTTTTCGGCGGCCACCGTTTGCTTTTAACGTCAGCCTTTTACCTAAATTCCCATCAAGCGATCTTTTAATATCGGACAACGTCTTCGCCATTGCATCCACCTCACTACATTTATTGTACAACACGAGCCCATTTTTGTCAAATAAAATTTAAATTATATCAACGTTGATAAGACATTGTCAATAAAATTATTTTGACAAAATTCTATGATTCCTCAATTATGTTCCGCAAGTTTCGGTAAATTATGTATCATTATGCAAAATAAAAAACCCGCATAGATCTACTATGCAGGTTTTAACTGTTAATTGGACTTATAAGGCATGCCAATTCTCAGTACTCCTCTTGTTTCAATACCTCCAAGCCCTTTCTCTCGTGTCAGCGTATTACGGAGCACTTCCCATACATTGATCCGTTCCATAAATGGCGTAAAGCTGATCTTCGCGACGATATATACCGGATCAAGCGCGTGAATATTTACTCTTGATGGCGAACTCGCAAAATTTGCACCCGCTCTGATGAGTGATTCAAAATGGGATTGGCAGGCCCCCGCAAAAATAACAAGCTGATCTAAGTGAGGGATCTTTTTTCGGGCTTTATGAACGGTTTCAACAAAGTGCTTAGAATGTCTGTACGCATTCAAATCATCAATGCCGCCCTTTTGCTTCGAATACGCATCATGCCCTGTGATCACCAGGATATCTGGTCGATATTTGTCGAGCAATTCTTCAATAGAAGCAGACATTTTCTTTTCGTGACAATGGATGCCATAGACCGGCACTCCTATTTTTTTATAGACATTCAAGCATTTTTTCAGATATGCTTCGTCACCATCCAGATGAAGCACTTTGCCAGGCATATGGAAATAATGCTCCTGATGCTGATATTGGCTTGTCGCAAAGTACTCCTGCTTTTCTCTGAGCAGCTTATAATCCTGGCGGAGCAATTCGAGCGACTCATTCATCCTGCTCTCATCTTTCTTTTTCCGCATCATCTGCTCATCCTTTTTCACTGCCACCAGATCAGAAAAATCCGAATCAGCAATCAGCCTGACTTCATCTCCATGCAAAATGGCAATTGAATTTCCTTTGCTTGTTTGCTCTATTCCTATAATTCGAAACAAAACATCCATCTGATAGGATTTTCTGGCTACCATATCCCCTATTTGAAATTGCACGTTCCTCACTCCACACATAGACTAAGCCTCATCATGAAAGAAAGAGCCTTGAGAAAGCGCCTTTTTTCGCTGAGTCCAAGTTTTTTCTTATCATTGAATGAAAGGTCCTTCTCTAGCCTATGTAGCGGCAGTCCATGTGGTGCGCAAAACAAAAAGCCCTTTTAGAAAAGGGCTTTCCTATTGTTGAAAAAACGCTAAAACGGTTTCTCTTTAGCGTTTTTTTCTCCTTTCAGCGTGATTGAAAACCCTTGAAGTCTAGGAAAGGCGAGCATCGGAGCGCAGCGAATGTTATAATTCGTGAGCATTGAAGCGCAGCCTTGACAACGAATGCGAGGGTTTGTCGATACGCTGAAAGCCCTTTTAGAAAAGGGCTTTATACAATCCGTTAGACAGCGCTGCGAACTCCTCGATAGACAGGGATTCACCTCGGCGCTTGCCGTCAATATTTGTTTCTTCGAGCACTTGCTCAATCGTTGATTTTTGTGCTTTTCCTTCAGGCAGATTGTTAACTAAGTTATTGAGCAGCGTTTTACGGCGCTGTGCAAAGCTTGCCTTGATGAGCTGAAAGAAAAAGGATTCGTTTTCTACGTCCACTGCCGGGCCGTCTCGGAGAATCAGACGGATGACTGCGGAATCGACATTAGGCTGAGGGACAAATACGGTTTTCGGAACGATCATCACCGTTTTGGCTTCTGTATAAAACTGCACCGCGATTGAAAGCGAGCCGTATTCCTTAGATGAAGGATCAGCCGCCATGCGCTCAGCCACTTCTTTTTGCAGCATGACCACAATCCCTTTCAGCGGAAGATGCTCTTCAAGCAGTTTCATGATAATCGGTGTTGTTACGTAATAAGGAAGGTTGGCTACTACCATGATCTCATCGCAGTCTTGAAATTGTTCTTCAATGACCGATTTGACATCAGCCTTTAACACGTCCTGATGAATGACAGTGACATTGTCGTAAGGTGACAGCGTGTCCTTCAGAATCGGCAGTAAACGCTGGTCAATCTCAAATGCCACGACTTTTTTCGCCCGCTTGGCAAGCTGTTCGGTTAAAGCACCGATTCCTGGGCCGATTTCAATGACACCTGTTTTCTCCGTCACTTCTGCGTGATCGACAATTCGGTTTAAAATGTTCGTATCAATTAAGAAATTCTGTCCTAAGCTCTTTTTAAAAGAAAAACCGTATTTCTTCAATATCTCTTTCGTTCTAATCGGTGTCGCAATATCTTTATTCATTCTGTTCCTCCCGCATAACGGTATCGAGCGCACTCATAAAATCACTTTTTTTAATTTGAAACATTTGCAGCCGTTTTTGAAGTTGTTTGCCATTTGTATAGCCGATTTTCAACAGATCACCCAGTCGTTCGCGGCGGCGTTTGGCCGCAGATCCGCCTATTAGTCCGGCATGAATCAAATCCTCAGCCGAAATCTCACTCGGCTGCGCTTCCATCTCTTCATGGACATTTTCTAAACATGCCCTAATGCTTTCAACCGATGCATGCTCCACACCAATTCCCCGCTTGTTTTTAGGTTTGGCAAGGTGCTTTGGCAAAAATGCATGCTTACAGCCGGGTACAGCCTCTGAAATGGTTTTGCGGATCTTCTCTCCCGGAAAGTCCGGATCCGTTAAAATAATCACGCCTCTGGTCTTCTGAGCCAAACGGATTTGGTCAATCACATGATCGTCGATAGCTGAACCATTTGTTTCAATTGTGTCTGCATCAACAGCCAATTTGATGCGGGCCGTATCGTCACGCCCCTCGACCACAATGATCTCTTTTATTTTCATTATTTCCTCCAAGACAAAATAAAAACTTTTGTATATTTATGAAACTTTTTCTTATGTCGAGCGTCTAATAAGCATAAAATACACTTTGTCTATTATAACGAAAAAAACAGAGGGCGCAAAACCCTCTGAATCATAAGTATATATTAATTTAAGACTTTAATTTTGACTGTTTTATTTCCCCATCGGTACGCCGATGATTTCTCTGGGAAAAAGACGTCTATTTTGTTCCCTTTAATCGCTGAACCAGTATCTGCAGCAATGGCATATCCATAGCCTTCCACGTGGACTTTGGAGCCTAGCGGAATGACATTGGGATCCACAGCGATGACTTTGGCATTCGGATTATTTTTTAAATTGATGCCTGTCGCTGTATGTCCTGAACAGCCGCTGCAGCTTGCCGTATAAGCCGTAGAAGATACAGTCATGACTTTTCCTGATGATTCATTGCTGCGGGACACAACTGTTTTTGAATCACCTGAAGCGCTGACCTTTTCAACATTTGGACTGCTCTGCTTTGTGCCGACAGCAATCACTTTATCTTTGCTTTGTTCAGCTGTTTCTTCTTTTACAAGCTCTCTGGACACTTCTTTGCCGTTTTCTTTAACGACCTCGAAATGTTTCTTAAGCTTGCCTTCTTTTCCTTTTTGGACGACCTTTTCTTCCCCTTTTTCAAGAGAAGCGTCTTCTTGCTTTTTCACATCGAACGCAATCTTCTCTTCAACTACATCGGTGACCTTTTCGATACGAGTAATTGTAATATCAGCCTTTCCTTTCGTCAGCTTTGCATCTAACGCAGGCTTGATTTTATCTTCGTCTTTTATGTGCATCTTTTGCTGTTTTAAAAAGTCAGCGACCGTAGTCGAAGTCGTCCAGATCTTCTTTTGTTTTCCTGCATCATTCACAGTAA
The DNA here is from genome assembly GCF_000259365.1 of Bacillus sp. JS. NCBI lineage: Bacteria > Bacillati > Bacillota > Bacilli > Caryophanales > Bacillaceae > Bacillus > Bacillus sp. JS. The sequence continues at coordinate 49,034 of NC_017743.1, read as the reverse complement.
CCTGAAATGCGGGCTCTATGTTAATCTTCATGTCTTTCGAAATATCTGTATCTATTGCGGGATCAACTTGATCTTGTTCTTTCACATCAACATCTTGTTCGTCCAGTAATGCACCGACCGTTTTTGCTGTTGACCATAATGTCTTTTCTTCCCCGTTTATTGTAAGCTTCACAGGTTTTGCAGCCTCATACACAACGTCCATATCTGCTGTTATCTTTGTCTGTTTAGCAGGTGTGATCTTGTCTTCGTCTCTTGTCTTGATATCAAGCGTCTCCAAAAGATCACCGACTGTACTTGCATGTGTGCGTATATGTTTCTTTTTGCCATTGATAGAAACTGAGACTGATTGTTTCGTCAGCTCATGAGCCGCGTACGCAGTCCCGCTTCCTGCCAAAAGCAAACAAGCAGCAACCAGAATGACTTTGCTTTTGCTAAGCTTTACGGAAAACAGCTTTTTCATTTTTTGTGTGATGAAAAACGCCTCCTTCTCCTCGGAGAGATTATATAGAGTATCTAAAAGGCTGTCAACCCTCCCTTCTCTTTCTCCCAAAAGCTCAGTGTCTTCTTCATTATCCTGAAATACACTGAGAAACGGAAGAAAGACTTGTCGACAAACCTATCCTATGAGGAGAAGAAAGCATGTAGAACTTTTATAGAAAAACGCTGTAAGGGACAAGCTCTTACAAAACCCGCTAGCGTTTTTTGTCAGTTTATACGGAAAAGTCTTTTCGCATTTTCAGTCGTGATTGAGGCAATCTCCTCAAATGTCATTTCTTTTAATTCTGCGATTTGTTCTGCCACATATTTCACATAGCTCGGTTCATTTCTTTTCCCGCGGAAAGGGTGAGGCGTGAGAAACGGGCAGTCCGTTTCAATCAGCAACCGGTCATTCGGAATTTCCTTCACTACTTCCTTCGGTTTCTTCGCGTTTTTGAATGTCACCGGCCCTCCAAATGATAAATAAAAATTCATTTTCATGCATTCTCTTGCCACTTCCGCACTTCCTGTAAAGCAGTGCATGATTCCGCCCACAGCTTCTGCGCCTTCCTCTTTCAGAATAGTCACGACATCCTCCGTTGCATCACGGTTATGAATGATAATAGGCAGATTGACCTCTTTCGCTAATGCAATTTGTTTTCTAAACACCTCTTTTTGAATGTCTTTAGGTGATTTATCCCAGTGATAATCAAGTCCCATTTCACCTATCGCTACCACTTTCTCATGAGCAGAAAGCTCTTTAATCCATGCTAAATCTTCCTCTGTCATGTCAATCGCGTCAACAGGGTGCCAGCCGATGGCTGCATAAATAAAATCATATTCCTCAATCATTTCCATCGCACGGGTAATCGTTGGACGGTCAAAACCAACTACGACAATTCGTTCAACTTTTTCAGCTTTTGCCCGTTCAATAACCTCTTCCAGATCAGTATCATATTGTTCCGCATTTAAATGCGCGTGTGTGTCAAACAACATAAGTGAAAAACTCCTTTCTTGTCGAAACACAAAAGGTGTTCGACGAATTGTTACACGTGAAACACCTTTTGTTTATCATTATTTAATTCTTGTGCCTTTTGGTAACGACTGATCGATAGATACGACTTTTAGGACGCCGTCTGCTTCCCCTGCAAGGATCATACCTTGAGAAAGCTCGCCTCTCAGTTTAACCGGTTTTAGATTTGTTACACAAACGAGTTTCTTTCCAACAAGCTCTTCAGGCGTATAATGCTTCGCTATGCCAGATACCACTTGGCGCTTTTCAAAACCAAGATCCAGCTGCAGCTTCAATAACCGGTCTGCTTTTTTCACTGGCTCTGCCTCAATGACCTCAGCTACGCGAAGCTCTACATCCATGAATTGATCAATCGTAATTTCAGGTAAACGATCGACCTCTTGCGGCTCTTCTTCTTTTGTTTCTTCTTTCGCTGGTGCCGAACCTTGCATTTTCCCTTTGATATAAGCAATTTCTTCCTCTGCCTCTAAACGTGGGAACAACGGCTCGCCTTTTTGTACTTTTGTATCTTTCAGCTGGCCGAAAGCTGTAATGCTGTCCCAAGCTTTTAAAGATTCATCAGTAATGCCCAACTGCTCGAACATTTTTTCGGGTGTTTTTGTTAAGAAGGGCTGAAGCAGTACCGCTGAAATACGCAATGATTCAGCGAGATGATACATAACGGATCGCAATTCTTCTTCTTTTGCCGGATCTTTCGCAAGCACCCATGGAGCTGTCTCATCAATGTATTTGTTGGTGCGGCTGATGAGCTGCCATAAAGTCGAAAGTGCTACCGAGAATTCCATGTTTTCCATTGCTTTCTCATAAGCTTTCACTGTTTCTTCAGCAACCGAAGTGAGCGTTTGGTCAAATTCCGTAACAGCACCTTTGTAAGAACCGATCTGTCCGTCAAAATACTTATTGATCATCGCAACAGTACGATTCAATAGGTTTCCTAAATCATTCGCTAGATCATAGTTGATCCGCTCAACAAATCCTTCCGGCGTGAATACACCGTCAGATCCGAACGGCACTTCGCGAAGCAGGTAATAGCGAAGTTCGTCTAACCCATAGCGTTCAATTAATGTAACCGGATCTACAACGTTTCCTTTTGATTTCGACATTTTTCCGTCTTTCATCAAAAGCCAGCCATGAGCGAATACTTGCTTTGGCAGAGGCAGATCCAGAGCCATCAGCATAATTGGCCAGTAAATCGTATGGAATCGTACAATCTCCTTACCGACTAAATGAACATCGGCAGGCCAATATTTTTGATACAGCTCATCATTTTCTGTATCATAACCTAGTGCTGTTAAATAGTTAAATAGTGCGTCAATCCAAACATATACAACGTGCTTTGGATTTTCCGGCACCTTTACGCCCCAATCAAAAGTGGTACGTGATACTGCCAAATCCTCGAGTCCAGGCTTGATAAAGTTATTAATCATTTCATTTTTGCGTGATTCCGGCTGGATGAAGGTCGGATTTTCTTCATAGTATTTCAAAAGACGATCCGCGTATTTGCCCATACGGAAGAAATAAGACTCCTCTTTGATCAATTCAACTGGGTGACCGCTGTCAGGGCTTTTTCCGCCGATGACCTCTCCCTTTTCATTCCGCTCGATATCAACAAGCTGCGTTTCCGTGTAGAACGTTTCATCAGGGATGCTGTACCAGCCTTCATACTCATCAAGATAGATGTCCCCATTATCTAGAAGCTTTTGAAACACCTTTTCAATGACAACTTTATGCCGTTTTTCTGTCGTACGGATAAAGTCGTCGTTTGAGATTTCAAGCTGCTTCCACAGTTTTTGAATATCTGCCGCTGCGCGATCCACATACTCCTGAGGTGTAATGTTTTCCTGTTCAGCTTTTTGCTGAATCTTTTGTCCATGCTCGTCCGTTCCCGTTAAATAGCGAACATCGAACCCTTTTAATCTTTTATAGCGTGCCATTGCATCTCCCGCGACTGTCGTATATGCATGGCCGATATGTAATTTTCCGCTCGGATAATAAATCGGTGTTGTAATGTAAAAAGTATTGTTTTCTTGCGGCATCTTGAAACCTCCTAATCAGAATGTCAAAAAGCTCCCGCCCAAAGGACGAGAGCGGCGATAAGTGCAAATCATATATGCATATTTTTTATATTTATCCTTTATCTATGATACCATCTTAGCCTTTAAGATCAAGAATATATACATATGCCCTGAAAAAGAATAATTAAAATTAAAAATCTTTAATGAAAATAAAAAAAGTCTGTTCGTGTCGAATTTTGTCGTATATAATCAAATGAAATAAAAAACTTTGGTTCGAAAGTCTTGATTTAAAAGGATTTTTAGTAGGATAATAGCTTTATTAAATATTTATAAAATGCTGTTATTTCGGTAGTTTCCAAGACATTACTGACTATAAGAACTAATTCTTACAATCAATAGTAAACAAAATGATTGACGATTATTGGAAACCTTGTTATGCTATGAAGGTAAGGATTTTGTCGAATAATGACGAAGAAAAATATAATTTAAACAAATAAGTATCTCTTGGGAGGAGAATGTTTATGAAATCTACTGGTATTGTACGTAAAGTTGATGAATTAGGACGTGTAGTTATTCCTATCGAATTGCGTCGTACTCTCGGAATCGCAGAAAAAGATGCTCTTGAAATTTATGTTGATGATGAAAAAATCATCCTTAAAAAATATAAACCAAACATGACTTGCCAAGTAACTGGTGAAGTTTCTGATGATAACCTTAAACTTGCAGGCGGTAAATTGGTTCTTAGTAAAGAAGGCGCTGAGCAAATCATCAGCGAAATCCAAAACCAGCTTCAAAACCTTAAATAATCATTTCTTGTACAAAAAACGTTCTTGTTATGACACAAGAACGTTTTTTTATTGCTTAATATGGTAAGCATCGTACATTTCACGCTTTGGTACATTGCGGTCGACTGCTGCTTTTTTAATGGCTTCTTTAGAAGTAGCGCCTTTCGAGATGTAATGCTCGACATGTTCTTTCGCAGTGAGGGTTTCCCACCATTGTTCTTCCTCATCTGCTTCTTCATTATTACTTCCTTCTACGACAAGACAAAACTCGCCGCGTATCTGATCCTCGTTTGCCCATTCGATGACCTCGGATATCGTTCCTCGGATAAACTCTTCATATTTTTTAGTGAGTTCACGCGTTACAGCGATTTCTCGATCCCCTAATATCTCTGCCATCGCTGACAAGGTTTCCTTCAATCTGTGAGGCGCTTCATAAAAAATGATCGTTTCCCGCCGTTTTTTAAGGGCTTCAAGCTCCTTCTTCTTTTCTTTTTTCTGTCTGTTGAGAAAACCGTAAAAGAAAAAAGGCTGCGGTACAATACCTGAAGCAATAAGAGCTGTTAATGCAGCGTTAGCTCCCGGCAACGGAACAACATAACCGCCTATATCCGTAAAATCTTTCACGATTTCAGCTCCAGGATCAGAAATTGTCGGCAGACCGGCATCACTGACAAGAGCAATGTTTTTTCCCGATTTCAGCCATTCAATAATTTTGTGCCCGCTGCTTTCTTTATTGTGTTCATGATAGCTGACCAGCGGTGTTTCAATTTCATATACATGACAAAGCTTTTTCGTTTGCCTCGTATCTTCCGCAGCAATCGCATCCACTGATTTCAGCGTATCGATCGCCCGGAATGTCATATCCTCTAAATTTCCAATTGGGGTTGGGACCAAGTAAAGAATTCCCATGTCCGACTTTCCATTAAAGCTCATTTGGCGCCTTAACATATACAGCCTCCTTGCTGTTCCGCTTTTCTTCTATATAAAGCTCTTTTTTCTTTCGAGTTAGTTTTTTGAAATAATATTCAGCCTGCATAGCTTCTCGTTTGGTATCGAAAGCTTCAGCAAAAATCAATTCAACCGGACGTCTTACTTTTGTATACTTTGCGCCCTTTCCGTCATTGTGTGTTTTCACCCGTTTATGCAGATCGTTGGTATACCCGGCATACCAGCTATTGTCCCTACATTTCACGACGTAGAAGAAATGATTATTTGTCTCCATATAAAATGGTCCTGATCTCTTTTGTGTATTCATTTTGTTCATCATAAACGAACAAAGGAGGAAGAATTTTTAAATCTGGACGCCCACCTTTGATCCCTTCAACCAAAATGGTATTGGCTTCTTTCCCTTGCTTCGGATAGACAAATTGCACACGCTTTGGCTCGATTTGATAAGCCTTCATCAGTTCAAAAATCTCGAGAAGCCGTCCCGGCCGGTGAACAAGCGCTGCTTTTCCTCCTTGTTTGAGCAGCTTGCTGCTGACTGAAATGACATCCTCCAGTGTGCAGTGGATTTCATGTCTTGCGATACGGAGATGCTCGTTCATGTTTTGTTCAGTTTGTTTCGGCGTTTTAAAATACGGCGGGTTGCAGGTGACAACATCATATCGATTATGTCCAAGTTTCTCCGGCATGTTTTTCAGATCATCATGTATGATCTGAATCTGACCCTGCAGCTTATTGTACTCCACACTGCGAATAGCCATATCATGCAGCCTTTCTTGAATTTCGACTCCAAGAATGTCTGCTTTTGATCTTGTACTGAGCAGCAGCGGCACAATGCCATTGCCGGTGCACAAATCAACAATTTTTCCTTTTTGTATCGGAACGTACGCAAATTTGGACAGAAGCACAGCGTCCAATGAAAAAGCAAACACCTTTGGACTTTGTATGATTTTCATGTCCTCTGCCAGCAAATAATCTAATCTTTCATCATCACGTAATGAAACCATCTTCTTATCCTTTCAGTACCTTTGAAAAAGGCTCCCGTCTTATGCGGAAGCCTTTTCCCTATTTTTTATTTAAGAATGACAGACAGAAAAGACAATCTTCTTTTCGAACACTTCCATAGTGGACATTGCAGATATGAAATCCTTCTTGATACAGTCGTGCCAGATTATCATATCCTTCCCCTATATCAGTTTGCTCTGTCTTCTGTGTTTTTGATTCTTTTTTATCAGCTTTGAACTTTTCAATCTGCTGCGTCGTATCGTCCAGCCGTTTGCGCAAATGCTTGTTTTCAAGCTGTAAATGATGATTTTCCTCAATCATCTCACCGATATGCTGCTTCAAATCCCCCAGCTGCCGGTACAGTGAACCAATTTGTTCTTCTAAGTTAATGACTGTATCAAATAACTCTTTTTTATCCAAGGTTCCACACCTCGTTAATCTGTGGTTTGTGCGGATACGACGCCCTCTTCCAAGAGCTCTTCCCAAGTATATTCTATCACTTTTTCACGGTTTATCAGTTCCACCTGAAGCACCCGTTCCAGAATATTTAGTCCGACGACCTTCGCGGGACCGTTTGCTGTCGTAATCATTTCTCCAATATCCGGAAGCTGTTCTTTTGCGGTCTCATACTCATCGTTCTCATATTTTAAACAGCACATCAAACGTCCGCAAAGACCTGAAATCTTCGTAGGATTTAAAGACAAGTTCTGATCCTTGGCCATTTTAATGGAAACGGGTTCAAAATCTCCAAGAAAAGTTGAACAGCAAAGCATTCTTCCGCAAGGACCGATTCCTCCGAGCATTTTCGCCTCATCCCTCACTCCGATTTGGCGCAGCTCAATTCTTGTCTTAAAGATAGAAGCCAAATCCTTTACAAGCTCTCTAAAATCCACTCGGCCGTCAGCAGTGAAGTAAAAAATGACTTTATTGCGATCAAACGTGAATTCAACATCGACCAGCTTCATATCCAAGCCGTGTTCAATCACTTTCTTTTGGCAGATATCAAATGCTGATAGTGCTTCTTGTTTATTCTCTTCTACAATGAGAAGATCGCGCTCGTCAGCCACACGTATCACTTTTCGAAGGGGAAGCACCACATCATGCTCATCCACCTGTTTATTTGCAATCACGACCTGGCCGTACTCAACGCCTCTGACAGTTTCTACAATTACGCAGCTGTCATGTTCTATATGAAATCCATTCGGATCAAAATAATATATTTTACCCGCTTTCTTAAAGCGGACACCAATTACATTGTACAAGCTTATCCCTCCTGCAACATTAACACCAAGTGCTCCATTAATCCTTGTACATTCACATTGGAATGAAGCCGTTTCTTTGCTTCTAAAACAGCAAGTATCTGATTCGTAACGCTTTGTTGTGTTGATTGTAGCGCATGCTGTTTTATTGATTGGAATAAGTCTTGATAAATCAATTTATCTTCATTTCCTATTTGGATGGACAACACATCACGATATATCAATAAGAGCATATCAAGACCCATTTCTTGATGGGTTTTTTCTTTGAAAAAGGGCATCCATTGATCTTGAATAAAGAAAAAAGCATGTCCTTTCCGCTGGTGTAGGACTTCATACAATTTTATCACTTTCGCTCTAGACTCTGCAAACTCATCATTTCGACTTAATTCGACTGCTTCTGCCACATTATTGGTCATGTTGGCCAGAAGCCTTGCCATATGAGGCGAGACGTCCTGTTCGATCAGTCTGTCTTCAATTGCTTTTGGCTGCAAAGGCTGAAAGGGAAGGGTTTGGCATCTTGAAATGATGGTATCCAATAACCTTTGGGGCTGCTCAGTGATGAGGATGGCCATAGTGTCTTTATTCGGTTCTTCTAAAAATTTCAGCAGGCTGTTCGCCGCATTTGCTGTCATTTGATCTGCGTGCGAAATAATATACAGCTTTTTATGCGATTCAAGTCCAGTCTTAGAAAACTCTTCTTGCAACGCTTGAATTTGCGCCTTTTTGATCGATAAGCCATCAGGCTGAACAAGATGGAGATCGGGATGGTTCCCCGACTCTATCCGTTTACAGTTTCGGCAGCTCTCACAAGGCTCCGCGCCATCCTCCAAACAAAAGAAGCTTTTTGCAAGAAGCAGCGCGGCATCAAGCTTGCCTGTTCCTTTTTTCCCCTCAAACAAATAAGCGTGTGATAATCTGTCCTTCTCAATACTATTATATAAAAGCTTCATCACTCTGGGCTGAAGCTCGTTCATTTCCTTCCAGGATATTGCCATTGTATCACTCTCTATGTGTAAAGGTTAATCAATAAACCTTTTATTTCGCCAATACGCTCCAGCAAATCAATTGCCGGTTTTTCCTGATCCATCATCTCTTCTGTAAGCTGTATCAATTTTTCATCTATTTCTTTCACAAGTCCCAGCGTTCTGCTGTTCCCGTAAAGATCAAAGCTTTTCGACGTTTCATGTGAAAGGCCGCTGTCCACAGCTTCTTTGACAAAACGTTTCACAAGTCCTTTAAATCTCGCTAAGTCTTTAAAGTTCCGCGATTTCGTTAGCCTTTTTCCAAATGCCTCTATGTCGGATAACAGCCTGGTAAGCTGATCAAGCTTCAATTTGCTGCTTTGGTTTTCCATTGATGTTTTAAATGATGCTGTGATCTCAGATGTTTTCACAGAGGGAAGCTGCTTATTATCTATAAATGTACGTATATCTTTATTAATTTTCACAGTTTCAAATCCTTAAAATTGATGAAATTCATCGACTGGAAGGACAAATACTGTCGCTCCGCCAACTTCAACTTCGACTGGATAAGGGACATAAGAATCAGCATTTCCGCCCATTGGAGATACAGGGGCAATCATTTGGTCACGTTTCTGTCCGTTTTCTTTAATAAGACTCAACGCTTTATTGACGCGTATATCCTCAACACCAATCATAAACGTTGTATTGCCTGATTTAAGAAATCCTCCCGTCGTCGCAAGCTTTGTGACCCTGAAGTTGTGATCCGTTAAGGTTTTCAAAAGTCTGTTGCTGTCCTGATCTTGTACAACTGCCACTATCAATTTCATCTGTGAAGGCCTCCTTTAGATTGGAAACAACATGATCTCGTTTACATTATTATATCAACTATTGGGAAACAGGTCACAATTGAATTTTTTTCAATGCTTCATTGATCACCTTTAGAACATCCTGAACGACAAGGTCTTTAGATTGCCCGGCATCAACTGAATGGAATCTTTCCGGAAATCGTTTCATCAGCTCTTGATAACCTTCCTGTACCTTTGTATGAAAGTCCAGTTTTTCTAAATCGAGCCTATTTTTTTCCCGTGAGCCGTTTGCATAAATACGCTTCAGTCCTTCTTCCGGATCAATTGAAAAATAAACCGTTACATGGGGCATCATATCTCCAATGGCAAATTCATTAATGGACAGGACCTCATCAATCCCAAGTCCTCTTGCATATCCTTGATACGCAAGCGAACTGTCTATGAATCTGTCGCAAAGAACGACATGCCCCTCTTCTAAAGCAGGTTTTACTTTTTCAACTAAATGCTGGCGTCTCGCAGCCGCATATAAAAGCGCTTCTGTTTTTGGGTCCATTAATGTGTTGTGCTCATTCAGAATAACCTCTCGAATTTGTTCTGCAATATCTATTCCGCCCGGCTCTCGAGTTGCCATAACCTGAAGGCCTTCAGCTGACAGTATGTTTTTGATTTCCTGGAGAACAGTTGTTTTCCCCGCCCCTTCAGGACCTTCGAATGTAATAAATAAACCGCTCATGATTTCTCCTCTTCTATATAAACAAGTAGTTGTTTCTCTTTGATTTTCATATTCCCTTGAACATGCGTTTTCATGCTGATCAAGCGGCTGAGCTTTTGCACACTTTCTTTTGTTATTCTTTCTCCCGCCATAATCATCGGGATACCCGGAGGATAAGGGATGATATCCTCTGCATTCAGCCGGCCTGCTGCTTCCCCAAAGTCCACATATTCTTTCTTAAACGAAAGTAAGACCTTTTTTGGATAAGGCAAGACAGTAACAGGCTGCGCTCCCCATTCAGCAGGCACAAACGGCTGATCCGGAGGCGTTTTCTCAATCTCCTCATCAATGCTTCTAATGGTTTCAGCGTTTATTCTCCGTTTTCCTCCCAGTGGGAGAACGAGCAGTACTTGATTTTCGTCAGCAAGCTCAGTGAATATGTTGGCACGCTCTAATATGCTTTGCAGTGTATAGCCAGAATGCCCGCGTTTTGAACGAATGGTAAGCTTCAGCGGGTCCGCTATAACCTGTGTATTAGCAGGGTTAACAGCTTCTGCATTTGTAAGTGAATCAAACGTTTGTTTAAGTGTTTGTATTCGCTGCAAAATGTCAGGAAGCTTTTGTTCTTCTATAATATGCTGTACATAAGCACGGGCAATGTCTAACGAACCCATAATCGGATAAGACGGGCTGCTGCTTTGTAATCGGTTTAAATACTCTGCCACCCGATCCCTGTTAACTCTGCAGCTGCTGTTGAGGTGCAAATAAGAGCCCATCGTCATGGCAGGCAACGTTTTGTGGGCCGACTGAACAACAATATCTGCCCCCATTTTTAAAGCTGAGACTGGAAAAGGCTCTCCTAAAATAAAATGTGCGCCATGTGCTTCGTCCACCAAAACAGGAATCCCGTAATGATGGGCCTCCGTAATGATTTCGGTCAAATCAGCACTATGCCCATAATATGTGGGATTGGTCAGTACCAAGCCTTTCGCATCAGGATATGCTGCTAAGGCTTCTTTAATTGTACCAAGCGGAACATGCATAGGCACATGCATCGCTGGATCAACGTCAGGTGCGAGATAAACCGGCTCTGCACCACCCAAATCAACAGCATGAAATACAGACTTATGACAGTTTCTTTGAACCAAAATTGTATCACCAGGTTCACAAACAGATAAAATCATCGCTAAGTTTCCGACAGTCGTACCATTCACCAGAAAAAAACTTTCGGCCGAACCATATAATTGACTGACAAGCTCCTGAGCTTCCTTAATTACCCCGGAAGGATGATGGAGATCATCCAGCCCTGCCAGTTCAGTTACATCAATGGTGAGAAGAGGATCGAATATTGACTTGGCGTCATCAAAAAAGACATCTCCATTGTGATGTCCCGGAACATGAAATGAATGAGAATTTCTTCTCGCATGTTGAATTAATGCTTTATATAAAGGTGTGTTCATGAAAACAATCCTTTGAATGTGTCTTCTTACACTTTATTATATCGTGCCTCTGACAGAACTTAAAGCCAGACTTACTGGTAACTATCTTTCCTTTATTGTAAGCAGCTTTTGCTTTAGGTCGCCTTCCATCATCATGAGCTCTTCTTCTGCCTGACGGCGTTTGATCCGTCCTTCTTCTTGTATAGTCAATGTTTCTTCAAGCGTGCTTATTAAGCTTTCCTGCACCTTTTTTAAGGTATCTATATCAACTAGGCCTCGTTCATTTGCCCGTACGGTTTCAATTGTATTGGTTTTTAAAAGCTCCGCATTTTTCAGCAAAAGCTCATTGGTTGTATCCGATACTTTCTGCTGTGCATCCACTGCATTCCGCTGCCTTAAAAGTGTCAGTGCGATCGCAACTTGATTTTTCCAAAGCGGAATCGCTGTCACAATGGATGACTGGATCTTTTCAGCTAACGCTTGGTTTGTATTTTGAATCAGTCTGATTTGCGGAGCACTTTGGATTGTAATTTGCCTGCTCAGCAGCAAATCGTGCACTCTTTTATCTAATCGGTCAGCAAATTGCATCAAATCATTTACTTCTTGAACGGCCATTTGGTTATGATCACTCGATTCAGCCTGTTGCTTCTGTTCAGGAATTGTTTTTGTTTTTAATTCCTCCAGCTTCAGTTCTCCTGCAGCAATATAAACATTCAGCGCTGCGAAATACTCTTTATTTTTTTCATATAACTGCTCTAATAGTTTATTGTCACTGATTAAAGCATTTTTAGAGTGCTCCAGCTTCAAGCTGATTCTGTCTATCTGCACGCTGGTCTTTTGATATTTAGACAGCACCTCTTGAAGAGAATTTGATACTCTTCCAAACATGCGTGCCAAAAAACCCTTTTTCTTGGATTGAAGATCAACAGGATTTACTTGCTCCAGCTTTTTCATCAGCTCTCCAAGTATTTCGCCAATCTCCCCGACATCCTTCTTTTGAACATGGTTAATCATATCATGAGAAAAGTTCAGCAGTTTAGACTGAGCTTGTGAACCGTATAAGACAATGCTTTGCATATTTTTATGATCAATCTGTCCAGCAAGCTGAATTGCTTTTTCCTTGTTTTCCTCAGGAAGAACATCAACAAGCCGTACTTGCTCTTTCTCTGCTTTTACAGCCTCCGAACCTGATATCGCTATATCACCACCAAAAGGGTCTGCCAATAATTCATCTATATGAAGGTCGCTTTGATCTCGGTTCATCGCTTTTACCCTCTTCCATTATTTCTTTAATGAATGTTTTGCTGCATCTAATTCAAATTGCAACTCGTCAATTTCATCACCCATTACTTGAGTTAAATCTTCCTCTAAACGCTTGGTCAATTCAGTAAGAGTGATGCGTGTCTCACTTAACGACATCGACAATTCTTTGCTTTTTTTCGGGTGAGATGATAGAAAAGCATACTTCTCTGTCAATTCAACAACCGAATCGAGAGTTTGATAAAAAAATCGCTCTGCCTGATAAAACCGCTTTGGCTCTTTTTTGGTTAGCAAATAAATCCTTCTTACAAGCCTAAGGATTTCCGCATTTTGCTTAAACATTTGAATGCTTTTAGCCTGAAACAATGCTTTTCTAAGACGTATGATTTTCCGCCTTGCTTCCTCTAGGTTTTCCTTAATGTAAGCATACTCTCTTCCTGTCAATTCATGCTTTTTAAGAAATAACCGTCTTGCATTCCAGATACCTGCTGTGTATACGACTGCTCCTGAAGCAAGCCCATAAACAAGAGATAAAAAAAGCGACTGATTTAAACCGAAAAAGCACAATATCCCTATGAAAACAAAAGTCGCACTGCTAGTTAAACTCCACATTAAAAAGTGAAAAAATCTCTGCATGAGATAATCGACTCCTGTGTCTATACTCAGTTTTAATATTATTATCTACTACGTTCAATTCTTAAACAAGTTTCATCTTCTTTTTATTATAAAGCGTACAAAAAAAGACCTTTTCAGGTCTATGAATATAATGGCGGTGTATGAATGCTCTTTAGTTTTTTCACGTAAAAGGCATATTCAGGATCAGAAGTTGATGTAGAAATTACTTTTCTCTCACAATCTAAGCATATGAATTTCGTATAAAGATGAATGCCTCTATTCTTCTCTTGATCACAAATCACACATGTATGATTAAGTTTAGCTGTTTCGTCCACCTTCTCCACCTCCGTACAATTAGCCTCCCCTTAAAACGGATATTGTATACACTATTTAGACCTTTTTGAAACTTGGAATCAGTATATGGGCTACATAAGCTCTCGGTGTTTGTATTTGTTTGTTTTTCTCGATCTTGGGTAAACAAAAAACCCAGCTCAATGAGCTGGGTTTAAACTTGCTTGGCGGCGTCCTACTCTCACAGGGGGAAACCCCCGACTACCATCGGCGCTGAAGAGCTTAACTTCCGTGTTCGGTATGGGAACGGGTGTGACCTCTTCGCTATCGCCACCAAACAAGTTGAGAGTGTTCTCTCAAAACTAGATAACAGGTGTGACATCATTCAAAATGTGGTTAAGTCCTCGATCGATTAGTATCTGTCAGCTCC
>NC_017743.1:15000-32500 GCF_000259365.1 Bacillus sp. JS | reverse complement strand
TTTGACTACAGGGCTGTTACCTCCTATGGCGGGCCTTTCCAGACCTCTTCATCTACCTCGTTCCTTTGTAACTCCGTACAGAGTGTCCTACAACCCCAAGAGGCAAGCCTCTTGGTTTGGGCTAATCCCGTTTCGCTCGCCGCTACTCAGGGAATCGCATTTGCTTTCTCTTCCTCCGGGTACTTAGATGTTTCAGTTCCCCGGGTCTGCCTTCTCATATCCTATGAATTCAGATATGGATACCACTCCATTACGAGTGGTGGGTTTCCCCATTCGGAAATCTCCGGATCAAAGCTTGCTTACAGCTCCCCGAAGCATATCGGTGTTCGTCCCGTCCTTCATCGGCTCCTAGTGCCAAGGCATCCACCGTGCGCCCTTTCTAACTTAACCGTTAAAAAGAATCACTATGTGATATCTTGTATTACTAATTGAATGTGATGTCTACTGTTATCTAGTTTTCAAAGAACACGTTGGTGGAGCCTAGCGGGATCGAACCGCTGACCTCCTGCGTGCAAAGCAGGCGCTCTCCCAGCTGAGCTAAGGCCCCATTATATAAGATGGTGGGCCTGAGTGGACTCGAACCACCGACCTCACGCTTATCAGGCGTGCGCTCTAACCAGCTGAGCTACAGGCCCATCTTAACTTATTCAAGGAACAAAGTTCCTTCAAAACTAAACAAGACAGGGAACGTTCTGTTTATAAGACCCAAGGTCTTATATTCCGTAAATATCCTTAGAAAGGAGGTGATCCAGCCGCACCTTCCGATACGGCTACCTTGTTACGACTTCACCCCAATCATCTGTCCCACCTTCGGCGGCTGGCTCCTAAAAGGTTACCTCACCGACTTCGGGTGTTACAAACTCTCGTGGTGTGACGGGCGGTGTGTACAAGGCCCGGGAACGTATTCACCGCGGCATGCTGATCCGCGATTACTAGCGATTCCAGCTTCACGCAGTCGAGTTGCAGACTGCGATCCGAACTGAGAACAGATTTGTGGGATTGGCTTAACCTCGCGGTTTCGCTGCCCTTTGTTCTGTCCATTGTAGCACGTGTGTAGCCCAGGTCATAAGGGGCATGATGATTTGACGTCATCCCCACCTTCCTCCGGTTTGTCACCGGCAGTCACCTTAGAGTGCCCAACTGAATGCTGGCAACTAAGATCAAGGGTTGCGCTCGTTGCGGGACTTAACCCAACATCTCACGACACGAGCTGACGACAACCATGCACCACCTGTCACTCTGCCCCCGAAGGGGACGTCCTATCTCTAGGATTGTCAGAGGATGTCAAGACCTGGTAAGGTTCTTCGCGTTGCTTCGAATTAAACCACATGCTCCACCGCTTGTGCGGGCCCCCGTCAATTCCTTTGAGTTTCAGTCTTGCGACCGTACTCCCCAGGCGGAGTGCTTAATGCGTTAGCTGCAGCACTAAGGGGCGGAAACCCCCTAACACTTAGCACTCATCGTTTACGGCGTGGACTACCAGGGTATCTAATCCTGTTCGCTCCCCACGCTTTCGCTCCTCAGCGTCAGTTACAGACCAGAGAGTCGCCTTCGCCACTGGTGTTCCTCCACATCTCTACGCATTTCACCGCTACACGTGGAATTCCACTCTCCTCTTCTGCACTCAAGTTCCCCAGTTTCCAATGACCCTCCCCGGTTGAGCCGGGGGCTTTCACATCAGACTTAAGAAACCGCCTGCGAGCCCTTTACGCCCAATAATTCCGGACAACGCTTGCCACCTACGTATTACCGCGGCTGCTGGCACGTAGTTAGCCGTGGCTTTCTGGTTAGGTACCGTCAAGGTACCGCCCTATTCGAACGGTACTTGTTCTTCCCTAACAACAGAGCTTTACGATCCGAAAACCTTCATCACTCACGCGGCGTTGCTCCGTCAGACTTTCGTCCATTGCGGAAGATTCCCTACTGCTGCCTCCCGTAGGAGTCTGGGCCGTGTCTCAGTCCCAGTGTGGCCGATCACCCTCTCAGGTCGGCTACGCATCGTCGCCTTGGTGAGCCATTACCTCACCAACTAGCTAATGCGCCGCGGGTCCATCTGTAAGTGGTAGCCGAAGCCACCTTTTATGTTTGAACCATGCGGTTCAAACAAGCATCCGGTATTAGCCCCGGTTTCCCGGAGTTATCCCAGTCTTACAGGCAGGTTACCCACGTGTTACTCACCCGTCCGCCGCTAACATCAGGGAGCAAGCTCCCATCTGTCCGCTCGACTTGCATGTATTAGGCACGCCGCCAGCGTTCGTCCTGAGCCAGGATCAAACTCTCCGATAAAGTAGTTTGACTGACTACGCACATCGCTGTGCGATTTATAAAAAATGAATTAACAGGTACGTTTTGTCTTGTTTAGTTTTCAAAGAACTTTATTTACCGCTCTTTAAGCGACTTTATTATCATAACATTTATCGTCACTACTGTCAACAACTTTTTATTATTTCCTTTTCAAAAAAGCCGTTCGTCATCAGCGACGTATACTAGAATAACACCTTCATTTATCGAAGTCAATACATAATATCAATTAAATAATAAATTGCTTAATTACAACTAACGCAGCTATTCCCGGTATTCCTAAAATCCCGCTGATAGCTGTTGTGGCTAGATTAATCGGCACATGAATGCCAAGACTGCCGCCAAACATATTTACACAAACCAGCAGCAAAGCACCCGCTACAAATTTAACAGCTGTGATGCCAATCCACTTTAAAGGCTTTGCAGCTGAACCTGATAAAAAAAGAAGAATAACCAGTCCAAAAATAACTCCAACAATAAAAATAGGCTCCATGAATCTTCTCATCTCCTTCGCTTGTTCTAGTACAAGCTTATGAGAAGATCCAGGAGTTTAGACCACTTACTTCCACCGGCTGATTTTTAAATTTCGCTGCTTCGCTTCCCTTAAGTAAAAAAAATACTTCGCTTCAGCTACTTTCAGTTCGTATAACACTTCAGCAGACGGTTCTAAGCTTTTTTCGACCAGCTTCTTCTGCCTGTTCCACTCTTCCTTTTGCTTAAAAAGCTGCTCGATTAGTTTTTCATCAAACTCTCTTCTCAATGTTTTCTTGCGAAGAAAACCCATGGATCGCTTTTTCCTCCTTACAATTCACGTCTTCCTTCAAGTGCTTTAGAAAGAGTGACCTCATCAGCATATTCCAAATCACCGCCGACGGGCAGTCCGTGGGCAATACGGGAGAGCTTAATACCAGACGGCTTGAGGAGCCTTGATATATACATCGCCGTTGCTTCCCCTTCTATATTAGGGTTTGTCGCGAGAATCACTTCTGTCACTTGATCATCCTGTAATCGTTTTAACAATTCTGGTATTTTAATATCCTCCGGTCCGATGCCGTCCATTGGAGAAATAGCGCCGTGAAGAACGTGATACTGTCCATTGTATTCCTTCATTTTCTCCATAGCGATAACATCCTTTGGGTCTTGCACAACACAGATAACAGATTTATCCCTGCGCGTATCTTCACATATATAGCAAGGGTCCTGATCTGTAATATGCCCGCAAACTGAACAATATGTCAGATTGCGTTTCGCATTTACTAATGCTTTCGCAAAATCTAATACCACATCTTCTTTCATACCTAGAACAAAAAAAGCCAGACGAACCGCTGTTTTCGGTCCGATCCCTGGCAATTTCATAAAGCTGTCTATCAGCTTTGATATTGGTTCAGGATATTGCATGTTCTTTTATCCCCCTAGAATAAACCTGGCATGTTCATTCCTTTTGTAAATTGACCCATTGTTTCGTTTGTGATTTCGTCAACTTTTTTCAAAGCTTCATTCGTTGCAGCAAGCACTAAATCTTGAAGCATATCAATATCTTCCGGATCAACGACTTCTTCTTTGATGATAACATCCAGGATTTCTTTTTGGCCGTTTGCTTTTACTGTTACCATACCGCCGCCTGCAGTTCCTTCAACAACCTTTTCTGCAAGCTCTTCTTGAGCCTTCGCCATGTCCTTTTGCATTTTTTGCATTTGTTTCATCATTTTTTGCATATTACCCATTCCGCCACGCATAGTATTCACTCTCTTTCATTTTGTTAGTCTTTTATTTCAATTAAATCCGCTCCGACAAGCTTTTTCGCTTCGGCAATAAGCGGGTCTTCTTCAGCCGGTTCATTTGATCCTTCATTTTCCTGCTGATGATCTTCTAAAAATTCTTCTCTTATTTTACCCCATTGTGCTTCTGGAACGCCAATCAAATCCATTCTTTTTCCGAGCATCGATTCTAAAATCTGCTCAAGATTAGTTCGGACTCCGTTGTTATCCTCAGCGACCATTTTACAATGAATTTCATATTTGAATTTCAGGACAAATGCCGCGGAGGCGGCAGCCACAGGTTCACTGTCATTCAGCAAAGCGGCATGTGATACTTTGTTTTGCTGTTTGAGATGTGCAAGAAGCTTGCCCCAGCTGTTTCTAAGCAGATCAAGATCAGGTCTTGTGGCTTCTTTCAAAATTTCATGGATTCTGCCTACTGGCGCTTTGTAATTGGATTTCCCGCCCTTTGGCATACGCGGCGTTTCTTTTTTGGGGCTTTCCGCAGCCGCTTTTATGCCCGTTGTTTTAAGCCGCTCTACTTCCTGTTCAAGTTGCTGAATTTTTTTCATCAGCATGTCCACTTCCGGGAGGTCAGCAGCAGATTGATGTGAGGTTTGGCAAATCTTCACCACGGCCACTTCGAAAAAGATACGCGGATGATTTGTCCATTTCATTTCCTGATGGCTCTTGTTCAGAATATCAATCATTTCATATATGGCCTGAGCCGGAATTTGTTCACTTAGTCCCCGGAACGTTTCATCGACTTTTACTTTTTCAAGCACTCCCTCTAAGCCAGGAGCTGTTTTATACAGCAGCATATCCCTGAAATAGAAAATCATATCTTCTATCAGCTTAGCTGGATCTTTCCCTTGCTGCAGCAATTCATTTAATGTTTCCAGTGCGTCAGAAACATTTTTATCATGCAAGGATTGCGCAAGCTTCCCGATATACAATTGAGAAACAGCACCCGTAATCAAAAGCGCATCCTCGACTTTCAGGACATCACCGCTGAATGATACGGCCTGATCAAGAAGGCTCAGGGCATCCCTCATCCCTCCGTCCGCAGCACTCGCAATAATATCCAGCGATCCTTCCTCCACTTGCAGCTGTTCGGCATCAACAATTTTATTCATGCGCCCTACAATCGCTTGGGAGGTAATTCGTTTAAAGTCAAAACGCTGACATCTGGAGATAATGGTTAAAGGAATTTTGTGCGGTTCAGTTGTTGCTAGAATGAAAATACAATGTTCCGGCGGCTCTTCTAATGTTTTTAGTAATGCATTAAAGGCGCCGATAGAAAGCATATGCACCTCATCTATGATATATACCTTATACGTGACAGCCGATGGGGCAAACTTCACTTTATCGCGAATATCACGAATCTCATCAACACCGTTATTAGATGCGGCGTCAATTTCTATAACATCGGATATTGACCCGTTTGTTATCCCTTTACAGGCCGCACATTCGTTGCATGGCTCATCAACAGGAGCATGTTCACAGTTAACAGCCTTGGCAAATATTTTGGCTGCACTGGTTTTTCCGGTTCCTCTAGGCCCGGAAAACAGATAGGCGTGAGAAAACTTTTTTTGCAAAAGGGCATTTTGCAGCGTTTTTGTAATGTGTTCTTGTCCGACCACATCTTCAAAGCGCTGAGGCCTGAATACTCGATATAAAGCTTGGTAACTCACGGGTTTGCCCTCCTCCGTTATTCATCATTCCCATTATACATGAACCTTGTTTCGATTCCAAAAGCTCTTTTTACATAACAAAAGACTCACCTAATCTTAGGTGAGTCTGAAAATTTGATGATTGATTTACCGTGCACCTTCTGTCGATTCGCTACCCTAAGCGTTACTTAAGCAGTTAGCTCGGCCCAGGCAACCCTGCGGCACATGAGAGGTTTCACTTAATGCTGCTTCCTTCCGGACCTGACATGGTTCATGAATTCCCATTGCGCAGGACCCAAGCGTCAACACCACTTACTTAAGGCAGGCCTTAAAGTAAACGAACCTCGAGAAGGGATTCGGCCCTGCTAGAGCGGATTGCAGGTACAGGGCACCGCTACCTCCCCGCTTAGCACGGCAAAATAAATATCAAATTTTATGTTGCATCTATTACGATGCACACTTAAGTATATCTGTTTCCCCTAAAAATTGCAACCGTACTATTCAGACAAGTTTTTCCTGGCAGCTTTCTTCTTTTTTCTTAGTTCTCTGAAAAACGCACTGAGCATTCCGCCGCATTCTTCCTCAAGCACACCGCTCACCACTTCAGCCTGATGATTAAAGCGTTCCTCCTGAAGAAGATTCATTAACGTACCTGAACAACCTCCTTTCGGATCGAATGCGCCAAATACCACTTTTTCCACTCGTGAAAGCACAACGGCACCAGCACACATTGGACAAGGCTCGAGCGTCACATAAAGAGTCGCCCCTTCCAGCCGCCATGTTCCCAATGCCTTACACGCTTCATCAATCACGAGCATTTCTGCATGAG
This sequence comes from Bacillus sp. JS, assembly GCF_000259365.1. Taxonomy (NCBI): domain Bacteria; kingdom Bacillati; phylum Bacillota; class Bacilli; order Caryophanales; family Bacillaceae; genus Bacillus; species Bacillus sp. JS. The sequence goes on along the minus strand of NC_017743.1, from coordinate 25,940 downwards.
CGATCGATCGCTGCTCCGTCTCTCTTAAATTATGTGCACGCGCTATAATTTCATCATTAACGACAAGCACCGCGCCTATTGGCACTTCACCTTTCTCTCCAGCCTTTTTCGCTTCTTTAATTGCTTCTTTCATATAAAGTTCATCTTGTGTCATTAGAATAAGCTCTCTTTTCAAAGTTTTTTCATTGCCTAAAAAGGCTACATATTAACTATAACTGAAACGGAAAGGAGACTGTCGATTGTCCAAAGCAGACACAGCCCTTCTCATTGTAGACATGATCAATAATTTTGAATTCGATATGGGAGAAACCCTCGCTAAAAAAACAGAAAAAATCGTTCCTCATATTTTATCATTAAAGGAGCACGCGAGACAAAATGACTGGCCGATTATTTACATCAACGATCATTATGGACTATGGCAAGCTGATATTAAAAATATTCAGCAAGAATGTACAAATGAAAAAAGCAAGGATATCATCACAAAGATAGCTCCGGAAGATGCTGATTATTTTTTAATCAAACCTAAACATTCCGCTTTTTACGAAACTGCACTTCATACTCTTCTGACTGAATTGCAGGTGAGACAAATCATCTTAACAGGTATAGCCGGCAATATATGTGTGCTGTTTACCGCTAATGACGCTTACATGAGGGAATACAGCATCACAATTCCTAAGGACTGCATCGCCTCAAACAGTGACGAGGATAATGAATTCGCCTTAACTATGATGGAGAATGTTCTTTTCGCAGAAATTACGACGGAAAAACAAATTACAGAAAAATAAACATGATCAGCGCTTTTCTTTCATACATTGATAGCGATATGAAAGGAGGCGTTTTTCATTCAAATTTATGTAGTAAAACAAGGCGACACTCTTTCTGCTATCGCTTCACAACACAGAACAACCGTAAGTGAGATCGCAGAAACGAATGAAATACCGAATCCCGACAGCCTTGTTGTCGGACAAACCATCGTCATTCCAATTGCCGGCCAGTTCTATGATGTGAAGCGAGGTGATACCCTGACATCCATCGCCCGGCAGTTCAATACAACAGCAGCCGAGCTCGCCAGGGTTAACCGCATCCAATTAAATACCGTGCTTCAGATTGGTTTCCGTTTATACATCCCTCCAGCTCCTAAACGGGATATCGAATCAAATGCTTATTTGGAGCCACGCGGAAATCAAGTCAGCGAAAATCTCCAGCAGGCGGCCAGAGAAGCGTCGCCCTACTTAACGTACTTGGGTGCATTCAGTTTCCAGGCACAGCGTAACGGAACATTAGTCGCACCGCCTTTAACGAATTTAAGGAGCATTACAGAAAGTCAAAATACAACATTGATGATGATTATAACGAACTTAGAAAACCAGGCATTTAGCGATGAGCTCGGACGGATCCTTTTGAACGACGAAACTGTAAAAAGAAGGCTTCTAAATGAAATAGTCGAGAACGCCAGAAGGTATGGCTTCCGTGACATTCATTTCGACTTTGAATATTTACGGCCCGAGGATAGAGAAGCCTATAATCAATTTCTGCGCGAAGCGAGGGATCTTTTCCATCGAGAAGGCTTAGGAATTTCCACGGCTCTAGCTCCTAAAACAAGTGCAACACAGCAGGGCAGATGGTATGAAGCTCATGATTACAGGGCACATGGCCAAATTGTCGACTTTGTTGTTCTCATGACATATGAATGGGGCTATAGCGGCGGGCCGGCTCAAGCAGTTTCTCCAATTGGCCCTGTCCGGGATGTCATAGAATATGCTTTGACTGAAATGCCAGCGAACAAAATCGTCATGGGCCAGAATTTATATGGATATGACTGGACGCTGCCATATAAAGCAGGGGGAACTCCGGCAAGAGCAGTAAGCCCTCAGCAAGCCATTGTCATAGCTGATCGCAACAATGCTTCCATTCAGTATGACGAAACCGCTCAAGCTCCTTTCTTCCGCTATACTGATGCACAAAACAGAAGGCACGAGGTATGGTTCGAGGATGCCCGCTCAATCCAAGCAAAATTCAATCTGATTAAAGAACTGAATTTAAGAGGCATCAGCTATTGGAAGCTGGGTCTTTCCTTCCCACAAAACTGGCTGCTGCTGTCTGATCAATTTAATGTTGTCAAATTGACGTTTCGATAAATTGGAAACGTCTTTTTTTCATGGGGGCACCCAAGGGTTGTGATACAATATGAAGGTCGGTAACTGACGCACGTTTTTCAGATATAAGGAGGATTCCGATGAATACAGCCCCTTTTATTGCAATAGAAGGTCCTATCGGGGCAGGAAAAACAACCCTCGCAACGATGCTCTCACAAGAGTTCGGATTCCCTATGATCAATGAGATTGTAGAGGATAACCCGTACCTTGATAAGTTTTATGACAATATAGAGGAATGGAGCTTCCAGCTCGAGATGTTTTTTCTTTGTCACAGATACAAACAGCTTGAAGATACCAGTGATCACTTTTTAAAAAAGGGACAGCCTGTGATAGCTGATTATCATATTTATAAAAATGTGATTTTTGCGGAACGCACCCTGTCTCAACATCAGCTGGAAAAGTACAAAAAGATCTATCACCTGCTAACGGATGATCTGCCAAAGCCGAATTTCATCATTTACATAAAGGCCAGTCTGCCTACATTGCTACACCGCATTGAAAAACGCGGGCGTCCCTTTGAGAAAAAAATTGAAACAAGCTATTTGGAGCAGCTGATTTCAGATTATGAAGTCGCCATCAAGAAGCTGCAGGAAGCAGATCCTGACCTTACAGTGTTAACCGTAGATGGTGATTCAAAGGATTTCGTTTTGAATAAGAGCGACTTTGAACGCATTGCCGCCCATGTAAAGGAGCTTATCGTATGAAGGAACATCATATCCCTAAGAATTCAATTATTACAGTAGCCGGAACAGTAGGTGTCGGAAAATCGACTTTAACCAAAACTTTAGCTAAACGACTTGGATTTAAAACATCTTTGGAGGAAGTCGATCATAATCCATACTTGGAAAAGTTCTATCATGATTTTGAACGTTGGAGCTTTCACCTTCAAATTTATTTCTTAGCTGAACGCTTCAAAGAACAGAAAACGATTTTTGAAGCAGGCGGAGGATTTGTACAGGATCGTTCGATTTATGAAGACACAGGAATTTTCGCAAAAATGCATGCAGATAAAGGCACAATGTCAAAGGTCGATTATAAAACTTACACAAGCCTTTTCGAAGCAATGGTAATGACACCGTATTTCCCGCACCCAGATGTGTTGATCTATTTAGAAGGAGATCTGGAGAACATTTTAAACCGGATTGAGCAACGCGGCCGTGAGATGGAGCTTCAGACTAGCCGATCTTATTGGGAAGAAATGCATACACGCTATGAAAACTGGATAAGCGGTTTTAACGCCTGCCCTGTTTTAAAACTTCGCATTGAAGATTATGATCTGCTGAACGACGAAAACTCGATTGAAAATATTGTAGATCAAATTGCTTCCGTTATTCATGATAATCAAAAAAAGTGAATCTCAGTCGAGATTCACTTTTTCATTATAATAAAAAATCCGTCGCACCGAATGCAACGGACAAAACAATCTCCAATATATGCTTGTGTTTCATTAGAATTAAAATCAATATGGCGGAGGAAGAGGGATTCGAACCCCCGCGGGCTTTGACACCCCTGTCGGTTTTCAAGACCGATCCCTTCAGCCGGACTTGGGTATTCCTCCGTATCGACAAGACTTACTATATCATGTATGTTCTCATGTGGTCAAGCATTTTTAAAAACTTTTTTTGTTTTTACGAAAATGTCGTGTTTTTATAAGCAAAAAGGCGCACCTTGTTAGGCACGCCTTTAATTCATTTATGGTTTCATTACTTCTCTATTCCCCATATAAGGACGAAGCACCTTCGGAATCACAACGCTTCCGTCTTCCTGCTGATAATTTTCTAAGATAGCGGCAACTGTTCTTCCAACCGCCAGTCCTGAACCGTTCAGTGTGTGTACATGCTCAGGCTTGCCTTTCGCTTCACGTCTAAAACGAATGTTCGCACGTCTTGCCTGGAACGCTTCGAAGTTACTGCAAGAAGAGATTTCTCGGTATGTGTCTTGGCTCGGAATCCAAACTTCGATATCGTATTTTTTCGCAGCTGTAAAGCCCAAGTCACCCGTACACATGCTCATGACGCGGTATGGAAGCTCAAGCAGCTGAAGAACCCGTTCTGCTTGGTTTGTAAGCTTCTCTAATTCCTCATAGGAATCCTCAGGCTTCACAAACTTCACAAGCTCAACTTTATTAAATTGGTGCTGACGAATTAATCCGCGTGTGTCACGTCCTGCTGAACCTGCTTCAGAACGGAAGCAAGCACTGAATGCCGCGTAATTGATCGGCAGGCTGTCACCTGAAAGGATTTCATCGCGATGCATGTTTGTAATCGGTACCTCTGCAGTCGGAATTAAGAAGTAATCTTCCTCCCTGATTTTAAATGCATCCTCTTCAAATTTAGGAAGCTGCCCAGTTCCCGTCATGCTCGCACGGTTAACCATATATGGCGGGATCACTTCAGTATAGTTATACTCATCCACGTGGAGATCAAGCATAAAGTTATAAAGCGCGCGCTCCAAACGAGCACCTAACCCTTTATAGAACACGAAACGGCTTCCTGTTACTTTGGCAGCACGTTCGAAATCCAGAATACCCAGCTCATCCGCAATATCCCAGTGCGGCTTTGGTTCGTAAGCAAATGAAGGTTTTTCACCCCATTTACGCACTTCTATGTTGTCGTCTTCTGTTTCACCGACAGGTACAGACTCATGCGGAATATTCGGGATGGAAAGAAGAATTGTATCAAGCTCAGCTTCCACTGTTCTTAATTCTTCATCAAGTTTTTTAATTTCTTCGCCGACTTCACGCATTTCTTTAATAATGTGGTCCGCGTCTTTTTTCTCACGTTTCAGCACAGCAACCTGCTGAGACACTTCATTCCGTTTTCCTTTTAACTCTTCAACCTTGCCGATAAGCTCTCTTCGTCTGTCATCTAACGCCTCAAACTTATCAAAATCAGTTAAGTCTTCGCCTTTGTGAACAAGCTTCGCTTTAATCTCTTGAAAATTTGCTCTCAGCATTTTCGTATCAAGCATGCGAAACACTCCTTTTTATTGATTTGTCGAAAATAAAAAGAGCCCTCATCCCCATAAAGGGACGAGAGCTCTCGCGTTGCCACCCTGATTGAAAACAAATCAATGACTCGTTTTCCACTTTCACACATAACGGTTATCCCGTAAATGCCTACTTGTTTCAGCATTTCGCTCAAGGATGGATTCAGACAGCATCTTTCACCGATTCGCACCAACCATCGGCTCTCTTAGAAAGAGAGGCTCCCTACTAGTTCCTATCAACGCTTTTCGATCTTTATTTGTGCTTATAATGTACTATAAGTTTCCACAGCTTTCAACTGTTTTATACAAGTGCCTTCTGTTTGTATTCCTCAACCATTTGAACAAACAGTTGTGTCACTCGGTGATCTTCCGTCAGTTCCGGATGGAATGAGCAGCCAAGGAATTGCCCCTGTTTCGCGGCTACAATACGGCCATTATGCTCCGATAGAACTTCAACATTTTCACCAGCTTCTAAAATATGCGGCGCACGGATGAATACCCCAGTAAAAGGCTCATCCAAGCCTTTAATTGTTAAATCCGCTTCAAAGCTGTCAACCTGCCGGCCAAATGAATTGCGTTCTACAACCACATTCAAAAGGGCTAAATGAGGATTATCTGAACCAGCAATTTCTTTTGCTAATATAATTAATCCGGCACATGTTCCAAACATCGGCTTACCCTGAGCAGCGAATTCACGAAGCGGGTCCATGAATTGATACGTATCGATCAAACGGCGCATCGTCGTGCTCTCACCGCCCGGCACAATCAACCCGTCAATTTCGTTCAGCTGCTCCGGACGTTTTACGACAAGACCAGCTGCTCCGCATGCTTCAATCGCATGGATGTGCTCTCTAACTGCTCCTTGAAGTCCTAGTACACCTATTGTTAACATGTCAGCAGCACTCCTATATTCTTACCAGCCGCGTTCTTGCATACGCTGTTCTGGAAGTAAGTTTGAGATTTCAATCCCTTTCATTGCAGTACCGAGCTCTTTTGACAGCTCAGCGATCAATTTGTAATCAGTGAAGTGAGTTGTTGCTTCCACAATTGCTTTCGCAAATTTAGCAGGGTTATCTGATTTGAAAATACCAGAACCAACAAATACTCCATCAGCACCAAGCTGCATCATGAGAGCAGCATCAGCTGGAGTTGCTACGCCGCCAGCGGCAAAGTTAACGACAGGAAGTTTGCCGTCTTTTTTAATTTGAAGAAGAAGCTCGTAAGGAGCACCTAAGTTTTTCGCTTCTGTCATGAGTTCATCCTCACTCATCGCAACTACTTTGCGCACTTGAGCGTTAACTTTGCGCATATGGCGAACAGCCTCAACAATATTACCCGTTCCAGGCTCACCTTTAGTACGAAGCATAGAAGCGCCTTCCGCAATACGGCGTGTTGCTTCACCAAGATCGCGGCAGCCACAAACAAAAGGAACTGTGTATTCATTTTTATTTAAATGAAATTCTTCGTCAGCAGGAGTCAGAACTTCACTTTCATCAATATAGTCAACACCCATAGCTTCAAGCACACGCGCTTCAACAATATGTCCGATACGCGCTTTTGCCATTACCGGGATAGATACTGCATTCATTACTTCTTCCACGATTGTAGGGTCAGCCATACGGGCAACTCCTCCAGCCGCACGAATATCAGCCGGCACACGTTCTAGCGCCATTACAGCGACAGCTCCAGCTTCTTCAGCAATTTTCGCTTGTTCCGCATTAATGACGTCCATGATGACGCCGCCTTTTTGCATTTCTGCCATTCCGCGTTTTACACGTTCAGTACCTGTTTGAGCCATTTCTTGGTCCCCCTAATCAAGGTATAGTTATATGATTTCTAATCCTTATTGTATCCTAGAAATCCAATATTTCATATGGATATATATTATTTTATTCGGTTTTTGGCGCTTTGAAAATCATTTTTTATTAAAAATTGGGTTTTTTCAGTATATTAAGCGAAAGAGCCCTAACATCCATCAGAGCTCTTTCAATTGATTAAAACCAGCCGGTTACCGTATCAACAATACTTCCCCAAATACCGGCGAAAAATCCGCCGATACTGCGCATTGTCAGAACAAACCAGTTTGCTTTTTCTACATTTTCTTTTGTCACAAGGTCTACGCCAGCCAGATCGCTGTTAAGGAATCCGTAATCCTTTTCATCACCTGTGTATTCCGCAGTCAGCTTCCCAACCTTGGTTCCTTTTTTCACAGGAGCAGTTAAGTTGTCTTTATTCAATGTGACCTTCGCTTTGTAATTCTTTTCTTCACCATTTTTGACAGGAAGAGAGAACGCCTTGTTTGTCACAATGCCTACTTCTTTCTCTTTACCTTTATCAACTGAAATTGTTTTATGGCCTTTTACTTCATCGCCTTTAGCATAAACTTCTTTCATGGAGAAATTGTCGAAAGCATAATCAAACATTTTTTTTGTTTCATCGAAACGGCCTGTATGAAGGTTGCCCTTTGCGTTTAATACAACAGTGATGACACGCATACCGTTGCGTTCAGCTGTTCCTGTAAAGCATGAACCCGCAGAGTCAGTAGAACCTGTTTTCAGTCCGTCTACAGTCGCTTTTTTATACTCGCTGACAAGCCCCTTCAGCATAAAGTTCCAGTTCGGCATATCCATTTCATCATCGGTGCCTTCTCTGAATTTCGTTTTGGCGATACTGGAAGTCTCCAGAATCTCAGGGTAGTCAGTAATTAAGTGATCCGCAAGAATCGCCATATCCTTTGCAGAAACTTCACTCTCTTCATTTACGCTTGTCCCCTCAGGCTGATGCCCGTGAAGGTCTTTATTCTCAAGACCTGTTGCATTAACAAATTTGTAATCTGTTAAGCCTAGTTCTTTTGCTTTTGCATTCATTTTTTCAACAAACTTAGTTTCAGAACCGGCAACGATTTCTGCAATCGCAATAGCAGCAGCATTTGCAGAATAAATTGCTGTAGCTTGATATAATTCTTTTACTGTGTATTTCCCGTCTTTCCGAAGAGGAACGTTTGATAAGCTGTTATCTTGGGAAATTTCATACACATAGTCATCAGGCGTATAGGTTTGGTCCCATTTCACTTTACCTTGATCAATTGCTTCTAATAACAGATATTCTGTCATCATTTTTGTCATACTCGCAATTGGCAGTCTCTTATCTGCATTTTTACTGTACAGAATTTTACCTGAAGAAGCTTCGATCATAATAGCAGCAGATGCATTGATATCAATTGGATCGCTGGCTGCTTTTGCTTTTGACATTGGAGCCAGACACGTGACAGCTAGGGTTAACACAACCAATGACATCAGTAGCTGTTTACATTTCTTGATGTTCAATCGTACGACCTCCGTATTTCATTTTCTTCATCTATAATTAAGCCGTTAAGGACATTTTCAATGCACAACAGTATAAATTTTATCATAATCAGTATAAAAAAAATAGACAGAGTCAGAGACCCTGTCAAATGTTTTTAATTTGTAACAATTTATTATGAAATTGTATAGTTAGGTGATTCTTTTGTAATCTGTACGTCATGCGGATGGCTTTCGCGAAGTCCTGCTCCAGTCATGCGAATGAATTGAGCTTCTTCTCTTAGCGCACGAAGATCTTTAGATCCGCAATATCCCATACCGGAACGAAGGCCTCCAACTAGCTGATAAACAGTTTCTTCAACTGGTCCTTTGTAAGGTGTGCGTCCTTCAATTCCTTCAGGAACAAATTTTTTGTTTTCTTCTTGGAAGTAACGATCTTTACTTCCTTTTTCCATTGCAGCAACTGATCCCATGCCGCGGTATACCTTAAATCTTCTGCCTTGGTAGATTTCAGTTTCACCAGGGCTTTCCGATGTGCCTGCAAGCAAGCTTCCAAGCATAACGGCATGTCCGCCGGCTGCCAACGCTTTAGTGATATCGCCAGAGAATTTAATTCCGCCGTCAGCGATGATTGTTTTGCCGTGTTTTCTTGCTTCAGTCGCACAATCATAAATTGCTGTAATTTGCGGAACACCGACACCAGCTACAACACGTGTAGTACAAATTGAACCAGGTCCGATTCCAACTTTGACAACGTCTGCTCCAGCTTCGATAAGCGCTCTTGTTGCTTCAGCGGTTGCCACGTTACCAGCGATAATATTTAATTCAGGATACGTTTCACGGATTTTTGTGACTGTGTTTAAAACGCCTTGAGAATGTCCGTGAGCTGTATCGATAACAATCACATCAACATTGGCTTCAACAAGCTTTTTGACGCGAGTCATTGTATCACCAGTTACGCCAACTGCCGCACCAACGATCAGACGGCCGTGAATGTCTTTAGATGAGTTCGGGAACTCAATGACTTTTTCAATATCTTTAATGGTGATAAGACCTTTTAATTTGTTCTGGTCATCTACGAGAGGAAGCTTTTCAATTTTATGTTTCTGCAAAATCTTTTCAGCTTCATCCAGAGTAGTTCCTACAGATGCAGTAACAAGCTCTTCTTTTGTCATGACATCACTGATTTTCATTGAGTAGTCAGAAATAAAGCGAAGGTCACGGTTTGTAATAATTCCAACAAGCTTCTGGTCTTCTTCGTTATTTACAATCGGAACACCGGAAATTCTGTATTTCCCCATCAAATGCTCCGCATCAAATACTTGGTGATCAGGAGTTAAAAAGAAGGGATTTGTGATAACGCCGCGCTCAGAACGCTTTACTTTATCAACTTGTTCAGCCTGCTGTTCAATGGACATATTTTTGTGAATGATGCCCAAGCCGCCCTGTCTTGCCATTGCAATTGCCATTGCTGATTCTGTTACAGTGTCCATACCTGCGCTGATGACAGGAATATTTAGCTTTAACGTTTTTGTAAGTTCTACAGATAAATCCACATCACGCGGAAGTACCTCAGATTTTGCTGGCACAAGCAGCACATCGTCGAACGTTAAGCCTTCTTTTGAAAATTTACTTTCCCACATTAGTAAATCCCCCTCTTTTCGGCAAAATATTATATGTAGATTATCAACTAGCCAAGAGCATGTCAAGGAAGCGAGAAAGAGTTGAAATATTTAGATAACGGAAAGGATTAAGAAATACACATGACATATCATGAGTGGAAAGACTTAGCGCTATTTTATTCCGTTGAATCAACCCAGAAATTTCTAGAAAAGGTTTATGTCTCAAACGGTATTGATGATGCGAAAAAAAACTCTTTTAAAAACAGTGAACGGTTTATTTATTTCTTAAAGCATGCTGAATCGTTTTATAAACAAGCTGCATATTCCCCATTAGAAATCAAACCGATCCTTTTATTTTATGGAATGGCACAACTTATCAAAGCATGTCTAATAACACGTGATCCCCATTATCCAAGCCATACATCAGTACTGGCACATGGCGTAACAACAAGAAAGCGAAAGAAACAAAATTATTGTTTTAGCGACGATGAAGTGAAAATACAACGGAACGGCCTATGCGTACATTTTATGAAACATTTATTCGGACAATCAGATATAGTAGATGAACGGTATACCATGAAAAAATTGTTAATGGGGGTTCCAGAACTAAGCGATATTTTCTACTTTCAGCAGAAAGAACGTTTTATGACAAAAGTTGAGAAGGATAAGAACAAAATATTTGTACCAGAGGAAGTAGTCATCGATTATAAAATGTCTGATTCAAGGTTTGCTGAATATATGTCCCATCATTTTCAATGGTCTTTCGCAAAGAAAAATGAACACGGGCTGCTGTTTGAAATTTCACCGCAAGACAAGGAGCCATGGACGTCGACCAGCTTATTGTTTGACATGGAAAAGAACCAATATTATAT
>NC_017743.1:0-12500 GCF_000259365.1 Bacillus sp. JS | reverse complement strand
AGCTATCTCCAGGTTCGATTGGCATTTCACCCCTACCCACACCTCATCCCCGCACTTTTCAACGTGCGTGGGTTCGGGCCTCCATTCAGTGTTACCTGAACTTCACCCTGGACATGGGTAGATCACCTGGTTTCGGGTCTACGACCACGTACTCATGCGCCCTATTCAGACTCGCTTTCGCTGCGGCTCCGCATCTTCTGCTTAACCTTGCACGGGATCGTAACTCGCCGGTTCATTCTACAAAAGGCACGCCATCACCCGTTAACGGGCTCTGACTACTTGTAGGCACACGGTTTCAGGATCTCTTTCACTCCCCTTCCGGGGTGCTTTTCACCTTTCCCTCACGGTACTGGTTCACTATCGGTCACTAGGGAGTATTTAGCCTTGGGAGATGGTCCTCCCGGATTCCGACGGAATTTCACGTGTTCCGCCGTACTCAGGATCCACTCAGGAGAGAACGAAGTTTTGACTACAGGGCTGTTACCTTCTATGGCGGGCCTTTCCAGACCTCTTCATCTACCTCGTTCCTTTGTAACTCCGTACAGAGTGTCCTACAACCCCAAGAGGCAAGCCTCTTGGTTTGGGCTAATCCCGTTTCGCTCGCCGCTACTCAGGGAATCGCATTTGCTTTCTCTTCCTCCGGGTACTTAGATGTTTCAGTTCCCCGGGTCTGCCTTCTCATATCCTATGAATTCAGATATGGATACCACTCCATTACGAGTGGTGGGTTTCCCCATTCGGAAATCTCCGGATCAAAGCTTGCTTACAGCTCCCCGAAGCATATCGGTGTTCGTCCCGTCCTTCATCGGCTCCTAGTGCCAAGGCATCCACCGTGCGCCCTTTCTAACTTAACCGTTAAAAAGAATCACTATGTGATATCTTGTATTACTAATTGAATGTGATGTCTACTGTTATCTAGTTTTCAAAGAACACGTTGGTGGAGCCTAGCGGGATCGAACCGCTGACCTCCTGCGTGCAAAGCAGGCGCTCTCCCAGCTGAGCTAAGGCCCCATTATATAAGATGGTGGGCCTGAGTGGACTCGAACCACCGACCTCACGCTTATCAGGCGTGCGCTCTAACCAGCTGAGCTACAGGCCCATCTTAACTTATTCAAGGAACAAAGTTCCTTCAAAACTAAACAAGACAGGGAACGTTCTGTTTATAAGACCCAAGGTCTTATATTCCGTATAATATCCTTAGAAAGGAGGTGATCCAGCCGCACCTTCCGATACGGCTACCTTGTTACGACTTCACCCCAATCATCTGTCCCACCTTCGGCGGCTGGCTCCTAAAAGGTTACCTCACCGACTTCGGGTGTTACAAACTCTCGTGGTGTGACGGGCGGTGTGTACAAGGCCCGGGAACGTATTCACCGCGGCATGCTGATCCGCGATTACTAGCGATTCCAGCTTCACGCAGTCGAGTTGCAGACTGCGATCCGAACTGAGAACAGATTTGTGGGATTGGCTTAACCTCGCGGTTTCGCTGCCCTTTGTTCTGTCCATTGTAGCACGTGTGTAGCCCAGGTCATAAGGGGCATGATGATTTGACGTCATCCCCACCTTCCTCCGGTTTGTCACCGGCAGTCACCTTAGAGTGCCCAACTGAATGCTGGCAACTAAGATCAAGGGTTGCGCTCGTTGCGGGACTTAACCCAACATCTCACGACACGAGCTGACGACAACCATGCACCACCTGTCACTCTGCCCCCGAAGGGGACGTCCTATCTCTAGGATTGTCAGAGGATGTCAAGACCTGGTAAGGTTCTTCGCGTTGCTTCGAATTAAACCACATGCTCCACCGCTTGTGCGGGCCCCCGTCAATTCCTTTGAGTTTCAGTCTTGCGACCGTACTCCCCAGGCGGAGTGCTTAATGCGTTAGCTGCAGCACTAAGGGGCGGAAACCCCCTAACACTTAGCACTCATCGTTTACGGCGTGGACTACCAGGGTATCTAATCCTGTTCGCTCCCCACGCTTTCGCTCCTCAGCGTCAGTTACAGACCAGAGAGTCGCCTTCGCCACTGGTGTTCCTCCACATCTCTACGCATTTCACCGCTACACGTGGAATTCCACTCTCCTCTTCTGCACTCAAGTTCCCCAGTTTCCAATGACCCTCCCCGGTTGAGCCGGGGGCTTTCACATCAGACTTAAGAAACCGCCTGCGAGCCCTTTACGCCCAATAATTCCGGACAACGCTTGCCACCTACGTATTACCGCGGCTGCTGGCACGTAGTTAGCCGTGGCTTTCTGGTTAGGTACCGTCAAGGTACCGCCCTATTCGAACGGTACTTGTTCTTCCCTAACAACAGAGCTTTACGATCCGAAAACCTTCATCACTCACGCGGCGTTGCTCCGTCAGACTTTCGTCCATTGCGGAAGATTCCCTACTGCTGCCTCCCGTAGGAGTCTGGGCCGTGTCTCAGTCCCAGTGTGGCCGATCACCCTCTCAGGTCGGCTACGCATCGTCGCCTTGGTGAGCCGTTACCTCACCAACTAGCTAATGCGCCGCGGGTCCATCTGTAAGTGGTAGCCGAAGCCACCTTTTATGTTTGAACCATGCGGTTCAAACAAGCATCCGGTATTAGCCCCGGTTTCCCGGAGTTATCCCAGTCTTACAGGCAGGTTACCCACGTGTTACTCACCCGTCCGCCGCTAACATCAGGGAGCAAGCTCCCATCTGTCCGCTCGACTTGCATGTATTAGGCACGCCGCCAGCGTTCGTCCTGAGCCAGGATCAAACTCTCCGATAAAAAGTTTGACTGACTACGCACATCGCTGTGCGATTTATAAAAAATGAATTAACAGGTACGTTTTGTCTTGTTTAGTTTTCAAAGAACTTTGTGTGCTTCTCTCGAAGCGACTACTTAATAGTAACATTTTTAGTTAACTAGGTCAACACTTTTTTGAAAAAGTTTTTACTAGTCATGATTGTTACGTTTGCGTCTTTTAAAAGACAACAAAAATGATTATACCATAATTTTTAAGACTGTAAAGAGGAATAAAACAAAAATGCGCAGCTATTTTAGCTGCGCTTTTTCTCACACTTCTTCTTGTTCTTCTTCATTCTCATCTTCTTCGTTTTTCTCTACTAAGGCCACTGTAGCAACATGTTCTTCTTCTGCCATTCTGATGAGACGCACACCTTGAGTGACACGTCCGGTGATTGAGATATCACTGATGTCCATTCTAATGAGTACGCCGCTGGCTGTAATAATCATTAGATCCTCTTCACCTTTAGTAGCTTTCACTGCTACTAGTTGGCCGTTGTTCTCGGTGATTTTTGCTGTTTTGAGTCCTTTTCCGCCCCGGCTTTGGGTTCTGTACTCTTCAGCCGGAGTTCGTTTTCCGTATCCTTTTTCAGTTACGATAAGAACGTGTGATTCTTCCTCTAATATCTCCATGCCGACAACAACGTCGTCATCTGTCAGGGTGATGCCTTTTACGCCTGCCGCAGTTCTTCCCATCTCCCGGACATCTGTTTCAGGGAAACGGATCAGTAAACCGTTTTTCGTTCCGATGATGATTTGTTTTGTACCATCAGTCAGACGTACACCCATCAGTTCATCATCCTCACGAAGACTCAAAGCGATTAGGCCATTGTTGCGGATATTAGCGAATTGAGACAGCGAAGTTCGTTTTGAAACCCCGTGCTTTGTTGTGAAGAAAAGGTAAAGCTCCGCATTGAATTCCGTGACTGGAATAATCGCGTTGATCCACTCACCCTTTTCTACTTCCAGCAGGTTAATAATCGGGATTCCTTTTGCTGTTCTGCCGTATTCAGGGATTTCATACCCTTTTGCACGATACACTTTTCCCTTGTTTGAGAAGAAGAGAATCGTGTCATGAGTTGACGTAGAGATCAAATGCTCAACGAAATCATCTTCGTTTGTTCCCATTCCTTGTACACCTTTACCGCCTCGTTTTTGACTGCGATAAGTTGATGCAGGAAGACGTTTGATGTACCCGTTGTGTGTCAGAGTGACGACGATATTTTCTCTCTCAATGAGATCTTCATCTTCAATTGTCTCTAGTCCAGAAGTGACGATCTCAGTACGTCTTTCATCGTTAAAACGCTCTTTGATTTCCGTGAGTTCTTCACGAATAATCTCAAGCACTTTATATTCATTTGCCAAGATGTCTTTTAGCTCTGCAATTAATTTAACAAGAGATTGGTATTCTTCTTCGATCTTTTCACGTTCCAGTCCTGTTAAACGCTGGAGCCTCATATCAAGGATCGCTTGTGCTTGCTTCTCTGTCAGTGAGAATTGTTCAATTAAACCTGTTCTCGCAATTTCAGCCGTTTGAGAATTACGGATAAGGGAAATAACTGCATCGAGATGATCCAGAGCAACTCTCAAGCCTTCAAGGATGTGGGCTCTCGCTTCCGCTTTACGCAATTCATAGGCAGTACGGCGTCTAATTACGACTTTTTGGTGGTCAAGGTAATGCTCCAGGCATTGCTTAAGAGTTAAAACTTTCGGCTGACCATCAACAAGTGCAAGCAAGTTGATACCAAAAGATGTCTGTAGAGCAGTTTGTTTGTACAGATTGTTTAGAATGACATTTGCATTAGCATCACGTCTAATTTCAATGACAATTCTCATACCTGTACGATCTGACTCATCACGCAGATCTGTGATGCCCTCTATCTTTTTATCCCTAACGAGATCAGCAATTTTCTCGATTAATTTCGCCTTATTTACTTGGTAAGGCAACTCTGTAACAATAATTCTTTCTTTACCTGAAGATGTTTGTTCGATCTCAGCTTTTGCCCGAATTGTAATAGAGCCTCGGCCAGATTCGTATGCTTTCCGTATACCGCTTCGGCCCAAGATTTGACCCGCAGTCGGGAAATCAGGACCTGGAATGACTTCCATAAGCTCTGGAATTGTAATGTCCGGATTCTCACTGACAGCAAGTACACCGTCAATGATTTCTCCCAGCTGGTGCGGAGGAATGTTTGTTGCCATACCTACCGCAATGCCGGCAGCACCGTTCACGAGCAGATTTGGGAACCTCGAAGGCATAACGACAGGTTCTCTTTCTGAACCGTCATAGTTATCCTGATAATCGATTGTGTCTTTTGTGATGTCTCGAAGAATTTCCATCGAGATTTTAGACATTCTTGCTTCTGTATAACGCATGGCAGCCGCTGAGTCTCCGTCAACAGAACCGAAGTTTCCGTGACCGTCAACGAGCATATAACGGTAGTTGAAATCCTGAGCCATTCTGACCATGGATTCATATACCGCTGAATCACCGTGCGGGTGGTATTTCCCGATAACTTCTCCAACGATACGCGCGGATTTTTTATAAGGCTTGTCACTGGTCATGCCCAAATCATTCATTGCATATAAAATCCGTCTATGAACCGGCTTTAAGCCGTCACGAACATCCGGAAGAGCACGGGATACGATAACGCTCATTGCATAATCCAAAAAGGACGTACGCATTTCCTGACTGATATTTATTTCACGAACTTGTGGTGTGTTTTGTTCACTCATTAAAAAACCTCCCTGAAGTATCACATGAAATATGTGGGAGTAGATTGTCCATTATGACCTTCAATACGATTTCACTATTCTCCATTATATCAATAAACTTATGATTATACACATTAAATTGCTAGAATATATAGGTATTGCAAGCATTGCTGCATCTGATCTTGTTTAGAAAAAAGCCTTATTTCTTATTGGAAATAAGGCTTTTTATGATTAGATGTCAAGATTTTTAACGTATCTCGCATTTGCTTCTATGAAGTTTCGGCGCGGTTCTACTTTGTCGCCCATCAGCATTTCGAATGTCTCATCCGCATCCATTGCATCTTCAAGAGTTACCTGAAGCAGCGTTCTAGAGCTAGGATCCATGGTTGTCTCCCATAGCTGGGTAGCATTCATTTCACCAAGACCTTTGTAACGCTGCAATCCAGGCTTAGGTGTTTGAGGAAGCGTTTTTAACAAGTCTTCAAGCTCCTTGTCATTGTACGCATATTCAACACGTTTCCCCTGTTGAACCTTGTAGAGCGGCGGCTGTGCAATGTACACATAGCCATTTTCGATAATTTGGCGCATATATCTGTAAAAGAACGTTAACAGCAGTGTTCTGATGTGCGCACCGTCAACATCGGCATCTGTCATAATGACAACTTTATGGTAACGGGCTTTCTCTAGGTTGAAATCTTCCCCGATACCTGTGCCAAGTGCTGTAATCATAGAGCGAACTTCGTTGTTAGAAAGGATCTTGTCCAGTCTTGCTTTTTCAACGTTCAAGATTTTACCTCTAAGCGGCAAAATAGCTTGGAAATGTCTGTCCCGTCCTTGTTTAGCAGATCCACCGGCAGAGTCACCCTCTACGATATATAACTCGGAAATGCTCGGATCTTTTGAAGAGCAGTCCGCTAGCTTACCGGGAAGGTTTGAAATTTCCAAAGCACTCTTGCGGCGTGTAAGTTCACGCGCTTTTTTCGCAGCCATTCTAGCTCTTGCCGCCATTAAACCTTTATCGACAATTTTTTTGGCCGCATCTGGATTTTCCAGCATAAATGTTTCCATTGCCGCAGAAAATAACGTATCGGTGATGGTCCGAGCTTCTGAGTTGCCTAGCTTTGTTTTCGTTTGGCCCTCAAACTGCGGATCAGGGTGTTTGATTGAAATAATCGCGGTCAGCCCTTCTCTTACATCATCTCCGCTTAGGTTAGGGTCATTTTCTTTAATAAGCCCTTTTTTTCTGGCATAGTCGTTGATAACACGAGTCAGGCCTGTTTTGAAGCCAGCTTCATGGGTACCGCCTTCGTACGTGTTAATGTTGTTTGTAAACGAGTAAATGTTGCTTGTGTAGCTGTCATTGTATTGTAAAGCCACTTCAACCGTAATGCCGTCCTTTTCGCCTTCAATGTAAATCGGCTCTTCATGGACAACTTCTTTAGAACGGTTTAAATACTCTACATAACTTTTAATTCCGCCTTCGTAATGGTACTCGTTTTTACGCTCTTGCCCTTCACGTTTATCTTCGATCGTGATGTTTACGCCCTTTGTCAAAAAGGCTAATTCACGCACGCGGTTGGCAAGCAGATCATAATCATACTCAGTTGTTTCTGTGAAAATTTCAGGATCCGGGACAAAATGTGTCGTCGTTCCTGTATGATCCGTTTCGCCAATGATTTCAAGGTCTGAAACCGGAACTCCGCGTTTATAGGTTTGGCGATGAATTTTACCGTCACGGTGAACCGTCACATCAAGCTCTGTTGATAGTGCGTTCACGACCGACGCACCTACACCGTGTAATCCTCCGGATACTTTATAGCCGCTTCCGTCAAATTTTCCTCCGGCATGAAGCACCGTCATAATGACTTCTACCGCAGGACGGCCCATTTTTTCATGAATACCGACTGGAATACCGCGGCCATTATCTACAACCGTGATACTGTTGTCTTTTTCGATTTGAATATTGATATCTTTACAATAACCGGCGAGGGCTTCGTCAATACTATTGTCGACAATTTCCCATACCAGGTGGTGAAGGCCTTTGCTGTTTGTCGAGCCGATATACATCCCCGGTCTTTTACGAACAGCTTCCAATCCTTCTAGTACCTGTATCTGATTTTCATCATAACTGTTTTGCTGCTGTTCCATAGCCACGTCATTCACCTACACTTTTCTAAACGATATATTCGTGATAAAAAATTTCTAAGAATCTATTTCAAACATAAATTGCGCACGTTTTTTTAATGTGCTGGAAGATAAGGGAGAGTAATATATATTCTGAACCGTGACTACGATAGATTTGGGCGTGCCGTTTACGGAAGGCACCACCTTGTGTTTCTGTTTTTTCAGAAATTCTTCAACAATAGGCGACATGTTGGCTTTAAAGTCAAAAATGCCGACAATATCTCGGGTTGAAACCACAAAGTCATCACCTAAATGAATATACAATTGCTCACCTCATTTCTTCACTTCACTAACGCACCATTTTGCACACGGAACATTCCTGCTTGACGTAAGGTTTCGTGATCAATGCCATCAACGCTTGTCGTTGTGACAAACGTTTGTACACGGCCTTGGATCGTATGAAGCAAGTGTGACTGGCGATAATCATCCAGTTCACTCAGTACATCATCCAATAGTAAAATGGGATATTCTCCGATTTCTTCATGGATCAGGTCAATCTCCGCCAGCTTAAGGGACAACGCCGTCGTTCGCTGCTGTCCTTGAGAACCATACGTCTGCACATCGCGTCCGTTCACATAGAAAAGGACATCGTCACGATGAGGCCCTGACAAAGTAACACCGCGCTCAATTTCTTTTTCTCTTAATTTAGAAAACGCTTCTTGATAGCTATCTCCTATTTTCGACAAGTCTACGGAATCTGATACATCAAGAGCTGTATGGTACTTCAAGGTCAGTTCTTCAAGCCCTCTTGAGATGCCTGCATGGACGGGCTGCGCCCATTTTTCGAGCTGTGCTGTAAACTGCAGGCGTTTTACGACGACTTTTGCTGCAACTTCCACAAGCTGATCGGTCAAAACATCGAGCATCGTCCGGTCTGTTTGTTTTCTTGTTTGCAGCTGTTTTAAAAAATGATTCCGCTGGGAAAGGATTTTCTGGTAAAGAGAAAGGTCATGAAGGTAGACGGGAGAAACCTGTCCGATTTCCATGTCAAGAAACCGCCTTCTCACTTGAGGGCTTCCCTTTACAAGATTTAAATCTTCCGGCGCAAACATAATGGTGTTGAGGGCCCCGACATACTGGCTGAGCTTTTGCTGTTCAATATGATTGACCTTGCCCTTTTTACCTTTTTTGGAGATGACGAGCTGCATCGGGATCGCCCCGTTTTGCTTCATCACTCTTCCCTCTATTTTAGCATAGTCTTTGTCCCACCGTATAAGTTCTTTGTCATTTGATGTCCTGTGCGATTTCGCCATAGACAAGACATAGATCGCCTCCATGAGGTTTGTCTTCCCCTGGGCGTTTTCACCGATGATCACATTTACTTTATTTTCAAATTGAAGTTCAGCATGGTCGTAGTTGCGGTAAGATGTCAGTTCTAAGTTCTGGATATACAATCAGTGTCACCCGCTTTAATTGACGACTTGAAATGAACCAAATCCTTCAATCTCTACCACATCTCCAACATACAGCTTTCTGCCTCGGCGGTTGTCCGGCTCGTTGTTCACAAGCACTTCATGCTCGCTTAAAAACCACTTCGCCATACCGCCAGACTGAATCACATCGGCTAATTTCAAGAATTGTCCGAGTGTAATCATCTCTGTATCAATTGAAATCGGATTTGCCATTATATCGACCTCTTTCAAATATCACTAATATCTAATTGTACTAAAAAAAAACGAATTAGGGAAAGGGAAAACTTGTCGGAGCAGTTGCCGAATAGAAAAGCTGCCGACGGGTCGGCAGCAGTGTATCGGATTAATAGGTTCTGACAGGAAGGATAAGCTGTACAATCGTTTCATCATTCGGCGTGCGAATTAAGAAAGGTCTCATTGCACCTGTAAAGCTTACGCGTATTTCTGCTCCTTCAAGCACCTTTAGTGCATCCATCATATATTTTGGACTAAAAGAGATATTTAATTCCTCACCCTCAATTTGATCCGCAACAATTGCTTCCACAACTTTACCGATTTCAGGGGAGTTAGAAGAAATTTCAATGGATTCAGCTGGTTTTGCGGACAGCTTCACCACGTTGTTGCGTCCCTCTCTGGCTAAAAGAGATGCACGATCAATGGCCTGAAGGAATTCTTTTGTGTTTACAATGATTTCTGTTTTGCTGTCTTGCGGAATCAGACTGGTTGTGTCTGGATAATTTCCGTCCAGAAGCCGTGAGAAAAATAAAACGTTTTTCGCTTTAAACAGAACTTGAGTTTCTGTGATCACAATATCTACGAGTTCCTGATTGTCATCCAAAATCTTGCTGAGTTCAGTTAAACTTTTTCCTGGAATCACGACGTTATAAGATCTGTCTTCTGGAATATCAAGTTTCGCTTTTCTTAAAGCAAGACGGTGACTATCCGTTGCGGTGCATAATAATTCACTTTGTTCCACTTTCCAGTTTACACCTGTCAAGATAGGACGTGTTTCTGAGGTGGACACTGCGAATACTGTTTGTCTGATTAAATTTTTTAACAAATCAGTTGGAATCTGAATCGCATGATGTTCTTCAATCTGCGGCAAGTGAGGATACTCATCAGCATCCAGTCCGTTTAGATTAAATTCGGCTTTACCAGAACGAATAATCGTCAAATACTGATTTTGCACTTCGATTTCTACAGTTGCCATCGGCAGTTTTTTTACAATTTCGCTAAAGAAGCGGGCCTGTAAAACGATACTTCCGGGCTGTTCGATAGTGACGATTTCTTTATCTCCTTCTTCTTTTGGAATGAAGGATTCAATAGAAATATCTGAATCACTTCCTGTAAAGGATACGCCATCATCTGATGCGACAATTTTAATACCAGTTAGAATGGGAATCGTAGTTCTGGATGAAACTGCTTTTAATACATCTTGGACACTTTCAACAAGACGATCTTTTTGAATCGTGAATTTCATTTTTATCCTCCTAACGGATAATGTATTAATATATATATTTTTTTAAAAAATAGTAGAAGTAATAGTAGGGCCTGTGGATTTGTGGATAAGTTGTGAAAAAGACAGGAAACACAGCCTATCCACATGTGGACAGACTGTGTATGACTTCCGAAAAGTTATTCACACTTTCCCCGATTAATCCCCGGTCCTGCTATTTAAGCTGTTCTTTAATTTCTTTTACATGCTGCTGAAGCTGTTCGTCATCTGCCAGCAGTTTTGAAATTTTTTCATGCGCATGAATAACGGTTGTATGATCCCGTCCTCCAAACTCTTCGCCGATTTTAGGAAGAGAGGAATCAGTCATTTCCCTTGATAAGTACATGGCGATTTGACGCGGAAAAGCTACTGACTTTGTCCGTTTTTTTGCTTTGAAATCCTCGAGTTTAATATTAAATTGCTGGCCTACTACCCTCTGAATTTCTTTAATCGTAATGACTTTCGGTTTTGATGAAGGAATAATATCTTTCAGCGCCTCAGCGGCCAGATCAGCATTAATATCTTTATTAATTAAAGATGAGTAAGCAACAACTCTGATTAATGCGCCTTCCAGCTCCCGAATATTGCTGTCGATTTGATTCGCGATGTAAAGCATAACCTCGTTTGGAATATCGAGGCCCTCTGCTTTGGCCTTTTTTCTTAAAATCGCAATTCTCGTTTCCAGATCAGGCGGCGTGATATCTGTAATCAGGCCCCATTCAAAACGTGAGCGCAATCTGTCCTCAAGTGTCGGAATTTCCTTTGGCGGCCGGTCACTTGAAATGACGATTTGTTTGCTTTCTTCGTGCAATGTGTTAAATGTATGGAAAAATTCTTCCTGGGTTTGTTCTTTCCCCGCTAAAAATTGAATATCATCTATCAAAAGCACATCAACATTTCGATAGCGATTGCGGAAGTCGACGGCTTTATTATCTCGGATAGAGTTGATGAATTCGTTTGTAAATTTCTCAGAAGACAGATAAACCACTTTGGCAGAAGGATTATGATCTATTACATAATGGCCGATCGCATGCATTAAGTGTGTTTTCCCTAAGCCGACGCCCCCATAGATAAATAAAGGGTTGTAAGCTTTCGCGGGTGCTTCCGCTACTGCAAGGGAAGCTGCGTGTGCAAATCGGTTTCCAGATCCGATGACAAAAGTATCAAAAGTATATTTTGGATTGAGCATATTTTGAGGAAAATCAGATGTATCTTCTTTGACCGCTTTTTTGACTTGCGGTTTCGGCATAAAGTCCTCAACATCTTGATTTTGAGGAATGACAAACTTAATGCTCAATTCTTCCCCGGTTAATTCATATATAGTATCTGCAATCAGATGCAAGTATCTGGACTCCAGCCAGTCTCTGGCAAATTCATTGGGAGCCGTGATCGTTAAGGTATCTCCTTGCAGTGAGTGGGCTTTGGTTGACTTCATCCAAGTCTCAAAACTCGGTTTGCTCAACTTTTTTTCGATTTGAGCAAGGGCTTGGTTCCACAGGTCTAATATATTTTCCATCTTCCGGCACGTCCCTCCTTTTCATAGAAAATGGCATCTTTCTCTGTTATAGAACACAAAAAAAGAGCAAATGGCGCTTACCATTCGTACACATTAAATGTTGAAAACATATAATATAGTAGATAAATAGCTTTTCGACAAATTTCACAACTTGTGGACAACCTTCTACACAAGCTGTGTGAAATCAATCCACAACTTATCCACACTTTGTGGATAAAGAGGAAAGGTAAGATTAGTAATCAAGAGTTAAAACACAAATATAATACCAAAATAAACGAGAGCTTGCAATGGTTGTCACAATCTTATCCACAAAGCGGACAACCTGTTGAAAAAATATTGTCCACAGGGGTTGGTAATGTGAAAATGTTGTCGATAACCTTTGTGGATATTAAAAAAAGTCGAAAAAGAT